>CAVPYW010000008.1:0-508550 GCA_963710055.1 uncultured Chitinophagaceae bacterium | reverse complement strand
TTTTATTTCTTAGATGATCCTCCTCCCAACTCTTTCACCAAATGATCAGCCAAACGTATTGAAAGTGTAATGATGGTAAAAGTCGGGTTGGAAATTCCGCAGGATGGCCACACCGAAGATCCCGCTGCATAAAGATTATCCAGGTCATGCAAACGCAGATCCGTATTGACCACTCCATCCGCCGGCGTATTTGACATACGTGTTGTTCCCAAATGGTGCCCGTTGATCACTGCATGGCTCTTGATCTCTTCCCATGATGCGCAGGAAACACTATATGAAGGATTGATCTCCTGCAAAGCTGTTTGATAAAGAGCTGTCACCTGGTTATAAGTATTCTTATCAGCTTCGGAAAATTCCCAATTAATACTGACCTGTTGCTGGTGAAAGACAGGGTCTACCGTTTCGCTCAATGTGATCCGGCTATCCGGGTTTGGCGCTTGTCCGAAATAAAAGCCATTACCGCCCGGTCCGCCCCAAAACCAACACCTTCCTATTTTCAACTCTTTCATTGTATCTGCATTAGGAATGAACCTTCCCTGGACGGTCACACCATTGGCATCCTTCCATTGTTGACGATTTGCCATATCACCACTCATCAGGTTCTGCTCGGCATTGGTAAGATAATTACCGTTGACAGTGATCGGAGTTATACCGCTTAAATAGTTCGCTATGACCGGGTGACCCATGAAGTATCGCCCGATATTATCGTTATTGATGCCGGCGAGTAACAGTTGCCGTGCATTCGCAACCGCACCCATTGCGATCACATACTTCTCAGCTTTGATAGTGAATTGAGTTTGTATCGTCGGTGGATTTTCATCGCTCATGCTGGCCACATTCAGATAATTCACACTACCGGTCTGGTGATTGATAGTAAGCAGGCTTGCATTGAGAATTACGTTTACTGAGGTTTCACCGATCGTTTTACCATCTTCAAATGTCCGGGTTGCAAAATTCAGGTAACCCGATCCGATGAACTGGTACATTTCAGTATCGAAACCACTAAGATGTGGTACAGCAGCACCCAGGATACCGGCCCAATATTCAGCGTCGAAATTGGCTCCGGACTCTCCATAATCTCCGGAGAGATTACAAAACGAAGATGCTTCACGATAGAAAGGATCAAGGTCTTCCCGGGTAATAGGCCAGGCGGGATAATCCGGTGATATTCCTTCAAAATCAATAGGGTCATACGGACGTGACTGCCCGCCCCAATGAGCAGATGTACCACCAAAGCAACGTTCACGTTCCCAGGCCCCATTGGTATAATGGTTTGGGCGGATCAGGAAATCACGCTCATTAGTTACGAACTGGCCGTTGTTCTCACCATTATACAACAGTGTTTTGTCAGGCCAGTTAAGTTTATAATAATCAGTGTCGGTGCCCATATCACGGCTGCCTTCGATCAGTATAACCTGTACTCCTGCTTTTTGCAGGTACCAGGCCAATGTAATACCGGCAGGACCGGATCCAACAATACATACCTGGGTTGATAACTCTGTTCCATTGGGAACATTTTTTCCATTGGTGATCATTTTATTTCATTTAGAATAAGGTGGTTCCTGCTTAGCAGGAGATAAGGTTTAAACAGAATAGAAAAGGTAGGAAAAAAAAATATTACGCATGACAATTAAAATATATTCCCCGATACTGGTGTTAAGTTTTAGGTTTTAAGTTCTGGATCATAAGACCCTGGAAAACCTAAAACTTAACACTTATAATTTAAGACCTACTTACCCACATTTAAAACTAAAGACGGGTATGGCATCGTTTTAGCAAAAAGTGCGGATATTTTTTAATCGCAGGTAGCATTGTTAGATAATAAAATGTTATTCCCCGGGCTGTCGCCTTACAAATAGCCTACCTTGCTTAAAATTCTATGTATGAGTGGAAAGACCAGTTATTATTCAGATCATGTGAGCAGGACACTCCCCAATCAACAGCAGTTGATCACTTATAGTTTTAACCAGAAAGAGAAAACGATCACCGGCGTAATGCTTGAAGAATTTGACAGGATATTCCTGTATGAATACCGCGGAATATATACCGGTAATGAATTCCTTATCTCTTTTTCGAAAGAATCTATTTCTTACAAGCTGATAAAAGTAGAGGATGCAATTGCACAGCCCCTTATCGATATGAGGTGACTGATATTTCCGTAACAGTTGATCCTGCCGGTCCTGTTAATCTGCACTTTTCTTTTGCCTTATTTTAAAGTAGGTTTGTGTTTCTAAGCAAACACAGTATGACCGAATATTTTAAAAATAAAGTGGTCGTCGTCACCGGGGGCACAGAAGGAATTGGGAAAGCATTGGTAGATGAATTGATCAGCCTCGGCGCCAAAGTGGCTACCTGCGGCCGCAACCACGATAAAATTTACCGCCTCCAGGCCGAACATCCTTCGGCTCATCTTCATACAATGGTAACAGATGTAAGCAGCGAAAATGATTGCCGCCGTTTTATGGAAACCACTATCAAAGTATTTGGCGGCATCGATATACTTATCAATAATGCCGGTGTTTCTATGCGGGCATTATTAAAAGAAGCCAATACAGAAGTGATCCATAAAGTGATGGACATTAATTTTTATGGAATGGTCTATTGTACCAAGTATGCATTGGATTCCATCATTGAAAGAAAAGGAACCATTGTAGGTGTATCATCTATTGCGGGTTACCGGGGCCTGCCGGGACGAAGCGGTTATTCTGCCAGCAAATTTGCCATGCAGGGATGGCTGGAAGCGATCAAAACAGAATTGATGGGAGATGGCGTTCATGTGATGTGGGTTTGCCCGGGTTTTACTACTTCCAATATCCGCAATGCGGCATTGGACAAAGATGGCAGTTCACACGGAAGCACGCCGATGGATGAAGGTAAAATGATGACTGCAGAGGAATGTTCCCGTCATATATTAAAAGCCGTGCGAAAAAAGAAAAGAACATTAGTGCTCACTTTTACCGGCAAACGTACCGTCTTCATGCAAAAATTTTTTCCAAAACTGGCCGATAAATTCACGTATAAGTTTTTCTTTAAAAAAGGGAAGCTTGTTAAGTAAATATGGAATTGGTAATTAGGTATCGGGCCGCTTTAATCCCCAATCCCTAATCCCTAATTCCAAATACACTAATCCCTTTCGATAAACCATGCCGCTTCTAACACTAACATCCGATATAGGCAGCCCCGATTATTTAGTGGGAGCAATAAAAGCGCAGTTATTGCAAAGCAATCCCGAATTCCAGATCATTGATATATCTCACAACATACCTCCTTTCAATTATCCGCAGGCGGCTTATGTATGCCGCAATGCGGTAAAGAATTTTCCCGACTACACTTATCATCTTATACTGGTCAATCTATTTGAAAAAAAACCCGAGCAATTATTACTTGCTTTTCATAATAACCAATACCTGCTTTGTGCCGACAATGGTTTGCTGACAATGATACTGGAAGAAACGCCGGAAATAGTGATCGGTATCCCGCTTGAAAAAACGGCTATCAAGAACACTATCTTCCTTACGTCTGTCATGGGCAATGTGGTCAACCAATTAGTAAATGGAGAATCGATCAAAAACATCGGCATACCCGATGTAAAATACCTGGAGAAGCGGCACCTGCGGCCCACACTGGATGGTAATTCCATTGAAGGACAGATCATCTTTATCGACAATTTTGAAAATGTGATCGTCAATATTACCCGTGAGCAATTTGAAGAACAAAGAAAAGGCAGGAGCTTCCGTATCGTATTCAAAAGAGATGAGGCGATCGACCGTATCAGCGAAACCTATGCAGATGTGGCCGAAGGAGAAAAACTGGCGCACTTCAATAGTGCCGGTTATTTGGAAATTGCTATCAATAAAGGAAATGCCGCGGGTCTTTTTGGCCTTAAAAGCTTTTCAGAAAAGATCCGGCAGGGACAGTTATCTTACCAGACGATCAGGGTCTATTTTGAATAGGCGTTGATAATAGACAACAGGCAATTGCAATAGACAAACTGATCGTTTATACCGTAAAGGTTTTGCAAAAAATTAGCAGCTCGGTTGCCGATCGCCCATTGCCAATTGCCCATTTGTACCGAATATCCCTATTTTTGCTTTCTTTCAAAATCAACTCTTTATGAACTTCAGAAAAGTAAATAATATTACCGGGTGGGGAGTTTTCTTTGCTGCCTTCCTGACTTACTTTCTTACCCGTGAAGCGAGAGGAAGCTTATGGGATTGCGGTGAGTTTGTTTCCTGTGCTTATCATTTGCAATTGCCCCACCCTCCCGGCGCCCCGATGTTTACACTGCTTGGCCGTTTCTTTGTCATCCTTTTTGGTGATAATGGACATACAGCTGCCAATGCCGTAAATACCATGAGTGCACTGGCAAGTGCGGCTACTATTCTTTTTCTTTTTTGGAGTATCACTCACTTTGCCCGCAAAATGTTTGTAAGCGTTGGTGAAGAATTGACTGCCAATCAAAAATTCACAGTAATGGCTGCCGGTGTGGTAGGCGGTTTAGCTTACACATTCAGCGATTCATTCTGGTTCAGCGCCGGTGAAGGCGAGGTATATGCCTTATCATCATTCTTTACGGCATTGGTATTCTGGCTCATGCTTAAATGGGAACATGCTGATGAAAAAGCAGGCAATGATCCTTTTGCAAGAGCAAGAAGCGACCGCTGGATCGTTGCTCTTTTCTTTATGATGGGATTATCGATCGGCGTTCACATTTTGAACTTGCTTACGATCCCGGCGATCGTTATGATCTATTATTACCGCCGTTACCAGGCTTCTACCAAAGGAGCTGTCGTTGCATTCATCATTGGTTGTCTGATCACCGGTCTTGTACAGCTTGGGGTCATACAATATTCAATGAAAGCGGCCGGGCAATTTGATATATTCTTTGTCAATTCAGCAGGCATGCCTTTCTTTACCGGGTTTGCGATATATTTTCTCCTGATAGCCGGCGCTATTGCCTGGGCTATATTGCTGAAAGAGAAAAATGCTTCCAGGACGAAGCTTATCATCTGGTTCAATATCTTTTTAATACTCTTTGCGTTTCCATTTTTTACGCTTAAAGGCGGAGGTGTATTTCATAACTATGTAGCAGATTTCTTATTGCTTGCCTGTATTGCAACCGTTGCGGGTTATTTCTTTAAAGCTTCCGCATTAAGGGTATTAAAGCTATCGCTCTGGTGTTATGCATTTATGATGCTGGGATACTTTATGTATTTCACTTCTATTATCAGGTCGAATTCGAATCCTACTATTGATATGAACAATGTTGACAACCCGATCAATCTTGTTTATTACCTGAGTCGTGAACAATATGGCAATGCTCCTTTAGTGTGGGGTCCCCATTTTGCAGCCCATGCACCTGACGATCTTGTGGAAGGTGATGAGATCACGAACAAAGAAATGAAGTATGTCAAAGGCGACAAAAAATATATCCAGATCGGTCGCCAGCGTGAATATAATTATAGCAGCAGCGCAAAGATGCTCTTCCCCCGCATCTGGGATTCAAGTAACGATCAATACCATGCAGACTTTTATGCGGAATGGCTGAACATCCCCCAGGATCAGCAAACAGGAAGGTATGATCCGCCGTCCTACAGTGATAATTTACAATGGTTCTTTACGTACCAGTCCGGCTTTATGTACTGGCGATACTTCATGTGGAATTTTTCCGGTAAACAAAATGATATACAAGGTTATGGTAACCGGCGGGATGGTAACTGGATATCCGGTATTTCCTTTATGGATAATACAAGGTTGGGCGATCAGTCGAAAATGCCGGCCAGCATAAGGGATAACAAGGCCAATAATAAACTGTTCATGCTGCCCTTCATTCTTGGCATCGTCGGCTGTGTGTATCAATTCCTGAAAAACAGGAAAGACTGGGTCGTTAATTTCCTGCTCTTCTTTATGACAGGTATCGCCGTGGTGATTTACCTGAATCAACCCGGTAATCAACCCCGTGAACGGGATTATGCTTATGTAAGTTCTTTCTATCTTTTTGCATTGTGGATCGGTTTGGCCGTAGTGGCTTTTGTTAAACTGGCCCGTGACAAAGCGGATAAATTGGCTTTCCAGAATACACTCATATTTGGCGGCATACTCAGTTTTGTCATCACTTTCATGAGTTGTGCAAGTGAAGCACCAAAGGATGCATTCCTGGTAGCAGCAATGGCAGCCGTTCTTTATGCAGGCGTTGCGGCAGCTATAACATTACTTGTGCGGGCAGTTTCATCCGGTGGACAAAATGCAAAAAGTTTGAATATTGCTACAGCAGTGATCTGTATGTTGGTGCCATTGCTGATGGCACAACAGGAATGGGATGATCATGACCGCAGCAATAAAACTACAGCCCCTGATATCGCTAAAGATTATCTGGAAAGCTGTGCTCCTAATGCTGTCATCTTTACGTTTGGTGATAATGATACCTATCCATTATGGTATGCACAGGAAGTTGAAGGTGTTCGTCCTGATATCCGGATCATCAATAATAGTTTATTGGGTATCGACTGGTATATTAACCAGCTTCGTTATTCTGTAAATAAATCCGATTCATTGGATGTGATTTGGACGCCTGAACAAATAGAAGGTCATAACAGGGAATATCTCCGTTTCCGCCAGGCAAGTAATGCAAATCCTAACACGTATTACAACCTGTACAGGATCATGAAAGATGAGATGGGCAGATCATATCCCGATCCCGAAACAGGAAGGGATACAGGTCCCGCCAGTTTCCCTGTTTCAAAATTCTTTATCCCGCTTGATACTGCATTGATAAGGCAGAATAAAGTTGTGAATGCGAACGATACCATCCTTACGGAAATGAAGTTCGATCTTCCGGCGAATAAATTATCACAGGATAACGGTCTTGTGCGCAGCGATTTCATCATCCTGAACATTATTGCATCCAATGCAATGAACGGATGGAAACGCCCGATCTATTTTACTTCACCATTTGGTGAACTGGGATTTGGTCAGTACCTGCGTAAAGATGGAATGGCATATCGCCTCGTACCGGTGGCTGTAAAAGAACCTCAAAGAGACTGGACTGTAGACAGGGCGCTGCGTCAAATGCGTTTGGGAGGTACACCGATAAGGGATAATAACAGCGATTTCATGTATGAGAACCTGATGACCAAATATGAATTCGGTGGCGCCGGCAGAAAAGGAATGTATTTTGATGAAGAGAACAGGCGTCATATATTGAACATCCGTTCAATATTCGGTGAAGCAGCCGGTAACCTGGCTGATAAAGGCCGCAAAGAAGATGCACAACGACTCATCAATAAAGTAGAAGCAGGTATCAGCATTGAAAATCTTCCTTATGCAATGACCAGCCGGTATAACAGCCATAATCAAACGGCATTGATATACCTGGAAGCTTGTTATAAAGCGGGCATGAATGAGTTGGCCGAAAAGGTCAGGCTTGATGTAAGAAAAGACCTGGAAGATCAGAAGAAATATTATGAATATATCCGCAACGAAAGGCCTAACCTCTATGGAGGATATGAAAGATCAGAAGCGCCGATCAATGAGATATTATTACAAGTATTGGGAGAGATCGAAAACAGGTATGCTCCGAATGCAGCAATACCCAAACCAACTGGTGAAACCCCAACAATTATTACCGGTCCGCCAAAAGGTTCCGGCCGGATCGATTCAGGTAAATGATCGCTGATAATAACTGATAGAATGAAAGATCCCGGTTCTCTTATGAGACCGGGATCTTTCATTCTTCTACGGCGCTCCCCCGGGAACTGCCCGTATCTTCTCCGGTATTGATCTGCATTTAGTCCATAGTTAGTCCGTTAAATAACGGACTAACTATGTGATGGACATGAGTCGATAAAAATGGCAGGCCAATTCGAAGTACAGTAGTGTATTCCTTTGCCGGAAAGACGATAAGAAAAACAACTTGTAAATCAATCTTTCGGCCTTACCGGCAATTTTTCAAACTGGTATATTACCCGAAGTACAATGCTGCCCCGAATGAACCTAATCTTGTTTACATTGTTGTTAGTTCGCCCTGCGGTTTATTATTTAGTTAAACCTTTAGGGGATCAGTAATCGAAGCAGGAAGCTAAACCTGGCACAAAGGAATTATCGTAAATTACATTTGAATGAGAGGATTTCATTTTACAAAATTCGATCCCAATAGCAATGGCAAAAGCCGTTTTGAACAACTGCTGGATATTTTCATGCAATTGCTTACCTACACCAGCGGTGATGTTGGCGAAGCTATGCAATGGATGAATGAACTGGACAAACAATACCAGTTGACCGACGATGAATATGGCGTGGGTGATTTCATCGATGAATTAAAAGAGAAAGGTTATATCACTGATAATAATGAGCAGGGACAAATAAAGATCACTCCTAAAACAGAACAGGGAATACGTAAAAGAAGCCTTGAAGAGATCTTTGGCAAACTGAAAAAAACAAAACAGGGCGATCATCATAGTTTCAAACCCGGCCAGGGCGATGAAATAAATCCCGAGACAAGACAGTTCCAGTTTGGCGATATGCTCGAGCAAATAGATTTTACAGAATGCATCCGCAATGCGCAGATCAATCATGGTATTGAAAGTTTTAGTATGCAGGAAGATGATCTGAGCATAAGAGAAACCGATTTCAAAGCACAAACCTCAACTGTTTTGATGATCGATATCTCTCATTCAATGATCTTGTATGGCGAGGACAGGATTACGCCTGCTAAAAAAGTGGCGATGGCATTGAGTGAACTGATCACCACCAAATATCCAAAAGATACATTGGATATTGTTGTATTTGGCAATGATGCCTGGCCCATCGAAGTAAAAGATCTTCCCTATTTGCAGGTTGGGCCTTATCATACCAATACAGTAGCCGGTTTGGAACTAGCGATGGATATTTTACGAAGAAGAAAAAATCCGAACAAACAGATATTCATGATCACCGATGGTAAACCAACCTGTTTGAAGATCGGCAAACGTTATTATAAGAACAGTTTTGGTTTGGACAGAAAAGTAGTGAACCGTTGTATCAATCTTGCTGCGCAATGCAAGAAATTGAAAATACCTATCACCACATTTATGATCGCCACCGATCCGTATCTGCAACGCTTTGTACAGGAATTTACCGAAATGAATAATGGTAAAGCATTCTTTGCTTCATTGGATAAATTGGGCGCATTTATATTCAAGGATTTTGAAAATGGGAAAAGAAAAACCGTTTATTGACCCCTGTCCCCTAAAGGGGAACTTAGATTGTGAGAGAGTAGAAAGAGAGTACAATAAATGCGATAGTAGTTTATATTTTGATTAAAAATATTCACAAACATGAAAGACATTTCGAAAGTCCCCTTTAGGGGGTTGGGGGGCATAAAAACGCTTGGTGAATTGAAAGCTTCCGGCTATCAACCCAAAAGCATCAAAGAAGAGATCCGCCAAAACCTTATTGCCAAATTGCAGAAACAGGAAACTACTTTTCCGGGCATTGTCGGCTATGAGGACACAGTGGTGCCCGATGTTGAAAGAGCATTGCTCAGCAAACACAATATTCTTTTTTTAGGATTGCGTGGCCAGGCGAAAACTAGAATGGCAAGGCAAATGATCGAATTGCTGGATGAATATATTCCCTGCATATCCGGCAGCGATATCAATGACGATCCGATCGACCCTGTTTCAAGATTTGCTAAAGAAGAAATTGCAACGCATGGCGATGAAACACCGATCCGCTGGATACATCGCAGCGAACGTTACGGAGAAAAACTTGCAACGCCGGATGTAAGTGTGGCCGACCTGATCGGTGATATCGACCCGATCAAAGCGGCTAATTTAAAATTGAGTTTTGCCGATGAAAGAGTGATCCATTACGGTATCATTCCAAGAAGCAATCGCGGAATTTTTGTCATCAATGAATTACCTGACCTGCAGGCAAGGATCCAGGTAGCGTTGTTCAATATCCTGGAAGAAGGCGATGTACAAATAAGAGGGTTTAAATTAAGATTACCCCTGGATATTTTATTTGTCTTTACGGCCAACCCGGAAGATTATACCAATCGTGGTTCCATCGTTACTCCATTAAAAGACCGGATCGAAAGCCAGATATTGACGCATTATCCAAAATCATTGGAGAATGCATTAGAGATCACCGAACAGGAAGCTGAAGTGAGTGATGAGCAAAAAGAAAAAGTAAAAGTGAGCGATCTTGTAAAAAGACTGATCGAACAAGTAGCATTTGAAGCAAGAGGCAGCGAATTGGTGGATAAAAAAAGTGGCGTGAGTGCCAGGCTTACAATTTCTGCCTATGAAAATGCCGTGAGTTCAGCCGAAAGAAGAGCTATTATCAATAATGAAAAACAAACACAGGTCTGGATCAGCGATCTCGTCCGGTATCATTCCTTCCATAACCGGAAAAGTAGAATTAGTGTATGAAGGCGAACAGGAAGGTCCTTACCAGGTAGCCATGAATCTTGTTGATAAAGCGATCCGTTCGCAGTTCATTCAATATTTTCCAAACCCTGAACAATTAAAGAAAAGAAGGAATACCGGTAAAGCTTCGCAGGAAGAACAGAAGGATGATAACCCTTATCGTTCGATCACCCAGTGGTTTGATAAAGGAAATAATCTCAATCTCTCTTTCAATACATCCGATAAAGACAAAATATTATTGCTTTATAAAGTGGATGGACTTCATGCATTGGTAAATAAACATTTTGCACAGGCCAATGAAGCACAATCGGCATTACTGATGGAATTTGTTTTACATGGTCTTGCCTCCTATTCACTGATCAGTAAAAAGATATTCGAAAGCAAGATCGAGTTCAAAGACCTTATCGGCAGCATGATGAACCTCGGCGCAAAAGATTATACCGAAGAAGAATTTGATGAAGAAGCATAAGACAGTCGGGAATTAGGAATTAGGAATGAAGTTCCAAACTTTTGAAACTAATTACCAATTACTAATTCCCAACTAATAATCTTATTTCTCTTTATCTTTTTTGCCGCCCAGCAACCAACCAACTTTTATTCCATACGTAACGGAAAAGCCCGGGCTCTTGCCACCTCTTGCATTCGCATAATTAAAGGCTGCATAGTCTTCAAAATAATAAGTATTGTTACCGGAGTTAAGATATTGTATGCCATCTTTTTTATTATCAAACCCGATCCCTAACCCCGAATAAATGTTCAGTAAAAAATTATCGCCCAATACCCATTGCTTACCCAATTCCAGTTGTAAAGCTCCGAATGTTACGCTTTGCTTGCCAACTTCAAAATTGTTATTTGTTTTTTCCTGTATCTGGTTCTCTTTATAATGACCAAAATAAATAGTGGGTTTGGCATAAGTACCCTGCATCAGGTGAGTGAATCTTGTTTTTCCGAATAAGACAAAATCGGGCAGCTTGCTGAATTTAAACCCCGCGGAAACAAAAGCGCCGAATGGATTTCTTTTTACCTGTGAAAATGTTTGGGAAGGCAAATAATAAGAAAGTATCTCGCTTTTCCCGGCGCCAATAATTCCCAATGAGACTTCGAAACCTTTGCCTACACCGGTACTTTTTTCAAAACTTATTTCTGTATATCCATACAGGGCCGATAAAAAATTCACTTTGATCGCCATGTCTTTTTGCCCGTCATATCTTTCAGCATCCTTAATATTATCGGTGAATGTTTCTACTTTGCCATTCTCGTACACTATTTTTTTGATCTTGTCGGTCTCCAATACATATACAGGGCCATCAGGATTATTGAATTCCTTATATTTTACTTCACTGGCACCGATCTCGACGACTTTTGCTTCTATCACTTTTCCATTATTGCGATAGATCTTGTCCTGGCTATTGGCTGCTATCGATAACAGGCTAATAAATACGGAGAGGAAAAAGATTTTTCTCATATACATGGTTTTTGTTTTGATTATTTGACAAAGTAAGAGAAATAAGCGCTGCATTTAAAAATGCTAAATAATATTAACTTCTCTTTCAAGGATGACCCCGAACTTGTCCTTTACACCATTCAATATCTCTTCACTAAGATCGTATATCTCCTTGCCGGTAGCATTACCATAATTCACCAGCACCAGGGCTTGTTTCGTATGACAGCCTGCATCTCCTTTTCTGAAACCTTTCCAGCCGGCCTGTTCGATCAGCCAGCCCGCTGCAAGTTTAATGGTACCGTCCACATTATTATATCCAACGATCCCGGGGAACTTTTGTTTCAACTCATCAAACTTTTCTTTAATAACAGAAGGATTTTTGAAGAAACTACCTGCATTACCGGTCTCTTTAGGGTCGGGCAATTTTGAAGAACGGATATTAATGACCGCCTGCGAAATAGCTTGGATACTTAATTCTTTCACTCTCATTTTTTCCAGTTCTTCGTTGATCGCACCATAACTGGTATGAAAGATCGGTTTCTTTCGTAAACGGAATGTAACCGAAGTGATGACGAACTGGTCTTTGTATCTTCCTTTAAAAATACTGTTGCGATAGCCGAATTCGCAATCATTACGGGTAAAAGAAAATATCTTTTTCTCTTTCAAATGAAAAGCTTCCAAACTATAAAAAACATTTTCGAGTTCCACTCCATAAGCGCCAATATTCTGCATCGGCGATGCGCCAACATTACCGGGTATCAATGAAAGGTTTTCTACTCCCGCCCAATTACGACCGATACAATGCAACACAAACCGGTGCCAGTTCTCTCCTGCCCCTGCTTTTACATATACATACTCTAAATCTTCATTCAATTCATTGATACCGCTTATTTCATTCTTTATAACAAGACCATTATGATCGTTGGTAAAAAGTATATTACTGCCGCCGCCGAGAATGAAAGTCGGAAGTTCGGAACCAGGGGCCAGGAGTTCTTCTAATTCGTCACTATCTTTAAAAGTGGCGAAATACCTGGCCTTTGCATCGATGCCAAATGTATTATAAGGCCTGAGTGAAATATTTTCCTGAATTTGCATTCTGCAAATGTCCTTTTTTTAATTCTTAAAAAGAAACCATGATAACAGGAATTCATACCATGTTTTACAGTTCGGATGCCGAAGGTCTCCGGTTTTTTTTGCGTGATAAACTGGGATTAAAAGCCAATGATATCGGCCGGGGCTGGCTCATCTTCGATATTCCCGAAGCCGATATGGGAGTACATCCTTCCGATTCAAGCGGTGAAGAAGGCGGCTTATCGGGTACTCACGATATTTCTTTTTATTGTGATAATATTTATGAAACGGTAGAAGATCTCAAATCAAAAGGAGTAGTTTTTAAAGGTGATATCGAAGATCATGGATATGGTTTTGTTACTCATTTCAAAGCGCCGGGTGATTTTTATATTCAATTGTATCAACCGAAATATAAGAAGTAGTATATAATCAGAAAAAACATCCCCGAACTAAATGAAACAGTATTTGCTTGAAAAACTTTCAAGTATTAATTATGAAATTGCCATTCATCCTGAATCTGCAAATAGAAGGCTTGCAAGCAAAGCAAGAGAAATATCCAGACTACTTGTTTCAGCTATACCAAAAATGTATATTAAAGATTTTAGAAAGCTTAATGGATTGATTGAATTAACAATTAAAGATTTGCCAGAAGGAATAAGATATCCGCATAAAATTTTAAAAATTCAAAATAGTACAGCCTCGCAGTTTATCAAATTATTAATAGACATAGAAAGAGAAATAAGGCTTTAATTTAAAAAAATATTTACACCGCATCCACATCCGCCACGATCGTCACACTCCGAAAACTTTTATTCTGGTGAAGAATAGCGATCTGTTCCAACAGATCTTTTTTACATTGAACAATTGTCTTTGTATCTCTTGGCAATTTCAATAACAGTTCGATCAAATATTGATTTCTTATCCGGCCGATAACCGGTTCGGCAGGACCAACTAAGTATTGACCGTATTTTAATTTCAATGCTTCGCTATAATGATAAGCCGCTCTTTCCACCACTTCTTTCAATTTATGTTTGAATGTAAGATGAATGATCCTTGAAAATGGCGGATAGAAAAATTCTTTCCGCTTCTTTAATTCTTCATTGAACATTGCTTTGAAATCATGCTGCTGTACAACCTGCAATAAAGGATGACCGGGATTGGAGGTCTGCACCAATACCTTTCCTGTTTCTTCTTTTCGTCCCGCCCGGCCACTCACCTGTTCCATCAACTGAAAAGCTCTTTCATTCACCCGGAAGTCGGCGAAATGCAATAAGCCATCGGCATCGAGTATGCCAACGAGATCTACATTATCAAAATCCAAACCTTTTACCACCATTTGTGTGCCTACAAGAATATCAATTTTCCTTTGTTCGAATTGCTGTATCAATACATCATGTGCATTTTTCCCTTTTACTGTATCGATATCCATTCTCGCTACTTTAGCATCGGGAAATGTTTCCTGTAACTGTTCTTCGATCTTTTCCGTACCGAAATTCCTTTGCACGAATTTATCACTGCCACAAGCCGCACAACTATGAACCGGCGGGTAAGTTGTTCCGCAATAATGACAAACCAATTTATTCGTAAGCTTATGGTAGGTCAGCGATACATCGCAATACTTGCATTGCGGTATCCACCCGCATACGGCACAAACCTGGTAAGGCGCATAGCCGCGGCGATTCTGAAAAAGTATTATTTGTTTTTTTCTTTCCAGTACTTCATTGACCATTTCAATCAATGGCGGTGATAAAATGATCTTCGCCCGGTCTTTCTGAACGATCTTTCTTGTATCGATGAATTCGATCGATGGCAATTTCAGGTCGCCATAACGTTGCAGTAATTCTACCAAACCGTATTTACCCGTTGTGGCATTATAATAACTTTCAACGGAAGGCGTACCGCTTCCCAATAAAGTCTTTGCGTTGAATAAAGAAGCAAAATAAATGGCCGCATCCCGCCCGTTGTATCTTGGTGCCGGCTCCTGTTGTTTATAAGATGTATCGTGTTCTTCATCGCAAATGATCAATCCTAAATTCTGGTATGGAAGAAATACAGAAGACCTGGCCCCCAATATCACTCTTAATTCACCCGATCTTACCTTATTCCATATCTCCACTCTTTCATTCTGTGAGAATTTAGAATGATAAATACCAATATAGCCGCCAAAATGTTTTTGCAATCTTCTTATTACCTGCGATGTCAGTGCGATCTCCGGCAACATATATAATACCTGCTTGCCTTGCTTGATATATTCTTCAATGAGTTTGATATAGATATTTGTTTTACCACTGGAAGTGATCCCATGAAGTAAACAAACAGCCTTAGTTTCCAATTGGCTTTTTACCTGAACAAATGCTTTTTGCTGCGCTTCGGTTAGTTCAAAATCTATCTGTACATTTTTAGGTAAATACCGGATACGGTCGATTATCTTTTTTTCGATGTGAAGAATATTCTTTTCTACCAATCCTTTTAATTGCGCTTCCGATGCCCCGGATTTTTTCAGCAATGATGCTTTCGTTACTTCGCCTTCGGTTTTTATCAAATGCAGGTAACTGAGCAATAGTTCCATTTGCTTCGGCGCTTTTGTCCAGTTGTTCAATAATTCAGAAAGTTTTTCTTCATTATTATATTCCGCATTCAATAAAATATAGGTTTCTTTTTTGGGAACATAAGTTTGTTTCAGCGATTCCCATACATAACAAACCTTTTTATTGATCAGGCGATTGATAACGGGATATACATGAGAGGAATCCAGTAATTGCTGTACTTCCGACAGATTCAATTCTTTTTTGATCAGCAAAGCTTCGCCGACAATGAATTCATCATGATCGAGAGCAGAAAAATCATCGCCGTATTCTTCATTATAAACAATGATAGTTTCACTCGATAGTTTGAAATGCGCCGGTAATGCAGCCGCCATCACTTCGCCTTCGCTGCACATATAATAAGAAGCTATCCATTCCCATAGTTTCAATTGTTCTTCATATACTACCGGTTCCGTATCCAATACATTCAGGATATCTTTTGTTTCGAAAAATTCGGGTTTCTCGTCGTGCAATCTTTTTATGATCCCAGCATATTTTTTACTTTTTCCAAGATTCACTTCTACACGGCAGCCGATCTTTGCTATATCGGCCAGGTGAGCCGGGACGGACCATGTATAGTTTTTAGGAAGCGCCGATGGTATGATGATCTCTGCAAACAAAGGAATGATCAATAATTAAAAATAAATAATTGAGGGCTCAAGTTAATTAGAATAATGGCACACTGATGACGCGGATCGGGCGGATAACAACGGATTTTTTTGCTTCGCAAAATAAGAACTATAACAAAAAGATCAGCGATGATCCGCCCGATCCGCGTCATCAGCGTTCTATTCCCTCCTCCATCCTGCATCATATTCTATCAATTTCTTTTCCATAATAGCATACACTTTTTCTTTTAGTCTTCCGGAATCTGCCACTGTATAACCTGCAACAGGTATTTCATCTAAATAAAGGATGCGGCTGCGGCCCGGTGTCATACTGAAAAAACTTTCGTACGGCATTCTCCTGTACGCATCGAGAAATAAAACCGGTTTGACCGGCGTTTGTGTTTCGATAGCAACCCGGAAAGCGCCATCATAAAATTCTTTCAATGCAGTTGTTCCCATATTAAAAGTCCCTTCGGGAAAAACCATTACAGATATCCCTTTATTGATCAGTGATTTTAATACCCGCACACTATTGGCCTTGCTCCCGGCGCTGCTGCGATCGACCGTTACAATTGCATTCCGGTATATAAAACCAAAAACAGGTACTTTACTCATTTCAACTTTTCCCAATGGACGGATCGATTGGCGATAAGCTTTGGGAATGATCGCTGCATCAAGATAAGAAATATGATTGCTGACAAAAATATAGGAACGGCTCTTGTCATGCGGCGCTTCATAGATCTTTTTATGCCGGATAAAAATGAGGAAGAACCAAAGATCAGCCCATACCATACAGATCCTTATCATCATATTGCCGCCTTTGATCCTTCCGAAAAAACCGGCGATGATCGCAAAAGGAAAAAGGATGAGCATGACCGCTATAAATGTGACGCAGGCATAAAGAGAGTATATGAATTTCAGAAAACGCAATAAGAATTAAAAATTATGAGTTTAGAACTATGAATTCAGAATCAGAGGTTTTTAATTTTCGAATTTTGATCTTTGATTTTAGCTGAATAGAATTACGGGGCGATGAGTGTGATCATTCTTTTGTCTTTCCCCGAAAGAAAAAAGAATAATAGATCAGCGATCGCAACAGGCGATGATAGTAGTCCCGGACGTCCGGGATAGCCGGGTATATCATATCAATTTCTGTTTTTATACTTATCGTCATCGCCGGGACAACTGCATTTGAATTCGGTATCAAGATCGATAACAGTTACCACAGTTGTCGATTCATTACATTGTGCATACACAATTCTTACATGCTGGTCATCTCTTGTATCGCCTTCCACGGCATAACGTGGGCAGCGGGCATTCTGCAGATCGCTTTTTTTATAATTGATCTTTCCGTCACGCATTATTTCCTCCACTTCGGCTTGTGAAATATGACGGCATTCCATCCTGCATTTTGCATGCTTGCTGTATTCCAAATAGGAGATACGGCGATCAAAACCCCTGTCACGGTTTATTGCTGCGGGATCTTTTCTATCATTGGTGATCGTTCGGTTGGGCTTTGGTCCATTCTTAGTAACATCCTTAAAGGATTTGATAAGAAGAACAATTGCCCCGAGTATAATGATCAGGATAAAAGGCGCCCATTTACTGTTGTTTAAAGTAAACATTTGGCTAAATGTAAACGAATTTAAAAATTCGGCGAAATCAAATTAATCCTCTTACCAGTAGTTATCTTTGCAGGCTCTATGGCAGAATCAAGAACAGTGGCGTTTCATACATTGGGTTGCAAGCTCAATTTTTCCGAAACATCTTCGCTTTCCCGCATTTTGGAGAATGAAGGTTTTGAGAAAAAAGAATTTGACGACCTGGCCGATGTGTATGTGATCAATACCTGTTCGGTTACTGATAATGCCGATAAAGAATGCCGCCAACTGGTAAGACGTATTCAGCGAAAAGCCCCTGAAAGTTTGGTGGTGATCACCGGTTGTTATGCGCAATTAAAACCAAAAGAAATTTCTGAGATACCCGGTGTTGATCTTGTGTTGGGTGCTGCGGAAAAATTCAATATCGCCACACATATAAGAGAACTGGCGAAAGGCGATTCAGCAAAGATCTGCAGTTGCGATGTGGAAGAAATAACGGGCTTTCATTCTTCCTGGTCGGTGAATGACCGCACAAGAACTTTTTTAAAAGTGCAGGATGGTTGTGATTATAATTGTTCTTTCTGTACTATCCCGATGGCAAGAGGAAAGAGCAGGAGCGACAGTATTGAAAACGTTGTGAAGAATGCGGAACAATTAGCAGCAAATGGAGTAAAAGAAATTGTGTTGACAGGCGTTAATCTGGGAGATTTTGGAAAAGGTCCTGATGGTAGCATTCGATCAGAAATACGGAAGAAAATTTTTTTCAACTGGTAAAAGAACTGGAGAAAGTGGAAGGTATTCAGCGTTACCGCATTTCTTCTATTGAACCTAATCTTCTGACCAATGAGATCATTGAATTTGTAGCCAATAGCGATAAATTCATGCCGCATTTTCATATCCCATTACAAAGCGGCAGCAATAAAATATTGGGGGCGATGCGCCGCCGTTACAAAAGAGAATTGTATGCCGACCGGGTAAATCTCATTAAAACATTGATGCCGCATTGCGCTATCGGTGTGGATGTGATCGTTGGGTTTCCCGGCGAAACAGAAGAAGAATTCAAAGAAACATTTGATTTTCTTCATGCACTGGATATTTCTTACCTGCATGTATTCACTTATTCTGAAAGAGATAATACGCATGCATTGACGATGCAACCTGTTGTTCCCGTCAATATCCGTCATGAAAGAAATAAAACGCTCCGCAATCTTTCTTATATGAAGATGCAATACTTTATTGGCCAGCATGTGGGCCAAACAAGAAAAGTATTGTTTGAAAAGAATGATAAAAGCGGGATGATAGAAGGTTATACTGATAATTATATCCGCATTACAACGCCGCACAGGAAAGAATGGGTGAATGAGATCGTAGAGTGGAAGATTTAATAACTATCTCTTTCATGCAGGCATCCATATCTCCTATTTAAAAGTTATCAAGGATAAACCGTTCTCCATTCTGGTAAAAAAGTTTGTTTAAAAGTACTTCGATGGGTTGTTGACACAAAAGTTTATCCAAATTATTATAAGCTGCAAAAGAAGGTATATCTCTGGCAAGTACCGTATATAAACGTGGAATATCTGCTGCAGTAGGACAAATATCGATCGAATTGATTATGCCATCCAGGTCAGAGCCAATAGCTATATGTTCCCATGAACGAATCTTTTCTGGAAATCCCGAATTTGCCACTATGTAGAGAATATTCCGGATCAAAGGCTCTGCCAGTATGAATGTATCTATTCGCTCATCTGTATATTTTCTCTCCTTCAGAAAAATTCTTAAGAATTTATAATGATCCGGAGTATAATTGATCCGACCTGTACCTAATACTCTTTCTTCGAGAGTAACACCAATAATGCCTTCAGATTCATAAACCGCACGGATCTCTTCATCAAAAAGATTAATACTCCATGGATGGAACCACCCTCCTTTTTTAGCGACAAAATCATTGATATCAGGCATTGAAAATTTTGCTGCGCACCCAATCGGACCTGCATGCTTACCGTAAAATTTACGCGGATCCGTGATCTCCTCGTATTGATCAAATACAGGACATAGTCCAAAATATCTTGCCATGGCTTCCGTTTTGCCGCTAACTGCCGCATGCGAGAACATAAGGGGTATGTTTCTTCCTGTCTCCTTTTTGTAGTGAGCAACAAAGTCAATGTATTCTCTTCTTGCCTGCACATCCATATGACGCATATCGATTAATACCGGTTTCTTATGAATATTATTAAGATCGAGTAATTCTCTTAACAGATCGAAACCTCTTCCACCCGTAAATAAGGTACCTGTAATTACACACTCGCAATTATCAGCAGTTCCTTCTTTTATTTTTTGATCCCGTTGTTCTTTATTGGCCAGCTTATAAATGGTATCATAGACCCCTTGTTGTTCTTTATGGAAAATATCTTCTCTGAATTTTATATTTTTTGAATTGTAAGCTAATAAGGCACGATTACCACCATCCGCATCGAAACCTTTTGCAAAACCAGTAAGTTTGTTCCATGTCAGGTGCGAGGGTGTTAAAAAAAGTACCCGATGTGGCAGGTTCTTAATCGCAAGGATATTATTTTTTAACTCATTATAACAATTATCATCACATTTAATTGAATCAAAATTCGCATTATTAATAGGACCATATAAAATATGACCTCCTTCCAAACTTAGTACAAGGCATACAAAGCCTTCTGCTCTTGATCGTACGAGATCATCATGGTCTTTTACAAGTTTAACCTTCCCGGCAGGAGTGTGGATCTTCTGCAGGGTCAGGTAAGTATACTCTGCCATAAATTCTTTAAATGAATTATTAGCAGGGTTATCGATTTCTCCCAGCCGTTTCATATCCAGTTTTGTTACAAGGAGATTACTGACTTTCCGAATAGAAAGTTTTTTACCGAGAGGTATAAAACCTAATATTTTCTTTCTCACTTTTACTTTCTTGGCCGAAACGGTAAGTTTTTCCAAAGGGGAGATAGATGTACACAGAATGCTAGCTGGTGATTTGCACAATATATCAAAGCTGGCCTGGGGATAGCTTGCCTCTCCAAAGAATCCTGAGAATCCTTTTAAATCTTCAAATGGTGCCGGATGGTGTCGATTTCCCGACCAGTTTGCATCACCGAAATTAATATTATTAGCCGTTTCAAACCGCTGTACAAATCCGGGTTTATAAATAGAATCCGGGTATGGAATATCACGATAATAATTTTTGTAACTTGTATGAATATGAAAATCCACATACCGCATAGTATCAACAGCATTTTGTGCAAATAAGAATGAGCTGAAGAAACAGAAAATAAGCAAAGAATTAATTTTTCTCATAAAACAAGGTTTAAGGTGGAAGAAAACGAATAATTACTTGCTAATAACATGGTTCATTTAAAGAAGGAACGATCTCTCTATAGGCAAAAAATATTTTAGTTTAAAATTTTCCGGAACGGGATAAGAATATATTTATAAAGATAAAGCCGGTAAAAATAAAAGTGGAACGTACTGGACTCGAACCAGTGACCCCTACTCTGTCAAAGTAATGCTCTAAACCAACTGAGCTAACGTTCCGGGTCGTCAAAATTAGGAGTTTTCAACATAGATCAGTAACAACATCTGCGGCTTTGCAGTTAAACAACGATTCGTATTTTCGTTCTTTGCGCAACCTCAGCGCCTTTACGGTTAATAATTTTTAGATTTAACAGCGCTAATTTTCAATATTCTTTTTGCAGCCATGCAACTTCCTTAGTTTTGATTTGTCTTTTAATTAGTATGCAAAAATTCCAGGTTACGATAAGCTTTGAAATGACGGACGAGTTCATGGATCTCGTGCCGCCCCATCGTACCTATATCAACTATCTTATCAATAAAGGAACGATCGATCATTATGCCGTGAGTATGGAAACTCAAAGAGCATGGATCACTTTGAATGCAGAAGACAAACAAGAAGTTGAAAAATTACTGAAGAAATCTCCTTTATATAAATTCTGGGCCTACGAGATCGATGAGTTGTTTGTTTTAGACGGGCAGCATTATCGTTTGCCGGAGGTTAGTCCCAATTGACCTGGATCTGAATTCTAAAATTTTTGATCCCGGGTCTTAGATTTTAGATTGGCATCATTCCATTTTGGTTTTTTCCTAATTACTTTTTTATAAACAGGACAATTCTCCGCATGTGCGCCCGGCAAATAACCGGCACTCATTAAAAATTCATTGACGATCTCGCCACCGGTAAAACGAAAAGTTTGTTTGAAAAGCTTTACCCATTCTTCTTTTGCTTTGGGGTGATGTTTATCCAGCCATTTTTTAAATGAGCCCACTTCTTTTTGAATGGCTTTAATACACTTTGCATTGTGAACAGTTGCTTCGATCTTTAACCGGTTGCGGATGATACCGGCATCATTCATCAGCTTTTCTTTTTTTGCAGGGGAATAACGGGCTACCTTATCAATATTAAAATCATCAAAAGCCTTAAAAAAATTATCTTTCTTTTTTAAGATCGTTTCCCAACTAAGACCGGCCTGGTTGATCTCCAGTACTAATCTTGCAAATAAAAGGTTGTCGTCATCGATGGGAAAGCCGTATTCATTATCATGGTAATGGCGGTGAACAGTGTCCTTGCCTTTATTCAAAACGTACTCGCAGTAAGTGCTTGCCATACAATGAAATTGAATGCAAAATAGAGTAAAATTATTTTGTCTGAAAAGTCTCGCAACCCTATCTTTGCCGTCCCAAAACTAATTGCTTAATTAGGTTCGCAAGGGAGTTTAGCTCAGCGGGTTCAGAGCATCCCGACGTAAAGTCGGGAGTGGTCGGCGGTCTAAAAAAATTGAAATATTGGGAGTTTAGCTCAGCTGGTTCAGAGCATCCCGACGTAAAGTCGGGAGTGGTCGGCGGTTCTAAAAAAATTGAAATATTGGGAGTTTAGCTCAGCTGGTTCAGAGCATCCCGACGTAAAGTCGGGAGTGGTCGGCGGTTCTAAAAAAATTGAAATATTGGGAGTTTAGCTCAGCTGGTTCAGAGCATCCCGACGTAAAGTCGGGAGTGGTCGGCGGTCTAAAAAAATTGAAATATTGGGAGTTTAGCTCAGCTGGTTCAGAGCATCTGCCTTACAAGCAGAGGGTCGGCGGTTCGAACCCGTCAACTCCCACTTAAAGAAAAGACTTCAGTATTAATGAAGTCTTTTTTTATGGAGTTTAGTGTAGCTGTTCAGTGCATCCCGATGTACAATCGGGAGGGTCGGCGGTTCGAACCCGTCAACTCCCACTTAAAGAAAAGACTTCAGTATTAATGAAGTCTTTTTTTATGGAGTTTAGTGTAGCTGTTCAGTGCATCCCGATGTACAATCGGGAGAGTCGGCGGTTCGATCCCGTCAACTCCCACAAAAGAGCTTCAACAAAAGTTGAGGCTCTTTTTCTTTATTCGATCCCTTGTTCCTGAACCTTGTGTTTTGTGCTTATCCTTTGGGCGGTTCCCACAACTCGATCTTATTGCCTTCCAAATCGAGTATCCAGCCAAATTTGCCATATTCTTCATCCATCGGCTCGCCTACTGATTCCACACCTTCTTCCTTCAATACTTTTAATAAAGCAAAAAGATCTTTTACGATGAAATTGAGCATGACGGATGAATTACTCGGAGCAAAATAATCGCTATCCTTTTTAAAAAAAGAGAACACATTATAGCCCGGTCTTTCACTTCCATCGGGAGTTGTAAATGGCCAAACGGTATAAACACTACCCTTAAAATCAACCCCTAAATGTTTTTGATACCAGGCCGCCATGGCTTTGGGATCATTGGCTTTTATAAAGGGCCCGCCAAGGCCTATTACTCTCTCCATTACTTACTTTTTTTTAAAAGTACAGATTCTCACACAAAGAGCGGAGGGTTTATAGAGATTGGTTTTCCTGTAATCACCGCTATCTCTTGCATTGCCTTATGCTCCCTGGTTGATCCCATCCCATCCCTATATGTGCCTAAATAACTCGTATATGACTCCGGGAGCGGCCGTTTAACTCTCGTACGTCTTTCGTTCATCCTTCGATCATATTCCGTTCAAATTCTAAACGCTTCCGGGTTCCAACCCTTCATCAATTATCGTCATTATGTTATCCGGGAGAATCAAATAATAATTTTTATTTTTGCACCAGATGAAAGATATCAAAAGCGATATTCAAACAGGTACCCGTGAAGAAACGGATGTATTGACGCTCCAGGAAAATCTCTGCAATCTTATTGTATGGAATGACGAGGTGAATACGTTCGAGTGGGTGATAGAAACACTGATGTCAGTTTGCGGTCATTCGCAGGAACAAGCGGAACAATGCTCCTATATCATACACTTCCAGGGAAAATATGCAGTGAAGCAGGGCAGTTATGAAGAATTAAAGCCGCAATGCGATGCTATTACCGAACGGGGTATCAATGCCACCATCGAAGTACTGGCAGATTAATCCTGCATCATGCCTCTTTTTGCACTTACCGATGAACTTTCTTTTCCTCCTGTTCATTTAGCAGAACCTGATGGCTTGCTGGCAATAGGCGGCGATCTTTCTGCCGCAAGATTATTACAAGCTTATAAAGATGGAATATTTCCGTGGTATGAAGGCGATCATATTTTATGGTGGTGTCCCGATCCGAGATTTGTTTTATTTCCCGATGAATTAAAAGTGAATAAAACCATCAGGACATTATTGCAAAAAAATGATACGATGACCAACGGCTTTGAATTTACGATCAACAAAGCATTTCAACAGGTGATTCATCATTGTAAAAAAATTAAAAGGCCGGGGCAGTTCGGTACATGGATAACAGATGAAGTGGAAAAAGCTTATTGCAAAATGCATGAGCTTGGCTATGCCCACAGCGCCGAAGTTTGGAAAGATGGCGAACTGGCCGGCGGTTTATATGGCATTAAACTCGGTAAAGTTTTTTTTGGCGAAAGCATGTTCAGTAAAACAAGTAATGCGTCCCGCTATGCTTTCATTAAATACATTGAACACTTAAAACAAGAAGGAATTGAATTGATAGATTGCCAGGTGTATACCGAATACCTTGAAAGCTTTGGAGCAAGAATGATCCTGCGTACAGATTTTATTGAGCGTTTAAAAAAATATATTCCTTCTTAATTGCCCCCGCAGGTCTCACACAGCATGAATTGAAATACCTGCAGGCATTGCGGTGACAAGGTCGGTTACCCATCCCTGCACTTCCGCAGCTAACACTACATTGCGGACACGAAACATTCAGCACTAATTCGTCTTTACTGAAATCGATCAGGGGCAGCGAATCTTTATCGTAAGCGGAAAATACTCTATGATAAAGAGAATCTGAGCTTATGATATAGCTGTAAGAAGAATAAGATCCTATTGCAAAGAACCTGGTCAACTCCGCCTGGGACAGTACCGGCAACCTGTAAGATGTTGAACAGGGATAATTTGTTTTTCCTGGTAAAATACCGGGTACTATTTTATCACGCAAGAACCATGATTCGGAAAAGTTGCATGCATTACGGTGGCAATTTGTATAGCCTTCATCATGCCGGCAATAAGCAAGACATTGTGCACAGGCCGAATATAAGATCAATTCATGCTTTGAAAAATCAATGACAGGTATAGAATCCACGAGATGTTGTTCTGCCCAAAACAGGTCATACCTGTTAGCACCCTTACGTTTATATTCCGCCAATGAATCTTTTGTATAGATATACCTCCAGAAAAGTTTTTTGTAGACAGAGTCGGTTGTGATCGCAATGATCATGGACCTGTTCTTAGAGGATGTACCGCCGGGAAGTGAATAATGCGGGTTATAATCCCTTTTAGGCAAATGAACAGGTTTTCCCAAACCAGCGGGAATGCTCATACTGTAAGCAATTTCCCGGTCGCTGCGTTGCGCTATACATAATACCGGGCAAAGCAGTAAAAGGCATACCAACCTTTTCATAAAATGATTTTCAAAAAGATGCTGACCCGGCAATAATTGCACACGGGTTAAAACCGGCTTCCCAAATAATGCGGCAACATAGCTCTCCATGTGTTCCAGTCATGCGGCCATTCTTCTCCCCATACATCCAGTTCATACCAGATGCTTTTATCATAAAGGATCTTTGCAAATTTTCCGCTGGCTGCCGGGTCCTCGTAAGAACCGCTTCCGGTAAGAAGATGAATATGTTTACTCTGCCTGATCTGTTCTAAAATACCATGATCGCCAAGATTGCTCATATAATGAAAAGGACTGTTGAAATAAACATCGTCATCAAAATAACCCTTGGTGTATTCTGAAAGATCATAAACACCGCTCATGGCGATCACACCATTGATGAGATCCGGTCTTTTCAAAAATAAATTCATGCTATGCAATGCGCCGAAAGAAGCGCCGCAGGTAATGATCGGGGTTTGCGGGCTTGTATTCAAACGAATAAAAGGCACCACTTCATTATACACATAATCATTCCACTGCTGGTGACGTGCCGCTTTATATCTTGGCTCCAGGTTATTGTTCAGCCAGCTATCGTTATTGATACTATCAATGGAGAACACCCTCACTTTTCCGGCATCGATAAAAGGAGCAATATGATCCATCAGTTGGAACCGTTCATATTCCAGGTAATCTGCCGCTGCAGTCGGTACCAGTAATAGAACAAATCCCTGATCACCGTAGGATACAATGGGCATTTCTTTATTCAGGGCGGGACTGTGCCAGGAAGCCAATTCTTTTTTCATGCAAGTTGATTGAGGGTTAAAGAACTAATCGTCAACAGATACTCCGCGAAAATAGCTGAAATAGGATAATGGTTTACCCCCAAATTTTAAAAATAACCGTAAAAACTCTTGGTAATTTATGCAGGTAATATTACTTTAGATTTTCAGTATTTTTACTAGTTGTTTATTTTCTCTACCCTGAAACCACCATTATTGAAGAAGAAAAATCGGGACGGGAAGAAACAGCATCGAAAAAAATCCATTCCTCCGGAATACCATGACAGGCTGAATAATACACAGGGAAAACATTTGATGACAATTAAATAATCGATGAATGGCCAACGAACCGATCCGTATCATCCTCGTAGATGACCACCCTATAGTCAGGAAATCAATAAGGCTTTTATTGGAGTCTTCTCCCAATTTTGATGTGATCGCCGACTGCGAAGACGGTGATTCTGCTTTGGAGCAGGCCCAGCAACTAATTCCAGATATTATGCTGGTCGATATTAATATGTCGCCCATGAATGGCTTTACACTTACCGAAAGGGTGTTGGAAAAAATTCCTTCAGTAAAGGTCATTGCGCTTTCTATAAATATCCAGCCGAAATATGCCATTCAAATGCTTGAAATGGGGGCAAAGGGCTACCTGACAAAAACATCTCCGCCAAAAGAAATAACCCAGAGTATTATTGATGTGCACAATGGCGGGGTATATATCTGCAACGAGGTTAGAAAGAATATGCCTCCTTCTGAATTAGATGCTATTTAACCGCTAAGACGCATAATTTTAATAAGAAGAGCGCACACCTGCCTGCTTGCCTTAGCATAGCTTCAGCGCAGCAAGGGCAACAGGCAAGTTGCTGGCGTACTTTGCGCATCCTCTGCGTCTTTGCGGTTAAAGACTTCAAATCCGATTTTCGGTAGTGTCTCAGTTTGAAATTAGTTCTTTTGTTGAACGGGGTTTATAAGAACCCCGTTTTTGTGCTATTGGTTCAGGGATTAACCGTACAATATCCTCAATGCTCATAAACCTTTTTGTTAGTCCTGCTGCCATTGCTGGTGTGCATCTTAAAGTTTTATGCAACTTAACCCAATTGTAATACATAAAGTGCAAACTGATGGCATAAAAATGATTTTCCCACTTCTTGCTGAATCCATTTGTTAGCCTCGTAAAACGGCGCATGTGCATCCGCATAGTAAGATTTGAACGTTCAACGTGGCTGGTAGATATGTGATCTTCGTCCGGTGTACCGCTAATGACAGTTTTCTTTGCGCTCTTGAATCTTGAAGGTGAGTATTTTCTTTCAGTAGCATTTCCCCCGTCCCCTTCTTTCCCGTATATCTTTACCAATTGCGCAAAATCAATTTGGCTGCCAAAATTATCTGTTACAGCTTCAAGATAACTATGCAAGCCATCTGTTGTTAACTGTATGCGGTTGGCCATTCTTGAAGCCACATCTTGCATAAAGAAGTTTGCTGAATCTGCATCCCGATTACCAATACCATAACTAACCATCAGTTTTGTATCAGGGTCTAATCCTGTCCAAGTCCAGCAATCGCCAGCCGCTTCATAGTCATTTATATTGTTTGGCTTAGACTTTTCCTTACTGTAAATGAACGCCCAGATTTCGTCACACTGAATACGCTGGCTCTTTACGTTCACCACATTTGCATTATGAAAATCCCAGCAAGCAGTACCTACTTCCACTAACAACTTTGTAACGGTATTAATAGATACATCAGCTATGCGGGAACAAGAGCGTAAACTATTACCCTCAACCAAGAGTGTAACAATCTGTGCTTTCTTTTCTATTGATAACCTATTCATAAATCGAAGATAATACTTTTGCTTGAACGAGCAAGCATTTTGTTCATTTTAAATTTATTTATCTTTTTGTGAGCGGGTTACCGGATTCGAGTCGGTATCTTTGGGTTGGGTACACCAACGCTCTACCATTAAGCTAAACCCGCTTGTTGGTTTGGGCGGAAGTATATATCTTTACAATAACAAGAGGCGGCGAGCCGACATGAAAATGCCAGCGATCTAAGCCCCTTGTTGCCTTCCAAGCCTCTTAGGTAGTGTCCGCTTAAAGTCATTTACCCAAGAGGCTTTTTTGTGCCTTTACCTATCTCTTAGCCGCCAGAAATAACCCTTCATGGTTACTCCCTTTGGTTTGTAGTGTTCCACCTCTCCCTTTTGCTTTAGCCATGTTATAGCATTTGTGGCGGCTGCATATACATCGGCAGTCTTTGGAAACTTAGCAACGATTTCAGATTTTGTTAAGCCCCTTTCACCAGCACTCTTTAACATGGTTCGTAGCAAATTAGTATTACCGCCATAGGTACTGGCTGCTTCCAAAGCATCCGTAGCCTCTTTAGTTCCTTCCATTGAAACAATCTCCTTATGGTGGTTTAACGCCTCAAATACGGACAGAGGCAACCCCTTCATAGACTCATACGCATCCAAATAAACCTGCGCCTGATCTTTAAGGGTCTTTAAAAACTTCTCTTTAATATCCATACTGTTTGTTTGTCGCACAAAATTAATGGCAAATACCCATACAAACCAAAAAAGACTCAAACAAAATTAAAATAACCTATTGAAACTAAACAAAATGCTTGCTCGAAAAAGCACTATTTGTATTTTGAATTTATTCTTACCTTCCATTAGATAAATTATTGTAGCGTTTAGCTATTTCTGTAAAGAAAAAAACTGGTAATCTTTTCCTTCACTCACAGAAATATGACTGAAACGCTCATGCTACGGCGTGGGCTTTGGTCATCTTGGAGTGCGGGTTCTTACCAGTACCTTTTCTTTCAGGCGTGGCTATAAGTCCCACGCTATTTTTTTGCCACCGCCTTTCGGGACACAGGCAACAATTCCTTATTATGGCGAAGGTTTTATATGCAGCGATTATCGCATTGGTATTAGTGTCATGTTACACTACCCGAATAACTCCTATTTCTGAAGTAATGGACGAATGGTTAGGCTCAACTGAACATGAAGTAATTCTAAAAGTTGGGCCACCTACCACAACAACATCAGATGGCAATGAAGGAAAAGTATTGATCTATGAAAATAGTACCAACACTACGTTATTCCTTCCAAACTTTCCAACGCCTAATACTGGCTACGCAGTAAGCAAGCCAATTACAAGGTATGTTCATTTGTATGTAAATAAAGAAGGGATTATTTATTCGTGGCGCACGAACTATCCTGATATAAAAGAAAAAGTAAAAAAGCATAAAAGTCAATGGCCGGTAAAATGAAAAATAGCAACACATGAAAAAATTTATTGTAATAATATTATTTTTGGTATCCGTAATATCTAAGGCGCAAACAAAAAAAGAATGTGAAGATTGGATTCAATACAATATGGATAAATATTTTAGTTACGATAGAATTCCCAAAGGGAACGATCTAGACAAACGATGGGCAGCCTATTCATATTGGTTTGAGGGTAATTATTTATGCGTAAAAGAAACGCCACAAGGAAGTGATACGGCCTACCGTAATTACAAGGTTAATAAACTAGATTTATCAATGGTAATTAAGTGTGAAGTAGATTCTTCTAGGAATCCAAATACAAATGAGGTTAACCGAATAATAGTTAGTCTAGTATTTGAAGAATCTACAATTTCAGGGGGCAAAATAGAGAGACATCCAATAATAAACTTTGATAGGAACGATAAAGAAACTACTGATCCGAACTTGTATCAACGGCATTATTCATTCATGACCTATAACTACGATACGGTTGAAAGTAAAATTGCTTATAGATTGAAAAAGGCACTTGAAACTTTAGCAACTATATGCGGAGCAAAGGTGATAAAGGATGTATTTTAATCCTCTTTATGACCCCATCTTGCTTTAGCTGCTTTGCGGGCTATTGCTGACTTACGCTTATCAGATAGTTTAGCGGCTCTTGCTATCCCGCCAGCTTTGCCGCCTTTCTTACCCATTACGGATGCAGCTTTTTGTACTTCATCCATAGGTATAGATTCAGCTTCTATTTCCCCCGTAGCAATATCTACGATTGCTTTAGCTCTTTTATTTACATCAGCCGGGAGTTTTACCTTCTTTGCCATAGTGAAGCAAAGATACTACATTTACTATGCTTTAACGTGCAAGCATTTATAGGGGCAAGATTTCAAACTGAGACACTACCCGATTTTCATTCGTTTCGTCATCTACCCGAAAGCGGGTAAATTTGCCGCTCTATGGAGCTAAGCAAAAATTTCGATCATAAAGCAGCAGCAGAAAAGTGGTACCAGCATTGGCTGGATAAAAACTATTTTCACAGTGAGCCTGATGAAAGAGAGCCGTACACAATAGTTATTCCTCCTCCCAATGTGACCGGTGTGCTGCACATGGGTCATTGCCTTAATAATACCATACAGGATATTCTGGTACGCCGTGCAAGGATGCAGGGAAAGAATGCATGCTGGGTTCCGGGCACCGATCATGCTTCTATTGCTACCGAAGCCAAAGTGGTACAGATGCTCCGGGAAAAAGGGATCGCCAAATCATCACTCAGCCGGGAAGATTTTTTGAATTATGCCTGGGAATGGAAAGAAAAATATGGCGGCATTATTTTACAACAATTAAAAAAACTGGGTTGCAGTTGTGATTGGGAAAGAACAAGCTTCACGATGGACCCGGACTATTATGCTTCCGTCATCAGTGTATTCATTGATCTTTATGAGAAAGGATATATCTATCGTGGAAAGAGGATGATCAACTGGGATGTAAAAGCAAAAACAGCTTTGAGTGATGAGGAAGTGATAAGAAAGCAAACGCAGCAGAAACTTTACTATTTAAAGTATTTCCTGGATGCTGAACCGTCAATCGTGAATCGTCGATCCGAGGAACCTGTTCCCGATTCACCATTCACCATTCACGACTATATCACTATCGCAACCGTTCGTCCCGAAACCATCATGGGTGATACCGCTATTTGCGTTCATCCCGGTGATGAACGATACAAACATCTTCATGGAAAATTTGCTTTTGTTCCACTGATCAATCGTCGTATTCCCATCATCACCGATGAATATGTTACGATGGATTTCGGTACCGGTGCTTTGAAAGTAACGCCGGCGCATGATATGAACGATAATATGCTGGGACAAAAACACGGACTTGAAGTTGTAGATATTTTTAATGAGGATGGAACATTGAATGAAGAAGCACAAATATTCATTGGTGATGACCGCTTTGAAGCAAGAAAGAAAATTGTAAAAGAACTTGAAGCAAAAGAATATTTATTAAAGACCGAAGATTATACAAGTGAAGTTGGTTACAGTGAAAGAACGGATGTTGTGGTTGAACCAAGATTATCGCTTCAATGGTGGGTGGATATGAAAAAAATATCCGATCCTGCCTTGAAAGCAGTGATGGATGATGAGATAAAATTCTATCCTGCCAAATTCAGGAATCTTTATCGTCACTGGATGGAGAATATCAAAGATTGGTGTATCTCAAGACAGCTTTGGTGGGGACATCGTATTCCGGCGTGGTATGCGCCGGATGGTTCGTTTGCAGTAGCTGCTACGAAGGAAGAAGCTTTTGAAAAACTTACCCGTCAATCGTCAATCGTGAATCCTCAATCAGCGGACCCCATTCACGATTCACGATTGACGATTGACGACATACAGCAAGACGAAGATTGCCTCGATACATGGTTCTCCTCCTGGCTATGGCCTTTTGAAGTTTTTAAAGGATATAGCGATCCGGGCAATGCAGATGAAAAATATTATTATCCTACCAATACACTGGTCACTGCGCCTGAAATTATTTTCTTTTGGGTAGCAAGAATGATCATGGCGGGATTTGAATACAAAAAGGAAAAACCTTTTAGTGAAGTTTATTTTACCGGTATCGTTCGTGACAAACAAGGAAGGAAAATGAGTAAGAGCCTTGGAAATTCCCCTGACCTGCTGGAAATGATCGAGAAAGATGGCGCCGATGCTGTTCGTTTCGGTATCATGATCTCCTCCCCTGCCGGTAATGATCTGATGTGGGATCCGGCCGGTAATGAACAAGGTTCTTTCTTCATCAATAAGATATGGAATGCGCTGAAGCTGGTGAAGATGTGGGAGAGCCGGCAGGCCGCTGTAAGCGTCACAACGGAAAATAATTTCGCTGTTGATTGGTTTGAAAACAGGTTGAATGAAGTAAAACTTCAACTGGACGATCAGTTCAAAGATTTCCGGCTGAGTGAATCATTGAAAACAATTTATTCATTGATCTGGGATGATTTCTGCAGCTGGTACCTGGAATGGGTAAAACCGGGTTTTGAACAACCCATCGATAAAACTGTTTACGAAAAAACGGTTTCCTTCTTCGAAGAACTGATGCAATTACTTCATCCTTTCATGCCTTTTGTTACGGAAGATATCTATCACCGGTTAAGAGAACAGGAAGATGATCTGACCGTTAAACCATTTCCCGCTGCAACAACTGTTAATGCGGAAATTTTATCGAAGGGAACAGTATTGAAAGAAGTAATAACAGCCATCCGCGATGCAAGGAATAAGAACCAATTGAAACCGAAAGACAGTATCCGGCTTCATATACAAACAAACGATGACAAGATTTATAAAACAATTGAAAGTATTGTTTGCAAACAGGTAAATGCTGAATCGATAAGCTATACATCATCATCGGTTGCCAATAGTATCACAGTTGTGGTTCAAAAAGACAAGCTCTTTATTGAAACAACAACTGTATTGGACACTGCATCGCAGAAAGAACAATTACAAAAAGATCTTGATTACCTGAAAGGTTTTCTTATTTCCGTTGACAAAAAACTCAGCAATGAAAGATTTGTACAAAATGCAAAAGCAGAAGTGATCGACGTTGAAAGAAAAAAGAAAGCGGATGCAGAAGCAAAGATCAAAGTGATAGAGGAATCTCTTGCACAGTTGTGAATCGATTATTTATCGTTCAACACTTAACATTTACCTACTACATCTTTAACCTATAAGAATAAAGAAAATACAGGAGACGCTTTAAACGCAAAGTCGCAGAGGATACGCAAAGACGGAAAAACCTGTTGAAAACTTTGATTAGCTGAAGCGACGGGAACAAGCAAGAAAATTTTGCGCCTTTGCGGTAAACTTGTGTGTCTTTGCGTTTAAAGCGTCTTACCTATTGAAAGCCATCATCTCGGAATAATATTCACCGGCATTATAAACTCAAACACAGTTCCTTTGAAGCCATCAAACTGGTCACGGTCGAGTAAATGACTAACCCTGAAACCAAATGTCAACTGGTATTGATTCCACCATTTGGTATCGAAATAAATTTCCCCGCCAACACTTCGCTGATCGGCTGTAACTAATTTATCTCTTGAATAAACTCTGGTGAGATCATAAAAAGCATTGGCTCTTATTCGCTGTATGTATAAAATATTGGCAAAGCCCCAATCGGGATGCCATAATGGGAAATGATAATTAGCCGACAAGCGCCACATTCTTGAAAAATACCTGCCTGTATATCCTCTTGAATAAGCAAAACGATTACCGAAACCGACTTGCGCCAATGTATCCCGCTCCTGGATCGAAGCTGTCAACACTAAATTATGATTGGAAACAAGACCGGGAACATAGATCGTTCCGTTACCGATGAATTGAAACCCTTCATACTTTGTGATAGCATGGCGATGTGTTGCCGATATAGCATAACCCAATCTTGGAAATATATGTTGAACTGCCTGCGGTACCCGTTGCTGCCACGAAATAAAATGCTGCAGGTAACTGAAAGATGAATTCCCGATCGAATCTTTGAAGAAACCTTTGTTGAATTCATTGCGCAGCACATAACTGCTGCCGATATTGAAATTTTTGAATGTTTGCCCGCTGGTAAAATTCAAAGGGATACTTAACCCGATATGCGAATCGAGTTGATTCCATTGTCTTATCCTGTTACCTACCACAGCTTCCTGGCTGAAAGTATGCTGTGTGCCAAAATTTATATACGGGAACCATCCGCCATACACGCCATTAAAACCAACTGCATGGGTTTTATCATTTTGATTATACAGGTAAAATAGTTCTGTTTGAAATGTATTCAGGATATTTTCTCCGTAAATAGAATAAGTAAAAACAGGGTCTTCATAATAAGGTCTCCAGCTATGAAAATTGAATAAGCCCTTTCCTTTGCTATAATTTTTTACCGTGAAATTCCTTTCGGGAGTTTTAGTTAACAATACATCGCCCGCCGCATTTTCATTTGCAACAGGAAATTTTTCGGTCAGCGTTTCCTGCATAGCCATACTTACTTCTTCCCATTGAATATCTTTTTCTTCTTTTTGTTTCAACTGGTAACCTTCCGCTGTAAAAGCCGACCATGTTATTTTTCCATTGGCTGCATTCACAAAATAATTACCCAGCGGCCCGTTACTTGCACGTAATATCTTTTTGTCGCTGAGCCGCAATGCAAACACATCATCATTGCCATTGAAAGTAGCAGTGAAATAGATCATACCATTGCTTACACAGGGATAACCCACTACATTATAAGAAGGCGTGGTAAGCCGCATGATATTCCCGGTAGCTATCTCAGCCATAGCCAAAGCCATCTTGCCATCTTTCAAACGTACGGCTGTTACCAGCGAATTCTCATCGATGAATTTAGGATCGGTGAATAAGATTATCTCTGTTGAACGAATAGTGTTCGTTACCCGGCCATCTTCTGCATTCAACACATGCAATTCACTTTTTCCATTGCTGCTATTTTGTACAGCCACCACTTTTGAACCATCATTAGAAATATCGGGAGTAAAGTATTTTGTTTTCTGCGTAAGTCTTTTTTGTTCGCCGGTTTTTGTATCTAAAACTTTTATTACACTGTAATCAAGCCAGCCCCAGCGTGGATCGGTTTCATAAGCTGCATATACGATTTTACCATTGCGGTAACTGAATTGTTCATCAATGGAAATATCTCTTGTCCGTAGTTTATGTTCGCCTTTTTCGTCTTTAATATAAAAAGCCGGCCGGTGGCGCATACTCGTTTTCTGGTACAGCAATGAATTATTGCCTATATCATAGGGGAAATAATAACTGGTGACATATTTCTTTTGAACGGGTAATAAAAAATCTTTTTCTGAAGGAACTGCTTCCGTAATTGTTTTTTTGTATGACTCAAGCGCTTCTTCCCTGAATGTTTTATAATCAATCCCGGCATATTTTTTTATCGCCTTTTGAAAAGGATAGAACAACCCTTTATAAGCGCTGGCATCGTGAGTAACTTTTGTCCAGAAATCGACGCCATATTTTTGACGGCCATAATTCACCAGCAGGTAACCGAGATAATAATGATTGGGAACATAATCTTTCATTGAGCCATTGCGCAGTTTCATCCACGAATATTTTTTACCGGCTTGCCACAATGCCGGATACGCATTGGTAAACAACGGCAGCCTTCCTCTTCCCTGTTTTGATAAAACGGTTTCATTATACACTGCATCGCCTTCATAGAACCAATCCGGGACGGCTGCATTGATGGCAACCGAAAGGCCATCATCGCCGAATAATGTGTACGCAACCTTGCTTAATCCATTTTTGAAATTATTGAACTGCTGCACATGACGATACTCATGCAATGCCAGAATATCGGGCCATGAAACACTTCCTTCATCAAAGTTGCCGGCAAAAGGGGTCAGGTAAAATTCACTGCGGAAAGGTCCCAAACCAACATATGCATTCGACACCGTGGTTTGATTTTGCAAAACGATATTTACTTTTTTCAGTTTATCGCCCAATGAAACCGGTTTTTCTTTTTGCAGGTAATGAATGATGGAAGCGATGCGGTTGGCCTGGCTATCCAATCCTGCGGGAAAGATTATCCTTGCAGTATCGGTATCGATCTGTTTCCATTTAAGTGAAGGAGGATTGCCGCCGAATTGCTGGGCATTTATTTGAACAATAAACAACAGACAACCGGCAATAAGCAAAAGTCTCCGCATGGTAGAATATTTTATGGAAGATACAAAGGAAAGTTTAAGAGGTGCAGGAGGTTCAAGAGGTTTAAAATGTTTAAGAGGTTGGGTTCCTAAAATTAGGAAACCCTAACTTCTTGAACATTTTAAACCTCTTGAACTTCTTAAACCTTATTTAAGAACGAAGCCTTCAATAAACTTTGTGTTGAAATCGCCGCTGCGGAAACGTTCGTCCTGCATCAATTGCAAATGAAAAGGGATCGTGGTCTTTACACCTTCGATCACATATTCGCTTAATGCACGATACATGGTTTGAATAGCTTCCGGTCTTGTTTGAGCGACGGTGATCAGTTTCCCGATCATAGAATCGTAATAAGGAGGTATGACATAGCCGGCATATACATGGCTGTCTACACGAACACCATGCCCGCCCGGTTGATGCAGTACAGTTATTTTTCCCGGTGAAGGACGAAAATCATTATAAGGATCTTCTGCATTGATACGGCATTCGATCGCATGATTGGCGGGAATATAATCTGCCCCGGAAATTCTTTCGCCCATAGCGATCTTTATCTGTTCTTTAATAAGATCATAATTGATCACTTCTTCCGTTACGCAATGTTCCACCTGGATCCGGGTATTCATTTCCATGAAATAAAAATTGCGATGCTTATCAACTAAAAATTCAACAGTACCTACACTTTCATAGTTGATAGCCTGGGCCGCTTTCTTCGCAGCTTCACCCATTTTCATACGCAGTTCATCTGTCATGAATGGCGATGGCGATTCTTCCACCAGTTTCTGGTGACGGCGTTGTATAGAACAATCTCTTTCACTCAAATGACAAACAGTGCCATATTGATCTCCTGCCACCTGTATTTCGATATGTCTTGGTTCTTCTACGAATTTTTCCATGTAGATACCATCATTCTTAAAAGATGCTGCAGCTTCTGCTTTGGCAGTATCATATGCTTTTTCCATTTCACTGTCCTGCCATACTATCCGCATACCTTTTCCTCCGCCACCGGCGGTTGCTTTAAGAATGACAGGATAACCCATATTCTTTGCAAGGCCTTTTGCTTCATCAATGCTTTGCAGCAACCCTTCTCCGCCCGGAACTACAGGCACACCTGCTTTGATCATTGTTTCTTTGGCAGTGATCTTATCTCCCATTGAATTGATCATATGGGGAGTAGGCCCGATGAATTTTATTCCATGATCATTACATATCTGTGCAAACTTTGCATTCTCTGCTAAAAATCCATAACCGGGATGCACAGCATCTGCATTGGTGATCTCGGCAGCAGCCATTATATGTGCTACATTAAGATAAGAATCTGAACTTTGAGGTTTACCGATACAAACAGCTTCATCGGCAAATTTTACATGAAGACTATCCCTGTCGGCAGTGGAATAAACAGCCACTGTTTTAATTCCCATTTCTCTTGCCGTGCGGATAACACGAAGAGCGATCTCTCCACGGTTAGCGATAAGTATTTTTTTGAACACAGGTAATAATTAAAAATTAAAAAGTAAAAAGTAAAAAATCCCGGCACACACGAGAAACCTTTTGACTTTTGATTTTATACTTTTGAATTACTATTAAGCGGGCTCTACCAGGAAAAGCGGCTGATCATACTCAACCGGCGAAGCATCTTCGACAAGCACTTTTACGATCTTGCCTTTTACTTCACTTTCGATCTCATTAAACAATTTCATGGCTTCAATGATGCAAACCACCTGGCCGGTAGTAATATCAGAACCTATATCTGCAAGATTTGGTTTATCCGGAGATGATTTACGATAGAAAGTTCCGATCATCGGGCTTTTTATAGTTAGCAGGTTCGATGCTACAGCATCTGCAGCTTTGGGCTTATCAGCCGATGTTGCCGGTTGTTGTGCATTACTGGCCGGCTGCGATGCAGCTATTTGTACCGGTGCGGCCTGCAAGGGGGCCGAAGACATTACCTGCGTAATATGTTCTTCTTTTTGCTTAATAGTTACCCGGAAATCTTTTTGTTCAATAGTGAGTTCTCCAATATTGGATTTGTTGACCATTTTGATCAACTCCTGAATTTGTTTAAAATCCATGTTTTTCAATTTAGTGGAGCATTTAGGTTTTGATAAAAAATCCCCTGTTCTTTTGGCAAGGGGACGGCGCTAAGGTAAAGAAATCAAAACCAGAAATTCAATGATTTTTCCTGCTTTTTGGTCTAAAATCAGTCAAAAATCAATAAAAATGGCCCGAAACCGGGTGATTTCAGGCCATTTTTTATAAGATCGGCTTATTATTCTTTTACTCTTTCTACATATTCACCTGTTTTGGTGTTTATGCGGATCAGTTCGCCTTCATTCACAAATAAAGGCACTCCTATTATACCACCGGTTTCCAATGTGGCTTGTTTTAAAGTACGGGTGGCTGTATCGCCTCTTAAGCCCGGCTCGGTATAAACGATCTTCAAAACAATTTTATCCGGAAGTTCTGCGCCCAATACCTGGTCATTCTCGGTATTGATCAATACTCCTACTTCCTGTCCTTCTTTAAGATACTGCGGTGCATCGATGGTAGTTTCCTGCAATGCTATTTGTTCAAAGGTTTCATTATCCATGAAATTATAACCCGTATCATCTTTATACAGGAACTGGTAAAAACGTCTTTCCACTCTTACGGGGAAAATGGTATCGCCTGAATTCCATGTTTTTTCAATAGAACGGCTGTTATCAACACCTTTTAGCTTTGCCCATACTTTAGCAGCGGCACGGGCTGTTTTATTTTCGCCAAACTCCACTACAGTATAGAGGCTGCCTTCCAGGTTAATGATCAAACCCCTGCTGATATCTGCTGTATTTGCCATTTAGGATAGCTTTAAGCCATTAGCATAGCTAATAGCTGGTTTATTAATAATCGGGCGGCGAAGATAAGGCAACCAGGCCTGTCTACAAAGCAGATAAAAGACTCGGTAGTGTATCCTTGCCGGAAAGACGGGAAGACGATAAGGAATATAACTTATAAATCTATCTTTCCGCCTTACCGTCTTACCGGCAATTTTTCAAAATGATGCATTGCAAAAGCCGATCGATTATTTCTGCCCCGGATTTTTTAACTTCGTCAAAGTGAATCATGCTATGCGTACGATCAAATTAAAACTACTACTCGCTTTAGTTTTTTCTTTGGTGAAAACATTTTCCTATGCACAGCTTATTGTAGCTCCCACAAATAATGCGCAGACATTGGCCCAAAAACTTGTTGGAGACGGAGTAACCATAAGTAATGCAAGGCTGACGGTTACAGGATCAATTGTTCCAACGGGTCTTTTTAATAATATCGGGGGAACTACCATCGGTATTGATAGCGGTATTGTTATTACTTCGGGAAGAGCCAAATCAAATGATGGCGGTCAATGGGGCGTCGATGGAAGTGGTTTTACACCCGCTTCATCAGCACTTGCGAATGGCGTGTTGAATCTTCCCGGCGATCCTACTCTTGCAAATGAACTGGGTGTTCCCATTGCCCAGTTACATGATGCAATAGCACTTGAATTTGATTTTGTTCCGCTTGGCGATACGATCAAATTCAAATATGTATTGGGATCGGAAGAATATACGAGCGGAACGGTTTGCAATTTCAATGATGCTTTTGGTTTTTTTATTTCCGGGCCCGGTATTGCCGGTGATAAGAATATTGCACTTATCCCCGGAACGGGTCAGCCTGTTACAATTACCAATGTAAATAATATCACAACGGCGCCCTGTGTCAATAATCCCCAATATTATATAAGCAATACTGGCAATACCAATTTTACATACGAAGGTCATACGGTTATTTTCACTGCGGTTTCCCGTGTTCAGCCTTGCCAGCGTTATCATTTAAAATTAGTTGTTGCCGATCGGGGCGATCATTTGTGGGATACAGGAGTTTTTCTCGAAGCAAAAAGCCTTTCTTCCAATGTGGTTTCCATGAATAATTCCACCCAAACTGATCCACGAAGTGGTTTGAGTTATTTAGCAGAAGGATGCGTGCCGGGTGCATTTCATGTTAGTCGTCCAAGAAAAGATCCTTTTCCATTAGTAGTAAATCTTTCTTATGGCGGTACTGCAACAGATGGTGTTGATGTACTTCCATTACCTGCTTTTGTTACGATCCCGGCCAATGACAGTTTTGTTGTTGTCAATGTAGATCCTATCGTTGACCTGTTACCGGAAGGTATCGAAATATTAAAAGTATATACACTGGGCGGTTGCAGTTCTCTTACTCCTACCGACAGTACCTTGATACAGATCCGGGATTATGATATTCTTCCGCTTTTCCCGGATACAGCAATGATCTGTAAACGGGGAACGATACAATTGGACGCTTCGGCAGGTTATACTACTTATCAATGGATGCCTGATCCTACACTAAGCAGTACTATTGTCAGGGATCCATTTGCTTCACCGGTAAATCATAATACAACTTATGTATGCACCGCAACAGCCGGAGCCTGCAATGCAAAAGATTCTGTTTTGATCGATTTTAAAGAAATGGAATTTGTTTCCAAAACAAATGTGAATTGCAGTAACGGGGCAACCGGCCAGATCAAAGTTGCCGGCGGACCGGAATGGACGGCGCCTGTTGAATTTTCTTTGAATGGAATAAACTGGCAACCGGATAGTACATTCAATAATCTTCCTGTTGGTTCTTATTGGGTAAAAATGAGAGATGCAAATTGCATAGATAGTGTGCAGGCAGATATTGCACAGGCATTCCCCGATCTTGCGATCAGCAATCTTGCGACAACTCCTGCTGGTTGTTCAGGCGGACCCGATGGATCGATCACTGTAGCAGCAACCGGCGGAAACAGTGCTTATCAATATTCGATCGATGGAATAAATTTTCAGTCTTCCAATGTATTCAATGTTACAGCGAATCTTTATACCATAACAATACGAGATGGTAATGGCTGTATGGCAACACAAGGCACTGCGATCGCATTGAATGATACCGTTACAGTAGATGCAGGCGCCAGTGAAACTATTTGCGAAGGCACGGGTTATCTGATACCGGCTGTTTCCAATGGAAGCATTCTTTCATGGTCGCCTTCTACTGCATTAGATAATACTGGTATTTTAAATCCTACAGCTAACCCCGTAACAAGTATTAAATATTACCTCACTGCTACCAGTGGTATTTGCACAAAGAAAGATTCTGTAGAAGTTTTCGTCCGCCCCGCTCCTGTTCCGGATGCCGGCGATGATATCGATGTTTGTTATGGAAAAGTATTTCAGCTGCATGGTAATGGCGGTGTAAGTTATCAATGGTCGCCAACCACTCATTTTATTTCGCCGGGAACAGCACAGGATCCAGGTGTAAAAGCTGTCGCTGATATCAGTTACGGTTTAATGGTCACTGATATTTTTAATTGCCGATCACTCGTACCCGATGTTGTGAGTATCAATGTAACACCTACTGTAAAGATCTTTGCGGGCAGCGATACGATCGTTGCTATTAATCAACCTGTGCAGCTATCGGCAATAGAATTAAATAATTCGGGAGTTACCGATTGGTCCTGGTCGCCGGCTTTCCCGCTTAATAATTCTGCAATAGCAGCGCCGGTTGCTACACTTAGTTATGAGCAGCGATTAATTGTAACCGGTACTACACCGGCAGGATGCCAGGGCGTCGATGATATTCTTATTAAAGTTTATTTGGGACCGGATATCTATGTGCCATCAGCTTTTACACCTAATAATGACGGTCGCAATGATATTTTAAGAGCCATACCTGCAGGTATGAAAGAATTCAAATTCTTTAAAGTATTTGACCGTTCGGGGCAACTTATATTCTTTACCAAAGATCCCCGGCAGGGATGGGATGGAAAAATAAAAGGCGTTCCTGTATCTACCGGTACATTTGTATGGATCGCAGAGGCCATTGATTATAAAGGCAACCTGTTGGCCCGTAAAGGCGTCGTTACTGTGATACAATAAAACGAATTTTTAAAAATGCGGAAACTATTGACTTTTATAGCAGTTATCTTTTTATCTGTTACGCTGTATTCTCAAACCGATTCGATCGTTCAACCGCCTTATAAAAGATTTCCAACCTTTCCACCGGTAAAATTAATATTGGTTGATAGTAGTAAGAGCATGATCAAAAATGATCTTCCTAAAAAGAAACCTGTTATGCTGATGATCTTCAGTCCCGACTGCGATCATTGCCAGCATGAAACGGAAGAACTGGTGAAGAACATTGAAAAATTCGAAAAAATAACCATCGTAATGGTTACGATGAGACCCCACGAGGATATGATCGCCTTCCGTGAAAAATACGGGCTGGCGCAATACAAGAATATCATTATGGGCCGTGACCCGGATTTTTTTCTTCTTCCTTTTTATGATGTAAAAAACCTGCCTTTTCTTGCTTTCTATAATAAGAAAGGGGAACTGATCTCTGTGTTTGCAGGTTCTATGCCATTGGAAAAAGCGTTGCTGGAGTTAGAGAAATAACGATACACTAGTTTAAGGTTTCAGGTTTATCGTTTCAGGTTGCGTGCTAAGGGAAAGGTTTTACATTTCGGAGACCCAACCTGAAACGATAAACCTGAAACCTTAAACTCCTATAAACCTTAAACTCTTCTCTCTCTTTCCCTACCTTTGCCGCGAAAAAATTTCTCTTCAATCATAAATCTATTGTAATGAAAGTAACTGTCGTAGGTGCCGGTGCCGTTGGTGCAACTTGTGCCGATAATATTGCCCGCAAAGAACTTTGTAATGAACTGGTATTGCTCGACATCAAAGAAGGCCTTGCCGAAGGTAAAGCCCAGGATATGATGCAGACGGCTACCCTTCTTGGTTTTGATACAAAGATCAGCGGCAGTACCAATGATTATTCTAAAACTGCCGGCAGCGATGTGGTAGTTATTACTTCAGGTATTCCCCGCAAACCGGGTATGACAAGAGAAGAACTGATCGGCACCAATGCAGGAATTGTAAAAGGTGTTTGCGAAAATATTTTGAAACATTCTCCCGATGCTATCATCATTGTTATCAGTAACCCGATGGATACGATGACCTACCTCGCATTGACATCGACCGGTGTACCGAAGAACAGGATCATTGGAATGGGCGGCACATTGGATAGCAGCCGTTTTAAATATCAATTGAGCCAGCATTTGAATTGTTCACCTGCCGATCTGAATGCGGTGGTTGTCGGCGGACATGGCGATACAACAATGATCCCTTTGATCCGTCTTGCTACATGGAACAGCGCTCCTGTTACTGATTTCTTATCAACAGAGCAACAGGAAAAAATTGTAAAAGATACAATGGTAGGCGGCGCTACTTTAACTGCATTGATAGGTACATCTGCCTGGTATGCACCGGGTGCAGCCGGCGCAGCATTGGTAGAAAGTATTGTAAGAGATGAAAAGAAATTATTTACCTGCTGTGTGTCTCTCGATGGTGAATACGGTCAGAAAGATATTTGCCTTGGTGTTCCTGTTATCATTGGAAAAAATGGTTGGGAAAAGATACTTGATTTCAAATTGAATGAAACGGAACAGGCTGCTTTCAATAAAAGCGCTGAAGCGGTAAGAAGTATGAATGATGTGTTGAAGACGTTATAAGTTTTAAGTTTTAAATGCCAGATGTTAAATTGACCGGGCATAATAAAATCTCTTACCAGCTTTATTATTAATAAAAAAACCATAGCCAAAGCCCTGGTTTTTTTTATGCATGGGTTTATGCTATTCACAACTTTCATCAGGGATCCGGGAGAGGACATGATCGAACCTTCGACGATCGATTCACATAGCTGATTGATCCAGCTATCCCTCCCACTGAAGAAATAAATCTCGGCAAAACAATCTAACTTCAGCATCATCAATCAAACGAAATGAAAAAATATTCATTACTTATTATCTTTTTGATAAGCCAGCTCCCGGTAATCTTTGCGCAGAATGATTTCGCCAGTTCTTACACCAAAAAAACCTACATGATACCGATGCGGGATGGAATTAAATTGTTTACAGTGGTGCTTTCGCCAACAGGTAATGACAGGCCCTTACCTTTTTTGATACAACGTACACCGTATGGATCGGACTTCCCGTTAAAAGAAGATTCTACAGCCGCTACAGAAAAATTACCCTCCTATATCAGGTCAATGGCTATGGAAGGTTACATTTTTGTTTTCCAGGATCTGCGGGGAAAATTTAAAAGCGAAGGAAGTTTTGAAATGAACCGCCCCGTTTATCATTTACAGGATAAAACAAAGACCGATGAAAGTACCGATGCGTATGATGCTATCGACTGGTTGATCAAAAACATTCCCCACAATAATGGTAAGGCAGGGATATTTGGTATTTCCTATGATGGTTATACAGCGCTGGATGCTTCGATCGATCCGCATCCCGCATTAAAAGCAAGTTCGCCGCAAGCTTCTCCTGCCGATATGTTTTTGGGTGACGATTTTCATCACAACGGAGCATTCCGTTTGAGTTATGGATTTGAGTACAGTTATCTTGTAGAAAATGAAAAAGAAGCCAATAGCGATTTTCCTTTCCCGCAATTCGATTTGTTTGACTGGTATTTGAAACTCGGTTCTTTAAAAAATGTAAATGAAAAATATTATAAGAACAGGCTGCCCGCTTGGAATGATTTTGCCAAACATCCAAACTATGATGCATTCTGGCAAAGGCAATCAATGTTAAATTCTGCACATACACCTCAATTGCCCATCTTACATGTTGGTGGTTATTACGACCAGGAAGATCTGAACGGTCCGCAAATAATGTATAGCCATTTAGAAAAGAAAGATAGTTTCAAACGGAATTTTATAGTGCTGGGTCCATGGAGTCATGGCCAGTGGGCAGGTAATAAAGCAGACAGTTTAGGTAAAATAGATTTCGGAAATAAGACAGCGGTTTGGTTCCAGGCTTTACAAAAACAATGGTTCGATCATTGGTTAAAAGGGATCGGTGATAGCAAATTTGCAGAGGCAAACTGTTTTCAAACGGGCAGTAACGAATGGAAAACATATGATACATGGCCGCCAAAAAATGCGGATATAAAAAAATTTTATGCCAATGCAGATCATAGCGCTGGTTTTACAAAACCGAATACCAGTAACAGTTCCGTAAGTTATATAAGCGATCCTGCAAAGCCCGTTCCTTACCGGGCACAACCTATTGAAGCTACTTATGGTTTTGGCAGCCGCTGGAGATCCTGGCATGTGGAAGACCAGCGTTTTGTAAGTTCAAGACCGGATGTAATAAGCTTTACAGCCGATAGTCTTACAGAGAACATGACGGTCACAGGGAAGATCACGGCGCATATTTTTGCAAGTACAACAGGTAGCGATGCTGACTTTGTAGTAAAACTTATTGACGTTTATCCCGATATTGATAATAAAAATCAATTAATGAGCGGCTATCAATTACCTGTTGCGATGGAAGTTTTCAGGGGACGTTTCAGAAAGAGTTTTGAGAACCCACAACCGCTGACGCCCAATAAACCGGAAGAGTTTGTGATAGACCTGCATGATATCAATCATACATTTTTAAAAGGCCATCGTTTGATGATACAGATCCAGAGTACCTGGTTCCCTATCATTGACCGTAACCCGCAGAAATATATTCCCAACATTTTTGAAGCGAAGGAAACCGATTTTATCAAAGCAACACATACTATTTATTGTAATGATCAATATGCAACTTATATCGGGTTGCCCGTTATGAAAGAATAATAAAGGTATATAGGAGGCTGACCAAACATAATGTTTTTTTCACGCAATGAACGCAACGTCGCGCCGCTGCTCCTTTGCGTCCGTTGCGTGAAACTGTATAACCGGGCTGCATTAATGCCTAAATAAATAACAACGGATATCTCAGGCTTATACTATTTTTATTTCAATTTCCATCTTGAAGCCGCAACGTCTACAGGCACTTACCGGGTTGAGGGCAATTGCCGCCATCATGGTATTCTTATACCATAACCGCAAATATTGGCGCAATGATATTCCCGAATTATTGCTGCGCTTCCTGAATGAATTTCAAGCCGGCGTATCCATCTTTTTTGTATTGAGCGGTTTTTTGATCGCTTATACCTACAAAAGCGATCCGCTGCGATCCAAAAAAGAATATGGAAAATATTTGCTTACCCGTTTGATCCGGATATTCCCGGTTTATCTTATCATTCTTACAATAATGTATTTGGACAATGGTTTTGCCAGTCAAAAAGAAACCTTGCTGACCTATACTCTTTTGCATGGAGCAAGTGATAAATATAATTTGTCAGGCATTCCGCAATCATGGTCACTGACGGTAGAGCTTTGTTTTTATACGCTGGCTCCTTTCATATATTTTCTTGCTAAAAAAGATATTTATAAAACCATTTTTTATTTGCTTCTCTTACTTGCCTTTAGTTTACTGATCGGTTATGGCTTGTATTGGTTAAAAGGAAATCCCGATCGCTTTTTGTATCCCTGGTTCTTTGTGTTCAACGCCAGTTTCCCGGGGCGTTTCGTGGAATTTTTTGCAGGCGTATTACTGGCAAATCATTTATTAGCAAATGGTGCAACAATAAAAACCGGTTTTCGCTATAAAACATTGGCCGGCGGAATAGCGATGCTCGTTATTATTTATTGCCTAAGTTTATTAGAACCGACCATTTACAAACATGGCACTGATACTCCAGCAGGTTTGGCGATACGAAATATACTATTCCCTTTTGCGGTAGCTTTATTTTTATATGGATTGATCACCGAAAGAACCTGGATACAAAGATTGCTGAGTACCAAAATGTTTTTGCTGATGGGTAATGCTTCCTTTATTTTTTACCTCGTGCATATTGGTTATGTTAATACAGAATTGCGCGGCTGGTATTTTTTCCCCGACCGCAACTTTATATTATTATGGCTGGTATCCATTACCGGTTACCTGATTATAGAAAGGCCGGTATATGAGACATTGAAAAAAAGGATCAGGCGATGGTGAAATAAATTTAGGTGTATATGTAGTCAAAACATAAGCCGTCTACAATTTTTCCAATACTATATTTTTTCATCGTAGGAGCAAAAGGCCGGTAGCGTGGATATATGATGTAACCGACCATGCCGTAGGTAGGAACGATGATCCTTGATGTTTTGCTCCTAAGGAGCAAATGAACTTTCCGATTATTGCTACTACCGGCATATAGCCCCTCCGGGGCATTTGAATCCAACTTATGTCTTGACTCCGAAGCTTTCTTACTGTTTTAAAAGAATCACCATGGTCGAAAGGGCTTTTCGATTTCATAAATCGTAAATCATTACACGATCTTATCCCGTATAGCTTTGGAAACGGCTTCGGTGCCGGAATGAACATGCAGCTTGGCATATATATTACTGATATGCGATTTGACCGTATCGACAGATACAAATAATTCGGCGCCGATCATTTTATAACTTTTACCGGCAACCAGCAATTGCAATACTTTTTTTTCCTGGGGCGTAAGATTATAATCTTTGACAGGAGCTTCAGGTTGTAAATTAGTTTTGAATAATTCCAATACTCTTCTTGCGATACCCGGCGTCATAGGCGAACCGCCGGCGAGTACATCTTTGATAGCTTCCAGGTAACCATCCGGCGTTGTCGATTTTAAAATATAGCCGGAAGCGCCTGCGCATATTGCATTAAAAATATATTCGTCTTCAAAAAAAACAGTTTGTATTAGAATATTGATGCCCGGAAGATTTTCTTTGACAACTTTTGTTGCTTCGATACCATTCATCCCCGGCATTTCAATATCCATCAATACCACATCGCAGGGTGAAACTTCCAGGTTGGTAACAATATTCCGGCAATCGGGATAGGCGCCGGTGCAGGTAAAGCCTTCAGAGTCGTTCAGCAGGAATTCAAAAGTTTCCCTCAGGTGTTTATTATCTTCAAAAACGGCTACTCGTATCAAAACAGGTGGTTTATTTATACAAAGTTTATTAAAAAATATTGTATCCCAATAGCGAAATCGGGTGAAACTATAACGGAATTGTTAACAGCACCGTAGTTCCCTCTTTACCGGAGATCAATTCCAGCTTCCCATTTAATTCCGATGCCCTGTTCTTCATATTGTCCAGGCCATTGCCATTGCCGTTAACGGCGGCATCAAATCCTTTTCCATGATCTTTTACCTGCAATACCAGTTCTTTGTTTTGTACAGTGATCTTTATATCTGTTCTTTCCGTACCGGAATATTTTACAGCGTTATTCAATGCTTCTTTAAAAACGAGATAAATATTCTTCCGCTGCTCCATCGTAAGTTTTGCTTTTTCCAGTTCATCGATATTTATCGTTGTGCCGATGTTCTTGCTGCTGCATATTTCATACGCAAAACGTTCCATCCGTTGTTTAAGACTGGAAGCTTCACTCTCGCCGGGTTTTATCATCCATACGATATCACCCATTTTATCCATCGTTTCTTTTGCATTATTGCTCATCTTCTGCAATACATCACTCTGTTTTGTATCACTGCCCTGTCTTGTGGCCATCTGGCTCAGCATATGTATGCTGCTGAGTGAACTGCCTACTTCATCATGCAGGTCGGCAGCTATCTGGTTACGGATCTCCAGTTCTTTCATTCTTTGTCTAAGCTTATTGCGGTTCATCAGCAGCCAGATACCGGCGAGCGCCAGGAAGGCTATTACAGCAGCGCCTGTCAATAACAAACTTCTTCGTTGCAATTTTTGCTGTTGCAGTTCTTTATCTTTTGCAAGCAACTGTATCTCTTTATCTTTTTCATCTACTTTAAATTTTGTTTGCATTGCAGCAATGTCATCATCATATTTCCATTTTGCAAGAGAATCACTGGCCGTTCTTGCAAGTTGCATGTATTCATAAGCTTTGGCATGATCGCCGAGTCCTGCATAAGATTCCGCCATGATATCGGCACCGATGTTGACATTATCCATGTCTTCCACTTCCTGGAATACCGGGAGAGCTTTATTCATATAAGCGATCGCCTCAGCATATTTCTTGTGATAGACCATGATGGTGGCTTTGAGTTGCTCTGCCAGGGCGATCTCTGCCGGGTTATCCTGCATAACGGCATATTGCATGGCCTTATCTGCATACTTATCGGCCTTATCATACTCATTTGTTTGAAAATAAACAGTACAGAGATTGCCATAATAGACACTGAGGTTAGTGATATCCTTTAAACTATCGGTGATGCGAATAGCTTGTTCCATTACTGTTATAGCCTTGTCGTACGCTTTCATCTCTTTATAAATAAGGCCGAGATTATTGAGCCCCGCGGAAGACATGCGCATGTTGCCGGTTTTGCGATAAAGAGCAATGGCCTTTTCGGAATAACTGATCCCCTGCGAATAATTCTGCTGGCGAAAATAAATAGCGCCCATCGTTTGATTCACTCTTGCCCTTACATCATCATTGTTTGCTTTATCGGCATACTGCAAGGCTGTATCGCAATCACGAAGGGCCTGGTCCATATTCTGTTTTTGCCGGAAAAAATCCGCCCTGTTAAGATAGATGAGGCCAAGCCGGTTGAGATCGCCAACCTTACGCATATAGGTCAATGAAGTATCGAGATATAAAAATGCCATATCCAATTTGCCGGAATAAGAATAGGCCGTAGAAACACGAAGGCAACAACCTGCGATACCTTTATCGAATGATAATTTTTTTGAAAGAAGGATGCCGGCCTTGCCGTATTCGATGGCTTTCGCAGGATCGGTAAAACGAAGGCTCAGCGCCAGATTCTCATAGATCGTTGCCTTACCGGTATCCTCCTTCGCCACTGACAATGCATTGACCAATGAGTCAACATTCATTTGCTGGCAAAAAGAAATAGTGCTAATGCTAAGCAATAAAAAAATCAGATACCTTTTCAAGCAAAATATATTGTAAAAAAGAAAGAAACGATCATTTGCTCCTACTAAGCTACAATAAAAATTTTGAGTTCATCATCATTCTCAAAGTTAACGCTCAGCGTTACTTTGTAATAAGATAACAGGACCGAAATAATTTTCCTTCAAAATCAAAAGGGGTGGTAGCTTTTGTAATGTCCTTGATAGAAGAAGTCTTGATCTTTTCTTTGTCCAAAATAAAGTCCCGGTAATTGGTACTGAAATATAACCGGCCGTCTTTCTTCAATCCTTTCATACAATCATTGATCAGTGAAACATGATCCCGTTGTATATCTAAAAAATCCTCCATCCTTTTACTATTGCTGAATGTCGGCGGATCCATAACTATGATATCGTAATGACCGGCAGGTATTGACCGGAGATATTGCATCACATCTGCATGAATAAATTGATACCGGCTTTGATCATTAAATCCATTCAATTGAAAATTTCTTTCCGCCCATTGCAAATAAGTCTTTGAAAGATCCACCGTCACCACTTCATCGGCGCCCCCGGCTGCTGCATACACGGAAAAAGATCCTGTGTACGCAAAAAGATTCAACAACTTTTTTCCTTTGCTTTGTTCTTTTACCATCTGCCTTGTGATACGATGATCGAGGAATAAACCGGTGTCTAAATAATCACTCAGGTTCACAATGAACTTTAAATTATTTTCTTCCACGACAAACCCGATAGCTATCGGGTCATGCTGCACTTCGCCATATTTCTGGTATTGCCCCAGTCTTCCCGGTTTTCGCTGGCGGAGTTTCAAAAAAATATTTTCTTTTGAAACCATTAATATCCCGGAAATAATAACCAGGCTTTCTTCCATCCATATATCATGTTCATCTTCCGTCATTGTATGCCGGCGTTTGTATTCAGCCACATATAATTTATCGCCATATATCTCGATACAAAATGGGAACTCGGGAAGATCGTGATCGTAGACCCGGTAGCAACTAATTTTCAAACGCCTGGCCTGCTTGCCAAGATGCCGGTAAACCTTTTCCAGCCTGTTTCGAAACATTATGAATTTATCATCCTTCGGCATTTGGCTAATTTTCACGAAATTTATTCCTCAAATATAGAACAAGGAACAAGGAACAAGGAACAAGAAACAAGAATGGAGAATCAGGCATGTACGCAATCGTAGATATAGAAACAACGGGGGGTTATGCTGCTGCAAATGGCATAACAGAGATCTCTATTCATCTTTTTGATGGCGAAAAAGTGACCAAAAAGTTTGAAACGCTGATCAATCCCGGCCAGCCGATCCCCAACTATATATCCGCCATGACGGGCATTACCGATAAAATGGTAGCCACTGCCCCCGCTTTTGAAGATGTTGCCCAAACGATCTATGAAATATTACATGATAAGATATTCATTGCCCATAATGTGAACTTTGATTACTCTTTTGTAAAAGGTCATTTAAAAGAATCCGGCTTTGAACTAAACTCCAGGAAATTATGTACTGTAAGACTAAGCCGCAAGATCTTTCCGGGCTTTCCTTCTTATAGTCTCGGTAAACTTTGCGATTCACTCGGCATTATCATCAATGACAGGCACCGGGCCGGCGGCGATACGGAAGCAACAGCAAAAATATTTCAGTTATTACTGCAGAATGATAAAGAGGATCATATCCGGAAAAGTTTACAACGTAATTCCAAAGAATGGATACTTCCTCCCAATGTACCCAAAGAGCATTTTGATAAACTGCCTTATACTCCCGGCGTTTATTATTTTCATAATGAAAAAGGGAAAGTAGTATATGTAGGTAAGGCGAATAATATCCGTTACAGGGTCAACAGTCATTTCAGTAATAATTCAGAAGGCAGGCAAAAACAAAATTTCATGCGGTATGTATATGGTATTAGTCACCATGACTGCGGCACTGAACTAATGGCTTGCATACTTGAGTCGGCAGAAATAAAAAAGAAATGGCCCATCTTCAATTCTTCTCAAAAAAGATGGGAAGATGTGTATGGGATATTTGAATACGAGGATCAGAACGGTTATCTCCGCCTTGGCATTGATAAGAACAGGAAAAGATTGAACCCTGTCTTCACTTTTCATTATTTAATAGACGGCCATGCGATCATCCGGAAGATGATAAAAGATTTTAAGCTTTGCCCAAAGCTTTGTTTCATGCAAAAAGACGAAGGGAAATGTGAAGGCATAACTGAAGGATATTGCCTGGGCGCCTGTGAAAAAAATGAGAATGCCGCCGATTATAATAAAAGAGTGAAAAAAGCATGTGACTCTCTTCTTTCACAACCTTCTTTTGCGATCATAGATAAAGGATTGACCAATGATGATAAGTCATGTATATTGATACTGGAAGGTCATTTTTACGGGATGGGATATATTCCGGCCGATGCGCAAATAACAAATCATGAAGAAATAAAAGATCATATTACCCAATACAGGGAAAATAGTTTTATCCGCAATCTTGTCAATGGGTATGTGGCAAGGTTTCCTTCCAAAATATTGTTGTTTGAAAAAACCGGGATGACCAGTGAGACGTGAATCGTCAATCGTGAATCGTCAATCGTCAATGATCCTGGCAAATAAGCGAATTGTAGTGAGACACCGGACCTAAAACACTATTCACTATTCACGATTCACGATTGACGATTCACGAAAAGGCCCATTTAAAATCTTTACCCACCGGCATTTTTGAAAAAACATCTATCACTTCAGGCGGTGGCACAGCCAGTTTTCTTATGGCTGTATCCAGCCAGGCACCATCAACAGTAAGAATAGCTGAAACAGTTTCAGGGTTCTTCATGATCGTATGCCGGATGGTCCATCGTGAATAATCTTTACGTGAAGAGATCAATTCAAGGTTTACGGTAACGGAATCGCCCAATCTTATTTCCCTGCGGAATATACATTCCTCCCTGAAAAGGATCGGCCCGAAATGCAACTGTTGCATTAATAATGTTGTCAATCCATGCTGACCTAAAAAGTCAAGCCGGGAGGATGCCGCCCAATCGTAATAAACGGAGTGCCGTAAATGAAAGTTAGCATCGATATCCGACCAGCGGATCTGTACAGGTTGTGTAAAATTTTCCATTTTCTCTTTAAAGGGATAACGAAATTATGTGATTGAAGGCTACCGAATTACCATTTCAACCTGTATTTTTGCCCCTTAATAAAATTTAAACCTAAAATATGCAAATAAAAAAGTCAGTTTTATTGATCGTTTGTGTTGCTGCAATGGGCCATTTATATGCACAGCCCGGTAAGACACCAGTAAAAACTCCGGTAAAAGCCCCGGTAAACCCCATGAAAAATTTAAGCGACTCTGCCAGCTATGCAGTTGGTATGAGCGTTGCAACATTCTATAAACAACAGGGTTTAACGAAACTCAATGCCAACCTGGTATCAAAAGCTATCAGTGATATATTGGGAAATAAAAAAGGATTGCTGGATGATGCAACAGCCAATACTGTTCTCAACAATTATATGATGATCCTGCAGGGTCAAAAATCAAAACCGAATATTGATGAAGGAGAAGCTTTTCTTAAGCAGAACAAATCAAAGCCGGGAGTAAAAACAACTGCCAGCGGTCTGCAATATGAAGTATTAAAAGAAGGCGATGGTGCCAAGCCATCAGCCGAAGACAGCGTGACTTGTCATTATAAAGGAACCTTGCTTAATAACCCGGTTCCGTTTGACGACTCTTATAGCAGGGGTACACCTATCACTTTCTCGTTACAGGGCGTGATAAAAGGCTGGACAGAAGGTTTACAATTAATGAGTATAGGATCTAAATACAAATTTTATGTTCCTTATACGCTCGGATATGGCGCTTCTGATTATGGTCCGATCCCCGGTGGTTCTATGCTCACATTTGAAGTAGAGTTGCTGGAGATAAAGAAGAAGTAATAAACTTTATAGATGCGGAAAGTTGAAGCCGCAATAGAAATTATTTGATTAAGTAGTCAAATGGGTCATATAGGTCAAAGGAGTCAAATAAAGACGCTGCTTTGACGTATATGACCCATTTGACTTATTTGACTTCTAAATAAAAAAAAGAGGACAGCCGAAGCCATCCCCCTGGTTTTACTAAAAACCCCTGAGCATTTATTGTTTGATCACTACGATCCTGGTTATCGCCTGCTTACGTGTTGCCGGGTCTATAGCCATAAGGACATATGTTCCGGGTGCCAGGTTCTCAATTGTAATATTATTATTGGAAATACCTTTTATCTGTCTTACAGTACGCCCCATTATATCCGACACAGTGATATCACGGACAGCAGCATCTTCAAAAGATACATTTACTTTCCCGTCCGTTATTGGAACAGGATAAACGATCATCTGCAACTGGCTATCACCCTGGATAAGCCTGATGTCGCTGTATTTTGAATGCCTGTCCAGGCTCATTTGCCTGATACGATACTGGGAAATACTTTTAATATTATTTATATCCGCATACATATAACTCAGCTGATCGCTGCTATTGCCATTGGGCGCCTTCGTTGCAACATAGCCAACAGAGTCCCATACACCGCTTGTATTTCTTTCAATAATAAAACCGGCGGAATTCTGTTCCCAGATAATATCCCACTGAAGCAAAACATCGAACGGTTGTTTTGTTGCAGTAAATGTTTTGAATTGAACCGGAAGCGAGCTCTGGGATACTTCGCGGAATAAGATACAATTGTTCCCGCTGCAGTCCGGGTTGGTCCATACTCTTAATTCTACTTTGAAAGATCCCAACCAACTGCCATTAGTAAAAGTTCCCTTCACAAGATGAGGTCCTGCAGCAGAATCTTTCACTCTCGAGATACAGGGTAATGAGCCTACCTGGCTGCCATTGGAGATAAAAATAACTTCGATCGATCCATGCCCGCGGATATATTCCCAGCTAAACTCGTATAATATCTTATCGGCTGATACAGTAGTTGTAAAATTTGTGATACGAATATCAGTTCCTGAACATTGAGCCCGTATCTGGTTCGTTAGTCCGATCAATGCCATCAGTAAAACTGGTAATAAAATCTTTTTCATGGTCCGGGTTTTAATAATAAAATAAAACTGGTCTTACTTTCACAGCCTTGCATTCAAAGCTTATTGAAAGTTGGGTGGGTTTACTTCAATATGAGATTGGATAGCAGGCTTACCCGCTAAGGACTTTACTAAGGCACAGTTATACACTGTTCTTCTGTAAGGCTTTTGATAATAAAGGATAGGTGGCTTTTACTAAAAGGAATGATCGGAAGAGATGGATCGTATTGCGACCGGCGGCTAAACTAATTATTCATTAAGACCTGTGCAAGCCTTTGGCCGTTTTTTTAATAACTGTTTTATTTTTTACCCATTCAAGGGCTTTTTGGAACTGCTCTTTTTCCGTTAAGTTGGTGTTATCCAGTTCAATTGCATCTTTTGCTTTCTTCAGAGGGCTTACTTCTCTATGAGAATCAATGTAATCCCTCATTTCAAGATTATCCTTTACTTCTTCAATACTGACGTTGGGATTCTTTTCATACAACTCTTTGAACCTTCTTTCCACTCTCACGGCATTATCGGCTGTCATGAATATTTTCAACTCGGCTTTGGGAAAAACTACCGTTCCGATATCACGGCCGTCCATGATGATCCCTTTCTTTTCTCCCATTTTCTGCTGTTGCGCCACTGCAAAATCCCTTATTTCTTTAATAGCCGCTACTTCACTTACTTTTTCAGCGATCACCAGGTCCCGAATGACATATTCGATATTTTCCCCGTTCAGGTATATCTCTCCTGTTTCTGTGTTCTCATTATTTATAAATTCAAGAACGATCTCTTTTAATGCCTGCTTTACTTCTTTTTTATCGGTCCAGTCAACATGATTACGTAAAAAAAATAAAGTAATGGCCCTGTACATAGCGCCGCTGTCCACATATAAATAACCCAACTCCTTTGCGAGTTGTTTTGCCAATGTACTCTTGCCGCAACTAGACCAACCATCAATTGCTATAACGATCTTTTCCATGCTGAATGCTGCTAAATAACAAAAGTCCCCCTTATTTGGCAAAGAAAAAAGCAGGGGTTAAAAAAATAACTCCGTCCCTTGTATAGTTCGTTTTAAGTTTATCACGCAGAGAGCGCAGAGGCCGCGGAGTTTTCAATACTCTAAAACTCCCCCTGCGATCCCTGCGCTCTCTGCGTGAATTATCCTCTAAAAAACAAAAGGCTGTTCTCAATGAGAACAGCCTTTTTATTCAACAATTAACGCTATTGTTTGACGTATCGTTGCGAGCCCAGCAATATTCCATTTTCATCCCTGAACCTTACAAAATAAACCCCTGCTGCGATCGCTTTCATTTCCAGTTGTACCCTTGAAGTACCGGCCTGCACATGGTAATTCCGGGAATTTACTATTACCCCCGAAGTATTGATATATTCTATTTTCAGTTTTACGGACCTGCCGGTAACAATATTTACAAAAACCTCATCCCTGCCGGGGTTAGGATATATATTGCCGATATCAAAAGCTTTTACATCTGCACTTAAGCGCAGAACCGAACAGATATATTTAAAGCTTCCATCGAGATCTCTTTGTTTGAGCCTGTAATAAATATTGTTGAAGCCGGTGATATTATTATCATCAAAACTATACGAACCGGTATTGTTCGGATCGGCCGGCACATAACCAATTGTTGAAAAATTGATACCATCGGTACTTCTTTCAATATCGAAGCCGGCAGTACTAACATCATCCGTTACTTTCCATTGCAGGCGTGCCGCATTGCCGGTCTTTGAAACTTTGAAATCAATACAATTTACCGGTAAAGCAATACTTACAGAAGCTCCTACTGCAAAAGCAGAGAACCCCGAACTAAAACTTGCTGTAAACGAGCCACCGATCCCCGGTATTGAAGTATAGCTGGCCGCTGACCGGGTCGTATTAGCATCAGTGGCACTTGCATAAGAAGCTGCCGATGTTTTATAAATATAAAATTGATTTCTTGTAAAACTGGTGTACGCTTCGATGGCCTGTATTTCCTGTTCTGTAAAATATAAAGTGATCGTAAAATTGCCGGAAGCATTATTGGTGAATGGCGTCATCCGCACGATCTTATCTCCTACCCTGTGATGATCGGTTCCGTTCACATATAATTCAAAAGCAGTATTGCCCGCTTTTTCTATCGAAGCGGTCACACAACTATAATTATGCGCCGTACCATTCGACAATCCTGCGATCAATTCGCCATCCGTTGTACTATAGAAATAAGACGATTTCCCGGTTTCTGCATTTACCTTTTCACTTACCGCATCTGCCAGTTCGGATTCGATCGAACGGCCTCTTGCTGTTACTAAAAAATCATCGATCGTTACACTCGCCGAAGTACCTGCATTGGCATCATTATACCATTGTATTCCCAAATAGAATTGTTTTCCATTAAAAGAAGCGGGTAATATAAAATCAAAATTAGCATCGGTAAGAGAAAGGAATAAAGGTCCTGCATCGAAGAAAGCAGCAAAGTTAATTCCGTCAAATGAATACATCAGCCTTCCATAATCGCAGGCCGGGTCGCAAGCCGGCTCGCCACCTGCTTCATATCTGAATTGTACCCTTACTCCATTTAATCCCGCAGCATTGATAAGCGGTGTACGTAAAATGATATTTGCTTCATTCAATTGATCATACAATGCTTCACCCGTCAGCACCGGCATTTCAATAATAGCTCTTTTCGTTGTAAAGGAAATAAGTCCCGGTGCTACACCATCTGTACGCACACTCCAGTTCACCGGCGATGGGCTGATCTTTTCTATCACACCCCATACAGAAGATGAAGCCGGTGCGGTATAAGGACCGGTAGCCGGGGATTCAAAATTTTCGGATAACAAAGTTTGTACGCCACCAAGCGCAGGAGCAAAATCATCGTTCCTTACCGTGAAAACAAATGTTTGATTCAATGCAGGTGAAGCGGAGCTTACATTTATCCCGATCATTTCATCTGTTTCTACCATTGCATCATCATAGATCCTGAGTTTTACCGTACGCTGTCCTGTTTCGCCGGGATTATAAGTAACCGAATTACTGACGAGCAGATACTCATCGGCTGATAATGAAGTAGCTCCAACGGAAAAATTAACAGTCGTAGCCGAACCCTGCGCCGCTGTAAGATTAACATTGATATTATATTCATTGTAACGGTCGCAGGCTGTACCGCCGGCTGTTTCGTTTACATCTGTAGCGGAAGTAGAAGCAGAAATAACAGGCAATCCGCAAATAGTATAAGCTGCACCTACTCCTACTGCAAAAAATGCATTGGTCACTGCAATTTCTTCCGGTGAACATTCGCCGTATAAAATGCGGGCCGCATTGATCGCTGCAGTTCTTGCCTGTGCATAAGTAGCATTGGGTGTCAATGAAAGTTCCATCAGGTAAGTGATGGCCTGGGCTTTATTAAACCCGAGACCTGTTACACTATAAGGAACAGAATTATATACAACGCCATTATCCGCCAAACCATCATCGGCGCCTCCCACTGCAAATGATGCATCAGGTCCGGAGCCTGCGCCCGAGCCTGCTACAACTAAATAATACCATTTATTCAATACACCACTATTGGTATGCACACCGCATTCATCATTGGCCAATGTAGGAGTGCAAACAGGGTTCTCCCAAAATTGTCCTCCATATGTATCGGGATTACTTTTTGCTTTGGGATCATCCATTCTTCTTAATGGATCGTTGGGATCAAGAGCGATCTGTTCTCCAATAGAAAATGGTTTGTAAACAGCAGCGAGTGAAGGATCGATATTCAGGATCACATATCTTTCGATAGAAGCGGCCCATATATCACTCAATGCCTCATTCATAGCACCGGATTCGCTTTCATAAACAAGATCGGAAGTAAAAGAACAAATACCATGGCCGATCTCGTGACCACAAACATCCAGTGATGTCAATGGTTTAAATCCCAATGCAGTAGTGCCGCTTCCATCGCCATAGGTCATCACAGTTCCATTCCAAAAAGCATTATCATAAGCCGGCCCGTAATGTACATAGCTTTTGATAGCAGAATTCCTGTTATCAAAACTGAAACGGCCATGCACATTTTTCCAATAATCATAAACGATCTCAGCGCCCCAATGTGCATCCAGCGCATAATCATCGTTCAATGCTTCATCGGCGCCGATAGAACCGTTGCTCGTTGCACCCCGCATATGATCTTCATTGGTTCCGCCGGCTGTTTCGTTTCTCCATACATTCTCACTTCCTGCCAAAACATTACGATCCGTAAAAGCAAGCGAAAGAGAATGCACAGCAGGAAGTGAAACCGGTGCACCACCAACAGCATTCATATCATAGGTTTCAATACCGTTTCCTCTTGTATCGTCTTTTAAAATAAATACTTGTTCGGGTAATAATATCGGAATGCGGGGATCAACTCCGCTATACGATAGTTGCACGGAAGCATTATTGGGGTCGGGCATACCAAGCAATGGCACACTAAGCCTTGTGGTATAAATATTCCGTATACCTGCATAACGTGTATGTGCAATACCAACTTCGGAAGCAGTGATCTTTTCAGGCCGTTGTTCCAATTTTTGTGAATTGAAATAATCAAGCGAAGTGCTTATTCGTTTCGAAGTATCTGCTACCGGTTTGTCAATATGTTTAATGATCATATCTCTCAGCAACAATCTTCCGCTGATCGCATCAATGTAAATATTATACCTGCCCAATGGCTCGACAGCATAGATATTGAATTTCCAGGCGAGCTTCGCTTTGCCATCTCCATACACATCTTTTGCTATCACTAATTCTCCCCTGGGAAAATATTCCTGCCGTAATTCCTCCAGTTTTTTCATGAAAGCAGGATTATCGGCAAATTTTGTTTTGTCTTCTTCCAATGCATCCCAGGCATACTTGGTGGCTCTAATAAAATCAAATGCTTTTTGTAAAGCATTTTCTTCGCTTAAAGAAGGCTGTACAGAGAAGTTATCATCGAATGCATAAGATTCAGCATTTACAGAAAGTATTTTGCCATTGCGGGATACGACCATATAAGCCGAATGTTCAACCGGCACGCCTGCAAAATAGAATTTGAATTTTTCAACTTTTAATCCATTATTTAATTCAGTAACCTGGACGGACCTGAATTCATTCGGTGAAGTTTCTCCGGCAAAATATTTTTTCAGCATGCGATCCGTTTCTTTTGTGGAATACGAAACTTTATCATCAAAAGAAATAAAAGACGCGGTGCCGAGCTGTTCATTGACTGTAAATGTTTTTACAGTTTTGTCGGTACTGAGAAGGGTTTTTGTTTTTTGAATGTTGATTTGAGAATAGGATGCGATCGCAAAGAGCAGGCAGGCCTTTACAATCAAAAGCCGCTGGAGGAGTAGATTTCGGTGCATAAATGAAATTGATTTTGATTTGACAATAGAGATCTTGCAGGAGAATGCCTGCCGGGTTGTTCGAGGAGAATGGAGTTTAGCTTGTACGTGGGTGATTCGGTCAAAACAACTCCTTTCATGGGTACGGAGTTTTTCTAAAAACAATTTTCAGGCCATTTTTAACAAAATAGAAGAAGATGTATGGGAAATGACAATAGGGCCTGCAGGTATAAAATAAAAAAGCCATTCGTCGCGGCGAATGGCTTTTTTATTATTGAAAGAAAAATCTATGCTTCCGATTTCTCTTCTATCTTTTTCTGGAGAGTGAAATTAAGCTTGCTGTTCTCCGCATCGGTATCGGCCAGCAGTACATCGCCTGCCTTTACACTCATGTTCAGAATTTCTTCTGCCAGCGGATCTTCCAGGTATTTTTGTATCGCCCTGTGTAGAGGTCTCGCCCCAAAAGCCACATCATACCCCTTATCAGCAAGGAAAGATTTTGCATTCGGTGTCAACTCGAGACTGAAACCAAGGTTAACCAAACGCTTCATCACACCTTTCATCAGGATGTCGATGATGCTGAAGATATTTTCTTTTGAAAGACTGTTAAAGATCACCACATCATCGATCCTGTTCAAAAACTCGGGAGAGAAAGTTTTCTTCAATGCTTTTTCAATAACTGCTTTATTGGCTTCATCCTGGTTCTCCATTTTGGAAGCAGTAGTAAATCCAACACCTGCTCCAAAATCTTTCAATTGACGAACGCCGATATTGGATGTCATGATGATCAGCGTATTCTTGAAATCCACTTTGCGACCAAGACCATCGGTCAATTGTCCATCATCCAGCACCTGTAATAATATATTATAGATATCCGGGTGTGCTTTTTCAATTTCATCCAGCAGGATAACGCTGTAAGGTTTGCGGCGAACTCTTTCTGTCAACTGGCCGCCTTCTTCATACCCCACATATCCCGGAGGCGCACCGATCAAACGGCTGACCGTGAATTTTTCCATGTACTCACTCATATCGATACGAATAAGTGAATCCTCCGAATCGAACATATATCTTGACAATGCACGAGCCAGTTCCGTTTTACCAACACCGGTAGGCCCGAGGAAAATAAAAGTACCGATCGGTTTTTTAGGGTCTTTCAATCCAACACGGTTACGCTGGATAGCTTTTACCACTTTGCCGATAGCATCCGTTTGACCAACTACCATTTCACTCATATCCACGGCCATCTTGCGAAGCTTCTCTGTTTCTGCTTCTACCATTCTCTTCACCGGAATTCCCGTCATCATGCTGATCACTTCAGCAATATCTTCCTCACCGATGGGGAAACGTTTATGTTTACTTTCTTCTTCCCATTCAGCTTTTGCTTTTTCAAGGTCTTCCTGTAAACGTTTTTCTGTATCGCGGAGTGAAGCGGCTTCTTCGAATTTCTGGCTCTTCACTACTTTATTCTTTTCATTCTTTACATCTTCGATCTTCTTTTCAAGATCGACAATGTTCTGCGGTACATTGATATTCTTCAAATGCACCCGGGCCCCTACTTCATCCATTACATCAATGGCCTTGTCGGGAAGCAGGCGATCCGTAACATAACGGTCACTCAGCTTAACACAGGCATCGATCGCTTCCTGGTCATAATTCACATTGTGATATTCTTCGTATTTCGATTTGATATTATTAAGGATGAGAATGGTATCATCTACGCTCGGCGGCTCGATCATTACTTTTTGAAAACGGCGATCCAATGCGCCATCTTTTTCGATATACATACGGTATTCATCCAGCGTAGAAGCACCGATACATTGTAATTCGCCTCTTGCCAGGGCTGGTTTGAAGATATTGCTGGCATCCAGCGAACCACTGGCGCCACCGGCTCCCACTATCGTATGCAATTCATCAATGAAAAGGATAACATCACGGTTCTTTTCCAGTTCATTCATGATCGCTTTCATTCTTTCTTCGAACTGGCCGCGGTATTTTGTTCCGGCTACCAGGGCAGCAAGATCAAGCGATATCACTCTCTTATCGAATAAAACCCTTGATACTTTTCTTTGAACGATACGCAATGCCAATCCTTCAACGATCGCTGTTTTACCAACACCGGGTTCGCCGATCAGTATCGGGTTATTCTTTTTACGTCTTGATAATATTTGCGAAACTCTTTCTATTTCTCTTTCCCGTCCAACGATAGGATCCAATGCACCGAGTTCGGCCATTTTGGTTATATCCCTTCCAAAATTATCAAGCACGGGCGTTTTACTTTTTGCACTACCCTGTGCTTTACTTCCTTTTGACTGGGAATATTTTTTTTCTTCATCAAAATCATCATCATTCTCATCGGTATATTCGGCCCGGGGGTCATTGGATTTTACAATGCCCAATTCCTGCCTGAAGAGGTCGTAATCCACGTCGAATTGATTTAATATTTGTGTAGCAATATTTTCTTTGTTCTTCAATATAGAAAGCATGAGGTGTTCTGTTTCCACGGTAGCGCTTTTCAAAGCTTTTGCTTCCAATACAGTTACACGTATTACTTTCTCGGCCTGCTTGGTAAGCGGGAGACTATTGATGTTGGCAATATTCTTTCCTGTCTTATCCTTTACTGCCAGTTCGATCTCTTTTCGCAATTCATACAGATCGACATTAAAGCTTTTAAGGATCCGGACAGCTGTATTATCTCCTTCTCTTATCAGGCCAAGCAATAAATGCTCGGTGCCGATAAAATCATTCCCGAGCCGAAGCGCCTCTTCCCTGCTGAACGAGATGATCTCCTTAACCTGTGCTGAAAAATTGTTATCCATTCTAGATAATTGGTTGTATTACAATATTAACAAATAAATTCGGTTCCTGTTCTCCCGTAGTTATAAACGGAATGTTGATAATTTAAGTTGTTTGAGGCTGTCTATTTTATCACTTTTCAGGTTCACTTAACGATTCGCAGGACTCATTCAAAGTAAAACTCACACTATGCTGGTCAAAACTGATACCAAAGAGAAATTTCATGTCATCACTCTGCCCGGTCCGTCACTTTCTGCTACTATGACAGAAGAAATGGCTGATTGCTTGCTGCCTTACCTGCAAAATGACGTTAAAAACCTCGTGCTGCTCTTAAAAGAGATCAGCAGTATTGATGTTGCTTCCGCCGAAAAGCTGGTTTATATACAGCAACGGTTTTATGAGAACGGTGCTTCTTTTGTTATTTGCGAACTGCAGGAACCTGTTGAAAAATTTCTCGATGAAAACGACCTGCTCGAAATGATGAATGTAACACCTACCGAAAGCGAGGCCTGGGATATTGTGCAGATGGAAGAGATTGAGAGGGAGTTTTTGGATGGAGATGAATAATTTTAAATGCTTAATGTTAGATGTTAAATAAGGTTTATGACACTAAACTGCTTCACTACCTGCACTCGCTTTTATTCAACATTCAGCACTTAACCTTTAACATTCATATTGAGTCCGTGCAGCAAAACGACCTACCTTGCCGTCTAAGAAACAACACACATCAAAATCACTGACCGTTCATGTTCGCTGTTACTATTCTCGGCAATAACTCCGCTGTTCCTGCATTTGACCGTCATCCTACCAGCCAGGTGCTGACGCATGATGGCAATAATTATATCATTGATTGCGGCGAAGGAACCCAGATCCAAATGATCAATTATAAGATCCGCCGCGGAAAGATCTCTCATATTTTTATTTCACACCTGCATGGCGATCATTATTTCGGTTTGGTCGGGCTGATCAATTCATTCAGTTTATTAGGTCATAAACAGGAATTGCATGTATTCGGCCCTTCGCCGTTAAAAGAGATCATCGAATTGCAATTGAAGGCGGCCGACACACAGCTTTGTTATCCACTGCATATACATACTATCAGCGAAGCGGCAACTTTGGTCGATAATGAAAAGCTGACGGTAAAATGTTTCCGAACAAATCACCGGATAGAATGTTATGGTTTTTCTTTTGCTGAAAAAAGAAAGTTGAGAAAACTTAACCCGGATAAAGCCAAAGAATACGAAATACCCCAGGCATTTTATGACAGGCTGAAAGACGGGGAAGATTATACCCGGAAAGATGGGACAGTTGTAAAGAATGAATGGGTGACCGGGCCGGGTGTTGCCGGCCGCCGATATGCTTTCTGTGCCGATACGAAATATGATGAATCACTGATCCCGCATATACAGGGCGCAGATATGATCTATCATGAAACGACTTACCTGGATAATCTTCGTGAAAGAGCCGATGCACGTTTTCATTCTACTACCAAACAGGCGGCAACGCTGGCAAAGAAAGCCGGTGTAAAAAAATTACTGATCGGGCATTTCAGCAGTAAGTACGATACGCTGGAAGAATTTGAAGCCGAAGCAAGAGAAGTTTTTCCGAATACGGAACTGGCTTTAGAAGGGGTCGCCTACACGATTTGATTTTTTTTGAAATACATAGGATCATAAAGACACAGGTGACACATGGGTTTTCCTATGTGTGTATTGTCTATTGTTTTCTAGGTGTCTATGTGTTTCAACTACGCCGTCGGCAAAAGTTTTATTCCATCATCCATTTATAAAACAGCGGAAACTCGATCCGCCAACGCTGTTCATTGTGTTTCCCCTCATCCCTTATCACCGTGGTCATTTTTGATTTTGAAACCTTCGACATTTCTTCAAATGCTTTAATAGTTAAAGGGACCATCGTCTCTCCTTCCTGTTTGCCCGCATAGAAATAAATATTCGATCTTACTTTTTTGCCCTTCGCTTTTATATCATCGAATATTTTTGGTCCAACCCAAAATGCAGGCGAAAAGACACCGGCACCCCCAAATACTTTCGGGTATTTCAATACAGCATACATTGAAATAATGCCGCCCATCGAACTGCCGGCAACAAATGTGTTCTTCTTATTTTTTAATGCCCGGTAATTTTTATCGATAAAAGGTTTTAATGTTTTCACAAGAAAATCAACATACATGTCTCCTTCTCCCTTATTCAATGTATCGGCATTCGACAAACCAAGCGTCTTCAAAGAAAAATCGTAAGGACAATATTCATTAATGCGTTTACTGGCTCCATTATCGATAGCTACAACAATACATGATCTTACTCTCGCCGTATCCAGGAATTCGTCGATCCCCCATTCGCCGGAAAAGGAAGTAGCGTCATCAAAAACATTCTGCCCGTCATGCATATATAATACAGGGTAATGATCTTGTGTGGAAGAATAATTTTCCGGCAGATAGATCCAAACCCTTCTCACTCTTTTTAATTGCGGTATCAAAAAAGCAGTATCGATGATCCTTACATTCTTACTGGCTGTACTCGTTCTTGGCCTGGCGGCAAAACGATCCTGCCATTCTTCGATATCCAATGGGATCGTTGCATTGCCTGTGATCGTCATCTTCCTGTTCTCCACTCCTTCGCCGCTTTTTTTACATTCCACTTTATCCCAGCCGCCTCTTGTTATTTTATATTCATAGGAACCGGCATCCAGTTTTATATCGAAAAAATAATTTCCCTTTTCATCTTTTTTGAACCTGTAATTCTCATTCTGCGGGTTCCATCCGTTGAATGAACCGGCGATGTAGATAGCTGCGCCTGATGGATGATTGGCAGGCAAGTTTTTTATTTCCAGATGAATGCTGTTCTGTGCCATGACAATAACGGGGAACAACAATAATGCTATACTAAGGTTTGATCTGGGCATACTTAAATTATAAACGGATTATCGGGTAATGTAAATCGTAGTTTTTTTTCACCACATAGAATGATAGGAACATAGTCGCACATAAGGTTTTCCTATGTGAACATTTAAACTTTAAACAAATCGTAATTCGTATATCGTAATTCGTAAATCAAACGTCCTTCATCAACTCTTTGATCTTCGCATTATGCTTATCACTTACCTTCCAAACAGGCAAGCGAAAAGTATTTTTACAAAGCCCCATTTCGGATAAATAAGCTTTTACACCGCTCGGGCTTCCTTCGGCAAACATAGAAGCGATAATATCGATGTATTTATAATGGAGTGCCCGGGCCGCATTGAAGTCGCCCTTCAAACAAAGACGAACCATATTGGAATATTCCAGTGGGTATGCATTGGCAACAACAGAGATCAAACCTTCAGCACCGGCGGCGATCATTTGTAAAGTGATCGGGTCATCGCCGCTGATGACCATAAAATCATCCGGTTTATTTTTTATGATCTGGTTGATCAGGTCAAAATTGCCGCTGGCTTCTTTGGTCGCAAAAATATTTTTTAATTCATGTGCAATGCGGAGTTGTGTTTCGGCAGTTACACTTTGTCCCGTACGACCGGGAACATTATACATGATGATGGGTAACGGGGTTACTGCATTCAATGTTTTGTAATGCTGAAAGATACCTTCCTGGTTGGGTTTATTATAATAAGGAGAAACAGAAAGGATCGCATCAAATCCATCCAGGTTGAATTTTTTAAATCCATCTGTTACTTCATGTGTATCGTTGCCGCCGATACCCGCAACCAATGGTATTTTGCCGGCCGCTTCTTTGGCAACAAAAGAAAACACTTCCTGTTTTTCATTGCCATGCACGGTAGCGCTTTCACCGGTAGTGCCCAACACAACCAAATATTCAACCTTTCCTTTTATCCAGAACCGGATCAGGTTGCTGAAACTTTTCCAATCGATGGTTCCATCTTCATTGAAGGGAGTAACGATCGCTATACCGGTGCCGGTGAATTTATTTCGGAGTGACATAAGGTAAAGGTAAATGAAGAACGTGGATCGTCAATCGTGAATCGTCAATGAGGAGAACAATAATTGCTGAGTAAAGAACAGGAAGATGAAGTGTGCGACGCAACGAAGATGATAGTAGCATTGAAGCTGGTTAAAAAATAATGAGTAAGGCATAGGAACAGAAGAACAAAAGAACAAGGAATAAAGAATGGAGAACCGGGCTCACGACTAACGACTAATGACTAATGACTAATGGCTAATAACTACCAGCTCCTGACTCCTGACTCCTGACTCCCGACTTCCTACACTTCTTCCCAAAATCCCATTTTTCCGAATTTCTCGATACGTGTATTGACACGTTCTACGGGATCTTTTTCTTTCAGTTCTTTGATAACAGGTATCAAAAACTCTTTTAGTTTTTGTGCAGCTCCGTCATAATCCCAATGAGCGCCGCCATCAGGTTCGGGAATGATGCCATCGATCAAACCAAAGTCGAGCATCTTAACAGCGGTAAGTTTTAATTGTTCGGCCGCCACTTCTTTTTTATCCCAGCTTCGCCATAAAATAGAAGAACAGCTTTCAGGACTGATCACCGTGTACCATGTATTCTCCATCATAAATACCCTGTCGCCGACACCAATACCCAATGCGCCGCCGCTGGCGCCTTCGCCGATGATGACGCAGATGACGGGAACTTTCAATCGTATCATTTCATAGATATTGCGGGCAATAGCTTCGCCCTGTCCTCTTTCTTCTGCTTCGAGACCCGGATAAGCGCCGGGAGTATCTATTAATGTAATAACAGGTTTATTGAATTTTTCCGCCAGCCTCATCAATCGCAATGCTTTGCGATAACCTTCGGGATTGGCCATACCGAAATTGCGCATCTGTCTTGTCTTGGTATTGATCCCTTTTTGCTGGCCCATGATCATCACCGTTTCTCCGCCCAATGAAGCAAAACCGCCGACCATTGCTTTATCGTCTTTTACATTTCGGTCGCCATATAATTCAACGAAATTCTCGGTCATCTTATCGATATACTTCAATGTATAGGGGCGGTCGGGATGACGGCTGAGTTGTACCCGTTGCCAGTCGCTGAGATGACTGGTAATTTGTTTTCTTTTATCCTGTATAAGCCGTTCCAGTTGTAGTATAGTATCGCTCAGGTCAAGTTTTGTTTTTTCCTGGCGATGCTTCATGCTGGCGATCTCATCAATAAGATCTTTGATGGGCTTTTCGAAATCGAGAAATTGTCTGTTAGCGTCCGATGGCATAGGCGATAAATTCGATGGGGCTAAATTAAGGATAAAAGTTCAAGACGGGTAAGAGGTTTAAGAAGGTTCAAGAGGTTTAAAAGGTTACGAACCTCTGAAACTTCTTAAACCTCTTAAACCTCTTGCCTTCTTAAACCTCTTAAACCTCTTGAACCTTCTTAAACCTTAGAAACGTCTGAAACCTTTGAAACCTTTTTTGCAAACCATGCCCGCAAAGAAAATAGCAAAATTTGTATCTTACTGTTCTAACCAATAAAAATCATATGAGATATTTTATCGTCGTCCTGCTGCTATTATCAGTAACCTGTTTATCAGCACAGGTAGAAAAACAATCCTCACTTAAGAAACTGGAATGGCTGGTTGGTGACTGGAAAGGCAGTTATAGTGGCGGCGCTTTTTACGAATCGTGGCGCAAGGTGAATGATTCTGTCATGGTCAACTTTGTTATTGAAATAAAGAACAGCGATACGCTGGTAAAAGAAAATGGCTATATCCGTTTAACCGGCAATGGTATTATTCACAAAGGCGGAAGAGATAGCTGGACACTAGATAAATTGTCCGATGATGAAATGGTATTTCGTAATGATACATTGAAATATGCCAACCTTGTCACCTGGTCGCATTCGAAGAACGATCATTGGCTGACAGTGATCAAAAATCCTGCATCCATTATTAATTATGACCTTGAACGTGTACCCTGGCCGGGGCGTGTGGTGGATGGGTTTATCAATAGGATGAGAAGGAACTAAAAGCAGGTTCAAGAAGTTCAAGATGTTCCAGAGGTTCGGCTAACCTCTTGAACCTTTTAAACCTCTTGAACTTCTTGAACTTCTTGAACCTTTTAAACCCCTTGAACTTCTTAAACCTCTTGAATTCATACCAACGGCTGTCCCAAACAGGCATCAAATTGGTATAACAGGGTGCAATGAAACCGATGGATACCCAACAAAAGATGCCGGCCGGGCTGCGGAATTTAGATGCGCTGGCTAAATTAATGGATGCACAGTTCCGTATACCCGGAACTGATATCCGCTTTGGCGTTGATGCCATGGTAGGCCTGGTGCCGGGTGTTGGCGATCTTGTGACTTTTCTTATCTCCAGCTACCTGGTTTCTACTGCGGCCAAAAAAGGAGCAAGCGGGTTTGTTCTGGCAAGAATGATCTTTAATATTATCCTCGACGGATTGGTAGGGGCCATCCCCATCTTAGGCGATATTTTCGATGTAGTTTTTAAAGCCAACCAGCGAAATATGAAACTTTTGCAGGAACATTATATAGAAGGACGGCACCAGGGCAGTGCCCGAAAGGTCATCATTCCGGTGGTCATTGTATTCCTTGCTTTATTAGCAGGATTGATCTGGCTGGTTTATAAAATTATCATAAGTGTATTCTAGCTTGATAGCACAAGATGAAAAACCTGTATTAAAACTTTTGGCAACAAAAGCCTGCAAGCCTATCTTTGCCGTCCCGAAAAAATATTCGATAAACGGATAAAATGACGGTGTTGGATCGGTAGTTCTCCCGATAGTTATCGGGATGGTTAGATGCCGAAAAGAATTTGAAATGGATCGGTAGTTCAGTTGGTTAGAATGCCGCCCTGTCACGGCGGAGGTCGCGGGTTCGAGTCCCGTCCGGTCCGCTAAAAGTCCCTCAAAGACACTCAAAAGCCTGTAAAACGCTGATTTTACAGGCTTTTTTGTTTGTATCCCTCTCCAAACAACTCCAAAATACTTCAAGATCGGGTGACAAATTCGGGTATTCGCACTTGGTATCCTCCCGAATACCCGAATTCTCACGAAATCCTTTACCAGCAAGGGATTCAGAAAATGAACCTCCTGCGGGAAAGGGCTTGTAACAAGTATTTTTAACCAGTAAAAGGGTATTGTATGGAGACAAAAATGAGTATTCTCTTTCATGGCAAAAAAAGCAAGCTTGAAAATGAGAAAAACCTGGTCATTTACCTGCGGGTAACGATCAACAGGCAACGCCTGGAACTAAGTACAAAACGATCCATTGAATCGGGGAAATGGAACCAGCAAGCGGGTAAAGCAAAAGGTAATTCAGAAGAAGCGAGGAACATGAATGTGTACCTCGACATCCTGAAAAACAAAGTGTACACCTACCAGCAAACCATCATGCAGGATGGCAAGTTGTTCACGACAGAAACACTTCGCATGAAGTGGTTTGGTATTAACGAACATACACACACCCTGGTAGAAGTTTTCAAAAACCATAATGACCAACTCGAGGCGCTGATTGGCCAGTCCAATACAAAAGCAACATTCGGCAAATACAGGACAACCCTCGATCACTGCAAAGAATTCATGCAATGGAAATTTAAACGCGAGGACATCACGATAACTAATATCACGTACAGTTTCATCACCGATTTTGAATTCTGGTTGAAGAGTGAAAAAAAGTGTAATCACAATACCACTATCAAGTACATCAGTAATCTCCGGAAGATTATTAATATCTGCATTAAGAATGGCTGGCTCGTCAAAGACCCATTCTTTGGTTTCAAGATGAGCAAGAAAGAAGTGGTCCGGGAAATTCTGACAGAAGAGGAATTGCAAACCTTGATGGCGAAGGAAATTTCAAATATCCGGTTGAGGCAGGTTCGTGACATCTTTATTTTTTCATGCTTCACTGGTCTCGCCTACATTGATGCGAAAAGGCTCAGGCGGTCGCAGGTAGTGATCGGCATTGACGGCGAACGCTGGATTTATACGGCAAGAAAAAAGACAGATAGCCCCACACGGATTCCCTTGTTGCCGGCAGTGTTGGACATCATGGAAAGGTACAAAGACCAAGAACAATGCAAAGTGCAGGATTCTTTGTTACCGGTGCCGAGTAACGCGAAGCTGAATGCCTACCTCAAAGAACTCGCGGACATCTGCAATATCAATAAACTGCTGACCTTCCATATTGCACGTCACACCTTCGCAACAACGGTCACACTGAACAACGGGGTACCGATGGAAACAGTCAGCAAGATGCTTGGACACAAGAGTATTAAGATTACGCAAGTTTATGCGAAGATCCTCGACAGGAAAGTGAGTGAAGACATGACTGCATTGAAATTAAAATATGCAGCTAAGAGCGCAGAGCCTATAGCAGCAACCAATTAATTGGAAAACATGAAAGCATCCATAAAGAAAGCAAAGCTGTTCACTTCCATCAGGGAGTTGATAATACAATCGCAGAAGCAAATTGTCCGGAGCGTTAATCAGACGATCCTCTTAACTTATTATGAGATCGGGAGAATGATAACGGAAGAAGAACAGAAAGGACAAGAACGGGCGGACTATGCAAAGGAAATGCTGGCGAACTTAAGTAAGAATTTGACGAAGGAATTCGGAAAGGGATATTCGTTAACAAACCTGGAGTATATTCGAAAGTTTTATAAAGTCTATGCAAAACGGATTTCTCAACCAGCGGCTGGGAAATCATTGTCGAAGATTCCTCAATCAGCGATTGAGGAATTGAAAGGCCCTTTCTCACTAAGCTGGACACATTACATTCAGTTATTGAAAATTGAGAATGACAATGAGAGAAGCTTTTATGAGATAGAGGCCGTCCAAGGCAATTGGTCTGTCAGGGAGTTGCAAAGGCAGTTCGATGCGTCGCTCTTTGAACGGTTAGCGTTGAGCAAGGATAAGAAAGGTGTTAGGCAACTGGCTACGAAAGGTCAAATCATTGAAAAACCAACCGATGCGCTAAAGCACCACACGGTACTGGAATTTCTCGATCTCAAAGAAAATCATAGTTACTCAGAATCGAAGTTAGAAAATGCAATCATATCTCGGATCGAGCATTTCATGATGGAACTCGGCAAAGGATTTTTATTTGAAGGACGACAAAAGCGTTTCACATTTGAAGGTGACAGTTTTTATGTTGACCTAGTTTTCTATAACAGGCTGCTTCGTTGCTATGTGCTGATCGAATTGAAGATTGGAACACTGAGTCACCAAGATATTGGCCAGATGCAGATGTATGTAAATTACTATGACCGAAAGATTAAATTAACGGATGAAAACCCAACGATTGGAATAATACTGTGCAAGGAAGAAAATAAAACCGTAGTACAATTCACCTTACCTGCAAACAATGAAACCATTTTTGCAAAGGAGTATAAGCTTTTTCTACCTAGCAAAAAACTATTGCGGAAACAACTTCAATAATTTTCATTACTTTGAATAGAGCCAATTGATCATTTGGCATACTAAAAGGTAATTATGAATTTTTTAAAAAAGTTTAGACTGTTGCTTGGAAAACAGCGAGGTGGTAATGAAGTATCATCGAGCCCCAATCGCAATTCAGAATTGAGTTACGCCCAAGGAATCCTTGCATATAAAAAAGGAAAATTATTATTCAATGACAAGAAAGAGTTTGAAGCATTAGAATATTTTGACAAAGCAATTCAATGTGGAGTAAAAGATGCCTATAGTGAAAGGGCTTGGTGTCTTGAAGGTCTGCATTTTGATTATGAAGCTATCGAGGACTTTACCAAGGCAATTGAACAAGATGCTGAACGAATCCCCGCTACCGAGCTAATTGCAGGGAAACTCTAACATTTGATATGACGAATGTAGAATTACAAATGGTGCATCAAACTGTTAAAAAGTAAAGATTTAGAGGACTCTATAGAGGCTTTTATAGACTTTAGGTCACCGCCGAAGGCTAAACTTGATCTTCGTTGTTATTAATCTTTTCAATAACTTGACACATAATCAGGCATTAAGACAGCATTGCATGAAAATCTCTTATATCTGGGTTGACAACTACAAAGGATTCATTAAGCAAGGATTCAATTTTTCATCGAAAGAGAAATTTGCCTATGATCCCTTGACTTCGGTATTACATAAAAGAGATAATCCCAATTACATTGAGAATTTCTTCTCCCATCAGATTATTGACATAACAGGGATAATTGGAAAAAACGCCTCAGGGAAAAGTAACATTCTAGAATTAATTCAATATGTCTCCGATGGAGCTAATACCATTATTAATAGACCATTCTTTTTAGTTATTGGGGACGAAAAGGTTTTCACCATTTTAACTTATAAGTTTCCAGACATCATTTGCGATTTTAAGGTAATTAGGCAAGAATATGAAGGCAAAATACCTGAAACCAACTCAATATTTTTCTCAAATATTTTTGATGGAAGGAGACACAATTTTCATAAAAGAATAATTGACATTTCCACAAATAACTTACTAAATAGCCAATTTGGTGAAAATATAAATAAGAATTATCAGAAGACCATACAAAATCAAATACAATTTATCAAAAGTTCACATTTTGAACTGCTGGAAAATATAGAACAAGAGATTAATCCTGATCAGCAAGTCAAATTGAAGCCAGAAAAAGTAATTCTCTCTTCACCCATTTGGTCAAATATCAAAAATAGAATTCAAACATTTGAAACAAAACTTAATAAGGAGTATAGTGCAAAATATAATCTAACTGAATTTGTAAAAAGCTTTCGAAAAAAAATTACTTCAAATAAGTCTATTCAAGCCATAAAATATCAAACGGCATTTATTGTATTTATTGACTTCATTCTTAACCGGGAGTTGTTGGGGGATTTAAAGAAAAAAATTTCGAAGGCAGAAAAGAACACAATTGATAAGTTACTTACCCCCTTAAATGAAGATCTCCGAATAGATGAGGTGTATCGGTACTTAACCAACGATTTTGCTTTCCAGATAGACGCTAATTTCAATGCTTCTGAAACCTTCAAATTCTTGAAAGATTTGGATGGCTACGAGTTTGAATCGTCATTAGATGAAGATTTCAAAGAGGATGTGGGAACATATGCCAGCAGGAGAGTCCAATTTACTTTGAACTATGACGATAAAGTTGGTAATTTTCTGAAACATTATTTAGATGCGATAACTAACCAAAATCTTACATATTCTATTGAATGGTCCGGCATAAGTAGTGGCCATAAGGCGTATATCAATCTATTCTCAAATTTCCATTCAACACTAAAAAAGGTAAAAGAAGAAACTCTTTTTATTTCTATAGATGAGGGAGACCTATATTTTCATCCCAAATGGCAAACTGAGTTTCTATACAAACTTATAAAGGTTTTGCCCGAGCTTTACAATAAAAGAATTCAAATTTTCCTGACTACGCACTCCCCATTTCTGGTTTCAGATCTCCCTAAATCTAATTTACTTTTTACTGAAAAAGATGCCAACGATAATCTGCGCGTTTTGCCAACCGAGCAGGTGCAGGGTGAAACCTTTGGTGGCAACATTGGAGAACTATACTTAGACGCCTTTTTTATGAGCGGGAAACTTGTAAGCCAGTTTGCATATTCAAAAATAAAGGGAGTCGTAGATAAAATAAAAAAGCAACAGCCAATAACTACGGATGATCGAAAATTAATTGACCAGATCGGGGAGGATTTGATAAAAATTCAAATAAAAAAACTATTGGATGATACTAATTGATGATCATACGCACACCAATCTTGACACCTTAGCGGGTACTTATTATAACTTCCTAAATCCTAAAACTGGGGCAAACTTCAATTACAACTCCTTAGTTAAAAGAATTGAAAGAGAAAGAGATAGGCCAGTTGTTACTGCTGACCCCACCAAAGTTTTATTTTACAATTATTTATTGAATAACAATAACCAGAAATTAATTGAGATAATTTCTGGGAGACCTCCGGTTCTTAAGGCCCGCATAGATGAAATTAATAATTTATTCGGGGCCGCGACATTTTCTGACATAACTGATTATGAAAATGCGGAGCCAACAGACTTTGGCGCTGAAATTCTTGCGGTATTCAATTATAAAACATTGTATAGGAAAAAGCAAGAGTGCTCCTCAAACTGCCAGCAATTCAGATTAAGTTACTGCCCCTATTGCAACGAGAATCTAGCTCCAGTGATTCCGTTTCATAACGGTCTTTCAGGCCAAGATGAACTTAGAGCTTTACATCAACTTGATCATTTCTTCCCAAAATCCAGATATCCTTATCTCGCACTTTCATTTTTTAATTTGATACCTGGTTGTCCTCCATGTAATTCACAGTTGAAAGGAGACAAAGACTTTCAATTAACAACTCATTTTAACCCTTTTCATAAAAGGCTTGACGATTATTTCATCTTTGAACTTACTGACATTCAAATTAATTCCCATGATGATGTAAATATTGGGATTCGGCATAAACAGCTACATCCTACTAATGCCATAAAGGAGTTCTTGATTCTTGAGCGTTATAATCAAAATCATAGGCTTGTGATCTCAAACTTAGTCACTACGTTGAAGGTCAAAAGCCCAAAAATCAGGAGATCTCTATCGGAGCAGTTAAATGACCTATTCGGGGTTTTCCAATCAACCACAAATACTCTTTTGGATGCGAATGCGGTACCCAAGACTTCAAATGAAATCAATTCATTCCAAATTGGAAAACTAAAAAGGGATGTCTGCATACAAATGGGTATCCTTTAGCCAAAAAAAAGCTGATCCAATTATTCATGTCTCCAAACGACTAAAATGACAATCCCACTAGAACAATCAGTTGAAGGAATAGAAAGCAATTTAACGATCTATACAAAATCGCTTGATGAATTAAGGTCATTTCTTAACAAGGTGGAACAGTTAGAAATATTCTATAAACAAATAAATAAGGAGTTAGCTATTGAAGACCTAACTAGCTTTAAAAATCAATTAAATTTTACAGGTTTCTTGACCATCTCAATACTCGACTTACTTGCTATCAGTAAAAATATTATAGTTGCAAAACAACAATGGGAGCTTACTCATCAACTGAAATTAGGTTATTTAATAATTTATGAAACAATAAATTCATATCATAGGCATAGTGAAATAAATAGACTGGCGAAGAAGAGAGTCAAAACAACTGAACTACATGTAACGATTTCATCTGAATTAAAAGCATTCAAAACAAAATATAAATACCCAGAAGCCTTTACAGAAATAAGAAATATCGCAATTGCACATGTAGGTACAGATTTCAAGGTCTACTATGACACCATTAATAAGATAAACGGGAATAGTTACTTTGGTGCTATTCTCTCATTTTTACAACTCATTTACAAGATGCAGGAATTATCTAAATATCTTTCAGACTCTTTATTATTACAAAAAGACGGGAGCCCGTTTAATATGGAAGACCTAGTAAAAGAAATGACGGATAAAATCAATAACCATATTGACAAATTATCCGGCCAGTAACTTCTAATTATAATTAATTGATACCAAACTGCACATAATTCTGCGCAGTTGCATCATTTGTTCATAAAAAACAGCAATCCTGTTACATTGTCATCTGCGTTTTTATAGAGTTCAGAATTTAAGGAATTTCCACTTGGATTTCCATTTTCAGTTAAAATCATTCCAACTAACTCATCATTAGTATGTAATCTAACTAATCCATCCGTACATACAATTCCTGAAAGGCTTTCCTGTCTCTTCAATTTTATAATTTCAGGAGAATAAGAATTGGAATTGCCTCCTAAAGATCTTACTACGGTGTTTGTTAACCTATTTACCTCATCGGCTTTAATGGTGATTTCAGAATCTCTCAATAAATTTAAAAGATTATGTTCTTTTGATATAAAATAGTCCTTTCCATTACATAGGATAATTTTGACATCTCCTGCCCAGAAGACGTAAATTTCTGGCCCTGTTATAAGGACACCGCCTAAAGTCGTTCCTGCATTCTCCAACTCCTGCTTAATTGTATTATGAGCTTTTAAAAATGAAATTTCAATTTTTTCAATTAACGGTAATGATAAATCATTTTGTATGTAATCGACAACTGCTTTTATCGCGATTTCCGCAGCTAAATCGCCATGATCATATCCACCCATACCGTCGGCAACAAGCATCAAGTGTCCACCAGGATAAATTTCCTTATAAAAAAATCTATCCTCATTTTTTGACCTTTTTCCACGGTCTGTAAAGGAAAATATATCAACTTCAGTTTGCTTCAACGGTTCCACCTCCATGTTTGGTAATTCGGGGTCTTGTAAATATTTTAATAGGCCTGGTCATTATTGTTTTATCCGTTGCCTTCGTTGCCCATAAAAAAGCCTCCCCAGGAGACAAAGAAGCTAGGTCCGTAGAATTTAACTCGCTAACTGGTGTAATTGATTTTTGAATATGTTTCAGCCATTGCGGGCTGTTAAACTTATGCATAATCAATATGCTACTCAGTTCAATTATCTCATTGGGCAAACTTGGCGGGTCTTGGCTAGCTATCATTATAGAAACGCCTTTGTGTCTCATTTCGCGAATTGCAGTTACAATCGTACTGGTTAACTCTTTATTGCTCATATATTTGTGAGCCTCATCGAACACAATAAATTTATTAAACTTCTTTCCGGAAATTTCCCTTACTCCAGAGAAGATATTTAGCATTAATACAAACAGTCCCAATGCCTCATCTTTTTCAATAAACTCGTCCCGCAGATCTACAATCAGTAACCGCCCAGGCTGTAAATTATCTTTCAACCAATATGAATCATCAATATAGTGAGATGCAAAATTTAATCTTTGTTGAGCCAGAGCACGTTGAGAATTTGTAAGAAGCACAGAATTGTCAATTCTATCCCTTAACTCCGCCAACGTGATATTATTTCTAATTTCACGCATAATTGCTTTAAGTTGTCTAACATAAGTGGCGTCGTTCCCAACTGCACCAAGCAAAAACATCCAATCTTGAACATTTAATTCCCTGGAATTAAATGCAATTTTTCTAATTTCAATGGAGGGGAACTGTTGTCTTCGCTCTTCCAATTTATCCGAGGGTGATAATAATATTACATCGTTCAAACCATCCGGACTTGCCCCATATTTTGATTTCAATAATGCTATTTCCCTCTCATGATCATTTGCCTGTATCATCGAAACAGCTTCAGGGGAATAATCCATTGTTTCACTATAATGAAAAATTACACCAGCTAAAGGCGCAGGTAATTCGTTTATGGATGGAAACGCTTGCAGCATCATCTCAGTGATCGTACCAATAGTATAGCTCTTCCCTCCGCCCTGTACACCAAAAAGACTAATCGTATTTGTTTCGTTTGCATCTAAAGCAATTTTTTTACCTTGAATTGATTTCCCTAAGAGACCATATTGAATACTGTCTGAAGTTTTTCCAATTAAAATATCATAGTTTGGAGAATGGCTAGGTTCATCTCTCTTTGCAGTCATCTTATCTGGATCGACGATTATACCTTCTGTTTCTACTTCGGGCTCACTTACAATACTTACTACATCCTCTAAAGCCTCATTTGGCTTTACATTATACGATTTCCTGGATTGATTTTCAATTGCGAATTGTTTGATAAATGGAGACAACTCCTCTGTGGAACCAAAATATTCCGTGATATCTTTATCCTCTTCAATGTTTTCAAGTCGTTTAGTATTTAAGTCGGAATCAGGGTTTAATATCTCTGAAATTAGCTTGGAACCAAATGTGAAGTAAGTCAATGTATCATGAATTTCTTCTTTCTGATGTCGTTTGGCCGCCGAAAAATCAAAAATTATACCTAACTCCCTAAAAGTCATTTTGAAACCAGAGTCCAAAGTCTGGATAAAGCTCAGATAATGTTCAGAGGTATTATAACTGAGTTGTTCATACCTAACAGCTCTATAGATATAAAATTCTAATAGTGACTTTAGCTCTTTATTTTTTATAGTTCTATCCAATCTGTCCTGATACATAGAATTTTCCGGATCGAAATGCTCTTTTAAAGCCAATATAGTATTATCCATTTGTTCCTTCATCTTATCCTTCAAATCATTGCTATCCATACCCAACAGACCCTTTCTGCATTTGACTTCGATGACCGTAAAATCAATTGATTTTTTCTCGACATCAATTTTGACAAGGAGGTGGTCCGCTCTACTTTTGCTGTCATTACTCAACCCATCAAATAAGTTTTGATGAAGATCGATAGGAATAAGGAAGGAATTCATAAGAATGCCTTTTTTCTCAAGAACTCTCTTGGTAAATGCAGCACCTACAACTTCAAATGCTTTATTTTTTCCGGAATTTAATTGCATTACTAAAGAACTGCTCACTGCACGCAAATCTTCCAAAAGCATTTTAAGCATGTTGCTATTCCCATCTCCATCAACTGCAATCCCATATTCCTTGAAATGTGGACCTAACAACCCGACAATTTCTGAAGTAGGCCGGGTCGTTAAATAGCTTGAAATTCCGGTAACCTCTTCGCCGGGTACGTAATCTAGCAAAAAGGGAATTTCACCTTCCCTTCCAGGCAGATCATAAACCTCGGGACCAAGATTTCTATCAAATGTTACCACCCAATCAGAGTAATCATGTATATTATTAATTAAAACTTTATCGGCTTCCTTCAATATTAAGGAAGTAGCAGGAGTTGCCTCAGTATATTTAGAAGCCAAAGCCCCAGCAATAAAAGTCTGTATCGACTCAAATATTGAAATTGCCTTATTGACTCTTTCTGAGTCTGACTTGTTTGGGTAGATAAATTTATTCCACTGGATCTCGCCTCCATTCTCAGTCACTTCAATAGCAGGGGAAGTAATTAAGCCATTGAGGAAAAAAGATACGTGCGTTCGGGTTGGTTTATAAAGTTCAGTTTTAGAAGGAAAGGGGCTAACAACATAACTTAAATGAGCACCAAATATAGAAGGTGAAACTAGAAATTCACGAATGGAGTTAATTGAAAACCTGAGTTTCGGAAATAACCTGTTTGAAGAGGGTTGAGAAAATGATTCTGCTTCCTCAGAAACATTAAATTCAGGATTTAATAAATTCTTCAATCCTTCCCCATGATCAATAATGCTATCATCCCCTTTAAACAAACGAATTTCATACCTTAACTGTTTATTAGTTGATTCTGCTTCCAGAGCTATCAGTGCATTAGCAAAAGCGTTTGCGTCACCAGCATTAAAGAGATTTATAACCAGACAATCAGTATATGGATGCTGAGAAATATAATTTTTTAAATGTCTTATTATGAGAGACTCCGATACTTCATTATCAATACGGTTTTCTACCTCGATATTTAATATCTTTGAAAGAAATGTTTTAATCTGCCTGCTAACAGAAGTCAAAGTATTGGGTTCTCCGCTATCCTCTGAAGGAAGCAAGTAAATTCCCCAACCATATGCAAGCTCTCCTGCGTATTGAAATGACTGTTTTGTGTCGCTGTCAAGAATTACTAAAGGATTATTTTCAGGAGCAAGACTCCCTAAAAAGAAATAGTTAAGGTTATTAAACCATTCTTTTCTGTACTTCGAATCATCCAGCGTTTTAGTTTCCCAGTCATTGAATTTATCAATCAGGTTAATGAACCATGAAATTCTTAATGGATGTAATGGCGAAAGTAACTTAGTAGTAAGCGGGCGATTGTCATCTAATCGAGTTTGAAGAGTAGTAACATCTAATGATTGGAGTTGAAGAAGCAGAGTATGAATCTCTTTAGCTTCATCCGTATTTTCAGGGGAAAGGTGTTTGAATTTTTCTTTTAGAGCAGTTGTCCATTCATAAAATTCATCCAAATAAACAATTGCTAGATTATAAAATTCATTTAACGAAGTTGTAAATAAAACCCCTGTATCATCAGCAGCAGATTTACTTACAGCTTCGTACAAATCTTTCCGCGCAGACACAAGACTTGGAGGGGCCAGTTGATTTAACAAATCGAATGAACTGAATTTTAGTGAGCTTAACCCTAGCTGAGATGGGTTGTTGGAAGCTATAGCAATTACCTGACCTAACTGGTCACTGTATTTTATAAACAATCTTTCTATTTGGTAGAGTTTACTTGAAAGATTTATTTGGTAATCGTGTTTGGAGTCGTAGCGGATATGAAAAGTTGCCTTTGTCGCTTGTGTAGGATTGCCGATCCATTGATTGGACCCCTCTTCAGGTTTTGGCTCTATAAGGGGCAAACCATTCTTAAAATGATCAATCCGGAATTTGAAATAAGCTTGGAATATATTACTGAGTTTGTCTTTCCGAAAACTTTCGGTTTCTGGTTCATCCTCATTTGTAATAGTGAGGTAAAAATCTTCACTATCACAGGTCAACTTTCTTTCTATGCCGGATTTTAAGGCTTCGGGATTTGACAACTTCAATTCTTGCCAATACTTTTCAACAGTATCATCCCGAAATTTATCGTTTGAATTCAAAACTATTCCATTCTCATCTTCTGCCAGCACCTTGATAAAATAAGTACCCTCCGCAAGTACGTTTGCGTCGATAGAAATCCCCAAGTCTTTATATGTCAATTTACTACTTGAGTTCTTAATTTTTCGTAATTCCTGGACAAACTCTCCCGCTGCGCCATTCGAAGCCATCAGTACCAGGCGAAAAAATGCTAATTCCCTGATATCCTTTATCTCAGGTGTTGTGGTTATTCTAACTTTAGCTTTTACAGCTTTGCCTGCTGGAACAAGTAAACATTTTACTCCATCGATATTTTTGAAGTCATTTGATTTTATTTCTTCCACTGTTAGCCGAACATTATTTACATTCAAATCCGGTATAGGCCATTTTGAAAAATTCAATTCTGAATTAAATAACACCATGTCATGAACGAGCTGCTTTCTGCTTCGAATGTTGTTGGCTGATTTAAGAAAGTCAATTATGTCCCTCTGGATTGTGTTCTTTTCAAGAGGCAGTTCTTTAATCCTTTCAAATATTGTTCTATTAAATTCACATAACTTCTGAGAACTTAAATTATTGAAATTTAGTCTAGCCCTCGATTTTGACTCTTCTACTCCTAGTATTGTGTCTGGTATTAACCCAAGATGATATAAATTGTCCCCTACCGAACCTTTATCCCAATTAGAAGCTTCAATAGCTAATACAAATTGAATACGATCGCCAATCGGATATTTTCCAATATAATTAAGAACATCATCAATTAACAACTTTATATTTGTTGGTGATTTTTTTAATAATAATGCAAGAAGTTCCTCATCAATACCCCTGAGGCTTATGTCTTTAAATGTTGCATTGCCGAAAGAGTCCTCTGCTGCGGTACGGTTGTTAGCTGGAATAAGTACAATCAAAGGTCTGGTCTCATTATTTCTTAATTCAATCAGCTTTGTAGGTGAAACGTAATCAGATCCGCTTATTCTATCAGAAAGAATAAATGAGTCAATATTTTTGAATCCAGCTCTGATTTTCATCAGAAGTGGTGCAACCTGGTCTTTTCCCAAACCGGTAATTTTAATACAGTGACCCGGAAGCGCATTTACAAATTCACTTCTGTGCTTTTCGATTATCAAATCGACTATATATTGGTAATATCTGGAGGTTACAGTCATTATTAACTATATTTCGTAACGAGGTCTTATTTTTTGAAGAATGAATGCATCACTTAAATCATTATAAAAACCGATTTGTCGCAATTTATTTTTAAAAGCCGCTACGTTTTCTTTAAAAGCCTCAATGGTGTTTAAATCTGCATCTACAAATCTTTGCTCGTCTAACCCGTTTATTACTAATCCATATCTTTCCCGAAATATCAGCATCAACTCCTCGATAGAAACTGCCCTTGATGAAAGCATCTCAGAATTAGTATTTACCAAATTTATTTGCGTTAATGTTTCAAGGAGCCTTGTTCCCAAAACAAATCGCCGTGGATGACGTTTGCTTCTACCTTGCGCCATGAATCCACGCTCATTATTTTTATTTGACAAGTTATCAATCATCTGCACATGAAAACGATACTGATAATTGCCCCGAAGTCGCATTAAAAGCTCTATATACCTATTAAAACTTGAATCTTCATAACCAGAAAATTCGTTCACGATCTCCAAATCATCTTCATCCCAAGTTGCTGATAATGTATCCCATTGGACTTGATAATAAACCTCCAAATCCGACCTTTTATTGATTAGTGCGGATAAAGCAGCTTCAAGATTCGACGAATTATTTTTTTCCAATTTCAACATACGTAATGCAGCATTAATTTGAAAAGTGCATTTAATATATTCATATAATCCATTGTTCATTTTATCGGCATCGCCACTGGCAATCAATGCCATCTGAGATTCATAATTATCTGTAACATCTAATACAATACTCCAATTATCCTCTACTTTTTTGGTTCCTCTTTCCACCATTTTCGGAAGGATATCTATAAGTTTCTGGATGTATAGAGAAAGGTGAAATGCGATTATAGTTTTTAGATAGTCAAGCAGAATATTCCTGGGAATAATTCGTTTATATAAAAGCAACCTTCTTACATCATCGCAAAAAAGGTCAGCTTGCTTGTCAAGTATTGGAGTAATCTGTTGTACACCCGTACCACTTTGAACAAAATCACGGGATTTAATATCCTTAATCGACATCAGAATTCCCAAGCTGTCAACGTCAATATTCTCATATAGATTAATCTTATTCGTGCTTTTATCCCAACCCTCGGATAGAAATCTTTTGAGTTCGTCTCTAACAGAAGGAGAAAAGTTTAGCATATTAAAAACCTGATCACTGTATTATAATCTCTTGCGCTAGCAGCATTTCTAAGTTTATAACTCTCGAGGTGTATGGGGCGAAGAGAAGAAATTTTTTCCTTGTCAATTTTACCCCGATTTACCATATTTAATAAATTGCACCGAAGCCAATACTCAACGGCGTCCTGATTCTCTTTAAAACCAATTATTTCGCCGCGATCCTCAAGCACCGAAAATATTTTCCTCACAGCATCAATGTCAACGTCCTTCTTGCTTCCTGATAAAGCTACTGCTTAGGCCGAACGCCATTTGTGTTCAAAAGCATGAAAAGATTAAGCAAAATATTCTCCACATTACAGCCTTTGCATCAGCAGCAAATATTAATTCGTTCCGGAATATTGCCTCTTGTTGATTAATTTTCATTTTCTAGTTCTAAAAGTTTTAAGGATGTCATTTGCAGTTTATTTTGATTATTATACTTTATCATAAAAAACTCTCTGTTATCTCTTGTTACAACAACTTCTTTGTATGGTTTATTCTCCAATAGATTTTTGAAAATCTGCAGTTCAACGAAACGACCTTTAAGGTCATTCAAAGACGGACTGTATCCCTTACCAATAAAATCTAACATTTCATATAAGTCAAGAGAAATTGAAAGATTTACTTTGGGATCCGACTTGCTCCTAAATGTCAAACTATCGGGTTCATATTCAAGATAATCAACTAAATGGGTTGCTTTATTGATCACAAGTTCAAAGTCCGTCAGAGGAAATAATCTAAAAGAACTTCCAAAAGGGTCATTGATATGGGAAGAAGAGAGGACAAGATATCTTGTGTAAATTTCGGGTTTGTCGCAGCCTTCGTTTAGCGAAATTGCTTTAGAAATATTAATTAGAGTTTCATTTAATATTACTTGCTGCTCATTTTCTTGATTTGGATTAGATATAAGTTTGCTATAAAAAGTAGACACGGATCGATAAGGAAGCCGCAACTGAAAATTTATCTTTCCTTCAAAAAATTGATGCCTTCTGAATACTTTATGTATTTCAAGAACATTGCTCTTAATCTCAATTGTCTGCTGATGAGAAGCGATAAATGTCTTATTCGCGTTAAACTGACTAAGCAAAGAAAAATGTCTCTCAGAAAATTCTATGAATGACTTCTCTCTATGGGTTCCAAAAAACAAATCCCTGTCAAGATTGGGAGATGAAACGGCTGCAATATCTGTTTCTCTCAATAATTTAATCAGCCTATCTTGGTTACCGTTATCATTTGAATTGGCGTCAGTAATATTAAAATAATGAAGTTTCCACCATTCAATTATGTTAGAGCTAAGTTTCGCATACAAACCTGGAATTTCCTCACAATTATAATCCCGCGTCAGCAAAAACGAAATAAAAGAACGTAAATCTCTCATCGTTATATGCAACTCTCTTTTTAATGCAACTGTGCGGAGCACCATTCTAACCTGTTAATTATTTCATCTCCTGCAGCTGAATCTCCGAGCGTATCAACATTGTACTTGATAAAACATTTTTCGGCGAGGGGGCAAGTCTTGCATTTGTCCCAAAGTTGTTTTTCGGTCAGTTTACGAATTTGCTTTTTGAAAAGACTTGGCGAGTCCTTATCTGAAGAAACTACAGATCTTAAATTTAAATTAATTATCAAGAGGCCTTCAGGAAGATTTACCTTTCCTCCCTTGTAGAAGTATTCTTCAATATTATTTGCCAACTCTTCAAATTTCCCAGAAATTTTCAAGAACTCGACTAGTCGCCCCTCGTTGATGGCAATAATTCGACCTTCGTTTGCTTTGGCGTATGACCTTAATCCTTCAAAAGGAAGAAAGAAATCAGATAGAACCTGATCATTAACCCTGTCAGCTTCATCTTGAGAACCGTCATAGTTACTATTGAAAGTTACACCGTGAATTGTAAATGTTGCCCCATTTTTATGGCCTAAGGGCTCTTTATTTGCAGCTCTCGTTTCAATCTTACGGATGAAGGCCGTCTTTCCATCTCCAGCGTTTCCCGTAATAATAATTAATCGGTATTTTCCATCCAGTATATCTGGAATAAGCCTGCTATCGAGCTTGGTGGGGGTATATGTTAATTCATCGTATGGATTATCCTTTGCACCAGATCTTGTACCTGCATTTCCATGGCGAGACTGGCTGAATAGTGAATTTATATACGAAACATAATCACCAGCATAGTCATTCTTTTTACTTGCATTTTCAGAATCCCCAGGAATTAGTACCTCCAAAATATTGTTCTCTCCGAGTGCTATTAAGGCATTCAACATCTCCTCAGCAGATTGAAACCTATTTTCGAGCTTGGGCTGAATTGATTTAAAAAGAAATTCTGCAAACTCTTTTGATAAAAGTGGATTTACATCTTTCGGATATACAGGTGCTTTGTCAAGCAATGGCATTTTTATTGAGCCATTCCATGGATATGCCTTACAAGCTAATTCGTATAAAGTAATCCCCAATGCAAACGGATCGGCAGATTTATCCCAATTTACTTTAAATCCGTCGGCTACAAGTCCGGAGCGAGGTATGGGTGTGTTCCAACATGTTCTTTGTTTCCTTCCAGTGCAGAAGCAACATTAAAATCAATCAGAACAAATCTTTCCTCATTGTCAAAAACAATATTCTGTGGCTTAATATCTCTATGATATAGAGAGGGATGTTTTTCCTGCATCACTACAAGTGCGCTAAGCATTTCGCTGGCCACCTGATATACGCGATGTAGAGGTAAACGTTTTTCTCCTTTAGCATAATCTTTTAAATTCTCACCATCCAAGTATTCCATTAATGTGAAAAATTGACCGGAAGGCAACGTGCCGTTCCAAACGAATTTCACAATGTTAGGATGATATATATCTTTCAATGCCTGATATTCATCCATTACAGAGGAAGCATGTACACTTTCATGAAATACCTTTAACGCATAAATAGTGTTACTATGTAGACTATGCTTTACTTTATACACTTGCGAATATCCACCACTACCTAATTTACCATATATGGTATAATCAAGGATTCGGCTGCCGACTTCAAATGATTGTTCACTGACTGGGAGTTGCGCTGATTTAGCTTCCTCCTTTAGATGCTCCGACAGAGAGTATTTGCCTAAAAACTCCAGCATTTCATCCAAGTTATCCCAACGATCTTCAGGTGATGTTCTTATACAATGGTTGGAAAAATCATCCAACCATTTAGGAAGTGCCGATTAACCACTGATGGCAGAAGTTGATTTGGACTTCCCCCCGAACTTTATCAATTCAAATGGTGATGCAAATGGAACCCTACCTACAAACAATTCATAAGCTAATACACCCAAAGAATAAATGTCAGAAGAACGATAGGAATCCTTTTGAAGAGCTGGGCGGCGTGATATGCAGTTGCAGTTTGCTCTGTTAAGTAGCTTGTACCGTATAACCCTCAGCATGATGGTCAATAAAAAATGATTTCCCAAAGTTACCTAAGCATGCGTATCCCCCTGTTAGGTATATATTTTCGGGAGAAACATCCCAATGAAATATCCCTTCAGCATGACTGCCTTCAAAGCTGTTATTAGATTATCAATTATATCGAGTTTTTCTTGAAACGTGAAAGTTTTTCTCTTCAGTTCGGCTCTAAGGCTGTTTTCATCAAGGTAGTCTGTGATATCAAAAAAACGATGACCCTCTTCATCAATTTTAAACGAAACATTCAGGATAAAGGGATTTGTTTTTATCTTACTTAATGCTACATATTGGTTTTTTATTTGTTTCTCCCTTTTTCCCCGTTGATCTTCGGGCAAACTTGGCAAATCAAGTGCATATTCCTTTATCCGCTTTCTTACCGCCGAAGTAACTCCTTTGGGCTTGGCAAGATCTGCGTGTAGTTTTTATCCTGGTCCAGAATTTCAATGATTTCATACCCTTCCACTTCCTGTTTTTGTTCAGGCTTGCGCTGCCGAGCAGTACCACATATCTCATCCCGAATAGATAAATAAATGTCAGCGATATCATTTACTACCTTACCAACATTGTAGGAATTTTTAATGTGCTCGATTAGCCTTTCGTCTAACAGGAAAGTAGCTTGTATATGATCACCCCAAATCCCAGATTTATTTTGAAGTGGGTGAGATAACGTTACTAAGGATTGAATCCATGCCCTCCCGAATGAATGATTAACCGTTTTGAGTTTGCTCGCAAGAACACTCGTCTTGAATCGAACGGTTTTATGAGGGTTACGCATCTCTCTATCCTTATGATACCAGAAATTGTCATCCCCTTCTAATCGGCCAGCGTAGTCCTTGTTCTCAATATTATAAATAGCATGCGGGGTAATAACTAAACAATCAAATTCAAGGTATTGAACTTGGTTATTTTTAGGATTCAGGTTAGGGATTTCAATACCAGGGAGTAAGTAAACATTATCGGGAAGATTTGCTTTCAAAAAGTAAAGTAACCTTTCTTCCCCTTTATTTACCGGACCTTGATATTTACCACAATATTTTATTTCTGCCATGACTCTATTTCATTTTCAATTATTGAAATTGCCATATTCTCTTTTTTTAGGGCTTCGTGTCTTAGACTATGAGCTTGGCAAACCACTTGGTGGATTTCCCTCATGATATTCTTACTTAATATTGGAATAGGAATATTGCATAATAGCGATTGGATGGGCCGCACAACTTAGTCCCAGTTTGAGTATTACGAATTAGTCTAAAGCCATACTCTGAGGCTAACCAAGTATATAAATAGCCGCAGGGCATTTCCATTGAAGCTTTCATCCGAATGAACTCACCTGAGACTAACTGGCCTTGCAGGTCTTCATTGGCAAATACTATTCTGCAAAAAGTCTCATTTTCTCCTAAAGTTCCAACTCCAGCAACTAGAAGCTCTCCATATGATACAAGATTGTTTAGTCTCACGTTTTTTCTAGCAATTAGTTTCCCTTGCATTCTGGTATTAAATATGTCACCTTGATTAATTAATTTGATAGATTTGGGCGAATTAATTTCTAATCGCGGGAAAGATCCTGTTGAAAACAATTTTTCATCAGAAAGGACTTCAGTCAGAGGGGAACAATTACATGTTCCTTTATATACTTCGTTAATTTTCTAATTCGCTCAGAATAATTAAACGCATTTAGAGAAACTGAACTTAATTGTTTACTTGAAATTACATATGTAGATACTTTTCTGTCATGACTATGTTGCCCAAAGAATTCGTAATCATTCTTATTTAAGACTTTAAGTTTAGTTTCGGTATATAATCGAGCTTCAGCCCTTTTCAACAATTCGTTGGCTTTTGATCTCAGCTCATTGCATTCTACAACCAATTGATGCACCGTTAATTGCTGGTTATCTGAAAATATAGGAATAGGTAAATTTTGGATATGGTGCGGCTCTATATGCTTAATGACACCCCCATAACTAGGTTGAGTTAAAAGTGAGTAACCAAATTTTGATGCTAAATAAGCATATAAATAACCAGGTTTTATCTCATTTTCATTTGGAACTATTCTTATCAAATCATGTGTACCAATAACCCCTTCAAAATCTTTGTTAGTAAAAACCGTATTGCCTAAAGTTCCTGAACAGGAAAGTAAAATCCATCCCTTCTTTAAGAATAATTCCTTTTTTTCGCTTGTAAATTTTTTAGAGAGATACTTCCCCGAAACAGCGTGGGACTTAATCATGTCCGAAGCTGTCAGGTAAGGAATGCCCGTATGATGATCATTTACAAATGTTCTTTTGAAAATCTTTCCAGAAAATACTTTAGAGGCCGCTTTACTAAGGGGTATGGTTTTTATTTCAGATTTTACCAATAGTCTTGTCGTGGCTGGTCCGTCACTTAAATGATACTCTGCATCTAAACGCAAATCACTTTCATCGAACCATTTGCTTTTTGCTTTCAGTAGTTTCATATTTTCCCTCTTTTTAAGAATTTTTGATATGCTAAAGCAATTTTCGGCAAATCATCATTGAGATGACGGGTTTTCTCCGTTCTCTTTCGCAGTTCCTTTTTTCCTTCGCGATTAACAACAATATATTCAACCTCATCATCAAATAATAATTCTGCGCCATCTTCATCCCTTTCAAAAACTTGATTCCCTCTGCGGTCTTTTCCAAGCATTTCTGCAACCGCCATAAAAACATCATAATTTTTTTCTTTTATCAATCTTTCTTGATCTGTTTTTTTTCTTAAAAAAAGTAAAGATGCCTGTACTCCAACTTGAGGCAAAAAAGCTTCTACGGGTAAATCAATGGAAGCAAGAACAGTAAATTTTTGTAAAATCCAAGCTCGGACATATTCAGTGTTAGAATTGCCTAGGATTCCGTCAGGTAATACAATAGCCATTTTTCCTCCTGGTTTCAATAATTGATAGCATTGATCGATAAAAAGAATTTCAGGGGGTTCACTGGTGCTTAGTCCGAACTTATCCCATTCTCCTGAAGCATTTTTTTTCCAATTATGTCCGAGATCAAACTGCCTTAATATTTCAGGATCATTTACTGGTATTTTAGCACCAAAAGGAGGATTAGTGAAAATAAGATCAAACTTACCCCTTGCATCGTCAAACTCAAATGCGAATTTTTTATCCGGACTTTTTTTAACACTATTGTTTACTGCATCATTGACATTCTTTAAAATTTCCGAATTATCACCATTAGGGTACGCCAAAGAGTTTATGTGAAATATGCTTGCATGTCCATCACCGGCCATTACCATATTCATCCGTGCCGCCTTTTTTAAGTCTGGGTCAAAATCAAAACCAAATAAATATTGTTCAGCATATTCTTTTACCAATTTATTTATTTTGGCTGTGCTCATTTTATCCTGTAGCCATGGACCAGAAAGCTCTGGATATAATTTTTGTGCGATCTTTTTACGTACATGGTCTAATACCATGACTAGAAATCCACCAGAACCGCAAGCAGGGTCAAGTACACGCTGATTTTCTTCAGGGTCTAGAATCTCAACCATGCAGCGTATGATATTTCGTGGTGTAAAAAACTGTCCTGCCTCTTGTTTTAATGTATTTGAAACAATAGTCTCATAAGCTACACCCTTCACATCAACACTTGCATCTAAAAAAGAGTATTTTGCTAATTCACCTGCAATATATGCTAACCCTTTATCCGTAAGGTTGATTCGTTCGTTACCGTCAAACACTTCTGAAAATAATGTATCATTTTTCAGCTTGTTAAATATTCCCTTAATCCTTTTTGCAACCTTAGCCCTTCCCTCGGAGCTATTTTGCTCTTTAACACCAACCCAAAACTCTCTACGATAGCTTTCACCAGATTCAATGCAAATAAATCTTCTCTTTTCATCATAGATTTTACAAAAAATCAAATTCAGTAATTCCCAAAAGGCAGTTTTTTTCATGCCTTCATTGCCATATATATAATCATGGCATCTCTTAAATACTCTAACTAATGAATCATTGGCAGGTTTGCGAGCTATGCTCTTATCTGATCTGTCTAAATCTTCTAAAGTTTGTCCTTCACAGGAAAGTCAGATAAGTCTTCATATTCAATGTTATCAAAATCATCTTCTGTTTTATGTAAAAAATGATATTGGTCGCCGTTTGTCCAGAGACCAAACTCACAATTATCAAGGGCGTTTAGCGCATTCTGAAGTGCCGCTTCCAAACCGTTTTTCTTATCAGTTTCCTTTATTTTATTATCCTGGATTATACACACGCGAATGATATTTTCTTGCTCATGCGCTTTTCCTTCTTCAAAGACAACCAAATCTAGCTTTTGTTTCTTAGCCTTGCCAGTATCTGCATCGTAGCCAATAATGCTAAAATCACGTAGCATGTCGGTTGTATCGAAAGCATACTCCTCATTTAGCATTCGAATAACCGACTGGAGCGTTTCTTCCTTAGGTTTCGATGTCTTGATATCTCCAGTAAGTAGACATACTAATTGGTTGTCTTCCAATCGATCTCTTCTTGTTCGTCAACCGTAGGTTCTGGTTTTGATTTTGTCATATAGAATCATGCTTTTAATGCAATTGCTTTTTCCCAATAGAAAAAAGCTTCTGGGCTGGATTTTTTAAGTTTGTTAAGCCACAAGTATTCTTTTGTAGCAATACTTAATTCTGTTATTTGATCAGGAGATTGAAATTTTTGAACTGAAACATTGTCTCCTTTTTTTAGCAACAGCGATAAGTAGGCTATCTTTCCGGCCGCTATAACTGCCTCCTCAATTTTAAACCTGCTTATAATAAAATTGGTAATATTTTGTATACCCTTATGTAGTTGCTTGAATTCTGGATTGCTTTCCTGACGTGATGCTATCACCAAACATGCTTCAATTGTATCATCTAATACTTCCTGATGGGTAAGGGTGAGTTTTCTATAGGCTAATTCTTCAACCACCACCAATTTGTAACACTGACTAATAAGGGATATGTGTTCAATTTGATCAAACAAAAAATTCAAGTCATATAGCTGCTTAATAATTTCAACCGGCCTTTCCTTATTATATAAAATTCCTGTTGTTTTCGGTGCAAAAGCTGTCAACTTATCACCCAGAATGCAGTCATAGACTGGCACCTTTACCAATACCGGTTCTCCCTCAGTATGTAACCACTCATGTTCAATTGGGTAATTCTTTAATTGGGGATAAGGATTTTTTGTATGTAAAACGTCCAACAATACGGGTTCCTCACCAAAATTTGAATCGATTTTACTCTTATAATAGATTTTAAAATGGGTGACGGGTGCTTCCAACGCAGTTTTTCTATCATTATCAGGCTCCCAACGGGTAAACAATTCATTTCCTACAATTTTATCGAGCGCTTTTTTGATTTCATTCTCGCTGTGTTCTGTTACTATATCGATATCTATCGAGAAGCGTTTCGGGGTTTTTGTTGTTAATAAAAGGCAAGTTCCACCTTTAAAAATCAGATCAATTTCATTCATTCTTAATTGCTCTAATAATACCAAGGCGTTAATCACCTTTTCAATCATCTTGGGATCAACTTTTCTCCCTAGTTTAATTCTTAAGGCTGTTATCCAATCAATAGAATATGTTTTAGCTATAATCATTTCTAAACTTTGGCACTTTTAGTTGTTTTTTGCCGACATTTTGTTAAATATATGATCGACTTTTTCTAACTGATTCCTTCTCCTGGCATATCTTTTCACCTTCCCTTTATTTACTGTATATTTTTCGTTTGCAGTTTTAAAGATGAACTCAATTTCATTTTGTTGCGCTGAAAAAAGTTCCTTATCAGCAATGCAGTCAACGAGAAGCTTTTCTAATGACGCGATTTTAGTTCCCTCAACCTCTATTATTGGAGACTCAGTAATAAGTGATTGAACAATGATCACTTCACTGAAATTGGATATATATCTAGTGAAAATGTCTTCAGTTGGATTTAAAAAAACCTTTTTGCTTACATCTGTCATGGTATTAAAAACTGCTTCGGCAGAATCCTTTTCAACTTCAAGCACCAGATAGTATTTAAACAATTGATGTAACATCAAATCATTAAACCATCTGCTGTCCCAGACACATAACTGAAGAAAAGGAAACTCTTTAGAAATTTTATTGAAAATCCGTTTTAGAGAAGGGGACACTGGTGGAGTAAAAGTCTTTTTTGTATTTAAAGAATAAATCCCTCGACCAATGTTTTGGATTGATCCCTGATTTTTTAGTTGATGCAAGTTCCATGTGACAGTGGACACGCTAATATCTGGATGAGCATTGTGCAATAAAATACTAAGGGCTTGCTTTGAAAGACTCGGGTTTGCTTTCAAAATTTCCAGTATGAGGCTTTTTATGTCTGCTTTCAAGTGTGATAGTATTCGAGACACAATATAAATTTCCTATTTGTTAAAAACAAAACTTTGGCAAAAATATCCATCATTTGCCAATGTTTTGAGTCGGTATTAATCGCAACTTGTTGATCTTCATCATTATAAACCAATAAATTATTATTGTCCGAATATGCCTACTAATTTTCCTTTTATAATCTCCGTTTTTCACTTAACCATCAACTGTTTTCCATGGTATCGTCCCTTGCGACGCTCCATTCATCGTTCTGTTCATTGATGGATTCTCCAACGAAAATTAATTGGAGTAGTAATCCTGTTTGTAAGAAAACGGGTCAAATGCGAAAGCAAGTTAGCGGCTCCCTCCCGCAAACCAAATCGTTCGGCATAAACACAAGCCTAACGCACAGCCCCTTCATTTATTCCGCTTGCGATTTGGTGTACTTATCCCTTACACGGCCGCTGTGAGATTGCTTTCTTTTTTTCCGTTTTTTCTTTTACAAACAATTTTTTTTTCATCATTTAAAATTTAAACAAAATGAACATCATCGGAAGAACAACAGCAGATGCCAGAGTAAAAACTTTGAAGGACGAGCGGCAGCTTGTCGAGTTTACAGTGGCCGTCAATCGTTACTACAAGCCAAAGGGGAAAGAACAGGGAGTGAATACGGTCACTTTCTGGAATTGTTCCTTCTGGCAGGGTATCAAAATTGCCGAGCGGTTAAAGAAAGGCTGTTTGGTGGAAGTTGCGGGGGGACTTACCGTGAATCCCTACAACGATATGCAGGGGAACGCAAAGGCTTCATTGAATTTCCATGTGGATAACATTACCGTTCACCAGACCACGAAGGCCGCAGCCGTCCCTGCACCCGCAGAGATTACCGAGCCGGTAGAAGATTTACCATTTTAAACCATTGTATTTAACCAGACCGCAGCAGTACCGCCTGCGGGATATAAATTAAAGCTGGGTAACAAATTATGGCGCATAATCTAAATGTAAATGAAGAAACCGGCAAGACAGTTTCTTTTCAGTCAAAGAAAAAGCATGGCATGGCTTAGGCCAGATCATACAGGATTATCCGACCAGTAGCGAAGCAATAAAGCACGCTGGATTGAATTACACCGTTGAGAAACGCAAACTGTTCACGTTTGATAACGAGAACCATAACGGCAATCCTGATTCAGATATTATCATTCCCGAAATGGAAGTGCCGAATTACTTCGCCACTATGCGCACCGATACGGAACAGGTATTCGGAGTAGTTGGTAAGGATTATGAGATTGTGCAAAATGTGGATGCGTTTTCCTTTTTTGATTCCATTGTAGGTGGTGACGGCATCCAGTATGAAACCGCCGGGGCATTGGGTAATGGGGAACGAATTTTTATTACCGCCAAACTTCCGGGTTATATCAAAGTAGGACGGGAGGATTTAATCGAACAGTATTTATTTCTGACCACTTCGCATGATGGATTCGGCAGCATTACCGCAGCCTTTACGCCTGTTCGGATTGTATGCAATAACACCTTGAACGCAGCCCTCCGCAATCATTCCAATTCTATTAAAATACGGCATACCGCTAATGCTAAAGAAAGACTGGAACAAGCCCACAAAGTAATGGGAATATCTAATAACCTTTCCGGCCAACTGGAACAGATTTTTAACCAGTGGTCAAAGGTTCAGGTTACTGACCCGGATTTGCAGCAGTTAATCCGTTTGGCAATGGTACCGAATAAAGAAGTATTGGACAATATCAACACCGGCAAATGGGATGAACTGTCTACCTGTTTTAATAATATGTGTAATTCAGTTTATGAGTATGCACACAGCAGCGAAACGCAACAGACCGAAACAACCAAAGGCAGTTTGTTCGGCGCATACAATGCCGTTACGGGTTACTTTCAGAATGTGCGCAATTACAAGAATGACGAAGCCAAAGTAAAATCCTTGTTCTATGGTGGCACAGCCCAGGCCAGGACACAGAAAGCCTTTAACCTGTGTTTGGATTTTATGAAGAATTGATAAACGAAACCGGGGGCGCAGCCGGACAAGGGGCGCACTTTTTTATGTCTACAACAACAAGCAAAATAAAACAGGTGGAGGTAAAACTTTCCACCGTGATAGCGGAGATTCTAAAGGAGTCCTTACAGATGCCCGTCAATGTTTCGGACATTGATTTCAGTCCGTTGAATTATCGTAAACTGTTTTCCGAAGAAGCCCTGCAATTATTTGCGCAGGAACTCGCACAGCATGGAATTATTTCCCCCTTACTGCTTCGCAGGAAAGGGAAAGACCGTTACGAACTCGTAGCCGGGGAACGAAGATTGAGGGCGGCGAAGATTGCCAAGTTTCAAAACGTTCCGGCGCAGGTGGCAGACCTGACAGATGAACAGGTGAGAGAAATCCAGTTATCAGAAAACCTGCAACGGGAGAACCCGCACCCGATGAATGAAGCAAGTGCCATTGGCGATATGCAACGGGCGGGACTGACTATTGATGAAATTTCATTGCGCCTCGGGAAATCAAAGCAGTTTGTATATACCAGACTAAAACTGCTCAACCTGATTGAAGCCTTTCAGGAAATGGTTTTTGCCGATGTGCTGAATATGCAGGATGCTTTGCAGGTGGCTACGCTCTCGCAGGGTTCACAAACAGAATTTTTCAATGAACGCTGCAAAGATTGGCAGAAGAAGAATTTCCAGTTCGCAAATGTTAGATGGAATATCAGCAATTACCGCTATGATTTAAAACGTGCGCCTTTCAATACGAAAGATAAAAACCTCGTACCGGAAGCGGGTGCTTGCTCTGTCTGTCCCTCCAATTCAGCCACATTAAAAACCTTATTCCCGGACGTTGCAAAGGAATCCATTTGTTCAAATAAGGAATGTTACAACAACAAGTGTATTATTCACTACATGGCGGCACTTGGTAACTCGATTACTACCTACCAGCCGGTTGCTTTAATTTATCCTAACCAGTTAAGCGAAACGGATGAAAAGTTGATCCCATTGATTCCCGGTGCAGCAGAATTACCACAGCATAACAGCTATGATATTTCCGTCATCCAGAAGCCGGAGCAGCCCGACAAAGGAAATTATATGTATGATAATGGCAAAGGAAAACCGAAACTGGATAAAGAGGAGTATGACGAGGCAATGGAGGAATACAACAGCGAACTGGAAGCATATAACCTCCATCTGCAAAGCGGGCATTATAAGGTGGCTGTTTTACTGGATGGTAAGGATTTTTATCCTGTGTATTTCAGTATGGAAAAACCGAGACGCAGTGCGGGCGGCGGTCAAACAGTTACAGCCAAAGACGTACAGGCTGCTATCAAATCCGGTTCAGCTACCCCGGAATTATTGAAGTCAGAAATTGACAGGATAAAGGACAGGGAAAAAAGGTCAGAAGAACTGGACACTGAAAAAATCCAGTTGACCGTTCACAACCTGTTCAGCGAGTTTGTCAGTAAACCTGAGAACAACAAATCAGTGACTGCCGCTGATATGACCGGCGCACGGTTGCTTATTTACCAGTCACTCGATTTTTCGTCCAGACAAACCGTTAGTGAAATGCTGTTCAAGGAAAAGGGAAAACGCAAAAGGTCGGATGATAGTTTACAGTCGTTGTATGAGCGTTTATCCAATTTGTCCAAACAGGAATTTAGTTTCCTGATCCGGATGGCGATGGCTTGCAAATCCGATAGCAAATACCCAAGACAGGAAGCCGGTTATTTCTTATATCAAATGGCAAAAGGTGCAGGAATCGCTGTAACGACTGTAGAGAACGGACAGGCCGAAAAAGCAAAGGAGCGCAAAGCAAAACAACTGGTAAAGATTAAGGATTTGGAAGGAAAAGCAAAGAAGCTGAAAACAAAATAACTATTACTTCAAAGGCGGTGCAATGCCGCCTTTGATTTTTGAAAGCCGGAAAGCTGCCCCGCTGCATGGCAATGATCTTTCAAAATGGCGGGGCAGCTTGCGTGTAGAGAATGAATTAGCGGAAACGAGCCACGCCTGGGGGCGCGGCTCGTTGGGTTGTTTGCGGCAGAAAAAAATAGAGAGTTATAAAAGTTAACATGGTTGTTTATTCATTACTACACGAAGTTCGGTTTTGGTCTTCTGAAGCGTCCAAGAGCTTCCGGCATAAACACAAATCCCTGCACACAAGGCCATCATTTATTCCGTTGCCATCTTGGACTTTATCGACCAAAACCGGGAAATGTTCCATAATCATTTTTTGAACATTTAAAAACATTTTTATGGAAAAGGACAACCTGAAACCCGAATGGTATTATGCGGCAGAACTGGAACTGGTGTACAAAACAAAAGTGAAAGCTTCCAACGGCCACAGATAACCAGATCTGATGACATCTTTAAATTATTCCGTAACCTGTGGAATGATGATAAGATTGAAATGGTCGAAGAATTTAAAGTGGTATTTTTAAATCGAGCTAACAAAGTCCTGGGCGTGCTGGATGTGTCAACGGGAGGCATAACAGGATGTGTAGCTGATCCAGAATTATTCTAGGTGCTGCAGTTAAAGCGAATGCAGTGAATATAATTCTTGTACACAATCATCCTTCCGGAAGTTTGAAACCAAGCAGGGCGGACGAGCTGTTAACTGCAAAAATCAAAGAAGCCGCAAGATGGCTGGATATGGATGTCATGGATCATTTAATTATCACCGATGAGGAATATTTTTCATTTGCAAACGAAGGGCTGCTGTAAAGCCCTTTTTTTATTCATGGACTTAAAGAAAATTGGCCTGTCTGGGACAGGCCAACTGCTTAAAGCGATTTCAGTTTCTCATAGAAATCTGTAAGTCCCGATTTCTTTAAAATCTCTTCATGAATACTTTTAAATTCACCCGTCGAGGCTTCCGGTAAGGCTGCCAAAATTTCATCATCGAAATTTCCCTTACCGGATAATATTCCGGCCTCAATCAGCCTGCTTAACAACAGCACATTTTGCCTGGACATTTGTAATACAATTTTGCAGTTTTCAGTCATGCCCGGACTGCTTAAAACCATTTCAAAAACTTTCGATTTCTCTTCTTTCGTGGATGTCTTCACATTGCTCATACATCACATTTTTAATTGACTAAAATATTCACGATTCAAATCTATTTTATTTATCAGTCAATGACCCGTTCAGAATTTGAACACGTGATTTTGATAGTATAAGGCTACTTTAATTTTATAAGCCGCCAGGTTGCTAAATCTGCAACCGGCAAGATGTACAAACGTTACACGTTTGGGGCATCTTGCCCTTCACTCCGGAGTCGTTTCGGGTATGGTAGAGATGTATAAGTGAAAATGAAAAGTGATGAAAGAGAAAAAGAAAGTCCGTAAAGGCTGGCTTACCATCCGGCTAAATGAAGATGAAGAAAAAAAACTGGATAATTTTTTCAACCGCAGCAAATCTTCAAGCCTCAGTGAATATGCAAGAGATGTTCTTCTGCAGAGTCCTGTAATCGTTACTTACCGCAACCAAACTGCTGATGATTTTCTGGCAGAAATGATCCTGCTGAAAAACGAACTGAATGCCATTGGCAAGAACTTTAACCAGGCCGTTCACAAGCTCCATACACTTGACCATGATGCACAGATTAAAGCATGGGCTGATTCGCATGAAAAGGCAAGGCAATTGTTCATGAAAAAGGCAGATGAGATTAAAGAAAAAATAAACGAAATCTATCAGCAATGGTCGCAAAAATAACCGTACCGAATAGTATCAAGCGAGCCTAATTATAATGAGAAAAAAATTAAAAAGGCAAGGCCGAATGTATCTATGCCCATAATTTTTTGAAGGATGCTGAGACCTAAATTTTTATGAAAAACTGGAACGCTTTCAGTCATTGATTGACCTGAATAAAAGAGCCACCACCAACACGATTCATATCTCTCTGAATTTCGGAATTGGTGAAAAGCTATCGCCGGAAAAATTAAAGGAAATCGCATCCGTCTACATGGAGAAGATCGGGTTTGGTGACCAGCCCTATCTGGTTTATACCATCATGATGCAGGTCATCCACATATTCATATCGTGTCTACCAATATTCAAAAAGACGGCAAAAGGATCTCCCTGCATAATATCGGCCGCAACCAGTCCAACGAAGCAAGGAAAGAAATTGAAAAAACCTTTAACCTCATAAGGCAGAAAAGCAACCCAAACAGCAGGCAGAAAAACTGACCCATGCACCCAGGGTTAACTATGGAAATCAGAAACGAAGCGGGGAATCACCAATGTGCTGGATGCAGTGATTGATCAGTATAAATACGCTTCCCTTGCAGAATTAAATGCCATTCTGAAACTATATAATGTGACTGCCGACCGGGGAAAAGAAGACGGGATCATTTATAAAAAGGGTGGGCTGGTGTACAGGGTGCTGGATGAAAAGGGCAATAAGATCGGTGTGCCGGTGAAAGCCAGTTCTATTTACAGTAAACCAACGCTTGCTTAACTGGAAATGAAGTTCAAAGAAAATGAAACAGCAAGACAGGAATATAAAAAGTATTTAAAGACTTCCATTGACTGGATTATGGATAAGCCACCGGCCACATTGGAACTGCTCAGGCAATCCTTGCAGAAAGAAAAAATAAGTATGATCCTTCGGCAAAATGATAATGGAATATCTATGGGATCACCTATATAGATCACAGGAGAAAATGTGTGTTTAATGGCAGTGATATTGGAAAAGATTATAGCGCAAAAGCGATCCTGGAAAAATGTAACAAAGGGCAGAATATAATTATAGGAGAAAAGCAGGTGCCGGAACAAAATATTATAACAAGCAGGGCTGAGCAATCCAATGTTACTTCCGAAACTCCTGCGTTGATGAAAGAGGCAGGGAAAATGATCGAGGAAATAGTCAACACCAACGAAGAGTATCAGCATTGCCTTATGAACTAAGGAAAAGAAAAAAAAAAAAACGAAATCCAAAATAAAATTTATGCATACAGGAGAAAACGAACAGGGATTAAGAAAGATACTGGATCTGACAAGAATGATAGCCATTGCATCATTATCCTCCATTTTTATTACTATTGTTATGGGGCGTTTGAGAGTTGGGGATTGACGAGCGATATTTCTGATCGGTTGTTGCAAAACATCCATAAACTGGGTTGTTCAACAACTTCAATAAATCTAAATTCATTTCGCTGATTGTGCTCGTGATTTCGCTTTTCGGAGCACGCGGAAAAAAGAATGAAAAACTGACTTTTAAACCTGTAATCATTTACCTGATAGCAGGATTAATCTTGTTTTTCGGAAGCCAGGTCTTACTGACACTTAATCAATCCCTGATTACAACGGCGGTGATTTATATCTCAGTCACAACAATCGGTTTCGTTTTAATCTTGACAGGCGGCACTCTTTGTCCAGGATATTCAGTTAGCCTGCGCAATGATATTTTCAATAAAGTGAATGAAACCTTCCCGCAGGAAGAAAGATTACTGAATAATGAATACTCGATTAATCTCCCGGCAAATTATAACCTAAAGGAAGTTTCGTAAAAGCTATATCAATATTATCAATCCTTTCCGGGCAATTTGATTTTGGGCTCGCCGGGAAGTGGTAAATCTTATTTCATCATCCAGCATATCATCAAACAGCATATCGAGAAAGGATTTACGATGTTTGTTTATGATTTCAAATTTGATGACCTTTCGAAGATTGCCTACAACCAGTTCTTAAAGAACAGGAAGAAATATCCTGCGTCGGCCGCATTTTATGTAATCAATTTCGATGACCTCAACCGGTCACATCGTTGTAATCCGTTGGACGTTTCCACCATGAATGATATTACAGATGCCGCAGAATCATCCAGAACGATCATGCTGGGTCTCAACCAGGAATGGATAAAAAAGAAAGGCGATTTCTTTGTCGAATCACCGATCAATTTCGTTACTGCCCTGATTTGGTTTTTGTGCAAATACAAAAAGGGTAAATACTGCACCCTTGCTCATGTCATTGAACTGGCACAGGTGGAGTATGATAAGTTCTTTTCGATCCTAAGGGCAGAACCGCAGATCGAAGTATTGGTAAATCCATTTGTTACGGCCTTTCTGAATGATGCAAAAGAACAATTGGAAGGGCAGATTGCCAGCGCGAAAATCAGCCTGGCGAAACTGTCTTCGGAGAAGCTTTATTATATTCTTTCCGGTAATGATTTTTCCCTTGATATTAATAACCCGGACAACCCCAAAATCGTCTGCATGGGAAATAATCCTCAAAAAACGCAACCTATGGGGCTGTCGTTTCACTTTATATAACTGCATTCACCAGGATGATGAATAAAAAGAACTGCAAAAAAGCAGTCTGCTATTTGATGAATTTCCGACCATTTATTTTAACGGGATAGATAACCTGATTGCTACTGCACGATCTAATAAAGTGGCCACTACTCTGGCCGTACAGGACTCCAGCCAATTAAAGGTTCACTATGGAAAGGAACAAGCAGAGGTGATCATGAACATTGTCGGCAATATCATTAGTGGCCAGGTCACCGGAGATACAGCCAAACAGTTTTCAGAACAGTTTGGGAAAATTATGCAGGACAGGGAAAGCATTTCCATTAACCGGAATGATACATCCATTAGCCAGTCAAAACAATTGGAGCTCGCCATTCCTCAATCAAAATTTCTTCCCTTTCGTCCGGTGAATTTGTGGGTATGGTAGCGGATAATCCTGATCAGAAAATTGAATTAAAAACTTTTTGTGTGAAATTGTCAATGATCATGAAGCACTTGCTGCAGAACAGGCAGGATATAAGGATATACCAAAGATCTCAAACGTTACACAGAGAGAAGTGCTGGAAAACTATTTGCAAATAAAAAAAGATGTCGCTGATATAGTTCATTCAGAATTGGAAAGAATAATGGATACTCCAGAGTTAGAACATTTAATCATTAATCGGGCGTGATTAATTTCGTTTAGTTATTCTGTACACATTGTTAGATAAATTAAACAAAAGGATCAATATTTTAAAAAATAAGTACAAACGAATATTTTTTTGAACTTCCTATCGGAAAATCTAAAAGGTTAATGACAAAACTTGGAAAATTCTTAGAAAAGAGGTCGGTAAATAAATTCGAGATTTCAAGAAAATCTGGAATGAGTAAAGCCAGAATTAGTGAATTAACCCATAACACATCAACAAAGCTAAGAGCAGACGAATTGTATCTAATAGCTTTAGCGATCAATGCTGATCCGTGCGACTTGCTTAAAGAAGTCTGTGGCCACTTAAAGATTGAGTAACAATAGAATTATATCTGAAGTCCGAAGATTTTTACCACAATAGAACATATGATTGATTTATCACAATACCCAACAACTCACTACCAGGGAAGCAAAAGGAAAATGTTGCCGTGGATTTATGAAAATCTGAAAGATATCAGATTTGATACTGTCCTTGACGGTTGCGGAGGATCGGCTTCAGTAAGCTACCTCTTCAAAAAAATGAATAAATCTGTTACTTACAATGACAATCTAAAATTTAATCATATTATTGGAAAGGCACTCATAGAAAACCAAGCAGAAACTTTTACTTCTGAAGATATTACCAATTTATTGGGTTACAATGCTGTAAACCAGGTCTTATAAACAGACTCTTTAAAGGGATTTATTATTTAGATAGAGAAAATCGCTGGCTAGATAGAATGGGCTTTGGAATATTGCACATGAACCACTACACAGGCCAAACTGGACTATAAAAAAGCTATAGCCTACTATGCCCTTTTTCAGGCCTGTTTAACAAAGCGCCCTTTTAATCTCTTTCACCGGAATAACCTTAATATTAGAACGGCAGAGGTTGAAAGAAATTTTGGGAATAAAACGACTTGGGAAAAGGATTTCACGAAAACGTTTAAATCTTTTGTCACCGAGGCAAATGAAAAAATTTTCAATTCCAATAGAGAGTGCAGGTCGCTAAACGAATCAATTTTTGACATTGACGAAGTAAATTATGATATGGTTTACTTGGATTTGCCATATATAAATGGAGAGGGGACAAATGAGACTTCTAATTATTTAAAGTGCTACCATTTTCTAGAAGGATTGGTAAACTATAACGAGTGGGAAAACATGATTGACCATGAAAGTCCAAATTTGCGACTAGCTACCTCTCAAACAGACAAATATTTTAACAAGGAAAACATTTATGAATCTTTTGAAACACTTATCAATAAATTTAGGCGAAGCAAAATTGTAATTTCTTATAAAAAGGGTGGGATGCCTTCTATCGAATATATCGTAAAAGTAATGAGAGAATACAAGCGAAATGTTTATACGCGAAGTCAACATTACACTTACGCCTTAAATAAACAAAATGGCAACGCAAAGAAAAACAAGGAAGTATTAATTATAGGTTTATAATGGCAGAAAAATTCACATCACATCTAAAAGTCGACAAAAAAATTGTCGAGTTGCTAAGTAAACAAACTTATCAAAAAAGCTTTTCTGCTGCAATTCGTGAATTAGTTAGCAATTCTTACGATGCTGACGCTTTATCGGTGAATATTACCTATGATAAGGCATTTACCTATATTGAAATAATTGACGATGGCAATGGTATGACAAGAAGCGAGTTTGAAAAATACCTAACTATAGCAGGTACAAAACGGACAGCCCACTATCAAGAAAATATAAAAGGAAAAAAATTGGTCAATTTGGTGTAGGGTTTTTATCAATTTTCCCTTTTTGCGAAAGTCTTGAAATTACGACAACGGCCGAAAATTCCACAGAGGTCCTGAAAGCAGTCATCCCAACAAAAGATTACTTCCAGACTAACCTTAAAGCAACAGCAAAAAAAGAAGAAATTAGTTAGTTGACGATATTCCAATTTCTCGAACAATAAACATTAATCCTTCGGAAAAACTGGAGCATTATACCCGATCAGATTATTGAAACCAACCCATATAGTCAAACAATATTTTACAAAGCCCAAAACGAAAAAAAGGGATTCGATAATCGCATACGACCCTGCTGACCGTTTTCGTTAGGAATTACAGGAAGATTTGCCAATTTCCCTTCCATCAGAGTCTAAATATGCCAAAACTTATGGTCTAAGGAGCCGATAGGGATGAATGTTGTTTTAAACAAAAAGGATTTGGTGAGAAATGATTATTTAGAATCAGTTTTAGATGAAGGAGACATAACCATTAGCGGAGTTGATTGCAAATATATTTTCACAACCTCTAATAAATCTGTCAAGCCAAGTGAAGCAAGGGGGATTAAATTAAGAGTAAATAATATCGGCATAGGTCAGCGAACAGAATTGTTGCTAAAAAGAAATCGAGGTTTTTCTAGGTTGCATTGGATTACTGGTGAAATATTCTTTTTGAGCAAATAAAGGAACATTTAAATCTTAGCAGGGATGGATTTATTTCACATCCGATAACAGATGAAATATTCGAATATTTTGCCGATAAGCTTCGCGTTGCAGCAAACGACGTTGAAACAATTGATGTAGCAGAGAAAGAAATAGCGAAAGTCACGAATTCGAATAAGACTCAGGCGAACATACCAAAGAGTGAAGTAATTGCTGCTAACATAAAAAAACTACAGAGCAAAGGATCTAAAGTTGTAGAGGCTGAAAAAGGCAAGACTTTAGGGAAAACCATAAAAATCGATAGGAAAGAGAAAACAATTTTATGTACCCAAAGAGATACAAGAGGAGAAAGAGATAGTGACGATTTTGGGGAAACAATTTGAAATCACCTATGAGAAATGGGATATAAAGAGTCAAACGCCAGCTTGTAAAAGAATTTCTAATAAAGTAATTGCAATTAACCAAAACTATCGTTATTCCATTCAAGGAGCACAGGGAATATATTTAAAAGAATTCATTTGATGATTCTAATCGGTTCAGAGAACTCGAAAACCAGTCAGCAATTGTCTGACACATTAAATAAAACACTTGTCCAAGAATTCAAGGATTACATCTAAAACTTGCTTATGAATATCAAGAAATTCCACATTGAGAACTTATGGAGTCTGAAGAACATTAAAATAAATGAGTTTGATAAAACGACAATTTTATACGGGGAAAATAATGCGGGCAAGTCTAATATTCTTAATGCCTTGCATCTGATTTTTGCTAGAAAACCAAAGTTAGTTTCCGGGGATAGCCTATTAAGAAAGATTGAAAACTTCTATGAAGGAGTAGTTTTAAACTCTCAAAATACTTACTTCAACAACAATACTTCAGCAGATATAAAATTCATGGTGGAAATTGATGTTTGGAGAACTAGGAATTGACTATTGACCCGGAAATCAAGTCTCTGTTTAGCACTGGCACGCACTTCCCTTTTACTTTTGAGGGGAAAATGTCTTTTTTCGGACAAGGCGATCAGGATTATTCAGATTTTAAGATAGAGACTATAAAAATTGGGAAAGTAGTAATTTATTCTAACGAAAAAGATGTTTCGTTTTTCCCCAGTCTTGACAAACGATCAAAAAAACAACCACAACTTTCAAAGGCCTTTTCACATTTGATGGATATGTTTAATGACTGCGTATATGTGGTGAATAGTGATAGAGATATGCATGACACCCTAATGGAAAGTGAAGATTCGAGAGCTTAACGCCGAAAACCTTTAAAAAATTCCTATATTCCCTTTATTTGAGCCCCAAAAACTTTAGGCTATTTGAACAGATTAACTCTGTTTATAGTCAAGAGCCATTTAATTTCGGCACCATTTCCTTTTCCAAAGATGGAGGAAAATTGGAAATCATGATTAAGGAAAAGGATTTCCGTCTTCCGATAAAGCATCTGGGTTCGGGAGCACTACAAGCCTTGTACATTATATCCAGTATTGTCTGTAGTAGAGGAAAAATCGTCTGCCTTGAGGAATTGGAACAGAATTTATCACCCCGTAAACAATTTGAAATATTAAAGAAAATTCAAGGTATGATCCCAGAAACTGGGCTGTCCTTGACTCAACTCATTATTTCTTCACACTCTTCAGTTTATGCAAAACCTAAACTTGGAATGATTTACTTTTTAGAGAAGAATGATGGCCAGACTATAATTAATGTAAAAGAGACTGCAAAAATTAGTAAAAAATTACAGAGTCACTTGGCTACTGCAAACAGCGTTTGGGATGAAGCGGCATTTAAGGAAATAAAGAAAATCTTGAAAGAAGAACATGATTTTGAATAACCAACTTAAATTTGATTAGCAATGAAGCATCTATCAAAGGAAGATTTTAATATGATCATGGAATCTCTTCGATACACGAAACAGAAATTCGAGGAATACAATGGATACCCGGATGCTGCATTCAAGGCCAAGCGTGTGGATGAAGTAGTTCAAGTAATGAATAAGGTCAGAGAGGAATTGAAGGACTGGGATAATTAAAATCTATTTTCTTTCTGCAAAGTAATTTTCAACAACATGTTCAATTTATGAATTTCAACACAGATATTTTGTAGCTTTGCAGCGAAGTGAGATTGTTGTGTTTTGGAGAAATTTAGGAGAGCGATGAAAAAGGGCATTCAGCATTTCAGGCGTTTGTATCGAATTCAGTGTCAATTTATTATAAAGACATTTACGGACCCGTCCGGTCCGCAAGAAACTCCAGAGAAATTTGGGGTTTCTGCATTTATGCCATTCTATGTTTAATAATTCAAAGTGAGAAGACCAATCCTTTTACAAAGGTTTTTCCGGGCACCCATCGCTTAGGCTGGTTCAACCCAACAATGCCGGGTGCAAGTGCGCATCTGCGTTCAGCATTTGCGATGTTCACCACTATTTGTGAGTTACTTTATATAAGGAGCCCGGCTGTTAACCGGGCTCTCTGCGTTTTGATCTTAGCGTGCTTTTTTCTTTGGATCCGCTTTCTTCTGTGCTGAGCTTTTCTTTTTTGTAGGCTTATTCTTCCTGGGTTCAGCGTTCTTTTTCGACATACAATTAAATTTAAGGTTAGTGAATTATTTACTTATGGCTGCAGGGTATTTTCTTCCCGTTTTTCCATGTTGTCCCATAAGTAAACAAAGATATGCCTATAATGGTAAATATGATATTTTCGATCAAGGTCAGCCGGTCGGGCATATTGTAATACTGATCTAATAATAACTGAATAAAAAAGTGAAAAAAAAATTTTACTTTTCACCCCGCACTGCCAATGGAGAAATTCCAAACTTCTTTTTAAAGGCTGTACTGAAAGTTGAACTTTGTTCATACCCGGGCAGGTAAGCAATTTCACTGATGTCATCTCAGTTTCAATCCCGCTCCCACTGTGGCAGAGTACTTTGACAGTTGCCTATTCAAAAAAAAGGGGTAGCCTGAACAATCAAATTACGTAATACAATCTGAATGATCCTACTCCAAATGGAGTATTTGCCATCATCATTTGAATCCGTAGTTTTGATCAGTTTCGGGCTGTAATTCTTCCACTAAAAACAAAACACTATGCGTAATCTTATTTTATTTGTATTTGCAATTGCAGCACTTGGCGCCTGCAAAAAGAAGAAAGATGATACGACACCTCCTCCTGCAACGCGAAATCAATGGGACGGTCGTTACCGGATGGAAGGCACCATGACGGATCATACTAACCCCGCCAATGGATGGATGAATAATACCTATGAGTACACGTTGCAAACCAGCGGTACTAATACAGACAGTCTTGTTTCAAACTCACTCGGATTTCCGGGTATTATTATCGGTAATACCGGCGGTGGTATTACAAATGCTACTTTCTACGGCAACTTCGGATTGATTATGACTTTTGATGCCACTACTAATAAAGTTACTTCGGTTACAAACTATTTTGGCCAACCGTCGGTAAGCGGGCGTTCCGCAGTTCTTGATCCGACTGGCGCAAATTCGATCGACCCGGTGACAAAAAACATTAGGGTCAAATTTTTTATGGATAAAACAGGAGTAGTCGGGCACGAGGCCACATTTGATGTCACGTTAGTGTACCTGGGGGCGAGGCCATAGGTTGAAATAAAAATTCCAGGATATGGCTGTAAAATATTGATGGACATTTCGGTAGGCTTTGCGGAAACGCGGCCGTCCGGTCCGCAAGAAGCTTCGAAGAAATTCGGAGCTTTTTTGTTTTGGTGATAGATAAGATTTGCAAAAAGGATGACTCAAATTAACGACACCTTGCGATTCTACTCCCGCTTGATATTTAATAATTATAAACGCCAAAATAATTACCTGAAAACTATTACATTACAGATTGAGGTAGTAAATTCGAAGAAAATCTCGAATTTGCCCGATTACCTTATCACTGATTATACCGAGACCTATAAACCGGTGATGCAGTTTAACAAGAATAAAGCTGCATTTATTCATAAATGGTACCCTTTTGTTGAGGGTTATTCCAAGGAATTTATTCAAAGCATACTTGAAGAGTTAGAATACACCCCTGAGTGTGCGTTGGATCCTTTTGCTGGCAGCGGGACTACCCCGGTTGAGCTCCAGGATTTGGATATTCCTTGTTACTCATATGAAGTAAGTCCATTCATGCACTTGCTTGCATCTGTAAAATTGGAAAGCAGATATACACTTGATGGGCTTAATGATTCACTCATTACTGTTGGTAAATTTCTTCAAAAATACCCGGAGGATATAAGAAAATACATTGATCCTCCGTTAGCACAAACTTTTCAGCCAAATGTAAAGCTAAAAAAGTGGGTTTTCAATACAAGCGTTATGGATGGCATACTCGATATTAAGTATGCAATAAACTTAATCACTGATAAAAAATACAAAAACCTTTTCAGAATAGCATTAGCTTCAATTTTGCTAGATGTTTCCAATGTCTATAGAAATGGGAAGTGCTTGTCATATAAAGAAGATTGGAAAGAGAAAAGAACAAGACGGGAAACAGTTCATAAAAAATTTTTGAATAAACTTATTAATGTCATTAAGCCTGACATTCAAGAGATAGAGAAGTACGATTATGATGTTAATAATAAAAGACTATGCCGGTATGGGGATGTCAGACAAAGAATTGATGAAATACCTGATCGATCGATCGATCTCGTTATCACATCGCCACCTTACCTGAATTCCCGTGATTATACAGATATCTATATGGTTGAGCTTTGGATATTAGATTTAGTTGAAAGTTATGAAGCTATCAGAAAATTGCGGAAGACAACAGTAAGATCCCACGTCCAGGTAAAGTATGATGACTTGGAACTTCTCGACATTCCTGAACTAGTGACATGCGTCAATAGATTGGAAGCTACGGAAGACCTTTGGAGCGAGGATTTACCGCAAATGATAAAAGGATATTTCCTTGATATGGATTTGCTCTTCGAAAAGCTTAGAAGGAAGATGCAAAGGAGAAAAAAAATATTCTTCAATGTGGCAAATTCAGCATACTATGGAATTGAAATAAAAGTAGATGAAATAGTGTGTGCAATTGCCGAGGAAAGAGGTTTTATGGTTGAAGAAATCAGAGAGGCACGCAGATTAAAAACCAGTAGTCAGCAAAAAGATCAGATAAGTTCATTGAGAGAAAGCGTAATTGTTATGACTTCTTAGTAAGCCGGGTGAATATTGTCAACTTCCAAATTGTCAACCTTGTCAAATTTATCGATGTGATATTTGCGTAAATTTTCGGGAATAGAAGTAACATCGTTATACACAATAGCTTGTCGGTCATTCCTTGCATCAAATATTACTAAGTAGCCGCATTGTAAATCACGATTCATTTTTTCAACTACTTCTTCAATGTATTCCAGTGTTTGAATAACTCCTTCATTGGCACGTTTATTCGCATGATTGCCCACATAAGGACTTGCCATTTCCTCATTTTTGTCAGCATGCTTGCTTGTTCCAAGCCACTTTACTTCAAAAAAGTATAGTTTCCCCTTTTTCTCGGTAAAAATATCAATTGGTTTTCTGCTCGAGAGAAGTTCCATCTCACTATTGAAACTTGCTTGGACATTCTCGTTTAAAAAGTCAATCAAGTCATCTCTAAATAAGCTTTCGGGAGAATTTCTTAGTAGATTTTTATTTGTTTTAAAGGTTGCCGATCTTACTTCCCCAAAAATTGTGGCTATTGTGTTCTTACTCTCAAAGAATTTGATTCGAACATTATCCCTGGAAAGATGATGATTTTTGTATTTTTCAAATGCCTTTTTTATCTCCTCTATTTTAAACTTTTTGGAATACTCAATAAGATCTTGTGTTGTAAGGAATATGTTATCCCCTGTTTCGTGACCATTTATGAAAGTATTTATCCCTTCTTCACCAAATAGGAAAAAGCAAATACCAGTTTTTGAAGATTCCACTAAGTGATTCCTGAGTTCTTGTGTTTTATCGTGAGGAATGCTTTTAGAATTCAGAATTGAAAAGTCAGAATTGAGATTAAGCAAATTTGTTGACTTTAGCGCATTTGAAATATTCCCTTTTAAAGCATCTTCAATTTTGTCAAGCTGAATATTTAGAAGATTTTCCCTGGTGATTTCAAAAATGAAAATATCCTTTTGATTAGATCTGTTAATCCAAAAGGTTTTAAGATAAAAGTCCTTGAGGATTGGGAAATTTTTGTCGTTTAAAATTTCGTTTTTGGACTGCTCAATAATTTCCCATTCTTTAGATTTAATTAAATGGGAAAAGTCAGAGCCACTAAAATTAAAATTGCTCATGCTAATTTTTCCCTTTTAGATATTTACTAAAGATAAACTCAAAGTACATTTCAAGATAATCTTTAGGACTTAAGTCTTTCGCTTTTTCTCCTAAAGCATCAATGAATGCTTTTTGAAATTCATGAAGAGTTTCAACTGTTTTGTTACTCTCTGAAATATTTAGTGTTTTTGTAGACTGACGATCAACATTATCCCGATATTCAGGATCTCTAAAAACAAAATCATAGATATTATCCTCTCCATAGATTCCTAGAATATGTACAATTGCATCAATCCACTCCTTTTTCGTAGTGTAATTCGGAATCTGATCAAGGAAAGGAATTGATTTATTAGTTAAACTATATGTCTTCTGACTGTCTTTTTGCTTAATCATTTCATTTGATAATAGCCATACAATAGAATTGTTTATTACTTTATCATTATATGGACCTCTTGAGTCAACAGTAAATTCATAGTCCACTTCAAATGGGTTGCTAGCAGCTGGATAACGAAATCCGTATAGTATTGAAGAAAGATATAATATTCGTAAGATTGAAAGCTCCCTGGTTTCTTTCCACCCAATTTTCGATGTAAGCTGTAATATCGAAATTACGTCGCCATTTATCTTTTCTGTTCTGAATTTATCTTCTTCCATAAATAATTTTTTCAATTTTACTGGACGTCTGATTTAAAATTTTACTATCGGATTGAATGTTTGAAATCTTTCCTATTTTAAGAAGATTAATGTGATTAATGGCTGGCGCCTTTTCGGAAATAAAAGATAGAAAATCGCTATTGTTCAAATTGGATGTTATTATCAATGCGTTTTTTTGTTTCAAATATTCGAGAAAGACCTCAGCTGCATTTCTTTCATAGGATATGTCTAAGCTACTATCAGGAGTTTCACAAATGAAGAACGCCGGCTCTTTATAGAAGTAATTCAGCAAACTCATTCGAAAAGATAAGTCTACGAAAAATCTTTGCGATTCAGAAAACTCTTCTTCTTCCTGCCTAGGAATAGTTTCATTGCCTACAAGAGGTAAATAAACTCTTACTTTTTTTCCCTTTTCGATAACCACATCTTCATTTATGAGTTTACATTCTACACCTAAAAAATTACTTGCAAATTTTGAAAATATTTTAGAAAGCTCGGTTAAAATTTGAGCTTTTTTGTCATTCATCTCGTTATTGATCTTGGTGACTTCATCACCAAACACCTTGCTTTCCTCTTGAAATTTCTTTTTATTTTCTTCAAGAGATTTCAACTCGAACTGTAGCTTATGTCTGAAGTCATCGGGATTAGGCTCTTTGGATTTATTTTTGGACTGTTTTTGATTAATCTGAAAATCTAATTCTCTAATCTCTGACTTCAAATTAAAAACTGAAACATCTAATTTATTATAGGTTGTGTCAAGGTCATTTAGTTTTCTTTCAATCTCAATAATTTCTTTCTCGGCATTTTGTTGTTCTATTAGTTTTTTTTCGGCTTGCTTATAAAGCTTTGAAACCTTAGGGTTTTTTTCGTTTGAGATTTTTAGAGGCTTGTGACAAACAAAACAATTCTCCCCGGTTTGATAAACTTGAGAAAATTCTTTGCTTGATAATGCCTGGTTGCATGCAGGGCAGGCGTGGTTGTTTTTTAAATGTTTTTGATAAATTTCGTACTTGGGGTTCTTATTTCTCCAAATTGCGTCGTGAACTTTTGCTTCTTCTACTTTTATATCATTTTCAATATCGTTTAGTTGTTGTGAGATCTTGATTCGCAATGAGTTTAAATATTTTCGCCTTTCTGCATTTTCGACTCTTTCCCTTTGTAAAGAAAGAATCTTTTTTTCTTCCTTATCCAGCTTCAGCTTTAATTCATTTAATAAAGTGTACGGGCTCTTTTTAGAATCATTCTTGTCTTTATCTTTATTTTCAACTCTGTCAATAGCATCTCTAATTGCTTTTATTTCTTCAGAAGTTTGCCTTGCCTGGGTATCTTTGTATTTTTGTTTTAATAGTAATTTGGATCGTTCCTCATCTAGGGCGGGGTCATTAAAATATTTACTTGATAATTCTTCCTGAATACTCCAGTCCCAGAGTATTAATTTTCTTTCTTCCCCAAAGTATAGAATTTCGTTAACGAAAAAAATAAGCCCATCAAAACTTCCGAACTGTGACGCATTAGTCACGGCTTCTTCATATTTGTATTGCAAATATTTTTTCTTTTCTTTCTCGCCCAGTTTTTCATACTTGTCCTGAGATATTATTTCACCGGATAATTTCGTAGTACGCCCAGACTTTGTAATTGTCGCACTAGTAAGTTTTATATCATATAGATTTCTTGTTACAGAGAAATCAATGCCTCTAATTCTAAATGAAAGTGAAACTTCTGCCAGATTGTTGTTAGAAAAAGCTCCATCCATTCTATTTCTGTAAAAATTTCTGGGGTACTCAGGTCTTTTTTCTCTCTCAATATTCTTATAAATCGACACATCAGTTTGTTCACGATAGTGCCCTATTAATGCAAACTTGATGAGTTTTGTCATTGTTGTCTTTCCGGTACCATTTCCACCAACAAATAGATTTAAACCGTTCTTAAATTTGTAATGGAAATCAAGCCCATCGCCATTTGGATAAAGCGAAAAATTCCTAATTCTAAAACTTATTAGTGATGGTAAGAATATTTTATTCATCTATCGTATGATTTCTATATGGCTAATTTAGGATAAAATTAGCAGTAGTTGTGATATGTATAACCTTGAAAAATATTACTTTTTAACTTTATTATCAATAGATTATGAGATTTCTTAGTCCTGCGGTCTCCCAAATCATTGAACGTCTTTGAATGCACATTGTTATTATTCATGTTGCTTTGTGTGATTGCAAAACCACCAACAAACAAATTAAGTAAACCTACCGTTGTGATATTGATCATTTCACCTTTGCACAAGCCAAGCCCGCAAAACACAACATCACCGTGCTTCTTTTTGGAACTCCAACGAAAGGAGAAAAGCAAGCCTAAAAATTGCTGTTGTCCTCCACAAACCACCCAAATTAAGAGCCATCTTTGTTACAATTTCTGCTATATCAAAAAAATAATTAGCCTTGCACATATATTCTATTATCTTCCAGGCATGTAATTATCTGCAGATAACCACACCATCAATAAGCAATCTTTATCACTAAAAATAGATCCATGCGCAAAGCCTATATCATCTTTTGCAGTCTGCTCATCATATACAGTTGTAACAGCAATGAAGAAAAAGCTAAACCCAAATTCATCAAAAAAGAAAAAGCCGTTCAATCTGCTGCAGATATTGAACTACAGGGATGGCTTAAAGGTAAAATATGGACAGCAGAGGAAAGCATGGCGCCCATGACATTGCTCAGGTTAAAATCCAATGGCGGGTATGAGTTAACATCGGGCAAGAACCCGAGCACCTGGAAAATAATTAATGGAGAATTGTCTTTAGCAGCACTAACAGAATGGCCAATAGAAAAAATGGACGACTCGGCATTCCGGTTATATGTAAAGCCAACTGATAAGTGGTACACTTATAAACATACAGGCTCAGCTGATTAAAAGGCTGTGGGCCTTTTCCCCCTCACAGCAGTTGTTTCTCTTTTGCCACCCCTCACCGAACGCCCATTGTTAGTGTTGCGAGCTGCTTTTTGAAATACCAACGAAACGCAGAAAACTTTACCGCAATACCCTTCATCCCAACTTTTTTAACCCCCTAACAATCAACCTTTCATTCTGCTTAAAATTTTTGTATCCCGTATTCAACAGACATCCATTCATTTTTTGTAAATTCAGTGTAACAAATTCCCGGATGGCCGGGACAAGTAACGCCGGATCATTCGGCTTCAACATTAAACCTTAAAACCATGAGCCTCTCAACCCGGTGGCGCAAACCCTCATCTCCCTGCTATGCCCGGCTGCGGTTCGGCATAACTCAACAACAATTGGCTGATATATTAGGCGTTTCCCGCTCGCTGGTTACGATGATGGAACAGAAGAAAAGAAATCTGCCGCGGGAAGCAAAGGCCATTTATCGCAGGCTATGCAAGAAGGCGGATGAACTGCCTTCGCCGGCAACCATGACCCTCAAAAGAGGCAGAAAACCAAAGGGTTCTAATTCAGAGCTGATCTTCGTGCCGCCTGTGTCAAATTACAGGAGGGAGAATTTTGACACAAAAATAAGCCGGACACGAAGGCGTAAATGGATGGCTTTGGAAAACAAAGCCATGCCTTCGCTGGAAGCTTTGGCAGACTTAGCAAAAAAAGACCCGGGTTGTAATGCTTTTACCAATAAACTGAAAGAGCGGAAGAACCGGTTGCTGCATGTTTATAAATTACTGGAGTTTAAAAAAGAAATAAGGGAGCAACGACATATCGTTCTTTCAGCCAAACTGGAAGGAATAAATAAAATGCTGGATTATATGAAGCCATTAGAGGAAAGTCTTCCCGATGGCCGCGGGAAAAGAAGGATAAAATTTCTGCTCGCTTTTAATAGTTACAAGCAACTAAAACTATCGAAGGAATTAAAGAAATGGGATGTTCCTTTCTTACTGAAAACCGAATTGCAGATGAATGCTATCAGGAGCCAGGTCGGTTTGACGGATGAATTGATCGGCGCATTAAGCAACAACAGCGAACGATTAGAAAATATTCAATTTTATCTTTCTTCGGAAATAGCGGCTTAAGACCCTGAATAAGAAGTCAGAAATCAGACAATCGTGAATCGTCACAATTACTGTTTATGAGAAATCTTTTCCTGTCGCTGGCTGCATTGTCAATCTTATTGTTAGGCGTTACTTTTTTTCAACTATTTAAAACCAGCAGTAAAGAATATTTTGCCCGTAGCATCTCGATCGGGGATCTGCATGGCTTTGAGGATACGGGCCCAAATGCTAATGCTTTTAAGGAATTAAGAAATAAAATAAATAGTAAGATCACCTCCTCCAGGCATAAGGAACATAAAAATGCTGTATGGGTTACTATCATCAGTTTTTTAGTAACAGCATTAACTGGAATAGCAACTTTGATCTCTACTATTAAAGCGGCACGAAATCCTGATGCCAATCCCGGCCGTATAGTCAAGATCATCGCTATTCTTACTTTTTTTGCTTCTCTTGGTAACTGGGGTAATTCGCAGTTTGCCGATGCCCGGACCAAAGCGATAGAAACTGTTACGAATTTGAAAGACATGCGTGCTGAATTTTATTCAACCTACCAGCAAACGCCGGAAGATAAAAAACAATTGGTCATCGATACATATAATGATAAACTTAATGATCTATAGATCTTTCTTAATTCTTTTGATTCTTTTGTCAGCATGTAAAGACAGCAAGCTAACCGGAACAGAATTTGAGAAACAGGTACTTGAGCAAGCGGGGCTTCGGAAAGACACGTCAATGAATGAAGTACTCATCAAAGCATTGGAAGGTGTGAATTGTTTATCTTCTACTGTGGGTAAAAGGAAAATGATTTTAGCGGGCATTTTTGATCCCTCAGACAGTAACTCCATACTTATTATTCCATTCAGTTCGGGGCTTACAGAGTTTCGATCATCAGCCTATTCCGATATAAAAAATCATTTTGTACTTCTTAATCCGTCCTATATAGCTGCCTTTGCTGAAAAAAATACACTCAATGATACAACTAATATGACCGGTCTTATCAGCCTGATGCTTCTTCATGAACTGGGTCATTTTATTACAGGTTTTGACGGGTCATTTGATGCTATTCGTGAAGATTCAACTGTGGTAAAGCAAACAGGCGAAATAAAAATGGATACTGAGCCTGAATACCTCACAACAATAAAAAAAAGAGAAATGGAAGTTGATTCCATTGCTATGAGCCTGGTAAAACGATCAGTCAACTCAATGAACCGGGATTGTTTTAGCGTTACTGCCGATATCCAGATATTATTGCCCGGTATGTCATTTTCTATGTTTGGTATAAGACTGATAGATCAATTCGGTCAACGTGTCAAAATTCTTCGTGATCCAAGCAGTAGTCATCCAAATATGGAACTTCGAATAGCCTTTATGAATTATTTTTTGTACCCAAGTGATCAATTAAAGGAAATTATAGATCAATACCTGTACGATCGTGAAGTAACTCCTGTTCAACTTCAACTTACCGATCCACACATATACCAGGGACAGGAAAAGATCCTTCCGGAAGACAAAAAATAAGGTGCATATGTAGTCAAGGCATAAGTTGGATTCAAATGCCCCGGAGGGGCTATATGCCGGTAGTAGCAATAATCGGAAAGCTCATTTGCTCCTTCGGAGCAAAACATCAAGGATTCATCGTTCCGTACCCGGCCTTTTGCTCCTGCGGAGCGATGAAAAAATATAGTATTAGAAAATTTGCAGACGGTTTATGTTTTGACTACATATACACCAAAAATAATATTGAGTTTTATCATTGTTGGTATTACAAAAAAAAGAAGCACGCCGCTGTTGCGTCTTGCGTGCAGGTCTGTGTAAAGCAGAAGACCATCAGCACAACGGCGGATGAATATATTTCTTATCTTTTGTTGACTCATTTCCAACAATAAATACAAAAATCACTATGGGTGGTTTGTCCAAAGAACTCCTTCGGAATAACCAGTTATCAAACCCGAAGAGTAGCCTGAAGCGATAAAATATAGAAATTTGCCAGAGAAAATTATGGAAGATGTTGCAGGAAAGAAATAGGAGCCAAAAACCCAAACATCATTCAATAAATGATAAGTTGACTGCTGGAATGAGATAAGTTTTAAAACAAGCAGAACGAAACTTGTCAGACATTACCTCATCATCTATTTGTATTCCTGTAAACTTCTAATATTGTGTAATTGACTTTCGATTTCCCATTTTGAACAATCCAATCCTGTGCAGCTTTAAGATCTGGCAGGGAAGCTGCGAACGACAATCCAAAACTAGCGCCAAAAAAGAATTGTGGCCATGACACTTTGATTTTATAAACAATAAAAGCATGGTTAGTTGTGTTTGACATATGATTATTTTTTTAAAAATACTTGTTTTAGGATCAGCGTATCAAAACGGGAAAGTGTTTCGTTTTGAGAGTCCAATTTGTCTCAATCATAGTAAAAATTATCAATTTCGCCAGGCCATAGTTACAAAAAAATCCATTGCTTATTTACGTTATTTCTTCAGCATGTAATTAAATGAAAATTGATAAATGGGAAGATAATAATCAATCTCTGGTTTTTTTAGATACTTATAATATACTGCTTTGATATTTACTAAACTTGAGATCTCTACACCCCAGGCAATTGAATAGCCATGATAAAAGCCATTTGTCCTGATCAGGGGGAGGATCTCTTTTAATTGTGCGGAATTAGTGTAACAGCCTATTAGGCGCAGCGCTAACCAACTCACTCCGATATTCTTATCATTGCCGCGATCCCAGGCCCCGGTTTGAAAATAAAACCCTACCGAAGCAAAGGAATTCATAAAATTGATGGGTTTTCCCGTCATCGGGTCCGAAATTGGTCCGGCATGGATACCGGTAAGTATCCGCTCACCTGCATGATATAGGATACCGGCTTTCGTTATTTTCTTTTCTTTTTGTGAAAAATATAAGATCCCTTCAATTGAGATGTTGGCTAATCCACTTAACGGATTAATAAAATTCGTTACCAGGACGTCGTTGCTGCGAAGGCCTGCAGGCAGTTGGCTGTTCTGAAAATTATTTGAGGAAACTCCGGAATATAATGCGATCGGAATGCAAAATTTCCCTGGTTCACCCACGTACAAACGGATAAAACGGACAGATGCGTTGACTTGTCCGTTGTTAATAATATCTATAAAACCACTTGTGAAGATCTCTGGTTTATAGGAAATATTTTTTATAGTTTTTTCAGGCGTTTTGATACTGTCTTGAGACAAATTATTTTTTTTTGGCGCTTGACAGTTTGAAGTAAATGATATGACTATGCATATCATTAGAAATCCATTCCTTTTGCCCCGAAGCCCTGTCTTGTTAAATTTCTTTTTCACTTTACAGCGAATATTTGGCGATCCTTAAAAACTTCAGCAACTTGGTATTTTCTACTTAGGCTGCTGAAGTTTTATTAATAATTCTATTAGTGTGAAAAACTTTGACTCGCAATAAAATAAGCGGGAACACCAATATATAATTACTTCCTTACGCAGCATTTAGCTACGCAAGCCCCTGCAATCGCTACAGCAGTAGAAGGTATAAATACGGATTGTATGAAAGCCCATACAGAAGCCCAACCATGACTTACATATGCATCCGCTATACAATTTGATACACATTGACCACAACCAAACTCCGTTCCACCAAAAGTACCAGGCAATTCTCCAATTGTCGGGCCTGCGGTCCTGTAATTTGTCATTGTCATAATAGTTCCATTAGTTAAATCAGCAATTTTTATCCAGCCGAGATAAGTATTCGAAACAGTTATAGTAGGCCTCAGGTATGATCCGTCTATTTTATGCATTGCAAATGCAATGTTGACAGAATTCGAATTGGAATTGGAAGTGTGCGGAACTGAGTAGCTATACAAATTTGAGGAATCAGTTTCGTAATTTAGGAACACATTGTCAAAATCAAAGTCTGAAGAACCTATAGTCTCAGTGATCCCCAAATTAGATTTAAGGCTATCCCAATTGATCTGTACTGTATCAAAAGCATTGCTTAAAATACCTGATATAGTTTGACTTTCTACACCTATTATAGTTAGCGGACAAGTTTTGTACAAACAAATAGTGTTATAAATAGTGCCCCCGTGTGTAATGTTTAGAGGCGTTACTGAAGAAATGACTACCACTCCGGTTTCAGTAGCTCCGGTCTCATAATAATTTAAGGCCGTTTCATTAGTTAAATTTGATGCAGTAACAATTAATGTAAAAGGGTGACTGGTATTAGGCGATCCCTCATCAAAAATATAACCGTTCACAGTTATATTTTCACTATATGTTTGGTCAAGCGTAACCCGAATACCGAAATAGTTATGAGGGCCCGATTGCGGATCGGTCGGAAGGGCCTCTGCTATAATATTAGCACAGGGTAAAAATTGAGCATCAGCTTTATTTGCATTAAGCAAAATAATCCCTGTTAAAAGGATTAATAAGTACTTTTTCATAATTTATTTTTTTGAATAGTGCCTACTTTATTTATGATTACGGTTTTCGGCTTATACCGTACAATTGGCCAATTGATAGATCAAATCTATACGGTATAAAAAGCTTAGACAATATTCCGGGTTTATATAAATTAACTCAGGCTTTATCTTACTTAAACTTCCTTACTCTCCTTCTTTGAAATTTTTGATCACTAAATGATCATCAATTGTATATTTTGTGAGTTTCATTTACCTCTTATATGGAGTGGAAATAAAGTGTAGCCAGGATTGGGCTTTGACGCGGAAATACTCTAAAAAGAATCCCGGTATCAGTAAATTGTGAATAATGAAAGAGATCAAACAGAAAGCCTGAAAAGGAAAGGGATCATTGATCAGCTATAAGACTAATAGAAAATAGATATACAAATACTCATTTACCGGTTTAGAAAATCATGGGGATCATTGAACAGCATCTTTACTTCGATCTTCAGAATTTTTTCATTCCCGGATATTTCAACGTATGATTTCCAGGAGCTGTTAAACCGTAGGTTTAACAGGCATAAACTTATAGTTTATGTCTGAAAGGCAAATTACGACTGCGGCGATTGCGATTTTTTTACTTTCGATATCAACCATACATATTCAATCCCTTTTAAGGTAATTAATAAAAGACTTGCTGTATATTTTAGCACAAGTCTTACCGCTACAGTTTCAAATATCCTGACAGCAACCCGATCCGCTATTTTTGGTGATGACAGAAAATGGAAAAGTAAAATACTTTAAGAAATCCGAAGGGGTTAAATGTATGGCTCCGGGACCGGATAAAAATATCGCTACCCGGGTCCTCTCAGGGCTGTAAATGTTTTGTTATCCATTCGCCCTTTGTGAGTTCATATAACTTTCTCTCGTGAAAACGTGTTGGCTTAAATGTTAAAAACTCTATTCTCACTGGTTCGACCTGGTACCCACCCCAGTTTTCAGGTCTTGATAAAGGTTTACCAGCAAATAGAGCACGGGTATTCTCATATTTTTCAGCAAGCAGTTCAAAGTGATCTGTTTCTTTTCCCTGCTCGCTTACTATCGACACTATCTGACTTTCCCTGCTACGTTCTGCAAAATATTTGTCTGCCAGTTGCTCGGTAATCCTTACAGCATTGCCTTGTACCCGGACCTGTCTCTCTGTTGCTGTCCACCAAAAGGTCAATGCAACTTTATTATTACCATTTATTTCAATCCCTTTCCTGGATGCCACGGACCCCGTTACAATAAAATTATTTCCAACAACAGCTTTGAGCGAAACAAATCTTGCATTCGGGAATCCGTCAGTGCCAATAGTTGAAAAACAACAGGCAGAAGGTTTTGTAGCCTTAGCCAGGTTTAGTTCTTCTGTGTACCATTTGTTGAATTGTTCGAGGGGATCCATTATAGCCTGCTATATTATTTGTAAAATTACCCATTAACACGGTTAAGAGTGCCAATTTATAATATGGCGAAATTTTTTATAGCTTACATTTATTGTTGTAAGCAGTACGCGGGACAAAGACAATTAAAATGAAAAACTATTCCATCAAACGGAGTTTATTTATTCTTCCTGTTATTATCAACACAGCTATTTTTATCTTACTCTCCATTTTACATTTTTACTGGGCTTGTGGCGGTAAACGCTGGTATGACGACGTTTTGCCAACAAGTTCAAATGGGCTGCATAAAATGCAACCCGGTACAGGGGCCGGTCTTGTTGTCGCTTTTGGGTTGTTGTTGCTGGCTTTAATAACGGCAGGCAACCATGGCTTGTTTGATACTTATATCAGGAGGAAGTATTTCCGTTATGGGGCGCTGATCATTGCGATCATTTTTTTATTAAGAGCGATCGGGGACTTTAAATTTATCGGCTTTTTTAAAAAAGTAAGATTGACAAGATTCGGAATAAATGATACGCAATTTTTTTCTCCGTTATGTTTGTTTATTGCCTTATGCAGTGTACTGATCTTTATATTTTACAGGTATAACTATGATCCTAAAAAGACGGCAGGCTGATGCTTTATAAAATCAACAAAGGTAGAAGCTACCGTAGCCAGCACCTTATTCCTGTTATCATTGTTACTTCTTACCTGGTCGCTGATCTTTAAATTTGTTTCATCCCAATCACCAAATGCAAGGTTATATAAAATTGAAAAAGCTTAAATTACCAATATCACTATATCTTCTAAATTTAGAATCCAGCTATATCTAATTAATATCTTTCCCCGCTTTTAACTTATCAATACTTGCCTGTACAAATTGTTTGCCTGCATCATTGGGTGCAAGCGGCAAGGCCTGGTTCGCAAATTCCAGCGCTTTTACATAGTCGCCGGTGGCAGACAAACCTCTCGCCATACCTACAAGCGTTGTAAACTGACCTGGATTTTTAGTATGGTTGAACCTGAAAACATCTAAAGCCAGTTGCGGCTTTTTTGCCGTGATCAATTGCCTGCCTAATTGCTGAAGCTGGTTCATATTACCATAGGTCATAGCGGTTTTGATAACTGCTCCTGCTTCTTCGGTTTTACCGAGTTTATCAAGCAGCCCTGCTTTGGTAACAAGGGCAGCAAACGAAGTTGGATCGCCGGGAAAATTGGAACCGGTAGCAAGCGTTGCCCATTCCAATCCTTTCGTCAGCTCATAGTTATTTTGCAGGGACCATGTCGCTGCAATGTTCAAACTCTGTGAAGTAAATCCTCGTGGTTGCTGCGATTCAGTTACGAATGCTTCGAACTGCTGCTTTAAAAGATCCACTTCTACTTTAAAAGGTATCGACAAATGTTCCCAGGAAAGTGTGACAACCGCGGCGTTCGGACTTTGCCCGGAGAACTCATACTTGAGAAATTCTATACTCTTATCAATTGGCTGAGGCTTGACCTTTACACGCAATACATCTTCCTTTTCATTGTAAAAGAAAGAACCCCACGCATCCGTTCTTTTGGAAAAGATCAATATGCTCTCGACCGGATCAAAGGCAATAAAAAAACCATACTTACCTTTGGCCAGCGGCTGCCCTTCGACCTTCACATCGTTATCAAATTCTATCACTGTATTTTCATTGGCGCCTGCACGCCATGGCGAAGGATTTCCATTTCCAAATCCCTGGTCCGTGAAGCCCTTGGGAACAAGGCCTCCCCATATCTTGCCTTCCCGCCCATTGACCGAAGGGCGATGATAAAAAATGGACACCTGTGTAAGTCCTACCTGCTCTGAGGTAATCGCCTTTTTTGTGTAGCCGTTCGGTACAGCATTGTTGTAAGGCACCTGTGCAACCAGTTGCATTGAGAAAATAAATGCAATGATCAGTTGAATATAATTTTTCATTTTTGTTTTTATGATTTGTAAATTATTATTTCAGGATCTGGTTGTCCATAAAAAAGGACGAAACGCAGGTTTTAAGGACAGAAATACACAGCGCTGCAACACATACCATTCAATTGGATAAAATTTTTAATGAAATGATCAGCGCTGCCGGTTAAAATTAAAGAGCAACATATAGTAATGAATATCCCGCAAAGGCGCAATGAAGTACTGGGTCTAAAAATTACTCTTTGCGTCTTTGCGGGATATTTTTTCAAAATGAATTTACCTTGAAATGATCACCGACCTGGTGATGACATTGTTCCTGATCTTCATTCGAACTACATAGAATCCCGGTGTCAGCCTGCTGACATCAAACTGAATGAACTTACTTCCCTCCGATCTTCTTGTCTCCACCACTCTGCCATCCGGACTAATGAGTTCAATTGTTTTGTCTTCGTCAAGCAATTGAGCTCCCAGTTCAATATTAATAACATTACTGGCCGGGCTTGGATACACTTTTACCAGATCGCCTGCAACACTATTTTCCTTATCTGCAACGCTATTTCCCCCGGCTGCACCTTTCTGTGTTAACATATTCTCATGTCTGTTACACGTTTCAAAATCGAGCTGCGATTTATATATTCCTCCCCGGAATGGTGGTCCTGTTGAAAAGAAGCCACCTGCATATCCCGTATTCGCATCAAAAAATCTGCATACTGCTTTAGGTACTGTGCTTTCAATGATTGTCCAGGTAGTACCATAGTCATGAGACACGGAAGAACCAAAATCGAATCCATTAACGGATGTTGCTACAAATGAAGTGGTACCTGGTACTGCTGTGATACGACTACTTTTCCAACCGGCAGGTTGTCCGCGGTTCGTCCATGTCTTACCTCCATCGGAAGTAGTATATAAAAATGTCTGGTTACTATTCCTGAGATGAGCAACGCCGTGAAGCATGTCATCGCTGAAAGCAATTTCCATAACAAACTTACCGCCGGGATCTGCTGTGTAAGCTGACCAGCTCTTACCGAAATCTTTTGATTTAAATACTCTGCCTGCAGTGGTGCCAAACCAGATCGTATTTCCAACTGCTGCATAGCCGCTGATCCAACCATATTCGTTAGGTAGTACTGCAGGCAGATCATTTTGTGAAACTCTTTTCCATTTTTTTCCTTTGTTATTAGTGATATAGATCTCAAAATATCCTCCATTGGGATCTCCCATTGCAATACCATGGTTCTTATCTTTAAAATAAACGAAGTTGGGAAAAGAATTTTCATCAAAGATCTCTCCCACTCCTTCCTGTTTCCAGTTAACACCACCATCTGTAGTGTGATATAAACCGCCGCCGGTAACAAAACGTTTATTCATTGCAACCCATGCCTCTTTTTCATCTATAGCACTGATGTTTGAAAACTGCAGCGTATGATCGTTACCCATTTTGCCGGGCTTCCACGTCTTACCACCATTTGTAGTTCTTGTAAAATCCAGGACAAACCTGCCGACGCCCAAACCCGTCCCCGGTCTACCATCATAACAGATAGCCCATGCCGTATTCTTGTTAGGCAGCGACATCTCATAAAATCCCAGCGTATCATTGGTGAACCCGGCATTTTGATTTAGCCATTGTGCATGGGCAGCACACATTATTAAAAATGCAACTGCACTTAGTAAAAATTTTTTCATTGTTTTCAATTTTAGTTGATGCAAACTATTACCCGGAAGCTTTGTTTTTCGGGGAAAAGGACTAACAATATGATTGCTGTCCGGAAACCTGTTTTTTCAGGATAAAAATGAAGACATGGTATTTATATCCCTGGAATCATGAATCAGTGTAGTCAAAAAAAACGGGCAATATATTTTTCAACCTGGAAAAGGATAAACACATCTTTTTGGCAGATGAACTCTTTCCTATAAGGACGAACATCGATTTTAAAGGACTAAACCCGCTGTTCATGCCGGAGAAATCTTAAAGAAAATATTATTTGACACTATATTTGGTTATATGAAGTCGCAAGGAACAGGGTTGGGCGAAAGCGGGACAATTAAAAAAATGTTTCTCTATAAAAGATGGCCATGGCATTGTATGTTCTGGACCGGGTACATCATATTCCGCTTTTACATCTATTATATTACCGTACAATTTTACCCCGCCATCTACCTTGAGTACATGTTACTTTCAGAACTATTTTTTGCCGGGGCAACCTATTTTACCCTTTGGCTATACAGGCTATTCTTTAAAAAACAGAAATACCTTTTTTATTTTTTGCTGGGATTGGCCGTTTGGATCTTTTACTTGTATGGAAGAACCAGCTTCCAGTTCTTTTACCTGCAGAAAGCTCCCGGCTTTGAGCAAAATTCTTTTAAGGATATATTCCTCAACAATATTTCCATTGTAATAGTTTTCTTCCTGTTTATTACAGCCTGCAAATATTTTAAGGATGGTTTTATTGCACAACAATTCGAGGCGGCAAAGAAACAGCAGCAATTATTGGCAGAGGTCAATAATCTCAAAGCACAGATAGCACCTCATTTCCTGTTCAACACACTCAATAATTTATATGGACTTGCGGTGGACAAGTCTGATAAGTTGCCCGACCTGATGTTACGGCTTTCGGGCTTACTCAGGCATTCTTTATACGAAACACAGAAACCGGCGGTTCCTATCAACGATGAGATCGATGTGCTCAAAAGTTATATCGAACTGGAAAGTATTCGCCTGGAAGATGACCTGAAATTAAAATTCGAAAATACAGTTCCTAAATCTTCTCCCTACCAGATAGCCCCGCTGCTGTTAATAGTTTTTATAGAGAATGCATTCAAACATTCTAAATTGGTCAGGTCTGAACCCATTTTTATTGAAATCATAACCAAACAAGAAGGCGATATATTCAGCCTGTTCATCAAGAATAATTACAATAATGAAAAAACAGCTTCTCCAACCGGTATCGGACTATCTAATGTAAAGCGGCGATTGGATGTTCTTTACCCCGGTTACAAAATGTCGATCGGAAAAGATGATAATTTTTTTGAGCTTAGGTTAGAACTGCAATTAGAGCGAACTGCTTAACTATAAAAAATGGAATCAGAAAAATACCGTTGCCTTGTTGTCGATGACGAACCTATAGCCCGCAGGATCGTAAATAACTATATAGCCAAATTACCTTTTTTGCAACCAGGAGCGGAAAGCATAAATGCGCTGGATGCACTTGAATATTTAAGAACGCATAAAGATATCGACATCATTTTCCTGGATATCAATATGCCTAATCTTTCCGGGTTACATTTATTGCAGATCATACAACCACAGCAACCTGTCATTCTTACAACAGCATATGCAGAATATGCCGTTGAAAGTTATGATCTGAACGCCGTAGATTATTTATTAAAGCCTTTTTCATTTGAACGGTTCACAAAAGCAGTTTATAAGGCTGTAAGTGTTCTGAAATATTCCCGGGCCGGCAATACAATCTCTAAAGAACCGGCCGGCCGATCTATTTTCATCAAATCGGATGGTAAAAATTACCCCGTATTGCTAGAAGATATTTTGTATTGTGAAGCAATGAAGAATTACACAATGGTTTTTTTGGCAAACAGGCAAAAACTGATGCCGCTTGTTTCATTATCAAAATTCGAAGCTTTGCTAACGGAAGCCGGAGGAGAATTCATACAGGTGCACCGGTCTTTTCTAATAGCAAAAAAACATATTACAGCAGTGGCGACAAATACAGTTACAATTAATGAACACGAGATACCTATCGGTATTCAATTCAGAGACAATTTCTTCAATATGATAGGAATGAAGGGCAAACGATGATATGCTGCAAGTCGGCGGGTAATCATTTTATTCGTAAATAAAGATGAGAGAATGGAACGCGGATGACGCGGATTTAGCGGATAAGCACGGATTTTTTCGTCATGACTACTGCTTATTATTGATTGGAAAGTTTAAGCCGTGCTTCGTTTCTTACGAACCACGAAATGGAATTTGAGAATATCGTATAGGGCAAGTAACATTTTCGCAGAGCTAAAAAAATCCGTGCCTATCCGCTAAATCCGCGTCATCCGTGTTCAATTCTATCAAATTTAAAAAAACCATTTTGTTTCAGGAAAGGCACGTATAATTGTCGAATGACCGACAACTTACTACAGGACTACCCGGACGATGATCGCCAAAGCCGGTGGGAAAGATTGCTTTTCCCGGTAAGAATGCTGAATGAAAAAAAACTGGCGGCAGCGATCGGGCATAAAACAATTTTAATAACCGGCGCCTCTTACGGCATCGGCGCTGCGCTGGCCCGTTTATGCAGCAACTATCCAACCAAGTTGATATTGGTAGCCCGCACCGGGGAGCGCCTGCATACATTAGCGGAAGAATGCAAGGCGGGGCCCGCCACTATTACCTGCTTTGCTGCCGATCTTCGGGAAGAAGAAGAGATCAACCGTTTATTGGAATTCTTGCAGCGGGAAAATATTCACACCGATATTTTCATCAGCAACGCAGGTAAATCCATCTACCGCAAGTTGGAAGATTCGCTGGACCGTTTTCATGATACGAAGCGTTGTGCAGCCACCAACTATACCGGGCCGGTACAGTTACTGCTCGGGCTGTTGCCGGGTATTACCAAACGGAAGGGCCATATTGTAAATGTATCGGCAGTAAATGTATTACTTCCACCGGCGGTGGGATGGTCCGCTTACCAGTCATCCAAAACCGCATTTGATCAGTGGCTGCGCTGCGCCGAACCTGAACTAAAAGCAAAGGGGCTGAGCATAAGCAGCATTTATCTTCCATTGGTACGAACAAGAATGAGCATGGTCAATAAGAATAAATACCGGCAGCCCGCTATGAGTAAAGAAAAGGCTGTGCGATTGATCGCCCGTTATATCATCCATAAAAAAAGAAAGTACACTCCCTGGTGGCTCGGTATGGTAACATCGGCCGCAGGTTTATTTCCCGATCTGTATTATCGTATGCAGTTAAGAAAACAGAAAAAGAGCTGATCATGTCATTCATCAGCGAATTATATCAAACAGGTTTTTTGAATATCCGCCATGCTATATGCATGGCTGCTGCAAAGAAGAAGCATGGGAACAATCTATGTTTCCTGCTCCACTTTGCAGGAGCATATTATGGTCATAGGCCTGCGCTGAGTGACGGCAGTACTACGATCAGCTTTAAAGAACTCTATACAAAAACACTGGAATGCGCTGCATGCATTGTGCCGATCCTTCGGGATATCCGGCAACAAACAAATGCACCAGGGAATGGAACGATCATCCTGCTTTCGGAAAACACCCTGCAGCATATCATTGTACAATATGCCATTCAAAACCTCGGCATGCGTTTGCTCCTGATCAACAGCAAAGCCCATCCCGCAGAGATACAAAAGATACAAGAGAAGCAGGCGGGCCACTGTTTTATCATTGCCTCCAAAATGATAATACCGGGTACCATTTTATTGGATAGCTTATTCATACATAAAACAGCGGCCCGTTTTATCTCCAAAAACTACGCCCCCGTGATCTTTACTACCTCGGGCACCACCGGCGCTGCGAAGATGATAGAAAAACGTAAAGGCATATTTTACTGGTTACGTGCCTTTACCGACCTGGTCACTTATACAGGCATTCACCGGCAAAGCGCCGTGTACATCGCCGCACCTGTAGCACACGGGTTTGGCCATACGGCCATGCTGTTTGCATTGGTACTGGGCAAAAAAGCGGTAGTGGGCGGCGGCAAAACCTGGGAGCAGCAGGCAATGATCATACAGCAGGAAAAAACAGATCTGCTCGCCGGGGTACCTGCATCGGTTTATCATCTTGCAGAGAATACCCGGGGAACAAGCCCCGTGAAACTGGTAATAACCGGCGGTGCGGCACTCACTGAAACAGTATTCGAAAAGATAGCAGAGTGCTTTGGCAAAAATATCTTTAGCATGTACGGCAGCACAGAAGCTAGTACATCCTTTGTAGCCGACTATGCAGCGCTGAAAAAAAATATTCATGCACTGGGCAGGCCACTAAAAAATGTACAGTATAAACTGCTGCCGTCGGGAGATGGCGGTACAGAACTGGCAGTAAGATCGGCATTGGTTAATAAAGCCGGTAATAACGGCTGGTTCTCCACCGGCGATATGGTGAGTGAGGATGAGAACGGCAGCCTGGTATGGTGCGGCCGTAAGGATGATATGATCATTAAAGGCGGTGCCAATATTTACCCGGCTGAAATAGAAGATCGCCTGCTGACTATACCGGCAATAGAAGAAGTGCTGGTATCCGGAACCATGCATAGTATAAACGGGCAAACTATAATCGCCTGGATACAATTTAAACCGGGATCGTTTTTAACAGAGGAAACAATTAAGGCGCAGTTGCGCCAGAGCCTTGCCGGAATTAAAATACCTGATAGCATAACTGTAGTGGAAAGATTTGAGTACACTGATACCGGTAAAAAAATTAAGCCGGTGAGAGAATAGAACACGGATGACGCGGATGCAACGGATTAACACGGATTTTTTTCCCCGGTTACCTGTAGTCTATTATAAGTACAACTAAGGTTGCTATTTCCAGTACTCCTTCGGAGTAAATGATCATCCAACCCGAAGTGTTTGTTATACTATACATTCTTACAAAGAAAATACAAGATCGTTATTTTCATCAAGGGTTGTTTTCACTATAACGCCCCTGGATCTAAGGCATTCCCTGACCTCCTCATCCAGGTAGCGGGAACCTCCTGAAATATAGGCATATTGAGGATTCATAATTTCAAACAATTCTGTTGAACTGTTATTATGACTTCCGTGGTGAGCGACCTTTAGCCAGTGAATATCTTTGAGCGCCTTCTTATAGTCGGGTATTGCCTTGAATGATTCGATACTTGCATCGCCCGTGAATAAGATTTTTTTTTGCGATGCGGTGATCTCAAGTATCACACTCACCTGGTTAACTTCTGTTACATGATCCTTTCTTTGGTCATCAAGTACTTTGCAGGGATTCAGCATTTCTTCAGCAAGGGGAAGTAATTTTAAATTCATTTTCTTTTCAGTAAATACTTTCTCGTCCCGTATCGACCTGGCTTCTTCCAGCAATAACCTGCCCGGCCTGGTTATTTTATCATAGCAGGATCTGTAAAATGTTTTAGTTGGACCCAATACCTTTACCTCCGGCCACCCGGCAAATGTCTGGCCGCTGAACGGCTCTATATTTTCAATACCTGATTCATCAAGAAAATTTACAAGCTTTTCCATCTGGTCATAACTTTCTATGACCAGTTCTCCTTCCTGGCCGAGACCTTCATTCATCAACCCATTTTTAAAAATAGCAGCCTCATCATGATGCTCAAAATTCAATACCCGTCTATTTTTAACTTCTGTTGCCAGTTGCATAGCATTGCGAAGTATTATTCCGGGTTTGTGAAGCCAAACTTGTTTGATATTTGGTGTGAAGTGTTCAGCAATTTTTTTAAGTCCGCCAATATGGTCTGCATCATAGTGAGTACAAATAATAAGATCGGGACCTTTTTTATTGGCAGCAGTCAAAGCAGTTTCAAGCGCTTTGATAGTGGCAGGCGCATCTTTTACATGCCCTCCATCAATTAAAATGACAAGTTGCTTGTTGTCGGATCTTTTTAAAGCAACAATAATAGCATCACCATCGCCGACATTCAGCATATTAATTTTGATATTCATAAAAGGAAATTAATCCGAATCCGGAATCCGGCAAACTATAAGACCGAAATAATTCTAACAGGAAGAAAAATCCGTGTAAACACCTGTTGTCATCTTTATAAAGATGTAAAAAATTAACCGCAAAAGCGCTAAGAATACGCAAATGTTTTGCGTCTACCCTCCCCAATCCCCACTCACTACTCGCCATTCACCATTCACTATTGACCATTCAATCCCACATTCATCCATATCGAGTAACTTAGTTCTAATAATGACTTCTCAACCCGACATACGAACCGTTAATGTTACCCGCTATGTAACACCTTTGCGGGAAGGGGGATCACTACCGGCGATCGCGGAAGCGGATGATGGTTTTTTATATGTACTCAAGTTCCGTGGAGCAGGCCAGGGCGTTAAAGCATTGATAGCTGAATTGATCGGTGGTGAAATTGCACGGGCACTCGGGTTGAAAGTTCCGGAGATCGTTATCGCAAATCTCGACAGCGGCTTTGGACGAACAGAACCGGATGAAGAGATACAGGATCTTTTAAAAGCAAGTACAGGTTTAAATATTGCATTGCATTATTTATCCGGCGCCAGCACCTTCGACCCGGTCGTTAATAAAATGGATGAGCGATCAGCGTCCGCTATTGTATGGCTGGATTGCCTGCTGACCAATGTTGACCGCACGGCCCGCAATACGAATATGCTGGTATGGAATAAAGAAACATGGCTGATCGATCATGGAGCATCGTTATATTTTCATCATGCCGGCAGCGACTGGCAATCAAATGCCTCACGTCCTTTTGTACAGGTAAAAGATCATGTGTTATTGAAATGGGCAACTGAACTTGAGAAAGCAGATGAAGAGGGCAGGCAGATATTGAGTCCCGGTAAAATAGAAGAGATCCTTTCTCTTATCCCGGAACCGTGGTTGCAGAACGATGATAATATCAACTGGAAAAAGGTTTACTATGATTTTTTAACTACACGCATCGATAACTCCTCCATCTTTGTAAAAGAAGCGCAGCATGCAAGACAAGCACTTATTTGAATATGCCGTGATACGGGTGGTTCCGCGGGTGGAGCGGGAAGAATTCCTCAATGTTGGAGTGATACTCTATTGCAGGCATCATGATTTCCTGCAAACGATCTTTACCCTCAACGATGAACGCCTGCGTGCAATTTGCGCTGATGCCGATTGCGATGAGATAAAAAAACATCTGCGGTCCTTTGAACAGATCGCAGCCGGTGACAGATCGGCTGACCCTATCGGTAACCTTGATATTGCATCAAGATTTCGCTGGCTGACCGCCACACGCAGCACGATAGTACAGTCTTCCAAAGTACATCCAGGCTTATGTTCCGATCCTGCAAAAGAGTTGAAGAAATTACATGAGCAGTTGGTGTTATAGTTAATAGCTTTAGCCGCCGCGGAGGAACTCGTAATTTTTAATTGACAGTGTATTTTCTCCCAATTCGGCATAGATCTCACCAAGACTTTCGAAAGTATTGGCACTGGCAGGAAACGGGAATACATTTAATTTGAATATTTCAAGCGCATCCAAGTATCTTTTTTGCCGCATTAATTTATAACCCCAACTATTCACTTTATTTTCTGTCAATGTGAAATCAGCATTTGATGTATTTAATCTCTTTACTTCATCAATGGCTTTTTTATATCCTGATTTTTCCAACAATGTTCTTAATAGTTTGACAGATGGCGAAAGTCCGAATCCCTTTGATTCCTTCATAGCAGGAATATAAAATCCTGCAAATTCATCAATGAAATCTTCCGGCGAACATCCGGCTAAATTGGTCAATACAACTATTGAGAGATCGGCATCAGGGTAAAAATAACGAAGAAGGTTATTGGAAAATATTTTTTCATAGACTCGTGAGTTGTTTCAGGGGATGATAGTTCTTATTTGTAAAAAGATAAATTCATCCATTGCCTATCCTACCCAACTGTCCTGTAATATCATCGACCAACCCTTCCATCCATTTTTCCACCAGCTCATTTTCCTCGGCATCAGTCAGCGTTTCATGATATAATTTTTCAAGCAAAGGTTTTTCCACATGCCTGACTAAAGAGAGGCTATACTTGAATTGATGGCATTGAATTTGGAGACCTGTCCAGCAATTAAAGGCTTGCCTGCCAGCAGGCTTAAATCCGCTGCTGCGATATTCCAGTTTGAAATCATTAACGGGATACTTTACTTCCTCCCGGAAATGTGCTTCGGCTTTTTCAAAATCAGGAAAACCATGATTATCGATATAAATAGAAAGTTCATTATCCTGGAAGTAGGGCCGTATTTCCTTCTCGTATCTGTTCATCATCTTAGCCAATAATATCTTCACTGCCTTGTCAAATATGATCTCCGCGTTTTCTTTGCTTTTTTTTTCCTTCACCTCCGGTTCTTTTAGATTTTTCAACATTTCTTTCAACTTGTCTAACTTCTTCTCCGAAGGATTTTTTAATTCTTTATAGCTTTCTTCAATTTCTTTTTCCAGTTCCTCTATTGTTGGGAGTTCAGCCTTGAATCCTTCAGGCAACGCTTTTTCGAATTGATAACTTGTCACCCCGATAGGCGATTCAATTCCCTGCAATGAATATTTAATAACTGTCTCATTCGGTGTTTTGCAAAGCAAGATGCCGATAGTTGGATTATCACCGTCGCCTTTTAACTGCTGATCGATCGTATTGACATAAAAATTCAGCTTACCTGCATACTCAGGTTTGAATTCGCCGATCTTTAGTTCAAAGTTGACGAAGCAGTGCAGGTGATAATTATAAAACAGCAGGTCCAGAAAAAAATCATCGCCCTCAACCACGAGATTTTTCTGGTTACCAACCCATGCGAATCCTTTTCCTAGTTCAAGCATGAATTTTTTAAGATGTTGTATGAGGCCTTTCTCTAATTCTGCTTCACGCACATCTTCTGTAAGACTTAAGAAATCGAATATGTAGGGATTCTTTATTGTTTGTTGCGCCAGGTCCGATTGAACTGCGGGAAGGGTACTTTTAAAGTTTGTGATAGCCTTTCCTGATCGCTCAAAAAGCCCTGTTTCTATTTGATGGGCCATGACATCCCTGCTCCAGCCATTCTCATTGGCTTTCTGCATGTAAAATAATCGTTGATCTTTATTTTTTACCTTATCCAGCAGGAGCTGATGATGACCCCAGAGCATTTGTGCAGCAAGCTGCTGCACAATTACATTTGATTGTATTTCAACAGATTCTATTTGAGCAGCAGATTGCTGCACAATTCCAAACTCTGGCCAGGCATCAGCAAAGGTTCTCATGTATTTCAGATTCCGCACCGAAAGACCCTTAAAGTCCGGGAATTCCGTCTTTAGATCCGTTGCTAATCTTTCGATTACTTTAGCACCCCAACCCTGGATCTTCTGTTGCCCGAGAATGGTATTTCCAATTTCCCAATACACGTTTAATAGTTCTCTATTTACCAACACCGCAGCCTTCAGGCGAGCCTCCCTGATCCTGTTTTTAAGCCCGGTGATGATTTGCTGATAATTGGTTGGAATGGATAACATATTGCAAATATCACTATTTCGAAGAAAGCATTTGAATAAAGAGAACAATTAGAAATGAATGTTCCCGGGCAACAATAAAAATTTTTCAGAGAGTTTACTCAGCTACTCTTATACCGCACAGAAAAAAATATAATAATAAGATTGATCAAAAAAGAAAAACTATTAGTGATAATGATAGGATAATCGTTTTTTAAGATACCATACCATATCCACCCGCCGAGGCCCGTCAATAAGATGAAGAGCATGAAGTAAGAAATATTTTCGGCCTTCTTTTCTTTTATGATCTTATACAATTGCGGCACCAGTGAAAACGCCGTAAACATTCCTGCACCGATACCCACATATTGACTGATATCCTTCATACATAATTATGCAGGAACAACCGGCATTGCTTCACGTTCCCAAAACCGGTGATGGGCAATGGCCGCAATAAAGTTTTGAGATTTATTTTTGTCACTGTAAATAAAACCGGGTAATTTTTTATCCTCCTGCAACAGCGATCCTAATGCAGTTCTTGCAATAAAAGTTTCCGCACTGCTGTCCACGGCTATAGGTTTGCAATGTTTATACGCCTGGTCGACGAAATGCAGCGCATCCGCTTCCCTGGATAAGGCATCGCCGCTTGCTTTTCCACCGGGAACAAAGACGGCATCATATAATACCGAAGCTACCGTGCGCAGATTCTTATCAACTTTTATCGCAGCGCCTTTTGCATCTTTGATCTTTCCGAGTTTAGGCGCAATGATCTCTACCACTGCACCAGCATCCGTTAATGCTTTTTTCATTTGTTGCAGCGAATTTCCATCTACACCATCGGCAGCAAGAATAGCGATCTTGCGGGTGGCAATAGAATCTTTAGGAGTGTTGGCCATACTCAATGCTTCCGAACGTTCGATGCCCTGGTCCACTTTTTTGGGTTGGAATTTTGCAGGGTTACCATCAGCAGGAATACTATGGTTGACAGGTTGTTCAGGTTTTTTTGGAACAGCAAGCCCTAATTCACCGGCAACATCTTTTGCCAGTTTCGCATCGACCTGGTTCAGCAATCCCAACATACGTGTTTGCACATCCACGCTTTCCACTTTACTTAATTCAAAACGTAATGCATCGGTAAGATGATTTTTTTCTGCTTCCGATTGACTGTTGAAGAACAATGTCGCCTGGCTGAAATGATCAAAGAAACTTTGGCTTCTTGCCCGTATTTTCTTCGCATCAATTCTTTCCACATAAGAAGTAAATCCTCCTTCCGCTGCTTTTGCCTGGAACGGGCATCCGCCGCCGAGACTATTGGGAGAATAACTCGTCCTGTCTTTATTGATCTGCTGGCGCATCAAACCATCCCGCTGGTTATTATGTACAGTATTGATAGAACGATTGATGGGTATTTCATGAAAGTTCGGACCGCCAAGTCTTGACAGTTGTGTATCGGTATAAGAAAAAAGCCGGCCCTGCAATAATGGATCATTGGTAAAATCGATGCCCGGTACCAAATGTCCCGGATGAAATGCTACCTGTTCTGTTTCTGCAAAAAAATTATCGGGATTACGGTTCAATGTCATTTTACCGATCAATTGAACAGGCACCAGTTCTTCAGGGATCAGTTTGGTTGGATCAAGTAAGTCGAATGCAAACTTTTGTTCATCCTTTTCATCCACCACCTGGATACCTAATTCATATTCGGGAAATGCGCCGCTCTCAATTGCTTCCCACAGATCACGGCGATGAAAGTCCGGATCTTTTCCGGAAATAACGGTTGCTTCATCCCAGCAAACGGAATGAACACCGAGTAATGGTTTCCAGTGAAATTTTACAAAGAAAGACTTGCCGCTTTCATTGATCATCCGGAATGTATGTACACCGAATCCTTCCATCATACGATAACTGCGGGGGATAGCACGATCGCTCATCACCCACATGATCATATGCATGGCTTCGGGCATCAGCGATATAAAATCCCAGAAAGTATCATGCGCAGAAGCCGCTTGCGGAATTTCATTGTTCGGTTCGGGTTTAACAGCATGGATCAGGTCGGGAAATTTTATTGCATCCTGTATAAAAAATACCGGCATATTATTACCAACCAGGTCATAATTGCCTTCATCTGTATAAAATTTTACCGAGAACCCTCTTACATCACGGGCAAGATCAGTGGAACCTCTTGAGCCAGCCACGGTAGAAAAGCGAACGAATACCGGCGTTTTCCTTTTTGGATCATTTAAAAAACCGGCCTTTGTATATTTTGCCATCGATTCATACACCTGGAAAAAACCATGTGCAGCAGCGCCGCGGGCATGAACGATTCTTTCGGGGATACGTTCATGATCAAAGTGAGTAATTTTTTCCCTGAGAATAAAATCTTCGAGTAAGGTTGCACCACGTTCACCGCTTTTAAGAGAGTTCTGATCGTCATTGATCTTCAAACCCTGGTCGGTGGTCATGAACTCATTAACACTGCTTTCCGTATTAGAACTAAGGTCTGCTGATTTAGCATCGGATGCCGGAGTAGTTTTCTTTTTGGTTGCCATACTTGTCGGTTTTGCATAGCATACGAAAGAAATGTGCCAGAAAATTTAGGGAAATTAATTTTTCTGTATGCATCTCCAACATCCAACTTCCTACATCCCAACATTCAAACCCTCCTCCTCACCTGGTGCTTCACCGGCTGCAAACTCATCAGGTAGGCATAAATAGCGTCCACTTGTTTATCACTAAGTTCTTTGAACTTTCCCATCGGTGGAACTAATACATGACCGGATGGATTGATGCCTTCACGTACGGCTTTACGGAGATCCGTTTGGGAAAAATTACCGATACCGGTTTCTTTATCGGGAGTAAGATTGGGCGCAAATATTCTTTTGTTATCATGATCTTTTAATTTGATACCACCCTGTAAAAAACCTTTTGTTTTTTCTGCATCGAAGAAATCCAATCCGGTTGTCCGGCGTGAATGACAATGATAACAACCGATCACAGCGATCAGGTATTTTCCGTATTCGACCGGGTTCTCTTCATTGGGTCTTGCCACTCCTTTATTATAAGGTTGTGGTCCCATCAAAAAACGAATACCGGTCTTTCCCAATAAATTAATTTTTGTTTTGCCTGCAGTGATATCATCGGCTGCCAGTGATGGATCATCGGAACGGAGAAAGACGATCATATCATTGATATCTTCATCGGCCATCATCGGTTTCATCATATACGGCATGAACCGGCCGCTTTTCGAAATACCTGTTTTGAATAAATAAAACAATTCTGCATCGCTGTATTTGTCCGGTTGTCCGTATTGAACAGCATGTGTAAGATTGGATGAATACAAATGGCCGCCGATCCTGGGCAGGTCATTCAACGATTTGCCGGTGAATTTACCGGTCTTGAAATCCATATGACAACCGGCACAAATGGTATAAACAAAATTGCGGCCCCTGTCAAATGAAGCGTCGTGTTTTTGTGTTGTGTATTGATCTGTTGTAGTATCAAAATAAAAACGACAACTCCAGCCAATCAATAGCAGCATCGCCACTATCAATATTTTTTTATGATTATTGAGTAACATAACATATGTATATAAATTAAGTTTTACAAATTCCGGGCCTGATATCATTTCACCACACAGGACAATAGAAACATAGGTACACACAGATGTACGGCTTATGATCCTATGGGGTGAATTCTCACAACGAAAGCCCCGCATATTGCAGAGCCTTCGAATTTCTTTCCACTTCCCACTCACCATTCATTATTTACCATCTCATTGCCCTTTCACCAACTTCAAAACTTTTCCCGTTGTACCCGATGGCCCGAGATTAGTTGTTACCGTCAAATAGATCTCACCCGCATTATCCTGTCCGAAACCTTTCAGGTAATAACCAACATCGCCGGCATGACTGACAATATCCAATTCTTCAAAACTCCAATCGCTTTGCCCGTTTGGTGTAGCAATAAATAATTCGCCATTGGGTGAATTGCCCTGGGCAAATGTTCCAAAAATGTATTTGCCAACATAATCGGGTATAGCGCTGCCGCGGTAAACATTGCCCCCGATAACTGTCAGTGCACGGCCGCCTGCAGGGTTACCAGTATTGCTGATAGTGATAACAGGATCCGTCAATGTTTTTCCCAATACATCCACCGAAGGACAGGATACAAATGCCGTATCATTATTGGCAGCCTGGAAACATATCTTTCCTTCTTTTACATTCCAGCCATAGTTGCCGCCTTTTACTACACGATTGATCTCTTCATATAATACCTGTCCTGCATCGCCAAGATATAATTCATGATTACCGCCCATATCGAATGAAAAACGGAATGGATTACGAAAACCATACGCATATGTTTCCTGTTTATGTGCTGTACCGACAAAAGGATTATCCGGCGGTATCGTATAAGGAACAGCCGTATTGCTTACATCGATGCGCAATACATCGCCGAAAAGATTGGCATCAATATCCTGCCCGTTGCCACCGGCATTGGCGAGGTACCAGTCATCGACATGGCCGGGCGCCACATCATTGGCAGAACCACCATCGCCGATAGCGATATATAAATAACCATCGGAGCCAAAAGCGATCGTACCACCATTATGATTGCTTTGCGGATCATCCATTTCAAGGATCACTCTTTCCGTACTCATGTCGGCTAAATTATCATTGCCTGCGGTGGTCTTGAATTCGGAGATACGGCTGAAATTATTCCAGGTACCACCACCGACGGGGCCACCGGCTCTTGGCGGCATCTGATAATAAATAAAGAAACGATGGTTGGTAGCGAATTGCGGATGAAAAGCAAGACCTAACAATCCTCTTTCATCATAATTAGCATTTAAAGAAACCATCATTGCGGTGACGTCCATAAAAGGGGTTGCCAGTTTGGTTCCGGATGCATCGATGATCCAGATCTTACCTGCCTGGTCGATAACAAAAAGCCGGTTGGTATTATCGGGCGATGCAACGACACCGATCGGTGACACAAAACCATCGGCTACAGTTTTTACATCAGCACGGGTATTTGTAACATCGTCTTTATTACACCGGGCCGTAATCAATAAAAGAAGGAATGCGGTGGAAATACTGGTAAGCCATACGATGAGCTGCCTGCTCATGAGCCAGTTGATCATTTTCATAAAACAATAAAATTTAGAGATGATAAAATACTCTTGGTGAAAAAAGAAATGGCTAACGGTTAGTTATGGCTTTCCCGTATGGGAAAAACAGGAGGAAAATGATCGGTAGTATAAACATCGGGTTGATGAAGTAAAAGGTTGCTTTGAATTGCTTCTTTAGCCGGATCATTATAAACCATTTAGCTAAAGCCCTTGTTGTTTACTTTCTGAACCGCAGCATAAATACCGCGGCAAATATTTCAAACCCGGAATTACACAACCATTGGTAAACAGGCCCGATTATTGACCGATTATAGCTTTAGCTTTACAACAAGACAGCATGGTTATGCAAATACCTAAAGCCTTTGCATATTCTTTGCCTCTTGCGGTCAGATCAATACAAACCATGTTAAGTTCTTCCACGATCAAATTGCTGAGGATACCTTTCTCATTTTTTCTTTCACCGATCTATCTTTTTGCATTGGCACAAGTGCCGGATATCGATTGGCCAAGAACCGTTTTGATTTTCTTTATCCTTCATTTTCTTATCTATCCTGCAAGCAATGGATATAACAGTTATATGGACAGGGATACAAAAAGCATCGGCGGATTGGAAAAACCACCGCCACCTTCCCGTGAATTGTATCGTACCACTATCGTGTTGGATTGCATGGGAGTTTTATTAAGCCTGCTGGTGGGACCGCTTTTTACAGTAATCATGTTATTATATATCGGTGCATCCAAAGCCTATAGCTATCGTGGCATACGATTAAAAAAATATCCCTATCCCGGTTATCTTATCGTCATATTGTTCCAGGGTGCAGCTACATTCTGGCTTGTGTATTACGGAAGCAGCGGTGATCTTGACAAATGGGTTCCCTGGCAAGGATTGGTGATTTGTGCATTGCTGGTCGGCGGATTTTATCCGCTGACACAGATCTACCAGCACAAACAGGATCTTGACGATGGTGTACAAACCATCAGTTATAAATTAGGTTATACGGGCACTTTTATTTTCTGCACGGTCATTTACTTGCTGGCATGGGTATTCATGGCACAATTTTTTATCCGGTATAAGCAGGTAAATAAATTATTGATGATAGCTATCTGTTTTATCCCTGTCATCGTATATTTTATAAAATGGTTCATGCAAGTCTATAAAAATAACCAGGCAGCAAATTTCAGGAATACGATGAAGATGAACTGGATCGCTGCTACCTGCACTAACATTTCTTTTTTGATCCTTTTAAGCTGGAGGTGGTTTGAGTAAGATCGTATCCATAGGAACCGCAGTGCCGCAGTACAAACATGAACAGAAAAAGATCTTTGAATTCATGCAAACCGTTTATGCATTGAATGAAAAAGATAAGCGAAAACTGAAATTCTTATACGATCGCTGCGGCATCGATAACCGCTACTCTGTTTTACCCGATTATGATCTTCCGGCTGCTGAATGGCAATTCTTTCCGGCTTCTGAAAACCTGGAACCCTTTCCTTCAATGGAAAAAAGGATGAAGGTCTTTCATCAATGTGCGGCTCCTCTTTCAATGCTGGCTATAAAAGATTGTTTAAAAGAATTTCCAAAACAAAATATCACGCATCTTATTACTGTAAGCTGTACAGGCATGAGTGCACCGGGACTCGATCTTGAATTGCTCGAACTATTGGATCTTCCTCTTACTACCTGGCGTACTTCGGTGAATATGATGGGATGCTATGCGGCTATTCATGCATTGAAACTGGCCGATATTATTTGCAAAGCCGATCCGTCTGCCAACGTACTTCTTGTATGTACAGAATTATGTACGCTTCATTTCCAGAATATAAATACAGAAGATAATATTACGAGCAGTTTGTTATTCGGTGATGGATCGGCTGCAGTATTGGTTACCGCCGATGCAACTGCAGAAGGATTGAATATCGATCAATTCTATTCTTCGGTATCATTAAAAGGGAAAAAAGATATGGTCTGGGAAATGTCGTCCACCGGTTTTCAAATGACGCTGAGCGGATATATTCCGGAACTGATCGGGGAAGATTTCGATCATTTTGTAAATGAAGCATTACAAAAAAAAGGATTGAGTAAAAAAGATATCACACACTGGTGCATCCATCCCGGTGGTAAAAGGATACTGGAAGCTATACACAACAGTTTAGGATTTAGTAATGGACAATTCCGGCATAGCTATGATATATTAAAAGAATATGGTAATATGTCATCACCAACCATTCTCTTTGTTCTTAACCGCATAAAAAAAACATTAGATAAAGAAAAACACAATACTATTTTCGGAGCAGCCTTCGGACCGGGACTAACCATGGAAACTTTTATTTTATCAGCATGAAAGACAATGAGGAATTGGGAAATGGAATTAGGGATTTGGAATTAGAAGAGTCTGCTAATTCTAAATCCCTAATTCCAAATTCCTATTCCCGAATCCCTAATTCCTGATTTACCATTCCTAATGGCAGACGAACTCATATATGATGTGGCAATTATTGGCGGAGGATTAGCCGGCCTTTCTTTATCTATTCAAATAGCAAAGAAAGGATACAAAGTGATCCTGTTAGAGAAAGAAGAATACCCATTTCGCCGGGTTTGCGGGGAATATATCAGTCTTGAATCATGGGATTTTTTAAATGAACTCGGCGTTGATCTCGCATCATTGGGTGTAGCCAATATAAAAAAATTGCAGGTATCTTCTGTAAAAGGGAAATTATTAGAACAGGATCTTCCATTGGGTGGATTTGGTATCAGTCGTTTTCTGCTCGATGCTACACTGGCTTCGATCGCTGTAGGATCGGGAGTTGTATTACTGGAACATAACCGTGTCAGCAAGATCAATTATATCAATGATGAATTTATCATTGGCTCTTCCAATAATATTATCCGCGCAAAAGTAGCCGTGGGATGTTATGGTAAAAGAACCAATCTCGATATAAAATGGAAACGTCCTTTTGCCCGGGCCAGGAAAGGAAAGCTGAATAATTATGTCGGGGCCAAATACCATGTACGCTGCAATTTTCCGGAGGATACGATCGCCTTACATAATTTTAAAAATGGTTATTGCGGTATATCGAAAATTGAAAAGGACGAATATTGTTTATGTTATCTTACGGCAGCTTCCAACCTGAAAAAAAGCGGGAATGATTTTAAGCAATTGGAACAAACCATCCTGTCCGAGAATCCGCATTTAAAAAAAATACTGGCTGAATGTGAAATGGTCTGGGATACGCCGGTCACTATTTCGCAGATCAGTTATAGTAAAAAATCACAAATAGAAGATCATGTATTGATGGCAGGCGATTCAGCAGGAATGATAACACCTTTATGCGGCAATGGAATGAGCATGGCTTTTCATGCAAGTAAAATAGCAACGAAAGAAATACTGGAATTTTTAGAAGGAACTATTTCAAGAAAAGAAATGGAGCAACGATATATTCATACCTGGAGAAAGAATTTTGCGGGGCGGTTGAGAACGGGACGTATGATACAAAAAATGTTCAGCAGTCAATGGCTCACCAACCTGCTTATAAATATTGGTCGGGCTTTCCCATCAATAACAAGGGCCCTGATCAGGAAAACGCATGGCAAAGCTTTTTAATTTTCGGTGCAGAGATTCCACAATTTTTGTTGATAAATTTCCCCGTCGTGAATGGTCATCGTCAATCGTCAATCGTGAATGCTGAGTCGTTAACGGATCAATAATATCTTATGGAAACCAGAGACCATGCACGATTGACGATTGACGATTCACGATTCCCGCCGCCCACTACGTATAAACTTCTATCAAGCGGAAATTTTAACAGCATTAGCCTGTTTTCGCATTCAAATTTTGACATTTAGATGTCATATATGAGGAATATTCTCGCCAGATGAACGTACCTTTGCTCTCCGAACAAATAGACGACGAACAATATTTGTCCCAATGAGAAACCATGGTTGATGATTTTCAACCTTTGTAGATCCTAACCAGCTGCCCAGTGAGATATTTCTATATATTATCACGGGCATTTTTGTTTATTAGCTGTGCATAAAAAACGAGGCTGCCCTGTACGAAGAGACGCAATTCAACGTTTAGTTGTCGGAAGGACTCCTTCGGAGAATATTGGTTAACTGATTAAAAAGTCGTAATGAAAAAAAAGATCAGGGGTTTTTATCTTCTTGCTTCATCATTTGTTATCGCTTTATTGAATTTACCTTTTGCATTTGCTAAATCTGCAACAGGCAATAAATTATTTACTACACCCGCCCCGGTGACCAAAAAAGCCAGTTCATCTTTACTTCCGTCGATGCGGTCAGTGTACGATAGTCTGCATTTAAATCTTTCAGGATTGAGCCAGCAGGCGTTCGAATATGCAAAAAAGGGATTCAACAGGCTGCTCGAAGAAGGCAAATTGCTGAATGATTCGATCGTTTCTATCATTGATTTTAGTTTGCCCAGCAATGAAAAAAGATTATTCGTACTGGATATGAAAAATTATAAAGTACTGTTCAATACGCTGGTTGCACACGGACAAAATACCGGTCGCGAATGGGCTACTTCTTTCTCCAATCAAAATGAATCGCATAAAAGCAGTCCCGGTTTTTATATCACTAAAGAAACCTATGAAGGTAAAAATGGTTATTCTTTAAAACTGGATGGTGTTGAACACGGCATCAATGATAATGCATATGAAAGAGGCATTGTGATGCATGGCGCCGAATATGTTTCCCAGGATCTTGCCAATGCAAGAGGTTGGGTTGGCCGCAGTCATGGTTGCCCGGCCGTACCGGTACAATTGAATCGTCCTATCATCAATACGATCAAGAATGGTAGTTGTTTGTTTATTTATCATCCATCTTATGTTGAAAGATCTCCAATTCTGAACTAAAGAGTAGTTTCTGGTTTCGGGTTTCTGGTTTCTTGTTGGGTCGTTTTAATGTAAAAGTTTCCCGGTTATATCCACTTATCTTTTATGGATTCCAAAATCTGTTTCAATACGGAGAGTTTCCGCTTATCACGATAACCCGAAACCAGAAACCCGAAACCTGAAACAATACCTCATAAACTTGTGTTCTCCGATTATCTTTGCTCATTAATTATCTGCTATGCTCAAGATTGGCGTATTTGGAGTGGGCCACCTGGGGAAATTTCATCTTAACAACTGGAAAGAGATCGCCGACACGGAGTTGGTAGGCTTTTATGATCCCGATGATGATGTATCCAAAAATGTTTCTGAAAAATATCAATTGGCCCGCTTTGTAGATGCCGATGCATTGATAGATGCCTGCGATGTGGTGGATGTAGTGGCGCCCACAAATTATCACTTTGAACTCTGCGAAAAAGCCATCAAAAAAGGCAAGCATGTCTTTGTTGAAAAACCATTGGCCAATACAATGGAAGAAGCAAGATTACTGGTAAAACTGGTGGAAGAATCAGGTATCAAATTCCAGGTAGGACATGTAGAAAGATTCAATCCTGCCTTTCTCGCCATCAAAGACATGGCATTGAACCCGATGTTCATTGAAGTGCATCGTTTGGCGCAATTCAATCCAAGAGGAACGGAAGTAAGTGTGATACTCGACCTGATGATCCATGATATCGATATTATTCTGAGTCTTGTAAAAAGCGATGTAAAAACTATTTCTGCCAGCGGCGTGGGTGTAATGACGGAAACCCCGGATATTGCCAACGTCCGTATAGAATTTCATAATGGCTGCGTAGCTAATCTTACTTCAAGCCGGATCTCAATGAGAAAGATGAGAAAGATCCGTCTCTTTCAAAAAGATTCTTATATCGGTATCGATTTCTTAAATAAAAAAACGGAGATCATCCGCCTGAAAGAACCGCAGGATGCCAATGTATTTGCTTTTGATATTGAAACAAATACCGGTACAAAAACAATTGCCGTAGCGAATCCACTAGTACCGGAAGTAAATGCGATCAAAGAAGAGTTGACAGTATTTAAAAATGCGATACTGAATAATACCCGGCCCGTCGTTTCCGAGATCGATGGCCTTATGGCAATGGATGTAGCTCACCAGATCCTGGAAAAAATTGGGAACAATATTATTACCCGTTAATGCAACCCGGCAATAAAATAGCAATTGGCTGGTATGCAGCATCGGATTATGTGATGGCTGCGCTGGCCTGGTTAGCTTTCTATTTTTTCCGGGCCAATGTACTGGATGATGCCGGCGCCTTTCCTATCAGCACCCGTTCGTGGTTATTAATTGTTTTGATCGTTCCGGTTTGCTGGCTGATGCTATATACACTGGCGGGCACCTATCATGCGTTGTATAAAAAATCAAGGCTCGAAGAATTCACGTTGACGTTTGTCTGTACACTGATCGGCGCTATCATTTTAATGATCGCATTCGTGCTGAACGATCCGCATAGCGGCAATTCTTATTATTATGTTTCTTTTGGTGCATTGGTCGGCATTCATTTCTGTTTTACTTTTTTTGGAAGATGGCTTTTTCTCAATAAAGCAAAAAGTCAATTGCTCGGCGGAAAAGTTTTTTTCAATACACTAATGATAGGCAGCCAGGATAATGCTGTACAGATCTATAAAGACACACAAAAGAATCTCGTCGATGGCGGTTATCGTTATTCAGGTTTTATTACTCCCTATGAAAGCGGCAGGAATGGTATTCATAAACTGATACCCAAACTCGGTACCGTTGACGACCTGGAAAAGATCATTGACAGCAATGATATAAAACTGGTAGTGCTGGCCATGGAAAAAAGCGAGCAGGCCATTTTAGAAAATATCATCAACCGCCTTACCGAAAAAGATGTGGAAGTTAAAATTCAGCCAAGTATCCTTGATATTGTTTCTGGTTCTGTAAAAACAAGTAATGTAATGGGCGCCGTACTGATCGATCTTCAAACAGGATTGATGGCCGAATGGCAACAGAATGTAAAACGACTGATCGATGTAAGTGTGGCGCTGATCGGGCTGGTACTTTTATCGCCGCTCATGCTGTATGCAGCGATAAGAGTAAAATTTTCTTCCAAAGGCCCTATATTCTTTTCGCAGGAAAGGATCGGTTATAAAGGAAAAGCATTTCGTATGTCCAAATTCCGTTCGATGGTAAAAGATGCAGAGAAAGACGGGCCGGCCTTATCATCCGAAAACGATCCACGTATCACCCGTTGGGGAAAAACGATGCGCAAATGGAGGATCGATGAATTACCGCAGCTTTTAAATATACTGATCGGTGAAATGAGTTTAGTGGGACCAAGACCCGAAAGGAAATTCTATATCGACCAGATCATTGCCCGCACACCTTATTATAAATACCTGCTGAAAGTAAAACCGGGTTTACCAGTTGGGGCATGGTGCAGTTTGGTTATGCCGAGAATGTGGATCAAATGATCGAACGAAGCAAATTCGACCTGTTGTATATTGAGAATATTTCGCTGGCGCTTGATTTTAAGATCATGATCCATACGTTGCGGATCATATTTAAGGGGAAAGGGAAATAAGATTGTTATTTCATTTTATTTTTAAATACATAGCGTAAACCTAACTGGAATCCGTAAAAATCACCCGTCCCCCATTGTTTTGCACGCTGATCGTTTTTGCCGCTTCCGTCATTATAATAAATATCGTATTCTGTAATTTTGATAAACCCTTTTTGATAGTTGGCAGCGAGGGATAATTTAAATCGATTTGCTATTTTGTATGAGATGTCTAAACCTGAACTTAACATCGGAAAGACCGGGGTAAAATTTCGTTTTACAGATCCCCGCGATATGGAGTCCACGTAGGGGTAGATGAACATTTCAACAAAATCGCCTTCATAGTTATTAAACGAAATACCGATACCCAGACCTCCTTTTATACGACACTCAAATCGATCATCTTTTACAAAAGAATATCCGGCTCGAAAAGTTAAATGTCCTGCGCCATATGATGATTCAAAAGCCAAGTCATATTTTCGTGTACCAAAATATTGCTCGTAAAGGGTGAAGAAAAAACCTGCTTCTATAGAAAATCGGGGGGAATAATATTTATTGAAAACAATGGACGGGAAAAAATTATAGTTTGATGATGGGTTGTTCTTATACCCTGTGCCATGATCCTGGTATTGGTAAGGCGAATAAAACCTTCCATAATAAACGCCAAGGTCAGTTTGCTGGGAATGTACTACTGAAACAGAGGCAACCCATATTATAACCAATATTATTTTTTTGGCCATAAAAATCAAGGTTTCAAAACTTCGTTATAAACCCCAACTGCAGATTGTCCATTATTATAGTACCAGATATAATCAGCATTGATCGCATTGGGCAAACTTTTCCTTGAATGAAATGCCCATTGCAGGTTAGTCTCTTTTAATTTTATTTTACTTTTGCGACCTGTCCACTCCGAATAATTCAATGTCTTATAAACTACATTACAAACTTCACCGCTGTAAACTTTTCCACGCAGGATCAGGCCCATTGTATGCACAGGATTTGCTTTTTTCCATTTATTTCCCTTTTGTTTTTCAAATATCACCGTTGCAGTGATATCTGGCCACCCTATAGCTGGCTTGGGTTGTTGTTTTAATTTACAATGTAACCTATAATTCTTGCCTCCTACTGAAAATTGGGCGTCGTAAAATTTTCTCCTGATATTATTTCCCATACATTCCTCAGCGGGCGGGGGTATGGCAAGCACTACGCTGGCTGAAGCATTAAAAACAAGGTTTGTAATATTTGGACAATTAAAAGAGATGAGTGGATCAGTACAAACATTCACTATCTGGCAGGTAATAGAAATATTTTTAGTAACAGAACCGCCTTGCTGGATGGCTTGTGTATAAGTATGAAATCTTATAGCCGGGGAACTAAAATTATCAACAAATGTTTCTGTAGTACCGTCTCCCCAGTTTATTTGCCAGTTAGCTTTTACACAGGGTAAGATCGCAGTCGTCCCCAGGTTATAGAAACCTGAAAAAAGCAGGCGCACTGTCCATTGCGTTGTTCCGACAACAGGCGGAGTTGTATTACTTGCAAATCCATATATTTCAAAATTACCACAACCGTGAGTACCCCCGGTTCCATTAGGTGGGTTACCAGATCCACCACCTTCTTCCTGAGTCATTAGTCTTCCAAGGTTTTCGTTGAAAAAATGAACATCGGGATCACGGGCAAATATTTGTCTTTGTCTGACTAAATTAAGTGCTCCCAGGTTGCTATTGTTAACGATTGTAATTACATCATCGAAAAGATATTTATAATAGTTTGTGCCAATTTTTACTTCGCCATCCTGGTTCATAACAATTGTATAATCATCATTATCCAAATAGGAGTAAGCTGTATCAGTCCAATCAGAATCATAAAACTCATTTATTTCATATTTGTGTCGCAACGATTGAAACCCCAAAGCCGAATCCAGTGCATTAAAAGATTCCTCGCCAAGATGATTGATTTCTTCCGGAGTATCTTCGTAATCGGTCTTTGGGTATTGCCATAATCTTTCCATTAAGTTGGCAGCAGCAATAAAATTGTTATAGTCGGATTCCGATGCGAATGATAACATTCCTCCGGTATTGGATGGACTAATAAATTCAGGGAATTTTATCCTGCATAATGTGTCAGCTTCGATATCATTACAATTGGAATCAAGTTGGATCCAACCTCCTTCACCTGTTAATACCAACTGTAATAGATTCTCGTTTGCATACTTATAGGTGTCTCCTTTGTTAGCATTACCAGCATTTTGACCCTGGGTCGTAGTTTGCTTCCTGGTTTCCGAAGATGTTTCTTCCGAAATTTTTCTACAGGAGATAACAAGAATTAAAAGACATGCTGCCCACTTAAAAATTCTCATAAAAAAAGGTTTATTTTTGACCAGATACAACAATTTACATTACACTACCCAGATGCCCAAGTATTATTTCCTTTTTTTATTCTTATTGAGCCCTTGCCTGTTGCCTGTTGCCAATTGTCAATTGAATTACTGGCAGCAACAAGTCAATTATACCATCGATGTTTCACTGAATGATAAAGAACACGCATTGGATGGATTTGAAAAGATCCACTACATAAATAATTCACCCGATACATTAAAATTCATCTGGTTCCATGTATGGCCCAATGCTTATAAGCACGACAAAACTGCTTTTACCGACCAAACACTGGAAAACGGCAACACCGAATTTTATTTTTCCGATAAAGAACAAAGAGGTTATATCAACCGGCTTGATTTTAAAGTGGGAGATGCAACAGCAGTTATCGAAGATCACCCGCAGCATGTCGATATCATTAAAGTGATCCTGCCTTATCCCCTGCCGCCGGGAGAGAATATCACTCTTACAACTCCATTCCATGTAAAACTTCCTTTCAATTTTTCAAGAGGCGGGCATAATGGGCAGGCTTACCAGGTCACTCAATGGTTTCCCAAACCGGCTGTCTATGATAAGAACGGATGGCACCCGATGCCTTATCTTGACCAGGGAGAATATTACAGCGATTTTGGAGATTACAAAGTGACGATAACCGTTCCCAAAAATTATGTTGTCGCTGCAACAGGCGAATTACAAAATACAGAAGAGAAAGAATGGTTGAAAACAAGATCGGCTTTTAGCTGGAAGCCTGTTGTTATCAAAGAAAAAAATGCAGCAGGACAGATCAAAAGCGTTACCGAATCTTTCCCCGAATCATTACCGGAAACAAAAACACTTACTTACAGCATCAGTAATGCACATGATTTTGCATGGTTTGCCGATAAAAGATTTATCGTAAAACAGGATACGCTGCGACTTCCTTCAGGTAAAATAGCTGATGTTTTTGCTTATTATACAAAACCAAATGATATCGGCTGGCAGGGCGCCGTTCAATCAGCCAAAAGAGCTGTTACCCATTATTCTGAACGGGTAGGCGAATATCCTTATCCTGTTGTCAGCGTTGTCGAAGCTCCTCTTGGATTTAATGGCGGTATGGAATACCCGACCATTACAGCCATCGCTCCCATCACAGATCTGAAAACACTGGATAATATCATTGTACATGAAGTAGGACATAACTGGTTCTATGGAATTCTTGCTACGAATGAAAGAGAACATCCATGGATGGATGAAGGGATGAATACTTATTATGATGAGAAGTACAATTTACTGCGATATGGAAAACAAGCGCAATTACTAAGACTGGCGTTTGAAACAAAAGCTGTAACTAAGACCGATCAGCCCATCGAAACCAGTTCGGAAAAATTCACGGAAGTAAATTATAATCTTACGGCTTATTATAAAACGGCTGAATGGTTACGCTATCTTGAATCGGAATTGGGTACCGAAACATTCAACAAAGCGATGCAGGAATATTATAAGCGCTGGCAATTCCGGCATCCGCAACCGGAAGATTTTAAAAAAGTGATCGAAGAAGTAAGTGGAAAAGATCTTGATCCCATTTTTTCATATTTAAGCAAGACGGGCACATTACCAAACCAGCAACGAAAGGGAACAAAAGCGTCTTTTATTTTTAATTTCAGATCGCTGGCGCAATATGCAAAAGAGCCGACAAAAGATCTCATCCTGTATGGTCCTGCGATCGGCGTGAATGCTTATGATAAATTCATGATCGGGGCATTTATCACCAATGCAAAACTTCCGCCGTCCAAATTCCAGTTTCTCGCTATGCCAATGTATGGAACAAGTTCAAAAAAAATAAACGGGATCGGTTTTGCTTCTTATAGTTTCTATTCTGACAAGGGATTATTCAGATCTGTTGATATGGGCGCCGGCTTTTCATCATTTACAGTTGACGAGTTCAAGGGGCCGGACGATAAGCAAACAACTTACCTTGATTTTTATAAGATCGTACCGGGCATCAAACTTACTTTCAGGGAAAAGAATGCGAGAAGTAATTTCAACCGCTATATTCAATTCAAAACATTTTTGATCGGCGAAGATGGTTTACGTTTTTTTCGTGATACAGTAGTTGTCGGGATCGATACGACGATCAGTACCAAACACCGGGCGGTCGGCACCAACAGGACATTGAATCAATTGCAATTCGTCATTGAAAATAATCGTGTGCTGTATCCTTATCGCGGAGAAATAAAAATAGAACAGGGAGAGGATTTTGTCAGGGCCGGATTTATCGGTAACTATTTCTTTAATTATCCCAAAAAAGGCGGCCTGGATGTTCGCTTGTTTGCCGGCAAGTTTTTCTATCCCGCTGGAAAAACGATCTTTAAACAATTCTCGACGGACCGCTATCATTTTAATATGACAGGTCCGAATGGTTATGAAGATTATACTTACAGCGATTATTTTATCGGGCGCAATAAATTTGAAGGTGTGATGAGCCAGCAGATCATGATAAGAGATGGCGCTTTTAAAGTACGGACCGACCTGCTGGCTGATGAAGTGGGAAAGAATGATGACTGGCTTATCGCTGCTAATTTCAGCACAACGATACCGGATGCGATCAATCCGCTGACAATGTTACCTGTTAAAATTCCCGTGAAAATATTCCTGGATATCGGCACCAATGCCGGGGCATGGGACCCGGGATCGGAAAGCGACCGTTTCCTTTTTGATGCAGGTCTCCAAATATCATTGTTGAAAGAAACGATCAATATTTATATCCCGCTTATCTACAGTAATGTTTATCGTGATTATTTTCAATCAACGATCGAGAAAAAAGAAAGATTTATCAAGAAGATATCTTTTTCAATCAATACTTCTGTTTATAATTTTAGGAAAAACGTGCGCATTCTTTCTTTCTGATGAGTGGTAACATACAATATCTCAGCAATGACAAGATTGACAGGGTCAAATGGGATCAATGTATCGATAATGCGGAGAATGAACTGATCTATGCTTATTCTTTTTATCTCGATGCAATGGCGGAGAACTGGGATGCGCTGATACTTGATGATTATAAAGCCGTGATGCCGCTGACATGGAAAAAAAAATATGGCATCTATTATTTATACCAGCCCTTTCTTACTGCACAATTGGGTTTGTTTGGTCCGGGTATCAATGCAGAATTACTCGAGAGTTTTCTAAAGGCTGTTCCTGCTAAATTCAAGTACATAGATATTTATTTGAATCCTCAAAACACCATTTCGCTTCCATCATTCAAACTATTCCGGCGGAACAATTTTGTTCTGGACATAGGCTGGTCCTATGATCATTTATATAATAGCTATAGTGAAAATATCCGGCGTAATATCAAAAAAGCAAAACAGGCAGGTTGTGTTATTCAAAAAGGATTTGATATAACGAAGGTTATTGAATTGGCGCTGAAGCAAATGAAAAGTCATTCGAAAGAATCGGCTGACAATGTCGAACGCTTCCGGGGATTATACCAGTTATTGCTTTCTCAAAAAAAAGCGATCACCTACGGCGTGAGTTTGAAAGATGAGTTACTCGCATCGGCCGTTTTCTTTTTTTCACATAACAAGGCCTACTATATTTTGGTAGGCAATCATCCCAATGGCAAGACGATCGGCGCTTCACATGCATTGATCGATGCTTTTATAAAAGATCATGCTGAAAGAAAAATGTTGCTTGACTTCGAAGGCTCTGACCTGCCAAGCCTCGCTTTATTTTACAGCAGTTTTGGAGCGGCCGAAGAAAAATATGCAGGTTTTAAGTTGAACCGGCTTCCTTTTTATTTGAAATGGATGAAGAAATAGTAATTGGGAATTAGGGATTAGTTATTTATTAAAAATATATACAGGACAAACTTGAACTGAATACCCAATTACCTGGTCAACGAATTAACTGTTCCGCTATCAGCAGATCAACCGGCCTTGTGATCTTAATATTATTCTCCTCTCCATCTATCAGTGAAACTTTGATTCCTGTCGCTTCAACAACAGTTGCTTCATCGGTGAACGTTTCTTTATGATCAACTTTGAATGCCGGAAGAAGAACTTTACTTAAAAATGTTTGCGGTGTTTGTACCAGCATCACTTTATTCCTGTCAAATACTTCGCTGCCTTTATCCGTCATTAAACGAACACTGTCTTTTGAAGCAATAACAGGAATAGCCGACCCGGTGGATAATGCTTTTTCATAACAACGATGGATCAGTTCTGCTGATACCAAACAACGAACGCCATCATGAACAAAAATGACGGATTCATCATTGATCAATGCTAATCCATTTTTTACCGATTGAAAACGGGTAGTTCCGCCGGCTGTTATCCCGATCCTTTGTTTATCAAAATACCCGTTCACAATTTCCTGTCCTGTACTTAAAAATTCGGTGGGAAGTACAAGGATCATTTCCAGGTCGTCGTAAGCATCTAAAAAAGCCTTTATGCTGTAATACAGGACAGGCCTGCCTTTCAGCAGCATGAATTGTTTGGGAAGATTGCTGCCCATTCTAGTTCCTGTTCCCCCGGCAACGATGATGGCGTATTTTTTCACTATGCTTATTTGTATATCTCTATCGCAATACTTCCATCACTGCTTCTCATTCCCCTGTACATTCCTTCACTATTAAATACCATCGCCGCATTTCCTTTTGCATCCACACCTATCATTCCACCTTCACCCTCGATCTTCATCAGTTTATCATGCACCACAATATTCATCGCTTCTTCCAGTGAAAGTCCTTTGTATTCCATCAAACAACTTACATCATAAGCTGTCACGGCACGGATAAAAGGTTCACCATGACCGGTACAACTGATCGCACAGGTCTTATTATTGGCATAAGTTCCTGCGCCGATAACAGGACTGTCTCCTATCCTTCCAAATTGTTTATTGGTCATACCGCCCGTGCTGGTAGCCGCAGCGATATTACCATGCATATCGCAAGCCACGGCTCCTACCGTCCCAAATTTCTTCTCGTCCGACGATGCTTTAGCGAAGGAAGAGTCTTGTACTTCCACATTATGATCGAGCATTATCTCTCCCGTTTCCTGTGCCTTCTTCAATTGATCGTAACGGAATTCTGAATAGAAATAATCATCCGGCTCCGTTTTTATTCCATGCAATTTGGCAAATTCAGCGGCCCCTTCCCCATTCAGCATCACATGTTCGCTTTTGGTCATGATGGCATAAGCCAGTTCAACAGGATTGCGAATATTTTTTACCGCCGATACGGCTCCGGCCATCAGGTCTTTTCCATCCATGATAGCAGCATCCATTTCCTGGCGACCATCTTTGGTGAATACAGACCCTTTGCCTGCATTGAAAAGAATATTATCCTCCAATGAAATAACGGCTGCCCTGACCGCATCGATAGAAGTTCCTCCTTTTTCCAAAAGACCAAAGCCTGCTTTCAATGCATCTTCGAGTGCTTTGCGGTAAACGGCTTCCTTTTCTGCTGTCATGCTTTGCCGGAGAATAGTACCGGCGCCGCCATGAATGACCAATGTGTATGTTCCCATATTTTTATTCAATACAATTAAAAGACCGAAATTAGTTATTTTGCCAACTAGTATTTTTTATAATGATCAAAAAGAAACTTACACGGGCCGATTATTTTACTATTGCTGCGAACCTGCTGCCTGTAGTGGGCGTTTTTGCATGGAACTGGAGTCCCATCGAAGTATTTATGGTCTATGCGCTGGAAACGGTGGTCGTGGGCTTTTTTACATTGCTGAAAATGGCGATCACCTCGTCGGTCCGCGGATCGGATAACTGGTATAATGCCGGCAAGACCACCAAACAATCCGGGATTTTCTTCATGCTTTTTTTCCTGGTACATTATGGAATGTTTGTAGCTATTCAAACCGGGCTTTTCATACAGGTCTCTGGTATCGGCTCCAAACTTCATACTGGCTTCTTTGATTTTCTCATTCACTGGCCCCGCTATCTCGGGCCGGATGCATGGTATATGCTGATCGGTTTTATTATCAGCTATGGTTTTAATTTGATCTGGAATTTTTTACGAACCGGTAAATATAAGACCACCCCGATGATGATCCTTATGTTTCAGCCTTATGGCCGTATTTTCATTCAGCAGGTAATTGTAATACTGGGAAGTATGTTCCTGAGCTTTGGAGCAGGAAAAATTTTCATTCTCATATTTGCTGCGGTTAAGATATTCTTTGAAGTGTTTATTAATTATGAAGGATTGCTTAATAAAGCTGCAGATGATATGAAAAATAAGCAATAGACAATTGGCAATTGGTAAAAAGTCTCCTGTTTTAGGATTCATTGTATTTGTCCCTTGCTTATTGCCAATTGATGAGAAACTCAGGAAAGCAACAGTTCACACTCATGCATCAGCTTTTCTTTATTGATCGCAACCGTACCTACTTCTTCGCAAACAAGACCACCTGCAATATTCGCCACTTCGGCCATCAGGTGAACATTTTTTGTAACGGCATAAACCATGGAAGCAACAGCGATCACCGTATCGCCTGCGCCTGAAACATCGGCGATACTACGAAGATGCGAAGCGATGATACCCGAGCGGGTATCCTGCTCGTAAAAAACACCTTTTTCAGAGAGAGTAATAAAAGAAATTTTATGCTGTAGTATCTTTTGTAATTCCTGGTGAATGTTTTTCAGCATCGGCAGGTTCGTCTCGCTAAAGATCATATTCAAACCATCCTTCACTTCTTTTTGATTCGGTTTGAAAATATCGACGCCTTTATAAGAGAAGAAATTCTTTCTTTTGGGATCAACAGCCGTAACGATCCCGGCTTCCTTGCAAAGGCCGATCACTTTTTGGATGACATTTTCTGTCAGCACTCCTTTATTATAATCTTCCAGGATTATCACATCGGGATCAGCCGTGAAAATATATGACTGTACTTTATCCAGCAAAGCCTTTTCATTTTGCGCAGCCAGGTCCGTTGTCATTTCAGCATCCACCCGCATCATTTGCTGGTTACGGCCAATGATACGTGTCTTATTCGTCGTGATGCGGTCGGTACTTTTTACCAGGTAAGAAGGATCGATATTATTACCCTCCATTAATTCTTCCAATAAAAAACCTTCGGTATCGCTACCTGTTACTGATAAAACCGTAACCTGTGCGCCGAGCGACTGGCAATTCAATGCTACATTACCGGCGCCTCCTATCCTGTATTCTTTATGATGCAATGTAACAACAGGCACCGGTGCTTCCGGAGAAATGCGTTCTACTTTACCCCACATATAAGTATCGAGCATTACATCTCCTATCACCCCTATTTTGAGTGAAGAAAATGAATCGAATAATTTTTTGAAATCTTCCATCGCTTAGATCGAAATTATTTTTTCTGTTGAGAAACGGCGAGATAATAAAGAGGGATACCAGCCAGCACGATAATTAATCCCGGCCATGTAAACTGTGGTTTATAAATGATGAGCAGTGTACAGAATGCCAGCCCCATTAAAATATATAAGACAGGCAACACCGGGTAGCCAAATGCTTTATAAGGCCTTTCAGCATCCGGTCTTTTCTTTCTCAATATAAAAATGCCGATGATGGTAAGTATATAGAATAACACGACGACAAAAGAGATCATATCCAATAACTGCCCGTACTTACCGCTAAGGCTCCAGAGGCTGGCGGCAATGCATTGGATCCATAATGCGACCTGCGGTACGGAGTGCTTGTTCAGGGTTCCCACATTTTTAAAGAACAATCCATCTTTGGCCATCGTATAATACACCCTGGCGCCCGCCAGTATCAAACCATTATTACAACCGAAAGTAGAGACCATGATCAACAGGGCTATAACGTAAGTCCCGCTATTCCCAAATATTGCCTGCGAGGCTTCTACTGCAGGACGATCATCAGTGGCAAATGCGATCCTTTCAAGCGGCAGCACATTTAAGTACATGAGATTGGTACAAACATAAATTGTGGTTACGATCAATGTACCCAGGAATAAACTCATCCCAATATTCTTTTTAGGATTTTTCATTTCACCCGCAATAAAGGTCACATTGTTCCATGCATCACTACTGAAGATAGAACCTACCATAGCAGCAGCTATAGCGCCGATCAATGCTGATCCTCCAATTCCTATCCATGTGGCAGGAAGTAATACTCCACCGGTTCCCGGAGTTCCAAAATCCTGCCTGGCTGTAAAGCCGGTTTTCCAGTTTTCATCCCAAAAACTTTCTTTAGCCAGGATGAAACCAAAAAGTATTAATCCAAAAAGTGCAAGCAGTTTGGCTGAAGTAAAAAGACGCTGTATAAGTTTTCCTTCTTTAACGCCTCTTGAATTTACATAGGTCAGTATACAGATAATGGCGATCGAAACAAGCTGCCCCGAATAGACTTTTACTATGCCGGTGTCAAATAAGAAATAATTATTTCCCAATTCAGGAACGAGGTAAGCAAGGAATTTAGAAAATGCTACACCCACGGCGGCAATGGTGGCTGTTTGAATGACAGCAAAAAAACTCCAGCCGTATAAAAATCCTATCAGTGGGTTATAGGCTTCTTTTAAATACACATACTGGCCTCCTGCTTTTGGGAACATCCCGCTCAACTCTCCATAACTCAGCGCAGCTATCAGCGTCATAATTCCTGTAATAACCCAAACGGCGATGAGCCAGCCGGCGCTACCCACATTGCGGGTAATATCTGCACTTACAATAAATATTCCCGAACCGATCATTGAACCGGCAACGATCATCGTACCATCGAATAATCCGAGACTGGGTTTGAATCCTGCTTGTTGTTCCGTCATTGCAGTTGGTTTAGCCTTCAAGATAAATAATTAAACCGATTATTTCGTCCCGGAGCTTTCACTAGATAGGAACATAGTCACACATAGGATATTCCTATGTATGTCTATTCGTCTACTTTAATAAAACTTGAGGGAGAAGGCCTAATTCCTAATTACCTGGCAAATCAATACCCTACTTCTTTACCTGCTTATAATATTCATTCAGGCCTTTGATAAGCTCAGCCGTAACGTTATAGACTGTATCCTTATAATAAAAAATGCCGTCTGCTTCGCCATAAGCAGCGATATAAGAGAAGTTGTGCGACTTATTAAATTCTTTGAGGTAATCTATAAGTTTCTTTTTGACGTCAAGGTTTTTACGCATGATAAAATCCTGGATCTTCTGGTCAAGATCCTGCTTCTGCGCTTTTAACGATTCACCTAATTGCTGTAATGTATTTTGAGCGGCCGTTCTTTCATCCGGTGTCATTGTTTCAGCCTTCGCATTAAGTTCATTGAATTTATTCCTGTATGTTTCATCGATCCTGCTAAGTGCATTATTATACTCTGTTTCTTTTGCGCTGATCTCTGATTTCACATCTTTTACAACGTTGAAATTATTTTCTACAGAATCCATTTCAAAATAAGCGATACGAAATTGCCTGGCGGCTGTTGTATCTGTCGCGGATTTTATCGAATCTTTTTTCGAAGATCCTTTTTTAGTACCGAATTGCAGGAACAGGAGTAACCCCGCTACAAGGCTCAGCACCACATTCCAGATAAGTAATCCATTCTTCATGCAATTCTTTTTTGCAAATTAAAACCCAATGGCGGGCAAATATAGAGATTTAGTTCACTTTAGGAAAGACTTAACAGCCAATTTAAAATACCCAATTGCCGATGGATAACATGCAATCGTTTGAATCAAAAAAGGAGCAAGATTTCTCTCGCTCCTTTGGAAATTTTTGTCAATTGCCTATTGCGGATCGTCTATTGGTTATTCTTCTTCATCAAACGCCATTGCTTCACGTGTTGTCTGCAACAATTCATATTCTTCTTTACTTCCTACGATCATATTCTCAAACTCTCTCAATCCGGTACCGGCAGGTATCGGGTGACCTGTGATAACATTCTCCTTCAGGCCCAGCATATCATCTGTTTTTCCATTGATAGCTGCTGATGAAAGCACTTTCGTTGTTTCCTGGAATGATGCGGCAGATATCCAGCTTGTGTACTCCGAGTGATGCTTTCGTGATACCCAATAATGTCGGAGAAGAAGTAGCAGGTTTTGCATCCCGGTATTCTACCAGCTTCTTGTCATTACGGCGAAGAATTGAATTCTCTTCTCTTACTTCACGCAGGCGTTACGATCTGTCCTGCACGCAGTTTGCCACTGTCACCGATCTCTGTTACTACTTTCTTATCATAGATGTAGTCATTCTCTTCAACAAACTCAAACTTATCGGTCAGATCATCTTCAAGGAATCTTGTATCTCCCGGATCAACGATATTTACTTTACGCATCATCTGGCGCACGATCACTTCAATATGCTTGTCGTTGATCCTTACACCCTGTAAACGATAAACTTCCTGGATCTCATTCACCACATATTCCTGTACGGCAAACGGACCTTTGATAGAAAGGATATCGAACGGAGCAATTTGTCCATCACTTAATGATGCACCTGCTTTTACGAAGTCGCCATCCTGTGCGAGGATCTGTCTTGTCAGCGGCACCAGGTATTTTTTCTGCACACCATCTTTTGCTTCGATGATGATCTCCCGGTTACCTCGTTTGATTGCACCCATCATTACCACACCGTCGATCTCTGAAACCACAGCAGGATTGCTTGGGTTCCTTGCTTCGAACAATTCAGTAACACGGGGAAGACCTCCGGTGATATCTCTCAGTTTACCGAGTATCACGTGGAATTTTCACCAACACCTGCCCGGCTCTCACATCATCGTCCTTCTTCAAGGATGATATGACTATCCTGTCGGAAGGTTATATGATTTTTTATCCTTGCCTTCAACAAGAATAGAAGGTATCTTGGTTTTATCTCTTGTTTCAATTACCACTTTCTCGCGGTGACCTGTTTGCTCATCGGCTTCTTCACGGAAAGTGATACCTTCGATAACATTCTCGAATTTCAGTTTACCATCGATCTCCGCCATGATCACGTTGTTGAACGGATCCCATGTGCAGAGTGATATCGCCTTTATGAACTTTCTGGCCATCTTTTACATTCAGCGTAGCGCCATAAGGAATGTTATTAGTGATCAGCAGGCGGTCATTCTTTGTATCGATGATACGAACCTCACCGGTACGGCCGATAACAACCTGTGATTTTACACCTTCATTATTTTCAAGGCTTACTGTACGTAAACCATCAAATTGAACAGTACCATCAAATTTTGCTACGAGTGTTGATTCAACAGAAGCAGAACCTGCCACACCACCTACGTGGAATGTACGAAGTGTAAGCTGTGTACCCGGCTCACCGATCGATTGTGCAGCGATGATACCAACTGCATCACCTTTTTGCGCCAGGTTACCGCTCGCCAGATTCTTACCATAACATTTCACACAAACACCTCGCTTGCTTTCGCAGGTAAGTACTGAACGGATCTCTACTATTTCAATACCGGCTTCTTCAATTCTCTTGGCGATATCGGCTGTAATCTCATCACCAGCACTCAACAATCAAGTTGTTCATTGCGCGGGTCATATACATCATGCAATGATGTACGGCCTGCGATCCTGTCGCTCAATGGTTCGATTACATCTTCATTATCTTTTAATGCAGAAGTAGCAATACCACGGAGTGTTCCGCAATCTTCTTCTGTAATAACAACATCCTGTGCTACGTCAACCAAACGACGGGTCAGGTAACCGGCATCAGCCGTTTTTAAGCGCCGTATCCGCAAACCTTTACGCGCACCGTGTGTAGAGATGAAGTAATCCAATACGTTCAATCCGCCTTTGAAGTTGGAAAGGATCGGATTCTCGATGATCTCAGATACCGGTAGAACCGGATTTTCTTGGTTTTGCCATCAATCCCCTGATACCAGCCAGCTGTTTGATCTGTTGTTTGGAACCACGCGCACCTGAATCAAGCATCATGTAAACAGAATTGAATCCTTGTTTGTCATTGCTCAATTCACGGATCAATGTTTCAGTGATCCTTGTATCCACACGGCTCCAGATATCAACGATCTGGTTATAACGTTCGTTGTTGGTGATAAGACCCATGTTGTAGTTATCCCACACTTCATCTACTTCACCTTTTGCATTATCCAGCATTTCTTCTTTGACATCAGGAATGATCAGGTCATTGATATTGAATGACAGTCCACCCTGGAAGGCAGTGCGGAAACCAAGCTGCTTGATATCATCAAGGAACTTCGCTGTTTTTGGAACGTTGGTGATCTTGATGATGTCACCAATGATCTCACGAAGATTCTTTTTGGTAAGCAATGCATTTACAAAACCAACTTCTGCAGGAACATGCTGGTTGAATATCACACGTCCTACAGTTGTTTCGATCAATTTATGTTCCAGTAAACCATCAGCATTACGGATGTTCACTTTTACTTTGATCCACGCATGCAGATCAACAACTTTCTTCATTGTAAGCAATGATCACTTCTTCTGCTGAATAGAATATTTTTCCTTCGCCTCTTACTATTTCTTTATCGGTTGTCTTCTTTCCTTTGGTAATATAATACAGACCCAACACCATGTCCTGTGAAGGAAGGGTGATCGGCGTACCATTCTGCGGGATTCAGGATGTTATGAGAAGCCAGCATCAATAACTGGGCTTCCAAGACAGCGGCATTGCTCAACGGCACGTGCACCGCCATCTGGTCACCATCAAAGTCGGCGTTGAACGCTGTACAACCAGCGGGTGCAACTGTATCGCTTTACCTTCGATCAATTTCGGCTGGAATGCCTGGATCGACAAACGGTGAAGCGTTGGGGCACGGTTCAACATGACCGGGTGACCTTTCAATATATTTTCAAGGATATCCCAAACCACAGCTTCCTTCTTGTCAACAAGTTTTCTTGCAGACTTCACTGTTTTTACGATACCTCTTTCGATCAATTTACGAATGATAAATGGTTTGAACAATTCAGCCGCCATATCTTTTGGCAAACCACACTCATGCAATTTCAATTCAGGACCTACCACGATAACAGAACGACCGGAATAGTCAACACGTTTACCAAGAAGGTTCTGACGGAAACGACCTTGTTTACCTTTCAATACATCACTGAGTGATTTCAATGCACGGCCACCTTCTGCTTTTACTGCATTTGATTTACGGCTGTTATCGAACAATGAGTCAACCGCTTCCTGCAGCATACTCTTTTCATTACGAAGGATTACTTCAGGTGCTTTGATCTCCAATAATCTTTTCAAACGGTTGTTACGGATAATAACACGACGATAAAGATCATTCAGATCCGAAGATGCGAAACGACCACCATCCAGCGGAACCAACGGACGCAGTTCCGGTGGAATAACAGGAATGTATTGCATTACCATCCATTCAGGACGGTTTGTGATCCTTGTGTTTGCATCACGGAAAGCTTCAACAACGCTCAAACGTTTCAATGCATCTGCTTTACGTTGCTGTGATGTTTCGGTAGCTGCTGCATTACGAAGATCGAATGATAACTGGTCAAGATCGATTCGTTGCAACAGATCATGCACAGCTTCAGCACCCATCTTGGCGATGAACTTATTCGGATCATCATCAGGCAGGTACTGATTATCCTTTGGTAATGTATCCAGGATATCCAGATATTCTTCTTCTGTCAGCAGGTCGCCGGGATTTTGTCCTTTGTCTGCACGGATACCCGGATTGTATCACTACAAATCTTTCATAATAAACGATAGTTTCTAATTTCTTAGAACTCACGCCCAAGCAGGTAACCGATCTTATTCGGCAATGATTTGAAATACCAGATATGCACAACAGGCACCACCAGTTTGATGTGGCCCATTCTTTCACGACGAACTTTCTTTTCTGTTACTTCGACACCGCAACGGTCGCAAACGATACCTTTATAACGGATACGTTTGTATTTTCCGCAGGCACATTCGTAATCCTTTACAGGTCCGAAAATCCTTTCGCAGAACAAACCATCTCTTTCAGGTTTGTACGTACGGTAGTTGATCGTTTCAGGCTTCAATACTTCACCATAACTTCTTTCCAGGATAGTATCCGGAGAAGCCAGACCGATAGTGATCTGTGAAAAAGCCGCTTTGGGACGATTTTCTTTTTTGATAGCCATATTTTTTATCTATTGTCGTTTAATTAAAATTGATTGAGAAATTTTGGAATTGGGAAATTTCGAAATTTCCCAATTGAACTTTTCCCAATTATTCGAATTTCAGATCAAGACCAAGTCCTCTCAACTCATGCACCAATACATTGAATGATTCAGGAACACCTGCTCTTGGAATATTATCACCTTTTACGATCGACTTCATATGTTTTTGCACGTCCGATGATATCATCTGATTTAATGGTCAAGAATTCCTGGAGAATGTTTGATGCACCATATGCTTCGAGTGCCCACACTTCCATTTCACCAAAACGCTGACCACCGAACTGTGCTTTACCACCCAACGGCTGTTGTGTGATAAGACTGTATGGTCCGATCGAACGGGCATGCATCTTATCATCCACCATGTGGTGCAGTTTGATCATATAGATGATACCTACTGTTGCTTTCTGGTGGAATCGATCTCCTGTTTCACCATCATACAGATAAGTGTGACCGAACATTGGTATATCAGCCTCTTGCAATATATCTGGCGATCTCTTCTACAGTAGCACCATCGAAGATCGGCGTAGCGAATTTCAATCCTAATTTCTCACCTGCCCAGCCAAGAACCGTTTCATAGATCTGCCCGAGGTTCATACGGCTTGGTACACCCAATGGATTCAATACAATATCAACCGGTGTTCCATCTTCGAGGAACGGCATATCTTCTGCACGAACGATCTTGGCAACGATACCTTTATTACCGTGACGACCCGCCATCTTATCTCCCACTTTCAACTTACGCTTTACTGCGAGATAAACTTTAGCCAGTTTCAATACACCTGCAGGTAATTCATCACCAATAGTGATGTTGAATTTCTCTCTTTTATAACGCCCAACTCTTCGTTGTACTTGATATTATAGTTGTGCAAGAAGTGTATTGATCTGATCATCTATTTTCTTATCACCTGTCCAGCCAAGCGGATTGATATTCTGCATAATCAAGACCAGGCAGGTTCTTCTGCAGTGAACTTAGCACCTTTACCAATCTGTACTTCACCGAAATTATTGCTTACACCGGCAGAAGTATGATCTTTCAAGAAGCGTTGTCAATTTTTCCAGCAACACTTCCATCAGGTCAGCTTCATTCTTCTCGTGCATTTTTTCCAGTTTCTCCATCGCTGCTTTCTCTCTCACTTTAGCATTCTTATCTTTCTTGGCTCTCTGGAATAATTTTTTACCGATCACAACACCTTCCACTCCATTCGGCGCTTTCAATGAAGCATCTTTTGCATCACCCGCTTTATCACCGAAGATGGCACGCAGCAATTTTTCTTCCGGGGTAGGATCGCTTTCTCCTTTCGGAGTGATCTTACCGATTAGGATATCGCCTTCTTTGATCTGTGCACCGATACGGATGATACCATTCTCATCGAGGTCTTTGGTTGCTTCTTCAGAAACGTTTGGAATATCAGGTGTCAGTTCTTCTTCACCCAATTTTGTATCTCGTACTTCCAGTTCATATTCGGAAATATGAACAGAAGTGAACAGATCTTCTCGTACTACTCTTTCACTGATCACGATCGCATCCTCGAAGTTGTAACCCTTCCATGGCATGAATGCCACTTTCAGGTTTTTACCAAGTGCCAGCTCACCATTCTGTGTTGCATATCCTTCGGTTAGGAAATCACCTTTCTTCACTTTCTGGCCTTTCTTCACAGCAGGCTTCAGGTTGATACAGGTTTCCTGGTTGGTTTTGATGAACTTGGTCAGCCTGTAAATTCTCAGATCATCTTCAAAGCTTACCAGTTTTTCATGCTTCATCACGATCGTAACGAACATGGATTTCATTAGCATCCACAAATTCTACGATACCATTTCCTTCAGAGTGGATCTGAATTCTTGCATCACGGGCAGCTTTTGCTTCCAATCCTGTTCCTACTACAGGAACATCAGGACGGATCAGCGGAACAGCCTGGCGTTGCATGTTCGATCCCATCAATGCACGGTTGGCATCATCATGTTCAAGGAACGGGATCAATGAAGCACTCAAACCAACGATCTGGTTGGGCGCCACATCCATGAATTCCACTTCATTCTTTATCCAGTATCGGGAAGTCACCTGTTTGGCGGCTTACAATCTTATCTTCTTTGAAATTCGCCTTTATCATTCAGTGGCAGTGTTGGCCTGTGCGATCTTCGCCAGATCTTCTTCTTCTGCACTGAGGAAGGTAAGTTCTTTCATGTTCAACCTTTCCTTCATTCACTTTACGGTAAGGCGTTTCAATAAAGCCCATGTCATTGATCTTCGCATGTACACAAAGTGTAGAGATCAAACCGATGTTTGGACCTTCCGGTGTTTCGATCGTACAAAGACGGCCATAGTGAGAATAGTGTACGTCACGAACCTCGAAGCCTGCTCTTTCACGGCTCAAACCACCTGGTCCGAGTGCGGAGATACGACGCTTGTGAGTGATCTCACTCAAAGGATTTGTTTGATCAAGGAACTGTGATAACTGTGATGTTCCGAAGAATGAATTGATCACAGAAGAAAGTGTTCTTGCATTGATCAGATCAACCGGTGTGAACACCTCGTTATCACGTACGTTCATTCTTTCACGGATGGTACGGGCCATACGGGCAAGACCAACACCGAACTGAGCATATAACTGCTCACCCACTGTACGTACACGACGGTTGCTCAGGTGATCGATATCATCGATCTCTGCTTTACCATTGGTTAAGACGAACAAGGTATTTGATGATAAGAATGATATCTTCTTTTGTTAGTGTTTTTTGCTCAAGCGGCTGGTTCAGGTTCAGTTTGCGGTTGATCTTGTAACGACCCACTTCACCGAGATCATAACGCTTATCGCTGAAGAATAATTTATCGATGATACCTCGTGCTGTTTCATTATCCGGTGCATCAGCGCCGCGCAAGCTGGCGATAGATGAACTGAACCGCTTCCAGTTCACTGTTAGAAGTATCTTTATTCAGTGTATTGTAGATGATCGCATAATCACCACCTACGTCTTCTCGCTGGATGAATACACTCTTCACATCCATTTCTGTGATAGTATCAATAGCTTCTTCATCGAGAACGGTATCACGTTCCATCACGATCTCGTTTCTTTCGATAGATACTACTTCACCGGTATCTTCATCCACGAAATCTTCAACCCATGTTCTCAATACTCGGGCAGCAAGTCTTTTTCCAAGATATTTTCCTAAGGTCTTTTTATCTGTTTTTACTTCATCGGCCATTCCGAACAGTTCAAGGATATCCTTGTCTGTTTCATAACCGATAGAACGTAACAATGTGGTTACAGGGAATTTTTTCTTACGGTCGATGTAAGCATACATCACATTGTTGATGTCTGTTGCAAATTCCATCCATGCTCCTTTGAAAGGAATAACACGGGCAGAATAGATCTTGGTGCCGTTCGGGTGAACAGACTGTCCAAAGAATACACCTGGTGAACGGTGCAACTGGGAAACAACTACCCGTTCAGCACCATTGATCACGAATGTACCTCGTGGCGTCATGTAAGGAATGTTTCCAAGGAATACATCCTGCACGATGGTTTGGAAGTCCACATGCTCTTCATCATTACAGCTCAAACGAAGTTTGGCTTTAAGAGGAACAGCATAGGTCAACCCTCGCTCCATACACTCTTCGATAGTGTAGCGGGGCGGATCGATAAAATAATCCAGGAATTCCAGTACGAAAATGTTCCGTGTATCAGTGATCGGAAAATTTTCTTTGAACACACGGAACAAACCTTCGATATTCCGTTTGTCCGGAGTTGTTTCTAACTGGAAAAATTCTTTGAATGACTGGATCTGTACTTCAAGAAGATCGGGTGCGTCGGCCAGGTGTTTGATTTTACCGAAATCCACCCTTTGATTCATTTTTGTTGAAGACATATGCGTATAAACCGGTTTTAAAGAATTCGGGACGTACAAATCACCATCAGGCCTCTGTTTTCACTAAAACAAAAACCTGTGATTTTCAACTATTTGAACATGATTTGGAACGTCAAAATATTATTGGCCAAAATAAAGGATGGCAAAGGTAAGGAAATATCATTTTACAACAAGAAAAAGTTAGCGACAAAAATCCCGCCAAAAGCTGTTTAAAACCCCATTTATCCACAATTGTATAATTATAGCTTGGGACATCTTTGGGAGGGTTTGAAACCCTCCCAAAGTTAAATCATGACCTGGAAAAAGATAGTAGCGGATTATTTCAATTTTACCCGGAGGGACAGGATAGCTGTTATAAGCCTGCTTTTCCTGATCATCGCGGTGTACTTTCTGCCGAAAGCCCTTTCAAATAGCCACGATCCCAAACCTACTACAGCCGATACCACATGGATAGCTGCGATGAAAAGACTGGAGCAAAAAGAACCTGAAAACCGTCAGTATGCGGATGAGAACAGCAGCAATTATCAATACGACCGGCCGGTAACGCAGCGTACCAAAACCAAGGGAGAGTTGTTTTATTTTGATCCTAATACTTTATCAACCGGGGAATGGCAACGTTTGGGATTGAGGGATAAGACCATTCATACTATTCAAAACTATTTGAGCAAAGGCGGCTATTTCAAAAAGCCGGAAGATCTTCAAAAGATATATGGATTATTCCCGGATGAATATGAAAGGATCGCTTCTTATATCCGGATCGCTGATAATAAAACCGACCCGGCCGTTACTGAAGGTACTTCCGCAGTGACTCAACCCGCAAAAACTATTTATGCTTCCCGTTATTCGATCGTGGATATTAACGCAGCCGATACAACAGCTTTAATTGCATTACCGGGCATTGGAAGCAAACTCGCGGCAAGGATCATCAGCTTCAGAGATAAGTTGGGTGGATTTTATTCCATCAGCCAGGTTGGCGAAACATTCGGTTTGCCTGATTCAACTTTTCAAAAAATAAAACAATACCTGGAGCTGAAGAATAGTACGATCCGGAAAATAAATATCAATACAGCAACTATTGATGAATTAAAAGCGCATCCTTATATCCGGTACAGTTTGGCCAATCCTATTGTTGCTTACCGGAATGAACATGGCCCTTTTTCCAAAATAGAAGACGTAAAAAAAGTGATGGCTGTTACAGATGAAATATTCAACAAGATCATGCCTTATCTGATCGTACAATAAAAAATCCTCCAAAGGAGAACCTAAAATCATCATTCACTCAATGATGGACAATAATATTTATCAATAATTCTCTAACCCATCCTTAAATATATTCTTACTCCTTACCAGGATCGACAATCTGGATCAAAATCCTGATCTTATCATTTTTTGTCTCTGATAATATTTTTTTTCTATCCCTGATGATTAGAAAATCTTGTTTTAATTGTGCAGCTTTCTCTAAAATCTTTTCAATTTCGTTACCAAAATAATATTTATCCTTGTAAAAAACAGCAATTGAATTTTTGTACTCCTTAAGTAAAGACTGTGATTCCAATTCCTTGAATTCAGTTTGATAGGTTTTATTACTAAACTCAATAAGCGAATCATTGATTGCTGTTGTATCAACTTTTTGCTGGGAAAAAGCGTTAGATGAACAAAGAAATAATATCCAGGCCTTGATAATTATTATTTTATGAATCATAGCTTACTAAGTTATTCAGGAAATTCCATACGGACAACCTAACAACGTCAACTGTAATGAACCTCGCAGATTGGGATAGATACTTATTTAATGATGGATTAATCACTAAATAATAAAGGCAATAATAGCAATGCAAAAGGTAGATGAACTTTCATGCTTTTGGTTTAATACTTTAAATTTATGTAAATAAATAATATGAAGAAACTCTTTTAACCCGTTGGCGGAATTATTTTCGCAATAAATCAGACACTTCTCTAAGAATATTATCAGGCATTCCTGTAACCTCACATTTCCACTGGGCATAAATCTTACTTGCTTCGGGATGCTTAATGATTTCATTTTCCAGCGGTTTGAGCTTAATTAAAGCCCGTCGTATAGTCTCCATTCCTGTGGGATCTGATAAATCGGCAAATTTTTTATGGTCATATTTCACAATGTTTGAAATTATTCTCGGTGTGCATGTTAATTGCCTTTGGTTAAGTTGACAAATTTACAGAGAAGTTTTTACCTGGTATGGTGATAATAACAATACAAGATATAACCTCCGCTGCAATACCGATTTATGGATTCAGACAGGAGAAAGATTAGTTGATAATAATAACTGGAATAAATTTCTGGAGATGAAGCTAAATAGAATAAAATAAATCTTTATAGCTGTCTGAATACCCTTGCATTTCCCCACAAAATTCATAAAAAAACCCTCCGCCATGCGAAGGGTTTAAATCTATTATTCAGTTTTTTCAGAATTAAGCGATCTCAATCCCGACACTTCGGCCGGGATTTCGATAGCCTTAGGCTATCTCAACATCTGCACCTGCATCTTTCAGCTTCTGTGCAATCTCTTCAGCTTCTGCTTTAGAAACACCTTCTTTGATATTCTTCGGTGCACCGTCAACGAGGTCTTTTGCTTCTTTCAAACCAAGACCAGTCAGATCTTTAACGATCTTAACTACGTTCAGTTTGGAAGCACCACCACTCTTCAATACAACGTTGAATGCAGTTTTCTCTTCAGCAGCAGCTGCGCCACCGCCATCACCACCACCGCTCATTACTACTGCTGCGGCTGCCGGTTCGATACCATATTCTGATTTTAAGAAGTCAGCTAATTCCTGTACTTCTTTTACTGTTAAGCCTACGAGGCTTTCTGCTAATGCTTTTACGTCTGCCATTTGATTTAAATTTTTCCCGTCTTCATTTCCCGTATGGAATCCGACGGAGTTATTAAAAAAATTGCCTTTGATTATAACCCTCAGGCCTGGGTTTTATAATAAGCAATAGACAATATGCAATTTGCAAACTGACTATTGCAAATTGTCGATTACTCTGCCGGAGCAGCTTCTGCTTTTTGTTCATGATGGTGCAACAATGCAGCCAGCACTCTTTTCGCAGGAGATTGCAACAAGCCGATCACTTCACCGATCAGTTCATTCTTCGTCTTGATCTGTGTCAGCGCTTTCAGTTGATTATCTCCCATGTACACATCGCCATTGATAAAAGCGGCTTTCATCACCGGTCTTTCACCATTGCTTTCTTTCCGGAAAGAACTGATGATCAAAGCAGGCTCTTTCGGATTATCAGAGAACAGCAATGCAGTTACTTTATGCAATGAATCATAAATACCCGCATATTTTTCTGCATCCAGCGATTCCAATGCTTTTTTAATTAAAGTGTTCTTGGCCACTTTCATTTCCACCTGCTTGTTGAAACAAGCACGGCGTAGTTTAACCACTTGCGCTACCGACAATGATTCGGTATCGGTAATATAGAAGTTATTGTACTGGGAAAATTTTCCTTTCAGTACTTCAATCACTTCATTTTTTTGATCTTTAGTCATTTTATTTTGTTTTATCGGTCAGGCCGCTAGGCCGATCCATTCAAAAATTAGTCAGGGCTGCTATAGCGGCCCGACCGTTATTAATGGGCAGCATATCCTTTGGTATCGACAGCAATACCGGGACTCATGCTACTGGCCATACTGATCCCTCTTACATAAGTTCCTTTTGCAGAAGAAGGTTTTGCTTTCAGGATCGCATTGATCAGTTCCTGGCTGTTCTCAGCGATCTTTTCGGGAGTAAAACTTACCCGGCCGATCGAAGCATGTATGATACCAACTTTATCGACTTTGAAAGCGATCTTACCGCCTTTTACATCATTGATAGCATTGGCTACATCGTTGGTAACAGTTCCTGTTTTAGGATTCGGCATCAGGTTTCTTGGACCTAATACTTTACCCAGTTTACCGATCTTCGGCATCACTGAAGGAGTAGCGATGATAACATCAACATCTACCCAGCCGCCTTCGATCTTTGTTACGTATTCCTCCAGGCCTACATAATCGGCGCCGGCTGCTGTTGCTTCCGCCACTTTATCTGGTGTACAAAGCACCAATACTTTTTTTGTTTTACCGGTTCCGTGCGGTAATGATACCGTACCACGGATGGCCTGGTCTGCTTTTTTAGGATCAACACCTAAACGGATATGCAGGTCCACCGATGCATCGAATTTGCAAGTGGTAATTTGTTTTACCAATGCAGATGCTTCTTTTAATGAGTATGATTTGTTGGCGTCAACTTTCGTATCTGCAACTTTTCTTTTTTTACTGATGAATGCCATTGTAGTTCTTTTTAAAGATCAGGTGATTTAGTTTTCCCAGGGAGCTTTACCTTCCACTGTCAGGCCCATACTGCGTGCTGTACCGGCGATCATTTTCATGGCGCTTTCCACAGTAAAGCAATTCAGGTCAGGCATTTTATCTTTTGCGATAGCTTCTACCTGTACCCAGTTTACTTTACCCACTTTGTTACGGTTACTTTCTTTAGAACCTGATTGAATTTTTGCTGCTTCCATCAACTGTACAGCTGCAGGAGGTGTTTTGATGATAAAATCAAAACTCTTGTCTGTATAAACAGTAATTAATACCGGGAGAACTTTCCCTTGTTTATCCTGTGTTCTTGCATTGAACTGTTTGCAAAATTCCATGATATTGATACCCTTGGAACCCAGCGCAGGACCGATCGGAGGTGCAGGATTTGCCTGGCCACCTTTACATTGCAGCTTTACAAAGCCGCTGACTTCTTTTGCCATTTTTAATCTTTTTTGGTGTTAACGACCTTTCGATTTGTCTACTTGGTCTCCCAAATTCCTTATTCCCGCAAAGCGGGATTTCGAAAGAACTAATTGGGGCGGCAAAGATAGGGTGTACAGGCTTTTGGGCAAAACTTTGAAGACGTTTTTTAAAATTCATTGCGCTGATATAAAAATAATCAATCCGGTTATCTTTGACACTTACAGTCAGTGATTTATAGCCCCCAACGGCTTTCAAAAAGGATCTTCATGAAGCTTTTCTTAATACGATCTCTCAAAAAAAATTTTATCCGTTTGCGGCTGCATAAGTTTTTTGGCTTGTTTTCCGGTTTTTCATCCAACCTTCTTTACCTCACAAAAATGTCGGCCTGGATCAATAAGAACCGCAAGATCGAATACAATGATTTTCCTTCCACATGGGATTATAAAAAAAGATACCCTTTCTATAAATGGGTGATGGAAAAAGAAGCTCTTGTAAATGTACCGGTCAATTATCTTGAGTTTGGCGTGGCTGACGGGTATTCTTTCAAATGGTTCTTGAATGAAAATAAAGATCGGGGCAGTTCCTTTCATGGCTTCGATACGTTTACCGGTTTACCGGAAGATTTTGGTGTATATAAAAAAGGAACTTTTAATTCCAATAACCAGGTTCCACAGATCGATGACCGGCGTGGCCAATTTTACCAGGGATTATTTCAACAAACGCTGCCGGGATTTTTATCCGGCTTCAATAATACGAACAGGAAAATAATCATGCTGGATGCAGATATTTATTCTGCGACATTGTATGTTCTGACATCGCTTGCTCCTTTCCTGAAAAAAAATGATATCATCTTCTTTGATGAATTTGCTGTTCCTACGCATGAATTCAAAGCCTTCCAGGATTTTGTTCATTCCTATTATATAGATCTTGAACTGATCGGCGCTGCCAGCAATTATTATTTTGTTGCTTTTAAAGTAAGTTGATCGCAAATAGCAAAGAAGACAAGACCTTTCTGTTAAAAAATCATTTCTTACGTCTTGTCCAGATAAAAACGACTCCGTTCCTGGAATTTTTCCCGTAGAAAGGTTTCCTGTAACCGGCGATCGAAGAAATACTTTCAATTTCTTCATAAGGTATCCTGTAGAATGCCGGCCGCTCCTTGTTATTGCGGACCAGTGTATCGTTGATCACCAGCGCATAATTTTGTGTCCGGATGCCCGTAGTATCTTTTCGCCTGTAATCATATTCAGTTTTAAAAGCCATTTGTGCGATATATTCATATTCCTTTTTACGTTCATTTTTATCCTGGCCGCTTTTTGTTTTTATCCCGATCGTTCTGTAAAAAATTGGCCGGTAAGGATCGGTTCTTGTAAGCGGGTAGACCATCATCACATCGTTCCTGTCCATATTACTTATTCTTTTCCAGCCTTCTTCTACACTATACTCCTTACGATCGATCATAAAACTGTTTACACTGTCGATATAAGACGTATCAACAAGGATATACGTATTGAAGCGATTATAGCGAACAGTATCCCATCGTTGTTCCAGGTACTGCAGGATATATTCCTTATCCAGTTTCTGCGCTTTTAGCGGTGTAACCAGCATTGATAAAAAAACGACCGCTATACTAAATTGTATGTTTTTTAAATATCTCATTGACTGGTCAAAGATAAACGCTATAAAAAACCTATTCGTTCCTGCATAAAAAAAGCCACCTGGTTTACAGATGGCCCTACAATCTTTTTCGTTGCTTATTAACTGATCTTCTCTACCTGCATATAGGTCAATTCCACAGGGGTAGAGCGTCCGAATATCTTTACGGTGACCTTCAGTTTTTTCTTTTCATCATTCACTTCTTCTATCACACCATTAAAGTCGTTGAAAGCTCCTTCGATGATCTTGATAGTTTCACCAACAATGAAGGGCTCGCTCATACTTACACCACCGGCCTCCGCCATCTCATCCATTTTACCGAGCATTTTATTCACCTCCGCTTTGCGTAAAGCGATCGGGTTTTCTTTTCCAAGAAAATGAATAACGCTGGTCGTATTCTTAATGATGTCTCTCAGGTCATCGTTGAGTTTACCATTGGCGATCTCGATCATTACATAACCGGGATAATAGTTCCTCTCCCGCATCACCTTTTTTCCATTGGCAACTTTATACACTTTTTCCACGGGCAGAAAAACTTGTTTTACCTGGTCCCAGCCACCGCGGGAAACTTCTTTATCCAGGTATTCTTTTACCTTTTTCTCCTTGCCACTTACCACCCGCAGCACAAACCATTTGGTATCCTGCTGTACATTTTCAGTATTCGTAGTCGTTTCCATTATTGATTATTTCAACAGGTTATAAAGGAATTTCAGACCATTACCGGCAACGAAATCCATTCCCATTACAATGAATGTAATTACCAATGTTGCAGCCAACACGATCATTGTTGATTGCTGAAGTTGTGGCCATGTTGGCCAGGTTACTTTTTCAGTCAGTTCTTTGATTGACTCTTTGAAATACGTTCCGATCTTGTTCATGTTTTCCGAAGTTTAAAAGGTTTAAAAAGTTTAAGAGGTTCGGGCCGGCGTTTGAAAGTCTGGAGAACCAAACGTTTTAACGCTGAAACCTTTTCAACTTTCTGTGGCACGGGCGGAGAGATTCGAACTCCCATCAACGGTTTTGGAGACCGCTATTCTGCCATTGAACTACGCCCGTCTATAAGCTATTAACTGCTACCAATTAGCTATTACCAGCTTAAAAAATATCCTGTAAGAAAGCTAAAAGCTATTCCGTGTTACCGAAACAGCTTTTAGCATATGTTGCAAAGATAAAAATCTTTTGCTTAGTAAGCATCCCGGCCTGATCCCGCCACTGGCGGAAATAGCCGGAAGCTTTATTGATTACTTCAAGATCTCGGTAACCTGTCCCGCACCTACTGTACGGCCACCTTCACGGATCGCAAACTTCAAACCTTTCTCCATAGCGATAGGCTGGATAAGTTTTACAGTCAATGAAGTATTATCACCAGGCATTACCATTTCTGTTCCTGCTGCCAGTTCAACCTCACCTGTAACGTCTGTAGTTCTGAAATAGAACTGGGGACGATACTTTTGGAAGAACGGAGTATGACGGCCACCTTCTTCTTTGCTCAGTACGTAAACTTCAGCTTTGAATTCAGTGTGCGGAGTGATAGAACCGGGTTTTACGATAACCATACCACGACGGATCTGGGTTTTCTCAATACCGCGGAGCAACAAACCTGCATTATCACCAGCTTCACCTTCATCAAGGATCTTGCGGAACATTTCAACACCTGTTACAGTAGAAGTAAGAGGAGTTGGAATAAGACCAACGATCTCAACACCTTCACCTGTTTTAACACGGCCTCTTTCGATACGACCAGTAGCAACAGTACCACGACCTGTGATAGAGAATACATCTTCCACAGACATCAGGAACGGCTGATCAACCGGGCGGGGAGGAAGCGGGATATAGCTGTCAACAGCATCCATCAGTTCTTCAACACCTTTTACCCATTTTTCATCACCAGCTAATGCACCGGTAGCAGAACCTTTAATGATAGGTACATTAGCACCATCAAATCCGTAGAAGGTCAACAGCTCACGGATCTCCATTTCTACCAGTTCAAGCAATTCAGGATCGTCAACCAGGTCAACTTTATTCATGAATACAACCATACGGGGAACGCCTACCTGGCGGGCCAGCAGGATGTGCTCTTTTGTTTGAGGCATAGGACCATCTGTAGCAGCCACCACCAATATAGCGCCATCCATCTGGGCAGCACCGGTGATCATATTCTTTACATAGTCGGCGTGACCCGGACAGTCAACGTGAGCATAGTGACGGTTAGCCGTCTGGTACTCAACGTGAGCAGTATTGATAGTGATACCCCTTTCTTTTTCTTCAGGTGCAGCATCAATTTCATCATACTTTTTTGCTGTATTACCCATACCTTTTTTTGCAAGGATGGTAGTGATAGCAGCAGTTAAAGTTGTTTTACCATGGTCAATATGGCCGATAGTACCAACGTTAACGTGGGGTTTGTCCCTTTTGAAGGTCTCTTTAGTTGCCATTGTTATCTGTTTTTAAATTGTGTTTTACTAATTCTTGTTTTATTCTTCCGAGGCGAAGCCGAAGCGATCTCCTCTTTTTTTTCCATCAGCATTGCTACTATCATCACCTGTTGCGTCGCACTCTTCATCGTTCTGTTCGCTACTCAGCAATCTGACGGTCTCCGCCTGATTGCTTTTATGTGTCAGACGGAGACCGTCAGACACCCGAGCCGTTAAAGGGAATTGAACCCTTGACCTCTTCCTTACCAAGGAAGTGCTCTACCACTGAGCTACAACGGCTGATTCAGTCATTGAAGTCAGTGAGACAAATAAGTCAAATGCAAATGACCTATATGACCTGATTTGACTTATTTGACCCTGGTCTCCTGGAGCGGAAGACGAGGCTCGAACTCGCCACCTATAGCTTGGAAGGCTATCGCTCTACCAAATGAGCTACTTCCGCTTGCTTAAATGTTGAATGTTAAGTTTTAAATTCTAAATGGCTTATTTAAAATTTAGCATTTATCATCTAACATTATCAAAGAACTGTGGGCAGAGAAGGATTCGAACCTCCGTACTCGTGAGAGAACAGATTTACAGTCTGTCGCCTTTAGCCACTCGGCCATCTGCCCAATGAAGAGCCGAAGAAGGGAGTCGAACCCCCGACCTACTGATTACAAATCAGTTGCTCTACCAACTGAGCTACTTCGGCTTATTAATTCAAATAACTTACTCTTTATCCTTCGACCTTCCCGCTATACATCGGGATGCTCTACCAACTGAGCTACTTGGGCTTATTAATTCAAATAACTTACTCTTTATCCTTCGACCTTCCCGCTATACATCGGGATGCTCTACCAACTGAGCTACTTCGGCTTATTAATTCAAATAACTTACTCTTTATCCTTCGACCTTCCCGTTATACATCGAGATGCTCTACCAACTGAGCTACTTCGGCTTATTAATTCAAATATCTTACTCTTTATCCTTCGACCTTCCCGTTATACATCGGGATGCTCTACCAACTGAGCTACCTCGGCTTATTAATTCAAATAACTTACTCTTTATCCTTCGACCTTCCCGCTATACATCGAGATGCTCTACCAACTGAGCTACTTCGGCTTATTAATTCAAATATCTTACTCTTTATCCTCCGACCTTCCCGCTATACATCGGGATGCTCAACCAACTGAGCTACTTCGGCTTATTAATTCAAATATCTTACTCTTTATCCTCCGACCTTCCCGCTATACATCGGGATGTTCTACCAACTGAGCTACTTCGGCTTATTAATTCAAATATCTTACTCTTTATCCTTCGACCTTCCCGTTATACATCGGGATGCTCTACCAACTGAGCTACTTCGGCTTATTACTTCGGCTTATTAATTCAAATATCTTTCCGCTGTATCTCACAAGTTTACGTCACAGAAAAGACAATAAAGAACTACCCCCATTTATTGGGGAGGCAAAGGTAAGGGAATTTGATAATCGGAAAAATTTTGTACCGGAAATTTTTGCTTGTTTTCAGCAAGTTGTGAATAACATATTTATAAACTCTTAGCTATTTCTCCGGAGGAGTGCTTGCAGGCAAAATGTTTTTTGATCTTAGATAAGTACGGCAGTTTTCACAATAGGAACCGCTATCATCCAAATTCATTTTTCCCTGCGCATCTTTCATCAGGCAATTGAAATCAGGACAATGTTCCAATCCATATGTATGCCCGATCTCATGAAGGGCTAATGTGATCATCCGGCGCTCAAAATCTTTGGCCGGCACTTTATTTTTACCGGCCCTGAATGAAGAAATAACACAGGCTTCGCCGGGGCAGCTCCCCAATCCAAGGATCCCCCAGTTCTCATGAGGTTCTTTCCGGGTAGAAATATCTTTTACCGTTATGCCGATGATCTTTTCAAATTGACCATGGTTTGTTTGCCGTAAAAAATCGAGCAAGCTATCGGCAATATATCGTTGCCTCGGTTCATAAAAAGCAGAAGCAGGAAGTGCAGTGAAAGAAAGCTGGGTGATCTTCACATTGAGTTTAGTTTGTAATCCTGTTCTTATTTTTTTCAATAAAGATGTATCAACTCCTGAAAAGGGAAGTATGGCAAGCGTATGCTCCGTTCTTTTCTTAACCTGGTTTACCGGCGGTTCTCTTTCATTGGAATTTTTACAGGAGGTGAAAAGAAAGTTTGTTATTAAAAGAAGTAGTAACAATCCCGAAAAGTCCTTTTTTATTTTCATCGTTATACTCTTTGTATGTGTCAGACCGAGACGGTCAGACACAAAAAAGACCCCCGATGTTAAGCCGGGAGTCTTGAAATTTCTTAAGCTGCTTTTCTTTCCTTATCTTTTTTTATTTGTGTGATCAGCGAGCCGAGTGCATCGTCAAACGACTCTTCAAATGATTTACTGGTTGATTTAACAAAAAAATTGTTGCGGGGTACATGTACTCTGATCTCTGCGATCTTGTCTTTAATTGCATGAACAACATTGTCGAGTTTCAAAAACACATTTACCCGGATGATGCGGTCATTGAACAGGTTTAGCTTTTGCAATTTTAGATTGATGTAATCGAGCAATCTCCTGTCTGCATCAAAATGAACAGATTGAATGTTTACGTTCATAATCATCTTGTTTTAGTGAAACAATAAATAAAGAACTGGCGAGGCCTGTTTTTACAAAGGGTGGAGTTCTTTTGTCTGACTTCAAGTTACTGCAAAAAGCCTTTTTCCCCAAAGAAAATTGTACAGATTATTTTATTGTGCACGAACTAAAATTTCACGCTTTAGGATGCGCTTTTTTATGAATATCTTTTAACTTCTCAATGGTATTATGCGTATAAACCTGTGTAGAAGCCAGGCTGCTATGACCCAATAACTCTTTGACCGCATTCAGGTCGGCCCCATTATTCATAAGATGCGTGGCAAAAGTATGACGAAGCACATGCGGACTTTTTTTATCCAGCGTACTGGCCCCGCCCAAAATATCTTTAACTATTAAATAAGCATATTTAGGATAGATCTTCTTTCCCTTTTCAGTTACCAGTAACACATCATCCGTTCTTTCTCCAAAGGAATCCTTTCGGACAAATTCTTTTCTTTTTAATTGCTGGTAGTCCCTGATCATTTCCAATACGGAGCGGCTTACAGGAATGATCCTTTCTTTATTTCCTTTGCCCAATACCTTGATATGCGAACGGCTAAAATCGACCTGTTTATCTTTCAGGTTGATCAATTCACTTAGGCGCATACCGGTTGCATAAAAAATAGTGACCAGTACACGGGCATTCAGCGATTTCCAATTCTCTGTTGATTGATTAAGCGCTTCTACCATTTTCTTTGTATCGTCTTCTCTTACAAAAACCGGTAAGCGCTTACTTATTTTCGGGCTTATCACTTTTATCATCGGGCTTGCATCGATCGTTGCTGCCCGGAGATGATATTTGAAAAATGATTTCAGGCAGGAGATTTTCCGGTTGATGGATTTTGAAGTAAGTTTTTTTTCTTTCAGACCGGCCATCCAGCTGCGCACATAATTATGATCGATCTCCCCCATGGATGGCTTTCCAAACTGATGATCGAGGTAATCATAAAAATCGGTGAGATCGGTTTGATAAGAAGTAATGGTGTGAAGAGAATACCTTTTTTCATACTTAAGGTATTCAAGAAAAGCCTGTATGTCCGGATGGATCGATGCTGTCATGTTTGATACATAAAGCTACGCAATAGGCACAAAAAAATAGCTATCCCGTGTACACGGAACAGCTATCCTTAAATTCTTTAAACAGCAAAAGGCTTATGCCTCGATCTTGCCGCTGGCGATACTTTGCTTATAGATCGCTTTCAACACCTGGCCCCTGCGTCTTACAGAAGGCTTAATGAAACTCTGGCGTTCCCGCAACTGCAGCAGTACTTTAGACTTTTCGAATTTCTTTTTGTACTTCTTCAGCGCTTTGTCGATGTTTTCGCAATCTTTTGAGTCAATGATCAGCATGATTATTATACCTCCCTGGTATCTTTTTTTAGGATGGCAAAGATAGGCGGATAAACTGAAACGAAGAAATGAAAGGTAAAGGTTTTTACAAGAGCCCGCAACGAAGGTACTGCCGGATACTTGACCTGCCTTTGACCTGCCTTTGACCTGCTTTTGACCTGCTTTTGTCAAACCTGGGCTTGTCCTGAATAAACCGGCCGGATAAAATCTGTAGCGGAAGACTAACTTTGAAACTAACTAACTCATTCAAGATCCCATGGCCGAACAAACCAACCGTGTCATGCAACAGCCCGGCAGGCAATATTTTCCTGCACTGGACGGGCTCCGCGGCCTGGCTATTTTGATGATCGTTATCTATCACAATTTTGGTTTCATTGAAAAATATTTTTTTTTCGGCTGGGTGGCTGTCGATCTTTTTTTTGTGCTCTCAGGTTTTCTTATTACTGACATACTTTTAAAAGAACTTGGAACTAAGAATTACCTGCGAAATTTTTATGGCCGGCGGTTGCTCCGCATTTTTCCATTGTATTATCTCTGTCTTATTTTATTTCTTATCGTTTTACCAAGACTGAATACGCCGCTCAATCTTCAATATTATACCGACAACCAGGTTTGGATATGGACCTACCTGCAGAACTGGCTCTATGTTTTTAAAGATCCTCCGGGTACCAATTCATTGAATCATCTCTGGTCGGTGGCCGTGGAAGAACAATTCTACCTGGTCTGGCCCTTAGTTATATTATTGATCAAAAAACCAAAATATTTACTCATTTGCATTGCGATATTACTGGCCGCAGTATTTTGTTTACGGTTATGGGCATGGACAAATCATATAACAGGTTTGGCCTATTATAATTTATATACATTCACCCGCATCGATGGTATCTGTATCGGTTGCATGGTTGCACTGATGCTGCGTATAGATGCCGGGTTCCTGAAAAAATATACGGCACTGATCGTTCTTTCTTTTGCGGCCCTCAACTTTGCCTTCTTTTTTGTGAACCGTTATTATCAATTCTCATTTCCTTACCTCGCATTAGCAGGTTATACAACATTTGCTGTGATACTTGGTTTATTGGTGAACCAGGCCGTAACCAGCGAAACCAAACTGATCAACTTCTTTTTAAATATCCGTTTCCTGAAATTTTTTGGAAGGATATCGTATGGCTTTTATATGTTTCATTGGCCGGTCTATTTATTATTGAGTCCTTACCTCTCGTCATGGCTGGGAGGTTTTACTACCGGCTGGATCACACAATTCTTAGTTTCTTTAATAGGTACTTTGGCTGCGATCCTTCTGGCCCTGCTTAGTTTTAATTTCTTTGAAAAATATTTTCTGCGCTTGAAACATAAATTCGCCTGAGGACGATCTACCACATAGGTAAAAATTATTCAAAGTGAATCGCTATTCACCGAGTTCCTTTATCATCTTTTTGATTGTATCTTTAAACCCTGTCCATGGCCGAAAGAATAATCATACTAACTCCTTTCTTAAATGAAGAAGAATCGCTGAACCGGCTCCTGGAAGAATTGGGCACCGCATTACAACCGCTAACCAATTCATCTTTTACCGTATTAGTGATCGATGATGGATCTACCGGCAAATACACCCTCAAAGCTCCTTCCCAATTTTCGGTAAAACTGTTGCATCTGCAGCGAAATATCGGGCACCAAAAAGCTATCGCCGTTGGCCTTGCTTATATCAAAGAAAATATGGAATGTGATAAAGTACTGGTGATGGATGCCGATGGCGAAGACAGGCCCGAAGATGCATTGGCATTATTAAAAGCATCGGGGAACGATCCGGGCAAGATCATTTTTGCAAAAAGAAGATCAAGACAGGAAGGGAACCGCTTCAAATTTTTTTACAGCCTTTATAAATTTGCTTTCAGGATCCTGACCGGGAAAAGAATTGCTTTTGGAAATTTTATGGTCATGCCAAAACCGCTGCTCGATAAAGTTGTTTTCTACAGCGAAATATGGAATCATATTGCCGGCGGTATCCTTAAAACTGGTTTGCCTTACTCTCCCATCATCACCCATCGTGGAAAAAGATATGCGGGCCATTCAAAAATGAGTTTTCATTCATTGATGATCCATGGATTGGGCGCTATCGCTGTATTTATTGAAACGATCGCCAGCAGGTTACTCATATTCTCATTGCTATTGATCGGGATCTCTTTACTGGCCATTCTTGCATTGGTAGGTGTAAAAACATTTACCGACCTGGCGATTCCCGGTTGGACATCTACCGTTATTTCTGCGATGCTGATCATATTATTACAAAGCTTCCTGCTTTCGCTTTTCACTATTTTTCTTTTCCTGTCTTCGCAATCACAACGGAAATTCATTCCTGCGCATCATTATAAAGATTATGCCGGCCCGGTTGAAACCATTCAATAAATGAGCGGATCGTTCAAATATCCCGGAGATGAACTGGTATTATTTCAGCATGCAAAACGCTGGAAAAAATATTTTTCAAAACAGATCAGGCCCTTTATAAAAGGTAATGTATTAGAAGCCGGCGCAGGCATTGGCGCTACTACATTATTATTAAATGATGGATCAGCAAAACAATGGCTGATGCTGGAACCGGACGAACAAATGAGCATTGCTTTGAAACAAAAAATAAATGAATTCCCGGCTAATTGTCTTTTTCAAAACGGAACTATTGATTCGGTTACGGGGACATTTGATACCATTATATATATAGATGTACTGGAACATATAGAAAAAGATGCGGAGGAAATAAAAAAAGCAACCGGTCTTTTAAATGCCGGAGGCCATATTATTGTATTAGCCCCCGCTTTTCAATCGCTATACAGTCCTTTCGATAAAGCGATCGGCCATTACCGCCGCTACAATAGAAAAATGCTGAAAGCGATCAAACCGGTTGAACTAGAATGTACCAGCAGCCGCTATTATGATAGTGTTGGCTATTTCGCATCGCTGCTGAACAAAATTTTCCTGAAACAAAAATATCCTTCATTAAAACAAGTGATGTTTTGGGACAAATGGATGGTTCCGCTATCGAAGCTCAGCGACAAAATATTTTTTCACAGTTTTGGCAAAAGCATTATTACTGTTTGGAGAAAAAATTGATTGGGAGTTAGGAACGGGGAATTTGGTATTCGGTATTGGGAATTTGGCTTTATAGATCAAACCTCTTTATGAAATCGATGGGACACTTTTTGCTTTGAAGCCTAACTCCCAATCCCCCAATTCCCAATCCCTAATTCCCAATTATCCAATACCCAAAAATATTATCTATTTTGTATTCGCCAATCCAACCAGCAACTACATGCGGCAACTTATTTCCTACCAGCAAAACAATATCCATTACAAAAATTATTTGTTGCTGCTGGTCATTTGCCTGCTGGCCTTCTGGCCGCTGACATTCGGCATCTACAGTGTAAAGAACGATGCCATTCATTATTTTCTTCCTTACCGTTTTCATATCAGCGAAGCAATACGAAACGGGGAATTTCCTTTCTGGAGTCCTTATATCTATCTTGGAAATCCTGTTTACGGCGATATGCAAAGCGGTGCCTGGAATCCTGTTGTATGGTTCTTCTCATTGATCGGCCGGTATGATATCACCTTATTTCATTATGAGAACCTGCTGTATATTTTTCTTTCGGGTGTTGGAATGTATAAACTCGTCAACCGGCTTGTTCAGCATTCCTCTACTGCTTTATTGATAGCAGCCAGTTACATGCTGAGTGGTTTTATGCTCAGCGGCCAACTCATCAACTGGCTGGCGGCAGCGGCCTTTTTTCCATTTGTAATTAATTATTACCTGCAAATGCTGAAAGAACCGAAGATGAACAGCGCAATAAAAACTGCTATCGCATTATTTTTTTTATTGACCGCCGGATATCCTTCTTTCTTTATCGTTACAGTTTACATTCTCCTGTTACTTTTCATTCTTTCTGTAATAGATCGTTTTAGAAGCAAAGGCAAACTTATTATTCCGTGGAAAATATTTTTGATCCGACATTTATTAATGGTATTGGTGTTTGCGGGGCTTTCCCTGCCGGCGATCGTTTCATTCATCGATCTTCTTCCCTATTACCAGCGTGGAGGCGGAACAACTTATTCCGATGCAGTCATCAATTCTTTTGAACCGCAACACCTGTTATCATTGATCTTTCCTTCTTCTATCAAAGCCACCGATGTTATATCAACAACCGATCTTACTCTGCGTAATATTTACCCGGGAATATTCGCTTTACTTGCGTTGATAGCTTTTCCTCCGAAAATGAACAGGAGAAATATTCTTTTACTTTCACTCGGCTTATTTGCTTTTCTTTTTAGTTTGGGTGATGCAACACCGGTTCGGAAGATCTGTTACAATATCGTGCCGCTGATGGATACATTCCGCCATCCTTCGCAAATGCGGCTATTTTTTATTTTTACGATCTTATTATTAGCAGCGCCAGGACTAAAGAAAATGTTAGATGAAAAAATTTCTTTCCCTGTTATTAAAAAAATAAAAACAGTTACCTGGGTCGTCATCGGTGCTATTCTGGTAGCCACGATACTATCTTTTTTCAGTTCCTCGGCCTTACAGCAATTAACAGAGTTCACCGGCATCAAGCAATTGATCGAAAATATTTCATTGGCCGATGCAATTTTTATTAACGGGATCATACAGGTAGTTTTCCTGCTTGTCTTCCTGTTTTGGATCAGGAGACAATATTCGAATAAAAAATTCTTCTTTTTGTTATGGATAGCGAACCTGTTCATAATGGCACAGCTTATATTGCCCATCACTTTTGTCGGTCAAACTCCTCCCCGTGTGATCAATACTTATATTCATGCTTCGCCAAAAGGTTTTCCTGTTACCGGTCTTGACAGATCATTGATCGAAAACAGTAAAGATATCCGTGATCATTTCGAAGAGATATCGCTTAGCACATTTTACAATAAAAAGATCGGCATCAGCCGTGTCAGTTATTCGCCCGCATTTTTGGATGAACAGGATCAATTTTTACAGAGTGAAAAATTGTATAACTATGTTGCTTCAAAACCTGTAACCTATATGGCTGATTCGGTACTCGGAGTCACCGATACCATTTTATTAAATATCGATACGCCTTGTGCTTATGCAATTACTGATCTGCCGATCGTAGTTGCCGGCAGTTGTACCAATTCAAACAAAGCCGTCATTAAAAAAATATCTGCTAATAGTTTTGAGATCGAAACATTTTGTGTTAACAATGCTTTGCTGGTATTAACGCAGAGTTATCATCATCACTGGAAAGCCCGGATAGATGGAAAGAATACTTCCATTTATAAAACCAATACCGGTTTTATGAGCACATTATCACCAAAAGGATTACATACAATTGTTTTCAAATTCATTCCTGCCAATACCATTATGGCATTATGGCTGATGCTTGCAACCGTTATAAGCTTACTCATTGCAGGTATCCTATCTTTACGACGAAAAAATAATTTTAAAAATTCATGAGCCGGAAAAAGATCATATCCCTTTCTTTATTGCTTTCCCTCCCGGTCATTCTTTTTGTAGCACAGCATTATTTTATTCATAGCCCTTCATTAAAACCGACAGGTTTTACCAATGAAGAGAATGTGTTGTACATGTCCTACGCACATCAATACCTCGACCAGGATAATGCTTCCATAACTTATTCCAACCCATTTGACGGCAACCCCCAATCACCTAAAATTTATTTTCAACCTGCTACCATTGTTCTAGCAGGTTTGTTGAAACTTGGAGTGGATCCCGGATTTTGTTTCTCATTATTTGGATTGATCATGACGGTGCTTTGTGTTTATCTCGGGATAAAGATCTTAAAACATTTGCTTCCCGATCATAAACAACTATCATTGATCGCAACATTATTTACATGGGGCGGCGGATTAACAGCATTGGCCGGATTGATGGCTTCCTCTTTTTTATCGGGGCAACATGTCACACCATGGATCGATGGAATATATGCAGCCGATCCCGCCCGCGGCTGGTGGGGATTGAACTGGGGACGAACTTTATTCATTCCCCTGGAAGCGTATTATCATTTTTTATTCTTACTGAATATTTATCTCGTATTAAAACAAAAATGGAAGGCAGCTGCCGTTGTCGCCTTATTTCTTTCTGTCTCCCATCCTTTCACCGGCATCGAATACCTTGTTATAATCAATGGATGGGTTGTATTGGAGAAATTAGTGTTCAAAAACAAAACGATCCCTTACTGGTACGGTATTGCTATGATCTTCATTGCTGCTTTTCATGCATGGTATTATCTTATTTATTTAAATAGTTTTCCTGAACATAAACTCTTATTCACGCAATACAGTATTGGCTGGACCTATAGTCTTTTGATCGCCATACCTGCTTATTGTATCGTTGGTGCTCTTGCTTTGATAAATATGTACCGAAGCAGGCCGGTCAAAAAATTCCTTGCTATTCCTCATCAACGATTATTTCTTTGCTGGGGCATCATTGCATTTTTATTATCCAAACACGAATGGTTCATCAGGCCGATGCAACCGATCCATTTTACAAGAGGATATGTTTGGGCGGGACTTTTTTTATTCGCCTTACCCGCTTTACTATGGCTTGTGAATTATTTACGGGCAAAAAAAATAAAATGGGTCCTTTATGTTTTCATTTTTATTTTTTTATCAGACAATATTCTCTGGACCGCCAATTTGCTTAAAGGAAAAAATGATACGGAATGGGAAGGACATATCAGCAGCGACACAAAACAAGTGCTGGATTATTTACGATCCAATTCTACGAATAAAGACCTGCTTCTCGGCAATGCATCGCTGGTAAATTACCTGGCGAACGTGTATACAAAAGCTAATGCATGGGTATCGCATCCGTACAACACACCCAACAGGGACAATCGAATATTACAGATGAAAAGTTTTTTTGAAAGCGGCACTATCATCCCCGCCTGGGAAAACAGGAGAATACTAATAGTGACCGATAAAAAAAAGGAGTCGGCTTATATTACTCCTTCACTGCATGCTAATAAATTATTCGAGAATGATTCTTATTTCATTTCTACTCCATGATATTCTTTCCCTTCATGGCTTTGCCGATCGCTTCATCCATCAACCGCTCTGCATAGGGTCTTGATATCTCATTCAGTTTTTCAATAGCTGTATGTATCTCATCTTTATTTCCTTTTTCAATAAGCCCATTCAATTGCTGAATAGCTAATTCAGTTTCTTTTAATTCCTTTTCGGTAAGGAAATTTTTATTCTTGCTGGTAAACTGTGTTGTCGTCCCGATGATCTGTTTCGCCTCTGTCTGGGCTTCCACCAGGGCCCTTGTCTGCATATCATCTTTTGCATGAGTGATAGAATCGGCCAGCATCTTTTCCACTTCTTCATCCGTCAACCCATATTGCGGTTTCACTTCAATGCTTTGCTCAACAGCACTGCGCAATTCTTTTGCTTTTACCACTAATATCCCATCGGCATTTACCAAAAATGAAACTTCCACTTTTGGCATGCCCGCAGGCATACCGGGAATTCCTGTCAAATTAAATTCAGCCAGCTTACGATTATCTTTTACCAGGTCTCTTTCTCCCTGGAAAACTGAGATGCGGATACTTCCCTGCCCATCTTTTTGCGTAGTATATTGTCTTGATGCTTTAGAAGGAATTTTAGAATTGCGCGGGATCATTACATCCATCAATCCGCCCATTGTTTCTATTCCGAGTGATAATGGTGTAATATCCAGCAATAAAAAATCTTTATTGTTACCCGCAAGGATATCTGCCTGTACAGCGGCACCAAGCGCCACCACTTCATCAGGATTCAATGAGTCATGCACTTTTTTTCCAAAGAATTCTCCCACCGATGTTTTGACCACCGGAACTCTTGTCGAACCACCCACCATGATCACTTCATCGATATCAGCAACCGTTAAGCCTGCATCCTGCAAAGCATTTTTGCAGGAGCGGATCGTTTTGGCAACGAAAGGTTCAACGAGTTTTTCAAATTGTTTTTTATCCAATGAAAGTTCATGTCCTGCTACTTTATCATTAAAAACATCGTTGGTACTCAAAAACTTTTTCGCTTCTTCAGCTTTCAATCTCAATTCCTGTACAAGGCTTTTATTAGCATTTAATTCCTCGTGAGCAAGTCCAACTTCTTTTATCCAATGATCCATAATGGCCCTGTCGAAATCATCGCCACCGAGATATGTATCTCCGTTTGTAGACAACACTTCAAAGATGCCCCCGCTTATCCTCAATACCGAAATATCAAATGTTCCTCCGCCAAGATCATATACCGCTACTGTTTTTGTTTCATCGCGACTGATACCTAAACCATATGCAAGACTTGCGGCTGTTGGCTCATTCACTATTCTCAACACATCAAGTCCTGCCAGTTTACCAGCATCCCTGGTAGCCTGTCTTTGTGCATCATTAAAATAAGCCGGTACCGTTATCACTGCTTTGGTTACCGGTGTTTTTAAAATATGTTCGGCCCTGTGTTTTAATTCTTTTAAAATAAAAGAAGACAATTCCACCGGTGAATAGAAAGCAGAACCGGCCTGTATCTTTACGAGGCTTTCTGTATTATCATCAATGATCCTGTAAGTAAAAAAAGATGATTGATCTTTTACATCGTTGTAGGATTTACCCATCAATCTTTTTACAGAGAAGATCGTATTGTGGGGTTCGGTGATGAGAAATTTTTTAGCCTGCTCTCCCACTGTAATATTCGCTTCGCCAAAATGCACAATAGAAGGGACCAGCGCCGCCCCGTCAAATTCTTTTAATACAACGGGTTCTTTGCTCCCGGGATGAATGATGGCCACCAAACTATTGGTAGTACCAAGATCTATCCCCACGATCATTTCTTTTTGCTGCAAACTGCCCGTTGCTATATTGATACTGATCTTAGCCATAGTTTATCCAGGTTCTGTTACAAATTTACGTTCATTAAAAAAAGAGGCCGGGTAAAAAGATCCCATCGTTTCCGGGTCAGTCAATATTTCTGCTGACGATACTGCAGGAACAGGCTCATTATTTTTTACAAAGAAAAGATTATAACCCTGCCGGTTGGCGCCAACCAATTTATATCCTTTCTTTTTTCCTAATTGTACAAATGCTTCTACCGATGCCCCGTTATATTTTGGATCCACCGAATGATGATTATGTTCGCCATACGGCACAATAATATCCCGGTGACCAAATTCCACTTTTGCTTCTATTACCAGTATCCGCGGTTGTATCACATCCAGCGCTTTCCATATCCAATAATCATTGCCGTCGATATCAATGGAAAGCAAGCCCACCTCATTTCTGAACCCCCGGCTGGATATTATCTTATTTATATTCTCTGCCGATACCTGTTCAGCGGCAAATTTTAGTCTCGTGCTTTTCTTAAACATCTTTTTATAAAAATCTTTTCCCAGCGAAAGTTGTTTTTTGTCCTGGTCAACGAACAAACCCTGCCATCCAAAGTGAAAAGCAAGATTGGCGCAATTACTTTTTATACAATCACCGGCGCCAATATCAACAAATACATGCGGGACATTGTTCAGGTGCTGGAGCAGGGAAAAGATGATCCCATCTTCGCCATGATAAGTGAACACATCATAAGAAGCATCCGAAAGTCTTGCAGGTAATTCACTGCTAAATTCCTCTGCATGATCGATCAGTTCATGTTTTTTTACCGGGCCTATTTGTTCCCGGTAAACCCATTTTGCAAAATTTTTCTTTATCCAGCGTTTTATTGCCTGCATGACGATAGCAGCAAAAGTCGTTCATCAACTGCGTAAAAAAAAGTCCTGTCTCTTTTAAAATGAGACAGGACCTTACTTAATCAGGAATATTTTCTTACCGCATCAGGTACATTTTGCCATAGCCTTTCTTGATGAACTTGTCGGTCTTATCAGTATCTGATGTGTATTTATCCAGTGATCTGCCATTCAGGTTCGTTACTACACGGTATAAATAAACACCGTTCGCCAGCTTTTGTCCATACTGGTCGGTGCCATCCCATTTGAATTCGGTGATATTTCTTCCGATATGGATCGGCCCCAATTCATCTTTGGTTATCTCCCGTACGACCTTCCCGGTGATGGTCATGATCTCGATCTTTATATTCTGCGGCACTTCACTTCCGGTAACGGTAAATACAAATGCAGTAGATGTAGTGAACGGGTTTGGATAGTTCAGCATATTTGAGATCATCGGCTTATTGATCACTTCAAATATCACCCTGTATTCGATAGCGCCTGCATTATTGTTACTCTTATCCCTTCCGGTAACGATCATTTCGTATTCACCATCTGTAAGGAAGAATGGTTTGAAACTGATCATCGCTGTATTATCGGGATTCGGAGCCTGTCCTGCAGGAGTAAATCGTACCGTATCGTTATTAAAATAGTACCTGCGCAAAGAACCATTGGGATAACGTACCTGCAATGTAAGCAGTGTCGTATCATCCAGTATCATCCATTTGGCTTCATCTTTCAGCTTAATGATGATATCGGGTTTGGAAGCAACGATATCACGGTTAAGGATATGAACGCCATCGAATGTTACATCCAGTAATGGATGCAAACTATCGGGCTTCACATACAAACTGCGGAAAGCAAAATTGTTGAAATGGAATTGTTCGGGCTGATCATTACCAGGGTTTACTTCCAGGTAAGTGGTATTGTGCCCCGGTATCGTACTGGTATTGATAATAGTTCCGATTTGCAGCGTATCATTCACCGGCAACGGTCTTTTCTTCGGTATCGGAACAATATGCTCTAAATTATTCTTGTCGGTGATGGTCAATTTTATTTTCAGGCTGTCAAAACTTACTTCGCTGACATTTTTGAAAGCAATTTTATATTCCACCGGCTCACCTACATCCACTGAATCTTTTACTTTCATAAAAATGTTGGGAGCAATGGCTCCTTCCGGAACAGGCAGATAGGTTACACGCCAGTACCGTAATTGATACGGTGTAAAATTGCCCAGATCCTGTGTACGCAATTTTAATTTCACATAAGGATATACAACAGGATCGATAGATGAAACATCAAAGTTCTGTTGTGCCGTTGTGATATTGCTGAACAATGTTGTTTCAGTTCCGTCATTCTTCACACCAATTACATCTACTGTTGCTATATCGCTTGCATTATCTGAACTTCCTCTCCATTTTAATTCTTTCCATCCTTTGGCCGGTCCAAAAACAGGCGAGGTAACAAAACCAAGTGTATCAACAGCAGGACAATCCACGGACCATGTCGGGTTATCGGTCGTACCATCGCCTACAAACCACTTGGGTGCAAAAGCCGGATCATTTTTCTTATAAACAAATGCCCATGGTCTTGCACGATAGAAAGAATCTATTCCTGCAAAACCTGCATTCTTCAGGTAATGATATAATGACTGACCGGGACCATGATTAGGTAAACTTTCATCAGCGGCCCAATCTGCAGCATAGGCGACAGGGAAACCAGGAAAGCTGACAGGATCCAGTGTAAAGTTCCTTACTACTACATAGAAACCGTTCGGTACTACGTCTCTCATGAAATCCATCATCCTTCTCCGGCTCGTTGTATCTGTATAACGATATTCAAAATGATAGATCCTGTTACCGCCAAAACAATCCCGCGGAGAAGTACTGCCATACAATCCTTTTCCAAGATAGGTGTCGGCATTGATATTACCCGCAGGTGTTGGACAACTGGGAGCTCCACCCGGCTGTTGTGTATTCTGCCAGAGATTAAAAGAAACCGGGTCAAGTACATTAAATACCAATGAAGAGAACCAGTTCACAAGCCTGATCCTTGATACGCCATCTACCGAAACAGCCAAACAAGCTTCCTGCACACAACCACTCGTTACCCATGATCCCAGCCTGAAGAATAAATTATGATAAATAGTGTTATACTTGAATGAGCGACTGGCAGTATCCAGTTTTATCCTTTCAAAAACAGATTTTGTCTGCTGGTAGAAATGAGATTGGTTATAGCCCGGATCGCTGACATTGGGCCCGGTAGGACTTAAATAAACAAAAGACGATTTATTCCAAACCGGCTGACCGCTTGCCGGCACCGGAGACACTCTCCAATAATAAACCGTACTATCAACGAGAGGGATACCGGGAACGAATTCAAGTACGCCTCCTGTTGAAGTGATAGTTCTTACGATCTTAAAAGAAGAATTGAAAAATTCGGTGGTATCCATTTCCATTGTGTATGTCTTCATACTTACAAATGGATTGGCCGTTGATGCAACCAGTTTAACATCCTGTTTGCTTACAATAGAAAGATTGTAAGGAAAAACAGGTCTTGCTTCGTCTTCATAAATGACCACATCTTTAGTGATACAGTTATTGGTCTCATATAATTCATCCACTTCGCTGTCGGCATCCACGCAAATGCTTATCTTATTCAATCCTTTATCATGAATAGGATCGATAGGTATGGTATAAGAAAGCGAATCGATATAACGTATGCCCGCGATCGTATCACGTCTTATCAGTTGCGTGGTAAGATCGGGGAATATCCTTTTTGCTTCTATCACTATGCTTTTATCGGGAGCTTTACCAAGGTTCATGAATTTTGCATCCACTTTAAAACTTGTTTCTGCAACAGAAATAAACTGCGGCGTTATTTTCAGTAACTGATCTTCGATCACATAATCCGGTTTGGGCATGGATACATCCATCTTAAGCGCCGGGTCGCCATGCAATGTTGTTTGCTCGCAATGAAAACGGGCATAATAATCACTCTGGCTTTGCTGGTTATATGTTTGAATGATCGATTCACGTAATATCTCTCCCAATGACTTGCCGTAAAGATTAACGGCCATGGAAGAATAGGTTTGTGTATTGTAAATATCCAGGTAATGAACAATACCCAGGTGAGTACTGGCAATGAAAGCGATAGAACCCCGCTGGTTGGCCAGTACAAATTTTTCCGATAATGTTTCCTTTGTCTGGAAACGAAGCGGGTTGAAATTAAAAAAGTTCCCTGCATTACAACCCATAACAACCATTACAGGATACTTGGAAGGATTATTATACTGATCGGGATTATCAAGGTTGAATTCCAGTGTACTCGCAGAAGAGTGACCGAAATAAGTTATCATACCAAGACCCTGTTGAAAAAGATTATAAAGTAACTGGCTGCTGGCCGCCTGCACCGGGGCCGCTGTAACTTTTGCGAACGTATTCACATTACCGCCGTACAATGTGTCTATGATGATCCTCCTGTATTTATCCATATCGCTCAGCAGAATATTGCCGAGACTTGCATCACTGGCGCCTACAACATGCACCACGTTTTTCATCCATGCTTTGTCATCGATGAAAGGAGATTGAAAAGCCTGCTGTTGTTCATACTGAATTACTTTGGCAAGATAAATCGCTACTTCATCACCGGTAATAGCAGAGATACGACCAATAGGAACTGTCGGGATCTCATCAGTACCCGGCTCAGCAGCCAATAGCTGGTCTGATGCCGGCTGGCCGAATGTTGGAATGAAGGAAAGTTTTTCTACGCTGGGATTACTTTCATTCAAACGGTATTGCGTATAAGTAAGTCCCTTACCTATCAATAAAACATTTTTGACCGGCGCATCGTAGTTAACCCTTGTCCAGCGAATAAAATTGCGGATCGCTAACGGATTCTTTTTGATACCGAAACCGAACTGGTCGATCAGTTCATCGATCATATAAACTTTTGCTGTATGACTTCCACCGGCAGCAGAACTGCGGTAGTTCTTATAATTATCTACAGGATTGCCCCCGCCTGATGCAGCGGTAAGATCCGGGTGTGAAATGATCAAATAATTCCCTTCGTTAGCAGCCGATCCATAATCAACAAAATTGCGCGGCTGTAAAGATGTTACCGAACTGACAAGCGAAGCATTCTGGCTGAATAAGATCAGCTTGCGGCTTGTAGCCGACGGCCCTAATACAACTTTTGTGATAGCGGGATTAGAGATATCGCAAACATATCTTTTACCATTGGTATAATCATACACAACAGGAGCTGAAGATCCATATACGAATCCTGTTATTTCAAGATAATTACCGGCAGGATTGGCAGGTAATTCAAAAGAAATATTAGTGGTTGGATCACCGAGCAGGAAATTGAATGTGCGGGCATAGGTTAGTTCAACTTTAGCCATCACCATCCTGTCGGTGCTTACAACAGAATTATTCTTTATGTCCACAACGGCTGATCCGCTGCTTATACTTGCCACGGTAAGAGGCACACTGAATTTTATATGATCGAAAAAATCCATCGTGGGTGTTGCCACTACATTGCCATTTACTTTTACTTCGAATGTGCGTGGGTTCAATGCATTTCCGCTGGCATTTATATACAATACAGGATCCGGTGCACCCGGGCCTGTATAAGTACTCAGGTAAGGCAGACCTTCTTGTTTGGTAGTTCCTGTTGTCAGGTCGAAAGACGACCATCCTTCACCCTGGTCGTAAGAAGATGAATAAACATATTCTCCAACGATAGCTGCATAACCGGGATTCAACCTGTCTTTATAATATTTTCCTACTGTTGAAATGAAATACGGTTCAGGCGTTAATCCGGAAGGAAGACTGAAAGTACCCGGTGCCAGTCTTAAATTACCACCGGAAGGATTCACGGTAAGAAAATAAGCGGCGGTATCTGTTTCAAGACTCCATTTATCATTCAATTGAAGATCTGTTGTACGGTATAATATACTGTCCGGCCTGCCATCATTCATCTCGCCCCAGAATTCGATATAATCGGCAGCGCCCATTGCCCCGGTCTGAATGGTAGTATAAATGGGAACCTGCCTGCCATTTCTCCATAACTGGAATTGTTCGGCCGGCGTACTTCCAATACTCAGTGATTGAAGAACGGGCTGACTGATGCGGTATAAACCTGTAGCGCCTACTTTGAATTTGTAATAGGTACGGCTATAATTTATCCATTCGTTGTTATACATCTGTGCGCTGGCGAAAAAGCCAAACAGCAATAAGAAAGGAAGTAAAAGTTTTTTCATTGACTCAAAGTTTTATCGGTACGGATCGTCTACTTGTTATTGTTTTTATTACTTACCATGTCAAGTCTTAATGAGAAGACATGTGTAAACAAAGGATTGGATTGGTTTGCAAGGTTGGTAAAAGCATAATCGATCGTCACATTCGATATCTTGAACCCGACACCGGCAGAAGGCTGATATATCCAAACTCTTTTCTGGTTAACGGTATCTTCATCAGCAAGGGCCCGCTGAAAGTTATTAATTCCTCCTCTCAGGAAAAAAACATTGTTCACATTCAGTTCAAGACCCAATTTAGGATCGGCGCTGACCGGGTCGGCGCTGATCAATGTATTTCTTTGCCCGTCGAATGTTACATCTATATTGGCTTCAGCCAGCAGGCTTAATTTTTTTCCGAGTTTAAAATCTCTTGCGATGCCCAGCACCAGCCGTGGCGCTGTTAATTCGGTCGACTTGACAGGTATCTCATTATTCGTCAGGTACAAAACCTCTTTTTCTCTTTCGGTAAATGTAAATGACCATGCATTGAATGTGCTGGTGATATCTCTTCCGGCAATACCAAATTTCCACCTGTTCCTGATGATCTGCAAACCTGCATCGAGACCAAAGCCCCAGGCTTTCGCAAACTTGCCCACACTGCGGTGGATCACTTTTGCATTCAAACCAAAATGAACATTTTTCTTTGCGCTTTCTTTTAATCGCTGCGCAAAAGAAAAAATGAAGGCATAATCAGCAGAAGAGAAGGATTGAATATTATTATAGTTGAGAGAACCGTCGGGTTCAACCAAAAACAAAGTATTCATGATATCATCCACTGCAAAACGAAGACCGGTAATGCCGATCGTTCTTTTATTATTTGAAGTTGGGAATACAACACTGGCATAATCATACTTACCGATGCCTGCAAAATATTCTGCGTGCATCAGGTTGATCTGCGGATTATCTTTTACGCCAACAAGGCCGGCAGGATTCCAATAACCGGCTGTTCCATCGCTGACAGATGCTATTTGAGCGCTGCCCATGGCAAGGCCCCGGGCACCGGCACCGATATTTAAAAACTCGTTGGAATACTTCCTGAACTGGGCATTAGCTGATACGCAAAACACAGTAGTCAAGAGGGCAAGGCAAATAGTGGATGGTTTCATTCGGACAATTTTCGATAAGCGTTTGAATAAGACTCGCTTTCATAAGTACGGGATGGTTGTAAAATTAGTCTTTACCCTCCGAAATTCATAGGCTATTGGGTAAAAATACTAGCACCTGAAAACGAATTATTTAGAAAGATATTGGGTATTGAAATATTTTTTTGGCAAGTCCAAGTAGAACTACTCATGCGGGTATAGTAAATGATACATAGAATCCCTGAAATCCTGTGATTTTAACGCCTGTTATTGTAATGACTCATCCGGTTACTACATTATAAGTCAATAAAAAAATTCTGCCTTACATTTGTTGGAAATCACTGGTTTAGAAATGAATTTGATCGAAGAACTAAAATGGCGGGGCATGCTGCAGGATATTATGCCCGGAACAGAGGAACAACTTAAGAAAGAAGTGACTTCTGCTTATATCGGCTTTGATCCAACAGCTGACAGTCTTCATATCGGCAGCCTGGTGCCTATCCTCTTGCTGGTTCATTTACAGAAAGCAGGGCATAAACCTTTTGCTCTTGTTGGCGGAGCCACAGGTATGGTTGGCGATCCGAGTGGAAAAAGTGAAGAAAGAAATCTATTGAGTGAAGAAGTGCTTCGTCATAACCAGGAAGGAGTAAAAAAACAACTGGAAAAATATCTTGATTTCAATTGTGGGGCTACTTCGGCGGAAATGGTAAACAACTATGATTGGTTCAAAGATTTCACCTTCCTTGATTTTATCCGTGATGTCGGCAAACATATCACCGTGAACTATATGATGGCGAAGGATAGCGTGAAAAAAAGGATTGAAGGCGATACCGGCATGAGCTTTACAGAATTCACTTACCAGTTAGTGCAGGGTTATGATTTTTACTGGCTGCATAAAAATAAGAATTGCAAACTGCAGATGGGCGGCAGCGATCAGTGGGGAAATATTGTTACCGGAACAGAATTGATAAGAAAAAAATCAGGCGGTGAGGCTTTTGCTTTTACCTGCCCGCTTATTACAAAAGCAGATGGAGGCAAATTTGGCAAAACCGAAACAGGTAATGTCTGGCTTGATCCTGTGCGGACGACTCCTTACCAGTTCTATCAATTTTGGCTGAATGCAAGTGATTCGGATGCGGAGAAATGGATCAAAATATTTACTTTTTTACAGCAACAGGAGATCAATGATCTTTTGGACGAACATAAAAAAGATGCAGGTAAAAGGATCTTGCAAAAAAGATTGGCGGAAGAAGTAACAAAGTTCGTTCATGGCGATGCGGCATTGGCGGAAGCTATTGCAACAACGGAAAAATTGTTTGCCAATCAATCTGCCCCGGCGGAAAGTTTAAGTGTCGAAGATCTTGAAGCAATGGAAGGTGTGGTGAAAACAAATTATCCCAAAGAAAAAATAGCAACCGGTATCGATGTAGTTTCTTTTTTAGCCGAAACGAATGTTTTTCCCAGCAAAGGCGATGCAAGAAAGATGGTGCAGGGAGGCGGTGTAAGTATCAATAGGAGGAAAATTGACAATATGCAATTGACAATTGACAATAGTTTTCTTTTGCATGACAAATATTTGCTGGTACAGAAAGGGAAGAAGAATTATTATTTGGTACAGTTTGTTTAACCCATTACTATTTTAAAACCAAAAGGGTAAACCTAATTCAGAAACATGCATAAAGAAAGCCATGTTTATGTAAAAATCACCCCGGAATACAGAAACTTCAGAAATGCACAAACTCTTTTAAACAGGTTTGTGTGGAGCACAGAGTTATGTTATAGCTACTTTCTTGATGTATTTGAAGCCGACAAGAATAGTCTTAACATCTCGACTGCAGATTTGTTTGCACACCTGCCCATTCAAGCCTGGTATAAAAATGACTCGGGAACAGGGAAATACAGTTTAAAACTCAGAGAACACAATGATATTATACAGGCAAATCAAACAAATATTTGCAGGTCCGCTATAATAATCAATAATTCCCATTTTGAGGATTATTTAAGCTCCAGGCTAAAGAAAGACTTTTTGCTTTCGTGTAATTTAAATTTCAATACCAAACAAATTGGAGATGACAAAGCCAGGATTACTCTTTTAAAAAAAATATTAAAAGCAGATTTATGTCGTTTAATTAGGAATGACCTGGTACATCGCCTGGGGAATAATTTTATTGACATAAAAAGATACAAAGACCAAAAAAAAGAAAGCTTTTTTGGAATATTACAAAAGTGCAAGAAGGATTCATTTCTATTTAAAAATTATTCCCCCAGAGAAATAGATATCGAATTCAGCCAGGCTATTCACGAAGTGATTGACACTGCAACAAAGGAAATAAATATTGCAAAACAAAGCAGGAACGTAGACCTGCCTTATGAATATTTTTTTATGCTTTATACGTTTACAAACTATGATGAGATAGCATTTGAGATTGAACAAGCATTATATCATGATCATAAGCCTAAAACCGAATACAACAGGGTGGATAAACAAAAAATAAAAAAGGAATTGGAGGTGATGATTGCTGAGCCGTCTGTAACAGGTTTTGTAACAGATATACATACACATATGCCGATTAATAAAGCAGAAATAAGGGTAAAAAATAACCCTGCCTGCGGAGAGAGCGATAAAAAAGGATTTTATTATTTAACTCCCAATATCCCTGATGGACCAAACAGTCTTGAAATTTCGGCTTTCGGCTATCAATCAAAAACAACAGGCATTATCACACAGAAAAACAAAGCGATTGTTTTAAATATTGAATTAAAACCGCAAGGTTGAATTAATTATTCAATTGATTTATAAATTTTAATACTAGTCCCCAGCTTTGGGCTGGCTAATAAATACAACCCCGCAGGTTTGCCCGAAAGATCAATATAAGCTGTATTTCCGCTGACCGATAGTTTTGCTATTTGCTGCCCATTAGTATTGAACAATAAAAATTCCTCTTTTACTAATTCTTTACTGAATACGATCGTTGCAATGTTCCTCACCGGGTTTGGAAAGACAAGTACTTCATTCCTGTTATCCTTATGCGTTAATAAAATAACGGGACTGAAAACGGATCGCCCATCAGCATCAATTTGTTTTAACCGGTAATAATATGCTGAAGCCAGCAAACGATGATCGGTAAATTGATAATAGCGTGTGATAGTACTGTTGCCGGCAGCCGGCACCTCTCCTGTCTTTTCAAAATGCAAACCATCGTTGCTTCTTTCTATTTCAAAAACACGGCTATTATTTTCAAAAGCGGTTTTCCAAAATAATTTATTTACATTCCCCTGCGCAATGCCGGTAAGATCAAACAAACTGACCGGTACCGTAGAGAAATTAAATTCATAAGCGCCCATATCAACCACTCCATTAATGATCCTGTTATAACCACGGATATCAAAAGCAGGAACACCGGTATTATCGCCGTCGTCAATACCGGAAGAGGTCGCCTGTAACTGCAAACCATCATCAGCCGTCAGCCAGCAATTATCAGCGCCGGTCGCATTTCCTATATTAAAAAAAGTTGGTGCCGAAAAAATATTACCGGTACCGGGTCCTGTAATAGTATGAGGCGGGTTTTGATTGCTGATATCGATAAGAGAAAAAGTTGCCGTGAATGTACCTCCGCCAAATGTAATGAACTGCGGGCCCGTTCCACTTGCAGTATTACCCCAGAATATACTGTTGCGAACAGCAGGGTTGGCCGTGCCCGAACTGCCCGATACAAAATTCAAACGATCGCATACGATCGCCCCGCCATCAACAGAAGAATTATTTATAAAAACAGAATTTAAGATAGTCGGGCTTGCATTACCGTTTCCGCCGCCCCAGCAATACATTGCTCCTGCCCTGTCGGTGGCTGTATTACTATAAAAGATACAATTGGTGATCGTTGGGCTTGCATTACCATTGTAACCAAAATTATCAATGCCGCCACCGCCGCCTGTTGCGGTATTGAATGCAAAAATGCAATTGCTGATCACCGGACTTGCATTGCCCCCGTTCTGTCCATGATCGAAGATACCTCCGCCAAACAATGCTGTGTTGTTCGTGAATAAACAATTCCTGATCGTTGGTGTGCAGGTGCCGCCATTCTGGCCATTGTTTAGCATGCCGCCGCCCAAACTCCGGTTATCATTTCCAAGAAGATCAAAATTTGCATTGGCGCCGGTGATCGTAAACCCATCCAGTATCGCCGTTGTATTCAAACTGCTGTTATTAAAAACATGATAACCATTATCGGCATTGCCCGCCACACCTATCTCTGCACTTAAGATGGAATTGTAGCCACAGGTAAAAATTCTTTGTGATAAAGTGGTTTCGGTTCCGGCAAAACTTCCATAAATACTAACTCCATTGCGCATGCTGAACCAACTATTCCTGTCGCCAATACTGGAAGTGAAATAAGTGCCGGACTGCACCCATACTTCATCCCCGGGCGAAGATGCATTGATCGCAATTTGTAATGAGGTACCGGGAAAAGCATTCACCCAACTGGTTCCATCCATTGCATTGGCACCCGATGGAGTGACATATCTTATGATTGCATTCGCAGTCGTTGCAAAAAGAATTGAAATAATAATACAGGATAGTTTCATAAAGTATTTTTTGATAAGGATATTGCCTGTTTCAATCTTGACCTTCTTTCTGTTTCTCTATTAATTTATTGATCAATAACTGAAGTTGTTCGATCTTTTTGTCCTGCTCTTTTATCATCAACTGTTGTTCCTGCATAGCTTTTACCAATGGCACAACAAATTCGGCATACCGTATACCATAAATATCTTTGCCATTGGCCGGCGCATCAACCCCACTGAATATAAACCCCGATTCCTTTGCTGCTTTCTCTACCTCCTGTGCGATAAAGCCGGTATAGCGCAGCTGTTGCTGGCGGGAAACATCATCCACCATTATCTTTTCGCCCCGGGCTTCTTTTATTCGCCTTATCTCATCAACACCGATGAATTTATTCAATGCAGTGATATCAGTGTTATAAGTAACGGCTCTTAATTTTAAAATAAAATCAAGGCCATGTACATCTTCTGTAATATTTGTTTTAAATCTTCCATCGGAAAATGTTGTCCAGCCCACCTGCCCGCCGATAGAGACTATCGAAGTATTACCCATCCGCATTTTATCGCTTGCATTTACAATGGAGCTATAACCAATGGCGGTTGCATTTTGCCAAAGCGAAGTAGATGATTCGGCATTATAACCGATAAAAATACATCCGTCGCCATTTGAATAAGCACTGCCGGCACTATAACCGATCGCAGTTACTGCATCCTGGCCTGAGTGATTATAAAGCGAGTACATACCCACTGCTGTATTGTGATTTCCTACTGTATTATTATACAATGCATTTACACCTATTGCCGTATTCTGGCTCGCGGTACCACTGCTATGCGCTGCCTGGTAACCGATAGCTGTATTATTATTCCCGGTATTGATCGAAGGATTATTCACTCCGCCATACAATGCTTCATACCCAACTGCTACATTAAAGTTGGTAAAAGGCGAAGGACTATTATTCCAATTGCCCATTGCCCTGGTACCAATGGCAGTACCGCTACTACCTGCAATACTGTTGCTTAAAGCTTCGAGTCCTAAAACGACGTTTGCATTTCCAATCGTATTAAAGCGCATCGCATTAGCGCCACTGACTGTATTGTTTTCACCGGTGATATTATTCGTTAATGCCTGCCAGCCCAATGCAGTATTCTGGCTGGCTGTTGTGTTATCCGTTAGTGCATTATATCCTAATGATGTATTCCGGGTGCCTGTACTATTTATATATAATGAACGGTAACCATTGGCGGTATTTTGATTGCCACTGCTATTGCCATATAGAGCCTGGTAACCTATTGCCGTGTTGGTAGTTCCTGTATTACCGGAAGGACTAACCGAACCTCTTAGCGCTTCATAGCCTACAGCTACATTATTATTGATAAAACCACCGGTTTGACTGTTCGTATTCTGCATCGCTCCGTGTCCAACAGCTGTTGCATTATCTCCTCCACGGTTATTCAACAAAGCTGAGTTGCCGATGGCTGTATTATTGCTCCCATTAGTATTCTGAAATAATGACTGGAACCCTATTGAAGTATTATTGCCTCCTGTTGTATTATCCGATAATGCAAAATACCCAACCACCGTATTATTATCACCACCTGTATTGGAATAAAGTGATGCACGCCCAATAGCGATATTATTAAACCCGGTGGTATTACTCCAAAGCGATTGATAGCCGACCGATGTATTACCGGTTCCTGTATTATTGGCCGCAATAGCCGAACCATACAAAGCCTGGTAACCCACCGCAACATTGTAACTGGTAAACGGTGTTGATGTATTATTTGTATAACGCATGGCCTGGTAACCTATAGCCGTTGCATTGCTTCCTGAAGTATTAGATGTGAATGCTTCCGTACCGGCTACCGTATTATTCGCCCCGGTCGTATTCGAGCCTGCTGCAAAATTTCCGAAAAAAGAATTACCCGTTGCACCATTAGACGCATCATTAAAACGACCTGCATATAACCCGATAAAACTATTGGAACCATTATCGGAATGGATCCACAACAGGTCTGAACCGGAACTATTCCGCAGTTTTAATAATGGGTTACTATTCGATTGCGTAGTATTGGCATCAATGAGAAGTTGTGATGCATCCGCCGAACCTTTTATATGCAACCTGGCTGCCGGTATTGCTATTCCGATACCAACATTCTGGCTAAACAGGTCGGGACAATGAAACACAAACAAACCCGACAGCAGTATGGCTTTTGCTTTTAGAGAATACATAGGCCGGTTTTAAAATACATCTTGAAACTACTAAGCCATTACAGATGCCGGGAGATGTTTCAACAAAATGCTATAAGATTTCAACGAAATAAGCATTGAGCTATACTCACCTTGAAATGATCTTTCCGACGACGCCCCATTCACAAAGGAATTTATAAGATCAGTTGGCGGTCTCCACAATAAGACAAGCCATTTTACAACAAAACCTTTTCCAGCCCGTACCTCCACCTAAACCCACATAATTATCATCACAGCCCTTGAAACATTCAGGAATGCTGCCCACTTGTGTTACGGCGATCAGGTTTTTAATACCGTCGATAGCTTGCTGCATTTCCTGTTCATATTTGATCGCATTGGCGGGTGTAATGCCATCGCCTTCTTTGATCACTTTATTGATAACGGCATTGCCTTTTTCAAAATAAGGCAGCATCCTGTATAAAGGACTGCTTTTATCGATCCTTTTCCGGATAACGATAGGATCATAGGTTCTCCCACCCAACAATTCTTTTGCAGTTTTGGCATATGATAAAACCTGTGAAGGCGTAACAGCTGCTTTTGTTGTAACAGTTTGTGCACACAGTTTTCCTGTTATCAGCGACAGGATGACGATGGCGAAAACGCCGGTAAGTAATTTTTTCATTTGATTGATGTTTGATGAATAATAGAAATGATGATGAAGCTAATAACAGCCTACTATTGTATTTCTGTTCATTCAATAAAATGAAACAATAATTCAACCGGCCCATCTCTCTTTCACAACAATTCAATGAATTGTTTTTGTTGTTCAACTAAAAAGCAAGGAAAGATTTTGCTTCAAAGTAAAAAGCAAACGTTACTACGATTCAGGTCGCCTGCAGCGTCCCAACCCCTGGTCTATGGGAATTCTTCATGATAAACTTTACTTGGAAATGATCTTCCCGCTGGCGACCAATGCCACAAAAGCATCTCTTTCATTGCGGCTGATGGGGAGTTCATGCTTGTCGATCGTAACAGTAAATGCCTCAATACTGCTGATCGCTTTTATATTGACGATATAAGAACGATGAATGCGGTAGAATTTTCCCGGGGGCAATTTTTCTTCCAATCCCGAAATAGTATGATAAGTAATGACGGACCTGTCTTTCATTACGATCTTCACATATTCTTTCAACGCTTCGATAAATAATATTTCTTCAAAGAATATTTTAGTAAGGCCACCATCGGCTTTTACAAAAAAGAAATCATCACTGTCTTTTGTAACGGCAGCATCGGCCGTTTCTGTAATAGCCGGACGTAGAAATTTCCATGCTTTATTAACAGCGAGTAAAAAACGTTCAATGGCAATAGGTTTTAATAAGTAGTCGATAGCGTTTGCATCAAAACCTTCCATTGCATGTTCGCGGTAGGCAGTTGTGAATATTACAGCCGGGGGATTGGTCATTGATTTCAAGAACTGGAATCCTGTAAGTCCCGGCATATTGATATCTAAAAAAACAAGTTCGACCGGTTGCGTGGTGATCCCTTTCAATGCTTCTTTTGCATTCTTATAATTTCCCTGCAATGATAAGCGTTCATCCTGGTTGACAAAATCTTCCAGGATATTACGAGCTATAGGCTCGTCATCGATAACAGCACAGCTTATTTTCTTCATGATAAATTCAATTTTAAAGTTACCGAAAAGCGGTTATTCTCATGGAGCATTTCCATGCTGTGCCTGCCTTCGTACTGCAGATCAAGAATATGTTTTACACTATTGATGCCGATACCTCCTGCAACAGAAGTTGCATAATAACTATTCTCCACCCGGAACAACAATTCATCTTTTTGAATATGCAACTTTACTTTCATCCAGTTTTGCTCTGATTTTTCTTTCATTCCGTGTTTGAATGCATTTTCTACAAACTGTATCAGTAATAGCGGTAAAATGGTTGATTGCCCCGGTTCGCCTTCTACTTCCATTTCGATGACAGTGTTTTGTTCGTAGCGTAATTTTTCCAATGCGATATAACTTTGCAGGAAATTTATTTCCTGGCTTAGTAATACTTTCGGCTGGTTACAATCAACGATCACGTACCGCATGATATTGGACAACTGGTGCAGGGCTCCGGATAACTTTACATTATTACTTCGTGCAAGCCCGTATAAATTATTGAGTGTATTGAAATAAAAATGAGGGCTTAATTGTTGTTTCAATAAATTCAACTGCATGTCCTTATTGATCACCGCCAGTTGTACACGTTGTGTTTCCGCTTTCCTGTATTCATAATAGAATTTCACAACATAGAAAGCGGATAATTTTAAAACATACTTGCCAATATCCGCCCAGGAACCATATACAAAAGAACTGAAAGACCTTGGAGCCAGGTCGCCGGGTACAAGCCATCCCCGGCCTGCATTGAAGAGCCCGTACAAAACCAGCAACCAAAAAAAATAATGAGCAAGAAAAAGAAAGATATTAAGCCCGATGATCTTCCACGCTTCTAAATGATAAAACCTGTTCAGGAAGAACCATAGCACAGCCGTGAACAACAAATGCTGCAGCCAGTTCACAATATAAAAAGCCGCAGGTAATACACAATGAGGACACTGGCTCCGGGTAATTATATATTGTGTACCCAAAATGAAAACTTCTATTCCTGCATAGACAAGAAATGCCCGCAACCAGAATTTTTTCTCGTCCTGTCTTTCCTGTGCAGAAAGAAAATTTCCTATTTCGTATTTATTCTTCATCAAGAATGATGTTCAGTTTGATCAGCCCTTCATCCATTGATCGTTCAAAAGAAAATTTACCGGGATATATTTCATCCAGGCGCTGCCGCAGTTCATTATCATTGAACAAAGATGAAATACCTTTACCCGGTAAACCTGCTATTATCACCGTCATTTCTTTACCCGAAAAATTCAATTGCATGCTGACAGTTATTTTTTCAGCATCATTTGCCCGAACGGCTATTTTATCAATGAATCCAACGAGCAACAAGGGAGATATCTTTAATTTCTCATAATTACCCGTCACTCCTGTTTCAATTTTTGTATTGTTGTCCTGCTGGTTCAGCAATTGTATGTAGTTATTCAAAAAGTTTATTTCCTTTTTTACAGCGATCAGTTTTTCTTTCGCTTCATAAATAACATATTCCATCACTTTAGCCAATTGAAGGATGGGCCCTGTTGCATTATCGGGTTTATTGCCCGCTACCTGCCGCAGGTGATTGATCGTTTTAAAATAAAAAGAAGGGTTCAAATGCCATTTCAGCATTTTAAGTTGCAACTCTTTATTGGCAACAGCCAATTCAAGCCGTTTCTTTTCTTCCAGCCGGTAATTATAAAAATAAGCCGCCAGGAAAAAAACAGAAAGGCGGAAACCATGTTTTAATAATTGGTAATTAAGATAAGAATATTCATTGCCGCTATCGAGAATAGCAACCTGCCTGTCGCCCGGCGATCGGGTGAATGCCTGTAAATGTTCATACAAATAACCGATAATATCCTGCACCGGCCCGAACCAGCAATACGAATAGACAATATAAAAAACAGCATTAACGAGTATTTGTACAAGGATAGGTTTTTTATATACCGACCGGGCGACCCACCATATCGGCCATATCAATAAGCACTGGAAGATCCACATGAGCAGGTGTATCTCAACAATGCTGATGCGATGTGTGCCGAAATTATTAAGCACTATAAGAAAAATCAACTGAATGCAGGCTTCGATCAATGCATAGACAGCAAAGACCTTTAACCAATAGCGGGCTTCCTGCTTATTTTGAAAGGGCCACATCATTCGGGTGAAACAGGGAATTGGAAATTAGTAATTGGGAATTAGGCCTTAAAGCATAAAAAGTCGTTTACAAATACCGTTGATCTGTGTTTCAAAAAGATAGACACTTCCCGATTAGAATGCCAATCATAAATCATAATTCCCAATTCCTGATTACCGGTTAATTAATAAAGATAATAACATTGCCAGCAGCAATCTTTGCGTTGCAGGAATTTCAACAAACAGAAATGATTATTCAACGAAGAGAAGAAAAACTTCAACCAATTATAATTTTTTCAATGCATCCCACATGGCATCGGCCAAAAACTGGTTGCCTTTATCATTCATATGCACCCTGTCGTAAGTGAGAACTTCTTTTTCTTTATTCTCAGGATTGTTCTTGCTTAAATATTCCTGGAACTTCTTTCGCAGGTCTATTAACGGAAGATCATTTTTCTTTGCAAGGTCACGAATGATATTACTGTAACGGTTCAGGTCACCATCCAACGGGTTGCTCATATCATTCTTTTCTCCTACCACAGCCGGTGTGCATAGCAGTACTTTAATATTCCTGTCCTTTAATTTCTTAATGATAGCCTGGTAGAATTTCTCAAATTTATCCGCATCCGTTCCCGTGCCCAGCAAGGTTTTATGCCAAACGTCATTTACGCCAACATATATTACCACAATATCAGGATCTTTGCTCAACACATCATCTTCCATTCTTAAATAAAGATCGTAAACCTTATTGGCGCTGATACCTGAGCCGATCAATTCCCATTCGTCACTTTTCTTTTCCACTTTCAGCATGCTGTCCATTTTCAGGATATAACCTACATATCTGTCTTTTTTTACACCCAATTCGGTTATCGAATCACCAAAGAAGATCACTTTCTTTTTCTTTTGTGGTGCAAAAGAGCAGGAAAGAATGATGATCGCTGAAATAAATAAAAGCTTTTTCATGCTATTCAATTATTATATAAAAATACAAAAGCACCCGGTTAATCAGATGCTTTCTTAGTATAATAAAGTTGCGTTGTTAACGAACTTAACACTTAAAACCTAAAAACTTACAACCCTCATTCCACATCCACCTGTTTCTTAATAACCGCTCCCTCCTTCGCCTCCGGCAAGAACTTTCTCTCGTTTATCAAATAACCATTCCCTTTTTCGCAGAAATGTACTTTCAGATTTTCAATACTCACCGGGTTGCCGTCGGGAATGTCTGCAATATTCGAATGAAGGATATCATGACCATCGATAATAACCACCAGCCCGCTGCCGATCCCTTCCATTTTATTTCCGTCGGTGATCAGCATGCCGGTATCTTCTCCCAATCCAATTCCTATTGCGGATGGATTAGTAGCCACGGCCTGTACCAATCTTCCGAATCTTCCTCTTTTTTCAAAATGAGAATCGATGATCACTGAATTAATGAATCCAAGACCGGTTGTCATTTTTACTTCGCCTTTTAAATGGGCCCTCGCTGCATTGCCTTCATAGATCATCGTATGACTCATCGCCATGGCGCCGGCCGATGTACCTGCAACTAAAAAATTCTCATCGCAATAGCGCTGTTTAAGGATAGAAAGAAATTCTGTTCCGCCATCCGTAACACTTAACCGCAATTGATTACCGCCGGTAAACATCACGGCATCGCAATGACGGATGCGTTCGATGTATTCATCATCGGATGTATCCTGCCTGTTGCGGATATGCATCACACCAACGTTGGTGCAACCGATCTTTCCAAAAGCATTGAGATAATTCTCGCCCACTTCATACGGAATGGTTGATGCCGTCGTGATCACTTCTATTCGTGAAGCAGTACCGCCGGCTTCTTCCACTACCCGGCGAAGAATGCCCAGTTCAAAGAAGTTGAGATTATTCCGGTAAAATTCACCGGTTTCAAGATCGGTGCCTTTATCTTCTGCACCACCAATAGCGATCAGTTTTCCTTTTGGAACGCTCATTCATGGGGGTTTGATTACGGACAAATATAATAGAATAATAACTTAACGATATCGGGGTCAAAAGCAAGTTGTGGATATGTGGAAAAGCAGGGAAAGTCGGAAAGACGGAAAGACGGAAAGTCGGAAAGTCAGGAAGAAGTTACTCCAGAGGCTATTGTCTTTCGGACTTTACGACTTTCCGACTTCCCGACTTTCCGACTTCCCGACCTCCCGACTCAAATCAGGATTTAGTTTATCTTCAATGACCAAAAAGCTCCCGATGAACCAATTTGCACTCAGAACCGTATTGATCATCCTTCATGCGGCGGCAAATTTCATACTTATTACTATCCTTTTAGACTATGATATTAGCGGCAGCTGGGTACGTTTTATCGGCTTTATTGCCCTGGCCCTGCTCCTGCTGTTCTTATTTATCAAACATCTTCTTTCCTATATTTATTTTATTAAAACCAAAACAAAATGATCGGTATCATAACATTCTCTTTATCCTTCCTGATCCTGGGTCTTATACTTGGTATTTTCAGAAGAAATTTTTACAAGGATCCTGAAACAGGTCGCATCCGCTCAAAAAGTATCGGCAAACTGATCACGGTTGCAGCAATATCATTTGTGCTGGCGCTGATCAATCCGATAGATATCCAGCGTATCGATGCGGGTCATGTAGGAATAAAAGTGAGTAATGTGGGTGATAACCGTGGTGTGGGACGTACAGAATATGTAACGGGCTGGGTATTTTATAATTCGTGGATATCGAGAATCTATGAATTTCCCATTCACCAGCAACATATAGATTATGAAGAAGCGGATATTGTGACAAGAGGCGGTTTCCGGGCCACTATCAAACCATCATTCAACTATTCGATCAATCCCGGTAATGTCGCCGATATGTTTCAAAACCTAAGAGTGGGTGTAAAAGAAATGGAACAGGGCTGGTTGAAAAATGCTATTGTCGGATCTGTAAATGATGTGGCCAACCGGTATACGGTCGATTCTATATTCAATCATCGTGAAGAATTTGAATCGGCGATCATCACAGAATGTAATAAAAGAGTATCGCAATGGTTCAATGTATCGCAATTGAGAACGAATATTGTTCCCCCGCAGGAAATTTCCGAATCCATCATTGCAAAGACCAAAGCGATACAGGAAGTACAGGTTGCAGAAAATCAGCGGCAGGTAGCTGTTGCCGATGCCGAAAGAAAAATTGCACAGGCAAAAGGCGATTCGGCGCAGGCCGTTATTATCGCATCGGGCCGGGCAGAAGCCATCAAGAAAGAACAACTTTCATTGACACCATTATATATTGAATATATCAAAATACAAAAATGGAATGGTGAAGTGCCTACTACAGTTGCCGGGACCAACAGCGGGTTTTTAATTCAACCGGGACAAAGGAATAATTAAATATGGCAATTATATAGGTTAAACATAAATCATTTCACGCAAAGCAACGATAAACGAACGCAACGTAGCGCCCCCGCTCCTTTGTCCCGATAGTTATCGGGATTGCGTAAAACTTATGTCCTGGCTATATATGCCTTAAATATTATCAGAAAACAAGTTCAGGTATAATGACCCGTAGGGGCAATATGTCGGTAGTAACGATAATCATGAAGTTCATCTGCTCCTTAGGAGCAGAACATCAATGATCGTGGTTCCGTACCTACGGCACGGTGCTTTATTTCCTATCTCTAAAGCTACCGACGTTTTGCTCCTACGGAGCGATGGTATCCTTTATTCTTTTTTGACAAGAAAATAAACTGCTGCTCCTGCCAGTGCGATCAAACTTCCCCATAATGCGAACCAGCCGGTAGAAATAAAAAGAAATATCCAGATCGCAATAGAAAGTATGACCGGGACCGGGAACAACCACATTTTAAAAGGAAGATCTTTGGAGCCAAATCTTTCGCGGAGCAAGATTACTCCTGCTCCCTGTGCAACGAACTGTACAATGATCCGCATGGCCAATATAGAAGATATCACTTCACTCAGTTTCATGAACAGGCTGAATACAAAACCCAATGCACATAAAAAGATCAGCGATACATAAGGAAAGTTTTTGGTTGGATGCAGTTTGGAAAATATTTTGAAAAAATTCCCATCCACCGCTGCCGCATACGGCACTCTGGAATAACCCAGCACTACGGCAAACAAAGAAGAGAAGGCAATACAAAGAATGAGGATCGTTACGATCGTTCCCGCCGTTGGTCCGTATAATTGTTCCATGAATGAACTGACCAAATATCTATCGCCATCTTTTACCGATTCCCAGGGTATCACACTCATCACACTTATGTTCATTAAAAGGTATAAAGCAGTGATACCAAAAATTGAAATGAAAATACTCCGGGGAATATTTCTTCCGGGGTTCTTTATTTCACCGCCCAAATGGCAAACATTATAATAACCCAGATAAGCATATACTGTTTTTACAGAAGCACTGCCAATAGCGGCCCAGAAAGCAGCAGTAAAAAAAGATTCACCTGCCGGCGGTATAAATTTTACTTCCTGCTGTTGATTCATCAATCCGCTGATGATGATCCAGGTGATGGTAAGCACAACAATGCTTCCCATCACCACCGATATCTTCCCTATCGTTTCAATTTTCCTGTACAGCAAAAGAAAAACAAGAATGACCAATCCGCCAGAGATCATTTTTTGTTGCCACAACTCCATCGGAACGATATAAGTAAGGTATTGGGCAAACCCGATAGCAGCAGAAGCAATGACCAATGGCGCCTGTATGGAAGTTTGCCAGACATATAAAAAACTCATCAGCTTGCCGCCTTTTTCGCCGAATGCAATACGATGAAAATTATATGTGCCGCCGGCCAGTGGATATTTTGCGCCGAGTTCACTCCAGATCATTGCATCTACCAATGCTGTAATAGCGCCGAATATCCATGCCCAGATAAATAAACCGCTGCTGAATTGTGCCACCACGAACGGCATCACCACAAATGGCCCGATTCCTACCATATCTATCATATTGATAGAAGTGGCTTGCAACAAATTTATTTTCCGGTTAGTGAGTGAAGACAAATGAGTTTCTGGTTTCAGGTTTCCCGTTTAACGTTTCGTGCTAATGAAAGACGCTGCGATATAAGAACGATCCAATAATAAGCGAAGTTAAAAATTCGCTGGTTCTGTGGTTTACGAGATATGAAAAAACAAAGAGAATGGAACGCCGATGATGCGGATGTAACGGATTTAAATGGATAAAGTCTGTGTTGATCAGCCTTATCCGTATCATCCGTGTTCTATTAACTCTTCGCAAAGGTTGTAATCCCTTCTACGAGCACATCCAGGTTTTTCAATGTAGTGTACACATTAGGAGTAACCCTCACCCCACGAATATTTTCCCATTCAATGCCGACAGTATGTACATGGTATTTATCCAACAGGAAGCTATCCAATTCACCCACCTTTCTTCCTTCTACCGATACACTGCCAATGGCACAACCCCATTTGGGATGAAAAGATGTATTGAGTTTTACTTTCGGAATATCTTTTACTTTTTCAAACCAATAATTCTTTAAATAATGTAAACGCTTTTCTTTTCTTTCACTGCCGATCATATCATGGAATTCCAGCGCCTTATTGATAGCCTGCTCAATGAACATCGGTCTTGTACCCAGGTTCTCAAATTTTCTTATATCATCTTTCAATGGGTTCTCGCTGGTAGCAAATAAAGGATATAAATTTTTGATCTTGCTTTTTCTTACATACAACATACCGCTGCCGATAGGGGCATATAACCATTTGTGCAAACTGGCGGCAAAATAATCTGCATCGAGATCAGGTATTTTAAAATCGAAATGCGCAAAACTATGAGCGCCATCCACGATCACTTCGATCCCTCTTTTATGCGCTTCGGCTGCAATTTTCTTCACCGGTAATATCTGCCCGTTCCAGTTAATGATATGCGTGATATGAACAACTTTTGTTTTGGAAGTAAATGCACTCACATATTTGTTCACCATATAATCTTCATCTTCGCTGGGCAGGTCGAGGCTGATCCAAACCATTTTGATACCATCCCGCATTTCTCTTTGCTTGTAGGCATTGATCATATTGGGATAATCCTGTTTGGCAGCTACGATCTCATCACCTGCTTTTAATTGCATTCCAAAAATAACCGTCTCCAAACCTTCCGATGAATTCCGGTTGATAGCAATTTCTTCTGCACTGCATCCGGCGAGAGTAGCGAGATTTTGCCGCAAAGGTTCCCGGCCCTGGTCAAGCAAACGCCACATATAATAACTCGGCGCTTCATTGCAATAATCATAATACCGTTTCATCGCATCCTGGACGGTTTTAGGTGCAGGTGAAACGCCGCCATTATTTAAATTGATCAAATAAGGCGATATAGTAAACGATTGCTGTATATAATACCAGAAATCTTCTTCCGAAGCAAGATCCAATGCAGAAATGCCTTCAGCTTCTCTTAATGCACTATCTAAATTTTTTGACCATGCCGGTTTGGTGAATGCAGAAAAAAAGGTAAGCGCAGAAAAAGCACCGGCCTTTTGTAAGAACTGGCGGCGGTTATTTGCAGGCATTGTATTTTATTTGTGTAAATGTATTTTGAAATTTTGGAATTGGGAGATTGGAAGATTTGTTTTATTCGGAAATACCTTATACAGCACAAGAGTCCCGCAACTGCGGGAAGGGACGATGATAGTAGCACAGGTGTTGGCTACAAAATCAAAATCACCTAACTTCCAACCTGCCGGCCGACAGGCGGGCCTCAAACAACAATTATTATGAAAATATTGGAGATCAAAGTGCTGAAAGGCCCTAACTACTGGAGTGTGCGTCGCAATAAACTGATCCAGATGAAGCTTGACCTCGAAGAAAAAGAGGATATGCCGACAAACAAGATCCCGGGATTCAGGGAACGATTGGAAAAATTATTACCGTCTTTATACGAGCATCGCTGCAGTGTGGGCAAACCCGGAGGATTTTTTGAAAGAGTGGAAGAAGGAACCTGGATGGGACATGTGATCGAACATATCGCATTGGAAATTCAAACTCTCGCCGGAATGGATACCGGTTTTGGAAGAACAAGAACTCCCGAAGGCGAAGCTACCGGTGTATATTATGTTGTGTTCAGTTATATGGAAGAAGATGCCGGCGTGTATGCGGCCAAAGCATCCGTAAGAATTGCGCAGGCACTGATCGACGGAACCGATTACGATCTTACAGAAGATATACAGAACATGCGGGTGATACGGGAAGATACAAGGATGGGACCTTCTACCAGTTGTATAGTTGATGAAGCGGCAAAAAGAGGGATCCCTTTTATCAGGTTGAATAAACAAAGCCTTGTACAGTTAGGATATGGTGTCAATCAAAAAAGAATAAGAGCAACGATCGCTTCTACTACAGGAAATATCGCTGTTGATATCGCCTGCGATAAAGAAGAAACAAAATTCCTGCTCGAAGCAGCCGAGATCCCCGTACCAAGAGGAACAGTGATAAGAACAGAAGAAGGTTTGCAGGAAGCAATAGATAAATTTGGTTATCCTTTAGTGATAAAACCCATCGATGGAAATCATGGAAAAGGAAATACGACCAATATCACTACCTGGGACCAGGCCATAAAAGCACTGGAAGCAGCCAAAGTATATGGCCGCAATGTGATCGTTGAAAAATTCATTACCGGTTTTGATTTCCGTTGCCTGGTGATCAATTATAAATTCATTTGTGCAGCCCTGCGTACACCGGCCAGTATTATCGGCGATGGTATCAATAACATTCAATGGCTGATGGATGAAACGAATAAAGATCCGAGAAGAGGTTATGGCCACGAGAAAGTGCTTACACAAATTACCATGGATCAGTTCACACAAAAAATGCTGGATGATCATGGTTATACGTTAGAAACCATTCCTAAAAAAGGAGAAAGGGTTCTATTGAAATCAACCGCCAATCTTTCCACGGGTGGCACATCAACCGATGTGACCGATGAAGTACACCCGGCCAATATTTTCATGTTCGAACGAATTGCAAAGATCATCGGGCTTGATATCTGCGGCATCGATGTAATGGCGATGGATCTAAAATCTCCTGTTTCGGAAAATGGAGGCGCTATAATAGAAGTAAATGCAGCGCCCGGTTTCCGTATGCATATTGAACCCGCCGAAGGTTTGCCACGCAATGTTGCCGAACCGGTAGTGGATATGCTTTTCCCAAGAGGAAGTGTGGGAAGGATACCGATCATTGCTATTACCGGCACAAATGGAAAAACAACTACAACAAGATTGACAGCGCATATTGCCAAGAGTGCCGGTAAAAAAGTTGGATATACTACATCGGATGGTGTCTATATCCAAAACCAGTTGATGATGAAAGGTGATTGTACCGGCCCGGTTTCTTCCCAGTTTGTATTGAAAGACCCGACAGTTGATTTTGCTGTACTGGAATGTGCAAGAGGCGGGATATTGAAATCAGGTTTGGCATTTCAGAATTGCGAAGTAGCGGTGGTGACGAATGTAGCGGCCGATCATATGGGCCTCGGTGGTATTCATACACTGGAAGCAATGGCAAAAGTAAAAGCCGTTGTTCCCGAAACTGTTTTTGATCATGGCTATGCAGTATTGAATGCCGACGATGATCTCGTCTATAAAATGAAAAACGATCTTGATTGTAATGTCGCTTTGTTCAGCATGGATGAGAATAATCCACGCATAAAAGCACATGCCGCGGAAAATGGTTTGAGTTGTGTGTACGAGAACGGTTATGTTACGCTGATGAAAGGATCCTGGAAGATCAGGGTATTACCGGTAAAAAATATCCCGCTTACCTACGAAGGAAAGGCGATACATAATATTAATAACTGTTTACCGTCGGTCCTGGCCGCTTATCTATTCCGTGATATAACGATTGAAGATATCAGGACGGGTTTGCAAACATTTATTCCAAGCGCCAATCTTACACCCGGCCGTTTGAACTTTTTCCATTTCAGGAATTTCACCATGCTCGCCGACTTTGCGCATAACCCGCATGGATTAAAATTGCTTTGTGATTTCGTAAGCAAACTGGATTATCCTTTCCGCGTCGGTGTTATCAGTGGTACCGGCGACAGAAGAGACAATGATATCAGGGAACTGGGCGAAATTTCTGCACAGTATTTCGATGAGATCATTATCCGTTGCGATAAAAATCTAAGAGGCCGCAGCGCTGATGAGATCATCAATTTGCTGAAAGAAGGAATTGAAAAAGTAAATCCCAACTTACCGGTAATAACGATCCCCGACGAGGACCAGGCGCTCGATTATATTTATGAAAATCCCCGTCCTGGTGCTTTATATACTATAATGTGTGATGTGGTGGCAAGGGCATTGGATAAGATCCGGGAGTTGAAGGAGAAAGAGGAGAAGGAAGCTGTTAGCTGATAGCCATTAGCTATTAGTTAAAACCCCACAGAAATATGTTGTTCTTCCCTTTGGACGAGTTGAGGAAGCAGATATATTGGCTGAAAAATGAAAAACTTTAAAGAATTAAAGATTTGGCAAAAGGGATTTCAAATAGCGGTAAACAGTTTTAAGATAACCCGTAGTTTCCCTGTACAGGAAAAATTTGGTCTTGCACTACAAATAAATAAAGCCGGGGTTTCAATTCCATCAAATATCGCTGAAGGAAGTAGTAGAAGCAGTGGAAAAGATTATAACAGGTTTATTGAAATCTATTTAGGCTCCTCGTTTGAGTTAGAAACACAATTACTGATCGCCAAAGAGATAAACTATGGCGATAATGGTTTAATAGACCTTACCCTTGACTTATTAACGGAAGAAGAAAAAATGCTAACCGGCTTCAGTAGCACACTTTTAGCATCAAGGCGAACTGGCTAACAGCTAATAGCTATCAGCTAAAAGCTTTTCCTAAAAACCATTTGGCCTAAAACCTTCTCGCCCTTATCTTTGCCTCCCAATTGAAAAATTGGATACGGATTGACCCATGGTGTAATGGTAACACTACTGATTTTGGTTCAGTCATTTATGGTTCGAATCCATATGGGTCAACGAAAAGGAGAATTGTTTAAAGCAATTCTCCTTTTTTTATTTATTGACAACCCTTTCCAGGCAGCCTCCTTCCGGCCACAAATATCTTCTATCAGATCTCTGTTAGTGAGACCCTTCGATTGGGTGCATGAGATTCGCAGCAAGGCGTAATTTTTTTCTTAATTTGGTTCTTTTAACCATTCGCCTATCTAACTGTTTAGTTTATGAAGCCATCGGTAGTCATCGTGGGGAGTGCCGGGATAGATATGGTAATAAAAACCGATTCCCTGCCGGCACCTGGCGAAACAGTTTTGGGTGGAACTTTCTTTATGAACCCCGGCGGTAAAGGCGCCAACCAGGCAGTAGCTGCGGCCAGGTTAAATGGGAATGTAATTTTTGTATGCAAAACGGGAAATGATATTTTTTTCGGACAGAAGGCCGCAGCGATATTTGGTAAAGAAGGCATCAACACTAATTATCTGCTTTCCCATTCTGACCTGCCATCTGCCGTTGCTTTAATAACGGTTGATAAAAATGCCGAGAACTGTATAGTAGTTGCTCCCGGTGCCAATGCCACATTCATACCCGGTGACCTGGTAAATACAGTACCGGTGATCGAAAATGCAACGGTTGTTTTAATGCAATTAGAGATACCACTTACAACGGTGGAATATGTTGCCGGATTAGCGTCAGCAAAAAACATCCTGGTTATTCTAAATCCTGCCCCCGCTATTGGTTTACCAGATCACTTACTGAAAAATATTTCTATCATCACACCCAATGAAACGGAAGCCGGGATCTTGACGGGCATAAGAGTATCTGATATGATCTCGGCGGAAAAGGCAGCCCATGCATTACATGATAAGGGTGTGAAAACTGTTATTATAACGCTGGGGTCCACTGGAGCTGTGGTATTACATGAAGATATTTTTACGCACATCCCTGCCATGAAAGTAGCTGCAATAGATACCACTGCAGCCGGAGATGTATTTAATGGTGCGCTGGTCGTAGCGATAACTGAAGGAAAAAATATTATCGAGGCTACAGGTTTTGCATGCAAAGCTGCATCTTTATCAGTAACAAAATTTGGTGCACAGGCTTCTGCGCCTTACAGGCACGAAGTAGATGCTCTTGGCTAACACTTATACCGGAATAGACAGAGAATCGTGAATCGTCAATCGTCAATCCGTCAATATTGAGACTCTAAAAGGTTCAAAGGATCCTTTGAATAGCGGAAAACATTCACGATTGACGATTGACGATTCACTTATTACAATAAACTATATTACTATTGATGCACTCTTTCGAATAATTTGAAGTTTTTTTTATCGTCACGACTTGTGCCTTGTACCTTTATAGAAACGATAACGCTTGAAAACAATTAACGGGTTCCAGGGAGAATACCGGTTCCTCTCTAACTTCTGGCCATGTTATTTAGTGTACAATAACATGTTGTATCCATCAGCTGAACATGCATACCAGGCAGCAAAGATCGAAAGCCCGGCTATAAAATCGCTGATAAGAGATTGCCCTACCCCCGCAGAAGCAAAAGACTATTTCCAAACGCATGCTATTAAACCCGATCATGATTGGTCCATTGAGAAGAAGCTGGTAGTAATGGAACAATTACTGGTGATCAAATTCGCAGGTACAGAGCCTTTATTAACGAGAGCACTATTAGCTACCGGGGATGCAACGTTAATTGAAGGAAACAATTGGAATGATACTTTCTGGGGAGTCTGTAATAATACCGGGGAAAATAATTTAGGCAGAATACTCATGAAAGTAAGAGAAGAATTATTCCGGCAAAAAGAGCAAATTATTCTTCAGCTGGGATTAAAACATGATAATACTACTGTTGCAAATGCTCTGTCTATTACTACCCGATGTCTGTATGAAAGGATGACAGCATTTAATATTCAAAATAAAGAATATTGGATCACTTAGAAAACGGCGTACTGGTAGATCATGACTTGTTGCAACACTGTCTGCGGTTGGAATGAATGCCCGGAGTATTTTTATTCCCCCTGCCTTTTATCTACTAAAAAACCATTCGATCTACCGGGATCTAAAGCCCCTCCTTCGGAGGACAGTGATGCCTTCATCAAAAAATAGCACGCAACAAGTCCCCTTGTGGCGGGAGTAACTTGTATGTTGTTTGCAGATAGGCCATTATTACTCTGTGGTTCTCAATCTCTGTATGCCTCTGTGGCCGTATTTAAAAACAAATTTCAAACCGGGCACTACTTAAATAAACTATCCACAATCACTCTTGCAGCCACCAAACTTCCTTTTTCAGAAGGATGAAACATATCGGGCCCGTAATAAGAATAATCGCCGGTTCCTGTAAAATATTTTTTCCAAACCGTTCCAACGGGACATAGTATAGAATTAGTATTACTGGCTGCATCGCTGTAATTTTTTATGACGCCGTCAAACATGTGACGGTTACCATAAGCAGGCCATACCATGAAGAAGGCAAGTTTCGAATTATGTTTTTCACAAAGATCATTTATCCTTTCTCCATAATCCAGCAGCATTTCACGACCCTCCGCCTGTGAAGAAGGGCCTTGCTGTACCACAACGAAATCAAATTTCTTTTCTGCTATCATTGTTTGTACCTGGCCATCGTTCCAATGATCTTCCAATGCATAATTGGCAAAAGCCATTGTCTCGGTTGCTACTTCTATATTTTTTTCTTTTGCCAGATGCACAACTAAAGCCGGAAGATCGTTTGTATAGGTCAAACTGTTACCAATGAAAAGAACAGAATATTTTTTTTGCAGAAAGACTGAACCGGGTCGCTGGCCAATCGCCACGATATTTAAAAAGAAGAAAAGAAAAATTATACTGCGTATTGTTCCGGCTCTCATGAATCAAAATTAGTAACACAGGTAATGAGTCAGTTAAAATTTACAGGGACGGTACTATAAATGCCAGATGCTCTTCGATCCTTCGGCAAGCCCATGACAGGCGTCAGGCACTAAAGGATAAACAAGTGCGCAGGCTTTCTTTCCAATCTTTTAATTTGATACCGAAGGTCTTTTGAATTTTTTCAGTATCCAATACCGACCAGGCTGGTCTTTTTGCAGGAGTCGGGTATTGAGAAGTAGCAATAGGATCTATTTTACAATTACTGTTGATCAACTTTTTTATCTCAACGGCGAAATCATACCAGCTGATCGTTCCCATATTACAGAAATGATAAATTCCGCCGTGAATCGTGAATCGTGAATCGTGAATTTGTAAATGATTAATTATTTGAAGAATAGCTTCCGCAAGATCAGCAGCATAAGTTGGCGAGCCGACCTGGTCATTCACTACATTGATCTCTTCTTTTTCATTCATTAACCGGATCATCGTTTTCACAAAATTTTTCCCAAACCCGCTGTACACCCATGAAGTTCGGATGATAACAGAAGCCGGATCATTTTGCAAAACGAGTTTTTCTCCTTCCAGTTTGGAAGCGCCATATACACTTTGCGGGTTGGTGGCCGCATCTTCTTTATAAGGTGCTGTAGCCGTTCCGTCAAAAACATAATCGGTAGAAACATGAATGAGCCGGCAGTTATTTTCTTTGCAGATCGTTGCCAGTACTCCCGCTGCTTCTGCATTTACACTGAAAGCAAGTTCTTTTTCCTGTTCAGCTTTATCGACTGCTGTATAGGCGGCACAATTGATACAATATTGCGGCTGGTGTTTTGTAAATGAATACCGGATAAGTCCCGGATCATGAACAGGCAGTTCTTCTTTTGATAAAAAAATAAATTTGTATTGAGGGAATGAAGCAGAAAGTTGCTGCAATTCTTTTCCTAACTGACCGTTAGCACCTGTGATGAGTATGTTGATCATTAGGATGGTTTGATTGTTTGATGGCTGATTGTTTGATGGTTTGAGTGTTGATTTACTGATGGCGCCAACAATCGAACAATTTAACCATCAACCCATCATAGTCACATCTCAAAACTATTAGTACACTGCGGCAATGTCGGTAATGCAATATCCTTTTCAGATATGATCGCATTTTCCGCAGGGATACGCCAGTCGATACTTAATTCAGCATCGTTATAAATAATTCCGGCTTCGCTTTCTTTATTATAAAAGCCATCGCATTTATATAATACTTCGGCTTTTTCACTCAATACAGAAAAGCCGTGGGCAAAACCTTTTGGAATGAAAAGTTGTTTTTTATTTTTTGCCGATAATACTTTGCAATAGCTTTTGCCATAGGCAGGCGATCCTTTCCGGATATCCACCGCTACATCCAGGATCTTTCCTTTCAATACTCTTACCAGTTTGCTTTGCGCAAAAGGCGGCAACTGGTAATGCAAACCCCTGATCACTCCATAGGTTGAAGAAGATTGGTTATCCTGCACCCAACGGATATCGATACCCTGCGCTTTAAAAATATTCTCGTTATAAGATTCAAAAAAATAACCGCGGCTGTCTTCGAACACGTTGGGTTCAAAAACAAGTAAACCGGGAATATCTGTTTCAATGAATGGCATGTTTAAAATGTTAAATGATAAATGCTAAATGTTAAGTATAAAAGGCAAGCAACACGTATTTAAAACTTAGCATTTAAAATTTAAAATTGTCTACAGGCTCCAATAAGCCCTGCTGTTGATCTTATTACGGTAAATACCTTTCAGGTCGGCGATCAATCCATGTGATTTGGTGATGCCGGCAAAATATTCATCATCTAACTCTTTATAATCATTATGCGGCACGGTAACGATCACTGCATCATAATCATTGCCTGTTTTGGTGGCTAAACCAAAACCATACTCATGCTGTAATTCATCAGAATCGGCATAAGGATCTTCCACATCCACATTCACATAATATTCTTTCAATGCTTTTACCACATCACATACTTTGGAATTGCGGATATCGCTTACATTTTCTTTAAACGTTGCGCCTTTCACCAATACCTTCGATGATTTTACATCGCCGCTGTTGCGGATAATATGCTGTATCACTTTTTTCGCCACATACTTGGCCATATTATCATTGATATTACGACCGGCCAGTATCACTTCGGAATGATAACCGAGTTCTTTGGCTTTATGCGTGAGATAATACGGGTCAACACCGATACAATGACCGCCTACGAGTCCGGGCTGGAATTTTAAGAAGTTCCATTTTGTTCCGGCGGCTTCCAATACTTCAAATGTATTGATACCGATCTTATCAAAGATGATCGACAGTTCATTCATCAATGCAATATTGAGATCCCGTTGTGTATTCTCAATGATCTTTGCGGCTTCCGCCACTTTGATGGAAGAAGCTTTGTGTACACCGGCAGTAACTACCAATTCATAAACTTTAGCCACTTCTTCCAGTGATTCAGCATCGCAACCGGAAACAACTTTAATGATCTTTGCCAGCGTATGTGTTTTATCACCTGGATTAATTCTTTCCGGTGAGTATCCGGATTTAAAATCGGTGACATTCTTCAGTCCTGATAATTTTTCTATCACCGGTAAACAATCTTCTTCTGTGCAACCGGGATAAACGGTGGATTCAAACACTACATAATCTCCTTTCTTGATCACTTTACCGATCGTCTCCGAAGCTTTTTTTACCGGGGTAAGATCAGGCACATTATGTTCATCCACCGGCGTGGGAACAGCCACGATAAAAAATTTTGCTTCTCTTAATACGTCCAGTGAGTTCGTAAAAGTTATATCACAGCCATCGAAATCTCCTTTTTCCAATTCATTGCTCGGATCAATGCCTTTCTTCATCAACTCAATTCTTTTTTCATTGATATCAAAACCAATGACAGATATCCTGCGGGCAAATTCCAGTGCAATGGGTAATCCTACATAACCTAATCCTATTACGGCGAGTTTTGCTTTTTTATCTACTAATTCTTTGTACATATTTCTGTTCTATTTTATATACTTGCCGGACGGAACCGTCAGACACGACTGATGAACTCTTTGGGTAATTTTGATAATTCTTCTTTCGGTAATGATCTGAAATATTCATAGGTCGTCTTCAAACCTTCTTTACGTTTTACTTTGGGTTCCCATCCCAATAAAGCTTTTGCTTTGGAAATATCGGGTTGTCTTTGTTTGGGATCATCCTCCGGTAATGGTTTGTAAACGATCTTCACTTTATTCCCGGTCAATGTCAATATTTCTTCTGCAAAATCTTTTAAAGATATCTCATCGGGGTTGCCAATATTCACCGGCAAATGATAATCACTCAACAATAATTTATAAATGCCATCCACCAAATCATCTACATAACAAAAACTTCTTGTCTGCGAACCATCGCCAAATACGGTAAGGTCCTCTCCTCTCAAAGCCTGGCCAATAAAAGCAGGCAATGCTCTTCCATCATTCAACCGCATTCTTGGTCCGTACGTATTGAATATTCTTACGATCCTTGTTTCCACATTATGAAAACTATGATAGGCCATTGTTATCGATTCCATATAACGTTTGGCCTCATCGTACACTCCTCTTGGTCCAACAGGATTTACATTCCCCCAATACTCCTCGGTTTGCGGATGCACCTGCGGATCGCCGTACACTTCACTGGTGCTTGCTACCAATATCCTTGCGCCTTTTGCTTTAGCAAGACCTAAACAATTATGCGTTCCCATTGCTCCCACCTTTAATGTCTGGATAGGAATTTTTAAATAATCGATCGGGCTTGCCGGTGAAGCGAAATGAAGTATATAATCTAAATGACCGGGTATATGAATGAACCGGGTAACATCATGATGATAGAATTCGAACTGTTCGAGTTTGAATAAATGCTGGATATTATTAAGGTCGCCGGTAATAAGATTGTCCATGCCGATCACCTGGTAGCCTTCTTTGATAAAGCGATCGCAAAGATGTGATCCGAGAAAACCCGCAGCGCCTGTTATTAATACTCTTTTCATAAGTAAAACCGCAAACGCATCAACCGATGCATTTTTCTGCCCGCAAAGATAAGGATAGGAAAATAGGTGCATCAAGTCTTTTATCATAGGTTGATTTTCCTGGGCTAACAGGAAAGCGGGAAGTGAGTTCCGGCTTTCCTGACTTGCAATTCAATTACGACTTAAGGCTTATCAAATCTAAAACTCTTTGTACGGTTATAGTTGGATCGGTAAAGCTATAGCCATTATATTTTAACCGGGCCCATAGGATTATAACCATGATAAATAAAATCAAAACAATTTTCATGAGACAGCGTTTATGATATTGTAATACTGGACAGTTTTAAAACGATTCGCTGCCATAAATTCCATTATGATTTAATGCTTGTCAAATTTGTAAAATCTTTGCTGTGTAATGGCAGGATCGGGTGATGCAATATTTCCATTATATTTAACTACACCCATAGGATAATAACAATAACAAGGATCATCGTATGCCGCTTCGCCGATATACCGGTAATCTACATATAGTGTATCAATATCGCCATTTGAATATTCTAAGTAAAAGTCCTTTATGTTATCATCACCACTAACATAGCCAATTTTGCGGGTTGTTTGCCCACCAGAATCGTAAGCATTGAAATTTCCCTCATTATTACATCTGATAAAATCAGTTATATATGTTTTTGACCCTGCCGTAAAAAAATAAAGCTTCATGTCATTTAGAGTATTATCATCAAGTCGTTGCCCGTTTTGCTTTATAATAAAAAATAACGAATCGGGGACAATGATCGCACCCTTCCTTTTTTTACAGCCCATTAAAATGATTGCAAACACACTAAAGATGATCGAAATAGTTTTCATAAGATGTGTTTTAAGGATGAATATTGTAGATATAATCCCGGGCATACAAGTATGTTCTGCCATCCAGGTTCCATAAATTAAACAAGAACCATCCATTGAAATCATTATTAGAGGCATTTAATTCATGCCAGCCCCAATTCATATGGAACATTAAATAGCCATAACAATGGTTTTGCGTTGACCAATAGCCGTCGCATACCCAGGTATGTCCTTGTTTGGGGATATGAATAATTCCTAAAAAAAGATTCCGGCGTGATGCATACCCGCCCAATATTACAGGCCAGCTATTATTTTTTTAATCTTGCCAATTGAGGAGGAATGAGATTGACACTGTAATCATTTTTTGCCCGGTCCTGAGGATTCTTTCTTGCAGGAAATCAAAGTAAAAATGGTTGCTGACAATAGGAATAAAATTCCTATTGTTTTTTTTTCTCTCATAGCTTTAAGGTTTCACTAAAGCTATAGAAAATTTGTTTCCGCAATTAAATTATCTTGAGCAAGGTTTATTGCCCGATCATTTTTCTTCCAATGCTTTGATAATAAAAACCTAAATCCTGCATTTGTTTTAACTCAAATAAATTCCTTCCATCAAAAATAGCTTTGTTTTTGAGGCTTGTCGCCATTTTTGAAAAATCAGGTGTACGAAACTCATTCCACTCCGTGGCAATGATCAATGCATCTGCATCTTTCAGCGCTGCATACTGGCTTTCTGCAAAATCAATTTTATTCCCGATCGTTTCCTTTACATTCTTCATCGCTTCGGGATCGTATGCACAAACGGTGGCGCCTTCATTTACCAGTGCATCGATCATATATAAGGCTGGCGCTTCACGAATATCATCGGTATTCGGTTTAAAGGCAAGTCCCCATAAAGCAAAACGTTTTCCCGCAATATTTCCATTGAAATATTTTTTTATGCCTTCGACAAGATGCAGCCGCTGGATCTCATTCACTTTCATCACTGCATTCAATATCTTAAAATCATAATTCACCTGCACAGAAGATATGGCCAATGCATGCACATCTTTTGGAAAACAACTTCCGCCATAACCGATGCCCGGGAATAAAAAACGTTTACCGATCCTGTCATCGCTGCCGATACCGCGGCGGACCATATCCACATCGGCGCCGAATATTTCGCAAAGCCTTGCGATCTCATTCATGAAAGATATCTTGGTTGCCAAAAAACAATTCGCAGCATATTTCGTCAATTCCGCCGAAGGTTCATCCATAAATATCACCGGGTTTCCCTGGCGGACGAACGGCGCATAAAGATCGCTCATGATCTTCCTTGCTTTTTCAGAAACCGTTCCGATAACAACCCGATCCGGTTTCATGAAATCCTCAACAGCGACACCTTCTCTTAAAAATTCGGGATTAGAAACAATATCAAATTCGCCTTTATAATTTTCTGCGATCGCATCATGTACTTTTTGCGCAGTGCCAACCGGTACGGTACTTTTATCCACGATCACTTTATAGTCGCTCATTATTTTTCCAAGATCATCCGCTACACCTAAAATATATTTCAGGTCGGCAGATCCATCTTCACCGGGCGGTGTAGGCAGCGCTAAAAAAATAATAACGGCATCCTTTATGCCTTCGGCAAGGTTGGTGGTAAAATGAAGACGTTCTTCTTTTAGGTTGCGGATAAATAATTTTTCCAGGCCGGGTTCATAAATAGTTATTTCGCCATTCCTCAGTTTATTGATCTTATTGCTGTCAATATCCACGCAGGTCACATCATTACCGGTTTCGGCAAAACAGGTTCCGGTCACTAATCCAACATAGCCAGTTCCTACAACAGTAATTTTCATGGTGCGCCTCCCCCAACCCCTCCATAAGAGGGGAGGAAATTTTATTTATTTACGTATTCCAAAACTTTTGAACTGATAAAATTCAATTGCTCGTCATCCAATTCTGTATGGATCGGTAATGAAATAACTCTTTCCGTCAGCCAGTCTGTTACCGGCATAACCTGCGATGCAGTATTGAATTGCTCAAACATTTTTTGTTTATGACCGGGCACGGGATAATAGATCATCGCCGGGATGCCGTGTTCCGCTAAAAAAACTTTCAATGCATTACGATCCACTCCTTCCAGTTGCAATGTATATTGATGAAATACATGAGCGGAATAAGATGCTCTTGCCGGTGTTTTGATCTTTGGGTTCGATGCAAAAGCTTTATCATAATAGCCGGCGGCCTTTTGCCGGGCCGCAGCATATTCATCCAAATGTTTTAGTTTGATATTGAGAACAGCAGCTTGTACACTATCGAGGCGACTGTTGCAACCTACCACATCGTGATAATATAATTTGCTTTGTCCATGATTGGCCACCATTTTCATTTGAGCGGCTAATGCATCATCATCGGTAAAAATAGCGCCGCCATCCCCGAATGCTCCTAAATTTTTTGAAGGATAAAATGAAGTGGTGCCGATATGACCGATCGTGCCCGTTTTCTTTTTTGTTCCATCGCTGAAAGTATAATCGCAACCGATCGCCTGTGCATTGTCTTCGATCACAATAAGCTTATGTTTTTTAGCGATAGCCATTATTTCTTCCATCGGTGCAGATTGTCCATACAAATGAACCGGCACAATGACCTTTGTTTTGGGAGTGATCGCTTTTTCAATAGCGGCCGGATCCATACAAAACGTTTTTGCATCCACTTCTACAAATACCGGCGTCAATCTTAATAATGCGATCACTTCTGTGGTAGCGATATACGTGAAAGATGGCGTAATGACCTCATCGCCCGGTTGCAGCCCCAATGCCATCATAGCAATTTGCAATGCATCCGTCCCGTTGGCACAGGGAATAGTATGTTTTATTCCCAAATAGGAAGAAAGAGCGGCAACAAACTCATGAACAGCTTTGCCATTGATAAATGCTGTGCTTTCAATCGTATCAAGAACAGCTTTATCCACTTCGGATCTTATCTTATGATACTGGGTCTTTGTGTCAACCATCTGGATCGGCCGCATGAAAAATGTTTGTCTTAATAAAGTGCCGCAAAAATAGTAAAATACAGGTAGTTTACCCGATTGCTTTTACATTTGCTTTCAACACAATAAATCAATTGTCTGTTTTTTTCTACCATATTTTTTTACTGCTATTTAAAGCCGGTGCTTTTATCAGTTCGCCATTCAACATCAAGACAAAAAAATGGCGGCAGGGACGTAAGGATATTTTCGAAAAATTGCAGGCGGCGATTCCTGCCGATGCAAAAACTGTGTGGATGCATTGTTCCTCGTTGGGTGAATTTGAACAGGGCCGGCCGGTATTGGAAAAGATTCGTTCCGAATATCCCGGTTATAAGATATTGCTGACTTTCTTTTCTCCTTCGGGATATGAAGTGCAAAAGGATTATACCGGCGCCGACTGGGTGTTTTACCTGCCAATGGATGGCCGTTCGAATGCAAAAAAGTTTTTGGAGATCGTTCATCCTTCGCTGGTCATTTTTGTAAAGTATGATCTGTGGTATTTTTATTTGAAAGAGACCAGTAAAAGGAATATTCCTTTGCTGCTGATCTCTGCATTGATCGCACAGAATACGGCTTTCTTTAAATGGTATGGACGAATGCATCGCAAGATGTTTGCTTTCATCTCTCATTTGTTTGTTCAAAACAATGAATCAAAAAGATTCCTGGATAAAAGCGGGTTTACCAATTCTACCGTTGCCGGCGATACAAGGTTTGACCGGGTGATCGAGATAGCAGAAAAATTTGAACCTATCCCGGCTATCGAAAAATTTATCGGGAGCAGCAAAGTACTGGTAGCAGGAAGTACCTGGCCGGAAGATGATATTTTATTACAAAAAGCATTTGAGATCGTTTCCAATCCATCATTGAAATTGATCATTGCGCCACATGAGTTAGGACAAAAAACCCTGGATGAATTAAAAAAATTATTTCCCGGATCAATTCGGTACTCCGAACTCCCGACTCACGATTCCCGACTCACGCCTTGCCTGATCATCGATAATTTCGGCATGTTATCCCAACTTTATAAATACGGCGATATTACATTGGTAGGCGGCGGCATGACAAGCTATGGCGTACATAATGTTCTAGAGGCTGCTGTGTATAGTAAACCGGTGATCATTGGCCCTTATTATAAAAAATACCTGGAGGCTGTTGGCCTTGTGAATGAAGGAGGCGCTATCGTGATAAAAAACGGAGAAGAATTAGCTGCAACGATAAAACAACTGCTTGATGATACTGATGGCTCCTATACAAAAACAACATTAGCGTCGGGTAATTTTGTTCAACAAAATACAGGGGCTGCTAAAAAGATACTTCAATTCATTCAGGAGAACCGTCTTTTGACCAACTGATCGAAACTCTGAACAGATGAATTGTCATTGCGCCAGCCTAATTTGGTTTTCAATTCCCGGCTGATCCAATATTCGGCTTCGGCATAGATATTAAAACTGTTGATCGTCTTTATACTTCTTTCATACATCGCTTCATCACCACGGAACAGGTCATTGATAAAAACGAACCTGTCATTGATACCAACGGCTTTGCGAAGATCTTTTACCGGTGTTTCTTTCAATACTTCCACCAATTCTGTTTTGCCTTGCTTCAATTTATCGTTCAATGATTCACCTAACGTTGTTGCATCATTTACTTCTTTACCGCCTTCTTTGGGCTGATGTGATAAAGTCGGTATCTCTGTCATCGGGTCAAAAACCATATCCAACTGGCTATTCTTTTGCACGATGGAAAGAGAACCATTGTCCACCAATATCGTTTCCTTTACTTCCTGCACAGGTTTTTCAACTGCGGCCGGTCTTGGAGCATATTTTTCATAACCGGCAGCTACACCTACAACGTTATGGATCGGTAACACGACAGCTACTTTAGCAGTACCTAAACTTTGCTGACCGGCTGACCTGGCCTTGGTCAATTCGAATTGCAGGAGTTGTACAGTGCCGAGCATTTGTGCCGGATCAGCATTTTGCTGAAACTGATCTTTTAGCTGGCTGATGAGTGCTTCTATTCGCTCCATTATGGTATTTTTGATCACTGATTAAATAATTAAAAGGATTTCGCTGATTCTCTTATTTAACGTTTGTTTCATTTTAAAGAGCCATATCCGTGTAATCCATATCATCAACGAAATCAGTGCTCCTAAAATTACAAACAGTTTGCCAATAAAATTTTCATCATTTGCCAAAACGAAATCTTAACAATGTTTATTGAACCTAATACCAGCGGCCAGCGCCGCGGAAGTATCGAAGTGATCTGCGGCTCTATGTTCAGTGGTAAAACAGAAGAACTGATCCGCCGGTTGAAAAGAGTGAAGATCGCCAACCTGAAAGTGGAGATATTCAAGCCCAGGATCGATACCCGTTATGATGAAGTAAAGATCGTTTCGCATGATGCTACCGCTATACAGTCTACACCGGTCGATAATTCACAAAAAATATTGCTGATGGCCGGTGATGTGGATGTGATCGGTATTGATGAGGCTCAATTCTTCGATCCGGAAATTGCCAATGTATGCGATGAACTGGCTACCAAAGGTATCCGGGTGATAGTGGCCGGTCTTGATATGGATTATTTAGGTAATCCGTTCGGGCAAATGCCTTATATCATGGCCAAAGCAGATTATGTGACCAAACTGCATGCGATCTGTATGCAATGCGGCAATATTGCCAACTATTCTTACCGCAAGATCTCCAATGATGAACAGGTAATGCTGGGGGCTAAAGATGTGTATGAGCCGAGGTGCAGGAATTGTTATGAGAAGAAGTAGTTTAAGAGGTTTAAAAAGTTCAAGAGGTTTAAAAGGTTGGTGATCCCAACCTCTTAAACCTCTTAAAAACGTTTTGAACCTGTTATAGCGCCTTCCCCTTGATCCTTCCTTTCCCGATCAGATCCATAGTTATCTTTTCCGTTGATATCTTCATATCCTGGTCAAACTCTCCATTGATCATCAAACCGGTCTTACTGTCGATAAGGATATTACCTGTTTGAGTGCCTTCTACTTTTGAATCTTCTTTATCCCCACTGATCTTTGAATCTGCTCTCAGCGTTACATGATCGCCGTCGATATCTTTAACGGTATAAGTTGTATTGAACTTGGCTCCCATCTTTCCGCCGGTAGAGTAGGTTTTTTTCCAGCTGTCGCCAACTTTCACTTCTTTATTGGGAAACACCGTAAAGAACTGTACAAAATTATCTTTGATCGATGATTCATTGAACTGGTCCTTCATCGATGCTTTTACCATATCCTTTTGCTGACCTTCCAGTCCAAGTGAGTCGATCATATCGTCCACTATTTTATCAAAACCGGTAACCTCAAGCACATTTCCTTCTTCATCCACTTTTACCATAAAAGGTTTATTGACGATACTCTTCACTATTTTATTCATAGCGCCTAATGGATTTGATTTCATGTCTGTATTGGGATCGGAAGGTTTGTCGCTATCCATTTCGATCTCCATTCCCATCACATTCATGGCCATTCTTATACTTTTATAAGTAGTGGCTATCGTTTTTACACCGGCAGTTTCATCAACAATATTCATCGAATATTCTCCATCCATGGTTATTTTGGAAGTTTGCCCTTCTGCTTTCATATCCATATCCCATACCATTTCATAATTATATCCCTTGCCTTTTTCCAGGTTAAACTTCAATATTTTTCCTGAAGCTGCAGTTTTGCCCGACTGGCAGGATGATAATGAAAAGATACCTGCCGTTATCAGAGTTATGACCAGCAGCAATTTTACTTTTTTCATGGTTGTTTTATTTGCCCGGCAAATTAGAATATTAATGCCAGACCATGACGGTCTTTCAGCGTATTTTCGCAGGCAAAACCGGTTTTATCAGTTCAGCCCGCCACATATACACTCTTTTTAAGAAAGACCTGTTGCTGGAATTAAGACAGCAATACAGTTTTTACGGCATTCTTCTTTATGTCGGTTCCACCATTTTCGTTTTATACATGGCGATGAATGAACCGGAGGCCAAAGTCTGGAACGGCTTATTCTGGGTGATACAATTATTTATATGTATCAATGCCGTGGCTAAAAGTTTTTTGCAGGAAAGCCGGGGGCGGATGCTTTATTTCTATTCTATTGCAAGTCCCGGCGATTTTGTTATGGCCAAACTTATTTTCAATTCGCTGCTCATGCTGCTGATGAGCCTCCTGAGTTTAATGCTTTTTACTTTATTCCTGGGTAACCCGATGCAAAAAGCGTTGCCGTTTATAGGTCTTGTATTACTGGGTGGGTGGAGCCTGAGTCTTGTTTTTACTTTTTTAGCCGCTATTGCTGCCAAAGCTCAGCAAAACGCAGCGATCATGGCGGTATTAGGATTTCCACTTATCATTCCCCAATTATTGGTGTTGATGAAATTGTCGAATGCGGCATTTGCTCCCTTGCTTACGATCCCTCTTGAGTCCATACTGCTCCTGGTTGCGCTTGATCTAATGGTCATATTGCTGGCGGTTATCCTCTTTCCTTTTCTTTGGAAAGACTAAAGAATACAGAACGGATGAACAAGGAATGATGAATAATGAAGGGAAACAGGTTCGTCAGTATTTATTCTTTATTCTTCTGTCCGACATTCTTAGTTGATATTCTCTTTTCCCCTTATTTTTGTCATCCAACCTATCCCGCTTTATTGCGGAAGGAATCAATGGCCTTCATTGAAAGTTGAAAAAAACTATATGCACAGGTCCTGGTGGAAAATAGCAAGCATTGCCTTGTTGCTTTACACATTTATAGCTGGATTGTTATCGGATGTTCCTGCATTGCCTGCCCTCGGAGAAACGATCCGGAACATGTATTTCCATGTTTGTATGTGGTTTGCCATGATGATCCTTCTTACTATTTCGGTGGTGAATGCTATTCGTTACCTGCGCACATTCAATATCAAATATGATATTGCTTCAAGGCATTATGCCGCTGTCGGTCTTTTTTTGGGTGTACTGGGTTATGCTACCGGCGCTATCTGGATGAGTTATACCTGGGCCGATCCGAATAACCCGGCCTTTGAATCTTTCAGTGCCGTTGCAAGAGAACCCAAACTGATCGGAACTGCTATCGCATTGCTTATTTATTTTGCTTACATGGTATTGCGGGATTCTATTAATGATATGGATAAAAAAGCGAGGATCAGTTCCGTGTATAACATCTTTGCTTATGCCATGTTATTCCCATCGATCTGGATCATACCAAGGATATTGCCGAGTCTTCATCCCGGCCAGACAGGCAACCCGGCACTTGATATGAAAGATATAGACAACCGGATGCGGATGGTTTTTTATCCGGCAGTTATTGGCTGGACCTTATTAGCAGTATGGATCACTACCCTGAAAATAAGATGGAGTTATTTAAAAGAAAAGAAAATGATGTCATGATCAAGCTAAAAAAAATAATAACCTTATCCTTGTTGATGGTATTGTCCCTGTCTTCTTATGCACAAGGCGAAAAAACAACAATGGCCGACACGATGCGTAGTAACGGAAGGATCTATGTGGTCGTAGCGGTAGTGGTAACGATCCTGTTGGGGTTGATCTTATATGTGTGGAGATTAGACAGGAAAATTTCAAGACTGGAAAAAGAAAAATAAGCAACAGGCGATTGACAACAGGCAAAAGATCATTGCCCACTGTTTATTGCAAATTTGCCTGTTGATGATTGCCAATTGATAAATACGATTGCTTAAATAAAAAAAAGAACTCATGTCTGAGAAACATTACAGTTTTTTTGGCGCTGTTGAAAAAAGTTTTGACAAAGCGGCCAAATACACCAAATGGGATAAAGGTATTCTTGAACAGATCAAAGAATGTAACGCAGTGTATCAAATGCGTTTCCCCATAAAAAAAGATGATGGTACTATCGAAGTAATTGAAGCCTACCGTGTGCAGCACTCACATCACAAAACTCCCTGTAAAGGCGGTATTCGTTTTGCAGCCGAAGTAAACCAGGATGAAGTAATGGCACTGGCCGCATTGATGACCTATAAATGCGCTATCGTAAATGTTCCTTTTGGTGGCGGTAAAGGCGGTATCAAGATCAATCCAAAAAAATTCTCTCCGTATGAATTGGAAAAGATCACACGCCGTTATACGGCTGAATTGATAAAAAAGAATTTTATCGGGCCCGGTACCGATGTTCCGGCTCCTGATTATGGAACCGGCGAAAGAGAAATGGCATGGATACTTGATACCTACGCTGCGATGCACCCGGGTGAGATCGATGCGGCAGGTTGTGTAACAGGAAAACCAATTACACAAGGTGGTGTTCGCGGTCGTCGCGAAGCAACAGGCCTCGGCGTTTTCTTTGGCCTGCGTGAAGTATGTAATATGGAAGAAGTAATGAGGAAGTTGGGTTTGACCACCGGTGTTGAAGGAAAGAAAATTGTTGTACAGGGTTTGGGTAATGTGGGATATCATTCAGCCAAATTCTTCCAGGATGCGGGAGCAAAAATTGTTGGCCTTGCAGAATACGAAGGTTCTATTTGTAATGAGAATGGTTTGGATGTTGATGAAGTATTCAATCATCGTAAAAAGACAGGTTCAATATTGAATTTTCCCGGCGCCACTAATTTTGATAAGAACAGCGATGCATTGGAAATGCAATGCGATATTTTGATCCCGGCTGCATTGGAGAATGTGATCGACGGAGAAAATGCGCCAAGAGTAAAAGCAAAGATCATTGGTGAAGCGGCTAACGGCCCGTTGACACCTGAAGCAGATGATATACTCGGAAAAAAAGGAGCACTGGTCGTACCCGATATGTATTTGAATGCAGGTGGTGTAACCGTTTCTTATTTTGAATGGTTAAAGAACCTGAGCCATGTTCGTTATGGCCGTTTGGAAAAACGTTTTACCGAAAATCTGAATGCACATATCCTCGGGCAAATGGAAGAACTCTCCGGTAAAAAAGTAAGTACCGAAGAAAGAGATTTCATTATGCACGGACCGGATGAAGTGGACCTGGTGTACAGTGGCCTGGAAGAAACGATGATCACTGCCACCCATGAGATCATGAATACATGGAAGAGCAACCCCGATATCCCGGACATGCGGACAGCAGCTTATGTTGTTGCGATCAATAAAGTTGGAACCAGTTATGCTGAATTAGGCATATTCCCATAAACCCTGAGCGAAGTCGAAGGGTATTTCCTGTAAATGCTGAGCGAAGTCGAAGCACTGCACGGATGACATATTTACACACAGACCAATTGCTTATTCGGATCCCGTTCACTAAAATGAACGGGATCTTTGTTTTATTATTAAACAGGGAGCCGTATTTTTATTGTAATGAGTCTTATACAACATGCCACGGTCAATTGTCCTTTCTGCAAAAAAGAGCAGGAAGTACAATATTATGCAAGTGTGAATGTCACCATAGAACCTGCATTAAAGCAAAAGGTAATAAGGGGAGATTTGAATCAAAATGAATGCAATAATTGCCACCAAGAATTAAAAGTAATGTCAGGGTTATTATATCATGATATGGCGAAAGGGCTTATGATCAATTTATCTTTACCCGGTGGTACGGATGGTTTTGATCCTGCTGATACCCCGACCGAACTTACCGGGGCAAAATATATTTTCAGGATCGTTCATTCCATGGAAGACCTGGTTGAAAAGATCTTCATTTTCGATCACAATGTCAACGATAAAGCCATTTCGGTTTTTAAAAAATCTTTCATACAAAATTTCCCTGATATGGATGGCAAGCGGATCAATTTTGTATTTAACAGGGTTGAAAAAAAATTCTTTTCAAAAAAGATCGTTTTTGTACTCTTCTCTGTTGTTGAACAAATGATGGAGGCCAAAATAGAGACTAAAAAATTTTCGCCCGATCTTTTTAACCTTGAACCTTTAAGGGACGGCAAGTGGCAGCTTGTTGAAAATTATAGTATAATATAACATTACTGCAACCCATCCCTTCCCTCTCCCGTCCAAACAACTGCATTTTATCTCTTTATTTAAAATAGTATCTTCGTTACCCAAATCAATCAACAATGAAAAAATTATTACTTGCCGTACTCAGTTTCGCAACTGTTTCTGCATATGCACAAAGCGCCGATGAGGTGATCCAGAAATACACCAACAATATGGGCGGACTGGATGCTTTTAATAAAATAACAAGTGCTAAAATAACCGGCACTTATTCCCTTCAGGGTAATGACCTGCCACTCACTATCCAGATCATCAATGGCAAAGGCGTGCGTAGTGATGTGGAAGTAATGGGCCAGTCTGTTACCAATGTTTATTTTAATGGAAAAGGATGGAAACTCAATCCTTTTGCAGGTGTAACTACTCCTGCTGAAATAAGCGGTAACGAACTGAATGATATAAAAGCACAGGCAAGTTTGGCCAACCACCTGATGGATTATAAAGCAAGAGGCCACCAGGTAGAAATGCTGGGTAAAGAAACGGCAGAAGGTACCGAAGCTTACAAGATCAAGCTGACCAATAAAGAAGACGGCAGGGCAACCACTTATTTTATTTCAACAAAGGATTATACATTGCTTAAGTCGGTTAGTATCCGCGACATGCAAGGGCAGGAAACAGAGGTCGAAATGGTTTATTCTGATATAAAAGATTTCGGCGGTGCAAAATTTTTCATGATGAGAGATTCAAAAATGCAGGGCCAGGTATTTCAAACGATCAAATACGATAAGATCGAATTGAATGTAGCGGTCGATGAAAAGATATTTGCCCAGTAAAAGAAAGAAATTAATTCTATTGATTAAAAAAATGCGGGGCTCATGTCCCGCATTTTTATTTCCAGCCGGGTAATTCAATAAGATCAGCCAATGCACTATCTTTCTTTTCCCAGCCAAACGTAAAACTTCCATTGGTGATAACGATATATTTCACCGGCACACTGATATTGTAACGTAATACCTGTTGCAAAACATCATTGCTCAATTTTACTTCACCCGCTTTACATTCGATCATCATCCAGGGCTGGTGGTTCTCATCATACACCAAAATATCAAAACGCTTTTTTAATTCGCCCAGCATGATCTCTTTTTCCATAGCGATCAATGAAAGAGGATATTTTTTTTCTTTGACGAGGTATTGAATAAAATTCTGCCTCACCCATTCTTCCGGTGTTAATGCCAGCCACTTCTTGCGTTGTGCATCAAAAATGAATTCCCTGTTATTTTCTGTTTTGATACGAAACTCCGGCTGTGGATAATCTATCTTGAGCATGGATCAAATATAGTGAGCTAGTGGGGAGTGGCAAGTAGCGGGTGGGATGGAATCTTTATTTATCACCCTACTAGCTATTCCCTACTTGCATCTTACACTCCCAAATCACTAAATTTGCTAACATGAAGACAAAAGAAGAAATAGTACAAAACTGGTTGCCCCGCTATACAGGCGAACAACTCGAAAATTTCGGAGAATATATCCTGCTCACCAACTTCAGCAATTATGTAAAAATGTTTGCCGAATGGAATAAGGTTGAAATAGTAGGGGAAGGCCGGGCGATGCAATGCGCTACAGCACATAATATCAGCATCATCAATTTCGGAATGGGAAGTCCTACTGCCGCTACGGTAATGGATCTTCTTACTGCTATTCAGCCTAAATCTGTTTTGTTTTTGGGTAAATGCGGCGGATTGAAAAAAAGAAATAAGATCGGCGATCTCATATTACCAATCGCTGCGATCAGGGGCGATGGTACTTCCAACGATTATTTTCCTTCCGAAGTACCGGCATTGCCTGCGTTCGCTTTGCAAAAAGCGGTTTCAACAACGATCCGGGATTATTCGGTTGATTACTGGACAGGCACTGTTTATACTACCAACCGGCGTGTATGGGAACACGATGAAGCTTTCAAAGAATATTTGCAGAAGATAAGAGCTTATGCGATCGATATGGAAACCGCTACCATTTTCACCGTTGGTTTTTATAACAAGATACCGACCGGCGCATTATTGCTCGTGAGCGATCAACCCATGACACCGGAAGGTGTAAAAACGGAAGAAAGCGACAAGAACGTAACACAACAATTTGTAGAAACACATCTTAAGATCGGTATCGATTCACTCAAACAACTGATGAATGATGGGTTGACGGTACGTCATTTGAAATTCTGATCCATTTATGAAACGCTTCATCCTTATATCTGCATTGGCCACTTTGATTTTATCAAACAGTGAATGCAAGAAAAAGAATGCTGCTACCGGAAAATACAAGGGCCGGCTGGAGATCAAAGGTATTTGTATGAATTATACCATCAGCGTATTGGAAGGCGGAATGGATGGATCAAAAATAGTTGCTGAATGGACCGACGAAGCAACCAATAGAATTTATGAGAATGTTTTTGCGCTTGGAAGCCCCTGCAGTTTTCCTCCCGGCATCAAAGTAGAGGATGAGTTCTATTTTGTTCTTGATTCTTCGGAACAAAAATGTATGGTTTGTACGGCCTACTATCCTACTCCTTCAAAAAAATTATCTATTAAAGTGGTTGAATGATAATGCAGCCATTATTAAGCATACAAGACCTCTCCATCGATTTCATTGCCGAATCAGGTACTGTCAATGCATTAAAAAATATTTCTTTTACCGTCAACAGGAATGAAGTAGTAGCCCTTGTCGGTGAATCCGGCTCGGGTAAATCCGTTACCGCATTATCCATCCTTCAATTGATCCCATCGCCACCGGGAAAATATACCAGCGGTGAAATTTTATTTTCAGAGAATGCTGATACAACAACCGATCTTTTAAAAAGGAACCGCTACGAGATGCAGGATATCCGTGGCAATAAGATCGCCATGATCTTCCAGGAACCAATGACATCATTGAACCCTGTTCTAACCTGCGGCGACCAGGTAATGGAAGCGATCCTGCTTCATAAAAAGGTTTCAAAGACAGAAGCCAAACAACAAACGATCCATTGGTTTGAAAAAGTAAAGTTGCCAAACCCTGCAGCGGTTTTTGCCCGTTATCCTCACCAGTTAAGCGGTGGACAAAAACAAAGAGTGATGATAGCGATGGCTATGTGTTGCGAACCATCTTTACTGATATGTGATGAACCAACCACGGCGCTGGACGTTACAGTTCAGAAAACCATTCTTCAATTAATAAAAGAATTACAACAGCAATCGGGCATGGGTGTTATTTTTATCACACATGATCTTGGTGTCGTAGCAGAGATTGCTGATAAAGCATTGGTGATGTATAAAGGAGAAATTGTGGAACAGGGTTCGGTAAAAAATATTTTTACCGGCGCCAAACATCCTTACACCAAAGCATTGCTCGCCTGTCGTCCCGTCAACCATACAAGAGGTGAACGGCTACCGGTAGTAAGTGATTTTATGAAAGCAGATGATGGGATCAGGAATTTGGAATTTGGCATTACTAACGTCAAACCCAATTCCCAATTCCCAATTCCTAATTCCCCGGTAGTTCTCCTCAAAGCAGAACATCTTTCCGTTTGGTTTCCTACTCATAAAAAATTATTCGGTAAGCCTGATTCATTTACCAAAGCTGTTGATGATGTAAGTTTTGAAGTTTACAAAGGAGAAACATTGGGCCTTGTAGGCGAAAGCGGCTGTGGTAAAACAACATTGGGCAGAACATTATTGCGATTGATCGAACCGACTTCCGGTAAGATCTTTTATAATGGCATTGACCTGACAGCAAAAAAAAGAGATGAGCTCAGGTCGTTACGAAAAGAAGTGCAGATCATTTTCCAGGATCCTTATTCCTCATTGAATCCAAGGCTGACGATCGGCTCTGCTATTGCCGAACCGATGAAAGTGCATAAGATCTCATTGACCGCTAAAGAACGAAAAGATAAAGTGGTTGAACTACTCGAAAAAGTTGACCTGAAGGCAGAACATTTTCACCGTTACCCGCATGAATTCAGCGGTGGCCAGCGGCAGCGAATTGTTATTGCCCGCGCATTGGCATTGAACCCTTCTTTTATTGTTTGCGATGAATCTGTTTCTGCACTCGATGTAAGTGTACAGGCGCAGGTATTGAATTTACTCAATGATCTTAAAAAAGAATTTGGCTTTACGGTCATCTTCATCTCGCATGACCTCTCTGTTGTGCGCTATATCAGCGATCGTATCATGGTTATGAATAAAGGCAAGATCGAAGAAAGCGGCGATGCCGATTCGGTATATTTCAACCCGGGATCAGTTTATACCAAAAACCTCATCGCATCTATTCCGGCAGCTACTTTCTTTAATCAATAACAAAAGGCGTAGACCTGCCATAGTCTCTTTCTTCATAAAACTGTTTGGCACTTTTGCGGCGGGAATAAAGCAATTTCTTCAATGCCTTATTCAATTGCTTATTGACCGGCTCTTCTTCTTCGATCTTTGTATCTGTAAGTTCTGTAAACCTGAACCGGTTGTATATACCTTCCGCCAACAATGAATAATCAAAATCACGGGAACTGAAACTCAAACTGTCATCGTATTCGAATTGCTTCGGATCCTGTGGTGTAAGTCCAACGATCGCCAGTTTCCAGTTCAAGTCTTCTTTTTTACTTTTGTATTTATAAAAATAAACAAAGCCTTTTTTCGATCGATACTCAGCCGGTAAGCGGTCAATATAAACAAGCGTATCGGGTTTACTATAAGATTCTTCTCCTATCAATGCGCTTTTTCCAAGATCAAAATGGTTATTATACTGTGCCGGGAATTTATCCATTTTTTTAAGACGCTTAAGATCTGTATATAATTCATAACGGTATTCATCGATACCTCCGAAGAAATTCAACATCGTATCCGGGTAAGGTTTATTATGTTGGATCATCAATAGCATCGTGCTATACTTTAATCGTTTATCCGACGAACGCAGCATTTGCTGGATCAACGGCTGAACGGTGGTATTCGTTTCCCAAAAAGGTAAAAGCAACGTAGCATACAGGCTCAGGTTATCATTACCAGAATCGGTATCGTATTCATCACCGAGATAATAAGGTATTTCTTTTTTATCCTCTTTGCTTTCTTCCGCTTTTTCTATTGCCCGTTTTTTTTCTGCAATGGCCTGCTTCTTCAATTCCTGTTTTGCTTCAAGAAAGAACTTACTGAAATACAGTTGGTAATCGGCAGGTTGTACCAGGTTGCTGTCAACCAATTGTCCCAACAACCGCATGATGGCACTTTTATAATCATCGAGGTTCAGCAATGGTAAAAGATCGGGCAATATTGCTTTTGCGAGTTGCAATGTATCGGATAATTCATCCAAAAAATTTCCGTTTGCATAACTGGTGCTCCTGAATTTTCTTAATGAACTTAAACTGGCATAATCAGGCCAGCTGCTTGCCGAACCTTCCAGGTCCAGTACTGGCGGTTCTGTATTGACGATATTCCTGAAAATATTATAGGAATAAGTTGTTTGATGCTGAAGCAGGGTTTCCAGTACAGTGTATTGCACCTGTACTGTATCATCCAACGCATAATACAGTTCTTTCAAATAATCGTCCGCTGCAGTCGTTTTTATATCTTTTAATTTACCTACGAGTGACTGTTTGGTATCAAGGTATTTTTTTTCTTTCCAGTTAAGTGATGTAATAGCTTTCTTAAGTTTGGGCAGATCGGTTGAATCAAGATCGATACCATCAATATTTTTTACCGCCCTTTTATGAAGTGCCGTATCAGGACTCATAAAATCCTCAAAGAACAGGTTTGATTTTTTTTGAAAAGGATTGATGCCTTTTAGTGTATCGGCTGGTGTAAAAGTCTCAAAGAATTTTTTTACAAAAGCGCTTGGTTGCGATAGCGTATCCGATTGAGTGGCCAATGCAAAACCGATACCATCCTTATAATATATTTTTGTCCACAGCATGCGGCTGCTGCCGGTATCTGTAACAATAGCTTCCCAGACTTTCATTTTATTAGGAAGCTCTGTTTTCTTTTTTAGTTTATATATCCAGGAGCTGTCACCGATGAATGATTCATTGTCTTTATCAAGGTCGGCGCTGTCTTTTGTATAATAATAACGGGGAGAACGATAGAATGAAACATATATTTTTTCACCGGTCGTATCATTGCTGATCGTTTTGTTGCGGTAAGCCCCGGCCTCGAGCAGGTCGTCTTCCGATTCTTCCTCTTCATCTTCCTCAGCCCCGCCGAAATAACTGTAGCGTGGAATATCCAGCCTGATCTTTTTATCCTCAGGATATACAGGAGTAACAACACTGTAATAAAGTGCGGTATCCTTTTGTGTTTTTGCTTCGTTATAAACAAAAGGTTTTATCTCGAAAGAATTCAGGAAATTATTCATCGCTGCTGTTTCCTGTTTTCCATGCGCTACCAGTGTATAATAATGCGGCCCCTGTATGATAAAACGGGTAAGGAAAACAGAACCATTCTTATCCCTGAATTTAGCATCCAGTGCCGGGTAACCTTTATAAGTAGTTTGCTTGCGGCTCATTTGTGAATCGATGAATTCCGATGACATGAAACTCTCGTTCAGCAGGCTCAGGTCAAATGTATCTTCTTCCACAAAATGATAATTATGAATATCTGTGCGGATGATACGATAATAAATACCGGAACCTTTATCCTCTGCATCATACAACCAGGATCCATCATTACTGATAAAAGGTTCGTGCGGCAGATCGATAGCAAACCCGCCATAGGCTGGTGAATATTTTTTCCAGGCAACCGGATCATTTCCATTCTTATATTCTTTGAACTGTATGCTGCCAAAGAATTTATTAGCCTCTTCGCCGGTCTTTACATATTCGCCGTTACCACTCATCTTGAAAAAGATGATCTCGAACGGTGTGATGAAAATATTATAGCGCTGCATATCGCCGCGACGTGTACGATTGATTATATCAAAACCTTTGTAGCCATTTTTGAAAATGGTGGTTTTAGATATCATTTTACCGGGTACATTTTCATACAACAAGCTATCAATGCTTTTATATACCATGTCTGTATTGTGTCCCCACATCCAGGCATTGGTCATGATACGGGTAACCATATAATAACTGCCATTCGACATATCGGCGAATTGCTTCTGTTCCAATCCTGCATTGCCATTGTACAAAGACGATTCTTGTTTATAGAACTTACCGGGAATATCAACTTTAAAAAGACCGTCTTCCGCCGTTTCGGTTTTAAAACTAACCGGCACTCTTATTTTATCTACAATATCCTTGTGCTGGCTGTCTCTTTCTCCCATTTTTACCGGGCGCACTTTATATCCTTTCCTGCGAAGCATTTCGATCACACCTCTTTCGCCCGGTAAATGCGCTGCGCCTACTCCAACAAATAAAGTGGAGCCCGATCTCAGGATTGAATCAATAGAATTGGCCTGTATCTCGTTTCTGCGGTATAAAAATTTTTCATCAAAAGCTGCAGAAAAACTGTTGAACTTATTGATAGAATCCAGCAGGTCAAGATTGCCGGTACGGTAAGCATCCTGTAATTTGTCTACAGAATATTCTTCAACCCCATCATAACTTCTTTCTTTTTTGTTCTTATCCTTCGCTGCATCTTTATACGCTTCTGCCATCAGGCGCATACTTTCACCATAATCTTCTACACCGGTCACTCTCTTTCCCCATTTTTTTCCGCACTGGAAAATGTACATATCGAGATACGTGTCTTCTTCAAAATCGGCCGACTCGTTTCCATAAGTTCGATACAATAAACTATTGATGGTAGAGGGATTGCTGTACAGGGCCCTTTCTATCTTCTCGTCGTATTTATAAAATTTAAGTGTGCTGATGCTGAGGTAATCGCTGGGCATGGAAAAATAATTGCCATACTCGCCGCCAAATAAATTGTAACCGCCGCTTCCGCTAAAGTCATACTTATTCATATCGTCCTGCCAGGTTTCCGGGTTTGTTTCCAGCGCTACTACCTGTGCACTGCGAACAGCGAGATAAAATGAATCAGGTAAATGAAAAGCCAGCTTGCTGCTGACATGCATTGTACCGATAAGATGCGATGGTTTTTTTAACCCGTTGCCGGAGATCTCCCACAAAAGACTGGGATATTTTTTGTCTTTGATCTTTGGCTGTGCCTGCAATGAAAAAATGAAAAAAATGGAGCCGAAAAATAATAAGATTCGCTTCATAAAGTGTGTTTTGCCCAGGGCTGGGACGCTGGTTTATTATCAACAAATGTAAGATGCTTAGCTACTATGAAAAGCATAAAATTATTCTGAAAGCCAGTAATTTAACCGCCTCAAAATGCTGTTGAAAGAATTTGAAAACTTAAACGGGATTTTGGTGCTTAATAGCATACCTTTGCCCGCTTTAAAAGCAGTCGCTTTGACCCAACCTGGCGCCGTAAGGCCGGACTTGGATAATGATCTTTCAGGCATATTACAGCCCGGTTTGCGTCATGAGACTTCTTCGTTAACAAATTCAGCATACTCATGAAGCTATCACAATTCCGTTTCGACCTTCCGCTTAATCTTATTGCCCAAACCCCAACCAAACGCCGTGAAGATGCCCGCATGATGGTCGTGCATCGTCATACCGGTGAAATTGAGAACAAACATTTCCGCGACATCATGGATTACTTTGATGATAAGGATTGTTTTGTTGTCAATAACACTAAAGTATTTCCTGCCCGTATGTACGGCCGCAAGGAAAAGACCGGCGCAAAGATCGAAGTGTTCCTCCTGCGTGAATTGAACAGGCCCAACCGTCTTTGGGATGTGATCGTTGATCCCGCAAGAAAGATCCGTGTCGGTAACAAATTATATTTCGGCGAACAGGAAGAACTGGTTGCTGAAGTGATTGATAATACTACCAGCCGTGGTCGTACTATCCGCTTCTTATGGGAAAGCAGTGAAGAAGAATTCAGGGCGCAATTAGAAAAATTGGGTGAAACTCCATTGCCGAAATACATCAAAAGAAAACCTGACGAAGAAGATAAAGAAAGATACCAAACCGTTTATGCCAAACATGAAGGAGCCGTGGCAGCGCCAACTGCCGGACTTCATTTCAGTAAAGAACTGATCAAGCGTTTGGAAATAAAAGGTATTCGTTTTGCCGAAGTAACATTGCATACCGGCTTAGGTACATTCCGCCCTATTGAAGTGGAAGACCTGAGCAAACATAAAATGGATGCCGAATATTATCATATTGATGATACGGCCTGCAAGGTCGTTAACAGGGCTAAAGAATATGGTCATCGTATCTGTTCTATCGGTACTACTACGATGCGTGCACTGGAATCATCTTTCACGGCACAAAAATTATTGAAATCCTCGGAAGGCTGGACAAACATGTTCATTCATCCGCCTTATGATTTTAATATTGCTGACTCCCTTGTTACTAATTTCCATTTACCCAAAACAAGTTTGCTGATCATGACCTGTGCTTTTGCAGGATATGAACTGGCAATGGAAGCTTACAAAAAAGCGATCAAGGATAAATATCGTTTCTTCAGTTATGGCGATGCATTACTGATCGTATAACAAAGGTTCCAATAAAACAACTTACTAAACGGGATACAGTCATTGTATCCCGTTTTTCGTTTAAAGTTTATAGTTTAACGTTTTGAGAGTATGAGATTTAATGTACATTGGCAATAGCACGATAACGTTAAACTATAAACCTTAAACGCTAAACATCCTCTTCTGGCATAGTTCTTTCACTATATTTCTTAACTCTTTGCTAACTCAAGTATCAGTAACTTTAAAAGAGGAGGAAATGGTTATGAAAAAGATATTTTTATCCGTTTTGGTTGCGTTGAGCAGCAGCATCGTTTTTGGTCAGACCCAGGTGAATAACCAAACGGCTGAACAAAAACTAAATGAACAATATTGTTCTGGCTTATTTAAATCGGCTGAAGGAACAATACTGGATCTGGAAGCAAATCCGATCGCCGGCTCTTATCCTAATATTTTGGATTGGCTGGATAACCGGGTGGCCGGTTTAAAAGTTTACAAAACACGGACCGGGCTCCGGATCCCTTATATCCGTAACCAGGTAGCCAGTATTTATGTAGATGAGCAACTGGTAAATGCCAGTTTTCTCAATGCATTTCCGGCAAGTGATATTGCTATGATCAAAGTGATCAGGACCCCATTCTTTGGTAATAGTGCGGGAAGCGGTGGCGCTATTGCGATCTATACTTTTGGAGTAGAAACTGATGAAGAAGAAAAATAAATTTATCATGATCCTATTAATTAAAGCCTCATAGTAATATGAGGCTTTAACTTTTCCTGTACAGCAAAGCCCGATAATTCGCAGCAGGAACCTATATGATCACTGGAATACTATAAAAATATTTGATCCTGCGACTCACAAATGGGATTCCATTAAAATTGAATATTTAAAACATTCATCGCCTGGGTAGAAGAAGAGTAATTATTTCGGTAAGATCTTCATAGTTCATTCCCCAACAGATCCCCTATCTCTTTCGCCCTGTTATAGATCATCATGTGTGTGCCTTCTTTGATGACATGTGTGGGCTTTATTTTTTTTATCGGGAATATTTTGTCCTTATCGCCATGAATATGAATAATGTGTTCCGGGTGAAAATCATTTTTCCAATTCAGTACCTGGTTGATCGCCCAATGAAAATATACCGGGTCAACTTTCTGACGATATGCTCTTACCATATCTCTTTCTTCTCTGGTAGTAACACCAAGCCGGTTATTATCGATCTTTTCGGTGATCTTATAAGACCGTTTCGGCAATATCTTATGAAGACTTAATGAACCCACTACTTTCATCCACCTGGGTAATTCGCCGGTTGATTTGATACTTGATACAAGAACGAGTTTTTCCAACTGCATTTGTTTGGCAATTTCAATACCGATCATTCCCCCGAATGAAACACCGAGAAGTACCGGCGAACCGGTTTTAATAAAAGCTGCCATCCGGCTGGCATATTCTTCTATCTTTTCCCTGGGTAATGGTTTTAACCATTGAATATAGCGTAGCTCATGCCCATTCACCTGCAGGTTATCAAACACTTTTTCGTCAGCTCCCAATCCGCTGATGCAATAAATTATTTTTTTCATGTGGTTATACGCTACGAAATTCAAAACTTAAAAATACAGATGTAAATCAAATAATAAACGGCTCCCGTCGCTAAAAAACTGTCAAACCTGTCGAGGAAACCGCCATGTCCCGGCAACCAGTTACTATAATCCTTCACTTGTACTTTTCTTTTATAGTAAGAAGCAAGTATATCGCCGGCCAAACAACTAAACCCTGTAACAACACCAGCGAGCAAAGCACAATTAAACTCGATAGTTACCCAACTGGCTGCGCTAATTGCAGTTGCTATACAACATATCCAACCGCCAATGAAACCTTCCCATGTTTTGGCGGGACTTATTTTTGGAGCCATTTGATGTTTGCCGAATATCTGGCCGGTTATCTGGCAAAATCCATCAAATACCAATACCTGTATATAAATAAAAAGAAGCCAGGGAATAGTAAAACTAAAGGCGAATAAAATAAAGCCCGTGGCGATCAGCAAGAAGGAAAGTAAAGATCTTATGATCCGTGAAGAAGGGTTAGGTCCTGAAAAATTTACCCGCAACAATTCTATCGATCCTGCTGCAGCAATAAAAATAGAAAGCCAGTTAAAAAATTGGTAGAAGACGGCAATAACAACGATGCCTGTAATGGGTATATAAGTAAAATATTTCAGCCATCGCTTCCTTCGTTCTGCTGCTGGCGCTTTACGGTTGGCAATTATGAAACCGATGGCGCCAACCACAAGAAAAAAAATGATATAATAAAAGATCGGGTACATTTTATTGCAGTTACAAATGTCTATTGCTTATTGTTTTTCAATATCCAGTAAAGTCCTTTTACATTCATCATGGGTTGCTTGATCATGGCAATGATGATGATCTCTTCAATAAGTGCCAATAACCCGATGCACATTGATAAATAAAAAAGCCAGGGCAGGAATTGGAACATGAATAAAACGATGATAAATATTCCCTGCGCATAGCCGGTGGTCTTGAATAAATAAGTGTGCAACCCCAGCAATCCTTTGAATTTTACAAATACCTGTATATAAGAGAATGCCCAGAAAGCAAAAAAGATATAAAGCATCGGACCATGCGGCCTGATCTCGTTCCATTTAAAAAAATAAATAGCAAGGAAAGCACAGATATAAGTTCCCATATCTGCCCATGAATCAAGCTTGGCTCCTATTTTAGTTTGCATATTGAATGCCCGGGCAATGATCCCATCCAGCCAGTCTGTAAATAAGTTGATCGCTATAAATAAGCCCACGAGGTTTTCCTGTTTATCAAATATCCAATAAAGCAACAGGGGAAATACAAGTATCCTGTACAGCGAAAGCGCATTAGGTATGTTCCAGAATTTTTCGGGCAAATTGCTTTGTATTAACTATGAAATTTATTTTCACAGGGTGCACAGATATTTTCATACTAATATTCTCTGCGTTCTCAGCGCACTCTGCGTGATTCATTTTTGTTTCCTCAAACTGCAATATAATAAGTAATTTTTCCGGATGAATGAACAGGTAATATGGCTGGCTGCTTTCCTGCTGTTGTTATCCGTTTTAATTATTACAGCAGAAGTATTGCACAAAAAATTTCACTGGGCCTCTGAGAATTCAAGAAAGTTCCTGCACGTGAGCGGTGGCTTTATAAGCTTACTGCTCCCTCTTTTCTTTCAATCACACTGGTGGGTATTGGCATTAACATCCATTGCGTTCATCATATTGTTTGTCACCTATAAAAGAAAAATGCTTTCATCGGTTCACCAGGTAAAGCGATACACGGTCGGCAGCGTATTATTCCCCATTCCTGTTTATGCATGTTTTCTTTTTGCCGAATTAAAACAAGATCCTCTTCTTTTTTATTTACCTGTTTCTTTGTTGGCGGTAAGTGATACTGCAGCAGAGATCGGTGGTCAGCGATGGGGCTACAGAGGTCGGTCATTTTTCAAAGGACAAAAAACTCTCGCCGGAACCATTTGCTTTTTTCTAACTGCAACATTGGTATGTATTGCCTGGATCTTCTTCCGGCATGAAGATAGCATCGCCATGGTATTTTTATTAAGTCTCAGCCTGGCATTTATTGCAGCGCTGACAGAACTCGTAACGCTTCATGGCTGGGATAACCTCAGTGTTCCTGCCGTTGTGCTATTACTATTATTAGTGATAAGATAGCTACAGGCCAAACATCCCTTTATTCAATTGCTGGAGTATTTGTGTTTTATATTCTGCGGGTACTAATAAAGAAATATTATGCGGACTTCCGCCATAACTTACCATACGCACGGGAATATTCATAATAGAACCAAAGAGTTTTTTCACCATCGCTTCCGTTTGCGATATCTCGTTACCTACCACCGAAATGATGACCTGGTTCTTATCCACTTCAAGTGTTCCAAAAAGTTCCAGTTCTTTTAATATCTCTTTTAAATTTTCCGCATTATCGATCGTGAGTGATACAGCCACTTCCGAAGTAGTGATCATATCGATCGGTGTCCGGTATTTTTCAAAGACCTCGAATATCCTTCTTAAAAAACCATATGCCAATAACATCCGGCTGCTCTTGATACGAATAGCAATGATATTATCTTTAGCCGCAACCGCTTTCACTCCTACACTACCTGCTTTTTCTGCGATCAAAGTTCCTTTGGCGTCCGGCTGCATCGTATTGAGCAACTTTACGGGTATCTTATATTGTTGTGCCGGCCATATAGATGCAGGGTGCAGGATCTTTGCACCGAAATAAGCCAACTCGGCCGCTTCGTCAAAACTCATTTGCTCAATAGGTTTTGTTTTTTTAACGATGCGGGGATCGTTATTGTGCATACCATCAATATCTGTCCATATTTCGCAGGCAGTGGCATTGATCGCAGCGGCTATCAGTGAAGCAGAATAATCACTGCCTCCTCTTTTTAAATTATCCACTTCTCCTCTTGCATTACGGCAAATGTATCCCTGCGTAACAAATATCTTTTTTGCTTTATGCTGTTTCAGCAGTTGCGATAATTTTACTTTGATACTGCCGATCTGCGGTTCATCATAATGATCGATGGTCATAAATTCCAGCGCCGGAAGAAGCATATGATCGATCCCTTTTTCTTCTAAATAAATACAAAACAATTTGGTAGAAAGTAATTCGCCCTGTGCCAGTATATCTTTATTCAATGCTTCGCTGAAAGATATTTTCAGGATGATGTTCAGGAATTCAAAATGCTCAGCCACGATGGCTTTTGCTTTGGCAACGGTTTCTTTGCCTTTAACAAGTTCTTTGATAAAAGCATGATAATGCTTTTCCAGTTTGTCAATAGATTGCTTGGCTGTTACACGATCGCCTTTGGCAATTTGTTCACCGATCTCCACCAATGCATTCGTAGTACCGGATAAAGCCGACAATACAACAATGACCGGCTCCTTTTCTTTTGTTACCAATGAGACGATGTGATGCATCCGCTCAGGTTTGCCCACACTGGTTCCTCCAAACTTCATTACTTTCATGTTCGTTGTCCCCCTGAGATTTTAAAGATATATGTTCGGTAAGCAGCCTGCCTGCCAGCAGACAGGGCCGCAAAGATAAGATTCAATATTAAGTACTGATAAGCTAAAGTGCTGGTATTTTAAACTTATTGGCAAGGGATGCCAGGTCATCGGTCACCTGTTCCAGCAATGGTATACCGCTATTCATGCGCAATACTTCAAATTCTCTTTCAGGATCACCGGGAACCAAAACCTTTTCTTGTCCCGCTATTGGTCTTGCATTACGAAATCCTTTTATCCAGTTATCCATATGTTTTTTAAAATCATCCGCCGGACGAAAGGCATCTATCCGCATTGCGCCAAGAAAATGACCAATGCCTTTTCCGGGTTGTTGTGCGGGCATCGGAACATACGCAGGAAAAGGAGGAACCCATGGCGCATAATTAGCTCCGCTTAGCAAAGCAGAAAAAATATCAACTATAGCACCTAATGCATAACCTTTATTACTGCCATGCTCCCTGTCACCACCCAATGGTAATAAGGCTCCGCCTTTCTTTAAAATATTTGCATCGGTGGATGAATGACCTTCTGCATCCTGCACCCAGCCAATTGGCGTCGCTGCATTTTTTCGTTGTAATATTTCCAATTTTCCATTTGCAGCAGTTGTAGTTGCAAGGTCGGCAACGAATGACGGCTCATTACCGGCTGGCGCTGCTACACAAATAGGATTTGTACCAAGCATTTTATCAATAGAAAATGTTGGCGCTACCAATGGACTTGCATTCGTCATCGCTATACCGATCATATCATGTTCCAATGCCATCATTGCATGATGCCCTGCAATACCAAAATGATTACTGTTCTGCACACTTACCCAACCCGTACCAACCTGCTTTGCTTTTTCAATAGCGATCCTCATGGCAAAAGGAGCAACCACCAGGCCCAAACCACTATCCCCATCCACTACAGCAGTAGAAGGAGTTTCATGAATGACTTTTATATCGGGACTTGCATTCACCCGTTTTACTTCCCATAATCTTATATAACCACTCAGCCGGGCAATACCATGTGAGTCGATGCCGCGAAGATCGGCGGACAATAAAGCTTTTGTTGCGGTAGTTGCATGTTCATCGCTGCAACCGATCTTTTTAAAAATAGAATTAGTAAAATCAAATAATTGCTGGTAAGAAAATAGTTGTTCTGGCATGCGACAAAAATAAGTCATTAGTCATTAGCCGGGAGTCGTTAGCCAGTGATCTATAATAAGAAAAGCCCTGCAATAGCAGAGCTTTATCCTAAAATCCTTTAATCCTATCATCAGCGATCTAGAAAGGCAGATCATCCACCGGCTCCGTAATATCGTTGGGCGAAGGAATATTATTATTACCCGACATAGCCGAGGAAGCATTGGATGGTTGCTGGTAAGAACCGCCGGCGGCGTTATCGTTTTTACTTCCCAATAACTGCACTTCTCTTACTCTTAAAGAAAGAGAGGCTCCGGGTGTGCCATCGTTGCGTTGAAAAGATCTTGCTTCAGGCTGACCTTCAATAAATACTTGCGTGCCTTTGGTAAGATACTGCGCCACCGCAGTCCTGTCGTTCCAATAAGCGCAATCTACCCAAATGGTTTTTTCCTGCAGATTGCCCTGGCTGTCCTTATACTTTTCTGAATGGGCGACAGTAAAGTTCATCACATTTTTGCCGTTCACTGTATTTACTATACAGTCTTTACCGAGACGGCCGATAACTTGCATTTTGATCATAGTGCTCAGTTTTTAAGTTGACGTAATTAATTAAATAATGAAGCGGCAAGTTAACAATATTCTCCTTGCCTTCGGACGTGGATACTTTGATTTAGCACTTATTTTTTCAGCATGTGAATAAATTGTGCCTTGCCGCTTCGCTACTAACCAGAAGAAGAAGCAGCAAGATGCATATCAAATGATTTGAATCAAAGGGAAAAAGATCAGGTATCAATGTTTTTTAACACCTGGAAAATGAGTATTGAACGTTGAACATTGAGCATTTTCTTGTTGCTTGTAGCTTGGTCTTGTATCTTATTCAGTCCTCGCACTCGCCGCATCAATGATCTTTCCAAAGAAAATGGCATTCATAAATAATTTGCTTCCGCCTAACCAAAAAGCCCTGAAGTTGGGATTGTCTGCAATATTGATCACTCTTCCGTTACCCACCGTATTCACAACAACAGCTGCAGAATTTTTAATGGCCTCCAAATTTTGCTGGCTTACCCATCCGCTTTGCAAAGGTTTACTTCCATAATAAAATGGCGTAGCATAAGGGTTCTTGCTTTTTTCCATAAAAACCCTGTTGCCTTTGAACAGGCTCACTGTCTTTTGGTCGTATCCATACGCCAATGGATGAGACAGGTCAACATCGGCACCAAATATGGCGCCCTGCACCTGCTGTGCGCCATCGATCTGTTCTCTTTCGGGGTATGATAATTTCTGGGTACTGTCGACAGGAGATTTTGCTTTTTTGAATTTTACATCCGTGATACCATTTTGAGAGATCCAGTTCACCGCTTCTTCCGTTACTATCAAAGTACCACCAGCCTGTACCCATGCTTTCAATTTGTCTTTATTAAGATCGGTATAAGCCCCTCCTACCATGATCAATGTATTGTACTTGTTCAGGTCTACACGATTAAAGACAGGTATTTCCAAATGACTGGCCGGAATATTCATTCTTTGGTCGAGCAAATGCCAAACCTCACCGGCATCGGTAGCATTTACACCGGGGCCAACCAGCATAGCAACAGAAGGTTTTGTAACAGAAATGAATTTACTGCTGCCCAGGTCGCTTCCGGATATTGCATTACCCGTTTTAAGTATATTAAATGAAAGAGGATATTTATCTACTACTTTACTCAACGTTTCTTTTAATGCCGCTGTTCCCATCGCCTGCATCTGGACAGGTATCATTAGCGTTCCTTTCTTATAACTGGTTTTAGTTCCGTCCACATTTATCTCAAAATCAACCGTAGAAACTTTTACATTCAAACCTTCACCGAGCATTTCATATAAAGCAGCAGGTGCCAGCAATTCTTCCCAGCGAATAAGATAAGCATATGCGTTGTTCGTGTTCTTGATAATATCGGATGGCATGCCACGTTTTACCGGTTGCCCGGTATAATTCTCCAATCCTTTTGCTAACCCACCGGTTTCCCTGGCTATTGACGCTGCCGCAAGTTGTGCCGCATTCAATTCATCATAATGTAATCCAAAGGCTAATGGCATGGTCCATGAAGTAATATCATAGAATAAACTGTCTTTATAATTGAGTGTCTTTGAAAATATCGTTTTGATCACTTTGTATTGAGCCTGGTCGCAGGGAACAATGATCCCTTCATTATTTTTATAATCATACCCGTTAAGATCTATATCATTCTTAAAAGTGAAAGCCTTTATCTGCTGGCGTTTCAGCATGGTCATGAATTGACTCATCGTTTCCTGGTCAGCTTTCTTTTCAAAAACATAGCCCTTCACCGGGTCGGCGGCTGCTTCTGCCATGGAATTTTTATAAAAATCCCGTTGCCATTGTAAGAACTCCTTTCGTAAAACCTTCGCTCCTTCCAAGGTAGAAAGAGCTGTTACAAACTGGTTGCGGATCGTAAATGCAAAACTCAATAAGCCATTTGATGTTTGTTGTAAATGTCCCCTGGAAGAAGCCTGTTCGAATAATATCCCGACCGCACCGTTGATATCGGGATAAGTCGACCCTTTACCATAATAAAAATCATCATAGTTCTCTTTGGTGAAATACAAAGAACCGATCCGGTCTAAAAATGCAGCATGGAATTTTGCCAGCTTTGCCGTCAGCTCCTGGTTCTTCTCAGGCGTTAATGGATTTACTCTTGAAGGAACACCGGGTTGAAAAAAGAAAGTAGCATTGCTTCCCTGCTCATGATGATCAGTTAAAATATTTGGTTTCCATTTATGAAACCATTCTAAACGGTTCTGGCTTTCTATATGCACAGCCGGCAACCAGTCACGGTTAAGATCGAACCAGTAATGATTGAAACGGCCGCCCGGCCACACTTCATTGAATTCTCTTGAATTGGGATCGCTCACTAAATTCTTACTCTTATGCTGGTTGGCCCATGTAGAAAATCGTTGCAACCCATCGGGATTAAAAGAAGGATCAAAAAGTATAACAACATTATCGAGCAATTCATCAATTTGTTTTCCCTGTGCCGCTGCCAAATAATAAGCAGTAATCAAAGAAGCATTGGCACCGCTTGATTCATTACCATGAATAGAATGGCCGATATAAACTACGACCGGCATCCCGGAAAATCCGGCATCAATATTTACCGAAGCCGATCTTGTTGGATCGGATAACAGTAAATGCTGTTGTCTTATTTCTTCCAATCGCTGATGATTTTTTGGAGAAGTAATTATTAATAATACCTGTGGACGATTCTCATACGTCATCCCCATTATTTCCAGTTTGATCCTGTCCGGCGCTGCTGCCGCCACTGCACGCATATAATTCACCAGCCGGTCATGCGTAACATGCCACTCTCCCACTTCATGATAAATAATATCTTTTGGTTTAGGGATCGAAGGATTGTACGTCACGGAATCGGGCAGGTAGTATTTCAGGTCCTGGGCGGTTGTAGAATTGACAATAGACAATATGCAACAGGCAATAAGCAGTTTTCTCATATAGCAGTTTTATAAAAGTGGAAATTACGTAATAAAGATTTTTTATTTTTATAAAAAATTGGCCATGAAAAAAATAACGATACAATTGGTTTGTGCCACTTATGCCCTTCTTTTCCTGATGGCAAAATGCAATAAGAGCGACAATGACATCGCCCCTCCTTTTTATATCAAAGCCAATGTAAATGGTACTGCATGGCAGGCTAATACTATATCCACCACTACTGTGAACGGCCCTTTTGGTATCGATCCCGCTACTATCACCGGTTTTTTTAATACTGAAGAAATAGGTTTTGTAATATTCAATTCTTCTCCCGGCAACTACACTTTTAAACCCGGAAGAATGGCACCCGTCACGCTGCTGAATTTTTCAGGAGAGATATTTGAATCGGGACACCGGCTGATTTGGAATACAGCTACCGAAACAAATCTTTCGCAGTTCAGTATAGAAGCCGGTACCGACGGACTAAACTGGATAACGGTGACATCCGTTACGGCTACAGGTTCGAACAGCAGCTATCAATCTGTTATCAATACAGATATCGTACCCGGCATCAACCGCTATTACCGGCTGAAGATGATCAATACGGATGCTAGTTTTGCTTATTCGAATGTGGTGGTGATCGGCGGTAATTATTATGCTTATTACAAAGCAAACGGCAATGTAGCGAGAAGAGGTTACAATGGCAATCTTGAGATATCTACGATCGACAGGGCCGCAAGGATCGTAACAGGTCGTTTTAATTTTAAAGTGAAGACAAGCAGCGGGCAGTTATACGATATCACCAATGGTGAATTCAGGGTGAATTATTAAGCAGGTATTCTTAACGAAAAATTAAAAGCCATGATAAAATTATCTCTTTCATAGTGTAATATCACTTGTATGCCTGAAAGAATAATAAAAAAAAATTTATACTGCTAATACGATCTTGTTTCAAACCGGTTTGTAAAATAACTACGGGCAATAGAAGGTTTCCTGCTATCCTACCGGGATAATATTTTTTTTCTTAAAAATATATTTATAACAATTACGTTATTCACTCAATTCCGTGCCCTCGCATTTACCGACGTTATATACCATAATTTATCAACACCAAAACCTGAACGAAGATGAGATTCGCTCTATTATTTTCTATTGCCCTAAGCCTGGCCATTACTGCTTCTTCTCAAACTATTGAAGAAACACATCCTAAAACTTTGTGGTGCCCGAACGATACTTTTCTTTTGCAATTTAAAGGAAGTCCCAAAGCATATCCTTACAGGGCCAGCGACGAAGACCCGGTAAGCCCCGGAACAGATGCAGCCCCCGGTTTATATGCCACCATTTATTATGGAAGCGATAGCCTGCGGCTTACTTATCACAATAAACTTCCTTATGCGCATATCATCTATATCAATTTTGCATCGCCAAAAGGTAAAACCACATTTCGTTTTCATTTCAATGACCTCGCCTGTTATTTCCCTGCTGAATACATGGAAAAGAACATGCAAAATATTGAGTTTGAAATTCCCGAAGTGTATGAACTCGCAAACATAATCTGGACACTTTCACCATCGGGTGAAAGAGCAACCGATCTCAATAAAGGAGGTGAATACTATAAACGCATGATGGCTTATTTCAAACCCTATATTCATCACCCGGTATTCAAAGCATTAGATTTTCCGGATAGTTTGTATGCTGCCAAATATTATGAATTCAGGGAAAACAGTTTTGCTTTTAATTTCCAGGATCCGCAATTGGGTGCATCAAACACTGCTCTTTTATTCAACGGCCCTTATTACTATGTATATGGAAATGAGTTGGCCGACAGCAGCCTCTTTGGAAAATTAAAACCGCTTGTTGAAGATCTTGCAAGAAGATCGAATTTCAGAAAGTTCTTTAAAGACAATTTGAATTACTATAAAAAAGATATTGAACGGGAAAAAGAATTGTTACCTGTAAAACAAATGTGGACCTGGCTGGAAGAACAGTTTCCCAGATCAAAATACCAGTCTTACAAAATAGTTTTATCGCCGCTGATCGGCGGTTCGCACAGCACTCAGAATTATGCGACCTATAATAAGACCGGTTGGTTCAGGGAAAGCGTAATGTTCATTTGTAACACCGGCAGATACGATACAATGACCAGCCTTACTGAAAAGCAAAAAGAAGGCCTGATGTCAGGTATCGTATTTACAGAAATAGATCATAATTATGTGAACCCGGCTACCGGTAAATACACAAAGTCGATCGATAGCATTTTCTCCAACCGGGGTGTTTGGACAAAACAAAGTAGCAGCAGTGATTTTTATACAAATCCCGTAAGTGTATTTAATGAATATATGACCCATGCTGTTTTCTGCCTTTATATACTCGACACTTACGACAAACCAACAGCAGATTTTGTAATTGACAACCGGGAACAGTTAATGGTAAACAGGCGCAACTTCACCAGGTTCAAACAATTTGACAAAGAACTAATCCGGGTAAGACAGGAACATAAAGACATGAAAGTAGCTGACCTGTATCCTTATATTTTAGATTGGTGCAGGAAGCAACTTTGATCAACGGCGTCAAATCAAAAGATCATATTCTCATCAGCTACCGAGGTTTGAAATTCTAACTATGCGCATCTATATTCCTACATGCCTATGTGGCTGAATAATACCAACATAAGGAACAGAAATAGATTTTCAACTTCTGTATCTTTAATGGACTTCAAAAAATTTTGATCGTTATCACCAATCTATATACAATACAAACATGACACTTAAAGAAGCTCTCGCAAAACTCAAAGCACTCGGAAACGAGAAAGTGTTCATGCATAATAAAAAGCACGGCGCCGGTGACAACCAGTTTGGTGTCAAACTCGGGGATATCCGGACAGTGGCGAATAAGATCAAAAAAGACCAGGAGTTAGCCATGTCTTTATGGGAGACCGGTAACATGGATGCAAGGCTCCTGGCAATATTAGTTATCGATCCTAAAAAATTATCGTTAACCGAAATGGATAAAATGGTCCGCTCGATCAAAGTGGCGGAAGTTGCTAATTGGTTCAATGGCGTCGCTGATTGGTTCAATGCATATGTAGTAAAAGAATATCCCGATAAAGAATCGCTTCGAAAAAAATGGATGGGATCTAAGGATACTATGTCTGCCCGTGCCGGCTGGAGCCTGACGGCCGGCCGTGTTGCGAGAGAACCGGATGGACTCGATCTGCCGGCCCTTCTTGACCGGATCGAATCCGAAATGCCGAAAGCCCGCCCGGAAGTACAATGGACAATGAATTCAACGCTGGCAAATATTGGAATATATTTTCCAGCTCACCGGAAACGGGCCCTTGCTATTGGAGAAAAACTGGGTATCTATCGCGACTTTCCCGTTTCCAAAGGTTGCACTTCACCTTTCGCCCCGATCTGGATCAATGAAATGGTGAAGCGACAAGTAAAGAAATAATTTATACCAGATGAAAAGAACTAAGGTCCGGAACTTTATATTTTATTTTAGGCAATTATGTAGGCTAAACATAAATCATTTCACGCAGCGAACGCAACGATAAACGAACGCAACGTAGCGCCCCCGCTCCTTTGTCCCGATAGTTATCGGGATTGCGTGAAACTTATGTTCTGGCTACATATATGCCTTATTTTAAATGGACTTTATTCTAAAAAATAAAAGCGACTTAGAAGGAACATGTTGGATCGGGTTCAACAATGAATTATCCAACTTACTTAACAACTTGATCAAAACAAACCTTTGTGGGTTTTAGGTTTATAACAAATGAAAAAACACTATTTACAGATCCGGTTCTTCAAGCTACTGTTATTATTAATTTGTTTCACTTCTGCTAACGGCCAGGTCAAAACAAATTTACCGGCAGACAGTTTACCTGTAACAAAAACAATTGCTGCAGATCAACCGAAGATCATAAAGCCACAAGGCACACACAAAGATGATAATATCCGTTTCGGCTTGCAGGATAAAGCAGGCAATCTTTGGTTCGGCACTTCGGGAGAAGGAGTCTATCGTTACGACGGTAAAAGCTTTATCAATTTTACAGAGAAAGATGGGTTGAGCAGTAATATTGTCTGGTCTGCTTTAGAAGACAAAACCGGGAATATTTGGTTCGGTACTGATCATGGGCTTTGTCGTTACGACGGAAAAATTTTTAACCGTATCCCGATGGTTATTACCAATAGCAGCAATTTACTATCCTTTATTCCAAATAATAACCCGGCCTCAAAGAATGCAGTGTGGAGCATGTTGCAGGATAAAAGCGGGAAGATCTGGTTAGGCACAGACAATGGTCTTTATTGCTATAATGAAAATGTATTTACCCGTTTTTTAGATAATAAAGCTGTTATAAATGATAGCAGCCTTCATCTTAAAGGAGTGAATCGTATTGTAGAAGCTAAGAACGGGCATATGTGGTTCTCTTCCGGCATGACCGGGCAGGAAGGCATTTGTCATTACGATGGCAGATCAATAACGAATTTTAAACCCGCCGGCGCCGGCTGGGTCCGTACTATCGCAGAAGATAAGAATGGGAATATATGGGCCGGCACCAGGAGCCATGGTATCTGGCGATATGACCTGTCTGCCGGGCAGGCAGGTGAAAAGTCATTTTACGATTTTACAGCAAAAGAAGGACTTGGAAAAAGTATCAATTCCGTTACTTCCATTATAGAAGATAAGGCAGGAAATATTTGGTTTGCTGTTGAAGCGGCAGCGAGTGGCGTATGGTGTTATGATGGGCTATCTTTTAAACATTATACAACGAAGGATGGTCTCGTCAATAATTCTGTTTGGTGTATTGCAGAAGACAGTAATGGTAACATTTGGGTGGGAAGCAGGAACAATGGTTTGAGCCGGTATGATCCGCCTCCCGGGCAGGCAGGTGGAAAAATTTTTATTCCTTATACAGAATAGAAACAGGAACGAATTTAAATACTCTTGTCATTCACCGCCCTATAGTAAGCCGGAATACTATTCACTTACTTCACTTATGTGAAAATTATTATCTTCCCTTTATATTAATTCATTTCTAGTGCAATCTACTACCAGTGATATCAGCCGTTTTCCTTTTCTGAAAAATACAGGCGAGATCGGTCAATTGATTATTGATCATGATTGGTCCAAAACCTCTATTGGCAGGATAGAAAACTGGCCATTAAGTTTGCGGATCACTTTGTACGATGTACTCCATTCTGCATTTCCCATGTTCCTTTTTTGGGGCGATGAATTCTTATGTTTTTACAACCAGGCATTCCGGCCAAGTCTTGGTGCAGAAGGCAAACATCCGGCTATTGGTAAAAAAGCGATCGTAGTATGGGGCGAGATCTGGCATATCGTGGGCCCGCTTCTTCAAAAAGTATTTGTAACCGGTGAAGCGGTGATGTTTGAGGACCGGCTGATCCCTTTTTACCGCAATGGCAAAGTAGAAGATATTTACTGGACATTCACCTATAGCCCTGCACTCGGGGAAGATGATAAGATATCCGGCGTATTGGTTACCTGCATGGAGACAACAAAATTTGTTTTATCGCAGAAAGAAAAGTCCTGACAGGGCATACAATTTCCAACTTCCAACTTCGAACATCAAACCTTCAACAGCCATAATCCTCGTATATTTGCAGCTTGATCTTTTATGAACCATGAGTAAAAAAGGAAAAGTGCTGGTGGCTATGAGCGGTGGTATCGATAGTACCGTTACCGCCCTTATGCTCAATGATGAAGGCTATGAAGTAGTGGGCATTACTATGAAAACATGGGACTATGCCCAAAGCGGTGGCAGCAAAAAAGAAACCGGCTGCTGCAACCTGGATTCTTTCAACGATGCAAGACAAGCTGCCGTTGAACATGGCTTTCCTCATTTTATTTTAGATATCAGGGAAGAGTTCGGCGATTTTGTTATCGAGAATTTTGTTGATGAATATATTGCCGGCCGCACACCCAATCCCTGTGTATTGTGCAACACGCATATCAAATGGAGGGCTTTATTAAAAAGAGCCGATGCATTGGATTGTGAATTCATTGCTACCGGTCATTATGCAAAGATCCGGCAACATGATAACGGGCGTTTTGTAGTAAGCAAAGCGATCGATGATACAAAAGATCAGAGTTATGTATTGTGGGGATTGCAACAGGATCTTTTAAGCAGGACCTTATTGCCATTGGGCCCGTACCGGAAAACAGCGATCAGGCAAATGGCGCATGATTATGGTTATCCTGAACTCGCAAAAAAAAGCGAGAGCTATGAAATTTGTTTTGTTCCCGATAATGATTACCGCGGTTTCTTAAAAAGAAATGTAGAAGGATTGGAAGAAAGAGTAGCCGGAGGAAATTTTGTTGACAAACATGGAAAGATCCTGGGCCAGCATAAAGGTTATCCATTTTATACAATTGGTCAGCGTAAAGGATTGGATATTGCTTTTGGCAAACCTGTTTTTGTAACAAAGATCGATCCCAACACCAATACCGTTATGCTTGGTGATGAAGAGGATCTTGAACAAAATGAAATGCTGGTCGGTAAACTGAATCTTATCAAGTACGATACGATCACACCGGGCATGGAAGCTGTTACGAAGATCCGTTACAAAGACAAAGGCGCCCTTTCCAACATTTACCCCGACCAGGGATCTATGAAAGTCCGTTTCTACGAAAATGTAAAAGGCATTGCACCCGGACAAAGCGCCGTTTTTTATGAAGGCGACGATGTGCTTGGAGGAGGAATAATACAGTCCGGGACCCTGAACCTGCCTGACCGGTAGGAAGGTTCGCTGGTCTTTAGGCCTGAGACTCAAAACGTTTGATATTTCATCCCGGCTCCACGCTAACTACTCACGACTAACGACTGATCCTCAGGCAATAAACTATAAAAAAATACGTTCTGAACCGGGGAGTTTCTATTCCCCATTTTTGTTTGTAATTTTACTTGTCCGCCAAAGCTTTAGCGAGGAGGATCCGAACCCACGTAAACAGTATAAAGAAAAACCACTTATGAGACTTCTTTCATCTACCCGATTTATTTTATTGACAGCTTTCGTTACCATTCTTTTTTCCTGCAATGAAAAAGAAGAATTCGTTACAGAAAAAACAGAAGACTATATGCCGTTAGCGACCGGCAAGTATATTACTTATCGGCTCGATTCGATGGTCTTCACCAATTTTGGAAGAAGCACCGAGATACATAAATACCAGGTAAAATTTGTTGTCGATGCATTGATCACCGATAACCTCGGTCGTCCTTCCTACCGCATCTACCGGTACATCCGTGATTCTGTTAATGCAACATCATGGACCCCTGCACAACCCTGGACGCCTTACGGCACTTTGCAGGTCACCCGTTTAGCCGATCAACTCGAAGTGTTAGAAGATAATTTGCGTTTCATCAAATTGCATCTTCCTATCAAAGACGGTTTTAGCTGGAAAGGAAACAGGTACTTACCGTCAGGTTTATGCGGCGGTTCATCGGGGCCCTATTGCTCTCTTTATATTCTCAGCAATGATGATGATATGCAAAACTGGGATTTCTTTTATGATGGCGAACCTTCTTCATTTAGTTATAAGGGTAATAATTATTCTAATGTAATAACGGTTGAAGAGGTTGATGAATCGCTGAATGTTCCTGTTACAATTCTAAATGCTTATGGCGCCAGGTCAAGAGCCGTAGAAAGATACTCCAAAAACATCGGGTTGGTATACCGTGAATATGAGATATGGGAATACCAGCCAAACACCGGTAATCCCGCTGGTCCCTCCAAAGATGGCTTTGGAATTACACAGTGGATGATCGATCATAATTGAGTGACCTGAATAACGTAATTTTGGCGACTATCAAATACGGAAGTCATGAAGAAATGTTTACTCCTCTTTGTGTTGTCGGCAATAATATTCGGGGAATCGCAGGCCCAGTTTACCCGTTACCTCGTTAGATTTAAAAATAAAGGTGGCACGACAGGCACATTTGCCAATCCCCAGGCTTATTTATCCCAGCGGGCTATTGACAGGAGGACAAGATATGGTATCGCTATTGACAGTACGGACCTGCCGGTCTCTGACACTTATCTTAACCAGGTAAAAGCGGTAGCCAATGTAACCGTATTAAATGTTTCCAAATGGCAGAATGCTGTATCGATACAAACAAGTGACCCGGCTGCTATCACCACTATCAGTGGATTTGCCTTTGTTCAAAATGTAAATGGTGTTGCCGGAAGACAGGACGGGCCCGAACCTCCTGGAAAAAATAAATTTGAACTGGAAGAAAGACAAATCGAATTTCCCATTCAACAAAAAACAGAAGGCGTAACAGCCGATTTTTTTAATTACGGTACGGGTTCCTTCAATGAAATTCATTTACACAATGGCGAGTTCCTTCATAATATTGGTTTGCGTGGACAGGGCATGGTGATCTCCATGCTTGACGGCGGCTTTTTTAATTATACTACTCTCGATGCAATGGATAGCATCATTACCAACGGGCAAGTTTTAAGTACATGGGATTTTGTAGCCCGTCATGCCAGTGTGGTTGAAGATAATTCACATGGCATGCAATGCCTGTCAACTATCGCTGCAAATATTCCCGGGCAATTCATAGGTAAAGCACCCAAAGCAAGTTTTCATTTATTCAGGACAGAAGATGTTGCTACAGAATATCCCATTGAAGAACATAATTGGGTTTGCGGTGCAGAAAGAGCCGACAGCGCCGGCAGCGATGTTATTTCATCCTCATTAGGATATGCAGATCAAATGACGAATCCATCTCTCGATCATACGTATGCAGAAATGAATGGCAATACTACGATGTGTGCTATCGGTGCCGATCTTGCTGCAAAAAAAGGATTATTGGTATTTAATGCCAATGGTAATGAAGGACAAGCTGCCTGGCATTGGCTGATCACGCCGGCAGATGGCGATAGTGTAGTGGCCGTAGGTGCTGTAACAGCAACCGGTGTTGTAGGAGGCTTTTCAAGTTTTGGTCCTTCGTCTGACGGACAAATAAAACCAGATATTTCATCAGTAGGTGTAAATGCTATGATACAGGGAACTGGCAATACGATTGTTACCGGCAACGGAACTTCGTTTGCTTGTCCGAATATGGCCGGTCTCGGTACTTGCTTATGGCAGGGCTTCCCGGAATATAATAATATGAAGATCTTGAAAGCAATGCAACTGGCCGGAACAAAAGCTTCCAATCCTGATGACCGGGTTGGCTATGGTATTCCCAATATGAAAACTGCATTTGGAATATTATTAGCTGAATTCGCTACATCCAATGCTACGATAACGGCTTGTAATGCTACTATCAACTGGACAAGCAAAGATGTTAGCGCTATGGGTTATGTCATCGAAAGAAAATTACCCGGCGAAACTAATTATACTCCTGTTGGCCTGGTGGCAGCTGCCGCCGGCAATATATTAGCTATCCATAGTTATCAATTCAACAATGCGATCATCAGTCCTGCAGCAGGAATTGTTTCTTATCGCATCGGGCAAATAATAGATACGGCAGTGGCCAGCTTAACTGTTGTATATGTTGATACAGCGAATGTCACTATCACCAGCGGTTGTTTTGCAACCGGTACCGGTACTGTTGATCCAAATAAAGTATCTGTTACGGTACAGCCTAATCCTGTTTCCGGCAGCAGCGTTTCATTGATTGTTGAAACACCTTATGCAGTAACCAATATGCCAGTCGGGATCTATGATAGCAAAGGAAGATTGCTGATGCAGGTGAATAGTTCAAAAGGAACGGGCAAGAAGATAATCCAACTTAATATTCAAAGACTGGCCGCCGGAAAATATTACATCAAAGTATTGAACGGGGTAAAAGCGATCGGTACAGCAGAGTTGCTGAAATTATAATGCTTCCTGTCCAGGCAAAAACAATAATTCAGCAAACATCGTATCCGCTTTGATGGCATAACCTTTTAGCAATTCCATCTTCTTTGACTGAAGATGGAATTTGTTTTTTAAGTATTGAACAACTTCCTCATTTTCCTTTTTAAAAACAGAACAGGTAATATACAAAAGATGCCCACCCGGTTTTAAATGGGAAATAAGATTGCCGGTTATTTTTTTCTGTAATGATGCATACTCTTCTATTTTTCTTTCATCAAAAAAACTAAGTTGCTCAGGTGTCCGGCTCCAGGTACCGCTGCCACTGCAGGGAACATCGGCGATGACCAGGTCGAAATGCGAATCGCCAATCGTCAATCGTGAATTGGATAAATTCGCTACAATTGATTTGTATTTTTTTATTCCTGCTGTTTGAAATCTTTTTTTAAGATTGATAAGAATAGACTCTCTTACATCGGAAACAGTAAGGTCAATGGAAGGATCGAGATCATAAGCCATAATAGATTTTCCGCCGCTGGCAGCGCAGCAATCCCATACACTGTCCGAAGGTCCTTTGCCTGACGGTCCCCGCCTGACAAAAAAAAAGAACTCTCCTACCCTCTGCGAGTTCAGATCCTGCACCACTACTTCCCTGTCAATATCAAAATATGTATCCGCTTTAAAACTATTGGAAAGCTGTAATGTAAAAGGAGGAATGAACTTATGAGGGACATCATCCTGTCGCAATTTCTTCAATACATTTTCAGAATGACCGGGCCTTATCCGTAAAAAAAGATCGGGCTGTATAAAAAAAGAAGCAGCATATTTTTTATGATCGATCCCTTCGCTTAATTCATCTTTCCAGGGAAAAACAGTTGAGAATTTAAAATTAAGAATGGAGAATTTTTCTTCCAGCGGCAAATGAACCATCTCATTCCATTCAGGTTTCAATTGCTGAAGTATTTCGGCAGATACTTCCGAACATAAAAATAAACCAGCAAGTACCTTTTCTTCCAAAGGCATTTCTTTTCCGGCTTTTCCCAACCTGAAAGAAGAATAACAGAGATGGCCAATCTGTTTCCTGTCTTTGGAACCATATTTTTTATTGGCTGAAAAATATTTCTTCAAAAAAGAAGCAAAGGGTTCCCTGCCTTCATAAGAAGAAAGAATACTGACGGCAGAATTAAGATATGAATGAGAACGACTCACCCTGCAAGATAATGAAACGTGAATCGTGAATCGTCAATCGTGAATCGTGAAAGGTTTCCACTATTCAAAAGATCTTTTGAGCCTTTTAGAGTCTCAGTATTGACGATTCACGATTGACGATTGACGATTCGCTATTGATAATACATCGTCAGCCTTAGGTTATATCCCGGAGGTTGCGGCGTTATACTTAAATTGGCTTTTATGGGTCTGTCGGCTGCATTGAACTGCATCTGTGAAGATGTCGTTGTATAAGAAGTTCCGCTGAATGAATCGTCTACTACCTGTTTGGTAAAATTATTCCTGCTGACATTGGCCGGGCCTATAACAATAAAAGATTCTTCTCCCAGTGTTACCATGCTCTTGTGCAGATCGTATGTCAAAGTAGTTGTTCCTCCAAGATCATATCCGCCGGCGCCATCGGGAATAGAATCAGTAATGATCTTTACATTCCCGCTTCCATCGTAAGTATATTCCTGCTTCGCTGAAGCTTCGTAAGTACCGAGAAGGTTCGTAAAAGTTTCTTTTGTTTTGATCTGTGTGCCTGCATACGTGTACGCAATGCTGTCACCGATCGTACCAAAAACTGTGTACTGGCTGTCGATCACATAAGCCAATCTTGAACTCCCTGTTTGGTAGTACGGAAAATATACAGTTGAATCCAAAAATCCCGCCGTCAGCGAAGACTTGGAAATGATCTTTGTTATTTTACCATCACTTTGCCTGCTGATCGTATTAGTGATATCCGTCGGCGTGCCGTTTACTTTACCTTTTGACTTATATACAAGAAGCTGCCTTGCATTATTCCACTGGAATGTAATAGTATTGGTATCGTTGGTAGCCGGTGTTACCTGCACTGCTTTGACAAGGAGTTCGGCAAAATCGTTGGCGCCTGTTCCAAGATCGATCTCCTTCTGGCAGGAAACCATTACGATCATAAATACGGAAGAAATAATAAATAATTTTTTCATATGTCCAAAAATTAAAGTTCTAATAATGTTTTTACAGGGTCTCTGCCAATCAATAGCTGGCCCGGGTTTTCAAGTAATTCTTTTACTCTTACCAAAAAACTTACACTCTCTCTTCCATCGATGATCCTGTGATCATAACTTAATGCAACATACATCATCGGCCTGATAACAACCAGCCCTTTTTCAGCCACCGGTCTTTCTTCTATCTTATGCATACCAAGTATAGCGCTTTGCGGAATATTGATGATCGGCGTACTGAGTAAAGAACCAAATACACCGCCATTCGTGATCGTAAATGTTCCGCCCTGAAGGTCTTCGGCCGTTAATTTATTGTCTCTTGCTTTAGCCGCCACTTCGATCACTTTCTTTTCGATCTCAGCCATACCAAGACTTTCCACATTTCTTATTACAGGTACGGTCAGTCCTCTCGGTGTGGAAACAGCGATGGATATATCAACGTAATCATGGTAAATAATATTATCCCCGTCGATATAAGCATTCACAGATGGCCATTCCTGTATGGCATAAGAGCAGGCTTTGGCAAAAAAACTCATGAAACCAAGTCCTACACCATGCTTCTCCTTGAATTTATCCTTATACTGGTTGCGGATATCCATGATTGGCTGCATGTTCACTTCATTGAATGTAGTGAGCATAGCTGTTGTATTCTTTGCCTCAACCAGTCTTCTGGAAATAGTTTTACGGAGATTACTCATTTTCTCCGCCTTCTCATTTCGGCTGTTTGCTGCAATACCGGGTTTTCTACCGGGATTTTGCAAAGCCGCCAGCACATCTTCCTTTAAGATCTTCCCTTCCGGTCCGCTGGGAGTGATATTTTTAGTATCCACTTTTTTCTCCGCAATAATAGCCGCCGCCACAGGTGTTGCTTTTATATCGGCAGGCTTTTCTTCAACCTTCGTTTCAACCTTTGCCTCTTTTTTTGTGCCGGGCGAAGTCGAAGCATCTTTCTCAGAGCTAAGCGAATTTGCCCCCCCGGATTTCTGCCCTTCTGCCTCCGGCTTTTCAGTTTTCACCTCTGCTTCCTGGTCACTATCGGGATTGCTTTTCGTTTCTGCCTTTTCATCTTTCGCTTCCGTTTCCTTTCCATTGGATGATGCCGGCTTAGCTGCCGAGTCATCGATCGAGGCGAGCAGGTCGCCTATCTTTATCGAATCTCCTTCATTGATAGAAGCTAGTTTTATCACACCGGCTTTTTCAGCATTTACCTCAAAAGTGGCCTTTTCACTCTCCAATTCTGCGATCACCTCATCCCTTTCCACATAATCGCCATCCTTCTTGGTCCATTTCAGTAATGTTACCTCGCTTATGGATTCCCCGACTGTTGGCACTTTGATATCTATCATCCCGGTTTAAATTAGGGGCGAAGGTCGGAAAATAAGCCCTGTTTTTAAAATTCAAAAAAGCCGTTAATTTTAAGCCATTAGCTGCTTTTGAAACTTCACTCTTCCATACTCATTATATTCTTAACCCTCTCCGTCTGCAGCGAAGCACAACTTTTTTCTGAATACAACTTTAAGTTCAAAAATTATACATCGAAAGATGGTTTGGTGCACAACTTTACCCGGAAATGCCGGATGGACAGTAAAGGATTCCTGTGGATCATTACCCAAAATGGCCTGAGTCGTTTTGACGGCTATACTTTTAAAAATTTTCAGCATATACCCGGCGACAGTACCAGTCTTCCTTTCAACGACCTGCTCGATATGGATATTGATAGCAAAGACCGCATCTGGCTGGGTTATCCAACCGGTCTTTGTTATTATGACCAGGTAAAAAAAGAATTTTTCAGGATCAGCAAAGCCGACCAGGCCCATTCGCTTGTATATGATAAAAGATCTGATATCATATGGTACAATTCAATGGAAAAAGGTTTGAATAAAGTATTGCTGAATTCAATGGAAGTAAGACCCAGCCGCCTGAACAAGCCCTACGATTTTATCCCTTTTTGCATGAGCATAGATTCACGCCGGCATTTATGGATCGGTATCGAAAGACTGACTGCGCTCTGCTATGATATAGCTGCCGATACATTTTATAATACCAACGATCATTCCTGGGCCAGGAGTTTTAATGAAGATGAAGAAGGTAATATGTGGGTAAGCACATGGGGAAGAACATTGACTTGTGTAAATAAGAACAATGAAAGATCTTATTATCAGCTGCCGGTTGAAATGGGAGGTGTAAACCCGCTCTTTCATGGCGTTGCTCAATCAACGCCGCTCACCGGCAAAAATATTTTGTGGGTGGTGAGTCATACTTCAGGATTAGCATTATTTGATAAAAAGGAAAAAAGATTCATCAAAAGCATCCGGTATAATCCTTCCATACGATCGGGGCCACTCAATGATTATAATTCTTCCATCTATGCAGACAGGAACGGTATCATCTGGGTCTGCAACTGGTTTGGCCTTTCCAAAATAAATCAGCAGGAACAGCAATTTCATTCGGCTGAAATGCCGGAACTTAAAACCGACCTGTTCAATCTCTTTGCAGGCATGCAAGATGATCCTTATGATTCAACTATTGCCTGGCTGGTTGTTCCTACACTGGGAACCGCTAAGTATGATAAATCAAAAGAAAAGATCATTCAATGGTATTATGATTTCTATAAAGATTATGATTGGGTATGGCCCATGTGTTTGATAAAAGATAAGGCCAATCGCCTCTGGGCGCCTACTTACGGCGGAGTTATTTCCATTGAGAGGGGAAAAGTGCAAAAGCATGAGATCAAATGGAAAGACAGGTTCACATATGCCGAAGGAGCTATAGTAGCAAACGATGGAAAAATATGGCTCTGGTCTGAAGAAGGACTGATCCGGTTTGACCCGGATCATCTTACTTACGATATATTCCGGAACAATGATACTGCTAACGGCAAATCGTCTACCAATTATTTCAAACAAATACAGCAGGCCGGTAAAAATAGTATCCTGGTAACAAGTGAAAAAGGTCTGTATCGTTTTGATATTTCCTCTTCGGCATTCACACGTCTTGACATACCTGGCTATAGTAATAGATTCAGGGTTTTGCAGATCATCGGTGAGTATGCATACGTGGGCGGGGAAGATGGACTTTTTAAATACCATATTGCTTCCGGCAAAGCTGAAAGATTGGGAGAAAAAGAAAGTATCATCAACCTGAATGACGCTACCCTGTTGAAAGATAATAACGATAAACTTTGGATCTATGCGCTAAATGGCCTTTTCCGTTATGATCCCGTAGAAAATAAATTTAAAAAATTCACTTCTGCAGATGGGATATATAATATTTCAAATGACCGGTCTGCCCTGTTCAGTTACAACAACAATATATATATCGGGTACCGGATGGCCTATACTAGTTTTGATCCGGCAAGAGTGGATGTAAATAATAATAAAGTGATCCCTTTTATTACCGATACCAGGATCAGCAATACTTCCATAAATATGTCCCCGGATAGTTTTTCCACTTCATCACTTCGTCTTCATCATAAAAGAAATAATATCTCATTCGATTATACGGGCATTGATTATACCAATTCGGAACGGATAACATTTGCTTATCAACTTGAAGGATATGATAAAGACTGGATACAGGCAGGCACGCAAAGGATGATCAGTTATTCCAATCTTCCCGGCGGTTCTTATACTTTTAAAGTAAAAGCCTGTAACAGCAGTGGTATCTGGAATGAAGAGCCGGCTATTTTCAAATTCTATATCATACCGCCTCTTCTTCAGCGCTGGTGGTTCAAATTATTGATAGCTGTAATGATCGCAGGTATTTTATATTTTTTATATAAACAACGTATCCGGCAAATAAAAAAACGGCAACTGGAACGAAGTAAAACGCAGCAACTGGAATTGGAACAATACAAACAACAATTAGAACTTGAACAGATCGTAAACTTTTTTTCCGGCTCACTGGCAGATAAAAATACACGGGAGGAGATAATCTGGGATGTTGCCAGTAACCTGATTCATAAACTTGGTTTTGCCAATTGCATGATCTACCTGTGGAATGAAGACAAAACATTGCTTTTGCAAAAAGCAGGTTATGGCCCCAACGGTTCACTGGAAGAAGTGATCAAAGAACCTTTCAATGTCAAACCGTGGCAGGGAATAGTAGGTCATGTTGCCGCTACCAAAAAACCGATACTGCTTGCCGATACCCGCAAAGATCCCCGCTACAGATCCGATGTACTGTCAAGGTTAAGCGAGCTATGTGTACCTGCATTATATAATGGCGAGCTCATTAGTGTGATAGACAGCGAAGACTATGCTCCCGATTATTATAAACCGCAACACCTGCAAGTGCTTACTACTATAGCTACGCTGATGGCAGCAAGATTGGTATCTATCGAGACAACAGAAGATGCCCGCCGCAAAAAAGAAGAACTCGATAAGATCAATTCGCATGTAACGCAACTGGAACTGGAAAACTATAAACAGCAACTTGAGCTTGAGCAAGTCAGCAATTTCTTTTCTATAAGCCTGGTCAGTAAAAACAATTCGCAGGAGGTAATGGATGATGTAGCCAAGAACCTGATCGGCCAACTCGGCTTCGAGGATTGTATGATCTATTTATGGGATAAGGAAAAAACAAAATTGATACAATATGCAGGCCATGGCACAAAAGGAGCTGTAGAGGATATTGGTAATACCGACAATTATAATATTCCTGCCGGTAAAGGAATTATCGGGTCGGCCGTTGCTTCGAAAAAAACACTGATCGTAAATGATGTAACTACAGATCCCCGCTATTTTACTGCAGATGGGATCATCCGTGGAAGCGAAATGTGTGTGCCGCTTATAGATGATGGAGAAGTGATCGGCGCTATCAATATTGAACAAACAGAAAAAGGTTTTTTCAATGATCATCATCAGCATATTGTAAGCACCATCGCTTCTATGATGGTAAGCAAACTAAAAGCGATAAAAAGCACGCAATCACTTTACCAGAAAGAGTTAGAACTTTCTCAAACCAGCCGCCAGTTAGCGGAAACAGAACTGGCCATGTTGCGCAGCCAGATGAACCCTCATTTTATTTTTAATTCATTGAATTCTGTTCAGAAATATATTTGGGAAAACAAAGAGGAAGATGCGGCTGAATACCTGGCTCAGTTTGCCAAACTGATGAGAGCTATACTTGAAAACTCCCGTAAAAATTTTGTGACGCTCCGCGAAGAGATAAACACGATGAAAATTTATACAGAGCTGGAGCATCGCCGCAGTAATGGCCGTTTTAATTATACCATCAGGATCGCCGAAGATATTGATGCGGATAAGGTCACCATTCCGCCATTGATATTACAACCTTTTATTGAGAATGCGGTATGGCATGGTCTCAGTAAAAAAAATGAAAAAGGCAATTTGACCATATCAGTTCATAAAGAAAATGATCAGCTGGTATGTATCGTTGATGATGACGGTGTAGGAAGAGCTGAACAAAAAGAAACAAGTACAGGAAAAAGATCATTGGGTATCGAGATCACCCGCCAGCGTATTGAAAGCCTGATGCAAAGTTCCGGCCGCCGGCCTTCGATCGTCATTACCGATAAAAAACAAAATGGCAACCCGGCGGGAACAAAAGTCACTATAACTTTACCACTGCAAACAATTTGACCTATGCTCAGATGTTATATACTGGATGATGAACAAAATGCAGTAGATGCATTAACAGCCATGCTGAAAAAAAAGTTTGCCGACAAAACCGAAGTATGTGGGAGTAATGTAAAAGTTTCGGCCGCCATTGGGGAAATAGAAACATTGCAACCGGATATTGTTTTCCTGGATGTGGAAATGCCGGAGATGACCGGGCTGAATGTATTGAAACATTTTCCTGAAAGAAATTTCTATGTGATCTTCACCACGGCACACGAAAAATATGCATTGCCCGCATTGAAAGCTTCGGCAACGGATTACCTTGTAAAACCGCTTTCACCGCAGGATGTATTCGATGCGATACAAAAATGTATCGCCAGGGAAAATGAAGCAACTCCTGCAACAACAGGCCAGCAGCGGATCACATTGGCAACAGCCCAGGAATTATTGCTGGTAAATACAGAAGATATCATTCGTATTGAAGCCAATAATAATTATTCTCATTTTTATTTTACTAACCGTCCAAAAGTGATCGTCAGTAAAACACTGAAAGAATTTGACGAACAACTGGGCGGCGAACAATTCTACCGGGTCCATCAATCACATCTTATCAATCTCAAACATGTATTATCCGTTAACAGCAATGACGGGGATTATGCCCTGCTTACTCAAAATCACAGGGTCGAGATCAGCCGGAGAAAAAAAGCAGAATTTCTTCAATTGCTAAAAGCAAGATAGTTTATGGTTTCTGATTTCAGGTTTCAGGTTATCGTGCTATTGTATAGGTTCTTTATAATTGGGTAAGCCCAACCTGAAACCAGAAACCAGAAACCTTAAACCCCATTACCGCTTCCTCATCTCAGCATACCAAATTCTCGGCCATTGGTTTCGCTTGCTTGTATCCCGTTTTTTCCACCCATAGCCATTCTACTTTAGTATCCGAATACGAATGGATACAACTATCAGGATAGAAAATGAAACGATGGTGAAAGGCCGTTGGCTCCGGATCCATATACCTTATGATACAAAGCAGTTATCTACGGTCACTATACAGGACACCAGTGGTTCGCTGCTAAAAAAAACAAAACTGTACCAGGGAAACAATTCGATCGACATCAGTAACCTGGCAGAAGAAACGGTCAATTTAAAAATAGAAACGCCTTTTGAAACCATACTTACAGAAATAAAAATAAACCAGTAAGGAAAAAGCTATTGACCATCCAGAAGATAAAGTTAAATGCCGGCGATTATATCGATTTCAATGTTGTGCAAAGTTCGTTTGTTACTACCAGGCAAACTGTTACCAGTGTACTCTCCGGCTACAGGGGTACTGATCACCCGTAATTATTTATTAAAACTAAAAACTATAAAATGAAAAAGATTTTTTTTAGCAAACTGTTACCGGTCATCGTATTCCTTTCCGGTTTCATGTTCTTCACAGGCCTTACAGCCGGTGCACAGAAACAATGGACCGTTCTCGGTCCGTCCGATGAATCCATGAAAGAGTTAGATGCTTTTATGAGATCTTACATGGAGCAATATGATATAAAAGCAGGCTCATTGGCAATAGCCCGCAATGGCAAGATCATTTATGCAAAAGGTTTTACTAATGCTGAGGCCGGTTACGCCGTTACGATGCCAACCAGTTTATTCAGGATCGCCAGTTGTACCAAAGTGATCACCAGTATGGTCATTCACCAGCTTATAGAAAACAAACGAACTGGTCTTGATTCGCTTGTTCAAAATATTTTACAGGTAAAAGATCCGTTGAAAGGAACAAACCCTCCTGCCAATGCTAAACCCGCCAACCTGCTGGCAAATGGAAATTATTTCAATGCTATTACGATCCGCAACCTGCTCGATCATCGCGGCGGATGGGATCGTGATGCCAATGGCGCCAATGATCCTACTTATCTCCACGACCAGGATGTGGCCAATGCCTATAATAGTGGCAAATTACCAGTAAGTAAATCGCAATTGCTTGCATGGGGAGCTATGCAGCAACAACAATTCTATCCGGGCGCCGACAGGCATTACAGCAATTTTGGTTACCTGGTATTAGGATCTGTCATTGAAGCAAAAACAAGAATGAGCTATATCGCTTCTGTTAAAAAGAATTTGCTGGACCCATTGAAGATCTATCGTCCACGTCAATCATTTGCTTTGAAATCTCAACGGCAACCCGGCGAAGTAGAATACCATGATATCCCGGGCTGGAATGGTAATTGTGTAACCGGCAGCCCGGGCAGTTGTCCTTCACCTTATGGTGTTGAAAATAATTTCAACTTTGATTCTTTCGGTGGCTGGATCATGTCGGCAGTAGATTATGTAAAACTGATCGCTTCTTACAGGCAGGGCATATCGCCAACACCCAAAGTAACCAAAGACGATCTTATCACCTGGAATAAGAATGATGGCATTTCATCCAAGGGAACAGTGTACGATCACGGAGGTATGTTACCCGGAACATGGTCATACATGGCACACCGCGCCGATGGCATCGATCTCATGGTGGTTTGGAATACGACCAATTCAAAATCCAGTTTCACTTACAAAAATATTTCTTATGGCACCGGCAACCATGCTACTATCTGGCACCGGATATTGGATAATATAACAACATGGCCTTCTTACGATCTGTCGCCGGCTTATTTCAATGATAAAGCGATTTCAGTACAGCCGGCTCCTTTCGAATATGATGCTGTATGGGGTCCTTCCAATGTCAAACATATTGTTGAAAGAAGAAAAACAGCGCAGGAGTTCGAGGCTTTATATGGTAAATATTATGACACCCATGGACTAATATCACAACAAACTTATTTTATCAATGGTGTTGAATACCACGATGGTATTTGGAAGCCTATGAAGGAAGGGCAATTTGTAACATGGGGAAAATCCATGGCGGATTTTCAGAAACTCTATGATGAGTGGTGGAAAAAAGGTTATCGCCTTATTCATCAGCAAGCATACATGAAGAACGGGCTATTAGTTTATGATGGTATCTGGAATCCAAATACCGGCGGACAATTTGTGACATGGGAAAAATCGCTGGCAGATTTCGCTACACTCTATGATCAGCAATGGAAAAAAGGATTCAAACTTATTTCTATGCAAACTTGTGTAAAAAACGGGCAATTACTTTATAGCGGCATCTGGAACCCTAATGCAGGCGGTCAATTTGTGACATGGGAAAAATCAAGGGATGATTTTTCCAAACTCTACGATCAGCAATGGGCCAAAGGCTTCAGACTTATTTCCATGCAGGCTTGTTATAAGAACGGGCAGCTATTGTATAACGGTATATGGAATCCCAATACGAACGGTCAGTATGTTAGCTGGGGTAAAACAGGTGAGTTGATAGATGCAGAAAATATTGTACAGGCAGTTGCAGGACTTCAGCCAATGATCCTATGCGTTTACCAATAGATCAGTCACAAGTCGAATGAGTCAAATAGGTCACCGTTTCCTGGTATGACCTATTCGACTCATTCGACTTATTTGATTAGCTGACTCAGATACTAAATGCGGTTTCGATAATTTCCGACTGCTCCTGCTGATGAACTTTATTATAACCAGATGCAGTAGATGCCGAAGGCTGCCTGCTGATCACTCCAAAGTTGATGCTTCGAAGATTGGTTTGTAAAAATGAAGCGGCGCCCATATTCAATGGTTCTTCCTGTACCCAGAACCAGGTTGCCTTTGCATATTTTGCATATAAGGCTTCTATTTGTTTGGCAGGTAAAGGATACAATTGTTCAACCCGGATAATAGCGATATCATTTCTTTTATCCTTCTGTTGTTTTTCAGTCATGTCAAAATAGATCTTACCGCTGCAGAATAAAACTTTTTTTACTTTAGCTGCATCGGCATTCTCATCATCTATTACTTCTTTGAAACTACCGCTGGTAAATTCATCCATTACCGAATAAGTTCCGGGATGGCGAAGATTGGCTTTGGGTGAAAAAACGATCAGCGGTTTTCTGAAAGGCCATGCTAATTGTCTTCTTAAGGCATGAAAGAAATTAGAAGATGTTGTGATATTCACAACTACAATATTCAACTCAGCACATTGTTGTAAAAATCTTTCCAGTCTTGCGCTGCTGTGCTCAGGTCCCTGGCCTTCATAACCATGAGGTAATAATAAACTAACGCCATTCATCCGGTTCCATTTCTGTTCGCCGGCAGTGATGAACTGGTCGATCATGATCTGTGCGCCATTGATAAAATCGCCGAACTGCGCTTCCCATAATACCAATGTATTGGGATTGGCCATGGCATAACCATATTCAAATCCTAACACAGCGTATTCACTCAATAAAGAATTATAGATCCTGCATTTCCCTTTTGCATCCGGTACACGGCTTAAACGATTGTATGCTTTATCATTCTCTTCATTTCTTAAAACAGCATGACGATGAGAGAAAGTTCCCCGCTGAACATCCTGCCCGCTCATTCTTACATCTTTTCCATCGAGCAATAAACTTCCGTAGGCCAGCAATTCGGCAGTGGCCCAATCGATCTTATGTTCTGTCGCGAATAATTTTATTTTATCCTGTAATATCTTTTCTACTTTCCGGATCGGTTTGAAATTTTCCGGCCATTGCATCAGCGCATCAAATACTTTTTTAAAATTATCAGCACTGATCCCTGTTACCGGCGAAGCATCAAAATCATTGGCAGTGGCTCTTCTTAATTTTTTCCATTCCAGTTCCGGCGGCTGGTATTGATACGGCAATGGGTTTTGTTTAACATCATCAAGTCTTTCCTGCAGATCGGCCCAGAATTTTTTCTCCATTTCCTTAGCCAGTTCCTGTGCATCTGCTTCACCATTCTCCAATAGATACTTTACATAAACTTCCCTTGGATTTGCATGCTTATCGATCAATGCATACAAATGCGGTTGTGTGAATTTGGGGTCATCACCTTCATTATGTCCATGACGACGATAACAAACCATGTCGATGAATACATCCGAATTGAATTCCTGGCGATAGCGGGTTGCTATTTCAACACATTTTATCACAGCTTCCGGATCATCGCCATTTACATGAAATACCGGTGCCTGGATCGCCGCCGCCAATGAAGTACAGTAATCGGAACTTCTTGCATCATCAAAATCGGTGGTAAAACCTATTTGATTATTAATAACAAAATGAATGGTGCCGCCGGTATAATACCCTTTCAGGTAAGCCATTTGCAATACTTCGTACACAACTCCCTGCCCGGCTATCGATGCATCGCCGTGGATCAATATGGGAAGTATCTTATCAAACTCGCTGTGATACATTACATCGGCCTTGGCTCTCGAAAATCCAACCACAACAGGATCCACTGCTTCCAGGTGTGATGGATTCGGCATCAGCTTCAGGTGGATCTTTTTATTATTGGCCGTCTCTACTTCACTACCATAACCCATATGATATTTTACATCGCCGCTGCCCATGGTCTGATCCATTTTGGCAGTGCCTTCAAATTCACTGAATATCTGTTCGTAAGTTTTGCCCATGATATTGGCCAGCACATTCAACCTTCCGCGGTGAGCCATCCCGATCACCACTTCATTCACTTCATGATCTGCAGCCGTTGTAATAATAGCATCCAATGCTGCGATCGTTGTTTCGCCGCCTTCTAACGAAAATCTTTTTTGACCGACATATTTTGTATGAAGGAATTTTTCAAACATCACTCCTTCATTCAGTTTTTCCAGTATCCTTTTCTTTTTATTCAGCGGAAGCGTTTCCTGCATTTTCTTCTCCACTTCATTCGTTATCCAGTCAACCTTTTTCTGATCGCTGATATATTTGAATTCAATACCAACATGTGAAGCATATGATCTTTCTAAATGTTGTAAAATATTTTTCAGAGTGCTGGTGCCAAGACCCACGATACTCCCGGCCTGGAAAGTTTTATCAAGATCTGCTTCAGTAAATCCATAAAAAGCAAGATCGATATTAGCGCCCCTGTCTTTTCTTTCCCTGATCGGGTTGGTCTTTGCGATCAGGTGGCCTTTATTTCTATAACCCAGGATCAAACGATAAACTTTCAACTCCTGCATCCAATCCGCACTTGTATCGCTTGCTGCAGCAATAGTTTCAACAGCAGGAACTGTTTTAGCCTTGCCATTTACACTGGCAGCCGAACTGTTGACAGCAAAGTCAAATCCTTCGAAGAATTTTTTCAGATCGGGGTCAACACTGCCCGGGTCTTTTAAAAAATCCTGGTATAAACTTTCAATAAAAGCCGGGGATGAATTGGTGATATAGGAGAAATCCTTCATGATAATATGGGAGTGCAAATATCGGCGAAAATCCTGTAAGTCTGCTTCCTTAAACTAATGTGTTTTGGAAATCAGAATTTTATTACCTTAAGACTCGAAAATTCTCTGATTTGTGATGTATGTCAGAATCCGACTAATAAACCTTCATGTCAGATACGATCAAGGTTTTCCTTTCCTATTCACACCTGGACACAAATTTGAAAGATATTTTTGTCCGGCATCTGAACAGTATCACTCTTGTGCAGGATGTTACCGTATGGACCGACGACAAATTGCATGGCGGCCAGCGCTGGAATCAGGAAATAAATAAAAAATTACTTGGTTCCCAGTTGGTCCTGCTGCTGATCTCTCCCGATTTTATTGCATCCGAATATTGTTATAATGTCGAACTCAGGAATGCTATTACGTTGGAAAGAAAACGTAAAGCGGTTATTATACCCATTGGATTAAAAAGCATTTACTACCAGGATCTTGCTTTTGCCCATTTGCAAATGATCCCCCGGCATAAAGAATATCCTCCATTTGTTGAAAGCTGGCCCAATATCGATGAGGCATTTACCGAAGTAATAAAACAGATCAGGCAAAGCCTCGCTACCGCAATAGCAGAATTAAAAAAAAATGATCCTTATGCAAGAAAAAATGAAATTCGCCGCGATATCGCAAACAACCGCCCCGAAGAAGCCCGCAATAAGTTGATCGACTTTGTAAATGATTTTTCCGAAAACGAATCATTAAAAGATGATGCAAGTGTACTGAAAGGTGAATACACCAGTATAATTGAAGATAAAAAAACGGTTGACTATGTACAATACAGGAAAGCGATCAAAGAATCAAATAAGGAAATATTTGAAGTAATAGATAAAGTACTCGAAGAATTAACCAAAAAAGTCATCCTATGAAGGAGATGGAATATCTATATAACCAGTTCACGACAGCCATTCAGCAGGACAACAAAAAAGGAGCAGATATTCTTATGAAGCTTGCTAAAGAATATTCCCGGAGTGAATTATTACAATCAGAAGCGGCTTTACTCAAAACTGAACTGGCTACGGCACCGGATGAACCCGGAATAAAGGCAAGTATCCTTCACGATATGATAGATCTTGCTGATAAAATATACGAGCATAGCGGAAAATATTTTCAGGACCAGGAGAAAAATGAAAAACAGGAACTGGTCCGGCAAACATGGTGGGAAGCCAGGGTACCCCAAAAAACTATTTTCTCCTGCGAGCATATTACAAAACGATATCCTTCTTCAGATTTTACGCTAACTGATATATCGCTGCAATTAAGATCCGGCGAAATAACAGGAGTGGTTGGTGAAAACGGTAATGGCAAAACAACTTTACTGAAAATTATCGGAGGTATTTTACGACCAGACAAAGGCAAATTATCTTACGGCGAATTGCAGAAGAATGAAAACGAGGTTGAATGGGATATCATCAAACCTCAAATAGCATACCTCTCCCAGGAACTTGGGCGCATGGTGGGAAGCGTAAAAAAATCAATTCAATATACCGCAGCATTGCACGGGATCTTCGGCAATGAAAACGATAAAGAAGTTACCAATATCATCCGGAGGCTGGGGCTATCGAAATATGAGAATTCTAACTGGGAACATCTTTCAGGCGGATATAAATTAAGGTTTGCACTGGCCAGTATACTCGTATGGAAACCTAAATTAATGGTGCTTGATGAGCCGCTTGCCAACCTCGATATAAATACACAGATGCGGGTATTGAGTGACCTGAAAGAATTAAGCCAGAGCATCAAACACCCTATTGCTATTATCATGAGTTCACAGAATATCGAAGAGATCGAGTCGGTTTCGGATAATATGATCGTTCTGAAAAAAGGCGTTATGAGACATTATGGCCCGGTCAATTCCGTAGATGAAACCCGGAAAAAGAATTTATTTGAATTTAAATCCCTTCTTTCAAGAGAAGAACTCGAAGCAAGGCTAGCAAATTTCGATTATACAGGGCTTGATTATAATGGATTCTATTTTTTCATTTCTACTTCTGTAGACGTAACCCGGTCTTATTTTCTCCAGTATTGTTCTGAAAATAATATTCCACTAAGCTATTTCCAGGATATCAGTTCATCTACCAAGAAATTACTCATTCAAACCACTTTGTTCTGATCCATGTTTAGGTTAATAAAAAATATTGATAACCGGTTGATCAAAAACAATCCTGAAATATGGCTTAGCCGTATTCACCATTTTCTTCCGGGTACTTTTATCCTGTTAATTATATCTGCCAGTGCAGGCTACCTTCTGCCGCTTACCTACAATATTATTCCTTTAATTATTACCGGCTGTTTGGTATTCTTATGCCTGTTCGTCTGGTTATTGCGGATACAATTCCTGTACAGCAACGAAAACTTCAATACAAAACAACTAAACAGGATTTTTCTTCTGAACCTTGTCACCATTACTTTCTTTATACTTACCGCCGTAGCTTCTTCATATATCCTTGCTGCCAGGGTAAATGCTCTACTTGAAAAAAATGATTTTGAAAATGATACAGAAAAGATAAGAATTGCAATGATAAAAACAGAGTGGATTGATGCCGTCCAGGATAGCTCTTTTGATGTTAACAGGGGCAGGTACGATTTGCCTGAAAAGTTTAAAAATATAGCTGACAGCTTATTTAATAATGAATTTGTCAAAAATAATATCTCAGATATCCGGCTTTCCTTTAACAGAAATGTAATAACAGGTGATAGTGCCATAGCCGTTAAAGACAGTTTTGGAACACCCCCTGTAGATACTAATTTTACTAGGTTAGATACTACAGCATTTATAGATACTACAACATCTTTACAAGGAGATAGTTCCCGCCCGGCAGGAACAAACAACACCGGACCCACACTCGGACAGGCTTATCCCTTCTTATTAATTCTTAAAACTTTTTCGCCTGGCGGTGTAAGAAAGTTTAAACAATCGGTTCATGGTATATTAAGAAAGTATGATTTTACTGTTTATAAAGGAGATTCCACCATTGGCAGTGTAAACAGCTATTTTAAAACCCTTAACCGGGAAAGTCTCAATTTATATAAGTCAAAAAAAATGTATTACGATCCTGTACCTATTATAACATTCCTGGTTTTGGTTATCTCTTTTCTCACCCAGTTAAGTTTTTTAGTAATGATGAAAAGACAGGTCCTGGCTGTTGGCGGGGCTTTTCTTGCCGTAGTGGCTATTTGCCTCGGCATTCTTTCTGGGATACAATATAATTTATCAGGAACAATATTAGTACTTGGCCTTATGTTTTCAGTGTTTGTTATTTTTCTTTTTGCTACGGGAGCTATTATTTATTTCGAGCTGCCTGTTTTATTCTTTATTTATTTTTTTGTACAATCCCTTGCCACCGCTTTCCTGAATGGTAAGGTCTTTGCCGCTGTAATAATGTACATAATGCTTTTTTTGCTCGCTAATTATCAGTTCATTAGGGTCTTTGAAGTGCTCATAAAAAAACCTCGAAAATGATTTTTACCTTCCCGGTTTTCCCCTACCTTTGCCCTCCCTAAAAAAAGATAAGAATGGCTAATCACAGTGCTACAAAAAAAGACGCCCGCCAGGCTGCAAAACGTCGTGAAAGAAATAAATACTACGGTAAAACAACCCGTAATGCTATCCGCGACCTGAAAGAAAAGAAAGGAAAAGAAATGGGAGAAGGGTTTCCTAAAGTAGCGGCTATGATCGATAAGCTGGCTAAAAAAGGTGTTATCCATAAGAACAAAGCTGCTAACCTGAAAAGTAAATTGGCCCGGAAGGCGAATGCTGCTAAGTAAGCTTCTTAAATAAATTATTTTAAAGGCGTTCCAATTTTGGAATGCCTTTTTTTATGCCTGACGTCTTGCAGAGTGCCTGGCACATTTACTCAAATGAATATTAACTTCACAGCATGAAATACTTTTTTATCCTGCTTTTTATCAGCAGTATCGCACAAGGCCAGCGTATCACCACAAAATTCGAAGAGTCAAAAGGTACGCAAACACCTGCCTATTCCGAGATCATCGACTGGTGGAAAAAAATGGATGCGGCTTCGCCTTATGTAAAAGTGATGGAAATGGGTATGACGGATGCAGGTTATCCCCTGCATTTGATACTGGTATCAACGGATAAAGATTTTAATATCCCATCATTAAAAAAGAAGAACAAACGTTTCATTCTTATCAATAATGGAATTCATCCCGGTGAACCAGATGGCATCGATGCCAGTATGCTGCTGGTAAGAGATATTGATGAAACGATGAAAGATAAGAATGCGGCAAAACCAGGCATGCCCGCCATCATCAATGATACTGAGCTAACTTTTTTTATGCCGAATGTTGTTCTTGCTATCATTCCTGTTTACAATATCGGCGGTTGTTTGAATCGCAGCGCCGATTACCGGGTTGATCAGAATGGTCCTGAAGAATTTGGTTTCCGGGGTAATTCTAAGAATTTAGATCTTAACAGGGATTTTATTAAATGTGATTCCAAAGAAGCCAAAGCATTTACAGAGATATTTCATTTAACCGATCCTGATATTTTTCTCGATAATCATGTCAGCAATGGCGCCGACTACCAGCATATCATGACATTGATCTGCACACAACATAATAAACTGGGTGGTGTAATGGGAGAATTCCTGAATAAAAATTTCGAACCGGCCTTATATGCCGGCATGAAAGATAAAGGGATCGATCTTATTCCTTATGTAAATTCTTTCAACGATACGCCTGATAATGGCTGGCCCGAATTCTTTGAAGGTCCCCGGTACAGCAGTGGCTATGCCGCTCTCTGGCATACATTTTCTTTCGTTGCGGAAACGCATATGCTCAAACCTTATGATCAAAGAGTGAGAGCCACTTATGAATTAATGAAAAGCTTTATCGATTTTACCAGCACCAATAGTGAACAGATCAAATATCTGCGCAATCAAACTAAAGAATCCGTGAAAGCAGCAACAGAATTTCCTCTCAGCTGGTCATTGGACCGCTCACGGTCATCCTTAAGAATTTATAAAGGTTATGCCGCGGGCAGAAAACCCAGCGAGGTTTCCGGTTTACCAAGATTATTTTATGACAGGAGCAAACCGTATGAGAAGGAAGTTCCTTTCTTTAATTTTTATACCCCGGGTAATTATATTAAAAAACCCAAAGCCTATATCATACCGCAGGGATGGAACAGTGTTATCGAACTTTTAAAAGCAAATAAAGTAACGATGACACAATTAAAAAAAGATACGATGATCGAAGTGGATATTTACAGGATCGATGATTATAAAACAGCAGCAAGACAGTACGAGATGCACCATAATAACAGCGAAGTAAAAACAAGTATCACTTCGAAGAAAATGCAATTCAAAAAAGGCGATTATTATATTCCGATGAACCAGGTGGCGAATCGTTTTTTAATGGAAACCCTGGAACCTACGGCGCCCGATTCCTATTTTGCATGGAATTTCTTTGATGGCATATTGGGACAAAAAGAAGGTTACTCCGCTTATGTATTTGAAGATATTGCGGCTGATTATCTTAAAAATAATCCTGCAGTAAAAAATAAGCTGGAACAAAAAAGGATAGCTGATACTGCTTTTGCAAAGAATGGAAGAGCACAGTTGAATTTCGTGTATGAGAATTCTCCCTGGTTCGAGCCAGATTATTTACGTTATCCTGTATTCCGGTTGGTAAAATGATCAGATCGGTTCCTGGGCAAGGTCTTCTTCAATAACTGTTTCTGTATTGGTGGCAGCGCTGTCTATTTTTCGAAATATTATCCTTCCGAAAACAAGGCTAAGCAATAACACGAGGATACTTAAATAACCGACCCATTCATAATTGAGAATGCGGCCTGATCTTTCTGTTGTAACGATAGCGCCGGCACATAGAGCAGCTAACCCGCTGCCTAATTGCTGAATGCTTCCATTGATACTCATAAAGCTTCCACGCTGTTCAGGTTTTACAACCTCGGTGATCATTGCCTGTGCCGTAACGATGCGGCCGGTAGCAACAATGAACCAGATAGCAAAGAAAATAAGCACTACCGGGAATGCCACGTTAGGAAGCCTTGTAATAAGAAGGACCATGAACAATGAAAGAAAAACAGAAACGGAGAAAATAGTCAGTTTACCTTTTTTGTCAGCGATCTTTCCAAGATAAATGGCTGCAACCAGCGAAGCCAGGCCTCCAACAAGATAAAGAGCAGGTATATCGTTTTTGGAAAATCCTTTGTTGAATTCAAGATAAGGATTGATAAAAGGAATGATCAGGAAATGCCCCATCATCAGCAAGCCTGAAAAAACAAGTGCTGATCTTTGTATCGGCACTTTTGCCACCGTGATAAGTGCGGCGAACAAAGATTCATCCTCATCTCTTTCTTTGATATGGCCGGTCATATTGGGAATGATCCTTATCACCAGCGGTATCAGTAATAGCGCAACGCCCCCGATCAGCAGGAATGGAAGATGCCAGTTATGTTTGAAAATATTAGTTACATATAATGAAAGAGGTACGCCCAATATGGAAGCTGCTGCAAAACCGCCCATTACAATTCCCATGGCCCTGCCCCTTCTTTCATAACTGAACATGTCGCCGACAATGGCAAATACCTGTGCACCGATAATTCCGCCAAACAGGCCGGCAACGATCCTTGCTGCAAGCAATAACCCAAAGCTGGGTGCAAATCCACAGGCAACCGTGCCCAATAAGAAACCTGCATAAGCGATCAGCAAAGGTTTTTTCCTGTCGTATCTGTCAATAAAAGTAGCAATGGCCAATCCTGAAAAAAAAGCGCTGATCGAATAGGCTGCAACAAGTAAGCTGAATTGAAAAGGACTAATACCAAGGTCGCTGATCAGGTAATTACTCAGCGGCATCATGATCATGAAATCAAGGATGTGGGTGAAATTCAACCCTGCGAGTAGGAATAATATGCGGCGTTCTTTTCCCGTCATGTATCCGGCAAAGATTGTTGAAAATCGTTAGACAACAAAACCAATTCGTTTTAATAAAAACGATGGTCGTAGTAAGAGATGTGGAAAGAAATAATCTAATTGAGCAGAACATTCATCACCCCGGGCGGATCCCTGCGTTCCATATAACAAGAGTAATGATTGTACTTATTATTTATTTTTTACTTTTTGTAATGAGAGAAAAACGCTGTGATCATTTTTTTCCGGCAAGATGTTGAACTGGCATGATTTCAGTTAACCATCCTTTACAGGACATTTTATTTCACCTTTTGAAAACTATCACATGAAAAAGATCTATTTCCTGCTTGTCCTTGTATCGTGCAGATCATTCTCGCAGGACGCTCAAATCTCCACAACTGCATACACTACGGCCGGCTTTGTAACAACTGACAAAATAATTCCGGAAGAAACATCAACGGTTAATGTGTTGCTCAAAAAAAATGGTGCTTATATACGGGGTTACCGGAATAATATCCCTTCGGCCATATTATCGGATTTTACAAGAAAATATGAGAGTGCCGAAAATGCAAACTGGAAAGTAGATGACCATGAAGTGACTTGTATTTTTAATTTCAATGGCCAAAAAATAATTGTTGCATATAAAAAGAATGGATACCTGTTATCAACCCGAAAAACTTATGATAGCAGCAAACTGCATAAAACGATAAAGCCATTTATCCGTTCCGAGATGGATAAAGGTTATCGTATCAGCCTTGTTACAGAAGTAGTAAGCGATGCAGTTACACTATATGAGATCAGTCTTACGGGCCAGTCTAAAATATGTATTGTAAGGGTTTCAAGAAATAAAGACGGAGAACCTGTCCTGGATGAAAAAATATTTTATATAAATGCAGAGAATGAGAATTCGGGCCTGGCAGGAAACCGTTGAATTGGTTCTTCACCGGTTATAAAGATCCGGACTCTATCTGAAGAGCCGGGGCTAATTGAGATTTATAATTTGTTATTCTAATAATTTTTTTCAAACAGCTCATTTATGCCTGGGAAGAAGAAATATCGATTGAGAATATCTTTCGATCCTGAAAAGATTATAAATAAACATGTTTTTGACCTATTGTTCTATTCATAAAAAAAATCTCTCAATAAAAGTTGAAAGGCTTTTTTAAAAATATGGCAGCCTGGGCGAAGTCGAAGGGCTACTCTCCCGTCCCGATAGCTATCGGGATTGTGCAGTCGGCCATAAAAGATCAGGCTTAACTTCTTTTTCAAAATTGCTTTATTTCTGAAAACAAAAAAGCCTCTCAACAAAAGTTGAAAGGCTTTTTTAAAAAATATGGCAGCTACCTACTCTCCCGTCCCGATAGCTATCGGGATTGTGCAGTACCATCGGCCTTAAAAGATCAGGCTTAACTTCTTTTTTCAAAATTGTTTTATTTCTGAAAACAAAAAAGCCTCTCAACAAAAGTTGAAAGGCTTTTTTAAAAAATATGGCAGCTACCTACTCTCCCGCATTGTTGTGCAGTACCATCGGCCATAAGGGGCTTAACTACTCTGTTCGGTATGGGAAGAGGTGAACACCCTTGGAAAAACCACCATAAGAAGGTTGAATGTTAAATTGTAAATTTTAATAAAGGCGAACCAGTATTTAAAATTTACATTTAAAATCTAGCATTCTTAATAATGTGACATATTGGGTTGTTAGAGGGAATCTGAATAATACTCATTTTTAGAAAATAAGTAAAAAAATTAAAGCGTACGGGCAATTAGTACTACTTGGCTTTACTGTTACCAGTTTTACACCTATAGCCTATCAACGTCATAGTCTTTGACGGCCCTTAAAAGTAAACTCATCTTGAGGAAGGTTTCACGCTTAGATGCTTTCAGCGTTTATCCTGTCCGTACATAGCTACTCAGCATTGCACCTGGCGGCACAACTGATACACCAGCGGTACGTACGACCCGGTCCTCTCGTACTAAGGTCATGTCCTCTCAATTTACTTGCGCCCACCACAGATAGGGACCGAACTGTCTTGCGACGTTCTGAACCCAGTTCACGTGCCACTTTAATCGGCGAACAGCCGAACCCTTGGGACCTTCTCCAGCCCCAGGATGTGACGAACCGACATCGAGGTGCCAAACCTCCCCGTCGATATGAGCTCTTGGGGGAGATCAGCCTGTTATCCCCGGAGTACCTTTTATCCTTTGAGCGACGGCCCTTCCACACAGAACCGCCGGATCACTTTAGCCGACTTTCGTCCCTGCTCGGCTTGTGTGCCTCACAGTCAAGCACCCTTATACTAATGCGCTCTTCGTACGATTACCAACCGTACTGAGGGTACCTTTGCAAGCCTCCGTTACTCTTTAGGAGGCGACCACCCCAGTCAAACTACCCACCATGCACTGTTTCCCGCAAGGGATTAGACTCTAAATCAAAGAAGGTTGGTATTTCACCGACCGCTCCACCCTGGCTGGCGCCAAAGCTTCATAGCGTCCCAACTATACTACACATCCGTAATTCAAAATCAATGCAAAGTTGTAGTGAAGGTTCACGGGGTCTTTCCGTCCCGTGGCGGGTAACCGGCATCTTCACCGATACTACAATTTCACCGGGCTCGTGGAGGAGACAGTGTTCAACTCATTAGACCATTCGTGCAGGTCGGAACTTACCCGACAAGGAATTTCGCTACCTTAGGACCGTTATAGTTACGGCCGCCGTTTACTGGGGCTTCAGTCAGGAGCTTTGGCTTGCGCCGAACACCCTTCCTTAACCTTCCAGCACCGGGCAGGTATCAGGCTCTATACGTCATCTTTCGATTTTGCAGGGCCCTGTGTTTTTGTTAAACAGTTGGTTGAACCAATTTACTGAGACCGTCCGAAGACGGTACGCTTTATCCCGAAGTTACAGCGTCAATTTGCCTAGTTCCTTCTCCACGGCTCACCCGAGCGCCTTAGAATTCTCATCCCGTCTACCTGTGTCGGTTTGCGGTACCGGCTGCTATACTCGCTTTTCTTGGAAGAGTTTTCATCATTACGCTTCACCCGAAGGATCCACTCAGCTATTCCGTCAGCTTATATGACTTTACACTCTCCGTCCCTTTCATTGTATAGCAGGCGCAGGAATATTAACCTGCTTTCCATCATCTACCCCTTTCGGGTTTGACTAAGGACCGGGCTAACCCTGATCCGATTAACGTTGATCAGGAACCCTTAGACTTTCGGCGACAAGGTTTTTCACCTTGTTTATCGTTACTTATGCCTACATTTTCTTTTGAAACCGCTCCAGCATACGTCGCCGTACACCTTCGATGCAGTTTCAATGCTCCCCTACCGATCACCACCAAGGTGGGATCATAGAGCTTCGGTTAGTAGTTTGATGCCCGATTATTTTCCGTGCGGGACCTCTCGACCAGTGAGCTGTTACGCACTCTTTAAATGAATTGCTGCTTCCAAGCAAACATCCTGGCTGTTATAGAAGTCCTACCTCGTTTGATCAACTTAACTACTTATTAGGGACCTTAGCTGCTATTCTGGGTTATTTCCCTCTCGGCCACGGATCTTAGCACCCGCAGCCTCACTCCCGGTAAATATCTGTTAGCATTCGGAGTTTGTCAGGGTTTGGTAGGCGGTGAAGCCCCCTAGCCCAATCAGTAGCTCTACCTCTAACAGACTTATAAACCGAGGCTGTTCCTAAAAACATTTCGGGGAGAACGAGCTATCTCTCAGTTTGATTGGCCTTTCACCCCTATCCACAGGTCATCCCAGAACTTTTCAACGTTAACGGGTTCGGTCCTCCATGACGTGTTACCGTCACTTCAACCTGCCCATGGATAGATCACAAAGTTTCGCGTCTGCCCCCACTGACTATTCGCCCTATTTGGACTCGCTTTCGCTACGGCTCCGTTAATTACGAACTTAACCTCGCCAGTGAGGAGCAACTCGTAGGCTCATTATGCAAAAGGCACGCCGTCACTCATTGCTGAGCTTCGACCGCTTGTAGGCGCACGGTTTCAGGTACTATTTCACTCCCTTGTTTAGGGTGCTTTTCACCTTTCCCTTACGGTACTGGTTCACTATCGGTGTCTGAGGAGTATTTAGCCTTACCAGATGGTGCTGGCAGATTCAGACAGGATTCCTCCGGTCCCGTCTTACTCAGGATACTGCTCGTCCTCATCAATTTTCGCTTACGGGGCTATCACCCTCTATGGCTTAACTTTCCAGAAAATTTTGCTTGATGATGATTTCTAAATGCAGTCCTACAACCCTCAAGCGGCACGCCGCTCAAGTTTAGGCTATTCCCATTTCGCTCGCCACTACTCCGGGAATCACTATTGTTTTCTTTTCCTCTCCCTACTTAGATGTTTCAGTTCAGGAGGTTGGCTCTCTTTCGAGTACTATACCTTCAGTATAGTGGGTTGTCCCATTCGGAAATCCGGGAATATAATGCTTGTGTGCAGCTCCCCCCGGCTTATCGCAGCTTACCACGTCCTTCATCGCCTCTCAGACCCAAGGCATCCACCATGCGCCCTTAGTTGCTTTAAAAAAATTAAAAAACTAGAATTTGTTATTCTTGTAGTTGTTACCCGACCACATTTCTTCAGACCAACCATAAAAAATCATGGTGTGATTATTCAAAATTGTGATCGATAATTATTAGATATCCGTTCTAACAATTTTTCCCAATATGTCAAAGATCTTGATCAATCTGATGATCCGGATGTCAAAAATTTCCTGGTTTGAAAACCAACAGACATCCTATCAAAGAGATCGTTTGCAGATAACATGGCTTCGAGCCAATATGTGTGCCTCTCAGGCATTATCTAAACAAAGAACTATTCTCCAGTTGGTGGAGGATATCGGAGTCGAACCGATGACCCTCTGCGTGCAAGGCAGATGCTCTAGCCAACTGAGCTAACCCCCCAGGTTATTTATTATTAGTAGACCCGAGCAGATTTGAACTGCTGACCCCTACATTATCAGTGTAGTGCTCTAACCAGGCTGAGCTACGGATCTGTGTTTGTAGCCCCCGTGTTATCGGGTTACTTTTTTAAAAGAACTGTTGAGATTGCTCGCTTATGCTCGCAAAAAATTGAAAGAATGGGAAACAATAACCAGTAGATCTTTTGTCCCGATTAAATCGGGATGTGCTCTAAAAAGGAGGTATTCCAGCCGCACCTTCCGATACGGCTACCTTGTTACGACTTAGCCCCAGTCACCAGTTTTACCCTAGGCGGCTCCTTACGGTTACCGACTTTAGGTACACCCGGCTTCCATGGCTTGACGGGCGGTGTGTGCAAGGTCCGGGAACGTATTCACCGTAGCGTTGCTGATCTACGATTACTAGCGATTCCAGCTTCATGGAGTCGAGTTGCAGACTCCAATCTGAACTGAGAGGCGTTTTTTGGGATTAGCTTCATATCGCTATGTTGCAGCCCTTTGTACGCCCCATTGTAGCACGTGTGTAGCCCTGGGCATAAAGGCCATGATGACTTGACATCATCCCCTCCTTCCTCACGTCTTACGACGGCAGTTTCACTAGAGTTCCCAGCGTTACCTGATGGCAACTAGTGATGGGGGTTGCGCTCGTTGCGGGACTTAACCCAACACCTCACGGCACGAGCTGACGACAGCCATGCAGCACCTTACTGGCAGTGTATTGCTACAAAGTGAGCTTTCACCCACGGTCTCCCAGCATTCTAGCCCAGGTAAGGTTCCTCGCGTATCATCGAATTAAACCACATGCTCCACCGCTTGTGCGGACCCCCGCCAATTCCTTTGAGTTTCAATCTTGCGATCGTACTTCCCAGGTGGGATACTTAATGCTTTCGCTCAGACACACACAGTGTATCGCGTATGTCGAGTATCCATAGTTTAGGGCGTGGACTACCAGGGTATCTAATCCTGTTTGATCCCCACGCTTTCGTGCCTCAGCGTCAATACTCGTGTAGCCAACTGCCTTCGCAATTGGTGTTCTATGTCATATCTAAGCATTTCACCGCTACATGACATATTCCGTCGACCTCCACGGTATTCAAGACTGATAGTATCAATGGCAGTTCCCAAGTTAAGCTCGGGGATTTCACCACTGACTTACCAACCCGCCTACGCACCCTTTAAACCCAGTGAATCCGGATAACGCTTGCACCCTCCGTATTACCGCGGCTGCTGGCACGGAGTTAGCCGGTGCTTATTCATATGGTACCGTCAGTTGATCTAGAAAGATCCTTTTTCGTCCCATATAAAAGAAGTTTACAATCCAGAGGACCTTCATCCTCCACGCGGCATGGCTGGTTCAGACTTTCGTCCATTGACCAATATTCCTTACTGCTGCCTCCCGTAGGAGTCGGGCCCGTGTCTCAGTGCCCGTGTGACTGGTCGTGCTCTCACACCAGTTACTGATCGCAGGCTTGGTGGGCCGTTACCCCGCCAACTACCTAATCAGCCGCACAGCCATCTTCAAGTGATAAATCTTTAAAATTAAAAAGATGCCTTTTCAATTTACTATGGGGTATTAATCCGGATTTCTCCGGGCTATTCCCCGCTCGAAGGAAGGTTCTGTACGTGTTCCGCACCCGTTTGCCGGTCGCCATCATCCCGCATTGCTGCGGGACATGCTGCCCCTCGACTTGCATGTATTAAGCCTGCCGCTAGCGTTCATCCTGAGCCAGGATCAAACTCTCCATTGTAAATGTTGTTTGATACTGACATTTTAAAATTCTCAAGAGAAAATTAATGTGTCAAATCGAATATAAATTTCGCTTGACCTACCTATTTTTTTACCTCAATGGCTATTGAGATAAATGCTATTGTTTCCCAACTTTCAAAGATCTTTTCGGTTTTACCCGACCCCGTTTTTTTGAACGGAGTGCAAAGGTAAGGGCCGTATCATTACTACCAAAATTTATTTCGATTATTTTTCGAAGTTTTTGGTGTGATTTTCAAAGCGTTTTGTTAAGAACTCCCATCATTACTGAGGGGTTGCAAAGATAACGGTGAGAGGTTTACTGACAAAGTTTTTTGACCGTTTTTGTTCACATAAATCTCACAGGTTTTCCATATGAAAACCGCCTTTGCTATGAAAGCCAGTACAGGCAATGATTACGCAGGATTCAACTATTAAAAATAATCGGCCGGAAAGTTTACAGATATAAGAAATAACCCCTGAGCGGGTACCGCAAAAAATGCTTTTGTACAGTCTTTTCCTTCAATAATGCTTTTAAGATCCTGTATAGTTATCTTCTTTCTGCCCACCATAAGCATTGTAGCCGTCAAAGCCCTAACCATTCCTCTTAAAAAACGGTCTGCTTGTACGTTGTAAATCAATAAGTTATTCTTTATTACCCAGCTGCTTTCTGTAAGACTGCAGTTAAAGGTCTTTGCCTGGGTATTACGCTTTGAAAAGGAGGTAAAATCGTGGTAACTCATTAATACCCGGGCAGCTTCCTGCATTTGGTCGATATCAAGCTTATAGGGAAAATAATACGCCCTATCATTTAAAAAAGGGTTTTTGCTTTGATAGATATAATACTTGTAATGCCTGCTCTCCGCATCAAACCTGGAATGAGAGGTTTCTGCTACCGGCAATATCTTTTTAATTACAATATCCGCCGGGAGAATTGCATTGATCTTATAAACAAAATCCTTGTGTATTGCATTATCAAAATCAAAATGAAGATAATTCTGCAATGCATGCACCCCTGTATCTGTTCGCGATGAACAAGTCATTACAACTTTCTCTTTTTGCAAAACAGAAAAAGCTTTCTCTATTTCTCCCTGTATACTATTAGCATTGATCTGAGATTGAAAGCCACTGTAGTTAGTGCCTTTATACGAAACTTCAAGAAAGTAACGGGACATACTTTTTATTTGCCAAGCATTGTCTTGAACTGAGCGAGATAATTTTCGTCTTTCAATTCTGTCAATAAAGATGAGAAATTGTTCTTATCAGAAACATGATAATAAGCAGTTACAAAGAAGTTATACTTCCCTTCATCTGTTAAAAACAATACCCCGAGATTCTTTATTTGCTGGGTAGAAAAACATTTTACTTTAAAATAATCTTCGGCTTCGGTGATCATCCTATCGTCTACCTCGGCGGTGGCCATAAGCTTTCTCAATTTTAAAAAATCACTCTCCCTGGCAAGCGAAGGACAGTTGTTCATTTCACGATAAAATTGTCTTGTCTCCGTTTTGGCAACAGGTTTTTCATCGGTCAATATCTCGATGAATTTTTTCTCCTCCTTAACCGGGTCTTCCTTTGGTGCTACTACCGGCTTGGGATCAGGTATTATCAAACTGATCGTATCACTTGCACCCTTATTGTCCTGGTCAATAAAAACAATGCCTACGCCTTCTGTTACCGGGGTTTCTGATCTTTTAATAATAGTGGAAGGTTTATAATTATTTGTCACGGTGCCTACAGTCTCTTCCTGTTTGCTTGCAGGTTGTTCTTTAATTTCTTTTTTTGATTCCTCTGTTTTTACAATGACAGGTTCTGCTTTTTCTGCCTGTTCTTTTACAGGTACTTTGTCTTCAACTTTCGGTTCTTCCTTTTTTACAATAACAGGTTCGCTTTTTTCTACTGTTTCTTTTAAAGGTTCTATCCTGGTTTCAACTTTCGGTTCTTCTTTTTTTACGATCACCGGGTCTGTTTTACCGGCCGGCTTTTCAGTAACAGTATTATTTATCTCTATTGCTGCCGTTTCTTTCTTTTCAGTTTCTTTTACAGAAGTACCTGTTCCTTTTTCCGCAACGGCCGAAATGATCATTGTTTCTTTTATCGACGGATCATCGGCAGCTTTTGCGAGAATATCGGTAAAAGGTGAAACCTCTTTATTTTCAGTATTGCTATTGATCTTTGCAGAAGCTCCTGCAGACATTTGTACAGCCAGTGTTTGCAGATCGAAAAGACCCCAGCCCTTGTCCCCAAAATTCTTAACTAAATAACCATGATCCTTTTTATTCATGCCAACAGAGAATTTCTGTTCCGGCCATTTATTCTGCGGGAACCCGATCGTAAAACTGTAGGTACTGTCTTTTAATTTGGGAAGAATAAGATATCCCGAAGCAGAAGAACTATAAGTGCTTTTATCCATTCTTACATAAAAAGGCTGTTCATTCTCTGTCTGGAGATAGACAAAATATATCTTTTGGGAAAAGCCTGTTACAGAAAGAATAAGGAATACGGCAGAAAAGAGGATCCTGTTCATTTTTCATGTATTGGTTATCAATACAAATTTAGATTAAATCCCCAGATTTTTCTGTTAATTGTAAACAGGGTAGCGACTCATCCGATAGCTATAGGATTTGAAATGTCCATCCCACCGAACAGATCACTCATCCTGCACTGATCCTTCAGTCAAACAAAGTACCGGCTGAGCTATTCCCGTAAAACAAGTTGTTAATACTGTAACCTTTCATCCCAATACTTCGCTGACAGAGTTCTAACAGCTATAAATTTGCGGCACTAAACAACAAATATGAAAAAAGCATTTCTTCTCCTGGTTTTGGGCATCATTTATATAAATGTAACAGCTCAGCCCGGGCAGGCAACGGACACATCCTGGAAAAAAGAATACCGGGAAGCGGTTCCCCGCATCAATGACCTGGTGCATACCAAACTGGATGTGAAGTTTGATTATGATAACTCTTACCTGAATGGTAAAGCATGGATCACACTCAAACCACATTTCTATAAAACCGATTCATTGACGCTGGATGCTAAAGGAATGGATATCCATAAAGTAGCGATGATGAAAGGCACAGCTATGAAAGACCTCAAATATGAGTATGATGGCTGGCAACTCCGTATCACACTCGATAAAAAGTATGCAGGAAATGAAGCCTATACATTATATATAGACTATACGGCCAAACCTAATGAAGTGAAGGTAAAAGGCAGCGCTGCTATCAATGATGCAAAAGGTTTGTATTTCATCAATCCAAAAGGAGAAGAAAAAGATAAGCCCACACAGATCTGGACACAAGGCGAAACAGAAGCTACTTCTGTCTGGTGCCCTACTATCGATAAGCCCAACCAGAAAACAACGAATGAATTTTACATGACCGTACCGGCGAAATATGTAACATTATCCAATGGAAAATTAATGAGCCAAAAGAAAAATGCTGATGGCACAAGAACTGATTATTGGAAAATGGACCTTCCGCATGCACCTTATCTTTTCTTTATGGGCGTTGGCGATTTTGCCATTATAAAAGACTCTTATAAAGGAAAAGAAGTAAGCTATTATGTAGACAAAGAATACGCTTCTGTTGCCAGAAAGATATTTGGTCTAACACCTGAAATGATCGGCTTCTTCTCAAAGATCACCGGTGTTGATTATCCCTGGGTGAAGTATGCACAGATAACCGGGCATGATTATGTAAGCGGCGCTATGGAAAATACAACAGCTACCCTTCACTCCGATGCTTCGCAGCAAACGGCCCGTGAACTGGTAGATGGAAATTTTTGGGAAAGCACTATTGCACACGAACTTTTTCACCAATGGTTCGGAGATTATGTAACAACAGAAAGCTGGAGCAATATCACCCTCAACGAATCTTTTGCTAACTATAGCGAAGTATTGTGGAGTGAATACAAATATGGTAAAGATGCCGGCGACGATCAGAATTTTGGCGACATGCAGGGCTACCTGGGAAGTAACAGCGGTAAAAAAGATCTTGTTCGTTTTTATTACAGCGATAAAGAGGATGTATTCGATGCGGTAAGCTATAATAAAGGCGGCCGCATTTTACACATGCTCCGCAATTATGTTGGCGACAGCGCTTTCTTCAAAGCATTGAATCTTTATTTGACCACCAATAAATTCAAATCTGCCGAAGCGCATCAGCTTCGTTTGGCTTTTGAAGAAGTTACCGGCCGTGACCTTAACTGGTACTGGAACCAATGGTATTATGGAGGCGGTCACCCGGCATTGGATATCAATTACAGCTATGATGATGCGGCCAAAAAAGTAAGAGTGATCGTAAACCAAACACAAAGTGGCGATAAGATTTTCAAACTTCCAGTAGCCGTTGATGTTTATAATGGCGCCAGTAAGACCCGTTATAATGTGTGGGCAAAAAGCAAATCAGATACTTTTTATTTCAATGCCGATAAAAAACCCGACCTGGTGAATTTTGACGGAGATAAAATCCTTCTCTGCACTAAAAAAGAAAATAAAACCCTGGAAGAATATATTCATCAATATAAATATGCGGGAAGCTATCTCGACAGAAGAGAAGCTATCGATTTTGCTTCTAAAAAACAGGACGATCCAAAAGCAGTTGAATTATTGAAAACAGCTTTGAAAGATAAATATGCGGTGCTGCGCAATTTCACGATTGGCAAACTGGATCTCAGGAAAGACGATGTAAAAAAAGCAGCAGAGCCTTTACTCGCCGATCTTGCAAAGAATGATCCCAACCGCCCGGTAAAAGCAAATGCTATTGATAAATTAGGCGAATACAAAAAACCCGGATACGCTTCTATATTTAAAATGGCCATCAATGATTCTTCGTACTCGGTTGCGGGCAATGCATTGAATGCATTATCGGAAATAGACAGCGTTGCCGCTTTGACCGAAGCAAAAAGACTGATCAATGGAGATATCAAAGGAAATCTTGGCGATGCAGTAAATGGAGTGATCATCGCATCCGGCGATGAATCATTTGCCGATAAGATATTAAGTGAGTATGAAAAACTTCCTTTATCGCAGGCTAAATTCACGAGGACCCAATCTGTTGGCACATTCCTCGGCAAAATGAACAATATGGATATTGTAAAAAGAGGAGTTGATGCTATTGCTTCATTCAGGGATGATATTCCCGAAGCTTTCAGGGCCCAGACGGATCCGGCGCTCAATGGCTGGCTGAAAACACTGGCAAAAAAGAAGAAAGATGCCGGTTTGACTGAACAGGCCAATTATGTTCTTTCGAAATTACCGGAAGCGGATAAGAAAGGCTTTTAAGAATTTTAGATCTTAAATGCTAAATTTTAAATAGGTGTCCTGATACCAGGACACCTATTTACGTATAAAACTTCTCCCAAAGCGGGAACCTATTTAACATTCAACACTTAACATTTAAAATTATTCTACCAACTTCCACTGGCTCCGCCGCCACCACCGCCGCCACCGCCAAATCCTCCAAAACCACCTCCGCCTCCGCCGCCGCCTGACCATCCTCCACCGCCACTGCTGCGGCCGCTGCTAAGTATACTGCCTATCATCCAGCCTGCATTTGACAAAGTACTGCCACCACTACTTCCCCTTCCGCCTCCTGCAATACCAATGACGATAAAAATGATAACAAAAATGATCGGCCCCCACCCAATGCCTTTCTTTTTACTGCTCCTGTAATTAGCCGGCGCTTTATATTCACCTGCTGCCGCTTTTATGATGGCATCTGTACCCTGGTCGATACCACGATAATAATTACCCTCTTTAAAATTGGGAGTAATTTCTTCTTCATAGATATGTTTGGCAGTAATATCGGGAACAGCGCCTTCCAGCCCATAACCTACTTCGATACGAAGTTTCCGGTCATCTTTGGCAACGAGTAAAACAATTCCATTATTCCTGTCTTTATTACCTACGCCCCAGCCACGAAGTATTTCCAATGCAACTTCTTCCACCGAATAATCTCCCGTAGTAGATACAATAACAACTGCGATCTGGTTGGAAGTACTGTCATCATAAGCTGTAAGCTTGCGCTCCAATGCATCAAGCTGGTAAGGTTGAAGGGTATTGGTATAATCATTTACCAATCTCGGCGGATTGGGCCGTTTAGGAATTACCTTATCTATTTGCGCCGAAACACAAACAGAAAATAAAAGACCAAGTATTACTAAAAGCCGCTTCATTAAAATTTATCTGCCGAATTGAATATCGTCTGAAAGTTCATTTTTATCTGTATCTGTATAAGGAAAGAAATGTTGCAGCGCCTGGCCAATATCTTCTACTACATCAGCGATCCCTTTTGCATAATTGTCACGGTTAAATTCCCCGAGCATTTTCTTTACTTCTGTATTCCAGTATTCATTTCCCACTTTGCGGTGAATACCTTCATCGCCAAATACAGCAAGCTGCTGATCTTTTATGGCAACATACACCAGTACGCCGTTCCTTTCTTCGGTAGCCTGCATTCCCATTGTTGCAAATACTTCAACGGCACGGTCGAGCGCATCCATATAACTGCAACGGCTTTCCACATATACCCGCACTTCACCACTGGTGCAGCGTTCCGCATTTTTTATTGCGGAAACAATAAGGCGCTGTTCTTCGTCGGTGAAGAATTTTTTCTTCCTTTTAAATAGAGAAAACATTCAGGTATTACTTATTTGATATTAAAGTTCACATCCGGCGGATTTTCCGATCCGGGGTTGGCTTTATAATATGCTTTTTCCTTCGCCCCAACCATACCTGCCAGCATACTTCTGGGAAAAGTAATGATCATATTATTAAATTTCTCGACAGCCGCATTATAATCCTGCCGCGCCACATTGATCCGGTTCTCCGTGCCTTCTATTTGTGCCTGGAAATCCTGGAATGATTTTGTTGTTTTTATATCAGGATAGTTTTCGACATAACCCATCAATCTTGAAAAAGCACCCTGCATTTGTCCCTGGGCCTGCTGGTATTTGTCAAGACTTGCCTGGTCATCTACATTAACAGTAGTGGAACCGAGTTTCGCTCTTGCATTGACTACTTCGGAAAGTAAAGACTTTTCAAAATTCGCAGAAGCTTCAATCGTTTTGATCACTGAACTATACAGATCCGTTCTGCGTTGATAATTCGTTTCAACATTACCCCAAACCTTTTTTACACTTTGATCAGCTTTTTTGATCTTATTACAACCGCTGCATCCCCATACAAAAAGAATTAATACCAGGGCTGCAATGGATAACAAAATGATATTACGACTTCCTTTCATTGTTGTGGTTTTTTAATTGAGAGTAAAAGTAGCGAATTTGGTATTTGGACACGGTAAATTTTCGGTTGGTCAAGTAGTATTGCCGGTGAAACGACGAATTTGGTAACTCTGCGGCATGGTTTTAGCGCCGAACATTTCAAAACGAATAATGCCTCTCTTTAAAAAAGCTTCCGGTATATTTTTATTGACTCTTTCGATGGCCTGCATGCATTGTAAAAAGAAAAGCAATATATCGGATGATCCGCCGCTACCGGGTTCGGTGGTGATCAAAGATTCAATATTGGTACAGGGACTCAGCTATCCCTGGGAAATTTTATGGGGACCCGATAATTTTATCTGGATGACGGAAAGAGGCGGTAAGATAAGCCGGGTCAATCCAACAACCGGGACAGTAACATTGGTACATACCATCAGCGAAGTGGTATCGAATGGTGAAGGCGGTTTGCTGGGAATGGTTTTGCATCCCGATTTTATCACAACACCGCATGTATTTGTTGCTTATAATTATAACAATGCCGGCAATTACAGGGAAAAGATCGTTCGCTTTACCTATAATGGAACTGCATTAATTAACCCGGTAACGATCATCGATAATATTTCCGCTTCATCTATTCACAACGGGTGCAGGTTGCTGATCAGTCCTGATCTGAAATTATTCATTACAACAGGCGATGCTTCCAATCAATCATTACCTCAAAATACTTCGGCAATAAATGGAAAGATATTGCGATTGAACCTGGACGGATCGGTTCCGGCGGATAATCCCGTTGCCGGAAATCCTTACTGGAGTTTTGGTCATCGTAACCCGCAGGGCCTGGTATTCGCCAATAATATTTTATATAGTTCCGAACACGGGCCCGGCAATGATGATGAAGTAAACATCATTGAAAAAGGAAGAAATTACGGATGGCCGAATGTAGAAGGTGTTTGCAATACGAGTAATGAACTGGCATTTTGCGCTGCGAATAATGTAAAAGCGCCTTTAACAGCATGGTCACCTACAGCAGCCGTTTGTGGTTTGGATTATTATAACAGCAATACAATTCCTCAATGGAAAAATTCCTTATTACTGGTAGCATTGAAGAATGCAAGGCTTTACCAGCTGAAACTGGATGGCTCATTCCTAGTAGTTACTGCAACGAATGAGTACTTCACTAATACCTATGGAAGAATGAGAGATCTCTGCATTTCGCCTGCGGGCAAAGTGTATATCTGCACGAGTAATGGAAGTAATGATAAGATTATTGTGATAGATAAAAACTAACAGATAAAAGATAAAAGTTCTTTAAAGCACCGATAGTCCTACCAGGGTCTATAGGTTTTAAAGAACTTTTATCTTTTAGTTTTTATCTTTTATCTATTCGTGTACCGCTGCAATCCCCGGCAAAGTCCTTCCTTCAAAATATTCCAGCATCGCTCCGCCACCGGTAGAAACATAACTTACTTTATCAGCATAGCCGAATTGATTAACAGCTGCCACGCTATCGCCGCCGCCGACCAATGAGAAAGAACCCGACTCGGTCGCTTCGGCCACTGCTTTGGCAATAGCTTTTGTTCCGTGCTGGAAATTGTGCATTTCAAAAACGCCCATCGGGCCATTCCATAAAATTGTTTTGGAATGTTTGATCACATTGCAAAATTGTTCGCAGGCATGAGCGCCGATATCCAAACCCATCCAGCCTGCCGGTATATTATTGCTTGGCGCCACTGATGTTTGTGCATCCGCCGCAAATTTGTCGGCAATAACAGAATCGGATGGAAGATGAATGCAAACTCCTTTTGCTTCCGCTTTCTTTAAAATTTCAAGAGCAGTTGAAAGGCGGTCTTCTTCACATAAAGAATTACCGATCTGCCCTCCCTGCGCTTTCATAAATGTATAGGCCATACCGCCACCAATGATGATATCGGTTGCTTTTTCCAGCAGGTTCTCAATGATGAGTATCTTATCACTCACTTTTGCTCCGCCGATGATAGCCACAAACGGTTTCTCGGCCCGGTGCAATACTTTTTCTGCACTCGCCACTTCTCCTTCCATTACCAAACCGAACATTCTTTTTTCAACCGGGAAGAATTTTGCAATGACCGCTGTTGATGCATGTGCCCGGTGAGCCGTACCAAATGCATCATTGATCCATACATCCCCGAGTTTGGATAATTTCTCTGCGAATGCCGGATCGCCCTTTTCTTCTTCTTTATAAAAACGGAGATTCTCCAATAGCAATACTTCCCCGGGACGCATCATGCTTGCGGTAAGCATGGCCTGCTCGCCGATACAATCATTGGCAAATAATACGCTGGCGCCATCCAGCAATTCACTGATATGTTTTATCAAATGCTTCAGCGAATATTTTTCCGCCGGTCCGTCTTTTGGTCTTCCAAGATGACTCATCAGTATCACCATGCCGCCATCATTCAATACTTTTTTTATGGTTGGAACAGCGGCTTTAATCCTTGTATCGTCGGTGATCTCGAATTTGTCATTTAACGGCACATTGAAATCAACTCTTATCAATGCTTTTTGTCCTTTGAAATTGTGATCGGAGAATTTTGACATGAGTATGGTTTTAAAGCGACAAAAGTAATCTTTCAGATAAAAACTAAAAGATAATAGATAAAAGTTCTTATAGAATGAATGTCTTTATCTGTGTTGCCTGTTTACTGGTTCAAAAGGAATGCCCCTTACGGGGCAGGCTCTTTAACCTATGAGAACTTTTATCTATTATCTTTTATCTCTTAGCTGATCAATCCTGCAAAGTATTTCACCGTTCTCACCAACTGGCTCACATAACTCATTTCATTATCGTACCAGCTTACTGTTTTTACCAGTTGTTTATCTCCCACTGTCATTACTTTGGTTTGCGTAGCATCGAACAATGAACCGAAATGGATACCGATGATATCGCTGCTAACGATCTCGTCTTCGGTATAACCAAAACTTTCATTGCTGGCTGCTTTCATCGCTGCATTGATCTCTTCAACACTCACTGTTTTATTTAAGATACTTGTCAATTCGGTCAATGAACCGGTGATGGTCGGAACTCTTTGTGCGCTACCATCCAGTTTTCCTTTCAATTCAGGTAATACAAGACCGATCGCTTTGGCGGCACCGGTACTATTGGGAACAATATTCGCGGCCGCAGCTCTTGCACGGCGAAGATCGCCTTTCGGATGCGGTGCATCCAGCGTATTCTGGTCGTTGGTATAAGCGTGGATGGTTGTCATGATACCGGTAACGATACCATATTTATCATTCAGCACTTTTGCCATTGGCGCCAAACAGTTCGTTGTGCAGGAAGCGCAGGAGATGATCGTTTCACTTCCGTCCAGTATACTATGATTGACATTGAACACAACTGTTTTCAGATCGCCGGTTGCAGGCGCAGAGATAACAACTCTCTTTGCTCCGGCCGTTATATGTGCCGTTGCTTTGTCTTTATCGGTAAAAAATCCTGTACACTCCAATACCACATCCACATCATGCGATCTCCAGGGAATTTCGGCAGGATTCTTCTGCGCATAAATTCTTACACTGTCGCCATTCACCACGATCGAATCTTCGGTAGCTTTTACATCAGCATCGAAGCGGCCCTGTGCGCTGTCATATTTTAAAAGATGAGCCAACACTTTTGGACTGGTAAGATCATTGATAGCCACTACATCGATACCTTCCATTTTATAGATCTGGCGGTAAACAAGGCGGCCAATTCTTCCGAAACCATTAATAGCAACTTTAATTGTACTCATGATAGATTGAAGCGTTTTAGTTTTTGAAAACCGGCCCCTGCTATAGCTATGGCCGGTAAAGAGGGGCAAAGTTAGGCAAACTGCTCATGCCTGCATATATCAGATTTAATTAAATTGGCCGATGCAGATAACAGGTGTTAAGTTCTAAGTTGTAAGTGTTAAGTTATTCGAGCCTGATAACTTAACACTTAAAACCTAAAACTTAAAACTAAACCAGCCCGATCGCTTTTGAATGAGCAATGGCTTCGGTATTGTCCTTATGAAGACAAACAAAGGTGCCGGTCTCTTTAACAGTATCTAATACCTGTTTAGTGGCCATTTCTTTTTTCAGGCTTACATTATTAATATAAATAGCGAATATTTTTCCGGGAAATTTATTGGCTATCGCCGTATAAATGGCCGGATCACTTTGTGTATTATCGCCCAATAAAATGAATTGCTGTTTGGGAAAAGTATTTAGTATCCGCATAATGCGCAACATCTTTCCCTCGTGTTTTGTTTTCCCTGTTTTCCAAAGCTGGAACCATCGCTTTACCTGGTTCAGTAAAAAAGTTCCTTTTGGAAGGCCGTTATAATTAAAGAATTCATTGAGATCGTCATACAAATTCCACTCGCTGCTGGAAACATAGAAAAAAGGATTGGGAACCTGTGCCGTTGTATGAGCAGACTGCCAGCAATTCATAATGTTTTACTACATCGGCAAAAGGTCTGCGCCTGCGGGGATTTCTTGTAAATAAAACCCTTAATCTTTTACCGATCGTGGCAGAATGAGATACGAGTACCGTGTCATCGATATCCGATATAAATGCAAACTGCGTGGAATTCGGAACAAAAAATTTTCCTTCACCACTTCCTGCACAATTTCCTTCATTACCGGGGCAACTGACCTTCACATCATGCCAGCCGGCTGCAACTTCATCCGCTGACTTCCATTCGAACTTAAAGAACCCGTCTTTTTCAGTAGAACTATAGAATGTTTGTCCTCTCCATTCCAGTTGTACATTCACGTTGGCAACAGGTCTTACAAAAAATAATCTCAGTAAATGAATAATATTGGTGAGATAATTGTTTGAGAACTTGCGGCGGGTAACAGGTTTTCCCCTGAAAACATGGCCAAAAACAATAAGATCGTGCGTATGCCCGTAACCATGATATACCTTTATGAACAATTTTTTATTATTAACCATTTTTGCCATTTAGCATCTCCCCTGATTGAGCAATAATAGCACCATACCTCATGAATAACGACAGCGCCTTAAAATTACTTTTTATTATAAACCCGGGATCAGGGGCCAGCAAAACAGATTGGTCAGCCCTTATCCGCGAACAATGCAATAGCAGCAGCTGTGCATTCCGGCTATTTGAATTGCCCAAACATATTGAACCTGCAGAACTGGCGGCAAAGATCAAAGAATATGATCCTTCCGGAGTGATCGCCGTAGGTGGCGACGGAACTGTAAACCTGGTTGCAAAAAGTTTGCTGAATTTAGATATCCCGATGGGCATACTGCCTGCGGGATCGGCCAATGGAATGGCCAAAGAACTGGGCATACCGTCGGATCCCGAAAAAGCAATTACAATTTGTATGCAGGGCGTTCACAAAAAAATTCATTTACTGGAGATCAACGATCAATTATGTATCCATCTTTCCGATATTGGATTTAATGCCTATGTCACAAAAAAATTCAAAGCTTTAAAAAAACGAGGGTTACTCGGCTATATCAGGGCGGGCTGGCGTGTATTTCGTCACCAGCAGTTGATGCGTGTAGACATACAAACGGATACAGAAAAGGTCAAAAGAAAAGCGATCATGGTAGTTATTGCCAATGCCACTACCTACGGAACGGGAATCATGATCAATCCCGAAGGTAAAATAGATGATGAGCTTTTCGAAGTGATCATTGTACAGAAAATATCTTTTTTTCATAGTGTAAGGATGCTGCTGACGAAGCTTGTTTACGAGGAAAAAACAGAAGTATTACAGGCAAGATCGGTGAATATAAAAACATATCGCCCGGCGCATTTCCAGGTAGATGGTGAATACCTGGGCAGGGTCAGCAACGTTAAAGCCGGTATTATTCCTGACACCTTAACATTGATCGTTCCGCCGGAGGAAAAAGAAAATAACCAATAATGGTAAGATTAAATTGACTATTTGTATGTGACAACTCCCTCTGTGAGCCTATGTTCTTATGTGGTGAAAAAAATCTTATCGTTGTAAGATCCGGGAAATCATTAAACCTGATACCAGATGATCGTAAAGAAAAATAATACCCGCTTATATATAGTATTGTTTGTTCTTTTTTTTGCTGCGTTATGTTTCTTCTGGTATATAGCCAGTGTAAAGATCCATGAGAAAGAAGGCGGCTTTGATCTTACTATGATCGCTTACTGGACTGCGAATGCCGGCCCCGGTTTGGTGAAGTTCATGAGGATGATCACTTTCTTCGGTAATACATGGCCCTTATTTGTTGCTTATACAATATTGATCGCCTATTTTATTTTTAAAAAAAAATACAGGTATTCGATCGCCATATTTATCGTGTCATTCGGTGCCTGGAACCTGTCGAAACTATTCAAGCTGATCTTTCAGCGTGGCCGTCCCGAGCTGTCGCTAATAACAAAACCTGCCGATTATAGTTTTCCCAGTGGTCACGCTTTATCATCCTTTGTCTTTTGCAGTATCCTTGCCTGGTTGGTATGGCAAACCGGTCTTAAAGCCGGGTGGAAATGGCTGATCACCGCATTGTTATTATTATTCACCTTATCGATCGGCGCCAGCCGTGTTGTATTGAATGTACATTATGCAACCGATGTGATGGGCGGATTTGCATTGGGTATTATGTGGGTGATATTGGCGTGGGTGCTTTTATCGAAATGGATAAAACCAGTACTCCGTACGCAGCGTTAAGGCTGAAAAACATTTGGCTAAAAAGCATCGCAGGACTATCTTTGCCGTCCCTTAAAACGGCCCGTTCGTCTAAGGGTTAGGACACCACCCTTTCACGGTGGTGATACGAGTTCGAATCTCGTACGGGCTACTAAATTAATTAAAACCCCGCAAAATTATTTGCGGGTTTTTTTTTTCACTATCTGCCTTGGTTACACTCCCGGTCATTTGGTTTCACCAAAAATTTAAACCTGTGAAGGCATTGCTTGTTCTCCTTCTAAAAATTTCAAAACGGAATTTCTCATAAAAAGATTAAATAACAAACGGGTAATAATTGTCCTGGGGTTCGATTCATTTTTTTACAAGATCGTTCGTTGCTTCATTTTCGAACGGTAATTCATTTTCCCCGATGGTCAGGGCGAGAGCGGAAGCTTTATTTTGCTGGTCGAATATATAAACGGATTCGAGCCATTTTTTTTGTTGGTGAGTTCATGAGAGTTGCAGGCTGATATCGATCGGCTTGCTGATATCTCCAGGAATTTAATATTTTTTTCCTGCCGATCAAATACCGGCCATGGTTGCCGAACCCATCGTTACTCTTACTCATGCAGTAATGACCCAGGCTGATAATAATGGCGGCATATTCCATTTACTGTGTCATCAGCGTTTTATTCCTAATTTATTTCAATCCTCTTCCCTGTTCGCATCGCTTCATAAATAGCCGTGATATATTTCATATCCCTTCTTCCCATTTCACCGGGTACGATACTTTCTTTATTATTCTTTATTGACAAAGCAATACCATCCATTTGTCTTGCCTGCTGCGATAGCTTTGGAAATTCAACGATCTTTCCATCCGAAACAGTTCCTTTCAATCCTGAATAATTAAATGCAGGACGCAATTCAAACCAGCCATTTTCTGCTTCTGCTCTCAGGTAATTCATATTCTCAGAATAACTTGTTTTGCATTCAGCGATCAAACCATTTGGCATTTCCAATTGGAAATCCAATGTCTCTTCTATGTCAATAAACTTTTCTTTATCAGTTATAGGTAATGATCGTGCAGTTACAGCTACCGGCAACATTCCTGTTGTATAGACCGAAGCCTGCAGGCAATAAATGCCCAGGTCCATCAGCGGGCCCCCGCCTGAATATTTTTTATTTAACCGCCATGATCCTTTTACTCCCACAAATGAAAAAGAAGAACTTATCTTTTTTATTTCGCCATAGGCTTTTTGTGTTCCCATCCTTACCATTTCCAAATGATACGGATCGAAATGCAAACGATAGCCAATGGATAAATGTTTCTTAGCTTTTTTACAGGCAGCGACCATCTTATCGCAATCCTCCACGGTGATCGCCATCGGCTTTTCGCAGATCACATGCTTGCCTGCTTCAGCCGCCCGGATCGTATATTCAGCATGCATGGAATTTGGCAGCACTACATATATGATATCGATATCAGGATTATCTTTTATCGAATCATAATTCTCATAGTTATAAATATTTTTCTCCGGGATACTATACTTTTCTTTCCACGTAACGGCTTTCGAAGGCGTGCCTGTTACAATACCGGCGAGATAACAATGTTCTGTCTGCTGCAATGCAGGAGCCAGTTGCCCGCCGGCATAACTTCCCAATCCAACTAATGCAATACCCAGTTTGCCATCTTTGTTTCCCATTTCTATTTTGTTTGAGTGTTCATTATGGCGATCGGGATAAGCCGAAAGCAAAGGCAAGCCTAAACCTACCAGCCCGGCATTGTAAATGAATTTGCGTCTTGAATGATCTTTGCTCATACATCCTCATTTTTGCCGTTCCTTTATAAAATCAGCCAGCTCGATCATCGGTGCGACCCAGAGATCTTTTTCATTTTGCTTTAAGTACTGAAGGAATTCCCTGTGTGCAGGCAACGAAACATCCAAAGAATTCCCACCACCCACTCCATGAAAAAGAATAACGAGCAATGAATTTGTTTCAACAGCTTTCTTCACCCACCCGATCAATTGTTCTGCGGTATGATTGTTCACCATATAGCAATCCACGTTGTAAAGATCTATTTGATCAAGACGATGCATCTCTCCCCGTACGGCTCTTGCGGCAACAAGGTCATTCTTCATTCCATTGATAAAAAAACTATCCTGCACTTTCATATCGCCGCAGGTAAAAGCAAATGTTCTTTTTGTTTTGCCATCGAGAGTTTGTAAAAAAGTATTGGCCATCCTGATCTCATCCGTCATTCTCCTTACTGTATAACTATTCATATCATAATCTTTACTCACCCATTCTCTTCCCTTGCCACCCGCACAGGGATGATATAAAGTATGATTACCGAGTTCATGTCCATTCGCCGATACCTTTTTCCATTCACTCAACCTATCCTTAACAGCAGGAAAATATGCGGATAGATAAAAAGTAGCTTTTAATCCCAATGAATCAAGTACCGGGATCGCATTATCCAATTGCTGGTCATAGCCATCATCATATGTAATAACAACCGCAGCCTTTTTTCCCCGCCAGGCTGTATTGTTTTGTGCCAATACATTCATTGAACAAACAACTGCAATACAAATGAGAAGATATTTTTTCATCATTCAATTATTCGGTTTTAAATGGCGAAGCGGGCAAACCTTCTTTATTATAAAGATTTACATTCTCAGGATCATCTGCCCAGGCATAATACACCGAAACAGGTTTTTTCACTTCATCGCTCCATACTTCGATCCTGTTCTTTCTGATCACCGCATTTGCTTTTACATAGTTGCCCCCGCTTCCGGCAATAGCAAAATGCCGGAGTGCAGTATCATCTTTTGCGATCAATCCACTTCCTGTATTACTGAAACTGATGATGATCCTGTTGCCTTCCACTTTCATCGACCGGTAAATGGGCCCGGACGCAATAAGTTCTTTTTCTCCATAGGCCATCTTTCTTGCCAATAATGAAAGGCGATAGCTGATATCTTTTTTATTTTCCGGGTGCAGGTCATTCCATTCGCCAAGATCAATAGCGATCACCATACCTGTATTCGGAACAGAAAGTGTTTTTAATTGCTGATAACGAAGCGTGGCCCAGTTGCTGTTAAGTTGCGGAGTTGGTGTAGGCTCCATATAATTAGGCAACTGCACAAACAGGAATGGAAAATTTCCCTGCTTCCATGAATTTCTCCAGTCTTCGATCAATGTTTGCATGACCGATCGATAGTTGTTTGGATAATTGCTGTTCGTTTCGCCCTGGTACCAGATAGTTCCTTTGATGGAATAATTGATCAGCGGTGCGATCATTGCATTATATAAACCACCGGGTTTGAAACGAATCGTTGTCGTTGAAGGATAAGGCGATTGTTGCTTACTGCCAATTTTATATTTCCAGTTACCCGACAATGTGATGGTATCGGTTGCTGTTGTCAATTCATACCTTTTAGCCGGGGCAAAGCCTCCCTTACCGGAACTACTTACAACACGAATAACGATCACATTCTTTCCTTCTTTTAATATATTATTTTTAAACTCATATCTTCTTGCCGGGTATTGATAAGTTGTATTACCGACGAATATCCCATTGATAAAAACTGAATCCGCATCAGTTATTCTTCCCAATTCGATCTTGGCGGGTTTACCCGGCATCGAAGCGGGAACGATGATCTCTTTCCTGAACCAAACAGCACCATTCTTAAAATCGGGAATAACACCGGGCCAGTAACCCGGTATTTGAAAGATCTGCCAGTCATCATCATTCAATAAAGGATCTGTCCAATTTCTTTTTGATCCTATATCCATCGCATTTACCCCGTTATCCCAAATTTTTACAGCAATACGATCTTTGATCTCTGTTTGCGCCACAAAAAATGTGTCTTTGAATTTCTGCATCTCATTATAATATTCCGGAAATTTCTTCAACGATGACTCACTGATCCATGCTTCCGCAGGCGAACCGCCAAGCGCCGCATTGATCAACCCAACAGGCACTTTATATTTTGCATACAGTTCTTTGGCAAAAAAATATCCAACGGCCGTGAACTCTGAGATATTTTGGGGATTCGCTTCTTTCCATGATCCGCTTTCAACATTCGCTTGTGGTTCGTTGAAATTATATTATCAGGAACAAGAAAATGCCGGATATTACTATTGTTCACCGTTGCGATCTCGTCAGCATATTTATATTTCAACCTTGCGCCCATGCCCTGTTCCATATTACTCTGCCCGCTGCAAAGCCACACATCACCGACCAAAATGTTTTCAATCACAAGATGATTGCCGGCTTCGATCTTCATATAATAAGGTCCGCCCGCTTTTTGCTTTGGCAATAGGATGAACCATTCGCCTTTCTCATTTGCAGTTGTATGATATGCTTTGTCTTTATTACTGCTGAATAGTAAAGAAATCTTTTCTCCCGCCGATGCCCAGCCCCATATTTTCAAACGAATATCTCTTTGCAAGATCATACCATTGCTTATCAGCGCCGGAAGCCTTACTTCTGCAAAAACTGATTGCCCTAAAACAATTGAAAGAATAAAAACTATATAAAGTCTTTTCTTTTTCATTTTAATTTCTCCATTGAAAAGCAAAATATTCGCATTGCTCTTTGCCGGTATTTTTTAATGCATGGGAAACATTGGCAGAAAGAAAAAATAAATCGCCGGCAGCGGCTTTATAAGATGCAGAGCCGATCTGTAATTCCACATTGCCTCTCAGTATCAAAATAATTTCTTCCTGTATATGTGTATGCGGCGCATGACTTACAGAATCCGCATTCAATGCCGTAGTATGCATTTCAAATTGGCGCAATTGAGATGTTCCCCTGTCAAAAAAATTTCGGCGATAACCTTTGCCGGTATTGGTGGTTTTTAATTCATTCCAGTCAAGAATAAATGAACCGCCTTCCCTTCTTGCTCTTGCCGTATCCATTGGCAGCTTCGACTTGTATTTCAAAATAAAATAAGTAGCCTGGCCATTTCCTACATTATCGATACCATGCCCATCGCCCGGCATTGCAAAAGCAACGCTACCCGGGCCTACTATCTTTCTTGTATCTCCAATAGTGATCTTGACATAACCGTCTTTTACAATGATCAGTTCTTCTTCATCGCTATGCTTATGCGGAGGATGCGGCGACATTCCCGATTCTATGGTGGAAGTATGTATCTCAAAATGCCCGAGGGCAAATGTTTTTCCTTCGAGCACTTGTCTTCTTATCCTCGTCTCTTCTTGTTTTGGCTCCAGTTTATTCCAATAATAAACACCCGATACCAATGAATCCGTTTGCTGCGCCTGTAAGGGTACAGTTACGAACACAAGAATTATGATCAAACAATGCTTCATGCTATTTTATTTTTGAAAAAAGTTGCGTGCTGCCATACCGCTGCAACTCAAAACCCGTCACCATTTCATTTTCCTTTCTGAAAAATACATTCAGGTATTCCGATCTTGCATAGAAACCTGTTTCACTGCCGGCAAGCAAACGATAAATGGTATTGCCCCCGATATTTATCAATAACACATTTTCTTCTCTTGCCACTTCAGCGATCATTCCATTTTGCGCACGGTAAATGCCGGTAAAACCCTGTAACAATCCTTTATCAAGACTTAACCGGGGTCTTTCAAAAATATATTGTAATCCCCGGCTGAATGTTTCACTCTTCGTTCCGGAATGGCCTGTATTTTCCAGCATTTTTGATCTTATTATCAACGAGTGATACTTGCGGTCGTCTAAAAACTTAGCCAGCTTTTCAAAACCTGCAGCATTTCTTTCCACATCGCCGATGGTCATGTATAATCTTAATGAACCGGCAACTGTTTTTGAAAGAAGATCTTTTGCATAAAACTGCTTCTCATATTTATAAATGATCTCTTTGTCCCAGCCCGTCGCCGGACTGGCGGCTGCATAACCTCTGAACATTTCCGGGTGAGTGAACAAAGCATACATCGTTATCAATCCTCCCAATGAACAACCCATGATCGACCGGTTGCTGCTGTCTGCCCTGTAATTTTTTTCTATAAAAGGGAATAACTCATTTTTCATGAAAGAAAGAAAATTATCGGCGCCGCCGCTTTGCTTAAGTCTTCCATCATTGGTCGGGGTATAATCTCTTGCCCGTAAACTATCAGGATGGGGATCAGTTCCGCCCCAGGTAATTCCCACTACGATCAATTCGGGAATAAAACCATCATAGTATTGCTGACCATAAATAGATTTTACCAATGGAAAATCCCATTGCGAATCCATCAGGTAAACAACCGGATATTTTTTATTGCTGTTCTTATAACCGCCCGGCAATAATATATGAAGATCATATTCCTGTCCTGCTACAATTGTTGAACTGATCTTTCTTATTTCCGAACCGGGAATATCCACTTTTGGGAATTGCGCATCCGCTTTATTGAACCATACTATCAATAATATAAGTACAAACTTCTTCATTAGCGCATAGTAATATTATTAGCGTACAATAAATGATTTACTCACTACATTCGATGTCGTTTTATTTTTTACTCCCGGCTGACCACCACCTACGCTTATCGTTACTTTATCATCGGGTTGAAAAAATTTTCCTTCATCTTCGCTGACCAATGATAATTGTTCAGGCGTCAGTGTAAATGTTACCAGTTTACTTTCCCCTGCTTTTAAAGCAATACGTTTAAATCCTTTTAATGCTCTTATCGGCGTTTTGCCTTTGATGTATTGATGCGAGACATATAATTGCACCACTTCTTCTCCATCCTTTTGTCCCGTATTTTTTACTGAAACACTCACCGTTAATTTTTTATTCTTTGCCAACGATGAAGGCACTATCAATCCGCTGTAATTAAATGTTGAATAGGATAACCCATAACCGAATGGGTATAATGCTTCCCCGTGAAAATAACGATAGGTCCTTCCATCCATCGAATAATCGCTAAAGCCGGGCAGGTCATTATCGCTTTTATAAAATGTAACAGGCAATCTTCCCGCAGGATTATGATCGCCAAATAAAACATTGGCCACTGCAGTGCCCGCACTTTGTCCGCCATACCATGCATTAAGTATTGCGGGAATATTTTCACTTTCCCATGGTATAGCGACCGCACTGCCCGTCATCATTACAAAAACAATTGGCTTACCTGTTGCTTTCAATGCTTTCATCAATTCTGTTTGTACTGCCGGCAACATGATGCTTGTCCGGTCACCACCTTTAAAACCGGGAACGGCGACGGGCATTTCTTCTCCTTCCAGTTGCGGTGAAATACCGCCGGCAAATATTATTGCATCTGCATCCTTGATACGATCGGCCAGTGCAGTAAAGTTGGTTCTTACATAATTACCGGCCCGCAATTTTACCGTAGCATCTCCTTCGCTTTGGCGAAAGGTCATTTCAATATTATATGTAACACCTTTTTTCACTTCCAGGTTGAATTGTTTACTTCCCCACCTGTTCCTTTCCCATACATCTACTACAGTGCTGTCGTTTATTTTAATGCGATAGCCATCATTCGCTTCAGATTCAAAACTCATTATTTCATCCTGTGTTGCAATGATGCGGGTAGTATAACGGGCAGAATAATGTGTCGACCTCATCCCGGCAAAAGGAATTTCCCCTTCGGACCAATGATGATCGATCTCTTTTTCTATTTGAGTAAGTACAGGAGTGCCTTCCAATTTTTCATTTAGAAAATATTCGGCTTTTACTCCCTGCTTACCATCATAAGTGTACAGGCTGCTGATATCTTTATGGATCAGTAAACTATCATTGGCAAAATTCACCGCCTTTTCAAAAACCACTTCTGTGTTATTTCCCAGTTTCTCTTTTATCCCTTCCAGTACTGAAACGACATTTGAAGGTGTTCCATTATAATTTCCCAATACAGCTATTTTATTATCGGCATTGGGACCTACTACAACGATCTTTTTTAATTTTTTCGATAACGGTAAGGTATTATTCTCATTTCTCAACAGCACAATACTTTGCTGCGCCATTTTCAAAGCATGTGCTTTATGTTCCGGCGCTTCTAATGCTGAAGCCGGCGTTTGTGCATATTTCACCATCGACGGAGGATCGAACATACCGAGACGAAAACGGATCGTAAATAAACGTTTCAGCGAAATATCCAGTTGTTCTTCTTTTATCAAACCCTGTTTAACTGCATCTACCAACGTTTTATAAACTGCCTGCCCGCATTCCACATCGGTGCCATGCATTACCGCATCTATCGCGGAAGCAGTCGCATCTTTATGTGTTTTATGATAACGGAAAAAATCATCGATCGCCCAGCAATCACTTGTAACATATCCTGTAAATTTCCATTGATTGCGTAAAATATCGTTCATCAGCAGATCGCTTCCGCAACAAGGCTGTGTGTTCACTGCATTATAGGCACACATTACCCCGGCTACATTTGCTTTCACAATTAATTCTTTGAACGCAGGTAAATAAGTATCCCAGAGATCGTATACAGATGGATTGAAATTATCCGAATGTCTTGATGGTTCGGGCCCACTATGTACTGCAAAATGTTTTGCGCAGGCAGCCGCTTTCAAATATTTTGGATCTTCTCCCTGCAAACCTCTTACAAATGCTTTTGCCAGCATCGCAGTCAAAAAAGGATCTTCGCCGTAAGTTTCCTGTCCCCTTCCCCATCTCGGGTCACGAAAGATATTAATGTTCGGCGTCCAGTATGTTAATCCTAAATATCGATCGCCTGTTTTATTCATTGCGATCGCTTTGTTATGAATGGCTCTTCCTTCCAATGCAGAAAAATCCGCCATCATGTATAATGAATTTGTATCCCATGTTGCCGCCATACCGATCGCCTGCGGGTAAGAAGTAACTTTGAATGGCGTTCTTGCTACTCCATGTAATACTTCATTCCACCAATCATAAGCGGAAATGAATAAACGGGGGATCGCCGGTGTTGCATTGAGCATTTGCGCAACTTTTTCTTCCAGTGTCAGCCGGCTTACCAGGTCGTTCACTCTTTTTTCAACAGGCAATGATGGATCCCACATCTTCATCGATGCTTTTTCATCCTGCGAATAAGCCGATAACGATAACAAACATGTAACGAATAAAAATATTTTTTTCATTATATATATTTATTTGACCAGCTGTTGTTTTTCATGGCATCACCTGTTGCATTTGGCTTCCTGCGGAATTGTTATTAATTTTTCTTCCAGTGGAAAAAAAATCAATAATCACTCTTCATCGTTCTGTCCGCTATTCATCCTGAATCCTTTCAGGATTCTGAAAACAATTCGTTTTATTTCCCCCGGTTACCGGTATCATTCTCTATATGGATCTATCGTTTGTATTTTTCCTTCTTTATCGTAACTGATCTCTGTTACTTTTATCGAACGCAGATGTGTAACACCTTTTGACAAACTGCTGTCGTGATAAAATAAATACCATTTCCCTTTGAATTCAACAATAGAATGATGCGAAGTCCATCCAACAACCGGATTTAAGATCCTTCCCTGGTATTGAAAGGGACCATAAGGATCGTTGCCGGTTGCATAACACAGGAAATGCGTATCGCCGGTCGAATAGGAAAAATAATATTTACCATTATACTTATGCATCCATGCCGCTTCAAAAAAACGGCGGTCATTATCGCCTGCTAATAATGGTTTTCCATTTTCATCAATGATAACAATTTCTTTTACCGGTTCAGCAAATTGGAGCAGGTCATCGGTAAGCATAGCAACTCTTGGACCTAAAGCAGGTTCATAGGGCAAAGGTTCCTTGTTGTTCTCATCAAATATATTATTGCGGTAAGATTGTAATTGTCCACCCCACAATCCACCGAAATACATATACGTTTTTCCATCATCATCGGTCAAAACGGCCGGATCAATAGAATAACTATTCTTTATTGCTTCCGGTTGGGCGATGAATGGACCAGTTGGTGAATCGCCAATCGCCACACCGACCTGGAATATTCCATCTTCTCTTTTTGCCGGAAAAAATAAATAGTATTTGCCATTCTTATACGCTGCATCCGGCGCCCACATTTGTTTGACCGCCCATGGAACATCTTTAATATGTAAGGCCACCCCATTATCTGTTGCTTCACCATCGGGACCCTCCATTGATATTACATGATAATCCTCCATATCAAAATGACTGCCGAGATCATCAAAAGCAACTCCTTTGTCAACATCATGCGATGGATAGATATATATTTTTCCATTGAAAACATGCGCCGAAGGATCGGCCGTATAAATATGTTTTACCAATGGCTGAGAAATAGCTCTTCTATCTAAGTCATCAAAATCGATATGATCGATACTGTCTTCGGGCATATTTTAGTAATTTATATTCTTCTTTGCTTCAGATCGTTTTCAATTTGTACTTCCATCTTTTTATTGATAGAATACCAGAATAATAACCCGGCGCCGGCGATGAATATCAAACCGGGGATCACACTCACCAATAATTTAATTCCGTTTACAGCCGAACCTGTTTGCTGGGCGGCATCAGCATCATAACCGAATATACTTAACAACCAGGTGGAGAGGGCGCCGCCAAGACTTAACCCGATCTTCAAACCAAATATCATAGCCGAAAAAATGATGGCCGTTGCCCTCCGGTTATTTTTCCATTCACTGTAATCTGCCACATCGGCGATCATCGCCCATAATAACGGGATGGTGATCCCATAAATAAAACCATGCAGGATCTGCGTGATGAATACTGCCATTACAGAAGTACTGCTATAAAAATTTACTGCTATAAGGCATAGCGCAGAGAGTGTAAGAAAAATGCCGAATACATTTCGTTTACCAAACCTGTCCGCCAACGGTTTGGAAAATAAAATACCAATGATCATAGCGATGGTGCTGAATGCACTCGTAAAACTTGATGCCGCATAAGGCGCATTGCCCGGTTTCCTGAATTCTTCGAAAGCCGCCGGACCAAATACATTGCTAAGACCATTTATTATTTTATTAAACCCGACATTATCAAGGAATGCAGTCTGACTTCCTTCTGTCAAATAATATTTATAAAAAAAGATATTCATCCCGCCTTTCAATGCAAGTGTTATAAAAACAAGGATAGTTAATGCAAGCATGATGAGCCAGGGTTTGTTCTTTGCGAGGTCCTTTAGATCCTGTGCCAATGGAGTTTTCTGTTCTTTAGGAGGTTTTACTCTTTCTCTTGTTGTTAAAAAAGTGACGAGGAAACATATTACTCCTACAATGGCGAATACAAACATCACTTTTTCAAATCCTTTTGCTTTATCGCCATGTCCTACCGAGATAGCTAATGGTAATAATAATACCTGTATGATGAATTGCGCTACCATCACTGAAACAAAACGATAAGAAGACAAACTATTTCGTTCCTTCATATCTCCTGTAAGCACACCACTCAAAGCCGAATACGGAAGATTGTTTGCCGAATAAATTATTACCAGTAAAAAATAAGTGATAAAAGCATAAGCGATCTTTCCTCCTTCATTAAAATTCGGAGTAGAGAATGCCAGCAATGCAATAACGCCAAATGGAATAGCTGTCCATAATATCCAGGGACGAAACTTACCCCATCTTGTATTGGTTCGATCTGCAATAGCGCCCATTACAATATTGAAGAAGGCGCCGACGAATCCTCCTATCAGCATGACCAGGCTTGCTTTTGCCGGTGGTATCTTATATATCTCTGTATAAAAGAAAGCAAGAAAGGCCATCAGGGTTTGGAAAATAAGATTGGCAGCAAGATCGCCCAAACTATAACCTATCTTTTCCAGTACAGATAATCTTTGTGAAGGAGCAGTTGTCATTTAATTGATTTAAAATTTATCAGAAACTTTTTTTCTCACCTGTTTTCAAAGCCATCACTTTATAATAAGCCGGTTTGGGTTTGAATTCCCTGTCAAATAATAATGGATAATTGGTTCTTCCTCTTACGGGCCATCCATTCAACCAGCTTTGCCCGTCATTCACTCCCCAGAAAGTAACTCTCGTTATTTTATCCTTATGTTTTAAAAAAAGATCGAACAATGCTTCATAATCATTGGCGAGTTGTTGCTGAACACTGTCCGGTAAACCATTTACATAAGGATCCAATGCAGGATTCCCGGCTACCTGCTGGTTCACATCTGCGCCCTGGAAATTGCGGGGCAATACTTCAATATCCAATTCAGTGATCATCACTTTCAATCCCAATGCTGAATACTCAAGTAAACTTTCTTCAATATCCTTTAATGGAATCCTGCCGGCATGCCAGTGTCCCTGTATTCCTACCGCATCGATACGAACGCCGGCTGCCTGAATTTTTTTTATCAACCCGATACAACCGGCTCTTTTCTTTGGTTGTTCATTGTTATAATCATTGTACACTAATTCTGTATTGGGCGATGCGGCCTGCGCAAGCCGAAAAGCTTCGGTGACATAATCATCACCGATTTTTTCCAAAAAAATTGTTTTGCGCATCGTACCATCTTCATTCAATGCTTCGTTCACCACATCCCATGAAGCGATCTTACCGCTGTATCGTCCTGCCACTGTATTAATATGCCCGGTAAAAAATTCCTTAACGGAATCTGCATCCTTCATATTCCGGACAAATGCAGGTAGCTGACTATGCCAGATCAATGTGTGGCCGTTTATTTTGATACTATGTTTCTTTCCGTATTCGATCATTTTATCAGCAAGATCAAAATTGTATTTGTTCCATTCCGGGTGGATGATCTCTGCTTTCATGATATTCTCCGGTGTAGCAGTATTGAATTGCTGTGGCACCAATGCAGCCGCATTCGGTTCTTTCTCTTCGATCTGTTCTGCGTTCAATGCTGTACCGATCAGGAAATCATTTTTATACGCATCCTTCAAAGTAGTGGCTTGTTGTGAAGCGATCTTCTTACTATCAGAACAATTCATCATAATACAACAACCCATGGCCATGATTGATCCCGTCAACAATTTTTGTCTCATAACATCAATTTTTTATTTTACCGCATAGGAATATAGTTGCATAGAGGATTCGCTATTTTTTCAATGTTTCAGGCGGGCCCAGGTAACTGCGTTGCAATCCTCCAAAATCCAATACCAGTTTTTGCAATACCACACCCGGATCAACCATCCAGTATTTTATAGTATGCTGTCCTGCTTTTTTTATCCTGTGATTAGTCGTTTTTATAATTATATTCTCACTGACCCATTTACTCCAGACGCCCGCACCTGTATTCTTATCTTCCTTATTGATGCTAACGATCTGCGGCTTTTCATCATCTATCGAGATCGCATATTGCAAACCTTCGGGATCATTATGATAATTGAGGCTTGGTGAAAAATATGCCATCAACTGAAAACTATCCGAACTTGAAGTAAATATTGTGTACTCTACATGCGGTGATGTAACTCCAGGTACTTGTCGCTTTGCCGTTACAGGAAAAGATGTGATAGCAGAACCTGTACGTCCATGATCGGGTAATATTTTCCAGGTAATACCATTTGTGTTAAGGCTGTTTGTAAAATGATCGGCCGCTATAGAGATATGGCCATCCCTTTCAATAATATTATACTTGAGACCCCGTAACGAAGTAGTACCGGATTCAGAATGCGAATGCTCCTGCTGAATAGCGGGGGCCGGCACTACTTCATTCACTAATGAGTCATCAGGCACACGCCTGGCAAAGGGCATGCTTTGCACAAGCGGTTGTTGCCAGTATGTGTAACCGATATGCGTTTGGCTCATCATATGATTCCACTTGCCTTTATTTAACCGGTGATACTCCAATGTGATCAATGAATCTTTTATATAAAGTTCTTTGACCAGTTCTGCGATCTTATTAACCTTTGCTGTTTTTCCCTGCTGGTACAGTTTATGATTAACGGCTGTATAATAATATAATTCATAAAGATTGGAGCAGGCTTTTACAGGATGCATTATCAACTGGAAAAAAGCATCCCGATAAGAAGCGGGCAGTTCGCGATCGATCTTGTCGGCTTTATAGAGCAGGTCTTTATAGTCCAGCAAGGCATTAGTAAATTCCGCATAGTTGTCCAAACTATATGTATTGGCATCAAGCAGTTCAGGTTTCCTCCTGCTATTATACTTTGCATATTTCGTCAGTATATCGGCAATATCTTTTGCATACTTATCGCCAAACTGTGCAGCGGCCCATTGCTCCGAATATTTTTGCAGATCGGCCGCATCAATTCTTTCCGGGTTCCAGGCATACTCCAGAAAAAAAGAAATAGGAAATTCCATCGGTTTGATATCTCCAACGTTCACGATCCATATTTGTCTTGCATTATATTCCCACGCCATATGCATTTGTTCCCATATTCTCGGAAGAGGATTTGTATTGACCCATTTATAATTTCTCGGTCCGCCGACATAATCAAAATGATAATAGATGCCATAACCGCCTTTTCTTTGTTTTTCACCGGGCTTTGGAAGCTTGCGGATATTGCCCCAGTTATCATCACATAATAATAACGTAACATCATCGGGTACTCTCATGCCTTTATCATAATAATCCTGTACTTCTTTATATAAGGCCCAGAGTTGTGGTGTTTCACTGGCGGGTTTGCCTGTTACTTCTTCAATGATCTGCCGCTGGTCTTTTACAATTCTTTCCAATAAAGCCGTTGCTGTTTCCCGGCTCATCGGTTCATCGCCATCGCCTCTCATACCTACGCTGACGATCTTTTCATTCCATGCTCTTTGCATTCCGCCTTTCCAGAAATTCTTTAATCCCGTTTCGGTACTGTCATAATTCCATTTCTGTTTGTTACCATAACGTTTCCATTCATCATGTGCCCGCATCAGCGGCTCATGATGCGATGTACCGATAACGATGCCATATTTATCAGCGGATCTTATACTCAATGAATCGTCATCATAAAATGCATTACCCCACATAGCAGGCCATAAATAATTTCCTTTTAAACGAAGTATCAGTTCAAAAACCTTTTCATAGAATAAATGATTGAAGCCTCCGAATTTTTCTTTGCTCCAGTTACTTAAAGCCGGCGCTTCATCGTTTATAAAAATGCCCCGGTATTTTACCTTAGGCGCATCGGTGATAACAATTCCTGTTTTAATAAAAACATTCTCTTTCTTTTTTACGGGTACATCGGCCCACCAATACCAGGGAGAAACCCCCAGTTGCTTCGATAATTCAAAAACACCATAAGCCGTTCCTCTCCTGTCGCTGCCAACGATGGCAAGCACACGTTTCATCGGCATAAATTCTTTAAATACTTCTACCGATTGTATACGGTATGCTTCCCATTTTCCTGAAATGGCTGCAATATTCAGCAGTTTTCTTTTGATCATCTCTTTGATAAAAGACGAATGAGTGATACTACCTATTGCAATAACATCAAGCCATGGCTTGTCGATCTTATTAATTATTTTAAGCTTAACGCCGGTCACCATTTCAATATCCGACTGCAATAGTTCTGCTGATCTTTTTACAAGATCAAGATCATTTTCATCAACATATATCACTGCGGTCTTTATATCAAAAGAATTGCGGTCTTGTTCTTCCGAAACGATCTGCTGCGCAGAAATAGCGTCAACATTTGCAAAAAAACAGATCAAAAAAAATAATCTTTTCATATGTATAACTTATCGCTTCTTATAAACATCATCTTCGCTTTTACATTCGAACCAATAATAAGCCGCCTGGTTTCCTGTTGCCGGTTGCCCGCCGGATGTTGCATACAAACCGTAAACAGAACCTACAAAACCCCGGGCTTCTTTTGTACTCAGGAATTTTCCATTCACTCCTGTTTCAAGGATCGTCCATTTATCTTTCTTTTCACTGAAATAAAAATTGTACGCAGCATTCTCCACTTCGATCTTTAGGTAGAGATCGAGCTGCCGCATACTCAAGCTTTTTTGTGGAGAGCAATACCGGCGCATCATTGGGATGATCATTACCGGGTCCTTTAAACAGCTGAACAACCGGTTTGCCATCGGCGATGGATCTGCATAGATAATAATAATGGAATTCATTTTGAAAAATGATCAGTCCAGCCTTTTCGTTGGATGCTTTGGGATCGAATCTTAGCAAAGTAGCAGCATAGCCTTTTAAGTGAGGTTGCCGGAAGCCCACAAACGATGGATTAGCTTTTCCTGAAATAGTTTCGGGTTGCAGATCCAGGAGTAATCGTGAACCCGTGTTTCCAACATGTTCTTTATGCAACCAATCCGTTCTTTTGGTTCTTAAAAAAATATAACGGACGCTTAGTTTGGCTTTATTGAAATCATCGTGGAAATTATAATTTCCATTGAATCTTTCGATGCCCGTATTGACAGTTGCATTAATAGGATATGAATACTGCACAACATCGCCGGCAAGATCGATCGTTGGCCACCCGTCTTTCCATGCAACCGGGGCCATGAATGTTTCCCGGCCGGTATTATAATAATCGCCTTCATACGGACGACAGCCAAGAAATACGGCCCACCATTTGCCGCCCGGTCCTTCGACAAGATCAGCATGACCAGTAGTAGTGATGGGATCGGATCTTTGCGGATCCAAATGACGTTGCGTAAGTATCGGGTTCTTTTCAAACGAAACATAAGGACCACCAACCAACTTACTTCTGAATACAACCTCAGAATGTTCATACGCTGTTCCGCCTTCAGCACAGATCAAATAATACCAGCCGTCTTTTTTCAATATATGCGGTGCTTCGATCCATACGGGCTTTTTGGCCATATCGGTTCCCCCATTCACAATAATTTTATTGCCGCTTGTTATTTTCAAATTTGTTGCATCGAAAGAATTGATGCGGATGCTGCGATGTCCATTGTGCAAAGAAATATTTTCCGGTGGAATACTATTGTAAACGATATAAGCGCTGTCATTATCATCAAAAAAAACAGAAGGATCGATACCATCTATTTGCGGCAAAGCAACCGGGTTACTCCATGGCCCTTTAGGGTCTTTTGCAGTAACAACAAAATTTCCGAGTTTATCTACCAATGTGCAAACCAAATAAAATATTCCCTTATGATAAGTGATCGCCGGGGCAAACAACCCTCTTGACACACCGGCCCCATCAAGATCAAGTTGCTCCGGCCTGTCTAATACATGACCGATCTGTTGCCAGTTCAAAAGATCTTTGCTATGAAATATGGGAAGCCCGGGAAAATAAGCAAAGGATGAAGTAACGAGATAATAATCATTACCCGCTTTGCAAATAGTTGGATCGGGATAAAAACCTGAAAGAACAGGATTGGTGAAAGATTGCGCTGAAATATTTTCAGCACCAGCAATCAAACAAAAAAATAATAACAGTTTTTTCATTACTTACAACTTAAACCTATAACTTATCACCTGCTTATAAACTTTTATCCAAAGCATATTCTACTCCTCTCAATTCAGCCAAACCTTTTAATCTTCCAATGGCCGAATAGCCGGGATATGTTTTTTTCTCCAGATCATCCAGCATCTGGTGGCCATGATCGGGTCTCATCGGGATAGATATCTTTCTTCTCCGCTGTAGCAGCAACACTTCTTTTATTATTTCATACATATCCGCATCACCGGCAAGATGACCGGCTTCATAAAAATTCCCTTCCTCATCTCTTTTTGTATTTCTCAAATGAAGAAAATGAATATTGTCGGCGAAACGTTTCAGCATTTGCACCAGGTTATTATCGGGTCTTGCGCCAAATGAACCTGTACAAAAACACAAACCATTCGACGGCGATGGCGCCGCATTGATGATATCGACTGCATCCTGTTCGGTACTTACTACTCTCGGCAAACCCAACACAGGATACGGCGGATCATCGGGATGAATGGCCATTTTCAGATCACATTCTTCCGCAACAGGAATTACCTGCCAGAGAAAATGAAAAAGATTGTGTTTCAATTTGATCGCATCTATACCTTCATATTCTTTTAATGCATTCAATACTTGTGCGGGAGTAAAAGCTTCATCACTTCCGGGTAAACCCAATAATGCATTTCGGAACACTCTTTCTTTTTCTTCCCCGCTCATTTCACCAAATTTCTTCTTCGCTTTTTTTATTTCTTCTTTAGTATAATCATTTTCTGCGCCGGGTCGCTGAAGCATATAAAGATCAAAAGCAATGAATGCAGTTCTTTCAAAGTATAATGCTTTGCTGCCATCCGGCATGGTATAAGCAATATCGGTGCGCAACCAATCCAGTACGGGCATAAAATTGTAAGTAATGATCTTTAAGCCACAGGCGGCCACATTGCGCAGGCTGGTCTTGTAATTCTCAATATGTTTTTTATAATTGCCGCTTTGCTTTTTGATCTCTTCGCTTACCGGCAGGCTTTCAATGACTGTCCATGTCATGCCTGCCTCTTCGATCAGTTTTTTTCTTTTATTTATTTCTTCGAAGGGCCATATATCGCCGACAGGAATATGATGCAATGCCGTTACTACACCTTCACATCCTGCCTGCCGGATATCAGAAAGGCTAACAGGATCATTCGGGCCGAACCATCGCATTGTTTGATGCATTTTCATGGCTTATTCTATTTTGCAACACCCAATGGTGAGAAGTACATAAATGTAGCTACGATGATAGCAACTACGATCAGTGATAAAATAACATCCCATTTATTCCAACTGGCACGGCTGGCGGCTTTGTCTTTTGCAACCGTGGTAGCGAAAGTCAATCCCTGTATCTGCGCTTCGGGTGGTTTAGGTGTAAGAAGACTTACAGTTACCATTATTCCAATTGAAAAAATAAAAAGATAGATACAGAAGTATAAGAAATTGATCGTGGCGAATTCATAAAATATACTTCCTTCGGGTAACTTCTTTTTAAATAATTGTAATGTCAGTTTTAAAAGCCCAACGCTGAAACCCGCCACCATGGCTGCATAAGCGCCTTTTGCATTCAACCGTTTAAAGAAGACACCGAACAGGAATACGGCGGCAATAGGCGGCGCCAGGTATGATTGAACATTCTGCAGGTAATCATATAAACTACTGTCGGAAAGTTCTTTCATCAATGGTATCCATGCCATTCCTAATAATACAATGATAGCTGTAGCGATGCGTCCAACTTTTACCAATTGCTTTTCGCTTGCTTCCGGATGTTGTTTCTTATAAATATCAATTGTATATAAAGTAGAACACGCATTATATACAGATGCCAATGAACTCATCAATGCGGCGAGTAAACCTCCGGCTAATAAACCTCTCAGCCCGATCGGCATGATCTGTTTGACCATTTCAGGAAAAGCAGCATTGGTATCGCTCAATTGTAATTTTCCTTGCTGATGCAATGCAAATGCAATGAGCCCGGGAATAAGAAATATAAAAAATGGCAACAGCTTCAGGAAAGCAGCAAAGATGGTTCCTCTTCGTGCTTCTTTTTCATTTCGTGCGGCCAAACATCGTTGAACGATATGCTGATCGGTACACCAATACCATACACCTACGATCGGTGATGCGATCAATATTCCCAGCCATGGATATTCGGGATCACTCATCGGGCGGAACATATTCAGTTTTTCGGCAGGAACAGAATTCATTAATGCATTCCATCCTCCTACTTCCTTTAATCCAAATACCAATAGTACTGCCGAACCCAATAATAATACGATTGCCTGTACGGCTTCTGTGTACATCACGGCATGCAAACCGCCCAATACAGTGTACACACCTGTAATTATCACTAACAATATAGCGCCGGTCCAGAAGTCAACTCCGAGAAATTGCTGAAATACCAATGCGCCTGCAAAAATTGTTACCGAAGCTTTGGCGATAACATAACTGAACAATTGAATAACGGAAAGTAATCTTCTTGATTGCGGGTTAAATCTTTTTTCTAAAAATTCAGGCATCGTATAAACTGAACTCCGCAAATAGAAAGGAACAAATACCCAACCGAGAATAAGAACGATATAAGAATGTAATTCGTAATGCCCGAGTACTGTTCCGGATTTTGCAGCAGAGCCTGCGAGACCAACAATATGTTCCGATCCTACATTGGAAGCCAGGATAGAAGCGCCGATCACCCACCAGCCTAAATTACGATTGGCTAAAAAATAATCAGAGGTTGTTTCTTTTGTTTTACGAATGCTCCAGACAGAAATACCGGCAATAACTATCAGATAAAGAATAACAAATATCCAGTCCGTAGTTCCCAAAAAATTCATCCCTAAAAGAAACATAGTATTGGTTTGAATTTGGTTATTTAATTAAACTTGCCCGAAACTGTAAATAGTTTTTTCTGTATATACTTCGCCGGGTTTTAAGATCGTATTGGGAAAATCAGGATGATTAGGACTATCCGGAAAATGCTGTGCTTCCAGGCAAAGACCTGCATACTTGCCATACTCTTTTCCTTTTTTTGTGTCAGCTAAGTTCCCGTCTAAGAAATGCCCGCTATAAAAATGAACAGCCGGCTGCGTAGTGTAAACTGTCATCTTTCTTCCGCTGGCCGGGTGTACCAATGAAACAGCTTTTCCCAATTTGCCATTATTATTTTGCAATACCCATGAATAATCATAGCCCGATGATCCATTGGATGTGCCGATCTTCCTGAGATGTGTAAAATCCATCGTCGTGTTCTTTACATCTTTCATATTTCCTGTCGGGATCAATTCTTCATCTACTTCCAGCATCTTGTCGGCATTTAATTGCAGTTCATGATCCAAAATATCATTTTCATTACCACCGGAAAGATTAAAGTAACAATGACTGGTGATATTTACAGGAGTTGCTTTGTCGGTAGTAGCAACATACTCCATATGCAGTTCGCTATTAGCTACAATGTAAGTGACCGATACATTCATATTACCGGGAAAACCTTCTTCTCCATCAAAACTTTTATAAGAAAATCTTACGCCGTTTCCTTCCGGTAAAATTTCTGCATCCCAATATTTCTTATCGAAACCTTTGAAACCGCCGTGAAGGCAACTGATGCCTCCATTATTTGAAAGACGATATTCGTTCCCGTTGATACGGAATTCTGCATTGGCGATCCTGTTTGCATAACGTCCGCATATACCGCCGAAATAATGATGGCCGGATCGAATATATCCTTCCAGCGTATCAAAACCCAATACTACATCGGCGGGTGATCCGGTTTTATCAGGCACAATGATACTGGTAACAGTAGCGCCGTAATTGATCACACTCACCTGTATACCGGCTACCTCTGTGATGGTGTACTTATTCACTGTCTTTCCATCCAATTCACCAAAAGATCGTACTGTTGTTTTTACAGCCATCAGATAAATCGATTAATAATATTCTCCAATAATTCCTGTTTGCCGCTTGTAACAGCAGGTTCTCCATTTTCAATTGCATAGGTTCTCAGGTCTTCCAGTGAAAGTTTTCCATTCTCAAAATCTTTTCCTTTAGCATTATCAAACGAAGCATAACGGTTGCTGCGTATTTTTTTATAATCGGAATGTTGTACTATATTATCCGCAACGATCAATGCTCTTGCAAAAGAATCCATGGCGCCGATATGCGCATAGAAAAGATCTTCAGGATCGGTAGAGTTGCGCCGGATCTTCGCATCGAAATTGATACCGCCTCCTTTAAAACCACCCGCTTCCAATATTACAAGCATCGCTTCAACCAATTCTGTAATATTATTCGGGAACTGATCCGTATCCCATCCATTCTGGTAATCGCCGCGGTTGGCATCCATGCTTCCTAATAATCCGGCATCGGCGGCCACTTGTAATTCATGCTGGAAAGTATGACCGGCGAGTGTTGCATGATTGACCTCAATATTCAAACTGAAATCATTCATAAGATCATACTGCCGTAAAAAGCCGATCACTGTTTCGCAATCATAATCGTATTGATGCTTGCTTGGCTCGCAGGGTTTGGGTTCAATAAAGAATTTTCCTTTGAAACCATTCTTCCTTGCATAATCTTTTGCTGTATGAAGAAAACGGGCAAAATGATCTTTCTCTCTTTTCATGTTCGTATTCAGCAAACTCATATAACCTTCCCTTCCGCCCCAGAATACATAATTCTCGCCATTCAATGCGATCGTTGCATCCAATGCAGCTTTCACTTGTGCGCCTGCATGTGATAATACATGAAAATCAGGATTGGTAGCAGCGCCATTCATGTATCTCCTGTTGGAAAATAAGTTGGCGGTACCCCAAAGAAGCTTCACGCCACTCGCTGTTTGCTTCTCGCTTAAATATTTTGTTATCGCTTGTAATCTTTTATCATTTTCATTTATATCATTGGTATGATCCACTGCATCTACATCATGAAAGCAATAATATGGCAACCCGAGTTTAGTAATGAATTCAAAAGCAGCATCTGCTTTATCCCTGGCTCTTTCTACCGCATCTGTTTTTTCATTCCATGGAAAAATATGTGTCGGTTCACCAAAAGGATCGGCGCCATTGCCGCAGAAGCTATGCCAGTAAGCGCAGGCAAAACGCAACCATTCTTTCAGGGGCTTGCCGGCTACTATTTTATTTTCATCATACCATCGAAACGCCATTTGATTATCCGACTCAGTGCCTTCGAACTTTATTTGACCAATGCCTTTAAAATATTCTCTCTGTCCCAATATAACTCCCATGTTCCGTTATTGATTTATTTTAAATAATTAAGTTAAGCTAAACGACCAAACATTTTCTCCCGAAGTCGAATTAATTTGTTCGGTCAGCAATTCTTTCCATTGTTCGTAAAGATCATTGTATTGAGCCGTGTATTTTGGTTCTACTGTTTTTACAGACTTACGGTTACTGTAAGCAGCGGAAGCATCCGCATAGATACCGGCGCCAATACCTGCACCGATAGCGGCTCCATAACTTCCATCGCCCTCATAAAATTCAACCGCAACATTGGATGTTCCGGCAAATGATTGTGTGAACACATCACTTAAGAACATATTTGTTTTGGCGGCTTTTACTACCGATGGATCGATCCCATTCTCTCTCATAATATCCAGGCCATAACGAAATGCAAATGCAACACTTTCCTGTGCTGCCCTGGCGATATGTGCTGTTGAATGAATATTAAAATCAAGATTTAAAAATTGTGCGCCGATCATTTTGTTATTGAGCATTCGTTCGGCTCCATTCCCAAATGAAAATGCCAGTAAGCCTTCAGACCCGATCGGGATCTTTGCAGCAGCTTCATTCAATCCTTCATACGTGTGATTAACGCCGGCCATATTTTTTACCCAGCGGTTAAAGATACCGGCGCCATTTATACAAAGTAAAACGCCGATCCTTGTTTTATCCAATTCATAATTAACATGCGCAAAACTGTTGATACGGGATTGTTTGTCGTAAGTAAGTTCGTCACTGATACCATATATAACACCGGAAGTTCCGGCAGTACTTGCCACATCTCCCGGCTTCATTACATTCAATGATAAAGCATTGTTAGGCTGATCGCCTGATTTATACGAAACAGGTATGCCCGCTTTTAATGATAATCTTGCAGCCACCGTATCTTTTAAATAACCATGCGGCGAAAAAAGAGAATGCAGTTTTGGAAAAAAGTTTTTATCGAAACCGAAATGATCCAAAACCTCTTTTGAAATTTTATTTTGTTCAAAATCCCAGAAGATACCTTCCGATAAAGCCGAAATGGTAGTCGTGCAATCTCCCGTCAGTTTCATTGCAATAAAATCGCCGGGCAACATTATTTTATCGATCTTCTCATAAACGGCCGGTTCATTTTCTTTTACCCATGCCAGTTTGCTGGCCGTAAAATTTCCGGGAGAGTTAAGTAAATGCGATAAACATTTTTCTTCGCCGATCTCTTCGAAAGCTTTATTGCCAATTTCAACAGCCCGGCTATCGCACCATATGATCGAATTGCGGAGAACATGCTGGTCTTTATCTACCAAAACCAATCCATGCATTTGATAAGCGATGCCGACAGCAGCAATTTGCAAAGGATCATAGTCACCAGGAGCATGACATTTTAAAATCGCCTGTTTTACATTTTCCCACCATTGATCAGGACTTTGCTCGGCCCATCCCGGCTGCAATGCGATCACTTCCGATTCTGTTTCAGGGAATGTTGCTGCGGCAATACAGTTCCTTGTGTCTGCATCCACCACAGAAACTTTTATTGAAGAAGTGCCAATATCAATACCGAGTAACAGCATGTATCTCCTGGTCTTAAATTACTGATTAAAAACAAAGGAAGGATGAAAGAATTCACCCCTCCTGCGATTGCTTATAAGAACTGCTTTTTTGCTAGAGAGACTTTATAAATTCATTTTATGATCTCATACATGTTTTAATAACCCGGGTTTTGCGGATATTTTGGTCCAACAGTAACCCTGTCGATCTGGTCCTGCGGTATTGGCCTTAGCATATTTTCCGGTTTGATACTGGTACCTGCTTCAGTTGGATTCCATGCTTTCACACGGGTAACAAGTTGTTTTGTTCTGACGAGATCAAGCCAACGCACAGATTCACCATAGAATTCACGTGAACGTTCATCCAAAATAAAATCTAATGTAACCTGTCCGGCTGTAATAGTTAATGCTGCTTCAGCAGTAGCCTGGTTAAAGCCCGGTGCATACAGATCACCTCCCGAAGTAGAAGGATAACAGGTTGGTGAACCTGCTGCACAGGAGGGAGTGGGCGCCGCATTTGTGCGATAGGCCGCTCTTTTTCTTACAATATTGATCATATCAGCAGCATTCTGCATTTGCCCTAATTTGAAAGCTGCCTCTGCAGCGATCAGGTAAACTTCTGAAAAACGTGCATGAACAACCGGCCGATAAGAAGGATCATTATGATGAAGTCTTCTTGGATCCGCCAGTTTTTTCATGTAAGGATAAATATTATTGTTTTGTAATAACGGAGTAACGATTATTCCTTTGAATGGATTCGGGCCATTGTTTTGCGGTGCGCCCACTACTTCATAATCTGAGAACCATATAGCAGTATCGAGCCCGGCTGTTAATTGTCCTCTTGAACCGGTAACACTCGGACCGGAATAAACTCCAACTACCACCTGGCCACCACCACCGCCTGGTCCGGAATTCGCTAACCAAACTGTTTGAAAAGTTTTATCATAACGGGAATCAACAGGCCTGTTTACAAAAGCCTGGTCGAGGATATAACTTAAACCATTGTTGGGGCCCGTAGTTAATCTCGGCATATTCGGACGGATCCTTGTAAATGGTCTTCCGAATTGAACATCCCTGTTGATCATCGTTGCTCCGGAGCTTACCAAAACATTAGAAGCATTTTTGGTTGAATTCACCCCGATGACTGCGGGAGCATTGAACAATCCCATCCAGGGTGTAACGTTCAAACCAGAACCACCGGCTTGCCCGCTACCTGTTGTAAGAAATCCATATTTCGGATCGTTGGTATGATCTGTAACAAATATTGTTTCCTTGCCATAATCATTAACAGGATTAAATGCGTCTGCATAATTCTGCCAGAGATCAAGCCCATATGTTCCTTTGTTATCGATCAGCTCTTTGGCAGTAGTATAAGCCAATTGAAAATCTGCATTTGAATTATTCAACCATCCTCTCGTCAAATAAACTTTCGACAATAACCATTTTGCAGCTCCGGCAGTTGCCGCTTTTCCTAAGAAAGGCGCTGTGGGTGTATTCGGCAGGTTGGCGATCGCTGCCGTCAGATCTGCAACGATCTGTGTGTATATATCTGCTACCGGTGCCGGCGTTGCACCTTGCGACGGTACTGTAATAAAAGTTGTGTTCAATGGAATGTTACCAAATGTTTGAACCAGATAGAAATAAATATAAGCCCGCAGAAAATATGATTGGCCGATATACATTTTTAATGTAGCGGCATCTAAACCTGCTGAAGGTCCTTTTTCAAGAACGCCATTCAATACATTGATGCTTGAATAAAGACCAAAGCCTCCATTGAAATCCGAACTGGTCAAACCATTATAGGTAAAGACCCGCTGGTTTTGGGCACTACCTCCCATCAGGTATTCATCCGTTCCTGCCATTTGGTTAATAGTGAATCCTTCTGTTCCCCATGCACCACGCAAGGAATTATAAACACCTGAAAGAGCTCCTAAAATACCTTGTGGAGTAGCGAATACTTCCGGGGTAACATTTGATCTTGGATTCTCTTCCAGTATTTTACTACAACTACTGGTCATCAGGATTGCACCTAAAAGGATCGCATAACCTGTTTTTGTATTTTTAAACAATTTCATATAACTAAATATTAGATGATTAGAAACTGAGATTTACTCCGAAAATGATCTGCCTTGTCGCAGGATTGTTAGCATTCACTGTCACCTGCCTTCCTATTGAACCAGCTTGTCCTCCTGAGTTCTGACCGGCTACGGCGCCGCCGAAACCATTTCCTTCAGGATCCGGGCCATAACCTTCTTTTACAAATGGAGAATATATTATGAATGGATTGACAACGGATGCATATACTCTCAATGAAGTGATACCAATATTTGTTCTGTCGATCAGTTTCTTCGGAACATTATAACCAAGATTGATATTCCTGCACTTCACAAAAGAACCATCTACATAAGACAATACCGAGTTGAACTGCGGTGGCGCCAATGCATCCGGCTGAGGGAATTTATTACTGGGATTCCTCGGTGTCCAATAATCAACTTTTAATTGATTATTTCTACCTGTGAGGAACCAGTTATAACCGGCAAAGAATGATCCGCCCGGTTCGCTGGATAAATAGGGAACAACTACTTTCATTCCCATCCTTGCATATATATTGATAGAAAGATCAAATCCTTTGAATGAAACATGATTGTCTAAACCCCATTCAAATTTCGGCTGGAAGTTTCCAATTATCTGGCGGTCATCAGCCGTGATCCTGTTATCGCCATTCAGATCCTGCAACTTAATGTCACCGGGTTTTTGGATCGGTGCAAGTTGGGTTGTTAATCCATGATCACCTGTTTGCCAGATACCTAACATTAGGTAATCATATATAACGGAAATAGGTTGCCCGACAAACCAACCATTACCAATATCGTTTTGTTGTGTTGGTGTACTCAGTTCAACAATTTTTTCCCTGTTAAAGAATAAATTGAAATCTGTTGTCCAGGTAACGCTTTTATTCCTGATGTTAACTGAGTTCAATGTCAGCTCCATTCCGTTTCCTTTTGTTTTTCCCAGGTTAAGCAACGTGCTGCCGCCGCCATTGCTGGGCGGTAAGCTAACCGGCAAAAGAATATCTTTTGTTTTTTGACTATAGATCTCAAGACTTCCCGATAGCCTGTTCTTCCAGAGACCAAAGTCTAATCCAAAATTAAATTGGGAAGTACTTTGCCATTTTAATGAAGCATTAGGAAGTACACTGATCGTATAACCGGTTTGCTGACCTGCAGTCGTCTGTCCGAAATTATATGCGGAAGCACCAAGCAATCCTAGTGTTGAATAAGGATTGATTCCCTGGCTGGCGGCGATACCCCAACCTGCCCTGAGTTTAAGATTACTGATCACAGGCATACCTGACATGAATTTTTCATTGGTCAGGTTCCAGGCTGCCGCAAAAGCGGGATAAGTAACATATTTCTCGCCGGATAAAACAGATGAACCATCACGGCGAACAGTAGCCGTAACATTAAAACGGTTATCAAAGCTATAGGTCGCACGGGCCATGAGAGAAACAAGTCCTCTTTCCCAGAAATAATTGGCGTTGGGATTAGTGCTTATACTTGATGCAAGATAAATATCAGCATTCTGCATATAGTCGAATGGTACACCGATCGCTGAAACAAATTGGCTTGTAGATTGTGATTTTTGTGCGCTATACATCGCAGTCACACCTAACCTGTGTTTTTCTTTGATCGTTTTTTCATAGATCAATAAGTTCTCGATCGTGTATTGCCAAAACTCGGTGTTACGAATGCTGGCTGTCGACTGTGTTTGTGCAAGTGAAGTGTTCACATAGGTACCGGGGCCGGCATAACCATCTCCTTTATCCTGGTAATAATCCAATCCAACATTGATCCTGTATTTTAATCCTTTGATCAGGTCGACCTCGCCGTAAAAACTATTGAAGGTTCTAAGTCTTCTATTGCGTGCAAGAATGGCTTCTTTCCTGGTCTTAAGTGTAAGCGGGTTGAATAAATTATCTGTACCACCCGTAAGTATCTGAAGATTTACAGTTCCATCCGGGTTGTATGGATTTGCTAATGGTGTTATTCTCATCAGACCACTTGTCACACCACTACCACCCGGAGTATTTTGAACAGACAGGGAATTGATAGTAGTCAACCCGATCCTGATCCTTTTATTGATCTGATGATCCATTGCACTGCGAATACTGAATCGTTTGTAATTCTGTTCTGGTATGATTCCTCCCTGTAAAAAATAACCAAGGCTCATTGAAAATTTACTCTTATCGGTACCTCCTGAAATATTCAGGTTATGATTCGTCATCGGTGCACTTTTATAGATCAGGCCCTGCCAGTCGGTAGAAACACCGGCTGCCAATGCTGCGGTTTCAGCGGCAGAGTTAGGCCAGGGTTGTGAGCCCGGCGTAGTACTGTGACCTTCGGCAGCATCCAGTTTGAATTGCGCATATTCGGGACCGGTAAACACACGCAGTTTTTCCATTACTTTAGTAACACCATAATAAGCTTCATAAGTAAATCTCACTTTGCCACTTACTCCTCTCTTGGTAGTGATCAGTATCACACCACCTGCACCTCTTGAACCATAAATAGCAGTAGCTGATGCATCTTTAAGTATCTCGAGGCTGGCAATATCATTGGGACTGATATCATTCAGGTTTCCCGAATAAGGAATTCCATCAACAACCAACAAAGGCGCATCGGCCTGGTCGGCAGTTGCAGCTTCCAAAGCTTGTTGAGCTGCTGCTGCACCGCTACCCGGAAGATTACTGTTGGCTGTATTAGCAACCATTGTTCTGTTACCCCTGATCCGTATTTGTGAACCGCCACCAGGAACTGCACTGGTCGAAGTTATATTAACACCGGCGGCACGGCCTTTTAACTGGTCGAGTACATTATGCGAAGCAGTTTGCAAAAGCGCTTCGCCACTGACTTTTGTGATAGCGCCGGTGATATCTCTTTTTCTCTGTGTTCCATAACCCACGACGACTACTTCATCCATATTGCCGCCTTTAAGTCCCATCTGCACAGACATAGCCGCATTATCTCCTACAATTACTTCCATGTCGGCATAGTTAACACTGGTGACGACGAGCACATCGCCTTTTTTGGCAGTAATGGTAAAGGTTCCACTTTCATTAGTGGTAGTTCCATTCGTAGTTCCTTTAAGTACAACAGAAACTCCCGCCATAGGATTTCCCTGTTCGTTGGTGATCTTACCTGTAATAGTTTTTTGAGCATAGGCAGCTACCCCTGTTGCAAGCAAACACAACAGGATGAGGGAAGAAAAGATGAGGGCTTTTCTCCGCCACAGTGTTGGTATCGTTTTTTTGAGGTTGTCAGACTTTTTCATGTTAAGCATTTTGGCAGTAAAGAGAGTTATTGATTATAAAATAGAGTGCGGGGATCATGTATTCATTATGCATCGCTGATCAAACGTAAAGGAGGAATTCTGTGTTGAGGTTCCCAGTGAAATACTACTATCTCTATTGGTGATAATAATGAGGAAATGAGGCTTGTTTTTCTCATATAGCAGGGTTGTGCAAACGCACGGTTTTTAGTTGGTGACAATCGTTAGAAAATAAACTTGTCAAGACGAATATAATAAAGTTTTTAAAAAATGCAACCGATTGCAATTATTTTTTAAAAAAAGTCAACCTTCTAAAAAATTCCTGGGTCATGTTGCTATTAACGATCCGGATGATTTTTGCGAACAAATAATATGGAGTGCATTTCTCCTCTGTACTGAGCAATTATTTTTCAAGGATTAATTATGATTCTCAGGTAGTTTACTTATTTTTATAAACGGGGATCAAGCATTACCACCTGCAACCGATTGCAATATGAAGCCGAAAAAGGATGTAACTATCTATGATATCGCCCAAAAGCTCGACCTGTCCTCCGCGACGGTAAGCCGGGCTTTACAGGATCATCCTGCCATCAATAAAAACACCCGGAAGAAGATCCAGGAAACAGCCCGGGAACTAGGTTACAGGCATAACACTTTTGCCAGCAGCTTACGCAAACAAAAAACAAATACCATCGGCATCATTGTTCATGAGTTGAACAGTAATTTCATTACTTCAGTATTAGCAGGGATAGAAAAAATTACCAATGAAGCCGGTTATGACCTCATCATTGCTCACTCGTCTGAAAGTTTTCGCAAGGAAGCCGCCAATGCTTCCAACCTTTTTCATAAAAGAGTTGACGGGCTGATCGCATCTTTAGCTTTCGATACAAAGGGCCTCGATCATTACAAACCTTTTACTGAAAAAGGAATTCCTATTGTATTCTTTGACCGGGTGGAAGAAAATAATGAGAACACCAAGGTTATCATCGATAATTATAAATGCGGGTATATAGCAACACAACATTTAATTGAACAAGGTTGTAAAAGAATAGTACTTGTTACAGCCAATTTGAAACGTAACGTTTACGCCCAGCGTCATAAAGGATACGTAGATGCATTATATGACAGCAATATTCCGTACGATAAAGAAAAAGTGCTGATCAAAGATCTTAGCGAACAATGCGGAGTAGAAGCCGCTTTGCAGATATTAAAGATGAAACCTTTACCCGATGGCGCATTTATCACCAATGATTTTTCTGCCGCCGTTTGCATGCGAACATTAAAAGAACATGGCATCAGGATACCGGAGGATATTGCCGTTGTTGGTTTTAATAATGACGCCATCAGTAAGATCATAGAACCACAATTGACAACGATCGATTATCCCGGAATGGATATTGGCGAGATCGCCGCCCGTAACCTGATCAATCACCTGAAAGGTGTATCCAATATCAAACATACCAATACCATTGTTGTCCGTTCTGACCTGATCATCCGGAAATCATCTTTGAAAAAAACAGGTGATCATTAATTTTCTTTTTACCAATGAAAAAGGCGCTGCTCCTTCTTTACATTACCAGCTGTTCATTTTTATTGAAAGCTGAAAATGGTTATGACCTATGGCTTCGCTACAAACCGGTAGAGAACAAAACGCTGCTTGCCTCCTACCGGTCATTGCTGAAACAAATAACCATCTATGGCAACTCACCTACTGAACAGATCATAAAAGATGAATTGATAAAAGCTTCAGAAGGAATGTTGGGACAAAAGCCCCTGTTCAATACAGATCAAAAATTCCTTGCCGGTCTTGTTATTGTAAACAGGAGGGATAAAGAAGCAGATGCTTTATCGCCCGAAAATCTTATACGAAAAACAGCAGCTTATAATGCGCTGGACAGAGAAGGCTTTTCTATAAAATCGGGAGTTGCAAATGGTAAACCTTTTATTTTAATTACAGGCAATTCCGATGTCAGCGCTATGTATGGAGTATTTCATTTGTTACGATTGATGCAAACACAACAAAACATCAATGCTCTCGACATTGCCTCTGTTCCCAAAGTAAAACTGCGGATGCTGGATCATTGGGATAATCTCAATCGTACAGTTGAAAGAGGTTATGCAGGCTCCAGTATCTGGGATTGGCATAAACTGCCAAACTATATTGATAAAAGATATATTGATTATGCAAGAGCCAATGCATCGATCGGTATCAATGCTGTTTCGCTGACCAATGTAAATGCCAATGCCACGATCCTTACAGAACAATATTTAGAAAAAGTAAAAGCGCTGGCTGATATATTTCGTCCTTATGGCATCAAAGTTTTTTTAACAGCAAGATTCAGTTCTCCAATAGAGATCGGGGGATTAAAAACTGCTGACCCGTTGAATGATTCTGTACAGAACTGGTGGAACGAAAAAGCTAAAGAAATTTATTCTTTGATCCCTGACTTTGGTGGTTTCCTGGTAAAAGCGAACAGCGAAGGTCAACCCGGTCCGCAGGATTATAAACGAACACATGCCGATGGCGCCAATATGCTTGCGGCTGCTGTTGCTCCTTTCGATGGAATTGTTATTTGGAGAGCATTTGTTTATGCAGCAGAAAATCCTGTTGACCGGCACAAGCAAGCGTATGATGATTTTGTTCCGCTGGATGGAAAATTCAAACCCAATGTAATGGTACAGGTAAAAAATGGCGCCATCGATTTCATGCCACGTGAACCTTTTCATCCAATGTTTGGAGCTATGCCAAAAACTCCGTTGATGATGGAGTTCCAGGTCACGCAGGAATATCTCGGGCAAGCAACCAATTGGGTTTACCTCGCTCCATTATATAAAGAAGTATTGGAAAGCGATACCTGGTGCAAAGGAAAAGGAAGTACAGTAGCGAAAGTAATTGATGGAAGTATCGACAATCAATACTTAAATGGTATGGCAGGTGTAGCGAATATTGGTAATGAAATAAATTGGTGTGGTCATCCTATGGCGCAGGCCAATTGGTATTGTTTGGGAAGATTGGCCTGGGACCATGAATTGTCAAGCGAAAAAATTGCCGATGAATGGCTACGAATGACATTTACAAATGATGCTTCCTTTGTACAAACAGTAAAAACGATCATGCTGAAGAGTCGTGAGATCATGGTTGATTATATGAACCCGGCAGGGTTACATCATATCATGGGAACCGGGCATCATTATGGCCCGGCGCCGTGGGTGAATAATTTGAACAGGCCTGAATGGAATCCTGTTTATTATCATAAGGCCGATAGTTTTGGAATTGGATTCAACAGGACCTCAACAGGAAGCAATGCGATCGGGCAATATTTTCCGGAAGCAAGAAAGCAATGGGAGACTATCAATACATGCGATGAAAAATATTTATTATGGTTCCATCATGTATCATGGGATCATAAAATGAAAGATGGCAGAACGCTGTGGAATGAATTATGCTATAAGTATAATATCGGTGTTGATAGCGTGAAATGGATGAAGAGTGAATGGCTGAAGCAACAGAATAAAATAGATAAAGATCGTTTTGAACAGGTAAGAATGTTATTGGATATTCAAATAGACGAAGCGAAATGGTGGCGCAATGCGTGTTTATTGTATTTTCAAACGTTCAGTAAACAGCCCATTCCTGCTAATTTTGAACAACCGGACAAAACACTGGAGTACTATAAAGGTCTTCGATTCCCTTTTGCTCCGGGAAATTAAAATTAATTAAAAAAATTATCGATCATGGAACCTGTTAACTCCCCTTCAGGGGCTGGGGGTAAAAAAATTGCGATCGTCACCGGCGGTGGCTCGGGATTAGGTTTTGCCATTGCAAAAGCATTCACACAAAACAATATAACTACGATCATCGTCGGTCGTGATGAGAATAAATTGAAAACAGCCAAAGAACAGTTGGGCGAAAATTCTTCTTACAATATCTGCGACCTGACCGATCTTTCTTCCATACCGGCATTAATTGAAAGTATCATCAAAGAATTTGGTCAAATAGATATACTGGTGAACAATGCCGGTATCAACATGAAAAAAATATTTACCGAAGTAACGGATGAGGATTTTCAAAAGGTCATTACTACCAATCTATGTTCTGTTTTCAGTATGAGCCGCGAAGTAGTGAAACATATGTTGCCAAGAAAAACGGGCTGCATCATCAACATCAGTTCAATGGCTGCGCAATATGGTTTGCCAAAAGTAATTGCTTACAGTGCCAGTAAAACGGCTATCGATGGTATGACGAGAGCAATGGCGGTTGAACTTTCCCCTGGTGGCATTCGTGTGAATGCGATCGCCCCGGGATTTATTTATTCTGCTATGACAGCAAAAGCATTGGACAGCGACCCCGAAAGAAAAGCAAAAGTATTTAATCGTACACCAATGGGACATATGGGACAAGCGGAAGATATCGGAGCCGCTGCCCTGTATCTTGCAAGCGACGGAGCAAAATATGTTACAGGTATTGTATTACCGGTTGATGGCGGCAACTCTATTGGGTTCTAGATTTAAAACGATTTGTCTTCTTTAAGATATTCCTTTTTGATCCCATCCAAAAGATCGGACTGATGAATTTCTTTATCCTGTCTCGCATAACAACAAAGCGCAGCATATTGCACTGCATTCAAGATAGAAGCACCGCTTAATTCATACTTGCGGGATAACTCTTCCAGTTTTATCGATCCATTTTGTGTAAGTACCGATGGCATTGATTTTTTCCAGAGCAATAATCTTTCTGTTGAATTAGGCATTGGGAAATGCACCAGCGAATGAAATCTTCTTAGGAATGCATCGTCCAGGTTATTTTTAAAATTAGAAGCCAATATCATCAGCCCCGGAAAATCTTCGACACGTTGTAATAAATAACTTACTTCCTGGTTAGCATATTTATCATGCGCACTTTGTACATTGGTTCGTTTACCAAATAACGCATCCGCCTCATCAAAGAATAATATCCAATTCTTTGTTTCAGCTTTTCTAAAAACGCTTTCAAGATTCTTTTCCGTTTCACCAATATATTTTGAAACGATCTGTGACAGGTCGATACGATAAACATCTTTTTCAAATTGTTTTCCAAGCAATGCAGCCGTCAATGTTTTACCGGTTCCCGAAGGCCCATAAAATAATACACGAAAACCAGGTTTGATCTTTCTTTTCAAATTCTCATCCTCATATAATAAATGATGATGCTGAAGCCAATGACTGATCTCATTTACCTGCGACATTGTTTGTGGGTTCAGCACTACATCATCCCAGATCATTTCCGTCGTTATTTTTTTTGCAGGAAAATCAAGTCCGAACCGCGGGATAGTTTCTTTATCCATTAAGATGCGGTCGATCCAATCCTGTCCCATTACGATCCGTCCGCTCATTACAGGTTCGCCTTCTTTTACGGGTTCCAGCCAAAGAATACCATTGCGGTAAAAAAAATGTTCTTCAGAAAAAATTTGTTGTATGCGTAAACGGCTCTCAATATTGCTTCCGGCTAAAATGAACTGCAGCGTTTCGCCTGTTGGCAATAATCCACGATGATTAACTGCTTTAACGCCGCCAAATTCCGGGAAATCGCCGCCGGTAGGAAGATGCTCTGTAATAAGAGAAGAAAAAAAATCCGGCTGGATATGCGGCACCATTGTCAGCATGAGTGTGATCCATTCATCCGATGTCGGTAGTTTAGGTAAATGTTTTGCAATATCCTGTTTGACAAGATTGCCATTAAAATTCTCTTTGATCCATTTTTCCAATCCAAAAACATTTTTATCAAAATGACTTTGCATGCGTTGCGCAATGATCTGTTTCAGATCGTTCATAGCCGATTCGACAGCGAAAGAAGGGATAATATTCTTATGAAGAGTGTACAGCATGCAGGATGAATTTATGAATTTTTAGCCGCATCGTGATCGGTTGATTTATCCTGCTGTATCACATGGGTAAGTTCATGTGCCATCAGTTTTTTTCCATCTCCCGACTCCAGGTTATACTGACCTTCATTGAATACGATATTATTGCCTGTAGTATAGGCTTTGGCATTGATATCTTTAGCGGTTTGCGCAGCCTGTTTATCGGTATGCAGTTTTACATTGCTGAAATCATAGCCCATGCGTGAGGAATAGAACTCATTGGCTTGCGCCGGTAAGGATTGACCTTTGCCATTCAATGTGCCGATATAATTACTTACTGTTTTTGCGCCACCGGCCGGAGCACCGCTTTCTTTTTTATGAACCTTCTCTTCCTCTTTTTTCTCTTCTGCCTTCTGAACTTTTTCTTCTTCTTTCTTTTCTTCCATCTTCATCACCTTCTCTTCTTTTTTATCTTCTGCTTTTTGAACTTTCTCTTCTTCTTTCTTATCTCCCATCTTCATCACCTTTTCTTCTTTTTTATCTTCTGCTTTTTGAACTTTTTCTTCTTCCTTCTTTTCTCCCATCTTCATTACTTTTTCTTCTTTTTTTTCTTCAGCCTTTTGAACTTTCTCCTCCTCTTTTTTCTCAGCCCGCTGCACTTTGCTTTCATCCTCCCCGGAACGCTGAACGGGCTGGGCAGGTAAAGAAGTGGTAGCCGGTTGGAAAAAATTATCATGTTCCGGGCCACTAAAAAATGTTTCCTGGCTTTCTTTTTTAAAGAAAGTTCCCTCTGTCCGGGCTGGTTTGCTACGACGGCGGTAGCGACGGCTAAATGCTGATTTCATAATAGTATAATTTAATGGTTATTTTTACAATAAAAAAATGTCTGCACTATTTTCTGTTACGGTCGGGGATAAAGATGAAAAAAAGAGCAGGGTCGATCTTTCATTGACCATCATTAACCCGGACCAAAAGTCGTTTTACAATACAAAGAGCTTTGCCTTATTGCTTATTCTTGATCCCTTACAGGAAAGCAAGAATAAGAACCCGGCCATTTTCGAAGTGATCCCTTTGGATGATATCACTAACTTCAATTTGGATCTTATCCGGAAAAAAGCAGGCGGGATCATTAAAAAAGTTGACCTGCTTTCAACCGAAAACTTTCCTTTACCGGCCGATCTCGCTTCACGTTCCGATGAAGAGATAAGAAAATTCTGGGCCGATAAAGAACATTTACCAAAAGCTGTTCTTTCCATCGTTGTAAAAAAACCCGAATACATTTCGCATCTTAAAAAAGGTATGTCATGGGAATCGGGCGCTGTTAATATTGTCTGATATCTCATTTATTTATTTTTAATGTTTGCCGTTTCATATTTAATTATAACCGGTTTTCATTTAATACATTTTTAGATCTCCTTTATTTAATAAAGGCCCGTTTCATCCCAATCATACCAATGGGAATTTTTATCCTGTTTGCAATCGTACATATCCCTGTCATTATAAGCCATTGCTTTTGCAAGCGATTGAAAGCAGCTATTTTTTCCGGGCATTTCCCGAACGGGCTCATATACATCCGGATGGTTCCATTCATCTACGATCAAAAACCCGGGCATATTTCTATGATCAATTCTTTTTAAAAGTGTTGAAGGGGACATATAGATATCATCCCCGCATTTATAAGTAAGCAGGCGCAATAGCCGTAAGCCTTTATTCATTTTTGGAAATTTAATAACCCCGGATCTTTCATAGTCATTTTCAGTAAAAGAGAATTTTCGTTTTTTCTCATTAATTATAATTTCAAAGTCAGCTTCATTCAAAACATAATTCAACTCATTATCCCATATTGGCATACCGGGCACTTCTTCTATAAATTCCTTTGACGACTGTAATCCAGGCTTGTCAATATTGCTACCGAACGCTGAGATCATATTTAAAAAAATTCCTTCCGATATGCCGAAAACGATCCTGTCGAACAATATCAACCATTCCTCTTCATCTTTAAAACATACGATCCTCATCGCAGCCAGTGGGAAATTGGGATTGTTGAAGATTGGAAACGTATAATCTTCAATTGACCTGTCAAGCTGCTGCAGGATCTCTTTATAAATTTTTTCTGATTTACTATTTTCCATCATTCTATTTATTTCTTTTTAGATTTCAATTGCTTGTATCGTTCCACTTTCGGTGCGAGGCTTTTGGCCAGGTCTCTCATCCTGGGTCCCTGTGTATCTGCACAATAGGTACAGGAAGGTGCCAGCCGTTGCCTGATCGCAATTCCAAATACCTCTATTATAAAATCAACTATTACACTGGATGGTATATGATCGGCCGTTATATCCGTTGCCGCTTCTTTACCGCCTCCATGATGACAGCCCGTCTCATCCCCGATAGCTTGTATCATTGCTTGCTCCGGAACACTATAACCACTATCTGAACTGGCAATGATAGATTGTCCCGTACCTGCATTGATCAAAGGGTTCTGCAAAAGTTTTTTCACTTCTGCTGTCTCCTTGTTCCTATGAAGATCCAATATATTTTTTACCAAAATGCCCTGCTGCCTGGCCTTTTCCCTCGATTGTGGATACAACCGGGTTTGTCCTGTCATTAACCCGGCATTTTTTAATTCTGTCGGTGGTATATGATCCACTACCCAGGTTTGTTTCGTTGTGGGTGTATGACATGGAGCAAGGCATCCATGCTGTATTCCCAATGCTTTAACTTTTACACGTTGTGCCGGCTGTGTTTGCAGCTTATTAGTAGTAACAAAAATTGAATTCGTATCCGACAATCCATTATACTCGTCAAGGAATGGCTGTAAAATGTTTTTTAATTCTTTTTCTAAATTAGCTAATTCTTCCGCCTCCTCGCTCTCCTTTGTTTTTTGTTCATCCTTCAACGGCCCGCTTAATTTTGTTTGTTCGCTGGCAGTATATAAATAATCCCATCGTGTTCCGCCATCAGCAACTTTGAAACTTGTAAATACAGGATGTTGTTGTTTTACGGTGGCGGCTACTTGTTCCGCTTCTTCCTTTGTGATCTTTCCATTGGATAACAATGGTTTTTCCAGTTTATGTAATGTTTCGATACCCGCACTGATCTTCACCGCTTTTTCCGGTTCATATTTCTCATGTATTGGTTTATCTCCGGCTGGTTTACCTCCGCCCGCTTTTTCTTCTGCCAGTTTTTCTACCTCAGGAATTCCTTTGATACCAATTGGCGCCATCGAATTATTAATACCCGGCATTTCTGCATAGATGGACCAGTTTATTCCGGAAGGAGTAGCAATAAGATTTGCAAAGCCCTGGCTTCTTCTGATAGATTTTAATTCTGTTTGCAATTGTTCCGCTGCAACCGGCTTATCATCCCTTTTATCTTTTAATGCTTTCAACACTTTCATTCCTTTACCCCATTTATCCAAAGTGGCTTTTGTCGGTGCCGCTACTTCTTTTTCTTTTCCTCCTTTAGGACCTTTATTGGCAGCAACAGGTATAGGTGGCGGAGGCGGCGCTGGTTCTTGTCCCTGCATTTTATCGGCAAAGCCTCCTTTCTTTTCCTGTGCCCTGTCCTGTTTCGGAGGAATATTCCTGTCGATCAGATCATCTTTGAATTTATCTTCATCAAAACTTACTTTATTGAAATCAACATCCGGCCATTTATCCGAACCCAAAACATATTCAGGGAATTTCATTCCAATACCAAACTGACCGGGCAATGCATATTCTTTTTTGAACATCGACCATTCACGTCCAAAATTTGGAATAGGCCATGGACTATCTACTTCTAACGTTATCAATCCTTCCAATCCAAGGAATGGTTGTGCTGCCAATTCTGCTTCGCCGCTTACAAAGAATTCTCCTTTCTTACCTGCAACAGGATCGGCAACTTCCCTGTACCCGATCACCGGTGTTGCATCAACATAACCTTTGATACCTGCTGTAGCTTTTAATTTTCCACCAAGATCGATATCAAAGCCAAGTATACCTACGCCTGCATGAGCACCGAATTCAAAAACAAGCCCGGCATATCCCATCATATTAAAGGTTGCCTGTAACCTGAAATCATTGAACAATAACGGATCAGTTGAATAGTTACCGATCACTTTTATATTTCTCAGAACGGCAGGGCCTATTTGCGCTTCCGCATACAATAAGAAATCAAGTCCCACATGCAGATCGGCAACATAAGGAATACCCCATCTGAATGTCGGATGGATATCAATAAAGTTTGGAGAACGATAAGGTTTTGGTTTGAATAATGTAACCTCGGCAGGTGGTGTGATCTCACCATGCACTGTAACATAACCTTCGCTGTCAACGATCACTTTAGCGGCGCCGGTAAGCCATTTATTAAAACTAAAATTCAATGTTCCCCATCCTGCGATCGCTCTCGGTCCCGGTTGTGGTCCTGCAGCAGGTTCACTTACACCGGCACGTTCTTCGGCAGCTTTACTGATCTGCTGCGGTTCGAGTTGCTGCAACACCAATGTTTGCGCCTGCCTTGCATCGGTAACAATGATATTAACTTCCCCGCTTAATTTTTCTGTATGATAACCGGCTGTTCCGCGAATATCGAATATGCCGTTAAGGAAATCACCTTTGAGTGTACCATTGAAATTTTTGATACTTGTCTGCATCATGAATGAACCTTTCAGGTTGCCGGCTGCATCCCTGCTAAAATTCAAACTGCCATCGGCAAGACTCTTGATCTTTACGATCGCATTTCCGGATACGATCACATTGGCATTGCTTAAACCAATACTTAGCGTACCATTCACAAAGCCGCCGAGGTTAACGCCGATATCATTCACTTCAAACAATAGCCTGTCTCCTTCGATCTTATTGGTAAGATTGATCTTTTTAGAAAGGAAATTGATCCCGCTCCATTTCATCAACGCTGTATTGCCTTTTATCCAATTGAAAATAGCATTGGGTCCGCCGCCGCCACCGATAGAAATATAACCGCTGACCTGGCTTTCTTTTATTTGTACAACAAGCGAAGGTTGTATACCCGCATCCATCAATGGTTGAAGGAATGGTAATTGCAATGCTATGTTTTGTGCAGCACCAACTGTTTCATAAACACCTTTATGATTTTTCCTGACCTTGATAAGACCCGATGCATAGCTTCCAAAGTTTACATTCACATGATTGCCTTTATTACTGCCGGCTGCAATATATTCACCGATCTCATCGGTAGGTGTGAATGTGCCCATCGTAAGTGATGTAGACTGTGCAGGTGCATTAATAACCGGTGCGGGTTTCGCTGCTTTTCGCTGGGCCGTTGCCGCCGAATTGCCTTGCTGTATAGTATGTGTCAATTCATGCGCCAGTAAACTACCGCCTTCAGCCGTGTTGGGTGAATATTTATCATTGTTGAAATAAATATCATTGCCATGAGTGAAAGCCTGTGAATTGATCTGGCTGTTCATGTTACGGGCATTATCATCGGTATGAATGCGAACGCCGCTGAAGTCTGTATCGAAACGATCTTCCATAAATTCTTTTGTATGACCTGACATCGCATCGCCGCTGCCCTTCGATGAAGAAAGCGATCGTTCGAACGAAGATGAATTCATCGGCTCATTTGTTTTTTCACCGTCTTCATGTTTTGGCTGCACACCCGGCGCACCAGATGAAGGAGGTGTAAAATCAAGCATGCCTGCACTGTCGGCACCATTCACCCGGTTTATATAACGCTGCTTCTTGATAGCGGAATAACTGCTTTGACCGCTAATAAAGTTGGTCAGGTCTGCAGCGCTTGTCATCACTTGTCCTGATGCAACAATATCCTGCAACAGGCTTACCGATAAATTATTCGCCCTGCCTACTTCCCTGTAGTCATTTGTTGTACTTTGACTGCTGAGTTGCCTGATCGATCTCTTTGGTCCGGCACCGGGTTTATTGATCGTACCACTGGTGAAGGTTCCAATACTATCGCCACCGGTTTCTGTCCACGACTCTCCCGATTTTTTCATTTTAACAGCATTGCCGGAATAGCTGCTTACGAACTTATCATCATCCGCATACCTGTCTACATTGAATGATATATATATCGGCGCTTCTTTAGCTGTGTATGCGGTTCTTATTTTATTATCAAATGAAATTTGCTTGAGATTAGTCGACTGATCGATAGGAATAAGATTGGATGTTACAGCCTGTCCGCCAAAATCTTTATTTAAAATATGCCCGCGGCTCCAGTAAGCACTGAGACTTGCTGCCTGGATCGCTTCAAATGCGCCATCAAGACTTTCACGACCTGTGGTCGGTGAACCATCGGTATGATTGGCTTTATCGTTATAAAGATATTTGACAGTCATCGCTCCATTTACTTTTGTTCCGGAGAAACCAGGAGTTACCATCATAGCCGGAACAGTTCCGATATCTTTTGGTTTACCGGTCACTTTCGTTTTCTTACTCGCTGTATATTCATAATCCCATTGAGCGCCGCCATCCACTACGGTAAAGCTTGTGAATACAGGATGCTGTTGTTTAACATTTGCTGCAATTTGTTCAGCTTCTTCTTTGGTTAATTTATCGCTGGTCAATAATGGTTGTTCGAGATCATGCAATGTCTTCAGGCCTGCATTGATCTTAGCGGCTTTTTCAGGACCATATTCTTCTTCCAATGATTTAGCCGTCTCGGCTCTTCCGCCTCCCATCAATTTATCGATCACACTAAAGGCGGTATCAACGCATTTGTTCACCAGCCATTCCAGTGCTTTATCTACCATCTCTCTTGCTTTCTCGATCATCTCACCGATCTTCTTACCAATACCACCCAACCCAACCTGGTTTGCCAAGAAGCCGATCACTATCGGTATACCTTTCGCCAATGTTTTTTCCAGGAAGTTGGCTGCTTTCTTCGTATTGCCGCTTGCTATTTCTGCAACTCCTTCTACGAACGAGCTAACTATCTCCAGCATTTGCCGCAGGTACTTGATAAATGATTGTACGGCTTTATAGATAGCGATACAACTATTGATAACAGCCATGATACCTGTTGGATCAAGCATGCTCAGCAACTTCACAGTTACCTGTGTTATGATCTTTTCCATGATCCAGTTCTTCACAGCATCGAGTACAGTTGTCCAAAGATTACTGAGTTGTTCCTGGATCTTATCCCAGATAGCAGCCATGCCCCGTTCCTGTACATCTTTGATAAATGTCCAGATACCTTCGAGTGTATTGATGGCACTCCTGATCTTCGCCACTTTTGCCGGACCGATACGTGGATGTTTGGCCAGTTTTTCCCAAATTTTATCCATGCTGATACCAAGTACCTGCAGTACCCAGCTGATCACACCTTTCAATGAAAGATCTTTCAATTCAGGTACACCGGCATCTTTCAATTCCATTGTGAGCCATCCGACCAATCCCTGTATCAGGTGTTGTACTATATTATCAAAGAACTGTATGAAACCTTCTTTGATGGCTCTCAGCAAGTTTTTCAGGAACCCGATCGGATCAGCTTTGATCAGGTGGAATGCTTTCATCGCATTAGCAATGATCTTATTGATCAGGTCAAATGGGAAATTCATGATGATCAATATCACTTCCACCACGATCTTCACGATCTCTACTACAAATGCGATCAGTCTTCCGATAGGTTCACCAAATGTTGCGATGATCCGCCTGAATGTATCGATAGGATGCAGAAAATCGCTGAAGGAGAACGAATTCCACAGGTCGATGAATAACTGAACGACCGATTCAAATGTCATGTTCAGTTTTTTCACGGCGGCATCGATCTTAGCGACTGCCCTGCCGATAGCGCCTGATTCTTTCATTTGCTGGAACTGTTCCTCGCCGCCATCCATCAAACTCATAAATCCATGAATGACGTTCTCAACGTTTGCCGGAACAGCTTCACCGGTAAATGGATCTTTATGTATAAGAACCGTTACAAGGAAATAACCTCTTGTCTTCTTCGCTTCTTCTGAAATGCGTTTGAATAAAACATCTTTGATCAATTTCAGGATCTCTGCTATCACTCTTGCCATAAAGTCAAGCACATCTCTTACGGGCTCGGCAAAAATGTTGAAGATCTTCGTGAAGGTCTCCAATGGTTCCATCAGCGCATCGATAGTAACGATATCCCATATCAAACCAAAATTGTCAATGATGGTCTGGTACAGGTTGCCGAATACGGTGATGCCTTCATCGATATAAGCAGCGGCTTTTTGGAAAGTGCCCGTATCCATCATCTGGTCACGCTGCATCCTTCCTTCTTCACCACCAAGTTCCAGTATCGCATTCAGGATATTGGTACCGTTCCTGTCAACTTTTTGTTTGGTGATAGGATCTTCGCCGAGTATAACAGTGAGTAACGGGTAAGCCGTTGTTTTTTCTTTGATGAATTCGACGATCTTCTCCAGCAGGAATTTCTTCACCATTTCCAGCAATTCTACTGCTGCGTCAACAGCGAACCGGATGATATCGGCAATGAAATCAAGAACTATTCCCGCTCCTTCTCTTAATACATCGAAAGGCGAACCGAAATCTGTTATGCCAAGTCGTCCCCAGAACTGATCGAAGCGGCTGAAGAGATTATGAACAATACCTTCCAGCGCAGCGATCTTCCCATCGATCCATGCAGCAGCAGCATCAAGCTGATGTTGTTCATCCAGTTTCCGGTGAAGCAATTCACCACCCGGCATAATATCAAATGCCGCTTCAATGAAATTGCGGCCATTGCGTTCTACTCCATTACCTGTGATCGGGTCTTTGCCTAATACTACTCTCAATGCTTTATAGCCCGGAATGTGCATCGCAACCTCGCTGGCCTTACCCAACAAGCATACAGATGTCCTGTTCAGGTCTGTGATATATACACAATCCATCAATGCACCGAGACTCGTGTATTCGAGTGCATCGTCTATTACTGAACGTTGGATAACACTACCACCATCAATAAGTTTGGTTTGCACCGGAGGCCCGCGGTCCATTTCTGCACTGCTATCTGATGTTTCAGCATCAGTATATGTATTCAAAGAACTGTTTGTTGTTGTTGCTTGTCGTTGTACAAAATGTTTCGCCTGGACATCTTTCTCTCCTTCACTGCAATTGCATTTGCAATGCACATCATAAGCTTGTTGTCTTTGTACTTCAGGTTGATTAGTAAACGATGTTTTAAGTTCTTCATTCTTTTCCTGCTTCTCTTCCTTCGGCTGAACTTTCTTCGTCTGTAACCGGCCGGCTGAATTAACACTCCAGTTGCTTAATTCAGGTTTGGTATGGATCACTTCTTCACCTTCAGCGCCTCCTTCTTCCGGTCCTTGTTCTTTGCGGCTTACTTTTGAAAGATCTTTTCTTAATTCTTCGAGTGTCTTTGGTTTTTCAGCAGCAGGTCCCTCGCCGGTGCCAAGACTTCCCTGCATGATCAATAATGGATTGAAGAAGGCAGTCCAGTCGCTGAGCGGATGATCTTTTGTTTGTACCTGTCCTCCTAAATTATCTTCACCGGCTGTATTTCCATTTACTGTTTTAACAGTGTTTCCGTTAACGCTTTCTACAATGGCAAAATGAGAGTATGCATTTCTGTAAGCAATATCACCCGGCAATGGCATACTGCCCGGCGACCTGGCGGCTTCCGGTTTGATCATACGTTCGCCCAGTTTCCATTTAGGCATAGGCACTCCGGATTTATTCAATGCCCAGAATGTAAATATGCCGCACCAGCTTGGCATTGCATCTCTTGACCCGGTTGTTGTTTTAGGAATAGCATTGGCGGTTGTTACAGTTGTTTTATCAACAACCATTACACCCGATTGCTCTCTTTTCTTTTTAATATCTTCTTCTGCAACGGCGCCTTCAACGGATGAACCTCCGCTGCCGCTGATAATTTTATCATCACCAAATACTGATTTAAATATTTCTACCAGATGTTCCCAACCTGTACGGTTACCATCGCCCTGTGGTTTATTCGCATCGATCTTTCCTTCTACCGTTTTTGCTTTATCCACTGCATTGGTCAATTGCGATGGAACAGCGCTGCGATGGATCATTTCTTTTCTTGAAACGGAAAGAGGTTTTGCCGAAACAGTTGTTCCGCTTGCTGAACCGGATGAAGGAGATGAATTATGTTTACTTGCGCCCTGTTGTATAGTATGAGTTAGCTCATGGGCAAGCAATGAACTTCCCTGGCTGGTAGAAGGAGAGTATTTACCTGCATTAAAATAAATATCATTACCATGCGTGAAAGCCTGGGCATTAATATTACTGCTCATACTTTCAGCCTGGTTTCCTGTATGAATGCGGACCCCGCTGAAGTCTGCATTGAAGCGGTTCTCCATGAAATCCCGGGTATCGCCGGGCAAAGCGCTGCCGCCTCCTTTCGAAGAAGAAAGTGATTGTTCGAACTGGGTAGAGCTTTCGGGTGGGCCCCTTCCGCTTCGTTGTACAACATCTGAATGATGAAGTGAAGTATGTTTGCGGTTGATAGAATAACCGGAACCTGACCTGGCCGTTCCTGATGCTGCAAATGATGATGATGCAGCATCAACTGGCTGTATCATCCGGAAAAGTTTAGCATGTGCTTTTTCTTCTTTTTCGCAGTCAGCACATTTCTTTTGAACCTTTTCTTCTTCTTTCGCGGCGGGTGCAGCACTTGATGCAGGCATGCGCATTACATGATCAGCCATCGCATCCGCTTCTTTTTCCTGCGGATCATCAGGGCTGCTTACTGAAAGCTTTGTCTGTATTACACTGGAAGGAAAAAAACTTTCTTTATTACCAAAGAAGCCACCTTCCTCTTTTCTGCTGAAAAAAGGAGACTGATCGGCCTGGCGCTGAACAGGCGATACAGTTCTTGTGACCTTATCGGCGGGATTACTCATGTACTCTTTCTCATACGACCTTGTCGAGCAAACTACTATGTACCCAACCTTCGGGTTCATTCAATCCCGGTATTTTACTTACAACAAAAACATTATACCAGTTAAGTTTACTCTTCATGAATTCAACTTTCATTCCTTTTTTAAGTTTGGCAAGAATTGGAAATGTATTTCCTGCATCCGCTCTTAAATTGGTGTCATCAGTATTTACTTTAAAAATATCTGCAGCATCGTCCTGGCGTCCCAACACCTTTGATTTGAAAGATTCCATCGGGAAAGCGGGACCCGGATCTGTTTTACGGAAAGGCGCAATATCCTCATGCCCGACAATATCAAGTAACCCGTATTTAGCAACAAGCAGTTTACTTAATTTGATACATGCTTCAATTTGTTTTTCAGAAAAAATATGCCAGCCCCGGGAAACATCTTCATGTTTGTGTACAGCTTCTGTTATAACGTTTGCCGGGTATTCCTTGCCAAACCATGCAAACCATTTGCCTCCTGTCTTTGTCATTAAGCCGGGATTATCCAGTTCAATACCTATTGAATGACTATTAAAACCAATTACTCCATTCCATTTACTTACACCGGCATGAAAAGCTTTTTTATTAAAAGGAACAAGTTGTGTGATCTTTCCGTCCATACCGATAACCACATGGGCAGATGCTTTTGCCTGTGGATTCATGAACCAGGCAGCACTTGACTCGGCACTGCGACCGGCGGTATAATGTATAACAAGATATTGAGGAGTAATAACGCCTCCTTTGTTTGGACTGTCTAAAACAGGAATAGCAGGCTCACCTGCTTCGGCTACCAATTTGTGATTTTGTATAAGCATAAAATTTATTTTTGTGTTAATAGATCCATTCGGTTTTTAATAAAGATCTCATCCATGATAATTTTATCATAGAGATATTCCACGGTAAATTTTGAAGCAACATATCATAAGGCTTTTGTTCTACCTGCAGCAACCAGTCATTCTTAGCAAAAGAAAGTTTGCCTTCCCGCATAAGAAATGAATCCCGCAAACCCTGTACAGAAGTATGTCCCAGGATGCTCCAGTACTCAATAGCAGATAATAACAACTCGTTGGCTTCTTCCTTTTCTTCAGTCGTTAATACAATTGTTGTATCAACAGGTATATCTAATGCTGATCCGCAAAGGATCTTTGCAAGACCCAGTTCAAAATCCGCAACATTTTCTTTTCCCGAAGCAAGGTATTGAACAAGCATTACCGCTTTATTTATATCATTGATCTCATTGGCATCAACCAAAGAAAGTTTTTTAAATAACATAGGAAGAAAACTTGCTATGATAACCAACCCGGCATTATGAACAAATACGCCTTCTTTTAATTCAACCGAAATATCTTTTTCTTTTATTTGATCCGTCTTTCCTTTCTCCTTCCCGGCAACAACTGGCTTGTCTTGAGCAGAGCGGGACTTTTTGGCTAACGGGATATCATTGTCTTCAAGATTTTTTTTATCGTCATCGGGCAGCGCAATATTTTTTTCCCCGGTGATCCGTTTCAATTTCCCGGAAGTTTCATCCTCTTCATCATTCGTTATTTCTTTTTTTTCTTCCTTTTCGATAACCGGTATTTGCTGGAAAAAAGTTTTTGCTTTATTATGGGCAAATGCCTCTTTTAATGGCTTCGAGCGGATCACTGACAGGTCGATATTTTTTATTTCATCCGCAAATTGCAGTGCTGATCGATCAGCGAAAGCAGTACTGATAGTTTGAAGATCCAATTTTGTTCCTGCTATTTTTCCCAACACAACCTGCTTCAACAACAAGTTGAAACTGCTTTTTTTAATTGCCGGCAATAAAGCAGCGATCATCGATACATCCTGTTTAAGCTCTTGAAAATTTTTCACCAGTTTATCACTACCCGATGAAAATTGTATGAACCGCTCAAAATTTTTATCCTCAAATAAAACAGCTATACGATATACAGCATCTTTATCTTGTAAGATCTCTTTTATGCCTGTTGTATAATTTTTTTCATCCGCAGATAAGAACCATTCCTCCAGTTCTTCATCAAATTCTTTTTTTGTTTTGATGGATGACCACCATGGCAAAACACCTTTTTGAACATAATATTTGAACAACGAGAAAAAATTTCCGGCTGCGTCTTTCGCTATTATTCCTTTGACCTGGCTATTGAAATATATCTCCGCTTGAATTTTCTTATTCAAGTTCTCTAAAGCCTGTTTTCGTAACACCTGCTTCCATTCTGTTGTTCCTTTTATAACAAGATCTACTTCCAGTTTATCTAACCGTACATGGATATGATCCGGCGCTAACTGGTCCATCATCGCCTGCATTTCCGGAAAAAGTTCACGGTAATACCAATCGGTGAATTCTCTTTGCAAAGCAAATCCATCTGCCTTCCCTTTGTACCGAAGGTTCAATACCTGTTTCTGAATAATATTGTTTTTGTTTTCTATCACTATACTATACACCTCGTTTCGTTAATACTTCGAGTAGTTTGTCCAGCATAGCTCCATAGATCGGCTTAACATTTATTTCCCCGCTTTCATTCACATTTGTGTTTGCTGTATCAAAATGTTTCTTTATCAATTTCAACAGGGCTTGTAATGCGGGTGGCATGGCGGCCACTTGTGTAGCAGAGAATGAAGCCAACTCCTGCATCATCAGGTCGAATATGTTTGTCATCGGCATTTTCGCAACATCAATATCTTCTTTTTGTACACAGGCGATATAAACTGAAAGTGCAACCAACACCCGGTATAAAAAAAGCGCAAGCTCATGCCACTTCTTGAAATCGGGAGTCTTCATAATGCCGATCAATTTTTTCATCCACTTATCAAGCAGCAGGTTGACAGGTAAACCGCCGGCAGGGGGACCACCCAGTTTAAAATTTTCGAAGAATTCAATATGCTCATCTACTGCTAAGGCCGCCACAGTATTCAGATTCCTGAAATACGCTTCGACTTCTGTCAACTCTCTGAATATTTCAATTTTAAAATCCGGGAAATTATTAGGATCAACACTTTCCAGTTTATTGAACAATGTAACGATCGACGGAAGTTTACCACAATCCTTCAATACCTGCGCCCTGTTCACCGTTACATTTACCTGCGCAGTACCTGTATCGCCTTTACTATCTTTTACTGTCAGTGTAAAAGTATAATTGCCCTGGGTCAATCCTGTAACATCAGTAGTTGCCGCTGTTGGATTTTGAATAGTACCGGCGCCACCGGTTACGGATTTTTTCCAGTCAAATGTCAATGCTCCGCCTTCGGGATCAAAAGAACCGGCACTATCTAATGTAACCTTATCAACAGGAAGTGTAATGACCGGCGAATTGACCGATGCTACTGCAACGGGTTTTTGATTTGGAGGATCTGTTACGGTTACTATTACATCATCGCTTGCAGTAGCTCCTTTATTATCTGTTGCTTTCAACGTAAATACATAACTGCCAGGTGTAGTAAATGAAATATCTGTTATTAAAGAAGTATCGCTAAGAATACTGGCGCCTGCAGGCCCTGTTTTCTTTGTCCATTTAACAGTGGGTACCGGGCCATCGGGATCTGCTGCTGTTCCTGTTAGCTTTGCAATGTTGGGCAACACTACCGATGTTTCATTTCCTGCGTCCACAACGGGGGGTTGATTAATGGCAGGCAATACCGTGATCTTTACTTCATCGGTAGATGAAACGCCATCCGCATCGGTTACTGTCAATGTAAAAACATAATCTCCTTCTACCAAACCGCTCACATCTGTTTTTGCGCTGATAGGATCAGCGATCAGGAATTCTGTTGGCCCGCTCTTATACGCCCATGCATAACTTACAATATTATCATCAGGATCGGTAGAACCACGTGCCATCTAATGTTACTGTAGTTCTCATCCCGGCAATTGTATACTGATATCATCACCGGCTCTGGCCACCGGCGGACGATTAGGTGGTGGTTCCTGTATCACGAATTGTATCGGTGCACAATCACTGCAACAGATATAAGGCAAATAAAAATCTGCAATAACAGTTCCGGTAGCCAGGCTTGCAACGCCGGCAGAAGCGATCGCTTCGGCATTCAGATGTACATGTTTTTGCTTTTCGGGTGATAAGATGATCTCTTCATATGCTTCAAAGCCTGTTGATTTTACAGAAATGATAGTTGGCAATTGTGAAAGGGAAAGAGTAAACTTTCCATTGACACTTGTTATTTTTTTTGCAGCATTCTTCTCTCTTACTTCTGCTCCCATTACAGGTTCATGATCCTCATCAAACACTGTTCCCTGTAATACAAATGGACCCTTTTTAATGGAATCCTTCATCTTATTACTAAGTTTTAATCCTGTTGCTACCGGCTTGGCATGATATACTAATATATATGTGCCTCCAACCGGAACACCAGCTTTATGTTGCAGGCCCGGGTTCTTTTTAGCAAAGCCGCTAAAGAACATTTTTGCATAAATATCTTCCAGCCGGTGAGTATATTCCTGGTAGATCGCCCTGAAAGCTCCTTTGCGGCAACTCAATACTACTTCATCCAAATGATCGATAATATCTTCCGCTAAGATCCTGTCAATATTTTTGGTTGCATCTTTTATCATTTCCATGATCTGCAATCTTATTTGCTGCGCTTTACTTTCAATGCGTTCAAACACAGGAATAAAATTTTCATATACCGCTGCAAAGGCAGGTAATTCCTCTTTGGTATCTTCAATAAAAGTTTTAGAAAGCTGCATATCGACAATGAAATTATGCAGTTGATTCGGGTGGCCGTTATCAATAATAGTTTTGGCACCGGCTTTATTATCGTCGAGATATTCGATCGTTTTACCAATGATAGCTTCCCATTCCCTGCGAACAATATCAAAATTTATTTCAAGGTCCTGCGTATTACATCCCATACTCTTTGGGTCAAATCCTTCTACTACCGGTGTGCCGGTCTTTAATGCAATGACCTGCACCGGCAACCTGTTCTCATCGATCCTTTTTTGTACACTGCTTAATACGCCAGTGATACTTTTTCCAACTACTCCTTCTACCCGCAAAAAATTGTTGGGCTCCAGGTCGAATAATAATGGCGTCAGTACAAATTGATCCGTAGCATATGCAACTGCATTATAAGAAAGTGTTTGATTGGTTTTGTTACGCAATTTTTTTTCTACGTTCCAAAACTTGTGTAAAGAAGATGCTGTTTGATTTACTTTATAATAATAAGGTATGGCTTTTACCGAAAGCGGCACATTACCCAATTGGCTTGGCGTGGCTTTGATATTCGTATCGTTGGATGCAGAACCCGCTACTACAGATGTTGGTGTATCAAAACTGGTAAGCATCAGGTGCATCCGCCTGAACAATATGCGCAATGAATAGATAAGATTTTTGCATTCAAATAACGGCGAGTAAATAAAATAATGCCGGAATGTTGATGGTGCATTATCGGCCAATGGTATTGCTTCACCCAATAATAAATGACGCGGGAAAAGTGTTTCATCGGGGCAACATACACCCATCAGGTCTTTACCGGTCTTACAAAATTCTTCATAGGCCTGTACAAGATCGCTGAAGAAATCATAGTAATACTGCATATGCACCGTCTGGCCGGAGGTCAATACCGGGTTTGCAAGAAAAGCAAATTTTTCTGCCAGTTGTGTAAAAGGATTATTGGGATATTCATAGGTAACCAGCGGTTTGAACATATCGTACGCTGCCGTAAGTTTGTTCTCGAAATTTTGTATGAAAACAGGTGTAAGTATTTTGCGGTAAGCATTAATAATATCATCCGATGTTACAGGTTGTGTATTAGGAACGTCCCATCTAGGCATTACTAAATTTGCAAGTCCGTTGAATGAGATACCTGATATACCGCCGCCACCGGTAGCGATCAAACTCATCGCATCCGCTTTGCGAACCAGCAGCGGACGAAACGTAACATCTACATTGATCCCTTTATCATCGCAACTGCCGGGATCGCAATTCTTATTATTTTTTTCCAATAACTCGACGAAAAGCATTACCACTTTATCGCCTAATCCGCCGGGAATAGTATTAAGAGGAGATGTGCCGGTTGTTTCGCTTGTTTCTTTCAATTCCCATAGCGGGAAACGTTGTGTTTTATCGGAAACTTTTACAAACGGATCATAATAACGACATTGTACTGCATCATAATTTTTGAATTTGTGATACCTCGTTTCTGTTGTATCAGTTGCACCATTCTCCGGTGTTGTAACCAAATAACCGGCAGATGTTACACCCGTTCCTTTGGTAATAGCAATGAATTGCCCGTTGCCATCGATACCATTTTTTACTTCCATGCCGCAAACAATACCGATCCCGATCAGGTTGGTGCGGGTCATCCTTCCTTCCACATCAAGATAACCGAATAACTGGTTAAGGTTTTCGGAAGTAAGCACCTGGTCAGGTACAAACATTGGGAAATTCTGAAGATCATTATCAGGTAGCATAGCAATAAATTTTATGTTGCATCACAGAAATTAACATTCGATATCATCATCGCTTACAATAACGGTTTGTCCAAGCAATACACGGTTCTCATCGTTACCATCCACACAATCATGCAGCCGGGCTTCCGGGTAAACATTTTTGAGTGATTTAAACTCATCCATTAATAGTTCCAGCCTAACATGCAATACAGCAGGATCTGGTTCTTCTTTTGCCAATTCGTTCAACCAACTGCAATATTTTGTTTCAAATAGTTTGAACTGGTCATAACTTACCCAACAGATCTTTACGCCCAAATGCGCAGGTACTTCTTCCCGGATCGTTTTTTCGGCAAAGCGGCGGAAAATAATATCTGTATTCACCAAACCGATCTCACCATTCAATACTAATGTGAGCCGGAAAGAATAAGGATCTTCCTCACCGCACATAGTGCAATCATTGGGAACGCAAATGGTCAATAAAGGATCTCTTGCTAAAGATATTTTTTTGGCGAATGCAATGATCTCGTCCCTTGCTTTTTCAGCAGCCTGCTTGGTTCCAAAATGCTGCTTGCGGGTAGCAATCACTTCACCGGTCTCATCAAGCAGGTTCACATACCACTGTTTTTCTTTCGCCACCTGGTAGCGTTCGGGTTTGGTGATGTATTTCATCACCTGTGCTATTTCCTGTTTGGCTTTTTCTTCGCTTTCCGCCAGGTTCAGATCAAAATAACGGGTGCTGGCACTTATATAGATCTTATCGTTCTCATCGATGAGACGCCAGCGTCTTTCATAGAATTTTCCATCAATATCTTTTTCTTCATATAGCTGGAAAAAAGGAAAGATGTTCCGCGGACGAAGCAGGATATGTTCGACCACATATATCTTTTCAGCATCTTTTATTTTAACGGCATAGTCTTTTATCAAAATAGCAAAAGCCTGTGCATCCGCTTCCGCAGTAAATTCATCATAGCTGGTAGCGATGATATTCGCCGTCGGCATTTTTGATATTGATGATCCATTTACCCGATGAAGGAACAACTTCATAAGCAAGACTGATCGTAATATATTCCTGCAGTTCCAGTATATCCTGCTCTGCTTTACTGATCGTTGCTAAAATAGTAGCTTCATTATAGCCGGCAGGCGACTTCAAATATTTTTTTCCCGATTCATCGATGATCCGCCAGCGTTGTTCAACAATTTTACCTTGTAAATCTGTAATATCATAGATCTCGTAAAAATTAAGCAGTTGCCTGAACCCTAATAATCGCTGCAATCTTTTTTGTAAGCCAGAAATATTTTCTGCATTACAGACCATTAGCGGGTCTTTATAATTGAAAGATCGTCCCCTGTTACTGCTCATGAATGGATAATCTTTCAAAAAATCGATCTTATTCTTGATGAGGCGGTCGCCGGCGATAGTATTATTCCCGATATGCGAATACAACATCAATGCATAATCGGTGAATTGTTCGGCAAAACGGGCGAGCATATGATCAAGAAAACGATTGCGACGATCCAAAACAATGCCTTCATCTTCCATCAATGACTGCAACTTGCCGGGAGTAAGTCCATTGTATAATTCCTCTATACCGCTGATCGAATTATTATCCAGGAATTTTGAAAAATATGTTTTCTCCACAGTAGCATCGAGTGCAAATAATTCTTTTGCATTCGCCAATTGCTGCAGGTAGTTTACCAGTATTTGTTCATAAAAAAGTAAATAGGCCTTCAATTGTTTTGCCTGTGCCTTGCGTTGTGCACTGGCGGTAGATGGCAATCCATCATATCCAACACCATAAGTAAGCGGTAAAGAATATTGCAAAGGATAATAACTATCCAGTTCGTAATAAGTTCCTTTCGGCACCGGCAGATCATTTTCCATCACGGAAAATTTTGGCTGTGCATATTTTCCTTTGATCACCTGCAAGGTATCTTTCAATTCAAACTTATCAGGTAAAAAAGGCAAGCCATCTTTATAGACCAATATCTTGGATGCCTCCATATATAATGCAGGCTGGTGCTGGTATGACACATCAATACTCCATAATTCATTCTGCACAACATTTCCATCGGCATCATAACGGGCAATGATAAGATTCTTCACTGCTTTTACACCTTCGATGTCCATGATAAGGTTAATGATATCGGAAGTGTACAGTGTCTTTTTAAGATCGGTACTGTCGAGTTGTTCGTCGCCGATAAACCCATTTTGCAATGCCGGGCCTTCAAAAATGGCATCCACCGTTTTGCCCTGGTCCAATAATTGCTGCAACGAATAGAATTTTATATCCGGCCGCATATACTGATCGATCAGGTAATATACTTCTGCCATTACCGCTTCTATATCGGCAAAAGATTCAACTTCCATATCGGCGCAAATTGCAAAATCCTCTGTCTCTATTGCTTTGATACCACAATAATCTTCGCAGAGATTACGATGCGCATGTAAACTTTGCCTGGTAAGATCCATCACTTCATCAGTGCGGTGTATCTTATCCAGGTATTTTGCCATGATGCCACCGGGCGATGAATCTTCTATTGCTTCTTTCAGTTTAGCGAGCGCCAATCCTTTTCTTTCTTTATCACTGCGGAACCAAACTCTTGCCGGTACATCGATGAAATTTATGACCTCTGTAGCAGGCAGATCTTTATCGGGGAAGAAAGTGATCTTTAATGTTACATATAAAGGACGACGTAATCCATCGTTAAATTTAGTTGGAGATATATCCGCATCATCTTCTTTGTTACCGGAAATGAATTTTACCTCGACCTTTTTAATAGCACTGGCAGGGCCTATGAATTTTTCATAAAAGGCCTTATTATTCAGGAGTGACTGCCAGGAAGGCAAGCGCATTTCAATAGCAGCATTGGCGAGTGAAACCGAAGCGGAATTAAAACTAAAATTATAATTGATCTTACCGCTGTTCAAATTACCTGCACCTTCATCATCTTCAAATTCTATCAATACATCATAGAACCCTTTTATGATAACAGGATGATCCGTCCATTCATATTGTAATTCGCTTGTTTTACAATTCGCATACAGGTACAGATCGTCGCAGGGACATTGTTTGCATTGCAGCCATGCATTCTTTACACCGTCAATATCGATAAGTAATTTTCTAAAATCCCGGTTCGTCCATGGATTTACCGTTAATATTTCTCTTGCTGTATAAAAACCCTGGCGTTTATAATCCTGCTTTTTTGAAAAAGGAGCGGCAAGCAGGTCTTTTATATCATAAGAACAACGGTTTCCCAGATCGGTGATCGCATACGAGAGCAATTCCATTATAGTAATACCGGGATCATGAATATTATAATCCGTCCACAGCCGGCTTCCTAATTGCTGGATATACTCTAAGGCTTTTGACCGAAGCAGTTCATAGTCCTGGCTTTCATTTAAGACCGGTTCCTTCAATATAGTTACTGACTCGCTCATATTATTTCATTATGCATTGGTATGCGTGGCACAATCGCTGACTGCCGCCTCATCGGCTTCTGTTATTTCTGTGATAGTATGTTTTTTTGCCTGTGCCGAAACCAAAATAGATTTTGCAGTAGAGGCTTCCACTTCTTCCAGGTTAGCACTTTCAGGAATGGCATCACTTATTTTATGGAACATCTCTACATCGGTGATATACTCTACATATTGCCGTTCTTCGATAAAATTGATAAGACTTGATTTATATATTTTTCCTCCAAACTGTACTTCCACCTGGTCATTATAGGCCCAGGGTGTGAGGAATGAAACAATTTCATTCTGTAATTTTTCCCTGTAATAAGTAAAATCGGTAAAGCCTTCTGCTAATTTCATAGCGAATGAAAGCCTGACCTCTTCAAATTGCGGGTTGGCTACTTCCAGTTGCACATGACAGGAAATGCGTTTCTGCAGGTATTCTTTTATTTCTTTTAATACACTTTGATTTGTGTAGGGTTTCAACGGATTTACATCATTACGGTTTACAAGACTGGGTATGGTGATAATAGTTACATGACCAGGCTTCACTTCATTGTATTCGGTAGTGGCCGGTGTACTGCCGGTGGTAAATTTTGTATGATTAAGACATTTGGCTTTATGTATTTGCGGAAAGGCTTCCAGCACAAGATGTTCATAATCCCAAATGGTGATAGCTCTTGCTTTATGGCGAAGTCTTTCACTTACTCTTACATAATATTGTTCGTTGGTTTCTTTTACCCGGCCACCAAATGACGAATAAGGTTGTTCAATTTTTTTAACCGGCGATACCGGTGATTTGAATTTGCTGATGGAGCCTGCCGCCAATGCATTATCTAAAAAATCATCTGCATTATTGTTGGGTTTGAAAGTTACAACGGCTGCCTGCGCATGCGCATTCAGCAAAGCACATACGGCCGCAGCATATTCTTTTACACAAGCCCGTATCCACAAATAACCGGAAGGCAGTATCGTATTTCCAGTAGTAGCATTCGCCGGTAGTTTGAAAGTAATGATACCGGATTGTATCAATTGTTCCGTAGCATCCGATATTTCCTGGTTGGAAAAATCCTTCCATTCATTATTACTTAAATAACTCCAGTTCACATGATCTGTTGGTTTGGAAAGTAAAGGATCCGAACTTCCTTCCAATACCTGGAACAATATGTTCACAGATTGCTGAGCAGATAAATTTTCCAGCCCGATATAAAATTCACCTGCACTGTTCACTGTTTCATTTGCTGTATTAACATGTGTGAATTGCGGAAAGAGTTTTACACTGAAAACAGCTTGTGTTGGATTATTTTTCTTAGTGATATAAGCATGCTGTTCAGCGTCACCAAAAGGATAAAGATGGAAAAGCCGGATAGATCTTGCTTCGAAAGTATTCTTAACTGTACTTGTTAATATATTAGCTATATACGCTGAATAGCTGAGATAAACGGATTGCAAAACAGGTGAGTAAGGTTCGACCGGCGCTGACCCTGTATAGTTACTGACCGTTGCCTTTTTGATCAGGTGTTCGGTAAGTGCTGTTAAATGTTCCTTATGTCCAAATGTTGCGTTGAGCACAAAGCGTAAAAAACCTTTTTTAGTTGCGGTTCCATATAGATCGTAATCTTCATCGTATTCAGCAATAACATTTGCCGGAACCAGTTGCGTATTGTTGAATACCGGTACGGTCGATGTTGCATCAGGAATGATCGTGGCAGTTTCAGGAATAGCAGTATTATCCGCATGCGTTTTCCATGCACCCCCTGCTAGGAAATTCACTTTTACAGCGGGCGCATTCGGTGGATCGCTATCAAAATCTATATTTCCTGCAGCAGGCAATCCTGCCCATTCCAAATTCAGTTTGATCGCTGCATTTTTTTTACTGAACGCTTCTTTGTTCCCGATCACCAGCGTTGCATCTTTTTTTGGCTGTGCTCCAAAAGGCATGAATGGTTTGGCAGAATCAAGCGGGCCAAAATCATTCGATAGCAATAATTGTTTTAATCCTTCCTGGTTATATGTGCCGCTGGCCGGGTTCCCTACTTCTACTCTTATTTCTGTTTGGGTGATAGCGATATTCCTTACTGTGCTATATTGATAAACTGCCGTGTCTTCATTCTTTAAAATAATTTTTATAACAGGTACCGCTACATTAAATGTGCCTCCGTGAACTTTTGCATTATAATTGACAATAGCAGGATCATCGCCGCTAAGTGTAAAAACGATCTCGGAGCAAGCAACGCCACCATCGGTCAATGTGCCCGCAGCTATAGTAACAGCAGGTACCTGGAACCATTCCTTCTCTGTGGTCAAAAAACAATTTACATGTGAATCCAGAGAATTGATCACTCCATTATTATCGGTCACCAGTTTTATCCTTACTTTTCTTATGCCCTCGGTCAGGTAGAGATAATGTGATGCCAATGCAAAACCGATCTCTGCATTGGGCATTGCAATATCCGTCAGCTTTGCTTCGCTGTATATTTTATTGACATAAGGATGCCATTCTTTATTATCGGTAGTAAGTTCGGCGCCTGATCCATCTGCAGAATTAGCAACAGGCGATGCAAACAGTCGTCCATTGTTATTGACCGTTGGCGATCCCGGCTCGGTGGTCAATTTGTGATTATCCCCGCTTCCGCCAATATAAACCGATCTGAATTCGGCTATCGATGCTTTATTGAATGTTTCATCATCATCCATTGCATACAACACTTCTTTACCTGCGCTATCCTTACCGGCTTTGAACAAAGTATCTTCTTCCAATAGATAAGCATCCGTCTGTTTAGCCAGCTCTACTAATATATGTGCCTGGTTGGGTTCCGCTTCTTTTGGGAATAACTGCAATATTTCTTTATAATAATAATCAAGATGCAGTTGAGTAAAGTTGTTGATATGCGATTGAGCAAAGCGGAACAATTTTAAAAAGGCAAGGAATAATGCATAATGCGGGGGATGTGAATCCCATTTTTCCAGCGTTGTCAATAATTCTTTTTCCGCTTCCTGGATGATACGTGTATAGCCGGTTAAAAATTGATCGAAGATGCCCGTAAAAAGATTGTGATTGGCTGCATGATTGATCCGTTGAAAGATACGGCCGGGTAATACTCCATCTGCGGGAACCAATGTGGTAGATAATGCCGGTGTAAGAAAGATGCTGTTATCCACCGGTGTTACTTCAACATATTTTTTCCAGGTACGATCAGCCGGTACAACAGAATCCGGGAATATCCACCAGCTTTTACTCAAACCTTCGCCATTAAGAATAGTTGATGATTCGGTAACAGGTGTATTAAGGATTTCCCAATTCTCGAGGTTACCCGGGATAATGTATTTTAATGGCGACTTCTCTGCAGCCTTATAATAACCAAGCAGGCGACGCAATGCAGGAGCCAGTTTTGATTTGACCAGGCTTTGAAGCGTGGTCTGTAGTGCCAGTTGTTGTTCTGTATTGCCAGAAAGCTTATTGTTATTATTATAAGTATTTATTTTTACGAGGTAAACGTCCAGCGCTTTGGCCAATGAGAAAATGGCTGAAAAAAGTTCACTGAGATTTCGTTTAAGATCTGTTTTGAAAAGTTCGTTATCGAGACTTTTTAAAAATTCGATCCGGGTCTTAACAGCCTGCCGGTAGACTTCGATCTGCTGTACTGCAATAGATCCGAGTACAGCGCTTACATCATCGGTAAAAAAAGCTGTCCAGTTACCGGCTTCTGTATCGGAAGCATCAAAGTATTTTATATAGCGGGCAAATTGCGTTGCGAAAATGATCCAGTTATCATATTCCTTTTCGTCGATATTCACATAGCCTTTCTTCATGCCACGAAGCTGTCGCTGCAACTGGCTGGTACCGCTACGTTGTAAAGGGTTTTTATTTTCGCTGCAATCCGGCATTTATCATAATTATGTTGTAGTCAATAAAGTCATCTCGGTACCTTCATTCTTATAATACGGGAATACAAAGTTGAAACGGGAATTCGTAGCTCTTACTTCATATTCTATCTCTATCAACACCTCTCCTTCCAATTCATTTTGTGTATTAAGGGTAATTGATCTTGCATCGATACGTGGTTCGAAATACAGGATCGCTGTTTTTATTTTATCAATGATGATCGTCTTGGTAGATGTATTCAGCGGCTCAAACAACAATTCTTCCATATTACAACCATACTTTGGTTCCATTACTCTTTCACCGGTTGTTGTTGTAAGCAATATCTGCAGGCTCCGGTTGATATCTTCTTCCTTCTCTGTTATGTCCACCGTTTTTGTCTGGGCATTGAAAGAAGGAGGAAAACTCCAACCCTTTCCTAAAAAATCATTACTGGTAAAATCGACAGCCATATTATTTTACTATTTTTTGTTTTATTTTTTCTATCCGCCAATGATCACAGTAGCACATCCTAATGTTATCACGCCTCCATGTGCGGTACTGTCTCCTTGTCTTGCTGCGGCCATTCCGCCGATCGTTACCGTACCAGACCCGGCTGCAATGGTATCAGGCGGACCCGAACAGGTAAGCATATCACCTACTCTTGCTGCCGGCATTCCGCCAATTAATACAGTGGCACAACCGGCTGGTAAAACCGGGCCACCGACATGCGGCACTGTTCCGGTCACCATCGGGCATGTATGCATATCGGTTACTCTCGCTGCTGCTGGCATTGTGATTCTTTAATTTATTAATTGATCTGTACCATCGATCCGTTCACTTTAGTTGTTCCACCCGATTTTAATTCAGCGCCGGCGCCTCCTTCCATTTTTGCCTGTGCGCTGCTTTTCATTTCAATATTCTTGGCTTCGCATTTCATATCGCCTTTCGGCGCTTTCATTATAATATCCTTGATACTTTCCATTGCGATACCATCTTCACTCATCGTTATTTTATTTCCATTCTGATCTTCCATATGTATCTTCTTTTCATCTTCTGATATCAGTACCTTATTTCCACCCGGTGTTTCGATCGTTATTGTTTTTTTATCATCATTAAAGATCATTTTCATTTCACTGCGGCTTACATAACCTTTTTCATGATTATCATCCGCTGCAGGTATCGGCGCCGGCTTTGCACTGCTGTTAAGCATTCCAAGCACTACAGCATGACGTGGATCATTGTCAATAAAACCTACGATCACTTCATCATCTATCTCCGGCCGGAAGAACATTCCCCTGTTCTCACCTGCATCGAGCGATGCTACACGGCACCATGTTCCTTCATCATCTTTATTGATCACCGGTATCTTCACCTGTATCCTGTCTTCACCATCGGGATCGCTTTCTAATTTTGTAACGATACCGATCTGCAATCCTTTTATACCGGGCAACATTGCTCCGGCATTAGGTTGTTCGACAGTATATGTTTGCACGAACCATTCAGGATTCACACCAAACTGTATCACCGTTTGCCAGTTACCTTTTTCTATTTCCTGCCGTACACCGGTAACAAATAATTTTCCTTCGAAACGTTCGCCTGCACCATTCAGTTGAATAACCTTTCCGGGTAATACAGCCGCAGTTCCATCAGTTTTTACTTTACCACGGATCTTCGCCAGTTGATGTTTCATCATTTTTGCATTGACCCATTGCTGCATTTCCGGTTCTTCAATTTTTCCGCTATGGTATAACCTGAGTTCTTCTTCATCAACTACTGCTGCCAATGCACTGGCAGTAAGATTACCTGCTTCAGGAAGACCGGGATCTTCTGCTTCGACTGTATCCAGTAATTCCTGGTCGGTGAAATTCCATGCACTCGCTTTGATCACTTTGTATTGGAAGCGGGCATCGATCTCTGCATCAAGATCCAGAACAGTAGCGCCATATTGCAGCGTTAACACTTCGGCCGCTGAAAATTCAGGTTTGGCGATACTGAGTTTTCCATCATTAGCGATACATAACATCCCGTTCACATCCGCACGGCAAACAATAAAATCCCAATCGGTAGAATTATATTGTACCACCTGTTTGTGAGTGATACTGGTTGATTCAACTTCTTTATCGAGACCATATGTATCGATCAATTCTTCCATCATATCGCTGTCCGTAGCATCATGAAAATATTTGCACTTGCTGGTATTTGTCATCTTCACTGCCTTATCCCTGCATTCAACAATAAGCAATGAACCATTCTTTCTTACTTTGATCGCATGCTTGATAACAATGCCTTTGAAAATCGTTTCTTCATCGGCCCTGTAACCCGCTTTTATCTCGATCTCTTTACCCGGTTCGAAATCCGGTTTATTGCTGATCTCAAAAGATTCTTTTGCAGGATCACCATCGGCAAACACGATCGTTGCGGAAGCAATGCGATTCACTTCTTTATGCACTACAATGGAAAGAACATTATACGTACGTGGCACAGCCGTACCATCCGACAGGATAGAAAATGTCGCTGCCGATTTTGGCGCATTGGATGGTATGATTCTTTCATTCGCCATTCTTCATCACGATCTTTTTTCAACCGGTGGAAAAAATAATTCTGTACCCGGTTCTAATTTCCGGAAGTTCATCAGCTTATTTGCTTTGGCCACCTGGATATAATATTTGGAATCGCCATAGATCAGGTAACACATCAGCGGAAGCAGGTCGCCTTTTTTAACAACACGGTAATGAGTAAGATCGGGAGATTGTGCATTCTCTTCCGACACTCTTAATTCTTCTTCTTTTAATTCTTTAAAAGTGGTTTTACAAATGGCCCGTATAGGCGACCCATCCGGGTTGAATAATTTGTAGGCAATATTCAATCCTGTGCACCTTGCTTTAAAAAGCAAAGTGCCCCATACAAGTTTAAAGAATTTGGGTTCATGTGTCTCCGCATCGTATCCCATTAAAAAAATACTAAAGTCCTGGATATCGTTAGTGATATTCTCTCTTGGATTACCATCGATGATACCGGTATTATCAAACAAAAATTCAAAGCTTAGTTCCTCCGGGGTCTTCAATTTGAATTTGGGTTGTGCGCCGCTTGTTCCCTGTCCCTGCCCGTCATTGAATTCCATTTTTATATCCAGTGTATAATTCTCCGGGTTGATCATGGCCGCAAAACTCCCTTTGGCATGCGCATCACTGAGATCAGGATTGTTGTACGCATAAATGGTCATCTTTTCAAACTTTGCCATCTTATCTTTCTTTTTGTTGCTGGATAGTATTCATTACCTGTTCAATGCATTCACTTAATTGATCCTGCGGTGAAGCAGCGCCTGGCGCAGGTGGAGCAGACGATTGTTGTTCTGCTTTTGCATTGGCTGCTTCCACGCTTACATTTATTTGCAGTTCTCTTATCTCTAATGGCATATGCTCAGTTTATGGTGTAATAACTATAACTCAGATCCAGTGTTTCTACAACAATTCCGTTTTCCTGCGCATTAAAATCACTGACCGACCATTTCTTTGGCCATGCATTATGTACATGCCATGTCCTGAGAGGTTCATGTTTTTCATTCAGCAGTTTGACATGTATAAGCGCCGGTTGAAAACTCCTGTTCTGAAAAGCATCCAGGCACCAGTTGATAACTGCCGAATCCAGGAGCATTCCTCTTTTTAAAGAAAGATCAGGATACTTGGTGCGCACCGGCAACTTATGTTCAAAGCGGTTCTCACCTCCTTCTTTATAACTTTCCGTATCGTATTCCACAGACAAACCCGATACAGACTGGAAGCGTATATCATTGCCATTCCCGATATTTTCAAATTCTATTTTGAAATGAAAACCGACCGGCGGATAATATCCTCCTCCCGTTGGTGTAATGAGTGTATCGTTAGGTGTACCCATTTTGAAATGCTTTAAAGCCTGACAATAAATGCCAGTATGTTACTGTCATTCTTATCAAATGAACAATTGCTTCAGGATGACCGATCTGTTAATTCAGGATATTCAAACCTTCATGCGCCAGCTCGAGTGTTTCGATGGCTACTTCATTTCCATCGCTTTTCAGATCGCTTGCCTGCAACTTGACAGGAAAAGCACCTTCGGCTTTCCATGTCATTACCGGTGCATGTGTTTCATTCAGCAAACTGATGATGATATCTCTGCGGGTAACGGTGGTCAGGTTGATCTCATTGATCCATTTATAGAAATCGGAATCGTTTGCCATCGTACCTCTCTTGAGAGTTATATTGCTGAACTTATGCATGCCCGGTTGTTTGATCTTAGAGTATTTCGGGCTGGAACCTTCACGATACTCAATTGCTTCCACCTGCATGTCAAGGCCGGTCACTTCGGTAAAACCGATACGTTCGCCGCCCCATTGTACCTGGAAATGAAATTTAGGAAGTGGGTATGTTGCCATGATTTTGTTTTTTAAATTTTAAATGATCTGTTGTTTATAATTTTTTTATCGCCGGTCTATCAACTCTCAGCCATCTTGTGTGAGAAGCGGAGGATGATGAATTCAGCAGGACGAACAGCGGCCATACCGATCTCCACGATCATTCTTCCTTCGAGAATATCCAGCGCTGTCATTGTTTTTCCTAATCCAACAGCTACATAAAATGCATGCTCTGGCTTTGCGCCCTGTAATGCACCCTGTCTCCACAGTGTAGTAAGGAAATTCTCTGTCATACCCTGCACTTTTACCCAGGTATTAGCGTCGTTGGGTTCAAACACAAATGGCTCGGTAGCTTTTTTACAGCTTTCTTCTACCATGTTGAAGAAACGGCGAACACTGATATATCTCCATTCATTATCATTACCGGCTAATGTGCGGGCACCCCATACCAATGCAGGTGATTTACCGGTAAATGCCCTGATAGCATTGATCGATTTTCCCGCCACCGTATCAACATTCAATGATGATTGATCTTCTGCTGTGATCTGTGTCTTTGTTGCAGATACATTGTTGATGCTTTCATTCGCCGGTGCTTTCCATACACCTCTTGCATTATCAACTCTTGCATAGATACCAGCCATAGCTCCTGAAGGAGGAACCAAACTCATTTTTTTCTTGATCGCTTTTACGATGCTGGCATACAACGGGTGATTGGCAAGCAATGCATCTTCAGCAAGCTTTGAATATGTTTCGGCTGCCAGTTCAATGCGGTCAACAAAATCACTGATCCCTTTGAAAATTATATTCAGTATAGGTATAGCCGCTTTTATAGTGTTGCGGTTAGCTGTATCATCAGCAGGCGTAACAGGCGGCATAACAGGCGTACCAAAATTGGTTCCCAATGCAGCAATAGCTGCTACATCAGCAACACCGATCCATGAATTAGCATCTGCCAAAGGAACATCATCATACGCTGTATAGAGTTGCGATGTCAAAATAGTATCCATGTCGGCATTCTTCTCAAATGCCACCAGGTCTGTAATGAATTTTCTCAATCCTGCTACAGAATCGTTACCGGCTGCATCCAATGCATTGATAAGATCCGGGTTGGAAAAAGAACCTACACCTGAGCGCCATGTCGGGAATGTCATTGCCACCAACCGTACATAATCAACAAGGGCTTGAAAAGCAACAAGAGTTGTAGCATCGGATGCGAGCATAACAGCGCTGCGCAGTTTATTATACCTGTCGGTCAATGTGGGAGATGTGCTACGCAACGTATTCACATCGTCGGTGATCACTTTAAGATCATCTATTGCATTGTCGGCTGTTGCGATCAATGTATTCATATCCGTATCTGTTGAAACATCATCAGCCAGGTCAACAGGATTATTGGTACTGTCAACAACATTATTCCTGAACAACTCAAAACCTACCGTGCGGGAATATGTATTATACAACCACGGAGTATAGGCAGCCGCATATTTTAAATTACTGATACCGATATTATCACGGAATTCATCGACGGCTTCATCCAGTTCATCTGTTCCATTCTCATTCAGATCAAGAACAGCAACCCTGTCCTGTAGTTTGGCGCATTGCGAAATAGCCGCCTGCTGTAATGAATAAAATTCAGGCTCAGACAAATTCACTGCATCGGGGAATAGAAGGATAGTTGGCTCATCATATTTTTCAACCGCATTCAAACCTGCCGTTAAAGCAGCAGCGCTGTCCAACACTCCATTGGTAAAAGAATCGGCACTATATAATGCGACCGAAGTAACATAACATTTCCCTCCGCCGTTATCATAGAATAAACGGATCGAATCATAGAGATAAAATGATTTATCGATATATTCTATTTCCGTTACAGCAAAATTGTTATTCTCATCCAATTCCACGCTTACATCCCCCGGCTGGTAAGCATAAGCTGCGCCGAACCAGGTCTCAAATTCAACCAGGGACGAAACCTCGGTAGGAATGTTTGCAATGTTGTCGCCATTTTTTTCTGCTTTTTCTGTGTATCCGATGAACGCAGGTATAGCTGTTTCAACCTGTGCCACGGAAGGAGGTAGTTTGGGAATTTCTTCCACAAATACGCCGGGGGTTTTGTAACTGGTTGCCATATTTTCTAAATTTTAAAAGTTTAATAATTGAGTGTTATCGTACAGAAATAATCTTTGTCGTTTTCGGTTCGCCGCAACATCCCGGTAATATCAGGATCGGGATTGGGCGCCAGCGGATCTTCATCATTTGACAGGCTTATCACATTCACCTTAAATTTCCACGGTGATTCCAGTAACGGTATCGGTTTATCAGAAGTAAAAAAATCTTTATCGCCGGGTGCAGCCGGTGTTGGATTGAAAGAATACAAGGCCGCGAGATCGGTGATGGCTGTAACACCATGCCTTGGCGTATTGTATTGCCAATAAGCCATACGATTGGCAAAACGGATCTTATAGCGCAGCCATGATGGCGGATTACCACTTACATCTTTTACTTTACCGTTAATATCAAGAAAAGCAAAATCAGTTCCATTGGCAAAATGTGAAAATATTTCTATGATCCCGAATACATTGCTATGAACAGCGGTATCATCGACAAATACATTAAATTCCTGTGTATTGATATCGATCGTATATCGTCCTGCCGGAAGCTCTGTTAATTTTGCCTGTACTATACTTGTATCCGTATCGCTGGTAAAAAAATTCGCTTCGATCGGTATATTCTTATCATAATTTCCACTGAGCCTGTTGAACCCGGATACAGTGATCGTAAATTCTTTGGCGTCATTGGTTACTGTAAATTCTTCAAATCTTGATTTCAATGGCAGCATATCGGCGCCGGAAACATATTGCTGTTTGCCCCTGTCCTGCCAAAAAACTGCATTCGGCGGATTATTTGTTTCGTCGGTGCTTTTGATACATTCATAAACGGTATTAGCTCCATCGGCAGTAAAATCGCCGGGCACATATTCTGCAGCACCTGCTACTGCTTCTATTTTACTGGTAAGACTGAGACCATCATCAAGATCGTTCTCATACAGGTTGGTAAAGTAATACCGTCTGCCGCTGCGCAACTTATCTACATCAAAATTGCTGATGATACTTGCTTTTGTATTGTTCAGTTGGAGGTAAAACAAAAACTTATCGTCAGGATTTAGATCGATAAAAGGTTTGTCGATATCGGGTGCATCCGTTTTTACTTTTACCATTACTATCAATTTGTTCCCGACATTCTTGAACATCATTTGCCTGTTCTTCATCAGCCGGATCGTTGCATCGGATGGTATGATATCAAAGTCAGTGCACTGAAGATTGTTGTAATAATCATGCAGCATTTCTACCGTGAATAATATCCTGTACGTTGTCTTCATTCGATCACCGGTTGTTTTGCTTTTTCTTCGATCTGGATCTCTTTTATAAATCCGCTTTCGCTTACGACAAGGTCTTCATCCAATGTTACCTGGCGGATCTTATACATAACAGATGGCAGGTATTTACCACCCAGTGTACTCCATAAATGATTTATTTGTTCGAAATTCAATGAGTGCAGTTCAACGATCAGTTTTTTGATCCTGCTGTCAAGTGAAGGATGAGTAATAGGAGTAAATACATTCTGGTATTGAAAGAATTGTATGATATGACTTATCCATGCCAGCGACTGGCTGTAATTGCTTCGGTTGGAAGAGACCAGCATATACAGGTTGAGAAAAAGCGGGGGGCTCTTATATTTTGTACCGGTATCCGACTTTGTATAGTTTTCCTGTTGCCTTGATACCCGGTCTTCTTCAATATTTACCAATGATAAAATGGCCCTGTTAATAATGGGATCGGAACCGCTAAGGGTTTCATTGTCGTATGCACGGGCAACATTGCCCACTACGACACGTGGTGTATCTGACGATACGACCTGTTTTAGAATAAGATATTTGTTCAGTTCATCAGCGAAGAACTGAAAAGTTTCTCTCAACATGATAAGCGTTTGATCCGTAAAAGGATTTAACGCTACTTGATCTTTACCTTAAATTTTCTGATTGTTTTGAAAGGATACAAAGGAGTACGTTCCGAAGGTAAGGAGAAAACTTATTTGAAAAATACCACTAACTGGTATTTTTTATTCTTTACAATTTTTTAATGATGAATGGCTTCTCCTGTTCCACGAATATCGCAGCATATAAAAACCGGCCTAAGGGTAGCCGATAGTATTCATTAAAAGACTGTGAAGCATTGTTTATAATTCTATTCTCTTCATCCGTGGAACAAGAAAATGCATGATACTCCAGCCAAGCAAATAAGCACCGCCGCAGATAAGGAACATTATAAAATAGCCGGTTTGTATCTTACCGATCGACTCATAATGAACAAACATTTTTTTCTGTACCAATAAGGTAAGCAAAACGCCGCCGAGTCCGCCGGCCAGTCCGCCAATACCTGTTACAGAAGCAGTAGCTCTTTTGGGAAACATATCGGATACGGTCGTAAAAATATTGGCGCTCCATGCCTGGTGAGCCGCCGCCGCCAATCCGATTATAAGAACTGCGTACCACATATTCATACTGCCAAGTTGTTGGGCAAATACGATCGGTATCACCAGGAAAGCATAGATCAGCATACTTGTCTTCCTTGCTTTGAATACAGGCCAGCCTTTGTTGATGAGCTTTAATGGCAACCAGCCACCGCCAATACTGCCAATACTGGAAATAATATAAACAAGAGTCTGTCGGCCACATGATCTCTTTGCTGGTAAGATGATACTGTTTGCGCAGAAAATCAGGAAGCCAGAATAGATAAAACCACCAAACAGGATCGGTCAAAAATTTACCAATGGCAAAGGCCCATGTCTGGCGATAAGTGAGCAGTTTGCTCCAGGATATTCGTGGAAGTTGCTCTGCATCGGGAGCAACGGCTATATCTTCTTTGTCACTTTCAATATAAGCAAGCTCTTCGGCTGACAATCTTTTTTGCATCCTTGGCACTTCATAATAAATGAACCAAAGTATAAGCCAGATAAAACCGATGGCGCCTGTAATAATAAAAGCCCATTGCCATCCCCAGTTATCAGCGATCAGCGGCACACTAAGTGGTGCAGCGATAGCACCAATATTGGATCCGGAATTAAAAATGCCTGTAGCAAGTGCCCTTTCCTTTTTAGGAAACCATTCCGCTGTGGCTTTGATGGCGGAAGGAAAATTTCCCGATTCAGTGATCCCCAGAAAAGTCCTTGCGATCATAAATCCTACTGTTCCTTTTGCAAAGGCATGGCAGATTGCGGCAACACTCCACAATACTGTAGCAAGCGCATAACCGATCCTGGTTCCCAATTTATCGATCAAACGACCTGCAAAAAGCATTCCGATAGCATAGGAAAGTTTAAAAGCCATTTCAATGTCAGCATAATTACCGGCTTCCTGTGCAGGTGTCCATCCAAAATCTGCTGCCAGGTAAGGTTTCAACAAACTAATAACTGCCCGGTCAAGGTAGTTAACAGTAGTAGCAAAAAATAAAAGACTGCAGATGGTCCACCGATATTTTCCTATGGCTTTGTTCATGATTATTTTTTAACAATGGCTATAACTTCCAATACTTTTTTTGTTTCTGATTCGATCGTTGCATAATCTTTTGCTTCCATCAATTTTTTACTGATCAGTTTGCTTCCCATTCCTACTGCACAAACACCGGCCTTATACCAGCTTTCAATATTCTCTTTTGTTGTATCTACGCCGCCCGTCGGCATGAACAACAGCTTTGGAAAGATATCTTTTATAGTAGTTAAAAATTCTGTTCCCATCATATTTCCCGGGAATAACTTGATGAATTTAATGCCGGCATTTTCAGCGGCAATGATCTCGCCTGGCGTCATACAACCGGGCGCATAAAAAATATCTTTACTCACTGCATGATCGGCGACTTCTTTTACAAAACCAGGACTCACCAGGAAATCGGCCCCCGCTGCCATATAATTCTTTGCATCTTTTAAATTCTTTATCGTTCCTACTCCCAATAACAATTCCGGCATTTCAGCATTTCTTACCGTTGTCATTTTTATGAAATTATTCAGCGCTTCGTCACCGCGGTTGGTATATTCGACAGCACGGATACCGGCACGATAAATAGCTCTCATCACTTCTACGCTTATTGTTTCATCAGCATTGAAATATAAAGGAAGAATACCCTGCTGAATGATGGCGTCGGTTATTTGTTGTGTCTTGCTCAAGTTTTAAATTTTAAGTGTTAGATTTTAAATTCGTGCTCGCTTATTTAGCATTTATAATTTAACCTTTATAACAAGTTTCTTGATCTCCCCTTCCCCGATCATCGGTGCATGTACATCTTCGGGGAAGAAAATAGCGAACTGCCCATTGGTTAATTCAAAAAATGTATCCGGCGCATCGCTGAAAAAACGAACATCTTTTTCTGCATTGTAATCGCCGTTCGGTGTTACACATTTTTCCCTTGGCTTCCATCCAAAAGTTTCGATACCGTTAATGCAAAGCTGTATGTCGATATTCTTATCATGACATTCAAATTTTGCCAAACTTGTTTCTCTTGTTTTTCCCGGTGCATTGCTGAAAATGAATTTTAATCCTTCAGCGATATCACCTTTTCCATCTGCAGCATTTGCAAGGTCGGTTTGCTGGATATATTCAAACGCTTTTTTAAACAACGGGTGAACCGAAAAATATTTCGAAGCGTTTTGTATCGTATCTATTATCATAACCAGTTTGAAGTTTTTAACCCACCCCTTTGAAAATTTCCTTATTCATACAGTCTGTCGCCCCTCCCAGGAGGGGATGGAAAACGCTTAATTGCTCAGTAGAATTCCTACAGTACAAGTGTGCGACGCAACAGGCGATGATAGTAGCAATATCGCCGGCAACATAAAAAAAAATATTTCTATAAAGAACTTATTGAATATAAAAAGACAATTTGACCTAAGTCTTCCCTTTGGGAGACAGAGGGCTTTCTATCGCTGCACCCTTCCGCTTCCATCGCCTTTCACCAGCTCTTTTACCTCAGCCAGTGTTGCATGATTAAGATCACCGGGAATAGTATGCTTCAATGCTGATGCAGCCACGCCAAATTCTGCAGCTTCATTCATCGGCATGCCTGTAACCAATCCATAGATCAAACCGCTGGCAAAAGAATCGCCGCTTCCCACCCTGTCTACTATGCGTACATTATATTGTTTGGTATGATAAAAATCATTGCCATCATATACCAATGCACTCCAGCCATTGTCGCTGGCGCTATGACTTTCCCTCAATGAAGAAGCGATGAATTTGAATCCGAACTTTTCTTTCATTTGTTTGAATACATCTTTAAAACCATCAAGATTCAATTCGCCTTTGGTAACGTCGGTGTCCTTTGCTTTAAAGCCGAGTGTTGTATCCGCATCTTCTTCATTGCCGATACAAACATCGACATACTGGCAAAGCTTTGTCATCACTTCTCTTGCTTTTTCTTTACTCCATAATTTTTTCCGGTAGTTAAGATCGATACTGGTGGTGATGCCTTTTGCTTTTGCCGCTTTCAAAGCAGCTTCTGTCAATGCAGCCGCTTTATCGCTCAATGCGGGTGTGATACCGGTTGTATGGAACCAGCTTGCGCCATCCAGTATTTTATCAAGATCAAATTCTTTGATATCTACATCGGCGATGGAAGCACCGGCACGATCATAAACAACCTGTGAAGCTCTCATGGAAGCGCCTGTTTCCAGGAAATAAATCCCTAAACGATCGCCACCTCTTACTATATATTGTGTGTCCACACCATAGCGGCGAAGATGATTGATCGCCGACTGGCCAATAGGATTGTTCGGCACTTTTGTTACAAAAGTTCCGTTCAATCCATAATTACATAAGGCTGCTGCTACATTGGCTTCGCCGCCGCCGTAGGTTACATCGAATGTATCTGCCTGTACAAATCGTTTGAAATCGGGAGTGGATAATCGCAGCATGATCTCTCCCATTGTTACTATCTTCTTTGACATTGTTGTTTTGATTTGCCCCTAAATCCCCTAAAGGGGACTTTGAGTCGTTTACTTTATTGTAATTAAAATTGCTTGTTTTAAAAAAAATCCGTTTTCATCCGTCTCCTCCGTGTCATCAGCGTTCCATTCTCACAATAGCGTAGCTATCGGTGCCGGATCCATATCGGTAAATACCTGGTTCTCTCCTGCCATTCCCCATATAAATCCATAATTGGAACTGCCGCATCCGAAGTGCATACTCCATGGCGCAGATATCACCGCTTCATGATTCCCGATTATCAAATGTCTTGTCTGCTGCGGCTCGCCCATAAAATGAAATATTCTTTGTGATCCCGGCACATCAAAATAAAAATACACTTCCATCCTTCTTGTATGTGTATGCGGCGGAACGGAATTCCAAACGCTGCCGTTTTCTAATACTGTTAATCCCATTACCAACTGGCAACTTTTGATGCCGTCAAGATGTATGTATTTATAAATAGTTCTTTTATTGGAAGTAGAAACATCACCCAAATTCAACGGCGATGCTTTTTCTTTTGACATTGACCTGTTGGGATATTTATGATGTGCAGGTACCGATAATAAATAAAAGATAGCAGGATCTTTTTTACTTCTGCTTCTGAATTTTACTTCCTTCGTTCCTTTACCGAGATATACGCAGCCCAGTTTATCGATCGCAAATTCTTTTCCATCGGCAATAACGATTCCGGCTGCACCGACATTTATTATTCCCGCTTCTCTTCTTTCTAAAAAATAGTCTGCCCGTAACTCCGGATGATTGGGAAGAACGATCGTTTTATTAACAGGCTTTATTCCACCGATGATCATCCTGTCGTAATGCGAATACACTAATTGAACAGTATCATCCTGCATTAAATGCTGCACCAGGAAATTTTTACGGAGTTGTTCCGTATCCATTTGCTTTGTTTCTTCCGGGCTATTTGTAAACCTGATTTCCATATTTATGAATTACATCCGTAATAATCTAAATCCACGTCATCCGTGTTCCATCTACGCCTTTGCTTTCTGATGAACCGTTTCATCGATCTGCTGCCAGTTAAAATAATTCTTTGCATTATTAAAACAAATATCCTGTATCACTTTTCCTACCCATTCTATATCATTGGGCAATTCGCCGTTTTCAATTTCCTCACCAAACAAGTTACATAACAAACGCCTGAAATATTCATGCCTCGGGAAAGAAAGGAAAGAACGACTGTCCGTTAACATTCCGATAAAACGGCTCAGCAAACCCATATTGCTAAGCGCATTGATCTGTTTGGTCATTCCATCTTTTTGATCGAGGAACCACCATGATGAACCCCATTGAATTTTTCCGGCAGCCGTACCATCATTGAAATTACCGATCATCGTTGCAAACAATTCATTGTCGGCAGGATTGAGATTATAAATAACCGTTTTCGCTAACGTATTATTGCTGTCAAGGCGATCAAGGAATTTAGCCAATGCTTTTGCCTGTGAAAAATCACCGATACTGTCCCAGCCGGTATCGGGACCCAATTGTTTCAGCATGCGGCTGTTATTATTGCGTAATGCGCCCAAATGATATTGCTGAACAAATCCTTTTTCCCAATCCCATTCGGCAAATGTTACCAGCATAGCTGATTTGAATTTGCGATTCTCTTCCAATGACAAGGCGCCACCGGAACGGATCTTTGCAAAAATGCCTGCGATCTCCGTTGTCGTATAATTCTCCGCATAAATTTCTTCCAGTCCATGATCACTTACACTGCAGTTATTCGAAACAAAATATTCATGACGCTTTTTTAATGCAGCGAGATAATCATTATATGTACTGATAGAATTATTCGAAGCTTTCTCGAGATTGGTCAGGTAATTATTGAATGTATTCACATCATCCACATTCATTGCTTTATCGGGACGAAAAGCAGGCAACACTTTCACTTTCCAGCCGTCGTTCCTGATCTGCTGGTGATATTGCAAATTGTCAACAGGATCATCCGTTGTACAAATGAGCTTCACATTCATCTTTTCCAGCAAACCTCTTACACTGTATTCTTTTGTTTGCAGTTTAGCAGACGTTTCATCATACATTTTCTTCGCGGTATCTGCATTCAATATATCATGCACATCAAAATAACGCTGCAGTTCCAGGTGCGTCCAGTGATACAAAGGATTTCTCAATGTGTACGGAACGGTAGCCGCCCATGCATTGAATTTTTCCCAATCGCTTTTATCACCGGTGATATAAGATTCATCCACCCCATTGGTACGCATAGCCCTCCACTTATAATGATCGCCATTCAACCAAACTCCCGTTATGTTCTCAAAATTTTTGTTTTCCGCCACTTCATTTGGCGGCAGGTGGTTATGATAATCAATAATGGGCATGTCTTTAGCATACTCATGATACAACCGTTGCGCTGAATCATTGCTCAGCAAAAAATTCTCATCCAAAAATTGTTTCATACAACTCGTTTAATTTTTTTATTAGCCCGGCTACAGTTTTTCATGGCATCGCCTGTTGCGTCGCACTCTTCATCGTTCTGTCCTTTATTCAACATTTATTGAACCCCTTCGGGGTGCCAAAAACATTTCTCTTATATTCCCCGGATTTCATCCGGGGCTACCGGCATTTTACCCCTACGGGGTAATGCATTTATTGCTATAATTCTTTTAATTCCCTGAAAGACTTTACGATCTAAGTTCCCCTTCAGGGGACAGGGGTCACAAACTCACGCCTCTCTTCCACGGAATAAAATCATCCTGGTTCAACATCACCGCTTTCGGTGTCACTTCGCCGCTCGCCGCTTTGATACAATACTCTAAAATTTCTTCTCCCATTTGCTGAATGGTCTTTTCTCCTTCGATCACCGGGCCGCAATCAATATCTATTATATCATTCATCCGTTTTGTCAAATTACTGTTTGTCGAAACTTTTATCGTCGGGCAAACAGGATTACCGGTCGGCGTTCCCAAACCGGTAGTAAATAATATCAATGTAGCGCCGCTCGCCGCTTTACCCGTTGTCGCTTCTACATCATTGCCCGGCGTACAAACCAAATTCAATCCGGGTTTCACAGCGGGCTCAGTATAATCCAATACATCAACAACGGGTGAAGTGCCGCCTTTCTTCGCAGCGCCTGCACTTTTCATTGCATCCGTTATCAAACCATCTTTGATATTTCCCGGTGAAGGATTCATCGAAAAACTTGAACCGGCCCTCGTAACGATCTCATCATAACTCTTCATCAGCTGCATGAATTTTTTTGCCGTCGCTTCATTCACCGAACGGTCAACCAATTCCTGTTCAACGCCACACAATTCAGGAAATTCTGCCAGTAATACTTTTCCGCCCAATGCAACCACCAGGTCAGAACAATAACCAACAGATGGATTGGCAGAGATACCACTGAAACCATCGCTGCCGCCGCATTTTACACCGATACATAATTTATCAAGCGTTGCCGGTTGTCTTTCCAGTTTATTTATTTCAATAAGTCCTTCAAATGTTTTTTTGATCGCATCGGCAATTAATTGCTCTTCGCTTTGCGATTGCTGCTGTTCGAAAATAAAAAGCGGCTTATCAAAACGGGGATTGTGTGCTTCCAGATCATTCTTAAGATCCTGCACTTGCAAATTCTGGCAACCCAAACTCAACACCGTAACGCCACCCACATTCGGATGATCGGCATAAGCTGCCAATAACTTACTCAATATTGCAGCATCCTGTCTTATACCGCCGCAACCACCCTGGTGATTTAAAAATTTTATCCCATCCACATTTTTAAACATACGATCCTGCCCATTGGAGGATGGCGAAAGATCGATACTATCGAGTTGTTCTCCTTTTTGATAAGCGTTTACCAACTGATGTGTGTACTGCTTGTATTTATCCGTTACTGCATAGCCCAATTCATTATGCATTGCTTCGCGGATCACATCCAGGTTCCTGTTCTCACAAAAAACGGTTGGAATGAATAACCAGTAATTAGCCGTTCCCACTCTTCCATCGCTTCTATGATAACCATTGAATGTTCTTCCTTTGAATTTGGAAACATCCGGCGCATGCCATTCAAATTTTGCATTGCGCCAGTCGTAAGGTTGCGCCGCATGTTTTGTATTTTCGGTTGACATCCGGCTTCCATTCTCAATAGCCTGCTGCGCTTTTCCTACCAGCACACCATACATGATGATGTCATCGCCGGCACTCATATCCCGCATAAAAAATTTATGCTTGGCAGGAATATTTTCTTTCATTACATAGTCCATCCCTTCAAAAGAAATTGTTTCTCCCTTTTCCAGGTTGGTCAATGCTACTATCACATTGTCCTTCGGATGAACTTTTAAAACCTTATGCTTCATTTATGCAGTTACCTTTTTAATTGCTGCCTGTGAAATGGTCAACAAAACTCCTTTGATCGCAAATTCTTCTAATTGTTCCTGCACCGTATGCAGGAAGCCGGGCAATTTGGTAAGATCGGTTTCCCACAATTCTTCATTCTGCATTACCCGCTGCGCTACTTCGGCGGCTGTGTCATTATTTTTCCATACTTCATGAAAATAAGCGGCGGAATCGTCTTTTATCTCGTACTCTTCCCCATTTCTTTCACCATAATATTTACCTGCCTGTCCAGGCAGGTTGCCGGCTACTCTTGTCACTTTCATATACTGCAAAAAACCTGCGAAACCGGTGGCCATATGCACCGGCGGAATATCATTCAATTCATAATGTCTTAACAACAAGGGCACATTCCGCATTTTCATTTTGGAAGTGTATTGCACGGTAATGCTTTGCCATTGGTGATCGATAAAAGGATTGCAAAAACGTTCGAATACACGATCGGCAAAATCCGTTTTTATTTTTTCATCAATAGTATAAGGAATGGCTTTTGCGATTTCATTATGCATCAGGTTCTTTGCAAAAACAGAAAATACAGGGTCTGTTACCGCATCTCTTGTAATATTAAATCCCGACAAGAATGCTACACCACAATTGAATGTATGCGTTCCATTCAGCAAACGCAATTTCAATTCCTTGAACAGGTCAATATCCGGCGCTATTACCATTCCTTCATCTGCTTTGCAAAATGAAAGTACATTTTTTACATGTTCATCACCTTCGATCGCCCATAGACGGAACACTTCACTCATCGTAAGCAAGCCGTCAGTATATCCAAGCGATGTTTCTAATTTTTTTGTTTCATCTACATTAGGTTTACCGGGAACGATACGATCCACGAGTGAATTGCAAAATGTATTATGATTCTCCAGCCATTCGATGAATTTGAAATCAAGACCATTCCGGTGCGCCAGTTCCAAAACAATGCTTTCCAATTTAGTTCCGTTATCGGTTATCAATTCGGTCGGAACGATCACCATGCCACTTTCCTTGCTCCCGTTAAATGCTTTGAATCGTTCGTATAAAAAAGCAAGCAGTTTACCCGGGAAAGAAACCGGCGGTTCATCATTGATATTATCATCAGCCAATTGAATACCGACTTCGGTGGTATTGGAAATAATGATCTTCATTTCTGGATTATGTGCGCATTCCAAAATTCGTTGCCAGTCTGTTTTGGCGCTAAGCACCCGGCTGACAGAAGCATTGATAATATTTTCTTCTACTGTTTTTCCATTCTCTACGCCGCGAACACAAACCGTATACAATCCATCCTGTTTATCAAATGCTGAACTATCGCTGTCGGTCGATTTCACTACCACTACTCTTCCATTAAAAATACCCTGCTTATTGGCCTTATCAATAAAATGATCAGGCAGGGCCCGCAATAAAACACCTGTTCCAAATTGTAAAACCTTTTCCGGCAGTTCAAATATTTTTTCATCCGGCACTTCCAATCCCGGCTGTGCTGCAATTTGCGCCAATGTATCTTTAGATAATTGCATAAATTTTTTTTTATTTACCAAGCAATGGAACGCAGATGAAACGGATTTAAATAAATCTTATCAGCATTAATCCGCCAAATCAGCGTCACCAGCGTCATCAGCGTTCCATCTCCGGTTTCCACCGATCACCAAAAACCCATTTAACATTTATATCATTCGCCATCACTCCCGCGGGAAGATTATCGCCGTACCAGCTAAAATCATTGCCGCCATCACGATGACAGTTATAATAATATATCCTTTCACCCCAATTGATAACATTGCTCGTCGCCACACGATAGATCGGCGCATCTTTCATATTTTTTGCAAACTGGCAATTCACCAAAAAGAATTGCGCTTCCCTATGATAACGACCCAGCATAAAACCATCATAACCGGTGAACTTGCAATTCACCAATACAGTTTTTGAATCCTGGCTACCCGAACCATCATGCCAGATAGCAGCGGGGCCGGTATGCGTAATGAATTCGCAATTCTCGGCCCATGCCCAACCACGTGGACAATAAAAATCAACACCTCCTTCCATGATGCAATCTTTGAAATACCACATACCATTATATATCTCCCATGGACTCACCGTATCACCACCAAAAGCTTTGAAGCGGCAATTGATCGCTTTTAATCTTGTTGCCATATTCATTGTCCGCAATGCCATTTGATGACCGTCCTTTCTTAACTTCTTCATTTTATTAGCAGAAGTATCGGATGCACACCAGATCGTTCTTTCCGAATGATCAAAACCAAAATTGTTAGAAACAGTAAGATCTTTCAATGTAATATCATTGGCACCTATATTCATTGTAGCTACACCCCAATCATCGGTATGACCACAACGCCATTCATCTCTTGCAATGGAAGCAACGATAATTGTTTTCTCCCGAGTCTTCTCCTTCAAAAATGATATTGGCTTTTTCGATATATAATTTTTCAGCGTAGGTTCCTTTTTTAATAAAGATCGTCCTGGCCGTTGCTGATGAATCAGGCAAGCTGTTGATAGCGCCCTGTATAGTTTTAAAATCACCACTACCGTCGATAGCGACAACGATCTTTACTTGCGCAGACAATTGAAATACGATCAAAATGAATAATATCGTTGCTGGTATTTTCATTTGATAATGGCCTGTTTCAATAACCATCCAACCATGTTTTCGGCCGCCTGATAATTTTCATACTCTGCAGGAATTTTTCTCCCGTCTACATATTCATTATAGAACCAGGGATCTCCGACCGCCAACACTTTTCCTTTTCCAACGGTTGCCATTGATATGATCACTTCCCCGTTCTCGCTATATAAACTGACAGCCGGCTTGTTGATGGTTTGTGTACACAACTGTTTGATGAAAACCTTTTTTACTTTTCCGAATATGGCATCGGCTTCATCAAAAAAGAGGGCGCCTTGTTCAAACTTATTATCAATTACATCATGGCGCATATTTTCATTCCAGTGTATCCCGAATTTTTCTGCCAGCTTGTTGTAATTTTTAAATTCTACATTGTTGCTGTCATTAGCCATCATTACTAAGATGCCGCCGTTCTTTACATAATTATAGATGGCATCGATATGCTTTTGCTCAATATAATTGGGTGTTTTATTTTCCTTTGGCCAGTCGGGATCGATCAAAAAATAAACAGAAACATTTTTAAGATTGGCAGCAGCGGGTGCTTCATCCAGGACTTTTGTACCTGCACCGAATTTATTGAATATATGTCCCATGAAAGAAAATCCACCATTATCCTTTTCCCACCATTTGTAATGAAAAACAATTTTTTTACCGAATGCATCTTCTTTTGTTTCACGATTAAAATAGTTATCCATTACTATCGTCTTTCCTTTACCGATAGATCGTATTCTTTCCATGTCCATTTCATTGCTGGCTAACAGGAATGCGCCAACACCTTTTGGATCATTGACGATAACCGGCTCACTCATATAATATTCAAAACTTCCGTCACGAAACGGATTACCGCCCAGCCCGGAAACTTTTACTGTGCCGTGCAAATTGGTTTGACCATTTTCCGTTTTAATGAATTGTTCCTGATACCTTTATATCCTTTGGTGGCGATGATCATTTTAGCAGCAGGTAAATAACCTTTTCTTACGCCTTTGGCCACTGTGTACACAAATTGACAGGAAGCCGATGCTTCAAAATAATTTTTTTCTTTACCGGGACCATTATAGTTCAATATGTCTTTCCACAAACCGGTTGTCTTGTCCTGTTGTTTTTCAATTGCATTCACCAAACGATTTAGAATTGCAATCAGGTCTTTTCTTTTTGGATGATCCTCCGGAAAATATTCCAGTGCATCAACCAATGCAGTTCCATACCAACCCATGGCCCTTGCCCAAAATAATGGTGACAAGCCTGTTTTTGGATCGGCCCATTTCATTTGTTTGCTTTCATCCCATGCATGATACAATAAGCCAGTCTTTGGATCCCTTGCATGTTTTTCCATCCAGGTGAATTGGCTGGCTACATCATTGAAAGCCGTATCCTCATGGGCAAGCATTGCATACTCCGCATAAAATGGGGCGCCCATATATAAACCATCCAGCCACATTTGATAAGGATATATTTTCTTATGCCAGAAACCGCCTTCATTCGTTCTTGGATGAGTTTGCAATTGCTGCCGCAACAATTTCGCAGCCTTCAAATATTTTTCTTTGAGCGTAACACGATATAATAACAATAACAGTTTACCATTATTGATATGATCGATATTGTACTCATCAGGCTTGTAGGTCCTGATCGTTCCATCATCCTTTACAAAAAAATCCATTTGCTGCTGGATGTAGTTGTAATATTTCACATCGCCGGTATTCATCCATAACCCTTCAAAGCCTTTTAATATAACTCCCATATCATAGGTCCATTTGGCGGGTTTGCCATCGAGGGAAAATGAATCCTTCCACGTATTCATTACGGTTTGAGCCATATCCGTACCATAGGGAATACCACGTCCTATACGTTGTGAAGTCGCCTGGGTGGCAAGAAAGAGCAAGGCTATGAAAAGTAATTTTTTCATTTGATAGTCACTGATTTTTCCGATGCGCCCAATTCATAACTGATCTTCTCTTTTGCCTTCGATGCATCGGTTTTGCCTATATTGATATTACCGCTTCTTTCCCCGCTGATGCGGAACAATAACTCTGTTCCGTCTTTATAAGTTATATTATCAAACACCAGTTTATCACTCTGCACTACATCGATCACAGGTTTGGTATCATCGCTTATTACTTTAATGTTTTTGAAAGTGATACCGGTTGCTTCCTGTATATCAAATCCCTTATCAGCCTGCAGCACCATATTCTCCAAAACAATATCCTTTACATGCATTTCCGGAAGGCCTCTTACAAAAATGGCTTTGTCTGCTCCATTGCAATACACATTGCTGATATGAAAATTTTTAAAGACAGGTGTTGTTTCATCCACGGGTTTGAATTCTACTTTGGGTAATTCTCTTTTTTCTCCCGCCAGCGGAATAGGATCTTTGGCAGCATAGTACATATCAAACAAGATAGCTTCGCCGGGAATATCTTTCATATAAATGTCTTTAATGAAAATATTCTCCACCACACCGCCTCTTCCTCTTGTTGTTTTAAAACGAAGACCAATATCGGTTCCAATAAATGTGCAATTGCTGACATAAATATTCCTTGCGCCTCCGCTCATTTCGCTGCCGATCACGAAACCGCCATGCGCAGCATATACTGTGCAACCACGGATGATCACATTTTCTGTTGGCTTTCCTCTTTTTCTTCCTTCCGCATCGCGGCCGCTTTTCATGCACAGCGCATCATCGCCTACATCGAAAACAGAATTCTCGATCAAAACATTTTTACAACTCTCTACATCAATACCATCACCGTTCTGCGCATACCATGGATTTTTTACCGAGATATTTTTTACCGTAAGATCCTCACACATCAATGGATGTAAACACCAGGCCGGTGAATTTTGAAAAGTTACTCCTTCAAGCAAAATATTTTTACAGTTTGTAAGTACTAATAAGTTGGGCCTGAAGAAAATCTTTTACACTTGCATAGAATGCATCATCTTTCTCCGGTGAAATAGCGCCGGGATTCGTCATCTTTGAACCTTTCATCGCTATCTCCGAAGGATACCATGTTTTTTTATCATCGCTAAGCACACCGCCGCCTGAAACTACTTTTTTCCATTGCGTTTCATTCAGTTTGTCTTTCTTCACCATTCTCCATGCATCGCCGTTGCCGTCGATGATCCCTTTACCGGTAATAGCAATGTTGACAGCATCTGTTGCAGAGACCGGCGATTGATTTCTCATTTGCGGCAAACCTTCCCAATTGGTTTTTACCAAAGGATAGAGATCAAAATCTTTTGTAAATAATAAAGTGGCGCCGGTTGCAAGATGTAAGTTGATATTACTTTTTAAAACAACGGGACCCGTTAGCCATAAGCCGGCTGGTACCAGTACTACACCACCTCCTCTTTTTGAAAGTATATCGATCGCTGAATTGATACGTACCGTATTCAATGTATTTCCATCCGGCACTGCACCATTCTTTGCAATATTGATCGTATCTTTTTTAAATTTCGGGACGATAATAACAGGCAATTTCCCTGTTTGCGAAAACAGCAAAACAGGCAACGCCAAAGCGATCAGCAAAAAGATTCTTTTCATCGGCAAGTTTTAGTCCCCTGATGAGGAGTTTAGTTCTACAAGTCTAACCAGATATTAACTGTTAATCAACGAATTGCATTGGTTTTTTTACGCAATCGTTACCGGGAACGAAAGCCAGTCCTGAGTCAATAGTCTTTAGTCGTTAGCCGGGTCGTTTTGGAAGCAAAAAAACGCATATATAAAAGAAAGTTATATAGTATTTGGTTCTCACTAATGACTAAAGACTATTGACTCACGACTGCTTCACCGCTTGCCGGGCCAGCAATTTCCATTGACCATGTTGCTTTTGCCAGACCAGCATTACCAGTAAATGAACTTCACCGGGCTTACCACTATCGTTGGTGGTTGCATTTAATTTATGACGAACAATTGCAGTCTTTCCGGTAATGCTGATCGTTTGATCGGAAAGACCGATCGTTACAAAATCTGATCTCCCGCTCACGATCTTTTCAACAAATTCTTTTTTATCATCAATATGACCGCCGGAATGACCATAACTTAAATTATCAGTCACTAAATTTTCCAATGCCGCTTTATCCGCATCGATCATTGCTTTTCTAAGTTGTTCGACTGCACTGGTCACTGCTTTCTCATGTTTGCTTTGTGCATTTGTAATGATGCTCATTAAAAAAACAAGGATAACAATTGAAAATATTTTTTTCATACAATTATTTTAGAAACGGTTTGCCATTGGAATAAGATCGGTCAGTTCGGAAATTTTTACCGGTCTTTTTAATTGAATACTTTTTCTTGCCGCAATGCCGATCAGTACCGACATGGCACCTTCTCTTGTTCCGGCCATTACATTATGAGGGTTATCATTTTTGTCAACGAATATTCTTCTTTGCATTCGTATATCACCACCGCCATGTCCTCCTTTGATCTTTGGCGTAGTAAATATCTCGTAGCCTGCCTGTCCGGAAGGAAGGTTCTTTGCGAAATTATCCATCACCATTATTTCCCTGAATTCACCGGCAATAGCATCATCGGCATTGCTCATTTCCATGGCATGACGATTGGCCTGGTCATCCGCTGTTTTTTGCAGGTAAGGAATATCTTCCCATGTTTCGATACGGCCATTCATTCCATTAAATGCGATCTGCCATCCTTCATAAGGGGAATAGGTCGTTAATGAATAATTAGCAGTAACTCCATTGGCATAAATTATCTGCGCCGACATCTTATCATAAATATCAATTTCATTGCTCCATACACAACCATCCCGTATATAACCATCGTGCTGCTCATTTTTTGCATACAAATTATTCAACCGCTCATCTTTAGTGATATCCCAATGGAATTTGCATTTGTCTTTGTATTCACAGCCACGGCATTTTATTCCGCGGAACGAATTATTCTTTCCATAATGATCGAGACTTCCGTAAGCCGTTACTTCAACAGGTTCTGAATTGAGCCACCAGTTCAGCAAGTCGAAATGATGCGTGGCCTTGTGTACCCACAACGAACCGCTGCGGTTCATTCTTCCATGCCAGCGGCGAAAATAATCGGCGCCATGAAATACATTCAGGTACCAGTTGAAATCGACCGATGTTACTTTACCTATTCGTTGTTTTACCAATAGTTCTTTCAATTGCATCGCATGTACGCTGTGACGGTAATTGAATGCTACCACTACTTTCTTGCCGCTTTTCTTTTCCGCTTCAAGTATTCTTTTGCATTTTACTTCATCCGTCGTCATTGGTTTTTCGGTAATGACATTGAAACCCATTTCCAGCGCTTTCACAATAAATTCATCATGTGTTGCATCAACGGTCGTGACAATAACATAATCAGGCTTCGTTGTCCGCAGCATTTCTTCATAATTAGTAAAGCCGGGGCAATCCACTTTCATAACTTGTTTTACATAAGCCATGCGACCGGGATTAATATCACAAAGCCCGACGAATTCCACCACATCTTTGAAACTATCTTTTAATGCGCTTCCCCAAAATCCGGAACCACGATGCCCTGTTCCAACCAATGCTAACCGGATCTTTACATCAGTATAAGCAAAGGATTCAAAAGGATTCAGCATCAATGCGGCCCCGGTAGCGGCAGTATATCCTAAAAATTTGCGGCGTTCCATGATTTATATTTTATTAATAAAATTATGATGTCATCGCCTGTGCTACTATGATCGTCCCTTGCAATCTCCGATTTGTTATTAATTTTTCTTCCGGTGGAAGAGAAATTAATAATCACACTTCATCGTTCTGTCCGCTATTCGCCAGGATAGAACGCTGATGACGCGGATTTAGCTGATCATCGCTGATAGTATCCGTGTAAATCCGCCGCATCCGCGTCATCTGCGTACCATTTCCTCGATACGGAACCAATCTATATCAACATAGCCTCCATCATTGGTAATGTCGTTTCTTGTATAAAAAAATCCCAATTTTGCACCTACCCATTTACCGGGAGTGAGACCGAATCTTCCCCAGAATTCATAATAGTTAGATCCATCTGTACTGTAATAGAATTGCGCCAATTGATTTTCATCTATTCTCATGCTTAGATAGATCGTTTCCCCTTCTATTTTTCTCTCTTTGATCTCGGCTTTTTGTTCTGCAGAATCCAGGTCAGCCCGTAAACAACTGGCAGCAGAAATATAATTGCCGTCCTGCCTTTTGTTAACAGAAATATATACATAGCTGCTGCCAAAAAGGATCAACCCGAATTTTTCATCGTATAACTTAGGATGAAAGCTGAGTTTTACCGTTGCATAGAATTCTTCCGCAGGTAATTTTTGCGCAAGGATATTGGGTGCATTCCATAAATTATTTTCAGTATTATACACAGCAAACATTCTTAACATTCCCCACGAAGTGCAATAAGCCCAACCTTCTTTTGGGTTCGCCTGCCATTGCCATTGCGAACCGATGGTTCTTTTATCAAACTCATCCGAGTCAGCAGGTGAAAGGCGGGGATAGTTTTTTCCCACATTGGGTTTTTGATGAACATATACCGGCCATCCTTTGCCATCTCCGTCCTTATCTTCCCCGATCACCGGCCAGTCATTTACCCATTTCATTGGTTGCAAATGAACGACCCTTCCAAACTCCTCCTTATCCTGGAAATGAAGGAACCAATCTTCACCCGTTATTGTGTTTACCCATGCGCCCTGGTGCGGACCGTTTATTTTTGTATTCCCTTTTTCCAATACCACTTTTCTTTCATAAGGTCCATATACATTTTTACTTCTCAAAACGGTTTGCCATCCTGTACTTACACCACCGGCCGGCGCAAAAATGTAATAGTATCCATTACGTTTATAAAATTTCGGCCCTTCGATCGTTGGATCATCCTTATGTCCATCATAAACAAGAACAGGTTCGCTGATGACTTTTGTTCCTTGCTTGTTTAATTCTTTAATAACAATGACCGATTTAATCCCGGCACGACTGCCGGCATACGCATGCACGAGATAAACTTTTCCATTATCATCCCAAAGCGGGCAGGGATCGATCAATCCCTTTCCTGCTTCTACCATCACCGGTTCGGTCCATGGCCCGTTAATATTTTTTGCTTTAATTAAATAAATACCAAAATCGGGATCGGGATAATAGATATAGAATTCATTGTTATGATAACGGATACTCGGCGCCCATACACCGCCGCCATGCCGGACCGTATCGAAATGTTTTTCCGGCACCAATCTTTTTAAAGCATGCCCGGTCAATTCCCAATTCACAAGATCTTTTGAATGAAGTATCGGCAATCCCGGCACATGATTGAAACTGGAAGAGATCATATAATAATCATTGCCTACTCTTATCGCATCCGGATCGCTGTAATCAGCATGAATAACGGGATTCTTAAAAGTGCCATCGCCATTATCCGCCACCCAAACTTTTGAAATGGTTTGCGCTGACACCGCTGTAGATATTATCCCTAACAATATAATTAGCGTAACCCTCATTTTCGTTTATACTGCCTGTTTTGAGATCAAAATAAATCTGTGTAGATCCGTGTCAACCTTGTTCCATTCCTCGCAGATCGATCAATCTTCTCTCTTTATGACTTTGATAAGCCGCTTCGATGATTTTAATTACGTTCATTCCTTCTTTAGCAGTTACCGGAACTTCTTTATCATTCCTGATCGCTTCATAGATACCATTATAATAATCTCCATAATTTCCTCTCTCTGATTCAATATGTCTTTTTATTACCTGCGTACCAACCTGCGTATGCAACCAGCCTTGTTGTGATTCCGGCTCAATGCCCCAATCATCACTGGCCGGCGAAATCCCCGCTAATAATTTTGTTTCCTGCACATCGGTCTTTGTTTTGATGAACGAACCTTTGGTACCATGAAAAACATAACCCGGCAATGGTTCCCTTACATAATAACTGGATTTAAGTGTTACTCTATGCCAGGGATAAAAAAGTTTCAGGTCAAAATAATCATCCACCTGCGAGCCCGGCCGCATCATGGCAATATCTGCTGAAACAGCATTGGGCATTCCGAATAATTGCAATGCCTGGTCGATCAAATGCGAACCCAGGTCATACAAAGAACCAACAGCCGCTGTCGGAGTTTCTTTATGTACTTTATAACTTAATTCAGGAGTGAAGCGGTCATACCGGATCTCCGCTTCAATTATTTTACCGATCAGTCCTTCCTCTAATACTTTCTTTATTGTTTTATAATCGCTGTCGTACCGGCGATTTTGATAAACAGAGATCTTTACATTTTTCCTGCTGGCAAGCCCGATCAATTCTTCTGCTTGTGCAAGGGTGGCCGTAAAAGGTTTTTCAACCACTAAATGTTTCCCGGCTTCAATAGTTTTCTTTGCATATTCATAATGCGTAACGCTGGGAGTATTGACGATCACCAGTTCAATATTATCATCGGCTAACATCTCTTCCAGCGACCTGAACGTCTTTATACCGGGATATTTTTCCTGCGCCAGGTTTTTCGTTCTTTCCCAAACGCCATACAATTTAAAACCCGGGTTGATACTGATGAAGGGCGCATGAAATACCCAGCCACTCATTCCGAAAGAACATAATCCTGCATTGATCGGTTGCATATCGTAGTTTAAAATTTTAATCGTTTAAGGGTTTAAGGTTTCGTGCTTGTATAAAGCTCCGGCTTGCGGAAACTTAACTTTGAACTATTAACCTTTAAACCTTAAACTCTATTTCCCGGGATCCCATCCTCTCAGCACAATTACCAATGTATATTTTTTTACTTCATCCGGTGTTAACTCTTTTGCCCATTTTACTCTTTTACCAGCCGGTGCCGAAGGACCAAAGTTCCCGTATTCTGCATAACGGGCGGTTAAATGATTTTCATTATTGTTCCAGGTGCTCCATCCTTCCGGTTTTATATGAGCACCGATATAACAATGCAGGTACGTTACAGCAGCATAAGGCCTCCATGGTCTTCCCAATGAAACATTATGCAATGAAGTGTCGCCATCCAGCCCGCACCAATTGAAAACAAAACCAAATTCATTCTCTTTTGCTGTGGAAGCCGCCGTAACATGAGAATTCTTTTTGCTGTATATATCGCATTTCTGGAACCAGGCGGTAGCCGATCCAAAGATAAAATCCGTTGTTCCTTCTATATAACAATCCTCAAAGTATTGCCTGCTCTTTTCATTATTAAGAAATAATACATCCTGGTTGCCAATGAAACGGCAATTATCAAACACAGCTTTATCGCCATCCGATTCAACGGCTACGGCCTGGCCGGCTGAGAATCCTGCATCATTTTTAAAAGTGATATTCATTGCTGAAAAATTATCGGCCTTTACTTTAAAACTCCAGGATGTTCTTGTATTGATCGTGTCCCCGGCAGCAGAAATTTTTCCTGTATGATCGTTCCATGTAAACACAGTATTGAATGGATCCTCACCGGCAATGCTGATGAATTGCTGTAATGAATCAATGAATATTTTTTCCTTATAAACCCCTTCTTTTACAATAATAGTTACCGGTTTTGTATTCTTTTTAGGAATAGAATTGATAGCCGCCTGCACTGTTTTAAAATCTCCGCTTCCATCCTGCGCCACCCTGATCGATCTGGCTGCTTTTTTTTCATAGGGAAATATCTTCATTAGAAATTTATCCATATAATGAACGGTGGAATCAAACCACGGATCAAAAAAAATAAACGAATGGGGCGATCCTTCAAAACTTTTTACTTCCGAATAGATATTATCTTCTTTCAGCACTTTGATAAAATCTTCCCGTCCCGCATGCATTCTTGCAACGCCGCTATTGATGAATTGCGTGGGCGGCATATGTTTTCCCACCCATGTCAGCGGAGCCGCCTGCTTCCAGAGATCGGGATTCTCTGTTTTCGAATAACCGAACCAATAGGTAGCCGATGATGTTTTCTTGCTGTCATCTCCTTCGCCCGATTCAGGATGAATGAAGGCCAGTGTTCCATCCAGATCGATCACTGCATTCACAACACTCGAATATTTTTTATACTCACCGTTCCCTTCGAACAATGAATTATTATTGGTGGCTCCCGCAAAAGCTGCCAGTTCTCCGCCGGCAGAATGACCGGCGATCACTATTTTATTTATATCAATATTATATTTCGACGCATTTTTTCTCGCCCAGCGAATAGCAGTTTTAACATCATATACTCCGGCAGGATACAATGCTTCTGTTGAAAGCCTGTATTCGGGGGCAATGCAAACAAATCCCCTGTCGGCCAATCGCTGCAAAAGCGGGCTATGCATTTCTTTATTGCCGCTCCTCCATCCACCGCCATGTAAAAAGATGATCGCCGTTCTTTTAGTACTGTGATCTTCCTTTGGATAATAAATATCGAGGCGTAAGTTTCGCTCACGGGTTTCAGAAAAAAGAATGTTTTGCTGTACAGAGATGTGCCCGGTAAAAAACAGAAATGGTACACTGATAAAAGAATAATTCTTTACCTGTTTATTATATTCATTCTGCAGGTTATACGATGTATCTCTTACTCCCGTGATACCCGCAGTGGATTGTGCTTTGGAAACTAATCCGAGGATGACAAAAGTACATATGCAGTAAAATTTTTTCATCAGTTTTTTACCACAACTTGTCCCGCACAGATGCGGGATAGGATTATAAGAACATAGGATGCACATAGAATTTACTATGTATGTATTTGCTTATGTTCCTTATGTGCCTGTGTGGTTTCATTTTTTAAATAAAGTTGATTTATTTTTTTACCGGCGGAATAAATACCCGCTCTGTCAATTCAATTTTTAATTCTCTCAATTCCTTTAAAATGATCTGTGCGATCAGTCTTGCACCCAATTCCGTGAAATGCGTATTATCATCCTTGCCTTCGGGATAATTGGGATGTTCACCCGGTTTTAACTGAAGGAATAATAATTTGGAATCGTTCTTTCCCATTTGCTGGTATAACTCACGGCTTTTTGTATCGAGATCGATGAACAAAACATTTTCTTTAACTGCTACTTCTTTTACATAAGCCGAATATTCCCGGTGTGTTTCTAAAGCCGTTCCTGTCGTATCGAATTTGCGGCGGCTTACCGGTGTAAACAAAATGGGTGTGGCGCCTTTGGCTCTTGTTTCTTTTACAAATCTTGTCAAATTCATTCTGAAAGTATCCGGTGTTGCATATCGTTCGCCTTTTTCTTTGGCTTCATCGTTATGACCAAATTGTATAAAAACATAATCACCGGGACCCGCTTCATCATAAATGGTTTTCCATAAACCTTCATTGATGAATGATTTGGTACTGCGGCCGTTCTTTGCACGGTTTACAACAGTTACAGTAGAATCCCAGAAATAAACAAATGGCATTCCCCATCCTGTTTCAGGATAAGCCTTTGTTTCCTTTATACTCATCGTGGAATCACCCGCCATGAAGATCTTTATCTTCTTTTTTTCAGGCAAGGCAAAAGCAAGTGCCAATGCAACTACCAGGAAGAGAAATATTTTTTTCATTTCACTAAACTGTTAAAGAACACTTCAATATTAGTATAATGTGTATGCAATTTATTCTTAGAAGCATCTGAGGCGTCCGCAGGATCCAATCCATTTTTTCTTTCCCATGCATCCGGCATACCGTCCCTGTCTTTATCAACAGGAATTTGTATTGAATATAAAGCGGGCCATGCATTCACCGTCATTGCATATGCCGTACCATGCGGAAAACCACCCTGCACATCAATAAAATCGCCTGTCCTGTTCTTTACATCATTGATGATACGCTGATCCAATGTATCCCTGCTAAAGCTGGCGCCTGCATATTTCAATACATTCTCATATGCATCTGCCGCCGATTGATCCGGGATACCCTCTGTGGCAAATTCTTTTTCCTGCACCGTTGTTTTTTTATCTTCCTCTGTACCGCCATTGCCCATATGAATACCTTTCCGGTTATTTTCTGTTACTTCTTTTGATCCATCAACATAATTTCCTCCTACATACCATTTACCAAAACCGATCGTTTCATTTTTACCGGGATTGCAAATGCGGTACTTCACACTATTGCTGGTATTGGGGCCGTACTTAAAATAATTATTGACGATATTATAATTACCGCCTTCCCCTGCATATATATTATTACCGCCCCAGTTGTAAATAACATTGTTACGGTAATCAACAAACTCTGTTGCAGTATGACGAATGCCGTTGAACCTTGGATTGCGGTTACTGCAATGTGCAAATAAATTATGATGGGCCGATAAGTGCAGTCCGCCCCAGATACCGCCATAACCATGATATTCCCAATCCGTATCGCCTGTTTCGAAATGATAAGAATAGTTCAATGGCTCGGAAATGATATTCCATTGTAAGGTAGTGCTGTCGCCGGCATAAATGGAGAACACTTCATCGGTGCTCCAGCTCATACTGCAATGATCGATGATGATATTCTTCCTTTTGAATCCTCCGAATGCATCATCGCCGCCGCTGCCATCTACTTTACCTGCCTGGCTCTGGTATTTATCTCCCATGCGGAAACGCAGATAGCGAACAATGATATTATCGCCATTCAATGAAACGGGTTGGTCCGCCAAACAAATTCCATCACCCGGTGCTGATTGACCGGCGATCGTTACATCGCCTTTTATCAGCAATTTTTTTTCAAGATGGATCGTTCCCGAAATTTCAAATACAATGATCCTTTTTTCTTTTGCTTCTGACGCTTCGCGGAAACTGCCGGGACCATTATCATTTAAATTGCTAACGATAAAAACTTTCCCGCCCCGGCCGCCGGTGGTAAATTTTCCAAATCCTTCTGCACCCGGAAAAGCGATAGCCGGCTCAGCGGATGTTTGAATTTTGCCTGCCTGTCCCCCAGGCAGGTTTTGCTGCGCACATGCCGTCAATGAAAGGATCAACCACCCACATGATATCATTACTATGTTTTTCATTTTGACATGTACTCTTGTTCTTGTTCCTTGTTCCTTATTCTTTATTCTTTATTCCGTATTTCAAGACGATGTTAAGAAAATAAGGCTGCATTAAAGCAGCCTTACGTTAAAACAAAATATGAGAAAGATCAATGACCATAATCCTGTTTAAGATTGGGATTTGCATCAAGAACCGATTGAGGTAATGGAAGCAATTCACTTTTATTCGGTGTAAATGCAACAGCATAATATGTAGTGATAGTAGAAGTGATACTGCTGTGCAACCAGTTGTTGGCAGTATAACCTGCCGGTGCAGGTGTTACAACCGTTTTATAAAATGAACCCGGGTAACTGATAGTAGAAACATTCGGCAGGAAATACATGATCGTGGGATATGTATTCCATGGCGCAGCGCTTCTTGCAGCCATAACAGGCAACAATGCTTTTACGCCGGCAATTTTAGAAGCCAGTAAATTCCAGCGGATAAGATCATACTTACGAATGCCTTCGCCTCCAAACTCCAATGCTCTTTCTTTTACCAAAGCATCAAAGAAAGTAGCTTTTGTTAAACCAGCAGGAAGATCTACACCTCCCGGCGCAGGATCTGCAACAGCAATAGGTTTACCATATCCGCGGCGTCTCACTTTATTGATCGCATCATAAGCAGCAGCAGTAGGGCCATTGCTTATTTCATTTTCTGCTTCAGCATACATCAGTAATACATCGGAGAAACGGATCATCGGCCAGTTAACACCGAAATATTGGGCAGCAGAAGCGAGCATACTGGGTTGTATCCAGTCCCGGCGGAATTTGCCATCTACCAATGTTGCCAGGGTCCTGTTGGGACTTGTATAATTATATGCGCCACTTGTATTAGCTACATTATATACACAGCACATTACGTCTCTTCTAAGATCTGTTGAATCGAACATGTAAAAATAATTAGGCAATACGGTCAATGCAGAGTTACCAACATTATTAACTCTTGGCCCGTTATAATAACCGAGTTTGCTGTCTCCCAATGCGCTGGTTCCACCATCCATTGCTACTTCAAACAATACTTCACCGCTGGGATCTATACTGCGGCCGCAGATATAATCTTTAAAAACACTTCTGAAACTTGTATTCAATGTGTGATCGCCGGGACGGGCCATTATTGCGGCACACTCATCCTTTGCTATTTGATAATAAGTAAGATAATCACTGCCTCTTTCCATTGTTCTGCTCTGCCTCAAAGAATACCCGCCACGATACAATGCGATCCTTGCACGCAATGCACGGGCAGAACCTTGTGTGATACGCTCATCTCTTGGTACAGCTGCTCTCCACGGTAATAGATTTTTCGCAACATCAAGATCGGCAAGCAATACATTATAAATAGAATCCCTGCTTGTTTTTCCTTTATAGAGATTCGTTTCCATTGATGAAGGAATGAACTGTGCAGGAAGGTCTCCCCAGTTACGGATCAGTTCCAGATAATAGATAGCCCGCAACGTCAGCGCTTCACCATGTAATCTTTTCAACTCGGCGATCTCTGATGGTGTACCCGCTGTATATAATCCCATTTTGGGGATATAATAGATACAAAGGTTTGCTCTTTCCACACCATTATATAACTGGTTAAAAGGATTGGCCAGTTGTGAATTGGTTGCCGTTACATTATAATGCGCAATATCCCTTCTTTCGCCATCGGGATAAGGCGTACCTCCCTGTCCCATCATCAGGTCATCATCCAGCGGGTAGTACATACTTATACGGATACCATAACCATTATCACCGCCAAGATCGGCGTAAGCGCCTAATACCGCTCTTTTGGCGTTCTCAACATTGCTGAAAACAAAAGCGGGATCGAATGACGATGACGGTTGTACTTCCAGGTATTTTTTGCAGGAACCTAATGACATTACTATTGCAAAAACAGCAACCAGGTAAGTAAACGATTTAAAATATTTAGACTTCATATTCAAATAGTTTTTTATTATTTAAAAACTAAGATTTACACCAAAAACAAAAGAACGTCCTCTTGGATAAGCTGAATAATCAACACCGGGAGTGGTTGGATTATTTCTCCGGGTACTTACTTCAGGATCGTAACCGCTATACTTGGTAAACACATGCAGGTTATTACCTGTTGCATACACTCTCAGATTTTGCAGTTTCAATTTCGCCAGCAATTTTGCCGGCAATGTATAACCGATCGTAATATTATTCAAACGTACAAAAGATCCGTCTTCCACAGCCCATGAATGCAATGTGTAGGCATTCGCCGCCGTACTTGCAGACCATATCTGGGCATTCGAATTATTAGCATTCAATTCAGCCGGTGCTACACCCTGTACATATTGAACACTGCTGATCGTTACAACACGCAGTAACACTTTCCCCGTTGGATCCACATTTCTCCATCTTCCGTTCATTACTTCCAGCAGGTTTGAATTGGTTTGATAGCCACTGGTGAATTCCAGTTTATTAGCATTATAAACATCATTGCCAAACTGGTAATTGACAAATACGCTGAAGTCGAAGTTCTTCCATCTTACCTGTTGATTCAAACCCCCGAATATTTTTGGTTGCGCTACACCGATGATCTTTTTATCGAGATCGTTGATAATACCATCGCCATTCAGGTCTTTAAATCTTAATGAACCCGGCTGCGGTAACTGTGAAATGATCGGCTGGTTACTGGCTACACCTGTTTTCAATGTATAGATACCAGTACCCGTATTATAATCGAACTGGTCGGTCGAATACCAGCCATCCGTTACAAAACCATAGATAGCTCCTACAGGATCGCCTACACGAACAATATAATCTGAAGGTGTGCTGGCAATACCCCAACCTGAACTTTGCAGGAAGAAGCGCTGATCCGTTCCCGGATATTTTGCCAGGTAATTACCTAGGCTTTTCACCCTGTTATTATTGGAAGAAAGATTGAAGGTGGCTGTCCAGGCAAGATTCTTTTTATTAATGATATTCGCATTCAATTGTATTTCTATCCCCTTGTTCTCGGTAGAACCTACATTCTGAAATTGCGTAGTATATCCGAGTGAAGAAGAGATAGGCACATTGATCAGCAGGTCTTCCGTTGTGTTCTTATAAATATCAACAGACAACTGGAACCTGTTTTTCGAAAAACCAAAATCAAGACCGAAGTTGCGGCTAACAGTTGTTTCCCACACCAGGTCCGGGTTAGCTAATACCGGTGAAGAATAAGCCGGCACCAAAGCATTGTTGATCCAATATTGTGTGTTGCTTAAGTATTGTGTCAGGTAAGCAAAATTGGGAATGCGGTTATTACCGGCAGCGCCATAACTAACACGAACTTTAAAATCGCTGATCGTGCTTGACATATTTTCCCAGAATTTTTCATTGGATACACGCCACGCAACCGATGCTGCAGGGAAATAACCCCATTTATTACCTTCTGCGAATTTGGATGAACCGTCTGCACGCAAACTTAATGCAACCAGAAACCGGTCATCAAAAGCATAATTTATTTTTCCGAAGAATGATACAAGATGATCATCCAGTCGTGAAGAACCGGGCCTGGCCGGATCTGTATAAAGCGTACCCATATTCATATTATCGATGGCTTTTTCAGCTCCAAAGCCCTGCGGGAAATATCTTGCAAACATATTAGTGTTCGTTGCCCTGTTATCATTGATCTCGTGTCCGACAATTACTGAGAATACATTTTTCTTTGTGAACTCTGATTGCAATCCTGTACTTGAGAATGTCAAAACATTGGAATTAACTATACCCCGCAACTCGGTGGTTGAGATAGAAGCCATCGGCAGGTTAGAGCCATTCAGTTTGGACGCATTGGTAATAGAATCGTCATAGGAATGCTGGAGACGTTTGGTACTATTAAAACCTACTGTCGTACGGAAGGATAAGAACTTGGTAAGCTTCCAGTCAAAATAACTGCTCAAATTAATGATGTCATAAAAATCTCTCCTGTATTCGGCTTTATTCAGCAGGATGGGGTTTACCAGTGCTAAACTGTTGCCATTTGTTTGTGTTGCATAAGTAGGATCGTAATCATCAAGGTCCTGCCCGCCTACCAGCAATGGCCTGTACTTAACACTTTGACGAAGACGGTTAGTGGAGATCGAACCCGAATTGGATGTACCGGCGCCCTTTACGCTTGTATGATTATACCGTGCATTGAAACCTATTTTCAGTTTTGATGTAAAGTTGTGATCGAATTTAAATGATACAAGCTTACGATCGAATTCCGAATCGAGCATCAATCCTTCTTCTTTATTGGTAGTAAGACTAAGATTATACTGGCTGGTGCTGTTACCACCGTTCAGACTAACATTATGCGATGTCGTCATGGCAGTACGGCCAAACATTTGTTTTTGCCAATCCAGGAAAGGAACATTTTTATAATTGTTCAATGTATCCCATGTGGTTCCATATTGCTGTACAAAAGAAGTACTGTCGGCTCCGCCCAATGGCCTGTTTCTTTCATATTGATAAGCAACAAAATCATAAGGCTTAAAAACTTCCAGCGGGTTGTACATTTTATTAAAACCAACAAGTCCGCTATAACTGATAGTGGTCCTTACATTGCGTCCGCCTTTTGTAGTAATGATCACTACGCCATTAGCACCTCTTGAACCATAGATGGCGGTTGCCGAAGCATCTTTCAATACATCTATGCTTTCTATGTCTTGCGGGGAAATTGTATTTAATGCATTTTCCACCTGTATACCATCAATGATGTATAAAGGAGAATTATCCTGGGTGATAGAACCACCGCCTCTTACCCTGATGATGACCTCTGCATTAGGAGTTCCTTCCGTACCGGTGATCTGTACACCGGCTAACCGGCCGGCGAGTGCCTGTGCCGCAGAGTTGATAGGAATATCTTTCAATTGTTTTGCACTAATGGAAGAAACAGACCCGGTAAGATCTTTTCTTTTCACTGTTTGATATCCTATTACGACAACATCATCTAATGCTTTTACATCGGCTGTCAATTCAATGGTTACAGATGTTTTGCCTTCAGTGGATATTTCCTGTGTTACAAAACCACTGTTGCTGACAACCAGTATGGCTGACGGGTTATTTACAGTAATACTGAAGCTTCCCTGTGCATCGGTGGTGGTGGTGGTACTGGTTCCTTTTACAGAAACAGTTGCGCCACTCACCGCCTGTTTATTTTCAGAAGATGTAACAGTACCCGTAACTGTTCTTCCCTGCGCAAAAAGTTGGTTATTGGAAAAGCATGCAAGCAACAGCATCAGCAATCCCAGTTTTTTAAAGATTCTCATCATAATGCAGTTTTTATTTTAAGCAGTAATTCACCGGAAAAAATTTCAGAATAGAAGAAGCGAAGGCTGTTTCAGAAATGAAACGGGCAGGCTTTGCAGATCCTGCCGGATAAGTGAATTCGGTAAACGTTTTTTTCATAACAGCAAGCAATCTTCCTGTTACCCAGACAGCATTTATGTGGTACAGGCTGCCCGATAACAGAACAAGTCTACACAGAACTTCATTGTGTTAGAACGTTTTAGATAGATTTTTTTACGCAATCGTTCCCGGTAACGATGTCATTTTGAATAAGTTGGCTGATATTGTAGTTAGCAGGGAATGGTGAGTAGCGAGTAGGGAGTAGCGAGTAGGGAGTAGGAAGTAGCGAGTAGGGAAGAGTCTTAAATTATCAGATACCCCCTACTAGCTACTCCCTACTAGCTCTCCCTACTAGCTACTCCCTACTAGCTACTCCCTACTAGCTACTCCCTACTAGCTACTCCCTACTATTCCCCCTTACAAAGCCACCGAAAAACTGTAACTTCAAATCTTTCGCAGAAAATGGTTTATGAAGTTTGAAGCCCTTACTATAAAGGACATTGCAAAGGCCCTTGGCCTGTCCACCTCCACCGTATCAAGAGCCCTTCGGGATAGCTATGAAATAAGCGCCGAAACCAAAAAACTCGTACTCGAGTACGCCGAAAAAAATAACTATCATCCCAATCCCATTGCCCTTAGCCTGAAAGAAAGAAGAAGCCGTTCTATCGGTGTGATCGTTTGCGAGATCGCCAATAGTTTTTTCTCCCAGGCCATCAATGGTATCGAGAACATCGCTTATAATAATGGCTATAATGTTATCATTGCCCAAAGCCGGGAATCGTATGACAGGGAAATGCTGAACCTTCAGTACCTCACTTCCCGTTCCATCGATGGATTGATCATCTCTGTATCTACCGAAACAAAGGATTTCAGTTACCTGAAAGAATTGAACCAAAAAGGATTGCCCATCGTTTTTTTCGACAGGATCGTGGATGAGATCGAAACGCATAAAGTGAGAGTGGATAATTATAAAGGCGCTTATGATGCCACGCTTCATCTTATCAATTGCGGGTACCGCCGCATTGCTGCGATCGGCAATTCCGAAGTATTATCCATAACCCGTGAAAGGATCGGTGGTTATATGGCCGCATTGAAGGATAATGATATTGAAGTGGATCCTTGTCTTATCGAATATTGCCAGCATGGAGGTATGATAGCCCAGGAAGTGGATGAAGCGATCAAAGAATTATTTCAACTGCGGCAAAAACCGGATGCTGTTTTTGCATCATCAGATAAATTGACCACGGGTTGTCTCCGGAATTTTAAAGTAAGAGACCTCCGTGTTCCGGAAGATATCGGCCTGATAGGATTTTCCAATACAGATCTTACAGAATTACTGGATCCGCCCTTGTCAGTTATCAAACAGCCCGCCTTTGAAATGGGAGAAATCTCAACCAACCTTTTATTACAATTAATAGAAAGTAAAAGACCCGTTACGGATTTTGAAACGAAAGTGTTAACGACGGAATTATTGATCCGCGCATCCACAAAAAAAGTTAATTCGAAAAAAGAAGTAATTGCTTAATAGTGGAGATTCAGGTAACGACCTGATTGAAATTTACGAGGCTAAGATCTTTTTAAACCTCCTTTTTACTACACTTGAGTTAGCGAAGCATTCAATTACATTTTTTAATTCTTCATCTGTTAGTTCTCCTTTTATCTCATAATCTACGCCTTCAATTGAATATTTTTCATTTAACGACTGAACGCTATAGTCATCAAGCCAATTGCCATATAAGAGAGTATCTAAAGGAAAGGCCCAACCAGATTTTGTGATGGGTCTGTTTGCTTCAAAAATATAGCAGTTAACACATATATCAGGAATTTCTAAACAGCCATGAGCTATTAGACGATCCTGGGGTAAATGGTTTATACTTGATGGAAGGCTGACTAAAATTGCGTTCCCATCAATTACTTTCAAAACCAAAAAATACTTTGGCTTGTTTTCACCTCCATCTTTAAAATAGAAAGGATCAAAATATATCAGTTTGCCTGGAGTATACAATAATTTAAGCTTTAAGACTTTTCGACTGACTTAAAAACTCCTTGTGGTTTTTATAAAGAGCATATTTTGCCTTATCATTGGCTATAGCTTCTTCTAACTTAATTTCAATACCTGTAGTGTTTATTTTGCCAGCTTCCAACTCCTCTAATATCCCATGTTTATAAGCAGTATTATACCAGGGAGAATCTTTTTTGTGTGTATAGTTTATCAGCTCTTTAGCTGTGCAATATTTGAAACGGTCAACTATTGTTTCCAGTAATTTTAATTCATTATCGCTAAACTCATCATCAGAAAATTCTTTTACTTTCTTAAACGGGGAATTTTCTTCTTCTGGTTTTTCTCTGCAAATAAATTCTGACAACAATACAGGTTCGCCCGAAAGCTCTGCAAATAAATCTTGTGATACCGGCCCAAGCTTCCATACATTAAATCTTAAATCAAAAAAAGGAATACCATACTTTTTTATAGATATTTCTTCTATAATGAATACCAGTTTTAATATATGAGTCTTAGAAATGGGATTTATATGATCACACAGGTAAACAAGCGTATTCCCAAGTTTTTCAATTTGATTTTTGGAATATACTATCCCGGATTTCATGAGAAGTTTTTTTAGAGCCTGTAAAGATAAAATAATTAGCGCTTTTTTGCTAATTATTTTATCAAGCTAATACTAATTTAGAATATATCGAATAAATTAACAAGTGATTAAAACTTGATTTCTAGCATGCTAGCCCTATTTTCTAGTAAACTAAATCTAAAGCAATGATTACTTTCTTGCGGCTGAACCCGAACTTCCCAAATTCCAAATACCCAATTACCTGCTCACGCATTATTATAAACCTTAAGCACCGTCTCCCTCAACACTCCCGCTTCCTCCGAACTATTATAATAAATAACATTCGCAATATCTTCCGGCTTCACCCACTTATCCGGGTCAGCATCCGGCATTGCTTTTCTATTTTGAGCTGTATCGATCGTACTGGGCACAACTACACAGGTCACAATATTCTTTCCTTTCGCTTCTGCATTCATCAGTTCTGCCAAACGAAAGATCAATGATTTTGCGAGGCTATAGGCGATCATACCTTTTCCATTGTCTGCACTAAGCCCGGGTTTGGAACCGATGATAAAAATCCTTCCGCTGTTTTGTTTCATCATTTGTGCAAACACAGGTCTTGCGACATGATAAGCCGTTTCAAAATTCAATTTGTATTGCTTCAGGATATCGGCAGCAGAAGTATCCGCCATTTTTCCCATTGCAAAACCGCCCACCGTTAAAACAGCCACATCAACAGAACCGTATTTCGAGATCACTGCATCAATAAACTTATTGGAGCCGGCTTCGTCCATCAGGTCAACCACTGTTTTTTCAAAACTATCAGCAGGAAAATCAACAGCTACCGGGTCATTCGGCACTACTGTTCCAACAACCTTATATCCTTCAGCAATGAACTTGCTTACAACTGCCTGGCCAAGATTCCCCGACGCACCGGTAACGATTGCGGTTCTCATCCTTAATAATTTAATTTACAAGTTACTGAAAACAAAAATCAGCGAAGGGTGAATCCCGGGCCAAATCCTTAACCGCAAAAATGCATAAGCTTTTGCAGGAGCACAAACGCTTAGCGGCTTTGCGGATCCAGGAAGTGGTACAGTTTGAAATTACTTTTTATTCCCCGCTGATCACGCCGGTCTTTTCGCTGACAATCGCAGATAAGAGTAAATAATTTTGCGAAATCTGCGTGTATTCGATCTGCGTCACCTGGTGGAAATTGAAACCCCGTAGCTATCAGGTGTACCACTATTCGCATTCTTTGAGCCCTGGTTAATATTGAACATCCTCTTTAATTGCTTACATCATCCTTTATCCATGCTTTATTCATGTGTTATCTATATATCATCCTGGGGTTATCTTAGGCTCTTTATCAGGTATTCTTAAGGTTTTTTATGATAAGAACCCTAAGATAAGCTTACAATAACCTTAAGTATAGTATAAAATGCTGTATCTTTAACACTACCTTAAAGCAAGGAACAAGCAATTAAAACCCTATCTATGGCTATCAGCAATAACCTGTTACTTAAAAAATTATCCGGTCATATCGGCCGGCAACTGGTGGTAAAACAATACGGCGATAAGACGATCATCAGCCAGTACCCCGATATGAGCCGGCGCAAACTGAGTGTTAAACAAAAAAAGGTCAATAAAATAATGGAGCAGGCCAATGATGAAGCGAAAAGGATCATGGCTGATGAAAACTTACGGAACGCCGCACAGGTCCGCTTAAATGTAACCAGCAATAAATTGTACACCTCGCTTATCAAAGAGTATTTTAAAAAGGTACAGGGCCAATAGCTGGAAATACCAAATGAATTTTCCACCGTAGAATTTGTGCACCTGTACAATACGATTAGTGTACCAGTTTGAAAAATGGCCGGGCAGATTGATTTACAAACTCTTTTCTTATCGTCTTCCCGTCTTTCCGGCAAAATGACATACTACCACAATAGGACCATTTTGACTTATTTGAACTGTTTTATTAACTTACAAAAAAAAGATCGCATGAGATATGTCCTGGTGGCTACAGTCTTTTCCCTTATACTTTTTTCCTGCAAAAAGCACGGTATAAATGATTTTCCCGTTCCCAACACTATACCTGAAAAAACAGAGCTGAATGTATCATATGGTTCCGATGCTGCTCAAAAAATGGATATCTATTTACCGGCAGGAAGAACAACAACGAATACTAAGGTCATCATCATGATCCACGGCGGCGGCTGGAGCCAGGGAGATAAATCAGAATTGACAGCTTATGTGGATACATTAAAGAAAAGATTGCCGGGCTATGCCATCTTCAATATCAATTATCGTTTGGGTAACGGCTCTGTCAATTTTTTTCCTACACAGGAAAACGATGTGAAGGCTGCCGTTGATTTTATTTATGGAAAAAGAAATGAATATTTTATCGGCGATAAATATGTAATGATCGGGACCAGTGCCGGCGCACATCTTGCGTTGCTGCATGCTTATAAAAACACAATGCCGGTAAAAATAAAAGCAGTGGTGGATTTCTTCGGGCCTACCGATATGGTGGATATGTATAACAACCCTGCGAACCCATTAGTGCCATTTCAATTATTACAGGTAACTGGCGGTACACCCGCAACACTTCCCGCTTTATTTGCGCAGTCAAGTCCCATTAACTATGTAACAGCACAAAGTCCGCCGACCATCATCCTTCATGGCGGTGTTGATATTGTTGTATTGTTTGGCCAGTCGGTGGCGTTGAAAAATAAGTTGACAACATTCGGCGTAGTGAACCAATATGTTTTTTACCCCACTGAAAATCATGGATGGGTGGGGCCCAACCTGGCAGATTCATTTGATAAGATCACAGCTTTCATTAATGCGAATGTAAATTGAGATTCGTTTCTGGTTTCAAGTTTCTGGTTTCTGGTTGGCGTGCTATGTGCCGAGTCTTTTAAAGTTTGAACGACCTAACCTTAAACCAGAAACTTGAAACCAGAAACCCAGACTGGCAGTAACTTTATGCTATGAACACTAACGTGCCGCTGGCGGAACGCATTCGTCCCAATTCATTGGATGAATTGCTGGGACAACAACATCTTGTTGGCAAAGGAGGTATTTTACGAACTGCCATTGAAAAAGGCAAAGTGCCTTCGATGATATTCTGGGGGCCGCCGGGTACCGGCAAAACAACGATTGCCAATATCATTGCACACACATTAAAAGTTCCGTTCTTTCAACTCAGCGCTATCAGTTCCGGTGTAAAAGATGTAAGAGAAGTGATCGAAGAAGCAAGATCAAAACCCGGCGCTATATTATTCATTGATGAGATCCATCGTTTTAATAAAGGCCAGCAGGATGCATTATTGGGTGCTGTTGAAAAAGGGATCATTGTATTAATCGGTGCCACAACAGAGAACCCTTCTTTCGAAGTGAACAGCGCCTTGCTTAGCCGTTGCCAGGTATATGTATTAAAACCATTGGAGGAAAAAGATCTTACCGGTCTTTTAAAGACTGCCATTCAAAAAGACGGGATCTTAAAAAAGAAAAAGATCGAATTAAAAGAAACAGCAGCGATGATCAATATTTCCGGTGGCGATGCCCGGAAATTACTGAACCTGCTGGAAATTGCAGTCTCCCCAAACCCCTCCGCAGGAGGGGGTTCCGAAGACTCCGATAAAATAGTTATCACCGATGAATATATAATGCATGTAGCCCAGCAAAGAATTGCCCTGTATGATAAAAGCGGCGAACAACATTATGATATCATTTCTGCTTTTATCAAATCGATACGTGGCAGCGATCCCAATGCAGCGGTGTATTGGCTTGCAAGAATGATCGAAGGCGGTGAAGATGTAAAATTCATTGCAAGAAGATTGCTGATACTGGCGAGCGAAGATATCGGTAATGCTAATCCAACTGCACTGGTAATGGCCAATGCTACTTTCGATGCAGTGAATAAGATCGGTTATCCTGAATCGGCGCTGATATTATCGCAATGTGTCATCTATCTGGCTTCAAGTGCAAAAAGCAATGCTGCCACCGCAGCCATCGGGGCGGCTATGAATGCCGTTAAACAACATGGCGATCTTCCCGTGCCATTGCATATCCGCAATGCGCCGACAAAACTGATGAAGAATATGGGTTACGGAAAGAATTATGAATACTCGCACAGTTATGAGAATAACTTTTCTCCGCAGGAATATTTGCCCAAAGAAATTGCCGGTATGAAATTCTTCGATCCCGGAAAGAATGCAAGAGAAGAGGAGTTAAGAAAATTTTTGAAGAGTTTGTGGAAGGATAAATACAATTATTAGGTAGTGGGGAATGGCTAGTGGCGAGCAGGGATTGCGTGCTATTGTAAACTTCCTACTAGCTACTCCCTACTAATCTTCCTGTTTTAGCAAGGGAAAGAACTGCCCTTCCATCTTCTTTCCTTTCGGCACTATATCCACGCCATCCAGTAATGGTTCATCAGAATCGGAAATAACACCATCCGCAAATGCATTGATAACAAATGCTCTTCTTGGTTTGGAAGATGTATTGGCACCGGAGCCATGCAGGGTCAGCGAATGGTGAAAAATAGCTTCCCCTGCTTTTACTTCAGCATACATGGGAGCTTCGAATTGCTTTTTTTGTTCATCATTTAAAAAATCTTTGATGCCCTGCAATTCGCCGGCAATAACAGGTTTGGGTAACAATCCCCATTTATGACTGCCGGGAATATATTGCAAACAACCATTCTCTTTTGTTGCATCATCGAGGCCACACCAGCAGGTAAGATGCGCAATGGGTTTTGTTCTTGTCCAGTAAGAATAATCCTGGTGCCATGCTACAACGCCGCCTTGCTTCGGAGGTTTCCAGAATAGCTGGTCATGCCAAAACCGGGCATTGCCATTGAGCAACTGGCCCGCTGCAGCTACGAACCGGGGATTCCATAATGCATCATGCAAACCCGGAGTTATTCTCCAGGCGCCTAATGCATGAAATAAAATAGTAGATGGATCGGTCGATTCGTTGGAATGAAATTCATAGAACAATGCATGCCCCGGGTGTTTTGGATCTGCAATTTCGGCTAACTCTTTCCGGATGACCTCAACTTGTTCATCCTCCAGCATTTTTATACCGCTGACAAAACCATTCTCATTGAAAAGATCGATTTGCTCCTGCTTTAATTTATACTGTTCCCATTCGGCAGCGTTTTGCGGCCACTGAAAAAGATCGGTGATCAAATGATGAATTAAACTAAGATCCTTAACGGGCATTCAATAACAAATTATTAAAATCAACATTATCATATTTTTTTTCACGCAGCGAACGCCACAGTAAACGAACGCAACGTGGCGCCGACGCTCCTTTGCGTTCGTTGCGTGAAACTTATGTATACCTGAAATTATTTCAATACTGATTGACACAAGCTATAATAATGCTGCCGTGTGGCTAATCCAATTGTACCGCCATTAATTCCTTTCACAACCGCTACAAAATCTCCTTTCTTTGCAACAGGAATTAATTTATTATTCACCGCAAAAAACCAGCAGGCACTATCCAGCGCATACCTGTCTTGTGTATGCACAAGGTCCGCCGCTTCATATACTCCTTTGCCGATATACTTTGCATATTTTGTATAGATATCTTTTCCTGTTAATCCAATAAAACCACCGCCGCGGTATTGCCATCCGTCATTGGGATCTGTATTACCCATTCTTCCGCCGTACACAAAATTGGCAAGCTTCTGCGGATTTTTTTCATACTGCATCGCTATTTGATTAGTAGGAAAACGCTTGGGCCATACTTTCATCAATGTCTTTGCCTGGTAATACATATTTTCCTGCTTGGCACCGAACTCACCACTTTCCTGTATCACATTCGCAAGGAACATCTGGAAAGGAAGTTTGTCTATAAGACCGTAAGTAGTACAAAGTTCATTGATCAGGTCAGCCATTTCAATACAGCGGGCGGGTCCCAGCGTCGCTGTGATCGCATCGAGTTGTTGTGAAGTAATAAGCATAATTGAGGTTTAAGGTTGATGGTGCTGTTTATCATTCTAAATGTACTCTTTTCCCTGCAATGCCTTTCATTTCTTACATTTATCATTCAAAATTTTTGAAATGAAAAAGCTGTTCTTCTTTTTTGCATTTGTATTATTCATTACCCGCTTACAAGCGCAAACAACGATCAACCGTGATCCGCAGATAGAAAAGATGGTAAGCGAAGTATCAAAAGATTCGCTTGAATCCTATACCAGGAAAATGGTGAGTTTCGGCACCCGGAACACATTAAGCACACAAGCCGATCCTAAAAGAGGTATCGGTGCTGCCCGCAATTGGGTGTTGAGCCGCTTCAATGAATTTGCAAAACAATCGGCTGGCAGGTTGACCGCATTCATCGATACGATCACATTGGCTGCAGATGGCCGCCGTGTGAACAGGCCCATTGTATTGGGAAATGTTGTAGCAACATTAAAAGGTACGGATCCGAATGATGACCGCATCTTCATTGTCAGTGGTCATTTGGATAATATGAGAACGAATGTGATGGATAGTACCGGCGATGCGCCCGGCGCTAACGATGATGCCAGTGGCGTTGCCAATGTAATGGAATGTGCAAGAGTGATGAGCCAGCGTTCTTTTCCTGCTACGATCATTTTTGTTGCCGTGAGCGGCGAAGAACAGGGATTACTCGGCGCCAACTTCATGGCTGAAAAAGCAAAAAAACAAAACTGGAATATCGAAGCTGTATTGAATAACGATATCATGGGAAGCAATAACAGCAGTGAGACAAATGTGATCAACAATACCAGGATCCGGGTGTTCAGCGAAGCATTTTCTGTACTGGATACAGGGAGAGCAGCATTGAATATCCGCAGTCTTGGTTTGGAAAATGATGGCAAAGCAAGGCAACTGGCCCGTTATGTAAAAGAAACAAGCGAACGTTATGTCGATAATTTAGAAATAGTGATGGTATATCGCAACGATCGTTTTCTCCGCGGCGGCGATCATACACCTTATGTGCAGAGAGGTTATGCGGCCGTTCGTATCACCGAAATGAATGAGAATTATTATCACCAGCACCAGGATGTTCGAATGGAAAACGGGATCCGGTACGGCGACTTACCGGAGTTCATGGACTTTGAATACCTCCGAAAGAATACCTGTATGAATCTTTGCAACCTGGCCAATCTTTCCAAATCGCCATCGATGCCGCAGGAAGTAAAAGTGGATACAAAAAAACTGACCAATTATACCAACCTTACATGGAAAGCTCCTAAGTCCGGCAAAGTAAAAGGCTATTATGTAATGATGCGGGAAACAACTTCTGCTTCCTGGCAAAAGAAATTTTTTACGACGGATACAAAAATGGATCTGCCTTATTCCAAGGATAATTATTTTTTTGCCGTGCAATCTGTCAGTGAAGAAGGGAATGAAGGGTTGGCGGTGGTGCCGGTGCCGGCGGGAAGGTGATCGGGGGAAGTAGATTGGGAAAAGTGGAATTGGGAAATTGGGAAATTTTCTCATTCTCCAGATCTCTTTGATCTTCTTAAAATATTGATGCTGGATGATTTTATGAACTATGAAGCAATTTCCCTCCCGATAATATCGGGACTAAAATTTCAAAATAAGATTATGAATTGGTTTTGTAAAAAATTCAACGAACTAACCCTGGAAGAACTCTACGCCATTCTCCAATTGCGGAATATAGTTTTTGCCATCGAACAAAACTGTGTTTATCCTGATATGGATGACAGGGACCAACCATCCTATCATATTATGTGCTGGTCCAAAGAACTATCGGAGCAGGATAAAGAAGCCGATAGCTATCGGCTCGTAGCATATGCCAGGATCATACCGCCGGGAATTGTATATAAAGAACCTTCGATAGGCCGTATCGTTACTTCATCATCAACAAGAGGAACGGGTATTGGAAAAGACCTGGTGAAACGATCTATCGATCATATTCATACTTTATACGGTGAAACCCCTATCAGGATCAGTGCTCAGGTCTATCTTATTAAATTTTACACCGGCTTTGGTTTCCAAACAACAGGCGATGCATATATTGAAGACAGCATCGAACACATTGAAATGGTAAAATCATAATACATTTTTCGTAGAACCCCGACGTAGATAAACTTTTATTGATGCTTTCAATTAAAAAAATCACTCATTGATTCTTTGTAAAGTTTTTTGCATTCTACTTTAGCCCCCGAGAACCAATAGTTAGTCCGAAGGTCGTCCTTCGGCGAAAAACCAGAAATCCGATACCAATGAGAACAAGTTTACTACTTGTACGGCTGTCCGTACTTATCTGTTTCTTCACCGTTTTTTCCTTACAAGGCAATTCGCAATCTATCAGTTCATCCAATGGAAAATTTGAATTGGGACTTGGCATAGGCCCGATGTTCTTCCTGGGTGATCTTGGCGGAAGTGCCGGCGTTGGAAAAACATTTGTGAAGGATCTCGATCTTCCTCTTACAAAATTGAATAAAGGCCTTTACATCAATTATTATCCTGCGGAATGGGTCGGCTTACGGCTCGCAGGAAATTTAGGTTATGTAGAAGGTGATGATTCAGAAGCACCGGCCAAAGGCGGTCCTGAAGAAGATCGCAAATACCGTAACCTTCATTTCAGATCAAAGATCAGTGAAGTATATGCTGCACTGGAATTTTATCCGACCGTATTTTTTGAACAATACGATGGATTGCAGGGCAAGTTCCGTCCGTATGTTATCGGTGGTGTTGGTATGTATCATTTCAATCCACAGGCAAAAGATATGAATGGGAAATGGGTGAACCTTGCTCCGTTGCATCTCGAAGGACAGGGCTTTTCGGAATACCCTGACAGCAAACCTTACAAACTTACCCAGATGAATGTGCTGGCAGGTTTTGGTTTCAAATATTACCTGAAAGAAAATATGTACATAGGCCTTGAGATATTACACAGGAAATTATTCACCGATTATGTGGATGATGTAAGCCATGATCATTATGTCGATCCGATCACTTTCGATGCACACCTGCCTGCAGCAGATGCAGCCATGGCAAGGCAATTGTATTATCGGGGTACCTATACTTTCGCGGCAACAAGACCTTACCAGGATTTTGCAGAAAGAGGCGACCCGAAACAAAATGATGCTTATTTCTCCAGCATATTAAGATTTGGCTGGAGGATCGGCAATGCAAATGGCAGCCTGAAACATTTAAAATGTCCCGTATTCTATTAATTAAAATATACAAACATCACCCCTAAAAATCCCGCCCACTATGAAACTGAATTCCACCCGAAAACAATTCACTAAAATGTTAGCCCTCAGTTTGAGCGCCGCTGTGCTGTTTGCACAACCGGGTCATGCTGAAGTTAAGCCGGTGAAAAAGTTTTCTTCAATCACTAAACCGTCAGAAGAAGAACCTGTAAAAAAGAAGGCCAAAACAAAAACATCGAGAAGTTTTGGATCTCTTAATAACAGTTCGGTAAAGATCTACCCTGATGTATTAAAAAGAGAAATGCATGTGGTAGCAAAAGACAACGATGGCAAACTGGTAGACTTTTTTGTTTTTGATGTACAGGGAGCCCTTGTACAGAATTATAAAATGAAAGAAAAAGATCATTACCGTATCGCAGGACTGGCAAGAGGAACTTATATCTACCGTGTATTCTGCGGTGATGAAGAAACTGCTGCCGGTAAATTCGAGATACGCTGATCATTAAAGATATTTAATGCCATGCCGGTAAGCGGCAGGGAGCTTAATAAAATCTGATACCCTGGTTGAAAAAACCTGATCCGTTCTCTATTGGTACTCTCATTTAGTATAAATTTTATTAAACACTCTCTGCCCCGCTTGCCTGGTAATAAAAACGTTTATCGTTTCACGTTTATGGTTTCAAGTTGAGTTTCCGCAACTCCGGAATCTCTCAGCGATAGCACGAAACTTTAAACCATAAACGTGAAACCTTAAACTTCTAACACTAGCTCTTTTTAATCGTCATAACTAAGAAACCCGTACGGTCACGCCTTCATGTAATTCTTTACACTCAGGCAGACAAGGCAGGAAAATTGATTCAATCCATATCCGGTGAAAAACCCAGTACCCCTGGCTACCGAAAAGATTTTTTCAATCACTTCCTGCCGCACCTTCGGGTCTGCGTAAAACGCATCTCCACTGCTACCCGGCACTGTTACAACACGGTGCGAAAAAAAATCATTTTCAAAAGCTTATTTTTCAAAAACTGTCCTATATTGGACTGTCTTAAAGACGGGAGAACCTGAACCCAAAAGCAGGGGCGAATGCCGAAAAGCCATACGAGTAGGCCAAAACCAAAATCAACCAAGCTTTTATGGAACAACAAAATTCAGTGTCGAACCCACTTGCGGGTCTTAACAAGCAAAAACTTTATGCCGTCATCATCGCAGCTGTTGGAATAATCTCCTGCATTTTACCGTGGTGGCATGTTAAGTTCGGCTATGGTTATGGTGGCGTATCAATTAACGGACTCCATAAGCTGGGTATCGTTGCATTTATCGCATTTATCGGTGCGGCTATCGTGCCTTTTGTCGTAGGTGATAAGTCCAAACCTTTCGAAGGCCAGGATAAAACATTCACAGCTGCCTGCTTCGGTGGCGCTGCTGCATTTACGCTTATCACTTTATTGGCTAATATGAAATACCTTTCATTTGGTATATTCCTTGCTCTTGCAGCCGGTGTAATAGGAGCTCTCTTTGTTTGGGGAATGGTTAAAATGCCAGCGAACAAATAATAAGCTAAACTTTGAATAGTCCTAAAATAGGTTGACAGATTTAAAATAAGTCCCGGGTGCCTTAGGTAGCCGGGATTTTTGTTTGATAGACTTGTTCGGGTGTTTTCATTTTTAAGGCCAGATGGGGTCTTTTTTGGTTGTATAAAAATATGCTTTCCCGAACTAATTGCTTTGCCTGCTGTTTTGTTTTCAGGACCCTGTCCATTCCAAATTCTTCTTTAATGGTTCGGTTCATCCGTTCAGCCAGGGCATTTTCATAAGGATCTCCATTTTCAGTCATGCTCAGAGTAATATTGTTTTGCCGGGTCAATATTTCATATTCTTTACTGCAATACTGCAGTCCCCGGTCTGAATGATGGATAGTCTCACTACAGGCATTCTTTTTTTGTGTGATGGCCATTTTCAATGCACCGATCATGCTTTCGGTCTCCATGTTATCAGCAACAGCATAGCCTACAATCTTTCTGCTACAGGCATCTGTTATCATATTAAGATAGCAATTACCTTGCTCGGTTTTTAAATAGGTAATGTCACTCACCCAAACTTCATCAGAATACCGAACGGTTTTTTGTTTTATGATATTTGGCCATTTACGCAGCCAGTGTTTACTCATAGTGGTCTGCACATAGCGGCGCCTGGGTTTGACTTGCAGTCCATACAATCGCATTAGATCAAAGAGTCCATCCCGGCCAAGCTTTAAACCTCTTTGCTGCAAATCGTTTTTTATAAGAAAATAAATCTTTCGTGTGCCCAGCCGCGGTAATTGCTTGCGTTCTCTGTCTACCAATTGCTTTACAGCTTGCTGTCGTATTAATTTTTCAGCAGCATTTTTAGACTGTTTATAAACACATTGACGGCTATAACCTAATGCGGCTGCTATTTGTCCGACTGAATGTTGTCTTCCCCCTGCTGCTTTTCGGAAGCTTGCTGCGACAGGGGTAAGTACTTTTTTCTGATATCTGTACTAAACATCTCGTCGGCAATATCAATAGCCCGGTTCAAAATTTCTTTTTCGGCTTCCAGTCTCTTGATCTTTGCTTCTAATTCAGTGATGTAAGTTTTGGGTGGAGCTTTCTTTTTCATCGGTTTTTTACTTGACCAATCTAAAGTTCCGTGTTTTCTTAACCACACCAAAACTGTACTTCGCCCCTGAATACCATATTTCTTTTGGCTTTGCTTCCAGGTCAAATAGCCTTTTTCCACCTCATTAATCACCTGTAACTTGAAAGCTAAACTGTAGTCCCGCTGGGTGCGTTTGGAATAGTCCTTCCTTTCATTGATAATATCCATAATAAGTCAACTTTTGTGTCAACTTATTTCAGGACGAGGCACTTATTTCTATAAAAAAGGCCCTGTAGATACGGGGTCTTTTTATTTTATGCTATCTCCGCTTTTAAAAATTGGGCCGTATAACTTTCTTTATTCTTTATCAATTCTTCCGGTGTTCCTTCATATAAGATCCTTCCGCCGCCATCGCCTCCTTCCGGGCCAAGATCGATGATATGATCCGCAACTTTTATCACATCCATATTATGTTCGATCACAAGAACCGTATTGCCCCTGTCCACTAACTTATTCAATACATCGAGCAAATGCTGGATATCCTCAAAATGCAAGCCGGTGGTTGGTTCATCCAAAATATAAAATGTTTTACCCGTATCTTTTTTAGAAAGCTCCGTTGACAATTTTACCCGCTGCGCTTCTCCCCCGCTTAATGTTACGGCCGATTGTCCCAATGTGATATACCCCAAACCAACTTCTTCCAGCACTTTTATCTTACGATAGAGATAAGGAACATTCTGAAAGAATTCCACTGCTTCTTCCACCGTCATTTGCAATACATCGGAAATGGATTTGCCTTTATAACGGATCTCCAGTGTTTCCCTGTTATATCTTTTGCCATTGCATTTCTCGCAATGCACATATACATCGGGCAAAAAATTCATTTCGATCACTCTCATTCCTCCGCCTTCGCACACTTCACAGCGGCCGCTTTTTACATTGAAAGAAAAACGACCGGCAGTATATCCCCTGATCTTTGCTTCCGGTATAGAAGCGAACAAAGTTCTTATCTCTGTAAAAAAACCGCAATAGGTAGCGGGGTTGCTTCGCGGCGTTCTTCCAATAGGCGATTGATCGACCTCGACCACTTTATCGATATGCTCCAGTCCTTTCACCGTTTTATACTCAAGCGGTGTCATTTTAGAACCATAAGCATGTTTGGAAAGGATCGGGTATAATGTTTCATTGATCAGCGTTGATTTACCGCTGCCGCTTACTCCTGTCACACAAATAAATTTTCCCAGCGGAAGTTTTATATCAACATTCTGAAGGTTATTTCCTTTGGCTCCTTTTAATTCCAACCATTTTCCATTGCCTTTTCTTCTTTCCGCGGGAACGGCAATACGATGATGACCATTCAAATAACCGGATGTAAGTGTATCCAGTTTCAGGATATCGGCAGGACTGCCCTGCGCTACAATTTTTCCTCCATGAAAACCTGCTTTCGGTCCAATATCAATTAAATGATCCGCCGCTAACATGATGTCTTTATCATGTTCCACTACCAACACACTATTACCGATATCTCTTAAATTCTTCAATGCATCGATCAGGCGATGATTATCCCGCTGGTGCAACCCGATAGAGGGTTCATCCAATATATAAGTGATGCCCTGTAACTGCGAGCCGATCTGTGTGGCCAGTCTTATGCGTTGCGATTCACCGCCACTCAATGATTTCGATGGCCTGAATAAAGTGAGATAGGTCAACCCAACATCTAATAAAAATTGCAGCCTTTCTCTTATTTCTTTCAATACATCTTTTGCGATCGTCTTTTGTTTGTTGTCGAGCATTAATTCGATCCCGTCAAACCATGCCGCCAAATTATCGAGGTTCATATTGCTCAGGTCAGAAATATTTCTTCCATTCACTTTGAACCACAAACTTTCTTTTTTCAACCTTGCGCCATTGCAGGCATCGCAGGGTTTGACGGTCATATAATCTTCGGTCCATTCCCTTATCGTTTCGCTGTATGGACTCGCAAACCATCGCTGGATCATGTTGACAATACCTTCAAATGGCCCATACGGATCGAATTTCATATTCTCAAAATCAAGATCTTCCTGTTGCCCCTCTTCATTTCCATAGAGCATTATATTCAAATGCTTTTTTGAAAGTTTACTAACAGGGGTTTTCAATGATATTTTATTTTTCTTCGCTGCCTCCTGTGCCTGGCGATAGACCCATGCATCTCTTTCTTCCCCGAGCGGTGCGATCCCGCCTTCGCTGATACTGAGTGAAGGATCAGCGATCACCGCTTCCATATTAATATGATGTTTTGTTCCTAATCCTTTGCAAACGGGACAGGCGCCATAAGGCGAATTAAATGAAAATGCATTGGGCGATGGCTCTTCATAACTGATACCTGTGTCTTCACACATCAATAATTTGGAATACATAATGACCTCCCCAAATCCCCCCGAAGGAGAGGCTTTAGAGTCTTTCAACCTGGAAAGACTTTTTGTTTTTCCGGAGTCTGCGAGGCCCCTCTCCTTTGGAGAGGGGTTTGGGGTGAGGTCCAATAATACAAACATCAGATCTTTTCCAAGCTTCATCGTTTGCTGTACACTCTGGCTTAGCCGGGCTTTCAGATCAGTTGTTACCTGTAAACGATCCACCACAAGTTCTATATCGTGTATCACATAACGATCCACCTGCATTTTAGGAACGAGGTCTTTGATCTCTCCATCAATTCTTACTTTCAAAAAACCTTTTTTCCGTACATCTTCAAATAATTCGCGGTAGTGACCTTTTCTTCCACGCACCAATGGCGCCAGCAATGCGATATTTTTTCCTTTGTATTTAGTAAAAATATTTTCTACTATTTCGTCTTCGCTCCATTTCACCATTCGCTTTTTCGTGTTATAAGAATAGGCTTCGCCGATCCTTGCAAAAAGTAAACGGAGAAAATCATAGATCTCTGTTACGGTACCAACCGTTGACCGTGGATTTTTATTCGTTGTTTTTTGTTCAATGGAAATAACAGGAGAAAGACCGGTGATCTTATCTACATCCGGCCGTTCCATATCACCGATAAATTGACGGGCATAAGCACCGAAGGTTTCCATATACCTGCGTTGTCCTTCGGAATAAATTGTATCGAATGCAAGCGAAGACTTACCGCTTCCGCTGATACCGGTAATGACGACGAGTTTATTTTTGGGAATGGAAATATCAATATTCTTCAGGTTATGAACCCGGGCTCCGAATACTTCTATCATTTCTTTATTCTCTGCTATCTCTTCTGTCCCGTTATTAGTTGCTTTTGCCATATGAAGTCTACGAAGATACTGATGAATGTTGAACAGATGAACAAGGAATTCAGAACAAATGAAGTGACGCAGTATCAATAAGAAACGTTTTCATTCGACATTTAACGTTCTCTGTTCTACTGCCCGGTATTCTTCAAGTTTTCCACAAAAAAAATGTTTGGCACAATATTTTGAAGTAGTGGCCGAGTACCTATTAAACAACAAAATTTTAATTTATGAAAAAGACCCTCGGAATCGTTGGGGTGATAGCATTTTGCCTGGCCATGACAAGCGCCAATGCTCAAACACCTCAAACAAATACACAGCCGGTTGTCGATCCTGCAACTACACCTGTTCAGCAAACATGGGATCCAAAAAAGAATCCAACTGTTACTGCTATCACTTCAAAGTATGAAGGAAAATATTTAACAGCCCGTCCGGCTTCAACCGAAGCAGATATTTTTCCTGTTATTGGAAAATATGAATCAGGGACGAATGCAGATGCTCCTTCCGTAAGTATTGCACTGGATGCAGAAAACAAAGGAATGGTATGGATCGACGGACTTCCGCAAGGCAGAGTTAAAGCCATGCTTAGAAGATCTCCCGCTACCTATAAGATCCCCGCTCAAAAAACCGAGGACGGAAAAGAAGTTGCAGAAGGTACGTTGATATTTGATAAAGAATTGAACACATTAAGCATAAGCATTGGTCAACCTTTCAATGCTGAAGATCCCGCAGCCGCATTTGCAGCGCCGGTTGAAGAACCTGCTCCTGCAGTAACTACGAAATCCAAATCCAAAAAAACAAAAACTGTAGAGAAGCCTAAGCCCTGGACCTATACCGGAACAAAAATAGTTGTTGAAACAGCAGCTAATTAAGTTTTTCATTGGGACGGTTCATTACAGTAACGTAAAGGGGTTGCAACACTGCAACCTCTTTCTTTTTAATTTAGCGGGTAAATACCTGTATGTTCAATTTATTTAAAAAGAAAGAAACAAGCGTTCCGGTAACGGATAAAGTAGTCATGAGTGAAGATGCAAAAATGAATGCCCTCTTCGATCAATGGAACACCGACAAGAATACATTTTTTATTTTCTGGTTCGAAGAAAGCTTAAATAAAGCAGCTACTTACTTTACAAGCCGTACCAATGAACCCGTTAATCTATTGATGGCAAAAGAGGCTTCTCATCTGAAGGGTAAAAAAATAATCTATGCCGAACATTATCTTTTAAGCAATAAAGAGCAGGAACTCTTTAAGAAAATATCTCCGGATACTGCCTGTGTCTTCTCTTCACTGGATGAACCTTTTTTTAAACTCTTTGGCGGAGAAAGAATAACAGGCCTGATGAAACAATTAGGAATGAAAGAAGATGAAGTAATAGAACATAAAATGATCAGCAATTCCATTCATACTGCACAAAAGAAGATCGAAAAAAAGATCATTATTGATCATTCAGCACCCTCCCAGGAGGCTTGGCTAAAAAAAATATAAACCCCTGAAAGCTTTAGCTGCACTGCATTTGGAGCCTCCTTCAAACACTCGTTTATAAAATTTTTTACTGAAGAAATTTGGAAATTAAAATTCTTGTCCGTTATCTTTGTACCAGTTCTTTACAGCTACTTATCAAGAAAGGCTGAGGGTAATGGCCCGGTGAAGCCTTGACAACCTGTCCCGCACGTGCGGGAAAAGGTGCCAATTCCATCCTGACAATAAATGTTGGGACAGATAAGTCAGATCCACAGCTTCAAAATATCTTCAACAACATATTTAAAGCTCATCTGATTTTATCGGGTGAGCTTTTTTTTGTCCTGAACGAAGTCGAAGGACCGTGATTTGATTCGAGCGAAGTCGAGGATCATTGTAAAGCTCTCCTGGTAATATTCTATTCTCTTCCCTTCTTGCAAGTAGTCACAAACAATTTTAAGATCACTAAACACTCCCTTAGGGAGATGGAGGGTAAGAAAAATGAGTAACAATGCAACACAACTGATCCACAGTATCCCGGTAGATGAATTGACAGGAGCACTTGCTGTTCCTATTTATCAAACATCCACTTTTGTGCAGGAAGCACCGGGTGTAAACAAAGGTTTTGATTATGCCCGCACCGGCAATCCAACAAGAGCAACACTGGAAAACATTATTGCCAAATTAGAGAATGGCACAACGGGGATCGCTTTCGGCAGCGGACTTGCTGCGATAGATGCGGTCTTAAAACTTTTACAAACCGGTGATGAGATCCTTGCTGTCGATGATATTTACGGCGGTGCCTTTCGGCTCTTCACGCATATCTATCAAAAATTCGGTATCAAGGTCAATTATGTTGATACCACCAATGCAGAAAATGTTTTCAATGCTGTTACACCGCAAACAAAATTGATCTGGATCGAAACACCGACCAATCCTACACTGAAAATTTCAGACATTGAAGCGATCGCTAGAATAGCCAGGGCCAACCGGTGTTTACTTTGCGTGGATAACACTTTTGCTTCACCCGCCTTACAACAACCTCTTTCGCTGGGAGCTGATATTGTAATTCATTCTGCTACCAAATATTTGGGCGGGCATAGCGATCTTATCGCCGGTCTTGTTGTGACCAAAGAAAAAGAGTGGGGCGATAAAATAAAGTTCATACAAAATGCCAGCGGTGCTATCCTTTCTCCGTTTGATAGCTGGCTGGTCATTCGTGGCATCGAAACATTACCGTTGAGAATAAAACAACATTGCATCAATGCACAGATCATTGCTGAATTTTTAGAAACACATCCTGCTGTCGGTAAAGTTTTTTATCCCGGTTTGAAAGATCATTTCAACCATGATATTGCAGCCAGGCAATCACAAGGTTTTGGCGGCATTGTATCTTTCACATTGAAAAATGATACAGAAGAAGCAGCCACAACATTTGTCACTTCTACAAAATATTTCAAGTTGGCTGAAAGTCTTGGCGGAGTAAAAAGCCTCTTATGTCATCCCGCTCAAATGACGCATAGATCTATCCCGCAGGAAAAAAGAAGGGCCGCCGGCGTAGCTGATAGTCTCATCCGCCTTTCCGTCGGGCTTGAAGAAGCCCCGGATCTTATCGATGATCTTGCCAATGCATTCAATAAATTAAATGAAACTAAAAACGAAACCCGATCATGCCAACAAATAACCAACTAATAATAGGTCTTTTCGGGTTCGGTGTCGTAGGTGAAGGACTTTACAAAGTGTTGCAGCAAACACCATCATTGAAAGCCGATATTAAAAAAGTTTGTATCAAAAACTATAGTAAGAAAAGAAATGCCCCCGCTTCTCTATTTACTACAGACAGGAATGATCTTCTAAATGACCGTGCTATCAATGTCATCGTAGAAGTGATCGATGATGCCGATGCCGCATTTGAAATTGTAAGTACCGCTTTGAAAAATGGAAAGCATGTTGTAAGTGCCAGTAAAAAAATGATCGCCGCACATTTACCGGAAATATTAAAGTTACAATTGGAAACAGGAAGATCTTTTTTGTATGAATCGGCCGCCTGTGCTTCTATTCCTGTTATCCGCAACCTGGAAGAATATTATGACAATGACCTTCTTCATTCGATCAAAGCCATTGTAAACGGTTCAACAAATTTTATTCTTACAAAAATGTTTGAAGATGGCCTTGACTTCAAACAGGCATTGCTATTGGCACAACAGGCCGGTTTTGCAGAAAGCGATCCTGTACTTGATGTGGAAGGATATGATGCGGTGAACAAATGGACCTTCCTTCTCACGCATGCTTATGGCATCATTGAACCGGCAGAAAATATTTTGTTCAATGGTATACAAAACATTCATGCAACCGATGCCGTTGTCGCCGGTTCCAAAAAACAGGAAATAAAACTGGTGGCACAGGCGCAGAAATTAAAGAATGGCAAAGTAGCCGCATTTGTTTTGCCGCAATTTGTAAAACAAGACGATCATTTGGCTTTTGTAAAAAATGAATATAATGGCGTAGTCATTGAAAGCAGTTTTGCTGACAAACAATTCTTTTATGGCAAAGGCGCCGGCAGCTTTCCGACAGCTTCTGCCGTGTTAAGTGATATTGCAGCGCTTCGTTATGATTATAAATATGAATACAAAAAACTATACCAGCATCAGCCGCACGAGCTAAGCAATGATTATTTCCTTCGAACTTATATAAGTTTTGAGAACATCGATCATATTCCCAAAGAACAGTTTGAATGGATAGAAGAATGGCATGCGCAGGAAAACAGGAAATATCTTGCAGGTGTTATTTCCTTTTCAGCATTGAAAGAAAATACCTGGTGGAAAGAAAATGGAACTTCACTTATTCTTTTGCCCAACCCTGTTGTTGAAGAGATAGCTACACGTCAACTGAGAAAAAGAAGTTTGGAACTGGCAGGAGTAATTTAGATAAAAACTAATAGTGAAAAGATAATAGTTCTTCAAAGAACATATTGTTTTCCGAAATACTATTTACTGTAAATCATGTCGGTTCTTTGATAAAACTTAAAATATAATGCACTTTTATCTATTATCTTTTCACTTTTCACTGTTTATCTATCTTTGCGCCCATGCGTGAACTATCTGTTGTCATAACAGTGATGAATGAACAGGAGAATATTGAACCTCTGCTGGGCTCGGTGCGTTCAGCCTTAAGTGGTATTGATTATGAAATTGTATTAGTGGATGACGGATCGACCGATAAGACCAAACAACAAATACTGGAACATACTGACGACAGAACTATTTTGGTCGAGTTAAGAAAGAATTATGGCCAAAGTACCGCTATGACCGCCGGCATTGATCATAGTCGTGGCCGGTATATCGCTTTGCTGGATGGCGATCTTCAAAATGATCCTTCTGATATTCCTGCGATGCTCGACCTATTGAAAAAAGAAGATTGGGATGTAGTAGCAGGTAACAGAAAGAACAGGAAAGATGGTTTCTTTCTTCGTAAGATACCAAGCCGTATTGCAAATGCATTGATCCGCCGCATGACGGGTGTTCATTTTAAAGATTATGGTTGCACATTAAAGATCTTCAGAAGAGAAATTGCAGAAGAACTGGGGTTGTATGGAGAATTACATCGTTTTATTCCTGTATTGGCAAAACTACAGGGCGCTAAAATTACACAGGTGGATGTAAAACATCATCCACGGGTGCATGGCAAAAGTAAATATGGTATCAACCGGACATTTAAAGTGATGAGTGATCTTGTGCTGATGGTATTCCTGCGGAAGTATATGCAAAAGCCTATGCATCTTTTCGGAACGATCGGTTTTATCAGTTTCGGTTTAGGTGTAGCCATCAATATTTATTTATTGATCTTAAAAATAATGGGACAGGATATCTGGGGCAAACCATTGCTGATATTAGGATTGATATTATTATTGGGCGGCATACAATTCATCACCATTGGTATCATTGCGGATATCAATACAAGAACGTATTTTGAATCGCAGAATAAGAAGACATACACTATAAGAAAGGTATTTAAAGGCAAACAAGAGAAACCCATCTCCCAGCCTATTGATGAAGAATAAAGGCTGTACATTTTATTGCTTACATGATGCAATTCTTTAAAATATAGCTACTACCAGACAATGAACTATGTCTCCCTATCTTTTCTATATTCCTATGTAGTAAAAACTACGCAATCAGAATTTAAAATCATTCGATCATTCAATCATTCATTATGATCACTTCGTTGGCTTTGAACCAATCGTAAAATCTTTGTATCCCTTCTTTTAATTGGGTTTTTGGCGCATAGGCTAATAAGCTTTTTGCTTTTGTAATATCGGCAAAAGTCTTCGGCACATCACCGGCTTGTTCGGGAAGTTGTTCGATATGAGCCTGCTTTCCGGTAATCTCTTCGATCGTTCTAATAAGATCTTTCAGCGGAATGCTGTAATTATTTCCCAGGTTGATGATCTCAAAACCCGTTTTATCATATTGTACAGCGGCTAGTATACCGCTGACAATATCATCCACAAAAGTATAATCACGGCTGGTATTACCATCGCCATACATCGTTATCGGTTCATCGTTCAGGATCGCTTTGATGAATTTATGAATAGCCAGATCGGGACGTTGTGCAGGTCCATACACTGTAAAAATCCGCAACGCAATAAATCGTATATCAAAAAGCCGGCTGTAAACATGCCCCAGCATTTCTCCCGCCTGTTTCGTCATTGCATAAGGGCTTACCGGTAATAATTTTTCTTCTTCATTCCATGGAAAATGATCGTTGATCCCATACACACTGCTGCTCGATGCAAAAACAAATTGTTTGATGCCTTTTTGTCTTGCAAACTCCAGTAAATTCTGAAGCCCGATCACATTTACCTGCTGGTACGCCATCGGGTTTTGGATACTCGGCCTCACACCTGCTTTTGCTGCCAGGTGAATAATAACATCTACCGGTTCGGCGATCATTTCAGCCAGTTCCTCTGCTGAAATTGACGCCAGGTCGCAATACAAAAAATGAAAATCGGGATTGATCTTAAATTCCCGGATATTAAGTTGTTTTATATCGGCTGAATAAAAGGGATCGAAATTATCAATGCAGGTAATTTTTATTCCCGGTTGCTGGCGGAAAAGCGTACTAATAAGATTGCTACCAATAAAACCGGCTCCCCCGGTAACAATATAATGCGGCATAGGGGGCGCAAGATAACCAAAAACAAGGTTCTTATTTTTCAATTATTATTACTAATATTTTTTTCCCCGGCTGCCTTAGTGTTGTTTCTTACGTTATAAGATCATCGAAAAAGTGCTGTAAATGAAAGTTGCTTTTATTACCCGTTCGACATTGTACAAAGTTCCCGGCGGCGATTCTATACAGGTATCGCAAACCGCCAGTCATCTCCGCGACCTGGGGATAGAAGTTGATATATGTTTAACCAATCAGCCGATCGATCCTACTAGTTACGATCTCTTTCATTTTTTCAACATTATCCGTCCGGCAGATATACTTTCTCATATTGGGAAAACAAAAAAACCGTATCTCGTTTCGCCATTGCTGGTTGATTATAGTGAGTATGATAAACTCTTTCGTAACGGTTTGCCCGGTTTTATTTTTAGAAATTTTTCTTCCTTTACCAATGAGTATATAAAAACGATGGGCCGGTGGATGGCCGGTAAGGACAAATTACAGAGCAAGAATTATATATGGAAAGGACAGAAAAGAAGTATGAAAGAAATTTTGGGTAAGGCTGCAGCCATCCTGCCCAATTCAAAAGCAGAAGAGTTAGCCATAAAAAAAATGTTTGGCATAGAAAAGCCTTCGTTTGTTGTACCGAACGGAATTGATCCTTCATTATTCATCCCGGATAAAACAGTTGCAAAAGATGACAAGCTTGTTATATGTGCCGCCCGTATCGAAGGGATCAAAAATCAATTGAACCTTATAAAAGCCCTGAACAATACCAGCTATACGTTGCTGCTGATCGGTGCGGCAGCGCCTAACCAAAAAAAATATTATTCGATCTGCCGCAACGAAGCAGCCGCTAATATCATTTTCAAAGAACATATACCACAGGAATTACTAATCAACCATTATAAAAAAGCAAAAGTGCATGTTTTACCAAGCTGGTTTGAAACATGCGGACTTTCGTCGCTGGAAGCTGCAGCTATGGGTTGTAATATTGTGATCACGGAGAAAGGATTTACCAGAAATTATTTTGGAGATGACGCTTTTTATTGTGACCCTGCCGATCCTTCTTCTATATTAAAAGCTATTGAAACCGCATCCGCAAGCAAAACAAACGGGGATCTAATGAATAAGATAACAGAACAATTTACCTGGCAACACGCGGCAACGGCAACATTGGATGCATATAAAAATTTCATTTGAATATGAAGATCGGCATCCTTGGCACAAGAGGTATTCCTAACCAGTATGGCGGATTTGAACAATTCACACAATTCCTTGCGCCTGCATTGGTAAAAAAAGGACACGAAGTATTTGTTTATAATTCTAATCATCATCCTTACCAGCAAAAAGAATGGAACGGCGTACAGGTCATTCATTGTAAAGACCCGGAAAATAAATTCGGGACATTTGGGCAATTCCTGTACGACCTCAACTGCAATCGTGATGCTTCAAAAAGAAATTATGATGTGCTTTTGCATTTCGGATATTCCAGTGATTCTGTTTGGTGGCGGCAATGGCCCGCAAACACTATCAACATTGTGAACATGGACGGGCTGGAATGGAAAAGGACAAAATATAATTGGTTAACAAGAAGGTTTTTGAAAAGAGCCGAATCATTGGCAGCCAAACATGCACATACAATGATCGCAGATTCGATCGCTATGCAGGAATATCTTTTCGCTACGTATAAAATAAACCCGGTTTTCATTCCTTATGCTGCCACTGTTTTTACAGAACCGGATCCTGCGGCTTTAATTAAATACGGTCTCAAACCATTTGAATATTTTTTATTGATAGCCCGTATGGAACCGGAAAACAATATTGAAATGGTGATCAATGGGTATATACGATCGGGTCACAACTACCCGCTATTTATCATTGGCAATACAAATAATAAAACAGGGAACTATTTGACCCGGAAGTATAAAGATCCCCGGGTAATTTTTGCGGGTGCTGTTTATGATGATCGTTCATTGAATAATATCCGCCATTATTCTTCGCTTTATTTTCATGGGCATTCTGTAGGCGGCACTAATCCGTCGCTGTTGGAAGCAATGGCTTGCGGATGTAATATTGCTGCCCATAACAATATCTTTAACCGGGCTGTGCTGCAAGAGGGACCCGATCTTTTTTCATCGGCAGATGATGTAGCTATGATCATAAAAAAACCAAAAGATCAGTCGCAGGCCGATCATAACAGGATAAAGAATATAGAAAAGATCCGGGATACCTATGATCCCGAAAAAATTGTAACTGCTTACGAGGATCTCCTTCTGCATGTTTGCCAATAAGAAAAATATTATCTTACAAAACAACTGTAAGAAAAATGCCCAAAACCGCTGACCGATGCATTCTATGACCCGAAAATTGTTTACTGATGTTTCTGCCAGCACATTACAAGTGACCCTGAACCAGGTATTGGGAGTGGTAGTATTTCTTCTTACTTCATTGTATTTGCCAAAAGATATTTATGGAGAATTAAACTGGTCGTATGCGATACTTATGTTTGTCACAACGATCCTTAGCCTGCGATTGGAACAAATCGTTGTCAGAAGAGCGGCGACCGATCAAGACACTTCAGGGATCATGACACTTTTTATGGTGCATGTATTATTATCAGGCATGGGTTTTTATCTCTTGCTTTTAATAGCCAGTTTTATTTTTCCCTCTTTTTTTTCGGTGCATAGTTTTTTACTGGCGCTTGGTATAAGCCAATTGCTCACATTTTTTGCTTTACCATTCAAGAATGTTGCCAATGGAAAAGAAAAATTCGTGTTCCTCGCCGTTATGTCATCAACCGCCAACCTTATCCGGGCGATCAGTTTATGTATCATCATTATTTTCTTCCGGCTTTCTATCCAATGGGTGCTTGGAATATTTATCGTCACTTCATTTATTGAATTAATGGTTTGTTTTTATCTCGTAACAAACCGCATGCAGGTAAAACTCAGCGCTCATGCCCGGTTCAATGATTATGTACATCTATTAAAAGAATCATTACCACAGATCGGCGTTGCCATTTTAATGGCAGGCATATCAAGAATGGATTGGATATTGCTTGGGCTTTTTTCAACCGCTGCAGTTACCGCAGAATACAGTTTTGCTTACCGTGTTTATGAATTATCACCCCTCCCATTACTGATCATTGCACCGGTTTTATTAAGTCGTTTTTCAAGATATTTTGCCTCGAATACCGAACAATCTCTTTTGCAACAGCAAAAAGAAAGACTCGGTCTTTTGGTAAGAAGTGAAATGATACTGGCCACATTTGTACCACTTATACTGAATATTATCTGGGCGCCTTTCATCGATTCCTTAACAGGAAATAAATATGGCGCCGTCAATCAACAAACCTTTCTCATTCTTTCCTGTTGCATCCCGTTCCAGTATATCAGTAATATAATTTGGTCGGCGAGTTTTGCGCAAAACCGGTTAAAACTCATTTTACGGATCACGCTAGTTACTTTCTGCATCATTATAATCGGCGACCTGGTCTTTATCCCGCTTTACAATGTAACAGGCGCAGCGCTGGTTTACCTGCTGGCAATGATCGTTGAATATCTTAATTACATGCGGTCGTCTTCTTTATCGAAGATCCCGGAAACATGGCAGTCACTTCTTATTTGTATGATAGCGGCGGGCGGTACCGGTTTTGCGGCCTTTTACCTCACTGATAATGTTGTTTTACGCCTTGCTTTTGCCCTACCTGTATTTTCTTTTTTATTGCTGGCAACCAAGCAGTTGAGGATAAACGATATAGTTTATGTCCTTCGATCTGTTAAAAAGAAAAAACCGGGATAAACTTCTGTGTCGTCAACGCTAACAACAGCAATATATCGGTTCAAAAACAACTATCTCAGTAAAATAAACTGGAGCTTATTGTTGTTCCTGCTGCTTGTTCTTAATGTAAAGATGACGGTAAAAATTGCTGCTATTATTTTGTTGCTCCTGTTCAACAGAAAATTATTTTTTGAAAAAAATATTTATCGCCAAAAATTTATATGGTTTTATTGCAGTATGATCGTGATTGGGCTGATCAATCTACTCATCACGATCTCCTCCATTTCCGTTCCCTATCTTTTTGCTGTATTTACCGGGATCGTTTTCTGGCTGCTTTGTATTGGCGCCGCATTGCTTAATAGCTGGTTCGTCGAAAGAACCGGTACTGAAAAATTGCATGCTACCGTTACACTTTTTTTTATTTTGAATATTGCTGTAACTGTTGGTCAATTACTATTGATCATGCTGGATGCCGGCTCGCTGAATCCTTATCTATACCAGGGCATGCGTCAAAAATATTTTATTGGCACCGGCGATCTTATGACGGGAATTACCTTAGATGTTTCTACGACCAATGCAATAATAAATTCTTTCGGGATAGTTTATTTTTTAAAGCGAAACAAAATGATCCTTGTTTTGTTTTGTATGGTGGCGCTTCTGCTCACAGCAAGCAATTTCACCAATATATTATTATTAGCTGTTCTTGTTTATCTTTTTATCCTTCAAAGTACCAAAGAACAAAAAAGTATTATCATAGTTTGTTCCTTGCTGCTGGTCATCTTTATGAGCAAAATATCGCCGCAGAATGATAATTATGTCATTGGCTTTTACAACAAACTCTTTGATAAAAAAATCGGTGCGATAGCCCGGCAAAAAATTTCTATCCCGGTTACAGAAAAACCAGACAGTCTTCTTACTTCAGAAGAAAAAAAACAAAAAACAGCAATGCTTTACCTGGATAGTCTTGATAAAAAAATAGTAGAAGCAGAAGCAAAAAAAGATCCGTATCTAATAGCTACCATGCCTGGTGTGATAAGTATTAGTTCCGGGTTAAAACCAACTATTCCCAAAGCAAATATCCATACGGAGCCTTACCAGCGCAGAAGAGATACAACAGCTTACCAAAAAGAACTAATGGATTTTGCCCATACAACGATACCGGCTTTTGATACGAGTCTTCATCAAACCAAGACCCGGAAAATTCCTGGTAAATTCATTGGCTTACAACAAACGTTTCAATTTCTTAAACGTCACCCGTTAAAAATAATTACCGGCAATGGCATGGGCAACTTCTCATCCAAGCTGGCTTTCCGGACTACAGCTTTGCAAATGGCGGGAGGTTATCCAAAAAAGATGGCTTATATCCACAATGATTTTTTGAATAATCATCTTAATCTTTATCTCACCTATTTCAGTAAGGATATCGAATTGCATTCACTGGTCAATAGTCCTAATTCAGTGTACGACCAATTGATCGCCGAGTATGGCTTGCCTGGCCTGCTTGCTTTTATCTTGTTCTACCTTGCATTTTTTATAAAACATCTAAAAAAACTTAGTTATAGTATCCCGATTTTATTGCTATTGCTGGGTGCTTTTGGCGTGGAATATTGGTACGAACAATTATCTATCGTGATATTTTTTGAACTATTGATGCTATTGAATATTAAAGAAACAAAAGAACAAAACGTACAATGAAATTAACGGTACTGATACCTGCCTATAATGTAGAAGCCTATATTGGCGAAGCTATCCGTTCTGTATTGGATCAAACTTTTTCTGATTTTGAATTACTGATCATTGATGACGGATCGGTCGATAACACCGTAGCCGAAATCCGCAAGTTTAATGATCCCCGTATCAGGTTGATCGAAGCTCCTCATGAAGGTTTTGCCGCAACATTGAACAGGGGTATCCGTGAAGCGAAAGGATACTATATCGCCCGCTTTGATGCCGATGATATTTGTTGCCCCGACCGCTTAAAAGTTCAATATGATTTTATGACGGCGCATCCCGAATATATTTTAACGGGAACCGATGCCGGTTATGTAGATATGAAAGGCGAACATATTTTCACTTACACTTACAAAGGATATTCTGATGAAGAGATACGAAAACTTGATCCTGCTGTATGTCCTTTCTCCCATACAACGGTAATGTATAAAAAAGAGGAAGTGATCAAAGCAGGTGGTTATAATATGTATTCACCAACTTTCGAGGATCACTTGTTATGGTTGAATATGATCCCGATGGGAAAAGTATGTAACATCAAACGATCATTGGTGAAAGTAAGGTTCAACCCGGAATCATTTACGATCGATGAAAAATGGAGAGGAAAAACTTTCAGAAAATTAAAACATAAGTGTTTGCATGAAGGCAATGCAACTGCTGCAGAAGGTAAGATCCTTCAGCAGATCATCAAAACACAGAATACAGATAAAATAAAAAAAGCATCTTATTATTCCCTGATGGCAAAAAAATATTTGTGGGACAATCACGATCCTGTCAAAGCCCGCAGCTTCCTGAGAAAACTATTGGGCTATTATCCTGCAAAGCCAATGACCTATTTCCTTTATTGCATGTCTTTTCTTCCCCGCAATATGGTCTTTTTTATTTACCGCAACAGGCCGAACAGATACTGATATGAAAAAGTCGATCGATAAAGATTCAGTTGCGGATAAGATCAGTTATTATCACCTGGCAGCATTTCTTGTATTGCTTCCTTTTGACAGGTTTTATTGCGAACTGGTATTGATAAGTTTGTTGTTACACACTTTCATTCATATCAAAAGATCAAGACTACATGCAGTCTTTACTTTGCAAAACCTTATTCTTAGTTCCGTTTTTTTTCTGTGTCTCGCAGGTCTCATTTACTCAACCGATCAAAAAGAAGCATCAAAAGATCTTACACGGCAACTGGCTATTATTTTATTCCCGGTCATATTTTCATTGACAGGTTTGGACTGGCATCAATATAAAATAAGATTACTCGGGATATTTGGTTTTACCTGTACCCTTACAGTGCTGTACCTGTATGCTGACGCTATTCATATCATCCTGTATAATAAATTGCCTTTACGATCGCTTTTTTCGCAAGCTTTTATCAATCACAACTTTTCAGAACCGATCGGGCTTCATGCCACTTATCTTTCCATGTATGTTGCTTTATCCGCAACGCTTTTTCTGCTATTACTAATGAAAGAAAAAAAGAATAATTACCGCCTTTTTTATTTTATCGTCATTGCTATCCTTCTCGGAGGATTATTACAATTAGGTTCCCGTTCAGTATTGGTCGCTTTTATCATTCTCAACGTACTTGTATTCCCATTCTTAATGCCTTCAGGGATCCAAAGAATGAGATTCATCATTGTTGCCTTACTGGTTCTGCTTATCGCCATACTCGGAATTAGCAGGATCGATTCTTTTAAAAAAAGATATGTGGCAGATCTTAAAAAAGATCTTACGCAGGCTTCTATCAACAATGAAATTCTGGAGCCACGCATCATCCGCTGGAATTTTGCGCTGCAATTGATAAAAATATCACCTGTTTTTGGCCATGGCAGCGGTTCGGAAAAAAGATTGCTGAAAGAAAAATATTTTGAGAACAAATTCTATAATTCGTATTTGCACGAACTGAATGCGCATAACCAATACCTGGGCATCACTTTAAAAACAGGTATTGCCGGGCTGATCATCTTTTTATTGACCCTTTTGTATGGCTTTGTTATCGCCTGGAAAAAAAAGGATATCCTCCTGACCGCATTTATGATCATTATCAGTATTGTTTGCTTTTCTGAAAATATACTCGATGTGAACAAAGGAATATTCTTTTATGCCTTTTTCTTTTCTTTTTTTGTGATCCGCAGCAAACCCTTTGAAGGATTTACACGATTGGTAAAACACGATAGCCCCTAAAGGGTTGCGTAAAATGATCGATGCACCCTTTATCAGTTGTAATAATCACTTTTAATGAGGAACACAATATTGCCCGTTGCATCGGGTCGGTGCAAAAAGTGGCCGATGAAGTGATCGTCGTCGATTCTTTTTCCACCGATAATACGGTTGATATTGCCCGCAATTTGGGAGCGAGCATTTACCAGGAAAAATTCAGGGGTTATATCGGTCAAAAGAATTTGGCGATCCGCTATGCTTCCAACAATTATGTATTAAGCCTCGATGCGGATGAAGCACTTGATGAAAAATTAGTCGTCTCCATCCTTGAAGCAAAGAAGAGTTTTGCTTTCAGAGCTTACCGGGTAAACCGTTGCACCAACTATTGCGGTCATTTTATCCGCCACGGACTTTGGTATCCCGATAAAAAGATCCGGCTCTTCGATCGTCGTATCGCAAGTTGGGGAGGTTTGAACCCGCATGATAAAATATTATTAGATGATAAATTTCCCGTAAAACATTTACGGGGAGATATCCTGCATTATTCGTTTGAAAAACCGGAAGATCTTGTTTGGCAAAACAACCGCATGACCTCGATCGCTGCTGCTTCATTGTATGCTAATGGTCGTCGCAGTTCATGGTTCAAGATGCTGGTGAATCCAGCCTGGGCTTTTTTCTATGGCTATATCTGCAAACTCGGTTTTTTAGACGGGGCCGATGGATTTACTATTTCCGTCAGTACATCTTACCAGTCATTTTTAAAATACAGCAAATTGCACCGGTTGCAAAAGACAAGCCGCAGAAATATCAATGAACTGCCTGTAAAAAATATAGAATCCGAGTCGAGGTCGGTTGTTATTGAAAGATGAAGATGGCAAACAGTTTCAGCTTTCATACTTCCAGTTTTACCTATTGGCAATGTACTTCGCATTAGCTAATTTTCAGTTGCAAGCAGATACTTGAAAAACATTTTTAAAAATACATGGTCCGTTCTTGATCAAAAGGAAAGAAAAAGGTTTACCCTGCAAATTTTCATGGATGTCATTATCAGTATTGCAGATATTCTTTTTTTAGCAGCCTTATTATGGATCATTAACTTTTATATTCAACCAGCGGCAACTGCAACCATTTCCTTTTTGCCCGAATGGTTCACTGGTCAAAAGCCCATAGTGCTTATCCCGGTCTTTGTTGTTTTGTTTACAATAAAGAATATTGTTGCTTACCTCGTAACAAAAGCACATTATAAATTTACCGGCCAGGTAGCTGTACGCATTTCAGAAAATATAATGGATCGTTACCTCCGATCCGGCTATTATGAATTTGTAACGACCGATTCTTCTGTATGGATACGCAAGATATCTTTGCAGCCTTTTGAATTTGCGCAACAGGTATTATCAGGATTTCAGCAGGTTTTTGCACAACTGATCCTTATCATCATCAGTGTTGTTGCTATTCTTTTATTCAATGCAAAACTTTTCTTTCTATTATTGATCCTTTTACTCCCTCCCGTCATTGCTGTATTCTTTTTTATCCGCAAACGTCTTTGGAAGATAAAAAAGAATATCCGGGACAACAATGAACGGTCGTATCAATATTTATTAGATACGCTGAAAGGTTATGTCGAAGCCAATATCTACCAGCGAAAACGTTTTTTCCTTGAACGTTTTATCAACTATCGTCAAAAATTCAGTACAGACCTGTTCAGTTCTTTGTCATTGCAAAATTTACCGGGAAGAGTTATCGAGATATTTGCGATCACGGGCTTATTCGTCCTTGTTGCTATTGCCGAATGGACAGGCAATGCCAACAGCAATACACTGATCACGATCGGTGCATTTATGGCAGCAGCGTATAAGATCATCCCCGGCGTTGTGAAAGTAATAAACCTATCAGGGCAAATAAAAGCTTATGAATTCTCCCCGGAAGAGTTGATAGAAACAACGAAAGATAAAGAGAACACAAGTTTACCAACCAGGTCAATTCATTCCGTTGAATTTAAGAACATCGGTTTCCGGTATATTGATAAAGAGATATTGAAAGACTTTTCTCTTATCGCTAAAAAGGGAGACATTCTCGGTATTCATGGCGGATCCGGTATTGGCAAAACAACCGTGATCAATCTTCTGCTTGGTTTTTTAAAACCATCAGAAGGAGAAATCCGGATCAATGATAGTATTGCAAACAACGAAACATTGCAACATTACTGGCCATCGGTGTCTTATGTAAGGCAGCAATCTTTTTTTATTTATGATACTATAGAAAAAAACATTACTCTCCAGGAAGAAGAAGCTGATGAAATAAAATTGTTCAACGCATTGAAAATATCCGGGCTTGATAAACTGATAACTGCATTTCCCGAAGGTTTGCAAAAGATCATTACAGAGAATGGGAAGAATATCAGCGGCGGTCAGCAGCAACGTATTTCATTGGCAAGAGCTATTTATAAAGATGCCGGTTTGTTATTGCTGGATGAACCGTTGAATGAATTGGATGAAAGCTCTTCTGTCGCTGTACTGGAGCATTTGAAAGAATTGGCTAACAGCGGTAAGATCATTATCATGATCACGCATGACAAAAAAAATCTAGCTTTCTGTAATAAAACAAGTTCTATTGACTGATATAAAGAAAACACTGGTCATCCTCACTCCCGGTTTTGCAAAAGATGAAACGGACAGTGCCTGCCTCCCCATGCAGCAATCTTTTATCCTTGCAGCTAAAAGACTATTTCCACAGATCGATATCATTGTACTTGCTTTTCAATATCCTTATCACAGCAATGAATATAAATGGCATGGCATAACTGTCATTCCTTTTAACGGTAAGAATAAAGGCGGCTTGAAAAAAATATTACTTTTTAAAAAGATCAATTCCGTATTACGATCGATGCATACCAAAAAAAAGATCGATAGTATTTTGAGCTTTTGGTACACCGAATGTGGCTATATCGGTAAAAAATTCAGCGATAAAAATAATCTCGAGCATCATTGCTGGTTATGGGGCCGTGATGCTGCGAAAGAAAATAAATTTCCGCGTCGTTTAAAGCCAGACCCAAATGAATTAGTTGCTTTATCAGATTTTTTACAGGATGAATTTGAAAAAAATCATGGGGTAAGGCCTATGCATGTTGTTCCGCCGGGCATCAACAGCGATATGTTTTCTCCTGTTATACCCGAAAGAGATATCGATATATTGGGAACGGGCTCACTGATACCCTTAAAACGCTATGCTATTTTTATCAATGTGATAGCCGAAATAAAAAAACAAATACCGGGAGTAAAAGCGATCCTTGTCGGTAACGGGCCAGAAAAGAAAGATATTGAGGATCTTATTACATCATCAGGACTCGCATCAAACATAACCCTTATAGCAGAACTTTCTTACCCCGAAGTATTGAAACATATGCAAAGAGCAAAAATTTTTTTGCATACATCATCTTTTGAAGGGTTCGGGGCGGTTTGTCTCGAAGCATTACATGCAGGGGCATATGTTATCAGTTTTACCAAACCAATGTATGCTGAAATACCTCATTGGCAGATCGCAATGAATAAAAATGATATGGTTCAGAAAACGCTCAACATTTTAAAAGATCCTAACGCAGCATATACGCCGGTAAGTCCTTATATGATCGACGATACTACCAAAAAGATGATCCAATACCTTGGTTTGTAAAATTAAAATTGAACATTGCCGGTAATTTTCAGCGAAATATTGCCTTTATCAATTTTTTTACCGGCGCGATACTCAAAAGCCTGTAGCCCCACCCTTTAAAAAACATTTGCATCGCCTTTGTTCTTTTTTTATATAGTAAAGATTTCTCCCCATAATCCATATAGGTTCTGAACAAAGCATTTTTATAAACAGGAACAGGAAGTTTTGTTTTGTTTGATTTGATGATATCGATACCTTCTTTATAACTTTTTTCCCAATTGGGATGAATATAATTGGATGAATGCAGCCGGCGAAAAACCAACGGTTCGTATAAAATCACCGCTTTGAAATGAGAAGCAAGACTGATAATAAAATCAAGATCGGAGAAAGATCTTTCTTCTTTGAATAATCCTGTTTTTTCCAAACATTCTTTTTTTAATAATAATACCTGCGTAAATCCCGGAGCTTCCGATCTAAAAAGAGAAACAAAAATATCATCAACCTTCATTCCTCCTTTTTTCTTCTGAAAAAAATCGATCGGTTCTCCTTTTACTTTAAAATTATATCCGTTAGTAAGACAAAAATCAGCTTCCGGGTTTTGTTGCAGTGCTGTTATTTGTTTTTCCAGTTTTGTTTTATCCCACAGATCGTCAGAATCCACGAAGGCAATAAATTCACCGCTTGCTTTTTTGATACCGGTATTTTTTACCTTGCCTCCTATTCCTGACCGTCCGGCTTTTATATAATGAATCCTGTCGTCATTCAATTGCATGATGAGTTCTTCTGTATTATCATCCGAGCCATCATCAACAATGATCATTTCCCAATGAGAATAAGTCTGATCCCGGACACTCTCAACAGTTTCCAATATCAACCCGGCCCGGTTATAAGTAGGAATGATGACGCTTACTTTAGGATATTTGACGGGTTCAGCCATTTTTCAATATTGTAAGGACCTTGTTTATTTTTCCGGCAACAGAATCAAAAGAAAGTTCATTCCTGAATTGTTGCAGCGATTTTTCTTTTTCCGCTTCCCTGTTCATTTCATTTGTTTGCAATAAACTTTTTAAAAGATCACCGGCATTGCCAGGTTCAAATAATGATCCGCACTTACCGGGCCCTGTCATTCGCCGAAAAGAAATAATATTACTTAAGATCGGGATGCAGCCACAGGACATTGCCTCCAGCGCCGCCACTCCATTTCCCTCGTAATATGAAGTAGAAATAAAAAAATCAGCCGCATTGTACCAATTCTCCAATTGATCGTGTTCAATTTTTCCAATCAATTTTATATTCCCGTCATCACCAATCAGTTCTTTACATTCATTTATCAATTCATTTGACTGATGAACAATATATAAAACAGCTTTGGGCTCAATAAGATGATACTCTTTAAATGATTTGATCAGCGTAAGAGGATCTTTGTTCTTATCAAGATTTCCTACCCATATAAAAACAGGCAAGTCTTTTTTTATCGATAATATTTCTCTTGCACTATTTTTATTGCCCGGAGCAAAAACAGAAGAAGCCTGCACCACCTCGTGTATTTTTGACGGGTCTATAATGCCGTTCCATTCTTTTCCAAATTCACCGGAACTGAATAAATATGCATCCACTTTTTTATTGGCGATCTTTTGCAACCATCTTTTCAATCCCGAAAATGGTTTTTCAGAACGGTGAAGGATAATGATCTTCACATCTTTGCCCAGCTTCATTCTCAATTGAATTAGCTGGAGGGGGAAAATAAATCCATTGATGAAAACCACATCGGGCTTCATTTTTTTTATGATCTTATGCATCCTCCCCGGAAAACGAACAACTTTCTTTTTGAATCTGATAAAATGATAGTCAACCCCGTTTTGTTTTAGTTGTCCTTCATAATTGATCCGCTCGATCGATATCACTTCATGCTCATGTGCCAATGCTTCCAGAATGCCAGTATAGCCCTGGATACGTTTCAGCCATTCCTGCGGCTGGTCGTATTCATTGACGCTGCTATAACTGGTAAAAACAAGTTTCATTGTTAGCGATCAAAGATAAGTTTGCAAAAAATGATTCAAAAAATATCAATATCAGCAAAAGTGAATTTTATTTTTCCGGGAACAATGGCAGATCCGAAATCCTGGAACAAAGCAGGATAAGAAGGCGTTGCGCTATAGTTTTTACTAAAGAGATCATACAGGCTTGTACCCGGTGAACAATGAAATTGTATTTGCCTCAAACCCAATTTTGCTGTAACTCTTTTCAATTCGTTAATGACCTCATTAAAATTTGTCGTATTAACACCTTCTATATCTCCAAGAAGCAAAATATTTTTTATTTGTATCCACGCTTTTACCTCACCCAATCGGATCACTTTTGAAGTGCTATAACTTTTATAGTTCAAAAAATCATCATCACGCAATATACCTGCAAAACCATCTTTGATAACTGAATTGGGAATGCCAGTAACCGCCAACATCTTTTTTGATAACAGCTTCCTGCAATATCTTTCATAGATTTTTTTAAGCAGTTTGATCTTTCCTGCGATCTTTTGCAAAGGCAACGCTTTTACGGGAATTGAAAAGCAAACCATTTCCTCCGTCATTTTCCAACCCAACTTATTTACAGCGCCGTGATAGGAGTTCTGATTGGGAAAACCAAAGACCAACAAAATATTAAGCGATCTGCAGAGTTCAAACGTAAGATTAGAAAGCTCAACAAACATCCCTTTATACCGATGCTTCGGATGCGTCATCGTATCGGCTGATTGCGCAGCAAGAATTGTTTTGTCGCCATAACGAATAAAACAAGGGATCACTCCGTAATAAGCAACCGGTATTTGCTGATCATTGTAGGCAATAAACCCAACATATTCTGTACCGGTAAAAGCCGTCTCATATTTTTTATTGAAATGCCCGGGCATTGCGGCAATTCCATACACTTCTTTGTGCAAAAAAGCAAGATCGGCAAGATTGTTTTTTGACAACCGGGTTACTGTATATTCTTTGACCGCAGTATTAATATTTTCCATTACTGTTTGCACGAAGCTGGTTGACGGAACTTATAAATGGATTAATCGTAAAACGTTCCTTCATGGTTGTGTCATTGTTGTCGCTATCAAAAAGAAAATCAGTCGCTAAAAGCTGGCTGTACCCGGCTTTTTTAGCTTCCTGTATCGTTTCTTTATTATACGATCCGTAAGGAAAAGCGATCGATCGTATCTCTTTACCCGTTATATTTTCAAGGTATTTCTTTGAGCGTTGCATTTCTTCTCCTGTTTTATCCTGTGAAAGAAATGCAAGATCATTATGATAATAACCGTGACTTCCGATCGTTACCCATTTACTTGCCGATAGTTGTTTTATTTGTTCTTCAGTCATCTGCAGCCAAAAATCAGGATCGGCTTTTTGTTTGTATTTCCTCAATGAAATTATCATTTTTTCTTTCTCATCATAACCAGTTTGCCGGAGTTTATCAGCTAACAATTGTCCCGCTGAAGAAATATATTTACCATCCTTTCTCTTTTCAAAATTTTCATTGCCGCTCTTTATTTTTTGTGGCCCGTGCCGGTATGCCATCGACAAAACATCGTTCCATAAAATATCCTGCCCGGTTTCCCGGATGGCAGTGATAAAAAAAGTAGCCGGCACTTCGTATTTCTCCAAAATGGGAAGAACATATTTGTAATTATTAGCGAGCCCATCATCAAAACTGAGGCTAAGATTGAATTTATCGTTATCGAATTTTTGCCGGTAATGATCATCGAGCGAAATGATAGTACAGTATTTTTTATACAGTTGAATCTGTTTTTCAAATGCCCGCAATGTTATAAAAAGCGTATTGTAACGCAAATGATCTTTTATACAAATGCCATGATACACCATTACCCGGCTTCCTCTTGCTTTTGTAATAGCATCCCGGCCCATTCCCAATTGCCAGGGAATATCGTGGACCCATCCTTTTATCCTGCTGGAAAAATGATAATATTTATTTCCAAAGCCCTGCATATTATTTTTACGATGAATGCCGAAAATTTTTTCTTTAGTTTTAAAAAATGAAGTTGATGAAAAAGATACTCGGCAAATTCAGCGGGTTAAAATATCCGCAGGAATATCTCTGTATTGCCAAAGAATCTTTTGAGCAACCGCTTCATGTTTATCTTATCATCGATGGACTGATCGTTGAAGATATTACAAACAGCCACAACTTCGTTGGCTATAGTCCCGTAATATTTGCATTACCCTCGTCTCAAACGGTCCCCGAAAAGATCAGCATCGCTTTTTCTGAAAACGCATTACATCTAAACGAAAAATTTTCTAAAAAGGAGGCTGTAGCGCTACTGGAAATGAAAAAAATAATTGAACGACCGGCCGGCAAAGAAAAGATCTATTATTTCGAAGGAACAAATGGCAACCACCGCTTTTTATCTTCCTTTCATCAATTCATAATTCAATTACAAAACAGGTTTTACCAGAAAAAAGCCGGCAATGTTTTTCTTCCCGGCAATTTATATAAACAAGTACAGATCGCTTATTCATTTCCCAGGAATATTTCATTGATAACCGTTGGTGAAAATGATAACTATAATCTTTTCCCAACCGATCTGCATGGCCCCATTGGCAAAGATCATTATATCATTTCCCTGCGGCAGGAAGGAAAAGCCTGTGCACAGGTGATCAATGCAAAACGCATCCTTCTTTCCCGAGTACAGGCCGGTTTTTATAAAACTGTTTATTCGCTCGGTAAAAATCATATGCAGGATATGAAAGAAAAAGAAAATTTCCCGTTGACCACTCAGCTATCGCCACATTTGCAATTACCCATTCCTCAATCGGCCCTTTTATATCGTGAACTTGAATTAAAAGATGATTTTATACACGGTATTCACAGGATCATGCTCTTTAAAACCCTTTACCAGCAAGCACTTCAGCCCGATCCTTCCACGCTGGCCCATATCCATAACGTTTATGCCAGTTGGCGGCATAATAATCAACTGAAGGGCAACTATTTAATGCGATAATACGATTGGGGAATGAAGTCGTGCTATGTTTAACGTTTATGGTTTATAGTTTAATGGTTTCGTGAAAGACTGGGGCGACCTGTTACTATCGGAAACCAACATTAAACTATAAACGTTAAACACTCTACTTTTTTTTCATTCACTTCAATATGAACAAGGTACTCTTATTCAATCCACGCAGCGCCAGGTACAAACCGAGGATACCAAATTCTATTCTCAGTATCGCATCTTCCATTGAAGGAATGATCGGTTATGTGATGGTCGATGGTAATTTAGAAACCGATCCATGGGATAAAATTCTTGCATATCTCAACGAAGGAAATATCAAATACGTTGGCATTACCTGTATGCCCGGCCCGCAATTGAAACAAGCCATTCCTGTTTCAAAAAAGATAAAAGAACTTTTTCCGGGGACGATCATTATCTGGGGCGGATATTTTGCATCCAATCAATCCCACGTTGTTTTGAATTCCGGGTATATTGATTTTGCGATAAATGGGCCCGGCGAAAAAGCATTTCCCGCTCTGATCGATGCATTGGAAAACAATAAACCTTATGAATTAATTCATAACCTGATTTATAGATCGGGCGATACGATCATCAAAACAAACAAGGATGAATTGTACGAACCGGATGAACTTCCTTTTTTACCTTATGAAAAATTGAATGGCTTTTATCCTATTCGCCGGTATCTTGGCAAAACTTATCTCGGCAGCAAAACGATCGCTTATCATTCCAGTTATGGTTGTCCTTTTAAATGTTCATTTTGCGCCGTAGTTCCTATTTACAATGCAAGATGGAAAGGCAGATCGGCACAGCTTATTTACAATGATATCAAATACCTGAAAGAAAGTTTTGGAGGTAATGCCATTGAATTTCACGATAATAATTTTTTTGTATCCGAAAAAAGAACGGTTGAATTTTCCAAACTCATCGAACCGGAAAAAATGATCTGGTGGGGCGAAGGACGTATTGATACCGTGGATAAATATTCCGATGAATCACTGGCAACGATGCGGCAAAGCGGTTGCCGTATGATCTTCTTTGGCGCCGAAACAGGAAATGATGAGTTGTTGAAAAAAATGGATAAAGGCGGCACTCAAACTTCCGAAGGCATGAGAAAGTTTGCTGCAAGAATGGCAAAGTTTGACATCATTCCTGAATACTCTTTTGTATTGGGCACTCCTGGCGATACACCGGAACAGGTAATGAAACAGATCGACCAGGATATTGCTTTCATCAAAGAGATAAAACATATCAATCCGAAAACAGAAATTGTAATTTATGTGTACAGTCCTGTGCCAACCGAAGGTTCGGATATGTATAACCGGGTGTTGCAATCGGGTTTTCGTTTTCCCGAAAAACTGGAAGACTGGATAAGTCCTCATTGGGAAAACTTTGATCTGCGCAAAAATCCATTGACGCCCTGGCTCACTCCAGAAATGATCAATAAGATCAAAGATTTTGAAACAGTATTGAATGGCTACTATCCTACTGTTTCGGATGTAAGATTATCGGGTATCAAAAGAAAAATATTGCGAAGCATTTCATACCTGCGTTACAAGACAGGTATTTATTGGAAACCCTATGAATTAAAAGCATTACAACTATTGTGGAAATACCGCCAACCGGAAATTGAAGGATTTTGAGAACCGTATTAAAACATATTGTTGCGAGAACTTACCGGCCGATGCTGGTGAAATATCTTTCCAAAACAAGAAAATACGTTTACAAAGACATAGAACTCGAAATTCCTCCCCAGGTTTTTCATCCCGGTTTTTTTTCAAGTACACAGCTATTGCTCAGATATATTGATCAATTTTTTTTAGCAGGAAAAACATTTTTGGAATTAGGCGCCGGCAGCGGGTTGATCGCTATTCATGCCGCAAAAAAGGATGCTGTCGTTACTGCATCCGATATCAATCCTGTCGCTATTGAATATCTCCGGAAGAACAGCAACCGGAATAATGTAAAGATCGAAATCGTTCAATCCGATCTTTTTGAAAATATTATTCCATCTAAATTCGATCTTATTGCTATTAATCCGCCGTATTATAAAAAACAACCCCAATCATTATTGGATCATGCCTGGTATTGCGGTGAGAATGGAGAATATTTTTTTAAACTATTCGAACAATTACCGGGATATGTTCATGAAAACTCAACCGTTATCATGGTACTATGTGATGGCTGCGATATTATGATGATAGAAAAGGCCGCGGTAACGAATGGATTTAATTTTCAATTAATGCTGACCAAACAAAACCTGCTTGAAAAAAATTTCATTTATAAGATAGAAAAAATTGATAGCTGAAGCAATACATATTACAGAAAAAAATTTTGAACAATTATATTTTTCCCTGCGGGAAAAAGAAGGAAGGATATATACGGACGCACAATTATTGCATTTGCCCGGTATTGAAAAGGATCATCCCCATTTTGCCGAATGGGAATTAAGAAAAGAATCTTACCTGCGTTTGGAAAACTATTTGCGAAAAAGAGTTTTTCCTATGAAAATACTGGAAGTCGGCTGTGGCAACGGTTGGTTGTCACAGCGGCTTTCTTTGTTGCCCGGCTCTGCAATTACAGGGTATGATATCAACAGTATTGAATTGCAACAGGCGAAAAGAGTGTTCAGTCATGTTACTAATCTTCATTTTATAAATGATATTGAAAAAGCAGAAAAAGAATTTGATCATATCATTTTCGCAGCCAGTATACAATACTTTCCTTCATTACAAGAGATCATCGGTACAAGTATTCAGCAGTTAAAAACGGGTGGAGAGATACATATCATCGATACACATTTTTATAAAAAAGAAGAAATAACAGGCGCAAAGAAAAGAACGTCCGATCATTTTGATCGGCTCGGATTTCCCGAAATGTCTTCTTTTTATTTTCATCATAGCATAGACGATTTGAATTCATTTAACTATGAAATAATTTATCAACCATCATTTTTCCAAAGACAGTTTTACAATAACAAAAATCCTTTCCCCTGGATCTGTATCAAAGCATGACGCTCACCCAAACATTATATCATACTTTCCGGCGCTACCGGACGTTACAAACCGATAAGATCTCTGCATTGCCGGTGGTGATACTGATGCCGCACAGCGCCTGCAATTGCCGCTGCGTGATGTGTGATATCTGGAAGGATAATAAAAACCTTAAGCAACTCACCGAAAAAGATATCATTGATCTTTTACTGTCGCTAAAAAAACTGGGTACTCAACAAGTCCTGATGTCCGGCGGTGAAGCTTTGTTAAATCCCAACTTTTTTTCTTTCTGTAAAATACTGAACCGGCAAAATATCAAAGTCACTTTGCTTTCCACAGGCATCACATTGGAGAAACATGCCGAACAGATCGTTCAGGATGTAAACGATGTTATCGTATCACTGGATGGCGACCAGACAACGCATGATCTTATCAGGAACATTCCCAATGCATTTCAAAAATTAAATGATGGAATTAAAAGTTTGAAAAAAATAGATCCGGCTTATAAGGTTACAGCAAGAACAGTGATTCATCGCCTGAATTTCAGGCAATGGCCCGCTATCATCGAAGCTGCCAAAGAAATTGGCCTGGATCAAATAAGTTTTTTACCGGCCGATATAAGCAGTCATGCTTTCAACCGTGAAGTATTGTGGAGCGATCAGCGTCAACACGAAATTTTACCCAATGAAAATGAGTTGCAGCAATTAAGTAGTGTACTTGAATTATTGATCGAAACAAATAGGAAAGACTTTGCTTCCGGCTTTATTGCGGAAAGCCCGGACAAACTGCGAAAAATTCATACTTATTATATGGCATTTTATGGCCATAATCCATTTCCCTATAAAAAATGTAATGCGCCCTGGGTTTCTACGGTGATCGAAGCGGATGGAACTGTCAGGCCCTGTTTTTTTCATGCACCGCTGGGAAATATCAGGGAACATGATCTCGAAACGATTTTGAACAGCGAGCAAGGCATCCGTTTTCGTAAAGAACTCGATATGGATAAGAACAGCACTTGTGTAAAATGTGTTTGTTACCTGAATCTTTCACCATCAACGAGGTTAAGCTGAAATTGTATGAGCAAAATACTTTTTTCACACTCTTATTTTATGCGGTTTGATCCGAAGCAATGGGCCACCGGTCAGCCTTATGCTCCTATCGGCACTTTACATGCTGCCTCGCTGATGCGCAAGCATGGACATGCGATATCTTTTTTTGATACCATGTTTGCTTACGGCCCCGAGGAAATCATTTTACCATTGCATGATCACCAGCCCGATTATTTTGTGATCTATGATGATGGGTTTAACTACCTCACAAAAATGTGTTTGACCAATATGCGGGAAGCTGCATTTGAAATGATGAAGTTTGCCCGTCAAATTGGATGCAAAGTGATCGTCTCCAGTTCCGATGCTACCGATCATTTTGAACAATACCTGCAGGAAGGCGCCGATTTTGTTTTATTGGGTGAAGCCGAACATACATTATTGGAATTAGTAACAGCGTTGGACAATAATAAAACCGATTTCTTCGCAATACAAGGTTTGGCATTCAAAGAAAAAGAAGCCGTTGTAAAAACAGTTCGCCGGAATGTGATGAAAGACCTGGATGAACTTCCTTTCCCGGCATGGGATCTTGTTAATATTGAAGCTTACCGAAAAACATGGTTAAAGCACAGAGGATATTTCTCAATGAATGTTGCTACTACGAGAGGTTGCCCTTTTAAATGTAACTGGTGTGCCAAACCTATTTATGGTAACCGTTATAATTCCCGCTCGCCGCAGCATGTAGTAGCAGAATTAAAAATGCTGAAAGAAAAATTCGCATTCGATCATATCTGGTTCTGTGATGATATTTTTGGATTGAAGCCCGGTTGGGTACATGAATTCGCTGACCTGGTAGAAAAAGAAAAACTTTCGTTTAAATTCAAGATACAGGCAATTTATCAGGGACTGCAAGAGCCGGCTGTGAGAATATCTGGATGGGCGCGAAAGCGGCTCGCAAAGATATGGATGCATGGATAAAGGACACGAGAACAGATCTTGAAGCCACGATTGCAAAAATATATTCATCCTTCTTTTTTTATCCATTTGCTACCGCATGAAATTGGCATTTCTATTTCTTATCCATTACCCGGTACAGGTTTTTATGAAAAAGTAAAATCAGAATTAAGAGAAAAAACGAACTGGACAGATTCAGACGAACTGGCATTGATGTTCCGCAATACATACGGCCCTGCTTTTTATAAACAACTGCATCGTTATGTGCACAAAACCTATCGCAAGCATGTCGCTATGCAGGCTATCCGCACATTATTTGTTAAACCCTCTTCATTACGGTTCAGCAATATCAAGAAGGCAATATCTTTATTGTATTATTCACCATCGGCCTGGATAGCCAGGCAAAAATTACAGCGACTGGAATCTCCTGTTTCATGAGTGATCGGCAAACGCACATAACAGAGCAAGCTGCTGCTTCGGCATTCAGTAAACAAGCCCCTGTGTTTGATAAACTGTACGGCGCCGACACTATCATTCAATACAAAAGAAAAAGAGTACGGCAACATATTGAAAGATTTTTACAACCGGCTTCTCATATCCTCGAATTGAATGCCGGTACCGGCGAAGATGCTTTGTATTTTGCAAAACAAGGTCATCCTATTCATGCTACCGATATTTCTGCGGGTATGCAGGAAATAATGCTGAAGAAGATCAATGAACAGCAGTTGCAGGCAAACATCAGTTATGAACTTTGTTCTTTTACAGAACTGGAAACCCTGCAGCAACAAGGCCCTTATGATCATATCTTTTCCAATTTTGCAGGACTTAATTGTACAGGCCGACTGGATAAAGTGCTGGGATCGTTTAACTGGTTGTTGAAACCGGGTGGCTATGTTACCCTCGTCGTTCTTCCAAAATTTTGTTTGTGGGAATTTTTATTATTGTTCAAAGGGAAATTTAAAACTGCTTTTCGCCGTTTCGCCGGCCGCAAAGGAGCCCGGGCTCATATCGAAGGAGAATATTTCCGTTGCTGGTATTATGATCCATCTTATATCCGAAAGCATTTGGGAGATTCGTTCAAGAAAATAAGTTTGGAAGGATTATGCACACTTGTTCCACCATCTTATATAGAAAATTTTGCTGTTAAACATCCTAAGCTTTATCGCTTTCTCGAAAAGAAAGAGAATAAATGGAAAGCCAAATGGCCGTGGAGAATAATTGGCGATTATTATATTATCACTTTACAAAAAAAGTATTAATTCTTATTTTTTAACCCATAGGTACAATAGAAAAAAAATAGTGACACATAGTGAGAGGCCTATGCAGGTATGTTGAAAAATTACAATCATATTTTAAACGATCCCACGCTCAACTCCCCTACTTTCTTTTCATATTGCTGCAACACTTTCGCCTGGAAGTTACCGGGATTCGACCTGGCAAAATGACGATCGGTAATAAGTCCCATCATCATTCCCTTTTCATTCTTCTTGCCTTTTTCTTTTTTATTTTTCCAGCGGCGGGAAGTTATTTTCAACAGCCATTTATCCAATGTATTGCCAAAGCTGTTATTCAATATCCATTCAGCAGATCTTTTAAAAATATTCACCCGGCGATCTTTTTGTTCCTGTCTCCTGTATTCGCAGGAAGGCAGCCATTCATTTGCCCATTGATTAGCGGTAAAAAAATCATTTGTTGTATTTTCCCCGGAAACAGGCAGCAATGTTTTTAATTCTATTGCTGTAAAAACATTTTTTTCTTCCAGCAATAATGCTTTTTCATCGATATAATAATTCATGCAATAATAATGCTGACGGCCTGCCAGGAAAGTAAGTTTCTTGAACAGGTGCATGATCGTTCTTGCCAGCCATAGCCTGTTGGCTTTTGTAATGATAAAAAAATCTATATCGGCTTTTTCATCTGCAAAATTTTTTGATAATGACCCGGAAACAGCCACGGCTCTTACGAAGGGAAACTGGTATAAAAAACGACCGATCCTTTTTGCTTTTTTCAATAATTGTTCGGCCCTTTGTTCTCCTTCATTCCTGCGATGTATGATCAGTGGGTTATCCTGCAAACTGTAAAGACCCTGGTGTAAAAAAATAATTCCGGCACTAAGTAATTCAGACAACCATTCTTCCGCCTTGCGGTAATCTGCGGGCTGATCCATGAATTTTACGATCTCTTCTTTCGTAAGCGGGTAACGGAATATATCGAAATAAGCCAGCGCCCTGAGGATGCTTTCTTTACCCACCCTGTTACTCACAAAAGCAGGGATCAAAAGATCATTGGTTTTATTTAATAAAGATGCCCGCATTTTTAAAGCAACCCTTTGAGTGATTCAACCGATTAAATTTTACATTTTAATCTACAACTTGAATATCGCTACTCGTCATACCGGTTTACCAGCTTCCCCGGAAACCAGCCGCTATATCGTTAACCAAAACGGCATTATTCGCAGCTTCGTTGCCAGCCGGAAAAAGTATCTTTTCTTCAAGCGTTGCTTTGATATTTTCTTTTCATCGCTTGTTATTCTTTTAGTAATGAGTTGGCTGATACCATTGGTAGCATTGGCCATTAAACTAGATTCCCGCGGGCCTGTATTTTTTCGGCAAAAAAGAATTGGAAAGAATGGCCGGTCATTTATGTGTATCAAATTCCGGACGATGATCAGGAACCGGGAAGCCGATGAACGTCCCGCTGATGAAGATGATGAAAGGATAACAAGAACCGGGAAGATCCTTCGCCGGATCAATATCGATGAGCTACCTCAATTCTTAAATGTATTTGCCGGGCATATGAGTGTGGTAGGTCCAAGGCCGCATATGCTGGCCGATTGTATTCGTTTTTCTTTTGTTATTCATTCGTATCAATTCCGAAGTTTGTTAAGACCGGGTATAACCGGTTGGGCGCAGGTAAACGGATTTCATGGTCCTACATCGGATTATGAAAGTATCAGTCTCCGTTATTATTGGGATGCGCAATATGTACGCAAGGCCAATCTCTGGTTGGATCTTCGGATAGTTGGTATTACTATATTTCAGATGTTGCAGAATATTAAGACACTATTCTTTGTTTCATCTAAAAAAGAATCAGCGATCGCTAAAACCAAGAAAGCGGGATTGGCTGAATAAAATATTCTTTTCTCTTTGCTTTAACTATAGTACCCAAAAATCAAACATTCTTTGTTTGATTTTTTTGTTAGGTACTTTCCAAAGCTATAGGTGCCAGCTATGGAAGGCTGATTCAGGCTGATTTGCGAATTATGTTAACTACAATTTTGCAATGTTTAAAACCCTTAAATCTTTTTAATAAACATGGTAAACGATTTTCTCATTCATAATATATTAAAAAATTTTTTTTATAAAAAGAATTAAATATAACTTAGGATAACCTTAAAATTGCCAAAAGAAAGTAGATCTTTATTCAACAGGATGCGGTGATTTGGGAATTTGTATGTATGTCCATCGATATGCTACATTTTTCCAATACTATTTTGGGAACAGCATGACTGCGTATTATGCTCGGTATAATGTTAACGATCTCATCCCCGGCCTTGGCACATATTATTTCTGCCGCCGATAGTTCTGTTTTTATACTAAGTACGCCAACTGAAATAACTTGTTAAGAAAAACGATCATTCTCTTGTTCTTTATGCATGAGTAAGTTTATCATATTTGTATGTCTAGGACTACTTGTTGTGGTCTTTCCTGGTTGTACTATGACGGGAAAATGTGATTGTATTGATAAAGGTTTACAAAACATTCAGCAAACCGACAGCCTAAAGCCAAAAATAATCGGGATCGAACATTTAAGGGAAGCTTTTACAATACACGGTATATACTCCAATTTTGGGTACCAGTTTTTTAATCATCGCGGACAGCTTACTTGTGCGTTTTTGAATGCTACCAAGGATTCGATCATTTTTGTATCGTTACCTGAAAGCGGGAAAACAGTAGCTGTACCCACTCTTGGTTTTATAAAGAAAAAAACGCTTTATTCTGTTCTTATTTCAGAAGATACCATTCACCTGGTAGATGCTGACAGATTCATTTATCATCAAATTTCAATAGGTGATTCTTTCTTACTGAAAGAAGTAAAAACAAGCTTGCTATCTGCCTACCTGTCTCCAAAGAAATATTATTTTAATACTAATACAGCTATAGATAAAAAGATGGCTTATCATTATCCGTATATCATCATCCCATATGGGAAGATTAAAAAAAACCAGTTTTCAATAGACAATAAGGCTGCTTTAATTATAGACCTGGTCAGCAAGCAGTCGAATAAAGCCATTGACTATCCCGGGAAATACAAGGAGTGTTTTATTAGTTTACCATATCCCCTGGTTACTACAAGCGGTAATTCGGTTGCGAGTGTTTTCCTTAAATCCGATAAAATCCAGGTAACTGATCTGGCGACGGGCGAAAAGATCAGAGAAAACGATAGCACTTACTTCCCTAATAATTTTATGTGCCCGGATCTGGCAGCTATGGAAAATCTTGCCTATTCCGACAAATACCAATTAGCTGATGAAGAAAACCGTAACCTGGTATATTCAAATGGTCACTATTATATTATCAAAAGAATACGAAAGCCAAATAAGGATGCGGCTAACCGCTGTGCGATACTTGTTTTTGATGAGCACCTTTCTTATGTAAGATCCTATTTTCCTGCAGAATCTTTTTCTCCGAGGATGGCATTTCCATATGCTGGTGGCATAGCATTTATAAATGAGAAATGGGATAAACTGATTATTTATGAAATATAGCGTTCTTTTCTTTTTGATCATTGCGTGCGCCAGTTGCAATCAAAGACAAAAATCACATATTCCTGATATTCCTATAAATATTTCAGTTGTTGATTCACTTTTTTACATATATGGAAATAATTTTGCAGTACTGGCTTGCCGCACATGCGATTGTTTTCGCGAGGAATATAATAACAGCTTTCGTAAAACCAGGAATTTGCCAACGGGATATAGATTATTGACAGATACTAATTGTAATAAATTCGATTTCCCGGTTATTCATTTTCCGTCGAGCCAGATGGATAAACTTTCAGAAGATCTTTATAACCTGGTCCTTTTTAAAAAAGAAAATGGGGTTATGCTTCATAAAGTGATACGGGTCAAGGACAGTAAAAAAATTGAAAAAATTGCACAACTTTTTTTTGTCAGTAATTTGAAATAAGGAATATGTCAATATATGGGTCATAAAAAAAGTGACTCTTTTCAGAGTCACTTGATCCTAAGTCGGGAAGACAGGATACCACCCATCATTCCAAGTGATTTTAAATCAATATAATACAAAGCTTTTAAATCAAAAACTCACTCGCAAACTCACTAGCTTAAATAGTAGAAGAACTTGGCACAAAAATAAATGAAATCTGTCATTAAATCATGAATTGAAATCGAAATTATATTAAAAAGTTTCAATTGAATTAGTCCTAAATATTTGCTGGGATCACCCCCCTTTAGCAGCCTACCTTTGGATACTCATAAATTTAATTCAATATAATCATGGAATTCATTTTTGATACAAATGCCTATAGAGTAATGGTCGAGGGTCTCTCAATGGATCAAGTTTACCAATTAGCCCAGAAGATGAAAATAGCTGAAGATAAAAAAGGCCACACTTCAGGCCTGAGCATAGTCGTTGCAATGGAGTTAATAAAGCATTTGGGCAATGGTGATCCGGCAAAGGAAAGGTGTTTCAATGCTCTTTGTTTGCAATGGCTGCACACTCGTCGGTTCGACTTTGACAGAAAAAGCATAACAGGTAGTTTTTATCCGCCAATGAATGTCATACTTAGCCAACATTTTTTTTCCGATAATTCAAAATATTTGCCTCTCTACATGAAAGTATTAGAATTGGTTGTTGAGCTGACTAAGGGGCTAGATATAAGTAACTGCGCTACCAATGAAGGTTTCATTAAGATTGTAAAAGCCCAGGTGGATTTTGAAACAACTGAGTTTAAAGACAATGTGGAAGGCTTCCTAAAGTCTTTAAAGGGAGGTGAATTAGACTGGAAGTTTATTAAGAATGATAAAGAACAAAGAAAAGCATTTTTTGATAGGTTGAACGATGGCAGAATGGAGACTCTTTTAGGTATAGCCTTATATAAAAGAGCATACCAAGTTTTAGAAAAGGAGGAATTGGACGAACAGGCTGAAAAAAAATTTCCCGGTTTTTTGTCGCAGTATAAGGCTGCCCTTATCATGAATACGTCGATTCTAGAATCAATTGGAGGAGGGGCAGAAAATATGGGAGATATAGAAGATCCACGCTGGAACACATTAAACGACGTACAGATTATGTTTGGCCTGTTGTATGCCAAAGATGGGCTGGATAAAAGGCTAGTGACTAATGAGAAAAAAATCAAGGCGTCAGCAACGAAAGCAGGAGTAGGCCATTTAGTATTGACTTTGGATGAATATAAAGCTGAAATTGGCATTTAGACGAGTACCCGGATATATCTTATTTTTCTCCGGCTTTATTCATCATCCCCTCAATATCCACCATTGTAAAAAACACGATCCCGCCCACCTTCGAAAACTTCAACTGCCCACTGTCCCGCAGGTGCTGGAGCGTCCCGGCAGAGATTTTCAGCATCTTCTGCACTTCATGGGATTTCAGCCAGGGCCTTGGCAATGGGGCTGGTGTATTTGCCAGTAATTTTTTGATCTCCCGGAGTAGGTCTAATTTAAATTGCTGCATGTCTTCAGCCGTCACTAAGTTCTTTTCCATACGCACATTTCATTCACACAAAAAAAGTCCTTACGGACCCAATTCAATCAACTCTATCCTTGTCCGCCCAACTGCATAGCTTGGGCGGTAATCAATGTACCCGTATTCATTCAATTCTTTTAGGCATCGATGATACGTGACGCTAGAATAAACTTTCGCATGAACCATCAAATGATCACGCACTGGTATAATTAAGTTTAGACCAGTATTGCTGGCCTCATGTAACAATGCAAAGTACAAACTGATATGCGTTGGGCTGATCCGGTTATCGTTCCGAACCTTTAAATAAAAACTAGACAACCGGTCAGTCCAAAGCATCACATCTGCACTCCTTTACCCTTTGTTCCTTCTCTTTTCTTTTTCACCAACCCATTATCCTGTCCATTCACTTTATCATTTTTCTTTCCCTTATCCTGCTTTTTTCCATCCTTGCCCTCCCCGCCAAGCTCCTGCTTTTGATCCTTACTCTGGTCCTTACCTTTTTCTTCTTTTACCTGTGGTCTTCGCATTACTGATTCCCGCTGTTCCTGGCCAAGCCGTTTCATCTTATTATCGTAAACGGTGATGGACTTGTATTTTGGGTTGGCTTCAATGAACACTTTGATATCCTTACCCGGCGTTTCCAGCGTCACCATTTGCACATTTCCTCTCTCCAGTGATCTTACCAGGTCTTTCATCTCGCTTTCTTTCACCATCTCTTTGATCGGATAGAAACTCAACGCCTCTTTCAAATCATAGCCATAGTTTTGATGGTATTGCTTACGTTCGTAATTCCCATTTGTATCTTTCACGCTGAAATCTAGTTGAATCCATGCCTGGTACTTTTCCCCTTCCTTCGGAGTTAGCTCCTTATGAACAGCCCGGCCGTTCAATAAATTGTACGCTTCTTTAAGCGTAACACCCCAACCGTTATTAATATAGAAGGTTTGCGCCATCGTTTCATCCCTTTCTGTTTTCATCCTGGTATCGTACTTATTAAAAAAGTACATGTCGGTTGTATCTGATTTTTTGAAGTAGAGGGTCGCATCAATGTCCTGCTTGTTTACTTCTGTTTTATACGGCAGCGTGAATTCTGCAGCCCCGCTTTTCAGCTTTTCTTCCAGTGCTGGCCCCAGCGTTTCGCCGAAACCATGATTCCTGATATTAGTTTTCAGGTACTCAAGATTTTTTTCAATCATAAGGTCAAATTTTATAGTTAAGAAATTGTCTTTATACTGTTCCATGGGCCGCCCTTCCCAATAAGTGCTGGCCAGTTGCAGTGCAGCTTCGGGATCTCGTTCGTAGAGTGCATCCCATTCTTCTAGTAATGTTTCCATTCGAGCGAGTTCCTCCTTATCCAAATCAGTATCTCCCTCGATAGTATCATGCAGCGGATCATATAATGCCTCGTTCCAGTCAAAGGACTTAAACAATTCTTCCAGCTCCTGCGCTGATAATTTCAATTGAATACTTTCGCCGTATGGAAACTGTTGCATGAGCGAAGCGATAGAGTTTGCATAGATAACAGCATATGCTTCCTGATCACTGATATTATCATTGGCAAAATCAATGGCTTCATCTTTAGTCCTAAAAAACCACATATCCGCGTTATCCAGGAAATAAGTCTTGGTATTGTACGCAATCCAATAGTTACGTTGAGCGAATTCCGCTTGCGCCTCGCTAAACAGTGTATCTGATATGACATTTTCTTTACTCATCTCAGATCAGGAAGTATCCTTGCTTTCAGCACCTGGCCGTTATAGATCTTCAGGTTAAAATGTCTGCCACCGTTTCTTTCCATCATCTGTATACCCAGAAATTTTGCATCCGGGATCGTGAACCTTTCCAGTGCAATCACAATGACGGAGAAGTTATAACCCTTCACTTGTTTCTTATTTCCTGCAACATAGACCGGCACCATTTCATTCTCTTGTACTGCCGTCCTTTTTGACTTCTTTTTATCAGCAATAAAAAATTTAAGAAGGTCAATATCATAATCCAGCGGACTATGATTATGAATTTCTAGTTGGAAGTAGATTATATCATCCTTTATATATATACCAATAACCTTCATAATGACTCCGCCATGTTCCACCTTTGCGATCCTTCCCGGCGGATTATTCAGTATCATATTGGCGTAGGATGAAACCGTTGCTTTCTTATTCGGCGGCAGATGATAAACCAGTTCAGCCGGTTGCGGAGTATAGGTAACCGTGAATTCGTAGACATTACCATCACCGGTGACTACACTGAGATTCGTTTCAGCAAATTGTTTGGTGGCGGCTTTTACGAGTAAGATCCTTTCATCTTCTTTTACTGGCTGCACGATCACATCTTTGGTCCCGCGGTCTACATACTTAATCGGGAACGGGAAGATCAGCGAGGTCGTTTTGTCGGTAGTGATCGCTAAAGGAGTTTGCCCGCTGGCAAAATTTGCTAATAGTAATAGAACAATTAATTGTCTCATTTTATTGGTTTTTGTTTTTGAATAAAACTTTATAGCCAGCTTTTACTTGTACCCTCACCAGCTTTGCTTTTTTGCTCACCAAAGATATGAGTGCGCCGATACCGGTAGCAGTGGCCTGGGCCTTTAGTGAAGGATCAATTGCAGTCATATCAGCAAGTGAAAGACCGTTGTTCAGTGATTCTTTTGCCACTTCACGGTTGATCGTACCGGGGACGTAAATACCGGGAAGTCCGTCCATATCGAAGACTTCCAACTTTACATTGTAGAGAGATTTCTTATTCCTGATTGAGTTAATCTCAACCGTCAACCTTTCACCATCCAGTGCAGCAATGCCGGAAACGATCACCTCTTTGGGGATCAATTGTCCTTTGACATAGACATCATTCAGTAAACGGAATTTTACCACGGCGCCGTTGACAATAGTTTGATTGGAAGCGATCACCGCCTCAATCGCATTTTGATCCTGCAATTCTTTGTCATCGCTATAACTGAAGAAGCCTTTCACGAGTGTGTCTGGAACATTCTCTCTCCGTACGGCATAGACTGCATCCTTAAACTGAATGGACCTTTCCTTAACTCTGTCCGGGTGTTGTATGTCCAGGATCTTATCCAGCGTACCCTGCAATTGTTTCATCTCTTCATCCTCTCCAGTGCCGGTGCTTAGTTTCATCATTTCCTCGAGTCTTTCCAATTCACTGGAAAACTGATCATCAGTTTTTGTTTCTGTTTCCGCTACCGCAGGTTTATTGAGTTCCTGTTTGAGCATTTGCAACTTCTGCATGATCTGGTCCTCGGGATTATTCGGTGGCTTTTCATACAGAGAAGTATTTAATCGTTGTCCATACTTACTTTCACTGGTAAGGCTTGCCAACTGGTCCGGGTATTCAGGAACAGTATCTTCCTTGAAGAAGGGATCGTTACGCAGGAGTTCATCAAATTTGATAGAATCTTTCTCAGCCTTATCATAGAAACTGAGTTTATCAAGTCCTTTTTCGTCCTTTAAATTAGCATCAGGCAGCTCAAGATTCAATCCGGCATTCTCAACAGTATCCTTTTTTCCTTTCCCACCGCCCATCGCCCAAAACGCCATCGTCAAAAAAGGAATTACCAGTAGTGGCAATACCAACATCATTTTTCGTTGCTTCACATTTTTCATACTCACTTGTTTTGTTGTTGTAAATAGATTTCCTCCAGTATCCTCATCGAATCAGCCAGTCCCGGTCTTATCATTTCACCGGTACTGTCCATATACCTTTTATAGCTTTGTATCTGGTAATAAATTTCATCCGGTATCCTTTCGTCAAACATTTCCTCCGAAGGGCCTTCAATAGGTCGTGGTGAACGGATACGATCAACCTTAATTTTTGCTTTAGGTTTTGACACGAAGGCATCAACCAGGAAATACCCACTAAGCACAGCACTCAATACACAAAAGAAAACAAGCACCAGTTTCAGATATTTGAAACGATTCATTTTATCGGAGATCTTTGTTTGTATCCCGATAATAAAACCTGCGATCTTACCCGCAACCTTATCCTTAGTTCCTGGGTTCTGTTCCGATGTCATTATTTTCAATTGTTTTCCAACGCTCGATCAAAAATCCGTGACTGTTATTATCACTCCTCGATACATTTCTTAAATAACCTTCTGTCACCAGGCTTCTTGTCACAAGAGAAGTTGGCCGGGTAATGATTTGTTTTCCCTTATACAAAAAATAATAAGGATAGCTATCCGTGTTAATACGGATACTGTCCACCGTAATTTCCTGCGAAATATTGCCGGAGATCAGGTTACTGTAATAACCGTTCTCTTTTAGATTATCGTATTGTTGTTTGGCAGTGCCGTCTGCCAGATAAAGTGCTTTTGATATGTTTGACTGGATCACTTTATCATCCGGGTCCATAGTAAAAAACCAGTGATGAAACATCTTCACATGATCCCTTGCTTCGACTGGTACATTGTCCTTTCTATCGGCGGCATAAGCCTCCAGCGCTTTCCCGTTGGCGAGAATATAAATTCGCCCTTGCGATGCACTGATCTGTTTATTGGCTTTGAATGAAACATAGACCGTCAACAAAAAACAAAGTGACATAAAAGCAATGGAGAATAACCTTACCTGTTTGAAAGCTGTATCAATATTCTTTGTCTTTTTAAACATCTTTCTTGCCGGTTATTTTATCTTTAAAGTAGCCATCAGAAGCTTTTGAATCCGCCATCGAGTTAGACATCTTATTATAGGCTCCTCCCAATGCATCACGACCCATACTCATAGAACCGCTTGCGGTATTCCTTACCGACATACTTGTGAGATTCGTTACCTTTTGCAGCAGTGCATTATTACCGCCCGCATGAATGATATAGTTAGCTACACTTGGAACCGTAAAGTACCCGACGATACCAATGACCATAAATATTAGGTAAGCACTATCGGTGGTGGAAAAGAATGTATCGCCATGCGTTGCGATCTGGTGCAGGTCTTCTTTGAGCATATTCTCCTGGATCTTTCCCATGATACCGCCGAATATGTTCGCAACCGGTAGCCAGAGAAATATATTCAGGTATCTAGCGATCCAAACAGTAAGCGTATGTTGGAATCCATCAAATACAGCTATTCCAAAGACCAATGGTCCAAGTATAGCGAGGACAATTAAATAAAAGGTTCGGATCGTGTTGATACAAAGCGCCGCTGCCTCAAAGAGTACCTTCAAGACTTGTGCGATCCATTCCTTTATCGCATTGCGCAGGTTATACCCAAGCTTCGCGAATGCGAAACGGATATCATGACCAATAGCTTTTAGCCATCCTTCTCTTTTATCGCCATAATTATATTTATACCAGAGTGACCGGTCACCATGACCTGATTCTCCCACATACATTTTCCAGGGGGTAGTAGTTTTAATAGCTTCCTCTTTCATCTGTAGTAATTTCTCAATAGCGAGATCGGAGTCCTTCACCATTTGAGCAGTACCGGTTACGGTCGGCTTCATGATCTGGTTGATAAGTTGGATCACGGAAGGAAAAATCAAAATACAAAATCCGAGCACGAATGGGCGGAACAAAGGATAGAAATCAATGGCTTCAGCACGGGCAATATGTCCCCAGACCCGCGAAGCGATATACCAGGTCGCAGCAAAACCTGCGATCCCTCGTCCAACCCCGATCAGTCTCGAACAAAGCGGCATCATATCATCATAGAGCACGTCCAGCACTTCGTTCAGTGAACGGATCTTCTGCACCATTCCTTGCGCCATCAAAAATTGCGGCACAAGTAATATCAATATCACAATTACCAGCTTCTTCATATCACTTTTTTATTCCGTGTAACTTTCTCATCAGGTCGATCTCTCTTTGCTCATTGTCTCTTTGTGCCGACAACATAGCCGTTGAATTATTGAACTCATTCAGGAAAGTATACTGGTCAACGACATCCGTGTAAATACGGTCAATTGCCTTCAGTCTCTCATCATCGGTCATACGGAGTTCACCGGCTGTGATCACCATGGCCAGTTCTTCCAGTTTCTTCAGGCTTTCTTTGAACAGGTTGCCATAGACCGTACCCATGTATTCGATCTCATCCTTGGTAAACTGCTTGCATCCCTTGAATTCATTGAATGCATCTTTGTACTCTTTCACGATCTTGATCTGGAAATCGATGATCTCGGCTATTTTTTTGTATTTACGGACTGCGGGAGATATTTGAAGAAGTCCGTCAAGAAATGTTTTGTGCAGGTTGAAATTGCCTTGCGAAATATTTTTAATGGAGTTGTATCCTTTGGAAAGAATATCATATCCCGTTTTCATATGCGAAAGCATCAGCTTTAGCTGAGCCAACTTTTCAACATTGAGCGCAAGCTGCCTTGCTTCCTGGGATTGCCCGAAACATAGATTTGATACGAACAGTAATATGATAAATAGTTTTTTCATTGTCTTCAGTTTAAGTCCCTCCCTATCGGGGAGGGATTTAGGGAGAGGCTATTTGATTCCGTATAATTTTCTTGAATACTCGATCTCTCCCCGTTCATAGGATCGTTGAAGGCTCATCGCCTTATTCTGATTATTGAAAGCTTTGAGATCAAAAAATGTGGTTTCGATATTCGCAGCAGCAACGTCGATAATTTCGATGCGTTTAGCATCGCTCATCTGGGTGGTAAAAGAATTAATGACCAATTGAAATTGTTCGAGGTTCTTTAGTGATTCATTCAGGATACCATTATATACACCTTCAATGAACTTCAATTCCTCGCGGGTGAAATTTTTATCCTGACGAAATACCGCCCATGCGCTTTTATACTCTTTGACCAGCGCAGCCTGGTCTTCGATCAGGTCTTTTACTTTATGATAATAAATGATGGCGGTCTTTACTTTCTTCAATTCATCGAAATAATCCTTATAGAGCTCCTTCTGTTTATTCACCCAATCACTGATCTCTGAGAGTTTCAATTTCGATAACTGATTCTCGACAACCTTTTGCGCATTCTGCAGCCAGATTGTTTTGTTCTGTAATTTTTGGATCTTCAGATCTACGGCTACAATTATTTTTTTGATCCCGGCCTTTATGATCTCGGCAATTGGAAACTGTGCTTTGGCCTGTACAGTGAGTGAGACAAAAAGTACCAGTAATATTTTCTTCATATTTTTTTCTTTAGTCCCTCTCCTTCAGTAAAGGGATATAGGGTGAGGCTTTAAAATAGGGGCCGGGTGCTTCAGTCCCGACCCCCTGATTGGCCATAACAGAGAAAAACTACACTGTCAACTCGCAACCATTGCATGATCCTTCACAGAAATAGATTACCGGCACAAAGGGTATCTTGATCTTTTTCAACTTGCAGGCTTGTGTCCCTTCGCAATTGCAGCTTGCGGCCGCTGCAAATTCTACTTCATCGTTTACAAGGAAGAAGGAAACACCAAATACCTCATGCCTGCTGTAAGCACCCGCTGCTTTGATCTTTGCAATTTCTTTTTGCACTTCGGGCATACTGAAGAAATCAGATTTACCGGAAATCAACCTGTCCACGGTGTAACCCAAGTAGCTGAACTTACCCGTACATGAACCGCTGCATGATGACTGCAAACAACCGAAGCCCTGGCCTTCCATGTAAAAAACTTTGCAGGCCGTTCCTGAAGCTGAGCAATTACAACTGTAAGTGGCGAAAATTGGCAAAGTCTTATTCGCCCAGAAATTGTACCCAAACGGTAACTCGACCCGGATCTCCAGTTCATCACTAGAAAAACAAAGCTTTGTTCCCACCGGAAGAACGATCCCTGTCTCGCCAACTTTCACGGGTTTTTCAATGATGATCTCTTTCACGCACTTCGGCGGAGCCATCTTCATGGCTGTTTCCGCTGTGACAGCAGCACGTTCTTCTGCTTTTTTGTTGCATGCCATAAACAACATAACACTTAACACACACGCACAGATTCTCTTCATCATAATCCTTGTTTTATTTGTTTAAAAAATGGTTTATCGCTTTTTCAATATCTCCGTCAAACCTTTCAGCCAGCTTCATAATCTCAAATTTTTCCTTTTCCTCTGTGGTATAGGCCAGGTATTCAGCCGGTGAGACTTCAACCCGGTACACTTTGCTCAGCATACCGCCGAGTGAGATAAAGACTTCCTTATATTTTTTATTGGGATCATTGGCCCGGTTGATGGAAAGCACCAGCGCCTTTTCTTTATCCGTCAGCCCGAGCAGTTCCTGCACCTGTTCAAACTTGTTCTGGTATTTGCTTTGGTCGAGGAGAATTTTACAATCTGAGTTATTGATGATTGCCTGTTTGACCACAGGAGAAGAAATAATATCCTCGACCTCTTGAGTGACTACTACTGCCTCACCATAAAATTTCCGGACTGTCTTGAATAGATATTTGATATACTCAGCCATCCCTTCCCTGGCAATTGCTTTCCATGCTTCCTCGATCAGTATCATTTTGCGGACACCTTTCAGCTTCCGCATCTTGGAAATAAAGACTTCCATGATGATGATGGTAACGACGGGAAACAATATGGGATGGTCCTTGATATTATCCAGTTCGAATACAAGGAACCGTTCTTTCAGGAGGTCCAGATTTTCCTTTGCATTGAGCAGGTAATCAAATTCACCACCTTTATAGTATGGACGTAGTACATAAAGAAAATTGGAAACATCAAAATCTTTTTCCTTTACTTTTTCAGTTTGGAGGATTTGGACGAATTCATTTTGCAGGAAATCATAAAAGGAATCGAAATTGCGAAATTCAATTTCCTTCTCATAATAAAGTTGAAGCGCATTGGATAAGGCAACGTATTCACTGCGGTTAAATGTTTCATCATCCTTTTTCCAAAGTGCGAGTAATAATGTCTTGATGCTTTCCTTCTTCTCCGTATCCATCACATCGCCTTCCCCAATATGAAAGGGATTAAAGCGGATGGGGTTATTTTCATCGTAAGTGAAATAATAACCTTTTAATAGTTGACAGAGCCCTTTGTAACTATGTCCCACATCTACCAGTACAATATGGGTTCCCTGTTCATAATAGGAGCGCACCATATGATTAGTGAAAAAAGATTTCCCGCTCCCCGATGGTCCGAGTATGAATTTATTCCGGTTGGTGATAAATCCTTTTTGCATCGGTTCATCACTGATATCGACATGCACCGGTTTGCCATATTGACGATCCCCCAAACGTATTCCACAAGGTGAAACACTCGATCTGTAGTTAGTTTCTAAATTGAAAAAACAACAAGCCTGTTCGATGAACGTATCGAAACTATCATTCAATGGGAAATCGGCTTCATTCCCTGGTAAGCCTGCCCAGAATATCTGCGGCGCTCCCGACAGCTCCTGCTTCGGTACCGCATCCATCTGGGACAGGGCTGATGATACCAGGTTTCGTGTGTCCTTGATGTCCTCTTTATTCTCGGTCCACACGAAAACATTAAAATGCGCTTTTATTGGTTGACGTTGCTGGGAAATCGCTTCATTTAAAAATTCATTGGTCGCATCTCTTGAAATAGTATTCTCCCTTGAATAGGCAGACAAACTCTGCAATCTTAATCTCCTGCTTTCCAGTTTTTGTATCGTCTTCTGCGCATCATCAATAAAAATGTATTGATTATATATATGATTACAGGGTAACAGTTGACCCAGTGGTGAGGCGAAGCCAACACTGAACTTCGTCTTGTCGGTGGAGTACTTGTCATAATTGATCCTTGACCCGCACCAGGAAGGAAGATCCGCGGCATCTGCCAACGTGAATAGCTGGCAATGGTTGGGGCCGATCTTAATGCCATCAGAAAAATCGATATCATTAAGTATATAAGACTTTTCATTCGGCTGAAGACAAACATATCTTTCAACGATCCTTGTTAGTTCTTCATCCTTCAATCTTTTTAATTTGATGAAGCCACTATCCTCCAGTATTTTTTCAAACTGTCCGGATGAATCAAGAAAATCCTGCAACAGGTTTGGTTTTAGAGTTTGTTCCGGTACAATACTTCTTCTGAGTAAATTCGAGAATAAAGAACTACCCGCTTTTCTTCCATCCGGTTTCTTTGTAATCATGATAAAGCATCGGTGATCCAGGTAGGGCCGCTCATTAAAAAATCGTTCGCTGGCCCTTGATAAAAAACTTACTCCTATTGCACTGAAATCTGCCCCCACCTTTGCTTCAGTGAACCAGTCCTGTTTATGGAATATTGTATGTGGCGGCAAAATTTTGATCGCCTTGATCAGCGACTGGTGTAGTATCTCGTAATCCTGGTCACTTAACGTAAACAGTTCGGGAAGTTGCACTTCATAGCCGATGGTCACATCACCCTGCTTGCTCAGGATGCAGTCATGCTCGACGCCGAAGATGGGTATGATGTCACGGATGTTTTTTATCACTTACCAATTTTTTAAACTCACTCCTCGAATTAATCTTTATCACAGTTGGTATGCTTCTTTTGGCCAGTTCCTTCATCATCCCGTACTGGCCATGTTTCCGGGATAATTTGTATACATGCATGAACAACGCAGTTGCCGCAGCTACGATTATTACTAAACAAAGAACAGGATGTAAGCCTGCGATATAAAGTATCGCAAAGAGTATCAGCAGTACAAGCAACCCACCTCCGAGATACCATATATATTGTGCCTTGAGTCCTTTGAACTCAATGGGCCGGTTGATGCCTTTGTTTATGGAGTAGACACTAACGGACATAAATTATCTTTTGTGAAAATTTCTGTGTCTCTCCCCTCAGCACCAACTGATAAATGCCGGCGGGGAGACCGGAAAGATCGACCGGTCTGCTCAGGTCCCCGCCGTTATGCATTATCAGTCTTTGCCGCAATTCTCTTCCTTCAGGACTTACGACAATAGATATATACCTCCCCTTTTCTGCGTTGGATAGATTGAAGGTGAATGTTGAACTCATTACAGGGTTTGGATATACTCTCAGCGAAGAATTGATTTGTTCCGCATTCACCACATCGCTCTCTTGCTTGAGCAAAATAATTGTACTGTAAAAGATTTGGCCTGAAAGCTCAACTGCTTTTATCCTGTAATAGGCTTTCTCCTCTGTTTGCAAGGTTTGAAACTGGTAATTGGCGCTGTCACCATTATTTTTTGCAGGCTGGACTGTACCGATAGTTTGATAAGAACTTGCATCAGTTGATTTCTCTATAATATAACTGCTGATATCTGTCTCCGTAAGATTAGAAAAATTAATAGTCGCTGTATTATTATTAAGCGCAGCTCTCACCCCCGCAAAATTCACCGCCAGTGGCGGAACGGTGCCAGCCGAATCGTTGGACAATACGCCGCGTATAACCAGGCCGCCGCAGGTTGGATTGTACCAATTATAGGGAGGTCCGGGTGCTGCTTGGCTCTGATCAAAGTTGAGATTGCCAGGATGTGAAAAATAGGTATGTGGCCATATATAATAGGGCAATTTTATATTGGGTGTGGTAAAAAACTCGAAAAGGCCAGCGCCCCAGTCGACCCAGCGTGAGATCGTGATAAATCCGCAATCAAGTTCATGGCCGTTTACAACATATAGAGTCGTATAGCCTAAATCACAATCAACATATTCCGGTCCATGCGAATTATAGTAGGCGACCACTTTAGGGGCAGGAAAGGAATAACCTGCATAGCAGTTCCCCATAGAATCCCATGGGTTGCTATAGTATGTTCCGTATTGCAGCCCTTCTTTATAAATATGTAGTTCATAGTTGGACAAAGAAATGGGTGTATATACACCGAGATAGTTGACTTCAAAGAAACTAAGCACCACACGGTTTTCTCTTTTTGGTGGATTAGGAAAATCATCCACAAGTCTTGTGTCAGTATATCTTGCCCTGACACCGATGTATTGCGAATAAACATTCACAGAAAGCAGGAACAAAATGGAAAGTAAAATCGATTTCATAGATGTTGTTTTAGAGTTATCTTAATTTTCGTTTGAATTTTTGTGTCATTTCTTTTTTTGATTGTACTGCTTCTACTTTCCTTTCGCCGAGATCATCAAACTTTATCCGGTTACTTGGATTAGTTGTTTCGCGGTACTCACGGAGACGCTCATCCTGGTAATAATGCTTGCCATCGATCTTTACTATCGGTAATTGATTAACCATGATTTAGATTCCGAAAAATGAACGGATAACTGTTGCGACTACGACAAGGAACACGCAGGACCCGAACCATGCGGCAGCAACCTTACTGGTATCGGGATCCCCGCTGTTCCATTTCGAATAAACTTTCACCGCACCGATCAGACCGAGTACAGCGCCGACCGCATACATCAGGTTAGTACCTGATACGAAATACGATCTCACTTTTGTGTTCGCTTCATTGATACCCGCATTACCATCCTGTGCAATGGCGGCAACAGCAAGCAGTAAAACATTCAACAGCACAATTCCTTTCTTCATCAGTTTTCATTTTATGTAGGGTACGAGAATAGTTGGTGCTCCACCACGTCATTTCCACAGGGCACGCTGATCTTCCTCACCGAGACGGATGGAGCATTTTCGTTGGCTTTCACTCAGGATAAATTGGGTGATTGTATCGCGGAATCCCTGTTCATTCCACTGATTATATTTCGAGAGCCTTAACTGTAAGGAATAGAGTAACTCATTTTTGTTTGCGTCATGCACAAACAAGGGGCGCAATTCATCAATCACATGCTGAGCAGTCGTGATCACTTCGTCTGGGCCATCCTCAGCATGCCGATTAGAAAGCCCAGGAAGCATCCCAAGCTTACCTTTAAATACAACCAGCCATATAAATAAGTAGTAGAGAATTGCCGCGACCAGCAGAGTAGTGATGTATTGCGACCAGGAGATATTTTGCAACATAGCTTTCGGATTTGATTGAGCACAAATCTCGCAAGACGTTTACGCAATCATTCTATGAAAAGTATAGCAGTTTCTATGAAAAATAAAGAATGGAAAAAAAATTCAAGATACCTTTGCACTATGTTACAATTAAGTGAACTACAGCAAGGCAATCGGTTCATTGGACCTGTACCCCCTTATAATGTAAACGGGGAATGTGAAGTATTGTCAATAAGCGATAATGAGATTGTAGCAAAAACTCCTTTCGGACAAACCGGTATAAATCCCGTCAATGCAGATCCAATTCCTTTAAGTGAAAAATGGCTGAAGGATCACGGCTTTCAGATCATGAAACTCAATGATGCTTCCTTCACAAATGGTTCTGTGATATTTTACCTCTACGCAAAACCGGGTGAGGCGGGGTGGTATGAAGACCGGAACTATACAATAAAGTGCGATTACGTTCACCATGTTCAGAATGCATACAAAAAAGCATCTGGCCAGAACTTTTCTCTACCTGCACTTGCATAAAACTCTACTGGGACTTATCAGGCCGCCAGGGATTATGTAATCGGTCATCGTAATCTTTAAAATCTTCATCACTCATAAAAGCAGGCCACAGGGAATCGCTTCCAAAATCGTATGGAAATTCATTTAGAAGTTCAGGTTTATGACGACTGATATATTCCCCATAAAAACGGATGATCTTTTTATTCACGTCGATCAGTGTAAAGATTCTTGTTGAAAGAAATGAAGAATATCGTTCATTAGACTTGTGCTGTTTAGTATGTATGATTTCATTCCGGATTTCTTCAAGGGCGATGAAATCGTTCCACCAGGATTCAATGCAAGGGTCAGGCGATTGGATTGACTGGGGCAGTATCTGTCTCAATTTCTCGCGGAGATGAAACTTACGTTCCATAGCTTTCTTCGAATAGGAGGTAGTAGCTCCTTCATTCTTTCCTGTACCGGTTTGCACAAATATGAAATCTTCGGGGATGCAAATATTCACTAGCGTTTCAATAGACGTATAGGAAAATATAACAGCGGCGATAATAGACTCAAAATAGTCGTAATACTCTAACACTTCTTCCGTTCGGATTAAAGGCAGGTAATAACGGGTGGATTTGTCATTGTACTCTTTATCGAAGAACTCCTTGGCCGCATTTACACTTTTATCTGCAAGACGCACATACATAGAAATATCGTTGGGCTGAGGCACGATTAATGGCAGATCGTTCAGTTTCATGTCCCATTGACTGTCAAAATAAGTGTAGTCATTGTAATTTTCTTCATTAAATACAATTTGAGGTTTACCCAGGCGTGGATCATCAAGGCGGCTCCGGTAGTCGGAACTTAATAAAGAACAGGCATAGATCAGCCTGTTGATCAGTACCCATTCATGCTTATGATTATCAAATTGCAGGAATGACATCTTATTGCTTTGCCGGGCAAGAGTATCGAGCCATTGAATAATATCAGGATCATCTGCTTTTAATTTCGAGACGAGAGTCAGCATTTTTTCCCATTGTAACCTGAACTTGATTTTATCTTCAGAAAGATCATAGGTGAAATGGAGAGAATCATTTTGCTCCAAGTAATAGACGCACAGTGGTCGAAGGTGTAATAATTCGAGTATTTTTTTAAAGCCCAGCTCGCTTTTTGTCATTTGATCCTGGAAAAATTGCAGCCATTTTTCAATCAGATCATATAGTTTTTTTTCTATGGAGGCATCGGAGAAAAAAGCAGTGATTAGTTCGATAGTAAATAGTCCCCTGTCCCGATGAGGTGCGTTAAAATTTTTATAGGCTTCGCTCCAATTGGAAGGGGTAGACTCGACCTCGATGACTAAACCCTTTTCGGCTGCTTCCGTTTTTAGTTTCTCGGCAAAAGAAAGGCCGAGGAAATCCGGATCGATCCCTAATCGTATTTGATGCTCTGTTTTTTCCATCGTTATAGCTTATCAATATACTCATGAATACGCTTAAGTATATTCTCAAACGGCGGCTGACCTTTATGATATAAAGATTTTCTTTCCTCGTATCTTTTTTGCAATCGCTTTCGTATCTCAGGATCACTTAGCAAAAAGGCTTCATTCTTATTTACCGGGATGGCGAAGTCTTCGCGGGGAAATCGTTTCTCTTTATGCTCCAGGTATTTTTCTGTACCAATAAATTCCTGCACGGCTTTGTCTCCCAGGAGTGAATACACATCGTAGTACTGCCGCATATAGTTGGTCGAAACTATCCCTGTCTCCATTTCCTTACGAAACTTGGTGACAATGGTTTGTAGCTTCTCAACGAAAGTATAGCGATGGTCATAGCAAAGGATATCCACTGCCCGGTTATCAATGATGTTAATAGCGGAGTTTCCTTTTGCTTTTTCATAAGCCCAGGATGTGATGGTAACAGGCATGTTAGGAGCAACTGTGTCGTATCCCGCTTCGAGCAGAATACCATCTTTCAGATCTTTGACAGGACTAGTCAGTCTTTTATAATGCAGGCGGATACCACCGCTGTTATATCTTTTTTCGTCATCAAAAGCAGTATCACGTTTCACATCAATGATGCCGTCAATGTTTATTTCTTTTGCCAGCTGGTCATAATAGGACTTTTTCTTCTCGATATTTCTAGGCTTATCGTTCTTGGGATTTTCGTTAATCTCAAGTTCCTTTGGCGGATCGATATGCATATCGATGTCTTCAGAGAAACGGTCGATCAATCCAAATCCTTTTGACAGGGAGGTACCGCCTTTCAGTTGAAAATTATATCCTTGTTTTTTTAGTCCGTATAGCGAATGCATGATCCAGTAATCTTTCTCGACCAGGCCGGGTTCAATATCCATTTCATTGGCCAATATGTTTATTAGGTCCGGGAATTCTTTATGATCATGCAAGTAGATCTCTGCCATATTTACTTCAATAAATCTGCAAATTGTTTTTTTGTTCCTACAGTACCGAAATCACGAACAAGCTGTTTCAGTTTATTTGTATCCATTTCCTTTGCCTTCCTTTTTACATTGTCAAGCAGAGCGCCTTGATCTTCCTCAAGGCGGTTTACATTGTTCACCAAGTCAACCAATAAAAATTCCCGCGTCACTTTAGTTGGTACATAAGGCTTACGCACAAAGTGGAAGCTACGGTTCCCCAGTTTAAAGACTCCATGTCTTTTCTGATTGTAAACCCGTCGCTCATTATATAATTGAGTAGCGCCTACACCAAGTGTGTTATAATCACTCGGAGAAGTAACTACAAAGCGATTATCTTTCAGAAAGCGGCTCACCAGTTCCTGTTCATCGGCCGGGGTCTTTCCAAAAACGCTTTGGCGGGGTGCATAGTAAAGTCCGCCGGAAAGCTTTTCCAATGCTCCTTCCTTCACCAGTTGCTGTAGATGACGATCTACTGCTGAGGTCCATTCCAGCAAATCGGCGCGGCGGTAGACCTCTCCGGGCTTAAGTTGATTTTTTAATGTCTCCAGCTGTTTCATGCATTCAAAGATACAAATTTGACTCCAATTTGCATGAATATTTATTAATTTTTCATGCAAATTTATATATTAGCAAATGATTATCAACAGATTAATCGTGTAATTATACTCCCTTCCTGGTTCTTTCCCTGACAAAAAGAAAGAATGTGACCGAAGACGCGAGCATGAGACCGGCTGTTATCCACTGCGATGCGTCAACGTCCATATAGGAATCCAGCCACCTATCGATAACATTCGTTTTGCCTATCGCTGCAAACGCCAAAGGAAGAAAGAGAATAAAGAAAAGGGTTTCAGCATTTTTAAGTTTTTTATAGAAAGCTTTCTTTTTCCCCTGCAATCCGGGGTTTTTATTGAGGAAAATGTAGTAACCAAGAAACAGGAGATAAGAGATATTGATATACCAAAGTACTGGAGGTTCTGCTCCGTTTAAATAAAGTGCCTTAAATGTGAGGCCCGTCAGCACCAGGATAATAATATCGATGACCAGCTTAGTTCTCTTCCATTCCATTACAATCGTTGTGTTCACATAATCACAACCATAAAAAAACAGGGCACTGACAAACATGATGCCCTTACAAATTACCAGGCCACGGTGAGAATGCCAGAGCGGACTGCTGTCCTCCAAAATAGTGTCGGCTATGATCCTGAAAAGGTCATAGATGAAACTGCCGAGTACAGATCCGATGATCAGGGAATAAATGACCAGCTGGATGTTTTGCTTGTTAGAAGGTATATTTCCCTTTGCGGAAGAACCGGTTGGTTGTTGCATATGTCTATCGATTTCGTTGTCTGAAGCAGTAGTGATACCAGATTCTTTATTTTTCTGAAAATAATCCTGGTAACCTTTCTTGATCATCAGGCCGGCTATCTCCACAGGTCCGGGATAAGTTTCGATTTTTGGCTTGGTAGCGGTCGCGATAAAAAAGTCGTATGCATCCAGTTCTTTTGGCCACTCCATATTCAGCATGCCTGTATCATCAAGCATGCTGGATTCTTGTCCCAGTTTATACTCATCTTTCTTTAATTCCCCCGCGTTGAATTTTGCTTTCCAGCTATCGGTGATATTTTTTACAGAATCTGCAGATAGTTTGGGATTAAGCTTAAGTCCAAGTGAACCCCAAGACCAATGGTAATTAGTATAACTTCCCTTACTTTCATTTTTTTCTGCATTGATTAGCACCACACTTTGCTGGTGAAGTCCGTCAATAGTTACAGGTCCATGAAATGGAGCAAACTTCGCGACACCCCGAAGCTGCTCGGTATCACATTCCTTGGAAAAGATCATACTATAGGTATTCTTGCGGGAGGAGGATATCCGCCCGTACCGTATCGGGGCTTTTACAGCGATCCAGGAATTTTTGTCAGGCACTAGGTTCGCATTTCGCCAATTCTCACGGTCAAGGTCCCAATAGAGTGACCCGATGATCAGCACGCCTCCTTTATAGGTCGGTTTATCGGGAACAGCGGTTGCTGTGGCTGCAGGCCCTGATTCAGTTAACATGGTGGCAAATGATGTTGCATTTAAATGTACTCCTTTTCCTCCACTCCCTTGCGTACCCTATCACTCGTTAATACGCATTCTGAAAATTATTCACTTCACTATGTCCGACCCGAGGTCATTGCAATACAGTGTATGAAAAAGGAAGAACTTAGTGTGAAATTTGCTAACTGAACGAGCCATTCAAATGAAGTAGCATTTTGCCTTTTATAAAGACTTCGATCTCCTCATCAGTGACCAGATCTACAGTTCCTAGATTAGCAATCTCCATACCTACAAATTAGTTTCCATGCAACGACGTTAATACTCATTGATTCCTTTAAAGCTAATCATGAAGAATTCTATTATTTTCTAACTCAGTTCTTCTGAGTTCCGGGGGTCCTAATAAACGCTATTTTTCAGCTATTTAAAACAGATCGGTTATTCAAGCAAGCTTTTAACCCCCGGTTTGATAAACTCCACGATTTTCTTGGAGATTGTCTCCGTTACAATACCACCAGCTGTCCATTCGGTCAGTTTCCCGATCATAAGCTGCCGCCAGTTTTTCTTTCCCAGTCCTGTCAAATTTCGCAACTCTTCGAAATCCGCTTTCATATCAGTCCAGATTACTTCATTGCCCATCAGGACTACTTCAAGTTTCTCAAGTACTGAGTTAAGTGTCTTGTTCATTTCACGAACCTCCGCATCCAGATTTCCTGATGTTTCCGTATCGCCGATACTATGCTTGAATTTGCTTGCTTGGTATTCATAAAAATCCTTTCCTGGCTCTGTAATTTTATACCAGTTGTTAAATTCTGCCTTTGCATATGCTTGCTGCTCTAAATCGTGTAACGCATCAATCAAACCGCCAAACCCAACCCGACCTGGTCGCTTAGGTGCATGATCAATCAGGAACTGCGGGAAATCTTCTAGATTAACCAGTTCGCCCCGGTACGCTAACAAACCCAAAAGAGCAAGGTCAAACCTATCTTCAAAAACCAATCCGTTTATAATCTTTTTTTCCTCCTGTATTCTTTGCTCCATGTAAAAAAGGCCTTCGTCTGAAAGGCTTCGCTGATCTTCCTGAAGTGAAACATAGCCACCTTTCCAGAGGTCGTCCATGATTTCATCATAAGAAGAGCCGGAGCCTAAGATGATTCTCTTTAAATCGCCAACAGTAACTGGACTTTGATTTTTATATCGATACAGGTAATGCAGAATATGGGAGCGGACTGCAGCCGGCGGAAGCGTGGTCATAATGGATAGGGTTTATTCTTATTGATGCCAAAGTTCCGAAATATCCAGTTCCGGAATTATTCTTTTATGGTTAATTTCGGAATATGACTACTATCAGTTTCGAATTAGCGGAGCCGTTTAAGTCGATCCTATACACAGCCTACTTGCCGGATATCCAAAAAGATTGTGCGGATAAATTCCCTGCCTGGAAACGTATTGATTTTGAAATTCGTGAGCTTTTCCCGACTGAAGCATACTCTACTGATACTCTCGATTTCGTGGATTGGGGATGTCGTATAAAGATGAAAATCCCCAGAGGCAATCAGGAATTATTCTACGATAGGATAAAGGAAGCGCTTGAAAACCTGGCCAAAAGACACCCTAAGAATAATTAACTCCCGCCGGGAGGAGTTTATCCGAAAGAAAAACAAGACTATATAACGATATATAAGCTAGCATGGAAATAGGGTGGCCGGCTCTGCCGACCACTTCTAAAAGCATTCTTAGTCATATACTATTATATAAGCTGGTTTTTCTTTCTAAACTCCCCCGGCGTCACCCCCACCACCGCCTTAAACCCCACCTGGAAATTATTCCCTTCCGTATACCCCACTAGGTCAGCGATCGTCTGCAGCGTATAATTCGTCGTCGACAGCAATTCCTTCGCTTTCTCGATCCGCACCCGCCGCGAAAAGATGAAGAGGCTTTCGCCGTAATATTTCTGGAAGATCTTTTTGAGTTTGTATGAATTGGTGCCGAGCTTTTCAGCCAGTGCGGGAATGGAATCATAGAGGCTCAGATCAGCGAGAATGGCGATTCGGGCTTTCTCAGCGATCTCTTTATCGGTAGGGATGTTGAACTGCACATTGAGTGGTTATAAAACAAATCTCTCTATTAATGCATCATTGATTTGTATGAAAACAGGATAAAATTGTATGAATTAAAAAAATGTGAATGCTTAGTACCTTTGACAAATGAGAAAGCCACACGTGACCAGGACTCTTGGCCCCATTCATTTTGAAGATTTAGATCCCAAGAGATTTGAGGATTTAATCAGAGAATTGATTTATGATTATAAGGATTGGCAGAGTATTGAAGCAACAGGTCGGGGTGGTTCTGATGAAGGATTTGATATTAGGGCTTACGAGAAAATATCAGGCTATTATGATATAGGATCTACCTCAGAGGAAGATAGCAATGAAGAAATCGTTACACTGCACCCAATGGATGGAAATCTATGGATGATCCAATGCAAAAGAGAAATCGAAATTGGCCCTCAAAGAGTATCAGAAATAATAAAAGAAAATATCAAGCCTAAATCACCACCCTACGGTTATATCCTGGTTGCTTCCGCAAATTTTTCAAAGAAATCATATGATATATTCAGAGAAGAATTAAAGCAGCTTGGAGTAATGGAGTTTTATTTATGGGGTAAAGCTGAGTTGGAAGATATGCTTCACATGCCAAAATATGATCGGATTCTTTTCACTTTTTTTGGTCTTTCACTTGTGAGCAAAAGACGTAGCAGAACAACTGAAATTAGATCCATTATAACAATCAAAAACAAACTTTATAAGCTTTTAGGAGATCCGGAAATTCATCATAATGTTCCTATTTTAATAAGAGACATTAATGACACAAAGTATCCATACAAAGAAGAATACCCTGATTTTGGAACAAAACCGAGATGGGGCGTTTATACTTTCGCGGAAAATCATGTAAGGGGAATATTAATCGAAATTAAAAAGCACTATGGTTATTGGGATCTACGAAAGAATGAATGGGATATGGACGAATCTTTGGATCAGAACAAATTGTATGAAGAGGGTGAAACCAACGAAGAAGCTCAACGCAAGATGCGTGATAACTTATTAGTACGTCAATTCTGGACTCGGCTTCCAAAATCAAAACAAGTTGAGATCTCGACATGGGGCATATTACAATATGAAGATATCTCACTAATTGACGACAAAGGAGATCCGGTCAACAAAATGGTTCATATTTATTCGGATTTCAAATATGAGTTCGGACCCTTTAGTCAAATCATTCACCTTACAGGAAATCAAGTCCTAATAGAAAACGACAAGAATAAGAGGATATCAGTTTTCCCAAAAACATACTCCGAATATCCAAAAGGTAAAATTCATAAAACGAAAGTTGTAAAAATGAATAACAAGGACATTAAGGAAATAATGAACCGTCAAGGGATTAATACTTTTTATGATAAAAATGGTGAATATGCTTTCTTAAAAGCTGGGGATAGTATTCAAATTGAAAATGAGATTAACCCAAATGAAAAGGTTTGGGTAAAAATTACTTGCACGTATTCAACAACCATTAATGATTATGATCAAGATAATGCACACATAAATGTGTTGTATTTCATAAAAAATCAACTTGGAAATGAGATAAATGAAAAAGACGTGATTAATGTCTATGAATTCTATCAGAGTTATAACGAGGAGTGATTAATTATTTCTTCTGCTTCCTTCTTCCACTCACAACTTTCTCATTACTGGCCTTTTCAGGAATAAAATCTTTAGGAGAACAATCCATCTCGTAGGCAAGACGGTTGAGTTGATTGAGGTTGTATTTATTTCTGGTGTGAGGGCTTTCAACGTGGCCAATATAACTTCTGGCAACGTCAAGAAAACGAGCAAGATCTTCTTGGGTAAGACCCATTTTCTCTCGCTTTTCTTTGACGAGATTAATCACCGTCTGATCGAACTTTGATTTACCAGCTTTTTTCATAACTCCCTCGCAATTAAGCAAAAGAGTACTTGAAGTTTGCTGACAATATTGTCAGCAAGCTGATTAAAACTAACTAATTTTGAGGTTAATATGAAAATGGAGTCGGACTCGATGAATACCAAGTCAATAAGGGTACTAATTGACAACAATGTCAATCAAAACGAAGCGAAGAAGATAGTAGATAATTTAAGTTACTCGCAACAACTAGTCTTCATGTTGGTCTATCAACAAAATTTGAGTGTGCGTGAAATTGCTTCACTGGTTGACAAATCTGTTTCGACAATCTATCGAAAACTCAATACAGTTAATTATCACCTTACCAAAGCCCTTAATCCGAAAAAATTCAGAAAGGCTCAGGATATATTATACGGAGAAAGGGCTACCTCTTCTGTTTCCTGAAATATCCTGGCGTTACACCAACGATCTTCTTGAACGTATCTGAGAAATTATTGCCTTCAGTATAACCAACCATTTCAGCAATGGTTTGAATGATATGATCTGTCTCCAGTAAAAGTTTCTTGGCGAAATCGATCCTGATCTCTTGTGAGTATCGGAATATACTCATGCCATGAACCTGTTTAAAAACAATTTTCAAACGATAAACATTGGTACCTATTTTCCTGGCGAGTGCAGGAATTGTATCATTGATCTCAAGATCACTCAGTATTATTCTCTTTGCTTCTTGCGCGATCTCAATGTCGGATGGTGTTGGAAGTTTGATTATGTGGAGACCAGAAAGCCTTTCCAGTAATTGAATTAATAAAATAGTGGCTATTGATTCATAGAATCTTTCAGCAATGACACCTGTATAACGATTAAGAATTATTTCCTTAACTAAGGTTATCATTCTGCCGCTGAGAAATTGATCCAATCCTAATAAGTGCGCAGGCTTTCGGTTCTCTACACAAGAAAGAAATTTGTCAAGCAAGGGAAAATCTTGAGCGAACGGCTGCAGAAATGTAGGAGTCCAGTGTATATCGAGATTGTGGTAATGCTGAGCCCGGAAGTTTGCTTTGTTATTAACGAAGGGAGTATAGCTCATTTCAAACTGGTTCTCCTTTAAAGAGGTATTGCCAAATCCATCCCAGACAGAATCGAAATTATCCTGGAAAGGCATTTGCAGCTCAAGCACTGGAATGTCAGCCGTACCAATAAGAGTTATCGGTCTCTTGATATTATAATTGCTGTACCAGATGGCGAAGCCGTTGCCTTGATATCCCTGGAATAACATATCACCGAAATCACTTTTAAGGGAGACAGGTGACAAGGAGGGAATGATCCTTGAACTAAGAGCATCAGGTATTTTATCACTCAACAGGATATCTTCCTTTCCTATCGAGTGAATTGAAAATTCAGCCATACAACTTCATTTTTCATAGTTATTACTCCTGATTTCAGAGGGAAGCATTTTTATTGTGCATTTAGCTTGCCTGCATAATTATTGATATGCTACCACCACTTTTTTGCAAACCATCTAATGGCGTAGAGCCCTATAAATCCCTCTTTACATACGGACCGGTCAGCTTTCGGTCTCTTGATTTGGAACTAGACCTGCATTTGATTCACCCATGGGTTACACACCCACAGGCAAAAGAATTCTGGCAACTGGATGAATCAATTGACAAAGTAGAAGAGATTTATGCTGATATTTTGGAAAATCCCAATGGACATTCTTTCATAGCGGCATATAATGATCGACCGGTCGCGCAGGTCGATGTATACCGTGTACTGGAGGATGAAGTCAAAGAACATTTACCCGGAGCTACTCTTAACGACTGCGGGATGCATTTGCTAATGGCTCCTGCAGAAAACAAAATCAAAAGCCTTACCACAACAATCCTGGCTGCATTCCTTCAATATTATTTTTCTTTCTCACAAGCTGAAAAAATGTATGGTGAGCCGGATAGGAAAAATCATAAGGCGATACAGCTAATAAGAAAACTGGGATTTGTATTCCTGAAGGAAGTTCCCATGTCTTATAAAACCGCAAGCCTTCATTCCATCACCAAATCCCAATTCTATGCAGCGCATCCAATCCTTTGACCTTGCCCGCGGTTTCACCGTTCTCCTCATGCCTTCCATCCATGTGGTCATGCTCTATAGCAAACCTGAAATTCAAAACTCCTTGCTGGGACAGATCCTTGGCTTTATCGCTGAAGGTCCAGGCGCACAACTCTTCATGCTGCTAATGGGAGTATCCTTTGTATATTCTTCAAGGGTTAATAAAAAATACGTTCTGCAAAGAAGTACAACTTTGTTTGCGGCAGCGTATATCCTGAATTTCCTAAAATTCATTATTCCACTAGGCCTGGGATTAATGCCTGACGAACTTTTAAAAGAACTTCATCTAACCAAGGACAGCAATTCACTTACATTTTTCCTGCTGATCGGCGACATCCTTCAATTCGCAGCGATTGCATACTTGATATTATATTTCGTAACGAGATCAAAACACTTTCCATATATAGCTACGATCCTCGCAATCACGGTAATGATGATCTCACCTTTGGTATGGGATATAAAAACGGGCATATCTTTGATCGATCATGTAATAGTTTTATTCAATGGTCATCCTCCCTTTTCATTTTTTCCAGTCTTTCCCTGGCTCGTCTATCCTTTAATTGGTTTGACGCTGGGACATTTGTTGAAGAACGGTGACATTAATTATATACTAAGGAAAACAGGTTTCGCCGGTTTTGCATTATTCATAATATCAATCGCACTGCCAGCAACTGAGCCCTCACTGGAATGGCTGCCTTTTTACAGAACCGAGCCGGCTGATACGCTCTTCCATCTGGGAATTGTCTTAGTGTGGTTACAGATCTTCAACTGGATCCGGAGAAAAGTTCCTGCCAATCCGTTCTTCAGATTATTAACCTTTTGCAGCAAGAACATTACCCCTATATATATTATACAGTGGGTGATCATATGCTGGTGCCTTTACTTCACCGGTTACCTGCAACTAGATATGCTCAAGACCTTTTACTGGATGACAGGAATCACGGCCTTCACACTATTACTCACCTACGGAATAAAACGATTCGATGTCTACTCAAAAAGTATATGATATAATAGGCATCGGGATCGGACCCTTTAACTTAGGGTTGGCCGCATTATGTCATTCCATCCCGGAACTCAATTGTCTGTTCATCGATCAGAATGAAAGATTCAACTGGCATGAAGGAATGATGATCCCGGGTTCTCGCTTACAGGTTCCTTTTTATGCAGACTTGGTTACGCTGGCTGATCCTTGTAGCAGGTTCAGTTACTTGTCATTCCTAAAAGCTAAGAAAAGGATGTTCCGGTTTGCAATCCAGGAGAACTACTTTATCAAAAGATCGGAGTACAATGAATATTGCCAATGGGCTGCGGATCAATTACCATCTTTGAAATTCGGCACTACATGTGTCAGCATTGAAAAGGACAACCAGTTTTATAAAGTCAAAACGAATGCAGAAACCTTCCTGGCGCAAAAAATAATTTTAGGAACGGGTACCGTTCCATTCATCCCAAGTTTTGCGCAAGCCAACAACACAAACATCCTTCATTCATCAGGCTATCTTCATAATAAAGAAAGAATCTCCTCACTCGGTAATATAACAATTGTAGGCAGTGGCCAGAGCGCAGCAGAGATCTTTTATGACCTCATGCAATCCTACAACGGGAGCCTAAACTGGTTCACAAGGTCCGAACGTTATTTCCCGATGGACTATTCCAAATTAACGCTGGAAATGAGCACCCCCGATTACATCGATCACTTTTATTCTATACCTGAAAGGAAGAAACCGTCCATACTGTCTGGTCAGGATAGTTTATACAAAGGCATTAACTATTCCCTGATCAGTGATATCTATGATGGGCTGATTGAGAAGGAAAACTCCAGCATACACATACATACAAATTGTGAGCTAAAGAAGATCAGTGAACCTTTAAATCTGACTTTTCTCCATAATGAACTGGAGAAGACATTCATACATCCAACTGATGCAGTGATACTCGCTACCGGGTACCAGACCATTCAGCCGGCATGCATCAAACCTCTGCGGCCATTCATTCATTTGGACAACTCAGGAAACTATAAAGCCAACCTGAATTATTCCGTTGATGACCATAACAGCATCTTTATACAGAACGCTGAACAACCCACGCATGGCTTCAATGCATCCGATCTCAGCCTGGGTCCTTACCGCAATGCTGTCATTCTAAACACCATACTCGGACATGAACATTATACCATAGAGAAAGGAATAACTTTTCAAACCTTCGGCTTGCCAATAAATCAAAGAACTACGGATAGTTAATCCTTTATAGGTACAGATCCTTTCCGGATCAATTCCTCTTTTCTTTCCTTAGCAAACTCATAGTACATTTTGTGTGCCTCATAACTCCTGACGAGCGGATCATAGCTTGTCAGGTAATCAATATCCATATCATAGATCGGTGCCATTGGCCCGAGTCGCTGATCATAATGTTTTCTGGCGAAATAAATACTGTCATGATAACGCTGCCCGCTTTCATAGTAGCTGACAAAAAGTTCATTCTTTTCACAGAAACGTTTGTACCGTTTCAACTCATCATCCCAAAACTTTATACAGGAAAGAGGATCATCCGGCACAAACATGAATGATTCCGACAGGATAATATAATACTCTTTATACTTGGTAAACTGCGGCTTCACGTTCCGGAAAAAATCTATTTCCTCGCTTTCATTATCAAGCAACCTGTCTTTTACGTGTGCCTTCAATCGGTCTGCGTACTCATAGGCGATCCAGAAACATTTTTCAGCCCGCTCTGTGGCCTGCAACTCCAGTCCCCAGCAACGCTCAATATCCTTCAACATGTCCCTATGCAGTAGTTCGTAGTCTTCTCTCATCTTCCTAATAAGTTTCTTCTATTACTATCCTTCATTTCTATTAGCACTTCCCTGCAATAAGTTGAATTGAAATATTTATAAAAAATCATAGGACAAGTCAATGGTCTTTGATACCTGGCAGTTGCTTGGTTACCGTCCTCAAACAAAACCATCTTTACTTTTTCGGGAGTTTATCACTCAAAATAAACATATCCAATTCCTTCTCTTCTTCCATAAAATCAAAACCTTGCTTATTTAATTGTCTCTTAAGGTCATTCAAATCTGGAATTGTAATATCAAATTTCAGGTTTACAATACCTCTTGCCTTTGTGCTATCAATCACTAATGGCATAGAGTTCATGTAATTGTTCAAATCAGTGACGGCTGTCTTAATAGTTATTCCAGCCAGAACCCGTTTTGTGCCGCCAGTCCTTTTTTGGATTTTGACACCCTTTTCGTTGGGTTCTTTTGCAAAATCAGGAATATCTACAATTGTTAGACATTTAACTTTCATCTTTTCTATTCTTCCATAGTAATCAGATGACATATTCAAATAATTTAGAAGAATATCTCGTAAGTTATTTGCTTCGGATGGCTGAACAACTACATCGCAAGTGTAAAGATTATCTTTATCCCAAGTATCTTTAGAAAACCGGGTGGAATCATAAAATAAATCAGTTGAGTCTAGTACCTTAATTATCATTCTTTTCTTATTGAATGATTTTGAGAAGTTATCAGTTAAAGAGTTTATTGCTGTTTCATATATTTCTACTAGAGTTTTATTATACACCGCTTTCCCAATAATCATACGTTCATTACCAGTGTATTTAACCCTACTATTGTTAATATATCTTACTCCTGTAAATCGCCCTTTTTTGAAAAAAAAGTACATCATCGATTCATCAATAGGAATTTCTCCTATACCAAAAATTCTATCTAAATAAAAATCTTTTTTTGGTCTGAAATCCACTGTTTCCCCATTCAAAATTTTAAGAATATTATCCTTGGTAACCTCTTCTATTCCTGTGATTGCTCTAACTACTCCTTCCGGCGAGATCCATACATAGTGAGGCACCTCTTTATGAGGAAACAACTTAACAGCGATACTATCTTCAATAGCCGACGGCAATTTAATAACATTGCCTTTCTCTCTTCTTTTTCTTAAAAATTCTTCGATTTTATTGAAATTTTTTCCTTCAGTAACAGTGCTATTTACTAATAAGACCTGCACTTTCTCCTTAAATGAAGTTTGCAAAGATTCAAGTTTTGGAAAATTAGCAACACAACTGCTACACCATGTGGCCCAAAAATCCAAAATAACCATCTTGCCCTTAAAATCAGATAATTTGGCGGTAGAGCTTGAATAATTCAACATCTGAAATTTTATTTCAGGCACGAAATCACCAATACTAACCCCTTCTTTTTTTTCTAATTCAGCCATATTTACCTCAAGCCCGGACTGAGGAAGTTTCTTTTGTGCTGATAATAAAGTGCTGTATACCATAAGTATGGGGAAATACACTATCGCAATCTTTTTTGTCATATTCAGTATTAATTTGTAAGACTATTGTTTAATGATTCTTGTGATATATTTATTCTCATTACCAAACCGAACAAAATAAACACCTCGTGACCATCTTTCAATATTGGTAGTTGCCGTATTTCCGACTAGTTTTAGTCCAATCATTTGTCTGCCATTAGCATCATAGATAAATACCATCTTGCCATTAGTTTCTTGGCCATAAACGCGAATAGTGATCTGATCATTAGCCGGGCTAGGATATACATGGGCTCCTGAAACATTAAATTCGAGTTTTCCCCAGTTAGATACAGTTCCTCCACTGCAACGTTGACGAACAGAGAGATGATACTTACTACCTGGAACCAGATCCCTTATTGAAATGATTGTATCGTAGACAAAACGAATACTGCCCAATGCAGGAGCTTCGCTGCTTAATATGGTGTATTCAAATATTTTAGAAGAAGGCTCACCACTCCAGCCAACTTCAGCAGTGCCTGCCTGCCAGTTGTTAGTGATCAGATATGGTTTCGGTGTAAAGCAAGGAGTGGTAATTAGTTTAGTGGCCCAGGCTGAAGTATCCCCTCCTCCACAATAAGCTCTAACATGGAAATAATACGGATTTGTTGATAAAAGTCCATTCAAACTTACTGTTGGTCCTGTCACAAACAGGGCCGACGCGATTGGAGAAGGGTCTGTAGTTACTGCATATTCATATTTTATAGCGGTAAAAACAGTGCTCCATGAAACGGTTGCATTATTTCCATTTAAACCCTGAATCAAATTTGTAGGTGCTGTGCAGGGAGGCCATGATGTGGTAAAATCAAGTGTTGCCCAAAGAGAAAAATTGCCTCCGCCACAATTACGACGAATATGAACATAATAATGAACACCTGGGCTTAGGTTAAAATCGTTAATAATATTTGAACTAACTGATGTTCCAGATCCCGAAGGTGTAGCATTGGTGGAAATTTCATATTCATAAGGTCCCCCTACACTCAACGAGTCAGTCACATACACTTCCATACTGGTCGGAGTCGTGGCGCCAAGCCTTAATAAAGGTTGTTTACATTTGACCGGAGCAATCGCAACTCCTCTAAACCCAGTGTTTGCTGGAGAAGTCGTCAATAATGTTGGTACCATTCCAGCAATTGAGCCATCATACCCTGTATTATCAACAAGAGAGACTAATTCACTTACGCTTGCGGAAACCTTTCTCGTTGCATATAGTGTCACAATTGTATCTGTTATACTCCCTGTCACACTGAAATATACATCTGCCGTTGCACCAATTTTTCCTTTAAGTGTCCATGAGGAGCCATTAAAGGAATACTTTTGCAAAGCTCCGCCCTGACCAGCCAGATATATTACATCATATCCGGCTACACCTGGATTCAAATCCGCAATAAAAAAACCGTTTGGTGAAACTCCTCCCTGGGTATTTGAAGTTAAGGGGCTGGTGATCTGTAAGCCTGAAGTTGGAAGTCCGCTACCAACTTTTAAAATACTACCAGTTGAAATCCCTGTATATAAATTTCCACCATAATTCCCCAATGTTCGGGATGTATTTGCCGATAAAATTTGTGAGGAAGTATTTGATCCTAAGCTTGCATATCTTAATCCTGTGGTTCCAAATACTGCCCACAGATCTGATCCATTAGATGTTACTGCCGAAAAAGGGATTCCAGTCCCTGCATCAGTTATTGCAGTGCTTGTATTTATTACACCACGATAATCAACCACTCCGATCACTCTTTGGGTTGTAGCCGCAGACATAGCAGCACTTGATGTTCCCGGTGCTGCATCATATCCGGTCAATGCTAAATATTGACCATTCTGAGACAAAGCCAAATATCCTACAGTTGCATTATTCCCCTGAATTGAAAATCTTTTATTGGTTCCACTAATAGAAGTTGGCATAGCGATCGTTTGCACGGGGGAACCACCGGTGGAAGTATACTCTTCCAAAAAGACTGCGTGTGCAGTATTATTTAGTGCCGCTGAGCCATCGCCAACACGAACCACAACTACATTTCCCGGTGTAAAGGGTAATTGAGAAAACAAACTATTTGCCAACAACAAAAACAAAAAAGTCGTATAAATTCTGTTTTTCATATTAAAACTTTTAGAAGTAAGTTTATAGTCACATTCGTTAACAACAATCCTGAATTGGATTATCTGGGATTTTGAGGCATACCGGTTTGTTCAATAATTGATACAGGAATTGGCAATGCATACCGATTATCATTTGGTAACAATTCGTAGAACTGGTTGTCAATAAATCTTCTTATCGTGATTGCGTGAATGGGATCTCGGTTCAGCCTCTTCAGATCTGCCCAGCGCAGCCCACGAAAGATTAATTCTTTCCTTCTTTCAATTAGTATTTTCTGTATGGCTTCCAGTTCGGTAGTGGCCGTCACCGGTACAAATGTTCCTGTCGTCCATCGCTTGACGAGTAAACTATTAAGATCTTTTAGAGCATCAACCTTATTACCCAAACGAGCATAGCACTCCGCCCTTATTAGTATCATTTCATCAGTGGCTATTCCTGAGAAATGACTAAAATCCTGGTTGTATGATCCCTTAAACGTCCTATAAAGTCCGCTCCCACTGAAATAAGCGGTTGCTCTTAGGTCATTCACATTATACAAGGCTGTCAAACTTGTATCAACATACATATCAAAAGCATCTATAGCGACAGTCCCGAGAACCTTGGTGTAAAAGATTGTTTCTTTATTAAATTTCCTGAATGGACTTAGGGCAGATCCAAATGGGTTTACTATATCTGCATCTCCATTGAAGTCGATTAATGCGCTTCGCAGTTGCAGGCAACTGTCGGCATACTTTAACCCATTGGAATAATCATTCATACTCAAATAGGTTCTGGCAAGTAGCCCGTAAGCAGCTGCTTTGGAAGGTCGCATTGGATGACTTGGTATTGCAGGCAGATAGAATAAGGATTGTTTTGCATCCGCTATAATGCGCTCATATGTTTCCTTCACATTGGCTCGAACGGTTGGACTGTATAGGTCAGGGTCACTTTTTAAAGCAATTCCTAATGAATGGGAAGCTGTACTTTCATCGTATACTTTTGCATACGTCCAGGCAAGTTGCAAAAAATAATAGGCTCGAATAAACAGAGCGGATCCTTTCACATTATTCCATGCTGGCACATTATTACCCTTTTCTATATTGTCAATGGATTGAAGACATATATTGGCAAAGTATACCGGAGTATAGCTGTTTATCCAATCATTTTTTCCATTATAATTAGCCACCAAATATTCTCCCCATAAATATGCACTTCGTGATGGGTTAGGGTTAGGATAGGTATTAAACTTAGCCTGGGTTAGAAAATAGTCGTCAGAAGAAGCAATTGGCATTTGTGGTGTGCCATCGTTCACTTGCGGGTTATCCAATAATAACTGGCAATTCTGAACCGTATTGGGGTACGCCTTTGTCAGATCTGAAGGTTCATCCAGATACTTTTTGCAGGAACCGAGACAGAGACAAATCAATAGAATTGATAAAATATTCTTCATGGTGAAAGATTTTCAATTTTTATAAAGACCCTCTCAATCCAATAGTAAATCGTTTTGACGGAGGAATAGTATTCGTGTAGTCTGGATCTATATTACCCTTGGCAGCTTTCCAGATTATGCCGAGGTTAGCAACATTTAAATAAATATTAATTTTATTTTTTAGGAATTTATAGTCCAGGTTGATATACTGAACCCGGACATGATCGCCTTTGGCAACATGAATTTCAGATAATTCATAAAACAAGTCACGCTGTAAACTATTAGGATAAGTAAAGGCTGGCACAGTTGTAAACATCTCATCACCCGGATTCTGCCATCTTCTCGCGTAGTCAGGGTGCCCAATACCGCTTGATACCAAACTATTGTATGAAAGACTTGGCTTCCTGAAATAATATCCTAATTTGTAAGTTATATTAAAGGCAACGGTAAAGTTTTTCCATAATATTCTATTATTCAGCGCACCGGTAAACAAAGGAACAGAAGACCCGAAAAAAATAGTACTGGTACCTTTATTTATTTGGGGAGCGCCAGTTAAAGCGACATAATCTATACTAGCTTGCCCATCAACGAATCCTTGTGGATTACCATGAGAATCCAATCCTGCCCAACGATAGGCCACTAAGCCGTATAAAGGCATGCCCTCAACCGGAACAATCATATTATCCGCACCGCTTTCTAAAAAAGACTTCGCACCAGCACCTTTATCAAGGTATTTAGTAGCTTTGCTTTTGTTATAATTGAATATAAAACTGGTTGTCCATTTTATTTTAGTATCCATGGTTTTTATATTGAGATTGAAGTCTACTCCTTCTCCGCGCATATTTGCCGCGTTCCTTGTTATCTCTCGTGCTATTGGGTAATTCGTGGGATCAACATATGAAAGCCCATACAGATCAATACCGTATTTTCGATAATACTCAATAGATCCAGTTATAATTTCTTTTTTCAAAGCAAATTCAAGAGCAATATTCATCTGGTTTACTTTCTCCCATTTCAAGCGACTATTTGGCGGTAGATCGACTGAATAATATGGATATCCGGCAGCGTTAGTGGCGCTTCCACCCAGAAGCCTAACCAGTGGAGTTTTTGACTGATCTACGTTTCCGCTATACCCCCAGGTTGCTTTGAACTTTAAACGGGGAATAACTTTTGATTTATAAAACTTTTCCGCTGAAATATCCCAACCTGCCCCAACTGACCAAAGGGGATTCCATTTATCATTGGAGTTAAGTCCGAAAATATTCGATGCATCTTTTCTGAAACTTCCGCTGATGGAGTAGCGGTCGTTATAGGTGTATGAGCCAATAAGATAAAAACTAACAAAACGGTTAATAGTCTTACCACCTAGTCCAGTCCCCCCGGGCAAATTACCAGGACTTCCTGTTACATAATTTGGATACTGATTTCGTGCATCTATTTGTCGGTAGGTCATTGGGTTTTTTGTGTAACCAAATAATGTTGAGAAATGTGAGCCCAGACCGAGTGCCTCGCGCATTTCGCCACCAGCTAGGACGTTTATACCATGCTGGTTAATTTTCCTACTAAATTTTGCTTGAATTCGTACATTCTGGGATGAACTCTTATCACTTCTTTGCGAAAGCATATCTCCGATAGGAATCGGATTTCTTAATTCAGGTTGAGAAATAGGATAATTAAGATTTGTGTAGGAATTAATAATATGTCGGGTGTTAAAACTCTGAATGTCTGCAAGCGTTTCAGTTTCACTCCATGATTTTTGGTATTGATAATTAGCATCAACTTTTAAATCCTTTAAAATCTGATAACCGATCCCGATATTGGCTACTATTTGCTCCGCATTTCTCGTGGTTACATTGTGCTTATAATCATCAAGCGGATAATACCTCCAGTCGAGTAATTGACCTTGTCCTGCCGTATCAATATAACTCGAACGATAAATGCGTGCAATGGGAAGTGGCGTTCCATTGGCGTCAGCATAAACTGTGTAAGGCGCGGTTCGGTATGCCGCTGGGATGCCCATTCCACTATGTGAGCCGCTGTTGGTGTAATAGGTTCCTATTGTCAGCTCGAGTTTTTTTAGCGGTTTATAAGTGTTTTGAATTCTTATATTTACCCTATCGTTTTGTTCTCCTAATGTGGTTCGAATTTTATCGTATGATGCAGAAACCACCCAGGCAAGATTGGAAGTACCTCCTGTTAAGCTCATGGAATTAGTTGTTACAATTCCAGGAGAATAAAAATATTTTTTTAATTGGTCTCTGGAATCTATCCCTCGTAAGGCATCAATTTGGGTGGCAGAGTCTTGAGCAGATATTTGACCATTTCTTCTTTTAAGAAGAATATCCATCACTGGTGTGGTGATTGAATATGCATTAGTAAGGCTAAATTGTCCACGATTAAACAAGAATTCTTCTGCGTCAATATAGTCCGAGGTAGACATTTGAGGAATGTAGTATAAGTCCGGCTCTTGTGTAATAATCACATTACTATTAAAACCTACCTTAAGTCTTTGATTAAACTTTCCTTTTTTTGTAGTAATTACAATTACTCCATTGCCTCCTCTTACGCCGTAGATTGATGTGGCCGCTGCATCCTTCAAAATAGTTATATTCTCGACATCATTTGGATTAATGTTATTTATATCACCTTCAAAGGGGAAATTATCTAATACTATTAAGGGTGCAACTGACGCATTAATTGTACTAAGTCCTCTGATGCTATATGGGTTGGGTAAACCCTTAGCATCACCTTTCCCCACGTTAAAGGACATTCCGTTTGTAACTCCATTTAGGCGGTCGATAATGTTAGTCCCAGTTTGTTGATTCAGCATTTGGTTTGTTACAACTGTATAACTACCGGTTGTTTTATTTGGCGCTATTTCTTCGTAACCGGTATTGGCTTTTATAATGACCTCTTCACCTTGCCTCACTTTTGTTTTTGTACTGATGGTGCCGAGGTCTGATTTGCCTGCTACTTTTATTTCAATCGTTTCCGTGCTGACCCCAGTAATTACCAGTGTTGCGTTTTCATCTACTCCTTTTATTTCAAACTCTCCATTATCATTAGTACTGACGGCGTTCCTTGTTCCTTTAACTGTAACAGTTGCACGAACTGGTTCTCCATTTTCGTTTACGATTCTTCCTTTCACATCGATAGGTGGCGGTGGCACATCTATGGGTAGAGTCTTAACTTCCTTTCTGGTTACAAGAATTGTTCTTCCTTCAATGGAATAAGTAAGGCGTTGCTCTTTAAAACATTCATCGAGTAGTTTCTCAACGGGTACATTCTTTACATCGACCGTTACTTTGTTTGCTTCAGCGATGATGCTGTACTCGTAGAAAACAACATAGCCAGTTTGCTTTTTGATGGCAGTGAAGACCGTTTCTAACGGCACGTTCTTTCCGGAGAAAGTCACCTTCTGCGCATTCCCGTTCGCACCTGCGGTAAGGCAGGCAGTGAGCAGGATCATAGCTGTAATTTTCATAACCCTTATAAGTTTACGGGTCTGGTTCCTGGTGCAGCTAACAGAGGAACAAATAGCAGTTAAATGCATAGCTTTGCATTGTTTAGATGTTTGAAATAGGTGTCGAGCCTGTTGATCTATCTGAATACAGCCCTTGTTTGCGCAAGGGCTTTTGTTTTGGTTTAGCCTCATCCGGCCTAACGGCCACCTTCTCCCATAGGAGAAGGAAATTAATTATGGTCCTATAACCAATTTTCTTCCTTCCAACTTTACATGAATCTTTCCTTTCTCCAATAGCCTTATCATCCCTGAAAGCGAGAGATCTCTTTGCATCTCACCACTGAATTCTCTTTGCGGAATTTGTCCTTCATAACTCACTTCCACATCATACCATCTCGCGAGTTGCCGCATGATCGTTTTGATATCCGCCCTGTTGAAAGAAAAGAGTCCGTTAAGCCAGGCCACTGTTTCATCTGTATTAATGTTACTGACGATTTTAATGGCCCCCTCTAAATCTCCCCCGTTAGGGGAGACTTGTGCTTGTTGTCCTGGTTGTAGTAAACTGCTTTCATTTCCGTGCTGAACTTTCACAGAACCCTTCAGCAGTGTTACTTTAATATCCTCTTCATCATCGTAAGCATTAACATTGAACTCGGTTCCCAGTACCGTCACATTCATATTTCCTTTACTGACTGTGAAAGGTTTTGCTGCATTGTGCGCCACATTGAAATAACCTTCCCCCGTCATCGAGACTTTTCTCTCATTGCCTGCAAATGAAACAGGATAAGTAATGGATGATCCTGCATTGAGCCATACATGAGAACCATCGGCGAGTGTTATGTCTATTACTTTGCTTCCTCTCGGATTGGTGAGTGTATTAAACGTTACTTCACTACCGAAGCCCGTATAAATAATTTTGCCATCCTTAGTTCTCGTCACCTGTACCGACCCTTGCGAATAACTTGTCAGACTATCAACAGCAATCACTTTTCCGTCAGCGAGTGTGATGACAGCTTTATCAGACGTTGGTGCTTTGATATCCTCCATCTTTGCGATATCGGTTTTTGTTGACCGCTTGTCGAAGAAAATAAAATAGCCACCCGCAATGACAAGCAAAGCAATACAGGCTGCAACGGCTATCCGAAAAAAGGAACGGCGATAGAGTGGAACAACCTTGAATTCAAGTTGGCCTTCTATCTTTTTCAGGATGCTCTCCCTTATTGCTTTCTTGTTCTCCGGGTGATGCATCTTTAGCATGTCAGCAAACTTGTCTTCATCCATTATTTCTTCCAAGAACTTCTCATGCTCAGGGTTTTCTGCTCCCCACCTTTGCAGTTCAATGGCTTCAGCTTCCGAAAGGTTACCCTCCAGTTCTTTATATAGCAAAAAAGCAATATGTTCAACCTTTATCATGGTGTTGATTTTTGAAATTTTCGTAAGAATTAAGGTGTAAGGTGATGGTGGTCCAACTATACTACAGCCGAGCAATCAAAATCTACCAGAAAAGCTGATAAAAATTTAAAATTCCGGTTAACGGCCCGTTCATGTTGGGTTAGTATCAGGCCGTCCAGATCTGCGGGGACCCGATAGCCATGTGGTCCAAACAAAGGAGTAAAGCCAATAGTAAAGGTGTATGTCCGAGGGCCGTTTTCAGTAGGTTGATGGCATTTTGCTTTTGGTTGCTGACAGTCTGAACGCTGATTTGAAGACGTTCAGCGATCTCTGCCGGTTTGAGTCCATCCCTGTAGGAGAGCAGGAAGATCTCTTTCATTTTGCCCGGTAGTTTTTCGACCTCGGCATAGACCAGTTGCATAAGTTCAGCGCGGATCTCTTCGAGATAAAATCCTTCGCGCTGAAGGGTTGTCAGCGAACGAAAGATGTCCGCATGTTTTTCATCTTTTATTTTGGAGTGCTCCAGGAAATTGAGACAGGCATTCTTTGCAGTAGTAAATAGAAAAGCCCTGATATGATCGAGTGTATCGAACTCATTTCTTTTTTGCCATAACTTGGTAAACGAGTCGGCCGTGATGTCTTTTGCATCTTCCTGCGTTGGCAAGTACATATTCGCAAATTCGAAGATCCGGAAATAATATTCATTGTAAACGGAAGTGAATGCTAACTTCTCACCGGTGGTGAAGTTGCGCATCAGCGTGAACTCATCGCCATATCGTCCGAACTCTTGCAAGGGGTGTTAGTCGGGATAAATGTAATAAAAAGACAATACACCCCGCCGAAAGGCTGCAATTATTTATATGTAATTGGTGGATTGCGAGGAAACTATAAAGGCCTGTATGGATTTGCCCTATACGCCTATTTACTCCCGGTTGTAAATGAGAATTGACGATAATGTTGGTCGAGCAGGACGCCTAGTTTTGTTTCCAGTTCCTTTTTGTAGATTTTAGAAAAGGGAACTGTTCCCTCAAGCAAATAGAGGTGGTCAATGGAAATGACATGAGAAGGATGAACCCTTGCGAATAGGTTCACTGGAAGGTCCTTTAACAGCTTTTCTAACCCCAGCGGATAACCGTAAAACTTATCTTGGGTGAACACGGTAACAGCCTTTCCCCTTTTCTTGATTCGGGTGATGTCGGTATATGGGATAATGACAACTTGTTTTCTCTCCACGATGACGAGTTTCGTAGGCGGTTTGAATGTGTCTAATTTCAATGTGACTTGTTGTTCCATATCTATAAAAAATGGGGAAGTAAAGACTTCCCCATGATTCCCCCTGCACCAATACTACAAACGCATATGTTGAGGTGCTTTGCAAATAGTTAAAGAAGGAGGCCCCTTAGCCGAAGCCTCCTTATACCTCTTTAAGTGTTGAGGAAAGTATAAAGATAATTTCCGTGACACTGGACTTTTGTCAGATCATGACATGAGAAAACTTTTACTAACCTTACTACAGTTGAGGGAATGAAATCTACCAGATGATATAAAGATTTTCAAAGAAAAATCCTCGCGATGAGACGTTCGGTTATTTGTTTCCTCGAAAACTATACACAAAGGCGAGTATAAACAGCTGCGGTGGCACTTCTGTTTTCACCGTCTCAATATAGTTGTCACCGGCTGTTTGCACTAGGTTGCTACTTCGATTCAGCAGATCAAGGGCGCTGAGGCGAAGTTCTCCGAGTCTGTTCTTAAAGAGGTATTTGGATATTGCCGCATTCCATATGGCTACGCATTGAGCGGGTAATTCATTGCGACTGTCGATCACCCGCAATGAAAAATTGCTGGAAAGTTCCAAACCCATAGAAGATCTCCAGAACACATCAGCAGCATAGATTTGATTATTGATCGTAGTTTTTCGGTCTGGCTGGATCGAATAGGAAGAGTTTGTCATATTAATTCTTGCATTAATACTGACATCTAAATAATCACTAATGCTATAGTCAATTCCGATACCTGGGCTACAAGTAATACTCCTTTGCAGATTTTTATCCCCGTTGAGAAAACTAATGCTTTGACCAAATCTAAACTGGCTCATTGTGGAAATACTCAATTTGTTTTTTTCTGACTTACTAATACTAAACCGGTAGGTAATATCTCCATCAACGCTGTAGTTTCCATTTATGTTTACATATTGCTGTTCCTGTATTCCTTGCGAGTTGATCTTCGTTGAATTCACAAGGCGGTTACTTATGCTACTAAATGACATACTTACAATTAAGGTGTTGTATGTCTTTGGAACAATATTTTTATAGTTAAGTCTTATATTATGGGTGAACTCCTGCTTCAAATTTGGATTACCCAATTTGATAAGTGTCGGATTACTAAAATCTGGCAAAGGTTGTAGCTGTTGTATAGATGGCTGATTGCTTCGTCCACTATAAATAATATTAGCGTTCTTATTCTTGTTGAACTTATACATGAAGGAGGTCCGAGGGAATATATTAAATGTAGACTGAAGAAGGCTAGCTGCATTTCCGCTGATGTTGCGGTTATCCTGCAAAGAATGCTGAACATTCAATCCTAACTGGTATTGAAATTTTTGTTTTAGCATATTATAACTCAAGCCTGCCTGCTGAACTCTGTTACGCTTTTGAAAACTGTTACTTACAAGGCTGTCATAGATATCATATTGATCTGTAGCCGGATTAAAGCTGTAAGTCTGTTTATCGGAGACAGAAGAAGCTTTACTAAAACTGTAATTAAGATCTATTATCTGTCCCTTGCCCACTGGTTCTGTATATAGGAATTTAATTGTATAGTTATTGTCTATGTTATCTTGATTTGATTGTTGATCTCTGCCTGCAGTACCGGTGGGAACACCAGAACTGTAAAATTGTGTAAGTGTATAAAGTGTCGAACTGCCATCTCGATTCATATATCCCGTATTAATATCCAGTCTCAATAAACGGCCAGCTTTCCTGAATGTGCGGTTATATTGCAAGCCAAATTGGCTATTAATATTATCTGTAATGCTATTGTTCCTTGTTTCTGCGCTGTTCAGAAGATAACTTGAATTTGTTTTTTCTATACGGGTAAATGATTGGCTCTCCCCCCGGATATTACTTTGCTGAACTAAAACAGAACTTGTGAGTTGAAGGATATTGAAAGAATCTATTACATAATTCAGGTTAAAAGCCACCCGGTGTGTGTAGCTTTTATTGGCATATCCGGATTCTCTTTGTGTAAACAGTGATGAATCCTGTAGGAATGTGCTCCGCTCACTGCTGCTTAAGCTTTGCGTTCTGTTATTATTAAAATTATAATTGCCTACAACCGAAAGCTTCTTACCCCAGCCGTCTCTATAGTTTAATAACACCTGTTCTTTCTTATTCTCTCCTGCGGGGAGATTCAAAATCGAGCCGAATCCTTTACCATGTGGTATTATGCCAGTATTGCTGGCCCCTGCACTAAAATAGAGAATCAAGTCTTTTCTGAAATAACTACCAGTTGCAGACATCATATATCTGTCCTCGTTGCCATAACCGGCCATAGCAGTACCGAAATAACCCTTTTTCTTGCCTGGTCTTAATTGCAGGTTGAGCGTGTTGGCACCGAAGCCTGTTTCAGTTTTATCAGCTTTATCTTCGTAAGCTTCGATCTTGCTAACCATATCGGCCAGCAGGTTTTGGGTTGTAAGTTTTGGATCGTCCAAGAAAAAAGGCTTACCGTCGACATATATCTTCTGCACTTTCTCACCATTCACCATCACATTTCCATCATTATCTACTTGCACACCCGGTAGTTTTTTTAGGAGATCCTCCACCGTTGAACCCGGGGGCACTTTGAAGCGGGAGGCGTTAAAAACTAGTGTATCATTTTTCATGACTATTGGCGGGGCTTCCGCTTTAATAAATATGGCGGTTAGTTCGGTAATACTGGGAGAAAGGAATATTCTGACCGGAGTGCTTGCAGTAGCTTCATTAAAAGCCAGGTGTAGAGTGTCCGTTTTATAACCCGTATAGGCAGTTATCAATGTATAGTTGCCGTAAAGGATTTTAAGAACAAACGCGCCTGCTTTGATACTGCTAACGACTTTTATGGGGGTTGTATCAGTTTGATTGAATAATTGAACATTGGCATCAGTAAGCGATTGCATGGTGATTGAGTCCAGCACTTTTCCCTGTAAACTATATTGGGCATAGCCATATTTACAAATGAAAAGCAATAAGGCATGAATAATAATTGCCTTTGATAGGCTTGTAAATGGCTTTATCATTTATCAGTAGAGTAGGCTTGTATTTTTTAAACTACAGTTGAGGGGAGGAAATCTACCAGAGTTAACTAAACTTTTTTCAAAAAAACAAGCTATTAACTTCGCGGGTCAAATTAATTCTATGGATCCGGTAATACTCTCCAGAAAAGAATTGTATGATTTAGTTTGGGCAAATACCCTGGTATCACTTTCGAAGAGGTATAATAAATCAGATACCGAACTTCGGATGGTCTGCAAAACAATGAATGTTCCGTTGCCAGATAATGGACATTGGATGAAATTGCAATTTAAAAAGGAAGTAAACATTAAGCCTTTACCGATTGATGAGCAGTGTCAGCAGCATGTGGAATTAAGGTTGAGAATAGAAGGCGAAGAACGTGAAGCCGATCCGCTGATTGTCTTGACAAAGCGATTGAGCTTTGTTGTATCCACGAGTTTGACTTTTCCCGATCCCATGGTTGTTACGGCCAAAGAACGTCTGCACAGCGGCACCGGCGGCAGCACCCGTAATTTCAAACATATGGTAGAATGCCGGATCAATGAACTGGATATCCGGGTAGCACCGGCCAATATAAACAGAGCACTTTGTTTTATGGATGCATTGATCAAGGCACTTAGATCAAGGGGGCACGCTATCCAGATCAGGGGTTATGATACCTATGCAATTGTCAAGGATATAAATTTCAAGATCAGCTTTCGTGAAATAACTAAGAAGGTAATGGTGAAGGATAAGTCTTGGAACAATATGGAACTGCATCCATTGGCATTTTATGTTTTCATGTCGAAGGGTATAATGGGAAGGAATGGAAAGACAGCAAAGATGGTTTACAAAACCTGGAAAGCAGGCTTTCAGAGATCATAGCCTGGCTGGAATTAGAAAGTAAAAGAAAGGAAGCCGAGAGAAAGAAGTTTCAATTTCAGGCAGACCAAAGAGAAGCAGAGCAAGAAGCGGAACAGCAATTGGTGAACCGGAGGGAAGAAGAGATGTGCGCATTTAATGAACTTCTTGAAAAATCAGAACGCTGGCACAAAGTAAATTTGTTACGAAATTATATTGAGGAAGTGGAAAGCAGGAGTGGCAAGGATAAAGCCTGGATTGTATGGGCCAGGAATAAAGCCGACTGGTATGATCCGTTTGTAAACAGAGAGGATGAGGTGTTGGGGAAGTACGGTCAAATTGTAACCTGAAGGGAACGAGGCCACTCCTTCTATGTTGTCGTGTACGACAACTCAATTATCATTGGGTAAAATCCTTTTTCTTTTAGCGTCCACCTGAAAATTAATTAATTTGCTCCTTCTCACACCCACACTATGCCTTTAACTGAATTTACTGATCCGATCATAACCGACGAGTATTTGTTGTCGCTGGAGAAAGAACAGTTAATAGACTTGCTGCGCCACAAGACCAATGGTCTATTGGTTGCCTCCCGCTTTGAAATGGCGAATTCACCCACGGCCAAGAATTTAGCAGCAGAAGTAAAAATGATTCAGCAGGTCCTGCAGGAGGATATGAAATAGAAAACTTATTATTTAAAGGTGTGGTTAAAGAAAATTATTTTACTCTTTTGCTTCCTAACTGCGTATAAAAAGAGACAACTGCAACTATCGCCTGAATAGTTAATCGACCGGTAAGTGTATTGGCTTAGCTAAATTTGGTCGATACAAATCGTGGCATCATTTTATCATCTATGCGGTCATGGAAGAAAAATATGAGAGAGAATTTTACCCGACCTACTTTTTATTAGTCACCGGCTTCAGCTTTCTTTTGTTTGCCCTGTTTTCCAGCCTTGTTGACAACGAAAACATACAATTCGTCTGGTGGACCGGCGGTATCAGCTTTGCCTTAGGGCTACTGACCTGTACGTATACATTAATAGGCAGAACGCGGAGAAGAAAAGGCAATTTTGTGAAATAATTTTTTTTGAATGCACATTCATAAAAAGAGAGTCCCCAGTAAAGATCGGGGGACGTAAATGGTTTTATAACCATTAAACTTTATCCTACATCATAGGTTATTTGCAGTTGATCCGGTAAATAAGTTGCAGCACCCCTGCACGGTCGGAAGATCATGGAATCCGTTGGTGTTGTTCAGTGATGCTGCAAACAAGTTGGGTAAAACTATTCCGGTGATAATGCCGACCAGTACACATTTGTTTCATATTCCATTTCCACAAAACCATTTCTATTGTATGCAACATACATTTGTACAAGCGACGAGATCATCGTGTCATAGGACGGATGACCGGGCAGTGGAATGGCAGAAGAAGAAAGCAGTAGTCCCTTCAGCCCGTCAAAGTCCAGCCAGTGGCTGTTCGGGAAGGATTGAAAATGTATATCGCTCCCCCGGAAAAAACGGTTGATCCGGATTTCATCCGGCAGGTCTGGCAGCGGTTCCAGCCGGAAACTTTGTTTTAACCGGTCATAATCTTCAAGAAAAGCTGTATGTTTTTTGCGTACAGTGGAAACGAAAGCCACGGCACCTCCGGGCTTTAAGATTCGCTGGAATTCCTGCCGCGTCATGTCCGGATCCATCCAGTGAAAAGCCTGCGCTACGGTGATCAGGTCAATTGATTCACTTTCGATCTCCGTCGCTTCGCCTCTTGTTGCAAGACAGGTAAATAATTCATAGTTGCCAATCCGTTTTTCAGCGGCTGCCCGCATGGCATGATTAGGCTCTACTCCTGTTACGGTATAACCGTTTTTCAGGAACAGTTCGGCAAACAGGCCTGTACCGCATCCGATATCGGCGATACGGTGTGCCTGCGCAAGTCCCATGCTCTGGCTTAAGAACCGGAGGATCTCTGCCGGGTAAGCCGGGCGGTACTGCAAATAATTTTCGGCGCGGTTGGAAAACCGGCCCGTTGGCTGTAAATTTTCTTGTACACTGATCATAATAAACGTTTTAATGAATCAAAAATATTGTTAGCGCACATTTGAATTGTATAAAAGATCACCGCTCCAATGAGGAATATATATTATCAGGACACATCTTTTTTTTGAGTGGCTTTCATTTTTCTGATGGCTGCTCTTTTTTGTTTCCTGTCCTGCAAAAACACGAAAGCGCCGATGACCAGGAATAGGAATACAAGCATAGCCACGACGGTAATTATTGCGGGCATAGTTATCTATTGATTTAAATGAAGAAATAACTAAAGTGAAAAAACCAGCTGGAGATTACCAGAAATGGTGCGAGGGGTAGATATGAATAAGATAGTCTTTGGAGGGAAGGTTATTACTGGCTTTTTGAAAAGCAATAACATAAAAATCGCAGCCGCTTAACCCGGTTGAAGACCTTTCATTTCCATCAGTTATTTTTTTATCGGCCCGGTACAGAGCTGTGGCAGCAGCAACCTGATCCGATAGCTGCAATTCTGTATGTGGACCGGAAGGCTTTGAAAGATGGTAAGCACCGGGTATTTTTTCAATACCCGTATTGCTCTCCCGCCCTTGTGCGAGAGAAAAAACAGCAACAGATAAAAGTAAAAATAAATACTTTTTCATTGACCGAAGATACTCAAACCCTATCTAAGTAAGGCTACAAAGAACCTTATATTTCACTCCGTCAATAGCTGAAACAATCACATTTGAAAATTATCATCCGGTGAAAATCAATTGTCTGTCCAATAAATTGATGCAGAGCAATGTTAAACTTCCCTAAGATGATTAAACAGCTTGTACCGAAATAAAGATCTTTAATATGTGACAGGAATTGTCTTATAGTTTATTTAACTCAAACCGGCGGGCTGAAGACTTACTATTCAGTGCATCACTTTCGGGACTGAACTATAAAAACAATTGTTGGAACTAACAGGAGTGCAAGGACAGCAGGCAGGAACCATATACCAGGTCCTTTGATAACACCTGTTGCAGCGAGGTAGACCATGACGATGATCACCGAAAAGATAACCAGGATGGCCAGCTTCAAAAATCGCAAGACCCGCGTTGCTTGTGAATATTGCCTGTGCGCATTGTCTTCCGTAATTTTTACCATGTAATTGAAAACATGCGGATACTTGTTTAGTTTGGATAAGCCCCAGTAAATGATCGTCCCCAGCAAGGGCAGGAACAGCAGTGTTTTCTTATCGCCATAATCATCGGGCTGCCCCCTGAAATTAAAATGCACCGGGACTATTGCCGGCAATTTCAGCAGGGCGAAGATGGTAAGTCCCCACATGATCACAAGGAAGATCTTACAGGCCAACTCTATCCTTTTATCCAGCAGCGATAGCGTAAGGTTTATTCTGGGTCTTTTGTCCATATTATATGCAGAAGGAGTTTACCTGATTGAAAAGATATTCCCTGGATGTCAGTCCAACTCAAAGACATAATCCCTTATTAGTTTTACCACATTGATTTTGAACTGCCAGTCTTAAGCATCGATCATCTTTGAATCAATATTTGAATGTTAGGTTGCTTCATTCTTACTGCAAGCCATTTTTCCATTTTACTTTTTTCCTTGTTGGAAAGAATCCCCTTTATTGTTAATAGCACAACAAGTGTTTGACCAACGTTTGCAGAATCACCCCAAACCCGCGACGGTTGAATAATCGCATGCTGGACAGTTGGGTATTGTGCCTTAATTTCCCGAAACACCTGACTGCCGAGTTCATCCATTCTTTTTAGGCTGTCCGATAACCTTTGTAATTCTTTAAGCTTGATATCTTGCGTTGCGAGAGCTTGAGTCAGGTTATTTACTTCATTATCGTCAGTTGTATTTGTTTCAGAGAATGATGCAAAGCCCTGCTTTACTTCCAATGTTGCCTTCCCGAGATCATACTTGATTAGTTGAGATTTCAACTGGTCTATCTCAGCCGGGGATATTTCCTTCCCCCCGAATATCAATGTTATCTTTCTAGTCCTTGCATCAATTTTCTTATTTAGCAAATAATCATTTGGTAAGTTAGCTTCATTATTAATAAAACGGTTCGCATCCCGGGTGAACCTGTCACGCATGACAATATCATATCCAAAATAAATGCTGGGGACGAGTGTGAGTAAGACAACGATCCATACAACAGCTCTCGCAATATTATCGGCTCGCCGGTTTTGCAAATGCTTATAAGGAAAGTGCAGGATCCGGGCTACGATAAAAGTAGCCAGTGCGATAAACACCGTGTTGATGATAAATAGATAAAATGCTCCTATGAAAAAATTGAGATTCAAAGTAGCCAGGCCATAGCCCGCCGTACAAAGAGGAGGCATCAGGGCGGTAGCAATTGCGACGCCCGGGATAACATTTCCTTTTTGTCTGCTGGAAGTCGCAAGAATTCCAGCACAACCGCCAAAAAAAGCTATTAAAACGTCATAGACTGTGGGAGAAGTCCTTGCCAGGATTTCTGAATGCGCTTCATCCAGGGGAGAAATTAAAAAGAAAATCGTGGAAGTAATTAAAGCCACCATTGCGGCGATCATATAGTTGTAGATGGCTTTTCGGATTAAAGGAATATCGTTGATACCTATACCAAGTCCAATACCCATAATCGGGCCCATTAAGGGAGAAATTAGCATGGCCCCGATAATAACAGCAGGCGAATTCAGATTGAGGCCGAGAGATGCTACAAAGACAGCGAATATTAAAACCCAAAGATTCGTTCCCCGAAAGACAACCCCGTTATCGATATTTCTTATTACTTCCTGGAGCTCTTCCTTTTCAGCACCAAGCCTGAATTTGTCAAAAAAACCTTCCATAATTCTTTAAAGATATAATAAGTATAGCTTCTGTAGGTAGTTATGCCACGGCTGCTTTCACGGGTTAACAAGCAAAACCTGTAGTCCTGAATTTGCCGGGATATGATCCTGGATCTGGCTGTTAAGCCAGTTCATTTTTGTTTCAACACCTTGTTCAAGTATAACGGCATCAGCATGCAATTCCTTAACAATCTTAAGTATCGATCGTCCATTTTTCGTTCCATTCTCGATCCTGCATTCGGCGTGGCCGCGTAGGTCAAACCAGATGCGTTGATAATATTGAGACAGTGTATGAGAAATTGATTCGTTGGAAGCACTCCCGCTTTCTTTAAATGCAAGTAGAAAAAAGGTAGCCCTTTTTTGTTCGCAAATCGTCTCTATCATCCTTATCTTATTCTCATTTACCTTATCATCAATCGGTACAATAATTTTTTTTGGTGCTGTATTCTCTGCACCTGGTTTAACGATCATCACCGGGATATTGGTTTTCTCAATAATTTTTTCTGGTCTTATGACGTTCAAAAATGGAAACCATGAGTGCAGGGATCTTTTTCCGATCATGATCAGGTCAGCCTTTATTGCCATGGCCGAAAAAATGACGCCTTCCTGCACTGCCTTTTTTGTATCAATGCTGGTGGTTACAGTAATGTTACCGTAATGCTTTTCTATCCATTGTACCCATTTTTCCAGCTTTTGTTCAGCTTCAGCACGGTCCTTTTTTTCATTCGGCATAATAAAACGATATCCCTCCAAGGATAACAAAGGATAACCATAGCACTGCACATACAGAAGATGCAGTGTCGCATTTTGCCCGGCCATTATACAGGCTTTGCGGATGGCTGTTGATGTGTTCACGGTAAAATCAACCGGTATCAATATTTTTCGGAACGACGCTTTCATTTATTGACAATCTCGGGTGATCTAAGAAAATTCAAACCTTCCAGCATGGCAACGACCATATGCGGTGTGTACAAATTGTATTTTGCGTAAGAAGCTTCCGGACCAACTTTAATGCTGTACACATTGGCTGTATGCAATAGCGATTTGAACATATCCTCATCAGTACGGTCATCTCCGGCGGCGAATATGAAGTCGTAAGTTTCCCTTCGGATAAGGTCTTCAATGAATTTTCCTTTATTGATCCCGCTTTGTCTTACCTCGACAATCTTATTTCCCATTTGTACTTCCAGGTGCCGGTTCGGAATATAATCGTTAAGGTCGTTCACTAGCTCGTGCGCCCGTAACTTACCTTCTTCCTCATTAGCATTCCGGTAGTGCCACACAATGGAAAACTCCTTTTCCTCGATCAGTGTATTGGCACACCGTCTTACATAGATTTCCATGATATTATGCACCTTCTCTTTCCATTCATTATGGGTTTGAATTTGCGATACCCATTTTTTCCCAATAAGTTTGGAGCGGGCTCCGTGCTCCGCCACAAGGTTCAATGGAAATCCGTGGAATTGTTCCTCGAGCCAGGCACTGCTTCTGCCGCTGATCAGGAATACTTCATTGCCCGTTGTCTCCCCGAGTTGCTTTAATGTTTCTTTTAAACCTTCATCCGGGACAGCAAGAGATGGATTGGCATGATAGGGAATCAATGTGCCGTCATAATCCAGCAGGAGTAATCTTTTTTTGGCTGATCTGTATGCCTCATAAATATCTCTCCGTGAATAATCATCTATGAATTTGACCTGGAATTGATCCTGCTTTCTTTTTATATTTTCCAGTTCCAGCATGAAATCTTCAGCCCATGCCTTTACATCGTAATTTAAAATACGCTCCTGCATATGTGTCATTAGATCAGCCTGTTTTTCTTCAGGCATTTCCAATCCTTCTTTTATTCTTTCAGCCATTTCAGCTATATCATTCGGATTGATAGTGAGGGCATCAGTAAGTTCCCTGGCGGCTCCGGCCATTTCACTGAGAACTAAAACACCCTTCTTATCTTTTCTGCTGGCTACAAATTCTTTGGAAACCAGGTTCATTCCATCGCGAAGCGGAGTTATCAGTGCAAGATCACAAGCACCATATAATGCTACCATATGCTCGAAATCGAGTGAATTATATTGATAGATCACCGGCATCCAGTGTATATTCCCAATGTGGCTATTGATCCGGCTGATCAGCTCATCGATACTCTTCTTCCTTTCTGCGTATTTTGGAATGGTATCTCTGGAAGGAACGATGACCATAATAAAAACAACCTTGCCATTATAGCCAGGATTATTTGTAAGAAAATGCTCATACGCCATCAACCTGTTCTGAACTCCCTTTGTATAATCAAGCCTGTCGACGGAAAAGATCAGCTTACGCCCCGCTACTTCTTTTCGTATTTCAGATCTTAATTGAACGATCTTTTCATTGTCAAAGGCATTATTGAATTTTTGATAATCAATGCTGATCGGGAAAACATCAATTTTAACAAGCCGGTTATCATGCAGGATTATATTTCTTTCATTATTCAATCCTAATACCATTTGAACGCTTTGTAAAAAATGCGTTGCGTAATCGATCGTATGAAACCCCACAAGGTCTGCACCCAGTAAACCACTCAACAGGTCACGCTGCCATTTTTTTGGCATCAGCCTTAGTATCTCAAATGAAGGAAATGGAATATGCAGGAAAAAACCAATCTTCAACTCCGGTAAACTTTTGCGTAGCAGTGAAGCCAGTGGTATCAAATGATAATCGTGAATCCAGACGGTGTCGGTCGGGCGCAGTTGTTTTAGTAAACCATCTGCAAATAATTCATTCACTCTTTGATAATCGCAATATTTACCGGCATTATATTCTACAAAGGAGGGGAAGTAATGGAATAAAGGCCATACTACAGAATTCGAGTGCCCATTATAATATCCATCATATTCAGCTTTTGGTACAAAAACCGGCACATAGGTGAATGAAGTTGAATTTATTTTTTTTATGGCTGATATCCACGTCGCAATATTGCAACCCGGAACTCCCGCCCAAAATACTTCCTCAAACTCATTAGACGATTGCCTGTTCAGATAACTTTGAACGGCTGTGATCAATCCTCCCGATGCCTGTTGCATGCCTTGATCGTTCACTGTTACAGGCAAGCGATTAGAAACAATAAAAAGTCTTTTTTTCATCTGTTAAAAGTAGTTCGGCAGTATTGGAGACGGATTAAAACAATATTAGAAAGTCATTAGAATACAGAACTCTCTCAGCTACATAATATTTGCGACCAGCGATTAGAATGTTATTAGAATTTTGCATTCCACCGTGGAAGGAGTTAATCAAAACTAACTTTGCACTCACTATACTATTTTTCAATGCCTTCGATTTGGGACAATACTTTTCTTGATAATACGCTCAGGGATTGGGCGCTATCCCTGCTGATTATTATTTGCAGCATGATACTCCTGAGAGTATTACAGTCCGTTGTGATACGACGTTTGAAAAAAGTAACAGAAAGAACAAAAACACATCTTGATGATTTTATTATCAGGCAGGTTCAAACTTCCGTCGTGCCCTTTTTGTACCTGGTTTCTATTTATGCCGGACTACATTACCTGTCAATGACAGCAAAGGCCCAAAGTGTTGCGCATATAGCGCTTATGATTACCATCATTTTTTTTGTTCTAAAGATCATTAATGCGACTATCAGTTATGCCTTTAATCCACAGATCAGTAAGAAAGATACTACAGCACGCACCGGTGCTTCCAAAGGGATCATTTTGTTAGTACGCCTTGTCATCTTCCTGGTTGCACTATTATTCCTTATAGATAATCTCGGCTATGATATAACTACTATTATAGCGGGCCTTGGAATTGGCGGTATTGCTATTGCACTTGCTTCTCAAACTATCCTCGCAGACCTTTTCAATTACCTGGCCATTTATTTCGACAAACCTTTTGAACCCGGTGATTTCATTGTACTGGATGATAAGATGGGAACAGTAGAATATATAGGTATCAGGACGACCCGTTTGCGAACGCTCGGAGGAGAGCAACTTGTATGCTCTAATACCGATCTCACTAATGCCCGGGTTCATAATTATAAGCGAATGCAGGAAAGGCGTTCGGTTTTTTCATTTGGGGTTGTATATAATACCCCGTTGTCAAAGCTGAAAATGATACCGGGATGGATCAAGATCATTGTAGAATCGATTCCTCTCACCCGTTTTGATCGGGCACATTTCAAATCCTTCGGCAATTCCAGCCTCGATTTTGAAGTTGTTTATTACATTTTGTCACCCGACTATAATGAATTCATGAATGTACAACAGCAGATCAACCTGCTTTTGGTGGAAATATTTGAAAAGGAAGAAGTCGAATTTGCTTTCCCAACCCAAACAGTTTTACTGGGCGATCAATTATCGCAAGCCTTACATAATGGAGAAACAGCAACAAAAAAACAATGATCCGAAAAAAAGCATTGCATGATATGGAGCAGCTTAAGAAAGATTGGTATAAGGATGCCATCATTTATGAACTGCATATAAAAGCTTTCCGCGACAGCAACGGCGATGGGATCGGCGATTTCGACGGTCTGCTGGAAAAGCTCGATTATTTAGTGGACCTGGGCGTCACGGCTATCTGGGTATTGCCTTTTTCAATCCCCCCTTAAGGATGATGGGTACGACATCGCAGATTATTATTCCATGCACGAGGATTATGGCAATATTTCGGAATTTAAAAAATTCCTAAAAGAAGCCCATCGCAGAAATCTCAAAGTGATCATTGAACTGGTCATCAATCATACTTCGGATCAACATCCCTGGTTCAAGAGAGCGAGACGATCAGCGAAAGAATCCGTTGAAAGAAATTATTATGTATGGACCGATGACCCTCGAAATACAAAGATGTAAGGATTATTTTCCAGGATTTTGAAGCATCCAATTGGACGTGGGATGAGGAAGCGCAGCAGTATTACTGGCACAGGTTTTTTCATCATCAACCCGATCTGAATTACGATAATCCGGATGTGCAGGAGGAAATATTTAAGATCATCGATTATTGGTGTACGATGGGTGTTGATGGTTTCCGCCTGGATGCAGTGCCCTATTTATATGAGCGGGAGGGAACGAACGGAGAGAATCTGCCGGAAACACATCTATTTTTAAAAGAGCTAAGAGCCTATATAGACGAGTATTATCCTGGTACTTTTTATTGGCAGAGGCCAATATGTGGCCGGAAGATTCCGTTTCATATTTTGGAAATGGCGATGAATGTCACATGAATTATCATTTCCCAGTGATGCCGCGGATGTTCATGGCATTGCGATGGAAGACCGCATCCCATCACTGATATTTTCGACCAGACGCCTCCTATACCTGACAATTGCCAGTGGGCCATTTTCTTAGCAATCATGATGAGCTCACGCTGGAGATGGTTACGGATGAAGAACGGGATTACATGTATAAAATGTATGCAAAGGATCCTAAAGCCAGGATAAACCTGGGCATCCGGCACCGGCTTGCCCCTTTGATTGAGAACAATCGGAGGAAAATAGAACTGCTTAATGTCTCTTTTTTCGCTGCCGGGAACCCCTGTCATTTATTATGGTGATGAGATCGGCATGGGTGATAATTTTTATCTGGGCGACCGGGATGGTGTGCGAACGCCCATGCAATGGTCGCCCGACCGGAACGCAGGTTTCTCAAAGGCTAATCCCCAGCATCTATATCTTCCGCTCATACTCGATCCGGCATATCATTATGATTCAGTGAATGTGGAAACGCAGAAATTAAATACGTCTTCTCTTTTCTGGTATATGAAAAGAATTATTGCTGCCAGGAAAAAATACCAGGTTTTTGGTCGTGGTGATCTCAAATTTTTATATACCGATAATACTAAAATTCTTGCCTATACAAGAACGCTGGAAGAAGAAACGATCCTTGTTGTTACTAATCTTTCAAAGTTCTCCCAGCCTGTGGGTA
>CAVPYW010000007.1:0-105844 GCA_963710055.1 uncultured Chitinophagaceae bacterium | reverse complement strand
GATGTCGAATTCCGCAACAGTTTCCAATTGGGATATCATTTCATTCCTGTTCAACCTGTGGTATAATTTATGGTCATGAAGGTCACTAAGTCATCCCGGTCATATATTGAAACCCTGTATTTGACCAATTTGACTTTTATGACCTATTTCACTTTTTCATCAGCCCATGCAATGCATGCTTTCACCCCCCGTTGCCATCCATTCACCAGTTCATTCCTTTTATTTTCATCCATCGCCGGTGAAAATGTTTTATCTGCCTGCCATTGTTCCTGTATCTCTTCTACATTTTTCCAGTAACCAACAGCCAACCCTGCCAGGTAAGCGGCGCCCAATGCTGTTGTCTCCGTGATGTTTGGCCGTACCACTTTACAATTCAGTATATCGCTTTGAAACTGCATCAATGCATTATTGATCGTTGCGCCTCCATCCACTCTTAATTCTTTTATCTGTATACCTGCATCGGCTTCCATAGCTTTTAATACATCATGCGTTTGATAAGCGATGCTGTCCAAAGCCGCCCTGGCAATATGCGCATTGCTGCTGCCTCGGGTCAATCCAAAAATACTTCCTCTTGCATGTTGATTCCAATGCGGTGCACCCAAACCTGCAAAGGCAGGCACAATATAAACTCCATCGGTATCCTTCACCTGTTCCGCCAGTTTTTCTACTTCGGAAGAACTGCGGATGATCTTTAATTCATCCCTTAGCCATTGCACCACGGCGCCCGCAATGAACACCGATCCTTCCAAAGCATATTCTGTTTTGCCATCCACCTGCCAGGCGATCGTTGTCAGTAAATTATTTTTTGAAGCGATCGCTTTCTCTCCTGTATTCATCAGCATAAAACAACCGGTACCATAAGTATTTTTTACCATGCCCGTTTGTGTACACATTTGCCCGAACAGTGCAGCTTGCTGATCACCCGCAATACCTGCAATAGGAATTCTTGAATCGGGAATAATATTTCCGCTTACGCCATATATTTTACTGCTCGGTTTTACTTGCGGTAACACAGATACAGGGATATCGAATAGTTTCAACAACTCTTCATCCCATTGAAGCGAATGAATATTGAACAACATTGTTCTTGATGCATTGGAGACATCTGTTACATGTACTTCGCCATTGGTTAGTTTCCAGGTCAGCCATGAATCGATCGTTCCAAAAGCGAGTTCGCCTTTTTCAGCTTTGGTTCTTGCGCCTTCAACATTATCCAGTATCCATTTTAATTTGGTGGCGGAGAAATAGGCATCAATGATAAGACCTGTTTTTTGCTGAATGACGGAGGCATTGCCGGCATTTTTTAATTCATCGCAATACATGGCTGTTCGCCTGTCCTGCCATACAATTGCATTATAAACAGGCTGACCGGTCTTCCTGTCCCAAACAACAGTTGTTTCTCTTTGATTGGTGATGCCGATAGCGGCAACCTGCTTCATATTGATACCCGCTTTTGCTACCGCTTCTGCCATTGTACCAAACTGTGTGCTCCATATTTCATTGGCATCATGTTCTACCCAACCGGGTTTTGGAAATAGTTGTTTGAATTCTTTCTGTGCCACACCTATAATATTTCCCTGTTTATCAAATACCATACTGCGGCTGCTGGTCGTGCCCTGGTCAAGGGCGAGAATAAAATGTGAAGACATATCAAAACTGTTTAAGAGAAGGAAGTTAAGCAAAACCGTGAATGGTCAATCGTGGATCGTGAAGGAAGTTCCGAAATTCAGGGTTTTTGAACATTAACGACTTATTGACGATTGACCATTATCAATTCACGAAATAAATTTGGATTTCAATAATTATGCTATTTACTTTGTACTACAAAGTGCTTTGTATGGAAGAAAAAAACCAATCAACCGATTCGCTACAGGAGATAAAAGATATTCGCCGCATCATGGAACGGTCCAGCCGTTTTATTTCTCTCAGTGGCCTCAGCGGTATTGCTGCCGGCATATTCGCCCTCGCCGGCGCCTGGATCGGCGGCAACATCATGGATAATTATTATGGCGAATACCGGAGCCGTAGTTTTTTCTCCGGTGATGATTTCAGTAAACTGAAGATAAAACTGATAGCGCTGGCGGTAGCCATATTTGCTGTTGCGTTTATTTCTTCTTTCTATCTCACCTGGCGAAGGGCAAAAAGACAGGGATTACCACTCTGGGATCATACTTCGAAAAGATTAGCGTGGAATATGTTGATCCCATTAATTGCAGGTGCAGGTTTTGTACTGGGCATGCTGCGCTATGATGAATGGAGATTCGTAGCGCCTGCCTGTCTTATTTTTTATGGACTGGCTTTGGTAAATGCCAGCAAGTACACACTTACCGATATCCGCTATCTCGGTTATTGCGAGATCGTACTCGGATCGATCAATATGTTTTTTATCGGCTATGGATTGTATTGCTGGGCTTTTGGCTTCGGGGTATTACATATCGTATACGGCGCTGTGATGTGGTGGAAATATGAAAGAAGGTCATAAGTAAAATGGATCAAATAAGAGATTAAGTAAGCATGAAGAATCCAATTAACGGTTTGAATAAAGTGTTTGAAAGCCGCATTCGTCTCGGTGTGATGAGTGTGCTGATGGTCAATGAAGAAATAAACTTCAATGACCTGAAGCAGATGCTTGAAGTGACCGACGGCAATTTGGCTACGCATTTGGTGAACCTGGAAGAAAATGGTTTTATCAAAGTGAAGAAAGGGTTTATTGGAAAAAAGACGAACACTACTTATTCTATCACCCGGCCCGGTGAAAAAGCTTTTAACGAACATATCACTGCATTGGAAAACATGATCAAAGGAGTAAAATGAACAGGATAGAAATACTGCAGAAGCAAATAAAAAGATTGACATGGTTCTTTATGATCGTGCTGTTCCTTAGCGGTCTCACTGCCATCCCGGTTGTATCCGGTATCAATTTTCTCTACCGGGTAACAGGAGATATACAATTCGTGCAACCCTGGATGGAGAAAGTACATGAAGGGATCAATGAAACCTCAAAAAATTATCCGTTCTTATTTTATGGGTATGACTGGCTGGCCTTTGCACATTTTGTTATTGCCATTCTTTTTATCGGCCCGCTTCGTGATCCTGTAAGAAATAAATGGGTGATCGAATTTGGTATGATCGCCTGCCTGCTCATTGTTCCGTATGCTTTGATAACTGGTCATTTCAGGGGCATTCCTCTTTGGTGGAGATTGATAGATTGTTCGTTCGGGATTGTTGGTTTGATCCCATTGGGTATCTGCCTGCGAAAAATAAATAGGCTGGAAGAACTTCAACGGGATCAACATATATAAATAAAGAAACGTGGTTGCAGCCAACAGTAAAAACAGTTTGGCAGAAAAGTAAAGGGCTCCTTAAATCGTTCAGCTAATGAAAAAAATATTAATAAAAATAAGAACGGCTGTATTGGTCTTCCTGACACATAAGATGGCATTGCCTTTATTAAAAATAATACGGAAGCCGAATTTTTTCACCTACAGTAAAGAGCAACTAAAAGCATTACCGGAAGGAAGTCTCGGCAACGATCTGTACCGGTTCCTGGAAAAAAGAAACCTTCCTTTATTAAAACATTATTCACGCCACGACCTGAAGCATGTGTTACTCGGATATGATACAACGGATGAAGGAGAAGCTTGTTTGCAAAGTTTCATGTTTGGGAACGGCAGGGTTTCTTTCCCGGTACTGGCAACGCTGGTCTATAGTTTTTGTACTATGCCGGAGCATTGGACAAAAATGAAAAGAGCTTACCGGCTCGGCAAAAAAAGCAATTCTATTCATCACTGGCAATGGAATAACCTGATGACCGAATCCACAGATCAGCTCAGGACGAAAATATTTCCCCATATATAAAAACTGTTTTGCAATGTTTGTGTATGTGACCGGGACATGGCTGCTGGCCAATTTGATACATCCTTTTTTGGCGATAGCAATAGTTGGGTGGACATCACCTTTTGATATGAATAGCTTTGCGCTCATTTTACAATTTGCTCTTTTTTCAATAATATTTTCGATCCCGTCACTGGCGCTGGGTCAACTTGCTATGTACGGGATATTCCAATTACCACTCCGGGATACCGGGAAGTATATTCTATGGCTTTTGATCGCACCCGTTCTCGTTCTTCTGAATTATTGGCTATTGCTTCTTTTGTTTGGCGGATCGATATATACAGATTCCCTGGATTTCCTATTGCCCGGCATGTTCTCCATAGTATTGATCATAATCATACGTCTTGTTGCTTTTTTCAAAGCAGCCGGTGCTTTACATATACCAAAGAAGAATTAAAGAATGATGGACCATATCAAAGAAAATAGATTTTCCTGGTGGAAACGGTTGCATAGTTTTAAGTATGCGTTTGAAGGATTGAAAGAATTTTTCCGCAAGGAACATAATGCATGGATCCATTTATCGGCAACGATCACTGTAATAATCTTAGCGATCGTCTTAAGAATAGCTGCGCTTGAAATTATTGTGTTGGTAATAACGATCGGTTCCGTGTGGACAACGGAATTGATCAATACAGCTATTGAAAAAACAATAGATCTTATTTCGCTTGAAAAAAGAAAAGAGATCAAGTGGATCAAAGACCTGGCGGCAGCAGCGGTATTTGTTACGGCCATTGCAGCATTGATAACCGGCGGTATAATTTTTATCCCAAAAATATTTTGATGGAAAATAATCGAACAAAATCCTATTTCATTGTAAGCCTGCACGACTGGCTGCTTGCATCCAGCGCTTTCAGTTGCGCCTTATTGCTGTGCCGTATCATAGCAACCGGTTCAATAAACCATCTTTTTCTTATTTGGAATCTTTTTCTTGCTTTCATTCCTTACTGGATCACCTGGTGGTTGACCAATAATGTTCCTGTTATTGAGAACCGGTTAAAATTAATCCTTGCCCTCGCTGCCTGGCTTGTATTTATCCCTAACTCTTTTTATATCATCACCGATCTTTTTCATCTTTATCGTTATCCATCAGCGCCTAAATGGTTTGATCTTTTGCTGATATTTTCTTTTGCATGGAACGGTATCATTGCCGGAATTATTTCCTTACGAAAAGTTGAATTGATCATCAGGGCCATAAGAGGAAAAAGTTTTTCCGTGCTCGTAGTTTTTACAGTGATGTTCGTCAGCGCATTCGGGATCTATATCGGCCGCTTTTTGCGATTCAACAGTTGGGACATTATCACCAATCCTTTTTCGCTTTTAGAAGAGATCATTGATATAACGCTTCATCCTTTTTCGAACGGCTATGCATGGGGAATGACCTTATGTTATTCCATTTTTATGACCCTCGTCTATTTTACTTTCAGAAAGATCGGGAAAGAATTTTATGCAAGGGAAAATTAGAAGCAGATGAGATCGGTTAATAAAATTGCGGGATTGTTATTCTGTTATTTTTTGGGATTGATAACAGCTTTCGTTCTTCATTTTATGGTGGAAGGTATTCTTATTCCTGATCCATGTGTTTACCACGGTAAAGACACAACAAAAGTTTTTGATCTTTTTTATGAAATGACAAGTGATGAAGGCTATCATCCTTCCCCCACTACATTCAATCATGTGCTGACAATAATTCTGGGAATCGGCCTCGGATTCTTTTATTATAAAGTATTTGTCAGGATACCGCCCGATAGATCAAACCTATAAACAAAAACCTTCCGTATGAGGAAGGCTCTTGTTTATAGAATATAATTTGCGGGAATATTAAAAATCCAATCCCATTGCAAAATAGAATTTCGGTTTGCCCCTGAAGATGCCATCCATTTCCCAACCAGCATCAAAGCGAAGGAAATAACCAAGCAATGTACTGCGGGCGCCAAAACCATAACCACCGGCAAACGGACCAACGCCGCCTGTTTTCACTCTTACCTGTACCGGCGGCGTTCCATATGTAACAGAAGGTCTTTTTAATTTATTATAAGCGCCATTCCATGCTGTACCCAGGTCAACGAACTGAACGATCTGGAAATTCCTCAGGAATGCATTGTTGATAGGTTTATTGAACAAAGAAGAAAACACCGGCACCCTGATCTCACTGTTTATCACTAAAGCATTATTGCCATTCGCAACGTTTTGTATAAACCCACGGAGATTTACAGCTAATGACTGGTAAGCATAATTGCCCGATGGGGCAGGATCCGGGTTGAAATACCGGTAACTGACATTACCATTGTCATCAATTTTTTGATTCTCGCCAAACATGATCCAGTTGTCAACACCGCCGAGATAATAAACGAATTTTTCTTTACCCCATGAAAAATCACCGGCAGCTCTTACAGCCCAGATGATATTCCTGTAAATGGGTAAATAATGACGGGCATCAAAACCAACATTCATTGTAAAAGGATGTCCGTCAAGTTTTTTGTTCCCTACTTTTTTACTTACCTGCGCATTTACATCTACATATACTTTCCAGCGAAGGCCGACCCAGATATTAGTAGCAGGAGTGATGGCATCATCATGCACATATTCAAGATGCGCCAGTGCATAATTGAGTTTACGATCGTTCACTTTTACCGATAATGAATCGGTCAATAACGTGGCGAATTTATCTCCCCGGTAAGCAACATTCAGCCGCAGGCTTTGAATTTTGGAAAAAGGATAGGTCAATGATATTTGATAAAGATTTGTATAGATCTTTTTAAGAAAAGCATCGACCTGGTTATTCACTGTATCAAGCTCTGCAATTTTTTGTGCCGTGCGGTAATACGTCAATCCATAATCGATCCTTTTTTTCAGGTATTGAGAGGTGAAAACATACTCGTTGTTATTCAAGTCAGGACTGATACGGAACCCACCGGCAAATTTCCAGTCTTCAAAAAGATCAGATGTTCCTACCCGGATAATACCATTGAAAGGATCGCCATTGCTTAATTGTATAGGACCGGAACCGCCCTGGTAAGGTTGAAAACGGGTAACGAGTACATTATTATTGAAACCGCTTACAAGATAATCATTGAAGAATTTCGGTGGCCTGTATTCAAATACTTTCGCTTTTTTCAATACAGATTCTTTTATCACTTCTTCTCCCTGCACTACATTGCCCAACTGGCTTTGATTATTCTTCGCTGTATCATCATTAAAGCCGCTATTGAAAAAATCAACTTGTTTTTTTGTCAGCGTATCGCTTTTCGGGGTAATACTGGATGTCTTTCCAGCCGCTTTCTTTTCTTCTTCAATTAATTTTTTAATGTATTCTGTTGGTCTTGCATTGATATTACGGCGCTTGAGCGTCGCCTCATCCACCCGCAGGCGATACAACAATTTCATGTCGCCCAATTTCACCACTTCGCTTATCTGCTGATTGTCGCCGGCCGTTCTTGTTTCCAATAAACTGCTTTGATAATTGGTAAGCGGGAATACATAAGATGAATCAAGCGTTACAGAAACATATCCTACCGAATCAATATCAGTCTTCTTCCATTCTTTTAATAGACTGTCCACTTCTTTTTGCTGTGGATTGCGAAGTACTTCATCGCCGATAAAGATCAGCGTATCCAATCCGGCTCTTTCGGTAGTAAAGAAACCGGCATAGCGGTTATTCACCCCATTCTCATCGCTGACAAAAGTAAAATGCGATTGATTGTATTGAGACGGGTAACGGGCATTGCCATGCTTCAGGTCGGAAAGTTTGGATATTTGTTTGAATTCGGATTTATTCCAGTTATCAACCAGGAAAATATTGAAATGCCTTCCCGGTAACGAATCATCGCTGCTGAGGGCCTGCGCCGTTGGACGATTGCTCGAATACAAAATACCGGTACGGTTGGGGAACGCTACAAAAGAAGGATCCAGGTCATCGTAAACATCATTCGTTACCTGTTCAAAACTTCCTTTATCTATTTTATAAACATAGATATCGGTTTGGCCGCTGCGTACGGCACTTAATAAAAGCGTATTCGCATCCAGCATGTATTTCATGTCCTGCACCTGGTCAAACTGATCCCATTCCTGTTTCCACTGTTTATTATGATTGACAAGATCATACACAAAGAATTTTGTTTTGCCTTCATCATTATACAAAACAGCCAGTCTTGTTCCTTTGCCATCCCATGCCAGTATTGGATAAACGGGATACAATTCTTTTTCACGGGAACGAACGCCCAATTTTACCAGCACTTTCCTGTCCACAAAATTTTCTACCAATACTATTTGATAACGGCCCTGTTTGAATTCAACATACGCATACGTATATGCTTTGGAATTAGGGTTGGCATTAAAACGGATAAAATCTTTTTTGCCGATATCTTCACTGATCGATAATTGTCCTTTCGGTGAATTGCGCCGGCCGCGGATATCTTTAAAATAAGCCTGCGGCACTTCCGTCATAAAATCTTCCAGCAAAAGTTTGAATTTCTTTTTAGCGATCTTATTCGAAGCATTATTCAGGCTGCGATAAATGCGGGCCAGGTAAAGAAAATAAGTTGTCTTGCTTTTACCGAATTTATCGGCAATATATTTCCAAAAAGCATGACCGGCCAGTAATGGCTTTTCAAAAGCAAACGCATAAAAATTCTTATACTCGCTGGCCAGCATAGCAGAACGGAGATCATCATCCAGTGTCGTACTCCAATTTTCAGCGGCATATTCAATATAACCATCCGTCAGCCATTTGGGAAGATCGAGTAATGCCTGGTTAGCGGCAAATTCTCCAAGATCATCCCCGAATAAAACATTATCCACTAAAATTTTTGCAATGCCCTGTCTTATTTGCTGGCGAAGATGTTCGTGGTTGCCATCAAAATAAACGATCATTTTATTGTTCACCAGTTTGGTGACGCCGCCGGTATTCTGCCAGTCAATGCCCAGCCCGATATTGGACTGTTGCATTTCATCGTAATTATTATAAATAACGATATTGGCCCGGCGTTGAAGGCCATATTCAACAAACTCTTCAATAGAAGGCAATTCTTCTTCGGCTATTTGGGCCACATATTTTCCCAAACCCAGACCATCCTGGCTGAAATAGCTGTTAAAATTCTCCGTCTGGTAATATTTCCAGTTGAATTTCTGGTATTGGATACGATTCTTTCCAAATTCAACGGTGTTCACTTGAGCCGACATTTCCATAGCCATGAAAACGCAAAGGCAAACGATCATCAGGCTTGATACTCTCTTCATAGACACTTTAATGTTTCTGATAACTTGTTTAATCTGTATTTTAACTTGCGAGGCGAGCCGAAGCAATCTCCTCATCTTATTTTAATCGTTCTTTTTAATTTTTATGTTGCCAGCGACATTAACACGGATGATCGTCCGTTGCATCCGGTTCCTGCGGATTATTATCAATTTTTCTTCCGGGGAAGAGAAATTGATAATCACACTTCATCGTCCCGTAATTCTCATCGGCAAATTTGCCCGCAGCAGGTAGTAGCAAGATAGTTATCTTTATAGCCCCAAAATCCGGTTGAATCCGGCAAATCCTGGTTCTATATTTAAAAGTACGAAAAAACCATGCATGTTAGCTGTTAAGTCTTTCACTTTTAGTCCTGTCCAGGAGAATACATATGTTTTGTATAACGAACAGAAGCAATGCTGCATTATAGACCCCGGCTGCTATTTTCCGGAAGAACGGGACGAATTAAAAACGGGCATTGAAAAGACAGGCCTGGCCCCCGTATTGCTGCTTAATACCCATTGCCATTTGGATCATGTATTCGGAAATAAATTTATACATGATACTTGGGGCCTGGATCTTCACCTGCATGCAAAAGAAAAGCCCGTACTGGACTTTGCCCCGCAGGCCGGCAAGATGTGGCAACTTCCTTTCGACAACTACGAAGGGCCATTGGTTTATTTGCAAGAAGGAAATACTATAAAAATAGGCGAAGAAGAACTCGAGATCCGCTTTGCACCCGGTCATTCGCCCGGCAGTATCGCTTTTTATCATGAAGCCGGTGGTTTTATTATCGGCGGCGATGTTTTATTCAATAAGAGTATCGGCCGCACCGATCTTCCCGGTGGCGATTTTGATACATTGATCAATAGTATCCAGACCCAATTTTTTACGTTGCCGGATGAAACAAAGGTTTATTCGGGGCATGGCCCGGTAACAACTATTGGATTTGAGAAGATGAATAATCCTTTTGTAAAATTATATTAGCGGAGTCTTGTCCTTCTCCTTCAGGAGAAGGTGGCCGAAGGCCGGATGAGGTTTTTGTTAAAATGTTTTAATAAGCCGTGTACAATGGGCGGACTGATAGCTTTCATACTTATTTCTACAGCTTCACTGTATTTTTTATGGAAGATACAGAGCATCACCTTTAAGCATTGGAAGTGGAGAGAAGATCCGCTTGCACGAAGGGTAAAAGAAAAGTTGACAAGGGAGGAATGGGATAAAGTAAAAAAGTACGGGCTTTACTTTGTTTTGAGTATGGCAGGCGGTTTAGCGTTATTTATTCTATTGTCTTTTCTGAATAAGGGCCCTTTGTAAAACGCTTTAAGAAACTTTGGTCTTCAAAAATCTTCCTATCACCGGTAACTTTTGAAACTCCTTCCTCTCTACATTCAATACAAAAATGATAAAGGCGAATAATTCAATAGTTGCAAATCCCCTGTTGACCCATAAACCTAAACCGGCTTTAATAAATAACAAATGAATAAAATATAATAGCACAACGATCACCATATATGCTACCAGTTTTTTCCAGGCATAGGGAATGCGATATTCTTTTTGTCCCCATACAAATGAAATGACCATCATCGTACCATAACAAACAAAGGTCGCCCAGGCACAAGCCATATAGCCAAACTTCGGAATGAAAAAATAATTGATGCTAAAGTAAGTGCCGCCCCAATAATGGTGATCCAGGCCCCGGCCATTGTTTTATTCGTCAGTTTGTACCAGACAGAAAGATTATAGTAAATGCCGAGGAACATATTCGCCAGCAATAGAATGGGAACCACTCTTAAACCCGTCCATATTTTCGGGTCCTGTATAAAATGTTTCCATATATCCATATACAATGCAACAAAAAGGAACATCACGCAAATAGTAATAACAAAAAATTTCATCACCCGTGCATAGATACGCTGCGGATTTTCTCCCTGCGCCTGCTTAAAGAAAAATGGTTCGGCGCCCAAACGAAATGCCTGTATAAAAAGAGTGATAAGAATAGAAAGTTTATAGCAGCCTGCATAAATACCTACTTCAACTTTGGTGTCTTTTGCAGTAGACCACCAGCCCAGCATGATGCGGTCAAATGTTTCGTTGATCATACCGCCAAAGCCTGCAATGATCAGCGGCATTGAATATAACATGATCTCCTTCCACAAAGGCCCGTTGAATTTCCATTTAAAAGAAAAGAATTCTTTCCATAGTAAAAGAAAAGTAACGGCCGATTGAACAAGATTGGCAATGAAAACATAACCGACGCCGATCTTTTTATCATAGAAAGTAAGAAGAATGCTATCGGGATCTTTGGCAGCGATCCGCGGGCAAACGGATAAAAAGAAAATGATCACGGCAATATTGATCAATATACCGGCGATCCGGATGCTTGCATATTTAACGGGTCTTCCTTCCTGCCGCAGTTTGGCAAATGATAGGGTCGTCAATGCATCGAGGCCAATGATCCAGGCACTCCAGGTAATGTATTCCGGGTGATCTTTTAATGAAATGATCGCAGCAATATCCCGCCTGAACAGTAACATCAATAAAGTAAAACTAATGGTGCTTAGAATAAGCGAAACCGTGATCGTATTGTATACATCGGCATTTTGTTCACTTCTTTGTATATACCGGAAATATGCGGTCTCGAGTCCATAAGTAAAAATGATATTCAGGAAAGGGATCAGCGAATAGACCAGGCTCATTTCACCATAAGCAGACGTTAATAAAATACTGGTGAGATAAGGCGTGAGCAGGTAATTGAGAAAACGGGCCGCTATGGAGCTTGCCCCATACCACATTGTTTGCCCGGCCAGTTTTTTAATACCACTCAAAGGATTGGAAATTTTAGACTTTGTCCGCTGCATTCACGGCGCAACGGGATAAAAGCAGCAACAAAAGTAGTTGTTCGCTTTTCAAAAAACGAATAGAAGGGTGAACTAGTTAAGTGGTTAATTGGTTAAACAGGTCGTAAAACTTAACATTTCCTTTGTACAGTAAAGCCCGGTGCCGGAGAAAATTTGAAGTAAGGACCCAATTAACTAAGGCAATTTAAATCATAGATCATTTCTCGCAGCGAGCGCAACGATAAACGAACGCAATGTAGTGCCGCCGCTCCTTTGTCCCGATAGTTATCGGGATGGCGTGAAATTTATGTTCTGGCTACATATATGCTTTAACTAATTAACCATTTAACTTTACAAGAAAATCAGTTACCATGAAAAGGATATTTTTACTCATTACCTTATTTACAGTTTCGATGATGTCCAGCGGCCAGTCTTACGAGGGCAATATACAGTTTGATAAGAAAAAGCAACAGGCCATCGTGATCGAATATAATTACCCGGCGCAGGCTGTGGAAAATGCGATCGTTCAGAAAATGCAAAGAATGGGCTATAAAGCCAAAGAAGAGAAAGGTATTTTTAATAAAGACAAAGGGTTTATTGTTTTTAAGAATGCATACATGACCGAGATCAGCAATGACAGGATGGATTATATCATCAAGGTGGAACGTAAAAGCAGGAAAAGAGAGGATGAGTCGGTCTTATACCTGGTAATGATCAAAGGCGATGAAAATGCTTTGATCAAAATGGATGCAGTGAATGTAGGCAATGCCAAGGTCTTTCTTAATAATATGCTGCCCGATATCGAAGCGGCTCATTTAGAGATCCAGATCAAAGACCAGGAAGAAGTAGTGGCAAAGGCAGAAAAAAAATTGAAAGACCTGCAGGATGACCAGGCAAGTCTTGAAAAAAAGCTGCAGCAAAATAAACTGGACCAGGACAATACTCTAAAGGATATCGAAGCGCAAAAAAATTCGCTGGGAACTCTTATAGGAAAAAGAAGAGGCAGGGAAGAATAGATCATTGCGGTTTGCCGAACCGCGGATCTTTAAGAAATGAAGAATCCGTCAAAGCCCGCATAAAAACAAAAAGCTCATTTGCTTCGGCATTTGTCAATGTAATTCCATTCGTTAATAAAGGATCAAGCGTTGCACCTGGTTGTACACCGCTGCGGTAATGAGTGATGCATTGATTCAATGTGCCGAATCTTCCGTCATGCATGTAATTGGAAGAAATGTAAGTGTTGCGTAAGGTCGGCGTTCTGAATTTTAAAGAATCTTCTTTTTTACCGGTGATCCTCATCCGGCCATGATCAACAAGTAATGGATCAACGGGCAATCCAATATTATGCAGTTTGTGATCGGTGAACATTGGTTCGGGATGACAAGTGGCGCATTTGATCCTGTATAACTGGTAACCGGCTTGTTCCTGCACTGTGAATGTTGCCAATCCTTTTTTATAAAGATCATATTTGGAATTGGCAGAAACCATATAGCCGGTAAATTGTTCCAATGCTTTTAAAATGAATTCAGGCCGTATAAAAGCAGAGCGAAAAACTTTTTTGAATTGATCCTGGTATTCTTTATCATCTTTTATCTTATTGATCACTCCTTCAAACGATTCTCCCATTTCTATATGACCATTGATCGGTTGCGCCGCTTCATCTTTTATAGAAGTAAATTCTCCGTCCCAATGAAAAAAAGGACTCCATGCCAGGTTGAATAATACCGGCGCATTGCGGAGCGTATGAGAATTATTGACGCCATGACTGCGGTCATGCTCAAACGTTCCAAAACCGGCGATCTGCTGGTGACAGGAAGAACAGGGATGCTGGTTATCGATTGAAAGTCGTTCGTCGTAAAATAATTTCCGGCCCAGTTCAAACCCTTCTTTACTCAAAGGATTGTCGCTGAAAATATGAACCGGTGAAGGAAAACCTGCCGGAATTTCCTGTTGCATCAATTCAATGCCTTTTGTATTCTGTTCTTTTTTACAGGCGCCCAATAAATAAGAAAGTGTAACAGTAGCAGCGACAAGCAGGGATATCGTTAATGTTGTTTTTCGCAAAGAGTAAATTGAACATCAAAGTTACAGAGAAGACGGGAAGACGGAAAGTCTGGAAGTCCGGAAGTCAGGAAGTCGGGAAGTCCGGAAGATGATTCTTAATTAAATAATATGTCTTTCTGTCTTTCCGACTTCCTGACTTCCGGACTTCCGGACTTTCTGTCTATATTAAAAATCTCCCGGCTTCAATCTTTGTCTTCCCGATTTTATATCAGCTTTTCTTTTTTTCGATTCCAGCCTTCTTTCTTTGGAAGCTTTGCTCTTTTTTGTAGCGATACGTGCTTTTTTCTTTTCAAGCGCCTTGCTGATCAGTACATTCATTCTTTTGATCACTTCTTCTTTGTTCGATAACTGGCTGCGATGCGTTTGCGATCTTACCTGTACCGCTCCATCTGCATTGATGCGATGACCCAGCTTTTCTTTTAATAATTCTTTTTGTTCGTCGGTAAAAAAAGAAGAAGATCCAATATAAAAAGAGCCGATGACAGCTGTTTCCACTTTGTTTACATTCTGCCCGCCTTTGCCGCCGCTGCGGGTGGTTTGAAAAGATATTTCTTTGGTTACGTTTATCATAGTCAATAATCAATAGCGGGTAGCTAGTAGGGAGTGGCGAGGAGGGGTATCTAATAATGTAAGACTCTTCCCACTAGCTATTCTCCACTAGCCACTCACTAGCAAAGATACTTTCAATACGTTAATGATATTATCTTTATAAACTACCAAACCTGAACTACTATGAGAGTTGTCATCCAGCGGGTAAGCGAAGCAAGTGTAACAATAGAAGGAAAGATTCATGCGTCCATCGAAGATGGCTTACTTGTATTATTGGGTATTGAAGATGCAGATACTGAAGAAGACATTGAATGGCTTTCCGGTAAAATAGTCAACCTCCGGATCTTTAACGATAATAATGGGGTAATGAATATTTCTATCAAAGAAATGGATGGAAATATTTTATTGATCAGCCAGTTCACCTTGCATGCTTCCACTAAAAAAGGGAACCGTCCTTCTTATATCAAAGCCAGTAAACCGGAAATAGCAATTCCTCTTTATGAAAAAATGATGCGGCAACTTTCAAATGACATGGGAAAGATCGTTAAAACAGGGATTTTCGGGGCCGATATGAAAGTAGAATTATTGAATGATGGCCCGGTAACGATCGTTATTGATACGAAGAATAAGGAATAAGGAATTGAATGATGAACAGATGAACAAGGATAAGAATGTTAAAATGGTTCTTCATTCGGCATTCCTTGTTCTATTATTCGAAATTCTATCAGGGCACTGCCAGCTTTTCCGTATAGATCTTCCCATCTTCCAGTCCAACCATCAGGAAAAAAGTTTTTTGATTCACCTGTATATTCATTGTAAAAGAAGTTGCATTGATCTCTTTATGTTCTGCCACCCGGTTGCCTTCAGTCGTCCATAACATAACATGTTTGATAGCTTTATTGCTTTTAATAGTGATCTGTTTACCCGAAGTGATCACTTTATAAGGTGCGGGTCCTTTTTTTGAAGGAAGATCTTTGGAAGATTGTGCGCTCGTAGCGATCAATGAAACCGATAAGATAGCGACGGCCAATAGCCGGCGAATGGATGTTGCCATCATAGAATACAATAATTTTTTAAAGGAATTGGTTTACAAACGATCTTCAACGGGCAGGGAGGTCTTTAACGCCAAGAATCATGCTAAATTGCAGGGAGATAAAAAAAGTTTTGTTATGACTATACAAGAAGCCCAGCAACACGTCGATGCCTGGATCAAAACAACAGGTGTCCGTTATTTCAGCGAACTGACCAATATGGCAATGCTAACGGAAGAAGTAGGCGAACTGGCCCGCATCATGGCCCGTACTTACGGCGATCAATCATTCAAAGAAAGCGAGAAGAACAGAAACCCCGGTGATGAAATGGCTGATGTATTATGGGTATTATTATGCATTGCCAATCAAACCGGAGTGGACTTAACAGAGGCACTAAAAAATAATTTTGAAAAGAAAAATAGCCGTGATGCTGAACGACATAAGAATAATGAAAAGCTGAAATAGCTTTTTGGCACTATGTATGATTTATTATATCTATGTTATTAAAAAGTGCATGGAAACTTACTAAGCTTTCTTTCAAAGACTTCTTTGAAAGTAATATATTAAAATTGAGCGGGGCGCTGGCTTTTTTTACCATCTTCTCATTGCCCGGCCTACTTATCATCATCATCTGGATCAGCAATCTTTTTTATGGCCGCGAGATCGTGGAAGGTTCATTGTACACTCAACTCGAAGGTTTCATTGGGCATGATGCTGCATTGAGTATCCAGGAGGCGATCCACAATGCATCGGCAGGTGCCGGTAATAACCTCGCAACGATCGTCGGGCTTGTTTCATTGATAATAGGCGCTACCAGCGTATTCGGAGAGATACAGGATTCGATCAATTTTATCTGGCGGTTAAAAGCCAAACCAAAAAAAGGCCGCGGCTTTTTAAAAATGCTCTTTAACCGGCTCCTTTCTTTTTCCATGATCATTGTATTGGGGTTCGTATTGCTCGTTTCTCTTTTAATTAATGGGAGTATGGACCTGTTGTTGGGAAAACTAATGGAACATTACCCCAACCTGACGATCGTAGTGGTTTATATCCTTAATATCATCATTACATTCTTTATAACCGCACTGATATTTGCAGCCATTTTCAAAGTATTGCCCGATGCCAGGATAAAATGGAAACATGTATGGATGGGAGCATTCGTAACAAGTGTATTATTCATGATCGGCCGCTTTGTTATCAGTTATTACCTCGGCCATAGCCGGATGAGCTCGACCTATGGAACAGCCGGTTCGGTGATCGTTATTTTGTTATGGGTCTATTATTCTTCGATGATATTATATTTTGGCGCCGCATTCACCCATGCTTATGTTGTACACCGGGGCTCCCGGATTTACCCGAATAATTATGCTGTATGGGTGCAGCAGATCGAAGTGGAATCTGAACGATCCATTCAGCAACAACCGAAAGAAAAGACAGTAATAGAAATTCCGACGAAAGAAAATGAGAAATAAAGGAATAAGTAATAAGGAATTGGTATTTAGGAATTTGGAAATGGCCAGGCCCCGAAGGGGTCAAATGTCAATAGCCCCGGATGCAATCCGGGGTGAATAAGAATTTCCCAAACAAGATGATAAGCGAACAGAACGTACAAGAGTGATTGATTATCTCTTTCACCGGAAGAAATAAATCAACAATCCGCCCGGTGGCGGATGCAACAGGCGATGATAGTAGCACTGCAGCCGGGTCAAAAAATTTGACGCCAAGTCGCTACGGTAAGCGCAAAGAGCGTAACGACTTCTTTGCGGTCAAATAAAAATCGGTTCTATTATCTTTGCGCCCTATGGCAAACGACAGCAACAGGTTCCAGGCGATTATCTCTCATGCAAAAGAGTATGGCTTTGTTTTTCCCAGCAGCGAAATTTATGATGGACTGCAGGCCGTATATGATTACGGTCAATGGGGCAGCGAACTGAAAAAAAATATCAAAGACTATTGGTGGGAAAGCATGACCCGCATGTATGAGAATATTGCGGGCCTGGATGCGGCCATCTTCATGCACCCGACAACATGGAAGGCTTCGGGCCACGTTGATAATTTTAACGACCCGATGATCGATAATAAGGATAGTAAGAAAAGATACAGGGTCGATCATTTGATCGAAGGTTTTGCTGATGAGCAATCGGCAACCGGCAATGAACAATTGGCAAAAGATGTGCTGTCGCAAATGGATGCATTATTAGCGAAAGATGATTTTGCCGGGTTAAAAAAACTGATCGAGGATAATAAAATAAAATGCGCTGTCAGTGGTACATGTAACTGGACGGATATCCGCCAGTTCAACCTGATGTTCTCAACAGAATTTGGCTCCACTGTTTCTTCGGAAGATGAAGACAATAAAGTTTATTTAAGACCGGAAACGGCGCAGGGTATCTTTGTCAACTTTTTAAATGTGCAGAAAACAGGAAGGATGAAAATTCCTTTTGGTATTGCACAAATTGGAAAAGCATTTAGAAATGAGATCGTGGCGAGACAATTCATTTTCAGAATGAGAGAGTTTGAACAAATGGAAATGCAGTTCTTTATTCGTCCCGGCACACAAACCGAATGGTATGAATATTGGAAAGAAGAAAGAATGAAATGGCATTTGTCATTGGGAATTCCGAAAGAAAAATATCGTTTTCATGATCATATCAAACTGGCGCATTATGCAAAAGCAGCCTGTGATATTGAATTTGAATTTCCGATCGGCTTCAAAGAAGTGGAAGGTATTCATTCCAGGGGCGATTTCGATCTGAGCCAGCACCAGGAATACAGTAAAAAGAAAATGCAGTATTTCGATAATGATATTGACCCGGCTACTACTAAACCGTACGGTAATTATATTCCTTATGTGATCGAAACGTCCATCGGCCTCGACAGGATGTTCTTATTGGTGATGAGTTCTGCTTACGAAGAACAGGACCTGGGTACCGCTGAAAAACAGGATAGTCGTGTATTATTGAAATTTCCTCCGAAACTGGCGCCGATGAAACTGGCAATACTTCCGTTGATTAAAAAAGATGGACTACCCGAGATCGCAAGAAAATTAATGGATGATTGCAGATCTTCTTTCCGTTGTTTTTATGAAGAGAAAGATGCGATAGGAAAACGTTATCGTCGTATGGATGCGATCGGCACACCTTTCTGTGTTACGATCGATCACCAGACAAAAGAAGATAATACGGTTACGATCCGCTATCGTGATACGATGCAACAGGAAAGGATAGCATTGGATAAAGTGAAAGAGATAGTGCAAGCGGCTATCAGGTAATTTTTTGTACATGCCGGCAATACAAAAACTCATTCAGCGCTTCGGTCTTCAGCCGCATCCGGAAGGCGGCTGGCATCGCCGAACTTATAAAAGCAACGAATCGATCGCTGCTTCAGCGTTGCCCGAACGGTTTGAAGGCGACAGGGCATTTTCTACGGCTATTTATTTTTTATTGGAGAAAGGAAATTTTTCTGCCTTTCATCGCATCAAAAGCGATGAGTGCTGGCATTTTTATTCAGGCGATCCGTTAGAGATATTTATGATCCGCTCAAACGGCTCATTGGAAATAATTACAATGGGAAATGATATTGAAAAGGAACATTGTTTTCAATATATAGTTCCTGCGAATTGCTGGTTTGCGGGTCGTCCTGCTTCCGGCAGCGAATATTGTTTTGTTGGCTGTACTGTTTCTCCAGGTTTTGAATTCGATGATTTTGAATTGGCTGATGCAGAAAATTTATCAGCCATTTACCCTCAACATAAAGAGTTGATCAATGTTTTATGCAGGTAAAATATTACTGGAACGGCCTATTCACGATTGACGTTTCACCATTCACGGTCACACTCCAAACTGGTGTAAATGATGATCCAGGTGTTTCCACGATCCTTTACTCCATTGCTCTTTCGTCAATTTTCCAAAGAATGGATGCGGTTCATTTGACATGGTCTCTTCTGAAAATTCATTGATCATTAAGATCAATGTCTCTTTTTCCCTGTCAAAATCTTTCTTGTCCGTCATTTTAAAAGATTTATCGGTAGGCAGGTTTCTTTTAAAAGGCTTTTCGTCATAAAGCTTTTTTTTAAATAAGGGGCCTATAAGGCTAAGTAAAAAATTTCTTTTTAATTTATGCCGGCCAATAGCCACACCCAGCGGCATTTGACAATGGGCCAACATCTGCCCAACATCCATTCTGCCCCATTGCCGCTGCGTGGCGGGTCTTAATTTGTTGATGCGATCAATGATCTCCTGCTTGACAGCCGGATCAAACAGATCTTTTACTACCATGATTGACGATTTTATTTTTCATAATAAGGAACTTCATCATCGTTCACTTTTTCTTCCTGCTTCCAATAAGCCCATGTAACGATCTGTCCTTGTTTTGTTTTCAATAACCGGCCAAAGATAGCATTGATAGGATTGAAAGTATAATCAGTTACGCCAACAGTATAGGTTTCTGGTGTTGGAGGTTGGAGGTTGGATGTTGGAGTTTCGGTAGCTTCTCCTTCTGCTGCAGGTTTAGGCGGAGCAACAGCTTTAGGTGGCGGCGTCGGAACCGTTAAAACAGTGTAGCCATTGTATTCCAATAATTCTTTAAAGAAAGCAACTCTGCCGGGCTTTACATTCTTTTCCACGATGCCGCATTTGACACCGTTCAACTCTTCAAATTCATGATTCTTGTTTAATGCCATATCGAAAGTTATAAGTTTTAGGTTTTAAGTTTTAAGTGGGGTTAACTCAAAACTTAGGACTTCAAACTGTTTTTATATCAGCGATTGAATATAGTCGTAGATCCAACTCAATAATCCAACCAGCACAATAGCGGATGCACACAATATCAAAGCAAATTTAACAGTGCCATTTGTTTTTATAGGTTCAATAGGCTGTTCATTTTTATCCATGAACATAGCCCGTACCACTCTTAAATAATAATATAAAGAGATGATCATATTCAATGCAGCGACCGTGATGAACCAGTAATCTCCCCTGGCTGCGCCGGAACTGATCAAAAATAATTTTCCAAAGAAACCAGCAGTAGGAGGAATGCCTGCTAAAGAGAAAAGCGCCAACGTAAGTATCCAGCAAAGAAATGGATTGGTCTTATACAAACCTTTGTAATCATCGATATTTTCTTTGCCTGAATGTTCAGTTATCACCGAAGCCACGCCAAAGGCGGCTAAATTGGAAAAAACATAGATCAGGATAAAATATACAACAGAGGTGATACTCTCAACATTATTCCCGCTGATGCCCACTAAAATAAAACCAACCTGTGCGATCGAAGAAAAAGCAAGAAAACGTTTTATGTTTTGCTGGCGCAATGCAAATAAATTGCCGATGATCATCGTAACGACTGCCAGTATCACCAGCATGATATACCAGGTATCAAACATCGGCTGGAACACATTATATAATGCCGTGATGAAAACAAAAGCAATAGAACCTTTTGAAATAACAGACAAGAAAGAAGTGGCGGCGATAGGAGATCCTTCATACACATCGGCTGTCCATAAATGGAATGGAACGATCGATAACTTAAAAGCAAAGGCTGCGATCAGCATCGCAAAAGCCAGTATTTGAAAAGCGCTGCCGGTCAATTGCGCAGGCAGTTCTGCAAAACTGATCGTGCCGGTAGCGCCATAGATCAACGAAATGCCAAACAATAATATGCCTGATGAAAAGGCCGATGATAAGATCAGCTTCATTGCTCCTTCGGAAGAACGTTTTTTAGCAAGGTCAAAATTGGCCATGGCCGCAACAGGAATGCTGGCCAGTTCCAATGAAAGATAAAACATCAGCAGGTTCCCACTGGAAATCATAAAGAACATACCGAGTAATGCGGATAACATCAGCATGAAGAATTCAGGGAGATGCGGCGTTTTTTTCAACCAGTCGGCACACAGTAAAGAGATAAGATATACACCAAGATTTAAAATGTTTTTCTCAAATACAATTAATGGATCAGTATAGAACATATCACCAAACAAATGGCCGCTCCTGTTAAAGAAAAATCCAATGATGAAATTCAATAGCAATAAAACCTGCAGCAACGGCAAAAGCTTTTCATTCTTCATCCCTTTGCCGATCTTGATGAACAGCAACAGGAAGATGATGACGGTGATCACCAGTTCGGATTTCATTAATATGAGAAAGTCATTAAGCATAGTGTTGAATATCGAATATTAGAACAAGGAATGAAGAATGACGAAGTCAGGGTCGGTTACAATTCTGCATTCGTATCTGCATGTTCTATTGTTCATCATTTATTTTGCTCCAAGTTTATTCATAATTATTTCAGCGGCCGGTCTTACAAGATCATTCAGCCAGCCCGGTACGATCCCAATTACTATAATACCGGCCACCAATATGACGGCTGCCAGTTTTTCATTCCATGTTGCATCTTTTAATTGAGACTGATCTTCCCTGATCGGTCCCATCGCCACTTGCCCGATAGCCCGTAAAATATAAACGGCCGTTACAACGATCGACATACAGGCCGCGATCGTTGCAATACGATGAAAGGCATCCGCATTTTCCCAGGAGCCCATGAATATTGTCATTTCAGCAACAAACCCACTTAATCCCGGTAATCCCAGTGAACATAATCCCACAATAAAAAATATCGTACTGATAAATGGCATCACTTTCATCAGTCCGCCCATTTCATTGACTTGTCTTGTATGTGTACGATCGTATATCATTCCAATAACAGCAAAGAAAAGAGCCGTCATCAAACCATGACTCACCATTTGCATTACAGCGCCGGTAACAGCAGTCGTGGTTAACATACCGATGCCCAGCAAAACAAATCCGCAATGACTTACCGAAGAATAAGCATTGATATATTTCAGATCTTTCTGCATCATCGTAGCGAAGGCGCCGTATAAAATAGCAATGCTCGATAAAATGATAATGATATTGGAATATTGATGCGCCGCTTCGGGCATCAGGTAAGTCGCTACACGAAGACAACCATAGCCGCCGAGTTTCATAGAAATACCGGCGAGGAACATTGAACCGGCGGTGGGAGCAGAAGAGTGACCATCCGGCACCCAGGTATGCAAAGGAAATATTGCAGTGAATACGCCAAATCCAACAAACAATAAAGGGAAAATGATGCGTTGTGTATCTTCTGCAATTTTTATTTTGGATAAACTCAGCAGGTCAAAACTATGACCGGAAGCAAAATATAATCCCAGTATTCCCACCAGCACTAATGCTGATCCGCCCATGAGCATCAATGCCAGTTTATTGGCGCTGTATTCTTTTTTACCGCTTCCCCAGATACCAATGAGTAAATATTTTGGAATAACGGCAATTTCAAGGAAGAAGAAAAGAATGAAAAGATCAAGTGAAATAAAGAAGCCATAGGCGCCAAGACTTAACAGGATGAGCAGGAAATAAAATTCCTTTGTCATTTTTTCAATATTCCAGGATACTAATACGCCGGCGATCACCACAAATGCGGTGAGTAAGATCATCGCGATAGAAATACCATCTACTCCCAAATGGAAATTGATATGCCATGCCGGGAAAAGAGAATAATTCTGTTCAAATAACATTTGTGTTTCATTGCCGGCAGCTCTTTCATTCCTGAATACACAAAAAAGTACCAATGATAAAACCAGTTGTGCTGCTGCCCCGGTCAATGATATCCATCGTACCTGTTGTTTGTTGCGGGATAATAATACAGCAACGGCAGTCAGTAATGGAACCAATATGAGTACTAAAAGATTCATTTAAAGAATTTCGAATTGTGAACAAGGAATTACGAACATCGAAGTAGAGCGAGCTTTAACTTCAGCATTCGATATTCCTTGTTCTATTGTTCATCATTCATTTTTATTTCCATCCGTAAATAAATAACACCGCCAGGCCAATAACCCCGAGTAAAAAATAAATAGCATACGACTGCACTTTTCCCGATTGCACTTTTTTAATTCCTTCAGAAACTTTTACCGTTGTATTGCCGGTCAGGTTTATCAATCCATCCACTACATTCCTGTCAAACCAGGCAGCCGGCCTTCCTATCAAATTGAATAATATTTTTTTAGTAATGAACAACCAGATCTCATCAATATAAAATTTGTTGTACGCTGTTTTATAAAGCCCGTAGACCGAGGCGGTGAGTTTGCCGGGCCTTTCATTTTGCCTGAGGTATAACCACATCGCAAAAAGGATACCTGCTACTCCCAATGCAACCGGCAGAATGGAGAACTGTAAATGGAAATGACTTTCCAGCGGTCTTCCATCCGAACTTACATAATTACCGAAGGGAATAAAACCTGCGGCAGCTGCGCCGATACTTAATACGATCAGCGGCATCATCATACTAAAACCACCTTCGCCATGCGCCTCATCATGAGGATGAGATTTTTTATTCCAGAAAATAGAAAAATACAAACGGAACATATAGAATGCTGTCAATCCCGAAGTGATCAATGCGATATAATAGATGGCAGTGTTATGATGATAAGCGGCGAGCAATATTTCTTCTTTACTAAAGAAGCCGGCAAATGGCGGCACACCTGCGATCGCCAAACAGGCAATTAAGAAAGTGATATGAGTGATCGGCATGAATTTTCTCAAGCCTCCCATATCCCGCATATCATTACTATGTACATAATGTATCACTGCACCTGCTCCGAGGAACAACAATGCTTTGAACATAGCATGTGTAAAAAGATGGAACATCGATGCCGTATAACCCAAACCTGCTTCGCCGCCGTATTTTGAAACACCGAGTGCAAACATCATAAAACCAATTTGCGACATGGTTGAATACGCCAGCACTCTTTTAATATCGGTTTGCGTACACGCAATGATAGCGGCAATGATAGCAGAAACGGCGCCAACCCACCCGACGACTTCCAGTACTCCCGGAGTTGTAATAGAAAATATGGGGAATAATCTTGCAACTAAGAATACTCCCGCGACAACCATCGTTGCGGCATGTATCAATGCAGAAACAGGAGTGGGACCTTCCATCGCATCGGGTAGCCAGATATGCAATGGGAACATGGCGCTTTTTCCTGCACCACCGATAAAGACCAGTGCTGCGCCCCATGTTAATGCAGAAGCGCCGAGAAAAGTTGAAGCCGCAGCTTTTGTTTGTACCGATCCCGATGATGTCAATGTATCGATCATCGTATTGAAATCAAGCGTACCGGAACTGTATGACAATATCAATATGCCAATTAAAAAGCCAAGATCGGCGAAACGGGTAACGATGAATGCTTTTTTACAAGCTGCAACGGCCGCGGGTTTGTTATAATAATAACCGATCAGCAGGAATGATGAAACACCTACCAGTTCCCAGAAAATATAGATCTGGAAAAGATTGGAGGAGATAACTAATCCAAGCATAGAAAAAGTGAACAATGCCAGGAAAGAATAATACGTTGAAAACCGTTCTTCGCCTTTCATATAGGCGAGGCTGTAAATATGCACCATCAATGAAACAAAAGTGACAACTACAAGCATCATTACCGAAATAGGATCAAGCATTATTCCTATATCAATAGAAACTCCTTTGGAGAATTGCAGCCAGGTATAATTGAGCGGAACTAATTTCTGATAAGTGCCGGCTACTTTTCCGTATATAAAAAAGTATTCGTAAGCGGTATAGATCGCCAGCACTGTTGCCGCAAGCAATAAAATGGTTCCGATGATGCCGGCGCTGTTCTTAAAATATTTTCTGCCGAATAATCCCAATAGAAGGAAGCCCGCCAATGGCAGCAATGGGATCAAAGCAATTAAAGTGGCGTTCGGCATTTTAATATTTTAATTCTTCAGCGCTTTCTACATCGATCGATTTATGACTGCGGTATAAATTAATGATGATGGCGATCGCCACAGCGGCTTCGGCAGCAGCAATAGCAATAATGAATAAAGTAAAGAACAAGCCATCCATTTTATGCGGCCATAAATATTTATTGAAGGCGATAAAATTCAGGTTAACGCTGTTCAATATCAGTTCAATGCTCATCAGCATAGTGATCAGGTTTCTTCTTGTCAAAAAACCATACACACCGATAAAGAACAGTGCACCGCTGATAAATAATAAATGATATAGTCCGGGTTCCATAATTTAATAATATCTAACCAATAGAATAAGGAATGATAAACGCCGAAGTGCTATCCTTCTTTATCCTGGGTTCCCTGTTCGTCAGTCATAATTCTTTTATCTCTTAAAGCGATCACAATACAACCGATCATAGCAGCCAGTAATAACATACTCACCACTTCAAAGGGCAAGGCGTAACCACCATCGCCTGTGTTCAACATTCGCTGACCGATATCTTTTACTGTAGTGCCTGCCGGCTGTTCACCTGTTACAAAAAAATCATTTTGATCTACCTGTAGCATCGTTAAGGCAAAAGCACAGAAAACAGCCAGGGCTGAAAATATTTTTCTACCGATCTTTTGTTTCGGTAATTTTTCCCCGGCCTGTTGTGTAAGAAAAATGGAAAAGATGATAAGCACTACAATGCCGCCGACGTAGACAACGATCTGCACGGCAGCAATGAACTGGTAATCCAGCCAGAAATAAATACCGGCGATACCGATCAATGTGAAAAGTAAATAAATAGCAGCACGGAATATCTGTCGTGTAGAAACGGATAGCACAGCACAAACCAGTGTAAGTGCTGATAGTAAATAAAATATTATTGTTGCTCCGGTCATAATTTAATAATGAACACTGAACAAGGAATATTGAATAATGAAGTGAAAGCTGCCTATAATTCTATATTCATCATTCCGTGTTCGATATTCGATATTTATTCTACTCCATCCATGATCTTCGACCCTGGATTATTTAAGATCTTTGTCAATTCATTCCTGTCAAACACGCTGTGCTCAAATGTCTGCGCCATCTTGATCGCATCCGAAGGACAAGCTTCGATGCAGAGATTGCACATGGTACAGAGTTCAAGATGATACACCAGTTTATCGATCGCTTTCTTTTTCTTACCATCAATGATATCAAACTTCGTGACCACTTTGATCGTTCCGTTCGGGCAAGCCAGTTCGCAAGCCTGGCAACCGGTACAGCGATGCTCATTCTTTTCATCATGCGGCATCACAACTTCGCCTTTAAAGCGTTCCGGCAAGTTCAATGTATCCTTATTGTCAGGATATTGCTGCGTGATGATCTCTTTATGATGCGTAAAATAATACAGTGTACGCTTCATGCCTTTGCTCAGCGATCGCACAGCGCCCCAAACATCTTTTATATATTTTCCTACAGACATTTTATAATTTTAAATTTTAAATGTTAGGTGTTAAATAAAAGACACCACGAATCTTACTTAGCATTTAACATTTATCACTGAGCATTCTAAAAATGCCATCCCATAATTGCCATCAATGTTACCAGCAATAAATTCACCATGCTGATCGGTAATAAATATTTCCATTCGAGATTAAGTAATTGATCGATCCTTAATCTCGGGAATGACCACCGGAACCACATGATAACAAATATGAGGAAGAACGTTTTTCCAAAGAACCATAAACTGGATGGAATATAATCCATCGCATTATTGAAACCTGTCCAGTTGCCGATATGCAACGGCATCCACCCGCCAAGGAATAATGTAGCGCCGATGCCGCATACAATAAACACATTCACATATTCGGCCAGGAAGAACAAGGCGAATTTCATTCCTGAATACTCGGTATGAAAACCAGCGGTCAATTCCGATTCGGCTTCCGCCAGGTCGAATGGTGCACGGTTGGTTTCTGCTGTTACTGCAATGATAAAAGTTACAAAGGCAATAAGCGCAGGAATATGTCCTTTGAATATCCACCATCCATTAGCCTGCGCATTGATGATATCTGATACCTGTAAACTTCCGGTCAGCACAACGATCGCTAAAATGGAAAGTCCTGCGGATAATTCATAGCTGACGATCTGTGCACCGCTTCGCATAGCGCCGAGTAACGAATATTTATTATTGCTGGCCCATCCCGCCATCAGTATACTAATGACCATGATCGAAGAAACGGCCGATACATATAATACGCCGATGTTCAGGTCCCACAATTGAAAGTTTTTGGCAAATGCAATTGGAGCCAGTAATAACATCGCAACGATCATAGCAATAAAAGGAGCGAGGTTGAACATGAACTTATCGGAACCATCGGGCGTCATTCCTTCTTTTACCATCAATTTGATCGTATCGGCCAAAGACTGGAACATTCCTTTTGGACCAACACGATTAGGGCCGAGACGTATTTGCATCCACGCAGAAACTTTTCTTTCCATGATGACCAACACTAATCCGAGCATAGCAAATAAACCAATGACAAGCGTTCCTGCAATGACCATTTCAATGATCATTGTCATGGTAGGATTGAAATTGGCGTTTAGCCAATCATGAATATTGTCCGATATGTTTGAAAAGCTCCACATTAATAATTCAATATAATTTTTATTTTGTCATCGTCTGTACTACTATCATCGTCCCTTGCGTCGCACACTTCATCGTCCCGTAATTCTATTCAACTTTTTATTGAACCCCTTCGGGGTTCTGCAAACATTTATTTGTTCCCCGGATTTTATCCGGGGCTACCGACATTCAGCCCCTTCGGGGCTGTAAGAACTTTTTGATTCATTTTATTGAACCCTTCGGGGTTCTGCAAACATTTCCTTTATTTTATTCCCCGGATTTTATCCGGGGCTACCGACATTCAGCCCCTTCGGGGCTGAGAGAATTTTTCGATTCACTCCCTGCAATAGCAATAAGAACTTTCAAACGATCAGGGTCTTAGAACCCTCCTTCGGAGGGCAGGGAGGCTTTTACCTGTCAATATCCGGTATCACAAGATCCAGCGTTCCCATCATCGCCACCAGGTCTCCGATCTTACTTTCGCGGGCAATATGATCCAATACAGAAAGATTGGAAAATCCCGGTGAACGGAATTTAATTCTGTATGGCGTAGTGCCGCCTTCACTCACGATATAAACACCGAGTTCTCCTCTCGCCGTTTCTACTCTTGTATAAAATTCTCCCTTCGGTAATTTCAACACAGCTTTTGTTTTGGTCAGCACTTCACCTTCGGGAATATTATCGATTAATTGTTCGATGATACGGATAGATTGGTTCATCTCGCGGATACGAACCATATAACGGGCAAATGAATCGCCGCCGGTTTCCAGTATCTCATCAAACTCAAGCTTATCATATATTTCGTAAGGATATAATTTTCTTATATCACAACTTACACCGCTTCCTCTTCCGGTTGGGCCGGTGCAACCATAAGAAATTGCATCTTCAGTAGAAAGAGTGCCGACATTCTTCATCCTGTTTTGAAAAATGATATTGCCCGTTACCATTTCATCGTATTCATGGATCTTACTTTTATATAACTGGATGAATTCTTTCACCCTTCTTTGAAAATTCGGATGAATATCCTGCATTACGCCGCCGGGTACCATATAATTCATGGTCAATCTTGCGCCGCAGGTCTCTTCCATGATATCATTGATCGTTTCTCTTTCCCTGAAAGCATGAAAGAAAGGAGTGAAGGCACCAAGATCCATCGCCATGGCTCCCCACCATAATTCATGCGAAGCAATTCTTGTCAGTTCATCCATCAATACTCTTATCACCTGTGCTCTTGGCGGAATTTCTACCTGCAATCCTTTTTCTACACACATTGCACAGGCATGATTATTTATATGCGCAGAGAGATAATCCATCCGGCTGGTCACATAAATGAATTGCCGGTAACTCAAACTCTCACACATCTTTTCAATAGAACGATGGATATAGCCCAGATGCGGTTCTACTTTTTTGATCGTTTCGCCGCTTAATGTAATGACAAGATGCAGCACGCCATGCGTGGCCGGGTGTTGCGGCCCGATATTGATAATGAATTCACCTTCGTCGAGTAAATTCCTGTTATCAGCTATTATGTCTGTTTGCCTGTACATAAAATCTTATAGATAAAAACTAAAAGTGAATAGATAAAAGTGTTTTCATTTAAGAATAACTTCCAGGTCATAGTATTCCCGCTCAGGGATAATTGCTATTTGCCAGGCTTTTTGAATTAAAGAACTATTATCTTTTAGTTTTTATCTTTTATCTTTATAGTTTTATCATATTCACGGCATCTTCAAAATCTTTTCTTAACGGATTCTTCCCTTCCCAACCATCGGGCAATATCAATAAACGCAGGTCAGGGTGGTTAAGAAAATTCACACCAAACAATTCATACACTTCTCTTTCATGAAAATCGGCTGTTCTCCAGATATGTGATACAGTTTCTATTTCAGCATTGTTCCTGTCAAGCTTTGCTCTTACGACCAGGTTGTGACGGTATTGTGTCGAAGACAAATGATACACCATTGTCAAATGTGTCTTCCAGTCGATACAGGTTAAACAGAAAAGATAATTGAAGAATAAAGAGCTTTCATTGCGAAGCAATTCAGCAACAGGACGCCAGTCCTTTGGATCAATATTCATATTGATCCATTCGCCTCCTTCTTCAAAAGTGGCAGCAGGAAGCAGTTCGGTTAATTTAACTTTCAATTCTTCGTTCGTCATTCTTTTCCTGCTTTTATTTGCTCTCTTGTCAAACCTTTTTTTATTTTTTGCTGGAGTGTGATCAATGCATGCAATAAGGCTTCCGGTCTTGGCGGGCAACCGGCGATATATACATCCACCGGTATGATATGATCAGCGCCTTTGACCACCGAATAGGTATTATAAAAAAAAGGACCTCCGCTGATAGCACAGGCTCCCATGGCGATCACATATTTTGGATCGGCCATCTGGTCATACAATCTTTTTAGTACCGGTCCCATTTTATTGACAATGGTGCCGGCTATTATTATTACATCCGCTTGTCTCGGTGTTGCTCTTGCTACTTCAAATCCGAATCTTGAAAAATCATATTTGGCAGAAGCGGTTGCCATCATTTCAATACCGCAGCAACTGGTAGCAAAAGTGAGCGGCCATAATGAATTCGCCCTTGCCCAGTTAATAAGGTCGTCGAGTTTGCTCAGCACAACATCGGTGCCGCCGACATTCTGTACTTCGCCAGGAAATTTAACCCCCCCGCCCCCCGAAAGGGGGATTGGAGAAGATTCATTTACTATTTCATTTTCTTCAGCCATTGACTACCTGCTCAATTTTGTTTTTCAAATAAGTTGATTTGTGCCATGCAAAGCCCCTCTTTCGGAGGGGTTTGGGGAGGCCTACATCCATTTCAATGCACCTTTCTTATGCGCATATAAAAATCCCATGAACAATATAAAAAAGAAAATAACGATCTCGATCAAAGCAAGCCAGCCGGTACTTTTAGCAACCACGGCCCATGGATATAAAAAAACCAGTTCCACATCGAATATCAAAAAAATGAGGGCGAATAAATAATAGCCGACATTCAATTGTATCCATGTCTTTCCCTGTGTTGGAATACCGCACTCATAAGGTTCTCCCTTTTGTTTATTGGTCGTTGGTTTTAAAACAAATTTTGATATGAGTATAGCGATGCCGGAAAAAGCGATCGCTGCAATAATAAGTACGATGAGTGAAGAGGCACCCATAGGGAAATTGATTTGCTACGAATATAATAACTAAAAAGGAAAAATGCTGGATTCTGGATGCTGGATCAGTCGTACTCTTCTCCAAAATCCAGAATCCAGAATCAAAATCAACCATATAATTCCAGGTGAATCGCTTTGCTGTCGTATCCCATTTCAGCGATCCGTTTTCTTGCTTCATCGATCATATTTTTCCAGCCGCAGAGATAGAAATATGCATCTTGTTTGTCTTTGCATAATTCTTCGTAAACAGGATGAACATAACCGGAATAACCATCCCATTGCTCACGTGACAAAACAGGATGATAATAAAAGCCGGGTAATTTTTGTTCCAGTTCTTTTAATTCATCATAATAAAGAAGGTCTTCTTTTGTGCGGGTACCAAAAATGAGATGAATATTTTTGAAAGGAATATTGTGGAGGAAAAGATAATTCACCATGCTTCTGAAAGGTGCAATGCCGGTGCCTGTACAGATCAGGAAAATATCCCGGTCGAAGTTTTTAGGTAATGTAAATACACCCTGGGCGCCGCGAAAAATAATTTCACTTCCTACTTGTATTTCATTGAATATATAAGAAGTTCCCAAACCATGCTTTGCAAGTACGATCAGCAATTCGAATACATTGCTGCCATCGGGCCATGATGCAATGGAATAGCTTCTTACTCTTTTATTGGGTTTTTCATGAATGGGAAGGTCGAGGGTAACAAACTGGCCGGGTATAAAATCAAAAGAAGGAACATCGGGAACTTCAATAAAGAAACGCCTTGTATTGGTAGTATAATCTTCGATCCGTATTACTTTTCCTTTTCGCCACTGCAGTAAAGCCATTCATTCTTGTTTGCGCAAAGATAAAACCGGTCGAAATGCTGTTTGTTGTGAGAACCGGAATATTTAGAGAAAAAATAATGGATAAAAGATAAAAGTTGTTCCTGTCCTAAGATGTTTTTTTTGAATGTGGAAGTGTTGCGGCGGCGGGGACACTAATTATTATCTATTAGTTTTTATCTTTTATCTTTGCATCGTTCATGAGTGTGAAGGAATTGCTGGAACAGTATCAAAACACCCCCCGCCTTTTTCAATTGGCGGACAGGCTCTCCTTTGCCCAACCTCAAAAAATATATCTCAAAGACCTCCGGGGAAGTTCATCACAGTTTGTTGTATCGGCTGCTTTTCTTCATCCATCCTGCTCTCAACTGAATCATCTTATTGTATTGAATGATGCGGAGGAGGCAGCGTATTTTCATAATACACTGGAGAACCTGACCGATGCACTCGATATCTTTTATTTCCCTTCTTCTTTCAAAACAAGAAAAAATTTTCAACTGCTGAATTCTTCGCATGTGATGTTGCGGACGGAAGCATTGACAAAACTATCAATAGGAGGTAATAAAAAGATCCTTGTTACATATCCCGAAGCATTGTTTGAAAAAGTAGTATTGCCCGGTACGCTTTCTTCGAATATCATTCATATAAAAACAGGCGACACGCTGAATATCGAACAATTATTATTGCAATTAGCGGATTATGGTTTTGAACGAACGGATTTTGTATATGAACCCGGGCAATTCGCCATCCGCGGCGGTATCCTTGATATTTATTCTTTTGGCAATGAAAAACCATACCGGGTTGAATTGTTCGGTAACGATGTTGATTCGATCCGCATTGTTGATCCCGAAACACAATTGAGCGAAAGAAAATTATTGCAGGTAAGTATCATTCCCAATGTTGATACACAATTCAGGAATGAAGAGAGGATATCGCTGTTTGATTTTCTTCCCGGTAATACAGTAGTATGGATGCAGGATATTGCATTATGCAGGGAAAGATTGGAAGACTGTGAAGAAGACCTGCAGATTTTTTTCAGGATACAAAATGATATAAAAGAAAGGAATTTATCAGTTAAGGCACAAGACACAAGGCGCAGGGTACAAGATGAAGAGACTGATAAACTGGAAAAGAAAGAAGTAGCTGCCAATGATTTTATTGAAGCGAAGGACCTCGAAGAATATCTTTCTAAAAAACATTTGGTTGAATTCGGCTACCAGCGGCATCTTTCCAATTTCGAAATAGAATTTAAGACCAAAGAGCAGCCGGCTTTTAACCGTCAATTCGATCTGCTGATAAGGGACCTGAAAAGCTGGGAAGGCAAGGGATTTCAATTATTCCTTTTTGCCGATAACCCAAAACAACTGGAAAGACTGCAAAGTATTTTTGACGACCTCAAAGCAGCAATTGTTTTCAATCCAATTACCGTTTCCATTCACGAAGGATTTATTGATGAGGACCAGAAGATCGTTTGTTATACCGATCACCAGGTATTTCAACGTTATCATAAGTACAAAGTAAAACAGGCATATAATAAAAATAAAGCGCTGACATTACGAACGCTGCGAGAATTACAGCCGGGAGATTTTGTTACGCATATAGATCATGGTGTAGGTGTGTTCAGCGGCTTGCAGAAAATAGAAGTGAATGGAAAATTGCAGGAAGCCGTACGGCTTATTTATAGGGACAGCGATATTTTATATGTCAACATCAATAGCCTTCACAAAATTGCCAAGTACACCGGTAAAGAAGGAAGTGTTCCGAAAATAAATAAACTCGGAAGCGATGTTTGGAATAGATTAAAAGATAAAACCAAAGCGAAGGTCAAGGAAATTGCATTTGATCTGATAAAGCTCTATGCGAAAAGAAAGGCCCAGCATGGATTTCAGCATACGCCGGATAATTATATGCAAACCGAACTGGAAGCTTCTTTTATTTATGAGGATACTCCCGACCAGGGCAAAGCAACGGCCGATGTAAAAAAAGATATGGAATCGCCATCGCCGATGGATCGTTTGGTTTGCGGTGATGTTGGTTTTGGTAAAACAGAAGTAGCGATCCGCGCCGCTTTCAAAACCTGCGTAGATGGAAAGCAGGCTGCGATCCTTGTACCCACTACCATTCTTGCTTTCCAGCATTATAAAACTTTCAGTGAACGTTTAAAAGATTTCCCGGTAACGGTGGATTATATCAACCGTTTCAAATCGGCCAAAGAGAAAAAAGAAACGATGAAGAGAGTTGAAGAAGGAAAGGTCGATATCATCATTGGTACGCATGCATTGCTGGGAAAAGAAGTAAAATTCAAAGACCTTGGTTTGCTGGTAGTGGATGAAGAACAAAAATTCGGCGTAGGGCATAAAGAAAAGATCAAAACCTTGCGAACCGCTGTCGATTGTTTGACATTAACAGCAACACCGATACCAAGAACATTGCAATTCTCATTGATGGGTGCAAGAGATCTTAGTATCATTAACACACCGCCGCCTAACCGGCAGCCGATTCAAACAGAAGTACTGGTATATAATGAAGATGTTATCCGGGAAGCTATTTATTTTGAAACAGAAAGAGGTGGCCAGGTCTTTTTTATTTATAATCGTATTGCCGGTTTGGCAGAAATGACGGCGATCATCCAGGCATTATGTCCCGACCTGAGTATCGGGTATGCGCATGGCCAAATGGAAGGCCATCATTTGGAAGAAAGGATCATGGATTTTATCGATAAAAAATATGATGTACTTATCTGTACCAATATTGTTGAAAGCGGTGTTGATATCCCGAATGTGAATACAATTATCGTCAATAATGCGCATCAGTTTGGATTGAGTGATCTCCACCAGTTGAGAGGAAGGGTAGGAAGAAGTAATAAAAAAGCATTCTGTTATTTATTAGCGCCGCCGATGAGTACGCTACCGGATGATTCGAGAAAAAGATTGCAGACACTGGAACAACACAGCGATCTCGGAAGTGGTTTTCAAATTGCGATGCGGGATCTTGATATAAGAGGTGCCGGTAATATGCTGGGCGGAGAGCAAAGCGGCTTTATGGCCGAGATCGGGTTTGAAATGTACCAGAAAATTTTGGATGAGGCGATCAAAGAACTGAAACGTTCTGAATTCAAAGAATTATTCAAAGAAGAAATTGCGAAGCAGGATGATTTTGTACAGGATTGCACCATCGATACCGATCTCGAGATATTGATACCGGATGATTATGTAGAAAGCATTACGGAACGATTGTCGCTGTATCAACGACTGGATAATTGCGAGACCGAAGCCGACCTGGCCGATATGAGAACAGAATTGGAAGACAGGTTTGGCGCATTGCCGCAACAGGTCGTTGATCTTTTCATCACCGTTCGTTGCCGCAAACTGGCGGTAGATCTTGGTTTCGAAAAAATGTCATTAAAAGAAAACATACTTCGCTGCTTCTTTATCAATCGTCCCGACTCGCCTTATTTTGAATCGGGCACATTTGACAGGATCATTCAATTCCTGCAAACGGAAACCAATAAAGGAAAACTTAAACAAACCGGCCGCTTGTTCTTATTAACAGCCAATGATATGAAGTCGATGAATGAGATGCATAGCTTCCTCCGGCAAATGCATGAATATGTAGTGAAAAATTAAAAACTAATAGATAATGATGTTAAGTGCTAGATTTTAAATGTTAGATATAGGACACTCTATTTAAGATGGAGCATTTAAAATTCAACATTCTTCTTTCCCGCTGCTATCTTTCTTTTCATTAAAAAAATCCTGCTGCACCCAATAAAACAATTCCGCCCAGTATATAAATTAGATAACCGAACAGGATGATTTCCATAAAAAAAGCCAAAACTTTTTAAAGACCACTAATTTTCTTCGTGCACACACATTACGGGGATATGGGAATGGAAAACCAGTTTTTTTGTATTGCTTGACTTGAAAAGCCCCTGCAATAGAGTATGTTTTTTAGGAATAGCAATGATCAGGTCAAGATCATTGTTCTCTGCAAATTCATTGATGCCTTCTTCCACATCCGGGTGATCGATAAAATGATATTGCGGTTTCAGGTCGTCAAACATATCCTGCAATAACGATGATGCTCCGGCCGTATCATTGGAATGCTTATCATCATGATCCACATTGATGATATGCAATTCAGCATGGAATTCTTTTACCATTTCTTTGATCGATTCCACCGGTGTTGTTTCGGCCACTTGTTTGAAATCGCATGCAAATCCTATCTTCTTAATTCCATCGCCATATTCTTTTCCCGCAGGCACGCAGATCACCGGCCAGGTAATATGACGGATCGCATTCAATGCCGTACTTCCGAACAATACATTTTCCAATCCTGATCTTCCTTTGGCGCCCATTACCACGGCCAGCGGATGTATTTCTTTACACAATGCTTCCAGTTCGTCCACAGTATTACCCATTTTTGATTCTGTGTAAACTTTTAATTTACCGGAAGCAACATGCATGATATTCTTTTTCAGATCTTCCAATTGCGTCTCGCTTTGTTTCTTTATATCATCTACCGATACAAAGACCACCGGCACTTCGCCATAAGAAACCGGGATATTGTACACATTGAAAAGCAATAAACTTGCATCTAATGCTATCGCCATATCTGCAGCGAAATTCACTGCATTAACGGATACCGGCGAAAAATCTGTTGGAGCGATGATCGTTTTCATGATAAATTATTTTATGGGTCAATGATCGTATCATAATAACGAACAATCTTCCTGCCAGAATCGGCAATTGGCTACCGGAAATCGTCAATAAAGTCGTCTAATTACGCAAATGCCTCAATTTTTTGAATATCTTATTATGAAGAACCATTCAGGATTGACGATTGACGTATCAATCTTCGAGAAAATCATCGAGTTCCCTTCTTTCTTTTTTAGTAGGACGGCCGATCTTACTTTGTCTTTTACCGGTATGAAAACTGGCTGCCTGGAATTGAAAACGTTGGATTTCTTCCTGCGGGGTAATATCAATATAATGTTTGATCGCTTCTGAAGCAGCTACTCTTTTTTCCAAAAGTCCTGTCACTTTTATCTTCCATCGCTTGGCTTCTGTCTTTACTTCGTATTCATCACCGATGCTTACATTTTTTGAAGCTTTTACCGCCGAGCCGTTGAATTTTACTTTGTTGGTATCGCAAGCATCAGCTGCCAGGGCTCTTGTTTTAAAAAGACGGATGGCCCAGAGATATTTATCGATGCGGAGTTTTTCTGTTTTCAATTCTTTTTATCCTTTTTCTTCTTAACGGCCTCTCTCATAGCTTCTGCTAATTTTTCATAAGAGACCAGCGTAAACATGAATATTTTTTCGGGGAGGATATAAAGGTAACGTTCGGGAATAAAATCGGCAAAGATGACCGTATAAAAATGTATCGTATGATAAGCATCGATGCCTACGTTCTCCACCACGATCTCATGAATGTTCCTGAACTTTTTAATGAAGAACAACATATACTCTCTTTCTTTTTCCGACAGGTTCCCTTTTATTTCCACTTCTTTGATATCGCCCGAATCGGAGAGATTAAAAATTATTTCTCCTTTATATATCTTATTGGGATCAACAAAATGATTAGTGATCGGTGCAGTATTCAGTTTTTGCAGCACATTCATATAGGATATCCCGAATGATTCAGCTTCAACATTAAATTCGGGCGCCTTCTTCGATATAAGATAATCGGCAAGATCCTGGTCGTCTTCTGTATTGGGAAAACTGATGGGGTGTTTCAGGAATGATTCTGTTATGAGAAGTTTGTCCAATTCAATTGCGGTTTGGTCGATGGGTACTGTGTGATTATCCGATCTCCTGTCGAACAGATCATACATAGTTCCTTTTTTCAATTCTCCATTTTCATATACTTCTTTGACCAATAGTTTTTCGGTTTTGTCGAAAGCCATCCAGCCATAGTATTTCCAGGTGCCGGATCTTTTTCCATTCTTAAATGCGCCTTCGAGCCTGTAAGGCGATATTGTTTTTAAGAAATTCAGGGTCATCTCGAAATTTCCCGTGCTGTCTTTCAGTAATACTTTTCCTGCCGGATCGATATAATCGATCACGGTAAAATTCTTTCCATCACCGGCATAATTTATCCTGAGTTTCAGATCACCGCTAGGATAATAGTATTTCCATATGCCATGTCTTTTGTTATAGATATATTGCCCCTTCGATTCAAGTTTGCCATTGGGATAATAAAAACCGAATATTCCATCCTTCGATCCTTTGGGAGAATACATACCAGTCATTTGCAAACTGTCTGTCAGGTAAAAATCCATCACACGACCACTGTAAAACCAAAGCGGCGTATCGATAACAACTTTTCCAAACCGGTAAAAAGAGGCGAATGGTTTTTGACAGACCTGCCATTCTGAATTCATATAAATAGTGTCGGCGCCCTGTGAATATGCAACATCTTTTGTGCAGGTAAATACACAAACCAGTATAAATAATTTTATAGACTTTTTCTTGTTCAAGGCATAGCGGCGGATTGGCTGTATTAAAAATAAAAAATCCCACCGGCATTTGCTAATGGGATCTTTAAAAACTAGTAATTACTATTTATGCTTCCGCAAAATACTTATGGAAGTAAGGGATCGTTTCAATGCCTTTATAATAATTCTCGATATTGTATTTTTCATTCGGGCTGTGCAGGTTATCATTATCCAGGCCAAAGCCCATGAAGATTATTTTGATACCCAATTCTCTTTCAAGAATGGAACAGATAGGGATACTGCCGCCGCCGCGAACAGGGATCGGCTCTTTGCCAAAAGTTGTTTGTACCGCTTTGGCCGCCGCTTTATATCCCTTGCTTTCTATTGGCGTCATATAGGGTTCGCCGCCGTGATGTTCAAATGCTTTTACCGTTACCGATTTAGGAGCAATGGATTGAAAATAATTCAGCAATATCTCCGTCATCTTATGTGATGATTGATTCGGAACCAATCTCGCCGAAATTTTTGCTGTAGCTTTTGATGGTAAAACAGTTTTAGCGCCTTCGCCCTGGTAACCGCCCCAGATACCATTACATTCGATCGTTGGACGAATACCCGTTCTTTCATATGTAGTATAATCTTTTTCGCCCCACAATTCTTTTACACCAAGATCATCTTTATATTCTTTATCATCATACGGCGCCCTGTTGATGAGTTCTCTTTCTTCTTTGCTCGCTACAGCTACATCATCATAAAAACCGGGAATGGTGATATGATTATTCTCATCATGACAACTGGCGATCATTTTTGCAAGTATCGTAATAGGATTGGCTACCGCGCCACCATAAGTTCCGCTGTGCAGGTCCCTGTTAGCGCCGGTCACTTCCACTTCGATATAACTCAATCCACGAACACCTGTATCCAGTGAAGGATTTTCCATGCTCAGCATCGAACTATCACTGATAAGAATGACATCGGCTTTCAATAAATTTTTATTGGCTGCTACAAATTTTCCAAGATTAGGGGAGCCTACTTCTTCTTCACCTTCAATTAAAAATTTAATATTCGTCGTCATCGTGTTCGTCTTCGTCAGCATTTCCAATGCCTTTACATGCATATAGAATTGTCCTTTATCATCGGCGCTTCCACGGGCAAATATTTTTCCGTCAATAATGGTTGGTTCAAAAGGAGGATTGGTCCAAAGTTCTAATGGCTCGGGAGGCTGAACATCATAATGCCCGTATACAAGAACAGTAGGTTTGGATGGATCGATGATCTTTTCTCCATATACTGCAGGATGACCATCGGTCGCCATCACTTCTGCTTTGTCGCAACCGGCGTCGAGTAAACTTTTCTTTACTGCGTCGGCGCATTTCTGCATATCGGCTTTATGTTCGCTTTTTGCACTTACAGATGGAATGCGGAGCAGGTCGAGCATTTCATTCAGAAAACGTTCCTTATTTTTTTCCTGGTATTCTTTCCATGCATTTGCCATAGTGTGGGTGTGTTTGGGAAAACGAAGATAGCAGCTTTTACAGTCAAAAATCAAAAGTAAAAAGTCAAAAAATTGATCAAAGCGACCTCAAAATTTTATGATACTCTCCGGGCAGTAGTTTTTACTTTTTACTTTTGAATTTTGACTTAAATTCGGGTATGAAAAAGATCGTTATCCTTTCAGTTCTTCTTTCAACAAGTTTCTTCCTGAAGGCACAGATCAATTACGATAGTCTTACCATCAGCAAGTTCCTGATCAAAGAAGAAATGTACGGAGCTAACTGGAAGGATACTTTGAAAGCCGGTCATTACCCGAATTATATTGCTGATGAAAGAACCGTTTGGGTAAAGCCGCCGAAAGTTTATAAAGTTTTACCGGCGATCATTTCGATCGCAGGCCGGGTAAAAACAAATGGTACGGAAGATGTTTCCAAATGCTTTATTCCAAGACATAGCCTCAACTATTATAAAGGAGGAAAAATTGTAAAATACCTTTTGATCTGTTTTGAATGTGACGGCCTCCGCTTCAGCGATGATACAAATAAGACTTTTGTAAAGAGTATTGATGAACGGGAAAAGCAAATGGCAGAATTGAAAAATATCTTTAAAGACCTCCTTTAACTCTTCGGCCTTTCACTCATCATTTCCTTACTCCGTTTATACCAATTAGCAATAAGCCGGAATTTTATTTGTCTCCATATTACGACATATTTCGTACTAATATAGCCATGATATGAGAAAAGTATTTTTCCTGGCCGGGGCTTTGCTCCTGCAAACCGTGTTCATGTTTGTGTCAGCGCAAACATCTAAAACAAATGTTTCCGGGATCATTAAAGACAGCACGGGGCAAAAACCTTTGCAGTATGCGACCGTTGAATTATTCCGGGCCAGCGACCCCGCCACAGCAGTAAGAAGTGTTTATACCAATGATAAGGGGAAGTTCCTTTTCAATGCGGTCGATACGGGTAATTATATCCTTGTTTTTTCTCACACAGGTTTTGCAGAAAAGAAACAAAACATAACTGTTACCAGTGAACCGCAACTGGATTTGCAGGATATCGGTTTGTCACCGGCATCTGTAACATTGCAGGGAGCGGTTGTTACTGCCAAAAAACCATTGGTAGAACAACTCGATGATAAGATCATTTTTAATGTTGAGAATGACCCGGCCACTAAAACAGAAACAGCGATAGATATTTTACGAAAAACTCCATTCGTCAGTGTTGATGGTAATGATAATATATCGGTGAACGGGCAAACCAATTTTAAAGTGTTGCTCAATGGAAGAGAAACGGCCATGTTTGCACAAAATGTAAAAGAAGCGCTGAAAGGTTTTCCCGGTGCATTGATTACGAAGATCGAAGTGATCACTACTCCTTCCGCCAAATATGATGCAGAAGGAGTGGGCGGTGTGATCAATATCATTACAAAGAAAAAAGTGGTTGGTTATAACGGATCGGTCAATACTTATTACAGCAGCAATGGATGGAGAAATATCAATACCAATTTCAGTGCAAAATTTGGTAAGGTTGGTATTACCATGTATTACGGCGCCGGTGGTTCGCATAATATAAAAGGAACATCGCGGATGGAAACCATTCCTTTCGTTACTGCTCCTTTCGATAAACGGGTGTTATTGGGCAACCGGGTGAACGGGAATTTCTGGAATTTCGGTAATGCAGAAGTAAGCTGGGAAGTCGATACACTCAACACTTTCAGTTTTTATGGAAATGTAAGCGGCGGTAATAACAAAAATAAATTACATCAAACGATCACTATTGAGTATCCCACGGTTCCCGATTCAACAAGCGTTTATGACCTGGAAAGCCGCAATGAATATCCCACCGGCAGCGTTGGCGCTGATTACATTAAAAAATTCAGCAAGAATAAAGAAAAGGAATTCAGCATCCGCTTTAATGGCGAGTTTGGTAACAGCAATACATTTTTGAACAGCCTGATGGATAATGAAGTGGCTAATGATCGTTTTGTTATCAATAACAGCGAAGCAAAGAACAGGCAATATACTTTGCAATCCGATTTTATACAACCGCTTCCGAAAAATCAGAAAATAGAAGCGGGAGTGAAAGCAATTATGAGAAAAGCCAGTTCGGATTTTGAAAGTCTTATAAAAGCATACAGCAATGAGGACTATAAACAAAACCTGGATAATACCGACCAGTTCCGGTATGATCAAAACGTTTACAGCGCTTACGGAACTTATGCGTTCAAAATAAAGAAAACAACATTCAGGCTGGGGATGCGGATGGAACATACAGAAGTGAATGGCGATTTTATTTCCTCTTCAACCAAAGTGGAACAAGGCTATACTAATTTGCTGCCGAATCTACAGGCCACCACAAAATTCAATAATGTATTGACGATGGTGATCTCTTACAGCGATCGTTTACAGCGTCCTTTTATTCAAAACCTGAATCCATTTAAAAATAATAACGATCCATTGTTCATTTCTTTTGGTAATCCTAATCTTGACCCGCAGATCATTCACAGTTTATCGGTTCAAACAAGATTGAATAAAGGCGGAACTTTTGCAGGTATCACTTTCACCGGGTCGTACAGTAATAATATGATCGCACAATATTCAAGTTTCAATCCGGCAACAGGTGTTACCAGTACTACCAGTGGTAATATCGGGAAAGAACTGGCGATAAGCGCCAATGGAAATGTCAGTACCAAGATCAATAAGGACTGGAATGTTTTTATCAATGGTAATATCCGTTACAACCGTGTAGAAAATAAAATGCTGGCTTCGCAAAAAAATAGTGGTTTCAGCGGCAATGCAAATCTTAATACCAGTTATTCTTTTAATAAACGTTTTAATGCAAGCGGCTATGCAGGCTTCTATCGTAATCCTGTTTCTATTCAAACCCGCTACCCGTTGAATATCTGGTATGGTTTGAATGCCGGATATAAATTATTCAAAGAAAAAGTTACTGTATCAGTGGGAGCAAATAATTTCTTTCAAAAAGACAGGACGTATAAACTGGTAACTACAGATCCCGTATTTCAATATACAAGCGAAAGCACTTTCCCCTTCCGTGGTTTGTCGGTAAGCCTTTCCTGGAATTTTGGAAAGCTGACAGAGAATGTAAGTAAGAAAAAAGGTGTGAATAATGATGATTTGATCAGTAATGGGAGTGGAAATTAAAGACGTTTAAAGTTTATCGTTTTTCGTTTAACGTTGGGTCGCCTCAATTTGCAGAGTTACTGCATTAGCACGCCAACGTTAAACCATAAACCTGAAACGTTAAACTAAACCTACTTTGCTTCTTTCTTTTTATTATGCCTTGTAGTATGCTTATTACTTCCTTCTTCTAATAAGAAAAAAGGTGTGAATAATGATGATTTGATCAGTAATGGGAGTGGAAATTAAAGACGTTTAAAGTTTATCGTTTTTCGTTTAACGTTGGGTCGCCTCAATTTGCAGAGCTACTGCATTAGCACGCCAACGTTAAACCATAAACCTGAAACGTTAAACTAAACCTACTTTGCTTCTTTCTTTTTATTATGCCTTGTAGTATGCTTATTACTTCCTTCTTCTAATAAGAAAAAAGGTGTGAATAATGATGATTTGATCAGTAATGGGAGTGGAAATTAAAGACGTTTAAAGTTTATCGTTTTTCGTTTAACGTTGGGTCGCCTCAATTTGCAGAGCTACTGCATTAGCACGCCAACGTTAAACCATAAACCTGAAACGTTAAACTAAACCTACTTTGCTTCTTTCTTTTTATTATGCCTTGTAGTATGTTTATTACTTCCTTCTTCTAATTTGGAAGTAACAGCTTTCTTCACGGCTTTGCTGCCAAACCTGTCTTTGATATCATCCACCGCTTTGAAGAGATTGAGTTTTTCAATATTCTTGTCAAACAAACTCATTTGCATTGTAAATGCTATCATCTGGCTGAAACGTACTCCGAGTAACCGCACGGGTCTTCCTTTCTGGTAGGATTTATTAAAAAGGTCTTTCACTTTTGCAATGAGTACATCATCCAATGCTGTATAATCAACTGTTTCCTGTCTCGATGTTGTTTCAAAATCAGAGTAACGGATCTTAACGGTTACGCAACCGGTCAATTTTTCATCTTCCCGTAATGAATAGGCTGTTGTTTCTGTTAAGCGAACCAGTTCGCCATGTAAAAATTCCACGTCGGTATGGTCTTTATCAAAAGTATTTTCATGGCTCATACTTTTTTGTTCCCAATCGGTAGCAATATCAGTACTGCCCACGCCATGTGCTTTGTGCCAGAGTGATTCTCCCCATTTGCCAACATAACGTTCCAATAATTCTACCGGTGTTCTTGCAATATCTTCGATGGTATAGATGCCGAAATTCTTTAACAGCTGTTCTGTTTGTTTACCAACGCCATTGATCTTTTCAATACCCAGCGGCCATAAGAATTCTTTTTCTTTTCCATGCGGTATCTCTAAAAAACCATTTGGCTTGGCTTCATTCGTTGCCATTTTACTGATGAACCTTGCGGATGAAAGCCCGCCGGATATCGGCAAACCCGTCTCCTGACTGATCGATCGTCTTAACTCTTTGGCATATTTACTGGCGCCAAAGAACTTATCCATGCCGGTGAGGTCGATATAGAATTCATCAATGCTTGCTTTTTCAAACAAAGGAACTTTAGAAGCAATGATCTCCGTTACCCATCTTGAATATTTACTGTAGTCACTCCGGCTGCTGCTTGTTACAATAGCATGCGGGCAAAGTTGCAATGCTTTTTTCATCGGCATGGCGGAATGGATACCGAATTTTCTTGCTTCATAACTACAGGCCGCTACTACACCTCTTTCATATCCGCCAACCAGCACGGGCTTTCCTTTCAGCGAAGGATCGTTGATGATCTCTACCGAAACAAAAAATGAATCGAGATCGAAATGTGCAATATGATGAGGCTGACCTGCCATAGCTCGTAAAATTACTTCAATTATTCAGTACCGTCGTTGTTGGGAATTTGTGCAGCCGCTTATGTTATTGGTCAGCTTTTATATGTTCTATCAAAGTAATATGAATGAAAAGATGACAATAGCGATGCAATTATTTTCTCAAAAAATTAGGTATATCAGATTAATGAATTTATTTTCACCGACTGATCTACAACCATAGAATACCCAATTCTTGGTTCTCTTCCACAAATCCAGCTCCCTTTAAAAATCGAAGGCTTTCATCTTGGAACCAAAAACGAACTACTATGGTAAAGAGTTTTCTTTTTACACTATCAGCTATTGTATTTGTATCAACCAGCCAGGCACAAAGTGTTACGCCAAGCATTACCAATGCAGGAGGCGGATCACATGTCGATCCTTATTCCTATCTCCGTTATTTTGACTGGAGTATTGGAGAGTTGACGCTCATCGATACGAAAGCCTCAGCCGATAGTTCGATCTTTGTTTACCAGGGAGTGCTTCAACCCTGCACCGAGAAACCTGGTAATTCCCCTTTGACAGCCGATTTTGACAATGGCGATTTCAAATTATTTCCGAATCCAACGGTTGGAAATTTTGAGATCAACTTTTTTGTACGTGCAAACGGCACCATGCATCTTGACCTGACCAATGCAATGGGACAAACGATGGAACGAAGGAGTTTCCGCTATTATGGTTGTTGCCATATAGAACACTATGACATCAGTCATTTACCTGCAGGTGTCTATTTCATTGTTGCTACACTCGTACCCGATCCTGTTTCTTCAGGGGATAATAACAGGACATTAAAGCATAGCGGCCTGCGGGTAGTAAAAGTCAGGTAAGATCAAAATCAATAAATACTTCAAATACTAATATGACCATTGCGATTTTCCGATGATCATTTACAAATCAAAACTTCTATTATGAGAAAATTATTATTTACGCTGTCAGTTATCCTGTTCATTGCTTTTGGAGCGGCAGCACAGGCCCCTTACTTCTTCAACTACCAGGGTGTGGCCCGTAACTCAGTTGGCAATGCACTTGTCAATAAAAGTATTGGCCTGCGGCTTACCATCCGTGATGGTGGTGCATTGGGTATACCTGTGTACACTGAAACAAGAAAGGTGATCACCAATAATTTCGGCCTCTTTAATATACAAGTGGGCGGAGCGGGTGCTACCAATGTTGCGGGTTCTATTTCCGGCTCATTGTGGCAGTCGGGTACAAAATGGATGCAGGTGGAGATCGATCCGGAAGGCGGCACTTCATTTAAAGATATCGGCACTACGCAGTTGATATCTGTTCCTTATGCTTTGTACAGTAACCTGACAGGCGATATCGTCCTTCCTTTTACAAAATCTCAGAATGAAGATGTTCCTTTATTCAAACTGACCAATACCGGTAATAATGCAAGCAGTCTTGCTTATGAAGGTTTAAGTAATTCAACCGCTAATAATGCAACAGCTATAAGAGGTGTGATGACACCGGTGTCACCGGGCTTCTTCTCATCTGCAGTGATGGGACGTAATAACGGAACAGGTAATAATGGTTTTGGTGTGCATGGTTACCAGAATGGTACAGGTGCAGGTGTATATGGAGAAACACCGGGCGGTATTGGAGTGTATGGAGCCAGTACTACCGGTATCGGTGTATATGGACAATCACTTGCTTTCGGTCCTTCTGTAAAAGGACATAAGAATGAGAATGGACAGGGAAATGTCGGTTTCTTTGAAAATATAAGTACGATCAATTTTTCTGCAGCCTTGAGAGTACAGACAAATGGTCCCGGCGATGGAGTAAATATGAATATGACCGGCCTTGGAAAAGGAGGCGTGTTTGGAATTAATAATGGCGCCAGTTTAGCAAACCTGATGGAGTTTACAACAAATGGGGCCAGTGGTAGTGTGGCTATTTTATTAAATACGAATTCAACCAATCCAAGTAATGTGTTTGACGTAAGATCGAACGGATTGGGTAAGATCGGGTTTCTTCAGAATACAAATACAAGCAACAACACTAATGTATTTGAAGTACAGACAGCCGGCCTGGGACGTACTGGTCTTTTACAAAATACCAATGCGGCCAATGGAGCCAGTGTTTTGGAAGTGCAGACAAACGGAACGGGCAAAGTTGGGTTCCTTCAAAATACAAATGCAGCAAGTGTTGCCAATTCATTTGAAGTACAAACAGCAGGCATGGGCCGTACAGGTCTTTTACAAAATACCAATGCTGCCAATACAGCCAATGTTTTGGAAGTACAAACAAATGGATCAGGAAAAACGGGTTTCTTACAAAACACCAATGCAACCAATGCTGCCAACGTTTTAGAAGTTCAGACAAATGGATTGGGCAGGGCAGGTGTTCTCGAGAATACGAATATCATCAATACGAGCAATGTATTGGATGCAAGAACAGCCGGAACCGGCCGTGTTGGATTTTTACAAAACACGAATGCAACCAATGCAAGTAATGTAATAGAAGTACAGACAAACGGTACAGGACGTACCGGTCTTTTGCAAAATACCAATGCAGTTAATGCGGCCAATGTATTGGAAGTTCAGACAAATGGTATCGGTAAAGTTGGATTCCTGCAAAATACAAATGCTACGAATGCTGCTAATGCATTAGAAGTGCAGACAGCAGGAACAGGACGTACCGGTCTTTTGCAAAATACCAATGCAACGAATGCAAGCAATGTGCTGGAAATACAAACCAATGGTACAGGACGGGGAGAATTCGTACAGAATACCAATGCAGCCAATGCTGCTAATGTATTGGAAGTACAATCAAACGGATTAGGCAGGGTGGGAGTATTACAAAATACCAATGCTGCTAATGCGAGCAATGTATTTGATGCAAGAACAAATGGTACGGGTCGTGTTGGATATATGCAAAATACCAATGGAGCTAATAATAGTAATGTTTTGGAAGTACAGACAAGCGGATCAGGCAGGGCAGGCTTATTGCAGAATACGAATGCTGCGAATGCGGCCAATGTATTTGAAGTGCAGACCAATGGATCGGGTAAAGTAGCTGTGCTGGAAAATACCAATGCTACTAATAACAATAATATAGTTGAAGCAAAAACGAACGGGCTTGGCAGGGTTGGATTTATGCAAAACACCAATGCTGTCAATGCTGCTAATGTATTGGAAGTACAAACCAATGGTACCGGCAGGGTAGGCGTATTGGAAAATACAAACGCCGGTAATCCCAACAATGTATTGGATGCAAGAACGAACGGAACGGGCAAAGTTGGATTTATGCAAAACACGAATGCAGCCAATTCAAGCAATGCATTGGAAGTACAAACAAATGGAACCGGCAAAGTTGCTTTTTTCCAGGCTAACAATGCAAGCAGTGCAGCTAATGCTTTGCATGCAACATCCAACGGAACCGGTTATACAACTTATATACAAAACACGAATGCTAATCCTGCTAATCGCAAAGCTTTAGTAACTGACGGATCTGTATTGATCAATGATCCTACGCAATCTATCGATAGTGTTACAGGTGCATTAGTGGTTAAAACAGGTGGAATAGGTGTTGCCGGTAATTTGAATGTAGGCGGAGCAGCAGCTTTCAGCGGAGAAGTTAGTTTTAAAGCACCCGTTCTCTTCTTAAGCCCGTTAGAATCTACTGGCCCGACCGTAGGAGCGGTAACAGTAGTCGGCGGGGTAGGTATCGGAAAAAGACTGAATGTAGCAGGCAATACTTATCTCTCTGGTGATTTAACAACGTTAGGTTCTACGGTATTGCTGGGAACGGCTCTGATTAACGGAGCTACTACCATCAACAATACGCTTTCTGTAAGTGCTTCCTCTTCTTTTGTTGCCAATTTTGTAAATACTTCAAATCAAAACGGTATAAGTATCCAGGTGGCTGGTGCAACACCTGCCAATGCCAATAATTTTATCGAGTTCAGAAATGGTACAGGCGGTGTTGTGGGCCGCGTCGAAGGTGAAACACTTGCAGAACTTCTCAATAACGACGACTATAAAGTAGAAATAAAATCTCTTGACCTGGCTATAACGATGGCCAGCATTGATGTAGCTACAGGCGCAGTAGGTGTTGTAATGGCAGGCGTTGAGCTGGTGGCCGCTTCTACATCTTCTACGGGTTGTGTTGGTTTGGGTGCATGTGTAACCGCTCCAATACCTTCGGAGATCGTTGGGGCTACTGTTAACCTCGCGGCTGCTATTGCCAATGAAGTAGCAGTAGCGCTTGGACTGGATGATGCTATCACACAAAAAAATTATTTTGAAACAACCGCCGCTGCCAATATTGGAGTTACCTATCAGTCAGGAAGCGGGGATTATGCAGAATGGTTGCCAAAAGCAAACCTTACTGAAAAATTCAAACCCGGTTTTGTAGTAGGTATGAAGAACGGCAGCATTACATTGAATACGGCTGGTGCAGATAAATTATTTGTTATTTCAACAAAACCGATCGTACTCGGTAATATGCCTGAAGCAGGTAAAGAAAGCGATTATGAAAGAGTAGCGTTCATGGGACAGGTACCTGTTCATGTTTTGGGTAAAGTAAAAGCCGGTGATTATATCCTTCCTTCCGGTCATAATAATGGTTTTGCAAAAGCGGTTTCTCCCGAAAAAATGCAACCCGGTGATTATGCCAGTATCGTTGGTATGGCATGGTCATCTTCATCGAATGACAGTTACAACATCATTAACGTTGCGATCGGTTTGAATACAGGCGATGTAAGCAAATTGGTTGCTGAACAAAGTAAAGAGATCAGTGCTTTAAAAGGGCAGATCAGCGAAACCAATAACATCCTCGCTAAATTGGTTCCGGGCTTCAAAGAAGCGGCTGGTTTGAGCGAGCCGGTAACTGTGAAGAATACAGTTATTCAACCAAAGGTTACCACTGCCGATCATGCTGCAGTTGAGATCGCTCATACTACGGCCGGGGCCATTGTCTATTTCGAAGTAAGCGATGACCAGGTTGAAAAAGGATTGGTAATAGCACAGAAAATGTTCATCGAAAAAGGCGGCGATATCAATGCGCATCCTTTCTGGAAAAAGATGAAGAACGATCCGGCATACAAGCAGGTTGTTATCAACGAAATGAAAAAGAAGATCAAAGAATCAATGCACTTTCATAAAGATATCAATAACGAAAAGTAAGGGTGCAGGTAGAAATAAATCACGGAACTAATAATTACCGGTAAAGCATGAACAAATGCTTTACCGGTAATAAAAATTTACAGAGTATGATCAGCCCAACCAAAATAATAGCTGCTCTTTACCAGGTACGTACAATCATTTGCCTGGCGGTGTTGCTTTTATTTAATTCGGTATTGTCTGCACAACAGATCACCGTTTTACCCGGTAATGATAATTATTCACAACAAGCAGGTCCGCAGGGAGCGCAAAGGGCCCAACGGCAATTCTATCTTATCAGGCCCGCAGAAGTACAGGCCAGTGGTTTGCCTGCCGGTGTTGTTAATCAAATCGGGTTTACGATCGGTGTACCACAAAGCGGTATCACAAAAGGCGCTTTCAAAGTATGGCTGCAGAATACAACAGATAATGTTAGCCGGATAGACAGTAGCTGGAAAGAAAGAACAACTTCTTTTACTTCCGATACGGGCCGTTATTTCCCCGGACAATACGAAGTGCAGATCATTCCCATCTGTTCCGGAAGCGCACAGGATACAGCCCGTACGAGTTTCAATAACAGCAATCTTTCCGCTTGCAGACCGCCAACAGGAACAAGAACACAAAATATCACGGCGAATTCTGCTACGTTTAGCTGGGTTGTTCCGGCCAATCTTCCTGCGAAGTATAAAATAATGTATAAAAGATCCGATACTGCATTCTGGAGAATTGACAGTACGGCAAACGGTTCTGTTACATCTTACAATGCGATCAACCTTATTCCGAACAAAAATTATGAATGGCGGGTATGGAGCGTATGTGATTCTTCCCGGTTTATCGCCGCTAATTTCACTACCACAAATCCTGTCCAGTGTAATGCACCAACAGCATTGAATGTTATCCGGCTCGAAACTTCTGCTACCGATACATTGGCTGTGCTGAAGTGGGATACGACAGGAACAAGTTCGCAATTCTATTCCATTAATTACCGCCGGGTAGGGACAGTAAACTGGATCACCACGATCTCTTTATTAGATTCCGTAGTGATCAGGCACCTGCTCTCCGGCACAACGTATGAATGGCAGATCAAAACAAATTGTATTGCCGGCTCAGGAAGTTTTGTACAGGGGCCCAACTTCACAACAGGGGGAACAGGCCGTTGTTTTGCTCCCTTTAATATTTCTGTAAACAAACTAACTGATTCCACAGCGATCATTGCATGGGATCCTTATCCAACCGCTACTTCTTATAAGATCCGTTACCGGTTAAAAGGAACTATACCATGGCCGGATGCGGTTAACCCGATGACGCTTGTATTCAATGACAGTATTACCATACCTGCTCAAACAGGAGTGGTTTCAGTCAACTTAAGTCCAACATTCAATTATACTGCCAATAGCGGTTTATATGTTGCTTTTGAATATAGCAGGATAACCGGTGCGCTGCCAACTCCGAATACTGCAATAAGTACAACGGCCGGTTCTGATGTATCGGTACTGTCATTCTCAAGCCGGCAGGACACAGGTCGTGTTGCACAGGATTCGATCCTTACTAATTCCGCTTACAGGCCTGAAACTATTTTGGGATCCGCTTCATTGGTAGACAGTGTGGCTGTTTTAGCAGTATGGACATTGGGAAAAACAGCTCCCCGTTTCCAGGATTCTACTTTTGTATCTGCACAATTGTCTAACAGGTCGTTGACCACCGACCGGAAATTCGGAGTACGATTGACCATCAAACAAAAACAATCGGGAACACTACGATATACGATAGTAGATTCTATCACTATAAGAGCCGGCATCGATACTATCAAAACTTTCAGGGCCTGGCTGCCTACTATGCTGGAAGACGATTCTGTTATCGTTTCTATCGATCCGCGGCCAACAGAAACCATCGTAAATAATAATTCGAAAGGATTCATACAATCAGTCAATCCAAATATTCTTGCTTATGCTGATGCAACAACCCCGATCACACAAGTAGGGTTTGATACTTCTCCGGGTTTATTGCTTGCGAAGTACACAATGAAGGGATGCGGAAAGGTGATCGCAGCACAAGTGTTTTTAACGAAATCATCTGCGGGTCATCCTTTATATGCTGTTGTAAGAAATTCGGGAGGCGTTATCACACAATCCGATCCTTTTACAATGGTTGATTCAACACAGGCGAATGCTTATCATTCATTTTATTTCAAAAACCCTGTTGCTTTTCAAAATGAAGATTTTTATATAGGCCTTGCTCAGCAAGCGTCGGCAACTCCCTACCGGCCCGTTGGTGCGCAATACGAAAATGCAGTGAACCGTGCAGGAGCATTCTTTAAAGCTAATCTCAATGGAACAGGTCTTGTTGATTCTTCCGGTTTTGGAAGATTGATGATAAGAGCCGAGATAATTCCTTCATCACCACAACCTTTTATCGACAGCGCTATTGACGGTAAAATATATATCTGTCCCGCAGGAACAAAAATATTACGTACAGGAAGTATTGAAGAACGCTTTGCGGATAGCCTTATCAGTTACAGCAGCCAGCAACCTACGAATGGTTTTGGCGCTATTGAAGTACTGGGTACTCCGAATGTCTACCCGGCATATGGTATTGCTAACGGTGCCTGGTTAAGTTCATTGCCTGATAGTACCCGTCCTAATAAGCATGAATACCTTGAGCTAAGATTCCCGAATGCAGCTGCTGTAAATTTTATTGATATATATGAGACAACCAATCCCGGTGCTGTTGATACCGTATGGGTGAAAAATTCAGTAACGCTTGCTTATGATACTGTTTTTACCCGCATACCCGATACCACATTGACACCGGTAGCCAGGAAATATCGTGTGACCTTCCCGTTAACTCCCAACCCGGTTTCACAAATAAAAATATCATTCAATTCCGGTAAGATACCCGGTTATAATGCAATTGATGCAATAGCTATCGGCAGGATGACCGTACCTGCAACGTATCCTGGTTATGCATGGACAGGACCGGGCATCGTAGGTGCATCAAATACACAGGCGATAACGGTGAATGCACCAGGTAACTATAAAGTAACAGTAACAACTGCTGCCGGTTGTTCTCCATCGTCAGATAGTGTTATGGTGGTGACATCACCTGCTTCTGTTTCGGTTTCTCCGGCAGGCCCTTTTACATTATGTACCGGCGATAGTATCTGGCTGAAGTCAAGTATAATTGGCGGCAATACATGGAGTAACGGTTCTACCGCAGACAGCATTAAAGTAAAAGCAACCGGTACCTATAGTTTGACCAATAATGTAGGATGCGGCACATTAAGTTCCAATTCGGTTACTGTTACAGTAAATCTAAAACCAAAGGCGAAAGTAACCGGTAGTTTGAATATATGTCCTTCACTTTCTACTACCCTGGATGGAGGTCCGTCTTATAATTCATACCAGTGGAAAAATTCATCGGGAACAGTATTGGGTACAGCCCAAACACAGGTTGTAAGCACTTCCGGTTTCATCAAACTGGTAGTTGATTCGTTAGGATGCAAAGATTCCATCGTGGTATTCGTTGCCGATGTACCGGGGCCAACCCCTGTAGTAACAGGAACCTTACAATTCTGCACCGGGCAATCAACAACTTTGAGTGCCGGTTCATATATATCTTACGAATGGAGAAACGGTGCCAACGTTATTGTTGGTACAAATCCTACCCTCAATGTTGTTACTGCCGATAATTTTAATGTAAGAGTATCGAACGGGTTTGGATGTTTCGCAACTTCTCCAACCGTCACCACTTCTTTTTATCCTTTTACTCCACCTACTATTTCAGGTAATTCATCATTCTGCCCTGGCAGTAATGTATCGATCACTGCAAGTGCAGGATATAGTTCATACGTTTGGAGAAATGGGGTTGGTTCGATCGTAGGTACAAATCCAACCCTGGTCATAAATACTCCAGGTACATATACCGTTACGGTAACAGCTGCTAATGGTTGTGCAGGAACTGCAAGCAGGGTCATCACGATAGATCCTGTTCCAACACCGGTTATTACCGGAACTTTTGTATTCTGTCCGGGCGGAGATTCAACAACACTGGATGCAGGACCGGGTTATACATCATATGAATGGAAGAATGGAATTGGTACGATCATTGGCACCAACCAAACGGTCAATGTTTATTCTGCCGATAATTTTATTGTGACGGTTACCAATGCACTCGGTTGTTCCGGAACTTCGGCTGCTATCACTACTTCTCTTCTGCCCTTTACGCCACCAACTATTACAGGCAATTCGGCTTTCTGTCCCGGTAACAGTATTACGCTTACAGCAAGTACCGGATATACATCATACGTTTGGAAAAATTCAGGTGGTACAACAGTTGGTACAAGTGCCGTACTCGTTGTAACCACTGCTGATACGTACACGGTTACTGTTACTTCTGCCAATGGTTGTAAAGGAAGCCTGAGCAGGATCATAACGCAAACAGTACCTCCTCACCCCGTCATATCAGGTTCATTACAGTTTTGTGTCGGCACTTCAACAACTTTAAATGCAGGACCCGGTTATACATCATACATATGGAAAAATGCAGCAGGTGTTGTGTTGGGTACCAATCAAAGTTTTATAGTAACTGTTCCCGGATTCATAAGAGTTGTTGTTGATTCCACCGGTGGATGTTCGGATTCAACAAATGTAATAACTACAACTATCGCCGGTCCTTCTCCTGTTATATCAGGTTCATTACAATTCTGTTCAGGAAGCTCAACCACATTGAATGCTGGTGCAGGTTATTCATCATATACATGGTTATTAAATGGAAGTGGTATTGTAGGTACTAATCAAACGCTTAATGTTCTTGCTGCAGGAAATTATTCTGTTATTGTAACAAATGTATCCGGCTGTGCCGGAACTTCTCCTGTAGTTAGCGTTTCGGTACTTGCTCTTCCCACACCGGTCATTACCGGTAATTCAACGTATTGTCCGGGTGGTAGTGTAACGCTTACAGCTAATGCAGGATATACAAATTATCTGTGGTCTCCGGGCGGCGCCACTACTCCATCTATATCGGTGAATACTGCGGGTACATATACAGTTACTGTTACAGGTGCCAATGGTTGTATCGGAAGTACAAATAAGATCATCACCCAGGCAGTTGCCCCGGCTCCTGCCATTACCGGTTTGTTGAACATCTGTACTGGTAATACGACAACACTGAATGCAGGGATCGGTTATACAAGTTACTCATGGTCTCCGGGCGGAGCTACTTCGCAAACAATAACGGTGGGCACTGCGGCCACATATACAGTTACTGTTACCAATGCAAGCGGTTGCTCCGGTACTGCGAACGCTATTGTAACTGTGGTGAACGGTGTACCAGCTATGCCCGGACCTATTGCAGGTCCTGTAACCGGGTTATGCAATACAACCGGGAATGTTTACTCGATCAGCCCGGTTCCTAATACAGATTATTATGTGTGGACAATTCCTTCCGGCGCTACTATTATTGGTCCGGCGGGCGGCGCATCTATAACAGTTAATTATAGTAATTTATTTACGACAGGATTGGTCACGGTAGCAGCATTTAATGTTTGCGGTCAAAACCCAACCAGTAATCCACGCCAGTTGGCGGTTACAAGTATTCCATCGGCACCGGGCCCGATAACAGGCCCTGTAAATGGAGTATGCCAGCAGAATGGAGTTGTTTATTCGATCGCAGCTGTTCCTACCGCTACTTCTTATACATGGTCGGTGCCTGCCGGCGCAACGATAGCAAGCGGGCAGGGTACCAATTCTATAACGGTAAATTTCACCGGTTCATTCATTGATGGAAATATTTCCGTGCTTGCATCTACTGTCTGCGGATCAAGTACAGTAACAAGTCTGCTTGTAAATGGAATAACAGTTACGCCGGGTACTATTACTGGCGCATCGATCGGCGATTGCCGTCTCGAAAGCCAGGTCTATTCGATCGCTGCTGTTCCGGGAGCTTCTTCTTATACATGGGTGCTGCCGCCGAGAGTAAGTATTCTATCAGGACAGGGAACAACATCCATCAGGGTGAAATTCGATGATGATTTTGTTACCGGTGATCTTTGTGTCTACACCAATACAACATGCGGAAGAAGTGCTTACAGGTGTATGACCGTATTTGAATCACCGTGTCCCAACTTTATTGTTTATCCCAATCCTACAACAGGAGTGGTAAGGGCACTGGTGAAATTCGGGCCTTATGGAAAATACATACTTACCATTTCAAACTTCCTTACGCAGGTGGTATATAGTAAAGAATTCACATGGAATGGTACCGACCTGGTGCTCGACCTGAATCATCTTCCGGCCGGGGTGTATGATGTGACAATATATAATGATACCTATAAGCGGACCACTAAGCTGGTAAAAGCGAAATAAGATCTACGGGAAAGGTTTAATTATTCATAAAAGAGGCGGTACTATACTGCCTCTTTTTTTATATTTTTAAGCATCATGAATGGCTTTCAAAAGAAGAGCTGAAGAATATCAAAAAGATGAATAAGGACAGCGTTGTTTCAGTAAAGAATAAGGTTTCAGATGCTGAGTAATCTTTATTACAGGATGAAATTGCTGGCTGATTTTATTAAGGGGCCGAAATGAATAATCAGCAGTTGTTATCAGCCCATTTATATAGGTCATCTAGTGTTACACCTATTGTGAAGCATCCTGTTTTGAGATGAATGGAGGGAATCATCTTGGAATTACCCCATACCGGGATAGTCCTTTTTCCCGGTTTTGTCCATTGATGATGGCTCCCTTTAATCCTCGTTTCTTTGAAACCATGCAATATCAGAAACTGTTCCCAGCATTTAAGTGGTAGGGGGCGATAAAATTTTCCCATTGAGAATTAGGCGACTAAAGATAATCGTTTAATCTGGTCTTTTTCAATATTGAAATTATTTAGATCTCCACTAATATCAACAAAAGCTTTGGAAAAATCTTTATTTCTTAAGCGATCTTTTTTCCAGCCATAATTTTTAAGCATCTCGTTAAGCTGACCAATTGATAAATCAAGCAATTGCATGAAAAAAGAATTTACAGATTCTAAAAGCATCTCTTCTGCTTGTTGTTGAGTGTTTCCGTAACCACTTATTTCTAATGAAGGTGCATAGGCAATATGCTGATTTGTATCCTTATCAACAAAGGATGCTACATTGATATTTGCCTTGATGGCGTTACGTTTTGCATTGATGTGCAACGTTTCTTTTTCGAATTGGGGTACAATTTTAAGCTCAAGGTTATTAGACATAAATAAAGATCAATGCGTTGACCTGAAAATTAAGATTTTTGGCTGACTTTATAATAGCTTGTTATGTTAACCAATAACCTACTAATATTCAACTTTTTATAGTTTAAAACTAACTTTATAAATGTAAATAAAGATCCAATAATCCATCCGGCAATTCAACGATCACCTCTTTCTTTTTATGATCTACTTTTTGCAATGATTCGTCGTGCAATGGTATCAATACTTCCTTGCCTTTTATTTCCAAACGACAAAGCATTTGGTGTGGCTGCTGAATAAGTTCCAGTATTTCACCAAGCGATTCTTTATTATTGATAATGGTATAACCCAATAAACTTCCCGGCGAGTTTTTGGAAGCAAATTTTTTATGATCGGCTTCCGGTAACCAGACTATTTTTTGTGAGAGTCTCATCGCAGCTTCCCGGCTATTGATGCCTTCCAATTTTATATAGGTCTCGTCATCGGATTTTATTTTGGTCGATTCAACGAACCAGGGAATAAATGAATTCTTTTTTTCTTCAATGAAAATTGCCTGCAAACCTTTGAGTGAAGTTTTTTTACCCAATTCATGTTTGAGCAATAGCTCGCCTTTCAAGCCATGAATGGCGACGAGTTTGCCTATGTTAAAATATTCGATCACGGATCACGGATTGCAGGATTGATGGATTATAGGTTTTTGCGTGTTACTGTTAGCACATGCAAATTGCTGAATAGAATTACAGGAAGCTGAAGTGTGCGACGCAACAGGCGATGATAGTAGCATTGGGCTGGCAAAATAAAACATATCTATGATATTTTTTTAACTCATGCCTGTGAAGACTCTGTCTGCGAAATCCTGAAATTCTAAAATCCGTGATCAAAAAAATCCCGGTCATAAGACCGGGATCAATGAACTTTCAGGATGCGGATACTATTTATCCTTCACCACCGCCATTACCTTCGGCCCTTCTTTCAGGTCTGCGACCTGGCATCGGGCGCCTGGTTCTTTTGTTACGGTGAGCGTCTTCCTGGCGTTTTTTCACTTGTGCATCGTGCTCGGCACTCCACTTAGTGAATTTCTCCATTGCTGTTGCATCATCAAACAGACCCAGCTTTACACCACGAAGCAGGTGTTTCAGGTACAACACTCCTTTGAAGCTAAGGATACGGCGAACAGTATCGGTGGGTGTAGCACCTTTGTTCAGCCAATCCAAAGCACGCTGGCGATCCAGCTGAATAGTAGCCGGAACAGTCAGTGGATTGTAAGTACCTAATTTCTGGATGAATTTCCCGTCGCGGGGTGCACGGGAATCTGCGATAACAATGAAGTAGAAGGGTCTTTTTTTAGACCCGTGACGTTGCAGTCGGATTTTTGCTGACATTAAATAGAAATTTAACGTTGTTAACAATAATTGTTTAAGTCCGGTTGAAACCGGGCGACGAAGATACGGCGGGAGGGGGAAAGAACCAAGAGAGCTTTAAGTTGGATGTTGGAGGATTTGAGGTTGGAACTCTGAAGCACAATTAGTTCTACTTTACTTAATAAAGTATAAAATTTAATTAAGAAATATTAGATAAATGGGGTTTGCAAACTTCCAACCTCCGAACCTCCAACAATTACTTCTTCATTCCCGGCATCATCTTGCTAAGCATGTTCATCTTATTCATGTTCTTCATCATGCCCCGCATCTGCTCAAATTGTTTCATGAAATTGTTTACTTCCTGTATGTCTTTGCCGCTGCCTTTGGCGATCCGTTTTTTGCGGTTGCCATCTATCAGGTCGGGATCGGCCCTTTCTGCAGGCGTCATGGAGTTGATCATCGCTTCGATGCCTTTGAAAGAGTCGTCGTTGATATCGAGGTTCTTTATTTTACTTCCAACACCGGGTATCATTCCCAGCATATCTTTCATATTGCCCATCTTTTTGATGGCTTCGAGTTGAGTTTTAAAATCTGCAAAGTCGAATTTATTCTTCCGGATCTTGGCTTCGAGTTTCTTTGCCTGCTCTTCATCAAACTGTTCCTGCGCTTTTTCAACGAGTGATGTGATATCGCCCATGCCGAGTATCCGCTGCGCCATTCTTTCGGGATAAAATACATCGAGTGTATCCATCTTTTCACCACTGCTGGTAAATTTGATGGGCTTATTCACCGTGTATTTAATAGAAAGAGCAGCACCACCTCTTGTATCGCCATCGAGTTTGGTAAGAACAACACCGGTAAAATCCAGGCGATCATTAAATGATTTGGCAGTATTGACAGCATCCTGGCCGGTCATACTATCAACGACAAATAAGATTTCCTGCGGATTGACTGCGCTTTTGATATTGGCAACTTCAGTCATCATCACTTCATCAATGGCCAAACGGCCGGCTGTATCGATGATAACGACATTTTTATTTTTGCTTCTTGCTTCTTTGATCGCATTTTGAGCAATGGCAACCGCATCTTTACTTTCTTCTTCAATATGAACATCCACACCGATCTGTTCGCCAAGTATTCTTAATTGTTCCATCGCAGCGGGACGATATATATCGGCTGCCACAAGCATAGGCGAAAGACCTTTTTTTGTTTTGAGAAAATTGGCCAGCTTACCACTGAAAGTTGTTTTACCCGAACCTTGCAAACCTGCAATAAGGATGACCGCAGGATTTCCTTTGGCATTGAATGTTGCCTCCTGTCCGCCCATCAGTTCCGAGAGTTCGTCCTTCACGATCTTGGTCATCAACTGGCCGGGAGAAATAGCATTGATGACTTTTTCGCCAACGGCTTTATCTTTTACCTTGTCGGTAAATTCTTTGGCGATCTTAAAATTTACATCCGCATCAACAAGTGCCCGGCGAATATCTTTTAATGTAGAAGCAATATTCAGCTCGGTGATACGGCCCTGGCCTTTTAAATTCTTAAAGGCGGATTCTAATTTTTCCTGCAGACTATTAAACATATATCACAGATTCAATGATTAAATTTAAGAAACACGGATTATAGGATTTTTGGATTTAAGGATTAATGCTTTTTAATGTTGATATATCTTTTGAAAAACAAACCTGGAAGTTCAAAATTAAGCCAGTTTCCAGATTAAATACTTTGAGATAATTCAATACCTGAACCATATCCCCGTTATCAACTTCTTTTTGCGCTTTTAGCTCCAATAAAACTTCGTCTTCGACTAAGAGATCCAGTCGGCGTTTATAAATTGTTTTGCCATCATACACAATCGTTTTTTCTACTTCTTGCCTGAAATTGATGCCTGCTTTTGTCAGTTCGATCATCAACGCCTCTGATAAACTCTCTCCGGAAACCCTGCTCCAAAAAAGCGATGCACTTTCATGGCATATCCAATAACCCTCTTGTCAGATCATAATATTTCAAATCATGTATAGCCATCCTAAAATAAGAATGTAACCAGTTAGGTTACATTCTTAAAATTCTAGCAAATATAAAGTAGAGTTTACTTCAGTGTAATTGTTTTTAAATCCTAAAATCCGTTGTTTTTTACGCCCCGAGATATGTTCTCAGCAGCTTACAACGATTAGAGGTTTTCAATTTAGTGATAGCTTTATCTTTTATCTGTCTTACCCTTTCTCTTGTCAGGTTGAATTTTTCCCCGATATCTTCCAGGCTCATAGGATGATCCACGCCGATGCCAAAGAAAAAGCAGATAACCTCTTTTTGTCTTTCGGTTAATGTCTTAAGACTTCTGTCGATCTCTGTTTTCAATGATTCATTGTGAACCAGCTCGCCATCTGTTTTGTCAGCATTGGGATTTTCCATTACATCCAGCAAAGTATTCTCTTCGCCTTCTGAAAGCGGGGTATCCATACTTACATGGCGCCCGTTGATGCCAAGCGTGGAAGAAACTTCTTCCAGGTCCATGCCCAGCATTTCGGCAAGTTCTTCTGCGGAAGGTTCTCTTTCAAATTGCTGTTCCAGCAATGAGAAAGCTTTTTGGATACGGTTGGTCAAACCTACTTTGTTGAGCGGAAGCCGTACAATACGGGATTGTTCAGCCAAAGACTGAAGTATGCTTTGCCGGATCCACCAAACAGCGTAAGAAATGAATTTGAAACCTCTTGTTTCATCAAACCGCTGGGCGGCTTTGATAAGGCCAAGATTACCTTCGTTGATCAGATCAGGTAGTGACAGGCCCTGGTTTTGGTATTGTTTAGCTACCGATACAACGAAGCGCAGGTTCGCTTTGGTCAAACGATCCAAAGCCATCTGGTCGCCCTGTTTGATCAGGGTGGCTAATTTTACCTCTTCTTCAGGGGTTATCAATTCTACTTTTCCGATTTCCTGGAGATATTTTTCCAGGCTTTGCGATTCACGGTTCGTAATAGACTTCGTGATCTTGAGTTGTCTCATGCTCATAGGTATGGCGTTTAAATGGTGTATTTTAAGGGTTAAGAATCTTTATTTCGGTCACTTATGACTCAAAAAATACCCACCACAATGTCCTTGGTTGTTCAGAAAGTATTGAACTTCAGTCCAAATTAAGTCAATTGGGAATATGTCCCAAATATATTTTGACAACTTATTAACGATTTTAAGCCCTTTTTATTTTGAAAACCTTGTCAGCCATTGAAATAGATGAAAAATAAACTGAAAAATACTTTGCCACAATCATTTATTTTTTATTATTGCAGCCGTCGCAACAGTATGGCGGATACAGAATGAGTAAACAATTATACACTTTAGAGTTCCCGGTTCGTTGTTCACCCTCTATATTATATGAATTCCTTTCTACCCCGGCTGGCCTGGGTGAATGGTTTGCAGAAAAAGTAGATGAGAGAGACAATGTCTTTTATTTTGGATGGGATGGCGCTTATGAAAAAGCTGACCTGGTGGAAAATGAGCAGGATAAATTTATCCGCTTCCATTGGCAGACTGCACCCAAGGACGAATTCTTTGAATTCCGTATTGAAAAATCAGAGATCACTAATCAAACCATTTTGGTGGTCAAAGATTTTGCAGAAAAAAAAGATATCAAAGATCAAAGCCAGTTATGGGATTACCAGGTAAAAGAATTATTCCATCGTCTTGGTAATTGATGTCAGTCGTTCAGCAGCTTGATCAACAGCCGGAAATCATTCAATAGTTTGGCAGGAGCCTGTTCCCACTCCTCCAATGATATTCTTTTTGCCAGCTTAATAAAGGATCTTTCTGCAATGGTCTTCGTAAGACCGGCCTTGCTCATTTCTTTTACTGGCAGGTAATTGGTTGTATCGAAATGATGTTCCCATTGCTCATCATGCACGCAACAATGAATATTTTGTTCTTTCATCAACTGCCAGGAAGAGCCGATCCTTTCTTCATATTTCTTTTTATACCGACCGGATAAATGCAGCGTGACGCTGAAAAAATTTCCCCACCAGAATAAAGTACGGATCGCAAAAACATTTTCTTTATCAAAATGACGGGGATGATCGAGTACGAGGTAAGGAAGCCCTTTATAATTTTCTCCTTTGGATATTTTAGCATGATGCAATAATATTTCAGGTGGAAGATGTTTGAATGACCGGATATTTTCCAGTTGTTCTTCCAATAAAGATTCCAGTAAATGCTTTGCTTTTTTCAGGATATCATTCTTTGTTAAAATCCAATCCGCATTCAAAACGAGTTCTGCCTCCTTTGCTGAAAGCCTTATTTTTGCTTCGTTCATATTTTAAAGATAAGTGTTCAAAAAATTAGATAAGCTCATCATCAAGGCCTTTATCGGACCGTTCGTGGCCACTTTTTTTATCACACTGTTTGTGCTGGTGATGCAGTTCTTTTGGTTATACATCGATGACTTTGTCGGTAAAGGTATCAGCACCGGCATCATCCTTAAATTTATCTGGTATCAAAGCGCTGTATTGGTGCCGCTGGCATTGCCGCTGGCCGTTTTACTTTCTTCTTTAATGACTTTTGGCAATCTCGGCGAAAGTTTTGAGCTGGTGGCTATCAAATCGGCAGGTATTTCATTGCTCCGGTTCATGCGTCCATTATTCATCGTTACTTTTTTTATCAGTTGCATTGCTTTTCTTTTTTCTAATTCGATCATCCCGGTGGCTACACTCAAATCAAGAACATTATTATCGGATATTGTTTATGCTAAACCGGCCTTCGATCTTAAAGAAGGGATCTTTTATGATAAGATACCCGGCTTTGCCATCAAGATCGGGAAGAAAGAGGCCAACGACAGTATTATAAAGGATGTGATCGTTTATGAACAAAGCAATCAACTGCAGGATAATTTCATTATCGCCAAAAGAGGTATAATGAGAGTGACGGCGAATAAACGCTTTCTTGAATTTGATCTGAAAGACGGGTGGCGATACCAGGAAAAAGGCGATCCTTATGAAACAAGCACCGAATTTGTACGCATCGGATTTCAGGAATATAAAAAACAATTCGACCTGGAGGTTTTCAAGATCAAGTGGACCAATGATAGTGTGAATAAGGAAAATGAAAAGATGTTTAGTATCCGGCAACTGGAAGTAGCGATCGATTCATTGACAAAAGACCTGGCAGAAACAAAACAACGGGCCCATTCGGAGATAGAAAGAATGGTCAGGTTTTCCGCCATAATGGATTCGGCATCGAAGAAAGGCCAAAAAGCAGATACGGCAGGGATCAAAGGAATAACGAAAAATTTTGCAGAGCTTTTACCCGATTCTGCAGAGATGAATGTGAACCAGCAGGTGCAATCATTAGCGAATTCATTACGATTGAATTCAGAATCGTTTGCCACCACACTTAATGATAAAGAAAGGATATTGCGAAGACATAAAATAGAATGGCACCGCAAGATCACTCTTTCATTGGCCTGTCTTGTTTTATTCCTGATCGGTGCGCCGCTGGGTTCTATCATCAGGAAAGGCGGGCTGGGTACGCCGCTCATATTTGCTATCGTCTTTTTTATGATCTTTTATTTTTCCAGTACTACCGGTGAAAAATTTGCAAAGGAAGGAACGCTGAGCCCTTTTATGGGAATGTGGATGGCTACTTTTATTTTGACACCGGTTGGTATTTTTCTTACGTATAAAGCCATGCGTGACTCTCATCTTTTCAATAAAGAATTCTACAACAAGATCGCAAGATTTTTCCGCCGTCTCCGGGCGCAGAAAAAATAACTCCGCAATTTTATTCAGTATATTCGGCAACCTAAATGATGTTGTATGAGATGCATTTTTCTTGCTGGCATAGTTGTCTTTTTATTTTCCTGTAATTCATCGGGTAAAAAAGAAAATAAAGAAGAGGCAATTACAATTTCGCCTGTTGCAATGACGGCGGAAAAGTTGCCTTCATCAATAGCAATAAAAGGAAAGCTGGATGGGGCCTGGCAATGGACCGATAATACCGGGGAAAATTTCCTTATTCTTTCTTATGTTGAACCATATGATGATAAAGGGAAGAATGAATTTGGCGAAGAAGGACAGACTGCCGAATTACATGCAATGCATTATTTAAAAACGGGCGACCAGTATAGTTTGATATGGACAAACGACGAGAGTGTAAAATCCTGTCCTTTCGATATTACCTGTGAGTTTATAAAAAACGCCGCTACTATTACCGACCTGGATAAAGATGGCACCGCTGAAACCACTATTCAATACCGCCTTGCCTGCCGGAGCGACGTATCACCTGCTTTAATGAAACTGGTCATGCATGAAGGTTCAGCAAGCTATTCTTTAAAAGGCCTGAGTTATTTGAAAGCATCGCCGGAAGATAGTTTTACCGTAACCGAAAAAGATGCTAATCTTGAAACCTTGCCGGGTTATAATAGAACCGATGATGAATTCATGAAAACATTCGGCCGCTATGAATCAGAAAAAGAATTTGCAAAGGCCCCGCCGGAATTTCCCGATCATGCCCGCAAACAATGGATGAAATTTGTAAAAGAACGATTCGAATAAAAATCTCACACAGATCATTTGGAAAAAACAAAACAAAACCTGCAGGTTCAAAAATGGGTGGCCGCAATTTCTGTATTGCTGCTGGCAATAAAAATTACAGCCTATTATTTCACTCATTCTGTTTCTATACTTACCGATGCACTGGAAAGTATTGTGAATGTAGCAGCAGGATTCATTGGTTTATACAGTTTATATGTTGCTGCCAAACCAAGAGACCAGGATCATCCATACGGCCACGGCAAGGCTGAATTTCTTTCTGCTGCTATCGAAGGAACAATGATCGGCACTGCCGGTGCTATCATTTTATATAAAGCCATTCAGCATTTGATCAACCCCGTTGCATTACAACGGATCGATTTCGGGATCGTATTGATTGCGGTAACCGCCGTCGTGAATTTTGCCGTTGGTTATTATTGCCTGCAAACGGGTAAAAAAAATAATTCGGCAGCATTGATAGCAAGCGGTAAACATTTACAAACAGATACATGGTCCACGATCGGTATCATTGCCGGCCTTGCCTTACTTTATTTTACAGGTTATACATGGATCGACAGTGTTGTGGCTTGTATCTTCGGGGCTTATATCATTTTTACCGGATATAAGATTGTTCGCAGCTCGGTAGCAGGTATCATGGATGAAGCCGATGTTAAATTATTGGGCCGGATGGTGGAGATATTAAATGCGAACCGGAGAGAAAATTGGGTCGACCTGCACAATCTCCGGGTGATAAAATACGGAAGTGTATTGCATGTCGATTGTCATTTGACCGTTCCCTGGTATTTGAATGTAAATGAAGCGCATAACGAGATCGATGCACTGGCAGCATTGATCAGGAAAAATTTCGGGGAATCGCTCGAACTATTTGTTCATACCGATGGTTGTCTTTATTCGCAATGCGCTATTTGTTCCAAACAGGATTGCCCGGTAAGACAACATGATTTTGCGAAGCGAATTGACTGGACATGGGAAAATGTATCACAAAATAAAAAACACCAGTTGAAATAATGATATGACGAAAACAATAACCACCTGGAAAAAGGATCATGAATTTGAATCCGATCATGAAGGACAAAAGATCCAAATTGATGGATCGGCAAAAAAAGGACATGGGCCTAAAGCACTTCTATTATCAGCAATAGCCGCTTGTTCGGGTGTTGATGTGGTAGATATCCTTACAAAAATGCGGGTAGTTTTTTCCAGTCTTGTTATTGAAGTGGAAGCTGATCAGACCGATGAACATCCTAAAGTTTATAAAGACATCAATATTGTCTATAAACTCAAAACGGCAAAGGAGAATGAAGATAAAGTAAGAAAGGCGGTGGATCTTTCACTGGAAAAATATTGCGGAGTATCGGCGATGCTTAAAAAGAATTCACCTATTCATTATACAATTGTTATTGAACAGTAAATCGTTCTATGCTTTCGAAAAAATCACAATATGCATTTAAAGCGCTGGGTTATCTTGCCGAAAGATATGATGAAGGCCCTGTGCTGATCGCCGATATATCACGGAAGAAAAAAATACCACTGAAGTTTTTAGAAAATATTCTTCTTGAATTAAAAAAAGCCGGAATACTCGACAGCAAAAAAGGAAAGGGCGGAGGTTATTTTCTCAAAAAAGATCCGGCCAAAGTAAAAGTAGCGAATGTGATACGCCTGGTAAACGGCCCTATCGCGATGCTGCCCTGCGTCAGCCTTTATTTTTATGAACGATGTAAAAATTGCGATGAAAAACATTGCAGCCTGCACGATATGATGGTGGAAGTAAGGGATGCATCGTTGAATATCCTTGAGAACCGGACACTGAATGATCTTATTGTCAAATGACTGTTATCAGTCCATCAAGTTGGTAGGATAATATTTTTAATTTATTTTCACCTTTTAAAACTTATACTATGGCATTACGTCTCGGGGACGCTGCTCCCAATTTTAAAGCGCAAACCACTTTGGGGGAAATTGATCTTTATGAATATCTCGGAAACGGCTGGGGCATTTTATTTTCTCATCCTGCCGATTATACTCCTGTTTGTACAACTGAATTAGGCAAAACTGCATTATTGAACGAAGAATTCGCCAAACGCAATGTAAAAGTATTGGCTGTAAGTGTTGATCCGCTGGATAAGCACGAAGGTTGGGTAAAAGATATCAATGAAACGCAGAATTGCTCGGTTAACTTTCCCATCATCGCTGATGCTGGCAGGAATGTTGCCACATTGTATGATATGATCCATCCGAATGCATCTGCGACGGCAACCGTTCGATCATTATTTGTTATTGGTCCCGATAAAGCTGTTAAACTAATGATCACTTATCCTGCTTCAACAGGAAGGAATTTTTTTGAAGTGTTGCGGGTGATTGATTCATTACAATTAACAGCGGGTTACAGCGTAGCCACCCCGGCCGATTGGAAGCATGGAGAAGATGTGATCGTTGTTCCGGCGGTTACAACAGAAGATGCGATCAAAAAATTCCCTAAAGGAGTTAAAGTTATAAAACCATATTTGAGGTATACGCCGCAACCGGATCTTTGATAATTACGATTTACGATTTGTTGACTGCTTAAGATTCTCCCAAATAGCATGAACTCTATAAATCGTAGATCGTAAATCTTTTTACTTCTTCCTTTTAGCTAACTGTTGCAATGTCGCTCTCATATCTTTTGGAAGAGGAGCTTCGAGGTCTATCATTTTTCCTTCTGCATCTTTGAAGGATAATTGAAATGAATGCAATGCCAAACGACCGAGTATCGGCCTTTCTTCCTCTATATCTTTTGACAACTTGAATTTCGATTTTAATGAAGAGACCAATACAGGTTTACCATCGCCATATAAAGGATCGCAAACAATAGGATGGCCGAAATTCTTCATGTGTACTCTTATCTGGTGTGTACGGCCGGTATGTATCCGGAATTGAACAAAAGAATAAATGCTATGATCTTCCAGTACTTCATAATCGGTCAGCGATTCTTTTCCTTTGCGGTGAATGATCATCGTGCCATTGAGCGCCGGGTGTTCCGAGATCGGATCATTAATGGTTCCTTTCTTTTCCATTAAAGAACCGATTACCAATCCCTGGTAGATCTTTTTGGTTTGTCTTTCTTCAAATTGTTTGGATAAGAATTTATGTGCCGTTTCATTCTTTGCAAAAACGATCAGGCCGCTGGTATCTTTATCCAAACGATGAACGGTAAATATCTCTCCGTATTTTTCTTTCAATAATATTTTCAATGAAATTTCTTTTCCTTCCCGGTCGGGAATAGAAAGTAAACCGGATGGTTTATTCAACGCTACCCAATCTTCGTTCTCGGCAATAATGAATTCGGAGATCTTCATCAATTCGTGTAATTAATACAATTAGCGGAATAGTGTGGTTATTTACCCTTTCCAAAAAATTTGAGGTCCCGTATTTCTTTTTCTGTCAGGAAGCGCCACTTGCCTCTTTCAACATTCTTCTTGGTAAGACCGGCAAATGTTACCCGGTCAAGGTTCTTTACATCATATTTCAAATGTTCAAAAATGCGGCGAACGATACGATTGCGGCCGCTGTGTATCTCCACACCAATCTGTGATCTGTCTTTGACATCTGCATAGGCCAATACATCTACGCTGGCAGGGCCGTCTTCCAATAGAACACCTTTTATTATTTGGTCAAAATCTTTTTTATCAAGCGGTTTGTTCAATGTAACATGATAAACTTTTTTCACTTCATTGCTGGGATGCGTGAGTTTTTGCGCCAGTTCACCGTCATTGGTCAGCAATAAAACACCGGAAGTATTCCTGTCAAGCCGGCCCACGGGATAGATCCTTTCGTCGGTTGCCTTGCCGATCAGGTCGATCACTGTTTTTCTTCCCTGCGGATCATCGGTGGTTGTGATATAATCTTTGGGTTTATTCAATAAAACATAAACAAGGTTTTTTGCAATGAAAACCTTTTTGCCATTTACACTTACCTCGTCTTTAGCACTCACTTTATGACCCGGTTCTGTAATAAGCTCGCCATTTACTTTTACCAGGCCTTTCTTTACAATATCTGCAGCTTCACGTCTTGCAGCAATGCCCGCATGAGCGATGAATTTATTCAGGGGCATCAGTTCTTTTGTTTCAGGCCGTGCATGTGAAGCAGGGTTCTTTGAACCTTGTTGCTGGTTGCTGGTTCCGGGTGCAGGACCGCGGCCCGTTGTTTCCTGCCTTTTTTTATCAAAGAATTCTTCTCTTTCCTTTTTCCATTTTCTTTTTTCCTGTTTGAATTGTTCTTTGACCGCAGCATTACTTTTCTTTTGAGAAAATTGGCTGAACTGTTTGGGTGCGCCCTTTTTTTTGTTGGGAGTTGATTTCTTTTTCATGTGGAGTGTTGCTGTTTTACAACAGTAAGTGCAAAGATATAGCTTCAGTTGTTTGCGGGCCAACGTTTTTCAAAACCCGCAAGTCGCTTGAACCTGTAAACTTTTTATATAATAAAAAACCCCGGCATATTGCCGGGGCGGGTCTTTCTAATGAGAACGGATCAATTAAATAGTTTTATCGGTTGCAGGCTTTTTCTTTTCGCCTTTCTCACCACGATGGCCTTTATGACGCATCTCTTTCATTTTTTTCAATTGTTCTTCGGTAAGGATCGACTTCATCTTTTCTTTATTGCCTTCCATTATTGCTTTTACCTTTTCTTTCTTTTGATCTTCACTCAGCGCTTTATCTTCCCGGATGCTTTTCATTTTTTCACCGGTCTCTTTGCGGTTTGCATCCAGCCTGGCAGACTGATCGGCACTTAAACCTAATTCGGCTTTCATCTTTTCTGCTCTTTGTTTTCCCATATCCTGCATCTTCGCCTTTTGTTCTATCTTCATTTTTTCCATTTGTGTTTTTTGCTCGCTGGTCAAAATGCCATTCATCTTTGCTTTATTCTCTTTCTTCAACGATTCCATTTGACCTTTCCATTCCTTCACGGTAATGTTATCGTTCTTCTTCAGCTCTTCCATTTGTTTTTTGAAACTTTCTTTTTGCGCTTTGAATTTCGCTTTTTGATCTTCTGTCAAATTGAGTTTTTGCATGTCCATGCCATGATGATGTCTTCCTTTTTTGTGCATCATATGTGGCTTCTCAGATTTTCTTTCAGGTATTTCCTGGGCATTTACAGATGTAGCTGCAATGGCGGCTACCAGGAAGAGTCCAATGATTTTTTTCATGGTTATATTATTTTTTGTTTTGGACGCCGAACGGTCAAAGAAACTTTCGGCAGGGCTTGTTATAAAAGAATTTTAACGGATTAAAGACCCGTACAAATGGGAAGGGTTTAACAAGAAGTAGGAAAAATTTCGTAAAGAGTGAGACTGAGGTATTAATGGGTCTCTTTATTGTTCTTTTTATAAAGAGGTTAATTATTTTGAATATATTTTCAGAAATCCTACCTTAAAGTATCCTTAAACCTTAACCTATTTATATGAGAAAAGTTTGGTATACCTTTCACTTTTTTTTTATTCGCTTTTGTATATATCCTGCAAGACGCCTCCAAAAAATTGCTGCGATGGTGTCGTAGATAAATTTGACGGAGTATATGAATCAGGCAATTCAATGCATGCCTGGGTTCAGGAAATTAATGTCGATCAATGTAAAAAGTGGTTTGAAAAAAATTTACTGAGCTCCGTTATGGGCTTTCATTTCATTCATTCAGAAGGAAAATATTACATGGCAGCTATCAATCAAAGAGTGGATACGCTTTTTTATATCAATCTTTTTGATTCTTCAGTAAAATTCATATCTCTTCGGAATGTGGTCCCAACAGGAGTACCTTATTTGATAAAGATATCGGACAATTATTTGCATATGATAGATGTGAAGCGTCACATTTATTTTGGAATAAAAATAGATTCGGATTTTATACCAAGGCCCCAATGGAAGGTAGATTTAGAGCATTTTGTAGATTTTAAGGATAAGTATTTAAATCCAAATTTTTCCAGTGATGATTATTTAGAATTTATAGGATCAAAGCTGGTCATTCCATATGGTGTATATGGGAGGAAAACGTTCACTGAAAAGCAAACTCCATTCATGTATTTCGATACGATCACTAAAAAGGTAAGCTATGGATTCAGTTACCCTCCTGAGATGCGATGCCGTACTTTTCAAGGAATATTGGTAAACATAAAAAAAATATCGGACAGCAGTTTACTTGCAGTTTACCCTAAAATAAATTCTATAGTTCAATTTAATATTAAGACAAACACCGTAGAGCTAAGAAATAACTCTTTTGAGTTTCAAAGTCATTTTATTTGCTTTAACAGAGATTTTGAAACGGTTTTATCTTATGTTTCCAAATATGATCTGAATGATGAAGAGAATACAAGGGTCATAGTGTCAAATGAAGGTTATTATGTGGTCAAAAGGTTGAGAAAAATAAATAAAACCGATTTTTTAAAATGTGCCATACTAAAGTTTGATAAAAATCTTAATCATACCGGAACATATCTTCCCAATGAATTAGTCTCTCCCAGGTTGTCTTTCGCTTATAAAAATGGAGTTGCAATATTTAATGAAAATCTGGACAAATTGTATTATTATGATTTTAAATAAATTTTTTAAGAAAATAATTTTTTTTTCAACTGTAACTTTTTTAGGCTATGCGGCAGGTAAAATCCCATCCAAAAAAGTGGTATTTAACCTGACATTTAAAACACAAATCATTGACTCTATAATGAAAGTTTATGGGCCTAATATTGGTATTCTTTCCTGCATCAGGTGCGATTGTTTCAGGGAACAATATGAATTGAATTATCTGAAGAAGCACGAGACTCCGAAAGGATACAGTCTTTTTGCTGACAGTAGTTGTGTCAATCTTAGCTTCCCCTTCAATAATCTTCCGGATAGCTTAGCCAACAAAATCTCTGATGACCTTTATAACCTTACTTTTTTTAAAATGGAAAAAGACAAAATATCATATCGGGTGATAGATGTTGACGAAAGCAAGAAAATTCAAAAAATCGCAAATATTTTTTTTAAAATCAAAAAAGAATAATCTCCTTAAAGTCTTAATTTTTATTAGCCAACTGCCCGCAAGCAGCATCGATATCCTTTCCCCTTGATTTGCGAAGACGGGCATTGACCCGGTTCTTGGTAAGATATTCCATAAAACCTTCCACGCGGGCCTCCTCCGGTTTCTCGTATTTGGCAAAGTCGATAGGATTGTATTCGATGATATTAATAAGATCGACAGGAACCTGGCGATATAATTTTATCAGTTCATCCGCATCCTTCAATGAATCGTTCAAATTCTTGAACAGGATATATTCGAAAGTGATCTCGTTATTTGTTTGCTTATAAAAATAATTCAACGCATCCACCAGCGACTTGATATTGTTGGTATCATTGATCGGCATGATCTCGTGACGCTTGACATCATTGGCGGCATGTAAGGATAAAGCGAGTTTGAACCTTACTTTATCATCACCCAGTTGTTTGATCTGCCTGGCTACTCCGGCAGTGGAAACAGTGATCCTTCTGGGGCTCATTGCTAATCCATCGGTAGCAGTGATTCGTTCGATGGATTGCATTACATTTTTATAATTCAGTAAGGGTTCGCCCATTCCCATATAAACGATATTGGTCAGTTTCTTCCCGTATATCTTTTCACATTGCTGGTTGATCATTGCGACCTGGTCATAGATCTCATCGAAATCAAGATTTCTTTTACGATCCATATAACCGGTAGCGCAGAACTTACAACTCAGCGAACAACCAATTTGGGAGGAAACACAGGCCGTATATCTTGATGTGGTCGGTATCAGCACGCCTTCAACAAAATGGCCATCATGTGTTTTGAAACGGGTTTTTACCGTTCCGTCAGCCGAATATTGTGTAGAATCGATCGTTAATCCCGGCAGGGTAAAATCTTCTTTTAATTTATTACGAAGTTCTTTGCTGATATTGGTCATCCCTTCGAAACTCTGCACAGGCTTGAGCCAAAGCCATTCATAGACCTGTTTGGCCCTGAATTTTTTTTCACCCAATTCCTCAAAATACTGTTCAACTTCCTGGAGGGTTAGTGTCCTGATATTTCTCACTTTGGTCTTCTGCATGCGGCAAAGATACGTAGAGTAGAATAGAGCGGGTTTAACACTAGAGAATGCCGGGTACGCAGCGTTTATTCAATTAAATGTTTACGCTGCGCTCTCAGCGTACTCTGCGTGATATAGTTTATTTTTGATATCCATTTAACACTATGCAACCAGTTTATATAATTGATACAATAAGAACCCCGATAGGAAAATACGGCGGCGCATTAAGTACGATCCGGCCGGATGACCTGCTCGCCCATGTGATCAAAGAATTGCTGAGAAGAAATTCTTCCATCGATATCAATGCCATTGAAGATGTAATTGCCGGCGCTGCCAACCAGGCCGGCGAAGACAATCGTAATGTGGCAAGAATGGCGGCATTGCTTGCAGGTTTACCGGTAACTGTTGCCGGTAATACTGTAAATCGCTTATGCGCATCAGGTTTGCAGGCCATCATGGATGCTGCAAGACAAGTAATGTGCGGCGATGCAGAACTGATCATCGCAGGCGGAGTGGAAAGTATGACAAGAGCCCCATTCGTAATGAGTAAAAGCAATGAAGCATGGAACCGAAAAGCTGAAGTGTTTGATACGACGATGGGATGGAGATTTATCAATCCTGAATTGTCGGAACTGTATCATCCCTATACCATGGGAGAAACGGCAGAGAATGTAGCGAAGCAATGGAATATATCGAGAGAAGAACAGGATGCTTTTGCTTTATCATCCCAAAGAAAATATTTTGAAGCAAAGGCTGCTGGTAAATGGAATGATGAGATAACAGCTGTTGAAGTCCAAAAAGGAAAAGAAACTGTTTCTGTAAGTATCGATGAACACCCGAGAGAAACTTCGATCGATAAACTGGCGGCATTGAAACCTGCTTTTATCAAAGACGGAACAGTGACGGCAGGAAATTCTTCCGGTATCAATGATGGTGCAGCCGCTATGTTGCTCGCCGGTGAATCAGCCGTAAAAAAATATGGATTGAAGCCATTGGCAAAAATTGTTTCCATGGCCGTTGCCGGTGTTGATCCGGCTATTATGGGTATCGGGCCGGTGCCTGCCACTCAAAAGGCATTGCAAAGAGCCGGTCTTACGATCAATGATATTGACCTGGTTGAATTGAATGAAGCCTTTGCTTCACAATCGATCGCCTGTATCCGTGATCTTAACCTGGATATGAATAAAGTAAATGTCAATGGCGGCGCTATTGCTATCGGTCATCCTTTGGGATGCAGCGGCGTTCGCATTTCCACCACCTTATTACATGAAATGGGCCGGAGAAACAACAAATACGGGCTGGCTGCCATGTGTGTAGGAGTGGGGCAGGGCGCAGCCATTATTTATGAAAAGTTATAGAGAAATAGCCGGGAAGACGATAAGGCGATATGAAAAACTTGCCAATCAATTTCTTTCCGACTTCCCGTCTTCCCGGCAAAAAATGATACACACAAGATCATAAAGGATATTTTCGTTGTAACTTTCTTTCCTAACTTACGTTTCAAACATAAACCCCCACACATGAAAAAGCTTTTTCTATCCCTTGTTTTGATCACAAGTTTTTATGCCGTTAATGCGCAAACAGATTCTTTGCAGGAATATGCCGGTACCTATGTTTTCCCGGAGGGCAATGTGGTTCCTTCCGTGGACGTAACATTAGCCAGCGGCTCTTTATCGATGTCTTCGGCGGCAGGCACTTCTGCATTGACACAACTGGGTGTCGATTCTTTTGCTGTTGTGGAATTCAGTGGCACAGCGGTATTCAGAAGAGGTGATGATAAAAAAGTAAACGGGGTGCATATTGAAGCAGCCGGTTATGTAATGGATGGAAAAAAACAACAGAACGGTATCTGGATATTCAGGGAATATTTTTATGTACCGGGAAAAGAAGCGGAACTGCTATTCAAATAAACCCAAACGATCTTTTAATAAGAATGCCCCCGATGAAATCGGGGGCATTTATTTTTAATTCTTCTTTGTAGGTTTTGTTTTTGATTTAGCAGGGGCAGGCTTTTTCTTTGGTTCTTCTTTGGTTGCAGCCATATTTGCTGCTACAACCAATTCTTCGGAAAGTTTTGTTACGTAATCAGTGAACTTCTTAGCTTCTTCAGGATCGGCAGCCATATTTGGCGGTATTGAACGTTTTGAGAAATCCTCCATTCTTGCTGACAATCCGATCAGCTTCGTCATATCTTTTATTTTGTATGCATCGAGGTAATCATTGATCAAAATGGCATAATCATTTACGTATGATTGTACATCAGGATCAGAAAATACCGGCGCTCCGCCTACCGGAGCAACAACGGGTGTTACTACTTTAAATGCGATACCTGCTGTATCGGTAATATCTTCTTCTCTGTTATATCTTTCCTTTTCTCCCATCATATTATTGACGAATTCAAAAAGTTGCAGCAATGCATTTTGATCTTTATTGCCTAATGTAAATTCCATATGACTGTTCACACTGCCATTGGAGAAATCGCCACCGGTAACTCTTATATCCCCAAAAACATCGAACTTCTTTTGCATTTCTATATCCGTTTCACCCGGCATGCCTTTGGTTCTCGCTGTCAGTATATTGATAAACTCCCTGAAATTAAAATTCATCAGCAGGGGATATTGCGAAGCCGCCTGGAACCAGGAAGGTACAGGCCCGTTACCGGGATCATTGATAAAACGTTCTGCCATTTCATCAGAAAGACTGAGAACACAAAGACTGTCATTATACTTTACAGAAAGCTTTAATGAATTGAATATCTCTTTGAAAAAATATCCTTTCGATCGTTCGTCGTCTTCACTATCCGGTTCTTCAGTGTTCATTTTTTGTTTCAGGTCGGCTATGGTTTTTGCAAGCGAAGAATAAAGTTTTTCAAAATTCTCTTTATTTTTTACCGGTATTGCCACTATCACATGAATGCCCCGGAACATCTTATTTATTCTTTCTCTATCACTGTAATATTCATCTTCCGCTATTTTTTGTTCTTCCGGCATAACGATAATTGCGCCCATCACTTGGGTGCCAAAACTCGAGGTCAATAATGCAGGATCGAAAGGAAGCTCTGACTTTAAACTATCAAGCAGTTCGCCCAGCCCGGAGTTCTTCAGCATTTCTTTTGCCATATCGGGATGCCCCGATACATTCATTACGGCGATCAATTTCCCTTCGGCAGGAAGTCTCCTGATAAGGTCGGGACTTTGTGTAACCGCAGGATATTTTTTATATACTTCAGCCTGTCTTTTCATTTATATAATTGCGGGTGTTGCCACTTATTTTTCCATTTTCAAAATTCACAACGGATACTTTATCGGTTCCCGCCATTCCCTGCAGTTTTCCCAATAAAGAGGATAGACCGGGAGATATCTTTCTCAATGATTGAATAGCGCCTGCCCCGTTGCTCCAGGTCCTGATATCGCCCTGTTCATTCAAGAGGCCGGTAAAATGTGTATTGTAAAGAAATGAGTTGTCATTGTTCGGAGTTAAAAGTTTAAAGCAATGTTCTCTTGTCATCGCAGCGATCTTCTCTTTAATTTCTTCCCAATTTTTTTTGAAATCATCTTGTCCTGCAGAGTCATCCATGCTGAGCAGATCGCTTGTCATATCCCGGATGGCAGTCCTGTTACCGCTTGTTATAACAAATATCTCGTTGTTCCAGGCTATCGAAGGCCCCGATTCACCGGAGGCGATCACTTTATTTGAACCAAAGGTTTGTATGATGTTTTTTTCGCCGAGATATTTCTGCATGGTGGCTGAAAATGTTTCCGGATTTTTCAATACACCGAATACATTGATCATATTGCCGGGATGCGTAATACTCATATCCGTCTCCAGCGTAAACATAAGGTCTGAAGAAATATCAATACCGCTTAGGGAAGGGTCATTCAAAAAAGCTTTGAGATCATCAACGGCATTATTATCTCTCATCATCTCACGATAGACATTACTTTGCCGGAAAACATCGCCCGGTATTTTTTTAGAGATCTGAACAGGATTAAAAACTATTACCAGTTCGGTATTCGCCGGCAGGTAACGAATGATCTTTGAAGTTTGGGAAAAACTTGCATGGGCCAATAGCAGGAATGCGATCGCACAAAATATCTTTTTCATAAACAAGGTTTAAAATGATCGATCCAATAATTCGGTGGTCGTAATTGTTTTTTGATCACCGGATAGAATATTTTTTACATTACAAGTGTCGCTTTGCAATTCTTTTTCACCGATGATAACAACATAAGGAATGTTTTTCTTTTCGGCATATTTGAATTGCCTGTCAAATTTTGCCAATTCATGGTATAATTCAGTTCGGATCCCTTTTTGCCGTAATTGTTGCATCAATTCAAATGCTTTCTGACCTTCTTTTTCTCCCAGGTTGAAGAATAACACTTGCGTACCAATATGTACATCCGGTGGAAATAATTTTAATTCTTCCATCACATCATAAATTCTGTCGACGCCGAATGAAATGCCAACGCCGGGAATATTGGGAACGCCAAATAATCCGGTGAGGTCATCGTAGCGGCCGCCACCGCCGATGGAACCAATTTTTACATCGGATGAAACAACTTCAAAGATGCATCCTGTGTAATAATTCAATCCTCTTGCGAGGGTAGTGTCCAGTTGGAGGCTGGAGGTTGGAAGTTGGAGGTTGTTGGCAAGATAACTTAGTTCTTCAATTCCTTTTTTAGCCATTTCATTATCGCCAAATAGCTTTTTCAATGAGGATATTTTTTCTTCATTGCTTCCCGAAATGCTAAGATATTTCCCGATGATATTTATTTGTCCGGAAGTTAATTTTCTTCCAGCCAGTTCTTCTTTTACTTTTTCCAAACCGATCTTATCTAATTTGTCGATGGCAACAGCGATATCATTCATTTTTTCGGCCCCGCCGCAAAGTTCAGCCAACGCTGTCAGGAGTTTCCGCTGATTGATCTTTATTTCAACATTGATATTTAATTTTTCAAATACAGTTGCATAGATAGTTGCCAGTTCAATCTCATTCAGCAAAGAATTACTTCCTACTACATCTGCATCGCATTGGTAAAATTCACGGTATCTTCCACGCTGCGGCCGGTCGGCTCTCCATACCGGTTGTATTTGATAACGTTTGAAGGGAAATGTGAGTTTGTTGTGATTCATTGCTACATAGCGGGCAAAAGGAATAGTGAGATCGTACTTCAATGCTCTTTCGGTGATACCTTTTACGTTTTTTCCTTCCAACACTTTTTCAATATCATCCCTGATTTGTTTTTCTTTCTCTTTATTATCAAGGCCGTTATTCAGTATTTTAAAAATAAGTTTATCACCTTCTTCGCCATATTTCCCCATCAATGTTTCGATATTTTCCATTGCCGGCGTTTCCAATGGCTGAAAACCGTAGAGTTCAAAAACATTTTTGATCGTATCAAGAATATAATTTCTTTTACGAACAACATCCGGTCCGAAATCTCTTGTTCCCTGTGGTAATGATGGTTTGGTCATATTTTAAGTTACTAAGCCAAAACTAAAGACGCTTTTACCGCAAAGGCGCCAGGTTTGCGCAATGGCAGCAAAGAATATTGAATCTAATATTCTTTGCGTATTCTTTGTGCCTCTGCGTTAAGAGCGTCTTTTAAATCTTTGCTTCTTTATTTTAAATAAGAACATTATGCTTTTCTACAATTTTCTCGCACACTTCCTCAATCATCTTGTACACTTCGTGATAACCCGGTTCGGGCCCGTACCATGGATCGGGTACATCCCTATTTTCGCCGGGATATAATTCATTCATCAGTAATTCAACTTTTTTAGCATTGAATTTTTTTCCGGCTATTCTTTTTATATCATCCAGTACATCTTCGGCGAGTGCATATATCTTATCGTAGGTTTCAAAATCTTCTGCTTTGAATCTTCTTGCTCTTTGTTTGCTGATATCGATCCCATTTTGCTTTGCTACTTTTTGTGAAAGCCTGTGCGGCGCCTCGCCGGTATGATAATGATTGGTGCCGGCGCTTTCGATACTCCATGTTAAACCTGCCTTAAAAGCTTTTTCCTGTAAAATTCCTTCGGCCAGCGGGCTACGGCAAATATTACCCAGGCAAACCATTAAAATTTTCATAAGAGCAAAGATAGGAATGAGATGAAAAATAGATGATAACTGATAGATAATAGAAGTATGTCACCTCAACTATCAGTTATCATCTATTAACTATCCTCTATGGCAAAGTATTATGGAATTGCAAGCCGTCTTACATCTAAATAACAAACAACACCACCATGACAAACAATGAAATTCTTAAAGCGGATATTCTCGATATTTTATTCGAGAAACGGAATAAAGATTACGGAGCCTATGCCATTCGCCGCGACTACGATAAACGTTTGCTCGCTGCATTAGGTGCTGCACTGCTGGTGATATTTGTTTTACTGTTAGTAGTATCATCCGGTAGAAAAAATACATTGACTTCCGAAACCCCAAGAAAAAAAGAGGTAGTGGAATTAAGAGAAGTGATCATCCCAAAAGAAAAACCGAAAGAACCGGAACCGCCCAAAGAACAACCGAAGGCCAAAGTGCAGCCGAAAGTTGTAACGAAAGTGGCGAAAGAAAAATTCACCAATAAGATCGAGATCAAACCCGATGATAAAGTGAAATCGCCAATGCCTGCTATAGCAACGCTTGAAAACAAAGAGATCTCCGATACAAAAGAAACCGGGAAACCTGCTAATGGTATTCCGGTAAAAAAAGAAGAGCCTGTTGTAACGAATGGTACCGGAAATACAATCGGAACCACGGAACCTGTAATTAATTTTAAACCGCAGGAAACGGATCCTGAATTTCCGGGCGGACCTGAAGCCCTGAGAAGATTTTTAGCCAGCAATCTTCAAACGCCTTCTGATATGGAAGACGGGGAAAAGAAAACTGTGCTGATCAGGTTCAGGGTTGATAAAGATGGATCGGTAAATACATTCGAGATCATCACAAGCGGCGGTGGCGAATTTGACCGGGAAGTGGTAAGAGTGTGTAAAAGAATGCCCCGTTGGATGCCGGCTATTCAGAACGGGATCAATGTGCCTGTCAACTATGTGTTACCTGTCACATTTATCGGGGCAGAACAGTAAAATTTGGCTAATTTCCTGCCCTGAAAATAATAACTGATGTTTGAAGATTACGAAAAGAAAAAGAAGAAACAGGTTTCATTGATGAGGTCCATTCTCGACTATGGGATGGGTGTGATCATCCTTGGACTGGGTGTCTTCTTTTTCTTCCGGGACAAATTTAATATTGCTTTCAATGAACAGTTTCCCCCGAATAATATCGACAAGATATTTGGTGTAGTGTGTATGATATACGGCGTATGGAGATTGTACAGGGGGTATAAGAAAAATTATTTCAGATAATGGAATGTCGCAGGATGAGCAATAAATGCTTTCTTTTTTTTCTTGCCGGCCTGCTGTGGTTGAGCGGATGTAAATCCTATAAACAAAGAGACCTGGAAAAACCGGACACTCCAAGAAGAGGAACGATCAATGTGAGTGCAGATGAATCGTTCAAACCTGTAGTGGATGAATTGGTACAGGTGTATGAATCCAATAATCCTAATGTGAAGATCAAAGTTCTTTATAAACCCGAAGCCGAATGTTTCAAAGATTTTGAGGTCGATAGTATCCGTATGATCATTGCTACCCGCCGGTTCAACCAGGATGAGAAAGATGTGATGGTCGACTCCTTGGGAGTTGCGCCGGAAAGCCTGGTCGTGGCCAGGGATGCGGTGACCGTAATCGTACATCCTGGTGCACCTGATTCATTATTTACGATGGCCGATATCAAAGCCATCCTGCAGGGAAAGTTTAGGAAAGATTTAATTCCTGTCTTTGACGGGGTAAAAGCAACCAGTACGGTACGTTTTATCATCGACTCTGTATTACGGGGAGACTCGTTAACCTCCAAAGCAGTAGCTGCCCGCAGCAGCGAAGGAGTGATCGATTATGTCTCAAAAACCCCTGGCGCCATCGGTTTTATAGGTGTTAGCTGGATCGGTAACCAGGAAGACACGGCACAAGTAAGTTTTTTGAAAAAGATAAGAGTAGCTGGTATCAAAAGCTTTTATAACGCACTTGGATATGTTAAAGCTTACCAGCAAAATATTTACACAAAGAGTTACCCAATGGTACGGGATTTGGTTTATACGCTTAAGGAAAATTACAAGGGCCTCGGATTTGGTTTTGCAGCGTTCATGAGTGGTGATATAGGACAGTTAATTTTTCGCAGAGCGTATTTGGTGCCGCAGGTTTTAAAAAATTTTGGCATCAGATCTATAAAGGTCGAAGAATAGAAACGGTATATTTATAAATTGTAAAAGAGAAAGAAAAATGAAGAAGACCACCCTCACAATCCTTGCCGCCCTGTTGATGATGACGGGAGTAATGGCACAAACCATCCAGGAAGGGATGGGACATCTTTATGCCAAACGGTATAAGAGTGCAACAGATGTTTTCCAGAAGCTGATAGCAGTTAATCCCAATAATGCAGAAGCTATCTATTGGCTCGGACAAGCCTATTTCAATATGGATGATAATGCAACTGCCCGCCAGTTGTATGAAAAAGCAGTTACCACTACCAATTCACATCCCTTGATATTGGTGGGTATTGGTCATGCAGACCTGCTGGATAATAAAGCCAATGATGCCCGCCAGCGTTTTGAAGCGGCCATTACAGCCAGTCGTGGTAAAAGAGGAGACGATCCTGTTATACAAACAGCGATCGGCCGTGGTATTGTCGATTCTAAAACTGGTGATTTTAACTGGGCTGTTCAATTGCTGCAATCGGCTACAGAAAAAGATCCTAAGAATACAGAAACACTCCTGCAATTGGGTAATGCGCACCGTAAAGCCGGTGGCGGACAAGGTGGCGGAGAAGCTTTCAAAGCTTATAACAGGGCGCTGGAAGTAAATCCTGCTTTTGCGGTTGCCGATGTGCGTCTTGCTAAATTATTCGAATCCCAAAAGAACTGGGAGTTCGTATTGAAATATTTGAATGAAGCGATCACCAGGGATCCTAAATTCACGGATGCGTATTATGAATTGTTCTGGTATAATTTCCTTCGTAAAAATTTTACCGAAGCGAGCAGCCTGCTGAAAAAATATACGGACAGTAAATTGCCCGAAACAGATATACAGGATGAATACCTGAATGGACAGTTATGTTATGTAAGTAAAGATTACGATTGCGCTATTGCAAAAGCCAACAATGTGCTGAGTGTATCAGGCGCCAAAGCAAAACCCCGTGTTTATAAATTATTGTACTATTCATATTTTGATAAAGGCGATTATCAAAATGCGCTGACAAATGCGAAACTGTATTTTGAAAAAGAAAAAGCGGAAGATATTATTCCCAATGACCTGACGGTATATGCAGATATATTGTCTAAGACCGGCGCCGATTCTACTACATTATTCAATGCCTATATGGCTGCGGTCAATGCCGATACGGTTTTAACTTCCAAAATTGACAGGTTGAAAGATATTGCCAAGAGATTTAAAGATGAAAAGAAACGTCTCACAGAGGCCCAGGTCATTGAAAAACTCCTTACAATAAAACCCAAGCCTTCGATCAACGATTATTTTGATCTTACTGTAGCGTATTATTTCGGGCAGAATTATGCTAAATCAAGAGATGCAGCATTAATAATGAGAGATGATAAATTCGCCGACCAGATCTATGGCTACGAATGGGCATTTAATAACAGCCAGATCATTGATACCGTTAGGAAAGACAGTATTGCCGTTCCCGATGCGATCAAGTTGCATGATTTCAGTTTCCAGGATACAGTGAAGTACAAGAAACAATATATCAGCGCTTCAAGATTTTTGGGTGGTTATTATATCAATGATGCAAAGGATAAAGAGAAATCACTGATCTATTTCCAGAAATGGCATGACAGTGATACAGCCAATGCAGTAAAGATCCAGGAATATATTGACCAGATCAGGAAAATGCCGGCTGCGGGAACCAAACCTGCTACAACTCCTGCAAAAGGTGGAACTACGCCTGCAAAAACAACCGGTAATAAACCATCGGCGCTAAAGCCTAAAATAACCACGACAAAAGCTGTTGTGAAGAAATAAATCAAAGAAGGTTTTCTTCTTTTACAAAGAAAGTCCCTTGCTATTATGGCGGGGGATTTTTCTTTTGTCTTATCCGCCATTCTAAAGGCATTTTAATTAGGGTAATTTAAGCTCCCGCCTTATTTTTGCCGACAGAAGAAATATGTTTTATCTCCTTCAAACTGACCTGAATAGTGCTGACTCCGGTTCATATCTTCCGGTTGCCATCCAGGTAATTATTGCTGTCGGTTTGGTGGCTTTTCTGCTGGTTGTAACACATATGCTGGGGCCAAAAAGAAAAACTACCGATAAGCTCCAGAATTTCGCCAGCGGAATTGAAACACATGGCGATGCCCGCCAGCCAATGGCCATTAAATATTTTTTGACGGCCATCCTGTTTGTGTTGTTTGATGTGGAAGTGATCTTTTTCTATCCATATGCTGTCAATTTTAAAGACCTGGGTTGGAGCGGTTTTTGGGCTGTTTTGATGTTCGTTGGATTTTTCTTTTGTGGATTTATATACATATTGAAAAAAGGTGCGCTGAAGTGGGAAGATTAGAGTAATGAATAATTAAACATTAATAATTAATAATTGCCGAACTCACGAAAGGTTTTAAAGGTTATAGTAGGTAATTATTAATTCTTAATTATAAATTTTTAATTGATGGGACGTCCTGTATCATATAACCTGATCCAAAAGCCGCTGGAGAATGACATCAGCATGGCAGAAATGCCGGAAGGTCAGCAAGGCGAAGGATTTTTTGCTACCAAACTCAATAATATTATTGGACTGGCAAGAAAAAATTCTATCTGGCCTTTGCCATTCGCTACCTCCTGCTGCGGTATTGAATTCATGGCTACCATGGGTTCGCATTATGACCTTGCAAGATTCGGCTCCGAAAGAGTTGGATTTTCTCCAAGACAATGCGACCTGCTGATGGTAATGGGAACCATTGCTAAAAAAATGGGACCTGTTGTAAAACAAGTTTACCTGCAAATGGCCGAACCCAGATGGGTGATGGCAGTAGGTGCCTGCGCCAGCAGCGGAGGTATTTTTGATACTTACAGTGTATTGCAGGGAATTGACCAGGTGATACCGGTAGATGTATATGTGCCGGGTTGCCCGCCACGACCGGAAGCGATCATTGATGGTGTAATGAGGATACAGGACCTGGTAGGTAAAGAAAGTCTGAGAAGAAGAAATGGCAATCAGTATAAAGCGCTTTTAGAAAGTTACGGCATACAATAAAAAATTTAGATTTTAGATTTTTGATCCTGGATTGAAATGCTCCACAATTTAAAATCTAAATTCCAAATCTAAATGAAGGAATGGGTTTAACCAACGATATCATTAAGCAACGGCTAACTGAAAAATTTGCAGAACAGGTCTCCGGTTTTGAAGAACCTTATGGTATGCTCACCTTCGAAGCGCCGAAGGATATCAACCTGAAAGTGCTTAATTTTTTATACGATGATGAACAGTTGAAATTCCGGTTCATGACAGATCTTACGGCCGTACATTATCCCGATCAGGCAGGAAGAGAGTTAGCGGTAGTATATCACCTGCACAACCTGGTGGATAATGTTCGCATACGTTTCAAAGTATTTACTGCTATCAATAAACCGGATGTGTACACGGCATCAGGATTATTTTCTGCAGCCAACTGGATGGAAAGAGAAACCTATGATTTTTATGGGGTGAATTTTGTCGGCCATCCAAAATTGAAAAGAATATTGAATGTGGATGAGATGGATTATTTCCCGATGCGGAAAGAATTTCCATTGGAAGACCAAACAAGGATTGATAAAGATGACGAGATGTTTGGAAGAGGAGGAACAACAGGATTTGGTACAGAAAAAGTTCCGGGCAAAGCAGAAACCATTGCTGAAGCGGATAAACCGGAAGATGTTGGGAATAAAGAAGTGTAGGAATATCGAATGAAAAACAAGGAATGAAGAATGTTGAAGTGATAGACCCCGAAGGGGGTCAAAGGTCAATAGCCCCGGATGAAATCCGGGGGATGAAATGATAAAGAATATCGAATGAAGAACAAGGAATGAAGAATGATGAAATGATAGACCCCGAAGGGGTCAAAAATCAATAGCCCCGGATAAAATCCGGGGGGATGAAAATAAAACGATGTATGCAGAACCCGCAGGGTTCAACATAAAAGAATAACGGTAGGAAAAATAGCATGACAGAACATCATATCAAATTACCGGAAGGCAGTATTGAAAAAACAACCACTACGCTGAACCTGGGACCAACGCACCCGGCCACGCATGGCGTATTTCAGAATATTCTTGAACTGGACGGCGAAAGAATTGTTTCTGCCGAACAAACTGTTGGTTATATCCACCGGGCATTTGAAAAATTAGCAGAACGCCGCCCGCTTTACCAGATCACTACGCTTACGGACAGGATGAATTATTGTTCATCGCCGATCAATAATATGGGATGGCATCTTACCTGCGAAAAATTATTGGGCGTAAGAACTCCCAAGCGGGTTGATTATCTCCGTATCATCATCATGGAACTGGCGAGAATTTCCGATCATCTTATTTGTAATTCGATCGTTGGTGTGGATGCGGGAGCGTATACCGGTTTCCTGTACGTGATGCAATACCGTGAACTTATTTACGAGATATATGAAGAAGTATGCGGTGCAAGACTAACAACCAATATGGGCCGTATCGGTGGCTTTGAAAGAAATTTCAATGATATCGCTTTTCAAAAGCTTGAAAAATTTTTGAAAGAATACCCGAAAGTGCTGAAAGAATTTGAGAATCTTTTTCAGCGTAACCGCATTTTCATGGAAAGATGTATTGGCACCGGCGCTATCAGTGCGGAAAGAGCATTGAACTATGGATTCACCGGTCCCAATCTTCGTGCCGCGGGTGTTGATTATGATGTAAGGGTACATACGCCGTATAGCAGCTATGAAGATTTTCAATTCAATATTCCCGTTGGTACTACCGGCGATAATTATGATCGCTGGCTGGTAAGAGGAAAAGAAATGTGGGAAAGTCTCAGCATTATTGAACAGGCTTATCGTAAAGTGCAGGAATTTAAAGGCGCTGAAGCGGATGTATACCATGCCGATGTTCCTGAATATTATTTACCCGAGAAAGCAGATGTATACACCAAGATGGAAGCGCTGATCTATCATTTTAAAATTGTGATGGGAGAAACAGAAATTCCAAAAGGCGAAGTGTACCAGGCGGTAGAAGGCGGGAATGGCGAATTGGGATTTTATCTGATCAGTGACGGAGGAAGAGCGCCGTATCGTTTGCATTTCCGCAGGCCTTGTTTTATTTATTACCAGGCTTACGAAGAATTGACAAAAGGCGGTATGCTGAGTGATGCGATCATTACGATGAGTTCGCTGAACTTGATTGCGGGGGAATTGGATGCATAAAAAGTAAAAAAGCAAAAGTCAAAATTCAAAACCATAGTAAGCTTTTTTGACTTTTTACTTTTGAATTTTGAATTAATATGATAAAGTTTTCTGATAACACGCTGAAAGAAGTACAACGCATCATTTCTTTTTATCCCGAAGGGAAACAAAAGAGTGCGGTGATACCGGTATTGCATTTGGCGCAAAAAGAATTTGGTGGCTGGCTGAGTACCGAAACGATGGATTATGTGGCTTCGATCCTTAATATTTTACCGATCGAAGTGTATGAAGTGGCGACTTTCTACAGCATGTATAATTTAAAACCGGTAGGTAAATACATGTTCGAAGTTTGCCAGACGGGTCCCTGCATGCTGAACGGAAGCGATGATATCATTAAATATATCAATGATAAATTAGGCATCAAACCCGGAGAAACAACGGCCGATGGAATGTTCACGCTGAAAACTGTAGAATGCCTGGGCGCCTGTGGCTATGCGCCGATGATGCAGTTGGGAAAAAATTATAGGGAACATCTGACCAAAGAAAAAGTGGATGCACTTATTGAAGAATGCAGGAATAGTGCTGCCGCGAATAATTGATAGTGAAAAGATCTTTGACCATATTGTTGCTGTTCATTTCTGTTTTTGCATTTGCGCAAACAGATGAAGAAAAACTGGCCACGACATTAAAAGAGTTTCACCAGGCGCTGGTGAATAAGAATACGGTTTCCATCAACCAGCAAACAGACAAGGCGCTCAGTTATGGACACAGCAATGGCTGGGTGGAAACAAAGAATGATATGATAAAGAATATTGAAACAAAATATATCGATTATCATAGTATAAAAGAGGACAGCATGCAGGTGACAGTGAACGGGAACATGGCGCATGCAAGATTTATCGGCGATTATAATGTAACGATGAATGGCAATACCAATACCTATCATTTAAAAGTATTGGAAGTGTGGGTGAAAAAAGGAAAGAGATGGATACTGTTTGCGAGACAGGCAGTGAGGGGATGAATATTTAATTCATATATGAAAAAGATAAGTAACAGCATTATTATCACTCTTACGATCGCTTTGTTTTGTGCTTTTACTGCACAGGCAAGTAGTGATACGGATTCTGTGTATATGATCACCAAAGACGGGGTGAGGCATGTGTATGTTTTAGATGATCTGGTAAAAAAGGGCAAAGACAGTTTTAGTTTTAAAAATGAGGACGGAAAGATGTACGCTGCATCAGAGATAGTAGCCTATAGCTATGATGCTGCGAAAAAAAAGAATAAAGTTCTTATTGTAGAGTACAGGAAGATCGGTATAAACTGGTCATATAAAATAGTAAGTGGCTGGATAAATATTTATAAATATGGGGAGTCATATTCTTCCGGTACTGGTTCAAGGAGCAGGTTTACTTATCATATTCAAAAAGGAGACCTGGAAGAACCCGTTGAACTGAAACAGTCGGGAGTATATTATAAGTCGGGGCAATATATCAATGATGAAATATATAATATGTTCAGCGATTATGAACCAGCCAAAGCGATCATCGAATCATGCATAGATAAAAAGAAATATATTTCTATGGATGCAATAACAGAAGCAGCTAAAGTTTACAATAACCAGTGATGAATAAAGTGAAAGACATACAAACAAAAAGACAATTGAAAGTAGTAACAACAATTCTGTTGCTTTGTTCTTTGGTGATCGTGATAACAGGCCTTTTATTAGAGGAGAATGATCTTAAGGCGATCATGCTTGGAGTAGGAACGGCGTTAGTTGCAAGCGTTTTTATAATGAAATTCTTTAAAAGAAAATTTGGCTATAAACCAACAAGAGAAGAGATAAAAGAAGAAATGTTTAATTCAAAAAATAAATCCCCCTTCAGGGGTTAGGGGTATGGGACGAAAATTATTATTAGATAAGATCAATGTTGAGAACATCAGGCTCTACGATGCGTATCGCCGTGAAGGCGGTTATCGTAGCGTAGAAAAAGCATTGAAGACAATGAGTCCTGAATTGGTTACCGAAGAAGTAAAGAAGAGCGGCCTTCGTGGTCGCGGTGGCGCGGGTTTTCCTACAGGAATGAAATGGGGTTTTCTTGCAAAGCCTGCAGGTGTTCCAAGATATTTGGTGGTGAATGCAGATGAGTCCGAGCCGGGAACTTTCAAGGATCGTTATTTAATGGAGTTCATTCCGCATTTACTGATCGAAGGAATGATCACTTCTTCTTTTGCGATCGGTTCCAACCGTTCTTATATATATATAAGAGGTGAATTTGCCTGGATCGTTGATATTCTCGAACAGGCGATCGCCGAAGCAAAGAATAATGGCTGGCTGGGAAAAAATATTTTAGGCAGCGGATTCGATTGTGAAATTTATGTACAACGTGGCGCCGGCGCTTATATCTGCGGCGAAGAAACCGCTTTACTCGAATCACTGGAAGGTAAAAGAGGAAATCCAAGGATCAAACCTCCGTTCCCGGCCGTAAAAGGTTTGTGGGATTGTCCGACAGTAGTAAATAATGTTGAAACGATCGCTGCTGTTGTTCCGATCATCAATGAAGGCGGAGAAGAGTATGCAAAGATCGGCATTGGGAAATCAACCGGTACAAAACTGATATCGGCTTGCGGTAATATCAATAAACAAGGTGTGTATGAAATTGATATGACCATTAGTGTTGAAGAATTTATTTACAGTGATGAATATTGCGGTGGCATTGCCAACGGAAGAAAATTAAAAGCGTGTATTCCCGGCGGATCATCCGTTCCTATTTTACCGGCCAATCTTTTGTTGACAACAGCCAAAGGCGAAAAAAGAATGATGACTTATGAAAGCCTTGCTGATGGCGGTTTCCAGGCGGGGTCAATGATGGGTTCCGGTGGATTTATTGTATTGGATGATAAACAATGCGTGGTAAGACACACTTTTACGCTTGCAAGATTTTATCGTCATGAAAGTTGCGGGCAATGTTCGCCCTGCCGTGAAGGAACAGGCTGGATGGAAAAAATTCTCTGGAATATTGAAACAGGAAAAGGAAAGATGAGCGATATAGATCTTCTTTGGGATATTCAAAGAAAGATCGAAGGCAATACGATCTGTCCGCTTGGTGATGCAGCCGCATGGCCGGTAGCGGCAGCGATAAGACATTTCAGGGATGAGTTTGAATGGCATGTTGACGAATCCGGATGATTCTTTGAGAAGAAATTATGGATTGGCTAGTTATGCTGATCCGTTAAAGGTTGAAGTGTCTGTATAAAAGTAAAAAATCAAAAGTCAAAATTCAAAACCGTGGAAAAGTCATTTGAAACTTTTGAGGTTAATGAACAACGGAAAAGTTATAATATAAGGCACAGGAGTTTTTATTTTGCAAAGGATGTTGTTTTGTTTGTGAAGAACTGTAAGTATGACGGGTATATCTTCATATGTTGATCAATTACTAAGAAGTGTACATCGATAGGAGCAAATTTAGTTGAAGGTAAATCCGGAAGCACAAAGAAAGATTGGAAAAATTTTTATATAATTGCTTTAAAAGCAGCAAACGAGACAAAATATTGGCTTTGTTTGATCAGGGATACGATGGAAGTTGATAAAGCAAAAATTAACGAGTTGATAAAGGAAGCGGAAGAAGTGTCAAATATTATCGCAGCTATTGTAGTAAATATTGAAAAGGAGTGAGTATTTTTGAATTTTTAATTTTGACTTTTGAATTGACATAATGGCTGAAGAAAAAAAATTATTCAAAGTCACCATCGATAATATCACGATCGAAGTGGCCCCGGGCACTACTATATTAAATGCCGCCCGGCAAATTGGTGGTGATGTTACGCCGCCTGCAATGTGCTATTACAGCAAATTGCAGGGCAGCGGTGGTAAATGCCGTACTTGTTTGGTGGAAGTCGCTGCCGGTTCAACGGCTGATCCAAGGCCGATGCCGAAACTGGTTGCATCCTGCCGTACCAATGTAATGGATGGCATGATCGTAAAAAATATTACCAGCGAAAAAGTGATCGATGCAAGAAATGGTGTGGTTGAATTTTTATTGATCAATCACCCGCTGGATTGTCCTATCTGCGACCAGGCCGGTGAATGTGACCTGCAGGATCTTGGTTATGGACATGGCAAGGCCGGTACACGTTATGAATTCAAAAGAAGAACATTTGAAAGAGAAGATATCGGTCCTTATATACAGTTGCACATGACAAGATGTATTCTTTGTTATCGCTGCACGTATATCGCCGATCAGATCACCGATACAAGAGTGCATGGAATATTGGACAGGGGAGATCATGCAGAAATTTCCACTTATATATCCAAAGCGATCGATAATGATTTTAGCGGGAATATGATCGATGTATGTCCTGTTGGAGCGTTGACGGATAAAACTTTTAGATTTAAAAATAGAGTTTGGTTTACAAAGCCGGTCGATGCGCATCGTAATTGTGATAAATGTTGCGGTAAAGTAACATTATGGAAAAGAGGCGATGAAGTATTGAGAATAACGGTAAGAAAAGATCAGTGGAACGAAGTGCAGAGTTATGATGGTAAACCCGGTTGGATCTGTAATGAATGCCGTTTTCATAAAAAGAAACTAAGTGATTGGACAATTGAAGGACTAACGAATATCAGCAGGCATTCGGTTATTTCGCAGGGAAAATATCCCGGTTTGGTAAGGCCGCATGAAATGCTGGCCGATGTAATGGGAGGAAGAGATCCAAAATTATTAATGGATATACATGATGTGAGTGATGTGAATGATCCTTCGGTAGACCTGAGTTTGATAGAAGGACCGGCGACGAGTAAAACGTTTGAGAAAGGTGAATAGTGAATGGTCAATCGAGAATCGTCAATATGGCGAACTCCATTCAAGACTCACGATTGACCATTCACGAAGAAATTATTAAATGAACATGACCTTATTAGTAATAGACTGGTGGTTGGTTTTGGAAAAATCATTGCTGATCATGGGCATCATTGGCCTGTCATTCTTTATTGCTATGTACACAACATACGCAGAAAGAAAAGTAGCGGCATGGTTGCAGGATCGCCGGGGACCTAACAGGGCAGGGCCTTTTGGGATTTTTCAGCCACTGGCCGATGGCGGTAAATTATTTTTTAAAGAAGAGATCATTCCTTTAGCATCGAGTAAATCTTTATTTATACTCGGGCCTGCATTGGCAATGATCACTGCATTGCTGACAAGTACAGTTATTCCCTGGGCAACACCATTTATTACAAAAGGCGGCGATGTAATTGCGATGCAGGTGGCTGATGTAGACATGGGAATTTTATTGGTGTTCAGTATTGTGAGTGTGGGTGTATATGGTATCATGATCGGCGGCTGGGCGTCGAATAATAAATTCTCATTGATGGCGGCGATCCGCGGCGCTTCGCAAATGGTATCGTATGAATTACCGATGGGACTTGCACTGATCGCTGTATTATTTATGACAGGTTCATTAAAAATGAGTGAGATCGTCAGCAATCAAATACAGCATGGATGGCATATAATTTACCAGCCGTTGGGATTCATCATCTTTTTTGTTTGTGCGCTGGCGGAATGTAACCGAACGCCATTTGATATGGCCGAAGCGGAGAATGAATTGAACTTTGGTTATCACCAGGAATATTCTTCGATGAAACTGGGTTTCTATTTGTTTGCTGAATACATCAATATGTTCATCAGCAGTGCGGTGATGGTCACACTTTATTTTGGTGGTTATGATATACCATTTGTAAATGAAGCATCGTGGGGATTGAATTCATTCTGGATGTCGGTAATAAGTTTTAGTGTGCTGATGGCAAAAATATCTTTCTTCCTGTTTGTGTTCTTATGGATCCGGTGGACGATCCCCCGTTTCCGTTATGACCAGTTGATGAACCTGGGATGGAAGAAACTGATACCACTGGCGCTGGTGAATATGATCATTACGGCGGCGGTGATTTTGCTGTTGAAGAAATAAAGCCCCTGTCCCTAAAGGGGGACTTAGATTTGTTGATGCTGATAGTTCTTTTAAAATCTTTACCCCGAAGGGGTAAAATGTCAATAGCCCCGGATGCAATCCGGGAAATGAAAATAAGTTAAGAACCCTGAAAGGGTTAAAGATGAATAGCAAACAGAACGATGAAGAGTCCCGCATGTGCGGGAAGGGACGATGATCAGGGAACTGAAGTTGGGAACAAAAAGTAAATAGTGAGTGGTGAATGGATTTCTGATTTTTGGAGTTGTCATATTGACCATTCACGATTCACGAATATATTTGCAAACTTTAAAAATGAGTGTGCAGTTAACAAATAGAGCAAAACAGGTCGACCGCAGGCCGATGACCTTCCTGGAGAGTATCTATCTCTGGAATATCATGAAGGGCATGGCTATTACGATCAGTCACCTGTTCAAAAAGAAAGCGACGATCAATTATCCCGAACAGAAAAGAAGTGTTTCAAAAGTTTGGCGGGGTTTGCATGTATTGAACCGTGATGCGGAAGGAAGGGAAAATTGCACCGCTTGTGGTTTGTGTGCAGTGGCTTGTCCCGCAGAAGCCATTACAATGGAAGGAGCGGAACGTTTACCGGGCGAAGAACATTTATACCGCGAAGAAAAATATGCTGCCAAGTATGAGATCAATATGCTGCGTTGTATTTTTTGTGGTTTGTGTGAAGAAGCCTGCCCGAAAGATGCGATCTATTTATCGCAGACGATGGCGCCGGCCAATTATGGAAGAAAAGGATTTATCTATAAAAAAGAAGACCTGCTGATCCCTCATCCCATCAATGAACCCGAAGCTTATCAAAAGGCATTGGGTGAAAAGAGCGGTGATAAAATAAAAATGGAACCAACAAATTAGAACGGCTTAAGAGAAATGACCATTACGCAAATATTATTTTGGATCCTTTCGGTGGCTGCCTTGTTCAGTGCATTGATGGTGATCACCAGCAAGAACCCGGTGCACAGTGTGCTGTGGCTGATCGCTACTTTCTTTGCTATTTCCGGTCATTATATTTTATTGAATGCGCAGTTCCTTGCTATCGTAAATATCATTGTATATGCGGGAGCGATCATGGTGTTGTTCCTGTTCGTCATCATGCTGATGAACCTGAACCGGGAAACAGAACCGCAGAAGAACCGCTGGCTGAAAATTGCGGGAGCCATAGCCGGCGGATGTTTATTGCTGGTGCTGGTGGCTGCATTAAAAGATACACATACCAAACAGGACCTGGCAATGGTGAATGGCGGGAGCATTGGGTTGATCAAAAACTTAGGAAAAGAATTATTCACTACGTATGTAGTGCCGTTTGAGATAAGCAGTATTTTATTTTTGAGTGCTATGGTAGGCGCAGTGGTAATTGGGAAGAAAGAATAAAACAGGTAAAAGATAATTAGTGAAAGATAAAAGTTAATACAGCACAGGGGTTCCAAACGAGAAAGGAACTTCGATGCTTTAGAAGATTTTAATTATTAACTTTTAGTTTTTAGATAGTTTATGCCGGTCAATTATTACATATTTCTGTCTATCGCCTTATTTGCCATTGGCATTGTGGGTGTATTGACACGCCGCAATGCGATCATTATTTTCATGTGCATTGAATTAATGCTGAATGCAGTGAATTTATTGCTGGTGGCTTTTTCAAAATTCCATAACTGGAAAGTAGTAGAGGATGCTAAAAAAGCAGGAACGCCGATAACAGAAACTATCCTGGCTGCGGGAACAGACGGACAATTATTTGTATTTTTTATTATGGTGGTAGCAGCAGCAGAAGTGAGTGTGGGCTTAGCTATAATTGTAATGATGTATCGTAATATCCATTCGGTGGATGTGAATTTTTTGAACCGGCTAAAGCATTAGAGAAGCGGTTAGCCGTAGCTATTAGTCACAAGCTAGAAGATAGAAGATAACAGCTAACAGCTTAAAAAATGCAGAACGTTTTAAACATAGTATACCTGATCCCTCTTTTACCGCTGATCGGTTTTTTGGTCAATGGTCTTTTGAGAAAGCATTTATCAAAACCGATGATAAGTGTGATAGGCTGCGGAACGATCCTCGGATCTTTTGCGTTGAGCATCTGGGTATTCTTACAAGTGAAGAACGGGAACACTTATGTCGCCAGTTATTTTGATTTTATCTCCGTTGGAAAACTGGTCATACCATTCGCTTTTCAAATTGACCAGCTATCTTCTTTATTTCTATTGATAATAACAGGCGTCGGTTTTCTTATTCATGTTTATTCTACTTCTTACATGCAGGAAGAAAAGCCGGAACATTTCGGAAGATATTTTGCTTACCTCAATTTGTTTGTGTTCTCCATGTTGTTACTGGTAATGGGCGCCAACTATGTTATCATGTTCATTGGTTGGGAAGGAGTGGGACTTTGTTCTTACCTGCTCATCGGTTATTGGTTCAAAAAAACAGAATACAACAAAGCCGCCAACAAAGCATTTGTAATGAACCGTATCGGTGATCTTGCTTTTCTTATTGCAATTTTCTGGATCATCGCAAAAACAGGCGGCGTAAATTATGGAGAAGTATTCTCTTTTGCACCAAAACTCAGCGGCGCCGATGCAACGATAATTACCTTATTACTTTTTGTCGGCGCTGCCGGTAAGAGTGCACAGATACCATTATATACATGGTTGCCGGATGCAATGGCAGGTCCAACACCTGTATCGGCATTGATCCATGCGGCTACGATGGTAACAGCCGGTATTTATATGATCGCACGGAGTAATGTACTGTATTCGCTTTCCGAAGTTTCAATGAATGTAGTAGCTATTGTTGGGTTGGCAACAGCATTGCTTGCAGCTACTATTGCACTCAAGCAAAACGATATTAAAAAAGTATTGGCTTATTCAACCGTGAGCCAGTTGGGATATATGTTCCTTGCATTGGGATCAGGCGCTTATACCGCAGGTGTATTTCATGTAATGACGCATGCATTCTTTAAAGCATTATTATTCCTCGCTGCCGGCAGTGTGATCCATGCGATGAGTGGCGAACAGGATATCCGGAACATGGGAGGACTGAGTAAAAAAATAAGAATAACATTTATCACTTTCCTTATCGGTTGTGTGGCTATCGCAGGTATTCCACCGTTCAGCGGGTTCTTTTCAAAAGATGCGATCTTATTGGCAGCGTATGTAAAGAGCCCGGTATTATATGGCATTGCATTGTTTACTGCATTGCTGACAGCTTTTTATATGTTCCGTTTATTATTCATCACTTTCAGCGGAAGTTTTAGGGGAACGGAAGAACAGAAACATCATATACATGAGAGTCCTGCGCCGATGACGATCCCCCTGATCATTCTTGCAGTGCTTTCTATTGTTGGCGGATTGATCGGTATTCCGGATGCGATCGTAAAAGGCGGCGATAAATTCAGCGAATTTTTATCACCAGTTATTGCGCAGCATGCCGAACATACAGTTTCGCATTCCACTGAATATATGCTGATGATATTATCGACGGTTCTTGTTATTATCACGATCATTTTTGCATGGTTGCAATACAGGAATTACAAACGGAAAGAAGCAACAGGCTTTGCAAAAGTGCTGGAGAATAAATGGTATGTGGATGAACTGTATGAATCTGTTATTGTAAAACCATTGCACAATTTTGGAGGTTTCCTGAAAAATGTATTGGAGAAATATGTAGTGGATGGTTTGGTGAATGGCAGTAGGTAAAGTGGTCAATTATGGAAGCCGCCAGTTGCGATTGCTGCAGAGCGGACAAGTTGGAAGCTATGTGTTGCTGATGGTGCTGAGTATGGTGATCATTTTTTTGTTGCAATTTTTTCTCAGGAAATAGGCTCCCTAAATCCCCACAAGGGAACTTTCGGGCCTTAAATGATTTGACTTTGACAAAATTTTTGAAATAACTATTTAAATGACTTTTCGTAAGCCCCTTATTGGAGGGGTTTGCGGAGGCCCTTAATTATGATCCCAGTTTTACTGATAATAATTCCTTTGCTGACCGGCCTGCTTGGTTTTTTTATTAAAAATGAAAAACAGGCAAGGGCATGGGCTTTATTTTCTGTGATCGCCACGCTGGCTATTTCTTTAACAGGATTACTGGTCAACGATCAAAAATATTTGCAGCATGACTGTGAGTGGATGCCGGCCTTAGGTTCTCGTTTTTCGGTAAGCCTGGATGGCATGGGCCAATTGCTTTGTTTATTAAATGCGGTGGCGTACCCGCTGATATTTATTGCAACATGGGATAATTCTTATAAAAAGGCCAAAAACTTTTTTGCATTGATGCTGCTGGCGCAGGCAGGATTAATGGGTGTATTTGTTGCGATGGATGCATTGGTATTTTATTTCTTCTGGGAACTTGCATTGATACCCATGTATTTTCTTTGTTCGCAATGGGGCGGCGAAAAAAGGATCGCAGTTACTTTCAAATTCTTTATCTATACGTTCGTTGGTTCATTGCTGATGCTGATCGGTATATTATATATTCAATCCCGCACAGCCACTCATTCTTTTTCTATCGAAGCATTTTATAATGTAGCGCTGAGCAATGGCCAGCAAAGCTGGTTATTCTGGTTGTTCTTTATTGCCTTTGCAATCAAAATGCCCATCTTCCCTTTTCATACATGGCAGCCCGATACGTATGAACAGGCGCCAACAGCAACAACAATGGTGCTGAGCGGTGTGATGGTAAAAATGGGATTGGTCGGGATCATCCGCTGGCTGATACCGGTCATGCCCGCTGCAGCTTATTCATGGGGAGATGTGGTAATGTCGTTATCGGTGATAGGAATTATATATGCATCGCTGATCGCCATACGGCAGGATGATATCAAACGGTTAGTTGCTTATTCTTCTATTGCACATATTGGATTAATGTGTATGGCAGTGTTTGCAGAAAACACAAGCGGCCTGCAGGGAGTAATGATACAGATGTTCAACCATGGTATCAATATCATCGGGTTGTGGATCATGGTAGAGATCATTGAAAAAAGATTTGGTACAAGAAAATTATCGGGGCTTGGAGGGCTGGCGCAAAAAGCGCCGTCGATGGCTATTTTCTTTGTGATCATTGCACTGGCCAATATCGCTTTGCCATTAACGAATGCATTTGCCGGTGAATTTTTAATGTTCAACAGTTTATTGAATGCAAGAACATCTTATTTATATGCGATATTATTTATGGTCTTTGCAGGATTGGGGATCATATTCGCAGCCGTGTACACATTGAATATGATCAGGAAGGTATTTTACGGGGAAAATGTGGTGGCAGAAACAAACGGCGCATCCGACCTGAAGGGATATGAAAAAGCGGCATTAAGTGTTATCGTGCTATTGATATTTGCGATGGGAATTTACCCGCAATTATTGTTGGATGTAACAAAAGAAGTGACAGAGTTTTTGTCCGGCAAGTTCTATAATAAGTAAAAAAAGTATGAACGCATTAATATTATCGGCGGTATTGGGTGTTATAATGATGTTCAGCGGCATTTTACTGAAACGTAAAAGCGCTGTACGCAATATAGCTATTGCCGGTATGCTGTTGCTGCTGATCGTAAATGTGATGGAGATGTGCGGAACCGTATTTTTTAAAATTGACAGCAAAGGGATGATGGAATTCGATCGCTTTGCTCTGTTATTCGATACGATCATTTATGTTTCCGCTTTATTATACCTGTTGCTTTCAGCAAGAGATATGGAAAAAGTGGGGGTCAATTATGCGGAATATCTTGCCCTTATCTTTTTTATTCTTTGCGGTATCACACTCACCTCTTCATTCCGGTCGCTGCTTATTCTTTTCCTCGGCATCGAGATCATTTCTATACCATTGTATATTCTGACAGGCAGTGATAAACGAAACCTGAAAAGCAATGAAGCTTCTTTAAAATATTTTTTACTCGGCGCCTTTTCCACCGGTCTTATGCTGATGGGTATTGCGCTTATCTACGGCGCACAGGGAAGTTTTGATACAGCTAAGATCAGTTCGTTCCAGGGAACGGTTTCACCATTATTAGTAGCGGGCATGTTATTGCTGTTGTTTTCGATGGCTTTCAAAGTATCGGCAGCACCATTTCATTTTTGGACACCCGATGTATATGATGGTGCACCCACTGTGTTCACTTCTTTCATGGCTACTATTGTTAAAGCAGCAGTGTTCATTGCATTCATCCGGTTGTTTGATGAAGCATTCGGGCGAATGCAATCCCAATGGCAATTGCTGATCGCTGTCATCACAGCGGTTACCTTATTCATCGGTAATATCACGGCTGTTTTTCAGCAAAGCGTAAAAAGGATGCTGGCTTATTCCAGTATCGCCCAAGCCGGCTTTATGATGCTGGCTTTGTATGCGATGAATACCGAAGCCAAAGAAGGTTTGCTGTTATATGTTACAGCTTACAGTCTTGCTACCATCGGCATTTTTGCTGTGCTGATCAAAATGAAAGACCATACGTTTGATGGCTTTAATGGATTGGCCAGGCATCAGCCTTTGCTGGCAGCCACCACTACGATTTGTTTGTTATCGCTGGCAGGTATTCCTCTCACTGCAGGATTTCTTTCTAAATTCTATATGCTGAAAGCTGCACTGGCTACCGGCAAAAGTTTCTGGCTCGTCATCTTTGCCGTATTGATGGCAGCTGTAAGTGTGTATTATTATTTCAGGGTGATACAGGCTATGTACTTTAAAGAAGGAGAAGCGCAAAAGATGGAAGTAAGCCCTGCTTTTAAATGGACGCTTGTTGCGGTTACAGCACTTATTTTATTATTAGGCATTTTCCCCAACCTGCTGCTGAACTGGTATTATTTTTAAACGGGTCTGACCGTCCCGGTCTGACCATTAACTCTTACTATCTTTGATACGTCAGACCGGGACGGTCAGACGTAAGTACAAATGAATTTCCGTGATATTTTTTCGTTAGCCTTTCGCACGATCCGCAGCAATAAACTACGGACAGGACTTACCGTAGCGATCATCGCTTTTGGTATCATGGCGCTGGTGGGTATCATCACTGCTATCAAAGCCATGAATCAAAAATTCACCGAGAGTTTTTCAACGATGGGAGCCAATGCATTTACCATCCGGTTCAAGGAAAGGAATATCCGCTTTGGCGGAAATAATAACCAGGATGGGATCAAGCTTTCAAAAAAGGGCCAGCGTAAAGAAAGAAAATCAAGCATGGGTAAAAGGATCACGAAAGATGAAGCAGAACTTTTTGTAAAGCGGTTTGATTTTCCTTCAACTAAAAGCATTTCCATTTTTGGTAACCGTACTAATATCGCATCCTACGAAGCAAGAAAAACAACACCGAACATTATGCTGTTTGGCGGCGATGAAAATTATTTATTGCTGAATGGGTTCACACTACAGGCAGGGCGCAACCTGAACAGGATGGATGTGCAAACGGGAAGAAATGTTTGCATACTCGGGTATGATGTTGCTGTAAAATTATTCAAGCAGGGAATTGAAAGAGCTGTTAATAAAGTTATCCGCATCAATAATATTCCTTACCGGGTATTGGGAGTAATGGAAAGCCGTGGTTCCACTTTTGGTTTTAGCCGCGACAATGTAATTATCACCAGTTATGAAAATGTTGACCGCAATTTTCCATCGGGCTTTTCTTTTGTGGTAGCTGTAATGACCAGCGACCTGTTACGAGTGAGCGAGGCAATGGGTGAAGCAGAAGGAACATTCAGAGCTATGCGGAAACTGAGTACAACGGAAGAAAGCAATTTTGTACTGGACCGCAGTGATAGTATTGCCGAAAAAGCAATGAAAAGCCTGGGGTTCCTGACGATCTCTGCAACAGTGATCGGCTTTATTACTTTAATAGGCGCTGCCATCGGGCTGATGAATATTATGCTGGTATCTGTTTCGGAACGAACAAGGGAGATAGGTCTTGTAAAAGCCATCGGTGGAAAAAGCGGGATGGTAAGCCGTCAATTTTTACTGGAAGCCATACTGATCAGTGTAATGGGAGCCGTGTTTGGTATCATCCTTGGAGTAGGGGTTGGGAACCTTTTTTCAATTGTTTTAAAAACAGGCTTCGTTATTCCGTGGAATTGGGTTGTTTTAGGCATCCTTATTTGTACGATAGTAGGTTTGCTCGCCGGACTGTATCCGGCGTTGAAAGCGGGACGTCTCAATCCTATTGAGGCGCTACGGTATGAATAAATCATTACCGGCGTGATAATTGTTTGCTATACAGGGCGAAGCATCCTCAAATTCTTTTACTGAAAGTTGTTGCATTTGAAAAAATCCTTAACTTGGAAGCCCCTTCCCGAATATTTGAAGGAAGGGAAATTTTTTATCAAGTTTTTCATTAGCATTGTACATCCGGAATAAGAATCAGTATTTAAACTTTTAAAACCAAAAAACAAAGATCATGGCAGAGATTAAATCAACTGCATCAGTTAAGGCTACATCAGTTCAGCCGAAAAAAAGTAGTAATGCCATTTCCTGGCTTGCTCCCATTATTTGTATCATCGCTGGTTATTGTATTTGGCGCTACATTTTCGGAAACCCCGATGGCTTTGACGTAAAAGGCAAAGGCTGGTTCTGGCCAAAACATGATAAACCAAGAGGATGCTCTGCAATGGTATTTACATGGGAGGTATCATCGTTCCTATTCTGGTTGGTATGTTTTTAATGGTAGTTACTTTCTCTATTGAAAGATATCTTACCATCCGCAAAGCATTAGGCGCAGGATCTATTTCGGATTTCATTCGTAAGATCCAGTATCATCTTGCTAACCGCAATGTTGATGCAGCTTTATCAGAGTGCGACAAACAAAGAGGTTCTGTAGGAAATGTAATGAAAGCAGGTCTTCGCCGTTACAAAGAAATGATCAACGAAGGCGGTTTGGGTACTGATCAAAAAGTAATGGCTATACAAAAAGAAGTAGAAGAAGCAACCGCATTGGAGTTGCCGATGCTTCAGAAAAATCTAGTGTTCCTTTCAACGATCACTTCAGTTGGTACACTGATCGCCCTTTTAGGTACGGTAATGGGTATGATCAGGTCATTCAGTGCCCTGGGTGATGAAGGTGCCGGCGGCGCCGGAGCTTCTGCTCTTGCGGTAGGTATCTCCGAGGCCTTATATAATACGGCATTGGGTATCGGTACTTCAGCAATAGCACTTATCATGTATAACGTATTTACAACCAAGATCGACGCAATAACTTATGGCATTGATGAATCAGGTTTTACCCTGACTCAGAGCTTTGCTTCACTGTATAAATAACCGGTGAAACAAGGTTCCATGATTATGGAAATATGAAACTTAGTCATCTCAATACTAAATCGTTGTAACATGCCAAGTGTTAAAATGCCGCGAAAGAGTACGGATACGGACATGACCCCCTTTGTGGATATTGCCTTTCTTATCCTTACGTTTTTCATCATGGCAACAAAATTCAAACCCAAAGAGCCGATTGAAACGGTGATACCGAATTCAGTTTCTGCTGAAGAGTTGCCGGAAAATGATGCTGTGCTGGTACTTGTCGACTCTACCAACAGGGTTTTCTTTTCTGTGCTTTCTGACAATGACAAAACGATCTATGATAAGGTACTTGATAAGATAAGTGCAACAAGACAGATAGCATTCACAGCAGAGCAGAAACAGAATTTCAGAAAATCAGGTGCTATTGGCGTTCCTTTTACACAGCTTCCTGCGCTGCTTGATGTAGCGCCTGAAGACCAGGGTAAGATTGCGCAGCCGGGTATACCTATCATGGATACTTTGAATAATGAACTGGTTTGGTGGATCGGGGCATCCAAGCAGGTATATGCCGAACTGGGACGGCCGCTTAAATATCTTGTAAAAGGCGATAACCAGGCTAATTACCCGGCTATTGAAGCGATCATCTCTGCATTCAAAAAGAATGACCAGTTAAAATTTAACTTTGTTACTTCTTTGGAAGGTGCGCCAACCAATTCGGATCTTGATAAGTACAACCGAAGAATGCCATCAGGAAGTGGTAAATAAATTATTAAACAGTAAAAATCATTAAATATGGCAAGTATTGAAGGTGGTGGTGATGGTGGCCATAAAAAAGGGCCAGGCGTAAAAAAAGCAAAGAAGCTTTCTACCCGGGTGGATATGACACCGATGGTGGATCTTGGCTTTTTGCTTATTACCTTTTTCATCTTTACAGCCACAATGAGCACACCCAAAGGGATGAAGATCCTGATGCCTAAGGATGTGAAAGATCCTAAAAAACAAAATGAGGCTAAGGAATCCGGCGCCCTTACTATTATGCTTGGTAAAGGTGACCAGGTCTATTATTATGAAGGCCAGTTGAAAGTTGATGAATCAGGCAACAATTTCAAGTCAACTACTTTCAAAGGCATTCGTGATATCATTATTAAAAAGAAAGGTGAAGTGATCAGCCGTCACAAGCATGATTTTGACCAGGGAAAAGAAAGTATATGTAAAGACCTGCAGGATAAAGCTAAAGAGAATAAAGACCCGGATTGGGAAAATGCATGTCTCAGCCGTGATCTCGTTGTCATTATTAAACCAGGCCCGGATTCTAAATTCAAGAACCTGGTGGATATCCTCGATGAAATGACGATCAACCAGGTAAAAACATATGCTATTGTCGATATCCTTGCCCAGGAAATGGAGCTTGTGAAAGCTACAGAAGCATCTAACGGAATAAAATAAAAGGGATGCTGATAATATGGAATACCAGACGCTCAGCATCTTATAAAAAAAGCAACTAATGGAAGCCAATAAAATCTTATCAGCCGATGTTCTCGATATCCTTTTCGAAGGACGGAACAAGGACTACGGGGCTTACGACTTACGCAGAACCTATAACAGGCGGATAGGCCGTGCCCTTATCATTACTGCTGCTATTGCCCTGCTTGCTTTGCTGGGTTCAATACTGGCCAGCAATGGAAATACCGGCGGCAAAAAGAAAGTAAAACAACAGGAGGTCAATCTACAGGATATAAAACAGGAGGAAAAGAAAATTGAACCGCCTCCGCCACCTCCGCCCAAGCAGCCCGATCCTCCAAAAGTGGAAATGAAGCAGTTCACTCCGCCGATCGTAAAGAAGGATGAGGAAGTGGAAAAACCACCTCCGCCTGTTGAAACGCTCGATGACAAAAAGATCGCCGATATCAGCCAGGAAGGTGTGAAAGAAACAGAGGTTCCTACACCAGCCGTTATCGATGAAGGAAAGCAGATCGTGGAAGAAAAGAAAGAAGATGATGAGAATAAGATCTTTGATAAAGTGGAGATCGAAGCAGCTTTCCCCGGTGGTGACAGCAAGTGGAGACAATTTCTTGAAAGAAACCTGAATGCGAACGTACCGGTCGATAACCAGGCACCCGAAGGCACTTATACAACAGTTGTTCAGTTTGTAGTGGACAAAGAAGGAAACATCAGTGATGTAAGAGCAATGACCAACCATGGTTATGGTATGGAAGAGGAAGCAATGCGGGTTATCAGGAAAGGTCCAAAATGGACACCTGCCGTACAAAATGGCCGCCAGGTAAAAGCTTACCGCAAACAGCCGATCACTTTCCAGGTACAGGGAGAATAATTGGATCGTTGTAAATAATTGAATCCTCTTCGATTTCCGGAGAGGATTTTTTTTGGATAAATTTCAAGCTCGCCATTGCGGCAAACCTTCAGCAACTACAAATTTCACGCAGCTTGTCATTCCGATAAATCTTTTTGTAATTATCAATAGCACGCAAAGGGATCTTGCTTTTTAACTTTTATTACTACCTATTGACCTCACTTGGTTTTGATCCAATGCTAATGAGATACCTCTGCGTGTTTTGACGAGAGTCGTTTGTTTTGGTCGGCATGACAAGTTTCCTGTTTATGTTTATGTCTACTCCTCAGTAATTAGGCTATACAGTCCGAATTCCTAATTACTAATTCCCAATCCCCGCTTACTTTTGACACATGAACAAACTAATGGGCTGGGATGATACGATCGTGGCGCTTGCAACTGCACCCGGTGTTGCGGCTATTGGGGTCATCCGTCTCAGCGGTAACAGATCTTTTGAGATCATTGATCATTTATTTCCATCAAAGGATCTAAGCAAACAAACTTCTCATACAATTCATGTAGGATTTTTAAAAGAAGATGATAGTACACTGGACGAAGCAGTAGTATCATTATTCCGCGGACCAAGATCCTACACCGGCGAAGATGTAGTAGAGATCAGTGCGCATGGTTCTCCCTTTATACAGCAAAAGATCATTGATGCCTGTATAAAGTATGGAGCAAGATTGGCTAAGCCCGGAGAGTTTACACAAAGAGCATTCCTGCATGGCAAGCTTGACCTTGCCCAGGCAGAAGCAGTGGCCGACCTGATCGCATCGAATACAGCTGCTTCGCAAAAAGCAGCGATGCATACAATGCGGGGCGGGTTTTCTCAAAAATTGAAAGAGTTAAGGGAACAATTATTGAAATTTTCTGCCCTGATCGAACTCGAACTCGACTTCAGCCAGGAAGATGTTGAGTTTGCCGACCGCAAACAATTGAATGCTTTGATCGCCGAATTATCATCATCAACCGATCAACTGATACATTCTTTTCAGTTGGGTAATGTGATCAAGAACGGTGTTAGTGTAGCGATCGTGGGAAAACCTAATGCAGGTAAATCTACATTGCTGAATACATTGCTGAACGAGAACCGTGCTATTGTCAGCGAGATCGCCGGTACCACAAGAGATACGATCGAGGAAGTGCTGAATATTGATGGCATACTTTTCCGGTTGATCGATACAGCTGGTATACGACAGCATACCAGTGATACGATTGAAAAAGCGGGCATGGAAAGAAGTTTTGAAAAGATAAGGACCGCCGATCTCGTTCTTTATCTTTTTGATCCTGCTACGGAATCATCCGGCCAATTAAAAGAACGTATAACAGGATTCAAAGAACAGGAAATAAAATATTTGATTGTTGCCAATAAGATCGATGCCGTGGATGAAAGCGAACTGCGGTCAACCTATGCAGCGACCGATAACATCGTTTTTATTTCAGCGAAAGAAAAAAAACATACCGAAGTATTAAAGGAACGAATGATCGATATGGTGCTGGCCGGGCAATTACAAACCGAAAGCACCATTGTCACCAATGCAAGACATTATCATGCATTAAAAGAAGTTTCCAGGTCGCTTGCTGATATCAAAGAGGGGATGGCTAGCAAGATCCCCGGCGACCTCTTGTCGCTTGACATACGGCGTTGTTTGCATTATCTCGGCGAAATAACCGGAGAGGTGAGTAATGAAGATATGCTGGATTATATTTTTAGTAAATTCTGTAT
>CAVPYW010000006.1:0-128621 GCA_963710055.1 uncultured Chitinophagaceae bacterium | reverse complement strand
TTTTACTCTACATCACCAACCCTAGCCGAATCATGACTGCCACGCAGGAGATCAAAGTAGCAATTGCCGACGACCACAAAATTTTCCGTGACGGCATACGGATGGCTCTTAAAGACAAAGAGTATCTCCGAATACTCTGGGAGGCCGAAGACGGAAAAGACCTGATGCACAAACTCAAACTCAAAATTCCAGATGTTATATTAATGGATATCCGGATGCCGGAAGTGGATGGCATCAATGCGATCAGCCTTATCCGTAAAGAGTATGAGTCGTTGAAGATAATCGTACTGACCATGTACGACGACCAGGAGATGATCACCAAAATGATGGAGATGGGCGCTAATGCTTATCTCACCAAGACCACCGACCCCGAAGAGATCTACCAGGCCATCCTTACCTGCATGAATGATGATTTTTATTTTAATGAACTCGTTAATAAAGCTGTGTTATTAAAACTGCAGCATAAAAAAACAGTAAGACAGTTCTATCCCAATCCCGTTAAGTTCTCCGAAAAAGAAATTAAGATCTTAAAGCTGATCGCAGAAGATAAAACGACGGAAGAAATATCCAAAGAAGTTTTCTTAAGTCCCCGCACCATCGAAACGATCCGTCAGAACATGAAACAAAAAGTGGGAGCCAAAACGATCGCAGGACTGGTGATGTATGGGATGAGGAATAAATTGCTGGAATGAGGAGACGGGAATGGTGAATCGTGAATCGTGAATGGCGAGTAGGGAGTGGGGAAATCCCAATCAATAAAGATCAATGGCAAATATCAACGATAGTTTTTTTAATGGATATTATAAAGAGATCTGGAAAACGATCATCCCGGATGAATTAACTGTTAAGGAAGTTGATTTCATGATCCCTTATTTCGGTCTTCAGCCCGGTGATAAAGTGCTGGACCTGATGTGCGGCTATGGCCGTCATGCCGCGGGACTTGCAAGAAAAGGAATACAAGTAACGGCCGTTGATAACCTTCCCGATTATATCGCCGAAGTAAAAACCATTTCACAAAAAGAAGATCTGAAAATAAACGCCATTCAATCCGATGTACTTGATTTTATCACGGATGAAAAATTCAACCTGGCGATCTGTATGGGTAACAGTATCAATTTTTTTGATGCGGCCGATACGGAAAAACTATTGAAAAATATTTCTTCTCTCTTACAACCGGGTGGCCATTTGCTGATTAACAGCTGGTCGCTGGCAGAAATTGCAATGCAGAATTTTAAAGAAAAAAGCTGGAGCAATGTTGGCGAGCTGAAATTCCTGAACGACTCCAGGTTCCTTTTTCACCCCAACCGCATAGAATGCGAAAGCACTATTATTGATAAAGAAGGAAGGACGGAGGTCAAAAAAGGAATCGATTATATTTTTTCCATTAATGAATTGGAAACGATGCTTACGAATGCCGGACTTTCATTGAAAGAGATCTATAGTATTCCGGGAAGGAAAAAATTTACTGTCGGCGAACCCCGGGCATATCTTGTTGCAGAAAAGGTTTAGCCACAGATTAACACAGATTAAGTTTTACGACTGCACTATTTTTTGCTACTTCATCAGGAAACTCATTACTAATAGCGATTGACAAATCTAAGTTTCCCTTTAGGGGGCAGGGGCAAAAATAAACCCCGGCGTTATGAGGACCGGGGCTACGTTACTGTTATGAAAAGAAAAATTTTAGAGCTTGATCATAGGGACTTGTATTCTCTTCAGCTGTATTTGGGTTTTAAAAACGGGTTCGTGTTATTTTTAAAAAAGAGAAAGTTGACTGCCCGGTGAAGTGTCTTCCCGTTGAAACGGGATTGGTTTTTACATTGGATATTGAAAATGACTTTCTGGACGGTATTTGGACGTTGGATGAGTAGGATAAAGACAGTTCATCCCGATCAATCAACTTTCTGAAACAAAAGTATATCCACATCCATATGTTAACAATAGCAGAACTGCCCTATTTAAAATATTCGGTATTTACTGTTCTTGTCGTATAAGTTCTACAATCGTCTCGTACACTTACTTTTTTTACTATACCTCCCGGTAGTTTCTGCAAATGTTAAATCAAGTAGTAGTACTATGGTATATGTTACAGGATTTTTTCATCTTGCAGGTCTGAATATTACTTGAAACCAATTTTTTTTTACTAATAATCCAATTATGAAAAATCCCGAATCTAACACTGTTATTAAGGTAGCGATCGCTGATGATCATGCTTTATTCCGGACCGGTGTAAAAACTTCCCTGCAAGCACGCAAAGACATCCAGATGGTGGCCGAAGCAGAAAACGGAATGCAACTGCTGAACCTGCTGCGTCATATTAAACCCGACGTGGTTTTACTGGATATCCAGATGCCTGTTATGGACGGGCTGACTGCATTACCGGAGATCAAAAAACTATATCCTGATATTAAAGTGATCATGCTTTCATTTTTGAATGACCATTCCGTTATTTCAAAAATGATGGAAATAGGAGCTAACTCTTATATCACTAAAGAATCCGGAGCCGATATGATATATGAAGCGATCCGCGGAGTTTTTGAAAATGATTTTCATTTCAACGAATTAACCAATAAAGCGCTGTTGAGCGGTTTACGTACAAAACGTACAACCGAATCCAACATGCCACAGGATGTACAGCTTACTGAAAAAGAAATTACGATCCTCAAACTGATGTGCGATGAAAAAAGCACAAAAGAGATCGCTGATATCGTAGACCTGAGCCCACGTACAGTAGAAGCTATCAGGGATAAACTCAAAACCAAGACCGGAACCAAGTCAATGGCTGGTTTGGTGATGTATGCAGTGAAAGCTGGGTTGGTAGAACAAGCTTAAAGTAAATTATGCCACTCTAAATCCCGACGTTCACAGTCGGAACTTATGGAGACCCCGATATTTGAAAAGTCGTTCCTGATGGGACGGCTTTTTTATTTTACTTTGGACAAATGAACTACATCTCACTAAATGGTAAACTATCGCCTGGTTCGGAGCCGGTATTGCTTGCTGCTAACCGCAGCTACCGGTATGGGGACGGTTTATTTGAGACGATGAAAATGATCGATGGAAAAATTCAACTGGCAGCTTATCATTTTGAAAGATTATTTTCCGGGCTTTTATTATTAAAATTTGAGATACCTAAACTTTTTACAGCGGAAAGATTACAGGAGGAAATACTCAGCCTTTGTAAAAAGAACGAATGCGAACAATTAGCAAGGACCAGGTTATCCGTATTCCGGGGCAATGGTGGTTTATATGATGAAGAAAAAGGATTGGAATATTTGATCGAATGCTGGCCATTGCATTCATCGGTCAATAAATTAAATGAAAATGGCCTGGTAACAGGCGTGTACACTGATGCCCGAAAGAACTGCGATATCATTTTCCAATCTGAAATCCGCCAATTTTCTTCTTTATAGTATGGCGGCTTTATATGCAAAAGAAAATAAGTGGAATGATTGTCTTGTACTGAACCTACATGACAGGATCTGCGACAGCACTATCGCCAATGTATTCTGGATAAAAGACGGAAATATTTTTACTCCGGCATTAACTGAAGGCTGCGTGAACGGAGTAATGAGAAAATTTTTGTTTAATGAATTGTCAGCAGCCGGCTATAATATTAAACAAACTACGGCTTCTGTTGCCGATATAGAGAATGCCGATGAAATATTTCTCAGCAATGCGATAAATGCAATACGTTGGGTAAAACAATTCAGGGATAACACTTACCCGAATACAAAAACCACGGAAATTTATAAGCGTTTAAGTACAACATTTACGGGGTAAGGATTGTTGTTTTGCTTAATGATATCCTCCATCAATGTTTTTTGGTTTCGACGTGATCTTCGACTGGATGATAATGCAGGATTGTATCATGCATTGAGATCCGGTAAGCCGGTCCTTCCCATTTTTATTTTTGACCGTAATATTCTCGATGAGCTGGAAGACAGAGCAGACAGGCGGGTGGAATTCATTCATCATAGTTTATCGGGGATACAGCAACAACTTTTATCAATAGGTTCATCATTGGATGTACGCTATGGAACTCCCGCCGAGGTTTTCAAACAATTAGTAAAAGATCATTCTGTCGATTCTGTTTTTACCAATCATGATTATGAACCTTATGCGGGAGAAAGAGATGCGGGTATTGAAAAATCATTGAAGGAACACAGCATTTCTTTTCATACTTATAAAGACCAGGTGATCTTTGAAAAGAATGATGTGCTGAAAGATGATGGGAAACCTTATACCGTTTTTACTCCGTATGCTAAAAAATGGCGATCGCTTTTAAAAGAGTTTTATCTTCAGTCATATCCCACAACAAAATATTTTTTTAATTTTTACAGGCAGGATGAAAAAAAGATCCCTTCGCCGGAGGAAATGAATTTCAAAGCAGCCGGCCAGAATTTTCCATCCAAAGAATGGAATGAAGAGATCATTCAGCATTATAAGGAACAAAGAGATATCCCTTCTATCAATGGCACATCAAGGTTGAGTGTGCATTTACGATTCGGCACTATAAGTATTCGCCAACTGGCAAGAGAAGCAGGATCGCTGAATGAAACTTTTCTGAACGAATTGATATGGCGGGATTTTTATCAAATGATACTCTGGCATTTTCCGAATGTGGCCGGTCATTCTTTTAAACCGGCATACGATTCTATCAAATGGAGGAATAATGAAAAGGAATTTGAAGCCTGGTGCAATGGACAAACAGGTTACCCGATCGTAGACGCCGGTATGCGTGAACTGAATGCAACCGGTTATATGCATAACAGGGTTCGTATGATCGTTGCCAGTTTTCTTACCAAACATTTATTGATCGACTGGCGATGGGGCGAAGCCTATTTTGCAAAAAAATTACTGGACTTTGATCTTGCAGCTAACAATGGCGGCTGGCAATGGGCCGCCGGCAGCGGATGCGATGCAGCTCCTTATTTCAGGATATTCAATCCATATTTGCAAACAAAAAAATTCGACCCGGAATTAAAATACATTAAGAAATGGGTGCCGGAGTTTGCGAGTAAGTGTCAAACGCTATTTGATACTTCGGTAAGTTCGGGACAAGTGTCAGATATTTATCCGGAACCGATCGTTGAACATGAAACGGCGAGAAAAAGATGTTTGGCTGTTTATTCGGCAGCATTATCGGTCTGATGATTTCCATCCGACCGGTGATCGTCAGACGGAGACCGTCAGGCGATATTAATTATTTCCTCCTCCAAATCTCGGGTTCACAAAATTATTGACCTTGGAACCAAAACGGTAGTTGATCCCAAAGCTTGTATAAATAGTATATCCGGAAGCGATCTGTCTTCTTCTTGTCAAAATCTCCTGTTGCGTAGCGCCGCCTTTGGGAAGATACAATTGATCCCTTGTGAGGGCGCCGTAAAAATAAACATAGAAGGATAAGCCTCCTGTGATACGGACATCGGTCGACAGATCCATACCCAGGTTAAATAATTTCCAATCGTGAAAATAATTCTGGTAATTGATACCAACAGATGTTGTTCCCCATTTTTGATTGAATGTAAGATTGGCATCTGCCCGGTGACCAAATAATGTTTCTTTTGTTTTTTCATAAATGGTGGTATCGTAATAACGGTTATTACGTAAAGTAGGACCATAGCTGATGGTAAAGAAACGGGTGTTCACTTCTTTATAAGGGAAGATATCATACTCGATCGCAGTCCTGAAAAATACCTGGCCTTTATTGTTGGAAAAACTGCTTTGACCATAATTGACCTCGTATCCCCAACTCCAGTTGCTATTGATGCTTTTGATCAGGTAATGGGAGATATCATAGTTGTGGTTGTTGACAGTGATCTTTTGCAAAGTGCCGTTATCATCGTATTCGAATATCGATTTGTTGGTACTTATATAAGTGCTGAAATTTATTTTCAATTCTTCGGTTGTCCTGTTGGCCGAAAAATTTCCGCTGAAACGATGTTCTTTATATACGGCATCGGCGTTCAGGTTTCCATCTACTCCCAACCTGAATACCCAGTAATTCCAGGGATCCTTTACTGGTTTATTGGCTGAATCTTTTTTATCGGCATCCGCTCCTTCTTTTTTAAAACTGATGGTAACATCTTTTGCTGCAGCTGTTTTTGCAACATAGGGAGCCAATCCAAGTTTTAGATATTTGATCAGTATATCCCGTATCTCAAAATCGGTTGCATTCGGCCCGGTATTAAAACGCAGGGTATCCTGCATGTTCTTAAAATTATTTTGCCCGAAAAAAATAAGCTGGTATTTATTGCCACCGCCGCCGGTATTCTGGCTGGTGATGAGTACATGAACATCTGCTGCGATACGATCCAGCATAAAATCAACAAGGTTGATCTCGGTCCTGATAAAGTTCATATCACACCAGGTATTGCTGCAATCAATAAGCACTTTTAATTTTCCGGTAATGGTCGCATCGTTTTGAGCAGAGCTGGTAAAAAAGAAAAAGAAGGATACAGTAATATAAAGAAGGATCTTCTTTCTCATGGTGTGGGTCGTTGGGTGAATGGTTTTAATGGACCGGGTTCGTTATACAAGATATGTAGCTTGTTGTTAATTGCAAAAACAGGTGGCCGGGATATGAAAATAATTGAGCCGGCGGCAGCAGCAACTTCAAGTTTACGAAAGGAAGAAATCACCTGACGTAAGGGAGTGCCGGGATCAAAGGCCGGCTGATAATCGTCAGGAGGCGATCATCAGCCGGCGATCGTCAGACGGCGATCATCAGATGGCGATCATCAGACGGAGACCGTCAGATGAATAAAACATCTTCATCGTCGGCCTCTTCGTTATTCAATTCAAGGAAGACCTGGTGCAAACTTTCAACGGCCAGCCGGCCATCTTCTCCCATTTCAAGACTGTAATTATTTACATAGAGATCGATATGACGGCGCATCACTTCTTCACTCATTGTTTGTGAATGTTGTTTTACATAATCCGGAAGAACAGGATAATTTGAAAAAGCAAATTCAATGCTTTTGCGGATAAGCCCGTTGATCTTAAGCGCTACTGATCTTTTTACAGATTGATTGATGGCAATGCCGCCTAGCGGAAGAGGCAGTTCCATTCTTTCTTCCCAGTATTCGCCAAGGTCTTTTACTTTTTTTAAACCTTTTTCCTGGTAAGTAAAACGGTTCTCATGAATGATGACACCGAGGTCAACTTCTTTATTTATCAATGCATCTTCAATGGCAGAGAAGAGCATGAATTTTTTATCAATAGCTTCCGGGTAAGCCAAACTAAAAAGAAGATTAGCGGTTGTATGAATGCCGGGCAAAGCAACAGAAGCCTGGTTTATTTCATCGGGAGTGATCTCCTGCTGGCTATCTGTAATTAATAACGGACCGACGCCTTTTCCAATAGCACTGCCTGCATCGAGAAGCGTATAATTAGTAAGCGACCTGAAAAAAGCAGGGAAACTAAGTTTTGTGATATCCAGTTTTCCTTCCAGCGCCCATTGGTTCAGTGTTTCTACATCTGCCAATACTACTTCAAAATCAAAACCCTCTGTATCGATCTTTTTATTGACGAGTGCATCAAAAATGAAAGTGTCGTTGGGGCAGGGTGAAAAGCCTAATGTAAGTTTCATATGATTTCTAACAAGCGGATCAGCTCTTTGTTCAGGTTAAGGATCGAGTCTTTCATATTCCAGTTCTGTTTATTTCTTTCACCGATATAATTGCTGATGCTTCTTAATTGAATGAAAGGAATTTTTTCTGACAAGGCAACATAATGTAAAGCGGCGCCTTCCATGGATTCAACAACCGGGTTAAAATAATTCCGGTAAAAATTTATCATTTGTTTTGATGAAGTGATCTGGTTCACAGAAATGCTTTTTACTTTTTTCAGTTTTATCTTAGAAAGGATAGCTGTTTTATTGATAAGCCAGCCTCCTGTGTATGGAAATCTATTTTGCGGCACCAGCTTCAAATCAAAAATGGTTTTTAATTTTTTTAATTCGATCACACTTTCATCAGCGATCGTATCCTGTTTTACAGCAACAACAGTACCTAATGTTGTTTTAGTGTCAAAACAACCGGCTACCCCGGCCTGGATAATTAATTGCGGCTTTTTCAGGATCACTTGTTTTGCCAAATGATAAGTAGCGGAGGTAAGACCAAGGCCGGATATCAATACATCGATCGTATGCCCGCAAACAAGCCCCGCATTTTTCCGCATCGTATTGAGAAAAGGTTCGATCTCTTTTGTGGTAGCTGAAACGATCAGTATGTTTTTTCCCATTAAGGCAAAGATAAGCTGGTTTAAAAGTTCTTAAACTTCTTAAACCTCTCAAACTTGTATAACCCTTACCTTTGCCGATCATTATTCCTTCCGCCCAAACTGCTGTGAAGGAATTAAAAAAGTAAAGCATGGTTTACTTAACAAGATCCGAACATTTTAACGCTGCTCACAAACTTTTCAACCCCGACTGGACCTATGAAAAGAACGAAGCTGTTTTTGGTAAATGTGCCAATGAGAACTGGCATGGCCATAATTATGAATTGCTCGTAACAGTGAAAGGACAACCCAGTACCGAAACCGGGTTTGTATTTGATGTAAAAAATCTCAGTACGATCATCAAAGAGCATGTGATCGAAAAAATCGATCATCACAACCTGAACCTTGATGTTGATTTTATGAAAGGCAAGATGTGCAGTACCGAAAATTTAGTCATTGGTATCTGGCAACAGCTTGCGCCGCATTTACCGGCAGATGTTCAGTTGCATTGCATCAAGTTGTATGAAACGCCGAGGATATACGTGGAGTATTTTGGAGAATAGAACTTAAGACGCTCAAAAGGTTCAAGATGTTCAAGACGTTCTGAAGTTTGAGTGAACGAACCTTTTGAACGTCTTAAACGTTTTAAACTTTTGAACTGAATATTGAAATATGAAAAAAGTAGCTGTTTACAGGAGAGAACATTTTAACGCCGCCCATCGTTTATTCAACCCGGATTGGGATGATGCTACCAATGAAAAAGTATTTGGTAAATGTGCATTGCCCAATTATCATGGACATAATTATGAACTGGAAGTAAAAGTAACCGGCAAACCGAATAAAAAAACCGGTTTTGTAATGGACCTGAAAGAACTCGGCGACCTGGTCAAACAAGAGATCCATTCGAGGTTCGATCATAAAAATCTTAATCTCGATACAAAAGAATTCAAAAAAATGAACCCGACGGCGGAAAATATTGCGATCGTTATTTATAATTTATTGCGCCCGCATATCAATGAAAAACTCGACCTGGGAATCAGATTATATGAAACACCGAGAAATTTTGTAGAATACCCGGCCAAATAAAAAATATTTAAACCTACCTGTTATGCATTATCAACGTAAAGAAGAATATTGTGAAGAGTCGATGGGCGCTTTGACAAAAAACTATAAGGATGTATTGAAATATTTGGGCGAAGACCCGGAAAGAGAAGGTTTATTAAAAACACCGGAGCGGGTAGCCAAAGCAATGCAATTCCTTACACAAGGATATTTCCAGGATGCACATGCGATCATCAATTCTGCAAAATTTCATGAGCCGGTAAGTGAAATGATCGTTGTAAAAGACATCGAGATATACAGTATGTGCGAACATCATATGCTGCCGTTTATCGGTAAAGCGCATGTGGCTTATATTCCCAATGGATGGATAACGGGGTTGAGTAAAATAGCGAGAGTAGTGGATGTATTTTCAAGAAGATTGCAGGTGCAGGAAAGATTGACGGTTCAAATAAAAGATGCTATCAAAGAAACATTGAACCCTATCGGTGTTGCGGTTGTTATTGAAGCTAAACACTTGTGTATGATGATGCGGGGAGTGCAAAAACAGAATTCTGTGACCACCACTTCTGCATTTGACGGAGAGTTTCATAAGAATCCGACAAGAAGCGAATTCTTAAAATTGATCAGTCACAATTTGCATTAAAGACTATATTTGTTGCAACGTTAAGGTTTGGTTGAGCATCATCAATCGAACTTTTTTTTTGCCGTCTTCGTTTACGATTTCGGCAGGGCAAAAGAATAAAATTCGGGCAGATTGCTTCGGCATCACCCCGCAAATAATCGAACCATGAAACATGCATTTGTATTTCCGGGCCAGGGCGCACAATTTCCGGGAATGGGAAAGGAGCATTACGAGAACAGTGCTTTTGCAAAAAGATTTTTTGAACAGGCCAATGAGATATTGGGCTTCCGCATTTCCGATATCATGTTCAACGGAAGTGAAGAAGACCTGAAACAAACCAATGTTACCCAACCCGCTGTTTTTTTACATTCAGTCATTGCTTATAAAAGTATTGAACCTTCGGAAGGAGGTTCAGGCCGGCCCGATATGGTAGCCGGTCATTCATTGGGAGAATTCACTGCATTAGTGGTCAACGGAACATTGAGTTTTGAAGATGCATTGAAATTAGTTTCTATCAGGGCAGAAGCGATGCAGAAAGCCTGCGAAATGAATCCTTCAACAATGGCGGCGGTTTTAAATCTTGCTGATGATAAAGTAGAAGCTATTTGCGCTGAAGTGTGGAAAGAAACAGGAGAAACAGTAGTAGCTGCGAATTATAATTGTCCCGGTCAGTTAGTGATCAGCGGAACAAAAACAGGAATTGATATTGCCTGTGAAAGAATGAAAGCAGCCGGTGCAAAAAGAGCATTGGTATTACCGGTCGGTGGCGCCTTTCATTCACCATTGATGGCGCCGGCCAAAGCGGAATTGCAAACAGCTATTGAATCAACAAAATTCCATTCGCCTACCTGTGCCGTTTACCAGAATGTGGTAGCCAAAGGAGTGATGGACGGCGACGAAATAAAACAAAACCTGATCGATCAGCTTACCGGCGCAGTACGCTGGACACAGAGTGTGCGATCAATGATCACTGACGGTGCTTCCAAATTCACCGAAGCCGGGCCCGGCAAAGTATTACAGGGTCTTATACTCAAGATCGATAAGACAATGGAAGTGGCGGGGGTGAATTAATTTCTTTCTTTCGCAATCCCGTAACCAGTTACCCCAGTTTACTAAGTCTCACTCTTCATAGTTGAAGTGCAGAAATAATTTAGTGGAGTAAAACCTAAACTGTTTCTGTATGAAAACGATCTCCTGTTTGCTGGCAGATCGGTTGAGATCTGATAATCTTGTCCTGCAAAAAAGATTGGGTTTATGATCATCAAACCGATCAATATGAAAAAAATAATTTTCTTTTTTATAGTAATGCTGGCTGCAAAAAATATGCTGGCGCAAAATATAGGTATCGGCACAACGACTCCCTCCGATAAATTGCATGTGAACGGAGGGCGAATAAGATTGGAAGAAAATACCTATCCATGGATATCATTTGTAAATGCAAGCACATTGCAGGGATTTGTCGGTGCAGAAGGTATCAACATGCGATTGGGCACATGGCCCACCAATGCAACCGGAAGTATATTATTTCGAACAGCCGGCACCGACCGGATGGCGATCAGTTCTTCCGGTAATATTGGTATCGGTGACCTGACGCCTGATGTAAAACTGCATGTAACAGGCGGTACGAATGCTGCACCATCCGGCGGCGGTTATTTACAATTGGGAAATACAACCAGCACCAATGTAGGATTTGATAACAACGAGATACAGTCACGCAATAATGGAGTTGGTTCAACATTATATCTTAATTATGGCGGGGGACAGGTATGGCTGGGTCCAAGGATCATTGTAACTGAATCATCGCAATTATACAGGAGTCTTCCATTAAGTACCAATGCCGATCTTTTGCCAATAGCCTATGGAAAAATAAGTTACTCGGGTACTGTGCTTTCCGGTACTGGTAATTTTTATGTGCAACATGTGGATGATGGGGAATATGATATTGTATTAACTGCGGAAGGCAATGTATATGCCAACAGGGATCAATACACTATCCTGATCACTCCCGCCGGTGGTTTTGGGTTTATGGCCTCATATGATATGAAAACGGATAATAGCATATCAGTACAACTCGCACGACCGCATGTGAATTTTGTCAATTTAAGCTGTGCAGGCAACCAGTGCCTGCTGTCGTATATACAGAATGCAGGATTTTACCAGAAGTCAGATTGTCCCTTTTCTATTCTCGTGTATAAGGAATGATGGCAGGAATTATACCCAGACCTGGCAATTCAGCCATTCAGGATCAAATGATGCATTATATTTTTTATAGAAATTGATAGCCGGTTCATTCCATTCCAAAACCTGCCAGATGATGCGGTTGAATTTTTTTTCTTTTGCTTCTTCTATCAGGCGATCGAATAATAATTTGCCGACCCCTTTTCCCCTGGCTGATTCGGTAACAAGAATATCTTCCAGGTACATCGCTTGTCCCTTCCAGGTGGAGTAGCGTATATAGTATAATGCAAATCCTTGTATCTCCCCCCGGCCCTCTCCTTTAGGAGAGGGAGGGTCAGACTCCGTTTGATCGGTAGTGGCAACAAAGGCCCACCACACAGGATCATTTCCAAAACCGCTTTCAGTAAAATGTTCTAAGGTTACTGTCACATCATCCGGCGCTTTTTCATAAATGGCGAGCTCAGTTATTAATTCTAATAATCTTGGACAATCTTCTTTTTTTGCTCTGCGTATAGTAATTGACATCTTTTATTGGTATTTGTTTTAATAGGAATCTTCCAGTTTTGCAAATTCACTAAGACGTTTGGTCAGCAAACCGGGAATCACATAAAGTTTTTCATTTATTTCCCCGGGATATTCTTTATTGAGCCAGTTTTCGAATTGTTTTGTCCTGAATCTTACCGCTTCAAAATATTTTTTTGATATACCGACCGTATCGATGATGAAGCTTTCGATCTTATCTCCCTGTACACCGATGCTTATCTTCCATTGCATTGGTTTGATATCAAGATAGACCAGGTAATCGCTTTTATCTTCTGCAAGAAATTTTACCGGGTTATCAAAACTTAAATTCTTTACAACGATGAATTTTGCGTTACACATCTTTGAGTGGGGAACATATTCAGCAAGAAAAGAAGTTTTATCATTGCTGTGATCGCTGAAAGTTCTTTTCAAAATAAAGTTCTCCGATAGCATGGAAGAAAGACTATCTGTTTTATACTCGTTCAGCAAACGGATGAACCTGAGTGCAGGCTGATCCTGACCAATACATAACAATGGAAAGAATAAAATGAGAAGAAAAATTTTTTTCATGTTGAGTGATTGTCTCAGGCCAGGGCCTGTGCAAGATCATTTAGTATATCCTGTATATTTTCTATCCCCACATTCATCCGTATCAATCCGTCGGTGATGCCGTATTTTTCTCTTTGTTCTTTCGGTACGCTATAATGTGTCATCGATGCAGGATGAGATAATAAAGTATCGCAGGTGCCGAGTGAAACAGTGCGGACACACATTTGCAGTTTGTTCATAAAATCAATGCCGCCCTGCAATCCATTTTTTAATTCAAAACTCATAACAGCACCCGGGTGCCGCATTTGTTTCATCGCCACATGATGATCGGGATGAGCAACAAGTCCTGTATAATTTACTTTGGCCACGGCAGGATGTTGTTCTAAAAAACCGGCTACTTCCATTGCATTTTGACAATGCCTTTCCATTCTTATCTCCAGTGTTTTTATTCCCTGTATCAAAAGAAATGCATCAAAAGGATTGGAGTTGCCACCGAGCAAGCGATGTGTTTTGGTCATGCTTGTTTTCATCCGTTCAATATCTTTTCCCAATAAAACACCACCGATAGCTGTTCCATGACCATTTAAAAATTTGGTAGTGGAATGAACGATATAATCAACAGCAAAACGAAAAGGTTGTTGTAAATAAGGAGTAGCGATCGTGTTATCGCAGGCAACGATCAAACCATATTGCTTCGCGATCCTGCTCAGTTCATCAATATCCACGCATTGAATGGTTGGATTGGCAGGAGTTTCCAGGTACATCATCTTTATTGCTTTGTCTGAGCGGATCAGTTCTTCCGCTTTGTTCAGATCTCCCAGGTCTGTAATAATAGCTGTGATACCGAATGCGGGAAGAATCTTTGTTACCAGTTCATCCGTTCCTCCATACAATGAAAAATGTGTGATGATCTTATCGCCGGCTTTCAATGTTCCCATCATCAATGTAGCGATAGCTGCCATGCCCGATGAATGAAGGATCGCTTTTGTTTCTATGTTCAATCCAAAAGTTTCGAGTGCAGCGATCTTTTCTTCCGCTTCGAACAGGGTGGGATTGCCCCAGCGGCTGTAAATAAATCCTTCTTCTTCGCCACTGAAACGGCGCATGCCTTGTTCTGCCGTATCAAACACATAAGTGCTGCTGGCATAGATAGGCGTTTGATGCGCATACAACGGATCATGATGATGGCCGCCATGAATGGCCAGCGAACTCCATCCGGAAAGTACCTGTTCCGATGACTTATTAAGGTTATTGGCCGGGCGGGGAAAACTTTTATCCATATTCAGAGTTGAAAATTGAAATTTTGTTTCCGAAAGATCACTTAACCAAAAGTAGATGATTTCAACATTACCCGCCAAACCACCGCAGGCTTTTCAAAACCACAGCATGAAGGAATTACTCGTTCAATACGCCAGCTATAATATATGGGCCACTCAAAAGATCATTGATTGTATACTGGCCCTGCCCGAAGAAAAACAAATGGCTGAAGTGCCCAGCAGCTTCAATAGTTTGTATAAGACCATCCTGCATATGTGGGATGCCGAAAGCGCCTGGTGGCAGCGATTGAAATTACATGAGAAGATACTTGTACCCAGCGAGAATTTTAATGGATCGGTGAAAGATGTAACCAACGGGCTGACGCAACAATCGGTTCAATGGCATGAATGGATAAGCAATGCTTCGGAGAATGCGATCGATCATGTTTTTCAATACCAGAATTCAAAAAAGGAACAATTCAAACAGCCGGTATTTCAAATGATACTTCATGTTTTCAATCATGGTACTTTTCACCGGGGCCAGTTGGTGAATATGCTGCGGCAATTAGGAGTTGAAAAAATTCCGCAGACGGATTTTATTATCTGGAGCAGGGGAAGACGTAACTGATGTGTGTCTGACGTCCCGCAGAGCGTCTGGCATTTACCCTCTCCGCAATTCCGGATCTTTTCTCCACCAAAATGCGATCACAAAAGAAATAAGCAGGGCAATGCCTGTCATCTTCATTAAGAAAGATCCCAGGTCTTTTTTTGCAGCTTTGACAGCGCTGTCAAAATCAAGCATAAAAAATACTGTTGGTGCAATGATGAGATAGCTAAGAAAAAGTATAAAGAATGAGTTGAAGAATTTCTTCCGGGAACGGTGGCGTGACATAGGTAGTAAGTTGGTTTAGTGGATAGACCCTCAAACTACTGAGACAGTTTAATAACTACTGTTCCATCCGCTGTTTATTTTATAAAAAATAAGAATAATAAGTATTTGCCCGCTGAGGTTTTACGAATTGGGCTTGAAATTAAGTAGTCTGGAGTTTAGAAAATAGAACGAAGACAGGAGGATTACGAGTTATAAGCCCATTTTACCAATGTAGCTCCCCAAGTAAATCCTCCGCCAAAAGCAGCGAGAACAATATTATCGCCCTTCTTCAATTGTTTTTCCCAATCCCAGAGACAGAGCGGAAGAGTGCCCGCTGTTGTATTACCATAGCGTTGAATATTCAACATTACTTTGGCCGGGTCCAAACCCATACGGCTGGCTGTTGCATCAATGATCCTTTTATTGGCCTGGTGTGGTACCAGCCATGAAATATCGTCGCCGGTAAGACCATTTCTTTCTAATAATTCAGCGCTTACATCGGCCATTCCTTTTACCGCAAATTTGAAAACGGCCTGTCCTTCCTGGTAAACAAAATGTTCTTTCGCCATAACTGTTTCAACACTGGCCGGTTTTCTTGAACCGCCGGCTTTCATATGCAGGTACTGGCAGCCACTGCCATCACTCCTTAATATACTATCCAAAACGCCGTTTCCTTCTTCATTGGGTTCCAATAAAACAGCGCCGGCGCCATCGCCAAAAATGATACAGGTGGCCCGGTCGGTATAATCGAGGATAGCACTCATTTTATCGGCGCCGCATACAACTACTTTTTTATAACGGCCGCTTTCGATCAATGAAGCGCCCAATGTAAGCGGGTATAAAAAACCCGAACAGGCAGCGGAAATGTCGAAGCCCCAGGCATTCCTGGCGCCTAATTTATCGCAGGAAATATTTGCAGTAGAAGGAAAAACAAGATCCGGGGTAACGGTACCGACGATCAGGCAATCGATTTCTTCCGGGCTGATCCCTCTTTTTTTGCAAAGTTCCTGCACGGCCGGTACTACCATATCTGAAGTGCCTTTGCCTTCGCCTTTTAATATCCTTCTTTCTTCTATTCCTGTACGGCTCCTGATCCATTCATCGGTGGTATCAACAATTTTTTCCAGGTCGAAATTGGTAAGCTTGTCTTCAGGAACAAATCCGCCAACAGCGGTGATGGCGGCGGTGATTTTTTTGCTCATTTTTTCTGAGTATTGCGGGCAAAGGTAATTTAGAATTGACAATAAGCAACTGGCAATAAACAATGCCAATTGCCCGGTTGTCAATTGCAAATTGCCAATCGATTTCCCTTATTTTCGCAGCCTATGATAGCTTACCTGAAGGGAGATTTTGTGAATAAGACCCCGGCCTCTGTGCAGGTTGAAGTGAATGGTGTAGGGTATGATGTTTTTATCAGCCTGAATACCTATTCCAAAATTCAGCAGCTCGACAAAGGATCGCTTTATACCTGTCTTCTTATTAGAGAAGATGCGCATATATTGGTTGGGTTCTTTGATCTTTCGGAAAAAGAAATGTTCCTGCACCTGCTTAGTGTTTCCGGGATCGGTGCATCTACCGCACGGGTTATGTTGTCATATATGAAGCCCGAAGAATTGGCAAGGGCCATCATTCAATCGGATACACGGACATTGGAAGGGATAAAAGGCATTGGTAAAAAAACAGCGGAAAGAATGGTATTGGAACTCAGGGACAAATTGACAAAACATCCTATTGAATCAAATATTTCTCCTATGAAAAACAATAGTTTGCAACAGGATGCGTTAAATGCTCTGACGGCATTGGGCATCAATCGGCAAGCAGCCAGCCAGGCCCTGGAAAAAACAATGGCTGCAGAATCCAACCTATCCGTTGAGGAATTGATTAAAAAGGCACTTCGTACCCTGTAATCCACTATTTTCAGGAAACTAATTGATGGAGAAAAAACATTGAACCGTATAGCTGCTCATATCCTACGTACACTGGTAGCCTTTACCATGGTACTTGCCACTTTTGGAACTGCGAACGCAGGAAATTCCCATAAGACAGACTGGCCGGGAATAATTCATTTTTTTAAAGACACTACACGTTACCCGCTTTATGATCGCCGCGGCGATCCTTATTCTTATCCCGGAAATGGATTTGATCTGAGAGATACTTCTTTTATCAAGCGTACGATCGAATACGATCCCAAAACAAAACAATATTATATCGTTGAAAAAATAGGGGATCATTATTACCGCACGCCGACCTCTTTTACCATGGAAGAATTTCTTCGCCTGCAAGGCAAGAAAGATGAGGACGAATATTTCAGGAAGAGAGCTGCGATGCTGGCCAATATGAACCGCCGGATATTTAAACCCAAGATCAGGGTTACTGAAGATCTTTTTAATAGAATAGTCGGAACAGGTAAGATCGATATACGTCCATCAGGTTATGTGGATCTGCTGGCCGGTTACCAGGGACAAAATATCAAGAACCCGACCTTACCGGAAAGAGCCAGAAAGAATGGCGGCCTTGATTTCAATATGAATTCGCAGTTGCAGGTAGATGCCAATATCGGCGATAAACTGAAACTGCCTATCAATTATAATACGTTTGCCAATTTCAATTTTGAGAACCAGCTGAAACTGGACTATCACGGCAAAGACGATGAGATCATAAAAGTATTCCAGGCCGGTAATACCAGTTTTGCATCCAAAGGAACACTGATACCCGGCGCTCAATCTTTATTTGGATTGAAAACACAGTTGCAGTTCGGCAAACTGTATATAACAACTGTATTGGCCAACATGCAGTCGCAAAGACAAACAGCAGCGCTGCAGGGTGGAACGGCTGCGCAAACATTTACTGTAAAAGCCGACGAGTATGATGAGAACAGGCATTTCCTGTTCGCACAATATTTCCGCAACAACTATAACAAGGCAATGAGCCAATTACCGGTAGTAAATTCTTTGGTACAGGTATTGAAAGTGGAAGTATGGGTAACCAATCGTAATGGCGCCACTACCGATACAAGAGATGTGATCGGCTTTATGGATCTCGGCGAACCGCAACCTTACCAGCCAGGATTGGGCGGCGGCGGCGGCCCGACTGCATTACCGAATAACTATGCTAATAATCTATACAATCTTTTATATAATAGCCCGAATGCCCGTAATTCTTCTTTAGCACAAAGTACATTGACGGCGCCGCCGTTTAATTTATCGCCGGTACAGGATTTTGAAAAAACATTTGCCCGTAAACTCGCAAATACCGATTATTATTTCAACCCGCAGATCGGTTTTCTTTCATTGAATCAACCACTGCAGCCTGATGAGGTGCTTGGAGTAGCTTATCAATATACTTATAATGGTAAAGTATTCCAGGTGGGAGAATTCTCGCAGGATGTGCCACCCGATACAACCGGTACAACACAAAGGGTATTATTTTTAAAATTATTAAAAGCTACATCACAGCGTACCAATCTTCCTATCTGGGACCTGATGATGAAGAACGTTTATTCGGTTGGCTACGGTCAATTGGAACGCCAGGATTTCAGACTGGATATTACGTATGAAGAGCCAAGCTTTGGCGATAAAAGATATTTACCGGCTGATAGCGTATTGCCTCCTTATAAAGGAGCGCCGATCATTTCATTGGTCAACCTCGACCGGTTAAATAATCAACTTGATCCGCAGCCGGATGGCATATTTGATTTTATTGAAGGGTTCACGATCATTTCGTCACAGAGCAGGGTTGTGTTTCCCGTGCTGGAACCATTTGGCCACGATCTTGATTATGTGTATCCCGATCAATCCAAACGAAATTACTATCTCTATTATCCATTGTATGATACTATCAAAGCCATTGCTCAAACATATGCTAACCTGAATCGCTTTAAGATCACCGGCAGATCCAAATCATCCGGCACTTCAAGTGGTAATAATGGTTTTGCCGGTGGCAATACCGGTGGTTTTGGAAATGCCAGCAGCGGAGAATATCAGTTGGGTTATAATATTCCCCGCGGTTCGGTTACAGTAACGGCCAATGGACAAATATTACAGGAAAATATAGATTACGAGATCAACTATGATCTGGGTACACTGCGGGTGACCAATGCGGCCATTCTTAATTCCGGTGTGCCTGTGAATATTCAATATGAGAATAACCAGGCTTTTGGTTTCCAGCAAAGGAATTTTATGGCGATGCGGCTGGATTACCTGGCCAGTAAAAAACTTTCATTAGGCGCAACGATAGTGAAACTGGGAGAAAGACCTTTCTTTATTAAACAATCTTATGGCGATGACCCGATCAGGAATGCCATGTACGGTATCGATATAGATTATCGCAACGATATACCACGTCTTACAAAATGGCTGGATAAACTTCCATTCTATTCTACCAAGACGATGTCTTCTCTTACTGCTTATGCCGAAGCTGCATATTTAGATCCGGGTCACCCGAAACAGATCAATTCAAGTAAAAAAGACAAAGGCGGGCAGGTATATGTAGATGACTTTGAAGGCACCCGTTCCAATATCGATCTTCGTTTTCCATTGATCAGCTGGACGCTGGCTTCTATCCCGCAGGGAAACAATAATGCTTTTGGAACGGCACCGTTATTCCCTGAATCTGCTTTGAATAATAACCTGGAAAGCGGTTATAACCGTGCAAAAACTTCCTGGTATAATATTGAACCCGTATTACAGGAAAAAGGAAATGCCAATAACCCTTACCGGAATAACTTGACAGAATTATCAAAACCGGAAGTTAGACAGGTTTTGCAAAGAGAAATTTTTCCCAAGCGCAGCACACAGTTTGGCGAAGGACTATTGACAACATTCGATCTTGCTTTCTTTCCAAGAGACAGGGGACCATATAATTTTAATGTAAATGCCACCGCTAATTCCTCCGGCGTTGATCCTAACGGAAGATTGCTGAACCCGGCATCAAGATGGGGTGGTTTGATGCGCAATATCGATCAGACGGATTTTGAAACAGCCAATATCGAATTCATTGAATTCTGGTTGCAGGATCCTTTTATTTCACCAAGGTTCAATCCAGCCGGCGGTAAACTTTATTTTAACCTCGGTAATATTTCAGAAGATGTATTGCGGGATGGAAAAAGATTATATGAAAATGGATTGCCCACACCTACTATCAATGCGCCGGTAGATAATAATACAGTATGGGGCAGGGTGCCGTCGAATCCTTTGCAGGTTACAAATGCATTCAGCAATGAACCCGACGATCGCCAGTTCCAGGATGTAGGACTGGATGGTTTGAAACTGGATGATGAAAAAGTGAAGTTTGCCAATTACATAGCTGCTATGCAGGTAGCGGCGCCCGGTGCTTATCAAAGGATCCTTGGCGATCCATCCGGCGATAATTTTGTCGCTTATCGCGATGCTATTTACGATCAGACTGCTGCAGGCATACTGGATCGTTACAAACAGATCAATAACCCCGATGGTAATTCACCTGTTTCAAATGCTAATTCCGAATTCATCAATGCATTTACCCAATACCCTGATGCGGAAGAATTGAACCGTGATAATACAATGAATGAAGTGGAAGAATACTTCCAGTACATGGTGGATATAAAACCCAACATGGCTGTAGGAACAAATTTTATCACTGATATAAGAAGACCGGCAGTAACATTAGCCGATGGTACAACCCGTACAGAACAATGGTATCTATTCCGCATACCGATCAGCCAGTACCAGGTGAAAGTGGGCAATATCCCCGATTTCAAATCGATACGTTTCCTGCGCATGTTTGCAACAGGTTTCAGCGATTCTGTTGTAATGCGTTTTGGAAAACTGGAACTGGTACGTAATCAATGGAGAAAGTTCAAGAATAAGATCGATACGACAGGACAGTTTGTAAATCTTCCTGTTCCTGATCCTACGAATGTAAATACACTGGCTGTAAACATCGAAGAGAATGATCAGCGCCAGCCGATACCTTACCGCATTCCTCCGGGTATTGAAAGACAACAACAGCTCAGTAATAATAATGTGGCTTTGTTCTTAAATGAACAGGCATTGAGCGTAAGAGTTTGCGGTCTTCAAAAATCAGAAGCAAGAGGCGTATTCAAGACAATGAATCTTGATATGCGGCAATATAAGAGAATGCAGATGTTCATCCATGCAGAATCGGTAGCCGGCTCACAGGTGATCGCTGATGGAGTGATGTTCGCTGTAATAAGGATCGGAAGTGATTTCTCCGGTAACTATTACGAGATAAGGATCCCTTTGAAAATAACCCTGCCCGGTGAAACGGATAGTTTAAAGATATGGCCCGAAGTAAATAATCTTGATTTCGATCTGGGAGACCTGACAAAATTAAAAATGCGCAGGAACAAAGCAGGTTTCTCCACCGCAGGTTATTATAAAGAAACATTGGCCAATGGACGTACGTATGCGATCGTTGGTAATCCTAATCTTGGAGAAGTAAGAGGAATGCTGCTGGCTGTAGAAAATCCATTCATGGAAGTGATCTGTACAGAAGTATGGTTCAATGAACTCCGTCTTTCACAACTGGATGAGAATGGCGGATGGGCCGCCTTAGCAAGAATGGACCTGCGACTGGCAGATCTTGGTGGCATCACTCTTTCGGCTACGGGAAGAACAAGAGGTTTTGGAACACTGGAACAAAGAGTAAATGAAAGAAGCCGCGAAGATGTATATACACTGGATATTACCGGAACGATCGAAGCTTCCAAACTGTTGCCGAAAAAATGGGGATTGCAGATCCCTGTATATGCAGGTTATAGCCGCACGAGCAGCACACCGGAATATGATCCTTATGATCTCGATCTTAAATTAAAAGAGAAATTGAAAGATGCGGATGCTTCTCATGTTGATTCTATCCGTAATGATGCACAGGATATCACTACCATCAAGACCTTCAACCTGACCAATGTAAAAAAATTAAAGACCGACGGCAAACGGCCGATGCCATGGAGTGTGACCAATTTTGATTTCAATTATTCTTATATACAAACATTGAATCACAACCCGCTGATCGAAAGAGATGAAATGCGGCGGACCCGTGGGGCATTGGGTTATACATATGCGCCGCAGGTAAGATCTTTTGAGCCATTCAAGAAATTAAAAACCAAATCACCATGGCTGGCTTTGATCAAAGATTTTAATATTAATTATGTACCGAACCAGATCGCTGTTAAAGCAGATGTATTCAGGCAGTTTGGCGCTACACAGGTGAGGAATGTAGGCGGAGGTCCTTACAAAATACCGGAGACCTATAATAAATTCTTTACGTTCGACCGTTATTATATCCTGCAATGGAACCTTACCCGTTCTATCTCTATTGATTTTAATGCAGTGAATTTTGCAAGGATCGATGAACCCTTTGGCCGTATCGATACCAAAGAAGAAAAAGATTCAATACATAAGAATTTGTACAAAGGAGGACGTAATACCAACTATCGCCAGGATGTAACCGTTCGTTACACAGTGCCGATGCAGAAGATACCTTTCCTTAACTGGACATCACTTACTGCAACCTATAATGCAAAATATAACTGGCTCGCGGCCTCATTACTTGCCAGGGCACAGGGTAATATATTGTCCAATACACAAACCAAGACGATCACCGGTGAATTGAAATTTGAAGAGTTGTATAATAAATCGAGATTCCTGCGGGCCGTTAATACCAACAATCCTAAACAACCGGCCGCTCCAAAAGATCCGAACAATCCTACCGACAATAAAAAAGATAAAAAGGATAAGAATAAAAAAGATGATAAAGACAATGGAGCAAATGTTCCCGGTCAAAATCCACAGCAGCAAATAGCGCCGGGACAAGTTGTGCAGCCGCAGCCGGTAAGGTATGATACGATCAGGAACAAACAGGGAAAGATCATCAAGATCAAAAAGATAAAACAAAAGAAAGTAAAGAAGAAAAAAGATCCGAACCGTCCTTTACCGGAGATCGGCGACGTTCCTAAATTCTTCCTGCAAATGGCTACATCATTGAAGAGAGTAGGCATTCAATACACGGAAGATTTTGGAACCACACTACCGGGTTATATGGACAGTACAAATATCCTCGGTAATAATTTCAAGAGTGGCCAGCCTGGTTTTGGTTATATATTCGGTTATCAGCCCGATACCAGCTGGATCAATCGCTTTGGACAAAAAGGTTTGCTTTCCCGTGATGCATTGGTAACAGCAATGATACAGCAGCGCTATAACCAGCGTTTGGGTATCACTGCACAGGTAACTCCTTTCCGGGATTTTAATATCGATATCAATCTTGATAAAACATTCGATAAGCAATATTCAGAATTGTATAAGGATACGCTCGGCTTCCAGGATCCGAACAGTACCGGCCTCAGCCGCCTGAACCCTTATGCATTGGGAAGTTTCAATGTAAGTTATATTGCTTTCCAGACCCTGTTCAAAAAATTCGATCCGAACCAGGTATCTGAGACCTTCCTTACATTTGAGAATAACAGGGCCATACTTGCAGCAAAACTGGCTGGTTTAAATCCGTATGGTGCTGCACCCGATCCTAACGATCCGGGTTATTATAAAGGTTACGGACGTTATGCGCAGGATGTGATCATCCCTGCTTTCATTGCTGCGTACACTAATAAAGATCCTAATAAAGTTTCTATAGCAAGTAATGCCAACCCGAATATCCGTGCGAATCCTTTTGCAGGTATCAAAGCAAAACCCAACTGGACCGTAACCTATAATGGTTTGACAAGATTGCCGGGAATGGATAAAATATTTACAAGCTTTACGCTTCGTCATGGTTATCACAGCACTTTCAGCATGAACAGTTTCAATACAGCGCTGTTGTTTGCCGATCCTTTCCATATTGGTTATCCTTTCTTCAGGGATACACTGACAGGAAACTATATCCCTTATTTCCTTGTTCCGAATATCACAATACAGGAATCATTCGATCCGCTGATCGGTATTGAAATGACATTTGTGAACCAGTTAAGTGCAAGATTCGAATATAAAAAATCCCGTACGCTTACATTGAGCCTGATCGATTACCAGCTGGCGCAAAATCAATCTACCGAAATAACATTTGGTCTTGACTGGCGCAGGAAAGGTGTACCGTTGATCAAGAAACTTCCATTTATGAAAGGCAACCTGGATAACGATGTTACATTCAGAATGGATTTCAGCCTGCGTGATGATGCTACCGCTAACAGCAAGCTGGATCAGAAAACATCATTTGGTACAGCCGGCCAGAAAGTGATACGCATTGCTCCTTCGATCGATTACGTGGTGAATAACCGTGTAAGCATAAAATTATACTTCGAACAGAACCGCAATATTCCGAAGATCAGCAATTCATTCCCGATCACGAATACCAGGGGTGGAGTGCAGGTGAGGATATCTTTAACGCAATAGAAGTTTCAGCGGTTTAAAAAGTTTAAAAGGTTATATCGTAAGGATGTAACCTTTTTTATTTGGAATAACTGGTTGTATTGCTCGCATTCTCACTGTTATTTTCTCTTAATTAGTGATGAAAAGCCCTTGGATTTACTGTATCAACAGGATTAATTTCAACTATGGAATCGATCTTTAAAGAACTTACTCATAAGATCATTGGCTGTGCAATGGAAGTGCACCAGGTTCTTGGTCCCGGTTTCCAGGAACGTATCTATCAAAGAGCCATGGTCATTGAAATGAATAATGCAGCCATAAAAATGGAAGAAGAGGTGGAGATACCTATTTTTTATAAAGGCAAAAAGATAGGAACGAGGAGAATGGATTTTAGAGTTGAAGAAAAGATCTTGGTTGAAATAAAAGCAAAATCCGAGCTGGATAATACACTGTTGGCGCAGGCGATCAATTATATCGAAGCATCAAAAGTAGAAGCGGGATTACTTATAAATTTCGGAGCTGTTTCACTGCAATTTGAAAGGATCTATAACAAAAAAAATCCCGGCCCGTAAGCCAGCTTCGCTTTATGGATGCTGGTTGGGGGAAACAGAACCGGTATCCGCAGTCCTTTTGAACATCATCACATAACCGCAAAGATTTTTCTTCTTTTGCTTATTGACCTGAACCGGTTTGATCATATGAAACTCGGAGAATTGAGGTACGTAAGAATAAACGATCACGTTGCCGTCTATATCACCCCATTTTTTTTGACGGAAGATCACCATCCTTTCCTGCCAGTCATACATCCTTACTTCATACAAACGTGAAGTATAATCACCGATGAATACGAACTGGTACCATGATCCTTGTGTGAGCGGAACGATAACAGGCATTTCATATTCGCTTTCCATACTTACAGAAGCTTCTTTTACCAGCACATATCCCTGGCTGCTATATAGAATTTTTAAACTATCGACTTGTTTGCTGATCATTTCATTTTCACATGATTGAAGACGAATGACATCTTGTGAAAAAGCAGTGGCGCTAAAAAATATTGCCATTGCGGTGAGAAGACGAGATAGGTTTTTCATAACAGCTCTTTTATGATATTGGATGAACGACATAAATATAGTATGGGTTTTTTCTACGACTAAATTTTCCCCTGATTATTTTGCCTTTTAAGTAATTTTTCGCAGGAAAACTACGGCAAGTATCAGGCCAATAGGATGAAATACAGGCAGTACGGTAGTAAATTACGTAAAAACATATAGCCGGTACAGCTAATTGACACAGGTCAATTTCCCTTCCTGTTAAAATAGATCGTATCGGCCTGTTGCAGGCAGGTAATAGAAAGATCGTTGATGCAAACATGCGGTGGTAATGTGGCGCAGTAAAAGATCACTTCGGCTACATCTTCTGCCGTCAAAGGTTTTAATCCATCATATATTTTTTTAGCGGTTGCTTCATCGCCTTTAAAACGGACAAGTGAAAATTCTGTTTCTGCAGCTCCGGGATTGACCGATGTTACTTTGATACCGTGCCGCAACAGGTCGATGCGCATCGATTGACTGATAGCATCCACTGCAAACTTGGTAGCGCAATACACATTCCCTTTTTCATAGACTTGTTTCCCGGCCACCGAACCCATATTGATGATATGCCCTTTCTTTTGAACAACCATTAATTGGGAAACCGCTTTGGCCACATATAAAAAACCTTTTACGTTCGTATCGATCATTATGTTCCAATCATCCAGGCTGGCTTCATCAAAATAATCTCTTCCCATAGCGAGCCCTGCATTGTTGATGAGAATATCGATGGCCTTCCATTCCTGCGGGATAGTTGAGATGGATGTCATCACTGCTTTTTCATCCCTTACATCAAAAGGCAGAGTCAATACAGCGACATTATATTTTTTTTCCAGTGTAGCAGCTAATGCCTGCAGGCGATCGGTCCTTCTTCCATTGATGATAAGATCGAAACCATGCTGCGCAAATTTATAAGCACAGGCTTCTCCAAATCCTGCAGTGGCGCCGGTGATGAAAACGATGTTGGGCATTTTGGTGAAGGGTCAATTGTGGATAGATAGTGAATCGGCAATCGGCAATCGGCAATCGGCAATCGGCAATCGGCAATCGGCAATCGGCAATCGGCAATCGGCAATCGGCAATCGGCAATCGATCTATAATTTAATAGGTGAAGATACTTAATGAATTAGAAACTCAGTATTCACGATTCACGATTGACGATTCACGACTCACCTTATCAGTGTAACTGTTCCTTTCAGGAAATATTTTTGGCCAAGATAATCTTCAGCGCTGACCATCCATACAAAAACATTACTGCCTTGCAGGGCGCCATTGATGCGGCCATCCCAGCCTTTTTTATTTTCTGTAGTAGTAAATACCAATTGACCCCAGCGGTTATAGATACTGAACCAATTTATTCTTCGCATACCGACGGATATAGGCGCAACAAGATCGTTCAAACCGTCATTATTAGGAGTAAAAGCAGTGGGAACAAAGACCGAAGGTTTTGTTTTAAAAACTCTTATCGTAACCCAGGCTGAATCGGGGCAACCGATATTATCCCTTACTACCACTTTGTATCTCACACTATCGATATTCGATCCATACACTGCGATAGGATTTTGTATGTTATTGGGAGTAATAAAGCCTGTAGTAGGTGTCCACACATAGCTTACTCCACCGGTAGCAAATAAATGCATCGGCTGACCCACCACTACGGTCGTATCGCGACCCGCACTGGCGATCACTTTTGGATTAACAGCTACGATCATCGTATCTCTTCCGGGCTTGGGACAACCTTTGTTATCAAACACGGTAAGTACATAGCTTGTCGTTCGCGGCGGTGAAGAAATGGGGTTGAGAATGTTGGGATCATTCAAATACGATGCAGGCGACCAGCTAAAACTAAGGCCATCATGCGAACCATTCAATTGAGCCGAAGTATTATAACAAATGGTTTGATTGGGCCCGGCATTGGAAACCGGGTAGGGAACTGTTCTCACAGTAACATCATCCGGGGCGGTACAACTGCCGATACGGGCTATCAACTGGTAAGTTGTTACCGGATCGGTAGGCGTAGCTATAGGATTTACAATATTGGGATCATTGAGCGTAGCTGTCGGCGACCATTGAAAAGTTAATCCATCGGTTACTGCATTTAATTGTACAGCATCGCCGCGGCAGATCGTAGTATCTCCTCTGGCCACTAAACTTACGAATGATACAACCCGCACACGTACCGAATCCTTATTTATACAACCGTTATCATCTAAATTCATATAGTACCAGGTAGTAGTAGTAGGATTTACCGTTGGATTGGGAGTATTCCCATTGATCATATTAGTGGTCGGTGTCCAGCTAATGACACCCGAGCCGTTTCCACTTAATGTAACGGCATCGGGTATACAAATAAGTGTATCCTTAAAACCGAGTGTGATCAAGTGGTTTATCAAAAACATTGACCGGCTGTTGTATCGTTTTTATACAACCCTTACTGTTACTTACTGTAAGAGTTACGGTTTTTGGCCCGGTTGTAGAATAGGTCCATTGCGGATTTTGCAAATGCGAAGTATCGGCCAATGTTGTTTCATCGCCGAAATTCCAGCTCCAGGTATCTACAAATCCATAATTGGTAAGCGTACGGTCATCAAACTGGAAAGGTCTTGTAATGCAACTACCTGTAGGTCTAAAATTAGGAGTGAATCCCGGAAAAACGCCCATGGGTTTTGTTACGGAATCGGCACAGGCTTGTTCCCCTGTTGATGACAAGTTTGACCATTATAAATACCGGCGCCGGCAAATTGTATAATCCCATTGCGGGGTACTGGTAATAGCAGTGTCAGCCCAATGTAGTTGGATCGCCAAAATCCCAGAAATATGTATTCGCACCAGTACTGTTCTCCGTGAAGACGACATTAAATCCGTCGCAGGTAACAGGAACAAAATTGGTGGATGCATCTGTGATGGTGCAATCTGATACCCGTACGATCAGGTCTTTACGATGCGTGCCTATCAATACACCACTCCTGGTATACGGTAATGCAAACACAAATAACATATTGCCAAGATCAGGCGCAGTACCACTGATAATTCCGGTTCGGGATTAATTGATGCAGATGTACCAAATGGAGAGCCGCCGGAATAAGGAGAATTATAATTCGCTGAAGCAAAGGCGAGGCGGGGCGGGTCTTCAAAGGAGAGCCAATAGATGGCAAGCCACCATTATAGGCATTGCATAAACTATAAACAAGTGAATCCCCAAAATCAGCATCAGTAGCGCTAAAGTCCAGAGTAAAAGGAGATAATTTGCAGATTACATTTATTGGAAGACCAAATGCAGGACAATCGTCTCCATTATTTCCTATTTGATTTGTACCTGGAATGATGCAAGTATATGTCGCTCCTGTACTATTGGCAACATTGATCAATCCATTTTGACGGCAACAGGTCTGGTGGACAATTGTATATCCATTCAAAGTATTTGGAAGCTCAACTGTCATTGTATAAGTGGCATACGTGTAATTTAAGGTTGGGGCATCTAAAATACAGGCAGGAAGAGTTATAGGAACAGGTAATGGTTCCTGGTACCCTTGTTATTGCCCAGTTATCGTTAACGGCTGGTCCGATAAATTTTGCACCATTATCAATATTGTATATTCCGATGACATAAGTGCCCGCAAGTTCAGCAACACCTATTCCACTCGCATCTCCTTTTAAACAGTATCATAAAGATCCTGTAGACCTTTGAATTTGGACTTGTGCCGGGACCGACATACTCATATCGTAATCTCTCCGCCGATGATATGAGAGGCTGCAAATTTTGGCCGAAGCAAATCAAACAAATAGAGTATTAATAGGGTTTTTCTCATGGAGGGCTATGACTGACAAAATCGTTTAAAGTTACAAAAAAGCTGCCTTGGAAAGGCAGCTTTTTTAAGAACGGAGGTCAAGCCAATTTATTACCGTTGGATCACCAGTTTTAATTGATCGACCCCTTTATTAGTAGTTATTCTGCAAGAATAACTACCCGGTTGCAGATCTGAAATATTAATGGTTTTAGAACCGGCATTGTCTGTTTTGATGATCTTGCGATATGTGCCGTACACAGATGCCCTCAGAATTTTTTCTTTTGAGATTCTAAGAATCCTGTAAGAATTGTTCCAACACCTGATTGCAATTCGCAGGTTCTTCCAGCATCCCCATGTGCCCCGATTGCCGGAGAATGTGAATATGTGATTTTTCCGGCAAGTGACTTTGTTCTAAAGTGTCCTTCATAGGCACTGCATTGTCATATTCTCCCATGATAAATAGTACGGGCACAGTAGTTTTTCTAAGTAATTCCGTCCGGTCGGGCCGCTGCATCATTGCTTCATAATATGAAACGAGTGCAGCAGAGGAGAAGTTGCGCCCCCTTTCAATTATTTCTTCAATGGAAGCTGGAATTTGTAGTTTGGAATTGGGTGAAAAAAGATTGGGCGTAGCCGTTTTCAAAAACTCAAATGCACCATGCTGGTTGATGAAATCAATGCCCTTTCGGCGGGTAGCTTTTTTTTCTTCGCTGTCAGCATAAGCGGAAGAATGAAAAAGACCGAAGGCCGATATATACCCTGGATATTTATCCACCAATGCCAGTGTGATATAACCGCCCATGCTGTGGCCGATGACACAAGCCGCCCCAAACCCCTCCGAAGGAGGGGTTTGAGATTCCGACATTCGTAAAGGCTTTATTGAATTCGGAGACTCCAGGAACCCTCCTTCGGAGGGCAGGGAGGTTATTATTGCTTTTATAACTTCCGCCATTCCTTCCATGCTCATATCATCGATCATTTCCGATTGGCCCGAGCCGGGAAGATCAGGGACAACGAGCCGGTATTTATTTTTCAGAAATTCAATTTGATCGTTCCAAACTGTTCCATCTTCCCCGAAACCATGAATGAGGATAACAGGTTTGCCATCGCCGATGATGCGGTAAGCGATCTTTTTGTTTTGGTATAGTAATTCTTTCTGCATAATCAATGGCACACGGATGACACAGATAAGACGGATATACACTGATCTTTTTCAATCCATCTTATCTGTATCATCAGCGTGCTATTCTTTTTTTAAGAAACGTTTCCTGATCTTTAAAGTTATTGTCCACCCAAGCAGCAACACACAGAGCCCGATCATGATCCTGGACAAAACATCCCCATGGCGTACAAAGAACGTCTTGTTATTGACAGTTACCGGGATAGTTAGTTTAATAGCGGCTTTGGTATCATAGCGCTGAGCATCGATAACTGCGCCATAAGGATCGATAAAACAACTGATACCGGTATTGGCGCTGCGGGCTACCCATGTTCTTGTTTCAATGGCCCTCAGTCTTGCATAACTCATATGTTGTTTATGACCGGCCGTCTTTTTCCACCAGCCATCATTTGTAATGATACAAATGAGGTTAGCGCCGTTCTTTACATATTCCGCCATGAATTCCCCGTACACGCTTTCATAACAAATGGCCGGTGCGATCCTGTATCCATGTTTTTCATTTAAAACAGTTCTTTCATTTTGCCGGGCATAACCAGCCGTGGTGCCGCCAAATTTTGCAAACCATTTATCAATGAATTTTAAGAACCAGGGCAATGTTTCCACTCCCGGCACCAGCATGGATTTATGATAGAATGCGGAAGCGCCTGCACTGTCAACAAGAATAGAACCGTTGTACGATTCATAATGCTGACCATTGAATTCTTCAGAGTATTTTGTTTTGCGACCGAACTGGCGATAGCTTTCAATACCGGTAAATAAACTGATGTTTGGATGACGTTTTAAAAATCCCCAGAAAGGATTCAGGAAATAATTCTCTTTCATATTCCCTTCATCGATCCTTGAAGACATATACAAAGCTGTTTCCGGCCAAACCACTAATGCTGTATTATCATCGATCTGTTTTTCGCTGGCAGCGATCAATATGCCGAGTTGTGATTCAAAAGAACCGGTCACATCAGACACTTTTGTATAAGGATCTATATTGGGTTGAACCACTACGATGTTAGATGTTGGTTGTTGGCTATTGGATGTTTGACCTTTCAGCAGTGATGACGATACAATCGGAAGGACCAATAGCAAAAAGCAACTTACCAGTTGTAAAAAATATTTTTTTGTCCGGCCGTTTGCCCGGTATTCTTTCAGAAAAGAAAAGAACAAAATATTGCTCAGTAATATCCATAATGTACCACCGCTTGTTCCGCTGTACTCATACCATTGTATCCATTCGGTATGTGTGGCAAATGCATTGCCCAGAGTAAGCCATGGCCAGCTTAGTCCCCAATCGGTCAAATGAATATATTCAAAACACATCCAGAAGGCAACAAGTGAAACATAACCGGCCTTTTCGCCCAACCATTTTTTTGCAATTTTAAAACCCAGCCATGGCAGGCACATGATAAAACTATTTGCTAAAAATGCAGCAATAGCCCCGGGAACAGATGCATTCCATATCCACCAGGTAGTAGCGACATTCCAAACGAACATGGTAAGATAGGTGAGGCCAAAAAATCTTTTGCGGCTTTTTATTTTTGATTCAAGCCATAACAAAGGGATAAAGGCAACGAATATTAAAAATGTAAGTGGCGATACCGGCCATGCTGCCCAAAGCAACAAACCGCAGGCAATAGCAATGAAAGCATTCGTGTACCGCTTCAAATGATTTGGTTTCTGTAAAAATAGAAGTTGTTAATGAGGGTAACAACTCCCTGGTTGTTAATTTGATGAATAAAAGAAATTGAACGTTAACAATTTCACCTGATAAAAGCATTGCCTGATTGACTATTTTTCGGTAACCAAAATTTCTTGTCTATGACGGACGAAGAAAAAAAGATACTTCAACTTGAAAAAGAACTTGAGAAACTTTCATCACAGATCAATTTTTACAGGAAAGAGATCAACCAGTTGAAGACGGAAGTCGGGAAGACCGGAAAGACGGTACCGGGCGATGAAGAATTTACACCTGCTACTGATCCCAATTGGGAATTCCCTTCTCATTTACCACAGGCTTCGGAAGGCGCCGGGTTGGAAAGGTTCATAGGATTAAGACTATTACATTTTACAGGCATCATTGCTCTGGTTACCGGTATCTCTATCGGTGTTAAATATGCCGTGGATAAAAATCTTATCAGCCCGGTTGCAAGGATCATGCTGGCGTATGCTGCGGGGATCATACTTTATATTTTATCGGTAAGACTGAAGAAAAAATATGCATTGTTCAGCGCTATATTATTAAGCGGTTCGATGGCTTCATTATATTTTACTACCTATGCAGCTTTTGCTTATTATAATTTGCTGGACCCGGCAATAACATTTGCACTGATGGTATCCATTACTGTGTTCACTGTTTATTCTGCTATCCGTTATAACAAACAAGAGATCGCTATTTTGGGGATGATCGGGGCATATGGTATCCCGTTCCTTATCAGCGCTAATTCAGGAAGGGCCGATCTTTTCTTTACCTATATTATTTTTATCAACTGCGGTATTGCTTTTCTTTCTTACAAAAAAATGTGGAAGCTGATGATCGGGCTTGCCCTTTTTCTAAGCTGGTTCCTATTGCTTGGCTGGGTTGTTTCAAACTATGATGAAGGATCACGGGGATTAGCGATCACTGTTATGCTTACTTTTTACCTGCAGTTCTCTATAACAACGGTTGGGTTTGCCATCAATAAAAAAAGGAATATTGCATTCAATGAGCTGTTACAATTTTTAATGAACAGCATCTTTGTTTTTGGAGCCGCCTTGCTTGTTTTTGCCAATACAAATACCATTAAAGGAATAACCGGGGTAACTGCAATTGCGGGTATTGTATTCGCCATACAGGCTTTATCGGTAAAGAATTTTTTACCGAAAGAAAAATTGCTTTTCAATTCTCTCACTGCATTCTCCGTATTATGCCTGGTATTTTATATCGGTTTAAAATGGGATGGAATGCCGGTAACGATGGGCTGGTTGCTGACCGCCGCCGGTTTGTTTACGATCGGGGTGGTGAGTAAGATAGATTGGTTACGGTTGGTATCGGTGATCGTTACAGGAATTGCGCTGGCAAAACTGGTGATCATTGACAGGAGGATATTAACGGCCGAAGAAAAAATAATTTCTTTTATCGCTATCGGTGTATGGATGTTGCTGCTTTCTTTCTTTTACCAGCGGTATAAAAAGCAGTTGCTGGGAAGCAGTTAATTGGGAATTAGGAATTGGGTAATTAAGCTTTATAGCAGAAAATTTATAATTGAGTGCCAAATTCCTACTACCCAATTAACCAGTTAACTTGTTTCAAATTAAAACTTCCGATGCTCCTCAAATAAATTTCCATAAAAATAAAATTTTATGGAAACAGTATGCATGGTCACTCTGATTTAGCAAATGTATACACCATGCAAACCAACAAAATTTTATCAGCACCGCTGATCGATCTCGTCTTTGACGGCCGCGACAAAGACTACGGGGCTTATGAGCTTCGCAAAAATTATTCAAAAAGGATCAACAAGGCATTGGTCATCACCTTAACGCTTGCCGCACTAATTTGCGGAGGCGTTATACTTGCCAGCACGACAAAAAAGAGTACGTCGAGGTATGCTATCAGTGATGATGTAATGCTTAAAGAACTGGAAGAAAAAAAGGTTGAACCATTACCCGAACCTGAAAAACCAAAGGAAGTCGAACAGGTAAAAACCGAACCTTACACACCGCCAAAGATCCTTCCTGATCCTGAAGTGCAAAGTCCTCCGCCAACGATCGATGATCTTGACAGCGCCCTGATCGGGGATGTAAAAATAAAAGGACCCGTTGATGATGGCGTTCCCAAAACTCCCGACATTGATGATAAAAAAGGAATCGTTCAGCCAAGAACCGACCCTGAACCAGATGAACCTTACAGGTCTGTTGAAGTAGAAGCCAGGTATGCGGGTGACTGGAAAAGATTTTTAGAAACAACATTGAATCCTAATACACCGGTTGATAATGATGCGCCTCCCGGCCGTTATTCAGTGATCGTTGAATTCGTTGTTGATAAGGAAGGGGCGATCAGTAATGTGCTAACGCTTACCAATCATGGTTTTGGTATGGAGGCTGAAGCAATGAGGGCGATCAAAAAATCTAAACTATGGGAACCTGCTATACAGAATGGCCGCCAGGTAAAAGCGTACAGAAAACAAGTGATAGTATTTGTGGTGAATGAGGAATAGTCGTTAGTCATTAGTCGGGAGTCTTTAGTTATGTACTTTCAAAGGTACCCGGCTAACGACTAAAGACTCCCGACTAACGACTGCTTCACCTTCTGCTATAATTCGGCGCCTCTTTCGTTATCTCGATATCATGTGCATGGCTTTCCCTCATACCTGCATTCGTGATCTTTACAAAAGAAGCCTGTTGTAACTGAGGAATATCTTTGGCGCCGCAATAACCCATACCGGCTCTTAATCCACCGGTGAATTGATACACGACCTCTTTCAAATGACCTTTATAAGCCACGCGGCCTTCAATGCCTTCGGGCACAAATTTCTTTACATCATCTTCCACATCCTGGAAATAACGATCGCTGCTGCCCGTGGCCATCGCACCCAATGAGCCCATACCACGATACTCTTTGAATTTCCTTCCTTCATAGATGATCGTTTCACCCGGACTTTCTTCGGTGCCTGCAAATATGCTTCCCATCATTACACAATTAGCACCGGCGGCCAGTGCCTTTACCATATCACCGGTATAACGAATACCTCCATCAGCAATGATGGGAATATTTTTTCCTTTCAATACCGATGCTGCTTCCATGATTGCCGTTAATTGCGGTACACCTGCACCGGCCACAATCCTTGTCGTACAAATTGAACCGGGACCAATTCCCACTTTGATCGCATCAGCACCGGCATCTGCCAATGCTTTGGCACCGGCGGCTGTTCCTACATTACCGGCAATGACATTGATATTCTTAAAATTCTTTTTTACATCTTTCACTGCGGCGATCACGCCTTTGCTATGACCATGCGCACTGTCAAGCGCAATAACATCGGCGCCTACATTTTGCAAAGCAGCCACCCTGTCGAGAAGGTCTTTGGTGATACCAACACCGGCGCCTACGAGTAATCTTCCGAAAGCATCTTTTACCGCATTGGGATGACTTTTTAATTTCAATATATCACTGTAAGTAAATAAACCGGTCAGCTTTCCCTGCTTATTAACGATAGGTAATTTTTCTACTTTGGTAGTTTTGAAAAGTTGCTCTGCTTTTTTCAGATCGGTTCCTTCAGGAGCGGTGAACAAATTTTCTTTGGTCATCACTTCACTTACTTTTCTTTTCATGTCTTCTTCAAAACGAAGGTCACGGTTGGTGAGGATGCCGACAAGTTTTCCATTCTTATCAATGATTGGAATACCACCGATCTTGTTTTCTCTCATAATGCGTACTGCATCGCCGATCGTAGCATTGGCAGTCAGTGTAACAGGATCGAGGATCAAACCGCTTTCACTTCTTTTTACTTTACGGACCTGCTCGGCTTGTTTTTCAATGGTCATGTTCTTGTGCAAAATACCGAGACCGCCTTCCCTTGCCAGTGCCGTGGCTAATGAAGCTTCTGTTACAGTGTCCATTGCGGCCGAAAGCAGCGGGACGTTCAACTCGATGTTTTTAGTGAGCCGGCTTTTAATACTTACATCTCTTGGTAATACCTGGCTATAGCCGGGCATAAGTAATACATCATCGAATGTCAGTCCTTCGCCGTAAAATTTGTTGAGATTGTCTTTGCTGGTGGGAGTATTTCTTGTTGCCATGTGCAAAGATAATAGGCAAGAAGCAATTGGCAATGGGCTTGGATAGTGAATCGTCAATCGTGAATCGTGAATGGGTGTTCTAAAGTGCGGTATCGCAATACCGGTTGGCAATCGTGAATGACCACTTGGCAATAAGGCCACCATTCACGATTGACGATTGACGATTCACGATTCACGCCTCACCTGATAAGCGTCACCGTTCCCTTTTGAAAAACCGGTTGCTTTGTATCCCGGTTGATATAGCTGAGCAGCCATACATACACGCCGGTTGTTTGCAATACGCCATTTATTTTTCCATCCCATTTATCACGCCATGTTTTTGACTGGAAAACGAGTTGGCCCCAGCGGTTATAAACCCTGAATTCAAGATTGTCTGCTTTCAATGCATTGTGCGGCCAGAATGTATCATTCAACCCATCGCCATTGGGAGTAAATGCGGTGGGAACCCCGATATAGCAATGATCGAGTACCGTTAATGTATGCCTGGTACTGTCGGCGCAATTCAATGTATAATTAAAGGCGACAAGTTTTACCGTATAATAAGCTTCTCTATTGATCGACGGGAACTGGAATGGTAAAGGATCTTTAAGATTGCTGGTACCGAGCACATCAAAGTTCCATCGCCATGCATCTATCAAACCCGTGCTTGTATTTTTTACCGTCAGCTTGTCTTCCGGGCAAAGGAATTGATCCATTTCAAACTTTGCTTTCACTTCATTATCCAATGTTAGTACAGCGCCGGCCGTATCCCTGCAAACTCCATTGCTGACGATCAGTTGTATATCATTCGTACTGGTAGCCGGAAAAACAATAGTATGTGTTTGTGTCAAAACAGGAGTTCCGTTATTGAATATCCAGTTCCAGTAATTGACATCATGTGCGCCATCATGTAAAAAGGTCAGTGTATCCCGCTGGCAACCCATTACATTATTAAAACTAAATAATGCATTCACCGTATCGGCAGTTGTGAACTGCAATATTTGCGGTAAGATCGGTTGTCCGCAAAGATCATACACCGGGCTGCCATCAACACCGGGTTGAATGCGCAATGTATAAATGCCTTTTGTATAAACAGGCGCTGCAAATTTTACAACAATATGATCGCTGAGATCATTGGTGCAATGGCCATAAGCGGCGGTAACCGTAACGGCCGTAGGTCCGGTTACACTAAAATCACTTCCGGATGCCGAGATCGTAGAACACCTGATCTTTTTAGGATAATATACCAGCACAGAATCCGGTGCACAGGTTGGTTTACCAATACTGTCTGCCGAAATAGGAGCCGGAACGATATAAGTAAACGGGATCTTTTCGCCGGCCGCGATCGGCTGGCCGCATAGGTCGAGCAAGGTATTGCCATCGGTTCCGTTATTTATTACAAGATCATAAGAACCGCTTATCAAAGGCGCAGATAATGTAATGAGCAATGTGTCAAAATCAAATCCAATTGCGCAGGAAGAAGTAGAAGCTGAAGCAATGGTTGTTACTGCCGGTGAAATACTGAATTCACTTCCGCTGGAAGTAAGACTTGGACAACGAAAACGTTTATTCAATAATAAAGTAAGCGTGGTTCCGCTGCAGTCGACATCGATATCCGTCATATGCGGAACTTTTGGATCGGTGATAACTGCTGTACCGCCACCAAATGAAAGATCATATCCGCTTTGGGTATCTGTCCAGTGACTTATCATTAGAAGATAAACATGCCCGGTTATAAGGATAGGCATTTGGGCAAAAGTTGGTTTATTGTCCGGAGGAGAAGAAGCACATTGAATAAAGTTTACGCCGGATGCGGATGCACCCGTCGGACCAAATGATCCTGACCAGTTACCAGTAACAATAAGAGAAGGATTAGTAAAAATCTCATTCGGGTCACGACCAGTAATATCATAAAGTTGCCAGTCATAATCTTCATCGGCAGCAAGCGGTGTTATCAAAAATCCGAGCGAGCCTCCAACATAACAGGTAAATTTATAAAAGAAAGGATTTTTATTGGCATAGGCAGCGCCATCGCCGGTACAACCGGGAACAAAAAGATCATTGGTATTACAGAGTGGTACCGTCAATTGATGAAAAGTGGTACTACCGCAAATAGGGAAGGCCGTGCTGGGCGTTTGGCCTAATGTAGTACATTGAGAAAAGGCATTGCCTGAAAATAAAGCCAGGCATCCCGTTAGTAGCAGTATTCTTATTTTAACCATCAGGGTTTTGAGCAATTGAATGACGAACAGTTTAATACAGGACAATAAATTCTGAGATTTAGCTGTCCCAAAATCAAGCCAGCCTGTATAATTTTCCCGGTAAAGATACCATCACATTCTGTAATTCTAAACTTAGTATAGCAGCGGCAACAGCACTGCTGCTCAGGCCGCTTCGCAGGTTGATCTCATCAATAGATACGGTATCTTTTTCTTTTAGTATTTCAATAATTATATTTTCTTCTTTCGTAAGCTCAATAAATAATTGCCGCTGATCCCGGACTCCCGACTTCCGATTCCCGGCTTTCTCCTCCCATCCCATTACCTGCAACAATTCTTCAGCATCTGTGAGCAGCATTGCTTTATTATTTTTGATAAGGTGATTACAACCGGCGCTTTTTGCATCGGTCACTTTTCCCGGGAAAGCAAATACATCTTTATTATAACTATTGGCCAGTTCTGCCGTGATCATACTACCGCCTTTAATCGATGTTTCGATCACGATGGTTGCGTCAGTCATACCGGCAACGATACGATTGCGGGTTGGAAAATTATGTTTGTCGGGAATAGTACGGCTCCGGAATTCAGTCAGCAATCCGCCGCCGTTTTTGATCATATCTTTTGCAAGACCTGCATGCTCCGGTGGATAAACCTGGTCAAGGCCGTGCGCCAATACTCCAACGGTCGGTATATTATTTTTTACCGAAGACCTGTGTGCCATAGCATCTACGCCAAAAGCAAGCCCGCTGATGATCGTTATATTTTGTGAAGCCAGTTCGCCGACCAGTTTTTCCGTTACCTGTTTGGCATAACCGGTATGACTTCTTGTACCGATGATGGCAACTATTTTGGAAGCATTCAGGTCGGCGGTTCCTTTGTAATATAAAATGGTGGGAGAGTCGTAGCAATTCAGCAACCGTTTCGGGTAATCTTTATCGGTAATAAAAAGTGTTTTGATCTTATACTTCTCAATGAACTTTATTTCTTCTTCCGCTTTGCTGAGGTCTTTGAAAGAAATAATTGAAGCGGCTCTTGCAGGTCCAATGCCTTCTATTTTTTCGAGGAAAGATCTTTTAGCACGAAAAATTTCTTCCGGCTCGCAATGCTGCAACAATAATTTTGCCTGCACTGCGCCTATATTGGGCACAAGAGTGAGTGCCAGTTGGTATACAAGTTCTGAATTCATACAATAAGGGGATCAAATATAGGGGAATGAAGGCGTGGGAGAATGTGTGATACTACACGCTGAATTGTTTTTTTAGCCCAGATTAATTCCGCAAGCAGGGTATAGCCAGTAGCGAGTAGGATTTGTCGATATTCGGAAACACCTACCCGCTTCTCTCTTTCTATTGCGCAGTCACTTTCATCTCTGTACGGCGATTGACAGCCCGGCCTTCTTCCGTCTTATTATCCGCTACCGGTTTTGTTTCGCCATAACCTTTGAAGCTTAATCTTGCGGCAGCAATATTTTTACTGATCAAATAATTGACAACCGCTTTTGCCCGGTTATTACTCAATAAAAGATTGTCGGCAGGTCTACCCACATTATCGGTATGACCGCTGATCTCGATCTTCAAAGAAGGATTCTCATTAAGGAATTGTATCAGCCTGTCCAGCTCAACCTGTGATTCGGTCCTGAGATCGAATTTTTTTACATCGAAGAAAATATTTTTCAAAACAATGCTTGCATTGGTTTCGATCGGCTGCAGTAAAATATTCTTTTCATAGGTAGAATCGGGCGAGCGGCCTGCCATTAAAAAATTATCCGAATAAAATAAATAACCTTTCTGGCTTACATTGAATGCATAATCTTTTCCAACCGGTAGTGTGATAAAATAACTGCCGTCACGTTCGGTTTGAATTCGGGACATGATCTCTTTGGAATTTAGATCGATCAGTTCAACCGTTGAGGCCAGGTCTTTATTTGTTTTTTTATCCCGTACCGTTCCTTTTACCCATAATGTTTTTAAAGGACGGACATGTTCCGGCAATTCGAATGTATAAATATCAAGACCGCCTTTTGTATCGTTCCTGTCGCTGGCATAATAAGCGGTCTTTCCATCGGCGGCAATGAACAAAGTACCTTCTTCATTGATCGTATTGATGGGATAGCCAAGATTGAGCGGCTTGCTCCATTGTCCCTTGCTTTGTTTTCTTACAAGAAAAAGATCATTTTCTCCATAGCCGGGCCAATAATTAGAAGTAAAATACAATGTTTGATTATCGGCATGAATAAAAGGACATTGATCATCTCCCGGAGTATTTACACCCGGTCCCACATTTTCGGGGTCACTGTAATATCCATTGGGCTGCAGGTGACAAACATAAATATCGATACCGCCGTATCCTCCCGGCCGGCGGCTGGCGAAATAAAGATCTTTCCTGTCGGCAGATAAAGATGGCTGGCTTTCCCACTGATCGGAATTTATTCTTCCATTGAAATGATAGGTATCTATCCATCCTTCGGAAGTTCTTTGTGCCATATACAGATCATAATTGCCATAGCTGTCGGCTCTTCCATTCGCTGAATAAATGATCCATTGGCCATCGGCAGAAAGTGTTTGTGCAGCTTCGCTTTGCGGTGTATTGATACCTTCCATTTTTTTGGCAACACTCCATCCGTCTTTTTCTTTTTTACTGTAAAAAAAATCTTCGTTATCGGTGCCAAGCCTTCTTGTAAATATCAACCCGCTGTCAATGATAGAAGATGACGGAAGGTATTCAAGGCGATCGGTATTGATATTGCCGCCTAAATTTTGCGGAGCAAATACATAATTTTTTTCGGGATAGTTCTTTGCATGTTCAATAGCAAATTCATAGGTCTTTTTTCTTTGTAATACCGAGGCAAGATTTGTTGAATTCTTTGGAGGTTGTTTAGCCAGCAGTTCATTGATAGCAGTCAGCGCTTTTTCAAATTCACCAAGCGCTGCCAGTTGTTTTGAATAGGATAATTTATCAAAAACGGTATAAACAGAATCCAAAGCAAATGCTTTTTCAAATTGCTGGATACTGCTTTTATAGTTCTTTAATCTTCCATAAGCAGCGCCCAGCGATAGATACGCATCAACATAATTCTTATCGGTACTAATGGCTTGCTGCAAAAGACCTACAGCGCTGATGAGGTTATCTTCTTTCGCTCTTTCTATCGCCTGCTCGTAAAATTGTACAGCTTTTGGATTGATCTTCGAAGGATCGTATGATTGGGCAATAACGGGAGCGGACAGGATCAGTGTGATATAGACGGAGATCAGTTTTTTCATCAGGTATTAAAAATTGGTTAATAAAGATACTACAATATTGAGCGCAGCAACAGCGTTGATATATTTATAAACGATAAATGTTGTGTAAAATTTTATGACGCAGCATAAAGGATCATATCGCGAATTCAAATATTACAGTAATTGGATCGCATATCATTCATCCGACCCTGCTGCATTCTTTTTATTGAATCGCTGGCCCGCAAAAATATTTTCCAGGTGCTGAGAGAAAAAGATAAAAACCGGATAAACCTTATGAAGAATATTTAGTGCAGTTGAGCCACTCACCGATAAAAGAGGAAAAGCTATTAGCTAACGGCCCATAGCTCATGCTCACAACTATGCTTTCTACGGTACATTAATATACTTATGCAATTGCAAACTCAATTCCCATTTAGGATTATTCTTAATGTAGTCGATGATCAGCGGAGTCATTTCATTTGCTTTATCCCATTCCGGTTGTAAAAATAATTTGCAGGAAGGAGAGACCATCGCAGCATATTTTTCGGCCCAGTCGAGATCGCTTTTATTAAAGACAACGATTTTTAATTCATTCGCAAATGGTAAAACTTGCGGCAATGGTGCTTTGAATTTTTTTGGAGACAAACATATCCAGTCCCAATCGCCGCTCAATGGATAAGCACCCGAAGTTTCGATATGTGTTTTTAATCCTGCTGCATGCATTTCCTTAGTAAGCTCATTCAAGTTATGCATCAGCGGTTCGCCACCTGTAATGACCACTATTTCTGCCGGAGTATTCTTAACCTCCAACCTCAAACTTCCAACCTCCAACACCGGGTGCTTTGAAGCATCCCAACTTTCTTTTACATCACACCATACACAACCTACATCGCATCCGCCAAGGCGAATAAAATAGGCGGCCCTTCCCTGGTGATAACCTTCACCCTGTAATGTATAAAAATGCTCCATCACGGGGAGCAGTTTTTTTTCAGCAGGAAGCATTGAGTTGTTGATAAATTAGAAATTGTCCTATGGCGATTATTATTGAAATAACGTTTCCAATAAGAAAGTAATCATTTGAAATTTTTGATTCTTGTTGTTCTTTAAGACGGGTGCCTAATTTTAAGGCTCCAAAAAAAATAATTATTGTTGGAATTAAAGCAACTAATCCCAGGAGGATTGCAAACCGTTCCAGCATTCCTTTGCCAATGGAGAGGGCAGTTTTGGTGCTATTCTTCTCAAACTTACTTCTCACGAAGTAAAATACCAGGAGTCCGATCAACCCGCCTGATGTAAAGGAGGTCACAAACCATATGATTTTATACCAATCCATATCTTTCAGTAATAAGGCTTTTTATCACTTTATATTCTTTTATTTTAAGCGATTTTTTTCTCTTCCACATTAAGCTTGGTGATTTATCATTTTCTTCTGCAACCAGTTTATAGTCATTCAGCTTTATAAAATCGCTTATTATTTTAAAGTCTTTTTGTTTCCAATCGTTTACAAGCGACTGATAAATGATAAAGAGGTTGTTTAAATCATTCCTGTTTTCTTTTGTAAAAAAATAAAACCGATCCTCGCTTTTTTTCAAATAATTAATAGTCTCTCTGGCTTTTGTTAAACCCTCTCCGATCATTCCATATGCTATTTTATGATTGATCGGGGTTTCGATCTCTCCGCTGAGTAAAACATACCTGAGTCTCAGGCTAATATTTTTTTCAATACATAATTCTTCGATGAACAAAATAACAGAAATGCCGGTTTTAATATCTTTCAGCACTGTTTGAAATTCATCTCCAAGAGTAATTGTTAAAGGGGATAAAAAATGTTAGTAGGCATTTTTCAAAAATAGTGAAATAATTATTTTTTTTCATTAAATGTGAAAAAAATGAATTTTCTCCTGAATGGTGAAATTCTAATTCTTTTGCATACAGGACCGGTACGTATTCTTCAATAATGCAGCGATCGTCATCGGCCCTACACCGCCGGGCACCGGCGTTATCCAGGAACATTTCGGAGCAACACTTTCAAATGCAACATCGCCTTTCAGTTTATAACCGCTTTTCTTTGAAATATCCGCTTCTCTTGTGATGCCCACATCCACAATAACGGCTCCTTCTTTCACCATATCGGCCGTAATGAATTCGGGTTTCCCCAATGCAGCCACAATGATATCGGCCTGCAAACAAAATTCTTTTATGTTCTTTGTTTGCGAGTGACAAACAGTAACAGTACAATTACCCGGATCGGTATTTGCGCTTAATAAGATACTCATCGGCCTGCCCACAATATTGCTTCGTCCAACCACAACAGCATGCTTGCCTTTTGTGTCAACGTCATAATGTTTTAATAATAACATGATGCCATGTGGTGTTGCCGGGATAAAAGTTGGTAAACCCTGTACCATCTTTCCAATATTAGCAGGATGGAATCCATCCACATCTTTATCCGGGTCGATAGCATTGATCACATTTTCATCGGAGATATGTTTGGGTAATGGAAGCTGAACGAGAATGCCATCTATATCGGGGTCGCTATTCAGTTCCTGTATCTTTTCCAGCAATTTTATCTCATACACTTCTTTTTCAAAACGGATCAATGTTGATTTGAATCCTGCTTCTTCGCAGGCTTTTACTTTGGCAGCTACATAGGTTTCGCTGGCGCCACTATTACCTACCAGTATAGCAGCCAAATGAGGGATTTTTTTTCCTTCGGCAGCGAGTTGTGCCACGCCTATTTTTAATTCATCTCTTATTGCCTGCGCAGCTTTTTTTCCATCTAAAATTTTCATGGCGCAAATGTACAATGTCTGACGGTCTCCGTCTGACATTGTACAGTATTAAGTTTTTTATTTGCCAGGCGGGGGCCGTCAGACAAAAACAAAATATGCCGGTCTTTTTCTTTATTTTTTATAACCTAATCCCTATACCTTTCTGATAAATTCTGGCTGCTTGAGAAAAAAGATCATCTTCCTCCTTATTGTATCCTGTTATTGTCTTTTATCACAGGCGCAGATCCTTCGCAGGCCGGTTGCGGGTGCTTACACGGGTTTTGGAGCGTATAGTATCGATCATGTCGATGTATTTTCTTTTACGGCCAACCAGGCATCGCTGGCGCAATTAAAAAATATCGCTGTCGGTATATATGGTGAAAGAAGATTTCTGCTGAATGAACTCAATAATTATACAGCAGCAATCGGTTTACCAACAACATCAGGAAATTTTGGAGTGAAAGCAAACTATTCCGGTTTTACAGATTACAATGAAACGGCATTGGGTTTAGCCTACGGAAGAAAATTGGGAAACAAAGTTGATATAGGCGCACAATTCAACTATCATGGCATCCGCATAGCAGGTTATGGCAATGCATCGGCCATCAGTTTTGAGATCGGAACTATTTTTCATATAACAGAACGCCTGCATGCCGGTGTTCATACCGCTAACCCCGTGGGAGGAAAATTCGGAAAGGACCAGCAGGAAAAATTATCATCTGTTTATTCATTTGGTTTGGGATATGATGCGTCGGAAAAATTTTTAGTAAGCGCCGAAATTCAAAAAGAAGAAGATCAGCCCGTAAATATAAATGCGGGCATGCAATATAAATTCTTACCGCAATTGCTTGCCAGGATAGGAGTGTCCTCCGCCACTTCATCAGGATGGCTGGGATTGGGATTAACGATAAAATCATTCAGGCTTGATATCACCGCAGGTTATCATCCTCAATTGGGCGTTACACCAGGTCTGTTGTTGCTTTTCAATTTCAATAAAGGAAAGTGAAAAAAAGATTGATGATCATATTGACCGCATTGACCATTCACTATTCACCATTCACTTTTGCCCAGGAGATCCCTGTCAGCACCGAACAACAACTCGAAAATCAAACCGATGCAGACCAGGGCGAAACAGAAGACGATGCATATTTGCAGGAGCTGGAGCAATTCAGAAAAAATCCTGTCAACCTCAACACAGCCGATGCAGATGAATTAAAACAATTGAGGATCGTCACCGATCTGCAGATCGCCAATCTTATCAGGTACCGTAATCTTTTTGGAAAACTGGTAAGCATTTATGAATTGCAGGCTATTCCTTCATGGGATGTAAATACGATCCGGAAACTTTTACCATTTGTAACGGCCGCTACTCCTGTTTCATTGTCCGAAGAAGCGGCAAAAAGATTTAGTGATGGCGATCATAGTATCCTGCTTCGTGTATCGCAGGTGTTGGAAAGATCGGATGGTTTTGACAGGTCGACTTCGGGAACAAAATATATTGGCAGCCCGCAAAGGATTCTTTTCCGTTATCGTTATACCTATAAAAATCTTTTGCAGTTTGGGTTGGCAGGAGACAAGGATGCGGGCGAAGAATTTTTTAAAGGCGCACAAAAAAAAGGATTTGATTTTTATTCCTTTCACTTCTTTGCAAGAAAGGCCGGCATCATACAAGCATTGGCGTTGGGAGATTTTTCAGTGAATATGGGACAGGGATTGATACAGTGGCAGGGGCTTGCTTTTAAAAAAAGCGTAGATGTAATGGGAATAAAAAGACAATCCGCTGTATTACGGCCGTATAGTTCTGCCGGTGAATTTTATTTTCATCGTGGCGCCGGCATCACCATTAAAAAAGGAAGGATCGAAACAACTGCTTTTGCTTCCGTCAGGAAACTGAGTGCCAACTTTGTTGCCGATACAGTTAATAATGAAGATTTCATTTCATCGTTCCTTACATCGGGCTATCATCGTACCAGCAGCGAAAATGCTGACCGGAATAATTTAACGCAAACGGCTTTCGGAGGTAATATTATATACAGGGGTAATAAATGGCAGGTAGGAATGAACGGTATCTATTACCATTTTTCTTTTCCTGTTCAAAAAAGAAATGAGCCGTATAACTTATATGCTATCAGCGGCAGCAACTGGTATAATATCAGCATTGATTATAGTTATACATATAAGAACCTCCATTTTTTTGGTGAAGCGGCAGCGGATAAAGATTTCAATAAAGCTTTTGTCAATGGTTTGATGTTAAGTGTCGACCCGCGGGTAGATATATCTTTTGTGCAACGAACGATCAGTAAAGCATTCCAGTCTATTAATGGAAATGCATTTACCGAGAATACCTATCCTGTTAATGAAACAGGTTTTTATACAGGAGTAACCATACGTCCCGCCATTGGCTGGCGCCTGGATGCTTATGCCGATATCTATAAATTTCCCTGGTTAAAATATTTGGTAGATGCTCCCAGTCACGGAAAAGATTTTTTGGGACAAGTAACGTATACGCCGAACAAACAAGCTGAAGTTTATACAAGGTTCCGTGCCGAAACAAAACAAACTAACCGGTCGGATAATACTACTGTTACCAATTTCCTTGTTTCTATTCCCAAACAAAGCTGGCGGACACAAATAAGTTATAAAGTAGATCCTGCTTTTACATTACGAAGCCGGGTTGAATTATTATGGTATGATAAAAGAGATGAGAAGGGTGAAAAAGGATTCCTTTCTTTTTTTGACTTTATATATAAGCCGATGCTAAAACCATATTCAGGGAATATGCGGCTGCAGTATTTTGAAACGGACAGTTATGATTCCCGCATTTATGCTTATGAAAATGATGTTCTTTATAGTTACTCCATTCCTGCTTTTTATGATAAGGGCTTCCGGTATTACCTCAATATTAATTATGACCTGACCAAAAAGCTGAGTTTCTGGCTTCGATGGGCGCAAACCATCTACCGGGATAAGACTTCTGTTGGATCAGGTTTGGATGAAATAAAAGGAAACAGGAAAAGCGAATTAAGGATCCAGGGCCGCTGGATCCTTTAAAACCAGGAATCAAAAGATGTGGGTTAGGGGCACTTATAGCGTAGTTACAGGGATCTTATAGCGATACTATAGATTCTTGTCCTATGTAAGACCTGTTTACTCCACGTATACTCCTTGTTTACTTCCTATATAAATGCCGGGTAACACTCTTTTTATACTTTATTATATATACTTTCTGCCAGGTATATGATCTGATCTTATGATTTAGCATAATGTCAGTGGCAGGAAGTCAACCCGCAGTTCATAAGCTGTAGAATAATTTCTTTAATTCTGTAGAGGGTTGTTTTAGTCTTCAAGGCACTCTGTTTCAGGAGCTTTTAATTTCCGGGGGAATATAAATGGGTACAACTACGTAATTTTTTTCATGTTGTTTTAAGCATTTGTTAAAAAAAACTTTACTTTGCGGCAGCATTTTAAAAGGCATTCGTGTCTTTAGCAATGACCCTTACCCCTGAAAATTGACGGTTTTCCCTGATAATCAATGACTTTAAATTTTAAAAATTAACGTTAACATGAGAAAAATCGCATCACTGTTCACGATGCTAATGCTGTTTTCTGCATTAGCATTTGGTCAGAATCGGACGATTTCCGGTACTGTGACCAATGAAAAGGGCGACCCCGTGCCCGGTGCCACTGTAGTTATTAAAGGTACCAAAACAGGTGTACCTGCAGATAACAATGGCCAATTCCGCATCCTCGCTAAAACGGGAGATGTATTGATGGCTACAAGTTCTGGTTTAGAGCCTGCAGAAGTTACTGTTGGTGCTGCCAGTACTGTTAGTCTTACAATGAAGACAATATTTCTTACCGGTACAGAGGTAGTTGTTACTGCTCTTGGTGTATCAAGACAAGCAAAAGAGTTAGGATTCTCTACTGCTAAAGTTAAAGCCACTGAATTAACACAAGCAAAACCAGTTAACCTGCAAAATGGTTTGACTGGTAAAGTTTCTGGTCTGAATGTTCAGACTGTAAACAATGGTGTGTTTGCAGATACAAGGCTTACTTTAAGAGGTATCCGTTCTTTGACTGGTAACAACCAGCCAATGCTGATCTTAGATGGTGTGCCCATCGCTCTTGGTTACCTGAGCTCTATCAATGCCAATGACATTGTGGATGTAAACCTTTTGAAAGGTGCTTCTGCAACTGCTATCTATGGTCCTGATGGTGTGAACGGTGCTCTTGTTATTACAACAAAGAAAGGAAGCCGTACAAAACCTCAGATCAGTGTAGGTCATACAGTACAGATCGAGAAAGTATCTTATATGCCTGAATTGCAGAATCAGTTTGGTTCTGGCTCTTCTGTTACTCCTTTAGGGTATGGTGTATACGATCCGATCGAGAATCAGTGCTATGGTGATCAGTTTGATGGTTCTATCCGCCAGATCGGCCGTGATGGCCCCGGTGGTGAAAAATATACTGTTCCTTATTCAGCATTACCTGATGAGAAAAAGAAATTCTGGAATACAGGTCTTACTAACCAGACCGATCTTTCTTTCTCTACTGGTGATTTCTACCTGAGCGTTCAGAATGTATTGATCCAGGGTATCATGCCAAAAGATGTGAACAGAAGAGTTTCTGTACACATGGCAGCTAATAAAGAATACAACAGGTTCAAAGCTTCATATAGCCTTAACTATACAAAAGGCAACTATGATGTAACTGCTGGTTCTAGTTTCGGTAATGGCCGTGACTATACGGTATACTGGAACCTGATCAACACTCCTCAGCAAATTCCTATCACAAGGTTTAAGAATTGGAGAACTGATTATTGGGCAAGTCCTGATGGTTATTTCAATGACTATTATTCTAACCCTTATTTCATGATCGATAATTTCAGAAGCAAGGGAAGATCAGAAGATATTTTCGGAAACTTCGAATTGAACTATAAAGCTACCAACTGGCTTACGCTTACTTACCGTTTAGGTGCTACTATCTCTAACGGAACTGTGAAGAACACCGGTGCTGCATTACAGTATGGTGCTTTTGCTAAAGCAAGTGGAAAGAATATCGCTCAAAGCGGTGATATCAACTCTTCAGTTGCTGATGGTTCAAGTACTTCAAGCCGTATCAATTCTGAGTTCTTTGCTTCAGTTCGTAAAAAATTCGGTGATTTCGACCTTAACGGTTTATTTGGTCAGTCATTCCGCGAAGACAATTCAAAGAATGTTAGTACATCAAGTAACAACCTTGCGTTCCCTACATTATTTAATATAATAGGACGTAAAGATGCCCTTTCACCTGGAGAAAGCAATTTCAAATCAAGACTGCAGCGTTTCTTCGGTAAAATTTCAGTTAACTACAAAGGCTGGGCTTTTGCTGAGGTTACAGGCAGCTATGATATCGATAGCCGTCTTGCTTATTACTATAACTACGATTTCGACAATATCAATTTCTTCTACCCGGGTGCTAACGTTTCATTGGTTCTTACTGAAGCGATCCCTGCATTGAAAAGCAGCAAGATCCTTTCTTACCTGAAACTTCGCGGTGCTTATTCTAAAACAGGTAACGTGAACATCGGTGCACAAGGTCTTGAGAACACTTACGGACTTGGTTTCGGTTTCCCTTACGGTTCATTGAGTGGTTATACTTCAAGCAACCTTCTTCGTTTATCAAAATACAATCCTGAGTTTGTGAAGAGTTTTGAAGCAGGTTTTGAAATGGGATTTTTGAAGAACAGGATCTTTGTTGAAGCAACAGTTTATACACAAGACAACTCTGACCAGATCGTTGACGTACAGTATTCTGCTGCAACAGGATTTACAAGTGCAAGATTGAATGCAGCTGCTTTCGAAAACAAAGGTTTGGAATTAGATCTTAAATTGACCCCGCTTGTTAAGTTGGGTAAAGTGAGCATCGATTTCAAAACAAACTATACTTACCAGGATAATAAAGTAACTAAGATCATCGAAGGTGTTGATCAGTTAGGTATTGGTAATGGTAACTATGTGATCGTAGGCAAACCAGCTTACATCTTCCAGTTGACCGACTACGTAAGAGATGACCAGGGTCGTGTGATCGTAAATGCTACAACCGGTTTCCCTACAGTTGATCCAACGATCAAACCTTTCGGAAGAACAGCTCCGAAGCATTTATTAGGCTTGAACCTTTCTGTTACCTGGAAAGATCTTACATTCAGTGCAGTAGCTGACTACCGCGGTGGTGCACAGATCTACACTGGTAACCTTGGTACAGGTATGGACTTCTCTGGTATCTCTAAGAGAAGTGCTCAAAACTCAAGGATGCCATTTATTTTCCCTAATTCTTCTTATTTCGATGGTACGAAGTATGTTGACAATACCAGTATTTATATGATCAGTGGTGGTTATAACTTCTGGTCTGTAGCAGTAAATCAAAACGCTAACACTAACTATTTAGTAAGCGCTGATTTCTGGAAGATCAGGGAAGCTAGTCTGTCATACAACATCCCGGCGAAAATATTTGGATTCGCCAAGAATGCGATCAAAGGAGCTACTTTCACGCTCAGCGGAAGAAACCTGTTCATGTTCCTTCCAAAGACAAACGAGTGGACAGATCCTGAGTTCTCTAATACACTGGGCAATGCACAAGGTATTAGCGGACTGGATAACACACCTCCTACAAGCATTTTTGGAGCTAGCTTAAATCTCCAGTTTTAACCTAATAAATCTTTAGATATGAAACTAAACAAAATTATATATGGTGTTGCTTTCGCAGGGCTGCTAGTGACTGCGGGATCCAGCTGTCGAAAAGGACAGTTCAACATCAATCAGAATATCAATAACCCGACGGATAGTACTATTACCTATAATGCAGTATTGCCGGCGGCAATGAATGCAACAGGTTCTATTATTGCCCGTAGCTGGGGTGTTCAGCAAAACTGGATGAGTTTCTGGGCAAGATCAGGAACGTATGCACCAAACGTAACCGAGGAAACCTACCAGATCACTACAGGTTTTGGTAACGGCATCTGGAATAACAGTTATGATAATGCTTACGATTACCAGATCATTATTTCAAAATCTGCACAGGCTGGCGCTACTTTCTATGAGGGTATTGCCCGTATCATGAAAACCATAGATTTCCAGATCCTGGTTGACGTATACGGAAATGTACCTTATAGCCAGGCATTGAAAGGTAGTGGTAACCCTACTCCTAAGTATGATAACGGAGTTGATATCTATAAGGACCTGTTGAATGAAATTGATAAAGGGATCACTTTGATAAAGGGTTCTACAGTAACATTAACCAATACCAATAAAGGTATTTGGAATAATGATATCATGTTTGGAAACCCTACTGCAAGTCCTACTACACAGGCCCAGATCGATGCCCTGATAACTCCTATGAAATTGAATTGGGCGAGATTTGGTAATACGCTTAAATTAAGATTGCTTATACATGCGTATGCTGTAGGTGCTATTGACAAAGCTGCAGAAATTGCCCGTATTAATTTAGAAGGATCAGGATATTTGACTACAGATGCTCAAATGAATCCAGGATATAGTGGCAACGATAAGCCAAATCCATTCTTTAATCAGTACATCACAAATACAGATGGCTCAGCTTCTGCCAATAACGTTTACTACAAGGCAAACGAATGGGGACTTGAGTATTATCATTTTGTTGAAGATCCCCGTGTAACTACAACACTTGGTACAGGTGGAAGATTATACACTCCTGGTAGTGGTGGTCTTGTAGGTGTAGCTTATGGATTACCTCCGGTTTCAGCTAACGCAGCTGCTATCCTGGCTGGTATCGGACCTGGTGTATCTAAATCAGCAACGGCGCCTCAGGCTATTCTTACAGCAGCGGAAAGTTATTTCCTGCAGGCTGAAGCAAGACAAAGGAATATCATAGCAGCAGGGCCTACAGCTCAAACTTTATTAAACAATGCCATACTGGCCAGCTTCACATATCTTGGTGTAGCTAACCCGGCTACAGCTCTTGCTAATTACCTGGGTTATAACGCTGGTTATCCCGATGTTGATTATGCGGGAACAGCGCAGGGTGCTGGTGGACCTGTTGGTGGTTTGTTTACTATTCTTTCTCAGAAATGGTTTGCGCTGAATGGTGTAAATACACTTGAAGTATGGACAGACTGGAGAAGGGTGCCTTATACAGAAGTAGCTACAAATCTTCTGCAAACTCCGGCTCCTAACGATGCACCGTCTACTAACTTCGTATATGGAGATGGTGGAGGTTACTTCGGTTCAGGAAATTCAAATGGACCTGGTCCTTTCCGTTCAGTATCTCCGCAGATCACGCCGCAGGATAACATCCCGGTTCGTTATCTTTATCCTCAAACCGAGTATAACTATAATGCAGGGAATGTGCCAGCAGGTGTTACAAGATATAGTCGTATCTTCTGGGATCTTAACTAACTTTGTCAAAAATAAAAAATCAGAAATATGAAAAAATTATTATCAACCTCCCTTCTCCTGGCTGCAATGGCATTTGCCTTCACAGGATGTTTAAAAGACAAGGGTTTTGATAACCACACTTACGGCATCAACGATCCGGATACACAACCGCCAGGTGTAGGTTTCCCATATGGAACAACAGCGAAAACTACTATTGGTCTGGATGCGGGTATTGCTACACTGCAAACGATCAATAATATCATCTTCGTTAATATTCTCGGTGGTACACCGGCAAAGTCAGATGTAAAAGTGACATTGCAGTTGAACGATGCGCTGAGAACAGCTTATAATACAGCGAACGGATCGAACATTCTTGTTTTCCCTGCTGCTTATTATAGCATCCCTTCATTGGTTATTACGATCCCTGCGGGTTCAATGAACGGGCAGGTTCCTATCAATATTCCAACTACTGTTCCTTTGGATCCAAGTAATTCTTATGGATTGGGTTTAACTATCGTAAGTGTTGACGGCGGATACAAGATCGCTGACAATTTCAAAAACCTCTTCCTTGAATTTACTTTGAAGAACAGGTATGATGGAAACTATGTAATGGACCTGAACACTAAAGGCTGGGCTGCTTATGCCATCGCAGATGATAATAACTTCTATCGCTGGCCTTCAAACCCCGATGGTACAAGCATACTTTTTGTTACTGGCGGACCTAACGCAATAAGACTGTATGATGCATGGGGTTTTGATGATTTCATTCAGCCTGCTTTCGGACCTGGTGCAGCTACCGCTACAGGCTTCGGAGCTACTGCTCCCCGTTACATTTTCGACCTGGCTACAAACAGGCTGATAGATGTTATCAATGATATTCCGGATGATGGACGTGCAAGGAAGTTTAAAATAAACCCACTTGTTGTGCCACCTGCTGGTAATTATTGGGATCCTGCAACTAAGAAAATTGTTGCAAACTATATCATGACCCAAACAGGAAGACCTGAGCAGCAGATCAATGCAATATTTACTTACAGAGGTCCAAGACCATAAATATTTCTGATTTAATTATTTCAAGGGGTTGTTTTAACAACCCCTTTTTTTATTGTCAGGGTCATCCTGCTTGTTTTTTGTATTTTTGATCTCTAAAAACAAATAAGTATGAGGCTCGGAACATTTTTCTTACCAGTAGCTTTCTTTTCAGTTGCGCTTACTAATTCTTCAACAGCGCAGATGTCAACCAACGTTCCTACTTCCGTTTCTTCTAATTCAGGCCGGATGGTTTCAACCGCACCGGATATGGGCGCATGGACAGACCCGGCTTTAAACCATAATAAGCTGATACAGCAACAGCAGGGAGACGGAGGCTATAAACTGATGGGAGCCTATAAAGTAGTAGGTAGTCCTTATCTTTTTGGACAACATCATAAAGGCGACATGTTCGCCACAGAAGCAAAAGCATATAACATTTTCATCAGCTATAATACGTACAACCAGGAAGTGGAATTTTATTCTACCTCCAATCCCGATAAACCATTGATAAAAGAACCCGGTACTGTCGATTCTTTTATCATTCAACAGGACCTCGGAATAGGTATCAGCAACCCGCTGAAATTTATATATGGCAGCTCGCTGGGTGTAAAGGATAAATTTTATTTCCAGGAAATTTACAAAGGCGCCGGTTATAGCTTATACAAACGCTATAGATCAGACCTTGGTTATGTTTCCGGTAATTATATCCAATCCGATCTTCGGCAGCTTGACCTTTTATATGATTATTATTACAGCGAAAATGGAAAAACAGGGCTTAAAAAATTAAAGACAAATGCCGCCAGCATCCTGAAAGAGTTCAAAGATAAAAAGGATATTAGTCCTGTATTCAGTGATGCGGATTTCACCAAAGACCAGGATGCATCACTCCGTACCGCATTTGAATTCTTAAATCAGTAATACCAGTTTTATGTCCGATCAGCCCCCTATACCTAACCAGTTAAATATAGAATTGTCAGAAGATGTTGCAGAGGGAACTTATGCTAATCTTGCTATCATTACCCATTCACATGCAGAGTTTGTGATCGATTTTGTGAATGTAATGCCCGGCACTCCTAAAAGCAAAGTAAAATCGAGGATCATTTTTACTCCCCAGCATGCCAAACGTTTTATGAAGGCGCTTATTGATAATGTTCAGAAGTATGAATCTGTAAACGGAAACATCAAAGACCTGGAAGAAATGCAGGTACCGATGAATTTCGGCGGACCAACTGCGCAAGCTTAGACAATTTTGAATGTTAAATAGTAGATTTTAAATAAGGGTGCTTATTATTTAGCATTTAAAACCTAACATTTAAAACTTCTTATAGCAACCCTTCATCCGCAAAACTATAATACCCGTTATCACTTACAATGATGTGATCAAGCACAGTGATATCAAAGAACTTCGAAGCTTCTTTGATCTTTTTCGTCAGCTCCTCATCCGCCCGGCTGGGCTTTAAACTTCCCGAAGGATGATTATGACATAATATGATACTCACGGCATCTTCTTCCAGTGCTTTCCTTAATATTATTCTCGGATCGGCCACCGTTCCTGTGATCCCGCCTTCGCTGACGATCTCAAAATGGTTGATCTTATTGGAACGGTTCAGGAATAAAATAGCAAATACTTCCCGCCGGTAATCTTTGAGTTTTACCTGCAGGTAGCCGGCAATATCGCTGCTGCTTGTTACAATTTCCTTTTGCAGGGCACTTGAAGCTTGTCTTCTGCGGCCTAATTCGAGAGCAGCCGTTATCGTGATGGCTTTAGCTTCGCCAATACCTTTTATTTTCATCAATTCTTTTACGGATAGCTTTCCTAACTCAACCAGGTTATCCTTTCCCAGTTTCAATATTTCTTTGGCAAGATCCACTGCGGTTTTTTGCCTTGTCCCATTGTGAATAAGAATAGCAAGCAGCTCCGAATTGCTGAGGTTTTCAGCACCGCTTGATAGTAACTTTTCTCTTGGCCTGTCGTCTTTTGACCACTGCTTAATTGAGTACTTGTGCTCTTGCATAGAACAAGTATAGCCAATAACTTTATTTCATCAATGATGTTTTAGACATCACAAGCGGCCAAAATATCCACCCTTTGAAAAACACTAAAATCCATTATGTATGAGAAACAAAAGCTTTACCCCGATGGGTTCAATGCATCCTGTACTCTTCTTTGTTGGTGTGTATGCGGTGGCCCTTTTCTTCTCCATTTTTATTTGTTCTTCGCTTTTCTACAGTTGTAATTCCCATTCTTCTTCGCCCCTGACTGATAAAACAGCCCAGCCGGTAGAGAACCAGGGTATTACAGGTACGGTAGTGGCAATGAATCAATAAAAATATCCGGGTCAATATTTTTGCACCAGCAGTGGTGATTGCAGTGAGAGTAATATCTTCGCGGCTCCAGGGGAGTTCTCCTGGACACATCTTCACAGCATGGAATCCGCCAAAATATTTTCGGGAACAGGCTCACAACAGCTAACCCAACAGATCTGCAAACGATACGGCACACAGCCGGGCAAAGTAAACATCCAGCGTTTCAGCGACGGGGAGATCAGCCCTACTTTCCTTGAAAGTGTAAGGGGAGATTATATCTTCCTGGTGCAAAGCACATTTGCCCCGGCTGAAAACCTTATGGAGTTGTTACTGATGATCGATGCCGCCCGCAGAGCTTCTGCCGATAAGGTTATAGCCGTGATCCCTTACTATGGATATGCCCGCCAGGACAGGAAAGACCGTCCCCGGGTAGCTATTGGAAGTAAGCTGGTGGCCAATATGTTAGTGGCTGCCGGCGCCGACAGGGTCATCACCATGGACCTTCATGCCCCGCAGATCCAGGGGTATTTTGACATCCCGGTAGATCACCTGGACAGCCACGCAGTTTTTATCCCTTACATAGAGAACCTGAGGCTGGAAAACCTTACCTTTGCCGCCCCTGATGTGGGAGCAACAAACCGCATCCGGGAAATTGCCAGTTATTTTAATGCTGAAATGGTGATCTGCGATAAGCACCGTAAAAGGGCCAATGAGATCGCCAGCATGGTAGTGATAGGGGATGTGACAAACAGGGATGTAGTGATCATTGACGACATCTGTGATACCGGAGGTACCCTGGCAAAAAGTGCAGGTCTTTTAAAAGAAAAAGGTGCAAGAAGTGTAAGAGCTTTGATCACACACCCGGTATTGAGTGGAAAAGCATACCAGAATATCGAGAATAGTGTGCTGGAAGAACTGGTGGTTTGTGATACGATACCGGTGAAACCGGAGCTGTGTACGAAAATAAAAGTATTGAGTGTGGCAGAACTTTTTGCAGTGGCGATACGTAATGCTTTCGAGAATAAGAGCATTACCAGTTTATTCATTCACTCGCAGCGTAAAGATGATAGTAAAAGGAACAGAGGCGAAGGAACAACCACAGGTGAATGATAAAAAAAGAGTAAACAATTAAACAAACATAAACAATGAAAACAATTACGATCGAAGGTAGTCTGAGGACCGGATTCGGGAAAACAGCCACCCGCCAACTCCGCTCTCAGGAACTCGTGCCCGGTGTAATTTATGGCGGCCCAAAGGAGATCAGTTTCCAGGCTCCTGTTGCGGCTTTCAAACATTTCGTGTACACACCGAGTTTCCAGGTAGCAGAAGTAGTATTAGATGGCACAACGTACAGAACCATTTTAAAAGATCTGCAGTTTGACAAAGTGAATGATTCACTTATCCATATTGACCTGCTGGAACTGGTAGAAGATAAAAAAATGATCGCCGAAATTCCTTTGAAATTTGTTGGCGTTTCTCCCGGTGTAAAAGATGGCGGTAAACTGCACATCAAGATCAAATCATTGAAGGTAAAAACTTACCCTAAATATTTGAAAGAGCAGATCGAAGTAAGTATTGATAACCTGGAACTGAATGGTAATATCAGGGTAGAAGATGTGAAGGTTGATAATTATGAGATACTTAATTCACCCCGTATCCCTATTGCATCTGTAACACTGACAAGACAATTGAAACAGGAAGAAGCTGCTGCTCCTGCCGCCGGTGCTGCACCTGCTGCGGCCGCTGCTGGCGCTACACCTGCCGCCGCTGCTGCTCCTGCTGCCGCAGCCAAGAAAGAAAAGAAATAAACTTCTTATCTATAAAGAAAACCCGTTCAGCATTTGCGGAACGGGTTTTTTCTTTGCTTAATCCGATATTTGATAACTTATTTTACCGATGAAATTTTTAATTGCAGGCCTCGGCAATATTGGAGATGAATATGCACATACAAGGCATAATATCGGCTTTGATGTAGTGAATGCGTTTGTACAAAAACATAAGGGCATATTCAGTCCTGGCCGGCTGGTTTATTTAGCAGAAATAAAATGGAAGGGCAAAACATTTGTCTGCATTTGTCCAACCACTTTTATGAACCTCAGCGGTAAAGCAGTTAAATACTGGATGGATAAAGAAAAGATCGCTTTGGATAAAATACTGATCGTACTCGATGACATTGCATTGCCGCTTGAAAAACTTCGGCTACGCCCCGGAGGAAGTGATGCCGGTCATAACGGTTTAAAAAGTTTACAGGAAGAACTGGCGACAATAGAATATCCCCGCCTGAGATTTGGTATTGGCAATAGCTATCCCAAAGGACGCCAGTCTGATTTTGTATTGGGTAAATGGAAAAAAGAAGAAGAGCCTCTCGTAAAGCTTAAAATAGATAGGTCGGTGGAACTAATTGAAACCTTTGCAGTGCAAGGGATTACGGCTGCGATGAACCAGGTAAATAATCAGGTCTTTTCGCTATGATAAATCAGATTCATTACTTACTTTAGCAGCCCACCTATTCTGCGTGGCTACTGGTTACTCATACCAGTTTTAGGATCCAATAGACATATGATGCCTGAATATATGGGATGAACAGTCCATTATGTATCCGATGTATTTATTAAAAACACCTCCTGTTTATGAAAATTTTTTGCGTTGGCCGTAATTATGCCGCTCATGCCGCTGAATTAGGCAATGAAATACCGGATGATCCTGTCATTTTTATGAAGCCTAAAAGCGCTATGCTGCAACCGCATACGCCTTTTTATTATCCCGAATTCACCAATGAACTGCATTACGAATGCGAACTTGTATTACGTATAAGTAAGAACGGAAAATATATCCAGGATAAATTCGCTTCCAAATATTATGATGCGATAACGGCCGGTATTGATTTTACCGCAAGAGATATTCAAAATGAATTGAAAGAAAAAGGATTGCCCTGGGAAAAAGCAAAAGCATGGGATAATTCAGCCGTAATAGGTAAGTGGGTACCTTTTGGAAATATCAAGAACAAAAAAGATATCAATTTTTGTCTTTATAAAAATAAAGAACTGGTTCAGCAGGGCAATTCAGCCAGTATGATCCATAGCTTCGATAAGATAGTGGCGTATATCTCCAATTATTTTTCAGTCAATATCGGTGATGTGATCTTTACCGGTACACCGGCCGGCGTTGGAGAAGTAGTAGTAGGAGACGAACTCGAAGCTTTTATTGAAGATGACAGCATGTTTACCCTCGAAGTAAAATAGGAACAGCCAATACCAACTGTAGTAAAGCCATTCGGTAACGGGTGGCTTTTCTTTTATACCCTGACACACTTGCCTTATTTTTGTTGTGTCCTGCTCAGAGCCCTCCTGCCGGTAGACGGGCTTGCCAAGGAGCATAAGGACCATTACTGCTGAATGATTGATATAAATATTTTATTGCGGGCTTATCGCCTGATGAGCCAGGTAAAAACAATGGCTGAAACATATGAAGCCAACCGCCCTGTCTGCAAATATGTTCATTCTACTTCAAGAGGACATGAAGCGATACAATTAGCAGCGGCCTTTCATTTACAGGCACAGGATTTTGTAAGCCCTTATTACCGGGATGAAAGTTTGATCATGGGTATAGGTTTTACTCCTTATGAACAAATGCTGCAACTGCTGGCCAAAGGCAATGATATTTTTACCGGCGGCAGGGAATATTATTCTCATCCCAATTATCGCGGTAATGATAAACCTACCATGATCCATCAAAGCAGTGCAACAGGCATGCAGGCTATTCCCACAACAGGTATTGCGCAAGGTGTACAGTACATAGAAAAACATTTACCCGGAAAGATCAATAAAGGTTCAAAAGGAGAGTTACCCATCGTTATTTGTTCGTTGGGTGATGCGAGTATAACGGAAGGCGAAGTAAGCGAAGCATTTCAGTTCGCTGTATTAAAACAATTACCGGTTATTTATTTGATACAGGATAATAATTGGGGCATCAGCGTATCGGCCGATGAAGCAAGAGCTATGAATGCTTTTGAATTCGCCGCTGGTTTTAAAGGAATGAACCGAATACAGGTTGATGGAAGCGATTTTGAAGCTTCTTATTCTGTAATGAAAGAAGTTACCGATTTTGTCCGCCGCGAGAGAAAACCTTATCTCGTTCATGCACAAGTGCCATTGCTCGGGCATCATACAAGTGGTGTACGAAAAGAATTTTATCGCAGCGACGAAGATTGGGCAAAACATCTTCAGCATGATCCCAATCCAAAACTGAAAAAAAAGTTAGTGGACAGGGGCATTCCGGAAAATGAAATACTCCAAATAGAAAAAGAAGCAGCCGGTCTCGTCGCGGCTGATTTTGCAAAAGCAATTGCTGCACCCGAACCTGATCCTGCTAACGTTTCTGATCATGTGTTTGCACCAACTGCTGTGATAAAAGAACAAGGAACAAGAAGTCCTGCCGGCGCAGAAAAAATAATCATGGTGGATGCGGCATTGTTCGCTATCCGTGAATTAATGGAAAAACATCCTGAAGCCGTTCTATATGGTCAGGATGTGGGCAAACGATTAGGTGGTGTATTCCGGGAAGCAGCAACACTGGCCGATCAGTTTGGCGAACACCGTGTTTTTAATACTGCCATACAGGAAGCATATGTTGTTGGCTCCTGTGTTGGAATGAGTGCTGTCGGGTTAAAGCCAATTGTTGAAGTTCAATTCGCTGATTATATCTATCCGGGCTTTAATCAATTGGTGACCGAAGTTTCGAAAAGCTGTTATCTCAGTTGCGGCAAATTTCCTGTGTCGATGATATTAAGAGTTCCGATCGGCGCTTATGGCGGCGGCGGACCTTATCATAGCGGCAGTGTAGAAACAACTGTTCTTTCCATTAAAGGGATCAAAGTTGCTTATCCTTCCAATGCTGCTGATATGAAAGGTTTGATGAAAGCGGCTTATTATGATCCGAATCCTGTTGTAATGCTCGAGCATAAAGGTCTTTACTGGAGCAAAGTCCCCGGAACAGAAGATGCAAAAACACCAGAGCCTTCCAAAGATTATATACTTCCTTTTGGTAAAGCAAATATTGTTGCGAATGCTGCAAATGATAAAATAAAAAATGGCGAAAGCTGTGTAGTGATCACTTATGGAATGGGAGTGTACTGGGCTAAAGCTGCTGCAAAGAATTTCGACCAGCAAATAGAAGTAGTTGATCTGCGAACCTTATTTCCATTGGATGAAGAATTGATCTTTGAAAGAGTAAAAGCTCATGGCAAATGTTTGGTGCTGACAGAAGAGCAACAGAATAATTCTTTTGCTGAAGCATTAGCGGGGCGTATCTCGAAGAATTGTTTTCGATCCCTCGATGCTCCTGTTGAAGTAGTAGGCGCATTGGATCTTCCCGCGGTGCCAATGAATATAGGATTGGAACAAGCCATGTTACCGAATGCTGATAAAGTTTACAATAAATTGAAAGAACTTCTTTCTCAATAATCAAACATTTGCTTATGAAAAGGATCATTCTCCTGCTTTGTATTTCATTGCCGGTAGTATTATTTGCCGGTGATCCTGGAAAAATTCCTTCTTCTCCCATCGATCCGGGGAATACCTATGTCTTCATGGCCGGTGTATTGAAATGGCAAAGTCCCTCATTGAGTTCATTCAATAACCGCAATAGAAAGGATGAAGAACTGTATAACCTTTTGTTGAGCCAGGGAATTAAAAAAGAAAATACCGTTTTCCTGAAGGATGAAGATGCTACAGTAAATAATATGACCAGTAAGCTGAAAGAAATACTGGGAAAAACAAATGCGCAATCAACTTTCATTTTTTACTATGCGGGTCATGGCGTAAGAGGAGGGAACGGGCCGGTTTGCTTTGCCAATTATGATTATGATGGCGCTAAGTCAAACGGGTTTAAAGCAACGACTGTTTCTGAATCGATCAATAGTTTATTCAAAGGCAAACAGGTTTGGCTGCTGGCGGATTGCTGTTATTCGGGTTCATTGCTGGATGAAGCAAAAAAGATCGGTAGCGGAGGCAGGTCGGTAGTAACATTTACATCATCGTCAAGTTGTAATATTTCTACCGGCAACTGGACATTTTCTCAAACCATGATCGATTGTTTTAAAGGGTTTCCAGCAGGCGACAGGAATACCGATGGAAAGATCACACTCTCCGAAGCAAAAGCAGAGTTATTTGATGCAATGAAGTACAGGGAAAAACAACTTAGCGGTACTGTTTTTTATAATGTGAATGAATCAACACAATTCAACCTTGCAACTGTACAAAAGAATTCTGCTACTCAAAAAGCCGAATACATTTATGTTCAGCAGAATAATAAGTTTGAGCCCGCAAGAGTGTTTACTTACAGCGGCAATAATGTGACCGGGGAATTATATCATTACAGCGATAAGGTTTCGGTCACTGTTCCTGTTACCAAAACAAAATCCATTGACTTCGCCGATTATCCGGTCGGCATGAAAGTACAGGTGGAATGGAATGGAAAAAAGTACCCTGCCGGGATCAGGGAGACGAGAAATGGTTTTCATTATATCCATTATACCGGTTATGATGATTCGTGGAATGAATGGGTGATGTACGACAGGATCTACACCAATGACAGGAAAAAATGTACGATCGAATGGAATGGGCAATGGTATCCCGGCGAAATGCTCCAACAAAAGAATGGGAAATATTTTGTGCATTATACCGGCTTCGGAAATGATTGGGATGAGTGGGTACCTGCGACGAGGATTAAACTGTGAACTGACTTAACTACCGCTTATTCCAATATCACCGATCAGGTTCTCGATGGTTTTCTTATAATTTTTTTCGATGAAGTTTCATCTCAGGGGCAATTGCATCAGAGCTTAAGATTTAGCTTTATACTTAATTCATCCAGCTGTTTATCATCGATCGTCGAAGGCGCATCAAGCATCACATCTCTTCCTGCATTGTTCTTCGGGAATGCAATAAAGTCGCGGATACTTTCGCTGCCACCGAGGATCGCACAAAGACGATCGAAACCAAATGCAATACCACCATGCGGCGGGGCGCCATATTCAAAAGCGCCGAGCAGGAATCCAAATTTGTGTAACTGTTCTTCCTTGTCCATTCCCAAAGCGGCAAACATTTTTTCCTGTAATTCTCTCTGATAAATTCTTATTGAACCACCGCCGATCTCATTTCCATTCAACACCATATCATACGCATTGGCTTTGATACTGGCATAAGGATGTTTTAAATACTCCGCCGCATTTTCAATAACAGGATTGTTATTGATCATCGTTTCTATTTGTGCTGGCTTTGGCGATGTGAACGGATGATGACGGGCCACCCAGCGGTTTCCTTCTTCATCATATTCAAACAAAGGAAAATCCAATACCCAAAGCAATTTGAATTCACCGGCTTTTCTCAAACCTAAACGTTCAGCCATTTCCATTCGCAGATCACTGATAGCTTTTCTTGTTCTTTCTTCGGCTCCCGCCAAAATAAGAACAAGATCACCCGCTTTTGCACCGGAGGCATCAGCAATAGCTTTTAATTTTTCTTCGCTGTAAAATTTATCGACACTGCTTTTAAAAGTCCCGTCAGCATTTACTTTGATAAATACCAAACCTTTCATCCCGATCTGCGGACGTTTTACCCATTCTGTTAATTCATCTGTTTGCTTGCGGCTGTATTCACTGCAACCGGGAACGGCGATCGCCAATACCGTTTCTGCTTCATCAAATACTTTGAAATTTGCATCGTTGATCAATGCGGCATTGTCATTCTTATTGGTATAAACGGAAGAAGGTTTTTTCAAATTCAATACCTGCATTGCAAAACGGATATCAGGTTTGTCATTGCCATAATTCCACATCGCATCTTCCCATGTCATTCGTGGCAGTGTTTCGGAGTAATCAATGCCTTTCACTTCTTTGAAGATCGACTTCACCATTCCTTCAAACATGTTCAATATATCTTCCTGCTCTACAAAAGCCATTTCGCAGTCGATCTGTGTAAATTCCGGTTGCCTGTCTGCACGGAGATCTTCATCCCTGAAACATTTTACAACCTGGTAGTAACGATCGTAACCGCTTACCATTAATAATTGTTTGAATGTTTGTGGTGATTGCGGCAATGCATAAAATTGTCCGGGGTTCATCCTGCTCGGCACTACAAAATCCCTCGCACCTTCCGGTGTTGATTTGATAAGGAACGGCGTTTCAATATCCATGAATCCCTGCTGGTGTAAATAATTTCTGGCAGCACGGTTCACTGCATAACGTAGTTCAATATTTTTTTTGACAGCATTACGACGCAGATCCAAAAAACGATATTTCATCCGGAGATCATCTCCTCCATCTGTATCATCCTGTATAGTAAAAGGAGGCACAGCAGACTTATTCAATATTTTAAATGAAGTGACGACAATTTCAATATCACCTGTTGGAATGTTAGGATTTTTATTACTCCGTTCATTTACCATTCCGGTTGCCTGCAATACAAACTCACGTCCCAATGGATTTTCTTCCAGGTTCTTGTTCAATCCTTCGCCAAATAATAATTGCGTGATGCCATAGCGGTCACGCAGATCAACAAAAGTGATAGCACCAAATTTGCGGACGGTTTGTACCCACCCGGCTACTATTACTTCTGTTCCTTTTTGCCCGGCTCTTAATTCGCCGCATGTATGAGTTCTGTACATAACAATTGATACAATTGAAAGATCAAATAAGGGGTATGTGTGAAAAGTATATCAAAAGCCTTTTATCCACGGCGGAAAGGTGAGCAGGAACCCTACACTTTTCTGAGCGGCAAAGATAACAAGCGAGGGCTTATTTTCCGGGGTTGATTTGAGGCATAAACCATCGGGTAAATTCGTATTTTCAGAGCTGACATGCCACCACATGACACCATCTATTTACCAGGTCAAACCGATCCGTCACTATCGCCTGTAAGAGTTTTTACAGACACACTTGACAGTTCCGACCCTTACTATCGGAAGAGCGGCACCGGGAACACGACTACTTACCAATACCAGGTGATAGAAGAAGAAAAAGATAATTCATCGTCGTTCGATCCTTCCTTAATAGCTCTTCTTGTTATAATTGCAGGAGTGCTTTTTTTTATCAAAGGGGCGCCTAAACTGGAAAGCCTGTTAAAGGATGGCTGGAAAGATACTAGACGAAAAGTGATCCAAAAAAAAGTAGACCAAACAAAATACCAGTTAGAAGACTGGCTTAATAAATATAATCCCTATTTCAAATCATTATCTCCTGAATTGCGTGATCGCTTCTTATTGCGCACGGTTGAATTTATGGGATCAAAAGAATTCCGTTTTCATTCAATGGTAGAAGAAGAATATATCCCTGTGCTGATCAGCGGCTCTGCGGTACAACTCACTTTCGGTTTACCCAATTACAGGATGGATTATTTTGATGTCATTCATGTGATGCGGAAAGAATATGTGCTCAATATTGACCAGGAAACTTATTATGGTCATGTTAGCAAGAACGGCATACATATATCATGGAACCGTTTTTTGGAAGGCTATAGCGACTATAGCGATTCGGAGAATGTGGGTTTGCACGAAATGGCACATGCACTTTCTTATGATGTGTATCTTGGTTTTGAAGACAGTGATGACAGGGATTTTAAAAGACGCCTGAATGAATTTGTGGAAGAAGCAAGACCAGTGTTCAGGGAAATGCGGCAGGGTAATAATTATCTTTTTGATGAATATTCGGTAAGCACTTTTGATGAATTCTGGGCAACATCCATTGAGATCTTCTTTGAAAGCCCCGAAGAAATGAAGCAAAAACTTCCGTTACTATACCGGGAAATCAGCGAGTTATTGAACCAGGACCCATTGCTGGTAAATAAAATACTTATAGCAGATCAAATAATTGCCCGATAACTTGCATTTCAAAAGATCAATTTCTATTTTTAGAAACGAATCCTTTGAAAAAAATAAAATCCAGTCTATGATCACCATCACTCTTATCTGTCTTGTACGCCGCTATTTTCTCAAGCTCAAAAAGAAGAAGCAGTTACAACTTACATAGTCAGTTTCCTGTGTTTCTTTATTTCTTTCGGCCGCTGAATGGAATAATAGTATAACATTATTAGTGCGCCTGTTACAAAAGGTATCAGCGCCATATGCTTGCCGGTAAGATCCCATAAGACAATATTCTCATCAAATCCAAAAAATTCGCTGATCATCCAATAAGCATTGGCCGTGATCCAGAAAACAATGGCGAGATTATGCGCCAGCTCAGATACGATATGACGGTTCTTTACTGCGATCCAGATCGCTACTGATAAAGTAGGAACGATCATCGCAATGCCGAGTTCCTTCCAGATCATACACCAACTGATATCTTTCATCAGCCAGAAAGCAATATGCAGGTTTTCCATTTTCCGGAACTTAGACGGGATACTATACATCTCATTTGATTGGCTCATATAAAAAGGACCGGAATTTTTACCGGCATCATTAAAAGTAGTGATTTGATAATATCATTGAATATTCCGGGAGAGTATCTTGAGGAAACGTTCGATGTTCGCCTCGGGATAGATCTGTTTGTTGTATACCAAATTATCAACAAACTGTTTTGCAAAGAAAGGCGCTAAAGAACATCCCTTGGTTCCCATTCCATTTAAAATACCGATCGATGGTTGCTGCGGATGTAATCCAACAAATGGTCTTCTTTCCAGTGTAGCGGGTCGTAAGGAAGCATAATGACCCGTGATCTCAAACGGTAATTTCAACCATTCTTTTAATAATGATCCGGCTTTCTTCCTGAATGCTTCCGTCGGTTCGACATCTGTAAAGTTCCATTCATAAGCGGAGCCCATCCACCAATGATCCGGGCTTGCCAACGGGACCAGTGTAAGTCCTCTTTTATAAATATTTTCAACAGGCAGATCTTTGATATGAACCGTCAATGCTTCTCCTTTATTGGAAGCAAAAGGAAGTTTGCTGAACCAGGGATTTGCAGCGCAGGATGGCCCGTCACAAAAAATGATCTTGCCTGCCCTGATATCTTTGTATTGTATGCCTTCTTTCCGTGTTTGCAATTCCGAAAGAACAAATTCCTCTTCAAGCAATGAATTTTTTTCAAGAAGATGTTTTCGCCAGGCCGGTAAAATAATTTCAAGATGCGAAGTATAGACCGGGCTTATTTCTCCAAAACCAAGATCGTAGTTGAAAAATCCTGTAAACCGTTTTTCATCTGTCGCTATATTCACATAGTTCGTCCTTTCATTCACCCTTTCTGAAAAACTCAACCGCATCTGCGCCGAAGGAAAAAAATCAACGATCTTTTTTTGAGAGATCGCCTGGATGCCGAGTGTTTTGCCTAATTCAGTATAAGCCTTCCATGCAAAAGGCAATATCTCATCAGCCAACCAAACCGTAGCATGCCGGCGGCCTGTAACGGGATTAATGATACCGGCCGCTACTCTTGATGGAGCATTGCTGAAATTATTATCAATAACGATAAAACTTTTGCCTTCTTTTTGAAGATAATAGCTGAGCCATGTGCCGGAAATACCCTGGCCAATGATGAGGTAGTCTGTTTGCATTGGCAAATGTAATGTTCCATATACAATGTTCAACGTTGAATTATCAGTGAAAACTGAACGTTGAACCTTTATGCATTATTTTATTGTTATCCGGATACCTTCACTATGAGAGGTGAATTCCGGGGCATACATACACTGTATGGTTGTTATTCCATTGCTGAAATTACCGGCATGCGTAGCAAATAAAGTGTATTCGAATACATAAGTCCCTTTTCGAAGGCGATCGAAGAAAAAATTCGTGCTTGCATCTTTGGTGCTTTCATAATAGCCAAGCCCGGCCTGGTATTTATAACTGCTCAATACATTCACGGGTTCCAGCGAAGAGGCCCTCATGTCTTTCATATGAACATACTCCATATCACGATCGGCAGATAGCTCGATCCTTACTTTTATTTTATCTCCTACTTTTATCGCAGAAGCATCCGTTACCGGGGTAGTTACCGGCCCACGATCAGTATTTTTTTCTATAAATAATTTCTTCACCAGTTTTAATGGAGTAGAAGCAGTGGTGATCTTATCAAGATCCTCAAAATATTGCCAGTAAACTCCACCCCAGCTTGCACTTATATTGCTATTGGGAGAAGAAATCGTTACAGCAATATTTCCCATCTGCGGAGTCACTTTATTTCCTTCAATTGTTTTTTTGAAATAACCGGTGCCGGCTTCTGTTTTATTTTCTGTTGAACTGATAATTGTGTTACCAAGTGTTACTTCAACAGTGGGTTCGCTGCTAAGCCAGTCGGTTCCTTGTAATAACAAAGCGTAACAAGCTTCAGCAGTTGCTTTTGTTGTTTTCCAATTACTTGTTTGTTTATTTTTTAATAGCCAGGTTCTCAGGTCATCAACTGTTTTGGTATCCTTGCCAACTTCCTGGAAGGCTTCGATCAGTAATGCATGCGATTCGACCGGCGCTTCATACCAGAACCACCCGGCTGACCGGTCTTTCCAATACATCCCGAGTTCTTCGTCTTGCGTAGCTGTTTCTTTCAACGAAGCCAATATACCGGCTGCTATATTTTTATCTCCCCGGCGGGCAGCGATCAATGCGATCATTCCCTGCATATACTTGTTTTGGCTTGTCCAGTATTGCAGGGCTTGTTTATAATAATAGTTGTAAGCAGGCAATACAGAAGTATCCATTGGAGTTTCAGTAAAAAAACTTCGCATATATAGATACTGGATCTGCGTATAGTCAATATTCTGCTGATCAGGGTTTACTTTATATAGAATAAGCCTGTTATAATCGTTTTTTATTTCTTTATCGAGATATGGAATGGCATGCAATAAAATATTTTTCAATTTCCCGTATTGTTTATCCGGTACGGCAGATAATTTTTTTAAATGCCCGATACCGGTTACGATATATTGTGTGATATAACGGTCCTCGTTTCCGCCGGTAAACCATGCAAAACCACCACTGCCCATTTGTTTCTGTAAAAGTTTTTCATAGGCTTTATCTAACTCATTATCCATGCGAAGCAGGTCAAATAATAAAGCTATATTCTTTTTGCGCTCAGATTCTTTTTTTGCCTGCAATACCCACGGAGTTTCTTCAAGTAATACAGCTTTCAGTTCCTGGTTCTTTTGAAGGTTACTCAATAAAGCTGCTGTATCTTTTATATTCTCCGAAGTGGTACTTTCGGACCATTTTTCAAATACCTCTTTGATCTTCGAAGAAGAATTGACAATATAGGTTGCGAGGGAATTGGCATAATAGCGGTTCCAGGTTTGCTCTGCGCATTCGTAAGGAAATTCCATTAAATAGGGAAGGGATTGAATCGCATACCAGGCAGGTTGACTTGTATATTCAACAGTAAGCGATTGGTGGCGGAGCGTGTTTGAAGAGCCGGCATTTTGCAGTTTCAAAAAACCGAATTGTTTTGTACCTGTCCCTCTCATGGAAAGCGGTAAGGTTTCTGTAACAAGTGTACGGTTAGGAAGAACAGGCAATACATTTTGTTCTCCATCGGAATGATCACCGGCCCTGGCCATAATTTGCCATGTCAATGTCTTATTATAATCTTTAGGGATCTCTGCAGAAAATTTTGCCAGGATGCTTTGCCCGGCAGCCACGATGAAATTTTTATCAATGATCTTATTGTGAAATTCGATATCGACCGGCTCATTGGTCTCTGTATTGAATAATTTTAATTCTGTAGTACCGGAAATTTGTTTATCGGAAAGATTTACAATTTTTGCAGTAAACTCAAGTTTGTCGCCTTCTCTTAAAAATCTTGGCATATTCGGCTGTACCATTAATTCCTTTTGTGTTATTGCTTCTTTTATACTGCTGCCGAAACTTGCATTTTTTGTATGCGCCAGCGTCATGAATTTCCATTTCGTAAAACTTTCGGGAATAGTGAAAATGATCTCGATATTTCCCGAACTGTCTGTAACAAGATTGGGAAAAAAGAAAGCCGTCTCTTCAAAATTTTTACGGGCATAGATGTCGCTGGCGGTTGATCTTTTTTTCTTTGCTTCACTCTTTTTCTTTTTATTTCCGCCGCTTCTTCAGGTGTATTTTGCACAAGATCGAATTGATCGGTAATACCATCTCCATCCGTATCCGGCAATACTTCGCCATTTGCCATGGCTTCTTCTGCCTCCGCTTCATTATTAAATACAGGTTTTGGTAACCGCATAAGTCTCGGGTTGGAAATATCGGACATTCCATAGCTCCAAAAACCGATCCTGGAGAATTGTCGCAACGAATCACTGACAAAAAATCGAAAAAAACTGTATTCATCGGGTAAAAATGAAACCTCTTCTTTCTTATATGTATTTGATGAATGGCCGCTTTCATTTCCGAAAGACCGTAAGGATTGCCACCTGTTCATGTTAAGTATGGTTCGATAAAGCGCTGGTTCGATCCATTGATGCGGTTTAATTAAATCAAGGGAAGCATCATACATACTGGCTAATAATTCTGCAGATACTTTTTCTTTTTTACTTCCGCTGATCTTTACTTTCCATTTTTCTTCAGCTCCCGGAAGAAGTTTATCACGGAATGTTTCATAGGAAATATCCAGTTGTTTATTGGTCCATGGAATTACAAAAAGTTTGCTGCCCGTGTACACCCGGTTATTTTTTACAAAAAGCCAGTTCAGCACTTTACCGCCACGGTCATTTTCCGTTACAGTTATCTCGTATCGTTTACTTTTTGTATTTACTATTTCGATCTCTCTTTCCGGGTCTTTTTCAAGCGTAAGATGATCACGGATCAGCCAGATATGATCGAATGAAGTATTGGCTGTATAAATTATTTTTTCTCCCGGCTCTGCCTTCGATCGTATAATATCCATTTCCAAACCTGCTATCGGGGCGGGATAAGGATCTTTATCATTGAAAAGCCGGACAAATGACCGGGCGGATATTTTTTCTCCATGTTTATCTGTGCCGTTTATTTCTACAGCATACCATCCCGGTAACAACAAAGTTTTGTTCAATCTGTAACCGAAACCTTCATTGGTTGTAAAAGTATCTTTCAATATTTCTTTCCCTTTGGGCCAGCTTGAAGGTTCATCTTCATTTGTATAAAGATCCAGCGGAAATTGTTTGTAATAGTCTTCTTTACTCATTACAAACTGGTCAGGCGCTGACCATAATCTTTCGCGGAAAATTCTACCAGGGGGTAATACCGATGTTATAGTAAGATCGAGTTTCACCGGTTCAAATACATTGGCTGAATTAAATGTGTTTACAACTATTTCTTTGAATTCCCCGGCCTTTATCTTTTCAGGAAGGTCGAGTGAAAGTTGAATTGAATGGAATGAAATGACAATGATTTTGCTGATACTTTTTGTTTCACCATTCAGGTCAGTGATATCGGCTGTTATTTCGAAATCCCAGGAAGAACGATATTTTCTTTCAGCAATATCATGAGCAATAGCTTTGAAGTTAATAGTAAATTCTCCCCGTGCATTTGTCTTTGTTTCACCAAATGCTACCTGCATGTTTTCATTCAGGCGGGATAGAGACATTCCATATCTTCTTTTTCCACGCCAGGTAGAATGAGGAAAACGCATCACATTGTATTTAACTGTTGCACCGGTAAGAGAGTTGCCGGCCAGGGCTTTTGCAAATCCGTTGACCCTGATCGTATCTCCTAATTTATACGAACCTCCGGGGCTTCTTATTTCTGCAGTGAATTTGGGACGCTTGTATTCTTCAACCGTTATTGGTAGACTGATATCGTTTCCGTTATCTTCTATAAAAAAAATACCATTTCTTTTATTTTCAGGTACCCGGAAAGAACCTGAATAACTGCCATACTCATTGGTAACAAGGATCACAGAATCTATTCCCTGTTGATTGGCATCGATAAAAGTTACCCTTGTACGCAGAGCTTCGCAGGCTGAAGGATATTGACCGGTTCTATCTTTTTTAAAGACCAAACCTTTGAAATAAACTAACTGCCCCGGCCTGTAAATAGCACGATCTGTAAACAGGTAAGCCCTTGTGTTTGTCGGTGAATAGATACTTGCCGATGTCAACCATTCATTTCGATCGGTGATCTTGTTGTCTATCACCAATGAATCATTCCCATAATTTATCCTGACCTTGTAATTACAGCTTGTTACTCTCCCTGAATATTTAAAATAACCATTCTCATCAGTTATATATTCTTCTGCTTTGTATTCATCATAGGCTTTTGTAGTGAAGTTGTAACAGGCAACATTATTTTGAACTTTTGCGCCCGGTAAAGGAAGCCCGGTGGTCCTGTCAAGCACAAAAACACTTCCATCATCATTTCCTGCATAACTGATATTACTGATCTCAACTAACAGACTTGCAGTAATATTTTCATCGTATAAAAAATCTTCATTATAGCTTATAAGTAAGCGATATGTCCCAACAGGTAAGGCGTCAATTTTCAATTCTACCCTGTGATCCAGATGATCGCCCGGATCGGGAATATCCTGCGACCAGGAACGAAAGGGTTTGATGATTTTTCTTTCTTCCCAAAAATTTTGACTTTCCCGCGAATAGTATCCGCTGGCCTCACGATTGGATTCAGGGATCAAACGGAAATAAACTTTATTTAAATTTTTATACTCAAGTGAAAGCCGGAATGGCAAACGGGGAATATTTACTTTTTCTATTTGCGCTGAAAGATCTTTTTTAGTGATCATCTGTATCAATCCCCTGCATTGTTCTGCAGCAAGAGAATTGGGAAATTTTGCTATGACATCATCGCATATTTGTTTTGCTTTTTTTAAGGCAAGCTTGTTTTCAGGTATAACAGGCCCACTGGCGGGATGGCCTTTGTTATAATGAAGATCTGCGAGCAGGTAAGAAGCAAAAGCCGCTGTAGAATCACCGGGAAATTTTTTGATAAGATCTTTCAGTGCATTTTCATACAACATGTCTTTATCCGGCATTACACCATATATATTTATAAAATTGAGCCGCTTGATGTCGGCGTCAATAAAAGCGATCCTGTTTGTAACCGGGTTGAGTGACCGTAGGAGTTCCTGGAAAAGCCGGATACCATGAAATAAAACAGAGCCGGTGTCTTTTGTCGTAAATTTTGTTTTGGAAAAAACGGCAGCAGGAGCAAATGTTTCTTTTTGATTGATAGCAAAAACATAACCCGGTCTTGTTATATAATCTTCTTTATTGATAAAGAACTCGATCACCCTGTTGGCTAAAAAATCATAAAGGCTGGGATCGGTCAACCTTTTGTAAGATATGCTTGTGATAGCATCATATTTTTCAAGGCTGATCTTTTGTAACAACCTGGCCTCTTTTATAGAAGTAAAATACAGGGATATGATCCGGGCCTGCAACTGTTCGACCGACCAGGTGCTGACATCATTCTTATCGAAAGGTTTTATTGGGTTGTTCTTGTATCCCCACCTGAAATTATCGTATAAATAGCTCCAGTAAAGATCGGCAAGCAGGCTTTGCAGCAATGCTTTTTCGGGGAAAGAAGTGGTTTGTATCTCTTCTTCAAGTCGCCTGATGCTTTGAGGATTCGATTGTCCATAGCCTTCATCGTTTTGTTCCAGTTCGATCATATAAACAATAGCCCTGATGATCTCGATTTCTTTTTTTTCTTGTTTGGCAAGCGAATAGATCTTTTTAACAATGGGCAAAGCCGATCCGGGCAAACCTTTTTCTATCAGGATCACCGCACTGTCCCATTCTTTTTGATAGGGATTCTCATTCGTTTGGGAATGAACGGGCACAGAATAGCCGGCGATAAAAAAAAAGAGCAAGATAAACATGGAACACCGGGGTCTCATGAGCAGCATTTGATTACAATTTAGCGAACTTCCCAATTGATAACATAAAAAAGAGGCTGCATGGTTGGGTGCAGCCTCTTTTTTATTTTTACTATTCGCTTATTCTATATTGATACGTATTCCTTCAGAGTGACTTGTGAATTCCGGCGCATACATACACTGAATAGTTGTAATTCCATTGCTGAAATTACCGGTATGCGTTGCAAATAAAGTGTACTCGAACACATAAGTTCCTTTTCTCAGGTAACTGAAGAAAAAATTAGTGCTCGCATCTTTGGTGCTTTCATAATAACCCAAACCGCCCTGGTATTTATAACTGCTCAATACATTCACAGGCTCGAGTGCCGATGCTCTCATATCTTTCATATGCACATATTCCATATCACGGTCTACCCGCAATTCAACTCTCACTTTTATTTTATCACCGACTTTTATTTCGTCGCCATCATTTACCGGAGTGATCACCGGGCCACGGTCAGTATTTTTTTCAACAAATAATTTCTTCACCAGTTTTAATGGAGTAGAAGCTGTCGTGATCTTATCAAGATCCTCAAAATACTGCCAGTAAACACCACCCCAGCTTGCACTTATATTGCTATTGGGAGAAGAAACCGTTACAGCAATATTTCCCATTTGCGGAGTTACTTTATTTCCTTCAATTGTTTTTTTGAAATAACCGGTGCCGGCTTCTGTTTTATTTTCTGTTGAACTGATAACTGTGCTGCCGAGTTTAACTTCAACGGTCGGTTCGCTGTTCAGCCATTCGGTTCCCTGCAATAACAAGGCATAACATGCTTCAGCAGTAGCTTTTGTTGTTTTCCAGTTATTGGTTTGTTTGTTTTTCAGTAACCAGGTCCTCAGGTCATCAACCGCTTTTGTATCCTTACCTACTTCCTGGAATGTTTCGATCAATAATGAATGTGATTCGATCGGCGCTTCATACCAGAACCAACCAGTTGACTGATCTTTCCAATACATTCCCAATTCTTCATTGCTGATGGAAGTTTCTTTCAGTGATCTTAAAATAGCGGCCGGGGTTTTTATATCACCGGTCCTGTTCAACCCGAGTGCGATCATTCCCTGCATGTATTTACTTTGACCAACCCAGTATTGCTGCGCCTGCTTATAATAATAATTGTATGCAGTTAAGGATTCTGCATCAATTTTATATTCAGGGAAGAAACTTCTCATATATAAATACTGGATCTGTGTGTAGCCAATATTATTTTGATTCAGTTTCACTTTGTATTTAATGAGATAGTCGTAATCTTCTTTTATTTTACTGTCGAGATAAGGAACGGCTGTTGTTAATATCGCTTTCAATTTTGCATCCTGCCCGTCAGCGGAGGCTTTTAGTTTTTTCAAATGACCGATACCGGTTACGATGTATTGTGTGATGTAACGATCGTCAGGTCCCCCGTTAAACCATACAAAACCACCATTGCTGCTTTGCATTTGCTTCAGCTTTTCATAAGAATTATTCAGTTGCTCGCTCATTTTGATCATGTCAAACAGTAAAGCGATATTCCTTTTCTGTTCAGCTTCATTCTTTGCCTGTAATACCCATGGCGTTTCTTCCAGCAAAACAGCTTTTAATTCCTGGTTCTTTTGCAGATTGCTCATTAACGCTGCCGTATCTTTTATATTCCCCGAAGGGGTCCTTTCGGACCATTGTTCAAATACCTGTTTGATACGGGGAGATGAATTGGAAATAAATGTTGCCAGTGAATTTGCATAATACCTGTTCCATGTTTGTTCTGCACATTCATATGGATATTCCATCAGGTAGGGCAGTGCCTGCACTGCATACCAGGCTGGATTACTTGTGTACTCCAGGGTAAGAGCATAGTGTTGCAGCGTTTCTGAATTTCCTGCATTTAATAATTTTGTGAAACTGAAATTCTTTGTGCCGGTTCCTCTCATGGGTAAAGGCATTGTTTCAGTGACCAGCATGCGGTTGGTCAACACCGGCATTGCATTTTCTTCACCATCGCTGTAATTACCGGCTTTGGCGATCACTCTCCAAACAAGTGCTTTATTAAAAAGATAAGGAACTTCGATCGGGAATTTTACCACTTCGCTTTGTCCCGCAGCGACGGTAAAATATTGATTCGGCACCATATTCCTGAACCAACCATCAACAGCTTCATTGGTGGTTGCATCTACCAGTTGTAATTCGGCAGTACCAGTTAGTTCTTTATCGGAAAGGTTGACGATCTTGGAACTGAATTCCATTTTATCGCCTTCTCTTAAAAATCTTGGTGCATTAGGTTGTACCATTAATTCTTTTTGTGTAACGATCTCTTTGGTACTGCTGCCGAATGCAGCATCTTTTGTATGTGCCAGCGCCATGAATTTCCATTTGGTCAATGCTTCCGGCATCGTAAAAGAGAATTCTATAGCGCCATTTTCGTCAGTTCTCAGGTCGGGGAAAAAGAAAGCCGTTTCATTGAAGTTCTTGCGGATCTTTACATCGCCAGATTGTTTGCCGCTTTGCTTATCATTATTCTCCCCGTCTTTTTGTTTTTCATCAGCAAGAAGATCGCCATCTTTTTTTCCTGATTGCTCAACAGAGCCGATGTTAGCAGTTACAGTGGGTGCTGCTTCCGCTTGGGCGCCATCCAGTGCCATAAAACTCAATGTTGCACGACTTGCCATTTTATTGCCGAAATATTCTATCCTATACCCATTATTATTATCATTAAAAAAATAATCATATCTCTTATCAACATATTTTCCTGGTTCTTCTTCGGCATATCGCAGTGTCGATTCGATCTTTGTAAAGTTTTGCGTACCGGTCCAATTGGTAGTATTATAAAAAGATTGCCAGATAGAAGGGACATTCCAGCCATGAGGATAGAACTGGTCCAATGATGCATCATACATGCTGGCCAGTATTTCGGCTGCTAGCTTTTCGTTTTTATAACCGGTAATTCTCAGTTTCCATTTCTCTTCGCTGCCCGGTAATGTTTTATCCCGGTAAGTAGCATATTCAATAGCCAGATCTTTATTGCTCCACGGAACATGGATTGTTTGATTTAATTGGTAAGTACGATTATGCTTGACGAACATCCAGCTTACGCCATAGCCACCCCGGTCTGATTCGGCTGCATCAAATTTGAATATTTTCTTTTCGTTGGAAAGATTAATGAAACCGTAATCGGATGTCGGATGTTTGATATTAGTTTGCTTATGTACTATAAATAAATTATCGGCTGAAGTACCCATTTCGATCCTGGCTGTTTCACCGGGCTCAACAGATGTTTTTTGTACGCCTGTCCATAAATAATCAGGATGGTTTAAGCGGTTGCTCTTCTCATCATACAATTCAATATATTTTACATCTTTTACTTCTTCACCGTTCTTATCTTTTGTTGTGATCTCAATAACATAGAAACCTGGTGCAAATTGTTTATTGACTATGACCCATTGCCCATTATCTCTGGCTGAATCGCTTGCCTCAAATGTAAGGCCCATTTTTTTCCAGCTCTTATAATCACTCTCATTATCATATTCATCGTAAGGGAAATTGGCAATATATTCTTCTTTGCTCATTACAAACTGATCAGGCCTTTCCCAAAATCGTGAACGGATCAGTCTTTTTTCTTCTGCAAGGCTGCTGATGGTAACTTTTACAATAGCCGGTTCATATTCGCCGTTAATATTCTGCGAACGGATATATAATTTGGTCAAACTGTCTGCCGGTAATGTAGCAGGGATATTTGTTACGAGCATCAGTGATTTATAACTTACCGATACCATTTGTTCACCGCTTCTTGTCTCGCCGTTGATATCAGTAACATCGGCATAAACGGTATAATCAAAGACCGGCTCGAATTTTTTATCAATTTTCAGATCGGGGATCGCAGTGAATTCTATTACAAATTTTCCGTCTTTATCTGTTTTAGCTTCGCCGTGAGCAATTTCCATTTCCTCTACCGGGGGCTGCCACCAGCGCCAGAAGAACCAATCATAAATAAAACGTGGCTGGCGAACCACCCTGTATTTCACCATAGCGCCGTCAATATTATTACCGGCATACGCTTTGGCCACGCCGGTCATTTTTATTTTATCATTTACTTTATAAGTGCCTTTGATCGGTTCATAGTCCACATAAAATTTTGGACGCTTGTATTCTTCAACACGAAAACTTGCCATTCCTTCTCCATTTTTTGAATAGATTGAGAACTGGCCGTTCAAACCGCTTTGGGGTAATTGGAATTTTACATTGAAAGAACCGTACTCATTTGTTACTACCTGGATGGTGTCGATAGCCTGGTAATTCGCATCACGTAAAATGACGGAGCTTGCAAAATTAGTTTTTACTTTTCCGCCTTTTTCCCTGTTATTTCTTGCAAGCACGATCCCTTTGACAAAAACGATCTGGCCGGGCCGGTATAAACTCCTGTCAGTAAAGAAATGTATGGTTGTATAATCTTTAGGCTCGGCCGGTGCCTGGTTATAATAATAGTGATCATACACAAGATCATCCAGGAATAATTTGTCGCCGTTATGAGCAACCTCTAATAAATAAGAATAACTGCTGTAATCCGTGGCCTGCTTTTTTGGTTTTTCCATTTTGAAAAATCCATTGGCATCAGACGTGTACAGCTTTCCTTTTTCTTTGATATACTTTGATTGTTTGTAATCGTATTTCTGTTCCCATACCTGTACTGAAGCTTTGGCAAGCGGCTGGCCATTATCCCTGTTCAAAACAAAATAATCCTCGGCATTGTTTACATAACTGATAGCGGAAACATAGAAGAGCCGGGCGCCTAAAACAGTTTTTTTATTACCCAGATCCTTTTCATTGGAAGCAAGGAGCATATATTCTCCATTGGATAAACCGTCTACTTTTATTTCAACGGAATGTTGCTGCATATCATTGGTGGCCGGCAGATTTTGTTGCCAGCTTTTTAAAGGCGTTGCACTTATAATGACCGGCCAGTATTTATCATCAGATCCATTGATCAACTGGTCTTTCAACTTTTGATCGGCTTTGATGATCCTTAAATAAAGGGTATTGAAATTTTTGTATTGCACCAATGCCCTGAAAGGTTGGCCCGGCACATTTACTTTTTCAACCGTAAACTGCAGGGATCTTGTATTGATCTCTTTCAGCAGGTTAAAACAATTGATCCTTCCTTCGGACGAATCTTTTTGCAATAATACTTTTTCACAGATCTCTTTTGCTTTTAACCGGTCATAACGATGAGTAGTATCGCCATAAGGTTTATAGCTGCCTGCTTTTTCATTATAGTATGCTGCCAGCAGGTACCATGCCTGCGAAGCAGCGGGAAGGTTGCCGTATCTCTTTGCAATATTTTCAATGCTGTTAAAATAGAGTTTGTCTTTATCCGCATGAACTGATTTCGTTTTTACAAATTCAATACGTTGTATGTCTGCATCGATCAGTGCATCGGGTTTGGCATCATTCAAATGAAAAGCCAATAGTTTTTGATAGATCAGCAGGGCTTTATGCTGGAGAGAAAGACTGTCTTTTGTCTGGAATTTGATCTTTATAAAATCGGCAGCCGGATCAAATGCACTGGCCTGGTTTATTTCAAATGCATACGCCGGTTTTGTTATATCTCTTTCGTCATTTTCAAAATAAGTAAGAGCCCGGTGGGCGAGAAGATCATATAAGGTTGGACGAAGGTGACGGACATTGCCTTTAGTTATGATCGCATTAAAAGGTTCCGGTTTTGTTTGTTGTAAAAGCCTTTCATCTTTTATTGACTGAAGATAGAGTTCGGTAATTTTTTTATGAAAATCGTCCGCATCCCAGGTAGCTATATCATCTTTTTTGAAATTATCTGTTTTGGTACGATCATACATTTGCCAGCGATGGTCCTGGTAATAATCCCAGTACATACCGGCGAGCAGGCTTTTTAATAATGATGTAACAGGTTCTTTACTTGTTATGATCTCTTTTTCGATCTCGGTCACAGAAAGCGCATCATTGTCTTCGCGGTTCTCATTTTGCAGGTTTGAAATATACACGAGGGCTTTAATGACCTGCGCATCCTGTTTTTCTTTTTTTGCCAGGTCGTATAATTTTTTTACTTCGGTTAATGCAGACTTGGGTAATCCTTTATTTACAAAATCTTCTATCTTCTTCCATTCCTTATCATAATTCTTAACAGGAACCTGGCTGCCGGCATTCATACTGAATAAACCAAGCAGGATGATCATAAAAAGGAAAGGCTTAACAACTGGTAACCGCATGTGATAAATTTTAATACAAAGTAATTGATATAAGACGAGTATAAGATGCCCGGCGACGATCAATTTCATAAATCTTTTACGAGTGCATATCGTCAATTGATATTGATTAAAAAAAATCATGCGCTGAAACCCTTTACTGTAAAGGGTTCCGGCATAAAGCAGCAAAACGTGCAGTAAAACCGCATGCTGGTTTAACATTTCATTCAAGTCATTTTTGGCACGATGGCATGGGTTTGGAAATTATAGTTTCCAAACAGATCAACTAACCGTTCCGATGATGAGTTGTCCGCAAGGATCCCCTCGGAGGAGCACAAAACTAAAAACATGAAAAAAATTTCTACCCTTTTATTAAGCTCACTGTTCTCACTTTCTTTATTAGCCTTCGATGGCAACCGCCTTAGTGTTTCTGTTGTATCCAATAAAATGGATATTAAGATCGAGATCGATGGAAAAAAATATTCCATGCAACAGGACAACAGTTTTACACTACAGAACCTTCGCGAAGGAAACCACCAGGTAAAGATCTATACCGAAAAGAAAAAAGGCGGAGGCCTTTTCCGGTCAGGTAAAAAACAGGAAGTTCTTTTCAGCAGTTCTGTTTACTTAAAAAAAGGATTTCACACCGACATCACAGTAAACAGGTTTGGTAAAGTATTTACAGACGAACGCCGTATCGATGATATTAATGAGGACGGCGACTATGGTTATGACGACAGGGATCAAAATGAAGGCTGGCACCAGGTAGTTACAGAAGACCAGTTCTATTACATGAAAGAGCAGATCCGCCAGGAATGGTTTGAGAATACAAGATTGACCATTGCTCAAACGATCATGGAAGATAATTTCTTTACTACTAAACAGGTAAAAGAACTGATGTTACTTTTTACTTTCGAAAATAACAGGCTGCAGATCGCTAAATCTGCTTATCGTAAAACAGTTGATAAAGAAAATTACTACCAGTTGAACGATGCATTGACATTCAGCACTAATAAAGAAGAGTTGGCCCGTTTTATCCGTGAATCCCGCTAGTTTCTCACACGCTATACACTTAAGGTTACAAAAGAAGAAACCTCCTGGAAACAGGAGGTTTTCTTTATTCAGAAGAATGTTCAATTTTCAATGCTCAATTTTCAATGATCAATTACCGTTTTTCAGGCACGCAACCAATCGAACATTGATAGTTGGAAATTGAGCATTGAGAATTTTTGTCCTGACAAAAGAGAGACTATCACTTCTTGATTATTTCTGCCATCTTCTTACCAATATCTGCAGGACTACTCACTACATGAATACCACATTCAGTCATGATCTTCATTTTAGCGGCTGCTGTATCATCGGCGCCGCCTACGATAGCTCCGGCATGTCCCATACGACGGCCGGGAGGGGCGGTCTGCCCTGCAATAAAACCAACAACCGGTTTTTTATTGCCTGATTCTTTTATCCAGCGGGCCGCTTCTGCTTCCATACCGCCACCGATCTCACCGATCATTACGATCGCATCGGTGTCTTTATCATTCATAAATAATTCTACGGCTTCTTTTGTTGTAGTACCAATGATCGGGTCGCCACCGATACCGACTGCAGTTGAAATACCCAAGCCTGCTTTCGCTACCTGGTCGGCTGCTTCATAGGTAAGTGTCCCGGATTTTGAAACGATACCTATACGACCGGGAATGAAAACGAATCCCGGCATGATACCAACCTTGCTTTCACCGGCTGTAATAACACCGGGACAATTAGGACCTACCAGCCTTGTATTTTTTCCTTGTAAATAATTTTTCACTTTTACCATATCCTGCACAGGAATTCCTTCTGTGATACAAACCACCAGTTTGATACCGGCTTCGGTTGCTTCCATGATAGCATCCGCTGCAAAAGCCGGTGGTACAAAGATGATACTGGTATCGGCTCCTGTTTTTTTTATACAATCGGCTACGGTATTAAAAACAGGTCTGTCCAAATGCTGGCTGCCACCTTTGCCCGGAGTAACACCACCTACCACATCGGTTCCGTATTCTATCATTTGTGTGGCATGGAAAGTACCTTCCGTTCCTGTAAAGCCCTGTACTAATATTTTTGAATTTTTATTGACGAGAATGCTCATATGACCGGCCTGTTTTAGTCCGGCAAATGTAAGTGAAATGTGACAATGATGAATGAAAAACAGGCTGAATGATCACTGATAGATGACAATTAAGAGACGCACAACTATCATCTGTCATCTTGAATTTACGGAGTGTATTTTATATACATGATATGATATCCTTTTTCAGCCGTTGGATTGATAGTGGTATGCCTCGTTGTAACAATGCCCCTGCCAACGCTGTCTGTACGGGAAGAACTGAGAATATTGGTTCCGCCTGTATCGGGCACATAATAATCGACGATCAATACAGCATCGGCTCCTTTTTCTTTGCCCAGTTTTTCAGCTTTTTTCTGAATTTTCTCCTGGTTGGTTTGCATGCCAATGCCACCGATATATCCTTTGCCGATATATTCGAAAGGACGTTTGATAGATCGTTCCGTCACAAATACTTCGATCTTATTTGTCGGGTCAAGCGATTGACCAACATAACGGATCCTGGTAGAGCAGGAAAATAATGCGATGGTAAGAAAAGAAAGAAGGTAGATCTTTTTCATAAGCTTTACGTTTTAGAATGAATTTTGATAACATACATTTTATTTCCCGAATGAACGCCGCGACATTGCTACGCAGCGGTCGCTGCGGGAAAATTAAATCGGGATACTACCTAAATTTCGGGCATTAATTATTCCGGCACTTAGCTTACGAAGGAAAACGTTTGTTAAAAGTTATTCATATCCCCAGGTGCAACTGCCCCAATAGCTTTGCCATTGGGCTTTGGGATCATTCTCTAACCGGATCATTTTTACAGTGCTGATCATCCACGTGCCCGATTTCTTTAACCGGAAACTGACAATGCCCTCGGGATCGGTCAGCAATTCTTCCTTTATGGTTTTCCCTTTTTCTTTGTACCAGATCTTTATCAATTGATCGGCTAACGGGGTTTTATTAAAGAAGACTTTGAAGGATATTTTTTGCCCGTCTCTTGTCAATAAAGGATGGTTAAGCGGAACGATATCAAGCGGCAGCTCTGTTCTTTTCATGAATGAGCTGTCATATTTTTTTCCGACCTGGTAGATCGTTTTTACACTACGCTGGTAGGCTTCATGACCGGCGCTATCCATTTCATTATGTTCTTTTCGATAGTCGATCACATTTCTTAACCCATCTTCTTCAAGGTAAGCATTGAATTTTGCCGCTTCCAGGTCAATGAAAGAATTATTGGAATTGAATGCGATCATGTATGAACCTTCATTATCGCCTATCGGAATCAATTGGAGGGAATCACCTTTTGCAAAAGGGATAATTGGTGATACCATGTTGTGTGAGCCGGTTTTGTCATACAAAAAAAGCGATGCGATCCTGGATTTATCGCCGCTCCAGTTTTCCCCCGTAAAATCCTCGCCTACCAGGAATTTGATAATTATTTTTTCGCCACGTTTATAAATGAATGTAGAAGGCTGAAGCCAAAATTCATGTGCGGCTACGCTGATCACGCAAAGAAGTAAAAAAGAAGTGATGATCTTTTTCATGGCGAATGTTATTCTTCATCAGGAGGAGGAACAAGTGTAGGTGCATCTTTATCCAGCAATTCCTCCATATTCCGGTCGTCCGAAATTTTGCCGGCTTCTTCCAGCATCCGCATGTCTTTGGCATCCTGTAAGAATTCAGAAGCAAAGATGAAATCATTTAAACGTTCGTTCTTACTGAAAATGATCTCCTTTTTATTGCCTTCCCATTCTTTATTGCCTTTATACATGTATAGAATATAATTCCCTATTTCCATTACACTGTTCATATCATGGGTGTTGACAACAGTGGTGATATTGTATTCAAGGGTGATCTCTTTGATCAGCCGGTCGATCACTAATGATGTTTGAGGATCCAAACCGGAATTAGGTTCATCGCAAAAAAGATATTTTGGATTGAGTACGATGGCACGGGCAATACCCACTCTTTTTTTCATACCACCGCTCAGTTCCGCAGGGAATTTTTTATTGGTATCAACCAAATTCACTCTTGCCAGCACTTCATTTACACGGTCAAGCTTTTTTTTGTGTGTCCATGTTGTGAACATACTTAAGGGAAACATCACATTTTGTTCTACCGTAAGACTGTCAAAAAGCGCCGAACCCTGGAACAACATCCCTATCTCTTTTCTTACTTCTGTTTTTTCTTCACCCGACATGGCAGTAAAATCATGACCGCTATACAATACCTGGCCGGCATCGGGTTCAAACAAACCCACCATGCATTTCATCAATACCGTTTTGCCGCTGCCGCTTGCGCCAATGATCAAATTACATTGCCCGGCTTTCATTACAGAACTTACATCCTGTATCACTGTTTTGTCGCCAAATGTTTTCTTTATATTTCTTACTTCGATCATTCGTATTATTGTGCTGAAGGTAATAATAGCGCAGAGAGTATATAATCTGCAAATAATATCAGGATACAACTTACTACTACGGCTTTAGTACTGGCTTTTCCGATCTCCAGGGCTCCGCCTTTTACATAGTATCCATAAAAAGCAGGAATGCTTGAAATGATAAAGGCAAATACATAGGCTTTGATCAATGCAAAGAATACATTGAACGGGACAAAATATTCAAGCAGCCCTTTATCAAAGATATTTCCTGAAATAATACCGGCAGATATACCTGCCATGCGGCCCCCCAGGATACCTAATACCATTGCAAGAATCACCAGTAATGGGATCATCAGCATTGCGGCTCCTATTTTGGGAAGTATGAGATAAGTTTTTGTATTGATCCCCATTATTTCCAATGCATCTATTTGTTCGCTTACCCGCATATTGCCCAATTCGCTGGCAATACGGCTACCGGCAACGCCGGCCAGTACGATACAAACTAATGTTGGGGCAAATTCCAGGATCACCGTATCTCTTACGATCTGTGCGATCGTAGAACGGGGGATCAATGGTGTTACTAACTGGTAAGCTGTTTGAATGGTTGATACAGCACCGATGAAAACAGAAATGATCGCCACGATACCTAATGAACCAACGCCGATCTCGGCGCATTGATGAATGAATTCTTTCCAATACATTTTGCTGTTCTCCGGCCGGGAAAACATGCCTTTGATCATCAGAAGGTAACGGCCGATATCGGAAAAAATAGTCATTTACTTTGTTTCTAGTTTCTGGTTTCTTGTTTCAAGTTTAGTGAAGTACTATTCACTAAGTAAGGCTACAAATTTAGAACCTTAAACTTTAAACTTGAAACCTTAAACTTTTTAAACGTCTTTACTTGTTTTGCGGAAGCGTTTCCACCACCGTGATCTTTTTACGATATCTTCTGTAGCAGCCTTGCTTTTTATCTGCGCATCCACTACGGCGATCAATGCCATGTTGAGGATGCTGCGGACAGAACTTCCTAATTGAAGGATATGTACAGGTTTATTTAATCCTAATAAGATCGGGCCAACAGCATCGGCCGTTTCCAGTTCTTTCAACAGGTTATACGCAATATTGCCTGCGGCAAGATTCGGGAATATCAGTGTATTGACATCCTTATCCGCCAGTTCGCAGAAAGGATAATTCTCTTTCATCAGTTCTTTATTGAAAGCAACACTGGCCTGCATTTCACCATCCACCAGCAAGTTTGGCATTTTTGTTTTTACGATCTTTCTCGCTTCGGCTACTAACCTTGCTTCCGGTGAATTGCTGCTGCCGAAATTGGAATAACTCAGCATCGCCACACGGGGAATGATATTGAAATTCCGAACTTCTTTCGCCACCATCAAAGTGATATCGGCCAATTCTTCTGCAGTAGGATTAAAATTCACTGTTGTATCCGCTAAAAACAACGGGCCTTTTTTTGTAAGCATCAGGTACATACCGGCGATCTTCTTTACACCTTCTTCTGTACCGATACAATGCAATGCAGGACGAATCGTATCCGGGTAATTCTTTGCAAGACCCGATATCATACAATCGGCATCGCCGCATTCCACCATCATACAACCATAATAGTTACGGTCCTTCATTACTTTTTTTGCTTCATACGCATTAAAACCTCTCCGGCCTCTTTTCGCAAAAAATATCTCTGAATATTTATTCCTTCTTTCTTCCGATTCATCGCTGCGGGGATCGATGATAGGAATATCTTCCAGGTCGATACCGTTGGAAGCGGCAATACTCTTGATCTTCGTTACATCACCGAGTAATAATGGATAACCCACACCTTCATCGTATACAATTTGTGCTGCTTTCAGAATTTTTACATTGTCCGCTTCTGCAAAAACAATACGCTTGGGTTCGCGACGGGCTTTATTACCGATGATCCGCATCACCTGGTTATCGAGACCCAAGCGTTTATTTAAATTGGTAACATAAGTATCCCAGTTAGCGATCGGGTGTTGTGCAACGCCGCTTTCCATCGCTGCTTTGGCAACAGCAGGAGCAACAGTGGCAAGCAATCTTGGATCAAGAGGTTTGGGTATGATATAGTTCGGACCGAAAGTGATAGCTTTTTCATTGTAAGCCATATTCACAATATCCGGTACAGGAGTTTTGGTCAATTCTGCCAATGCATTTACCGCCGCCAGTTTCATGGCTTCATTGATCTGCGTTGCTCTTACATCCAATGCACCGCGAAAAATATAAGGGAAGCCAAGTACATTATTGACCTGGTTGGGATAATCGCTGCGGCCTGTCGCCATGATCACATCTTTTCTTGCACCTACTGCATCTTCCCAGCTTATTTCAGGATCAGGATTGGCCATTGCAAAAACGATCGGGTTCTTGGCCATGCTCTTTACCATTTCCGGCGTAACACATCCACCGGAACTAAGTCCAATGAATACATCGGCATCTTTCATCGCTTCGGCCAGTGTTATTTCTTTTTCGGCATTGGCATATTGGATCTTCAATTCATCCAGTTCCGTTCTTCCTTTATGCAAAACACCTTTACTGTCGAACATTAAAAAATTCTCATGCTTTGCACCCATCGATTCATATAAGCGGCTGCAGGCAATAGCTGCAGCGCCTGCGCCATTCACAACGAATTTTGCCTTCTCGATCTTTTTCTTTTGTATCTCCAGTGCATTGATCAATGCAGCAGCGCTGATGATCGCCGTGCCATGCTGGTCATCATGCATCACCGGTATCTTCAGTTGTTCTTTTAATTTCTTTTCAATATAAAAACAACCGGGAGCTTTGATATCCTCTAAATTGATACCACCGAAAGTAGGTTCCAATGCTTTTACGATCTGTACGAATTTCTCGGGATCCTTTTCATTGATCTCGATATCGAATACATCGATGTCGGCAAAGATCTTGAACAACACACCTTTTCCTTCCATCACCGGTTTGCTTGCTTCGGGACCGATATCACCCAAACCAAGCACAGCCGTTCCATTACTGATCACTGCTACTAAATTTCCTTTGGCTGTGTATTTATAAACGTTCTCAACATTAGCTGCAATTTCAAGACAGGGTTCTGCTACGCCGGGACTATACGCCAGAGAAAGATCTCTTTGTGTTTTAGCTTCTTTGGTTGGTATTACTTCGATCTTTCCCGGTCTTCCTTTGGAGTGATATTCGAGTGCCTGTTGTTTTCGCAAGTCGCTTGCCATAGATCATTATTTAAGTTCATCGGTCTGCACAATAACCTTCAAGTGGGGATGCAATGTACAAAATAAAGAGTCGACGATCCTAAAGGTTACATTTCAACCCAAAAACAAATAAAATATTTGTTTAATATAGTTAACTGCTCTAACTTTCTAATACCATTGAGAAAGATTTTTCGATTTTTAGTTCTGATGTATATGGAGCAAAACTTGCTCCCTGGTTTCCCGAGCCAGGAGAACCTGACGATCCGGAAGCAACTAATTGCAAGTGCCGGGCTAATACCTACTGTGTTATGAAAAGCATAAGCGGCATTAACTTAAACCTGATATGTAAATGGAATGATAACTGCGTACGGATACAGGATTGTGGAATATTTGGCACATCCAGGTGCCGGGGATTCTGCCAATTTCCTGCTACGCATTGATCATATGTTTTAGCAAATCATGGCAGAATATTATTAAATCGTCATCTGTACAAAACAAATCACAGTTTGAAAAATAAGATTAAACTTATCCTGTTCTCCGTTTTTTCATCTGTAATCATCATTGCATTGATAGCCAACATAGATGTGGTAGGCGGTATGTTTGATTCATTGTTTGGAGGCAAAACAGATGACGCTATTTCAAGGCTGGATAAGATCTATTTTTATCTTCTAAAAGCCATTATATATTTTTTCTTATTTCTTTATGCGTATAAAAAATTTTTGCAATCAGCCTGGTTTACGTTTGGGTCCATCATTGCTCCTGCGATCCTGGTTGACGCAACAGTTTTTATAGATGGGATAACACTGGTTCCTTTAAGATTTCCTTTTGAGACCTTTTTCCCGGTATTGGGTGCTTTTGCTGGAGTGACAAAAGTGTCGTCCAACAAAAAATATTTCCTCGGAGTTTGTTTAATGATGATCGTATTTTCTGTTCTGTCCCGGATCTTTTTTATACCAGGAATAATTCATTACATGGAAAAAAGAGATTCGGAGAAAATAACCATCAGAACACCGTTTGTAAATGAGCATTTTCTAACGATTAATCAGGACTCAACCAGATTGGAAGACACGGTAACTGGCAAATGTTCGTTAATAGAATTCTATTTTGTGGGCTGTATGCCATGTGTTCAGAAATTTAAATTCCTTAAAGAATTAGTTGGTAAGATCAATTCAAAAGAGTTTAAAATTTTTATGATCTGCGATGGCAGCATTACTTCTTACAGGCAATTTATTGAGGATGCTGAAAAAAATAGGAATACAGGGTTTGTTTTTTTGTATGCAATAGAGGGCTCAGTTAAAAAGATGAGTAATCTAACAGGGTATCCTTACGAATTAGTGCTGGATGGCAATAAACAGGTTATTTCATCCTTTTTAGGATTTAATATAGAAACATCTTCCATGTATATATCAAATAATTATAAAAAAATAAAACAAATAATAAATGAATAAAATAATCCTTTGTTTATTAGTAATACTATTGGCTTCCTGTGCGAATAAGAAAAAGTCCCGTTTAAGAATAATAAAACTCAAAGACAAAAAAGATACGATAAGCGCCGGGGATTCGGCGATAATACCTTTTTCCTTATACAATGATGGAGCAAAGCCCCTGATCATTGAAGATTATAACATCAGTTGTGATTCTACTACGACGGAGATCAAAAAAGGAACGACTATTGACCCTAAGAGTTCAATAACAGTAAACTTTAAAGTAAAAACCGATACAGCGGATAAAGGTAAAAATAAACCGTTGGCCTGTATGTTAAAATGTAATACTATGCCTCAACTAAGCACGATTAATATGGATGTTTATATTAAATAAAAAACAGGGTCGGTACATTAAAGCTTTATACTGCTTCCCAGCCACGCCATCATCCCCATTCCAATTTCAATAGCCGATTCATCGATATTAAAAACAGGAGTATGTACGCCGGCAATAATACCTTTTGATCTGTTCATCGTTCCCAACCGGTAAAAACAAGCCGGTATTTGCTGCGCATAATAACCAAAATCTTCAGCGCCCATACGGAGTTCGGTCTCGCTTATTTTTTCATCACCCATATAATCTTTCGCTTTACTCATTGCATCGGCCGTAACTTTTTCATCATTCATTACACAGGGATAACCCACGTCGATATGCAGATCAAGTTCGCCACCCATCGAATGAACAAGATCCGTTGCGGTTCTTTTGATCAACTCGTGTGCTTTGAAGCGCCATGTTTCATCCATCGCCCGGAAGGTTCCCATCAACTTTACTTCATTGGGAATAACATTGGTTGTATTACCGGCATTGAAAGAAGTGATAGAAAGAACGGAAGGATTGAAAGGATTATTATTCCGGCTGATGATCTGCTGCAAAGCAATGATCAGGTGTGAGGCGATCAGGATCGGGTCAATTATCAAATGCGGAGAAGCCGCATGACCGCCCTTGCCTTTTACCGTAACATATAATTCATCGGCACTGGCCATTACTTTACCGCCACGAAAACTAAGATTGCCAACTTCGAGAATGGTATTTACATGCAAAGCAAGTATTGCCTGTGGTTTGGATCCTCCAGCACGCCGTCTTTTATCATCAGCGAAGCGCCGCCGGGATTTTTTTCTTCACCGGGCTGAAAGATCAGTTTCACCGTTCCTTCCCATTCATTTTTTAATTCATTCAAAATTTTTGCAGCGCCGAGTAAACAAGTTGTATGTACATCATGACCGCAGGCATGCATCACACCTTCATTCTTCGACTTATAAGAAATATCATTTTCTTCTTTGATAGGCAATGCATCCATATCGGCCCGCAAAGCAATGATCCTTTTATCCGGGTTCTTTCCCTTTATCAGACCAACAACACCTGTAGTTGCTTTTACTTCAAATGGAATTCCCAATGACGATAGTTTGTTTTGAACAAACTTCGATGTTTCAAATTCCTGGTAACTTAATTCAGGATGAGCATGTAAATGATGCCGGACTTCGATGAATTCAGGAGCATATTTTTGCGCCAGGGACTTTATTTTCGACTGCATGCGGCAAAAATAGTCATTAGTCTTTAGTCGTTAGTCGGTTCGTTTAAAAGTGAATAGCTTATTGATCAGCGGAGCCAGACTAATGACTAAAGACTCCTGACTCACGACTAACTTTCATCGTCGTCATCATTCTCGCCTTTACCCTGCTTCACTTCAATGATATCTTTCATAATGAAAACACCTTTGGGGAAATAGGTATTCATTCTTCTCTGGTAAGCTTCGGCATCTTTACGGTCTTTAAAATTGCCGGCCTTCACCCGGAAATAAGGCGATTGATACCAGAGATAGGCTTTTAGTTCAGGAAAATAAGTGTAGACCTTTGTTTTGGCGGCCAATGCTTCTTCCCGGTTATTGGTGCTGACGATCATCAGGCGGTAACCCTTATCTGTTTTTCTTGCATCCCTTGTCGTCGCTTCATTGATCATCGCCTGTTTTTTTACCAGCAGGTCAAGACGGGCATCTTTATGAATAATAACTGTATTGGTATCAATATCAAAGTCGATCGATCTTGTTGTTGATGTTGTATCAACCTGGGCAAAAGAAGGAGCAGCAGTGATGATAAACGCAATAACTGGTAAAATGAATTTCATGTGTCGCATAAGGTCAAAAATAATACCGTTTCTTGTTTCCGGTTTCTTGTTTCAAGTTATTTAAAGGTAAAAGTTTTCATATATCCTGTTTACGAACCTGAAACCCGAAATAGGAAACCTTAAACTATCAATAACCGCTTCCCGCACCGGCAATATTCTCGATCGGGTGCCATGTTGTTTTTATCTCCTGGCAATCCATGATAAAATAGGGCGATTGTCCTTCCGGGTTATCCCATTTCACTTTATCATAGAAGAAGATACGTTTCAGGTTTTGCGCCGATCTTTCCCGTATCATTTTCTGTACATCAGAATTGTTTTCGCAATAAATAGTTGCATTTACATCCATATGATCGACAAACCAACTGGCCAGTTCGGATGGTTTACCTGTTAAAATATTGACAACGGCTCCCGGCAGATCGGATGAATTCAACACTTCGGCAAAAGTGACGGAGCAAAGCGGTTTTGTTTCCGATGCTAATACAACGCAGGTATTACCACCGGCAATAACGGGAGCAATAACGGAAACCAAACCAAGCAATGAATCATTTTGCGGAGCAATGATACTAACTACACCCATCGGTTCGGGAACGGAAAAATTAAAATGAGAAGAAGCGACAGGATTCACCGAACTGAATAATTGCTGAAATTTATCACACCAGCCCGCATAATAAATTAAACGATCAATAGCAAGGTTCACTTCTTTCTCTGCTTTTGCTTTTGTTGCATCCTGCTGCATCAATTCATCAATGAACTGTGCCTTTCTTCCTTCCAGCATTTCAGCCATCCGGTAAAGGATTTGAGAACGGTTGAATGCGGCCCTGCTACTCCAGCCACTTACTGCGCCTCGTGCTGCAACCACCGCATCACGAAAATCTTTTCTTGAACAAAGACAAACATTCGCCAGTTTTTTCCCGGCAGCATTGGTTGGAATATAAAAACGACCCGATTCCGTTCTCGGAAATTGACCGCCGATATAAATTTTATAGGTCTTCAATACTTCCAGCCTGCCCGGTAATTTCTTTTTCTTCTCCGAAGAAGTCCTTCCGGACAATCCATTTTCACTTATCGTCAGCGAAGATTTTTTTATTGTCTTTTCCATTTCTACGAAAGTTTAAAAAGTTCAAGAGGTTTAAAAGGTTCAAGAGGTTTGAGAGGTTCAAGAGGTTTGAGAGGTTCAAGAAGTTTGAGAGGTTCAAAATGTTCAAGAGCTAACGGTTAAACCTTTTGAACCTCTTGAACCTTTTAAACTTGTTTATATAACATTTACATAAGCCGAAAGTCCGTGCAGCCCGCCTTCTCTTCCAAATCCACTTTCTTTATAACCACCAAACGGAGAAGAGGGATCGAATTTGTTGAATGTATTTGCCCAAATCACACCGGCTCTCATTCTTCTTGTCATATTAAAGATCTTCGAACCTTTGTCTGTCCATACACCGGCACTTAATCCATATGGACTATTATTGGCTTTTTCGATCACTTCATCATCAGTTCTGAAAGTAAGTACGGATAAGACCGGCCCGAAAATTTCTTCCTGTGCAATGCGGTTGCTTTGCGCCACATTGGTAAATAAAGTTGGGCGGCAGAAAAATCCTTTGCCCGGCAACGGGCAGGAACTCTCATACATTTCAGCGCCTTCTTTTTTTCCAATGCTGATGTATTTATGAATGATATCTAATTGTGATCTTGAATTGATAGCACCGATATCTGTATTCTTATCCATCGGGTCGCCAACGATCAGCGATTCCAAACGATCTTTTAATTTTCTTATCACTTCCTTTGCCACAGATTCCTGCACATACAATCTTGAACCGGCGCAGCAAACATGTCCCTGGTTAAAATAAATGGCATTGATAACTCCTTCCACTGCCTGGTCGATCGGGGCATCTTCAAAAATAATATTGGCAGCTTTGCCGCCGAGTTCCAGGGTTGCTTTTTTATTGGTGCCGGCAATAGCCCGCTGAATGATCTTTCCAACATCAGTAGAACCGGTAAAAGCAATTTTATTAATGTCAGGATGATTAACGAGCGCAGCGCCGGTAGCACCAGCGCCGGTTATTATATTCACCACTCCCGGCGGCAGATCAGATTCCTGGATGATCTCCGCCAGTTTCAAAGCAGTCAAAGAAGTTGTTTCGGCAGGTTTTAATACAACTGTATTTCCTGTGGCAATAGCCGGCGCAATTTTCCAGGCTGCCATCAGCAAAGGAAAGTTCCATGGAATGATCTGCCCGGCAACTCCCAGCGGTTCCGTGGTACGGTTAGGAAATGCATATTCTAATTTATCCGCCCATCCTGCATAATAAAAGAAATGATTGGCTGCTGTCGGTACATCAAAATCACGGCTTTCTTTTATTGGTTTGCCACCATCCAGTGTTTCAATGATAGCAAGTTCTCTTGCTCTTTCCTGTATCATCCTCGCAATACGAAAAATATATTTTGCTCTTTCTTTGGGCGGCATTTTTTTCCAGACTTTTTCATAAGCCGTTCTTGCTGCTTTCACTGCTTTATCAACATCAGCCGCACTGGCATCCGCTACTTCAGATAATTTTTCTTCCGTTGCAGGATTGATCGTATCAAAATATTTATTGCCTGATGGTTTCTGCCATTCCCCATTGATAAAAAGATCGTATTGCTTATTGATCGTAGCAGCGCTTTTACTTTCCGGCGCCGGCGCATAGCGACCAGCTTGTATCAAATTTCAATTTGATAGTGTTGTTTTTCGCAGCTTTCTTTTTTGTTGTACCCATATAGTTCAAAAGGTTTAAAAGTTCAAAAGGTTCAAAAGCTGTGGGAGGCCTAAAAGTTTCGGGTTCCAACGTTTTGAACCTCTCAAACCTCTTGAACCTCTGAAACTTTTTTATGTTACCAGCGACATTAACACGGATGATCGCCTGTTGCGTCGCACTCTTCATCGTTCCGTTCGTATTCAGCCTTTGGGTTTCCCGCAACGGGCGCGCGGAGAACGTCTCGGCGTCGCTGCATTCCTGGCGTTCGCTGCGTGAGATCAATTGCCACGCTATAAATAATTCGTCGCCTGTTCATTTCCGCTGTTTTCTCAAGTCGTCAAAATTTTATTCTAACCCAATCGACTCTTCAACATTCTTTCGATTATCATCAATTGTCGAACCCCTTCAAAATTCTGAAATCATCTAAATACTCATTTAACTAATTTCCCGCTACATTCCACAAATACCTTGAATAATTACATATTTAATATTTTCATTCCCGCTTCGGTGTAAATAAAATTGCCTTTTTCGTCACTTATATCCATATTATTCCGAGTCCCAACTTCGTTAATTGTAAAGCCATGTATCTTATCAAACGCTCTTGAATCTCTGAAACAAATCTCATCTATTTATTTCCCTGGAATTTTTCAAAGTATCGGGTATTAATATTTTACCCCTTCGGGGGACTAAAACTTTATAAATTTTCGGGTTCTAACTTTTTGAACCTCTCAAACCTCCTGAACCTCTGAAAAAAATTCATTTATCTATTTCCCCGGATTTCATCCGGGGCTATTAACATTTTACCCCTTCGGGGTAAAAGAATTTTAAAATTTCAGACTCTAAAACCCCTCCTTCGGAGGGGCTGGGAGGCTTAATCTTTCGGGTTCCAACTTTTTGAACCTCTCAAACCTCTTGAACCTCTGAAACAAATTAATCCACCGAAAAATAATTAGCCGCCTGGTAACTCCCTGTTTTCTCTTTTACTATCTGCATCAACACATCATTCGCCAAACTACTGGCGCCAAAACGGAACCACTCATTATTCAGCCAGTCTTCTCCCAATACTTCTTTTACCATCACTAAATAATGCAATGCCAGTTTTGATTTCGAAATGCCACCGGCCGGTTTCATCCCGATCATCTTTCCTGTCTTATAATAAAAATCTCTTATCGCTTCCAGCATTACCAATGTTACAGGCATGGTAGCCGCCGGTTGTATTTTTCCTGTCGATGTTTTAATAAAATCGGCGCCGGCATGCATCGCAATATCGCTGGCCCTTCTAACCTTATCGAATGTACCGAGTTCACCGGTTTCCAATATCACTTTCAATCGTGCCTCGCCGCAAGCTTCTTTGATCGCTGCTATCTCATCAAAAACAAAATTGTATTCGCCTGCATGAAATTTTCCGCGGCTGATCACCATATCCACTTCATCGGCACCTTCGCCGACAGCAAATTTGGTATCGCGGATCTTTACATCTTTGGGTGCCTGCCCGCTCGGGAAGGCAGTAGATACAGAAGCTACTTTGACACCCGAATCGCCCAATGCTTTTTTCGCCACTTTCACCATCGATGGATATACACAAATAGCCGCCACGGTTGGAATATCCGGTAATGCATCATGCGGATGCATAGCTTTATAACAAAGCTGTTTTACTTTACCATCGGTATCTTTTCCTTCCAGTGTTGTGAGGTCGATCATATTCAGCACCAGTTTCAGCCCGTTCATCTTGGACTCTTTCTTAATGCTTCTTTTGGTGAAACGGGATGCCCTTTCTTCTACACCCACCTGGTCGATCCTTGGTGAAAGCGAAAAGTCGGGAAGTGAAACGATTGATCTTAGTGCGGCCATAAACGTTTAACTGGTTTAACAGGTAAGAGGTTCAAAAGGTTCAAAAGGTTTAAGAGGTTAAGGGTTCTGACGATTTAAACCTCTTGAACCTTTCTAAGGCTTTTGAAACTTTTCAAAGATAACCAAAGTTCTTTGCACAGGTAGTATAGCGCAATGATCGCTGCGAACAGCGACGAAGCGTGACATTTTTCTCCGTATCTACTCATACTTCACCCGTATCACGCCTGCTTGTATGCAGGCGTGATACGGGTGAAACACGGGCAAACTAAGGGAAATTGCAGGGAAACGCAGGCAATATGCAGAGCATGTCCAAAAATTCAAAAACCTCAATTTGTTTAAAAAATTCTTATAGTAACAGTTCCTCAACCGCTGGATACCTGAACTTTCTTCTCCAACACAAGTACCACAGAGTGTTTTCCGTCAAACCGCGGCCTTTTATCATTTTCTTATTCAATGTAGACCGGATTGCTTTAAATTCGGTTCGTATAAAACCACACTAACATGAGAAAAACCAGACTCTGGCTTCCGGCAATCCTATCATTTCTTTTTTCAGTCTCATTAATTGCCCAGCCTACATTTCCCGAAAACGGCACGGCCGATCCGCGGCACGGCTATTATGCTTTCACCAATGCAACGATCGTAAAAGATGCAGCCAGCACCTTGACCAATGCGACAATGATCGTCAAAGATGGCAGGATCATTTCGGTTGGTAGCGGCCTTGCCGTACCGGCCGGCGCTGTTGAAGTAGATTGTAAAGGAAAATACATCTATCCTTCTTTTATTGATATCTATTCCGATTACGGTACGCCGCAACGCCAGCAAACCGGTGGCGGCAATTTTTTTGCTTTCAACCAGGCGCCGCAAATTGATAATGCAGTCAGAGGTCCTTACGGCTGGAACCAGGCTATCAGATCCGACGTGGATGTCTACAAAGTTTTCAGTGTAAATGATGCTGTAGCCAAACCATTACGTGAAGCAGGTTTTGGTACCGTACTTACCCATGTAAAAGATGGCGTGGCAAGAGGAACAGGGGCGGTGGTTACATTAGCCAATGAAAAAGAGAACCTTGTTATCGTCAAAGAAAAAGCTTCGGCTCATTATTCTTTTAATAAAGGAACATCGGGACAATCCTATCCCAGTTCCATGATGGGTTATATTGCTCTGCTGCGTCAAACTTACCTGGATGCTGCCTGGTATAAGAACAAACCTTATATGGAAGGCTTCAATGCTACTTTACAATCCTGGAATGATAACCAGGGCCTGCCACAAATATTTGAAGCGAATGATAAGTGGGGTGACCTGAGAGCCGATAAAATAGGAGATGAGTTCGGCGTTCAGTATATCATCAAAGCAGGTCAGAATGAATACCAGCGTATCAAAGAAATGAAAGCGACCAATGCTACTTTCATCCTCCCATTGAATTTCCCGCTGGCAATGGATGTTGAAGATCCCTCCGATGCAAGATTTGTTTCTTTAGAAGATATGAAGCAATGGGAAATGGCTCCGGCCAATGCCGCCATATTTGAAAAGAACGGCGTTCCTTTCTGTATCACAACGGCCGACCTGCGGGCTGTCAATTCTTTCTGGACAGCTCTTCGCAAATCCATGGAATATGGATTGAGTGAAGCAAAAGCTATGGAAGCATTGACAAAAACCCCGGCTACTATACTCGGTATTTATGACAGGGTAGGAAGTCTTGATGCCGGTAAGATGGCGAATTTTTTAATTACCAACGGCCCCATCTTCAATGAAAAAACAAATATCCTGTACAACTATGTGCAGGGGATCAAATACGGGGTAAAAGGCGATGATAATATTGCCGGCACTTATGCTTTGACCGTAAATACTCCGGCGGGCACTGAAAAATATACATTGGATGTTAAGAGCAGCAACTCGATCACCATGTATGCAAAAGATACAATGAATAACAAATTCAGTTTTGATGGCAAACAGATCAAACTGAGCTATGCAGCGATGCAAAGAAGACAAAGACCTCAAATGCCGGCCGGCGATACAACAAGAAGAACCAGCGATACAACAAGAAGACCCGGCGGTGGATTTCCCGGTGGCGGAGTTTTTGGTGCCGGGCAAGCACAAACATTGCCGGCTAGCGCTACAAGACTCAGCGGTATGAGCAATGGCACCGAATGGAATGGTACCGGTGTCGATTCATTGGGAAATATTTTAACCTGGACCGCTGTATTTATGAAAGCGGCTGAAGTAAAAGCGGACACTGTAAAGAAAAAAGATGTGCCGGTAATGGGGAAGATCACTTTTCCATTCCTTCCGTATGGATGGGATGAGGAACATCAGCCCAAACAGGAAACGATCTTAATTAAGAATGCAACAGTTTGGACAAGCGAGAAAGATGGCGTGTTGCAAAACACAGACGTATTATTAAAGAACGGGAAGATCGCAGCTATTGGAAAAAATTTGAATGAGCCTGGTGCAAGAGTGATCGACGGAACAGGAAAACATATATCTCCGGGTATCATCGATGAGCATTCTCATATTGCAGCAGCTTCTATCAATGAAGGGGCACAATCGGTAACATCCGAAGTAAGGATCGGTGATAATATCAATCCTGATGATATAAATATTTATCGCCAGTTAAGCGGCGGTGTTACTTCTTCTCATATCCTTCATGGTTCTGCCAATGTGATCGGCGGACAAACACAACTGTTGAAACTACGCTGGGGTGCAAATGCAGAGGATATGAAATTCAAGAACTCCGATGGCTTTATAAAATTTGCATTGGGAGAAAATGTAAAACGTTCCAACTTTACTATTCCCGGTGGTAACAACCGTTATCCCGATACAAGAATGGGAGTAGAGCAGGTATTGGTCGATGCATTTACAAGAGCAAAAGATTATAAAAAAGAATGGGCTGTTTATAATGCCGAAAAAGATCGTTTGACCAAAGAGAAAAAAACGCTTATTGGATTAATACCTCCGCGTCGGGACCTTGAGTTGGATGCCCTGGTTGAAATTTTAGATAATAAAAGATTCATCACTTGTCACTCTTATGTACAGAGCGAGATCACCGGTTTGATCGAAGTAGCGGAGCAGATGGGTTTTAAAGTAAATACATTCACGCATATACTGGAAGGATATAAAGTAGCGGACAGGATGCTGAAGCATGGATCTTATGCTTCCACTTTTTCCGACTGGTGGGCCTATAAAGTAGAAGTGGAAGATGCCATTCCTTACAATGCAGCCATCATGCACAAGGTTGGTTTGGTTGTTGCCATCAATTCCGATGATGCAGAAATGGCAAGAAGGCTGAACCAGGAAGCAGCGAAGACAATGAAGTACGGCGGATTGTCAGCGGAAGAAGCATTACAACTCGTTACACTGAATCCTGCAAAGATGCTGCATGTGGATGACAGGGTGGGAAGTTTGAAAGTGGGTAAAGATGCCGATATCGTAGTGTGGTCCGACAATCCTTTGAGCATCTATGCAAAATCATTGTACACGATCGTTGATGGTACCGTATATTTTGACCGCCAGAAAGATGAGCAGATGCAAAAAGAAGTAGATGCAGAAAGAATGAGACTGGTCAAAAAATTAAATGGAGAAAAAAGAAGTGGTGCACCGACCATTCCTGCACAACCCTCTTACCAGATCATGCATACCTGCAGCGATCATGGACATAGTCATGGCTTATTGGTAATCGATTCAGACAATACTTGATAACAACTAAAACCATTATAATGAGAAAGATATTTTTAGCAACTCATACTCAACGGATCGGTTTTGTTTGCTGCTGCACAATCAAATGTTTTACCGGCGGAAAAACAAAAAACTCCCATCGTTATCTCCAACGCTACTATTCATAAAGGCAATGGTGAAGTGGTGGAAAATGCATCCATTGTTATTGTCGATGGAAAGATCACCGCTATCGGCACAAATGTTTCGGTGCCTGCCGGCTCTGAAATGGTCGATGCAAAAGGCAAACATGTTTATCCCGGTATCATTCTTCCTGCCAGTTCACTGGGACTTATCGAAACAGGCGCTGTAAAAGCATCCAGCGATGTAAGGGAGATCGGTGATATGAATCCGAATGTTCGTTCTATCGTGGCCTATAATACGGATTCAAAAGTGATCAATACACTTCGTTCGAATGGTATACTGGCTGCGAATATCGTTCCGCAGGGAAATTTCTTAGCCGGTTCTTCTTCTGTTGTTCAACTGGATGCATGGACCTGGACCGATGCGGCATTAAAAGTGGATGCCGGTATGCATTTATATATGCCTTCATTGATGCCACGTCCAAATTTCGGAAGGTTTGGCGGTGGCGGTGCGCCCGGCGGGCCAAATGCAGCAGCGCAACCCGATCCTGTAAAAGAGGGATTGGAGAAATTAGAGAATTTAAAATCTTTCTTCCGCGAAGCAAAAGCATACAATGCAACAGACAAGCATGATGAGACCAACCTGAAGTATGAAGCCACAAAGAACCTGTTTACTAAATCACAGAAATTCTATGTGCATGCCAATACGGTAAAGCAAATGCTTGCCGCACTGGATTTCGTAAAAGAATTTGGATTTGATGTGGTGATCGTTGGTGGCAGTGAGAGCTGGCAGATACCAGACCTGTTGAAACAGCATAATGTTTCTGTGATATTACAGCAGATGCATAGTTTACCAACCACTACGGATGATGATGTTGATCAACCGTACAAAGCAGCAGCAGCTTTACAAAAAGCAGGAGTGACCTTTGCTATTTCAGATGACGATGCACAAACCCGTGGCCGCAATATTGCTTTCAATGCAGGAACAGCGGTAGCTTACGGACTTACGAAAGAGCAGGCATTGGCTGCTATTACGTTGAATGTAGCAAAGATCATGGGAGTGTCCGATAAAACAGGAAGCCTGGAAGTGGGTAAAGATGCCAATATCATTATCAGTTCCGGCGATATACTGGATATGGCTACCAATAATGTGACCGATGCATTTATACAGGGAAGAAAAATAAACCTGGATGATAAACAAAAGCAATTGAGTGAGCGTTATGAAGAAAAATATCAGTTGAAAGAAAAAGGTAAGAAAGGATTCTAAGACCAGGAAACAGTAATAAGTAATTAGGAATGAGAGATACTCATTCCTTTTTTTTATGCTCCACAGGAATTAGATTGTATGACCTTCAACCTCTAATTCCAAAATCCTATCCAATTCCCAATTCCTAAATCCTTATTCATTATGATTATGTTCATTCTCTCCATCCATTTCGATCTGTTCACCGCAACTGGGACAGCGATGTGTTTTTCTTACTCTTTCTGCCCTGAACTCGTCGATGAAACCTGCCGTAATGATACCGGCCGGTAAGGCAAAGAAAGCAATACCCATCAGCATGATCACACTGGCCAGGCCTTTTCCAAGATTCGTTACAGGATACATATCGCCATAGCCTGTTGTTGTTAATGTTACTACCGACCACCAGATGGTCTTTGGTATACTGGTGAACAAACTATACTCAAGTCCCGGAGCCGGGTTTCCATGTTCGGCAAAATACATGATACAGGAAGCAATGATGATGAGAAAGATAGCCAGTACAAACGCAACGATCAGTTCCTTATATCTTTTCCTGAATACATTGCTGATCATTTGCGCAGGTTTGGTATAGGCCGTCAGCCTGAACAAACGCAGTACCCGCAACAACCGCAGCATACGTATCTCTCTAAGATCAAAATCAACAGGAAAGAATAAATGCAGGTAGAAAGGCAGGATGGCGATCAGGTCGATCAGCGCCCCGGCCGAAACCATGTACTTAAGCCGGCCCCATACGGCATGCTTGTACTTTTCTTCATGATTACTGCTCCAGACCCGCATCACATATTCAACAGTGAAGATGATAACGGAAACCATATCAAAATAATGGAAGAAATCATCGTAGCGGATATGAATGGATTGAACCGTTTCCATGATCACGGCGATCACATTCAGGATAATGACCGTGATGATGAAGATATTGATGACCTTATCCCAATGTTTATCGCCTACGATCTCCGGGTGCAGCAGTCCATGAACTTTTTTCTTGGTCTTGTGATACATGTATGGGTTTGGTTTGGCCGTTCTAAGTTAAACAATAACAGTTTAAAATTGATGCAGGCGTCTGACCGTCCCGGCCTGGCGTATCTTTTCCGCAATGACGGCAGTACGCAAAAGCGATGCAAAATTTATTCGCTCTCATGTTTTATATACAGGCAAAAGGAAGGAGGGTAAAAACAAAAACCCCCGGCGTATGGCCGGAGGTTGATGATGATCTGTAAAGATCTGATTAGTTAGAAGGCATCATTGCTTTTGCAGCGTTAGCCCAATCTGTTGAAAGTTTGGTCATATAATCGCTGAACTTTTTAGCTTCTTCAGGATTGTTAGCCAATTTCTGACCGATCGTCATTGACCTGCCGGACCATTCCTGCATTTTACCAGACAGTTCCTGTACTTTGGTCATGTCTTTTGATTTGTAAGCTTCCATATAACTGTTCACAAATGCAGTATAGTCGTTTACATAAGACTGTACTTCTGCATCAGCAAAAGTTGGAACGCCATCAGATACGGTAGTGGTAGTTGTAGTGTTAGTGGTGTTGGTTGTTGTGGTCGTAGTTGTATCGCCTTCAACTTTTGCATCACCTTTTTTCTTGTTATTGCAGGCAACCATTGTAGCGGCTACAGCCAGAACTAATAATACTTTTTTCATTTTTACTGGTTTTGGGGTTTTTTAAAATTGAGTGCAAACCTAGATATATTTTTTTGAAAAGCCGCTACCTTTTAGTGGTAGGTTACTAACAGCTTGTAATCGGCAAAAACATGCAGAATTATGCAGGTTTTTGCTTTATTGATCCCGTAAAGAAGAGAGTTATAAAAGTTAAATGGGGCAAATGAGTCAAAGGCGACCTTGATAGGGCAATTGACCCATTTGATTTGTATGACTTATGTGACCAATATGACCTATTAAGCCTGCTAACTTCAATATTCTTTATCCCCGGGGAAAAAAACATTTTCCGGGGTTGAAATTCTCATTTATTGTCTGATCGTATGCATCAACTTAGACGGGTCGATGCTTCCATGCATAGATAAGGTTTATATGGTTAATTCGAATGCCTCCGCGGGAGCGGGGGCATTTTTATTTATTGGTCGAATCACGAAAAACACGATTGATATTGTTTTTTTAATGAAATACTCGTCTTTGGTTCCTTTATTTTAGCCGTGAATGAAAAGGAAAACAGGACAAATTATTCCGGATGAACAGATCATTAGTAAGATCTATTTTATGCAGAAAAAAAGGTAATGCTTGATAAGGACCTGGGCGCTTTATATGGGGCGACCACAGGTAACCTGAACCTTGCCGTAAAAAGAAACAGGAACCGGTTCCCGGAAGATTTTATGTTTCAGCTTCACTGAAGAACTGGAGTCTTTGATATTGCAAAATGCAATATCAAAGAATGCTGGCAGGGGTGGTACATGGAAACTTCCTTACGCCTTTACTGAACAGGGAGTATCCATGCTTTCCGGTGTACTGAATAGCAAAATAGCTGTCCAGGTGCATATTCAGATCATAAGGGTGTTTGCGAGGATGAAAGAGATGCTGCTTACACACAAAGACATTTTATTACAGTTCGAAAAAATTGAAAAAAAGGTGGCCGGTCGTGATGATGGAATACAACTCATCTTTAAATACCTGAAGCAGCTATTGGATCCTTCGCAACCGGTGCGAAAGCAAATTGATTTTAGAAGAAGCAATGAATAAATGTCAAATAAGTCAAAAAGGCAAATGCAACTCTGATATGATCCATTTGACTTATTTGCCTCTATGACCGATTAGACCTATCTGCCCCATTTGACTTAATTTTCCTTATGAACACCTGGAAGATCATTGTATTAATTATCGGGCAAACACTGCTTTCGCTGCTGGCATTTGCCGCGGTGATCGCCATCCTGGTATTCCTGCTGCGAAAGCACATGCGCAAATACAAACCTGTCGATCTCGCTATTTTTGATAAACTGCAACCGCATGTAACGCCTGCCCGCAACAGGATCATGCTCTTCATTACATTTTTAGGCAAGCACCAGTTCCTTATCCCTGCCAATCTTTTACTGATCGTTTATTTTTTATTTGTTGCCAGGCAAAACTGGTTTTCCATTCGCATCGCCACCATTGCATTAAGCAGCTTGGTATTGATGTTATTACTGAAGAATCTGTTTCGCCGCAGGCGACCCTTATCACCTTTGTTGAAAGCGGTCAAAGGATTAAGTTTTCCCAGCGGCCATGCGATCATTGCCGTTACATTTTACGGACTGCTTATTTATATCCTCTCGCATGAGATAACTATTGACTGGTTGCGGATCATTGTTATCATTTTATTGCTGTTATTGATTATTTCGATCGGTTATACCCGTATCTACCTGCGGGTACATTATACATCGGATGTACTGGCCGGATTTATTATCGGCTTGCTCTGGTTATTGATCTCGCTGGCGGTGCTGGGTGGAGTGGAGGAGTATGTGAGAAAAATGGCATTGTAAGCGCTTTATTTGTTACTGTTTATTTCAGCGCCGTGAGGCGTGTCTCTATGCATCACTTCTCTTTTTTGCGCCGTGATGCGTGTCTTCACGCATCGTTTCTCGTTTTTATTTTAGCTGCGGTTGTGGAAACAGGCACCGTAAGTTGAAACTCCCGGTATACTAAATGACGATGTACTTAATTGATGTGGTCGGTGGAAGAAAACACCGACCACGGCGTGTTATTTTTTGGGAAGACCAACCGAAGCAGAAAGAAAACACCGACCACGGCTTGCTATTTTTTTATGGAAGACCCACCGAGGCGGAGGAGAATGTTAGATCGCTGGTTGTAGCCTGACAAATAGTTGAGGTGAAATGGCGTCGTCTAGATCATTCAATTATTATTTTTTGGATTATTAAAAAACTCCTGCGCCGTGATGCGTGTCTTCACGCATCGTTTCTCGTTTTTATTTTAATTGCGGTTGTGGAGGCAGGCACCGTAAGTTGAAGCTCCCGGTATACTAAATGACGATGTACTTAATTGATGTGGTCGGTGGAAGAAAACACCGACCACGGCGTGTTATTTTTTGGGAAGACCAACCGAGGCAGAATACTAAATGACGATGTACTTAATTCATGTGGTCGGTGGAAGAAAACATCGACCACTTTTTGGGAAGACCAACCGAGGCAGAAATAGATAAACCCAATAAACGATTTATTCAATGGCATAATGATATTTTCTTGAGTTGATTTTTCTGAACAGTAAAATTTATTATCTGACTCCTGCGCCGTGATGCGTGTCTTCACGCATCGTTTCTCGTTTTTATTTTAGCTGCGGTTGTGGAGACAGGCACCGTAAGTTGAAACTCCCGGTATACTAAATGACGATGTGCTTAATTCATGTGGTCGGTGTTTTTCCGCCTTGTCAGCTGTGCTACAAAGACCAACACGCCGTGGCCGGTGTTTTTCTCCACCGGCCATTATCAAATAAGAACTCATTTCCTCCTCCGTAATGCTGAATTTGTACTCAACACTCCCAATCATCAGCAATTAATAATTTCCTCTCTTTCAACACCTTAATTCCAAAACAGTCATTATCTACAAATAAAGCGTACATCACAACCCTTCATTCTCCTCAATTTAACTAGTATATAAGTGTACAAACGTGCACGAATGAACAATAATGTACAATAAAGTGCAATAAAGTGCAATAAAGTGCACGAACGTACCTAAAGTGGAAATGAGGTTTTACCACCACCGTATGTTTGATCCATAGTTGCAACTATGAATAATTCAACAAACATTTTAAAACTTTTAAACTAAATTTTATGCCTTCTAATTCAGAAACCGGCCACGCCAAAAACGTCGCCAACTTCGAACACCTTATTGCCTTTTGTAATGGCTATGGCACTGCTTATGATCCTTTCAACACTAATTTATCGGTTAGCGGATTATCTGATCTCAGGTCCGGGGCAATCGATGCAATGGATTTACTCCGCGACAAGAAAACAAAATTCGACCAGGCTACTAATCAAAGAAAGATCGGATTTGAAGAACTCAAAGCACTGTCCACAAGGATCACCAATGCATTTGCTGTATCGGGTACTTCAAATGAAGCGCTGAAAGATCTTGCAATTGGCCAACAAAAAGATACATGGTCGCAGGGCTACAAAACTTCCCGGCTTACCGGAAGATCCCAATGCACCACAACCTGTGATCGTTTCTGCATCACAACAGAGTTATGATAACCTTCTCGAACATTTTGCAAAGATGATCGATATGATTTTACAGGAACCTCTTTACAAACCAAACGAAGCAGACCTGAAGATCCCCGCATTGCAAACAAGAAAAGCAATACTGCAAACAAAGAACACGAACATTGCAGCAAGCTATACTGAGTACAGTAATGCCCGGATCGCAAGGAACAAGACATTATATAATAAGCAAACCGGTTTGGTAGAAACCGCCAATGCTGTAAAACTATATGTCAAAAGCCTTTTCGGTGCCCGCAGTCCTCAATACCGGCAGGTCAGTCGTCTTTCATTCAGGTTACCAAAACAATAAGCAATCTTAATCTGGAAAACCAAACCCCTTGCCGTCAAATGGCAGGGGTTTTTTGTTGCAAGCGGCTGGCCGCTATAATTTGCCTGGCTCTTTAATATAACCAACAGCGGCCTGACGCATAAGAACCGCCCGGTCTTCGATATAACTACCACCCGCAAGTATGGAACTCACAGTTCCACTGACGGAACTACTACCCGCAAGTATGAAACTCAGACCTCCATTGACGGAACTACTACCCGCAGGTATGGAATTCACAGCTCCACTGACGGAACTACTACCCGCAGGTATGAAACTCGTACTTCCACTGACGGAACTACTACCCGCAAGTATGAAACTCGTACTTGTACTAACGGAACTATCATCGCATTTATATTTTCTCCCCTTTCTTCTCTCCATTTCTCATTCTCTTTTTTTAGCATGCGTCTTTTTGCACGCACAACCACCGTTAAAAACCTCCCCTCAAAAAGCTATAATCACATTTTTTATTCTGATCAGATAGCTCATCTTCGAAAAAGAATTGAAAGTCATTAACCTTAAGCCTTATTCTATTTGGATTCAATTCTTTTTCATTTTTAAGCCTTCACAGATATTTGGATTTGGTTGTTAACTACGACGCCCCGCTGATAAGCGGGGCATCGTAATTTTTAACCCTGGGCGAAGTCGGGTCCTGAGCGAAGTCGAAGGATGTTTGTTGTTGATTCCTGAGCGAAGTCGAAGGATCAATATAGCTATGTATCAGATGCTCTGCGAGACGTCAGGCACAGGAGCGAAAAGAAAATGCCCCGATCATCGGGGCATTGATAAATTTATCCTGTGTATGTGTCAGACGGAGACCGTCAGACACGGCCGACACTATTCCTCCTTCCCATGACAATTCTTATACTTCTTCCCGCTGCCACAAGGACAAGGATCATTCCGCCCGATCTTCGGCGCTACTTTAATAGGTTCCTGCTTGACCGCAACATCGGGAGCACCGCCGGGTTCAAACTTGTCTCTTTCATTTGCTGCATAATCTTCACCGGCACGATCAACCTCTTCTTTATTCGCTTTCATCTTTGAATAGTCTGTCTTTTGCTGGCGGCCTTCTTTCAACGGTGCATTCTCCTGCTGTACAGGAATAGTGGCATGCGTAAGATAGGAGACGATATTCTTGTTCACTTCACCATTCATGCCCTCAAATAATTTGAACGCTTCGATCTTATATAATACGAGCGGATCTTTCTGTTCGAGGTAAGCTGTTTGCACCGCTTGTTTCAGATCGTCCATGCCGCGCAGATGTTCTTTCCAGGCATCATCGATCACAACGAGAGTAATTGTTTTTTCCAGTGCCAACGCCAGTTCTTCACCTCCTGTACTAATGGTCTTATCCAAATTGGCAAGCACATTCAATCCTTTTTTACCATCATTGAACGGTACTACTACATTCTCAACATGACTGCCCTGCGTTAAACGGATATTTTTGAAAACAGGAACGGCCTGCTTTTTTACTTCTTCTTTATGCTGGCTGTATCTCTCGGTACTTTCTGCATACAACTGGTCGATCAGTGAATTGATATCGCCTTTCTTGAATTCTTCTTCTGCGATCTTTGTATCCAAACCAAAATTGATAACACAAGCCATTTTAAATCCTTCGAAATCTTCCTGCTCACGGAACGAATCGATCAGGCCCGCTACCAGTGTAGAGAATGAAGTATCGATATCCAATGCCAAACGTTCGCCAAACAAAGCATGGTTACGGCGTTTATACACCGCATTACGCTGGTGGTTCATCACATCATCGTATTCCAGCAACCTTTTACGTATACCGAAATTATTTTCTTCTACTTTCTTCTGCGCTCTTTGAATACTATTGCTGATCATGCTATGCTGTATCACATCGCCTTCTTTATAACCCAGCTTATCCATGATCGAAGCGATACGTTCGCTGCCGAACATACGCATCAGGTCGTCTTCCAGTGCAATATAGAACTGCGAACTACCGGGATCACCCTGCCTGCCTGCACGGCCACGCAACTGCCTGTCCACACGACGGCTCTCATGTCTTTCTGTTCCGATGATCGCCAAACCACCGGCTTCTTTTACACCGGGACCGAGTTTGATATCCGTACCACGACCGGCCATATTCGTTGCAATAGTTACTGCGCCCGGTAAACCTGCTTCGGCAACGATCTGCGCTTCTCTCGCATGTTGTTTTGCATTCAAAACATTATGCGGAATTTTTTTCTGCTGCAGCATACGGCTGAGCAATTCACTTATCTCAACTGAAGTGGTACCAACAAGACATGGACGGCCTGCATTGCGCAGCAATTCTATCTCATCGATAACAGCTTTGAATTTTTCTCTTTTTGTTTTGTAAACAAGATCCTGCTTGTCCTTACGTATCATCGGGATGTTGGTAGGGATCGTAACCACATCCAGTTTATAGATACTCCACAACTCAGATGCTTCTGTTTCGGCCGTACCGGTCATACCTGCCAGCTTATGATACATCCTGAAATAATTCTGCAAAGTGATCGTCGCATAAGTTTGTGTAGCAGCTTCGATCTTTACATTTTCTTTTGCTTCGATAGCCTGGTGCAAACCGTCGGAATAACGACGGCCATCGAGTACACGGCCCGTTTGTTCGTCAACAATTTTTACTGCGCCATTATCAATAATGTATTCAACGTCTTTTTGAAATAAGGTATAAGCTTTCAGCAATTGCTGAACAGTATGGATACGATCGGCTTTTTGTGCATAGTCATTCAGCACCGCTTCTTTTTGCTGCAATTTTTCATCGGCCGATAAACTGCTTTTTTCTACTTCAGCCAGTTTAACACCGATATCGGGCAATACAAAGAATTCAGAATCTTCCCCGGTACGGGTGATCATGGCAAGACCTTTATCCGTCAGGTCAACCGAATTATTCTTCTCATCAATATGAAAAAGCAATTCTTCATCTACAATATGCATGTTGCGTTGCTGATCCTGTAAATAATGATTCTCCGCTTTCTGCATCTTTACTTTGATACCCGGTTCACTTAAGAATTTAATTACCGGGCCATACTTTGGCAGGCCGCGAAATGCACGGAATAAATGAAGGCCGCCTGTCTTAGCGTCATCGTCTCCTTTTTCAAATAATTTTTTGGCTTCATTGAGTGATGTACGAACGATGCGTTCCTGTTCCTGCACCAATTGTTGAATTCTTGGTTTATGAATATGGAACTGCTGGTCATCGCCTCTTGCAACAGGACCGGAAATGATCAACGGCGTTCTCGCATCATCGATCAATACGGAGTCAACCTCATCCACCATTGCATAATGGTGTTTGCGCTGTACCATTTCTTCGGCGGTATGCACCATATTATCACGGAGATAATCAAAGCCAAATTCATTGTTAGTACCATAAGTGATGTCGGCGAGATAAGCTTTTCTTCTTTCTTCAGAATTGGGCTGGTGTTTATCGATACAATCAACGGTAAGGCCGAGCCATTCGAAAATAGTTCCGTTCCATTCCTGGTCACGACGGGCCAGGTAATCATTCACCGTTACAATATGAACACCTTCGCCGGGTAATGCATTTAAATAAGCAGGTAATGTAGAAACAAGTGTTTTACCCTCACCGGTAGCCATCTCTGCAATTTTTCCTGAATGCAAAACGGCGCCACCGATCAACTGCACATCGTAGTGTACCATGTTCCATGTTACTTGTCCGCCACCGGCCGTCCATGTATTTTTAAAAGTGCATTGATCGCCATCGATCGTTACATAATCTTTTTTTACACTAAGGTCTTTATCGAGTTGTGTAGCTGTTGAAACGATATCTGTATTTTCTTTGAAACGACGGGCTGTTTCTTTTACTACGGCAAAAGCTTCGGGCATGATCTCTTCCAGTACCGATTCGATCTTTTTATCTCTTTCCTTTTTCAGCTTATCTACTTCCTGGTAGATAGCATCTTTCCCCATCAGGTCATTAAAAGGTAATTCTTCGGCCGTTTTATTTTTTTCGGCGATCTCTGCATCGATCCCGGTCAAATGTTCTTTGATGCGCTGGCGGAATTCCTGCGTTTTATTGCGAAGCTGATCATTGTTCAATGATTGATAAGCAGTAAAAAATTCGCTGACCTTGCCCACAACAGGCTGGATCTTTTTTACATCCTTTTCAGATTTACTGCCGCCGAATAGTTTTGAAATGAATCCTAACATGATATGGGAATTAGTTAATGAGTTGATTGGTTAAGTAGGGCATATTGGTCAAATGGGTCATATTGGTCAGATGGATCATGATGATATAAGAGTTTCAATTTTGCCCAATTTGATTTTTATGACCTTCTTTCGTTCGGCAAAAAAAGTGCTATAAACTTCTTACAGGCCAATTTGACAGTTCCGGACATCCGGGATCCTTTTTTTGACAAAGGATGGCAAAGATAAGATTAGTTTGGGCTTTTTTACTGTCAAAACTCAGCGATGGTGGCTCACCCGGTAGTCCTGAAAATTAAAAAAAGGATCCCGGGCTTCCGGGGTCCTTTTCTACTATTGATGATAAGTTTAAAAAGGTTTTTTAGTTTCCTGCTTTTCGGGCATTTGTATTGCCACGATCTTATTCTTATTGCTCAGGAATAACTGAGCCGCCGTTTGCACATCTTTCGGCGTCAATTTGTTTACAAAAGTTTCAAACTTAATAAAACGGTTGAAATCTTCTTTGTCCACTTTATTTCCCATAAGCGCCGATACCCACTCATTATTGTCCTTGAGTTGTTCGCGGTGTTGTTCCAGCCATTGCTTTTTTACTTTGGCCAGCACTTCGGCCGAAGGTCCTTTCTTTTGCATTTCATCGATCAGCAACTGGAGGTTTTTTACTACGGTATCAACTTTTGCCGGGCCGGTTGGTAAAAATGCAAGTAGCTGGTAGGAAGCATAAGGCTCTTTTTGAAGTCCGCCCTGCAAACCACCGCCATAGATCGCCTGTGATCTTTCCCGCAGTTCTTCAATGATGCGGATATTCATGGCTTCGGTAAGCGCATCGGCTTTCAGGGCCAGGTCTTCCGAATAAGTTGTTTCGCCATTATACATTTGCACTACCAGGCTTTTTTCTTCTTTGCCTTTATTAAAGGTCAGGATATGGTTTCCTTTTAAAGGCCTTAATTTATTATCAACAGCTTTTGTCTTCTTTCCGCTGCAGGGAAGAGAGGCAATATATTTTTCGATCAATGGCAGGATGGTTTCTTCTTTGAAATTTCCTACGAATACAAAATGCATCCCGGTAGCATCGCCCATTCTTTCTCTGAAGATCTGCTGGCTACGCTCAAGATTTATTTTATCAAAGTCTTCGGGACGGGGAACCTTGATCGGCGAAAGCGGTGAATTATTATAAACAAATTTTCCAAGCGTATCAATGAATGCCGTTTGCGGATTGGCCATCGCCATGGCCATGGCCGATTTTTGTTTTTTAATAAATGAATTGAATAAAGCTGTATCCTTTCGCTGGTCCGTTACTTTCAGGTAAAGTAACTGGAACATTGTTTCAAGGTCCTTCACTGTTGAATTGCCGGAATACATATCCCTTGTTTCTGTGATAAGACCACCTGCAGAAATTTTCTTTCCGCTCAATGCTTTTTGAATATCAGGGGGAGTGAAAGTTCCATAACCCATTGCTGCCTGAACCGGCCCGGCATACTCTGCGCTATACAGATCCTTTACACTATAATTGCTGGTACCTCCCGGTCTTTGCGCCTGCATGATTATTTCATCGTCTTTAAAATCTGTCGCCTTCAATGAAACGGTAATACCATTGCTCAGAACAATATCGGTAGCCGTAGTAAGCGGGTTTTTGGTTTTAGAAACTATTTTACCGGGTACAGGGATCTTAGTCAGCAGGTTTTTTGATACCGCTTTTTCTTCATAAGCAGTCACCGTTTGTTTTTCGGCTTTAGCTATTGCGGCTATAAGTTCTTCTTCGGTCGGCAATTTTACAGCAGCATTTTCCGGGCCTGTTATGCTGATGAATTTTTTCCTTTCGCCTTTCAATTTATCCGCAACGGCATTTACATCCTGCAATGAAATAGCAGGAAGCATGGTCTTTACATAATTATATTCATTCTCTATGCCCGGCGCTGCTGTGCCGGTGAGAAAAAGCTCAATGAATTCTTCAATAAGCTGGCCCGATTCTGTTTTATCACGGTTGTTATAGGCATTTTCATAAAGAGCGGCCTGGTTCTTTTTCGCCCTTTCCAATTCTGCTTCAGTAAAACCAAATTTTTTAACCCGTTCAATTTCTGCTATCAAAACATCAATTGCTTTAGCGGGGTTTTCACTACCTGTATTGGCGCTGAGGCTAAACTGGTCATACCCTCTCACGAATGAACTAAATGAACCGCTGGCAAAAAGAAAAGGCGGATCAGGTTTTTGCGTTATCTCCCTGTAGCGGATGTTCAGCATCGTGCTGAATAATGAGTTAACAAGACTTTTTTTATAATCAGCAAAAGTGAGAAGTGCATTATTGGGAAAGGCCGACCATGAAATATCGAGACTATAACCGGTGGCTTCTTTGTCGGTATTCACGGCCGCTACATCATTTTGATAAGCCGGAAAATCGATGACAGGCAGTTTGCGTGCAGATCCAGGTACTGCGATGCCCTCGAAATGTTTTTTTATCATCGCCATAGCTTCCTCTTTGGAAATATCGCCCACTACAGCTACGGCCATTAATTCGGGCCGGTACCAGTCTTTATAATAATTCCTGATCCTGTCGGGCTTAAAAGAACTGATGATCTCATCTTTTCCAATGGGTAACCTGTTGGCATAGCGGGAACCGTTAAAATAAAGCGGGAGCCATTTGCGTTGCATCCTGTCTTCAGCTCCTTTACCAAGACGGCTTTCTTCCAGAATGATCGCTCTTTCGCCTTCAATATCTTCGGTGATATAAGTAACGTTATGCGCCCAGTCTTCCAGTACCTGGAAACCTTTTTCCAGGTTGCCCGCTTTATCGGTAGGAATGGGCAGTATATAAACTGTTCTGTCAAAAGAAGTATAAGCGTTCAGGTCGCTGCCAAAGCCAACGCCAATATCCTGTAAGAAAGAAACGATGTCGTTCTTTTTAAAATGCGTGGTGCCGTTAAAAGCCATATGCTCTGCCATGTGGGCAAGACCAAGCTGGTCATCATCTTCGCTGAGAGAGCCTGTGTTTACGATCAATCGCAACTCTACTTTCTTCTCCGGTTTTTTATTGGGTAATATGTAATAAGTAAGTCCGTTGCTTAGTTTGCCGGTCGTTACTTTAGGATTTAGCGGCAACGGGTCGTTGCTGTTTTGAGCCTGTGATACAGAACTAAGAACAGTAAACAGCATTAGCAATAAAACGGAAAAGAACTTTCTCATAATTCAAGTTTTGGTAAAGGTAAATGCCGGGCTGATATGTGGGATAAAAAAGTGTATGAAAGGCGGTCAAAGGTGAGGGGTGAGTGGTGAAAAGTGAAACCAGGCCACATAGCTATCCGTTTAAATTTTCAACAAAGATGAATGTAGTTAATGACCCCGCTCTTTAGAGCGGAGTAGCTTGCAGAAATATATTCAGGGCTTTGCCCCTTTGGATTTATTTCATGGCTAAAGCCTGTTGGAATGCTTATACCTCCGTCCTAAAGGACGGAGTTATTGGAAATATTAAAAACAGCCCCACTGCTAAAAACAGGCGCCGTAAAGAAGATTGATTTTTCTTAACGTAATTTGCGGCTGATCCGGTAGTAAGAATAACTCATATATGAACAGGACGTTTTCATTTCTTTTTATTTTTTCTTTTTGCTTTTTCATTGCCTGTAATAATGATGGTCCTCATGTTGAGGAGATCGACAGTAACGATATCGATGCCGGATCCATCTGGTTCGATTACCAGGTTTGGGGCGAAGAAGGAAATGATTCTCTTACAATAAAACTTCAATTCCGTTTTGATAATGAGAATGGCGAAACCATTACATTGAGCGAACCCGCTAAGGTGGAATTCGATGGCCGGGTATTACAAGCAGCTTATTCAAAGATGACCGGCGAATATTATGAACTGCGCCAGGCTCTTTCAACATTTACAGGAAAACATACTATTCGTTTTACCAGCAATAGCGGTACGCAATACAAAGAAGAATTTACTTTTCGTCCTCTTTCATTAGAAACAGAAATTCCCGACACGCTTCAACGGGGAAAGATTATTTTTCAGTGGGATGGTCTTGACAAAGTTGATCATGTAAGAGTATTGATGACGGATACCAGCTATACCAGTGAGGGTATCAACCGGGTGGATACGGTTAAGAACGGGCAGATCATTATCAGCGATACGGATATGTCCGGTCTTGCCAATGGTCCTATCCATCTTGAGCTGATCCGCGAGGATATAAGGGATGTGGAAAACGGCACTTTCGCCGGGGGAAGGATATCTATCTCTTATGGCCTGAGCAGGGAATTTATTTTGAAGGATTGATACAATTCATTTCTTGAAAGTATAATTAAAAGAGAACTGGTAGATCGGTAAGTAATAATCTATTTCCGGTTTCTTGGCATATTTGTAATACACTACTTTGATGTTGACAAAATTGTTGATCTCCACACCCCAGGCCAGGCTCCAGCCATGATAGAGACCATTTGTTTCAATAGAAGGCAGGAACGATCTCAATTGCGACGGGTTTGAGTAACAACCTATATACCGAAGTGCCAGCCATGAGATACCCATATTACTTAAATTGTTCCGGTCCCATGCGCCTGTTTGAAAATAGAATCCGAGCGAACCAAAAGAATTAAAAAAATTCACAGGCCTGCCGGTTAAAGGATCTGCCGGCGACCCTATGGTTATACCGGTAAGTATTCTTTCTCCCCCATGATAGAGTAAACCCATCCTGGTAACCTTTTTTGATGATCTGTTAAAAAAAACAATGCCCTCTACCGAAATATTAGCCAGGCCACTCAGTGGGTTGATGAAATTAATGAAGAGTGCATCGTTGGAGCGGGCAGGACTTTGTATGTTCTGAAAATTATTAGACGATACACCGGAATAGAGTGAAATAGGTAATACAAATTTTCCCGGTTCGCCGATGAATAACCTTATAAAGCGGGCGGATGCGTTTACCTGGCCGTTGTTGATGATATCAATAAATCCGCTGGTAAAGATCTCTGGTTTTAGAATAAGGCTTTGTTTATACAGGCCTGTATCCTTATTGGCGGGCGACCTGTTTTTTATCGGCGGAGATAACTGCAGAAAGGACCGGAAAGGCAAAAAGATTAGTAATATCACTAAAAGAGATTTCAAGTGACAGCATTTCGTATACGATCGTTAAAAACTGTTCTTACTTCGACACCAATTTCACAAAACCAAAGAAAGCAACGATAACAACGGCAAATATTATAAGCTCGTTAGCTTTTTTTGGATTCTTTGTCCGGGTATAATGGGTATAAAGAAGTACATACCCGATGGCTATAAAAGCTATACAGATATAAAATATATTATTAGCAATAAAAGCGGGCCATCGGATCTTGTCTTTCGTCAATTGAAATAATGTCAAAAGCAAAAGGCTGAAGACACATGGTTAACCGGCCGAAAATTGGAGATTTTTCATGTGTTTTTTTCTTATGGTTAATAATAAATGGGGCGGGGAATGATCAATACACCACCTCTGAATCGATACACTCCCCGTCCCACTGGTCTTTGATTAGTTTATTCCTGGCATGCCCTGAAATTCATCCCACAATAGAGCTTTGCACCGTTGAAATTGCTTTCTACATTAATAAAACAAACTGCACCGGAGATGATAGCTCCAAGCCATCCAAAAAGTCCACATCCATTCCACCCGCATCGAAAGGCAACTGTTTAGTCCCGAACTGTGAGCTGCAGATGCAGCGGCCATACAGGCCCTCATTTCTGTTATACAATCACCGAACATACCTACCTCGGGAGGCGCCATTTTGCCCGCTGCTTCCATCAATTTCGGTAAACTATTTTCAACTGTGTCTGAAAAATAACAATAGATCTCCCGGCTTATAATTTCATTTATCCCTTCATCAGTCGTTTTATCATCAGTTTTTAAAATACTATAAATTTTTTGCTTTTGTGCTGCCAGTTGATATCCCAGGTCATTGAGTATTGTTTTGGCTGATTCACTTAGCTTTCCAAGATGATCAAATGCTTTTTCTCCTTCCCCTTTTTCTAATGCATGAGTAAATTGTTTCCAGTCGGCAACAGTCACGGCAGCTTTGGTATTATCCATAAATCTTGACATGCTATCGGCAAGGTTCACAAAATCCCGGGCCCAATCTTTATACGGGCAGGTGTTATTATGCTGGGAAAAAATGCTACCGCGAAAACTTAATAATGCCACCAGGCATAAGAATATTATTCTTTTCATAATACAAGTTTAATTGCGTACTCTTTTTAGTATACCGGTTTTCGGCTTACCCCGGTCATCGCCCATTCTTAACCGGTTTAATGCTATAGCGTGGAAGAAGGCGATGAAGAACTGAAGATATCATCACCGCACTATCATTTCCTAGGTTTTTACCTCGCTAATACAGGGGATTTTTCTCATTAATGAAGGGGCTCATTACTCTAAAACGGGTTGTTTTTAAGCAGTTTGTATACCAACTCCACAACCCTGTTTTATTTTAATTTTCCAATGGAATTTCAGTCTCAAGACCGTACTTTTGCCGCCGAAAAGTTCCCGGAGTTTAAAAGGTTCAAAGCGTTCAATACGTTAGAACCCTAAGATCAAAACGACCTGATCAAGCTCTTGAACCTTTTGAACTTTTTAAACATTTTAAACCTACAAGATGGCCGGTCAATTAAAAGAGGTTCGTAATCGCATCAAATCAGTACAAAGTACCCAGCAGATCACCAAGGCTATGAAGATGGTGAGTGCCGCCAAACTTCGCCGGGCGCAGGATGCTATCGTTCAAATGCGTCCTTATGCACAGAAGCTCCAGGAAATGCTGAGCAATATTGTAAGCAATACGGAAGGTGGTTCGGGTATGTCATTAGCAACAGAACGCCCGGTTGAAAAAGTATTATTGATCGTTATTACCAGTGACAGGGGTCTTGCCGGCGCTTTTAATTCTAACCTGATCAAACTGGCCAAATCGACGATCGTTGATAAATATGCTGCGCAACATAAGAAAGGAAATGTAACGGTCTGGAATATTGGTAAGAAAGGCTATGAACATTTTATAAAACTGAATTACAAAGCCGACGCAAAATATAAAGATATTTTCCTGAACCTGACCTTTGAAAATGTGCAGGCCGCTTCCAAAGCAGCGATGAAAGCTTTTGAAGAAAGGGAGTTTGATGTAGTAGAGATCATTTATAGTCAATTCAAGAATGCAGCCACACAGAAATTTGAAGCGGAAAGATTCCTGCCTATCCCCAAAGTGGAAAAACAGGCAGGTACTGCCAAGGCCGATTTTATTTATGATCCTTCCAAAGAAGAATTGATCGCCGAACTGATGCCTAAGATCCTCAATACACAATTATATAAAGCCGTGCTTGATTCCAATGCATCCGAACATGGTGCAAGGATGACGGCAATGGATAAAGCCAGCGAAAATGCCAATGAATTGCTGCGCAATCTTAAGATATCTTATAACCGTGCAAGACAAGCAGCCATCACTACCGAATTGACCGAGATCGTAAGCGGTGCAGCGGCATTGCAGGGATAATGCCCCTGTCCCCTAAAAGGGAACTTATGTGCAAAATTCTTTATTGACATCTAAAGGTCTTTTAAGCATAAGAATGTTAATAAATGAGTTTCACTTTTGTTTACCGTAATATTAATTTCGTTCCAATCGTTTGATACAATACTATGGACATAAGTAATCTGATACCACACGTTGAAGCTTTGATCTTTGCAAGTGACCGGGCATTGACAACCCTCGAAATAACAGACTTCCTGAATTCTTCTGCAGACCTTGAAGAAGAAAAGATCTCGTTGGACCAGGTTGAAGCAGCCATCCAGGGGATCGTTGAAAAATACAGCGCCGATTTTTATCCGTTTGAAGTAAAACAAATTGGCGGTGGCTGGCAATTCCTTACAAGAAAAGAATTTCATAAAACGGTAGCACAACTGAATGCGGATAAATTTTTAAAACGTTTATCAGCCGCTTCATTGGAAACACTCGCCATCATTGCATATAAACAACCGGTGACCAAGGGCGAAATAGAAGCGATCCGCGGCGTTAGCTGCGATTATGCTGTTCAGAAATTACTGGAAAAAGAACTGATCCTTATCAGCGGCCGCAATGAAAATGCGCCGGGACAACCTTTACTGTATTCTACTTCAAAGAACTTCATGGATTATTTCGGTATCAATTCGGCAGAAGACCTGCCGAAACTTAAAGAAGTATTTGCAGAATACACAGAACCTACATCGATGAATGCTGTCTTTGGTAATGAAAGCAGAACAGACGATGATCCCGAAGTATTATCAGTTACAGAAGAAGGTGAACTGATCATCAACCAGGATACTGACGAGAAAGAATAAAGAGGACTTACTAATTACTTATATACATGCCGCGGCTAATGTCGCGGCTTTTTAATTTTTGCACTAATTGGCACAAGTTGGCAAGCATGCACCGGATCAAAGCAGATCTGATTTGTGCTGATCTGTATAAATCCGCGTCATCCGTGTTCCATTTCTTATTTTCGCAACCATGCCACTGCAATTATCACATGAACAATTGATGCAAGCCGCCGCAGAGTTCGGCACACCGCTTTACGTGTATCATGCTGAAAAAATAAAAGAACAGTATCAAAGATTGCTGAATGCTTTTAATGGTACCGATACAAGATTTTTCTATGCAGCCAAAGCGCTGACGAATATCAATATCCTCAAATACATTAAGAGTATCGGTTGTAATATCGATTGCAGTTCTGTCAACGAAGCAAAGCTGGCAGCGAAAGCCGGGTTTCTCCCGCAAAATATTTTATATACTTCCAATAATATTTCTTTTGAAGAGATAGAAGAAGCCCGGCAAATGGGCATTCATATCAATATCGACAGTGTTTCCAATCTTCGAAAATTCGGTCAGCGCTTCGGGCACAGTTATCCTGTTGGTATTCGTTTGCGGCCAAACATTATGGCAGGCGGCAATTTGAAAATTTCAACCGGCCATTCGGCCAGTAAATTTGGGGTGCCGTTGGAAGATATACACGAAGTACTAAAAGTTCAGCAGGAAACGAACCTTCATATCCGCACTTTACATATTCATACAGGCAGCGAGATCAAAGATGTAGAAGTATTTGCAAAAGGTATCGAAGTATTGTTTGAAGCGGCGCAGCATTTTCCGGAACTGGAAGTGATCGATCTTGGTGGAGGATTCAAAGTACCTTATATACCCGGCGAAGAAGGAACCGATATTGAATTACTCGGTGAAAAAGTAAAAGAAGAATTCGGATCCTTTGCCCGTGAGGGCTCCTTCGGAGAAAAAAAATATAAACGTCATTTCCAGGTTTGGTTTGAACCGGGAAAATTCCTTGTGAGTGAGGCCGGTTATTTTATTACCAAAGTAAATGTGCTGAAGCGATCGGGTGAAATTTCTTTCGCCGGTGTTGACAGCGGGTTGAATCATTTTATCCGCCCGATGTTCTACGGCGCTTATCATGAGATCGAGAATATTTCCAATCCCGGCGGGGAAAAAAAACAATATAATGTTGTCGGCAATATTTGCGAGACAGACACTTTTGCCGAGAACCGTTTGCTTTCCGAAATAAGAGAAGGCGATCTGCTTGTTTTCAGGAATGGAGGCGCTTATGGTTTTGAAATGTCATCGCATTATAATTCAAGGTTCAAACCTGCCGAAGTGATGATCAAAGATGATAAAGCATCATTGATAAGAAGAAGAGATGTGCTGGATGACCTGCTGAAGAACCAGGTGTTGTAAACAGATCACGCAAAGATTGCTTATTGCCAATTGCCTATTCTTTCTTCCCCCGGCTTGTAGTTATCGTTATAAAGGTCTTCGAACTTACGGGCAGCGTTCCCAATGATGATACACTCTCGCCATTGGATTCTATCGTTTCTGTTTTTTCTTTTATTACACTTGTTATCCTGTCAAGTATTATTTTCCCGGATGATTTATTATTCATTGTTGTTACCGTTTCATTCCCCATGCTCTCTGCTTTTGTAACAGTAACAGAACTGGTTGTAAAATCAAGGGTCATCGTAGAATCATCCCACGCTGAAATGATATACGTTCCATTATAGTTCCCGCCGGAGCCTTCAAAAGGGTGTACTATTTTTGTTGCTCCTTTAATGGTTGGATCATACGGCACTTTTAATAAGACCTGTTGCCCTTTTTGCGGAGGCTGCACCTGTTCAAGAATTTCTTTCATTGCATTGTTAATGGCTGCCATACGACTGTCCGCTTCGCTCAATTGTATTTTTTGGGGAACCGTGCTCAATACTTTACCGCTGGCGTCAATAGTAATATCATATGTTTTTTCCAGCATCTCTTTTATTGACCTGCCATATATACCGTTCAGGTCCGTTTCATTCTTTGAATCAAAATTCATTTTTCTTCCCCAGCCATCAAACCTGAAACTGATACTACGAAACCCGTGATGCAATGTCATGCTGTCTTTTGTAACATCCCTTATTGTATAAACATGTTCACCCGTAGCGTCCATGGTAAAGTCGATGGCCTGGCCACCGGTATGCTGGGTGATAAAACTTTTTACCTGCATAGTGATATTCATTGTTTGGCCCGTTTCAAATTTCAACCCGCTATTTATTTGCTGGGAAAAAGAAATGAAACTGAAAAAAATGAAAAGGCTTGTAATAAAAATCATTCTCATGCAGGAAAAACTTTAATTCTTCAAAGTTGACGATTCTTCACTACAATCGTTGCAGGCAGGTAAATATTTATGTTTTAAAGTTTAAAGGTTTAATAGTTTAAAAGTTGGGTACCTAAACCTTTTGAACCTCTTAAACTTTTTGAACCTCTAAAACTGCCGGCTGCTTATACGGTTTATTTCACCCGAACTTCCTACTTTTAATCAACATTTAAACTCTTTATTATGCCGATCAGAATGACAGATGATCCTATCGATCCCAACCGGCAGGATAGCGGCGGCGGTGGTCGCAGGGGCCCGAATTTTTCCGGCGGCGGTGGAGGTTTAGGCGCTTTGTTACCCATGATACTCGGTTTATTGGGAGGAAAAGGTGGTAAAGGCGGTATCATTATCTTACTCGCATTGGCTGCCGGCGCTTATTTTCTTTTTAAAGGAGGTGGTGGTTGCAATACAAGTAACGTTGCCCAACTGGCTACCGGAGGTTTCCTCGATCCCAAACAATTTGAAAAAGCAAAAATATATGAGTCATTGGCTGATGATCCCAACAGGCCGGCTCTTCCCGAAAGTGCCAACCTGCAAAAATTTGCTCCGGCTGTCGGTAACCAGGGCGAACAGGGAAGTTGCGTAGCATGGAGCAGTGCTTATGCTGCCCGCACAATTTTGGAATCGGCCCGCACAGGAAATAATGCGAATAATTTAAAATTCAGTCCTTCATTTTTATACAATCAAATTGGTCTCGAAGGTTGCCAGGGTTCTTATATAATCAAGGCAATGGAGTTTATGACGCAGCGGGGCGCCGTTCCTTATAATGATTTTCAATACGACGATAAGGATTGTACCCGTCAACCCGGCCAGCAATTGATGAGTGAAGCGACACAGTTCAAAATGCATGGGTTCAATCGTCTTTCGGATGGCGACCGGAACGATGCGATCGATCTGCATGCGATCAAAGAAAATATTGCGCAGGGTGCACCGGTAGTGATCGGTATGATGGTAGGACAAAGTTTTATGCAGGCAATGGTAGGACAGGATCTTTGGCAACCGGCAGATGGTGATGATAACATGATGGGTTTTGGCGGACATGCGATGTGTGTGGTTGGATATGATGATACAAAATATGGCGGTTCATTTTTATTGATGAATAGCTGGGGACCCGATTGGGGAAGCAATGGTTTTGCATGGGTTCGTTACAACGATTTTAAAACTTTTGTGCGGGAAGCATATGGTGTTGATCCGATGCATACCGGATCGGCTTCTGCAGCGCTTACCTGCGAGATTGGTTTGGTACAGGTACAATACGATGGAAATAAAACGGTGACCGGCGATTATATTTCGTTGCGTTCGGCCGGTGGAAATAAATTTGAAACAACGGCACCCATCGCCATCGGAAGTAAATTTAAGATCGAAGTAAGGAACAGTACGGAATGTTATATCTATGTCTTCGGAAAAGAAACGGATGGTACGAGTTATACTTTATTTCCTTATCCAACCAAAGAAGATCCAACCAAAACAAGGTATTCGCCATTCTGTGGAATTACAGGATACAGGTTATTTCCAAAAGATAAAAGTATGACGCCGGATAGTCTTGGCACAAGAGATGTAATGGCTGTTGTGATCAGTAAAGAAGAATTGGACTGGCATGCGATCAACCAGCAAATAAGTCAAAGCCCGCAACAGGATTATGGTACACGATTAAATGCGGCGTTGGGGAACAGGCTGGCAAAAAATGTTCGCTTTCAGTCTTCCGGTAAAGGAACGATGCAATTCAGTGCAACTAATAGCAGTAATGCAGCGGTGGCTTGTATTGTTGAAATAGATAAGAAATAGAAGCCTCCCCAAACCCCTCCGAAAGGAGGGGCTTTAGAGTCTGAAAATTTGAAAATGTTTATTACCCCGAAGGGGTTAAATGTTAATAGCCCCGGATAAAATCCGGGGAAATAAAATGAAAGAAATTTTCGAAAAACCCCGAAGGGGTTAAATGTTAATAGCCTAAATAAAAAAATAAAAGAATGAAAAAAATAATTGCCCTATTTGTTATCCTGTTTGCTTCGGCACAGATATTTTCCCAGGATATGAAGAAATTCAATCTGTATCATCCTGAAGAGAATGCAAAGAAAGAAATTGCTGAGGCAGTAAAGCTGGCCAAAGATTCCGGTAAGCATGTGTTGATACAAGTAGGAGGCAACTGGTGTGTATGGTGTGCAAGGTTCAATGATTTTGTAACAAAGGATAAATCACTGGACTCGCTGGTTACCAGTAATTTTGTTACGTATCATCTTAATTACAGCCCGGAGAATAAAAATGAGGACTTGCTGAAGAAATATGAATTCCCGCAACGATTCGGTTTTCCTGTCTTTTTAATATTGAATGAAAAAGGAGAGCTTATCCATACACAAAGCTCATGGTACCTTGAAGCAGAAAAAAGTTATGATAAAGAAAAAGTAAAAGCCTTTTTCAGTGACTGGAGTAAGAAAGCATTGGACCCGGCAGAATACAAAGAATAATAATGAACCCCAATACCGCTGCATTTATAAAACGGATGAAGAGTCCGTTCAAGTTCAGGTTGTTCCTGTTTGCCAAATTACCGGCTGCTTATTTTGCCGGTGTACGTGTAAGAGAGATCGATGAAAAAAAATGCGTTGTTACGGTTCCCTATAAATGGCTTTCGCAAAATCCTTTTCGTTCTACTTATTTTGCCTGCCTGAGTATGGCCGCAGAAATGAGTACCGGTTCATTGGCGATGGCGCATTTATTCAGGATCGATCCGCCGGTATCAATGCTCGTAGTGAAAGTAGGATCGGAATATTTTAAAAAAGCAACAGCAAGAACGAGTTTTGTATGTGAGGATGGAGAACTTTTTAAAAATGCCATTGCAGAAACCATTGCCACCGGCGAAGCAAGGATCGTAAAAGCAAGATCCGTTGGAAGAAATAAAGAAGGGGAAGTAGTGGCTGAATTTTATATTACCTGGTCGTTTAAAGTAAAAACAAAAAAATGAAGATCGCATTTCATGGCGCTGCCCGCACGGTTACCGGATCCAAACACTTACTGACACTTAAGAACGGAAAAAAGATATTACTCGACTGTGGCATGTTCCAGGGTTTGGGTAAAGAAACAGATATCCTCAACCGCGATCTTGGTTTTATCGCACAGGAAGTGGATGTGATGATCCTTTCGCATGCGCATATCGATCATTCGGGATTGATCCCAAAATTGGTGAAAGAAGGTTTTAGCGGTATCATCTATTGTACTCCCGCTACTAAAGATCTTACAACCGTATTATTGGAAGATTCTGCAGAGATACAGGAAGACGAGGTAAAATATATCAATAAAAGAAGAGCTGCCCAGGGCTTGCCCTATCTCGAACCATTATATAAAATGGAAGATGCCAAAAAAGCTGCCGGGCTGTTCAGGGAAGTAGCGTATAATAAATGGTTCAATGTGATCGACGGAGTACAGGCGATGTACACAGATGCAGGTCATATCATCGGGAGCGGCTGTGTTCATTTAAAAATCAATGAAGATGGAAAAGAGACCCGTATCACTTTCAGCGGTGATGTGGGCCGTTATCGCGATGCCATTTTAAGATCACCCGAAACATTTCCGCAGGCCGATTATATTTTATTGGAATCGACATACGGAAATAGTCTGCATGATAATGCTACTACTACTCCCGATATGTTATTACGCTGGATAGAAAAAGCTTGTTTGCAAAAAAAAGGTAAACTGATCATGCCGGCTTTCAGTGTAGGCCGCACACAGGAATTATTGTATTCGCTTAATCAGCTGGAATTAGAGAATCGTTTACCCGCTCTTGATTATTATGTGGACAGTCCTTTGAGTGTAAAAGCAACGGAGATCGTAAAACGATACCCGCAATATTTTAATAAAACGATACAAAGGATCATGCAAACGGATAAAGATCCTTTTATGTTCAAAGGTTTGCGCTATATACAAACAGTAGAGCAATCCAAATTGCTGAATTTTCAAAATGGCCCGATGGTGATCATCTCTGCCAGTGGTATGGCCGATGCGGGAAGGGTAAAACATCATATCAGTAATAATATCGAAAGCACCAGGAATACGATCTTACTGACAGGTTATTGCGAACCCCGTTCATTAGGCGGCCGGTTGATAGCCGGGGAAAAAGAAGTGAAGATCTATGGTGTCGAACACCAGGTGCATGCCGAGATCGGTGCTATCAGGAGTATGAGTGCGCATGGCGATTATGAAGATCTTTGCCAATGGCTGGCTTGCCAGGACAGCCGCCAGGTTAAAAAATTATTCCTTGTTCATGGAGAATATCCTGTGCAGCAGGATTTCCAGCAGCGTCTTATCAAAAAAGGATTTGCGGATGTAGAGATCCCCGAGCGGCATTATGAGATCGGCCTTACCTAGATAAAAGTTAAAAACTAAAAGTGAAAAGTCTTTTTAGTACTAATGATCCTACCGTTACGGAGATCATAAAATCCAATGCAATATCGATCGGAAAGAACTATTAGTTATTATCTTTTAGTTGTTAGTTTATCCTTTCTTTCACAACTCTTTAGTAAACACAGCACCATTTTTGTCGTTTATAATAGTGAAGTATTTTAATTCACGTTATAAAAAAGGAGTATATAAATTATGAAGAAAAACCTGAAGTTGTGGGGCGGATTTTTAGGGATCGTCTTCTTGCTTGCAAGTTGTGCTTCCACGGCTCATATTGAAAAAGACGATAATGCAGATTTTAGTCGTTATAAAACTTTTGCCTGGGTTGATAAAGATGGCGAAGGAAGGTTTGATAAGAACCGGGGTAACGATATGACAGAGATGAAGATGAAAGCTGCGATCAGCAAAGAGCTGGAAAAAACAGCCCGCTGGAAAGAGGTGAAGAACAGGCCGGATGTATTGCTTAGTTATGATGTACTGGTAGAAAAAGGTATCAAAGAAAGCAATAGCCCGGTTTATTCAAGACCCTACAGCAGGATGGTTTACAATCCTTATACCCGTCGTTACACTACTCTTTATTATCCTTCACAATTTGTGGGCTATGAAAGAGATCAAAGGGGTATCAAAGAAGGTACTATTACCATTTCAGTGATCGATGCAAGAACAGAGAGAACCGTATGGCAGGGATGGACAACGGATGAAGTGAATAGTAAAAACCTCACTAGCCGGGAGATCCAAACTGCGGTCCGTTCGATCTTTAAAAAATTCGATGTAGCTAAGAACTGATTAACTAAGGACGGTTCTGGATACTGCCCCCGCAAAACGGGGGCTTTTTTTGTTTATGCAGGATGAAATAGAGAATGTTTTCAGTTTAATTATATTAAATTGTGTGCAGTTATTTATTCAAGGGGCCTGGTTAGTTGGTTTTGTCTTATTTATTGCATTTATCACGGCAATACACCAGATCATTATGCATGTACCGGCCCATATAATCATTGATTTCCTTAAATCTGTTCAGCAGGGCCTGCTGACAGTGTGCGTGATCTCCTCTGTATCAATTGATAAAAATCATTCACAAAACTTTTTACAAAATGGACATTTGTCTACTTTTTTAAAACAAAAAAAGCAACAATTTGTGCCAAATATTGAGAAGAGAATGGATGAAAAACAAGCGGAAATATTAAGGAATATCATCTCCGGCCAGGAAAGGGAAAAGAACCATATCGGGCGGGAATTACATGATAATATCAACCAGGTATTAGCGACAGTAAAAATGTACCTCGGCATTGCGAAAGCCGATAAAGCACGGTCGGAAGAAATGGTTGAAATATCTTTTAATTATATCGACCTGTTAATAACCGAGATACGGGGACTTTCTCATTCACTCGTTTCGCCTTCACTCGGTGATGTAAATCTTCCTGATGCATTGCAGCAAATGGCCGATGAAGTGAATATCGGGAGAAAGATAGATGTCAGGCTGATCGATATGATCGATGGAAGTATCGATGATCAGAATAAGGAAGTTGCTTTTTACCGCATTGCGCAGGAACAGATGAGCAATATCTTAAAACATGCGCAGGCCAGTAAAGTCATTATTTCATTAGAGAATAAGAATGGTCATTTTACAATGTCCATTAGCGACAATGGTACCGGGTTTAGTCCAACACGTACATCGGAAGGAATAGGATTTAAGAATATTTATAACCGGTTAAGTATATATGGAGGAAGAATGAGTATTCAATCGGCACCCGGCCAGGGATGTACATTGGAAGTATCCATCCCCCAAAAATAAATTTTACTATGAAAAAAGTTAATATCGTTGTGGTGGATGATCATATGATGATCCGTGAGATGTGGACCCGGTTATTTGAAGGCAACCTGATGATGCAGGTTGTTGGGGAAAGCGGCACTTTCGATGAAGCTATTGCTGTGGTGACCGAAAAGCAACCCGATGTTGTTTTGCTCGATATCAATTTACCGAATGCTTCAGGGTTGGATGCCGTTCCGTTGATCAATAAATTCTCGCCGGCCACCAATATCATTGGCGTGTCGATGCATAATCAACCGGCGCTGGCAAAAAAAATGATCAAGCTGGGCGCCAAAGGATATGTGACCAAGAATTCACCACACCAGGAGATCTTCAGCGCTATCCATGAAGTAATGAAAGGAGGAACCTATATCTGTTCGGAAATAAAACAGATCCTTTCGGAAAAAGCGATGAATGGAGATGCAGATCAAAAAGGTATCAAAGATCTTTCTATGCGGGAGATCGAAGTGGTGAATTTGATAAGGATGGGACTTTCTTCAAGAGAGATAGGAGAGAAGCTCAATATTTCTACCAAGACGATCGAAGTGCATCGGTATAATATTCTAAAGAAGCTCAGTCTTAAGAATACGGCAGCGCTGATCAATTTTATTAAAGAAGAGGATCCCGGCTTTTGATCCATCAGCCGTACTCCGCTAAGTTTTATTGGAAAAATGATTTCAACCTTTACGCTGAAATGGCTATTTTTGCTGCCCCTTTTTGCCGGGGTAGCTCAGCTGGTTAGAGCACAGGATTCATAACCCTGAGGTCGGCAGTTCAAGTCTGC
>CAVPYW010000005.1:0-114317 GCA_963710055.1 uncultured Chitinophagaceae bacterium | reverse complement strand
AAGCAACAGCAGACGGCCGCCCGGATGATTTTATCGGTGCCTATATCCAACATGCAGAAATCTTTCTTCCAAAAAAATGGTTCGCAAATGCAAATGCGGGAGAATATCCGCCGCCCTATAGTGCGTCCAACCCACCTCCAGCCGGACCTTCCATAGAAGGTAAGAATCTATTAATTGGTACAGGAGGAATTTCCGGGCAGATCGGATTAAATGGAAACGGCTTTTTATACAAAAAATTCGGAAACTTCTGGATAGGCCTGGATTCTTTTTCTCTAAAATTTCATCAAAATGCTATAACAGAATGCGAAATCAAAGGCCGCATGCTGATACCGGGCTTTAAAGATAAAAATGACGACCCGGCCTGGATTTTCGTTGACGTTTTGATTGGTCAACATGGCGAGTTTAAAATTACCGCCTCCGTTAGTACCGCAGTCACTGTAATAAAAATTCCCAATGCATTCAGCTTCGACATTAAATCCCTTTTCGGAGGCAGAAATGAAGAAGGAAGATTTTATATCGGTGTTTCCGGTGATATCGATTTCCTGGTACAACCACCTATCGGAAAATTCTTACCCGATAAACTGGACATCAAAAAAATGATCATTTATGATGATGGCAAGTTTGAATTTGAAGGCGGGTCCATTTATTTGCCAAAAGCTTTCGAATTACAAATGGGGCCGGCTAAGATCGCTATTACAGCCATTCACCTGGGCACTTTTGAAAAGGAGAATCGTAAATACAAATATTTTGGCTTTGATGGCGGAGTAAATGTAAATCCCGGGGGAGTAGATGCCCGGGGCAAAGGAATCAAATATTACTATACGGTAGATGATGGCCCTTTCAAATGGTTCATTCGTTTAGAAAGTTTAGCTATTGATATCTATATTCCGGGTAGTGGCGACGCTGACGATGCTGCTGTGATCATTAAAGGATTTCTATCCATCAAAGATCCTGTGATACCTGCCGGAACACAAGAGCCATTATTATCAGTACTTAAAAATGCTACAGAATATGCGGGTGGCGTATATATTTCTATTCCTAAGTTTAAAGGTTTAGAAGCAAGCGCTTCTATGCGGTTAACTCCGGCCGTTCCTGCATTCATTATCGATCTTGGAATAGAGATATCCACGCCGATTTTATTAGGCACAACAGGTTTGGGAATCTATGGGTTCAGGGCCATTTTTGGTAAACGATATGTGGCTGCGAAAGAGGCTGCCCTGGTACCGCCGGACGGCGAATGGTGGCAATACTACAAAGCAAAAATAGATCCTGATTACAAAGAAGGAATTCAATTATCAAAGTTCTCGATCAAAGAAGGGTTCAGTGTGGGTGCCGGTGTATCATTGGCAACTTCAAGCGATTCGGGGAAAACCTTTTCATCCAAATTATTCTTCTTACTGTCTTTGCCGGATGTTTTTCTTTTCCAGGGCCAGGCCCAATTTCTGAAAGACAGGATCAAACTCGATGCTGTTCCCGATCCTCCTTTCTTTGCTATCATAGCCATTACAAAACATTCTATAGAATGTGGCTTTGGTATTAATTATAAAATACCGGACGATACAGGAAAATTAGTAACGGTAGATGGTGTTACTGAATTAGGTTTCTTTTTTGGAAGTTCATCTTCGTGGTATTTCAATATAGGCAGGGAATCGCCGGATTCAATGAGGATACAGGCACGGGTATTTGATATCCTGAACATGTACTTCTATTTCATGATCTCCAATAGCGGGATCCGTGCAGGCGCAGGTGTAAGCTTTGCATTAAAGAAATCTTTCGGCCCGTTGAGTGCGGAACTGAAAGCCTACCTGGACACAAAAGGCGCAATAACATTCAGGCCAAGACAATTTGGTGGCTCCATTCAACTGGGCGGTATTGTTTCACTTAAATGTTGTGGCTTTGGATTCAGTGTATCAGGCAGCGCTACACTTGCCGCCGAAGCTTCCAGGCCTCATATTATTACCGGCGAGTTTGAAGTATGTGTGAAAGTATTGAAGAAACAACGTTGCGCTCATTTTGAATTTACCTGGAATTTTGACCACAACCTCAATACATCAAGGAACCCTGTACTGGCAGATGTTAAAGAAGGAAGTAGTATATCGAACGATGATGACCTTACTAAGATTGCCAAGGCATGCCATATGGTTACAGGCGAAACATTGAACCTCTCATCATGTAAATTGAAGGACTATACCACTATATACCATACTGATATTCCGGCTCCGGGTACGCTCATTGATCCTTCCGATCCAGCTAAGGGCAAATGGCTGGAAAAAACTGAACTTGATGATTTCAGGATACCCGTTGATAGCTATATCGACATTGAATTTAAAAAAGGATTGACCGTAGTTCCTTCATCCAATGCAGAAAATAAGATCGGGGGATTATCTGCACCATGTGAATACATAGAGTTTGTTCCGCCACAAAGAGGAAGGTCTGAACGGGTACGTCATGAATATTTTTTTGAAGATATAGAGATCAAATACTGGGATGAAAACAGCACACCCAAAGCATGGAAAGACTATAACTTTTATGATGCTTTGATCCCGATGTTTCCCGGCACCACCCAGGTAGGCCCGCTGATTCAACCGGATGTGCTGAAAGCCATGAAATGGGGTTACTGGCAGCAACAAAGACCCGGCTATAATAATAAACTCAGGATCTTAGCCACTACTCCTCTGTCGTATGCCGCCAAAACCGGCAGCCTGCCAATAGAAGACCTGGGAATTAACGGCGAAACTATTTTATGCCCCGGAAAGGAAATTCCTAAAACCTGTATTGTTTTTGAAAATGAAGAAGTATATAAAACGTATAAGGGAAATGTATTAAATACCTATAAAGGCATTGTACTTAAAATTACTTCGAAGGACGGTATCGTATTAAATTCACCCTGCCAGGGTATAGCCAATGGATTATTCATTGAACCGGGAAATACCATTGAAATATTCTTTAATGAACCGATGAAACTGGTAAATCTATCAATAAATTCCGGTGCACCTTTCATCACAATTGAATACTATGAACGCAGCACACAGCTTGATCCAACAGGTTTGCGGGTATTGTCAGGCGGGTTGCCTGTTACGCAATATAATTTAATTGAGTCCAAAATTTTTACAAAAACAAACTGGGCATCTGAAATTTCATATACAAATACAAATAAGAACATCGATTATGTCAAGATCATCAGTGTAAGCTGTTATGAAAAGATTGACAGCCCGGATGAGAACAGCTCTTTAGAAACAAATGAACAAATTTCTACCCGGTTGAAAGAGTTACAGAATTTTATTATAACGCTTGTAAAGAACGGGCATTTCGCTTCACCTGCGGTTCAGTTAAGCCCGGCTGTTTACGAGGGAGTGTATATGGGCACAAGCCTGTATCCAAATCAGAATTATAACGGGAGAATGATAAATCTTGTACAGAAATTTATTTCCGGAACAAATTTGCTATTTACTATTTCAGATAATGCTGGCTATAATTGTAATTATTCATTCGACCTGGTCAACCCCGTCACCGGGTTTGGTTTTACCGATATTAAGTCTGTTGTTAATTGTAGATCTTATACAACAGGCGCAACAACAGGAATAAACTATTATTTTTTCTTAACCGTTACAGCGGTCATTGGCGGTGTAGTACGGGAGGTTGATCTGCTTGGAAAAAGTTGCCTGCTCATGGCATACAGCCTTTCTGCATGCAGGGTGGCGCTTTATCGTGAATGGCGCTTGTCTTATATGAGGCTGGCAAGGTCACTGATCAATGCAGGGTTACCCGGTGTTACAGTAGATTATTATGAACGTGTACCCGCTCTTGATCCCACGGGCCTGCAACTGTTAGCGGGCGGGTCGTCTGCATTTCAATATAATTTGTTTGAATCCAAAAATTATACAAAAGCAGATTGGGCAACCGCAATTCCGTACACAAATACAAATAACAATATTGATCATGTTAAGATCACCAATACAAACTCTGCTGTGCGGGTTGATCTGCCAAACAACTTCGATACATACAATGCAGCGCCTCATCAACGTGTATGGTACTTGTCTTATATGAAATTGATAGGTCTGTTACTTAACCCGGGTGTTACGGGTAATGTTGTAAAGTATTATGAACGTGTGCCCGTTCTTGATCCTGCCGGACAGGAACTGTTAGCAGGCGGGTTACCTGTATTTCAATACAGTTTGCTTGAATCCAAAAACTATACAATACCGGGTTGGGTGTCCGAAATACCGTATATAAATGCAACCAAAATCATTGATCATGTTAAGATCACCCATATAAGCTGTTATGAAAACGCCGATCAACCAGTAAGAATTAGTTGCTTAACACCAAATGAGCAAATTGCCACCCGGTTGAAAGAATTGCGGACTTTTATTGCCACATTAATTATGAAGGGGCATTTTGTTTTACCCGCAGTTCAACTGAACCCGCAAAATGCAACTATTTACAATGGCGTATATATGGGCACAAGCCTGTACCCAAAACAAAGTTACCAGGACGAAAACATTAACCTCATACAGGGATATATTTCCGGGACAACTTTGCTGTTTACGGTGTCAGATAACAGCGGGTATACTTGTAATTACTCTTTTGAATTACTGAAACCCGATCTTGATTTCAGCTTTGCCAGTATAAGATCGGTAATAAGTATTGAACCTTATACTACCGGTGCAATAAGCGGAATAAATTATAATTTCTTACTTAAGGTCAGGGTAGTTTATATGGGTGGACCGGTTCAGCGGGATGTTGAGTTGCTTTGCAAAAGCTGTTTTCCTGTTGCCTATTGCTATGATAACTGCAGTACGGCTTTGTACCGGGTATGTTATTTATCGTATACCGACTATTTACTAAATCAAACCATATCTTCTGCCGCAGAACAGGCTGCTAATAGCAATGTACTGCTTAGCGGGATCAACAGAACGCTTCTGCCGATATGGAGGCTAAATACACTCTTTGCAATAAGGTTAAAAACAACCGACAAAGTAACTATTGAAGGATCATCCGGTTCGCCTGCAAATTATGATCTCGATATAGTGTATGGGTTTAAAACAGCCGGGCCGCCGGGGCATTACCATAACTATCCTTTTGATCATACGCCTCCTCTTACTATTCCCGCTACTCTTCCTCAGCGGGATCGTAAAGATTTTAAGATGTTGAAAGATGCTGGCAGAACCGATGATTTCAAATTGCAATCACTAAAATATTATATAGATTTTATAAAATGTTATCCCAATGCAGATGGTGATATCCTTAATGCCAAACCATTGTTCTATATCAATGCTGAGTTAAGATTATTTTACCTGTATAATTATGTGTATGAGTTCTATAATAATTGGGTTGATACAAATTCTACTCTCGCCAACCAATTACCTGATATTGCAAAATCTTATTTGGATGTAATTATAAGAGATCCTGAGGACCCGGGCATACCGGAAGAAAGTCCCACAGTAGGATTTGTTGGAAACAGTATCCCGCATGATAATCCTTTGGGATCCTCTTTCCCACCCATAAATATCAATAACATCAATAATGATGTTACTATTCTCAATAATATCTTATTGAACACAGAAACCCTATGCATACAGAACAACTTTACGCCGCTGGCCCCGATCGACATGTCAACTAAAAAGACACTGAATCTTAAACCGCTTAAATTATATACCGCACAATTTATAGCCCGGTACAACCCATTGATCGGGGGGGATTATGCCCGTAACACCGATAACTCCCTCAAAGATTATGAATCGGTGGTACATACTTATGTATTCCAGACATCCAGGTACCGCAGCTTTGAAGAGCAGGTTAATAGTTATATTTTGAAAAAAGACAGTACCGGCGCCATTGTGAAAGAAGCTGTATTCAATTTGAATGCAGAAAAAGCAGGCAACCCTTCTCCGCAACTCGACTTAACACTTGCAATCCCGGTCATTACCAATAGTGAACCGGCTATTCCCGAAGAACTCAGGATGCAATATGCCGATCAGTTTGACAGGCTGATAAACGGAGTGCTGCATATCAATTATAACAAACTGCATGCAGCAGTAACTACAGAATTTAATATTATCAGGCATCCCGATACACCACAAAATGTGATCGGTATTCTTATCCGTAATCCTGAGCCGTTCAATGATCCTAAGATACCGGGGACAGATCCCAATACTTCGAGTGTGGGCCCTTACGAAACAATGGAAGTATCAAAATGGACCGGCGGTTCCTGGGGCGATCCCCTTGATCACTATGTGATCCATTCCAGGGACCGGTCTAAAATATTTGTTACCGGCCGTGATTTCAATTTCAATATCGACCCTTTATCCAAACTGAAATTTACATTCAGGTATAAATTATATAACGGAGTCGATTACGCAGATGTAAGCACAATGGATGTGATAATCAATTTAAGTTCATATCCTGTTTAAACAAAATAGTATGTCACAGATCGACCTGATTAAAAGTCCTATCATACAAAGCCCGTATGTTTATTTGCAGGCAGCCGGATCGGATGGAACCGACAGAACAATAAAAGGAAATCATTTACGCTGGGATTTTTTAAAGATCCTGGGAGAAAAACATTTGGCAAAAGGTGAATATACAGGTACAGCGCCCTATGTTTCCAATACCGGTTTTAACCGTCCGAATGATTTCATTAAGATTTACCGGGCTGAATTTAAAGGCCGGTACGCAAGTAAAGTTGATTTTGGTGAAAATGGAAATGAAATAACAGAAATAATTTCCGGTACAACAAGAGCATGGAAATATTCTGTACCCGTGCATGGATCAATAGGAGCAGGGCTAACAGGATTTTTACCGGGAATAACAACAGCGATCACCGTTCGTTTAATAGATCATGCACAGTACGATGCAATAAGGGCCACTCAAAAGATACTTGATCAAAAGGATATATTGGAGGCCTATACCGGAATTGTGGAAATTGAAACAGATAATAAATTATCTTTTTGCGCATCATTTGCACTGAGTTCTAAAAATCCTTTACCCGCAGATAATACCAGGTCGATCGCAGGCTCCGTGAACCAAATAAGAATTGAAGCAGTGTCAATACCCGACACATCCGATCTTTTCACTAAGCAGGTCTCCTGCAGAAAAAAATTTACTGCCCGTGACAGAGCGGCTGTTATCTGTTGTGAAAACATTCAATACTACCGGTTCGATTATATCAATTTAAACCAATTTGAAATTGAGATCTTTTGTTATGAAGACCAGGTAAAATGCATAAATGAAGAACTAAATACTACAGGGACAAAAGGGGCCTGGGATTTAATTAATAGCTTCTACCTCACTACCAGCGATGCAAAGGCCATTGACAGATTTTTGCCCACCCATGTAGATCGCCATTGGCCTAAATTTAATGATGACAGTTCATTAACAGGAGAATTTACTGTTCGTGCTCAGAATTATTTAAGCAGGTGGAGACGACCGGGTTTTACTTTTAATCCATTTAATTCGCAGGGCAATGACTTTAATAGCCTTCAGTATTTTGTACACAAGTATATGGAGCTTAGCAAAACAGATGAAAGAGCGTTGGCAAGCATTCCTTCTGATACGCCCGGTGATCCATCAACACAGGATATTAGTTATGTCGATATGATACGGTTAATGTCCTTGGATTTTCATGTTGCAAGAATTTTAGGACTGGGTCATGTTGATCAATTTCCCTGCGAAACTGAAATATATCACATCTATTGCCTGGAATATAAAACATTTGTAAAACTGGAAACTCCTTATAATACGGATGTAGAAAGGACGCATATTTTTATGACGATCCCTGTTTCCGGAAGAGATCACCGCTTACCTCCAACTCCCAATCTTACTCCGCTTACATACGGCATTTCAGTTGATAACGGCACTGCCACGCCAACCCTGCTTACAGATGCGCAGGGATATGCTCCCTTTGGAAATATCCGCTTCATTAACGTAAACCGGGGACCTTTTAATTTTGAAAGATCCTTTGGTCCTTTTTATTATGATCCAACTGAATTTTGTTTATGCGGCGAAACACAACCTGTCGCATACGGATTAGAGTATAAAGAAATACATGAGGCGGACTACCGCAAACCCGAGATCAGCCATGACCCGGAATATATTGATGCAAGCGGATTACCGGAAACCGTCCCGATCCTTGAAGGAGGAACAGCAAAAATATTTACTCACCAGGAATTGGAAGAAGGAACACATGAGTACCGGGCTTATGCAATAAATTGGTTTTCGAGAATTTCTCCGCTCAGTAACCCGGTTGAAACGCTTACTGCATTTCCAAAACAATCTCATTTATTACCGCCATTCAATTTTGCCGTACAACTTATCCAGGATGAAGATCCCGCCGAACCGATACTGTCAGAAAAAACACTCATTCTAACAACTCCGCCGGAACAAAATAGGCTTGCCGCCATTCCTGCAGCAAATGATAAAACCCTGGTAAGAACAACTTTCGACTGGAACTATGTACATCATCATGCGCATCAATATGCCGACTATGCAGAAATTTTCTTCAGAAGACCTGAACCATTGATCGTAAAAGGTAAAGTTGCAGCAGTGAATTTACTTTCCGGCCATAGGGCCCAGGTATCAACCACCTCTTATCCCATTACCAGTACACCTGCATCATCTTTAATAGTGCCGGCAATTTCGGCCAGCGATTCTATAAAGTTCGCCGGTTCGTTTTTCAGCAGCGGAGGCGACAACTATGTGATTGAAAGTGTGATCGCAAGCGGAACCAATCCCAGTTTTATCATTAAGCAATTGAAACAAATTAATGCCATTGCCGATACTGTTAACCCCGGGCAATTCATTTCGAACGAAACGTTCAAATCTCCGGTCCCGGATGCTTTTTTCTTTATTACGGAGAATATGGGTGATCTATCGAATTGGGATCTGAGACACAGCAAAAGAATTTATCTTGAAAAATTTTATACAAATGCAAAAATTAATTTAAAATTTTCTCCAACACGTTCTGTCGCTTTCGATATTAAAGCAGTGTCGGTTCTTTCCGGCAATACAAAAATCATGGTTGAAAAACCTATTCACACCGGGTTGGTCGCAGGATTATCTTTAGCGTATAGTGTAAAACACCGCATAACGGCTATTGCCGCAAATTCATTTACGATACCCGGCGATGCAACGGCCGATCTTACGGCGGGCAAACAATTCAGGGTTTTTGGAAATAAAAAAAATGACGGCTTGTACACTGTCAGCAGCAGTATAGAATTTTCCGGCAATACTATCATCACGATAATCGAAACAATTGCCGATATCACCAATAGTAACGGCTTGATAGAAATAGTTGTTTCCAGGAATATCAGCGCTATTGATATGGCCGGGAACAGCTTTGAGATCATGGGAGATAAAGAAGCAGAAATCAATGCCGCTTATTGTGAATATAAAGTTGAAGAAGATAATACAGTTACCCGTTTTGTAGTGGGTGGGATCAATGACCAGATTTCTTATCATCCGATTTTTGAAAAGCCTCCTGTTCCGCAAACATCTCCTCCCTATATACCTAAGGCAACGGGGTTCATTCAACTTAATTTTCTTAATTATGACATGGTCCCGCATATCGATGCTGATGTAAAATGGGATAAAGGAATAGTGCGGTTAAAAGATGTTTCCGGATCCACCCGGCCTTATCCGGTTGTTTACATTGGAAATATGTTATCAACCGCTCCGCCGCATTTATGCATTGTGATCCAGGATCCGGGTTTCATACCTGGCGCAGGAAGTACAGATACTTATACGATCGATTTTAATTTACCACAAGCCAATTATCATCCTTCTTATAAACTTTACCTGGATGTTGATAACGGTTTCGATCCAACAACCGGAACACCGATCCCCGCTTCGGGTATTCATTTTGACAGCACTGAAATCTTACCTCTTTTCTCCGATCCTATGGAAGGAAACAGGCAGACCTATATGTCGATCCGTTCTTACGATAGCAAAAACGACCTGGGATCTTTCTTGTCCAACCCGGTTGTTTTATTAGCTCAAAAAATAAGTATTCCTGAAAAACCGGGAACACCTAAGGGACCTTTGTATGCAACCCGTCCTGATTTTTATGGTAAGTCAACCTATACATTCGATACTGAAATATTAAATACAGCTACAGGCCGTGTTCCATATAGTGTTGTATTTTACAGGAGCAGTGAAGATCTTATTCTTGATGTGCTGTATCGAAAATCAACACAGGCAGCTATTTGGGAACAATTAAATGCTTTACCCGGCGAAAAGACAAAGTATGATCCCAACTTATGGAAAATTCTTTTTGAAGGAGATAATTCTGCTAACGACCCATTGGTTGATACTACTTTAATACCAGATCCTGCACGTCATCCTCTTCCCCCGGTTGGTTTTAGAACTTATATTGTTTCAATCGATGAGCAAAATGTACAATTCACCTGGCCATTACCTGATAAGGATGGCGGCACCGGTATCGGCGACTCAACAGATAGTCCGGAAGAAACTTTAGAATTTAACCGGGGTGCCTATGTCTTTCCATTTGAAGCCATAAAATCTCCTGCTGCTGTTTATAAACCTTTTAAATGTGATTCAGCAGGAATTCCGTTGTTTGATTTAAATACTGGTTATACTATTTATGGTAAAATGGTCGGGACTAAAGCTATTTTAAATAAAGCCATCATGTCGGCATTTTTGCCATTGACAGAACAGCCTCCTATGTATAATTATATAAAAGAAGGGAAACAAACATCCGGTGAAAAAGCAAGGTCAAGGGATGCAAGCGGTAATATCATTAAACCGATCGTCGATGGTGTTTTGGTTAATGATATTTTCCCGATGATCCGGCGTTTCACTGATCTGAATTTGCAAAACGAAGAGGCAACCTATATAAGATTTACTGATTATAACCTGGATGGTGCATCCAGGAGTATCTATTTTTATCGTGCCCTGGAAATGGATGATAAATTTAAATTCAGTGAAGCAAGTCTGCCGGTTGGCCCTGTTATGATGGTTAATGCATTCCCGCCTGATAAGCCACAGATCAGGAAGCTTATCACAATACTTCAAAATGCTTCGACAAATACTCCTTCCTCGGTACAATTTGAGATCAATGAATATAGTGCAAACGAAAAGATCACAAAAGTCGAAATATACCGTGCAACAAATGAAACAGATGCTTTGAGCATCAGAACAATGAAAAAAGCGAAAAGTATTCTTTGGGGGATGCCATTGATTGATGACTTCAGTGATATTGCCTTTCCGCCCTATGGTGAAACGATTTACTACAGGATAATTGCGATCAGGGAAATTGAAGATGTAGAAGATGTATTATATGCGCAGGCAGATCCTGTCTTAACGGTCATTATTGACCTTCCTTCATTGCCTTCTGAAGTTTATAGATCGGGCATTGTGGATGTTGTTAATCCCCCGCCACCAAAATTGTATTCGGAAAACGGAATAACTACGCCAGCCGAATTACAACGTGTGTTACTAAAATGGGAACCGACCTGTTATAATGGTACATACCGGCTGCAAAAATTAAATGCAAGCGGTAACTGGGTCCAGATCTATACGGAAAAAGTGACCGGTGCTCCAATGCAATATCCTCCTTTGCTCAATGGCTCGGCTGATTTTGGAAATTATCATGAAACCGAAGTGCTGCCCCGGTTAGATGCGGATGGGAATGCGATATACCATCGTTTCAGGGTGCGGGTAGAGAACTCGTCGGGATTATTTAATCTTACAGAATATGAAATAACGCTTGCCAAAGGTTGCAGTGATCTGCAGGAAATAGAAAGTGTATTGGATTTTTCCGATGCTAACAGCCATTCCCTTCCAATACTAAGGAATTTTAATATTGTAACAGGTGCCAGTCAGCCGGGCCATTTGAAATTCGAACATCAAATTGGCTTATTGCCGGCCGGACATAACAGTTTCATGAAGATCGATATCACCGTTAAAGATGATGCAAATAATACAGCGACATTGTCAATAACCGTAGCGGGAGCAAATGTTGTATTTAATGGAACAACAGCTCCAACCCTGGATCTCATAAATCCAAACAGGATATATACAATTACTACCCGGTTATTTACGGATAACTGCACAAATGGGGTTAAGCAGAAATTTATTGTTAATTACCTTGCAGGACCTTGTTATGATCTAAAGCAAATAGCAACCCTCATTAAACTTACGGACAGCAACCATGACTTTACTCCATTACCGTACAGTAATATCAACAATGGAATAGCATTTCCAACTTTTATCAGGGTAACTGATGTTGCTGATCTAACAGCTCCTGGGCAGACCTTTGAGCATATGGAAATAAGTATTTCTGATGATTTGGGACACACCGATGTTAAAATTATCAATACTGCAGGGGATAATGTCATATTTGATGAGAGTAACGGGCTTGTGTTCACTAATCCAAACAGGATATATAATATAAAAGCCAGGTTATTTACCGATCAATGCATTGCAGGACATGAAATGGAGTACACTATTTCCTATACCTATACGCCGTGTGATGATTTAAGTGTAGTGATAAATGTTGCCCGGTACACTGATAACAACGGTTCAATAATTGATCCGATAAAAAACCAGGTCATATCAGCCGTATCGCATCCCGGTGGGAGTATAACCATACAGGAAATTGCATCGGAGACGTTGCCACCGGGGCATGCATTTGATCACCTGGATGTAATACTGGAAGATGATTCAGGAGGAGCATTTACTAAAACAATTAATGTTTCTTTAGATACAGTAACATTTAATAGTGGAGAAGGGAATTTAGCTTTGGATAGCTTAACCCCGCACCGGACATACTTTGTAACACTGAGATTATTTACAACTTTGTGCCCGAATGGAAAATCAACATCATTTACTATTAAATATAATTAGCGACAGCTTTAAAGTAAGGTATCGATACAGAAATCAGGCATTTCAAACATACCTTTTGGGAAGCTATATATTTCTCTGACGGATTGGAACCGCTGTACTGTTTTTTAGATGCTTAAACGGGCAAATTTTAGAAGATCATTCGTGATCCGGTTAGATAATTTTCCTGTTCCCGGTACTATAGCTGAAACCCTTTTCATATGGTTTTCAGCTTTTTTATTGCACTTAAAAAGAATGATCACGGGTATTCGGGCAAGCCGGGGAATATAACGCATTCAACTCTTTTGTTTTTGTAACCGCAGGAGAAAAATACTCCAATGAAGTATTTTTCTCCTCTGCAGTTGCTTAGAACGTTATCCCTGTAAACCGTTCACGAATCTTATTCTTTTTTGTTTCGCTATACTGAACTCCTACTCCTTTATAAATTTCACCGGCACCCGATCTCCCAGTTTCAGCAAATAAATTCCACTGGCAAAATTGGAAGGCAGATCAATACCCTGGGCATTATGCCCGGATTTAGTATTGATGGTCGTAGTGTACACTTTTCTGCCGAACACATCCGTAATGATCAATTGCTCTGTGACGCTCCTGCCCGCTGAATAGCTGATCGTGATCTTTGAAAGGGCCGGGTTCGGCGAGATGGTTACGATACTTTCTATTTTGTTTTCCGCGGATCGTACCCTTGTTGCTTTTGTTGTACCGCTGATCGCAGCTCTTAATTTATAACATACAGAGGTACTAAAGACACTGTTATATCCAATAACACGTATATAATAAGCACCGACCACACTGGTGTTATAAATAATGCTCTCGTTCGTAGTGCCGCCTGCAGCGGAAGATCCGATCAATGTGCCTGCAGCATTATATAAAGAAAGATCATAATCAAAAGGCAGGTTGGTCAGCGTTATATAGATATTAGAGGAACCCGCTACATTCGAAAACCAGTAGTAGTCATTGTCTGTTGCACTGCCGATCTGTGAAAAAATATCCGCATTGGCAGCAATAGGAGAAGCCGCCGCCATGCTTTCGTTTGGTTCAGGTGTATTACTGCAGGTTGCTGTAAGGGTTGCCAATAACGTATAACAAGCCGTTGCCGAGAAAGCACTATTATACCCATATACTCTTACAGTATAGACACCCGCGGGTGCGTTGTTATAAATAATGCTCTCATTAGTAGTTCCACCGGCAGCAGAACTGCCAATTACTGTGCCCGCTGAATTAAGAAGCTGCATATCATAATCAAAAGGCAGGGTGCTAAGTTGCAGGTTGATATTTACACCCGCACCCACACTGAATTTGTAATAGTCCTGGTCAGTATTGGTTGCGATCAATGCATTGTAAGTGTTGTTTAGCTGGATAGAACCGGCACTTGCCTGGCTATTATTGGGTTCCATTATATCAGGGCACGTTGCTACCGGACATGGAGCCCTTCCGCCAACAAAAGTATTATTTGTATTTCCCGGACTAAGCCAGGGTTTTAGTTGTTGGGATGCAGTAGCCCCATTCGATATCCAATCGTAATAAATTTTTCCGTAATAATCATATTTATCCCCGGCAGCAGCAACACAGCTCGAAGGTCCGCCGGATAATTTACCCATGATACGGCCATTGCTGTGAAAAAGTGGTGAACCTGAAGAACCACCTTCTGTAACACCCTGGTTAGTGACAGTAGTCATCCAATTAACCTTCCAGTGGGAATTATCGGGTAATTGCGAATAATACCGGTTTGATGTAGTCGTTGTATTATAGGTAGATATTTTTTTGATATCTGCAGCAGGATGATGAATACCTACACCGCTGTTGCTGGCTATATTGGTAGCATCGAAGCCCGCATAATAAACATTGTATGCTGCAGGTATAGCGCTGTTGAATTCAACCAGTAAAAAATCAGAACCAACCACATTGGAATTAGCGCCATTGGAAGAACTGGAACGCATGGTACAACCTGTGATCGTATTGGAACCAGGTTCCGATCCGGGATTAGCACAACCTGCACCCTGATAATTGAAATAGAATACCCATTGATTCTTATCGGCCGCCGCAGCAGCAGCGCCGCAATGATTGGCAGTAAGGAAATAATTTTTGCAATCCTGTGCTGCATTATTGATAAGAGCACCGCTGCACCAACCCTGGCTGGCACCGTTCTTAACTAATATGCGGGCGACAGAATTTCGCTGGTTGGTCCAAATATTTCCTTCCGGACAATTCACATTCACTTCGCAGGCACCTGAAGTCCCAAAGCCGCAGCATTTTGGATTTTGCAAACGTATCCAGGATGGTGGTGCAGGTGCATTGTAAACATTGGCGATACCGGTAATGGTAAAACTGCCGGAACGTTTAACATTGGCTTTCTCATAATATTCTATCACGCAATCGCCGGTATACACGATCTCCGTAGCGAATTTTTTTGCGTCATTATTATTATGCGCACCGAATGAACCGATCAGATGCGTCTTCTCCGCATTATAAACATACAGTACGCCGCCTTCGGGAATATAAAAATCATCGAAGTATAAAGAGGTTGCGGGTGCACCGGGTACCTCAATGGATAAACGCCATACACGATCGCCGTTTGGCAATGTGCTCCAGGCGCCGCTGTTTGCTGTTGTTAATGAAACAGGAAATATTTGCCCTGCGGGAAGCATTTGTCCTTTCGCATAAATTTCTCTTGCCTGTCGTTGCATCGCCGGTACATCGATCGATGGCATAACAACTTTCGCCGTTTTGAAATTGTCGTCAATATTATTTGTGAAGCTGAAAGGTTGACCGCCGCCGCTAACCTGGGCAAAAGCGGTGAAGGCGAGCAGCAATAAGCCGCCGGCCAGTAAGGTTAATTTTCTCATTGGTTTGTTGGTTTAATAATAAAAAGTAAATTTCTTAGACAGTTACAAAAGCCCCAAACAGGTATTTTTATTTTGAAAGACCGGCAGAATCCTTTTCAACCAATATATCAGCCGCTCTTCTTATTTTAAATTGTCACTCATTCTTTATCCTTTACTTTCTTCTCCTGTACAGGCGCCACAGGTAATTTCACCTCAGGTACTTTAACAGGATTGGGTTGGGCCGATGCAGGATTAGTTGCTTCAGTTGTAAGAACCGGCTTTGTTGTTTCGGATACAAGTACCGGATTTACTACATCCTGGTCTGATAATGGCGGGTCTTTTTTTTACTGCAATGGTTTTGGTCGTTGTTTTAGAGATAGTAACAGAGTCCGCTGCTCTTACAGGTATGGTTGCCATCCTTTCTTTCATAAGTTTTGCAGCCTGTTCTGTTGTCATCGCTGGTGTATCGCTGGCCAGTTGTGCATTGGCTTTTCCTGCGAAAAAGCAAACCCCGAAAAACAAAACAGCTGATTGAAGTATTTTTTTCATTGTATGATGATTAAAAGTTTTGAAATATTTTATTGAGCGGGTATCCAATTGGTAGCACTCACTGATGAAACAAAAATTAAATGTTGGGCTGTGCCTGCTGCAACGTTCAATGGCCCGGTGGTCGTATTAGTAATAGTAATGAGAACTGTCGAATTGTTGACAACCCAGGCATGAGTGCCATCCCTAAGCGGCGGGGCCGTTGGAATAGTGACATTACCCGGAGCCGTTACAACCAGTACGGCGTCATCTATCACTGTATTACTTACATAGGAATTCTGGTAAGAAGTAGCAAGGGTACCATTTGCAATGGTCAGTGCATTACCACCTTTTCCGGCGGGAGTACTGATCCTTACACCCCGCGCAGCACTGGAATCATTTGTGTTTATAAAATTAGCTGCCCATCCCCGACCATTAGTAAACCCCTGCAACGCATCGTTTCCATTAGCGGTATCCACGTTTTCAAACCGCCCCCCAACGCCTGTGCCACCACTGATTCCAGCCTGACCCAATACACCAATACCACCTCTTGTATTAAACCCGCGAACACCATAACCTGTACTATCATTTCGGCCTACTACGGCGCCAGAACCTACAGGCCCCCGGTTACGCCCTACAACGGCTTCACCAATTGTATTATCCCCGAGCACACCGGCTGCACCGACAAACGAGGTGATGCCCCATACTCCATTACCACCGGTTGAAGTTGCAAATACACCTGGTCCTGTACCTGACTGCAATACATCTATTCCTCTTCCATTATTCCCGGAATTTATAAGTTGAACGTTAATGCCGTTCCCGGTACCATTGGTGATTACGTTCATAACAGAACTTAAATTGGCGGAATTGTTGACCTGGAAGACAGTCTGCATGTCCAGTACCGTTAGTCGCGCCGTTAACGGCATGCCCACTTCCATTTGTAAACCCCACAATTGCAGCGTTACTATTACTTGTATTAAATATTGATGAATTTAGCCCACGCCCCAGGCCAATCTGAGAGACTGTAACCGCGTCGGCATTACTGAGTGGATTCGACATCCGGAAAAAACCAGCACTGCCTGTTCCTGAATTGGCGCCCAAAACTGCCGTTCCTGAACCATGGGTATCACCGGTCAATGCAGCCGAAGCATTGGTCGGGTCGTCTATTTCAAAATAACCGGCCTCAGCACCCTCACTTCGACCATAAACAGCAGTACCCGTCGTACTCACACCAGCTACAGCAAAACCGCTTGTACTGTTCCCAAGTATACCATAACCATTCGGACTAAAACCAAATACACCCGGGCCAGTACCAGCATGCGAACCATACACACCGACCCCTAAATTAGCTGTACCATTATTTGTACCCCGGACAGCAGCTGACAAACTACCGGGTGTTGTTGATGTTACCGTCCCACGGATAGCGTATACGTTTGCCGCTGTTGAATTGGTCACAGCTTCAATAGCCGAACTTGTAGATGTAGTACCGGAATTAGTAAGACGGAATAAAAACCCGGTTTCGTTTTGTGTTTTATTAAATGGCAATACAAGATCAGTGGATGCTGCAGGAAGTTGCCATGTAGCATTACCAGTTGCGTCTGATGTCAATATTTTATTTATTCCTTCATTAATGCCTGTATGGCGAAGACTCCCCGTTGTATTTAATGCTAACCCGCTTGTTGAACTAAACATCCCCCCGGTACCTGAATTAGATGAACCACTTACCCCAATACCACTGGTGCTTAATCCATACACACCAATACCACCTGGAGTAGTGCCATATACACCCCAGCCACTTCCATTCTGGGAACCAGTAACACCGATACCCAGGCCAGTAGTGCTTGTATTAGTTCCTAATATACCTGTTGAAAAACCACCGGCTGCAGCATTCTCTACACGGCCATGTACACCCCATGCATTAGCAGCATTGGATTGCGTAACACCCATGATCGCTCCGCTGATTCCTGTACCACTGTTATTAATTCTGAATAAAGTACCAGCATCTGCGTGTGTCTTTAAAAAGGGTAATACCAGGTCACCGGCTGAAGTAGCGAATAATGAATAAGGAACGGAAGCTATCTGCGCTGTACCGATATTAATGAATGAACTGCCTCCATTCGGATCTATTTCCACCTGTATAAATTTTGTTCCTGTTCCCCAGGATACTCCCGAAATCGTACCTGTAACCGCAGAAGCTCCTGCACTTCCCACTTGCACATTGAACAGTCCAAAAGGGTTGGTCGTTACTGTTCTTGATTCCTGGTAAACGGTAGCACCTGCTGCCGAGCCATCGTGAATGGTTAAGCGAAGGCTTATTGTTTTATTTGCCAGCACATTCCCAACACTGTTGCGGGCTACTCCCTGGTAATTAAATATACCCGGGGCCTGGCTATAGCCAATGCAGGCCGACAGCAGGATCATAATAATTATTAATAGATTTTTTTTCATCGTTTTTATGGTTTTGTATTATTTCTCATTCAGTTTTATAACTTTTAACCCGCTGTGGCGGATCACCTGCAGGTTATCTCCCGGGCGGTTTGTATCGGGTTTCAGATCAGCTACTACATAGTAAACCCCGTTGGGATAACGGCTGATATCAAACAATTCGATCCGGCAACAACCGTCATAGTGATAACTTTTGGTCAACAGGATCGATCCCACTGAGTTTACCAACTGGAGCGTCATCTGACCGGGCGTCCTTACAAAAAAATCTATTTCGAATTTTCCGCTCGTTGGATTTGGAAATAATTTGTAATCACCTTCGTCGAATAATACGGTGTATGGTGAATACCCGGTCTGGTCGGTACAAGGTTGCAACACACCATGGGTTACCAGCACTGAACTGTCGGGTGGAGCAAAGGCCTGGACGAGCAAAAGTTCACCCAAACTCCATTCATAACGGTAATAGGAAGACGCATTGTCATAACTGCCCCCGGCAATATTAAATATCGCCGGCACTACGCCGTTAGTGGGATCCAGGGAAGGAACCTGTGCGCTGCTCGTTATTGACAGAGCAAGAAATACTGCCAGGCATGAAAGAGTAATCCTTCTTTTCATGAGTATACATTTGATTCCAAGATAGACTGCAGCATATACCCGGCTCAGGGCAGAATGATTAAACGGGGGTAAGCGCTGATTAAATGGGGAAACCCTGTATTTACTGCTGACACCCTTTTAATAAGAATTCACTCCCGGTTAATCAGTGGCAGGTAAATTCTTTATTGCGAAAGCCTAGCTTGAAGGCTTTCATTAGCGTTGACCGGTAAGTTGTAACAGCGATGTACATATCGCAGTAACCATCATCAAAATTGAAGTAACTTAGGAATATGTCCCGTTGTCAAAAATCATTCATTGTAATAGCGTATATTTTTTTCAGTTTGCAGTGTTATGCCCAAACCGGTAACAGTCCTGTTTTCCGCCATATTGATCAAACGGATGGATTGTTACATAACGAGGTATTTTCTATTACACAGGATCCGAATGGTTTTATGTGGATCGGCACACGGAATGGTTTGCAACGTTATGATGGTTTAAAATTCATCAACTACCAGCAGGAACTGCTAAATTTCAACATACCTACCCTGGAGGTACACCAAATGCATGTGGACAAGAATAATCTTTGGTTTACCACTGAATTCGAATGGGGAAGAATTGAATTCGCCAGCAACCGGCTCTCCCGTTACGAACAAAATCATTCCCCCAACCATCCATTCTTACAATACGAGGAGTACACCGACCGTGATCAAAGAAAATGGCTACTCAGCAATTTCACAGTCTATCAATTCGATTCATCGGAAAATAAGATGATCCTTTTCGTGACAGGTATATCAGATACAAATACCACCAACAGGATGTCCGTTGATCCCATTCACCATCAAACATGGGTGACCACGAGGACAGAACTGTTGTTATTCGATCAAAAAACGCGGAAGATGTACACTCACGATCATAATCCAATACATCATCCGCTGTTAGCCTTAAATGCAAAAGAAGTGTTCGCTAAAACTATGGTTGATAACAGCGGTGATGTCTGGGTGATGTCATGGAACGATTACCTCTATAAATATGAAACAGTTACCGGCAAAATATATACTTATTCACTTAGCAGGATCCTTAAAGCAAGGGGAATACTGCCGCCCAACAATGGCACCCTGCTCGTGCATACTATTTATGAAGATGCGCAATCCAATATCTGGATAGGAACTCAAAATGCAGGGCTGCTCCGCTATAACCGGGAAACAGGCAATTTCGACGCCGTCGGTACCGAATTGGACCGGTATGGCATTCAATACAATTATAGTATTCTTTGCATTTACCAGGACAGGGAGCAGAATATCTGGCTGGGAACGGATAAAGGCATCAGCATTTTTAATCCTTACCGCAGCTATTTTCAGTCCATTCATCATATTCCAAATAATAACAACTCACTCCCCAATAGTGAGATCCTGGGATTTATTCAAACCAATACCGGTGATGTATTGATAGCAACCTGGGGAGGTGGTGTAAGCCTGTATAATAAGGACCTGGATTTCAAAAAAAATATTGTTTTTCCCGGAACTTATGAGGCCAACCTTACCTGGTGTTTTATCAATACAGATGATGACAAGGTTTGGATTGGTTGCCAGCACGGGTACCTGCATATCTATGACCCTGTAACCGGGAAGAGCACAACTATTCAACCACCGGAATTACAAAACTCGACCATTCGTTGCATGAAGAAGGACGGGCAGGGAAATATCTGGCTGGGCTTACACAACGGCCAGGTTGCTAAATGGGATAAAGCCTCGAATAAATTTCTGCCATTCCTGGGAAACCAATATGCCAGGGCCGGGCAGCCTTCCTGGGTACACGATATCTTAATTGACCGCCAGCAGAATTTTTGGGTAACTACACAATTCGGTTTCAAAAAATTTGATCCTGTTCGCAGAAATTTTAGCGCCACTTATCTTCCGGATAAAAATAGCGAAGGTTCCGCTCCTTCTGAAACCTTTTACGGTCTAAGCGAGTATGATGATAGTTTGCTGCTCATTGGTACTAAAAATGGCGGGCTGACATCATTCAATAAAAATACGCACAGCTTCTCAAGGCTCATACCCGATGAGCGATTTATATCCGGGTCTGTGCATGCAGTCCAAAAAGATGCATACAATAACACCTGGTTCACGTCGGACTATACTTTGTACAAGCTGAACGCACAAAAAAAAATTACGACCTATACTATTACGCCGGGGCTTATCAACTCTGCCCTTGTTTCTTCCAACTTTTATCCCCTGAAAAACGGCAGGTGGCTGATGTCTACGAAAGCGGAGGCGCTTTCTTTTCACCCGGATAGCCTGGCCAGGCAAAGCAATTCGCCGGTTAAAGTTGTTATCACCGGGTTTTTGGTGAATGATAAAAAAATATTCATCGACTCGTTAGTTGCTGATAATAAGCCGGTGCGTCTTCATCATCGTGATAACTTTATCACCATCGAGTTTTCCACTTTGCAATTCTCCAATATCATTCAAAAAAAATATTTCTATCGCCTTTCCGGTGTTGATAAGAATTGGGTAGAATCCGGCTCAAAAACTTTCGCCAATTATACCAACCTCGCTCCCGGTAAATATACTTTCAGCGTAAAAGCGGATGCCGATACGCAGGTTACATCCTTTTCAATTTATATCGTGCCCCCGTTTTGGAAAACATGGTGGTTTATAACGATTGTAGCGGTTGTGGCGGCATTCATCATCACAGTGATCATCAGGCGCCGGATCCAATCCATCCGCCGCGAGGCTGACCTGAAGCATAAGATCGCCGAAACAGAGATGCAGGCTTTAAGGGCTCAAATGAATCCTCATTTTATCTTTAATTGTATAAATGCCATTGATAACCTTATTCAAACCGATCAAAAAGAGAAAGCTACCACTTACCTTGCACGCTTCGCAAAGCTGATCCGCGTCGTATTGGAAAGCTCAAAAAATATTGTAGTGCCTTTCCATAAGGAATATGATGCACTTCAACTTTTTTTACAACTTGAACAATTTCGTTGCGGTAATAAATTTGAATACTCATTGTCCGTAGACGAAGAATTAAGAGAAGGCGATTATAAAGTTCCGCCACTATTAGTACAGCCTTTCATTGAAAATGCTATTCACCATGGCCTGATGAATAAACAAGGACCTGATAAAAAATTGCAGGTAAAAATCGGTGTGGAAAACGGGAAGATAAAATATCTTGTTGCTGATAATGGTGTGGGCAGGGAGAAAGCCTTACAGATAAAAAACCTGAACAAACCCGATCATATTTCTTATGGGATCCAAATTTCCAAAGAGCGGATTCATTTGTACAACCGGTCTGCTGATAAAGATGATGTAATTATTAAAGATCTGTTTGAGGATGGAAAACCTGCAGGAACGCAGGTAGAAGTAACTATCAAGACCGATCAAAATCAAAACTAAGGCGAATAGCCTGAATTTTATTTTTATGCTAAAAGCAATCCTTATAGATGATGAGACCAGCAGCCTGAACTCTTTACGGCAGAAGATCCTGCAGCATTGCCCGCAGGTACATGTCATTGCCATTTGCGATGACCCGCATGTGGGACTGGAGGCTATCAACAAATTTGAACCTGATCTTGTATTCCTGGATATTGAAATGCCGGTGATCAACGGTTTTACGCTGTTGCAAAAACTTTCCTACAAAAATTTTGAATTGATCTTTGTTACCGCGTACGATCATTATGCCATTAAAGCCATTCGCTTCAGCGCCCTTGATTACCTGGTAAAACCCGTAGAGATCGAAGACCTGGCCAGTGCCGTGGCGCGGGCAGTGGAAAAAAGAAACAAGGCGGTGCCTAACAACAGGCTGGAATTACTCCTGGAAAACATAACAGCAGAAAAAATAAAATTCAAACGCATTGCCATTCCAACTACGGAAGGTATCCAGTTTGTAAAAGTAGAAGAGCTTATGTACCTGGAAGCAAGTATTAACTACACAAAATTTCATTTACAAAATAATATCAGGTACACGGTCAGTAAAACGTTAAAAGAATTCGAGGATATGCTCCCCGACGGTATATTCTTACGCATTCATAATTCCTATATCGTTAATAAAAATTTTGTCGAGAAATATATCCGGGGCGAAGGGGGGCAGGTCATCCTCAGTGACGGTACATTGCTTGACGTTTCAAAAAGAAAAAAAGCCGAGTTTCTTAAAGCAATTGGTTTTTAATAACGGTTGATCTTGTTTTTACTACATATTTTTATAAAAAAATTTAATGATCCTGCGCCTTGCCACAGAAAATGATGCTGCGGGTATATTAAAGATATACGCCCCCTATATCCAAAACACCTCTCTCACCTTTGAAACAGAAGTACCAGCCATCGAAGCATTTGCGGAAAGGATCAGCAGCTATTTGAAGAACTGGCCCTGGCTGGTCTGTGAGACCGATGGCATTATTGCCGGTTATGCTTATGCTACCCGTCACCGGGAAAGAACGGCTTACCAATGGAGCGTTGAAAGCTCTGTATATATCCATGATGATTTTCAGCGGCGTGGAATTGCACAGGCATTGTATGCTGCACTTTTTGAAATTCTAAAAAAGCAGGGTTTCAACAATGTATATGCGGTGATCAATTTACCGAATGATAAAAGTGTGGTCTTTCATGAAAGTTGCGGCTTCAATTATTTTACAACCTATGAACAGGTAGGCTATAAACTCGGCCGCTGGAAAAACGTTGGCTGGTGGCGATTGATCGTAAATGAATTTGGGGATGAACCGGCGGCGCCGTTAAAATTGAATGAAGTTGATAAAGATTTTATTGCCGCTGTGTTGAATGAACGGGCGTCGTCAATCGTGAATCGTGAATGGTGAATCGTCAATCGTGAATAATAGGTCGTCGATGGTCAGTAGATTTCCTGCATTAGCAGATGCCATTCACGATTCCCGATCCCACTTCAATTTCAAATAAAGCCAGCGAGATACAACTATAATGTTTGGGTAAATGCTGTGTATTCTCCGGCGTAAGCGTTTCAATATAATTGAATCCGCAGTTGATATAATAATCCATCAGTTTTGGATTGTCTCCCCAGGTATCCATTCGTAAAAAATGTTTGCCATTCTGCTTTGCATGTTGTTTTGCCCATTCTATTATTTTGACAGTATAATTATTGCCATGAAAATCCGGGTGGGTAACGATGCGGTGTATATAAACGGAAGGTTCTTTACTTTTCTCTCCCCAAATGAACGGATCTTCATAAGCTGTCAAAAAAATGCAAACGATCTTATCATTGTCAACGATCTTCCATTGTCTTTTTTGATTGATCTCTTCTTCCACCATGGCAGCATCAAAAGGCAACCATGTCCTGAGCGATCTTGCTTTTTGATAAGCAATAGCCATTTCATACATCTCTAAAATGAAATCCCTGTCGGCCAATGTGCTGTTGAAGATCTGCATGATTAAAAATGAAGAGTGAACAGTAGAACAGGTGAATAATAGAACAAGGAACAGATGAAGTTCGGGACCGTACTTCGACATTCATCTGTTCCTTGTTCATTTGTTCTACTGTTCTTTTAGATCAAAAACCAAAGCCCAGTTTCATAAAAAATTTTCTTCCATTGAATCCCATTTGTACTGCATCCCAGGCGCCGCCTGTTTCTGTATTATAAGCCCAGTCTTTGGCGCCTTTTGCAACACCAAAATCAGGATGTGTGTTCAACAGGTTGTCTATTCCAAAAGAAGCAGTGAGACGTTTGCCCAATGGGAAACTTGTATAAATATCCGGAACGAACTTACCTGCATAATCATATTGATCCGGTGTATCGCCTGAACCATTATCCAATGGAACAGTGGGGTTGATACCTAAACCATCCTGGCCATAGCCCAGCAATGTAATTTTTCCAAAGTAAGTGATCCTTGCTCCGAATGTAACTTTCTTGATCCCATATTCGAATGTCAAACAGAATTTCATTTTAGGAGCAGAAGCAAGGATGAATTTTTGTTCCCTGTCGCTCAAAAAAGTTTGTTTCAGGAATTCAGAGCCGCTGAGTTTAGCCGGTACATTGATCTCATCGATCTTCATACTTTGCAAATTCCCGGCGAATAAACATTTGATACGATGATTCTTTGAAAGTCTTTTATTATAATCCAGTACAATATCAACTCCTGTATTACTTGTATTAACAGCATTGGCAAAGAACTGTGCAAGACTTACATTCAATACAGCCATCTGGTTGCGAAGACCTGCATCGAGATTGGGATCGCTGCCATCAAATTGCCCGCTCAATACCACCCTGTCTTTGATCTTTGTATAATAAGCATCCACTGTGATATTAAGATTTGGAGTGGCCCTGTTTGTAAAACCAAGACTGGCACTAAGACTTTTTTCCTGCGTTAACTCAGGAATACCGGCCACCTGTGCCAGCGAACTATAATTGGGCGCAATAACAACTTCAGCAATATTACCGGCCTGTACCGTTGTAAAACTCGAACTGAAATTGATCTGCTGCAATGAAGGCGCCCTGAAACCCGTGCTTACCGATCCGCGGATATTGAATTTGTCGGAAGCTTTATAACGGGTAGCTAATTTATAATTATGAGTAAATCCAAAATCACTGTAGTCTTCCACTCTTACGGCAAGATCAACCAGCCATGAATCTGTAACATCGATCTCTGCATCGGCATAAGCGCCCCATACATGTCTTTTCGCATTCACTTCATCCTTCGGTTGAAAACCCGGGAAGCCCTGCGAACCTGTTGCCTGCGTGCCGGATGGATCATAATTCGTATAAGAACCCGGCTCACCTGCATAGATCTGGTAATTCTCATAACGGAATTCTGCACCAACGGCAAGATTGAATTTCTTCGAAAGTTCTTTTGACATATTCACGTTGGCTGTATTCTGCAGGAAAGAAAATCCGCCATCATCAAAATGTGTTTGAGAAGGTCCTTTGGAAGCATTGAATGTTTTATCACCATAAAAATGAAAATCATTTCTTCCCAATGTATTGCTGAAATCCCAGTTCCATCCGCATTTGAATTTTCCTTTCAACCCGGCTGTAAAAGAAAGATCGGCGATCCTGGTTTGGATATGCGGACTGTACCACACTTCACCATCATTGCTTTTACGCATGATCTCTTTTACATAGATCAGGTTGCCAAAATTGTCAAGCGGGAAACGATCGGGTCTTGCAGAAAAATTACGGGTAAAAGCGTAGGCATCGGTAGATTTATGATTGTATCCGCCAAATGAATAGAAAGAAGTACCTGCTTTAGAAGGAACTTCGGTATTGTAAAATACACCGGCCGCATTTAATCCCGCATCTCCATTGCCGCGACGGTAAATATCAATGTACATCGCATCATCGTTATTATAATAATCAGATGTATCAAGCGCCTGGCGGAAAGTTTTTGCAGTGCTTACACCTTCGATCGTAAGATTGATAAAGCCGCCATTATTGCCAACAGGTACACCGAAATTTATATTCGCAGCGATCGATTGCCCGTCTACATCTTTTCCATGCTCGTATTGCGAGAACAATGATCTTTCATAAGCTGTATTGAATTTCGGATCACTGTATCCCGACCAGCCAATAGAACCGGTTACCTGGTTCACCGATCTTTTCAAAATAAGATTCATTACACCGGCGATAGCATCCGAACCATATTGGGCAGATGCGCCGTCTCTTAAAATTTCTACCCTGTCGATAGCAGAAGCAGGTAATGCATTCAGATCGGTGCCTGAATTACCACGGCCTCTTGTACCGAACACCGCAACAAAAGCAGTTTGATGACGACGTTTACCATTTACCAATACCAGTGTTTGATCGGGCCCCAGTCCACGCAATGTGGCAAGATCGATATGATCGGCACCATCGCTGCCACTTTGTTTATTATAATTGAGAGAAGGTGCGGCATAATTAAGCATAGAAGTAAGATCCATTCTGCCGGTGATCCCGGAAACCTGTCCTACATTGATAACATCAACCGGCGCCGTGGTCTCTGTTTTTACCCGGCCGGGCCGGCGGGTTCCTACCATTACCACTTCGGTCATTCCCAATGTATCCTGCGCCAGTGAAACAGATATATCGCTGCCTCCTGCACTTACTGTTTGAGTAGTGTAACCAACAATAGTTATCTCCAGTTCATCATCGGCGGCAGCCTGCATACGGAATGATCCGTCATTGGCTGTTATAGTTCCTCTTCCCGTTTTTTTGGATTTGATCGTTACACCGGCAAGAGGCAGTCCATTACTGTCGGTGACCTTTCCTGTAACAACCCGCTGTGCAAAAATGGTTGTGCTTAAAAATAAAAAAGAGATAAGAAGAAAGATTGACTTTCTCATAAGTAGGTGTTTTGGTCCCGGTCCAGAGTGAAGCCAAAGGAAACGGGAGGGTTAAAAGATAAATATAAAAGAAAAATGTAATGAAGCAATGGGACTATACCGTTGCGGGTTTAGCTGTGCGCAAGTGGTGGAAAAAAGCTTTTAGCTAATAACTAAAAACTAAAAGATAAAAGTTCTTTTAAACCGTGGAGAACTTTCCAAATTGAAAGAACTTTTATCTATTAGTTTTTATCTTTTAGTTGCTAACGGCTATTGATCGCTTCGGCCTGCAGAATTGTCTTCACTCTTCCGGGGTATTGTTCCAATGCTTTTTCCAAACAATCCATCGCAGCATTGAGTGATAGGAGGTTCAATACATATGCCAGCCGTACTTCGTTTTTACCTAATCCTGCAGTACCATAAAAACCGGTAGCAGGCGCCAGCATCACTGTTTCATTGTTATAAGAAAAATCTTCGAGCAGCCATTGGCAGAATTTATCGCTGTCATCGATCGGTAATTTGGCAATAGCATAAAAAGCGCCACCGGGATTGGGGCAAAACACTCCTGGCATTTCATTCAATCTTTTTACCAATAAGTCCCTGCGGCGCAGGTATTCCGCTTTCGGTTCATCAAAATAAGAATCGGGAAGATCAACGGCCGCTTCGCCCATTATTTGGGCTAATCCCGGCGGACTCAACCTGGCTTGCGCAAATTTCATCGCAGCATCATACACCATTTTATTCTTTGTTACAAAAGCGCCGAGTCTTGCACCGCAGGCACTGTATCTTTTTGAAATGGTATCCATCAGCACTACGTTTTCTTCCATTCCCTCCAGGTGCATTGCGCTTACATAATCGCCGTCATAACAAAATTCACGGTAAGCTTCATCACTGAAGAGATATAAATTATGGTTGATGCAGATATCTTTCAATGCCTCCATTTCTTCACGGCTGTATAAATAACCGGTGGGATTATTCGGGCTGCAAATGATGATGGCTTTTGTTTTCGGTGTAATTACTTTTTTAAAATCTTCAATAGGAGGTAAGGCAAAACCATTTTCGATACGTGCCGTGATAGGAACCACGTTTACACCCGCTGCACAGGCAAAGCCATTATAGTTGGCATAAAAAGGTTCGGGAATGATCACTTCATCACCGGGATTGAAACAGGTAAAGAAACCAAACATGATGGCTTCGCTGCCGCCGGTAGTAATGATGATCTGTTCATGCGAAATATCGATACCTACTTTTTTATAATACTGTACCAGTTTGCGGCGATAACTTTCATTGCCGGCGCTATGACTATACTCCAACACTTTTATATCGGCATTGCGCACTGCATCCAAAATAGCAGGCGGCGTTTCGATATCCGGTTGCCCGATATTAAGATGATAAACTTTGATACCTTTTTTCTTGGCAGCCTCGGCATAAGGAACCAGTTTACGTATCGGCGAAGGCGGCATTTGCTGGCCGCGGTTGGAGATTGAAAGCATATTTCAAAGGTATGAGTTAATGGATTCAGGATAAAGATCGACCGGACAAAAAATCAAAATAAAACTACAATATCCTCACTTCCGTCCTCCTATTCAACTGCCTCCCTTCTTCCGTTGCGTTATCGGCAACAGGATCGGTAGCGCCATATCCTTTGGCAGTGACCTGCGTAGCTTTTATTCCTTTTTTCAATAAATAATTTCGAATTGCATTCGCCCGGTCTTGCGAGAGTTTAAGATTGTGTGCAGCGGCGCCGGTATTATCGGTATGTCCTGCGATCTCTATTTTAATACCAGGATGCCGCTGCAGGTATTCAAAAAGATCGGTCAATTGTTCATAAGAATCGGATCGCAGCGTTGCTTTGTCAACATCAAAATGAACATTGTCCAGCCGGTAGCTGCGGGCCAGTTGAAATTTTATGGTAACAATAAACGGATCGGTAAAATATTCATCTTCTGCCAGTGTGGGAACGGAAACGACAGCGTATTTGGTTGAATCGGAAATGTTTTTCAAACTCACCACATAATTATCACCCTGCGGAAGTTTGATCTTTATTTTTCCCGCTGCATTCGAAAAACCCGTTATCAATGTATCGGTCTTTTCGCCTTTGAAAACTACTTCCTCGCCTTTTTGAGGTTTCATTTGCATATTGGTCACGGTTACATCTACCGTAGCGATCCGTGGAAATGAATCAATAACCGGCTTTTGTGAAAGAGCTATTGTATAAAAGGAAATGAAGAGAAGAAGCAAAGCAGTCCGTATCATCAGGTGGGTTTCGTTACCAACGAAACGGGGCTATAAATATTGTAATGGAGGATGGGGTTAAAAAAAATCATCGTAGTCATACAACCATCGGCAGAGTTCCGGGCGTCAATACCCCGGACCTGGATATTTCATATCTTTAACAAGCATCAAAAACCAACAGCATGAAAACTCTTTTTCTTGCAACAACAACATTCCTCCTGCTGGGTACAGCCGGTTTTTCCCAAACAAAAAAGATAGCTTTTGAAAGTCATAGCGGTAATGCGGAAAATTTCAGCATTGCATTAAGCAATGAATTATTTGACAGCGAAGAATCCGATTTTGGATTGCCGCCTAATAAAACCGTCGATAAAGTGTACCAGGTGACATTTCTTAACGACTCTGTATCCGTGATCGAAGTAAAACAATATGAACGGCCATGGAAAGCCAAATCAGATTCCATGGATAAATTCGTGGCGAATAGAAAAGACACACTCTTCAATACTATCAAAAAGAAAGAGCCGCTTGACAGTATTAAAAAGAACCTGGCCTGGCATAATTACGAGTTCAGTGATAAGGTAATACTCCTTGACCTGACCGGTAAAAAGAAAATACATAAAGACAATAAGCAGCAACAGCAACAGATCGTTCCATTATTTACCCCGAACGATCCGCCGGATAATAATTCACCGTTCGATCCCAAACTAATTGTAATGCTCGGGTCAATACTATTGCTATCAGTCGTTGGCGGATTCATTTCCTGGAAATTGTATAAGCCGCAACCTGCAATCGCATGAAAAATATTTTTCTTGTCATAATTTCAGTTTGCCTGGTGACCACTGGTTTTTCTCAAACCAAAAAGATCGCTTTTGAAAGTCATAGCGGCAATATGAAAAATTTCAGCATTGCATTAAACAATGAATTGTTTGATAGCGAGCATTCCGATTTCGGTGAGTTCAGGCCGCTTAACCGGGATATAGCCGAGCTTATCCCTGTCCGATGGGTTCATAAACTGGATAGTGTGATCGTTATTTCGGATACTATGCTGGCGCTGGTAGCAGGAAGATATAGCCGTTTAGTGAATGCAGCTTCCGATTCTGCAGATCAGTTTGCAGGAACAATATATCCTTACTATAAATTTTATTGGGTGAAAAAAAATAACCCGGTCGAAAGTTTTAAGCAACAGATAAAAAAAGATAAATTTTACGAACTAAGACCCAATACCGTATTCAAAGGATTTGAAAAAAAAGGAAAAGAATGCCCGGTTGTACAGGAGGCGTTGCCTTTGCTGATCATTCCCGGTCCACCTGATAATAATTCTCCTTTTGATCCGCAATTGATGGTAATGATCGGCTCGATTTTATTACTTTCACTGACCGGCGGCTGCCTTAGCTGGCGATTTTATAAACCCCGGCTTCAGGCAGCATAACAATTCTTTCGCATGAAAAGAAGTTTTATTTACAACACGGCTTCTTTTTTTTCTTTCTTATGCATTGTATTTATTCCATTCCCGTTTAATCTCTTTGAAAGGCAGGTAGACATAACTGAATTTATTTTCGGCGGCCTGATCGGTTTTGTTTCAAGAAACATTTTCAACATACCTGTTCATGACACACATGTCCATTCGGATGTGGCGGCCATGTATGTATTGGTATTGATCCTGTTTATTTTATCGGTTGTAATAAGTTTGATCTTATTACGATTGAAAAACCGGAACAGGGATAAGGGAAAGATCCTGCAAATCATTTACCTCCTGGTTTGTTATTATCTCGCATTGCAGTTATTGAAATACGGTGCTGATAAAATTTTTAAGAACCAGTTCTATTTGCCCGAACCGAACACACTTTACACGCCGATGGGCAAAGTGCCGCGGGATCTTTTGTACTGGAGTTCGATGGGAACATCGCATTTCTATAATATTTTTCTTGGCGCTATAGAAATGATCGCTGGATTATTCCTGTTGATAAAACGAACAAGACTTTTAGGATTGCTGCTGAGCTTTTTTATCATGATCAATATCGTTGCAGTAAATATTGGCTTTGATATCTCGGTAAAAGTTTTTTCAATACTGTTGCTTTTCTATACCGTTTATTTGATGGCGCCTTATTTAAAAAGTGTGTATCAATTCTTTTTATCTAAAACATCAAAAGAAAGCAGTCAGCCGGCTAATAAAATATCCTTATTTCAAAACAGGTTCTTATCCGTTTCTTTAAAATGCTTTGTTGCTGGTCTTATTTTGCTGGAAGCTTTTTATCCATTCATCCGTTCCGGAAATTTTAATGGCGACCTGGCTAAACGTCCTTACATGCATGGCGCCTATGAAATAAAGCAGATTATAGCGGGCGACGATACATTAAAGTCGGCTGATTTTCCGGTAAAAAGATTTTTTATTCATAAAGACAGCTATATGATCTTCCAGGACAGCAACGATGAAATGGCGGATTATAAATTAACATACGATAACGGCAAGCAGCAATATGTATTGATTGATTACAAAATGAATAAAATACCGCTGCAATTGGAATATCAGGCAGCAGACAGTGTGCTTATGATCCGTTACTCAAAGTCGGGCGAACTACAGCAACTGACCGGCAAAGCTCTCGACTGGAGAAAGCTACCGGCACTCAGGAAGGAATTTCACTGGACAGTCGATGAACAATAAGCAATTGACAATAGGCAATAGGCAAAGGAATTTCCCAAAATCCTGAGCTATTCACGATTCACAATTGGCGATCCACTTTTTAGTATAAATGCTTCCACAATTTTTTGTTTAGAAAATCATAAGAAGTTTTTTCTTTTCCCCTTTACTCATAAAATATTGTTGTAACCCTTGCCGGATAATTGCCGGACAGTTACAGCATTGTAATTTTTCAGTTCAATTCAGCAAACGCCTATTTGATCCTTCTTTACTCTTATTCACATCTAAACAGGACCGCATCATTTGACCATGGACAAATATTTATTTACCGATGGATTGAGTGGAGTAAAGGAAGTACAGTCGCAGGAAGAATTGGAAGAACTCATCGGATCAACTGCTCAACCCGATAAAAGCCGGGTTTGGTTATTCAACAGTACTGAATGGATAAGCTATGCTGCTTACCGGAAGATCTATCCCGCTATAAAGAAAAAGGAAGTTGCAGCGATCGCTTTAGCGGGTGAAACTGTTTTGGCAAAGACTGCCGGCAAAAAAAACTGGCTCAAACGTTTTTTATTCCTCGTTGTATTGGTAGCAGGCGCTTTTCTTATTTTCAATTTCACAAACATAAGGTGGAAAAAAGCTGAGCCATTAAATTCTATTGCGGCAAGACCCGCAAACGTTCCTTTAATGGATATCGATTCGCTGATCAGCGAGATCGAATATGACCGCGGAGAATCGATCGACAGGAATACAAAGAACAACCTTCGCCTGCGTAATACCTGGCCGGAAAGGATCGAATTGAAATTCCGTTCTGAGAAAGAGACCAGCAACGGCGGCTCCCGTTTTTTCAATATCAATATATCTATCGATAATACGACAGGCTTTAACCTTGATAATGCTATCGTAAAATTATTCGTTTGGAAAAATGAAAAAGTGAATGCATCCGATACGCTTCGTTTCAATAATATCCGCTACGATAAATTATTGACAAGGGCATTGGATGCTGTTTATCGCGGCGACAGTATTTCCGTTTCTTTTGAATCCATCCGGGCAAAAGCTTTTAATTTTTGTTATTCGGCGGCAGTAAAAAATAATTCGGGCAATTATAACGACCGGTGGTTCTGTGCAGACGATAGATGATAATTCAGAGAGATCTCAAATCAAAAATCTAAAACCAAAAACAAAAACAAAAATAATCATGGCGCTCTATTATCTTCCAGTTTTGATCCGCAGTGATCGCTATTTTGTAGCGAGATTGGAAAACAATCCTTCGCCCAGGATTGAAACTGATTACAATTTCGTTGTTCATGCTGAAGACAGGGTGTTAACTCCATTGCTTACGATCGAAGATCCCGGCAAAATAGTTTTGAACCAGATGGCTCCTTCGGAGAGACAGGATATTCCACTCCGTGAATGTCATATTTCCATTAAAAAAGAAGGGAATGATTTTGAATTGATCATTCGCAAAAATTCTGTTTTTGCTGTTGAATCATTTTATGATGAAGAAACAGGTATCCGGTTGGATTATTCAGCCGATCAAAAAAGAGTATCCGTCGGGTTTTATAAATATAAAGCCGAACAATTTCCATTTGATCTTAAACTAACATTACAACATTCCGAAGACGAAAAATATTCCGGTCTTTTTCAATTTACTATTGTTCGTTCAGGGGAATGTAACAGGGTAGTGATCGATTTTGGCAGTGAAGCCAGCCAGGTTGGTTACAAAAACTGCGGGCCGCAATCAGCCGTTGTGCCGTATGATATATTGGAAAATGTGATGAGCCGGCTTAACCTGCAGGACGGAAATAAAAACCTGCCGGGAGGAAGGCAAAGAGAAGATTTTTTAAATCATGAGGATGGTCAGCCGATGCTCTACCGTTCTTTTTATGCAGTAAAAAAGAAACTCAATAGTGATGAAAGAAAAAATTTTCCTTTCAATTTTACCAATGATATGGCCGGTGATGAAATAAGGATGTTCATTACCCGCAAAGAGGTAGCCGCAACGGAAATCAGCTTCAGGGATGATTATGAGATCATTCCCAACCTTAAACTCGGTATTGAAAAAAGTCTCCAGCTTTCGATCGAAGACCGTACGGAAGATTACAGCATCCGTTCACATAAAAAAGAATTGATCAGCGCTGTATTGCTACGATTGCTGCGATTAATGATCAGCACCAAACCTTCATTTCAGCAAGGCGGTATCATCGTAACATTATTAGTCCCGAATATCTACACCCAGCATGATGTTTTTGAATTGCTGAATGAGTTACGAAAACAAACCGGTCGTTTGTTGAATTCATTGGGAATTGCTGCGGATAAATTATTCATCGAATACGAAACCATTTCCGAAAGCGATGCGGCATTCATGGGTTACCAGCAAACACATGCCGACGAGGTTGATCTTTCCAATGGAGAAATTGCGTTGGTGATCGATTGCGGTAAGGGAACTACAGACATCTCGATGGTATTGGCTGATGATAATGAGAACTACTCGAGTTTTTTCAGAACAGGTTTTGCGGGAGCAGGCAATGTATTGCTGTACGGCTTCGCCGAAGATTTTTTGACACTGGTCTTAAAAGCTATCCCGGGAAACAATGTTATTTCTGTAAAAGATTTTATCCATCAGCATATCCTCAACCAGGATCTTACTGCCGATGTGTTGAATTTTATTCAACTGATGGAAGTGCAGAAAAAGAAATTCGGGTATTATCAACCGGTTGGACTTGCGGAATTCACAAGCATCGCAGAAAATTCGGTAAGCACAGAAAGAACGATCGGTAATCTTTATAAAGATCCTTCTACTTTATTGCAATATGCAGAAACGATATTGAAAGAACGTAATATCCGCTGGGACGATGAGATAACAGGTATCATTCATATGGCGACAGATTGCATTGTTCATTGCATCATGTCAAGTATCAAAGATGTAATGACAAAAGATATCAAGAAAAGAATTAAAATGGTCATGCTCAGCGGCCGGGCTTTTTATTTTGAAGAATTAAAAAAGAAATTGGAAAAAGAGTTACAGGAATTGCTTGGCACTTCCATTGCCGTTCATATGGTGCAGCCGGGACGGGCTTTGAACAATAAGAACGTAGCGATCCATGGTGCATTCAGCGGGGCGTATAAGATCACCGATTTTACCGGCATTCCTATTGACAAAAAAGAAGGCTTGTCAAGGAACAATGATGTGCTGAATAATAATATTTATCTCTATCGGGGCATTAAGATCGAACCGGGCAATGATATTTTGTATAACACTTCGGTGGTGCGGCGAAATCATCATGAACTGAAACCGTTCAAGAACAAAACAGCCGACGTTTATTTTACCCGTGATAATATTTATATCCGGCTGATGGAAAACCAGCGGGTAAAAGATGTGCGGTCATTATACAGCCTGCTGACATCGGTGGCAGAAAATCAATCGGCGATACAGGATATGAAAACCATTTCCATGTTCCCGGGTTGCTCCGGCGAACTGGCCTCTATTACTACAGTACACGATGATATAGCAAAAGAAAAGAAGATTGTTGCCAAACGGCCTGCCAGGAAAAAACAAGGCATACTTCAATTCTTTCATTTATAAAAAATAGTTATGCGTAACAGGATATTGATTCTTTTAATAGCGATCTTCTTTTCTGCGGGTCTTAGTGCCCAGCAGCCGGATACAAAACGCATCCGTATCGCTGATACATTGACAATGCAGGAAAGAAATAATCGTAACCCGGTTATCCTTCGCTCGGAACTTGATTCGATGATCAAAGTTTACAATGCTGCGCAACAACAACAGGCAGTTAAAGAGCCACCCGTCATTGTGAAAAATGATAATAATTCTCAATACATGTTCATTGTGTTGATCGTATTGACGGCATTGGTAGGACTTGTTGTTTTTATGACCTGGCGTCACCAGCAAAAGATCAATAAAACAATTGAAGGATTGAATAAAGAAATACAGCCTTTGCGGAATGGGAAGGAGCGGGTGACAAAAGGAAAACTTTCACCTCAATTACTGGAAACGAAGATCGGCGACCTGAATGCCGAGTTGCATAAACTGTCAAAGGAAAATGAAGGATTGAGTCGTGTGATAAAAGAATACAATGGCATCCAGCATGAGTATGATTCACTGAAGCATGGTATGCAAAAAGCTTATAAGGTGAAGAATTATCCCGGTTATGATAAATCGAAAGACGAAATGCTGGCGATGCAGGGAGTACTGGATACAGAGAATACGGTTGCCAATTATGCGTATGAGAAATTTTTAAAACCGATACTTGGTGTAACAGATGCCAATAAGAACAGCCCCGCAAGAATTAGCGCTGCAGACAGGGAACGCTTAATGGACCTGCTGGTTTCGATGTCGTTGTTATACATTGAATATCTCTATCTCCGCATCAATGATCTTTCCATTGGCGGGAAAATGGTGGAACGGATCAAAGGTTTCTCCAATGGGAACGGCGTTGATGCCGCTTTATTGAAAACATTGAATACAGAATTCGGCAGCAGGGCGCTTGTAATAAAAATGGCGCTTGAAAAAACAGGAGTAACAAAACTTTCTTATCCTGTATTTGACGAAACCAACCTGAATAACCAATAAACTTACCATGCTGAAATTCCTGACCAGCCTGACATTCCTCTATGCATTCAGCATTCTTTTACTTTTACTGTATGGATGGGTGTATTACAAAAGTTTTGCAAAGAACCGTTATCAGAGAAGAAGATTTCCTTATGTATTCCTGCTGATCAGTGCGGCTTGTTTTGCTTTTTTATATTTTAATATCCATGCCCCGCTTTCTTTAAAAACATTCAGCAATCTCGATCATCATTTTATTCGTCATGATGGATTCCGGGTGGCAAACAATATTGAACTGGGAAGAACAGATACCGTTAATTATAGGAACAATCCTTTCAACAGTTTTAAGTTAAGTAAAAAAAATAACCAGTTAAATGTTATATCGTCCTGGTCGGAAGAACCGTTTTTTATTCAATCCGGCAGCACAAATAAATTGTTATCGGCCAATTATGCTGCCACCGCTCATTCAGTTTCTTTTCAATTCGATTCCGCACGGGTGGATCTGAAAACAGTATCTGACAGCAGTTTTGAATTAAGTATTAATAACGATCTGGTTTGTCATTCAGGAAAAACAATTAAGAAGGGAATATCGGCATGGAATATTTTTAAAGATGAAACAGCATTCATCAATTCTTCCTGGTACACTTCTGAAAAGTTAGTGAATGCATTAAAGAATGTTTTGTTATTGCTGGATAAAACAAATGAGACGGGAAAAAACGAGTTGAAGTATTTTTTATCCGGCCGCTTATTCCGTTATGCCGCGATGGTTCATTACGATGGGAAAGAAATAAAACAAGAACAGATTGCTTTTAGCGGTAGTATTCCCGATAAAAGCAATATCACCTGGGGTATCAGCATTGCGGATAATAACAGGAATCATTTCCGGGTAAAATATCTTGGGGCTGACAGTTTTGCTTTATTGAATCGTTATCCTGTTTCTTATCCGCTGACAGAGGAAGATCGGAGTGACTGGACACAACACAGCGTAAATAAATTTTTGCTGTCTGATCAAAAAGACATGGTGAATATGCCCGCTGTTTTCAGCGAAGGTTTTCTCTTTTCATCGATGAATGCAGACAGCGCTTTTGGTTTCTCACCTGTTCTGTTAAGTTATGACAAGAGCAAGTCAAATGCAGAGCTGGCACTGCAGGCAAAATATTTGAATGGAGGATCAACCGGCACTACTACTGTTTCAAACAGCATGTTGTTATTGCCTGCGAGAACGCCGGGAGTAAATTGGATATTTTCTATTCAAAATTCTTTCAATTGGAAATTAGGAAGCGGGGTAGTTACTGCAGGAACATGGCAGTTACTGGTCTTTGGAGTGCTGGGTTTCTTTTTCCTGCTCGTCTTTGCCTCATCATGGTTGAAACCTGCGAATAAACTCAGTTGGGTGTGGCAATTATTATCATGCATTACTATTGTATTACTGACAACCCGTTTATTTTTATACTGGCGCTATAAAAGTTTCCCTCCTTATGAAGGCATGGATCTTCCGTCCGTACAACAATTGAATAGCGTATGGAACTTCGGCATCATTATCATTACCGGATCATTACTTGGGATCATTTTCGGTTTCAGCTTTCTCAAATATTCATATATAAGTTTTCGCAGAAGAATTGCTTCGTTATTCAATAAAGATTATTCTCCTTCCTTCGATGATGAGAGTATTGTAAAAGAAGAAAAAATAAGCGGTGTGATCGACCGGTTACGAATTACGAGGAAACGTGGAGTAAGAGTTGTTTTCTTCCTGGCATGGACAGTTGTTCTCTTCGCTGCGGGAGCATTGGCTTTTATCACCCATTTCGATCCGGCTATTTGCCGCCACCTTGCATTGGCATTGGTGCTGACCTATTTTGTTTTCATTTATATTTCCTACAAATTTTCACCGCTGGTAGCTTCTGCCGAAAAGAAATGGTGGAATATCAGCACCGGCCGTTCATTGGATATTATTATCAATAACCCCGTGAAGGTTCTTTTATCAGTAAGTCTTTTAGCTTTATTTGCATTTGTCGATATTGGGTTTGCTATCATCTTCCTGAATTTTTTATTATTCAATGAAGCTTTTCTTTGTATCAACTATGCGATCGCCGGTTTATCGGCAGGCAGTAAAAGAAATGCATCCTTGTTCGGGATATTTGGATCCGCATATCTCTTATTGTTTGCAGTTAATCTTATTTATGGTCCTTATATCTTCCGTTATTTATTGGATCTGCCGGGAACATTGTATATGACGGGCTATTTACTTTTTGCCATTGCGATCTCTTATGTCATTGTGCGTTTGTTGTTTTACCGGTCGGCTAAAAAAAGAATATTGACCGGCATTGTATCGGCATTGCTTTTATTCGGGGCTGCATTTTTTTTCTTCCCCAAAGAAAGGATACTGGATAAAGCAACGATGACAAAATACCGTATCGATGTAATGGCCATGCCGGTGGATAAAGCGATCGAACAGGCTTATGAAGAAGGAAAAACATATGAACCTGTTATCAGGGCGGCACAAAACCAATGGTTCATCAATGCTTTTATCTATGAAAAAAATAATCCATCGGTAACAAAAGCGGGGTTTAATTTATTGCCGCATGCACCGCAAAATAAAGGCGCCCGGTATAATGCGCAGGCAACCGATCTTGTAGCGAGCCGTTTTTTCATTGCGGAGCATGGCAAATGGTCGGTGTTATTGTATGTGCTGTTGTTGTTGGTTCCTACTACATTGCTTGCATCATTTTATAAACTCTATCCTGATTTTACCAACAGGGTCAATAATAATTATCCTACGATCACTGCAGGATTCTCATTGCTGAATTATTTGCTTATTACTGCATTGCTCGTGATACTGGCCGCTACCGGTCGTTATATTTTCTTCGGGCAGGATCTTCCTTTCGGAAGTATTCTCAGTAAACAATCCATTCTCTTCCCTTCCATATTGATCGTTACGATCATTCTTTTATTTAAAAAGATCCCGCTGGAACAATATCCCAACAGGAAAAAAATGATACCGGGCGCAATTGTATTTACCGGCCTGGGTTTATTATTATTCCTGGCGAAGCCGGCTTATAATAAGGAAAAGGAATTCCGCGTCGCGGACCTGGCAAAAGATATGGATTCATATATCCAGTTGCGGTTGCAACCTATCATGGATCATTTCGATACTTCAAAAGCAACACGTAAACTTTCATTGGCAAAAAAAGACAAACTCTTTACCGATTCGATCTATCATTTGTTAAGCTCGGGGTATATGGACGATGCGGGGAAATTTTTCTTTAAGCAGATCGAATCATATACGAGAAATGGTTTTACAATGCATCTTGATCAGCGTAAAATGTTATACCTGGATATTTATTCCGGGCATCCGCAACTGGCCGTCAATGATAATTATTTCAGGGTAGAACCGCCGCCGCATTTACAGCAATACTGGACAGGAAATGTTTTTAGCGATACAAGTAATTACAATATCACGTTATGGAATAAGACCGGTAATAGTTTACTGGAGAAAAGGATGGCTGCTTATACGGATCAGCCAATAACTTTATTAAGCGATGGACTTCAATTGAGCTTTAAGAAAAAGTATACCGGCGATCTTTATGAACAACTTTGCCTGGTCAATGTATCGGGCAAAGCATTTCAATTGAATTCAGCAGGAAGATCAATAAGTCTTCAACCGGAAGATACTTTATTGTTGAGCAATCCTGCCCGGATACGTATCAATGACGATGCCGGCAATGAAAAACTATTGGTGATACAGCCCGATGCTTTCATGAAGAATTATTTTGTGAATGGCAGCCGGTTCTATGTTTACCCGATGTCCAATGATTTTATCTGGGCAAGGAATTTTGCTGAAAGCATTTCTTCCGAATACATGGCAAGGGGTGAAACAAAACAAAATGCTTTTATTTCCGTGGATGCGGAAATAACGGACAGTTTATCGGCAAAGATCAAAACGATGCTGGCCCGTGATACTTCTTATAAAAAAGGAGCGGAGTATGGAATTTGCATTGCCGATGGTAATGGAAGACTGATAGCAATGAATGATCATATCAAACAAATGGATCGTCCCGATCCGAATGATAAGACCGGTTTCAACAGGATCATTCAAGGTGAAGGCGGGTTTGTATCGCAATCCTTATTGAGAAAACAGATCGGTAATATCAACCTGCTGAGAATGAGTCCTGGCCCGGGTTCTACGCTCAAGCCAATTGTTTTTTCAGCGATCGCTTCGCAAATGAATATGGACTGGGATGCGTTTGCCGCAGAAGGATTTTCGGAGAAACAGCAATTCTTTGGCGGAGAGAAAGTAGGCGAGTATGATTTTGAAAAAAATAATGGAAGGATAAATAATGTTGTCGATTACCTGCGGTATTCTGATAATTATTATCATTCAAACCTATTATTGCTCGGTTCCTATTCACGGCAAAGTCTTACTGATCTTTTGAGCCGCCATTTTGCTACGCAAAATCCCGAGAACGGTTTTCACTGGCCTTATTTTAATTATCATGGAAAACAATACTGGTTGAATGGATTTGAGAACTGGCCGGGTTATATCAATGGTAAAGTGAATTTTGGTTCGGACAGTTCATTTGTATCGGTTGGCTTATTCAATAATTATGGTATCTATACTTATCCTGCTGCTAAAAGTTATGACAAGTTCTCATCCGGTTACGATTCATCGCTTTTCAGGAATGCGTATAAAAAATCCGGGTTCATTTTACCTGAATATGCTTTGTTCGATCAGAAAGGAGCGGGGATGGATCATGGCAGACCCAATGAAGTATTCTTATCTTCTTTCCGCGGGCATGTAAAAGGAAGCAGCCAGGTAATGATGCCGCCGGTAAAAATGCTCGATGCTTTTGGCAAACTGGCCAGCCAGAGCAGGAATTATTCACTGACATTAAATCCTTATGCAAAAGAAAAAGAATTCATTCCATTTTATACCGACAATGGTGTTACATACAGCAATTATCTTTCTATTATGAGGGAAAAAGTGTTTGAAGGAATGAAGCAGGCGCTTTTCAGCGGTACCGCTGCAAGGCTCGGTAGTATGCTGAAAGACGGATCGCCGTATTATTATTATGCGAAAACCGGTACGACGGGTGATAACGATGAAAAGGCAAAATCAAAACTTTTTGTCATCATTATCTCTTCGAAGAAATTAACAGATCCGGATTTTAATTTCAGAAAGAATAAATTCTATACGATCTACTTTACTTCGCAAGATGGCCCGGCCAAACAGAATGAAGAGTTCCAGGCTGAAGTGATCAAATATGTGCAGGGATCGGCTGCTTTTAAAAAATATATGAAAGAATAGACGGGAAGACCGAAAGACCGAAAGTCCGGAAGAAACTCACTTGTTGTCAGCTTCTTTCGGACTTACTTAATAATTTTCTTCCATCGGCGAACGTAATGCTTCTTCTATCGGCACAAGATGCCCGTGACCGGAAGCCGCAGGATCACTTGATTTTTCCTGTTGCAGTTCCGTATCTATGTCTGTAATGTTTTTCAGGAAATTATTCACCGGCAACATCATTTGATTGATATAAGTGCCTGTCTTATTATAGAAAGCAGAGAACTCGTCTTTAAAAAAACCTACGCCATCATTGATGTTCCTTTTTGCATTGGAATAAGAATCCTTCAAAAAAGAACCGATGGATGTCATGTTCTCTTTCAGCACATCTGGTTTTACTACACTCAGTGGATTTGTCATAACAATTAAGTTTTGTTCTATTACTTAAAGATTCGTGCCAGAATCTTTTTTTGCACAGTATTGCTATGATAATCAGACGCTTTCAACTGCGATTGTGGAAAAAACCGGTAAGATAATATTGCTTTAATGTGACCTTTTATCTTACATGAAAATTGAGAGTAATGTGTAAGAATTATTTTCCCCATTCCCATAATCCCCACCTCACGCTATCGGGAATTTTTTCACCGCAATGTTTTAATGTTACTAAAATATTACCACGATGATGTGACTCATGAGAGATAAAATAACCCAGCAGGGGAATCACCCCTTTTTTAAAACCCTTTACTTTGCCGCCATCATCCCAGCTACGGCTTAGCCATTCTCCGATGCCTTTTGCCGAATCCTCAAAAGCTTTACGCAATTCTTTTTTATTGTAAGGCCCTTCTTTATCCAGCACTTTATATTTTGAAAAGATGTCTTTAGCGCCACTCTCCAGCCATAGCATCCGCACATTATGAACATGTACGAACTGCTGGTAAATAGTACGGCCGCCTCTTGTACCCAGCATTTTTTGCATGCCTGTATCGGTAGTATTGTCGATCAGCAGCAGGTTCATTTTATTATGGATCTGCCAGGCTTCAAGCAATTGTTCTTTCATAAAGTTGTTTGTGATATAAAATTATATCATAAGCGACAGGCGGCTGATAAATATTTTAATGCAGTAATGCATTTATAGGGGTCAGGCGCAAAAAAAATCCTTCCGCAAGTACGGAAGGATCTATAAATTGATTAAGCTTTATGATTAATTCTTAGGCTTCTCTTTTGTGTCGGCTTTAGTTTTTGTCACCGGCGTATTTGCCTTTTCTTTTTCAGCCTGCTCATATTCTTCAGCACTAACTACATTGGCTGTGATATGTAAAACTTTTATCTGGTCGGTACCTGATAATTTTACATTCACATCTTTTTGCTGAACGCCTAATGCATTGGCAGCATATTGTACTTTCATTTTAGCAGTCTTACCTGGTTCGATCGGTAATTCAGGTTTTTCAGGAACTGTACAACCGCAAGAACCTGTAGCACTTTCTACTACGATCGCTTTATCGGTGATATTCTTGATCTCAAAATAAAATACAACCGGAACGTTGAATTTTATTTTACCAAAGTCATGTGTCTCTTCGTTGAATTTAGCGATATCATCGGGTTTCGCTGTGTTCTGAGCCGAAACAGCTAAAGTAAATACGAAAGCAGCGGCCAGTAAAAGGATCTTCTTCATGGTTTACAAATTTTAAAAGGTTTGTTTTTTTAATAGATCGATAGAGGCATTAACGGGTGCAGAACCTTCGGGGGCTTTCCACACAGTGCCTTTTATCTTTAATTGTTTTGTTTGACTCGAATTATATGTGATCGTAATGAATTTTTCAAAAGGGCCCTCGGCTGCGGCATTATAACCCACTTTTATTTTAGCAGTAGCGCCGGGGGCTATCGCTTCACGGTTCCATTCCGGGGTTGTACATCCGCAACTTGCATGAACATCATCCAGTTTTAATGGAGTTTTGCCGGTATTAACGATCTCAAAGTTGTAAAAAACAGGTTTGCCCTGCGGGATCAGGTCAAAATTGTGATCTGTTTCTTTCAATACCAATACTTCTTCCGGTACTGCCTGGGTTTGAGCCCGGGCAAATAAAACACAGTAGGTTAGTGATAAAAGGGCGATGATCTTCTTCATTTAAAACCGATTTGAAGGACTCAAAAGTAAGCCAAAGATGGCAGATTTTATAGAAGGGTTGCAGCCTGTGGAGTATTTTTTAAGCAAAGTTTTAGAGGCAGGCAATCTTCTTATTTTTGCTTCATGGAAAATAACCCGGCTAATAGTATAGATACTTCGAAACTTTCATTCAATAGTTTCCGGCAGGAAGTACTCGCTGACTTCCGGATCGCCTGCATCAGCCGGGAAGCCAGCCTGTTAGGCAGGAAAGAAGTGCTCGGAGGCAAGGCCAAATTCGGGATATTCGGCGATGGTAAAGAAGTGGCGCAGGTAGCTATGGCCAAATTTTTTCAACCGGGCGATTTTCGCAGCGGTTATTATCGCGACCAAACCTTTATGCTGGCAGCCGGGCTTGCCACTGTCGAACAAATTTTTGCACAATTATATGCCGACCCGGATCTTGAGCGGGAACCTTTCAGCGGCGGAAGACAAATGAATTGTCATTTTGCTACAAGAATGGTGAAAGAGAACGGTGATTGGCTTGATCTTTCAGAGTTGAAAAATGTATCGAGTGATATAGCTCCCACAGGCGGACAAATGCCGAGGGCGCTTGGATTGGCATTTGCATCAAAATCTTTCCGGGATATTGAACAGCTTCACGGCTTTACTACGCTTTCCAACAATGGTAATGAAGTTTGTTTTGCCACAACCGGCGATGCCACTACCAGTGAAGGACATTTTTGGGAAACGATCAATGCGGCCGGTGTGCTGCAGGTGCCACTGGCAGTTTTTGTTTGGGATGATGGTTATGGTATCTCAGTTCCTAAAAAATTTCAAACAACAAAGGGATCTATTTCCGATGCATTAAGCGGAATGCAAAAAACGGAAGGCACCAATGGTTTTAATATTTATAAAGTAAAAGGCTGGGACTATGCCGGCATGTGTGAATCTTTTGAAGAAGGAATAAGACTGGCGAGGGAAACACATACACCGGTTTTATTTCATGTGGAAGAAATAACACAACCGCAGGGGCATTCTACTTCGGGAAGCCATGAACGATATAAATCAACCGAAAGGCTTGATTGGGAAAAAGACTGGGATAGTATAAAAAAGATGAAGGAATGGATCATTGCTAATGCACTGGCTTCCGAAGAAGAATTGAATACAATTGCCGAAGATGCGAAACGATCGGTAAGAGAAAATAAAACGGCTGCATGGGAAAAATTTTTAGCGCCGGTCAAAGAACAGGTTACAAGAGCCGTTGATCTTATCAATACCATGGCGGCAAGCTTGCCTCAGCAGGCTGATGTGTTAAAAAAATTGACCGATGACCTGTCTGCTAACCGTGAACCGCTTCGCCGCGATATTTTAAAAACATTGCATACAGCTATTGGTTTGGCGGGCAATGCCGATGCGGCATACTGGACAAAAGATTATTACAAGGATCTTTCGGAAGAAAATAGAAAATTATACAATACACATCTTTATAATGAAGGACCAAAGAGTGCACTGAAAGTAGAAGAAGTAAAAGTGAATTTTTTGGATGATGCTCCTATGGTAAATGGATTTGAAGTGTTGAATAAATTCTTTGATGAATTATTTACATCCAATCCTAAAGTAGTGGCGTTCGGAGAAGATCTTGGTTATATCGGTGATGTGAACCAGGGCTTCAGCGGGCTGCAGCAAAAACATGGTCATCAAAGAATTTTTGATACAGGTATCCGTGAACTGACCATTATGGGACAAGGTATCGGTTTAGCCATGCGTGGATTAAGACCGATCGCAGAGATCCAATACCTCGATTATCTTTTGTATGGCTTACAACCTTTGAGCGATGATGTATCAACATTGCATTACCGAACGGCCGGTACAGCAAAGTTGCCCGCTGATCGTTCGTACAAGAGGTCACCGGCTGGAAGGTATCTGGCATAGCGGTTCTCCAATGGGAATGATCATTAATGCGCTTCGTGGTATGTATGTATGTGTGCCGAGAAATATGGTGCAGGCGGTTGGTATGTATAATACATTATTGCGCAGCAATGATCCGGGTCTTATCATCGAATGTCTGAATGGTTACCGGTTAAAAGAAAAACTGCCTTCGAATATTTTAGATTTCACTGTTCCCCTCGGTGTGCCGGAAGTGATCAAAGAAGGAACGGATGTTACGATCGTATCCTATGGTTCTACCCTGCGCATTGTGCAGGATGCCGTGAATGTTTTGGAAACACAGGGCATCAGTTGCGAGATCGTGGATGTGCAGACATTATTGCCTTTCGATATTCATCATAAGATCATTGGATCGCTTAAAAAAACCAACCGTATCGTTTTTGTTGATGAGGATGTGCCGGGTGGGGCAGCGGCTTATATGTTCAATAAAGTAATGGAAGAGCAAGGCGGTTATCGTTACCTCGATGTATCGCCAAGAACCATCACCGGGAAAGCGCATCGTCCTGCTTATGGAAGCGATGGCGATTATTTCAGTAAACCCAATGCTGAAGAAATAGAATTGGTGATCCAAAAAATGATGCAGGAATAATGCTTACCGCAAAAGAGCAAAAGAAACTGGCAGGCCTGGAGGATGATATGAAAATGCCGGTATGGAAATATATATTGATCTATGGAGTATTGTCCTTTGGTATTTTACTGGCGATCATTACAGCGGTAATAGATGTGGTGGCGAATGGAGTACCGGTGGCCGAAATATTCAAAAAAAGATTATGGATCAACCTGGCAATGGCGCCTGTGGCCGGCGTTTTCTATGGCTATATTTACCGCTGGCTGAATATAAAAGAGTATCACAAATTGAAATCAAAAGAACATCTCCCATAATATGATATCTGCAAAAGAAAAACGATTCCTGAAATATTGGGAAGACCAGAAAACCGGCGGCAAATGGCAGTACATTCTTATATATACTATAGGATGGAGCTTTATTCTTTTTTTCGTGCCACTCGCTGCTTCTTTTGTTATTGATATGTATGCTGCTTTTAAATTATACCAATTACCGTTGTGGGCCGCCATTTTAGTAGCGGTGATATTGGGCTTTACAGGATCTGTTTATTTCTGGGACAGGAATGAAAAAAAATACAGAACGATACGTGAGAAAGAAGGTTTCCTGCAATGAACTAATCCAAAAATCTTTCTCTTACTTCAGGCGCAGGTATCATACAGGCTTCTTTTTTTCCATACCATTTATAGCGGTTACGGGCAATGATATTGTAAAAAAAATCACGGATGAACTTTGGAATGATGATGAATGCATAGCACAATTTCCATCCGCCGCTTAAATATTTGCAAATATGAATTGCGGCAGAAGATTGTGTATACAATTTCCCTTTATCAAGAAAAATTACAGAAGTAAGCGATGATGGGTTGATGCCGAATTGCGGTAATAATGCATTGGCTGTTTTTCCCTGCAGGGGAGTAAATCTCAATTTTCTTTTTTTATCCCGTTTAATAGCAAAGTTCACCCAGTAATTACAAAAGTTACAAACGCCATCAAATAGTACGATCGGGTTTTCCTGCATTGGATGCAAAGGTAAACGCTGATCCTGTTTTAAATGATGAAAAATAAAAAGAGGCTGTTGCAATAACAGCCTCTTCATTTATAAAAATAATGATATTAATTATCCGTCATCAGCGGGTTAAGCGACAATTCATCTGCTGAAATAGGCCAGATATAACCTGTTTCAGAAGCAGGTTTAGCGCTGATAGAACCTTTGGCAGGTATGGTTTGCAATAAACGCATTTGATCAAAATTGCGTAAACCTTCTCCCAAAAATTCAATCCTGCGTTCCTGTAAAATGGCCGCAATAAGCGCTGCCTGTGTTCCGGGTGCCAATATAGTAGTGGGATCTGATCTTTGGCGTACGGCATTTAACAATGCGATGGCCTTAACATCCAGGCCATTTACTCTTGCCAGTGCTTCTGCCAGGTTGAGCATTACTTCTGAATACCGGATGATAGGTGCAAAGTCAATATAAGGAGATACGCCATTGTATTTCAGGTTCAGGTATATTTTTCCTGAAACAGTAGCAACAAAAGTTCTCCTGGCGTCGGTAGCAAGCCATCCTGCATCTGCTATGATCCCTGATGCATTCAAAGAAAATTCACCGTTGCCGGTTGATTTTGCATAATAAAAACCCAATTGGTTTTGTGTTCCGGGGTTATCACCGGCGGTAACACTCATCGGCATTGATAAAATGGATTCAGTGGTTGTGTAAGGAGTTCTGAATACATTCACAATATTCGCCTGCAAAGCATGAGGTACACCCGATGTAGCGCTGAATGGCGGAACGGCCTGTGGTACCAGCTTATTTCCTTCTGTTATCACCTTCGGATAATCCTGCATGGCCAGGTAAGCTCTTGTTTTAAGTGCAATAGCGGCATTACGATGTCCTCTTGTTGTGTTCAGTATGGCTGTTGCATATGTTGTTGGCAGGTTTGTTTCTGCAAAATCCAGGTCGGCAATGATCTGGGTGTACACTTGAGCAACCGTACTTCTTGCCATTGCGGAGAATCCTGATTCTTTGATACCTGTTAAGCGCAAAGGCAAACCAGGTTTGCTGCCGGCGCCATCGGCAAATGGCCGTGCATAATGTTCCAGCAGTTTCATGTAACAAAGAGCCCTGATCATTCTTGCTTCGCCTACATAATTGGCGGATAAAGCAGCACCGACAACGGAAGTTCCTTTTGTTGCCATACCATCAATGAATACATTGCAAAGGTTGATCACATAATAAGCCTGCGCCCACATATTCTTTACAAAATTTGCAGAAGTACCTGTTGCATTCAATTGCCATACATCTGCACCGGTTACAAGGTTTGTGGTTTCGTTGATGAATTCTTCACTACGAATATCACCGGCTATTTGTGCACGACCACCATAAAAGTTACCGCTTTTTAATGCAGCATATAGTGAATTAACCTGGTTGGCGATACGGCCCGGTGTATCAAAGGCGGTAGCATCGGCAACGAAAGTTTGCGGTACCGGCGAGAGTTTGTCCTTGTCGCAGGAACTAAACACCATTGCCACCGATAAACCAGCGATCAATATATTTTTCTTTTTCATTGTAATAAAAATTTTGGTTTAATTAAAAGTGATGTTCATGCCGATCGTAAAGGTCCTGGCATTACCAATAGTATTCCGGTCAATTCCCTGCGAGGAATTAGAATTTCCGTTGGAAGAAACTTCAGGATCAGGTCCCGGATAATCAGTAATGATCGCCAGGTTCTGACCGCTTACAAATAATCTCGCAGAAGATATTTTAACCTTATTAATAAGACTATTGGGAAGGTTATAAGATAACATCACATTTTTCACTTTCACAAAATCGCCTTTGAAAGCATTGTATGACATTGGCAACCCCGAACCATTGGAAACGTTATCACCATAGATCGGTTTGGGAACAGTGGTAACATCGCCGGGTTTATTCCATGCTGTCAATACATCCCTGTGGTTGTTCCAGAAACGCTGATCATGCAGACCGGCATTGCTTCCATAATAAACGTAGAATCCAAGCTGGTAAGTGAGCAACACATTCAACGTAAAATTCTTATAATTGAAAGTATTGTCCCAGCCACCGTACACTTTAGGGATCGTATTGCCATACATCACGCCATCTTTGGCTTGTGTAACACCTACGCCGACAGGTTGTCCCGGTTCAGAATAACGTGTGCCATCCGGATTGATCCAGTTATAAATACCGGAACCAACGTTCTGATAAAAAGAATACAAAACAGGTTTACCTGCTGCATTCAGCAATATCCTTCTTCCTGTTTGCGGATCTACACCACCATTGCGCACCAGCCATAAATAACCTAAAGAATAACCAACCATCGTACGGCTTACTGTTTCAAGTCCTGATGTAGCACTTAATATTTCAGTAAGTCCCGGTGCCAGTGAAGTAACTTCATTTTTATTGGTGGTTATATTTAAAGTTGATGACCAGCTAAAGGTTTTGCCACGGAAAGGAGTAGCTGTTATTCCTAATTCGAAGCCTTTATTATACATAGTGCCTACGTTAGTAGGTATTGTACTTGGCACACCGGCCGATGGCGCCTGCGGCACATTCAATATCAGGTCTGTAATATCATTTTTATAATAAGTGAACTCAAACATTATCCTGTCTTTGAGGATACTGAAATTAGCGCCGATATCCAGTTTTTCACTGGTTTCCCACAGTAGATTCGGGTTTCCTGCAGAGTTGTAGACCAATGTAGGTAATCCGCCATACAAGCCTGAACCATACGAAGAGTATATGGAATAATCCCCGATGCCCGCAGTGTTTCCAACTTTACCATAACTAGCACGTAACCGGAAGCCGTTAATTACATTGCTGATGCCGGATGACTCCCAGAATTTTTCTTTGCTGGCTTCCCATGCAGCCGCCGCACCCCAGAATGTATGGCTCTTACTTGCAAAAGCAGAATATTCGTCGTTCCTCACGTTTGCACTAAAAAAATATTTCTTTTTATAGTCATAGCTGAGTCGTCCGAATGTTGACAAAAGATAATTCTCGCCATAGGCAAGACCGGCAGTATTCGGTGTACCAAAGCCGGCCTGGATAACAGTATAAACAGGATCTGAAATACTTTGACGGTTAAGTCCGAACCCGATGCTCGTTCTCCTGTCCTGTTCGTTTCCAATAAGAGCACTTATTGTATGAACATTATTGAAGTTGTAATCGAATTGCGCTGTATTTGTCCAGGTCCATCTTTTATATTTTCCCTGGGTGCTGGAAGCACTGCCATTGGGTGTAAATCCATCGCCATGAAAAGGATTAAGGAAGGTCTCATTGTCTACAAATAAATAATCAATTCCATACAATGTTTTTAAAGTAAGCCATTTCAAAGGCTTGAGCTGTATATATACATTGGACTGCATATGATTTGTCTCAGAATTCTGGCGGTTCAGATCCAGCAATATCCTTGGATTATAAAAACCAACTGTTACGGAATTATTCATGGGGCCAATAACATTAGCGCCAAGATTGTACGTACCATTATTATTCAGAGGAGCTACATTGGGTGCAGTAACCATAGCTATCCTTCCAAAACCAGCGGTACCAAATGCTTCACCGTTCAGGGAGCCTGAAGCATTAGCCGCAAGGTTCAGTTCATTAGAATAAGAGATCTTTCCACCGATCGTTAAAATATTATTTACCCGGCTATCAACATTAAATAAAATATTGCGGCGTTTAAAATCATTCTTCTTCAAAATACCTTCCTGGTCTGTGTATCCAACAGAAAAATAATAGGTGGTATTTTCACTGCCGCCCGATAAATTAAGATTATGATCCTGCGAAAAACCCTGGCGATAGACCTCGTCAAACCAATCCGTATCGATAATATTACCACTGGCATCAGTTGCTGTTGCAAAATGGGTATACGTGCTTGGAACGGCCGGGTTGGTACTGTTTACTCCCGGATTATTGGCAGCAGCCATATTCTTATAATTGGTGTATTCCTGCGCATTCATTACTTCAGGTAATCCATATGCTTTTGTCCAGCCTATAGATACATTATAAGATATCCTCGCTTTTCCTGCTTTACCTTTTTTAGTAGTAATAAATACAACACCATTGGCTGCACGGCTACCATAGATAGCAGTGGCAGCAGCATCTTTTGCGATATCGATACTTTCAATATCGTTGGGATTGATACTGGCCAGTGCATTGCCGGCAGCAGCAGTAGAACTAAAATCACCGGTAGGTGTTGGCACTCCATCTACAACGATCAATGGATAAGAACTGAGCGAAATAGAGTTGGTACCCCTGATACGAAAAACCGGCGGCGTATTCAATACACCATTGGGTACAGTGATCTGAACACCCGTTGCTCTTCCGGCCAATGCCTGTTCAAAACTCTGAATAGGTTTGTTGGCAATGGTTGCGCCTTTTACCGTGGCGATACTCGAGGTAAGATCTTTTTTTCGTGTAGTACCATAACCGGTCACTACAACTTCGGACATTGTTTTTTCTTCTGCGATCAGGCTTACACTGATAGAAGTTTCACTTCCGATCGGTTTCTCAACCGTAAGCATGTCGACCGAAGAAAAGATCAGGGCTTTTGCAGCGGAAGGAACCTCAATAGAAAAAGTTCCGTCCGTTTTGGTGGTGGTACCTTTGGTAGTACCCTTAACTAAAACTGAGGCATTGGCAACAGGATTGCCTTTGTCATCAGTTACTTTTCCGGTAATAGTTCGCTGCGCCAGCATAAGCAGGCTGCACAGCAAAAAACCGGACAACAGTAGTACTTGTTTTCTCATGTTTAGTTGTTTTGGTTAGGAAAAAATATATAAGCAGTTCAGGGAAAACAATAGCCGTTAACCTCGTCTCCGGAAGTAGCTCCGGATCAGTTCTGTTTTAAAATGGCATATGCATGCCGATGGCTATACTTTGTGGGGCTATACTTTGTAGAATGTAAGATGCAATTAAACCGTCTTCGATATATGAATGTAATAAAATTCCGAACAAAAAAAAGAATTTCACTGATTAATTGTCTACCTGCAAACCCTGGAAATACACATTTTACCGTATTGTTGTTCGAAGTCAATGAGCGGGGCATCTTCTTGACTGATATAGAGTAAATTCGTTGAATGCACAATGCGGTTATCCGGTTCTTCTTTTTTAGCTGCCTTTGTTTTTTTTCTAACCTGCTCACCGGGCAGCAGCAAATGGGGCCCTATATCGCTTATGGTCCGGAGGCCAAGTATTTTTCCAACCTGAATTATTCTGTTTACCAGTCAAAGAACGGCTACCTGTGGTTTGGTACTTCCAGCGGCGTAGTAAGATTTGACGGCAAACGGTACAAGAATTTTTTTGCCAACTTTACCGATAGCAATTCAACATCTGATAATATCATCTTCGATATAACAGAAGATAAGAACAGTGATCTTTGGTTTGCCGGTTTCGCTCATGGCGCCACGAGATACGACCAGCGTACAGGAGAATTCAAAAAATATCCTGCTTTAACCAAAGATGCTAATCCTTATTATGGTATTCACAGGATCGTCAGCGATGCGGATAAGAATTTATGGTTTGCTACAGCAGGAAGAGGATTGGCCAGGTATGATTTTGAAAAAGATAGTTTTCTTCTTTATTATCCGCATCCCGGTATGCCGCGGGACGGGACAGCAAGGGGATTTAATTATGTGACCGATATAGTGCAGGATAAGAATGACAGGAATATTTTATGGGTCGGTACATTCTTCGGGCTTTTTTCTTTTGATAAAACAACCACGCAATTCACTTATTATTCTTCGGGGCAAAACAAAACAAGCCCGGATGATATTCTTATTAACGATATAGAGCCGGATAAAAACGGCTTATTATGGATCGGCACTTACCAAACATCACTGCATTGCTTTGATACAAAAACAAAAGCTTTTCTTCCCCAATACACAAATAAGTTTGCGCCGATCGTGTACGATCTCAAATTTATAAACGATACCGTATTGTATGCTGCCTGTCTTGATGACGGCCTTTACCAGGTGAATATTAAAACAGGAATTGCTTCCAATATTTCTCCACCATTCAATCCATCGGATCCGACCACGAAACATGCCGGCATTCAAAAAGTTTCGGTTACTCCCGAAGCCGGTGTTTTTATCGGCGGCAACTATTATTTCTATCAACTGCATCCTAATTTTCTGCGGCTGAAAAAGAATGTTTTTCTTCCTTTATCAAAAAATGGTCCCGCTTCCGTGATATTGAGCGGGATAGTTTGGGATGAAAAAAGACAGGTATACTGGATCACCACTGTGTATGAACAGAATGGTGTGTATGTATTGGATAAAGATCTCCGCGGGATAAAGCAGGTTTCTTTCAAGCAAAAAACAAATGCTTCCAATATCAATTTCAAAAAACCTGTTGTCGATGCATTGGGCCGGGTATGGATATCCAATAACAGCAATACGATCTATCAATGGGATGATCGTGAAGAATTATTTGTTGAAACCTTAGGGCTACCGGTCACTGCTCCGCTTACAGAAAAACCAGGAAAACTTACAGCCACAAAAGAGGGAAATTTATGGATGATGAGCGGGGATCGTTTTATTTATTACAATGTTATTAAAAATATAACAGAGAGTTACCCGATCGCCTGGAGCAATCAGTATAAAGGGCGCCATGATATTGCAGTGAGTGAATTAAAAGCCGATCCCGATGGCAATGCGTGGTTGTTTACCGAGAACGGGATGTTCTTTTGTAACAGGGATACAAAAAAAGTAGAACATATTTTCAGTACCCGTACCGGTAAAAATGATCTTCGTTCTTCCATTGTACGATCCGGCGCTTTCAATAAATACAATGACCTCTGGATCACAAGTGGAAATGGTATACAGGTGATCAGCCGCAAGGATCATTCTGTACTGGCCAATCATACTGTGGATGTAGGATTGCCTTCTATGCTGGTGTCAAGTATCAATACCGATTCGTCGGGAAGAATATGGGCCGGCACCACTGCAGGACTTGGACTATTCAATCCAAAAAATAAAACATGGCGTGTATATAACCGGCTGGATGGTTTGGAAAGAGATTACCTGGACGGCGATATCTCGATCACCAGTAATAATAAGATCGTTATTGACCAGGTAAATGGTTTTTTGATCAAAGATGTAAATGAATTGGCGCCCGATTCAAAACCGCCTGTACTGCATATAACTTCAATCCGGATAAATGGAATGGAACGCAGGGATAGCCTGTTGCCTGAATTCACCCACGGGCTGGTACTTCCTTATGATCAAAATAATATCGATATTGAATTTGCCGCAATGGATTGGCTTTATCCATTCAAAACTTTTTATTATTTCCGCATCGATGGCATATCAACCGGCAAAGGAATGTCGGATGAACGCCAGGATGGAAAGATCAGTATGGTAGGATTGCAACCGGGCAAATATGTATTACATATAAAAGCATTAAGCGGGAATGGTATTTATTCGGAAGAAATGGTTTTCCCGGTCATCATCAAACCTCCTTACTGGAAAACATGGTGGTTCATCAGTATTTGTGCACTTTTGCTCGCTTCCCTGTTATATGGTTTATACCGTTACCGAATTAACCGTATCATCGAAATGCAAAACCTGCGGAACAATATCAGTAAGGACCTGCATGATGATATTGGCGCATCGCTTAGTAATATCAATATATTAAATGAACTGACACGTCGGAATATCGAACAACCGGAAAAATCAAAAGAGTATCTGGCAAAAGCGTCGGAAGATATTCAGCGGATCAGTGAATCATTATCCGATATTGTCTGGAACATCAATCCAAAATATGATGATCCCGAAAATCTTTTTATCAGGATGAAAAGATATGTGGCCGATATGCTGGATGGAAAAAATATCAACGGCGATCTTGATTTTCCCGATAATGCAGCCAAATTCTCTTTGAGCATGACCAAACGAAGAGACCTCTATCTTATATTTAAAGAAGCCGTTAATAATCTTATCAAGTACTCAGGTGCAAAAAATGCGGTGATCAAAGTAAATGTGACCGAGCATCATATTTCATTATTGATAAAAGATGATGGAAAAGGTTTTGACAGGGAAAAGATACGTATGGGCAATGGTTTGCAGAATATGGAACAAAGGGCCAAAGCCGCCGGCGCAATATTGACCGTTGCATCGGTTCCCGGGAAAGGAACGACCGTAGAATTGATAATGAAAGTTGGATGAAAAAAGGTTTAAGAGGTTCAAAACGTTAAAACCGGTGAGGTTCCCAAACTTTTTGAAACGCTTGAACCTCTGAAACAGGTCCACTACCCGATTGGGTGATGGATATCCATACAACTATTTTATATTTTTGAAAACATGCCTTACCAGCTTTTAATATTCGAGGACAATACCCGCCTGCGGCAATCGCTGGAAATATTGTTGAATGACGAGATCAATTTTCATGTCGCCGCTTCTTATCCTGATTGCGATAAAGCCGATGAACAGGTACAAAAGTATAAAGCCGACCTGGTAGTAATGGATATCGATATGCCGGGTATCGGCGGAATAGAAGGGGTGAAAAGAATTAAAAATGCAGATCCTGCTATAAAGATCGTCATGCACACCACTTTTGATGATGACAATAGGATATTTGATTCGATATGTGCCGGCGCTGATGGTTATTTGCTGAAAAATACTTCGCCGCTGATGCTGGTCAATGCATTGCAGGAAGTAATGCACGGCGGCGCACCGATGAGTCCTTTTATTGCGCAAAAGGTCTTCCAGCATTTTCGCCAGGCCAAACCTGATTCGGAACAATTCAATCTTACTCCAAGAGAAAAAGATGTACTGGAATTACTGGTAAAAGGGAATTCCTATAAAATGATCGCCGATAAATCCAATGTCAGCATTGACACTGTAAAAAAACATCTCCAGAACATCTATCATAAACTCCATGTGAACTGCGGCACAGAAGCCGTTGTGAAAGCTTTACGGCATAAGATCGTAAGATTTGACTGATCAAACACCCCCGATTGTGTAATTGACTTATGCGTAAGCATTGCGGAGCTTTACATCAAATCAATTGTGTGTATGAAAAAGTTTTTTCTCCTGCTATCATTTATTTCTCCTCTTTTTCTTTTTGCACAGAATATAGGTATTGGTACTCCGGCACCTGTATACAAATTACAAGTACATAATCCCGATGCAACAAGTAGTTACATGAGTATTACCAATACTACAACAGGAACTACTTTAAGTGATGGATTATTGATCGGTATGAATGGAAGTTCGGCTATCGTTGCCAATATTGAAAGTGGCGAATTGCGTTTGGGTACCAGCAATTTTACCCGTGTATTGATCGAAGCAGGTGGTGATGTTGGTATCGGTACGTTAACTCCTTCAGCAAAGCTGGATGTCAATGGTGATATCAAATTAGAAGGATTGAGTCTTTTTGAATTTGGTGCGGGAGTAGCGGGTAAAGAAGTGAATGCAGGAAAGATCGGCTATAATGCATTTGGACAAAATGCCCTGACCTTTATTGGCGCCGGTACTAATGCAACCAACAGGGCTGTGTATTTTTTTGCTGAAGGCGGTACTACATTCAGCGGACCGGCAACAGTAACGGGTAATATAAATATTGGAGGACAATTACAGGTAAATGGTAGTGCCGGAGCTACAGGACAGATATTAACTTCAAATGGCAGCGGCGATCCGGCATGGACAAATTCATCTTTCGGCAACCAGGTACGTTTTGCGGCTGGTTATTCCGATGATCTGAGTACGTTCCCGCTTTCAAATACTGTATTCAGTACTATTTATAATTACAGTACTGCGGATATTACTATTTCCGCAAGCATCATTACAATAAATAAATCCGGATTATACCATATTGAAGGTTATATGAATGCTAATGCAAATTTTTCATCAGCCCCTACTTATCTTGTTACTGACTGCTGGGTTGTTTTAGATGGAATTCAAATGGACCAGGCAGAGGCTGCAGCAATGAACCGCTCTTCTTCTTCGAGTTTTAATTATTCGTTAACGACTAAATTTTCACAGGACATTTATTTAACCGGGCCTGCTACCATTATCCCAAGAGGATCTGTTGGCAATGTGCCGTTCCCGACCTCAAGATCAGTAAGTGGTAAAATAACGGGCCATTTAATAAGCGAATAACGTATCCTACCCGATTGTGTAATTGACTTGTTTTCGATGAATGCGGAGCTTTATATCAGCAGGTGAAAGTTTCAATTATGTTTTATAAAAAAATATTCTGATCAACTATAACAAATCAAAAAGTATAGCCATGAAAAAGATCTTTTTTATTATCCTGTTTTTAAATGCAGCATTAGTAGCTGTTTCGCAACGTACATTGGTTGCACCGGTAAATCCGTCAAGGATCTACCCGAGATGGGCCGGGGGCGATAGAGATTTCTGGGGCCATGGTCCAAGAGTTACCGGCGATGTCCGGGTTGTTATTTCGGAAGGAAGATCCCAGATCATTGCTTTTATAAATCTTCGCCTTGAAGAAACAGAAGGAGATCATAGCGCTGCTACTATTGATGAAACAAGATTGATCTATAGTGCACCTGCCGGTAAACAAATAAGAGCCATTATCACTCCTGCGGGTTCCAGCAGCCATGTTGATCTTACTTTACCAAAAGGCGGAATGAACAGGGTGAATGCACCGAGAGGAGGACCCTTATCTCATTTACTGGTTAATGGCGATACAGGCGGACTTGATATTGGAAACAATACTGAAGATGATGCTTATGTGTCTGCTATTTTCAATGGTATGGTAGTAGAACTTGAACCATTGACTGAAGGCACAAGAGAGATCACCATACCAAAAACATTATTTGCAAATGTTTTATCAACACAGTTAAGAGGAACGACAGGAAGAGTAAACACTTTTGGCGCCCGGCATGATGATTCATGGTTCCTGGAAAATGATTCATGGATAAAATTTCCTGACGCCATCCGCCGTGACAGAATTGTTTTTAGCCAGTTACAGGAGATCCGTATTCTTCCCCGTCGTTATTATTATAACGATATCAATCTTCAAAGTATAACGGCGAGGGCAAACAATCAATACCTGAGGCTCACCGTTAATTGGGAGAGTGAAGGGCCGGAAGTTAGAGGCGAATGTGTGAATGATGCCGGCTGTATGTTTGGTACACCAACAGTACAGTTGAATGATTTTAAGATCACCATCGACCTGCGCCCGGTGGCAGGAGGAGGCAAGCTTACCTACGATGTTTTTGATATACAGGTAGAATTTGGTTATAACTACAGCGCCGATTGCGGTATCCTTTCAGCATTATGTATCGAAATATTCAAAGACCCGCTGATGAATGCATTTTTCCAAAGCCGCTACCTGCTGGCGGAAGTATTGCAGGCAGAAGAAACGAAGAATGAGATATCAACGGCTCTTACAAACGGTGTGATGAGCTATGTGCATAGCTTCGGCAGGTTTCCTGAAGCCACACAGGTCGTTGATGTAAGAGATAACGGAGCCAGTTTGGTAGTTCGGTGCAGGTGATCGGTAGAAAATAAAAATGATTTCGACCCGTTGCTTAAAAAAATTATGAAAATGAGGTCAGCAAAAAGATTTTTTATCACAACGATTGTATTGTTATTTGTATTCCTGCAGCCAAATATTCATTGCAATAGCAGCAAGAATAAAAAAGAAAGTGCCGGCAACAATTCGAATCCTATTTATGCCAAAGATCCCAATGCCGGAATACAATGGACCGCTTCGGCTCCCGATCAAATAATAGCTTCGGAAGTGCAACTGCAGCCGGCTGCTAAAGAAGTTCCGGATGCTGATATGAACCATTTGGAAAAAGCAGATTTGCAATCAGGTCAATATATTTTTTCGGCTGCTGCTGAGAATGTTGCCAAACTGGAACCGGGCAGTTTTGTTTTCTTCCGCAATCACTCGGTAAGAAAAATCATTTCTTCTGAAAAGAAAGAAGGAAAGATCGTCGTACAAACAGAAAAATGCAAATTCACCGATGTATTCTCCGATGCGCATCTTCATTTTAAAGAACATTACGATTGGAAAGATAACCGCAATGCGATCCTTAATAAATTCGATGTATCATTTGGCAATACTGCCGCTGCACAAGGTGGTGATGGCGCCGTTTCGCAAAACCTTTCTTATGAAGGCGATCTTGCAGGTTATCATATTTCCATTTCATTAAGACCTGAGGGCGGACGAAAATTAAATTATGAGATCGTTATGAGTCGCACCGAAGGCGGAAGTGCGAATGTTACTTTCCGCGGATTCATCAGCGATTATGATAATGAGACCGAATTGACGGTTGCGAATTCGGAGTTACAACTTTTCCGTTCGCAGAATCAAAACCTGCACGGCGAAGTGGAAATATTATTTGCTGCAGTAGAATTGGGTGAAGAAGGAGAACTGATCAATATTCCATGGACGATGTTTGAAAGACCGATATTGATCGGCGGCATTCCTTTTATGTTCAAAACAAAAGCTAACGTAAAGATCTTTCCTTATATACAGGAAAATGCCAGCAGCCAGGGCAATTTTAAATTTACTTATGACAGCGATATCGGTTTTCAATATACAGGTAATGCAGTGAATGCTGAAGGCAGTGTAGCTTCCAATACAATGGAAGTAGTAGGCGAAACATTATCTGCTTCAATGATGGGTAATGGAATTGGTATCGGCGTAGAATTTCCCCGTTTTGAGATCGCATCATTGGGAGAAATTGTTGTTCCTTATTTTTTAATGAACACAGCGGTCGATACGCAGGTCGATACATATGCACCTTGTCAAATGGGAAATATGCGCTGCAAATTAGTGGCCGGTCTTTCGCTAAGTTTTTTCGGTGCTTCCTGGAATGCTGAAAGAGAATTATGGAAAGCAAATAAGCGATGGGAAAGACCCGGTGGCCGTTGCCCGCCGGAAGAAGAGTAGAAAGAATAGATAATAACTAAAAACTAATAGTTGGGGTCTGTGATCATAATACTCCCCACTATTATCTATTAGTTTTTAGTTATTATCTCCTTTGATGAAAGATCTAATGGCAATGATGCAGAAAGATTAAACATTCCGGGATGGCATGTCGTTTGCGTTTATCCTGTAATAAAATAATTATTATGGGAGACGAAGTAAAAGATCTGACCAGGCAGGATGCCAATAAGAAAATAAAAGAACTGGCAGAAAAAGCGGATATCTGTCTTTTCACAACTAATCTTACGCAGCTACCGCTTACAACGAGACCAATGTCAACAAGAGCAGTTGATGAGAATGGTGATCTTTGGTTCTTCAGCCGCAAAGGCAGTAATAAAAACGAAGAAATAACAGCCGACAACAGGGTGCAATTATTTTTCAGCAATAATTCCAGTTATGAATTCCTGACCTTGTACGGAATAGCGACCATTATTAAAGACGACGCAAAAGCAAAAGAGTTGTGGTCGGCAATTGCTAAAACATGGTTCAATGAAGGATACGACGATCCGGAACTGACCTTGCTAAAGATCGTACCGAAGGATGGCCATTATTGGGATACAAAGGACGGGAAAATAATTTCGCTGTTTAAAATGGTGGCGGGTGCTATCACCGGGAAAGAAATGAATAACAGCGTGGAAGGCGATATTAAAAAATAGTGAATGGATAATAACTAAAAGATAAAAGTTGGGCTCCCGTTTACCGGCAACCCAACTTTTATCTTTTAACTAATAGTTTTTATCTATCATCCCATATTATGAAACACCTTCTGCACATCTTCATCCTGTTCTAATTTTTCGATCAGCTTGCTTACATCCGCAGCCTGTTCATCATTTACAGGAACTGTAGTAGAAGGTATCCATTCCAATTCGGCGCTGATAGGCGTGATGCCTTTATCTTCAAGCGCTTTTTGCATATTGCCAAAATCAGTAAAGCCGCAACGAACCACTAAAATATTTTCTCCATTCTCACCGGTGCTTTCGCCTAATTCTTCCAAACCAAAATCGATAAGCTCCAGTTCCATGTCTTCTGCATTCAACCCTTCGGGTTTCAGTTTAAAAGTTCCCATTTTTTTAAACTGGAAACTTACACTGCCGCTGTTGCCAAGCGTTCCGCTATTTTTTGTAAAATGGGATTTTACATTGGCCACCGTTCTTACATGATTGTCAGTTGCCGTCTCAACTAATATAGCAACGCCATGCGGACCGTAACCTTCATAAAGTATCTCATCATAATTTACTAATTCTTTACCCTGTGCTCTTTTAATAGCGGCTTCCACCCTGTCTTTCGGCATACCCACACTGCGGGCATTTTGAAAACAGCGGCGAAGAGCTGCATTGGTACCGGGATCGGGTCCGCCGGCTTTAACAGCAATGATTATTTCTTTACCGATACGGGTAAATTGTTTTGCCATCCGGTCCCAGCGGGCAAACATCGTCGATTTTCTTACTTCAAATATTCTTCCCATTGTAAAATCAATTGTCAATAGCCAAAAGACAAGGGCCAATTGATTATTGGCTATTGACAATTGACTATTGTGTTCAGGGTTGCAAATCTAAGGCAATAGGGCTAAAAGAAAAACCGCCCCTGTTGGAGGCGGTTTTATTAGTATATAATATCGTTTATTGTTTGTTTGGATTGCGAAGCTTGCTATGATACCGGCTGTAACCAAAATATATTAGAAGACCTATCAGCAACCATCCGCCTAACCGTGCCCAGTTGGTCCATCCCAGTCCAAAGATCATTGCAGCGCATACTAAAATTCCGAGGATGGCAACAAGACCTACAGCCGGAGTTTTAAATCCTCTTGGTATATCCGGATGTTTTATTCTCATTATCCAAACACCGGCGCAAACCAGTATGAATGCGAACAGGGTTCCGATACTTGTCATTTCACCTACGATATCACCGGGAACAAATCCTGCAAATACGCCACAGATACCGAATATGATCCAGTTTGCTTTATAAGGAGTTCTGTGTTTTGGATGAACATCAGAGAACATTTTTGGTAATAAACCATCGCGGCTCATAGAGTAGAATACTCTTGACTGGCCTAATAACATTACCAGAATAACTGATGAGAAGCCTGCGAGGATCGCTACAGTTACAAGGTTTGACAGCCATGCGAATTTAGGGATCCATACACCATCACCTCCCACTGTTCCACTCATATGTTCAATAGCATAAGAGACCGATGCTTCCCTGCCATGTGTTCTGAAATCTTCTGTGCTGGCCACGCCGGTAAGCACATATGAGAAGAGGATATATAATACTGTACAAACAGCCAGTGATCCAAGAATACCGATCGGCATATCTTTTTTGGGATTCTTTGCTTCCTGCGCAGCCGTCGAGACTGCATCAAATCCAATAAATGCAAAGAATACAACACCGGCGGCACCCAATATTCCCATGATGCCTCCGAAATTGGTTGTTACACCCTGCGAATTCGTGTACGTTGTTGCATCAGGAATAAATGGAGTATGATTCGCCGGGTTGATAAAGCTCCAGCCTATTGCAATAAATATTAAAACGATCGCAACTTTAATAATTACGATGATACTGTTCAATGCGGCAGAACCTTTGGTTCCCCTGATCAGTACAAGAGTAAGTAAGAATACAATGAATAAAGCAGGGATATTGACAATACCGTTTACGCCGCCGGCGTCATGTTCAAAAGGGGAGTGGCACCATTCATACGGTATCTTTAGATGGAATATACTAAGGAACTTATTAAAGTATTCACTCCAGGCAATACCAACCGTAGCAGCCCCCACACCATATTCCAGGATAAGATCCCAACCGATGATCCAGGCAAGAAATTCGCCCATGGTCGCATAGCTATAAGTATAAGCGCTGCCCGCAACAGGGATCATCGAAGCAAATTCAGCATAACAAAGTCCGGCAAAAGCACATCCTACAGCCGCAACAATGAATCCGATAGTAACAGACGGGCCTGCATGCTGGGCAGCAGCTGCAGCTGTTCTCACAAAAAGACCGGCGCCAATAATGGCCCCGATACCTAATGCGATCAGGTTGCCGGCTCCGAGTGTTCTTTTTAAAGTATGGGAACCTTCTGACTGCGCTTCACCAAGAAGAACATTGATTGGTTTCTTTACGAATAAACTCATACGTCGGTTTTGTTGGTTTACAATAAGTAATGAACAGGAAAAATAGTGATTTATCCTAAAAGCCAAAGAAAAGATTTATCAACGGCGGATGAAATAAGAGAGGGTCAAATAAGGTCAAACAGGTCGTATAGATCAATGAAAGCACTGTAAAAACAACAGCTTTGATTTGAGCTATTTGAACAATATGGCTTTTATGACTTGCATGACTTTTTTGACTTTACCAATTTCAGAAATAAACCTTTAGTTTTGAAGCTATACTGTTTTGAAACATGAACAAACGAAAAGCCGGGCTGTTTGCCCTTGCCCTGTTTACTGTTACAGCCATTCTCCATTTTCTTAATGCACAGGGATGGGCCGGTTTTTCAAATGAAGTATTAACCACAGTTCGTTGGGTCTTCATCGCCAGCCTCGTTTTATTTGCGATCTATAAAAAATCATTGACTACCTGGATATTGGTTGCCATGGCAATAGGTGTAGAGATCGGTATTGATTTTCCCGCTGATAATGATCCCGGCAAATTTGACTCGCAGGATCTCAAATTCCTGAGCACTATTTTCCTCCGGTTGGTTAAAACAATTGTGGCCCCTTTACTTTTTGCTACACTGGTTGTTGGTATCGCCAGTCATGCTAACCTGAAGCAAGTGGGAAGAATGGGGTGGAAATCACTTGTATATTTTGAAGTAGTGACAACGATCGCTCTTGTGATAGGACTGGTAGCAATCAATATTACCGGTGCAGGAAAAGGCATCAATGTTCCGCAGGGACTTTTAAAAGAGTTGCCAAAGTCTTCTGAAAGACAATTGCAGAGTAAAGTGATCAGCATACTGGACAGTGCCGGCGTTGAAGTGCCGCAGGGTCTTATTAATACATTACCCGATGCACCGCCCAAGGGATGGCAGGATCATATCATTGATATTTTTCCCGAGAATATCATTAAATCCGTTTATGAAGGAAATGTATTGCCGATAGTTTTTTTCAGTGTGATATTCGGGATTGCGCTTGCATTGCTGAATGAACGAAAGAAAAAACCGATGCTTGATTTTGCCGAAAGTCTTTCGGAAACGATGTTCAAGTTCACCAATATCATTATGTACTTCGCACCTTTTGGTGTAGGTGCTGCTATTGCTGTTACAGTAGGGCACTTAGGACTTGATATTTTAAAGAACCTGGCGCTGCTGCTTATTACATTATACATTGCATTGATCGTTTTTTTATTGGTGGTTTTATTACCGGTAGCATTATGGGTGGCCAAAATACCTATCAGGAAATTCATCCAGGCGATCCGGGAACCTGTATCCATTGCCTTTGCTACTACCAGTTCCGATTCTGCATTGCCCAAAGCCCTGGAGAATATGGAAAAATTCGGCGTACCGAGAAAGATCGTTTCATTTGTTATTCCTACAGGCTATACTTTCAATCTTGATGGAACTACTTTATATCTTTCGTTAGCATCGGTTTTTGTTGCGCAAGCCGCAGGAATTCATTTATCATTCGGAGAGCAATTGATAATTGGTCTTACTTTAATGCTGACGAGTAAAGGAGTGGCTGCAGTACCACGGGCCTCATTGGTAATATTAATTGCTACTGCGGCAACATTTCATTTTCCATTATGGCCTATCATGGCTATTTATGGTATCGATGAATTAATGGATATGGCAAGAACATCTGTCAATGTTATTGGTAATACATTAGCCAGTTGCGTTATCGCAAGATGGGAAGGAGAGTTTGATGATGAAAAAGCACTTGCTTTCAATGAGAAAGCAGCGGACGCCATAAAAGAATCATAGAAAATTTTAAAAGAGAAGCTGAATGGAAGCAATATTGCTGGAATTTCACTGGAGCCAGTTATTACAGCCACAATTTTATATTGAGAATGGCGGTTTGTGGCTTTTGTTATTTGTTGTTTTTGCAGAAACAGGATTATTCGTTGGTTTCTTTCTTCCCGGCGATTCATTGCTTTTTGTCTCCGGCATTTTTGCGCATGAGATCACTACCAAAACAGGTGAAATAAAACCGGGACTTGGCTACCAGTTCCTGAACTTATTCGGTGTTGAATATCCTTATTCATACTGGGTGGATCTTTTAGTTTTGATCGGGTTGATATCGGTATGCGGGATAATCGGCAATACCGTTGGCTACTGGACGGGAAGAAAAGTGGGCCCTGCTATGTACAACTGGAAGGATCGTTTTTTATTCAAGAAAAGATATTTACACCAGGCCAGGGATTTTTATGATAAGCATGGAGGCGGTGCGATCATTGTTGCAAGGTTCCTTCCTTTCATCCGCACTTTTGCGCCGATCATTGCCGGTATCGTACGAATGGACCGCAAGAAATTTCATTTCTTTAATATCATTGGTTGTATTGCGTGGGTAACAACAATGATACTGGCCGGATTTTTTTTACAAAGATGGATCGAGAGCCAGTTTGGTTTCGATCTGAAAGATCATTTGGAACTTATCGTATTAGGAATTGTATTGGTCACTACAGCGCCGGTCATCATCAAATTAATTTCTTCAAGAAAAAAAGGAACGCCCCCGCCGGCCGATAATATATTGCCCTGATCTATGAAAAAGGAATACGGAATACTCTCTATCCCGGTTATCGTAGCAGCATTGGGCTACTTTGTAGATATCTATGATCTTTTGCTTTTCAGCATCACCCGCATCGAAAGCATGCTTTCCTTCAAATTATCACCGGAACAGATCACTTCGGAAGGCGAAGCTATTATCATGTGGCAAATGGCAGGTCTTCTTATTGGTGGTATCATCTGGGGAATAATGGGAGATAAAAAAGGAAGATTGAGTGTCTTATTCGGATCCATCATTCTTTATTCATTAGCCAATATTGCCAATGGTTTTGTACAAAACACAGAACAATTCCGCATCGTAAGATTTATTGCCGGGCTTGGACTTGCCGGCGAATTGGGCGCTGGTATAACATTGGTTTCCGAACTGATCCCGAAACATAAAAGAGGTATTGCCACATCGATGGTGGCAGGTATTGGATTGACAGGCGCTGTTGTTGCATTTATCATGAAAGAGAATTTTCACTGGCGTACCTGTTACTTTATCGGCGGAGGTCTCGGCATGGCTTTATTATTATTACGTATCACTGTATTTGAATCAGGCATGTTCAATGAAGTGAAAAAAATGAATGTGAAGCGGGGCAATTTTTTTATGCTCTTTACGAACGGTGAACGTTTTAAAAGATATATTTTCAGTATCCTTATCGGGCTTCCTACCTGGTTTGTGATCGGTATACTGGTTACATTTTCCAGCGAGTTTGGAAAACATTTCGGTATCACGGAAAAAATAGATCCGGGTAAAGCCATCATGTATGCGTATGCTGCCATTTCCATTGGCGATATATTGATCGGCTTTGTCAGCCAATGGTTCAAAAGCCGGAAGAAAGCTTTGTTCCTTTTTTATTTTATTACAGCCTTCTTCATGGTATTGTTCTTTACAATACAATGGAATGGTTCTGCTGAAAAAATGTATTGGATCTGCGCAGGACTTGGTTTTGGAACCGGCTTCTGGGCCATATTTGTTACGATGGGTGCGGAGCAATTCGGTACGAACCTCCGGGCCACCGCTGCCACTACGATACCGAATATGGTAAGAGGAATGCTGACGATCTTCATCCTGCCGCTTTTCAAATGGCTTCGCGGATTGGATGGAGTGGGTTATGTGAATGGCGGTATCTATGCGGCGATCATTATCATGGTCATCACCATCTTTGCTGCTATCATGACAAAAGAAACTTTCAATAAGGACCTGAATTTTGTAGAAAACTGACAGTGCCCAAATTTCTGATCATACGTTTTTCTTCTATCGGTGATATTGTTCTCACCACACCTGTTATCCGCTGTTTAAAAAAGCAAGTGCCGGATGCCGAAGTTCATTTTCTCGTAAAAGAGAACTTCATGGCTGTTATTGAGCATAATCCCTACATCGATAAGATCCATGTACTGGCACATAGCTGGGAACTGATGATCGAAGAATTAAGAACGGAAGACTATGATTATATCATCGACCTGCATCATAATGTAAAAACACTAAGGGTAAAGAAAGCATTGAAAAAAAGAACCTTCTCTTTTTATAAACTCAATATTCAAAAATATTTTCTTACAGCATTTAAAATAAACCTGCTTCCAAAAATTCATATTGTCGACCGGTATATGAAGACCGTGGGATCATTCGGTGTAAAGAATGACGGCGCAGGTCTTGATTATTTTATCGGGCCGCATGAAATAAAAAAGAAGGATATTCCCGTTTCTCATTCCGCCGGCTATATCGCTTGTGTGATCGGCGCTGCCCATGGCACCAAGCGATGGCCGGTACATAAATGGAAAGAGTTTTGTGAGAAGATGGACCATCCCATTATTTTATTAGGGGGAAAAGAAGATGCATCGAATGGAAATGAGATCGCTTCTGTTGATACCGTGAAAGTGTACAATGCCTGCGGCAAATTCAATATCAATGAAAGCGCTGATATCATACGCAGAGCCAAACTGGTGATCAGTAATGATACCGGGCTGATGCATATTGCCGCTGCATTCAAAAAACCGATCATTTCATTATGGGGCAATACAGTGCCTGCATTTGGTATGACTCCTTATTATGGGGATCTGCATGCCACGGTTGTGAACCGTGGCATGCAGATCATCCAGGTAAATAAACTCTGGTGCCGCCCCTGCAGCAAGATCGGGTATGCTAAATGTCCTCTCGGGCACTTTAAGTGTATGGAAAAAATAAATGCCGGAGATGTCTTGCAAAAGGCCAGGCTACTCGTCTGACCGCCTGGTTAGAATCATTAAGTGAAGAAAATTTTAAGCGGTCCGACGAGTAAGCGGCACTGGTCCTTAAAAAAAGCAAATGAACAGCATAGCAAATACGATAACAAAACCTGCGATCATTACACGGGCTTGCGCATTTTCATCCTGTAATAAGAGTCGAATTTTTTTCATAACCTGATTTTTTTGTTTTAAAAAAAATATTTGAAACCAGGTTTTCCAGGAAATAGGCAACGGATCTCAGAAGGATAAAAAGAAATAAATAGAGTAGTACTGCAAAAATAATAGCGATCATGAAAGTGCACAATAAAATGCCATAGGAAAACTACGGTTATCGTAAATTTTCATAAATGGAGTATTAAAGAAGATATCATTTCATGAATTAACCATAAGTTTAAAGTACAATTCAATAAAACTATCCCATTTTGATCCGCTGTTTTTTGTTTATCCTGTTAACCTTTAATTGCGGCCTGGCCTATAGCCAGTTGGCTGTTATCGACTCGTTCCGTTTGTATAGCGATGTAAAAGTGACGATCGACAGGCCTTCTCATTTTTTAAAGAATAGTAAAACTATCATTACTTTTTTTGCATTGCCGAATGGCAATTCCACCGAACAAACCATGGGAAAGAAAATGCAGCCGGGTGATGACTGGCATTTCGATATACAGCATATCAAAGCGCAGACAAAATTCATCCGGCAGCAATTGTCCAATAAAAATTTTATAGTGATCTATTTGGAGAATAATTTTAAAAGCTGGCCTTTATGGAAACAAAAGCATCCCAACTTTAAAAAAGAGATACCTCATTTGGTTGATTCGCTGGCGGGGCTTTTCAGTTCAAAACAAAATGATATTTACCTGAATGGTCATAGCGGCGGCGGCAGTTTTATTTTTGGTTACCTGGCAGGAGTGGAGCAAATACCATCTTCTATAAAACGCATTAGTTTTTTGGATAGCGATTATGGCTACGACAGCAGTTATTATCCCAAATTCAGGGATTGGTTGCAAAATGTAAAAGGTTCGGCGCTCAATGTATTTGCTTATAACGATAGTGTGGCGATATATAATGGTAAACCGCTTGTATCAGCCACGGGCGGTACCTGGTACCGGAGCCGTTTATTATTATCGCATTTGCAAGAAGATTTTTCTTTCGTTCGGTCTTCGACAGACAGTCTTATCATTTATAAAACTGCCAATCAACAGGTGCAGTTTTATTTTAAACTTAATCTCAACCGCGGAATTTATCACACACAACAGGTAGAACTGAATGGTTTTATTCATTCGGTATTATGCGGAACGAAATGGGATTCGAAGAAATATCGTTATTACGGAGCGAGGGCTTATAGTGATCTTATTGAATAAACTTTTGAATGGTTGAATTGTTTGATGGTTATATTGTTCTAATCCATAACAATCAAACCATGTAACCGGTGTATATGTAGTCAAGGCATAATTTGGATTCAAATGCCCCGGAGGGGCTATATGTCGGTAATAGCAATAATCAGAAAGCTCATTTTGCTCCTTAGGAGCAAAACACTAAGGGATCATCGTTCCGTACCTACGGCACGGTGGGTTCTTTCCTATATCTACGCTACCGACCTTTTGCTCCTGCGGAGCGATGAAAAAATATAGTATTGGAAAAATTGTAGACGGTTTATGTTTTGACTACATATACACCATGTAACCATTTAACAAATATCTCCAACTATTTTATTTTATACGTGATCCCCGTCCCGAAATTATACGTCGTTTTTGGCGCTGTTCCTGCGGGGAAACGATCATGCAAATAATTCCAGTTCACTGTTAATCCAAAATGCGGGGTAGCTTCCACGGTAAGACTGACCTGGTTGAGGATCCGGTAGTCGCTGAGTTGTGTTACCAACGGCTGGAAATAAGTTGTACTGACAAGATCGATATTATCTCTCGGGAACCAGGAGAAAGAAAGATAGCTGCTGTTACGAATATCGCTGTGTTTTATTTTCGGCGTTGTTCTTTCAATTTCCCTTTCATACATAAAGAGACAGCCGGTGTACATTCTGAATTTGGAAATTTTAATGAGTTTCAATCGTGGGCCGGTACCCAGTAACATCCTTGAATCAATTTGTGTAATGACATTGTTCTGGTATTGACCAAAAAATTCCCAGCGAAGCCATTCATTTACTTTACGGTTGTAGCGTATATGTGCAAGACCATCGGATACAAAACGATCGCTGGCAATTTTCAAAATATTCAAATTCCCAAGGACCAGCCAAAGGCCCATGTCATTACTTGTTTTATACTGTAAATGACTTCCCAGGCCAAGCGCAAATATTTTATCAACGTTCTTACTCATCCCAAAATCGGCACCCACACTGCCCGACCAGCCCACTGTGTCCGATTGCATCCTGGATGCTTCTACATTTACGATCTGTGCTTTACTGAAAAGGGAGGAGCAACACAAAGCCCCTAGCAAAAAGATGGATCTGGCCGGTCTCATGGTGTAATAGTTAATGATGACTATTGATAAAATTAGGGAAAATGTGTGTTGATGGATCATGAACCGTTCACACTATCTCGCTCAATTCCAGCCAGCGTAATTCTTTTTCATCCAACTGGCGGGTAACCTCACCGATGCGATTGGAAATTTGTTGTAATTCTTCAAAAGGAGTGGTACCATTGGTCAATTTTTCAGTGATGACCTCTTTTTCTTTTGTGAGAGCAGCTATTTCTTTTTCCAGCGATTCGAATTCTCTTTTTTCTTTATAGGAAAGTTGCTTTTTTTTAATATCGGAGACTGGAGTTCCGGTGTCAGAAGATTGCGTTTGCATCTCAGGGTTCATGATCCTTATCTCTGTCTTCATATCTCTTTCCCTGTATTGCGAATAATTGCCGGGAAAATCACGGATCACTCCATCACCTTCGAAAACGAATAAATGATCTACGAGGCGGTTCATAAAATACCGGTCGTGCGATACAATAATGATACAACCGGGAAATTCATTTAAAAAATTTTCCAATACACCCAATGTGGGAAGATCCAGGTCGTTGGTCGGTTCATCCAGTATCAAAAAATTGGGATTGCGAAACAGGATGGACAAAAGATGCAATCTTCTTTTTTCACCACCACTCAGCATGCTGATATAAGTGTATTGTTTGTCGGGATCAAACAGGAATAATTCAAGGAACTGTGCGGCACTTAGCGAGCCACCGCCCGCCAGTGGAAAATTTTCAGCCATTGATTTTACAAATTCGATCACCCGCATGTCATCTTTTATCACTAATCCCTGCTGCGAATAATTTCCAAAGATCACCGTATCGCCGATATTTATCTTCCCGCTGTCTGCTTTTTCAAGTCCCTGCAGGATATTGATAAAAGTAGATTTGCCTGCGCCATTCTTGCCGATCACACCGATCCGTTCTCCTTTTTTCAATGTATAATCAAAACCTTTCAGGATCACTTTATCGTCATAACTTTTATAAACTTTTTTCAGTTCGATCACTTTCCCGCCGAGGCGGTTCATCTTCATTTGCAATTGCACCTGCTCGTCGGTAATTTTCTGTTTTGCTTTTTTCTCTACATCATAAAAATTATCCTGGCGGCTTTTACTTTTGGTTGTTCTCGCCTTCGGTTGTTTTCGCATCCATTCCAGTTCTTTGCGGTAAAGATTTCTTGCTTTATCGATACTCGCAACATCGCTTTCTATCCTTGCCGATTTTTTTTCCAGGTAATTCTCATAATCTCCTTTGTACACATAGAGATTGCTGCCATCGAGTTCCCATATCTCTTCGCAAACAGCATCGAGAAAATAACGGTCATGCGTTACCATCAGCAGGGTCACATTCTCTTTACTTAAATAATGCTCGAGCCATTCCACCATTTCTACATCCAAATGATTGGTCGGTTCATCCATTACCAGCAGAACATGTTTATGTTCAAAGCCGATATCGATCAATGTTTTTGCGAGCGCCACTCTTTTACGTTGTCCGCCGCTCAATTTATTCACTGTTTGATTAAGATGATGGATATTTAATTTGTCCAGCACCTGTTTTACTTTGGCGTCAAAATTCCAGGCGCCGAGTTCATCCATTTTAATGATCGCAGCATTTAATTTTTCGGGATCGCCTTCCTCGCTGATGGCTTCATATTCTTTGATGGCATTGATGACAGGATGGTTATGAAAGAAAATATTGTCGAGAATAGATCTTTCTTCTATAAAAGAAGGTTCCTGTTCAAAAAGAACAACGTCCACTTCTTTATTGATCCAGACTTTTCCTTCATCGGCGGTTTCTTTTCCGGCCAGTATCTTTAATAAGGTCGATTTACCGGTGCCGTTCCTTGCCACCAGTGCGATCTTATCGCCTTCTTCTATATTAAAGGAAATATTCTGAAACAAAGGTTGGATCCCATAACTCTTCGAGATAGCTTCCGCCGAAACATAGTGCATAACGGCAAAGATAACGCCCTTTAGAAATGTTCGGGAGTTTATGTGGATTCAAAACGTTCACAATGTTGGAGTTCACTATTGCCAATTGCCCATTCCCCATTGCCTGTTGTTCAGTTCAATAATCGGGAATCCCGATCCGCGAAGATCAGGAAGAAAATAAAATAACAAAACAAAGAACGATCACTACTGCAATGATCACCCATATCTTATATTTATCTCTTTGGTTGGAGCGCTGACGTGCCGCTATGAATTGTTCCAGCTTTTCCCGTATAGCCGAACTTGTTTCAATTTTTTTAAGTTGCTGGTATAAAGAAAGGGTAAGATCAAGCGGTAATATCTTTAAACAATTCATAAGGAGCATGATCACCTGGTCGTTGGTCGATCTTTCATTAAAGCTGTTCAGTTTTTCGATCGTTTCGTCATCAAGCAATGCAGCAATATGATCGTGGAGCCCATATTTATTCATCCTGAATACATCCAGTTTGGAAACATATTTTTCCAGTTCCAGTACTTGTTTTAAAATAGTGAAAGGAGTTACTGTTACTTGTTTTCTTTTGTTGCCGATACTTTGCTCATACCAGCGTTGCTGCAGGTACTGTTCTTTTTTTTCGGGATGGGTCAATACTTCATACGCTTCTTTTATTTCGGAGAAACGGGCAACTGCATACGGGTCGTTATTATTTTTATCAGGATGAAATTGCAACGCTAACCTGCGGTAGGATTTTTTGATCTCCTGCAAAGTAGCCGAACTTTCTATTTCAAGAATGCCATAATGATCTTTGATAGACATGCAGAACTACTTCAGGTATTTGCCAAAAAAATCCATTGTTCTTTGCCAGGCCAGTTTGGCAGCTTCCGCATTATATCTTGTCGGTGCAGTATCGTTATGAAAAGCATGATTGGCGCCTTCATACATGTATAATTCATAAACGACATTATTTTTCTTTAAAGCTTCTTCAAAAGGAGGAATGCCGGCATTCACTCTTTCATCAAGCGAGCCATAATGTAATTGAAGCGCTGCTTTTATTTTCGCAACATCTTCTGCTGCCGGCTGGCGTCCATAAAAAGCAACCGCTGCTTTTAAGGAAGGAACATTTACGGCAAGGCTATTCGACATGGCACCACCCCAGCAAAATCCAACACAGCCAAAATTTCCATTACAATCTTTTCTTGTTGATAAATGGTCGAACACTTTAATAAAATTCTGCAGGCTGTCTTCTGCTTTCAATTGCTGGAATTTTGTTCTTGCTTCATCTTCATTTTCCGGCGTTCCGCCCAATGGCGATAAAGCATTGGGTGCAATAGCAAGGTAACCGGCTTTAGCAGCACGGCGGGTCACATCTTCGATATGTGCATTCAAACCACGGTTCTCATGTATCACTACTACAGCAGCATATTTTTTTTCTTCTTTAGGTCTTGCCACATAAGCCTGCATATCGCCATTGACACCGGGATAACTGATGCGTTCGGTAAAAAGATCTTCCTGGCTGGTCACCGAAGCATTGGCATAATTTACTTCCAGCAATGGCAATAAAGACATCGCAGCAGCCGTACCACCGGCCAGTATGGCCAGTCGTTTTAAAAACTCTGTCCGGCTAAGAGGCTTATGCGTGTACTCATCGTAAAGATTAATGATCTGCTGATTCATAATTGATGATTAAAGGATAATAAAGTTACAGAGAAAAGAAAAATAATCAGGTATTGGGGATTGGTTAATTAGAATCCCCAATTAACCGATCAACAATTAACTTCCTGATGAACGGCATCTTTTACAGCGACAAATAGCTTTACCTTTAGCCAAACAAATCATCATGAAAATAAAATTCTTTTTGCCGGTTATAGGTATCGTGATACTGGCTGCCTGCAATAATTCTTCTGATAAAAAGGAAAATAAGCAAGATACCGGAACGACTACGATGAGCGATCATAATATGCCCGCACCGGGAACAAGCGTTCCTGGTTTACCCGCTATACCCGAAGGTTCTAAAGTGATGTTTAAAAATTTAAAAGAGGGTGATGTTGTAGCATCTCCTTTTAAAGTTGAAATGGGAGTTGATATGATCCGGATCGATACGGCGGGCCCTGTTGTGGGCGGTTCAGGCCATCATCATATTATCATTGATGGACCCGATTCATTGGCGGCTGGCGAAATGGTGGCAAAAGATTCAACGCATTTGCATTTTGGAAAAGGACAAACAGAAACAGAATTGACCTTGTCTCCCGGTAAACACAGGCTGACATTGCAATTTGCCGACGGACTCCATCGTTCTTATGGCGGTAAATTGTCTGCTGCGATCACGATAACGGTTAAAAAATAATTTTCTACTTTTAAACCTGTTTAGTTAAGTATTGTCATAGCACAAATTCGTCCCTACGGGAAAAAGTGTGTCATTGAACGGCTATTACTAACAAAACCAATTTTATGAAGAGAAAAGCTTTTTCTTTCAATTCCCTTTTATTTTTCCTTTTTTCTTTTGTAATACTCATAACAGCCTGCCAGCGGGAGATCAGCAATGAAACAGGTGGCGGCGGAGGAGGTACACCCGCTATTATTGTTGATGATAATATCATGGTCATGGCCGGTGTAAGAGGTACAGTGATCGATGAAAAGGGTCAACCTGTGCAGGGAGCTACGGTAACAAGCGGGGCGAATACAACTACAACCGATAAATATGGCGTTTTTCGTTTTACCAATATCAATCTTTCCAAAGCCAATGGCTATGTAAAAGTGGTGAAGGCCGGGTATTTTTTGGGAGCCAAAACTTTTGTTACTACAGCCGGGCGCATTCATAATATCCGTATTCAATTAATACCAAAAACCAATACAGGAACATTTGATGCTTCAACAGGAGGTACGGTTTCATTGGGTACCGGTGGAAAATTGCTGATGCCGGCTACTGCTGTTACAGATGCCGGTGGTGTTGCTTATGCCGGAATGGTGAATGTAGCGATGGCATGGATCAATCCAACCGCTTCTAACCTTCCTGAAATTATTCCCGGTGACCTGAGAGGTATTACAACAGGTGGTGAAGAAAGAGGCCTGGAAACATATGGAATGCTCGGGGTAGAATTAACAACTCCCGGCGGGCAGCCATTAAAAATTGCTTCCGGTAAAAAAGCTGAATTGACTTTCCCGATACCTGCCGCATTGGGTGCTGCCGCTCCGGCAACGATCGATCTCTGGCATTTTGATGAAATAAAAGGAAGATGGATACAGGAAGGAACAGCAACAAAGAGCGGAAGTAATTATGTGGCACAGGTAAGTCATTTTTCATTCTGGAACTGCGATGCTCCCTTTCCATTGATAGATCTTTGCATGACCGTTGTAAATGCAGCGAATAATTTACCCATTGTTAATGCACCGGTAAGAATAAAAAGATCCAATGGTTCTTATGGATATGGCTGGACAGATTCTCTAGGCAATCTTTGCGGCAAAGTGCCAAAGAGTGAAGCATTGGTTTTAGAAATAATGGATCAATGTGCTAATGTAGCTTATAGTCAAAATATCGGCCCTTACAGTGCTAATACAAGTTTAGGAACGGTTTCTGTAAATCTTGCTGCCAATACTCAACTTATTATTACCGGCACGATCGTGAATTGCGGCAATACAAATGTTACCAATGGTGTTGCTGTTATTTATACCGGCGGTACTTACAGTTATTCGGTTCCTGTGACGAATGGAACTTTCTCTCATACTATAATACGTTGCAATAACAGTTCACTTACCTTTTCAGTTATCGGTATTGATTATGCAACGAATCAGCAAAGCGGGCTGGTTGGCGGAACAGGTACTACCGGCACAGCGAATCTCGGAACGATACAGGCCTGCGGTACATCTTCATTGCAATATGCAGAGTATTTGATCGAAGGGGTTCCTTATAGTTTTTCATCGCCGCCTGATCAATTTAACCAGGGAGATTCTATTGCAGCATGGGGTTCCTATAACAATAAGACTACTTTCTCCGGTTTTAAAGGGTCGGGAGGTATAGCCATTGGTTCATTCAACCTGTATTTTTATAATGATCAGGCACCCGGCACTTACCCGATAATACAAGGCATCATGCAGTACACGGCGTCAGCACAGGCTTTAAGTTTTGTTGGACCAGGTCCTGTTGTAAATATCACTGCATTCGGCGCTTCACCCGGCGGATTTATAAAAGGTAATTTCAGTGAAATGATGATCGTATCCGGAACGCCCAAACTTGTCAATTGTAATTTCCGCATTCGAAGAAATTAAATATTCCCGTCATACAAATTGTGAAAGCTGGTTATTCAACCAGCTTTTTTATTAACATCAGCCAAATTATTTGCTAAAAAAGCTATGTTTACGCATACGTTTGCGTACAATGGCATAATTTGTGGCATCTTACCAACGTACAAAGAAGAAAACCGTTAACCTTTTTGAAAAACAGTTTAATTAGTATTCCATGAAACGAATCCTCCAGGCAGTCGCTCTTTCATTATTGCTGGTATCGGGCGCATTATTTCAAAACACAGCAATCGCCCAGTCTTATAATGAAGACCGCGAAGTTTCCTATCAAACATTTTATGACGAATTAAGCCCTTACGGCCGTTGGGTAGATTATCCCAGTCATGGCTATGTATGGGTACCGGATACCGATCCTGATTTCCGTCCTTACAGTACAAAAGGACATTGGGTTTGGACCGACAACTACGAGTGGATGTGGGTCTCCGATTATGATTGGGGATGGGCTCCTTTCCACTATGGCCGCTGGGACCACGATCCTTCTTACGGCTGGTATTGGGTTCCGGGTTATGAATGGTCATCTGCCTGGGTAGCCTGGAGAGATGGCGGCGATTATTATGGATGGGCCCCGATAAGACCGGGCATCAGCATCAATATCAATTTCAATATTGGTGGTTATAGTCCGCCGAATGATTTCTGGTGTTTTGCGCCGAGACGTTACATTAACTCTCCCCGTATTTACGATTATTATGTTCCCCGCCACAATAACATGACGATCATTAACCAGACAACGATCATCATTAATAATTATCATTACGGAAATAGTTATGGATTCAGATCAGGCCCGCGCCGCTATGATGCAGAAAGATATTGCGGACGTATCAATCCTGTTGGATTCAGGGATTCTTATAACCCCGGTCGTACAACCTTCCGTAATAATGAAGTGAGTATTTATCGTCCAAGGGTTCGCCAGGATAATGATCGCCAGAACGCTCCAAGGAATTTTGAGCGTTACGACAGGAACAGCAATACCGGTTTCAGGAACAGGGATAATAACCAGGGCCAGAATAATAATAACGGCTCTGCTGATAATAACCGCCGGTTCGACAGGACAAACGGTGATACAAGAACACAACAGAATAATAACGGTACTGTCAATAATGATCGCCGTTTTGAGAGGAGAACCGACGATACAAGACAACCACAAAATAACAACGGCAATACTAATTCAAATGACCGTCGTCGTTTTGACCGGACTGATAATAATAATGGAACCCGTGAGCGTCAACCGGTAGAAAGAAGAGTTGAACCCGGAGAGCAGCCACAAAATAATAATGGTAATGGTTCTACTGACCGCCGCTTTGATAGAAATAATGGTCAGCAGCCTCAGCGTCAGCCGCAGCAAATGGAAAGAAGGATCGAACCTCGTCCGCAGCAGCAACAGCAAAATAATAATGGTTCAACGGATCGTCGTTTCGAACGAAATAATAATCCGCAGCCGCAGCGCCAGCCTCAGCAAATAGAAAGAAGACAAGAGCAGCGTCAGCAGCCGCAACAAGTGGAGAGAAGGCAACAACAACCTCAGCCACAACCGCAGCAACAGCAAAGACAATTTGAGCGGAAAGATAATGGTGGCGCTAACAGGCAACAAAGCAGTACTGGTAATGGAGGAGGAAATGGTGGTGGTAACGGAAGAGGAAGAAGATTTTAAAAACCGAATCTTACGATAGATCAAAACCCCGTATCGATCCGATGCGGGGTTTATTTTTAAAAATATTTTTAAAGACTCTATTCACGCTTCACGCTTCACGATTGACGCTTCACGCTTCCGCCTCCATATAACTTTCCATCGGTTCGCAAGTGCATATCAGGTTCCTGTCGCCATGCGTATTATTCACTCTCGCCACTGATGGCCAGAATTTATTTAGCGTAACATAATATAAAGGGAATGCAGCTTCCTGTCTTGAATAAGCATGTTTCCATTCATTGGCTGTTATCACATGCTGTGTATGCGGGGCATTTTTTAAAGGATTATCTTTTTTATCGGCTCTTCCTTCTTCGATAGCTTTTATTTCTTCCCGGATAGAAAGTAATGCATCGCAGAAACGATCCAGTTCGCCCTTATCCTCACTTTCTGTCGGCTCGATCATGATCGTTCCTGCCACCGGGAAACTCATCGTTGGCGCATGGAAGCCATAATCGATCAATCTTTTTGCAACATCTTCTGCTTCTACCTCTGCCGATTTCTTAAAAGGCCTTAGGTCAACAATGAATTCATGTGCACACTGGCCATTATGATTCGTATAAAGAATATCAAATGATTTTTCCAGTCTTGTTCGCATGTAATTGGCATTGAGAATTGCATATTCGGTGGAAGCTTTTACTCCTTCATTGCCCAGCATTCTGATATAGGCATAACTGATGAGGAGGATACTTGCGGAGCCATAAGGCGCGGCGCTAACTGCACCAGTCTGACGGTCTCCGTCTGACTGGTTATTATTCGTCAGACCGGGACGTTCAGACGACGTATGCGATGGTAAATAAGGAGCTAAATGTTTTCTCACACAAATAGGTCCCATACCCGGCCCGCCGCCGCCATGCGGAATAGCAAATGTTTTATGCAAATTCAAATGGCAAACATCAGCGCCGATCAAACCGGGTGCTGTTAAACCAACCTGCGCATTCATATTAGCGCCATCCATATATACTTGTCCGCCGTGCTGGTGAATGATATCAGTGATCTCTTTTACCGTTTCTTCATACACACCATACGTACTCGGGTAAGTGATCATGATACCGGAAAGGTTTTTACTGTATTGCGCAGCTTTTGCTTTCAGGTCTTCCACATCGATATAACCATTCTCCAATGCTTTTACCACTACCACTTTCATTCCTGCCATTACAGCCGATGCAGGATTGGTGCCATGAGCAGAGATCGGTATCAGCATCACATTACGGTGATGATCGCCATTGGCTTCATGATAGGCTTTGATGGTTAAAAGTCCGGCATATTCTCCCTGTGCACCGCTGTTGGGCTGCAAACTGCAGGCATCGAATGCAGTGATCTCGCAGAGATAATCACTGAGTTCATCCAATACATATTTATAACCTGCTGTTTGATCAACCGGCGCAAATGGATGGATACTGCTCCATTCTCTCCAGCTAAGCGGCATCATTTCGGAAGCTGCATTCAGTTTCATCGTGCAACTGCCCAGTGAGATCATTGAAGTATTCAATGAAAGATCTTTATTCTCCAGTTGTTTGATATAACGCATCATCTGGCTTTCACTCTGATGCGTATTGAAGACCGGGTGAGATAAGAAAGGCGATACTCGTGCCAGTGCACCGGGAATATGATGCAGTTCGGCATCCTGGTGAATTTCGAAAGCTACCGGGTCTTTATCATTCTCAAAACAATTGATCAGGTCATACAGGTCGCCAATATCGGTTGTTTCATCCAATGAGATACCGATATATTTATTATCGATATAACGCAAATTGATCTGTTGCTTTTCTGCTTTTTCTTTGATGGTAGTTATATCTTTTACTTTCACAACGATGGTATCAAAGAAATTATCGGATACCAGTTCAAAACCTCTTTCTTCAATGGCTTCGGCAACGGTCTGTGTCAGCAACGCCACTCTTTTTGCAATATCCTTTAACCCGGTTGGACCATGAAAGACAGCATACATCGCCGCCATATTTGCCAATAATGCCTGTGCCGTACAAATATTAGAAGTTGCTTTTTCTCTTTTGATATGTTGTTCCCTTGTCTGCAATGCCATCCGCAAAGCCCTGTTGCCCTGTGCATCGATACTGATACCAATGATACGGCCGGGGATATTTCTTTTAAAATCATCTTTGGTCGACATGAATGCCGCATGCGGTCCGCCATTTCCCAATGGTACTCCAAACCGCTGCGCAGAACCTACTGCTACATCAGCGCCTAATTCTCCGGGAGGAGTTAATAATGTCAATGCTAAAAGATCGGTTGCCATCACCACATAAGCCACCGGCTGCATGCACTTTATTGATGAAATTTCTGTGATCTTCTATCGATCCTTTATTGTTCGGGTATTGAACAATAGCGCCAAAATAAGTTGTATCGATCGTTGCTTTTGCATAATCGCCTTCCACTATTTCAATGCCAATCGGTACAGCTCTTGTTATTAAAACATCTTTTGTTTGCGGGAATATCTCTGCATCAACAAAGAACTTTGGTCGTTCAATATGATCCTGTTTATTCAGCGAATTAAAAAACATCGTCATGGCCTCCGCTGCCGCAGTGGCTTCATCCAGTAATGATGCATTGGCAATAGGTAAAGCGGTCAGGTCGCTTACCATGGTTTGAAAATTCAATAAACTTTCCAAACGGCCTTGCGAGATCTCGGCCTGGTAAGGAGTGTATTGCGTGTACCATCCCGGGTTTTCAAAAACATTCCTGCAGGATCACCGAAGGAACGATCGTATCATAATAACCCTGCCCGATATAGGTCTTGAACAATTTATTTTTCAGCGATACCTCTTTGATATGTTTCAGGTATTCATGCTCGCCCATGGAAGAAGGAATGTTCAGCTTTTTTTTCATCCGGATCGAAGCCGGCACTGTCTTGTCGACCAGTTCATCCAAACTGTTCACACCGATCTTTTTCAACATTAGTTTTGTATCATGCTCATTGGGTCCGATATGGCGGGGAATGAATTCGCCGGATTGCTGTTCGAAGAGGTTCATAGATATTATTAGTAATAAGTTGTAAGTGATAAGTTATAAGTAGCGGGTTCATCCGCCGTAGCCTTTGCGAAGGCGGAGCAAAGTTACGGGCTGAGGTTGAGATTTCCAGTTAGCATAGCCGGGCATTCTTAGTTGTACTTGTCAATGTTCAATGCTCAATATTCAATGTTCATTGAGAGCTGAAAATTGAACATTTTCTTCTTTTACAGTTTGCCTTCTTTTTCTAATTTACGAAGCTCATCACTCGTATGCGTGCTGCCATCATGGCTCCAACCGGGAGGGCCAAAAAGATAGTTCCATCGCTGCCGGAAGCTTAATCCTTTCCTGCGGATGTCCTTACCCATATTCTTCCACTCATGCACAACAAGGTTCACGGGGTCTTCTTTTTCCAATGGTGTGGTAAGACCATATTTGATCGGCTGGTATTCATCGGCCGGTAATTCCGGTTGAAAAGTGCCGAATAATTTATCCCAGATAATAAGGAACATGCCCATGTTCTTATCCAGGTATTTTGGATTAGAACCATGATGCACCCGGTGATGAGAAGGGGTGACCAAAAAATATTCGAGGATACCGGCTTTGTTTATTTTTTCGGTATGCACCAAAATGCCCCATGTTTGCGTAGCAGCATAAATAAATGCAATATCGATCGGTTGAAAACCCAGCCAGGCAATAGGTATAAAATAAATGAAACGATATAAAGGTTCCATTACCGAAGAACGAAAACCAACGGTCAGGTTGAATTGCGGGGAAGAATGATGCGTAACATGCGTGGCCCAGAATAAACGGACCACATGATCCACCCGGTGCAGCCAGTAATACATAAAATCTTCAAAGACCAGCAATACGATCCAGTAGATCCAGGGATTGGGGATCGGCTGTGCGATACGATGGTCATAAAAAAAAGAAAGAACGATACCGATATAAATGGCCCGGAACAAAAGATCGATACCGCCATTCAGCAGCATCAGGTAAATATTTTGTATCGTATCCTTCCAGGTATAACTTTTTTGCTGGCGAAGATGACTGAGCACCAGTTCCAGCCCGATCACAATAAGATAGACCGGGGTACTAATCAGGATCAATAACTGCTCTCTCGCGGTGCCCATATTGAGCAAAAATAGAGTAAAGACGGGAAGACGGGAAGTCGGAAAGACCGGAAGACGAAATACTATTCCTTTTATTGTAATATGTCTTTCGGTCTTTCCGACTTCCCGTCTTCCGGACTATCTTGCACCCATGGCTAAAGACATTCTCATTAATTGGGAAAAAAAATCAGGCGAACGCCAGAAGGAGTATAAAAAATTTCTTCACCGGGCCAACAAGAACAAAGTGCTAAAGCAATTGCCTCAACTGAATGAAGAAGCATTTGAAAAAATAGATTGCCTGCAATGTGCCAATTGCTGTAAGAATTATTCGCCCCGCTTTACGCCGCCCGATATCAAACGCATCAGCAAACACCTCGGTATGAAGGATGGTGATTTCCGGGATACTTATTTGCGGGTGGATGAAGAAGGAGATAATGTATTGAAGAGTATGCCCTGTTCTTTTTTAGGCGCCGATAATTATTGCAGCATTTATGAAGTACGGCCTGCGGATTGTGCAAGGTTCCCTTATATGGATGATGATTTTATGCTGAAGCGCCAGCCGATGGCATTAAAGAATTCCAGCTTTTGCCCTATTACTTATTATGTGATCGAAAAATTGATAGAAGTGGAAAAAGGAAAAGGGATATAATTAGGGTTTTACTTTCAATTCACTTTTCTTAGAGATAAACTTGAACAATCGGAATCTAAAGCCCCTCCTTGGGAGGGGTTTGGGGAGGTCTTAAATATTTCTTGATACGGCAACAAATAATATGACCAGTTACTATTCTTTTCATTTTTTGATTTAATCTTCTTCTTTCTTATTCCCCGATGTCATCACCAATCCATAAATGATCAGCGCAACAATGATGATGAGGATGACTTTCATAAATTCTATTTCGCAGTCAACTCTTCCCACGCCGCCGTCAACGGCCGTTCAATGCCGTCTGGTTTATAATCATCCTGCCCGGGAACAAGTTTGGTCTTTAAAATCTCTTCTTTGGTCTTGCCGGCTTTTATTTCTCCATCTACAAACTTCAGCACATTGCCGAGATAATCCCTGAATTTATTCAGGTCATCAGCGGTGCCGGTCACTTCATAACCGGGACCTGAATGACCAAAAATGTATTGTGTGTTGCCGTCAAATTTATTCAACGCCTTATCCAGTACTTCCATCCAGTGTTTCATATTGGCACCGGCACTGCGATCCACAAAAGGATGACGACGATTAAAGACAAGGTCGCCGCAATGAACAATATTGGCATGTTCAAAATGTATAAAGCTATCGCCGTCGGTATGACCGGCTCCATAATAATGAAGGCCGATCTTTTCTTTACCAATCTTTTTACGCCAGGTTTCAGTATACGTTTGATCGGGGAATAATTGTTTGTCTTCGGTTTTATTTTTTACCGCCACTTCCTTTTGATTCTTCAATGAATTCTCATGCGCCAGTACATGCTCCACTATCCCTTTAAAAGAAATATTACCCGATGAATGATCGCCGTGATGATGCGTATTGATCAGCAATTTGAAAGGCTTCCCGCTTCTTTTCTTCAATTCATCGACGAGGTGTTTGCTTTGATCGGGAAATTGCGAATCAACGACCACTATTCCTTTTTTGGAAAGATAAAAAGCGATCGTGCCGCCTCTTTCCGTAAAGATGCCGATATCATCGGTCAGCATTTTTATTTTCCAGGGATCTTCGAAAAAGCCGGCTAATAATTTTTGATTGGCTAATGACAAGGCACCGAAAGTGAGAGCTGTGTTTTTAAGAAATGTGCGGCGTATCATGGTGTTGATATTAAATGCTAAATTTTAAGTGTTGGATTGGATAATGTTAGTGTACAAAGATACCCGAAAGCCCCGAAGAGGCTAAATGTCAATAGCAGGAATAGAATAGTTTTTTGCGGAACCCCGCAAGGGGTTCAATATTGCTGAGTAATGAACAGGAAGTACAAGTGTGCGACGCAAGGGACGATGCCATGAAAAACCGAAGCTGGTATCATAATAAAAACTAATTGCTTTATTACTTTTTGAAAAATTAAATGAATGTTGGATCTAAGTTTTCCTTTAAGGGCAGGGCCTTTAGTATTTAAACTTTCGCAAGCCCGGCGCTTTCAGCCAGGTTATGCCAACGACCAGCAATGTCATACATCCTCCAAAAACAACAGAAGGAACGACACCCATCAGCCGGGCCATCATACCACTTTCAAATTGCCCCAATTCATTACTTGAATTGATGAACATGGAACCTACACTGCTTACTCTTCCCCGCATATGATCGGGTGTTTTTAATTGCATTACGGTGCCTCTTACAACAACACTTACACCATCGAGCATACCGGCGATCAGTAATGCTGCGAAAGAAAGTACAAACCATTTTGATAATGCAAAACAAATGATACAGATACCAAAGCCGGCCACAGCTATCATCAGTTTTTTTCCCTGTGCTTTTTTCATCGGGAATAAAGTAAGCAATATGATAATAATGATGGCGCCGATATCAATGGCAGCATTCAGCCATCCAAAACCCTGCGGGCCGACCTTTAAAATATCCCGGGCATATACCGGCACCATCGCTGCAGCGCCGCCAAATAAAACAGCGAACATATCCAATGAAAAAGCCGCTAATATTTCTTTTGTCCGGAAAACAAAACGCAATCCTTCTTTCATACTATCCCATGTTTTCTTTTCTCCTGTTTGGGCGATAGGTGGTTTGGGTTTTATTTGTGTAAGCAAAAAGAAGGCAACCACCATTAAGCAACATACGGTGATGAGGGTACCGGTGATACCCAATTTGGCAATAAGCAAACCGCCGGTGGCATGGCCCGTAACAGAAGCAGCGAGCCAGGAACCCTGCGTCCAGGTGGTGGCGTTTTGCAAATAATGTCTTGGTACAACACTCGCCAGCATGGCGGAAAAAGTAGGGCCGGTAAATGCACGGATGATACCTGTAAAAAATATTACTATATAAATACCGATGGTGATACTATGATTACTATAATGCGAACTTATATAAGGGCTCGAAAAAAATAATAATACAGCAGCCGCAATTATATAAAAGGAAACGCCGCTGAGTAATAGTTTTCTTTTTTCACTTTTGTCAATCACATGCCCGGCATACAGGGCTGTTGAAACGGCCGGGATGACTTCCGATAAGCCAACAAGACCGATCGCAAGCGGGTCGCCGGTAAGATCATACACCCACCAGCCGACCAGTGTACTCATCATCCGCAGCGACATGATAAATGTGAACCTTCCTAACATCAGGTTCTTAAATTCCGGGATGCGAATAGATGCAAAAGGATCAGAGGTGATTTGAGTGACAGGGGAGTTGCTGTCCATAATTGTGACGCAAAGATAAAAGAACAGATGAACAGACGAACAAGGAATAATGAATTTCGAATGAAGGACAGACGAACAAGGAATAATGAATTTCGAATGAGGCTCCGAATCCTGGAGTTTCCCACTTCATCATTCTGCATTCCTTGTTCTACTGTTCGATATTCCTACGGCAACGTCAAATAATGCTGCCCGTCATCATAATCTTTTTCCAGTGCTTCGTAAATGACCTGCAGGTGTTTTTCATTGTGAAGAAAGTCGGCATTGGTGACATCTATGAACAACGTTTTTATATTATGCTGTTTGATATAATGCGTGTAGGTTTCCTGGATATTGAATAAATAATCGTCAGGTATATTTTGTTCGTAAGAACGATTTCGTTTTTTGATATTGTTTTGCAGTTTGGAAACAGGTGCATGTAAGTAAATAAGGATCTCGGGCTGTATCAATTGCTGATTGATGATCTCGAAAAGACGCTGGTATAAACGGAACTCATCTTCGGGTAAGGTTACTTTGGCGAACAGCAGACATTTGGTAAAAAGATAATCGGAAACCGTTAATGACTGGAACATATCTTTCTGCTGCAGGAATTCTTTCTGTTGTTTGAAACGTTCGGCCATAAAGAATAATTCCAGCGGAAACGCATAATGCGCAGGGTTTTCATAGAACTTGGGTAAAAAAGGGTTGTCGGCAAATTCTTCCAGTATCAGTCTTGCGTTGTAATGTTTACTCAGTAAATGTGCAAGCGTAGTTTTGCCCGCGCCGATATTGCCTTCTATGGTGATGAAATGATAGTTCATGTTCGATTGTTCGATTGTTCGATTGTTCGATTGTTCGATTGTTCGATTGTTCGATTGTTCGATTGTTCGATTGTTCGAACCAAACAAGAGGCGCAAAATAAACTAAATGGGAAGCCGTAAAAATTTAGAATGAAGATTGTGGAAAAAATCGGGATAGTGAGGCCACAGAGGGACACTGGGAGAAAGAGTATCTTATTTATTTCCATACTCAGTGGTTCTCCTGGTCTCTGCGGGCCTCAGTGGGCAAACAGTAATTAAAAGAAGATAAAAAGTTTGACGTAGGACTCAGATTTTCCTCACTAATAAATCGTCTTTTACCCGGTCCAATAATTCGGTAATGGTCTTTTTTAATACAGGATGTATGATACCCGGAGCAATTTCTGCCAATGGCAATAAAGCAAAGCGCCGGTTCTGCATTTCAGGATGAGGAAGTTTGAGCAAAGGGTAATTATGCGTCTCATTATTGAAAAGCAGTATGTCAATATCAATGATGCGGGGACCATATTTTTCTTTGCGCACTCTTCCCATTGTCTTTTCTATTTTTAACAGGCGGCGCATCAGTTGCCGGGCAGAGAGTCCGGTTTTGATCTGCAAAGCCTGGTTCAAAAAAGAAGGTTGATCGGTATTGCCCCAGGCAGCTGTTTCATATAAAGAAGAGACAGCGGCTATTTCTCCGCATTGCAAATGGATATGCTCTCTTGCATCGGCCAAATTTTTTTCCCTGTCGCCCATATTGCCACCGGTAAGCAGGTATGCTGTGTTCATATATTCTCAAATATCGGAAAGAAAGTTTCTAGTTTCAGGTTTCTGGTTTCTCGTTGCTGCAGAGCCAAATTTCCTATAAGGAACTACTTTAATACTTTAAACAACATGAAACCAGAAACTAAACCAAAACTAGAAACCTGAAACTGTTTAAAGAGTACATTTGCGAACCAACCACGGAACATGAGCCAACCTTATAGCCAGTCAAAAGCATTATGGGCCATCACCAGGTCCAGTTTCAAAGCCATTTTTTCCAATCCCAGCGCTATTATATTCAGCATTTTGTTCCCGATCATTTTTGTATTGATATTCGGAGCTTTTGGCAGCGGTGGCGGCGTTTCTTACAGGATCGCTATATCGCCGGATACGGATACCAGCAGCGCTTTTTTCCAGAGTTTAAAAAATAATCCAACCATCCGTATCGTTTCTTATCCGGATTCAGCAAGCCTGAATAAAGACCTGCTGAAAGGCAGGCTGACAGCCGTTCTTACAGTGAAAGAAACAAGAGATTCATTACAGCATCCAAAATATACTGTCAGCACAAGAACAACTTCAGCCAGTGATAATACATTCGGTGGTTTTTTACAGTCGCTTGATTATAGTAAAATGAAATTTGAAACTCCTGCGAATGCGAATGTAGTTACCATTAATAAACCCGACAGGGCCGAAGTAAGAAAATACCGCCAAATAGATTTTGTATTACCGGGCCAATTAGGTTTTTCTATTTTATTCTCAACCTTGTTCGGTATTGCATTTACTTTTTTTGGTTTACGGGAACAACTCATACTAAAACGTTTTTATGCAACGCCGATCAGGAAGATCAATATACTGGCAGGAATTGGCGTAAGCCGTTTATTCTTCCAGTTGCTGAGTGTGGTAGTGCTTTTACTCTTTGGTCATTTTGCACTCAACTTCACCCTGCAGCATGGTGCCGTTACTTTTTTTGAGATCATCTTCATGACGATCTATATGCTCTTCCTGCTGATGGGTGTCGGGCTTATTTTTAGTTGTATTGTAAAAACAGATACATCGATCCCATTACTGATAAACCTGTTCGGTTTTCCGCAAATGATGTTATCCGGTACTTTCTTCCCCATCGAAGTATTTCCTAAATGGCTGCAGGAAATTTGCCGTGTACTTCCATTGACACAGTACAATGATGCGATCCGCAAAATTTCTTTCGAAGGACAACATATCACCGATTGCGGAAAACAACTCGGTATCCTGGGATTATGGATGATCCTTACATACTTTATACTTGTGAGAGTATTGAAATGGGAATAGTGAAAAGATGAAAAGTGAAAAGTGAATAGTGAAGTACAGTACCTAATCTATTATCTATTAGTTTTTAGTCTATTAGTTAAATATATGCGGATCATTAAACTTGGTATCATCAGTCTCGTATTTTTTGCGATATTCCTTACTATCCTTTCTTTATTCTTTCCATCACATGTTCGTATTTCAAAAGCTATTGATATAAGAACCGGGAAAGATTCGTTGATGACATATTTAATTCACCCGGCTAATTGGCAAAAATGGTATCCCGGCGCCGACACTTCCGATCTTATACCGAACGGGATCAGGACCCGTGATGGAAAAGAATTGAGTGTAGTCGGGATCACCGATAGTACCGTTACAGCAATAAACAGTGGGAAAGGAATAAAAGAAAGCAGCAGCGGCTGGAATATTTTCCCCGGCGGCCGTCCTGATACTTACACTGTTCAATGGTATATGGATATTCATCTTCGCTGGTATCCCTGGGAAAAATTCTCCGGCCTGTTACTGGAAAAAAGATACGGCCCGGCAATGGAAAAAGGACTTGAAAAGCTGAAAGCCCTGCTCGAAAAATAATTTGAACGGTAAGTTTTCCTTGCCTCATCTTCTTAATTTTAGTTTCCCCCGAAGGGGTCCTTCGGACTTAAAAAATTATATCATGAAAACTTTATTATTATCTGCTTTGACACTGATATCTGTTGTCGCTTTGGGACAAGGCGATAAATCACAAAGGCCAAGTCCGCCGGCGCTGGCAAAAGAAACACTCAGCAATGGCGCAACAGTTTCGATCGATTATAGTCAACCTTCTGTAAAAGGACGTACGATCGGGCAGGACCTTGAACCAAAAGACGGAGAAGTATGGCGCACCGGCGCTAATGAAGCCACTGTTTTTGAAACAGATAAAGACATAAAAGTTGAAGGGAAAGCATTGCCTGCCGGAAAATATGGATTATTTACATTGGTAAATGGCGACGAATGGACGATCATTTTCAATAAAACATGGAAGCAATGGGGAGCTTTTAATTATAAAGAAGCCGATGATGTATTGCGGGTAAAAGTAAAAGCAGGAAAAAATTCCCAGTTTGCAGAGAAGATGACCTTCACAATAAATAAAGATGGAAAGGTTTCCCTGGCCTGGGGAGATATATGGGTTGGTTTTACGATCAGCTAAGAAAGAATTTTAAATGTTGAATGCTAAATGAGTATTTAAAACCTAACATTTAGCATTCAACTTTTTTTTACCGGTCTGGTTTTTGCCTCTTGTACAACGAATGGTTACTTTTAACCGTCTAAATTGTCAATATGCAAACAAGCCGCACCATACTATTGTTTTTCTTCAGCACATTTTCTTTTATGGCTGTACAGGCACAGGAACCTGTGTTATATGCAAAGGATAGCGTGGTTGAACCCGCAACGGATGCTACTATCCGTTTTTTCCAGGAGAATGAAAAAGCAGGGAACGCTTCCCAAATAATGTTGGTCACAAAAAACAAGGTTAGAATTAACCTGGCTTCAATGCTGCAGAAATTGGGGCCCTACGGTGATCATGCATTGGCCGATCTTGATTACGATGGGAAAAAAGAATTGTTACTTTATAATTATACCGGCGGGGCCCATTGCTGCGATGCGATCTATATTTTTAAAAATACAACGGCTGACAAATACCAGCAGGTAGCCAAATTATTTGCCGGCAATACGGTTATTGGTGATAGCAATAAATTCTATTATAATTTTCATGAATCGTTTGGATATTTCTTTACCTGTTTTGCCTGTGTTCATGAAGACACGGCCGATGAAGCGCCGATAAGAACAAGCCGGATAGCTTTAAAATATAAAAATGGAATAGTAAGTACCAGCCGCGGCGACCAGGAATTGCGCAGCAGGATCAATGATAACCTGGCCAAGCTGGGAGAAATGCCTTATCAAAAACTGGATGACGAACAGCAACAGGATGATGGCTTACGCAAAGAAGTTGCCCTTAACCTGGCCGTCTTCTATTTTAAATTCGGAAAGAATCTTAACGAAACACAAAGACTGTTCAATAAGTATTACAAATTCCCCGATGCTAAAAAAGTGTGGGCCGAATTTGTAAAGACACTCAACAACGTGAAGAAGGACAGCGATCTCTGATTTATTCCTTTTCTTCGTTTCATGCAACGATATCAACTGAACGCTTGTCAGCCCATTAGAGATGGACATCGATGAACGTCAACTGGTAAAAGATTGCCTTCGGCAAAAACCTGAAGCGCAACGGCTATTATATGAGCGGTTTTCCAAAACTATGCTCGGGATATGCTATCGCTATACCAAATCGATGAAAGATGCGGAGGATGTATTACAGGACGGTTATGTGCGGGTTTTTTTACACCTCCATCAATTTAAGTTCAAAGGAGAATTGGGAGGATGGATACGGCGGATCATGATAAATACAGCGTTGAATTTTTTGAAACGTAATAGCCGTTACAGCCGGGAAATGTTTTTTGATGAACAACCGCTTCACCCGGTAGCAGACGAAAATCCGGTCATTACCCTGCAGGCAAAAGAATTGGCTGATCTCATCAGGCAATTGCCGCCCGGTTACCAAACCATTTTTAACCTGTTTGCAGTGGAAGGCTATAGTCATGTCGAGATAGGAGAAATGCTCGGTATCAGCGACAGTACATCCCGTTCGCAATATGCGAGGGCAAGAGCATTACTGATCAATTGGCTGGAAGAAAGTTCTGGCAATAAAAAAAGCAAGAGCTATGCAGAAAAATGATTTTGAAAAAAATGTTCGGCAACGGATGGATGAGCTGCAGCTTTATCCGTCTGCTGAATTGTGGCCTGAAGTAGAACGCAGGATACGCAAAGAAAAAAAGCGGAGGTGGTTCATCTTCTGGATACTGTTCCCGTTATTACTGGCCGGCACAGGAATAGCTATTTATTTATTGTCTGCAACAACTAAAAAAAGTATAAGCAGTGTTCAAAGCCGGCAGCCAATTCAACAACCTGTTCAACAAACGATCAATGAAGAAAAGAAAAAGGATACATTGATAAATGACCGGTCAGTTACAACGATGATATCAAATGATAATCCAGATTCAAAAAATGAAATAGCAACTGTTGCGGGAACAATCAACGACAGAAACAAGAAAGACGATAGTAAAACAGAAAGAAACCGCCCGGCAAAAAAAGATCAGCCTTTTGTTTCGATTGAAAGCAGGAATGGAGGTAAAAAGAAGAACAAGATTAATCCAGTTGATAAAGTTGATGCGGAGCCTTCTTCGATTGTAAAAAAAGAAGAGATCATTCCTGCAGATACGATCGTAACAATGGAAGAAGAAGATCCGATAGTTGTAACAGCCATAAAACCACGGAATGAAGTTCCGAAAACTACTATTGATTCCACAGACCGATCAATAGTGCAGGTAACCCCGGATGATTCTGTTAAGACATCGTCCAACCCGGTTGTTCAAACTACTGATTCAAGCACTAATACCGATCCTCCGGAACCTTTAGAAAAAAAGAATAATAACAAATGGAAGACTGGTGTTACACTGATCGCAGGTTTATCCAACAGGGCAGGAGGAATAGATATAGGTAATGAAAAAAGCTATGATTTTGCTGCCGGTCCCGGACTTGGAAACCCCGGACTCGCAGCTTACTCAAAAAATGCTGGAAGGCCCGGTTTATTTTGGGAAGTGGGAGTCTATATTCAAAAAAATTCCAAAAAGAGGACCAGTGTTTCTTTTGGATTATCCGTTTCATCTTTTGCACATGGCCAGCAGATCGGTTCTTCCATTGCTACCCTCTCAGATGGCAGGACGATTTACCTGCCTGGCAGATCATCTGTGTATCACAACCGGTATTTTTATTTGCAATTACCCATGATGCTGCATTGGGAGTTGAAAAAAACAAAAAGATCGCTGGTATGGCAAAATGGTTTTTCGCCTTCCTTATTATTGGGAAGTAATGCACTTGTCCATAATCCTTCCAGTGATATTTATTACCGGGATAAAAGCACACTGAGTAAAATACAACTGGCATTCCGATCAGGTTTATATGGCCGTTTTGCCACGGCATCCGGTCATCCTCTTTCAGCAGGGGTATTTTTTAATTATAATCTTACTGGCTTTCAAAACAAAATTCCTTACGACAGGAACCACCATCTTTCCTTCGGCGTCCAATTCATGATGCAATTGAAAAAAGACTGACGTGGTGCAACGGTATTCTAATTGCCGTTGTCAGCCTTTTAAATTGCTATTATGAGAAAAAATATTGCCGGATGGACAACATTATTATTGGTATGTTCTACCATTCCCTTCTTACAAGGCTGTGTAAAAGATAAATGCACAAGACAGTACTCTTACTGGGTACCTTTTTATAAAACAAAAGCCGAAGTAAGGGCCAATATCAAAAGCAATGCACCCAAAGAAATTGAAAGACCCGGAAAAATTTATATCCGCGGCAATTATATTTTCCTCAATGAAATAGATAAGGGCATCCATATCATTGACAATACGGATCCCCGATCTCCCCGGCGCATCGCTTTTATTGATATTCCCGGTAACCTGGATATGGCAGTCAAAGGGAATATGCTGTATGCCGACCTGTACACGGATCTTGTTACGATCGATATAACAGATCCGCATAGCATAGTACTCAAAAAAGTAAATGAGAATATTTTACCTGAAAGAGGAATGTCGGGAATCTACAGCAATGCTTCAGGTATAGCTGTTGATTGGCAAAGAAGAGATACAATGGTCGAAGGAGAATGTGGCGGAAGGACCGGCTTCTTTGGGGGTAACTGGATGAAGGAAGGTGATGTTATGGCACTGGCTTCGTATAGTGGCGGTGGCGGTGGTATCGTAAATATCGGGCCCAATACTTCCGGTTCGCCATTTGGTGTAGGCGGTTCCATGGCAAGATTCACTATCGTTAATAATTATTTGTATGGTGTTTCTTTTTCAGCGCTGAAAATTATTTCCATTCAAAACCCGGCTGATCCTGTATATACCAGTAATGTAACGATCGGGCAGAGTATCGAAACCATTTATCCTTTCAATAATAAACTCTTCATTGGTTCCAGTTCAGGAATGTTCATTTATGATCTTACTGATCCTGCTGTTCCTTCCTTGCAGGGTCAATTCAGTCATACCCGTAGTTGTGATCCCGTGATCGCCGATAATAATTTTGCGTATGTCACACTTCGTTCGGGCACGGTATGCCAGGGTTTTACCAATCAACTTGAATTGCTTGATATCAGCAATCTTTCAAACCCTTCTTTGGTCAGGGTTTATCCGTTCACTAACCCTCACGGTTTGTCAAAAGATGGGAATGTATTGATCGTGTGTGATGGAAAAGATGGTTTGAAATTTTATGATGCTTCATCGCCGGCCAGCAATATCATTTTGAAAAAGAAGATCAGCGGCCCCGAAACTTTTGATGTGATCGCAGGAGGAGGTTGGGCATTGATGGTGGCTAAAGACGGTTTATATCAATACAGTTATGATAATTCATTTAATGTAACCGAACTGAGCAGGATGGGGGTAAAAAACTGACAGCATGAAAAAATATTTTATAACGATCCTACTCGCAGCAGGAATTTATTTTCCTGCTTTAGCGCAGAATAAAGTGCAGCGTTACCGGTTTAGTTCAATAAATAATTTCGTTGTTACCGGTGGTGATAATACTATTTCCGGTGGATTTCAAACTGTCAATGGTTTCAGGCGGGATCAATGGTTTGCAGGCCTTGGCGCCGGTATTGATTTTTATCTTTATCGTACTGTTCCGGTTTTTATAGACCTGCGAAGAGAGTTTGGAAAAAAGAAAAATAAATTATTTGTGTATGCCGATGCAGGTATGAATATTGAATGGCTGCAGGATGAGTATTATCAAAAACCAAGCACATGGGATCCTAACCGGAATAGCAAATTTCATAATGGCATCTTTACGGATGCCGGTGCAGGTCTTTTTGCAGGATCAAAAAAAGATCATGGATTCATCGTTTCTCTTGGTCTTTCTACAAAAACATTCAAAGAAACACGCAGCTATTCCGATTGGTTGACCGGTACTGCAATAAAGGATATCTATAAATTCAGTTTCTCGAGAGCAGTATTGAAGCTTGGTTGGAAGTTCTGATCATAAAATTTTCACCATATAGGATCGTAGAAACATGGATACACATAGTCGACTTACTATGCGGTAAAAAATATTTCAGCTTTGAATAAATTGCAGGTTACGCTGAATGCCTTTGAACTTTGTTCTTTGCAAAGGTGATCCATTAAATATTTTTCTGAAACTTTCTTCCGTCATCATTTCCCATTCATTCGCAGAAAGATCCAGTATTTCGGGAATAGGTTTGAATGCTGCTTCCTGGTGCGGGCTGCTGAACCGGTTCCACGGACATACATCCTGGCAGGTATCGCAGCCAAACATCCAGTTATCAAACTTGCCTTTCATTTCAGCAGGTATCAGCATTTCTTTTAATTCGATCGTGAAATAAGAAATGCATTTGCTGCCGTCAACAACTTTGTTGGGTAAGATAGCATCGGTAGGACAAGCATCGATACAACGGGTGCAGGTGCCGCAATGATCTTTTGCAAAAGGCTCATCGTACTGCAGTTCGAGATCGGTGATCAGCGTTGCAATAAAATAGAATGAACCGCTTTGTTTATTGATAAGATTTCCATTCTTGCCAACCCATCCAAGCCCGCTGCGTTGCGCCCATGTTCTTTCGAGAACAGGAGCGGAGTCGACAAACCCGCGGCCATGTATATCACCTATTTTATTTTTAATGACAGCGATCAGTTCATTCAATTTTTTCCTGATCACTTCATGATAATCTTTTCCAAAAGCATATTTGGATATTTTGGGAATATCGGGTTCCTGCTGCCGGGACGGAAAATAATTTTTCAATAACGTGATGACCGACTTTGCACCGGGCACCAGCAGCTTTGGATCAACCCGCATGTCAAAATATTTTTCCATATAATGCATGCTTCCATGCATACCTTGCCGGAGCCATTCTTCGAGACGACGTGCATCTTCATCCAGCTTTTCGGCCCGGGCGATACCACAATGGTCGAAACCCAGTTCAGCGCATGTTTTTTTAATAAAAGCGGTATTTTGTTGCAACGTGATCATGGGTTAAAACTGTCTGTTTCAAGGGAGAAAAGGCTAATCTTTCCCCCAATGCTGTAAGATTGGGTTTTTTTGTGTAAAATTGAATGCGGAGTTGTTTTTTTTACCACCATTAAGAATGTATGAATTCAAAATTGTCTTTTTTTGTACTATTCTTTTTATTACTCACCGGCATTATTGTGGCACAGGATAAAGCCAGTGTAAAGTTCGGTTCGGTAACTGAAAAGGATTTTGCTACAAAGATCTACCCTGTCGATAGCAATGCCAATGCTGTCGTGATCGCCGATATCGGTTCCAGCAATATTGAAGGCAATAGCAAAGGTTGGTTCTCGCTGGTGTATAAGCATTATAAAAGAGTTCATATCCTTAATAAGAACGGGTATGATATTGCAGATGTATCTATTTTTCTTTATTCCAATAACGGCGATGAGGAAGAATTGGATAAGCTGAAAGCCGTTACCTATAATTTCGAGAATGGTAAAGTAGTTGAAACAAAACTGGATGTAAAGAGTAATGTATTCAAGGATAAGATCGACAAGAACCGGGTGATAAAAAAATTCACATTTCCCAATGTAAAAGAAGGTTGTATCATCGAATATGAATATACCATCACTTCAGATTTCCTGACCAACCTGCAGCCATGGGAATTCCAGGGCGCCTATCCAAGACTTTGGAGTGAATACAATCTTTCTATCCCGGTTTTTCTTGGCTATGTTTTTTTAACGCAGGGCTACCAGCAATACGATATAAAAACTACCAAACAGCATAACCAGGCTTTCCAGATAATAGACAGCCGCGGCGCCGGTGCATCCGAGCGTTTTAATTTCAATGCTGATGTGGACGATAGCCGCTGGGTAATGAAAAATGTACCTGCTTTGAAAGAAGAAAGTTATACATCAACTATCGATAACCATATTTCAAAGATCGAGTTCCAGTTTTCAGAATACAGGTACCCGCTGCCATACCGTAATGTAATGGGAACCTGGCCTATGCTTACCGAAATGCTTATAAAATCGGAAAGTTTTGGATCGCAGCTTTACAAGGATAATAGCTGGTTAAAAGATATCATTAACCCGATCGTTTCTCCTTCGGACAGCAAAGCAGATAAAGCCCGTAAGATATTTGCATATGTGCGGGATAATTTTACCTGTACAGATCACAGCAGCCGCTGGATGGAACAGACGCTGAAAAATTTTGTCAAAACAAAGAATGGGAATGTTGCAGAGTTCAACCTGTTGCTTACAGCTATGCTTAATTATGTTGATATTGACGCCGATCCTGTGATATTAAGCACACGATCGAACGGTGTTACTTATTCTGTTTATCCTTTGCTCAGCCAGTATAATTATGTTGTATCCAGGGCTTCGATCGATGATAAATTTGTTTTCCTCGATGCCAGCGAACCTAATATCGGTTTTGGCCGTTTACCATTGCGTTGTTACAATGGCCATGCGAGAGTAGTGAATAAAGAAGCCCTGGCCCTCGACCTGTTAACGGATGATGTGCTTGAAGCAAAGACCACCACTATTTTTATCATCAATGATGAAAAAGGGAACCTGACCGGCAGTGTACAACAAACGCCGGGTTATTATGAGTCGCTCAGGTTAAGGGACCGCATCAAAGAAAAAGGAAAAGAAGATCTGCAAAAAGATATTAAGAAGAGTTTCGGCGCCGAAGTAGTGGTCAGCAATTTAATGATCGATTCCTTGAACAAAAATGATTACGAACTGGGCGTGCATTACGATTTTGATGTGAAAGATGAAAAAGAGGAAATCGTGTACCTCAACCCCATGTTTGGAGAAGGATATAAAGAAAACCCTTTTAAATCGGCTGAAAGACATTATCCCGTGGAAATGCCTTTTGCATTGGATGAAACATTGAATCTTCAACTGGAAGTACCACAGGGTTATGTGGTGGATGAATTGCCCAAATCGCTGATCGTAAAATTGAATGAGCAGGATGATGGTATCTTTGAATATCGTATCTCTCAATCAGGAGTGAATATATCTTTGCGTAGCAGGGTACGGTTCAAAAGAGCTTATTTTTTGCCTGAAGAATATGAAACACTGCGTGAGTTTTTTAACCTGATCGTTATGAAACAGGCAGAACAGATCGTTTTCAAAAAGAAAAAGTAGTGTATGATGAAAGTGGCCGGCTTGTTATTTTCTTTCCTGATCTTATCATTGACAGCTTCTGCAGCTGATGGAGATTATGCTGTCTCAAAGATCCCTGCGGCATTATTAAAGAATGCACATGTTGTCAAACGAATGGAGCAGATCAGCTTTGAAGTGATGACAAATGGTGAAGCTATCATGCGGAAAAGATATGCATTGACCATCCTGGATGAGAATGGCGACCGGGAAGCAGGCTTTCTCGAATTCTATGATAAGCTGCATGATATAAGGAATATCGAGGGAGCTTTATTTGATGCGAATGGAAAAGAATTGAAACGATTAAAGAATAAACAGGTCATCGATCTTACCGGCATGGATGAAAGTACGCTGATCGATGACAGCCGCCGCAAGTATCACAATTTCTATTACAAGGTTTATCCTTATACGGTACAATACGAAGTGGATATAAAATATTACGGCACGTTATTCTTCCCTGTATGGGTGCCGCGGGAAGGTGAACGTTATTCGGTCGAGCAAAGCAGCATCAGTATTATCAGCCCGGTAAATTATGTTGTTCGTTTTAAAAGCTTCAATTATTCCGGCGATCCTGTACAAACAACAGACAAGGATAAAAAGATACAAACATGGCAGGCCTCCAACCTGCCGGCTATTGAAGATGAATATGCGTCGCCCGGCTGGTATGAAATGAATACTGTTGTTTTATTTGCGCCAACTGAATTTTCGATAGAGAATTACCGGGGCAATATGAATAACTGGCAGGAGTTTGGAAAATTCGTTTATTCATTAAAACAAGGAAGGGACCAGTTGCCGGATAATATCAAACAGGCCGTTCACCAGATCGCCGATAATATCAAAGACCCCAAAGAAAAAATTGCAAAGCTGTATGAGTATGTACAAAAGAATACTCGCTACATCAGTATACAACTTGGTATAGGCGGCTGGCAGCCTTTCGATGCAAAATATGTAGCTACTAAAGCTTATGGCGATTGTAAGGCGCTCACCAATTATATGTATAGTATTTTGAAAGAAGCAGGTATCGGTTCTTATTATACATTGGTAAGGGCGGGAAGAAATGCCAATAAGATCATTGCTGATTTTCCATCTCAACAGTTCAATCATGTCATTCTTTCGGTGCCTTTGCAAACAGATACCATTTGGCTGGAATGTACCAGCCAGACAAAACCGGCCGGTTATCTCGGCGATTTTACCTGCGATCGTTTTGCATTGATGATAGATGAGAATGGCGGTAAACTTGTCCGCACACCCAAGTATGGCGTAAAACAAAATTTACAATTGCGTCGTATCAAAGCAACGCTGGATGCAGAAGCTACTTTATCAATACTATCGGTTACAAAATATGAAGGGTTGCAGCAGGATCTTTATCATGAATTGATCCATAGTCTTTCAAAAGATAAAGTAAAAGAATTCCTGCATGAAGAACTTGATTTTGCAACCTATGATATCAACAGTTTTGATTACAAGGAAAATAAAACATCTATGCCGGTGGTGGAAGAAACACTGGATATCCTCGTGAGTAATTATGCTACTATTACCGGCAAACGTCTTTTTATCACTCCCAATATAATGACAAGGACCCACCGGAAACTACAGGCTGATGAAGAAAGAAAATTCGATCTTGAACTGGGGATGGAATACAATGATATTGACTCAGTGGAAATAAATATTCCTGCCGGCTATAGCGCCGAGTCGATGCCCCAGGATGTTTCCGTTGTCAGCAAATTTGGAAAATATAATTCTTCGGTGAAGCTGATCGGTAACCAGCTTTTTTATTACCGCAATATAGAGCAGTATGGAGGCCGTTTTCCCGCTAAAGATTATACCGACCTGGTCAAATTCTACGAATCTATTTATAAGGCCGACCGGAGTAAAGTCGTGCTTGTCAAATCAGAAATTCCTTCAGCGCCGAAAGGGTTTTGATCCGTGATTATTTCTCAATGTGCATCCTGTGATAAATGCGATGTAATGCCGGCGCCAGTATGATACCGATATTAGTGATAAAAGCGATCCCGCTGAATAAAGCATACACCGACGAAAACAATTTACCTGCATCGGATCCTACATGATCCACCAATCCCATACCGCTTAATATCATCGAAGCGTTATGGAATGCATCGAGCCACGACATATCCGCCGTGTAATGATAACCCACCACGCCAATAGCGAGGCAAACAGCGATCACAAATAAAGCAATGCTGATACTGCCCAGTACACGGCGAAGAAAAGTGGCTTTGGAAGCGAGGGGTTGTTTTTTGTGTTCGAACATAAAATGGGGTTTGGTCAATTAAAGTTAGTAAATCGCCCTGCTGTTCGGATAATTTCAATAAATTGGCTTTAATAAATACTGCTTATGAACCTGGCCACAAGTGATATCATTGTCTTCCTTCTCTATTTTGTTATAGTTTCTTCTTATGGTTATTGGATCTATTTAAAAAGAAAAACAAAGGAACATGATTCAAAAGCATTCTTCCTGGCAGAAGGGTCATTGACATGGTGGGCCATCGGCGCCTCACTGATCGCTTCCAATATTTCGGCGGAACAATTCATCGGCATGAGTGGTAATGGCTATTTTGTCGGTATCGCCGTAGCGGCCTATGAATGGATCGCCGCCGTAGCGCTTATCATCATCGCCATCTGGTTCATGCCGGTATATCTTAAAAATAAGATATACACTATGCCGCAATTCTTAAAGACAAGATATAATGAATCTGTATCGGTGATCATGGCAGTGTTCTGGTTATTCCTCTATGTATTCGTTAATCTTACTTCTATTTTATTTCTTGGCTCTGTAGCTATTAGCGGCCTCGTCGGACCGGAATATTTCCATTGGATCATGATCGCATTGGCAGCCTTCGCCATCTTTATCACACTCGGCGGAATGAAAGTGATCGGTTACACAGATGTGATACAGGTATTGGTATTGATCGTCGGCGGACTTGTTACGGTAGTTATTGCACTCGATAAAGTAAGCGGTGGCAACGGCCCGCTCAGTGGATTAACCACTGTAATGAAAGAAGCTCCCGATCATTTCCATATGATATTGGCAAAACCCGATGCATCTTCTTCGCAGGAGTATATCAGCAAATATCTTATCCTGCCCGGTATATTGATGTATGCTGCGGGGCAATGGATCGCCAATCTTAATTATTGGGGTTGTAACCAGTATATCACGCAACGTGCATTGGGAGCAGATCTGCCGACAGCAAGAAAAGGTTTGGTATTTGCTGCCTTCTTAAAATTATTAATGCCCATCATTGTAATGCTTCCCGGTATTGCAGCCTATGTATTGGTACAACAGGGAAAAATGCCCGCATTGGCCAACCAGGATGCTGCTTATTCATCCGTATTAGGTTTCTTACCGGAAGGATTAAGAGGATTATCGATCGCAGCATTAACTGCCGCTATTGTTGCATCACTCGCAGGTAAAGCCAATAGCATCTCTACCATTTTTACACTGGATATTTATAAGAAGTATATCAATAAAGAAGCTTCGGAAAAGAAAATGGTATGGACAGGAAGAATGGCTGTACTGGCTGCTATGATCATTGCTATTTTATTTACATGGGAAGACCTGTTGGGTATCGGCAGTGCCGGTGGATTTACTTTTATCCAGAAATATACCGGCTTTATCAGCCCCGGTGTTTTTGCAATGTTCTTATTGGGTATGTTTTGGAAAAGAACAACAGGTGCAGCAGCAGTGGCCGGTTTACTCAGCGGTTTCCTGTTATCAGTATTCTTCAATGAATTTGCTCCGCAGGTATTGGGCAATGAAACGTTCTTGTATACAGCTTACGATACCGGGCAGGTTCTCAAGAACGGGCAACATGTTTTCCAAATACCATTCCTGATCGCTATGGGACTTGCATTCATGTTTGCAGTAGGATTAATGGTGGTAATGAGTTTGGCCGGGCCAAAAATAAATCCCAAAGCATTTGAACTGGATAAGTCAATGTTCAGGATCAAACCATCATTGCTGGCAATGATCGTGCTGATATTATTGATAATAACAGCGCTCTATGCTAAATTCTGGTAAAGGATTTATTGTAGGGTGATCTTTGTTGTACTAATGCTTGCCATATCTATCGTCAGGGGATTGGCACTATTGCCTTTCGTTATATATGCTTCTGTTCTTGTACTACTTATCACGATCCCGGTATTGATATCAACGTCCAGGTCCATTCGTACAGTGTTATTGGTAACATTGTGAAGGGGCTTGTCCTCCATTTTCATTGTCATGGTCATTGCCTGGGTGCCGGTATAGGTAAGACTGGCGATACCATTACGGATCGAATGGATGACATAAACCCCGGTATCGGCAAGCGTGATGCTCTCTTTATCAAAGGAAAAACTCGTTGAAGGTTTTTCTTTGAAGAATGAAGTGGCAATAACAATACTATCTCCTGCTTTGAAATTTTTTCCGATCAATTCCTGTATGAACAGGGGAGTTGAGCCAATGGAGCTGAGCCAACCCATATCTATTGGCGAGTCTTCATCTTTTTCAGGTTGATCTTCTTTAATGATCTTACCAGTAAGATCCAGCACGACTTTTTTTTGTTTGCCTATTCTTTTGGAAAGGATCTTAGCGATGGGACCATCATTCTCTTTTTTATCGCTGTCATAATTGATATCCATATCCATTATTTTCGAATGACTGATTATTCTTGTACACTCTGTCCGGATCTCGATCTCAGTTTTACTGAGGTCGGTGATCTTGTAGATGAATGTATTGGTGGATTCTGACGAGCTCTCGAAAATTTCCCCGTTATTATTGGTCGAATTTTTCATTTGCGTAGAGTATTCGACCTTATACTCCTGTCCTTTCTGAACATTTATTTTTAATGGTTGTGCATTGGCTATTACAAAGAAGAGTAATGCGAATGAACATAGAATGAATTTTCGCATGAGGTTTAATTTGACTGCAAAGTACAAATTTATCAATACAAACAGAATGCTACTTACAGCCAACGATGGTTATTTGTTTGTCAATGACGGTCTTCAACTCTTCGTGTACATTAGCCCTTTCTTCGCCTAAAAAATTTTTTACAAAAACAATATATGCATAACCCCTGCAAAGATCGATCATGGGCCAGGTACCGAATAAACCGGGGCTGGCCAATGAAGTGGCTTTATTTACGATTTTTGTTGCCATTTTTGGTTTTGCCCGGCCTTCGTCATAAAATAGGGTATCGGTGTCTGTTTTTTGTTCTACTACCCAACTTCCCAATGCATACATATAACCTTCCGCGGCTTTGGGTGCATACTTTATTTGCTCCGGTTTATTTTGCACTGCCATCATTGCTTTAACCGAAGCTTCACTTAATACCTGCTGACCATTATGCTTTCCTTTATTCATCAGCATCACCAAAAATTTCATATAATCATCCGCTGTTGACCGGGCCCCGCCGGATGGATTCACCGGGTTGCCGTTTGCATCCGCGAATGTTGTCTTCGTCATTCCCAGCGGCGTAAATAATTTTTGTTTGATGATGACATCGAATTTTTTCTTGCTGATCACTTCAATGATCCTCCCGGCAATATTCAATCCTATATTGCCATACCAAAAATCGGTACCGGCATTGGCCCTTATCTTTCTCGCCGCAAATGCATTCACTTCTTCTTCCAGCGAAGAGAATTTTTTTCTTTCCAGTAATCGCTTTAAGAATTTATCATCGTCTTCGATACCGGTCATATGGCTGAGACAATGACGCACCGTGATATAATTCTTAAAATATTTTTCAAACTCGGGAATATACTTCACCACTTTATCATCCAGCGATAATTTTCCTTCATCCACAAATTGCATCACCAGCGCTGCGGTCAGCCATTTGCTGCAACTGGCGATGGGCGCCTGCGTCTTCGAATTAAATTCACCCATTTCTTTTTTATAGATCAGCGAATCACCTTTCCATAAAAGACAGACCACATTATTCCCCAGCAGTTTTTGATCATCTTCCAGTTTATTGCCCAGTTCGGTCCAGTTGTATTGGGCAGAAGCAGGCTGTAAGAATAGCAGGAAAAGGCCGATCAGACTGCATTTCAGGCAGATTGAACTAACTTTATATGACATTGTTTCGGCAATTTTAGCTTGGATTGTTATTTGATGTTAAGGATTAAAGTTATTTGAATGTTTGTTAACCAGCTTCAGTAATTCTGATGATCGTCCCTTGCGTCGCACACTTGTACTGCAGGAATTCTACTGAGCACTGTCGAAGTACAACAAGTTTCCCGCAGCGATCGCAAAGGAGCAAAGATCGCTGCGCCGCTGCTACGTTGCGATCGCTGCGGGAAATTGTTCAGCAGCGAACAGAACGCTGAAGAGTGCGACGCAAGGGACGATGCCAGTAGCACTGAAGCCGGTAACATAACAATCATTTCACATTTCAATCATCAAATCGTTACATTATATATTATGAACTTAGGAAACTTCACCATAAAAGCCGCCGAAGCTTTTCAATCAGGCACAGCAAATTGCCTTTAATGCAAAGAGCCCGAATATCGAGACGGAACATATATTAAAGGCGTTGCTTGAACAGGAAGATTCGCCTGTTGATTATTTATTAAAAAAGAATAATGTTACGCTCAACCTGGTGGATACAAAACTCGATGAACTGATCAGTAAATTACCCAGATCATCCGGCGATGCGGCACAGCAGATCAGCCGCGAGGCTAATAATGTTGTATTAAGAAGCGGCGCTGTATTAAAACAATTCAATGATGAATTTGTAACGCCGGAACATTTGATACTGGCGATCGTGCAGGGCAATGATGCGCCTGCAAAATTGCTGAAGGATACGGGATTGACAGAAAAAGGATTGATCGCTGCGATCAAAGAATTAAGAAAAGGCGAGACCGTTACTTCACAAACACAAACGCAGGAATTCAATGCGCTGAATAAATATGCGAAGAACCTGAACGAACTGGCAAGACAAGGCAAACTCGATCCTGTCATTGGCCGTGATGAAGAGATCAGGCGGACATTGCATATACTTTCAAGAAGAACAAAGAACAACCCGATCCTCGTGGGCGAACCCGGCGTAGGTAAGACCGCTATTGCCGAAGGCATTGCACATCGTATCGTGAATGGCGATGTACCGGAGAACCTGAAATCAAAAATTATTTATGCATTGGATATGGGATTGCTGATCGCCGGTGCAAAATATAAAGGTGAATTTGAAGAACGTTTGAAAGCAGTTGTGAAAGAAGTGAGCGGCAGCGATGGAGAAATTATTTTATTCATTGATGAGATACATACACTCGTGGGCGCCGGTGGCGGCGAAGGTGCAATGGATGCAGCTAATATTTTAAAACCGGCATTGGCAAAAGGCGATCTGCGGGCTGTGGGCGCTACTACAACTCAATGAATACCAGAAATTTTTTGAAAAAGATAAAGCGCTGGAACGCCGTTTCCAGAAAGTAATTGATGGATGAGCCTTCTGCTGAAGATGCTATTTCTATTTTGCGTGGATTGAAAGATCGTTATGAAACGCATCACCATGTAAGAATAAAAGATGAGGCGATCATTGCAGCGGTTGAATTATCCAGCCGTTATATCACCGATCGTTTTTTACCCGATAAAGCCATTGACCTGATCGATGAAAGTGCAGCCAAGCTTCGTTTGGAAATGAATTCAATGCCCGAAGAACTGGATACACTCGAAAGACAGATACGTCAATTGGAAATTGAAAGAGAAGCGATCAAAAGAGAGAACGATGAAACAAAGTTGAAAGAACTGAATACGGAGATCGCAAATCTTTCTGTTGAAAGAGATACGTATAAGGCCAAGTGGAAAGAAGAAAAAGAATTGGTGGAAAAAGTTCAGAATGCCAAAGCAGAGATCGAAAACCTGAAGCAACAGGCAGAAAGAGCAGAAAGGGAAGGGGATTATGGTAAAGTAGCCGAGATACGCTATGGTAAGATACAAGGAACAGGAAAAAATAATTGAGAGTTTTAACCAGCAACTACTAAACAGCAATGAAAAACGTTTATTGAAAGAAGAAGTGGATGCTGAAGACATTGCCGAAAGCGTTGCTAAAGCAACAGGCATTCCTGTCACAAAGATGTTGCAAAGCGATAAAGAAAAATTATTAAAGCTCGAAGAGCATTTGCATGAAAGGGTAGTAGGACAGGAGGAAGCCATCACCGCGGTGGCCGATGCAATTAGAAGAAGCCGTGCCGGTCTGCAGGATCCAAAGAAACCGATCGGTTCATTTATTTTCCTTGGTACAACCGGTGTTGGTAAAACAGAATTGGCAAAAGCATTGGCGGAATATTTATTTGATGATGAAAGCATGATGACGAGGATCGACATGAGTGAGTACCAGGAAAAACATACGGTGTCAAGATTGGTCGGTGCGCCTCCGGGGTATGTAGGTTATGATGAAAGTGGTCAACTGACAGAAGCGGTCCGCCGAAAACCTTATAGCGTGGTTTTACTGGATGAGATCGAAAAAGCGCATCCCGATGTGTGGAATATATTGTTACAGGTGCTGGATGATGGACGATTGACAGATAATAAAGGTCGTGTGGTGAATTTCAAGAATACGATCATCATCATGACGAGTAATATCGGCAGTCACATCATCCAGGAACATTTTGACGGCGTGAATGAGAAAAATGTGGATGATGTAACCGACAAAGCAAAAGTGGAAGTGATGAATCTGCTGCGGCAAACGATACGCCCCGAATTTTTGAACAGGGTAGATGAGATCATCATGTTCCGCCCGCTGATGACGTAAAGAGATCAAAGGCATTGTGCAGATACAATTGAACCAATTGAAAAGGTTGGTGATGCAAAGCGGCATACAATTACAATTCAGCGATTATGCATTGGAATTTTTGGCCGAGCAGGGTTTCGATCCGCAATTCGGTGCAAGACCATTAAAGCGTTTGATACAAAAAGAAATTGTGAACCAGTTATCGAAAAGGATATTGGCCGGTGATATTGATAAAGTCACACCCGGTGCTGGTGGATGTGTTTGATAATATGGTGGTGTTCAGGAATGAAACGCAGGAGTTGGAGAAGGCGGAGAAGAAGAAGTAAAATAAGTTCCGTCAGCGGTTGCAAATCCTGGCGGCAACGATTGAATAAAGGACCTTATCACAAACTGTGATAAGCTTACTTAAATATAATTGTTCGGAAAAACACCTGTAATTACGGGAATAAAACAAGTAAAGCCTTGACATAAGTTGGGGCTTTTTTGTTTTATTCGAATATCGTTTGAATAAGATAGAAAGAATACAATAATAATTTTAAGAGCAAACAGCTTATCACAAACTGTGATAAGCTGTAATTAATAGCTAAGCTTAATTAGTCATGCAATTACAAAAAATTCAAAACCTTATTATGAACAGGCTTTATGACGCACTCGAAAAATTACTGGGTGAAAAAGTAATTCAAAGGAAATGGGAGGATAGAGAAAGAATTGGGTTTAAAAAGAACTGAGTAGTTTGAAAAAGATCTAAAGTCCCCGGCTATCCGTAATCTTCAATAAAATAAAAATGCTGAACAGTTAGCAACATCAGATCCGCATTTACTAATTTTACCTGCCGAAAAAAACGATATGCCTGATTTCCCCATCCGTCTCGCAACCATTACAGATGTTCCTGCATTAACAGCCTTGCATGTAAAAACCTGGAACGCCACTTACAATGTTCAACCCAATCAAGGCCCGTCGATAGAAACAAGAACCTGGCAATGGAATCAATTCTTCAATGAAAAGAAATTACATGCATTTGTTCTCGTAATGGAAAATGAAAAAGGAGAATTGATCGGGTTTACCAAAGCAGAACCTTACAGCCATGCTCATCTTCCGCAATTCAATGGCGAGTTGAATAAGATCTATTTATTAAAAGAATATCATAAGCAAGGATTAGGTAAAAGATTATTGGCAGAAACTGTTCAACACATGATCGCTAATGGAATGACCAATATGGTACTATTCGGTTCGCCCGATAACCCGACCAATGCATTTCATGAAGCTATGGGTGGACAAAAACTTATCAATCCAAAACAAGAATTTGATGGCGGTTATTATTGGATGGATCTTCAGAAATTGTTGGAGCGTTGTTTGACCGGGGACTAAAGACCGGTTGCTATCGCGGTTTTGATTTTCTTCCTGTTATTGTTTTTCTTCTTTTATTACTTCGGCAATTTGTCTGCCGCCGCTTTTAATGCCTCCGCCGCTTTTCCTACAGCCTCTGCTGCTATTTTTGCCGCTTCGGTAGCTTTTACCGTGGCCTCTATCATTGTTTTTACATCTGGTTCATCTTTGAACAAGTCCGTTACTTTTTCCAGTTGATCGTCATTTTCTCTTTGTGTTTGAATATGGAGTATCATTAAAAGAAGAGAGAGAACAAAGAATACAATAGCAGCGCCGATGATCGTCTTATCACAGCGAACAATTAAACAATAGCCGAGATCGAGCAAACTTGCTATTAAAAATACAGCACTGAGGTTCCATCGCATAACAGCAAGTATCACTTGCCGCTCTACAAAATGTATATAAATGTCCTTATCGGTTTTGTATAATTGCCATTTGCCCCTGATCATCTTTTCTTCAGTGGCAGGGTCACATACAATGATATTTCCCTCTTTATCTTTCTTCTCAAACCTTTTTTTAAACACTCTTTTATAAAGAAATTTAATATCCCATCTCGTCAATTCAAGAAGGCATGAGTAAAAACCGAGGGATATCTGTCCCAATATATAAGCCAGCACAAGTACGATCCAAAAAGGATACTCGATCTCGAGTATCACTTCTGAAAACCTTCCCGAATGATAAGTGGTGTCCAGTATATAAAAGTTCAATAATAAAACCAGCCCGGCGAGAATATAAGCTTGTATATCCCTGGCGAGATGGGAGAATATCTTTGACACTCCTTCCAGTATCTTATCCATAATGTTGGTTTAAATGGTTGCTTTTTATAAATATACAAATATTTAAAAGCAGGCATCAATTCACTTAATTTTATCAAAACAAATCTTGTATGAAAAGATCAGCCACCCTTTCGATCGCTATTATAATTACTTTATTTTCTCAGGCACAAAAATGTCCGGGTATTGCTGTTGAATCATCTTCTTACCAGGTACCGGTTGGCGATACATTGGTATTCGTAGCCGTAACTAAAAATGCCCCGGCCGATGTTACGTATAACTGGTCCGTCAGTGCAGGAACAATTGAATCGGGACAGGGAACTGCTATGATCAAAGTAAGCACCGGGGAACTTGCAGATGGAATGTTTGTAACAGCCACTCTCGAGATCGGGGGATTGCCACCGGCCTGTACCAATACTGCTTCATCTTCATCAGAAATTATTCCTGCAGCGCAACTGGTCGTATCGGGTACATTCACCAACTCACAGGAATTGAAGAGTGCCGTGCAGAAATTCATTGCTGCAACAGCCATGAAGGATCCGGAAAATTCCGGAATGGCTTTTATCTATTTGTATGCGGGTCCAAAAACAACAGAATCTTCAATGAAGATATTTAAAGAAGCTATCGCCGGCGCTTTCGAATACAATAAGATCCTTCCACATCAATACAAGATCGCAGATGGAGGAAAAAAGAAACTTTCTTTTTATGAAATATATCTAATTAGAGAAGGAAGTCCTGACCCGAAGCCTTCTGGTCAGTAAAAAGGGATCACTTCGCTTTTACACCGTGAGGAGAATTTTTTCTGCCAGTACCTCTTTGATAAAGCCTTCAAGGTCTAACCGGAAGTTTTTGTTTTCCATGCAGGATTCAAACAATGCTTTAGTATGGGATGCGTTGAAATGCTCCTCTTTTAAAAGGCCAGCCAGTTCAGGATTAGTTTCGATCCATTCGTTTTCCAATGAATGATCTTCCAGGTAAGAGATGATCATTTGTTCTTTATATATAGCAGGGACGGCGGCTATAATTTTGACCATCTCCTCCAGTTCGGCTTCCACTTTTGGGAAATCAATCACATCAAACCTGTCGGTCTCTTTTATTTTATATTTATGATACCGGATCATTAGTAATATTTTATTATTTTAAATTTAGACGCTAAAAAAACTGATCAATGGATGATCTGCCTGCCTGTAATGTAGACCTATATGCCGGATAGCGATCTTTTATTTTACTAACTATTTATTCCGGTTACGATCGCTTTCAACACTGCTTCATATAATTCTCCTGTGAGTTTTTCATAATGTTCAGTGGTTTGCGTTCCATCAAAACAAATATCATTCCACGAGCCCATGCCGCCAAAGACCCAACTCTGCGCAGCGCCATAAACTAATTGAAGCGCCGTTAAGGAATAATTTTTTTCGATAAGCATACCGGGAATGGGATAATACGAATTGGGGTTATTGCTTTGCATTGCTTCCAAAGCTTTGCTGAACCATTCTTCCCATTGCGCCAGTTGCTGATCGCCTGCAAATTGTTTGATAGCAGTCAATACATGTACGAGTTCATCTCTGGTGGATCCTAATTCAAATTGCTGGTTAATGATCTTCTTTTTTCTTACTACAGCTTCGTATACAACCCGCCATCCACGGTTCTTTTCTATTTCATCATTCTCAAAATTCCAGTGCGAATACCAGAAGTCGGAATGTTTTTCATAGATCGCTTCGATGAACCAACTGCCACCACCGCCAACAAAACTCGCCAGTTGAAAATCTTTATACTTTTCCTGTTCCTTTGAATGCTGGTATAGCATCTTTAATTCACGGCAACCATCCTGTTTAAGGAATTCAAACCATTCAAGCGGGTTGTTACCTGCATTCAGTTCTTTCTTTTTTGAAAGCAATCCATCTTTATATGTTTTGAAGGAGATGTCCTTACAAAATCTAAATACTTCATTACTATTATAAGCAGGATCGACCTTGCCGGTAGTGATAAATTCGTTCCCGTAAGAAACCAATGATAATTGTTGTACGAGAGAAGCATTCATACTGCTAAGATAAGAGTAAAGGTTTTCGTGGTTATTATCCTTGTTGTTTTTAATACGATTGGCGTAGTCTCAACACACAGAAGCAATAGGATCGTAGGGTATCATAGTTAATCCCTATGTGTAACTATGTACCTATCCTATGTGGTAAAATTATCAAAACCATTTATTTCTTTTTCTATCCCAGCTTGTAATACCGATCTTGAACTGAACGGGGTTTTTGAATTGATTGGCTGCAGATCCTACTACATACACACCGAACTTGAATTTGTATAATGGATTGAATGGCCATTTGAAAACTTTTTCGATACCGGCAAATAGTTCGCCATAGCGGAGATCTCTTTCCTGTGCGATCAAAAATCCGCCACCGGCCACTTCCCGTAATTGCAATTTTTTAAGAAAGGGAATTTTATTAAGGATAGCGCCGTTGAATTCATGTACATAATGTCCCTGGTAAAAACGCTTGAATACCGGGAACGTTGAATCAAGCGATTGAAATGCTTCATTGGGATTAGCAAACAAAATGGGATCACCCTGGCGCTGAAATTTATAATCGACCAACTGTAATTTTTTTTGATTGATAAAACTTCCTGTCTTTACCGAATAACGGGAAATACCTGTTGTACCAAGTTTTATTTCCTGGTGAATTCCAAATTCGAGGTAATCAAAATCTATTTTGCTCTTGAAAATATTGGGGATCCCTTTTCGAAGGCTCACATAAAATGTTGGCCATTTACTGCCGAGTATGATCTTTTCTTTTGGTTCGCGGATATATTTTTGAAAAGGAGTGTACTGTAATTTTATTTCTCCATACGCTACATTATAAGCATCGAAAGCAACAGCATGATTATTCTCAAGAAGATTAGGAAATAAATTGTCGATCCTGTCGCTTGTTTTGTAATTACTCAGCGAACTGCGCAGCGAAACATCAAGATCGGTATATAAGAAAAGACCATTGGCGATCTCCTGGCCATGGCCAATGCTAAAAGAATGAGACAGGTATTGATTGCTTCGCTTTGCCATATTGATCCAGGCATCGCCTTCAAAAATGTATTGAAAATCTTTTGAAACCGAGAGACTGTAAAATGCACGATTGAACGGGTTATACATTTTAGTGAACGACAATTCTCCATTCAGATCGTGGTTTCGCAGGCCATAGCTAAGATCGGCGCTGACAAAAATATTTTTTTTCGATTTGTAGGTCTTGTTATAATTCACATATACCTGTACACGTCCCCCGCCAAACTGGAATGGATCATACAATGATGTAACAGGAGAAAAATACCAGGATTTTTCTTTTTCCCGGTTGTAAAATGATTGCCCGAAGAACACCAATTTTTTCCATGTCACTTTATTAATGATCTTATCGATCGAATCGAGATAAGCTTTGTTATGTGTGGCACGATAGAGACTGTCTTTGTAGCGGATGAAACGGATCTCTTTAGGCGTAAGCGGTTCTGTTCTTGTTTTCTCCCAAAAAGAACTGTCACGCTCATAAGCTTCCTGCGCTGTAGCGCTTATTTCCGTACCAAAATATTTTTTAGGAAAGGTTTTGTTGAATTCAAAGTCTTTATAAGAGACAATAGTTTCTCCCGATAGTTTCCCTTTACCCGTTTTTGAATAATAATTAAACCGCTGTTGTGTGATCATCCAGGCAGTATCATTAGTGAATTGGCATTGCTGACTTACTTCAAAAAAATCATACTCCGGCATATGATATGCAGGCAAACTATATTTTGCAGAAAGGATCACCCAGGCGCTATCCAGTATTTTTAATTCTCCTTCAACAGTGACATTACTGAGTTGTCTTGGTTTAATACTGATCGTATAGATCTTTCTTCCTTTTTCCTGTTGTACATGTATGACCTTATATTTATACGCAGCAAGCCCGCTGTAGCTTACGGGAGAAAGGAACGGTACTTCGGAAATGCCGCGAACTTTTATAAGATTATTATATAAACTAAAATCGCCTTCGGTAAGCGAGAGATAAAAAAGACTTTCGGGATTTCCTCTTTTCACCACACCATTTCTTTCTTCTTTTACCCGGTCGTTATTTTCATGATCGTAGTGTAATGAAATTTCGGCCATTGACATTCGCAGCAGGTCGGCATTCTTCATGAGAATAGAATCGGCCACTTTGTTTTTCACCTTCGTCTTTCGCTGCGATGAGTCTTCCTGCGTTGCTTTTATATACACATTACAGGAATAAGCTCCCGGGGCTGATAAAATTTTCTCTTTATTACGGATCACATTCCGGATGATCTCTTCCGAACGGTCTTTCGACTTTCCTTTTACAATGACCTCGGTAAGATTTTTTGTTTCCTCGGCTTCGAGTATGATATTCTGTATATAATCTTTTGTGACCACTAAGGTGATGACCTGGCTTTTATAGCCGACCATACTTATCACAATATCATATTTGCCTTCTTCGAGTTTAAGTTGATAGGTTCCGTCTTCTTTGCTGATCGTTCCGGCAGTTTCGTTTTTTACCTGTATGCTCACCAAAGCAAGGGGTTCCAGTTTATTATTGGTGATCCTGCCGGTCACTTTGAAATATTGGGCATGCACAGCCATTGAGGAAAGAAGAAACAGTAAAAAGAGGCTATTCCGGATCATAAGCAGTGAATGCCTGTAAATATGCACCGAACTGTTTAACGGGAAAAGCGTTGTTTTATTTTTTGGAACGATTTAACAGGGACATTAGCGAGTAGGGTATGGCGAGCAGGAAGTAGGGAAGTTTACAATAGTACGCAACCCCTACTCGCTACTCGCCACACCCACTCTCTTTGGTTATTCCTGCACCACCACTACCGAAAGCGAATCTATCTT
>CAVPYW010000004.1:0-157571 GCA_963710055.1 uncultured Chitinophagaceae bacterium | reverse complement strand
CTCTCAATCGATTGAAACTAGACAAATACTTAGCGGCTTTTGCAGAAAAAATTTCCTGTGGCTTTGGTTTAAGAGCTCCTTCTTAAGAACTAATTTCAAGCTTATATCCTTTTCCCCGGCCACTTTTTAATTGGTAGCTACTCAATAATAAATTTGTAACCCCTGCCATGTACGTTAATAAATTTAATGGAGTTGTCGTCACTTAATTTCTTACGTAATTTAGACACCAGTACATCAACATTTCTACTGATCACAACTATACCTTTATCTTCCCAGATTTCTTTCATTAGTTTTTCCCTTTCTACGATCTGATTTATATTTTCTGCAAATATTTTTAGTGCTTTTGTTTCTTTTTCCGAAAGCGTAATGCTTTTATTCTCAGTTTTAAGAACATTATCATCTGTATAAAATCTAAACTTTCCTAATTGTATATAGTCATTATTATCGGGGATTGATGCTGCCTCTTCTTTTTTCCGAAACTTATCTTTCACATAATAACCAACAAGACTCAAAGGAATAATCAACAGCAACAACAAAAAGGAATTAAATTTATTTTTCTTCAAAAATTCAATTTCAATAACATAACAACTAACCTCCAGCGTACGGCCTCTGCAAGGTGTTAAATCGCCTGTTTGGCTATTTATTTCGAATGCAAAAACAGTTTCATTTTGTTTACATTTCCTCAAATTCACTATATAATCGTTTGCCAGAGCATTTTTTTGAAATGTTCGTTGAACTAAATTGATGAGTGAATCTGAAATAAAACCAAAGTCATTTTGAAAGGAGATCTGGTATGTATGTTCATTTAATTTCTTAACCGGCATCACCCGGGATGAAGAATCTTTAGCTGAAAGCAAAAGCTGGTGTCCTAAATCACGTAATACAACTTCTACATGCTTCTCCGGGATCTTCTTTTTTTTATTGATAAATGGCACCGCAGCGATCAGAATGATAATGACCATGATGGAAGATCCGAATAGAATAAATGGCTTCATGTGTGCAAAATAATCTATTAGAGCCCCGTTTCCGGTGGTTTTACAAACGTTTTACGCATGTTTTACAAGTTTTTACTACTAAAAAGGGCCGGGATAGTTGACGCCCAATAACTTTACTTTATTGTTTCACCAAATAAAGTATAGCCATGAAAATCTTTAGCCTTACGTTTTTGCTCCTTTTTCTATACCCCTTTGTATTTCCAATCACGGATAGTCAGCAAAAACTAAATAAAAATAAGTCGGGGGTTGCAAATATCGTTTTCAGATCTACTGATGGCGGACAAAGCTGGCAGGACATTAGCGAAGGGCTGCCCGGAGATAAGCTGGCGGGTAGTCTCTTTGTAAATGATCGTGGGTTTTATTTACGTACCGGCAATTATATATATCACAATAAACCAAACAACAAGGCGCCTTTTTGGGAGAAAGAGATTTTCCCTGACGAACATAGCAACATTGCCCCTGGTAGGTCCGGGATATTTGCATACAATTATCACCTGGGTCAGTTTAGGCAAAAAATAAACGGATCGGGTGAATGGTCGCCTATATATGAGAATTTTCAGATGAAAGGGATAATCGACGTTTTTGAAACTGCCGGAGGCACTGTTTTCATCGTTTGCGACCGCGGCCGCGGCCTTTTTAGATCCACTGACAATGGAAAAAACTGGAAAGAAGTTCATCGCGGCGTATGGAAATTGGCAGAGTCAAACGGTGTGCTGATGGCGAACAGCATCAATGGGATAATAAGATCGACCGATGATGGCGAAACCTGGGAGACGGTGATCAGTGAGGGCGGTATGGGCATCGATTTAGCACCCATCGATGGTGGATTCGCTGCTATCACTTTCAATACACAGTCGGACACCAGGAGAGTGCGAACTTCCTGCGACGGTGGTAAAACCTGGCAGGCCATCGATGCCGATCTTCCACCGAGTATGAAGATCTCTTCCATTATCCAGGTGGGTGATTATTTCTTTTGTGGACATCCCAACGGTATTTACCGATCAGGAGATAATGGGAAAACATGGCAATTGATACTTCCTTCCATAGAAAATAAGGTTTTCAATTTATCTGTTTCAGGCAATGTGATCTATGCCATACCCAGTGCGGGAGGATGTTGAAAAATCAGGTTAACATTCATCCGTCGTATAAAATTACCGCAGGTGACGAATATGATTTCTTGTGCGCAAACTGAAAAAAATAAAGGATAAAAAAGATGAAAAAAAGTATAATGATATTGATGATGGTGACAACAGGATTTTTTTGCTCCGGGCAAAACAGTAAATCAGCATCAGATTCCGTTTATACAGGAACTTTGGATTCGGTAAAAGCTAAAGTTGTTATTGAGGCCGAACCTAACGGCCCAACCAAAGCTGGACTTGCTAAAGCAATCGAGACTGGAACGATTTATAACTCTACATCGCCATATCATAATGTTTTGCATGAGTTTACTTACCTGGTGGTGATGTGGGATTATTGTAATAAAACTTTATTGCAAATGCGTGCCAATGGTGAAGATACATCGAAATAAGAAGCTCTCCAAGAAATTAGAAAGGGAATTGTCAAATGCTAAGGCAAAAGTAACTTCATCAAAATATAATGGTTTAAAAATTGAATCGGATTACTATGAACTGTTTTTAAAAAACATCAATGATAAATTTAGGGATTAATGTAGTGGCGTTTTACACCGATGATATCCTGGTATGATATTGCAGGTAGCGGATATGATTTGTTGTGCGCAAGCTGAAAAAAAGGGCAGATCGAATAACAATGGGCATTCGCAAACTTGCCCGATGCTAAATGATAAATAAAAAATGAAACAACTTGTAAAATTATTTGCTCTGTTCTTAATGACAGTTTTTTACACTTCCTGTAAGGGACAAAACCAAACAAACTCATCAAAAGAGAAGATCAAGTCCGAAACCAAAGACAAAGTCGCAGGTGAAATCATTATCAAATAGTTTCCGGGTTTAAAGGATTTTTAATTATTGTATCGGCAAGTAGAATAATCGTGAGTAATCCGGGAAAACCGATCTTATATATTTTAGGTACTTTCCGATGTTACTCCCAAATTCGTTTAATATAAACTGCTTCTTTTTTACCAGGTACCAGCAATTCGAAGACATCCGGGTTTGTCAGGTTTTTCCATTCATCAAATCCGTACTTTGAATTGTAATACCGTAACATCAGGCACATTAAATTTCCATGAGTTACTACCGCGATATTTTTTTGCGGCAGTTCAAATAATTCTTTTAGTACTGAAATTCCTCTTTCCATTGCTTCAAATGAAGTTTCTCCACCTGGCAGCCTCAGGTCGTTGTCCTGGAAACTGTCGTAGAGTTTTTTCTCCCAATTGTCCAATATCCCTGACGATAAAATTCTTTCACACAACCGGTCATCCGTATTTATTTTCAAATTTATTTTTTGAGCCAATGGTTCAATTGTTGCGATCGCTCTTTCGTATGAACTGGAAATGATATGATCAATTTGCTTGGCATATAAAAAATCTGCCAGGTTGAGAGTTTGTTGCAGACCTTCACTTGTTAGTTTAGCGCCTGGTTCCTGGCCATCGGCTTTACAATGCCTGATAAGATATATACTTTTAAATGGGTGCTGTTCCATAATTGTATTGCTGATTTAAATGCACATAACTCTTAAATATACGAACTCCCAGAAGTTTCTTAATAAGCAACATTTGATTTTATGCCCTGGTGTTTGTCTTATACACCGCTTCCAAAACTTTTTACGCATAGCGTTTAAAAGAAAATTTTCTGTAAAGCCTGTGACGCTTTTTCTCAAGATGGTGCGTGAGACACGCACCAAGGCGAAGTAATTCCTTAAACCTTATCATCATGCGAGCCACTACTTTTCTATTCAGTACACTTATTTCTCAGTCATGGTGCGTGTCTCATGCACCATGACACCATCATCAACGACGAGTCCCCGCAAATGTCTTTTACTTTTTGATTGCTGCCGGGAGGCTCGTCGGGAAGTAAATCGTAATTCATTTTAGAATTCTTCATGATCAAGTCTCACAAAATAAATTTGTTGACATTTGATAAATAAGATAGATTTATATCACCTTATCCCCCCGCCTGAAAATCTACGCTTGTTTTTAATCACTCTTTTAGTTAAGTATTCATGATTAGCTGTCACAGGAATTAAGTGAATTGTATTGCACTTATCATTCCTGTATTATCTTATTTAAATAAAATCTAAACAATATGTACCATCTTACCGGCAAATGGACAATCCTTCCTGGCAATGAAGAAAAAGCAACGAATGCACTGAAACAATTAGCACTGGATGTACAAAAGAATGAACCCGGCACATTGCTTTACATCATTCATACACCCAACTTCGAAGAAAAAAGTCTGCCCATAGCTCCGCCGGGACATATAGTGTTCTTTGAAATATATAAGGACAAAGATGCTTTTAAAGCCCATATAACAGGCCCGTACTTTACAAATTTTATAAAGAACTACGGGAACCTGTTCCTGCAGGACCTCAGTACTCCTTCGAACATGTATATAACAGTAGAACCGTTAGTACAGTTGGAAGGATTTATAAGAGCGGAGCTAACGTAAAACTTTTTCGTTTGTCAAATAAACCATTAATCTCCTGCTGTTGGTAGTGTTCGGATCAATAAAGAAATACAATAAAATTACAGGGTTGCAATGCTTGGCAAGACCTTGTATTATAATAAGATAAAATCTTCGGGTTTAATGGTTAGTTATAAACGCTAACCTGTAATTTATATATTATCAAAGAATTGAACACTACGGATAACTGGGCTTTTCTGTTATATAATATTATAAGGAGCTTGTATGGTTTAAAGCGGGATTCCAACCTCTTATAATATTTTAGCCGAAACAATACTACATTAAAAAGTATCTAGGAAGGTTTTAGACTTTATTAATTAGCACATTGATAACTATGAAGATAGTCTGGTATATTCCTAATAGAAAATAGGTATTAATATAGTTTACCCATTAAATGATAGTCAGAAAAATTTGACTAACTTAAATTTATCCACTGATCGCCACTATTGAAAATGAAAAAACATGCCACGCCACATTCCTTAGCCGAGCAATACAATCTCTCTGTTCAAAGCATTATTAAGTTTCTGAATAGATCCGGAAGAAATATCAAAGGAAATACAGTCCTATCTAAAAAGTTAATCGGGTTGGTAAAAGGAAATATTACAACAATAAAGGATTCGGAAATTGATTCAGAGGATATAGATGTTTATGTCCCAATTAAACCCTCGGACGAAAAGGAAGCTATATTTCTGTTAGATGATAGGAGCGATGATAGAATAGATAGAATTAAAGGAAGTTCAACTGATATTACTTTCCAGGTGGCAACTATACCTTTCAAATTGCCTCGCGTTCTTGCCGCTGCAAAAGAATTTAACGTGGGACAAGACACACTAATTGATTATTTGATTTCAAAAGGCTTTGATCGTAACGACCTGAAACCAACTGCAAAATTATCAGCAGAGATGTATGAAGCACTATTATCTGAATTTAGTTCTGATAAAGCAGCCAAAATCAAAAGCGACCAGCTTGAGCTTCCTATGGAATCTTTTTTTCCTAACAACAGAAAAAAGGAAGACGAAGATATTGGCTTTAGAAAATTGAATAAATCTGCATTACACTTGCTTGAGAAATGTATTCAAAGAAAGGAATCTTATTTGGACCTTGGTAATTGCGGGTTAACAGACGAGGACTTCGAAGAAAATACATTGTTGTACGAGTTACTGGAGAAATGCCAACATCTGGAAATCTTGGTATTAAGCAATGAATGGTTTGAAATTCAGGACGGAGTAAATATTCTGCGGAAGAGTTCGAATTCGGGTAGAAGAAATTTCATAAACTATATTCCATATGTGATAAATAAACTCAGGGGTTTAACAAGGTTAGTACTATCGGGCGATTCAAATCAGTCGGGAATCTGTATTCAAAGTATCGCACCTTTGAGTAGTCTTGAAAACCTGAAATATTTGAATTTGTCTAATAATCAGATTAGCCAAATTCATCAGGTGTCAACATTTGAAAAATTAACTCATCTTGACCTTTCCAAAAATTCCATTTATTTAATTGAGGGACTTGAAAATCTAAGAGATGTTTCCCACTTGAATCTATCTGGGAATTTATTATCCATCATATCGGGTCTCAAGAATATGACAAACCTAAAACATCTTGATTTAAGTTATAATACAATAACTAAAATAGAGGACTTGGATAATTTACATGCTCTTGAACTCCTGGACATTTCGGCGAATGAAATTCAGGTCATAGAGGGTATTGAAAACTTGAATAAATTGAAATATTTGTTACTTAATGATAATAAGATTTCAGAAATTCAAGGCCTTGAATTCCTTATAGACAGGGAAATGGAAATTGTCATACAGATTGCCGAGAATCCAGTATTAAACAGGTATCGTCTCAAGGTTGAACGAGATGAAAATCACTTTCCTTTTTTAAAGGAACTTCTGATTAGGCAATTAGACAGTTCCCAAAAAAGCACGTTTACGTATCCAATGAAGATATTAGTGCTCGGTAATCATGCAAGTGGCAAATCCTCCCTGGTAAATTATTTAATTAACAGTGAAAGCAGCGGGAGTACTCACATATTACGCATAGAGAATTATTTTATTGCTAAAAGAGGGTCTAAATCCTCGATACCCGACGCTGTTTTTTATGATTTTGGAGGTCAGGATTTTTACCATGGACTTTACCAAGCATTTATCAGTCAAGGTTCTCTACAAATTATCCTTTTCGATAAACAAACAGACAAGAATAAAATTTCTCAGGATGTAAGCGGTATTCCAATCATAAATTTCGACCGAAAGTATTGGCTAGGTCAAAAGGCGTATCAAGAAAATGATGTTGATAATTATGATCCCTATATCATGGTACAATCTTACGCTGACGATAGTAAAAACTTACCTGAATATTCCGATTACGCAAAGTATCCAGGGTTTAAAAATTCCTTTTTTCTATCTTTCGTCTGTCAGGACCTCGATCATTTTGAAAAAGCGTATTTCGACAAAGGAAAAGAATATTTTAAAGCGTATTTTAATAGTCTACTTTCTAAGTACAGGAATGCAACTGAGGAACCACGTTGGTATATTGAGTTTTTGAAATTCATTCTCAATAAACAAGAAAAAGCTTTCGCGCCAATAGTATTATCCGAGGTATTAAAACACTATAATGCAAAAGATTTGTCAGAGGATGATCGTCTTGAATCTTTAAAAACTAATCTTGTTACACTTCATCGGCATGGGTTGGTTTTGTATTATCCTAAGATTCATGAATTGGTAGACTACGTTTGGCTTAATCCCGAAGAACTTGTAAAACACATTCAGACAGAAATTCTTAGTGTTGCATCAGCCGGTGCAAAAGGAAATGCAAATTCGGGAATTATACCGCGAAAGGATTTCGAAAAAATAGTTCAAGATGACAAAACCCTACTCTTGTTAAAAGAACAAAAAGTAGTATTTCTCCATAAACCTAATAATGATCAAGCAAATGATGAGTACATCATACCAAACTACCTAAAACTTATAGATAGGCAAAACAAGGAGTTTCAACTATTTATGTTTGGTATTTCAGAGCCCGGCTTGTTCATTAAGTTCAATGATTTTATCCCCTTCGGTTTTATTAATCAGATGATCTGTTTTTTTGGTAAAGAACCGGATGTGAAAAAATTTTGGAGGACTCAGCTTGTTTTTACCCTTCAACACAACATAAGGGTTTTAATAGAAATTGATTTCGAGGAATTAATGATTAAAGTTCACTATCAATCTGCAGGTGAAAGTTCACACGATCAGAATCTGTTGTTAGAATATCTTTTTTATTCAATTATGGGATTGTATTGGGACTTAAGTGATAGCCAGATTCCAAATTTCGGAGAGTTTCTGCAAATCAAAGAGGCCAAGGAGGATGCAAGCCTCGGCGTTTTAAGTGAAAAGCTAAAAAAATGGAAACAATTACAGATTGACCCTTACTATATCCCACGTGATCTATATTTATCTTTGAATGGTAAAAAGTTTGTAAGCTATATTGAACTATTTCAACTATCCGATGAAGTATATAAAATTAATGGATATGGATTATTAGATGGTCGGGTTAATTTGCAGGATAGCTTACAGCTTTCAATAGGAGATTTTGCGCCATTCACCCAAAGGAAATTTTTCAAAATGAAAAAAATATTTATCTCATATTCAAAACATGATGAGGACTACCTTCAAGATTTCGAAGATCATCTTGTAACGCTTAAGCAGGAAGGCGTTGCCACATTTAATTGTAGAGATATTGAGTTTGGGAAAGAATGGGACGAAGAAATAAAAAAGCAAATTGACGAGTGTGATATTATGATTTGTTTAGTAAGTGTAAAATTTTTAAACACTGACTATATCACAAGGATTGAGATTAAGAAGGCAATCGAACAAAATAAAATTATTGTCCCTATCATCATCAAAGCCTGTGATTGGGAAAGCTCAGTGTTGGGAAAATATCAAGCTGCTCAAAGAGGAAGAATTGTTTCATTAGATAACTATAAGCGATTGGCCGGTGAAATTAAGTCGCATACAGCTGAAGAACGAGCCGCTTTCTGGACTAGTATCATCAAAGAGTTCAGAACTAAATTACTTTTGCCCTGATGAAGTTATTGTTTGTTTTGTGCGGAGAAAACCTTCACTGCCTTCTCGCTGACTTGAACCTCCTGGACCAATTCATACCAACTCAAAAAGGTCTTCCAAAATATTATGGCGAAAGCATCTTCATCTTTTTGCAACGGATGTGGATGGAGAAAGCGAAGGAACTCCTGACTAGAACGAATTATACGCTTCAGAAGATCCCCCAGCTCTTCTGAGTTTTCCATCCCATCAGCAACTACGCTCTTCGGAAAGCTATGCTTAGTTTGCAACTAAGCATAGCTTTGAAAAAGCTGTTCTCTACAAAAAGCTGATATCTATTAATCCGCATTTCTTTCCATTGCGCATTTTATACCCTCCCTGCAGCATAACTTGTAAACAAACAAAAAAAACAGAAAGCTTCTCAGTTTTTTCTTCAGCAGTTTAGGTTTTTTTGAAGGTCTTAACAAGCCCGTCTATCTACAATAAGACAAATTCTTCGAGTTTGATGGTTAGCTATTCCGAAAGAGTCCCTTGGACAAACTAACCATAGCTATCCTATAATTTTTTATTTCTTTATTGATGCAGAATATTACGGACAACTGAAATTACTAACCCACTCATCCCTATTCTTTTATCTACCAATTCTGTCCCAAACGTTCCCAAACTGTCCTAATTCGTCCTAACCTGGCCTAATCTGTCCTAACTGTTCCCAAACGGGAATCACCGCTTCACGGCCATAGTATGTTTGTTCTGCAATCAATCATACATGAAACAAATAATAAGATTACCAATTAAAAAAAATATCTGTGACCAGGATTTTAGATCGGGCACAGACTTTAAGACGACCGGGAAAATTTAAAATCTGTGATCGCAAAAATCTGTGCTCGTTCAAAGCCTGTGCCCGATCTGAAAACGACGGTCCTGATCTTTTAAAAAAAAATGTGCCCGGTCTGCCCGGCCGATCACAGTTATAAAACAAAACGAAATGAAATTTAAAATAGTAAAAAAGCAAGGCCTGGTTACCGTAAGGATAAGACTCGGCCTCAGTCAAAACCAGATGGCGGAAAAACTGGGTGTTAGTAAAGCCACGATTTCAATGGCAGAATGCGGGCAGAGAACCCTGCCTACTGCAGCATTGCTCAGGCTTGTCGAATTGGAATTAAAGATGGTGGATGCTGCCAAAACAACAGATAACTGTTTGCCATTAGCTATTAGCCCATGACCTATAGGTACTCATATATATATGTAGCAAACAATTATTATTTAAAATTTAAAAAAAACTTTTATGAATTATTCAGTTCAATCATTAAGTACGGTGGCTGACTGCCAGGTACTGATCGACATGGCCGAGAGGGAAAAAAAGAAGTTGGCTGAACGCAAAATGGGATTCGAACGTAAGCATGAAACGGCCACGCTGTCATCGCCGGAGATCGAAGCCAACCTGGTGGCGGCGACGGGTGAATTGCAAAGTGTGCAATCAGCGTACGAAACAACACCTGACGGTCCGACCAGGGAAGAACTCGCCGATAGGCTCCTCAAGGTCAAATACAAAAAATTTCAGCTTGAAGAGAGGAAGGAGAACTATGGCGTCCTGGCACTGGTGGAAAGGGAATTCGGGATCGCTACTATCGGGCGCAGCACACTCGAGGCAGATGATCTTATCGCACAGTTGACCGCAAGGATGGATGAACTCTAAAAGCTATTAGCCATTAGCTTTTAACATGACTCCGGCATTGATGCAGTTCAGAGTAAGGTTACCCAACTTATATTCATAACTCTTCACTCCCGACTTTATCATGTAAGCCCGGAGTTTTTTTACCTCACCCTGGCGCCGTGTCTTTTATCCGAAGACGCTGCTCCCTCTCCTTAAGGAGCGGGTGGCGGGGTTTCCGGTAATCGGGATAATACTAGGGTGAGGTCTTATATGCGATTAGTGAATTAAAAAAAAATTACAATGGAAACCAGGGATAAGAAAAATTGCCTCAGGCAACTCTTCAAAGACAAAAATAATTGCTACAGCATCCGCGAGATCGCTACGGCCTTATTGATCCTCGCCTTATTGACCAGTTGGATCGCCAAACAATTCTTTCAAAAAGATATTCCCGAGTTTATGTTTTATTCTTTTGCTACATTGATCGGTACGGGATGTTTTGGATATTCAATCGAAAGAAAAGCGTTTGAGGAAGAAAAAAACTAACAATAAAAGGATCACTTTGGTGAGTGGAGTCAGGAACCCTTCTTGTGCCAACGCTGGGGCTATGGCGAAGTGTTCCGAGGGCAGGGAGGCTCTTCTCCGGAACTATTTGAGGATCAAGATAATAAACCTGAAAACATAAATAATTGGTATTTAAGTCTTTTTTTTTGTGTAAAACACCATAAAATTTATTAGTTTTATTCAAACCTTTTATTATGAGAAAGAATTTTTCATTCCGCAAAACAATCTTGCAGGCTACGATCGCCCTGCTTGCCATCATCCTTTTATTCTACAGGCCCGCTGATGCCCCGAAAAAAAATAAGATCAGTATTTCTATTGGTGAGCAGTGGTCGCCTGAAAAAGATCAGCCTGCTATTATTATCGATGGATTCGTTGCGAAACCCGGTACAAGGCCGGCAAACGATAAAGAATTTTTTGTGCCGGTAAGCCGGGGAGGATATCAATGGCTGCAGGCATTCCTGTTTGTTTTACTGATCGCCAGCTGTATAGCAGGAGTATGGCTGTTCATACGTTTACCCTACAAGGTATTATATAATATCGCCAAAGGAAAACCTTTTGCAGAAGGGAATACAAAAGATCTCCGCCGGATAGGATGGGGAATTATTATTATAGGACTGGTCATGGTGACCACTCCGTTGCTGGTCCGGCTGCTCCTGTCTTCATCGGTGAGGGCGAATGTATATTATCCTTTCTGGAACTCTTTTTACGATTCGCGTTGGTGGTTATTTGCAGGTTTAGCGGTGCTGTTGATGACCAGGGCCTTCAAACAAGGATACGATCTTCAAAAAGAGAACACAAAATTTATATAATAATATATATGCCTGTAATAGTAACTCTGAATGTAATGCTGGCGAAACGCAATATGTCGCTTTCCGATCTTAGTGCCAGGATAGGGAAAGACATTTCGAATATCAGCATTTTAAAAACTAACAGCGCAAAAGGAATACGGTTTGGAACGCTGTCCGATATCTGCCGGGAGCTGGAATGCCAGCCGGGAGAACTGATGGAATATGTAGATGACAAAGAGTATAGGAGAAGAATGGGTATCGATTGGCAGGAATTCCTGAAGCGGGATTGATTGGTATAAGGAACAAGGTGCAAGGCACAAAGAACAAGGTACAAGGTACAAGGCACAAGGTTCAAGCGGCGTGAGAATTCAAGTATTTCTTTAAGCCTTACCAGTCAAGCAGGACTTCGCTACGCAAGGGACAAGAAGTAGGAATTAGGATTTGAAACGACCCATTCACCATTCACCATTCACATCATGAGCACGCCAATAAAAAATCAAACAGACACTATAAAGATCAAACCTTATTCCCTGCAGGAACTGGCGGCGCTGTACCAGGTATGCCGGAAGACTCTTTATAAATGGTTAGAACCTCACAACCATGTTATCGGCAAAAGAATAGGCAGGTTCTTTACGGCCAGGCAGGTAAGGATAATTTTTGAGAAATTAGGAGAGCCCTGATGTTACCTGCAAATCTATTGGCGAGTACTCACATTGGGAAGACATAGCAGACGACCGAAACAAACAAGAGCAATTAATGCGAACAAAGAAGTTGATGAAATCATGGCAAGGTAGAAAAACGAAGAACAAAATTGTATTCACTGGAATAGGAAACACGAACAGGAAGTGCAGATTACCTGGAAAGTTTATCTCTTAACGACTATCTTAAAAATGTGGACTCCTTCCACATTCATAACGCTTATGTAACAATAAAAGCTTTTGCCTTTGATCAGTAACACTTTGCCGGGTGATAAATTCAAGGCCTATAATCTTCTGCATTGGCAATTAATTTACCGATCCTGGTATTGATATGCCAGGCGAACTTAGGAATATGTGAAAGGCCGGATCAGGAACATATAAATAAAAAAAATAAGTACATTGCTATATGAACAGGATCATTGTGCTTTTATGATCGGCACAGCGATGCTGCACAAACACTAACTACCATCGCCACCAAAACCCGGACAATGAAAAATCCCTTCTTCGCTATTGCTGTTATCCTTATTATTCTCTCATCCTGCAAATCAAAAAAAGATAAAAGCACTACCGATCCCGTACTCGTCTCCGCAGTGTTAAGCGATCCTGCACTTAAGAATGACAGCAGTGTACAATACATTACACTCACGGTAACACTACGGTATGCCAAAGCCGCGACAGTTAATTTTATGATCAGGAGTTCGAGAGGTGAATTTTATACAACTCTTTCAAAAGATTCAAGCGAAGGACAAATAACAGGTGATTTTCCTACCAGCTATTTTACAAGAACCCTGGAAGAGGGACAGGATACAATGAGCGTACCGCTTATCTTTAAAGGAAACGCTATCTCCGATACAGGTTACCTTGAAACGATCACTGTATCTACAGATTCCTATGCACCGCAATTAAGTGCGGTTGCCATCGCAATGATAGGACTGGGGCCGAACGGATCCCCGTATAATGATCTGTTTATTCCTGATCTTGATACCGGCAAAATTGTGGGGCATTATAACAATATACCCATCAGGCATTACAATCTTTCACTGGATACATCTTCTGTACAATTTTTAAAAGGACCGAAGACAACTACTTTTAGTTACAATGAAGATTCTATCAATACTTATCTTCCTTCTGATAATACGATCAATAACAGGCTTTCATTCTGGGGGCCGACCTTGTTGATGAATGATAAGGACAGCGTACTGATCAATATACATAACAAGTTAGATTCTATTACCACCACGCACTGGCATGGGTTTCACATTCCTGCAAAAATGGATGGAGGGCCGCATCAACCTATCGATCCCAATACAATATGGAGTCCAACCTTTATTGTCAGGGATCCCGCATCACTGTACTGGTACCATCCGCACCTGCACAAAACAACCTATGAGCAATTGAGCATGGGCGCAGGCGGAATGATCATTATCAGGGATAATATTGAATCCAAACTTAAGCTGCCGCGTACTTATGGTGTTGATGATATCCCGATGGTGCTGACCAGCCGCCGCTTTCTTTCCAACAACCAATTTGCAAAAGATGAAACACAGGATGAATTTGGCGATTACTTGCTCACCAATGGCATCATCAGCGCCCAAAAAATATTGCCCAAACAATTTGTACGGCTTAGAATATTAAATGCAGAAATAGAACGGGGATTTACTATTGGCTTTAGAGACAACCGTGATTTTTATGTTATTGGTAACGATGGTGGAATATTAAAACATCCCGTGAAGATGAAACGGCTTATCCTCGTACCTGCAGAACGGGTGGAAATAATGGTGGACTTCAGCAAAGATGAAATTGATTCGGGTGTGGACCTTATGGCTTTTAATTCCGGCAATGCATTTGGTTACCCGGGAGGAGGATTTACACCTGTTTTGCCAACGGGGCAGTCGGGCCCTGCATTCAACAGCTTTCTACAAAATACGGATTTCAACCTGCTCCATATCGTTGTGGGCAAACCAACAGAGAATGCTATTACAAGTATTCCGGAAGATCTCAATGTGAATGATCATTACTGGACGCTGGATGATGTTACAGACAGTATTACTACCAATATTGTAGGTGGTGCGGGTAATACTCCGTTCTCTTTCGATAGTATTCTCTATAACAATAAAAATAACGGGGATCCCAATTCGGCCAACGATGGCGCAATCGTTTATAATAATGATACTATCGCATTGAACTCTATCGTAAAATGGACCTTTATCAATAACATGGGCTTCGGACATTCTATTCACATCCATGATATTGCTTTCAAGATCATTTCAAGAAGTTCGGGGCCGGTAGCGGATTATGAATCGGGTTGGAAAGATGTTTTTTATATACGCATTGGCGAAACGGTACAGGTGATCGCCAAGTTTGATGATTTTGCAGACGACGAATGGCCCTATATGTTCCACTGTCACCTGTTGACACATGAGGATGCGGGTTTGATGGGAGAATTCTTGGTGATGGATAAAAAGAAGCCGGATGGGAAAAAGTAAGCTATTAGCTTTTAGTTGTTTTTACTAACGTAGTCTCGTGAATATAATGAAACAAGCGATATGGTTTGTTGTAATGATCTTGTTACTGTCTTGTAAAAGACAGGAGACACCGCCTGCGGTCATGATCAAAAATTATGATCCCGATCTGCAGCAAACCGTTGAAGGCTGGTGGTATAAGGGCAAACCGTTTTCGGGTTATATGATCGAAGAACAACGGGCACATGAGATAGTGTACCGGTTACCGATCATCGATGGAAAAGAGAACGGACCGGCTATTGGCTTTTATGATAGCGGCGAAAAATTGCTGGAATGTTATTTCTTAAATGGTAAAAAGGAAGGTTTGTACAAGCAATGGTGGCCCAACGGAAATTATCGGTACCGTTTTCATTTTAAGAATGGAAAATATCATGGGGCTCAAACTGTTTTTTTTCCCGACGGAAAAATAAGAGAAGAGAGTCGCTTCCTTTTTGGAGAAAAAGAAGGATTGCAAAGAGTTTGGAATAACAGCGGTCAATTGATCTCGAATTATATGATCAGAAACAAGAAACTATATGGAGTTATCAGCGTGGAAACCTGCCTGCCGGGTGCCGGGCATTAGTTTTATCGTTATTATTTTATTATTGCCTGTTTTTTTTGCGGGCTGCAGCAACACCGTACAGTCTGCAGATACACTTCCATTTTATAATACGGCCGACTTTACTGCAGAATGGATCGATCAATCGGACCCGGGTTACACAACTATTCACCGCATCGATACTTTTGCCATGCATGATCAAACCGGTCAATTATATGGTTCAGATTCGCTGCGGGGAAAAATATATGTGGCCAATTTCTTTTTCACTATTTGTCCAACCATCTGCCCCCGTATGATGGATAATTTAAAAAATTTACAAGATAGTTTTTTTGATGATGACCGGTTCAGAATGGTTTCTTTTTCTGTTATGCCGGAAAGTGATTCCATTGCCAGGCTCAGGCAATATGGGGAAAAGTTAAACATCAACCCGTATAAATGGCATTTACTTACCGGGAATGTTGAAAGAACGTATGAGTTGGGCCGGGAATCATTTTTTGCAGAAAAAAGATTGGGTTTATATAAAGATGTATCAGAATTCCTGCATACGGAATCGATGCTGTTAATCGATCGATCGGGCAGGATAAGAGGTATTTATAATGCTACAAAAAAAGAAGACGTTGCAAGAATCACAGAGGATATAAAAATTCTTTTGCGGGAGTAATAAGAACCGTGTTAGTATGAAGTGAGATTATGATTTTCTTTTAATATAAGATTCCTGAGATATCCTGCTTATGCTCTGGCTACATATGCGCCTAATTCATTTCGTAACGGCATTTATCGCTGAAGCGATCAGTTTCAATAGATCCTGATCCAGTTTTTTATTGGCCTGCATATCTTCAAAAGAGATCAAAGCTCTCCAGTTTCTTTCTTCGTCCGGTTCAAAAAGCACTTTCGTTCCTTCAATATCCATTTCAATTTTAGAGCTATAGCCATAATCCAGGAACTTACCGGGAAAAACAAGTTCCTTATTATTATATATTACAGGCAATTCAAAGTCCATCCGTAAAACTAGTAGATTTGAGTATGCCAGATCAAAATAAGTTTGCGATATTGCGGGCCATCAGTAGTAGTGGAGCGACTCCGGGAAAACCGGAAAGACTGAGCTTTAATTCCCTTGGGAAAACCTTAAACCTTACCAAGCAGGTGATGGATGAATTGCTCACTGAATTAAACAAAGACCGGTTTATCTCCCAGTATGCAAAGAAGGGAGTTGATAGTTTTACCGTTATGATAAATCAGAAAGGAATGGATGCGGTAGAAGATGGATCTTTCACATAAGTTAACGGGTACCGGATCAGCGTCGGGTTTCCAAAAAAAAGGAGACCGCTTACACAGTCTCCTTTTCATTCTTCAATATATACCGGAACAGCGTTCCGATTTCCTAGAATGCCATTTTTATTTCTATCCGGCGGTTTTTAGCACGGCCTGATGCAGTATTGTTATCTGCTATCGGCATTGTTTCGCCAAAACCTTCTGTTGTTATACGATCCGCACTGATACCTTTTTCAACCAAATATGTTTTCACTCCTTCCGCACGATCTTTTGTCAATTGCATGTTCGCATTATCATCACCTGCATTATCGGTATGCGCTTCCACTCTTATATGCAAACCCGGGTTCTCATTCATGATCGTTACGATCTTATCCAAATGTGCATTTGATTTGGATGTAAGCTTAAGGTTATTGGCACCGGTTCCAAAAGATATATTCATCGCTGCAGTACCCAATGACTTGGTTACATTGGCCGGTACTTCAGGACAACCATTGTTAGCTGCAATACCTGCGATATCAGGACACCTGTCTTCTTCATCATTGATACCATCACCATCTTTGTCGGGAACAGGACAACCATTATATTTTGCTGTACCAGCCTCGTTAGGACATTTGTCTTCTTCATCATTGATACCATCACCATCACTGTCAGGTATCGGGCAACCATTGTATTTTGCTAAGCCGGCCTGGTTAGGACATTTATCTTCTTCATCGTTGATACCATCACCATCGCTATCCGGAATGGGGCAACCATTATAGCGGGGAAGACCTGCTACAGTCGGGCATTTGTCAGCATCGTCTGTTATACCATCACCATCGGAATCGAGCGGTGCCGGTGGCTCAGGTGTATTCGTTGCCTGGAATGTTGTTTCTGTTTTCTTACCACCAAATAATTTGATCTTTAAACCGGCTTGTATCACCTGGTTCTTGAATTCCATTGTTGCTCCATGTGTATTATTCTCATCGAGATTAGTAAGACCATGAATATAACGTCCAAAGATCGTTACTCTTTCATGAGGAAGGATCTCAAAGCCTGCTGTTAATGCCAAGCTTGTTTTTTTGAAATCATCATTCTGTGCAGTACCGGTATTATCTTCTACGGATGAAAAGAAATCGATCTGCGGACCTGCTGTAACGCCAAATCCTTTACCACCATATTTTAATAAAATAGGAAGTGATATATTACTGATCCTTCCATCGTTCAGCAATACAGGAGTAGCATAATTTGTTTTGTACCGGTAAGAACTATATAACAGTTGTGGTTCAACTGAAAAATGACTGGTCACCGGTAAGTTCAGCCAAGCGCCGGCAGCCCAACCTGTTTTAAAATCATAGTTAACTTCCACCGGGGCATCTTTATCAGATCTGAACTGGCTAAAATTCGCAGCGCCTAATAAACCTCCCGATACCGTGTAATGTGTTTTTGTTGTAGCGGTCTGTGAGTGAACTATGATCATTGCAAAACTGCACAGGAACAGTAGAAAAATCCGTTTCATAAAGTATTTTTTTAATGAATAAAAAGTTTTGATTAATGATTTCTTTAAAGAGTTGATCTTATTTTTTATGAATTCATTTACAAATTCAATGAGTTTCAAAAGTTATACCAATACGCTATTTATATCGTGTGCAAAAAAATCCCCGCTTTGATTGTTGCGTTGAGAAGAGGATCAAAAAATATCCGGTAAATAATTCTGACTTAATACGCTATGGCTTTTATCATTAGTGTCATAGTATAAAGTCTTCTAATGAATCTTGGCACGTTTTTCAAAAGATATCTATGAAATAATATTTCATTCAGCACAAGGAAACGCCTGTTATGCGAAAAAAATTTATTTATTTTTCTATTTTGCTTTTATTGTGGCAGTCATTCCCCGTATTTGCTCAACCGGGTGTAGCTGCAACGTCTGCTGTGAAGAAAGAGAAGGAAAAATTTCTTCATACTCTTACATCTGTTTCAAATGATTCAGCGATCATTTTCCCGCTTGCCCGTTATTTCGAATCGGAAATGAATACTATTTATGCAGCTATCGGGGAAAATGATGAACTCAGTACTGTCGAAAAGGAGAAAGCCGTACGCAGTCTTGTCTATTTTATAAAGGAGCTTGGATATAGTTTAAAAAAGCAATCATTGTCCTTATACGATATTCCGGGTGCGGTCAATTCATATTCCAGTATCCTGGCGGCATTGCTGTATCAGCGGCCGGTTACACCGATCCTGGAACCATTGGGTTCAAGAAGAAGTCAATTGATGGCGGCATCATTTACACAGTATAAGGAATATTCATTGCTTGATGATATTGCTGTATATAAACGGGTAGCATCTTCCCCGGAATTTATTTTACAATTCCTGGAGAATAAACCAGGTTTTCGTTTTGCTGATTCTTTATTACTGGATGCTGCCGCCTACGATCCGATGAAGATCATTTTTTATTTGAACAGGAACCGGCCCGGTGTGCAGGATAAGATCCGCAATACAAATAATATTTACCTGAAACAGATCGCATTGCTTGCAGCTGATAAGAATGCATCGGAGTTATTGCCTTTTGTTGTACAGATCGCGGAGAACAAGGTTTCTGCTGCAGAAATAACGGGGAAAAGAACAGAGCCGCTTGGTTATTTTCAGTTATTAATAAACACATTGCAGGAACCCTGCGTGCCCGGCGATCCCCGATCTATTTTTATAAAACCATTGCGAAGCGGTATAAAACAAAAAGCACTTTCTTTTTATGTCAACGAGATCAATGACCTGCATAATGCCGCCGATGCGGTACGGTTTGCGTCGGTAAAAGATCTTCGCCCTCAGGACCTGTATTATATAATAACCAGTTGCGGAGAAGAGCTTTATACTTCCAGTTATCTTGGTTTGTATAAACGATTGATGGAAAACTTTAAAGATCAGCCGACCGATCCTTTATTTGATATCGTTGAATATAATGATCTCCGGACCTTTATCCGGCTGGCGGCTAATTATAATGTGCTGGGCGATCTTTTACAACGCATTTCACCGGAGAAAAGAAAAGATATACTGCGCCGTTTTACTGCCGGAATTGAAAGCGATGAAAATACAGCGCTGGAAAAAGCAATGGATATCGCCGACTCTTTTACTGCATTTATCGCATCGCCGGAGGGCGGCGAACTGATCGAATCCGAACTGCGTTCCAATTTAAGCCGTTGTCAATCGGCCGGGCATTATCTCGGCATCAGGTTATACGGCATCCTATCAGATATTTTAAGCCAGGTAAAACAAAATAATGGCATGAGTAAATTGTGGTCAACACTCGGCGATTATGAAGTATTGAAAAGAGAAGCAATGGTGAATGACAATAATGAGATCACAGAGCTTGTTCTTTTTTATGGCGATGAGGATGGTGTTGCGTCTTTCAATAATTTTCTGCGATCTTACACGGATAAAAATAAATGGGAGATCAGCAGGAATGAGAATTGGGTAAGTGTGCGTTCTCTTTCCGGTCAGCCACTTACTATTTATGCTAACAGGCCTTTGGATATAAAACAGGAAATGGATCTGAAAGCGCAGGATAGTTTGATGGCTTTTTTGCAGGCGCATTCATTGAAACCGGCGATATTGGTTCACCGCGGTCATAGTTATCATTTGGAAAAAACATTGAAAAGATTATCGCCATCGGTCAAACTGGCGATACTGGGTTCCTGCGGTGGATATAATAAATCCATAAGTATTGCAACCATCAACCCGGATGTGCAAGTGATCGGATCAAAGAAAACAGGTTCCAAATCGATCAACGACCCGATCATTAATGTTATCAATGAAACGCTGCTTAATAAAAAAGATATCCATTGGCCGGAGGTATGGAAGACGCTGGAGAAACGTTTTATGAAAGATGAAGTGGCCTTCAGTATGTTCAATGAATATTTTCCCCCGAGTAATAATTTGGGATTGTTTGTGCTGAAGCTGTTTAATTTTTATCGGCAATCGTGAGAAGCGTGAATCGGCAATCGGCAATCGTGAATCGTGAATCGGCAATCGTGAATCGTGAATGGGAAAAAATCATTTATAACGAGGATTTCACGTTGCTTCAGGAAATCACTTTCACTACTTTTCTTGAAAAGCAGCATTGTTTTTAAAACTGAATCATCAGAATCTTGAAGTATATAAAGCATCCAGAGCACTTGTGTTTGAATGTTATAAATTTTGCATGACCTTGCCTGATGTCGAAAGATTTGGAATGATCAGTCAAATACGCAGTGCTGCACTATCTGTGCATTTGAACATCTTTGAAGGAGCATCAAGAAGATCGCAGGTTGAAAGAAGACGTTATTATGAAGTTGCGAGAGGCTCGATTGTAGAAATAGACGGAGCTTTAGACATTGCAAAGGAATTAGGATATATCAAAAAACAAGACATTTCAGATTTAAACGAAGCAATAGTAAGATGCTTCCAGATACTTTGTGGTCTCTTGCGATAACACGCCATTCACGATTCACGCTTGCCGATTGACGATTGCCGCTTGCCGCTTCACGTCCTCAGATCAATTTATACAATCTTGCTTTTGCAAGAAATTCATGCAAAGTTGTTACATCTAATTTTTGATAGATCTTTGTCTTATAAGTGCGGATGGTAGAAGATTCGATGTTCAATTGCGAAGCGATCTCTTCAAAACTTTTTCCATTGGCGAGCAGTTGTGCAATGCTCAATTCCCGGTTAGATAATTTTTCGATCGGGTTGCCGGGGTTATTTTGTAAAAAATCCCGGGCCAATATCGTTTTGAATTCTTCATCGAGGTATTGTTTGTTCCCGCCCAGTATAGTATGCAAGGCTTTGACGATCTCGCTTACATTGGATTGTTTGTTCAAATAGCCCATGATACCCATCTGGTATAATTTTTTGGCATATACTATTGTCGGGCTTGAAGAAAAAAATAATATTTTTTGACCGGGAAAACGATCGAATATCCATTCTGTAAGTGTAATGCCATCGGTGTCCGGAAGATTCATGTCCAGTATGATAAGATCAAAGGTTTCTTTTTTCAACTGGTTGGTACAATCCTGGCCATTCCGTGCTTCTGTACATATAGCCGCCGGAAATTCGGCTTTTATAATATATTCGAGGCTCTGCCTTACAATAGAATGATCATCTACAAGAAGAACTTTCATATTGGTTGTTATTAAGCGGGTGATTCATTGCTATTCTCCGGATCGGGTATAACAAACCTGAGAACAGTGCCCTGGCCTGTAACACTGTTTATCGTATAACGGGCTTTCAATTTTTTTGTAAGCATAGCCATGATATAAAATCCAAGCGACTTTCTTTTTTTATGTCCAAACTGTGCATCTTCATATTGAAGCTGGATCAATTGTCCGGCCATTTCTTCATTCATCCCACTGCCGGTATCGGCAATAGTCACCTCCAGGTTGCCATCCCGTTGCTCTGCTGAAACAGTTATGGTTCCTTCCGTTGTATATTTATTAGCATTATCAACTGCATTACGGATCATAATGAAGAACATTTGCTGATCGGTGGTAAAACGGAGGTCCGGAGAAATATGTGTGACGAATTCATTCTTATTTCCTTCCATTGAAAAGCCATACAATTTTTTTATATCTGCAATCACCGGGCTTATCATTGTAGAAACAGGCTGAGGTTTCAACTGGTTCTCATTGTTGCGTATCCAATAAACAAAGTCATCGATCAGTTTGGATACATCGTTGGTACATTCATAAGCAACGACAAGACCTTTTTTCAATTTGGCTGCCTCTATTTCGGGCATCAGGTCAAGCAACTGGCAAATATTAAAAGAAAGGAAGCGCAGCGGTGAGCGAAGATCATGTGTAAGCACAGCAAAGTATTCGTCTTTCAGATAATTACTTTGTTTGAGATTGTCTTCCGATAGTTTCAGGTCTTCTATTGTATCCGAAAGCTGTGAATTTGTTTTTTGCAATTCACTTGTTTTCGTTCTTACCAGTTCTTCAAGCTCTCTCTTGCGTTTCCGCAAATACCATATCCTTATATTATGAAGGATGATGACAATGGTCAATGCCAGCGCTATGGCTGCAATTTTGAACCATGTTGTCTGATACCACCGATAAGGTATCGTAAAACTTTTAGCCACGATAAGCACTTCTTTTTGATCCTTTTCATGAGAATTGCTGATCCTGAATTGAAGGTCATGATTGCCGGGGCTAACATTATTATAACTGATGATCGAGTTGTTTAAGAACTTATGCCAGTGATCATCTGAATTCGTAAGATGATAATATATATCAAGATCCTGCCGGTTACCGAAGTAAGGAACTACAGGATCGAATTCTATCTGGTAAGGATTGGCGTTTGCAGGATCCATCTCCTCTTTTTCCACTGGTTCAGCAAGTACTGTTACCGGCAACGGGTAAGAAACCAACCTGAGCGGATTAAATGTTACAAGGCCTTTGGCATTTGCAAATCCAATACAGCTATCCGAAAGTTGCGCAGCGGAAAGATTGCTGCTGCCGTTGAATTCGGCAGGGATACCGGATCCAAAATTGCTGAAATGAGCAAATGAAATAGTACGGCCTTCACTATTATTCAATAATTCCGCCAGTGAAAATCGTAAAATACCTTCATTACTGCTTACCCATACAGAAGAGGTAAGTGTGTCAATGATGAATGCATGTGCAGAAGCAGGCATTTTTTTTCCGGACGCAGACAAATGTATCCAGCTATCATTCCTGTATTGGTATATTCCTTTGTCATATGTTCCAACCAGGTAATTATGTTTGTCGATAGCAGTAATGGCTCTTACATAGGTGTTATCGAGGGCTTCTATATTTTTAATACTGTTATCACTCAAATTAAATTGCAGGAGACCCCTGTCGGTCCCAATCCATACTATGCCTCCGCCCATGTCATATAAAAAATTCATTTCAACTTTGGGCGGTGCAGTGTAGATTGTTTGGTTTATTTGAATGATATCTTTTTTGAGAATTATTTTTTTGAAATAATGATTGGTCAATAAATAATAAGTACTATCATTGATACAGTGAACACCGGTGAGCTCAGTGCCTGTTCCTGCGGAGAACAGCGAAATATTTTTACCGCTGACCGGTTCAAGGCGACTTATCATTTCATCCCTACTTTGCTGGTACCATATATTCCCTTTTAGATCTTTGAATAAAAAAAATTTCCTGCAGGAAATTTCCTTCAGCATTTTTTGCGTCCCATTGGCGCCCAGCCATATGATCCCTTTGTCGTTCACAGTGATAAAGCCATTGTTTTCGGGGATCATGGAATAATAATAATCAACGGAGTTCGATATTGTTCCGGGAGTATTCCAGGACAATAATGAAAATTGCCGCGCACGATAAAACACCAAACCCCTTTTCCGGAAGTAAGCAATAAACAATTGCTGAACGGGAGAATAAAAAGCAGCGTAGGGTCTTTCTTTGCTGTTCTCATTGATCAGCAACCTTGTGCGGAGAACGTTCTTTCCTTCTTCTTCAACAGCTTCGTAAACAGAACCATCATACCAGAGCAGGAGAATGCCGGGGCCGGTAGTTCCAAGAAAGCTTAGTTGTTCAAAGTTGAGCGAGCTGTTCTTTTGCAATATATCGCCGGATAATAAAATAGTTTCAGGTGCCGGTAAACCATCTTTCCATCTAAACAAATTGCCGGGCGATATAAAATAAAAATTGCTGTACGTAACGGCCAGTTTGTCGGCGTATCCTTTGAGAGAGGACAGTAAGCTGGCTTTTTTACCAGCAAGAAAATCTTTGTAGTCAATGCTTAGTATATCCCGGTTCTCCTGGATCAAAAACATCTTACCTGTAGCGGCGATAGTATAGATCTCGAATGTATTTTTTCTTAATGAATCATCGATACTGCTGTTTGCAGACACAGCAGCATCGGGAAATCCAAAACGGTGAAAGATCACCTGTTCATTTTGTTTGGGAGAAAATGCCCGGAGCCGGCTGCTATTATCTACTTCATACAAATTACCCTTACTGTCTGCCAGCGCCCATCTTACCTCTTTTTGATATTGCAACCGGATGATACCGCCGATCCTTTCAAATTGTAATACGGGAGTATTGAGAACAGAATAATGACGGAACCGGTTGCCGTCATACCGGTAAACACCTGTTTGCGATGCAAACCAGATACAATTGTTTTTATCGGCAGCGATACCGGTAACATGTTTTATTTCGGAAATGGTGGAAGGAATGTTCTCTTCGAGAAAATATGGTTGTTGTGCTGTCGCAGGTATATATATACTTGCAACAAAGAAGAGCAGGGTGGTTATGACCTTATAAGCTATCATCCGGGTTTGTGGTGTTTGTACTTAGCAATCCATCATGAGCCAAAACCCAATACAACTATAATTTACATTTAATAATCGGATAAAAAGAATAAACAATAAAAGAAAGGCAGGAAAAGAAGATCCTCATTATGGTGGCGAATAAAAAATAAGTTCCAATATTGAAACTCTAAAGCCCCTCATTCGGAGGGGTTTGGGGAGGCTCAATAAGTTTATATAAACTGGCTTTTGCCAAAAACTCATGCAGGCTGCTAACATCCATTTTTTGAAAGATGCGGCCTTTATACGTGCGGATGGTGGAGGATTCTATATTCAGTTGTTTGGCTATTTCATCGAACGATCTTCCCCGGGCAAGCAACTGGGCGATACTCAATTCCCTTTTTGAAAGCTTATCGATAGGATTGGCCGGGCTTTTATTGAGGAAGTCCTGTGCAAGTATAGCTTTGAACTCTTCGTTCATGTATTGTTTTTTGTCGAGAAGAATGGTACGAAGGGCTCTTTTGATCTCGTTGGTCTCAGCTTGTTTATTCAGGTAACCCTTTACACCCATCTGGTATAATTTTTTGGCGAATATGCCGGTGGGATTCATCGAAAAAACGAGGATCAATTGTTCCGGGTAACGTCCCAAGATCCATTCAGTCAATGTGATACCATCCATATCGGGAAGGTTCATGTCGAGGATAAGCAGGTCGAACTTTTCTTTTTTAAGCAGTTCGATACATGATTCAGCATTCTCCACTTTTGTGCATGCAGAGCGGGGAAATTCCGATTGTATGATCATGCCCAGGCTTTGCCTGATGACATCATGATCATCGACAATAAGAATATTCATTGTGCTTTTTATGAAAATTAATGCTTTTTAGTTGAATTTTGCATAGAACCAGGTAAGATGAACCCCAAAGAAATTGTTGTTGAAACAACTAATACAGGGAGTGAAATTCATAGAAACCAACTGAGCTTCAATAATTCAGCTGATCTTACTTTTTTGCTCGGCGTTGACGACAATCGTTACCGGTTCATTACAGTCAATGATGCTTTTCTCAATGCGGGCCATCTTACCAGGGAACAGGTAGAAGGCAAATATGTTGAAGAAGTTATTCCGGTCAACTTATATCCTTTCATTATTGCCAGGTATAACCAGGCTGTAAAGGAACGGCAAACCGTAGAATGGGAAGATACTTTCGATTATCCTGATGGAAGAAGGACGGGTATAGTAAATGTCACGCCTATATTTAATGAAGCGGGAGTTTGTACCATGCTGGCCGGTACTCTTCATGATATTACTGAAAGAAAAAAAGCGGAAGAAGCGCTTATAGCAAGAGGGCAACAACTCGATCTTATTTATAATACAGTCGGTGATATTATTTTTCTCCTCTCTGTTGAAGAAGATCTCCGTTACAGGTTTACTTCCGTGAACAATGCATTTGTTGCCGCTACCGGTTTATCCCATGAAATGGTGGAAGGAAAATATGCGGATGAAACAATTCCTCCCGGATCAAGAACTCTTGTTTTAAATAAATATGGGCAGGCTATCCGTGAAAAAAGAACGATACAATGGGAAGAGACGACAGAATATCCCGCTGGCAAAAAAACAGGTATCGTAAGCATCACTCCTGTATTCAACAATGGAAAATGTACTTCGCTGGTGGGTACCGTGCATGATATCACTGACCGTAAAATAGCACTCGAAGAAAAAGAAAGAGTAAGTTATTTATTGAATGAACGTATCAAAGAACTCACTACATTATACAGGGCCGATCAAATACTTCAAAAAGAAAATCTTGCGATTGATAAGATGTTGCAGGAGTTTGTAAATATACTTTCGCAGGGATGGCAATTTCCGGGTATCACCGAAGCCTGCATAGTGCTGGGCGATAAAAAATATATGACAGCGGGCTATTTAAAAGACGTTTCCTGTCAAGCGGCAACTTTTGAAATGCCCGATGGTATAAAAGGTACGATCGAAGTGATCTATACAGAAGAAAGACCGGAAGAAGCAGAAGGTCCTTTTCTCATTGAAGAACGCAACCTGATCAATATGCTGGCCGAAAAGCTCAGAGTTCATTTTGCAAAAAAAGGAGCCGGCGACCAGTTGCTGAGAGAAAAAGAACTTTCCGATAAGATCATTGAAACATTGCCGGGCCTTTTTTATATGATCGATGAGAACGGCCGGTATATTAAATGGAATAAATTAAAAGAAACCATTACAGGATATACACACGAGGAAATGTTGAGGATGAATTCAGTGGATTTTTTTGAAGGGGATGAAAAAGAACAGGTACGTACTGCAATAAAAAAAGGATTCGAAACAGGACATACAGAAGTAGAGGCGCATGTAATTACAAAGGACAATAAAAAATTGCTTCACTATTTTACAGGTGTAACTATTGATTATGACGGTAAGCCCTGCCTGATGGGAATGGGTATGGATATAACTGAAAGAAGAAAGGCTGCTGAACAATTGCTCAGGGAAAAAGAACTTTCGGAATCTATCATCAACAGCCTGCCCGGTATCTTTTATCTCTTTGATACATCCGGTCAATATTTATTATGGAACAAGAACCACGAGACCGTGCCGGGATATACTACGGAAGAAATGAAAACAATGTACCCGCTGAATTTTTTTGACGATAATGAAAAAGAAATGATCCGGGAACGTATTGGAAAGGTGTTTACAGAAGGATATGCCGAAGCAGAAGCATATTTTATGGGAAAGGATGGCAAAAAAACACCGTATTATTTCAATGGTATTGCCATCAACTATAATGACAAGCCTTGTTTAATGGGAGTGGGGATCGATATCACCGAGCGGAAGAAAATGGAAACGGAATTAAGAGATGCGGAAATAAAATTCAGGACCCTTGTTGAAAAATCGCAGGTAGGCGTGTATATCGTTCAACGGGGAAAGTTCAGCTATGTAAATCCAAGGTTTGCCGAAATATTCGGATACGAGCCCAATGAACTGATCGGTGTGGATCCTGTCAGGTCGATCATCGCGGAAGAATACCAGGCTATTTCGGCAGAGCATGTCCGTGCCCGGCTGGAGGGAGAGGTTGAAACGGTCCATTATGAAGCAGTCGGCAGAAAAAAAGACGGTACCACTAACAGGATAGAATTTTATGGAAGCCGCACTTTTTATGAAGGCCAGATCACTATTATTGGTACGATGGTAGATATTACAGAACGTAAGATCGCCGAGGAAGCATTACAAAAATCGGAAGCCAATCTTCAATCTGTTTTTGATACAACGGATACGATCTATACTTTGCTGGATACTAATTTCCAGGTAATGTCTTTTAACCAGCAGTCGGCCGAATTCGCCAGGAATGAACTTCATAGCGAATTAAAATTAAACACGAATCTTATCAATTATTTTCCTGGGGATCGCTGGAACAATGTTTATGAGAATATGAAGAAAGTGTTACGTGGAGAAACAGTTAATTATGAATCGGGTTATGCGCAGCAGGACGGTTCATTTCACTGGTATCATGTACGAATGCTTCCTGTAAGGGATAAACCCAATAATGTTTTCGGCCTGATGATCGCCTTGTCGGATATCACTGAAAAAAAATTACTCGAAGAACAAATTTTAAGTCAAAAGGTAGAAGAACAAAAGAAGATCACCAGGGCAGTATTGAATGCACAGGAAAAAGAAAGAAATCTTATTGGCCAGGAATTACATGATAATGTGAACCAGATACTCGCCGGTGCAAAGATGTTCCTGGGCCTTATAAAAAAAGACGGTAAGGACAACGAAGAACTGCTCAAAAAATCGATCACTCTTATTGATAATGCGGTCAATGAAATAAGAGATCTTACCCGCGACCAGGTAACCCCGCAAAAAAAGATCGACCTGAAAGATCTTATCCAGTCATTGGTCGATAAATTGAATGAGCATGCTCATCTCAAAACAACATTTGATTATGATGTGGGCAAAGTGGTGGTTAATGATGATCTTAAATTAAATATCTATCGTATCATACAGGAAGGCATCAATAATATATTGAAGCATGCTTCTGCAAGGTCGGCTGTCATTACTGTAAAAGCAGACCGGAAAACGCTTTTTGTTTCGATCGTGGATGATGGTAAAGGACTTGATACAACTAAAAAATATAAAGGCGTCGGTATTAATAATATACTCAATCGTGTAGATTCTTACAATGGCCGTATTGCAATAGACAGTGGCCCGGAGAAGGGATGCAGGATAGAGTTGGCTATTCCGTTGTAGAATTTTTTTCAGGCGAGTAAGCAAGTAGGTGGCGTAAAATCAGTAAATGTTCTAACTCTAATAACTTTTCTTCTACTCACTATTCCCTACTAGCTATTTGCTATTCCCTGTCCGCTGAGGATCTTGCGCATTTGTCTACAAACTCTTTGCCGGGATCCTATTCATTTTGCAGAAGTATTTATTGTGCTTTTAGGTGGATCCGAAGGGGTCACTATAAAAGGGTTACCTGCTGTATTTCTATACGGCAGGTATTTTTTGTTCCTGCTCAATTGCAATGGTACACTTATGATACAGGCACTGATAATAACGGATCTATCTTCTAACGCAGGATAAGAACCTAAGCGGAGGGATACATTCCGGTTGTTTTAACTTTTAAAACAGGATTTAAAAATTTAGTGGGCCAGGACGGTAAAAAATGAGGTTGGACCCAAGGGGCCGCCTCATTCTTGTTTAGTGAAAGAGCTTAAAAGAGAAACAGAGTTAAAGAGAAATGTTGATTACCCCTTTTCATCTCCAGGTTTGCCCAAACATTGAGCAGGATCAATAGATACTAAGCAAAAGTACAGCGTACTATAGACGTTTGTGTACAGATCACATCTTATAAAAATCCTCTATTTGCATCATGAAAGACGCGAAACTAATTAGAAACACGAAGAGATCATTCCAGATAAATAATTAAGAAAAACCGATCAAACCGATCAATCTTATCCAATGAAGAATGTACCCTGTTATCCGTCAACCTGCATGTGGATCTGTAACCCTATGAATTTTTTCTCCTAAAAAGCAAAACTGTTATGAAAACTACTCAAATGAGCCTCGCAAAAGAAATTACTTCAACGCATGGTGGAAGGGGTCTCCACAGATCATCTTCATTGAGATTAGCATGGCCTCCACCTAAAGATGTTTATGCGGGAAAAACAATAACATCCAACGAAATGGACAGCATTGTAGCAGCCGCAAGAGCGGATGAAAGAAAATTGATAGGACAGGAATTGCATGATAATGTGAACCAGATATTGATGACTGTAAAATTATACATGGAAATGGTGCGTCACATCAAACAGGAAGATAAATGCATCCAGGACAAAAGCATCTCTTACCTGATGCTGGCTATCGATGAGATCCGTACTTTGTCGGGAGAATTTACCGTTTCAAAAGAGAAGAAAGAAGGATTGCTGAATAATATAAACAGTATTGTAGAAGATATTGGTTTTTCTACAAAGATCAGTATTGAGTTCAACCACGAGGGAGATATCGAATCGATGACAACGGATAAAAAACAAACATTGCTGCGGATCGTACAGGAGCAACTAAAGAATATAATTAAGTACAGTGAAGCCGGCAAAGTAAGCATCCGCCTTATTTACCGCCGCAACGAAGCCTTCCTGCAGATCAAAGACAATGGTATCGGTTTTAATGCCAATAAAAAAAGCCAGGGGATCGGTCTTGCAAATATTTTTGAAAGAACAAGAATAATGGACGGTCATGTTGATCTTCAAACAGCACCGGGCCATGGTTGTTCGTTGTCTATTTTCCTGCCGGCATAAAAAAGTTACTTATAAACATTGTCAACTGGTAAACGTTATTCAACTCTTCTATTCACGAAGAGATTTTTATGCGCTGGCCGCAAAATTTCAGGAAACTTTTTTAAAATGATAATGCCCTTTTATCCGGGTGTTGAGAAATTTCCCCTTTGAATCTGAGGAACGAAGAGCGGTATATACTTTTTCAGGAACCTTTTCGTAATCATACACTACACCCGAAACAAATACTATCCTGAGTTTTTGTTTGGAAGGATCATACTGCATGGCTGATATGACGGAAGAAGGCATGAAGGAAGAATATAAAATTCTATGCCAGTCTTATCTATTGTTTTATTTACGCTGAGCTTTAGGATACGCAGAGTTAAGGTCCCGTGTTTTTCGGTGAACTCTGCGTGCAATATTTTTCACTATTCCAATGATGCAGAAGGCTGTCGTTGTTTTATTTTCACAATAGCGCCAAGATTTTTCAGGAAGAAGATCAGCAACAGCATGATCGCTATAAGGATACCCAATACGATCTCCTGTCGCAGGTCTCTCAGCCAATACACTTCAAACAAAACAAAACCGTGAATGGTACAGATCAGTTTTGCTGCAAAGCTGTGACTAAATCCCTGGTTGGTCAGCAGGTGATGTATATGCGTTCTATCGGCCATAAAAGGAGATCTTCCTTTCCATATCCTTGTTGCAAAAACACGGAGTGTATCAAATACGGGGATCAATACAATACCCAGTACAAATATCGAAGCATGTGGTAAAACAGGTTTAACAGCGATCACATTTACCTGCATCAGTCGTATTGAAAGAACGGCTACAACAAATCCAAGTACTAATGAACCGGTATCGCCCATGAAAATTTTTGCAGGATTAAAATTGAAATAAAGAAAAGCGAGGATACCACCGGCAAGCGCAAATGCGATCAAAGCTGTATTAACATCGCCATTCATATTAAGGAACAAACCGAGTGTTATCAAACTCATGAATCCTAATCCGCCGGCGAGGCCGTCAATGCCATCGATCAGGTTAAATGCATTGGTGATACCAACAATAGCCAGGAATGTAAATGTGTATTGTGCCGAAAGCGGCAGGTCATAGATCCCGAACAAACCATCAAAAGAAGTGATGCGGATGCCTGAAGTGGCGATCAATACAGCCAGCGCTGTCTGGATAATGAATTTATATTTTGCAGAAAGATCTTTAAGATCATCCATGATACCGAGTGCAAATAATACAGCTACGGAAAAGAAAAAAGTTAGCTGGGCTGTATTAGCGCTAAAGGGAAACCACATAAAAAGTCCCATCATCATACCTGCAATGATCGCAATACCACCCATGGTTGGAATAGGAGTAGTATGCTCTTTGCGGTCGTTGGGAACATCGTATAAGCGGAACTTACGTATCAGAGAAATGATCGGCGGGATAGCGATCAGTGTAAAGATAAAGGCGGATATAAAGCTGAGAATGGCCAGCTTATGATCGCCAAAAAAGTCGATTTGTAACAGGTGGTGGAAATGGCTTTTCATTGTACCCCGTTTGGTCAGGTATATAGGATTTGTCAACAACAAAATAGAATCATTTTCATAAAGAGGCAAGCAATTTTTTATCTTGCAGGTATTGTTTGGCTTTATTTGTGGTTAGTACGCAGGATTTTGAAGTTCAGACTGGATATTTACGATAAGCGAACCGTAATTTTCTCATCCCGTAGTAAGAATGACTGTATCAATAATTATTTTTTGGATCAGTGTGGCTGTATTGGTGTACTGCTATTTGGGCTATGGCCTTTTAGCTTTTATCATAATACAGGTGAAAAAATTATTTACCCGTCAAAAGAAAGAAAGTATCGCTGAAGAAGAGCTGCCGGCTGTTACATTGATCATAACCGCATTCAATGAAGGAACCATACTCGAACAAAAGATCAGGAATACACTGGCCATTAATTATCCTGCTGAAAAATTATCCGTTGTTTTTGTTACGGATGGTTCTACCGACGGTTCCGATAAGATCATACAACAGTATCCCGTTTTTTCTTTATTACACCAGCAGGCCAGGCAGGGAAAATATGCGGCCATTAAAAGAGCCATGCGGCAGGTGCAAACTCCTGTTGTTGTTTTCAGCGATGCCAATACAATGCTGAACAGCGATTGTATCCGTTATATTGTTCCGCATTTCTCTAATTCCGTAGTGGGTGCAGTAGCGGGTGAAAAAAGGGTGATCAAAGATCCGAACAGCACAACGGTTGGACAGGCAGAAGGATTATACTGGCAATATGAATCCTTCCTCAAAAAAATGGATGCAGGTCTTTATACAGTGACGGGCGCCGCCGGAGAATTATTTTCTATCCGCAGTTCTTTATTCAAAGGGTTGGATGATGAAATAATCCTCGATGATTTTATTACTTCTATGCAGGTTTGCATGCAGGGATATAAAATAGTGTATGAGCCCAATGCATTTGCCGCGGAGCATCCTTCTGCATCATTAGCAGAAGAAGAAAAAAGAAAAGTAAGGATCTCTGCAGGGGCTTACCAATCCGTGGGGTATATTGGTAACAGCCTGAATATTTTCAAGCAGCCTTTATTGGCTTTCCAGTTTATCTCGAGGAGATTGCTGAGATGGATATTCTGCCCTGTATTGATAGTGGTGGTATTACTCAGTAATATTTTTATTGCCGCCAGTTATCCGCATGCTGATCTTTACCATTGGTCTTTGTACACACAATTGTTCTTCTACCTGCTTGCATTCATTGGCTGGTTGTTCGCCCGGTCGGGAAAGAGAGCCGGTTTGTTAACGGTTCCTTTCTATTTTGTTTTTATGAATTATTGCCTGGTCAAAGGATTTATCAAATTCATCCGCGGTAAACAAACGGTGCTTTGGGAAAAGTCGCTTCGGCAAGCGATCGGGTCGTGAGTCATGAGTCGTTAGTCCGGAGTCGTTAGTCAAATTCCGAAAGCAAAATGAAACTTCAAATTTAGTTCACTACTTGTGCCTTGTGCCCCGTGCCTTGTACCTTAGCAATATTATTTCTTCTTCACCCACTATATTATCAAACCCCATAGAGTATTTAAAAGGCGTTGGACCGCAAAGGGCCGACCTGCTGAAAAAAGAACTCGGCATTTTTACATTTGATGACCTGCTAAATCATTTTCCTTATCGCCATGTTGATAAAACAAAGATCAATCTCATCAGCGATATCATTCCCGGCACTGATTTTATCCAGGTAGCCGGGGAACTCACCAGTTTTGAAATCATCGGGCAAAGAGCCGGTCGCAGGTTAGTGGCCCAACTAAGAGATAAGACGGGTTATATCGAACTTACCTGGTTCCAGGGCATCAGCTGGATACAAAAAACCCTGCAGGCAGGACATCATTTTTTGGTATACGGTAAAGTAAGTTTTTTCCAGGGCCATCCGCAGATCATACACCCGGAAATGGAATCATTGAATGCACAACCATCGGGAAAAAATTTTCTTGAACCTATTTATCCCAGCACCGAAAAATTAAAAGCAAGAGGTCTTGGCGGAAGACAAATAGGAAAGCTGACAGAAGTATTGATGGCAATTATAAAAGAAAAAGATCTGCCTGAAAATTTGCCGGACGATGTTTTAAAACAAGTAAAACTTACCGAACGGTTCACGGCGTATAAGCAAATACATTTTCCGGCCACAACCGCTGAATTTGATGCTGCAGTAAAACGATTGAAATTTGAAGAATTATTCCTGGCGCAACTCCGGATGACCATGCTGCGCAGTAACCGTCACCGTTTTTCCAAAGGAGTTGTATTTGAAAAAGTGGGCGATCTTTTTAATGAATTCTATAAAGATCATCTTCCCTTTGAACTGACGAATGCACAGAAAAGAGTGATCAAAGAAATAAGAACGGATACGGCAAAAGGAAAACAAATGAACCGCCTGTTGCAGGGAGATGTTGGCAGCGGTAAAACCATTGTGGCCATACTCATCATGCTGCTTGCAGTTGATAATGATTACCAGGCCTGCCTGATGGCGCCTACCGAGATACTGGCGCAACAACATTTCAGAACAGTATCTTCCATGCTGGAAAAAATAAATGTGCCGGTAAGATTATTGACCGGTTCAACTAAATCGGCAGAAAGAAAAAAGATATTACAGGAATTGACCGAAGGCTCGTTAAGAATATTGATCGGCACACATGCAGTAATCGAAGAAATAGTACAGTTCAAAGAACTTGGTTTGGTCGTTATCGATGAGCAACATCGTTTTGGTGTGGCGCAAAGAGCAAAGCTTTGGGGAAAAGCAACTATTCCGCCACATGTGCTGGTGATGACGGCAACGCCCATTCCCCGTACGCTGGCTATGACGGCTTATGGCGATCTTGATTATAGCGTCATCAATGAACTGCCGCCCGGACGGCAACCCATCACTACAGTTCATCGTTATGAATCGCAGCGCAGCAAAGTGATGGATTTTATCCGGTCGGAGATCGATAAGGGAAGACAAGTGTATATTATTTTTCCCCTCATAGAAGAAAGCGATAAACTCGACTATGAAAACCTGATGAAAGGATACGAAAATGTTAAAGCTTATTTTCCCGAACCTAAATACTGGATCAGTATGGTGCATGGCCGTCAACCTTCGAAGCAGAAGGAAATTAATATGCAACGCTTCATTGAAAAAGATACTCAGATACTTGTTTCTACCACGGTCATTGAAGTTGGCGTGGATGTTCCGAATGCTTCGGTGATGGTGATAGAAAGTGCGGAAAAATTTGGCCTGTCCCAGTTGCATCAATTAAGGGGCCGGGTAGGGCGGGGAGCCGATAAGAGTTATTGCATCCTTTTATCCGGGTCAAAGTTGGGTAATGATGCCAGGGAGCGCATCAGGATCATGACAAGCACTGGAAATGGGTTTGAAATAGCGGAAAAAGACCTGGAACTGAGAGGGCCGGGCGATATTGAAGGAACAAGACAGAGCGGTGTGTTAAACTTTAAACTGGCAAGTATAGTCCAAGACCGGCCATTGCTGGAGGCCGCCCGTAATATTGCTGCGGAAATTTTGGAGAAAGATCCGGACCTTGTTTCGGCCGGAAATTTGCGGTTAAAGAAGTTCCTTCAGCAACCCGGTCAAAATGTGATTTGGAGTAAAATTTCCTGATAACGAAAGTAATTTTTCATTTTCAGATGAACGAAGGGCCGCCGCGAAAACAAATTACTATGAGAAGACATTTCTTAACAGAACCTTTAAATCTAATTGAAGGAATTTATAGTTATATTAATAGAATGAATTTTACCCTTAAGAACTCCCTCTTATTAATATTTTTTTTACTACCTGCTGTCTTTATAAAAGCACAGAGTTATAATAATATTGAATTTATCCAGAATAAAGGGCAATGGGATAGCCGTGCAGAATACAAAGGAGATATCAATAACGGTTCCATTTTTATCAGGTCGAATGGTTTTACGGTTGTACAGCATAATCCTGCTGACTATGCCCAATTAGCCACCTTCATGCATGGATACAACCCGAATGAAACACCGGTAGGCCCGAATGATAAACTGGTGGTTCGCTCACACGCATGGGATGTAGATTTTGTCGGTGCTTCAAAGACCACGGCATTGATACCCGAGAAAATGACGCCGGGATACAACAATTATTTTATTGGTAACGATCCTTCCAAATGGGCCGGCGAGTGCCGCATATTCCAGGCGCTTACAATGAAAGATGTTTATCCCAATGTGGATGTGCGTTATTATACCGATAACGGATTTCTTAAATATGATATACTGGTAAAACCGGGTGCAGACATTTCTAAAATTGCTTTGAAATATAGTGGCGTCGATAAACTCCAGGTAAAAAATAAGGATCTTATCATTACTACATCTGTTGGTGAGATGAAGGAATCAATACCGTATTCTTATCAAACAGATATGGCAGGAAGAAGAGAGATCAATTGTAAATATTCTGTAAAAGACAATACAGTAAGATTTGATATAAAGAATTATGATCCTTCTTCTACGCTGGTCATCGATCCCGTAGTTATTTTCGGATCTTTTACAGGAAGCACTGCGGATAACTGGGGTTTTACCGCTACCTACGGCCCCGATGGAACAATGTATGGCGGTGGAATTGTTTTTAATTCCGGTTTCCCAACATCTGCCGGCGCTTTTCAAACAACTTACCAGGGTGGTACCGGTGGGTCAGGTGCAGGTATCGATATGGGCATCATGAAATTATCTGCTAACGGAAGCAACCGCATTTATGCAACTTATATCGGCGGCGGCGGTAACGATCAGCCGCATAGTTTAATAGTAGATCCGCAGGGTAATCTTATTATAGCAGGTCGTTCCAACTCCGGTAATTATCCTGTTACAGGTACTGCCACCAATGGTGGTGGTTATGATATCGTGGTAACAAAATTAAATGCTGCCGGTAATGCATTGATCGGATCTAAAAAGATCGGCGGCAGTGGCGATGACGGAGTTAATATCTCAACGACAAGAACATTAAGCTCGTTGCAAAGAAATTATGGTGATGATGGCCGGAGTGAAGTGATACTTGATGCTGCAGGAAATATATATGTGGCTTCTTCTACCCAGTCAACTAATTTCCCTGTAACGGCCGGAGCTTTTCAAATGACTTCGAATGGCGGGCAGGATGCTGTGTTATTGAAATATAATCCAACCGTTTCCGCACTAAGTTTTGCCACCTATTTTGGAGGCGGTGGAAATGATGCAGGATATGTTCTTTCAATAGGGCCCGGCGGTGATATCTATATGGCCGGGGGCACTGAAAGCGGTAACCTGCCGGGCAATACTACTGGTACAGTAGGACCCGCTACTCATGGAAATATTGACGGTTATATTACCGTGTTTAATACTACCGGTACCGCTGTTATTCGTACAACTTATATTGGAACCAGCAGTATCGACCAGATATTTGGTATCCAGTTTGACAAAAGCGGGTTTCCCTATGTAATGGGTCAAACAACCGGTGCCTGGGTGCCGGTCAATGCTGCATATAGTAATCCGGGAGGAAAACAATTCATTGCAAAATTGCAGCCTGATCTTTCAGCAATTGTTTATTCAACGATGTTTGGTTCGGGTGCACCTACTCCTAATATTTCACCCGTTGCTTTCCTGGTAGATCGTTGCGACAATGTTTATATATCAGGATGGGGAGGACATTTCTTTACTGATAATGCTTTCGGTAGCGCCGGTACAGGCGGCCTGCCCATTACAGCGGATGCGATCAAAAGTGTTACCGATGGAAAGGATATGTATTTCTTCGTGCTAAAAAAAGATGCAGCCTCATTACTCTTCGGAAGTTTTTATGGTGAAAATAATAGCGCAGGCCCTGGTACCGACCATGTGGATGGAGGTACAAGCCGCTTTGATGCACAGGGAAATATTTACCAGGCCATTTGCGGTAATTGTAAATTGAACAGGCCACCGCCAAGCCCGATCGGGACATTGGTTACTACAGGCGCATGGTCCACCAATAATCCTTCGCCGGATTGCAACCTGACGATGGTAAAGATCGCTATGAATCTTGCGGGTGTAAAATCAGAAGTACAGTCTTCTATCGATGGAATAATAAGAGATACCGCAGGTTGTCTCGATCTGAGTGTTGATTTTTCTGACAGTATTGCGAATGCCCAAACCTATGAATGGTATTTTAATTATGTTCCGGGCAATCCTCCTGACCGGATCACAACAGGACCAACTACGAATTTTACTTATACGGCGGTCGGTACATATCCTGTCATGCTGGTGGCAGTTGATCCGAATACCTGTAATGTAAGAGATTCATCATTTACCAATATCCGGGTAGGAAATAATAAAGCAAACCTGAGACCTGCCTGGCAACCGATCGGGCCGGGCTGTCCGAAACTTACTTACCAGTTCACAAATAATTCAACCAACAGTTTTGCTATTCCTTTCCTCGCTAATTCATTTGAATGGGATTTTGGAGATGGAAGTCCACGTGTACCTGCTTTGATCGGTGCAGCTAATGCAGTTACTCATACTTATCCCGGCATCGGAACTTACCTGCCAAAACTTCTTTTGAATGACGACCAGTTTTGTAATAGTCCTGATGACAGTACATTTAAGATCAGCATTGCAGATAATGTAAAAGCGATCATCGGAACACCGGCTACCGGTTGTCTGCCGTATAACGCCCAATTCACAAGTGAATCCCTGAATGCTGTAGGATGGCAATGGGATTTTGGCGATCCAACTTCACCCGATAATACATCAACGCTGGAAAATCCAACGCATTTATATGTCAATACCGGAACTTATACGATACACCTGACAGCGACCAACCCGGGCACTTGTAACTTAACGCATGATACCACTTTCACCATAGAAGTATTTGATTCGCCGGGAGTAGATTTTGACTGGAATCCTAAACCGCCATCATTGCCTGAAAATACACCGACCATATTCACTAATCTTTCACCGGTGGAAGCTATACGGTTCAAATGGAAATTTGGCGATGGCGATTCTTTATTGACCACATCGAGATCTCCCGTATCGCACCAGTATAATGCAAGCGGCACTTACATGGCCTGTCTTACAGCTTACAATGCTGCCGATTGTGACAGTACGATCTGTAAACCTGTTCAGGCATTTATTATTCCATTGGTAGATGTGCCCAATGCATTTACGCCAAACAGTGGTGATGTGAATAGTGTTGTCAGGGTAATGGGTTTTGGTATTGCAAAAATGACATTCATTATCTGGAACCGCTGGGGACAAAAAGTTTTCGAGACCAATAACCGTTTCCAGGGCTGGGATGGAAGAGTAAGAGGTGTAGTGCAGCCAATGGATGTTTATGCATATACATTAAGTGTTGAATTTTCGGATGGAGCCAAAATAACCAAGAAGGGAGACATAACTTTAATTCGATAACGGCTAGATCAACTGCTAAACAGGATTAATTTGTGTAACTGATTTTAAACGACTAATGTGAAAATGAATAGAAGAATAAAAAACACTGTAGCGATCATGGCTTGCGCCCTGTGCATTGCGCCTTGTGCCTTCGGCCAGGATCTGCATTTCTCTCAATTTTTTAATTCGCCCCTGTTGACGAATCCTGCCAATACAGGTTTTTTACCTGAAGGTGATTATCGTCTTGGTGTCAACTATCGTAACCAATGGGCTTCGGTTACCGCCTTTCCTTATAAAACAATGAGCGCATTTGGCGATGTACAATTAATGGCTAATTCGGAAAGAAGCGGATGGCTCGGTGTGGGCGGAGTGATATTAAGAGATGTGGCCGGAACAGGCAGTCTTACTTCTACTAAATTATATGGATCGGTAGCTTATCACCAGATGCTCAACCAGGGAAGTTTGGTGAGCCTTGGTTTTAATGCAGGCTGGGTAAATAAAAATATCAATACATCGCTGCTTACTTTTCCAAGTCAGTGGAACGGTAAGTTCTTTGATGCAGGACATTCTGCGGCTGCACCCAAACTCGATGTAAACAATATCAATTATTTCGATCTGCAGGTAGGAATGAATTACGCCTATTTCACAGAAGGAAGTTTATACCTTAATGCGGGATTTTCTGCCATGCATATCAACAGGCCGAAAGAATCTTTCTTTAATGATGCACCCGGCGTTGATAACCAGGTACCCGTTCGTTATACCGCATTTCTCAACGGAAGTTTCAAACCCAATGATCAGTGGATCATCAATCCCAATATCTATGGTTCTTACCAGGCAAAATCGTTTGAGATCGTAGGCGGATTGAATGCGCATTATAATTTATCAGGCGATGGCGAAAAGATACTGATCGCCGGTCTGTATTACCGCTACAAAGATGCTTTTATCCCGATGCTGGGACTGGGCTTTAAAGATTATATCGTTTCGTTCACCTATGATGCTACCACTTCTTCACTGAAGGATTATAATAATACCCGTGGCGCTTACGAGATTTCCATCAAGAAACACGGTATAATAGATAAGTTCAATGGCAGCAAGCGGGATGCGATGTGCCCGACATTTTGATACTAATTGTTAAGGTGTGTGGAGATAATTCAATTGTTATAACAGTGCACCCGGATAGTAGTATAACCGATACAAATGTTGTTTACGGCTTTGAGAGAAATGATCTTACTAAGCATTAATCAAAATGCAGGATGAAAAGCCCTTCATTTTTTAATGAACTTGTATGAATAAAGGCTGCATATTCCTGGCTTTGGCTTATCTTTTTTTTCCCTTCTGCACGGATCCATGCGATTGTTATTCGTCAAAAAGCAGGCACGATATTGCCGGCACTAGTAAAGTGCCATGGAAAATCTCCGTTATTGATACGAAACATATCGCTAAAGCTTTAAATGAAAAAAATCCAGACAATTTATTCGGAATTCATTTTTATAAGAAAAACGAAGAATACTTTCAATAACTAAATCTTTTTTTAAAGACTAACTTCAGTCTATATAATAATAGGCTCATTTCTCGAATATTCCGATTTTTGCTGTTAAATGGAAAGCATGGACACAATGACAGCCCCTGTATTTACTAACCAGCTTATTGCATCATTCAAAAAAATTGTGGGCGAACAATTCGTTTTGCTTGATGAAGAATCGCTTCATCATTACTCGCATGACGAAACGGAAGACCTGCATTATTTGCCGGATGTAGTTATCAAACCAAAAACAGCAGAAGAGATCAGCGCTATCCTGAAAATTTGTAACAAAGAAAAAATTATTGTTACACCAAGGGGCGCCGGCACTGGTCTCAGCGGCGGCGCATTACCGCATCTCGGTGGTGTTTTGCTTTCCACAGAAAGAATGAATTCTATTTTACAGATCGATGAAAGGAACCTGCAGGTAACAACCGAACCCGGTGTGATAACAGAAGTATTACAAAATGCGGTGAAAGAAAAACATCTTTTTTATCCGCCCGATCCCAGCAGCCGCGGCTCCTGTTTTATCGGGGGAAATATTTCTGAGAACAGCGGTGGTCCCAAAGCAGTGAAATATGGAGTGGTAAAAGATTATGTGCTCAATCTTGAAATTGTTTTACCAACCGGCGAGATCATTTGGACAGGAGCCAATGTTTTAAAAAATGCAACAGGATATAATCTTACACAATTAATAGTTGGTAGCGAAGGAACATTGGGTATCGTTACAAAGATCGTATTGCGTTTGATCCCATTACCGAAACATGACCTGCTGATGCTGGTTCCTTTTCGTTCTGCTGAAAATGCCTGCGCAGCGGTGAGTGCTATTTTCCGGGCGGGCTATACGCCCAGCGCTATGGAATTCATGGAAAGAGATGCATTGGAATGGGTAAGTAAATTTTTAGATACAAGTTCGGTGGTGATCGGGGATGATGTACAGGCGCATTTGCTGATAGAGGTTGATGGAAATAATATGGAAGTGCTGATGCAGGAGATGGAAGGCATCTCAGCCATTGTACAGGCGTTTGAATGCGGCGAGATATTATTCGCCGATGATGCGCAACAAAAAGCGGAACTATGGAAAATGAGAAGAAGAGTAGGAGAAGCGGTAAAGTCCCATTCAATTTATAAAGAAGAAGATACGGTTGTACCCAGGGCAGAATTGCCGGTTCTATTAAAAGGCGTAAAAGATATTGGAAAAAAATATGGTTTTCAATCCGTCTGTTATGGTCATGCCGGCGATGGTAATCTCCATGTAAATATTATTAAGGGTGATTTAACAGATGAACAGTGGAACGGTTCGTTAAAGGATGGAATAAAAGAGATATTTGCATTGACAAAAGGATTGGGCGGCACATTGAGCGGTGAGCATGGTATCGGCCTCGTGCAAAAAGAATACATGTCCATTGTTTTTGATGAAACACAATTGCGCCTGATGAAAGAGATCAAAAAAATATTTGACCCGAATAATATTTTAAACCCCGGGAAGATATTCCCGGCCTGATGGTACTAATTCAAAAAATAATTACCCCATGATAATGAAGAAAATGATCGTATCGGCATTGCTGATATTTACCAGCTCCGGTCTTTTACTGGCACAATACAAGTCAAAAGATAAGAGCAAGGATAAGGACGAAAAAGAAGAACGTACGTTCAAAGAAAATTTATTCACCGGCGGAAGTGTATCACTGGCTTTTTATAATAATACATTCCTTATCGGCGCAAGCCCGGTGATCGGTTACAGTCTTACTAATTTTATGGACGCAGGTCTTGTTTTCAATTATACACACACATCTTACAGGGATGTATTTGTCTATGATGATCGTCTGCGGCAGAAAGTATATGGCGGCGGCGCTTTTGTTAGACTGTATCCTGTCCGCTTTTTATTTGCGCAGGCACAAGTGGAACATAATTTTATCAGGCAAAAATATATTCCCGATCCTACAAGCGGCGCCGGGACTTCCAAAGCAAAAGAAGAAGCCAGCAGTTTTCTTGTCGGCGGTGGATATACAACCGGCAGGTGGGGAAGAGGCGGCGGGCCGTTTTATTATTTTTCTGTAATGTTCGATCTTTCCGACAATCTCAATTCGCCATATACCGATGCAACAGGAAGAACTATCCCGATCATCAGGGGAGGAATTCAAATTCCTTTATTCCAGGGAGACGGCGGAGGGAAGGAGAGAAGGTGAATCGTCAATCGTCAATCGTGAATCGTGAAGCAAGCTATGGGTTTAAGATCATTAATTATAAATACATTCAGAAAATTTTCATTTTAATGTATTCACGATTGACGATTCACGTTTGACGTATCAAGATATTGCAACAATTCAGCAGGGTCACCAATAATGGTGATCCTTTTTATTGCTTCTTCATAAAGAAAGCCTTCTTTTTTCATCAGTTCGATATGCGCTAAAAGATGATCATAAAAACCACCGGAATTTAGAATGATAATATGTTTATCGTGTATCGTTAGTTGATTCCAGGTAACGATCTCGAACAATTCATCCAGCGTTCCAAAACCGCCGGGAAGAATGATCGCCGCATCGCAAACACTATAGATCCTTTTTTTTCTTTCATGCATATCATCACATATGATCAGCTCGGTGATGCCCCGGTGCTGTACTTCCCATTCCAATAATATTTTTGGAATGAAGCCGCTGACATGGCCGCCGTTTTGCATACTGCTGTCGGCAATAATTCCCATCAGCCCGGCACTACCACCGCCATAGATCAGTTTGATATTATTTTCAGCAAAGATCTTTCCCAATGCAATAGCATGTACTTTGAAAACGGGGTTAGTTCCTTCTTTAGAACCGCAAAAAACAGCAAGGGAACCGATAGGCATATTTTATAATTATATTCACGGCAAAGGAAACTAAATTTCTTTACCTTCAAAACTTATAACCAATAATTTAATACTGTATGTCGCCAGGAATTCTTCTCGCATTCGTACTGGGTTATTTTGCATTGCTGCTTATTGTGGCCTGGTACACTTCCCGGAATTCCAATAATGAATCATTTTTCATCGGGAACCGCAATAGCAACTGGATGCTGGTAGCATTCGGGATGATCGGTACTTCGCTGAGTGGCGTTACATTCGTAAGTGTTCCGGGTGGCGTTGGTTCCGGCAACTTTTTTTATTTCCAGATCGTACTTGGTTACCTGATCGGTTATATGGTGATCGCATTTGTATTGATCCCGCTGTATTACCGGATGAACCTGACAAGTATCTACACCTATCTTGAAAGACGATTTGGTGTCAGTGCACATAAAGCAGGCGCTTTCTTTTTCATTGTATCAAGAGTATTCGGGGCTACGGCAAGATTGTATCTTGTTATCAGTGTATTGCAAACTTTTATTTTCAATAAACTGAATATCCCTTTTGAAGTAACCTCATTGGTCATTCTTTTATTGATACTGCTTTATACATTCGAAGGCGGCGTAAAGACCATCATTTATACAGATACATTGCAAACAACCGGTATGCTGGTAGGTCTTGTTGTTTGTGTGATCGTTATCATCAAAGCGCTGGGAACGGATTTTGGCGGCGCCTGGTCGATGATGGCAGATAAAGGTTATACACAGATATTCAACTGGGATGTGAAGGCAAGTTCTTTTGCTTTGAAACATATTATCGGGGGTATGTTCATTGCGATCGCAATGACAGGCCTTGACCAGGAAATGATGCAAAAAAATATAAGTGTAAAGACGCTGAAAGATTCGCAAAAAAATATTATGACGTTCACAGGAGTGTTGATGGTCGTGAATTTCCTGTTCCTGGTACTGGGCGGCGTTCTTTATTTATATGCGAACCAAAATGGTATTAAAACGGCGCCCGATGACCTGTTCCCTACTATTGCATTAAGTGATACATTCAGCGGCGTGATCGGAATTATATTCATCATTGCTTTGATCTCGGCTTTATTCCCAAGTGTTGATGGTGCTATCACATCATTAACCTCCTGTTTCTGTATCGATATTCTTGGAATGAATAAAAAGAAAGCAACGGATGGCATACTTGATGAACAACTTCTCGAAAAGCAAAAGAAACGAACCCGTTTGAAAGTGCATTTCACGTTTGCGCTCGTCTTCTTTCTCATGGTGATGGTGTTCAAATGGATGAATGATAAACTCATCATCGATTTCATCCTGAAATTTGCCGGTATTACATACGGCCCGTTACTGGGTTTATTTGCTTTCGGAATACTTACCAAACGAAAACTGAAACAGGAACTGATCTGGACAGTTTGTATCGTGGCGCCATTACTTGCATTGTTGTTAGATATGACCAGCAATCCTGCGTGGTATGCAGCCAAACTTCATGTTGAATTACCGGCTTTACAAAGCATCTCCGATACTGTCTTTAATGGTTATAAGATCGGTAACGAACTGATACTGATCAACGGGATATTTACATTCATTGGATTGTGGATGATCTCAAAAAAAGATGAAACAGCTGGTAAGTTGCAGGTGGCTTAATTATTGGCGGAACTAATTCTCTTGCCGTTTAAGTTTTCTTGCTTCTTTCCTTTTTTTCTTTTCTATCTTTTTCAACTCCTTTTTAGTCACTTCTTTTGGGATCACTTTGATTTCCCTGTTAGGACGATGCACAGGAGGCATAGGAGGAATACCATTTCCCTGTTCAAATACCACGGGTTCAAGTGTGATATGTAAAGGATTGGCAGAAGTAACCAATATCTCCCTGGCAACATACCCGGTGGCACTGAATACAAGTATATCTCTTCCCGGAACAACATTGATGCTGTACTGGCCATGCATATCAGCAGAAACACCGGTGCGTTTGTTTTTTATCAATACAGAAGCAAATGGAATTGTATCGCCTTTAGTACTGGTGATCGTCCCTTTCAGATCTATGGCTTGCCCAACGGATGACAGAAAAGAACACACTATGAGGATCGTCAATATAAACCGGGAAAGCATTTAAATATTTGAATAAGGATGCAATATATCGGATGGCTGCACAAATACTCGCCTATATTTGTAAAAACAAGCATATGAAAAAAACAGTACTGGTCGTTTCGTTATTTACAGCAATATTATTCATAACTGCCTGCGGCGGCGGCAAGGGTGAAAAGAAACCTGCTGCAGAAGCACAGGTAAGTGCAGAAACAAAAATAAGCGCAGAAATGCAGGACTTCATCAATAGCTTCAACGGGAAATACACATCTGTAGAGGCCGCACTTCAAAAACATGCTGCACCGGGTATTGATACAAAAGATATGGGCATCTATGATCTTGACGAACCCAAAGTGCTTGAAACAAATGGTAATTGTTATTTGATCCAATGCAAGTCAGGTATGACCAAGAGGAAGTATAAAGTGTGCTGGAACGAAAACAAAATTTCTATGATCGAAGATAAGGGTATGGAATAAAGGCCGGCTAAATAGCCAGCCTTTTACAGAGATGAGAAAATAGTTTTAAAACTCAACAGTAACAACATCCCGGAGTGTTTTATCATCGTCGTTATTATTGTTAGTTGTTTTGCGGTCGGATCTTTTCAACTCTACAATCTTTTGAACCATCTCTTCATTGCTTCTTCCCCAATTCTTATATACCGTTACTAATATTTTGCTTTTTGCAGAAGTTTGCACCCGGCTGCTATTGTAGTAGTCAATATCTAAACTGTATTTGCCGGCGGGTGCATTTTGCATAATATACGTTTCGGGACCAAAACCCTGTACAGCATCATTGGTCAATCGTCCCCCATTTTTTGTTTTCATATAGCCATAATAACATTCTTCCTGGTTAGGTTCCCGCACATGCAGGTCAACATCTGTGTTATCGGTATTCCATGTAATGACGATCATCAGGTCGGCTTCTGCAGATGCGAGACCTGCATTTTCCAAAAATGAACTGACATCTTTCAGCCTGCTATTTACAAAGGCCATATCGGTTGCTTTATATTTTCCATTGACGATCTGCTTCAATAATTTATAATATTCAATGGCATTGATAATGTCAAAGCCGTCGAAGCGCCGGTCCCATTGGGTCAGGTAAGCAATATCATAATAAACCAATGCCAGGTCTGTTTTATTTATTTTCAATAAACTATTGGCGATCTGTTTGTAAGTGGGAGGTTCGGCGGGGCGTGAACGTATCAGTCTTTTGCAAAGTTCATATGCTTTGCCGTCAAGATCCCAGTTACTGAGTTGAAAAGCTACATCTCTCAGCAGGGTCAGGTCGGACCGGTTGTTCTCTGCAAAACTGCTGAGAACCTTGAATGCATCGGCTGTGCCTTCTATTGCCTTTTCTTTTTTGATGGTCTGCATCATTTTATCATAATCAAGAATGCTTTTATCCAATTCGGCATTTGTTGTTTTGAACCATTCATCACGGAACATGAGATTGCCGTGCAAAGGTTCGACCGTTACATCAAAAGATGATTCAGGAAGACGATCCATATGTGCATTGAAAAGAGAATCGGGAAGGATATCAAGGATCTCGTCACGCTGAACTTTTTTTAACCATGCTTTCATATTCTCCTTGGTACTAGCCAATGCTTTTTCCGACCCGCTTTCAGACAGCAAGCGATGAATAATAGAACTCACCATGTTTGAATCAATGAATTGACGGCTGGTCTCTGTTCTTATTCCAAAGCGGTTATACAGATCGCGGCTTTCCAGCATTAACCATGAACATGTTTGACCGGCCACGGCATAATAGCCCGCATATTTCACAGAAGCTTCTTCAGTTTGAAAAGAAAAATCTTCCAGTTGTGTTACTGCTGTTTGCCCATAGATGCGCTTTGTAAGATCAGATGAAATGATAAGTTTAGCGGGAACAGTAATATTTTTTTCTTTTTCGCCTTGCTGCAATTGCAATATCACTTCATCATTGGGCCCGACGGTGCCTCTTCCTGTCAGTAAAAGTTTTTGTCCGGGGAAAATATTATAAGGCCTGCCTGCTACCAATATATCTCTTCCGTCTTTCAATAAAATATTTTTTATTCTCCAGGGTTGAAACATGATGGACAATGATACTTTCTCTGCTTCTTCTTCATTCAATACAGAAAAAACGGCGCCGTTTGTTTGCCTGCATAAATGATCAAGCACTCTTGTGTCGGTGCCTGAGAGACCTGTAGTAAATGCATACACTTTGTCGGTACCGGCTACAGATGCGGAGAGCAGGTACAGGTTATCTTCTCCCCAACTGGCATCGCCATCACTTAAAAGAAATAATGTTTTCGCTGAATTTTCTTTTAACCATTTTGGATGTGAAGCTTCCTTCAATGCAAGACCAATATCAGTAGCTCCCATTAAACTTAACCGGTCGGCAAATTCGAGAAAATCGCCTACCGAATTTTGATTATTGGCACTGTAATAATTTTTCCACCAGAATACATCTGTATTAAAACAAAGTATCGCAAATTTTTTTATCGTTGCCCTGTTATTGTTAAGCATCGTTTCGATCATTTTCAACCAGATATTGAATTTATCCGGCTGGCTACTCAGCGAAACATCCAAAAGAAATATAGCTTTATCAGAACCGGGACCGGCCAGGTTCTTTGGTAATTCGGGATCATAACTGAAAGCAAAATACGGTTCTGCTCCCTCGTTTTTCAAAAAAACAGTTTCTTTGGAACGTGTTGTGATCTCAAAAGACTTTTTCTTTAAAATTTTCCAGGTGATACTTCACCCTGTCACTAACAAAGCTTCTTGTTCTTATAGCAGGATCTAAGTGGTGTGAGAATCCTGTTGCATTTGCAATATCGATATCTAATTTCTTTGGAATATTCAAATAAGGAAGCACCAGGTTCAATATTCCATTTTCCCCGGCTTCAGCAAGATTAATATCATAACCGATCACTATACGATGTAATTTATTTTGCAGAATAGGATATACACTGCAACTAAATACATCGGCACCGGCCCATTCTGCCAGTGCAGGGTCGATGCGGCCTCTCACTACTTCATTAAAAGCATAAGCTGCTTTTTCTTTTGGAACAACAAAAGCTTCTTTGATATTGCTCCAGTAATTATTTCGCTGGCTCCGGATAGTATCATTGGTAAGATCTATTTTAGCCGCCTCCGGATAAGTCACAAAAGGAATAAATAATGATCCTTTGTCTTTATTTAAATATTCGGTTCCGCCAAATGCAAAATAATAAGGACTTGCACCGGCAGGAAGTTTTAATTTGAAATCACCCCGCAAAAGGTTTGGTTTATCACTGTAAAAAAAATAATCAAATAATACTCTTGCCCTGAATCCATCCACCTGCACGGCAACCTGTACACTTTTCAATGGTAAATGATCCTTATCGCCCACTGATAAACGGACGCTGTTCTCATCCAGGTCACCGGAACGTTTCCATGTTTTTATTTTTTTCCCATCTGTAATTTCATTGGCACTTACCCGGGTCGTACTATAACCAAGTTCCCTTGACTGTCGTCTTATACCTAATGCTGTAACAACTACTTCGGTTCCTGTAAGAATGATCGTTTTAACTATGATAGTAATTGTTTGTGATGCGCCCACAGTAACTTCAGTAGTTTCAAGACCGGCTCCTGATACCATTAATACATCACCCGTTTTAGCGAGAATACGAAACTCGCCATTGTTATCGGCAGCTGTGCCGGTACGGGTACCTTTGATTACAATCGTTGCACCGGGAATTGGCTCCCCTTTCTCATTATATACTTTACCGGTAATAACTCTGTTCTGTGAATATGAAACAGTACAGAGAATAAGTAAACCAAAGAAGAGTAAAAATTTCTTCATAAAGCAGTGTTTGAATCCGGATGCGCTGCAGAAAGGAATTGCATAATGATAAATGGAAGTATCTTTGCAAAAACAAAATTCTTTTGGAACTTATTCATCCCAAAGTGCAAGAATATGCAGAAGCTTATACATCTCCTGATGATGTATTGCTGAAAGAAATTGCCGACTATACCAATACCAAACATGCTGATCCGCAAATGCTGAGCGGCCATTTGCAGGGAAAACTTTTGGAGATGATCAGTTGCATGATAAAGCCGCAAAGGATATTGGAGATCGGAACATTTACCGGCTACAGCGCTTTATGTCTTGCTAAAGGAATGACCGGTGACGGGCAATTACATACGATTGATATAAGGCAAGAAGATGTGAACCTGGCAAGATCTTATTTTGACAGGTCTTTGCATAGCAATAAGATCATTTCTCATTGCGGCAATGCATTGGATATTATTCCTCAATTAAATGAAACATGGGATCTCGTCTTTATTGATGCAGATAAACCAGCCTATATAGAATATTTTAACCTTGTTTTACCCCGGTTGCGGAAAAACGGTTTTATTTTAGCGGATAATATTTTCTTTCATGGCGACGTGTTGGAAGAAAATGTAAAGGGTAAAAGCGCTAAAGGCATCGAGGCTTTCAATAAATTCATTAAAGAAAGAACCGATATTGAAAAACTGGTATTAACTATCCGTGACGGATTATATTTGATCCGAAAATTATGATCGTCCTATGCAACAATTGAAAAGAAATAGTTTTATTTTTTTATTGCTGCTCAGCACATTTTCTTACGGCCAGCAATCGGAAACTGTAAGAAAATATATAGATGCTTATAAAGACCTGGCGATGCAGGAGATGCTTCGTACGGGTGTGCCGGCCTCTATCACATTGGCGCAAGGTATACATGAGTCGGGAGCCGGGAATAGTAAACTTGCACTTTCATCCAATAATCATTTTGGTATAAAATGTAAATCGAACTGGACCGGTGAAACAGTAAAACATGATGATGATGCGAAAGGAGAATGTTTCCGTAAATATCCTTCACCTGTCGATTCATATAAAGATCATTCTGATTTTTTAAAGAATGGCGCCCGTTATGCTTCCTTATTTACACTCGATCCGGAAGATTATACCGGCTGGGCCAATGGATTGAAAAAAGCCGGTTATGCTACCAATCCAAAATATCCGCAGGTAATTACCAAACTCGTTGAAGATTATAACCTGCAGCAATATTCTTTGATCGCTTTGGGAAAAATACCTGATACAAGTTCCCGCTGGACGGTCACCGCAACAGCCTGAAGTTTTGCCTCCAACATCTGAAGAAATTACTGCTATAAAAAAAATATTGATCAATTATCCAACCGGCGAGTTCAGGATCAATGATACAAAAGTGGTGTATGCAAAAAAAGGTACTTTCTTTTTGGTATTGGCAAAAAAATATGATATCGATCTTTCAAAACTTTTTGAGATCAATGATATGGAAAAGGCGGAGCAAACGGATAAGGATCAACTCATCTACCTGCAGCGTAAACGTAAAACGGGAGCAAATGAATTTCATATTGTGCAACCGGGCGAAACATTACATGATATTGCACAGGCAGAAGCGATCCGTCTTGAGAATCTCAGGGAGTTGAATTATTTAAAAGAAGGACAAATACCTGCGGCAGGTGAAAAACTATATCTTAAAGCAAAAGCATCAACCACACCTGCATTGGCAGTAAAAGGAAATTATTCATTGATACCGGGGCAATAACCAAAATAACTATTATGGCAGTCATTAAAGTGCATGACAAATCATTTGAAACTTATCTTTCTGAAGAGGTCATTCAAAAAAGAGTAAAAGAAATAGCGGCTGCTATCAATACTGAGTATGCTGGAAAAAAACCATTATTCATTGCCATCCTGAACGGGTCATTCATGTTTGCATCAGACCTGTTCAAACAGCTTAGCGTTGAAGCGGAAATATGTTTTATAAAACTTGCATCTTATAAAGGCATGAAGTCGTCAGGCAAAGTGGTGACCTCTATCGGGCTGGAGGAAGATCTTTTTGGAAAGGATGTGATCATCGTGGAGGATATCGTCGATACCGGAAAAACACTACATAAATTTCTACCCAAACTGGTTCACCAGCAGCCAAAGTCGATGAAAATTGCGACTTTACTGCACAAGTCGGAAGCCACAGAACACCCGCTGGTACTGGATTATGTGGGTTTTGACATTCCGAACAAATTCGTTGTTGGTTATGGCCTTGATTATGATGGAATGGGACGTAACCTGAAGGAAATCTACCAGTTAGTATAAAGCTGGGGTAGCTCTCAGCCTTTTTTTGTATTTTATGGCTCCAAAATATCCAGTTGAAGGCCGCTTGTCATATACTATTCTTGCTTTTGATCAGCTCGTCCGTATTCGCCCAGTATTATATGAGGGGAGAAGTAAAGGATGAAGCAGGTAATGTTTTGCAGAACGTTACCATCATTCAGCACAAAACAGGTTATACATTCAAATCAGGTTCGGCCGGAACATTTGGTATCATCAGCAAACAGCAGATCGATACATTAAGTTTTACACTGACGGGTTATTACAAAGAAAAGATACTGGCTAATGCGGATGAATATATCCGTGTAAAATTAAAATTGCAACCAGCCTCTGTCAGCAATATTAAAAGAGATAAGCTTTCATCACAGATCAAAGACCTTGGCAAGGATGAACAAAAAACCTGGATGACAGGTGATGAGACCTATGCCAGCCTTTTGGAAAATCATTTTGTAAATGCAAAAAAATTTTCGAGCACAGGTATGTCACTGAATGTTGACAGGGCATCCTATAGCAATATCAGGCGTTTCATTACATTGAAAACAATGGTGCCGCCGGATGCAGTACGTATCGAAGAGATGCTGAATTACTTTAATCTTAATTATCATCAGCCCGACCCGGGACAGATATTTAAATTAAAAACTACGTTAAGCTCTTGTCCATGGAATCCCGATAATCAATTATTTTATGTTGATTTCTCTTCGCAGAAACTGGATCTCGATACGTTGCCGCCGAGCAGTCTTGTTTTTTTGATTGACGTTTCAGGTTCTATGGATATGCCCAACCGGCTGCCATTGCTGAAATCCGCTTTTCGTTTACTGGTAAATAACCTGCGGGATAAAGATTCAGTCGCCATTGTTGCTTATGGCGGCATTACCGGTGTTATGCTGAATACAACAAGTGGAAAAGAAAAAGAAAAAATATTAAAGACGATCGATGAACTCGAACCTGGTGGTTCTACTCCCGGCGAATCGGGTATACGACTGGCCTATAGCGTAGCCCGCAATCATTTTATCAATGGTGGAAATAACCGTGTCATTCTTGCTACCGATGGGGATTTTAATGTGGGTTTGAAAACAGAAACCGAACTGGATGAACTGATCTCCCGCCAGCGTGAATCGGGTATTTATCTTACCTGCCTTGGCGTTGGAATGGGTAATTACAAAGATTCAAAGATCCAGACACTTGCGCAAAAAGGTAATGGCAATTTTGCTTACCTCGATAATTTCAAAGAAGCAGAAAAAGTTTTGCTGAAAGAATTTACTCAAACATTGTATGCTGTTGCGGATGATGTGTATATGAATGTAAAATTCAACCCGGAATATGTAAAAGAATATCGCCTGATCGGATTTGATAACAGGGTTGGCGCTTTGCGTGACTCTTTAGCTATGATCGAAGGCGGGGAAATTGGTTCGGGTCATTCTATGATAGCAATTTTCGAGATCGTACCTACCGAAATAAATAAAGGAGCGATCAAAGACGATTTTACTACCGGAAAATTTGCAGACCTGACTCTTAAATATCATTTACCCGGCGATAAAAAAGAAAGCAGTTGCTCTCATGTCAGCAATTTTGATTTTATTCCTTTTGCCGAACTGGAGAAATGTTATCATTTTTCAGCAGCCGTTACTATGTTCGGTTCATTACTTCGTTCTTCCGCTTTTATTAAGAATACAGATTGGGACGATATCATTGCGCTTGGCGAGCATGCCACTTCCAATAACAATTTATTGCAGAAGGAATTCATTACTCTTGTACAGCAGGCAAAAAAATTGTATTCAACAAAACCTAAAAAGAAAAAAGGAAGCCAGGACGACTGGTGAGGATCACGAGAACATTTCTTTTATCCTGTCAAAGAAATTCTTATCTGTTTTTTCAGGATGAGGTTTGAAGTTTTGAGACTGGCTTAATTTTTCCAGCATTGCTTTTTCTTCACTGCTCACATTTTGCGGCGTCCAGATATTTACATGAATGAGTTGATCTCCTTTATCATAAGAATTCACGGCAGGAAAACCTTTTCCTTTTAACCGGAATATCTTTCCGCTTTGTGTACCCGCAGGCACTTTGATCTTTGCTCTTCCATCGATCGTTGGCACTTCTACCTGCATTCCGAATACAGCATCGGTAAATGAAATATGCAGATCGTAAGCAACATTCAATCCTTCCCTGTGCAGATCCTTATGTGCTTCTTCCTCTATCAATACGATCAGGTCGCCGGCAGGCCCGCCTCTTTCTCCGGCATTACCGCGGCCACTGATATTTAATTGCATGCCTTCCTGTACGCCTGCAGGTATATCGATCGTTACCGTCTCTTCACTATATACTCTTCCTTCGCCTTTACAATTGCCGCATTTGGCTGTTACAGTTGTTCCTTCACCGCCGCAGGTTGGGCAGGTAGTGACTGTTTGCATTTGTCCAAGAAAAGTATTCTGTACTTTTCTTACTTGCCCGCTGCCACCGCAACTTGTACAAGTTTGTACACTGCCTTTATCTTTTGCACCGCTGCCTCCGCAGGTTGTACAGGGAATATATTTTTTTACTTTGATGTTCTTGGTAACACCTTTTGCTATCTCTTCGTAAGTAAGTTTTAATTTGACCCGGAGATTACTGCCTCTTATACCACGGCTTCTTTGTCCGCCACCACCACCGCGGCGTTGTCCGCCTCCAAAGAAATTTCCGAAAAGATCGTCGCCGAAAATATCTCCGAACTGGCTGAAGATATCTTCCATATTCATACCGGCGCCGCCGCTATAACCACCCCGTCCGTTGTTACTCATGCCTGCATGACCATACCGGTCATATTGCGCTTTTTTATCGGCATCACTTAATATCTCGTATGCTTCTGCTGCTTCTTTGAATTTTTCTTCGGCTGCTTTATCGCCGGGGTTACGGTCGGGGTGGAATTGCATAGCTACCTTACGGTAAGCTTTTTTGATCTCATCCGTTGATGCAGTTTTCGATACACCCAGTATTTCGTAATAGTCTCTCTTAGTAGCCATTAGCATTTAGCATTTAGCTGTGAGTAAACAAGACCAGAAACCGGCTCACAGCTAACGGCTCATGGCTAAAAGCTTTTTATTTTCCAACTATCACTTTGGCGTGGCGGATGATCTTATCATTCAGGTAATAGCCTTTCATTACTTCATCTATTATTTTTCCTTTTAATTCTTCTGCGGGGGCCGTGATCTCGGAAATTGCTTCATGCAGGTCGGCATCGAATTCTTTATTCAGGGTTTCCATAGCTTTAACGCCTCTTACCTGCAATGTATTTCTTAGTTTATTAAATACAAGAAGGACGCCTTCTTTAACCGAAGCCGAACTATCGGAACTTTCCAATTGTTTTTGAGCCCGGTCACAATCATCCAATACATCCAGCAAATCGGCGATCACTTCCCGGCCGGCCGTTTGAATGAGTTCCATTCTTTCTTTAGCGCTTCGCTTTTTGTAATTATCGAACTCGGCTATTTTGCGGAGATATTTATCGTTCGCTTCTTCCAGTTCCATTTTTAATCTCTCCATTTCTGTTTCTTCTTCCACGGGTTCATTCAGGTGGGATGTACCTGTAATACTATCATCCGTATTAATATTGAGATCAGGAATGTCTTCGGAGCTGTTTTTTGTCTCTTTTTTCATGTCTTTTTCTGCCATTTTTACAAAATTGACTGCAAAGGTAGGAGTGTCAAGAATACTGCCAATGGACTTATTAAAGACAAAATGACTTGAAAAGGTAGAAGGCACAAGGTACAGGGTGTAAGAATGTACTATAATTCGACGCTATCTTTGATCTTTCACGACTTGTGCCTTGCGCCTTGTGCCTTTTATAGTTATGATAAAAGTCTACCTGAAACGAAAGATCTCCCCGAGGGTCCTTAACGGCCATCCCTGGATTTTCAATAATGAAGTGGGTAAAGTAGAAGGCGAAGCAGCAGGCGGAGAAATAGCGGAGGTCTTTTCTTATGACAAGAAATTTGTTGGCAAAGGATATATCAATCCCAAATCACAGATATTGGTAAGACTGCTGACAAGAAATAAAACAGACGAGATCAACGAACAATTCTTTTTGAATAAAATAAAAGAATGCTGGGAATACCGAAAAAAATTGGGTTACACCGAGAATTGCCGCCTTGTTTTTGGCGAAGCCGATTCTCTTCCCCAACTGATCATCGATAAATTCAACGATCATTTTGTTATACAAACACTGGCATTGGGTATCGATGCCTGGAAACCGGCTATTGTAAAAGCGCTGCAAACAGTTTTTAAGCCCAAAGGTATCTACGAACGTAATGATGTACCTGTAAGAGAACTCGAGGGTTTATCACAACAAAAAGGTTTTTTATCAGCGCCCTTCGATACAAAGATCATGATCAATGAAAATGGATTGAAATTCCATGTTGATATTGAGAATGGACAGAAGACAGGATATTTTTTAGATCAGCAGGATAACCGCCGCACCATTCAGACTATTGTAAAGGATGCCGATGTGTTGGGGGCATTTACTTATACCGGCACATTTGAGATACATGCGGCACACTATGGCGCAAGATCGGTTTTGGGACTTGATATTTCAGCCAATGCGGTTGAGCAAGCCAATACAAATGCAGCATTGAATGGTTTGGAAAAAATATGCCGTTTTGAAACAGCCAATGCATTTGATGTATTAAAGCAATGGGGAAAAGATGGCAGGCAGTATGATGTTGTGATGCTCGATCCGCCGGCTTTTACCAAAAGCAGGGAAACAATTCAAAAAGCGATCACCGGTTATAAAGAGATCAATCTCCGGGGAATGAAATTGATAAAACCCGGCGGCTTTCTTGTTACTTCATCCTGCACAAGTCTTGTTAAGCCGGAATTATTTCTCCAGGTAATTGATATGGCTGCAAGAGATGCAAGAAGAAAATTAAGACAAGTAACTTTTCAGTCGCAATCGGCTGATCATCCTGTTATTTGGAATATGGAGAATACACAATACCTGAAATTTTTAATTGTGCAGGTACAATAATCAATAGGCAATGGTCAATATGCAATTGATTTCAATTGTAAGAATAGCCAATAAAATAAAAGAGAAATTATTTAGTGACCTGGAACTTTCCAGACTCGATCACTCTTCCACTTGCATCTGTGAGGTGATACATATAAAGACCACGATTGAATTCTGCAAGATCTAATGTAAGTTTCTGTGGCAGGTTCTTGGTTTCATACATTTTCTTTCCAAGGAAACTAAATACTTGTAATGAAAGTCCTTTTTGATAACCATTCTGCAGATCAAAAGTGATATAAGTAGTAGCAGGGTTGGGGTATAAATTAATGATACGATCAACCTGGTTTGTTGCAGGAGTTTCTCTCGCAGCTTGCGCCTGTGATTGAATGCCAATCAACAAGACAAATGATAGTATGGATAGAATTCGTCTCAACGAAACAAATTTACTTTTATTATCCGAAAAGTAGGCCGAATTTTTTTTCTATGCAACGTAAAACTACGATATTTCAAAACTGTTTCTTTTTCAATGTGTTAGAAAGGTCATTGTTCAGGGTTTTAACTAAAGCTTAGTGCAAACCTCCCAGGATCTCATTAATAGCTTTGAAATCCGGTACCTCCCCGGCATTCTCCAGCACCTCTGCATAACGAATGATCCCCTGCTTATCTATTACAAAAGCAGAACGTTTGGAAACACCTTTCATGTTATAACCAAACATTTCATAAATGGTATCATACAATTTTGAAACATCTTTATTAAAATCACTCAGCAATGTAAAATTGAGTTGCTGATCTTCTTTATACTTCGCCAGGGTATGCAATGCATCCACCGATATCCCATATACTTTTGCATCCGCATTATTATACCAATTGATATTATCTCTTACAGAACAAAGTTCTTTGGTGCAGGTGCTGGTAAAAGCCAGCGGGAAAAATAACAGCAGCACATTTTGATCTCTTTGCCCGGATAGAGTGACTTGTTTTTTTTCGCTGTCATATAAAGTAAAATCAGGAGCGGGTTGTCCAACTTCAATCTTCATCTTATTCTTTTATGTGTATAAAAATAGAAATAAATTTCTCGGACATTCAATTACCTTCAAAGGAACAAATAATTACTAAAAAAGTTCCACCTGTATTTTTCACCAAAACAATTTGTAAATATGAGAAAGTACACTACCGAATTCATCGGTACTTTTTTCCTGGTGCTGACGATCGGCATGACGGGAAATCCTCTCGCTATTGGCGCAGCGCTGATGGTCATGATCTATGCCGGCGGCCATATTTCAGGCGCACATTATAATCCTGCGGTTACATTAGCAGTTTTGATCAGGGGCAAGATCAGCGCCAGCGATGCCATGATTTATATGGGCAGCCAGTTAGCCGGAGCAGTAGCTGCCGCTTTTGTAATTATGATCTATCGGCCGGCACCGGAAGTATCGATACAAGTATTGGATACAACAAAAGCATTATTATCAGAAGTGCTTGGCACTTTCGCCCTTGCTTACGTAGTGTTGAATGTAGCTACTGCCAGGACCAATGCTCAGCCAACCAATAGTTTTTATGGATTGGCGATCGGGTTTACCGTATTGGCGATGGCATATTCATTTGGCGAATTCAGCGGCGGCGCTTTTAATCCTGCCGTTGCGATTGGCGCTTCGGTGATGAAAGCTTTTGACTGGTCAAATATCTGGATCTATTTAGTGGGTTGTTTCGGCGGCGCTATATTGGCAGCGCTTGTTTTTAAAATGAATAATGCCGATGATAAATAAGAACTTGCCCGGAGTTTGTTATGAGCCAGGTTAAGATCAAAAAGCATTTGTATAAATAATAATGGCCCGCATAGATGGGCCATTATTATTTACATCTTATTATCCGGTTGTTGGTTTTGTCTTCATGTCCCATTCAATAATTTGTTTTTTGGTAGCAAGTTCTCTCCAGCTTAACTCCACAATTTCTTTCAGTAATTTTTGAGGACATGTATGCACCCACATACAGATGTACGGGTACGATCTGTAATGATCCGGTAAATGAAATATTTCGGGAAACCTGTCCAAATATTCATCACGTAATTCAAAGCCAAGACGAATAGGAATGAATTCTCCATTATCATGCAAACGGCACATAAACTTACCATTCACTTTAATGGAAGGAGTGCCATAAGAAGTGCTTTCTTCTGTTCCCGGAAAACCAAGAGCGATATTCCTGATAGGTTCGAAATCAGAATAAGTAAACCTGACCGGTTTGGGCTTCATAGTATAAAGATAAACCAGTTCATTTAGTTGTTTCGGCAGGTATTTTGAAATACGTTATTACAACAAGATGATCGCCGGCAATTATTTTTTTTGATAGTATTCAAAGTTCTTCTAAATTCATCGTGCCATTAAACCTTGACCACCGATGATATCCCTTCAAAGGCTGCTGCTTATTTCATGCTTAATCACTATTAAGCTTCTAATGCTGGACACGATCGTTCTTCAATTCCCTATAAAATATTTTGAAAAAATTCTTGCAAAACCAAATTCACCCGGGAATGAAACTCTCTATGCATGTGGATATAAGAAACCAATGATCCAATCCGGATCAATGATAGGCAGGTCATAGCAGAAGACTATCTGGTGCGGTTTTAAAAGTTTCCTGGCAATTTTTACAACAACGTTCTATTCTTTTAGTATAACATAATCAAAAATGAGAAAACTTAAGCTTATCCTTCTTTTTTTGGGATTGTACCAGGCAGCAATCGCCCAGACAAAAACCATTAATGGCCTCGTAGCAGATATTAATGGTGCTGCGCTTGCCGGCGTCACAATTAAAGTACAGTCAAATTCAAAAACAACGATCAGCGACCTGAACGGCCGGTACGAAATAAAAGCGGCAGTAGGAGATATCCTCGAGTTTTCAATGATAGGAATGAAACGTGAGCGGGTTACCATAGGTACAAGCAGCGAGATCAATGTGCGTTTACTGCAGGACGATATTTCATTAACCAATGTGATCATAACCGCCTTTGGAAGAAAAAAAGAAAAATTCAAATTGGGCTATTCCGCTCAAAACCTGGGCGGTGAAGCCCTGGAGAATGCAGCCGAATCAAATCTTGTCAATGCATTGAATGGAAAATTTGCCGGTGTCGATATTACTCCTTCCGGTGGAGGAGCCGGCGGAGGATCTAATATTGTGATACGGGGTTATTCCAGTATAAGTGGCAACAATCAACCTTTATTTATTATAGATGGTGTCCCGATCAGCAATCAAACCGATCCAAGCAATGCAGGCGGAAACCCGGCCGATTATCGTGATGCTTATACAATTTACCGGGGAACCAACAGGGCTATCGATATCAATCAATTTGACATCGAATCAATTTCTGTTTTAAAAGGCGGCGCAGCTACCGCTATGTATGGCAGCAGGGCCAACAATGGAGTGATACTTATTAAAACTAAAAGCGGAAAAAAAGGGTTTGATATTTCTCTTCTTTCCAGTGTTGAAATTGCCCGGGTAGGAAAAACGCCAAAGATCCAGCACCGGTTCACGCAAGGTTCAGGAGGTGTTTTCAGTTACACCAATCTCCGGAAATATGGCCCTGCTTATGCAGACAATCCTTTATTCCCTGCCGGAACTATTATTGATCTTAATATGGACGGAATGGTTGAAGATGTATCGGGCCAGCGTATCCCGAATTACTCAGGGTATTACGAAGATTTTTGGAGAACAGGAGTGACCACTAAAAATACACTCAACTTTTCTGCCGGAAATGACAAAGGAAATCTTTTTGCTTCCGTCACCAATATCGATCAGCATTCAATCATTCCCGAAGATTCTTATAAGAAACGTTCTTTCTTTATCAAAGGCGATTATCATCCGGCAGAGCGGCTGACGGTAAATGTGAGCGCTAACTATATTGGATCGGATATGATCGTTTTTCCGGCAGGCTACCGCAGCCCGACATACGCTTTAAGTACCATTTTTGCTCCTGTTTATGATATCAAAGGACCGTGGAAAGACAGCCAGGGTAACTCAACTTTTTATACAAAATCAAATGGTAAAACCACACCGGTCTGGATCATCAAAGAGGAACAGGAGACCAGTAACCTGAATCGCCTGATCGGGAATATTGGTCTTGAATATAAAATTATGCGGGGCCTTGAATTGAGTTACAGGCTTGGAATAGATAATTTCAGTGAAAAAAGAAAACGTGTCCGCCCGATCGGCTCGCCCTTTGTATTCGATGGAGATATCTACGACATCTATATCAACTCCAGGAATATCAACTCCGATCTTTTTTTATCGGGCAGCAAAAACTTTCTTCACAACGAACTAAAAGTAAGTTACCTGCTGGGTAATAATATTGTCGATGAACATTATGATCGTTCATTTATATATGGACAACATTTGAACCTTAGGAATTTCAACGATATTTCTAATGCAAGAACAGTTACAGTAACCAACACGACCATTAACCGCAGAATAATCGGCGTATTCGCACAACTGGATCTTGAATATAAAAGATTTTTGTTCATGGAATTCTCAGCACGAAACGATTGGTCATCCACATTGCCTAAAAACAATAATTCTTATTTATATCCTTCGGTAAGCGGCGGATTCGTTTTTTCTGAATTTATCAAACCAGGTTGGCTGAATCTTGGAAAGATAAGAGCTTCGCTTGCTAAAATAGGGAACGATGCACACGTGTACTCTACAACCAATACCTATTACCTGAGCAGTATCATAGCAGGACAATCTGCTTTTTCGATTGCCAATGTTGCTAAAAATAAAAATATAAGGCCTGAAATATCCACTTCCCTGGAAATGGGGCTGGACCTCGTTTTCCTTGATGAATTGTTCAACGTGAATTTAACATGGTACAAACGGACAACGAGAGATCAGATAGCATCGGCAACTTTACCGGGCAGCACAGGTTACTCTTCTTATATCCTGAATGCAGGAACTATTGAGAATAAAGGGTTGGAAGCTTCCGTTTCAATTTCCAATCTCTTACGGAAAAAGAAGAACTGGAAATGGGATATGAGTTTGAATTTTACGAGGAACAAGAATAAAGTATTGTCAATACCCGATGGTTTGAACGAGATCATTATCGGTCAGTCGGCGTGGTTTGGCGCCAACATAATTGTTAAGCCCGGTTATGCATACGGAAGTTTGAGTGGCTCTTATTATGAAAGAGATGCCAATGATAACATGCTGATCGGCGATGATGGATTCCCGATCAAATCCTCCGATCAAAGAATAATGGGTGATCCCAATCCCGACTGGATCATGAATTTTTCCAATACCATAAGTTATAAGAACTGGAGCCTTGGTTTTTTAGTTGACACAAAACAGGGAGGATACCTGCTTAACGAATCAAGGTTGGCCATGTGGTCTTATGGCAGCGATATTGAAGTTGAAAATATTGGAACAAAAATGATCTTCGGTGGAATTGTGAAATCTAGCGGCGCCGTCAATAAAAAAGAAGTAACGCTGGGAGAAGATTATTACAGAACAAAACTCAGCTTTGTCGATGAACCCGGAATGGAAGATGCATCCTGGGTTCGCTTGCGCAATGTATCGCTTAGTTACAGGTTCAATCCCAACTGGCTGAAAAATATTTTTATCAAAGGAATTATGCTGACGGCTTCCGGCCGCAATCTTTGGATGAGTACTAAATATACCGGCGTTGATCCGGAATCGGCCAGTGTATTGGGTGCGGGTAATGTACAGATCATTGATATGTTCGGTGTACCCGGAACGAAAAGTTATAGCTTCTCTTTAAAAATGAATTTTTAAATATTCGTCATGAAAAAATTATTGCCTTTACTTACGATCCTTCTTTTCTTCAGTTGTAAAAAAAGTTTTGAAGAATTGAATACTGATCCAAACAATCCTGTTACGGCGGATGTAAAACTGGTATTGACCGCTGCAGAAGATAATATCCTCTCTGAATATTCGAGAACTGAAGAGAGTTATGATTATATGAGCGGAACATTTATCCGGTCTTTCGCAGGGGCGCAAAATTTCTTTGATCAATGGGATGAGATCACCAACAGGGATTCCGATTGGGATAAGGTTTATAACGGTTTGTTTGATGCAAAAGATGTGATCACAAGGGGAACAGCACAGGGGTTATGGCATCATGTGGCCGCAGCAAAGATATTAACGGCACATACATTGGGTTATTTAACGGATCTGTACGGCGATATTCCTTACTCGGAAGCATTACAAGGTCCTTCGCTGCCAACGCCACACTTTGATTCGCAGGCAAATATTTACAATGCGATCTTTTCTTTGTTAGAACAAAGTATTACCGACCTTGAGAAAACACCCATCGCTGCTTTGGGAAGCGAGGATTTTATTTTCAGCGGAAGCATTCAGAAATGGAAATCGATCGCTTATTTGTTACTGGCCCGTTATCATAATCATTTAAGCATTAAAGATCCGGCAGGTTCTGCTATAGAAACATTAAAATATATTGATAAAGCATTGACGGCAGGATTCACTTCATCGACCGGTGATCTTGTTTATCCCTATAAAAATTCGGGAAAAGACAATCCATGGTCGGGTTTTTATTCCCTCTCGCCCTGGATATTGGCTTCGCATGATTTTATGAATTTACTTACAACAACAAATGATCCGAGAAGAGAAAATTATTTTACAAAGGCAACCAGTGACGGTACTTACAGGGGAAAAGAAAACAGCAGTCCTACAACGGGTAATATCCTTCCGACCTATTCAAGACTCGGCGGTTATTTTGATAAAAAAGAATCTCCCATGCATCTTGCCACGTATGCTGAATTCCGTTTTATCGAAGCAGAAGCAGCTTTCAGAAAAGGAGATCTGCCAAGAGCTGCTGATGCTTATAACAAAGGAATAATTGCATCTATCGATAAAGTTTCTCCCTGGTATATCGGGACCATTAGTGGCGCTACCCTGACGCAATACCTGCAGAAAATAGATACTTATAAACTAACCAATGCACAGGAAACTTCCGGAAGCATTACCTTGACCAAAATAATGACACAAAAATATATTGCTATGTTCCCGATGAATACAGAAAGCTGGGTAGATGTGCGGCGTCATAATTATCAATACCCGGGAGCGGGTTATCAAAAAATACCAACGAATGATAGCGGTACACCGGTAGCAACAAGTTTTACATGGAGAGCACTTTATCCGCAAGGAGAAGTAAGTACAAATTCAAATACACCGCATACAAATCTCTATCAAAAACTTTGGTGGAACCAGTAATTTAGATTGCAATATCTTTTTATGAAGAAATTCTATTTACTGATCTTCATTGCGGTTATTTGTTGCGTTATTTATTATACCAGTGCAACAAAAGCAGATCCGCCGGATATTTCAACCACGAATAAACAAGGCGCAGTTCATACCGGTGGCGTTAACCGTATCATCAGTCTTTGCAAACACCCGATACCAATGATCGTACTTGGCCTCGATGCAAGTGAACGAAGATTCGTTGGGCTGAACCCGATCTTCAAAGCAAACATGCAATCCACCGTGCTCAATAGTTATTTCCCGGGCATCCAAAAAGTATCGGGCAAAGTTTGCGTCAATGGATTTTCGCCCAACATGGAAGAGATCATCAAGTTGAACCCTGACCTGATCCTGAATTGGGACAGGTTCCCCGAAGCAATAGCGCAAATGGAAAGTTTTGGATACAATGTGACGGGCATAAACTATGACGGCAGCGATCAAAATGATCGTGAGATGATACATATAGTAGCCAAAGCAATCGGGCGGGAGAAAATGGCCGATAGCATTATGCAATGGCGGGATAGTACACAGCAGCAAATAAAAGCAATAAGCGATAATATTTCCTACAGTAACAAACCCAAAGTGATCTTCTTATATAATTATGAAACGCTTCGTGTGGGAGGAGAAAAATGTTATGAGAATTTTTGTATCGATCTTGTTGGGGGCCGGAATATGGGCGCCGGTTTAGGTATTGACCGGAGTGTAAATATTGAGCAAATACTCGAATGGGATCCCGACATTATCCTTTTCGGCGGGTGGATAAAGAATATTAACCCCGAAGATATTTATCAAAACCCGATCTTAGCAGAAGTGAGTGCTGTGCGAAACAAACGTGTTATTAAAATGCCTAATTGGGCAAGCAACGAATCCGTACTTATCTGGAAATGGCTGGCTAAAATCATTCATCCTGGTCTTTTTGATTATGACCTGCGGGAAAATATTCGGGCATCTTATGCGTGGCAATATAAAATTAAACTGACGGAAGAAGACACAGATAAATTATTGCACTGCCAGGCAAACACCGCATCACCATTATACAATAATTTTAAAAGTAAAAGATAACATGCATAAAAAGCAGACTACCTTCCAGGTACTTTTAGTAGTTGCTTTGGTCCTTTCTATTTGCATGGCGCTGATGATGGGGCGCTATACCATTCCATTTGAAAAATTATGCCGGGCTATCTGGGGCGGAATTGCACATCGAAGCGCTGTTGAAAATTCCGTTGAATATAAAGTAGTGTTTGAGTTACGCCTGCCCCGGATACTCTTAGCCGCATTTACCGGAATGGCGCTTTCGGTATCGGGTGCAGTATTACAGGGTGTTTTTAGAAATCCTTTGGTGGGTCCCAGTATGATCGGCGTAACATCCGGTGCATCATTTGGCGCAGTGCTGGCGATACTGATGTCTTTGAATGCATTTATCGTGATGACCTTTTCTTTTGCAGGCGGCCTGCTCTCTCTTTTATTTACAATGAGCATTGCAGGAAAAGTAGGCAGCAAAAACATTCTCTCAATTATTCTTGGTGGTATAGTAACGGGAGCATTTTTCACGGCGTTGGTTTCTATTATTACTTTTATCGCCGATCCAAGAGATACTTTGCCGGTTATTGTTTATTGGCTGATGGGCAGTTTTAGCGGCGCATCGATGTATAAAGTACTCATACTCGGAAGTATTTCGCTGGTATGTTTCTTTATCATTTTCAAAAGCCGGTATGTGATCAACTTACTTGCCCTCGGCGATGAAGAAGCTTATGGACTTGGTGTGAATGTAGTGCGGCTGCGGTTGTTATTCCTGGGGTTGACAACTTTAATGACGGCTGCGGCGGTTTCTGTAAGTGGAAGTATTGCATGGGTTGGTCTCGTTGTTCCGCATATTGCACGTTTGATCACCGGATCCGATTACAGGAATCTTATCGTTACTTCGGGACTTATCGGTGCTATTTACCTTGTGATCGCAGATACACTGGTTCGCATTTCTTCTTTTGGTGAAGTGCCTATTGGTATTTTATCTGCTTTGGTCGGAGCGCCGGTGCTGGCTTATTTGATCCATACCCGCAAACTAAACAACAAGCAATAGTTATGCTTGACATTGAAAAAATAGAATACTCCTATCCAAACAGCAGGCAACCTGTATTCAGGAATGTTTCTTTTTCGGTTGCACAAGGTGAGGTTTGTGCTATTCTTGGAAAAAATGGCAGCGGAAAAACAACACTTATAAAATGTATCACCGGTATCTATAAACCTCAAAAAGGAAAGATCAGTATCATTCCTCCCGTAGGATATGTTCCCCAAAAAATAAATTTTATTTTCGACATGACGGTGCTCGATGCGATCGTGATGGGCCGCTATCAATATATTGGCGCTTTTTCAACGCCAAAAAAATCGGATTATGAAACAGCGAGGGCTTGTGCGGAAAGATTAGGCATTACAGATCTCCTCGATAAAGTATTTTCCGAACTGAGCGGAGGGCAGCAACAAATGGTTTTGATCGCCCGTGCATTGACCGTCGGCAGTAAATGCATCGTCTTTGATGAACCCTGTTCGTCGCTGGATTATGGCAACCAAAATAATATCCTGTCAATAATCAATACATTAAAAGAAACAAATACTACGGCTATTTTTTCTACACATGATCCCAATCATGTTATACATATAGCCAACAAAGTTTTGATCTTGCGTGGACTGGACGATCACTTGTATGGCACTACCGAAGAAATGATAACCGATAAGATATTATCTGAGTTATACGGGATGCAATTAAAAAAAATTGTGGTCAATGGCCGGGTCACATCGGTAGTTGCATTGTTTGATTAAATTAATCAATTGAACTGATCATGCCTCCGAAACATACACCGAAGACCTGTAAGATCGGAGAAGACTTTCCTTCTGAGCCGCTTTTGACTTCCATCGAAGATCTTGAACAGGATGGTGTTTTACCGGAAACCGTTTTGCGTGTAACAGGCGCCGAAGTTGTTTATGCTAATTATGATCTTTTGCGGCATGACTTTCCCCAACTCACCGGTATTGTATCCGAGCAGGAGATCGACGAATGGTTGCTGCGCAATACTGCTTTTATTTCTCAAAACCAGGTTAAACAATCTATTGTCAATTCGCCGATAACGATCGGGAACGAAGAAGTGAAAGCATTTCGTCCGCCGGGTTATGGCCGTGCACTTGTTTTTTCCATTGAAGAAAATGACAAAACGCTTTTGCCCGTCAATACATCTAAAACAGTTTTTGAAAACAGGTTGATCGATGTAAAAGGCAGCGGCGTTGCACCGAATGCTCAAGCCGTCAACGGCTCTCATTGTAATGGTATCTATCGTTTGGGATATGCTTTTGTTGAATTGATCTTCCAGGAATTATTGCAAAGGATCTTTCGTCATAGCAAAACTGTTATTCAAACTTTACCGTTGTATGCGATCATTGATCTTGGATTCGATGAAACAAATGAAACAATGCCGGTTACTCCTGCTGCATTGATGATAAGGCGGGCGCACCGGCGGCCAAAAAATTCCGGTGGTCTTTATCCTTATCGTTCAACCGGTCAGCTTGTACAAATAGAAATAGAACAACTGATACGGAAGTATGGAATTACTTCTGTCAACTGCATTACTGAAGTAAAAATATCGAAGGAAGAAGGCGAGTTTAAGATACAATATGGTGAGCAGCTTGTCGATTTTTTCGGTGAAAGACAAAGGATCGAAATTGAAAGGGTCAGTCATTTTAAAGAGGGGATGGGTGTAATTAGTTTCGATGGTATTAATATTCAGCATACCCGTGAAATAGGATTAGATCCAACACGGGCAACACTTGTAGATTTTCAATCCTATACTGTCAAAGAGAGATTTGATGATCCGTTATTAAGTCTTGTTTCTGATAAATTGTTGCGCTGGGGCGGTTCTGTCTGGCCGGACGACGAAGATTTTGTACGTCCCGATCCATCATTACAAGTGCCATTTCATTTAGTAACTGATACCGGTACTATTTGGGGATATAATATGGGCGAAAAAAGAATGAAGATTAATTCACTCTGTTATGGTCTGGCCCATGATATCCGGGCAAAGAAAATAAGCCGCGAACAATTATTAAATACACTGCAAGCTTATCTCGATTCGCTTACGGAACATTGGCCGGAGTAAAATTAAACCGTGAGATGATGACCAACCGGAATTTGTATGATCGGTCTTCGTCCAGTTTATTTCTTTACCATATTTCTTTGTGAATAAACTGCAGTAATGTTTCTGAATCATCGGGGAATTTCCTTGCAAAGATCAACTGTCCCTTCCCATAATGATCGTCGGCAAATATACCTCCGTCTTTTTTTGCTTTGTGAAGATGTTCAAAGTTGATAATTGCAGGATGTATAGCCGTTGTATCCGACCAATCATCAAATGTCAGACTCCTTGTAATGCTTTTTTTAAAAGGAGAACTTTGCATAATAATATGAAAGAAAGATTCATCAGGGATCCAGGCGTTAATAAAAAAACGGACAAATTTCTTATTAACATCTGTAAATCGCATTATATGATGAATTGCGGGTCTTGTTAATGCCCACCATTGGCTACCGCCATATGGTTTCATGTCTTTAAGTATGCGCTCATAAGGTCTCCGGATCTTCATTTTATGCACAACACGTAATGCCGTTCTTGCAATCATCCTCGAAAAAATATTATTCCCGTGGAATTCATAATCAATATGATAATTCGTAACTCTTCCCATTGGTTTTTGGGCTATTTTATGCGGGAGTTCTACACCGCTGATGAATTCAGTGCCATCATGCGCCTTCAAAAAATCCGCAATGTCTGTTTGCGATTTCAACGGATATTCACTTCCACTAAGAAGGCAATAATAATCATGCTCTTTACCTGATGCCAGTGCCTCACGGAGTAAATTGAGCGTGGCTTGCACCAACGACCATCCGCCCCAGGAGATCCGGACCCTTTTTTTTATGAATACTATGTTATCGCTTTCTTCTTTTGTTTGAAAATCCGCAATAGTTGATTTCGCATCAATATGAATAAAGACATCCGTACCAGGAGCCGAAAGGGAATTTATAAGCCTTTTAAAATGGTTGGGGTTATTGTGTGCAAGAACTAAGTAACAAATTTTCATATTTTCTTTTCCCGGTTGTGATTAAGTTTTATTTGTACATTTTTACAGCTGTGCAGCGGCTGATAAATAAAACATGTTTGCGATTCCTGTATTCGAACCAAGATTTCGGCGCTTTGGGTCGAAGACAAGATCACAAACATGTTCTTCAATAAGAAGATCAATAAAATGAATGAACTAATTTTTTTATACCTAAAAATTTCTTTAATGCTTTTAACTTCGCGGAATTTGGATTAACAGGACCGGCCACTTCAGGTCCCTTTACCGGCTTACCAAAGATGAAACTATAGTCAGTGCCTTTATTGGTTGCATTGCCATGGCAACCCATACATCCGCCCATTAAATATTTCGTTCCATTATAATAAGCATTATGGGCAGTATCGGTAACAGAAGGCCCTGTAAAATCTGTAATAGTAAAATTGGAAGAGAATTTCCCGCTAAACTGTTGCAGGATATAATCCGATTCTACCACACTATTGGCCTGGTAATAACTGCTGGAATCGCTGCCGGTATAATTAACCCCCGGTGTTTTTTGGATAGGCTTGTATTGTACGTTTATGAGTTTATAGTATAACCAGGGAGAATTGGTAATATTATTTTGTTGATTATATGCGGCAATGGCTCCATGCGCTGCTGCATTCACTGCAATAACTTCAGGAGGGATGGCATGCAGGCGTTTGTTTATCCTGATCGTTCCTGTTGGCAAACCATCACCTATCAGATTTTGGTACCACAGGCTGTTGCCTGGTGTAGTACTAGCTGTTGTTGGTGAAAACTTCTGCTGGGTGGTTGGTGTAGCAGGAGTAACGGTAAGATTTGGACTGAGCGGTGTTGCATTCAGGTTACCGATGATATTTCCATTTGAATCTTCTACATTATTACCGGCGCTGTCGAGTATATTATCCGATTGTTCGAAAGTCGCATATATAAAATAAGGCGCTGTAGGTGTTTTATGAATGATATGCAGGGCGATCATACCGAATACTTCATCGACATAACAAGGCGGACTGGTGGGCGAATTCTGCTTATAATACCTGACGGTAGTAGAATAAAAACGACCGCTATTCTTTTCCGGTGTTGTCAGCCGCCGCCACGCGGTTTTTATTTCGATAGTACCATATGGCAAACTCACCATCGTAGCGGAACTGCCGGGTGTTGGCGTGCTGCCGTTTTCTGCAATATAAGCCACGGTATTTTTTTCAGCCGCTTTCAATGAGTTCGTACTGTCATACCAACCTGTTTGAGCAGCATACACATACTCCGCTTTGTTAGCCTTGGCTAAAAATAATATTTGCGGAGAGGGATAAGCAAGTGTATCGGTTATACCGGTGAACATAGTGGTTACCCCGATCTCATTATTTTCATCCAGGTTGATCCATGGCGTTTTTACAGAAGGAGTACCACAGGAGTTTACACTACCATCCGGTGTGCCGGTTACACCTTTATTATACAAATATTGCGGAGGATCATTATATCCATAATCAGGTAATGAAGAATTGAATCCATGCGGCGTTGTATCATTACCGGGAAAAATTTCAACTTTATGCCGAAACGTATGCCAGACAAGCGGGATCGTTCCGCCATCGGCGCCAAATGCAAGTGCTGCATTGGCAGAATCCCTGAAACTACTGTCAGCGGCCCAGTTAAGGGCGATGAATTCCTGCCATGCAAATGCTGAAGCCTGGGTAAGGTTTGCTTGTGAAGCAGCTGTTCCATCTGTAAAAATATCGGATGGAACTACAGGAGAAATGATAATGGTTGGGATCGATGTGTCTCCCAAAAAAACTTCTCTTTCCAGTGTTTTCTTTTTTGATCCGCCTGAGCCACATGCTATGTATAAGGCGGAAATGATAAAAAGAAAACAAATGATGTGAAAGAGTTTACCCGAATGTTTTGGTTTAACGGTTGTCATAAATGATGGTTTATATGATTATTATAGAAAGCATACGGCTTTAGCCTGCATGACCGGTTCGTGCAGTGTTACAATAATTTTCACGGATGCGGGAATGATTAGCTGGTTGAGCTGCCTGAATCTTTGGGCTTTTTTGGGATCTTATCTTCAGCGCCGAGAAAACTTGTCATCTCAGCAACAGAATTCTCAGCTTGTGTGATGTGTTTTTCAGAATTGGTCATTAACACTTCGGCGCCGGTGATATGATTTTCGGCAGCACTAATAAAATTTTCGGCGGAGGTGGCCAGCGCTTTTGCATCTTCAGCGCCACTTACAAATAATTCGGCAGCTGTAACAAGTTGTTTGGTACTGGTAATGTGCTGGTCAAGTGTACTGTTAACTTTGGTCATATTTGGCAAGGTTTAGTGTTCTAAGATAAGCTTTTTGGATGACCATCAAAATTTCGGGCACAAATAATACTCTTCTGTTTTTTTGCGGAAGCCTGTATAGGAGACAGACAATTCAAACCCCCCGCGGCCATAGCTGGAGGGTTTAAGCTTGGAAATATTTACATCATAACTAATAGCCACCGAAAAAGGAGTATAGTCTATTTTAATAACGGGGATCAATGCATCATTCCATCGCAGAAAACCGCCTGCATGCAGTGTATAAGCCGGGTTCTCAGGATCCGAACCGAGCTTTAGACCATACATGCCGCCACCGACAGTTTCATTAAAACCACCCTGCATAGAATGATCGGCTTGTACTGTCAGGTAGGCATAATCGCTGACAGCCAGTTTTATTCCACCGGAAAAAACCCATTTGGGATGTAATTCAATATTGGCATTGCGATAGAAAGATTGATTGGGTCTTGTGAAATGATGAAAGGCTGCGCCTAAAAAGAAATTGTTTTCCGTTTCACCAAAACTTGAATTATAACTCATGCCTACACTTCCATCAGCATATAAATATTGGTTGTTCGGAAAACTTTCGCCGGTACCGCCATTATCATATTGTGTATTGGTCGTTACTTTGGATGGATCGAAACGACGCTGTACCACACCGCCCATAAAACCCAATGAAAGATATTTGCTCTTATCATTACTCAATGATTTATGATAATTCAATGCAGGTAGAACATGCGTCGATGTCCAGCCGATCGTTCCGGCCCTGTCAAATAAAACCTGCAGGCCCGTTGTTATAAAATCATTCGTTTTACCAACCGGCATTTTTACTTCTGCATTCAATGAACCGGTACGATAAGCATTGGTTACACTATTCCATTGATCCCGGTAAACGCCCTGCACTCTTACATCGCCGGTAAAAATGCCGGCCAGCGAAGGGTTTCTCCATAACGGCGCTTCAAAAAATTGAGAAAAATGAATGTCTTGCGAGAAGGCACAAGGAACAAAGCACAAGGTGCAAGTCGTGAATAATATTAGTTGTCTTATCTTTTTCATTTTTTCAAATTAAGGAAGGTACCAACGTTAGCACGCATCTTGTGCCTTGTTCCTTGCACCTTGTGCCTTTTTTCATAAGATCAAAGCAATATTTCCATTTAAACGAATGATATCTCCATTATCACAAAAGACCTCTACCTGGTAAACATATACATCGGCTTTCGGTTTGCTTCCTTTATATGTTCCATCCCAACCATAAGAAGCATTATTGACAGGGAAATCTCTTTTTTCAAATACTACTTCTCCCCAACGATCAAAAATGCGAAGCAGTTTCACTCTCTCCAATCCTTTTCCTCTTGGATAAAAAATGTCATTGCTGCCATCGGCATTCGGAGAAAATGTATTTGGCATGAACAGGTTCGCATTTTTACAAATAACAGTTACCATGATCTGCCCGGTATTACTGCAACCATTCGTGTCAGTAAAATAAACCTGGTACAATGTGTTGAAATGAGGACTTGCTTCAGGTTGCGGGCAATTGCCACAACTTAACCAGGTTGATGGCGACCAAACCCAACTCACCGTATTGGGAGAATAAGTAGCCGGTATAGTAACAGGAAAACCTGCTTGCACCGTCATTTGTCCCGGTATATTTATAACCGGCAATGGATTGACCAAAATATTTTGCCTTGTGGTATCCCTGCAGCCGGTACTATTCATTGCATAAGCCGTTACTGTAAATATGCCCGGAGTAGTATAGATCTGTTCGGGAGGATCTTGTACGATCGAATTGTTGCCGTTTGGAAAATTCCATTGCCATGTTACGATAGATGTGTCCGGTATAATAAAGAGGCCGGAATGTAACAACCCCGAATTGACACAAACAACAGTATCTCCGCCAATATCGATCAATGGACGTTGGACCACTTTTATGATCTGCGTCAGCCTGAATGTATCGCGGCAGGCTTGCTGCGTTTCTGTTGCAAGACTAACAGTATAAATTCCGGGAGAACCATAATGATGTACCGGGTTTTGTAATGTGGATGTGGTTCCATCGCCAAAATCCCAGTTATAATTTATCACAGGATCATTAAAGGTTGTCGAATCTGAAAAAGTTACCGTACCCGAATCGCAGAATAATTTTTTATCAAGACCAAATTTTGTATTGGCGCCTGTTACCAGCACTGTATCGAGGCCTGCCAGTGGTATCAAACAACCCGAAGGATCTTCCATGATCACTTTTGGAAGGAAATTGCCCCATGATGTATAAGTATGTGTGGCATCGGGAACAAAAGTTGTTTCTGTATAGCCATCGCCAAAATCCCAGAAATAATTAGCCATTTGCCCGGTAGTAAAACTATTCAATGTTACCTGCAAAGGTTTACAACCGGAAATAGGCACATAAGTGATCCTTGAACCGATCGTATCATTTACAATAACGGTCCTTGTTGTTTGATCGATACAACCACCCGGGCTAACTACGGTGAGTGTAACGGTATATGAACCGGGAATGGTATAATAATGAACAGGATCGGGTAAAGTAGAAGTTCCTTCTCCCGGTCCGAAATCCCAAAGAGCAGAAGTATAAAAAGTGGATGTATTTGAAAACTGAATTTCAAATGGAATGCAGGAACTGATAGAATCGTTCATGCTAAAAGATGCATCAGGTACATCCACCCGTATATAAGCTGGTTTTGTGATACTGGCAGCGCAACCGTTATTATCAAGAATGCTAAGCGTAACATCATACAAACCAACGGCGGCATAGGAATGTGTGGGAGATGTTGCATTTGAACTACCACTATCACCAAAATCCCATGTGCTGGAAACCCCGGTGGGAATGGTCAAATTCGTAAACCTTACTGTTGCTAATGGACATGTTAATATATCCGGCGAAACAAAATCGGGAGTAGGATCGGTTGTGATAATGATATTCGGCCTTGTTAAACTGTCTTTACAGCCGGCCGCATCTGTTACGATCAATTGTACAGAAAAAGTATCGGCGATATTATACGTATGAGTAAATGGCGGGCCGCTGAAATTCTGAATGATGCCATCACCAAAATTCCATTGCCAGTTTGCCAGCCCGTTGATACCATCACCTGTTGATGCATCATTGAAAGTAGTAATAAGCCCGACACAGCCATTCGTATTCGTTGCCGAAAAGATGGCGACAGGTCCGTTGATGCGGATATAATTCGTTCTCGTCACTGTATTGGTACAATTGTTTATATCCGTTGTAACAAGTGTAACGGTATAAATGCCCGAAGTTGTATAAGTATGCGTAACATCAGGCACATTTACAGTAGCAGTACCTCCGTCACCGAAATCCCATACATACAAAACAATATTTGCCGGATCGATATTAGAAACATGAAATGATATGTCAGCTGCTTTACAGGCAACCAACCTGTCAGCATCAAAGACAGGATTTTCATTGACGGCATTGATCACCTGCGTCATCGTGTCCGCACAACCCCCATTGGTGACGACAAGCCTGACCGAATAAGGCCCGTAAGCAGCATATGTATGTTGCGTATGCTGAGTAGTAACGAGAGGCGAGCCATCACCAAAATTCCATTCCCAGGTTAATGGTGCAATAGATTGATCGGTGAAAGTGAAATGAAGCCTGTTATTACAATCAGGTGTAACAAGGAACCGTGCGATCGGCGGCAGCACGCATATATAATTCATCCTGATAAGTGTATCCGGGCATCCGTTATTATAAGCAATAAGTCTTACGTTAAAACAACCGGTATCCTCATATACATGCTGCGGGTTTTGTAATGTTGAAGTAGCGCCATCGCCAAAATCCCAAAGCCATTCATCTACAGTTGATGGAGTAGAAAGATCGGTGAACTGAACGATCTTTCTTGCACATACCGGGTTGGGCGTAGCAGTAAAATCAGCAGTAGGATGTGAACCAACCCTGACGGCTCCCGGTATCACCAATGAATCAGTACAACCGGAACTTGTAGTGATATATAATTTCACCGTATACGTTCCCTGTATAGAGTAGGTATGTGTTGGCGTAACAGCAGAAGAAGTAAAACCGTCGCCAAAATCCCAGAGATAAGAAGTAACAACATCTACTGTTGTGATAGTAGCAACAGGCGATATGGTATGAGGGATACAACCCCGTGCCGGCAATGAAGGAATAACGATAACAGGTCTTTGTATGATTATATAATCAGGCTTTACGATCGTATCGGTACAACCGAATCCATTGGTGGCGATCAATGTAACAGCATAACTTCCAAAAGCAGTATAAGTATGCGATGGATTTTGCAAAGAAGAAATGGGAGAGCCATCTCCAAAATCCCATTCCCATCCAACAACGCCACCGGTTGTTATATCCTGGAAGTTTACCGTAAGCGTGGGCTGACAACGTGAAGTAACCGGCGCCGTAAAATCAGCCACTGGTCTTGGATTGATCTGTATGTTCTGCAAAGTAGAATCAACACAATTGGCGTAAGTATTATACAACCGCACGATATAATTACCCGGTAATGCATAACTATGTGTAGTGTGAATGGTGTTCGCTGTTCCACCATCGCCAAAATTCCAAACAGAACTGGTTACTGCAGGTGTTGAGGTATTTGTAAAACTGATCGTTTCATTGGTACAGGCGCTGGCTGCAGCAGAAAAAGTGGTATTGAATCCACCGATAACTATCGGATTACTTCTTGCTGTATCCTCGCAACCGGCTGTACTGTTAGTAACCAGCATCGCAGTAAATGTTCCGGCACTGTTATAAGTATGCGTTGGATTTGCTGTAGTGACCAAAGGCGAGCCATCGCCAAAATCCCATAGATAAGAAAGAACGGGAGGGCCTGAAGAAGTATTCGTAAATGAAATGCTTGCCGGCGGTGCGCAAACAGTAGCTTGTGTATTTGAAAATACAGACCTTACACCCGGTGTTACATTAATGTAATTGGGACGGCTTATTGTTTTAGTACAGCCTTTATCATTGGTTACTTTTAATGTAACAGTAAAATTTCCTGAAGTAGTATAAATGGCTAACGGATTCTGTAAAGTAGATGTGATACCGTTCCCAAAATCCCATAACCATGCAACATTCGTATTGCCGCTGCCTGCGGATGAAATATCCTGGAATTGTACTCTTAATGGAAAACAACCCGAACGTTTATCTTCTGTAAAATTTACTGTCGGCGGTTCATACACGGTAATGTATTGGGAACGGGTCAATGTATTGGAACCGCCCGCATTCGTAGCGGTTAGTGTAACGGTATAAGTACCGGGAGTAAAATAAGTGGCCGAAGGATTTTGTAAAACTGATGTATTACCGTTTCCGAAATTCCACTCCATGCTGTTGGATTGCCGGTTGACTGATCCTGGAAATTTACAATAAGCGGTGAACAACCGGTTTGTGTATTCGAAGTAAAATTGGCAACAGGAGCCTGTCCCCGGATTGCAGCAGTTCCGGAAAATAGTAACAGGCATAAGAGTAAACCTTTAATAGAAATAGTATAACCGGTGGTCTTCAAAGCGTAACTGGGTTTTGGAACGATATCTGGCTAAATCATTATTTATATGGCAAAAACTATTCCTCAGAAATAAATTGATTCAAACAATTGACCTTTTTCTTCCAAAAATGTCTGAAATCAATAATAATCTTAGGATCAATGCAGAAAAGACTCTGAAAGCCAGTCTTTGTTTAAAGATCATCGGGGATCATTGTTTATCCAACCGCATGATCCGGGTATCGGATCCAATGGTCTGGCTGGCTTCGACATAGGTCCAGCTGTTACGATCGATATGCCAGGTTCCATTGATCAGCGATAAAGGGTACACGGCTCCTGTAAAATTGGCCCAGGTTGTATTATTGGCTGAATTGCCATCCCACTGGCCGGTCTTTTCAACAGTGCCGTTATTAATAGCGTCAACCGTTTTATCGCTGTAATATTTGAATTTATAATTGGCAAAATCGGCGGTGATATCGGTTCCATTCAGTTTAAAATTGGTGACCTTCCATTGGCCGTCGGTCATCGCTTTTATCACCAGGTCTTCCTGTATGTTCTCCACGGTTTTCTTACAGCTCATGAATGCAAGCAGCAAAAAAGACAATATCAGGACAGGTATCTTTTTCATATGAGTGTTAAACACCACAAAATAGTCATTCTCAGCGGTTGGTGCAAGTGTTAAGTACGTTTAAAAATTGCTTACAGATTGCGACTTGTCCTGTAACTTCATTTACATTTTATGCGTAATCAAGCCATGAAGAAATTTTTTTTACTCCTGCTCGTATTTATTCTTTCAGCTTCTTTTATACAGGCGCAGCGCCCCGATGAGTTGCTGAATAAATGGTCGGCAAAATCGCCGGTCGAAAAGGTCTATCTCCATTTTGACAGGGATAATTATATCGCCGGAGAAACAGCCTGGTTCAAAGCATATTTATTTTCCAATTATGCAGCAGATACCATCAGCAGCAATTTATATGTGGAGCTTACAAACAGTGAAGGCGCTTCAATAAGAAAAATAGTGTTGCCTGTTTTTTTTGGCGGTACCAACGGGCAGATCGAATTACCAGATTCATTACCCACTGCATCTTATTTTATCAGGGCTTATTCTCCTTCTATGCTGAATGCGGGGCCTGAATTTATTGGCAGGCAGTCCATTTTTATTTATGGCAAAAAAAATGATAAAGGAATAACAGTTGAAAAGAAAACAAGACTCGAATTTTTTCCTGAAGGCGGTAATCTGATCAGCGCTGTTTCCAACAGTATCGCATTTAAAGCAACGGATGAGAACGGGATGCCTGTACCGGTCAAAGGGAAAATTGTAAATAGTAAAAATGAAACGATCACTACGTTTGATACTTATCATGACGGCATGGGCCTGTTTGAAATAACCGCGGCGCCAACTGAAAAATATCATGCATTATTGGATGGAGATGTGAATGGATCAAAATACGATCTGCAGGAACAAACAGAAAAAGGAATAGCATTATTGGTGATCCCGCATCCGCAGGGAAATTTTTTCGAGATAAAACAAAAAAAAGACCCGGCTTTCAGAGTAGCTTATATGATCGGGCAAATGCAGCACAAGGTCGTATTCAGGCAGGACTTCAAATCTGCTGCTGATGAGATACAGGGAGTGATCAATACACAGCATTTATATTCAGGCATTTTGCAGGTTACTTTCTTCAATCAGGATGATCAGCCCTTAGCAGAAAGATTGTGTTTCGTGAATAACAAAGAGTATGCGATAAAAGGAGAGTTGACAGCAGACACATTGAATTTTGCAGAAAGATCGAAGAATCGTTTTTTAATTCAATTAAAAGATACCATACAGGGAACTTTTTCTGTTTCGGTAGTGGATGCTGCTTATAGTTTTTCACAGGTTAGGCAGGAAAATATATTTACCGGTTTATTATTAACAGCCGATCTCAAAGGATATGTTCACAATCCTGCTTATTATTTTTCCGGCGATGACGATTCGGTAAAAACTTCATTGGATCTTGTAATGATGACCCATGGATGGCGGCGTTTTAAATGGACGGAGCTTTCGCAAAAATTATCACAACCCGATTTATTAAAGAACAATGCTTACATCACGCTGAGCGGAAAGATCACATTACAGGGAATTAAAAAACCTTTTGCAGACAAAGACCTGTTATTGATGATCACAGGCATCAATAAAAAAAGAAGCACTCATTTTTTACATACGGATGTCAACGGGAAATTTTTTCTTGACTCATTGGTATTTTTTGATAAGAACCGTTTGCTGATCTGTGATATTCGTGGAAAAAAGAGCCAGTATATCGATGTTTCTCCCGATAATGATTCGTTGCGCCGCAATTTTTCATTGCCGGCACCGGGGGCTATGCCGCTTAGAAGAACAGTGGGTGGCGGTCCTTCTTCTGCCTGGCAAATGGATTATGATGCGATATTAAAAGCCAATGGATTGATGATGGAAGGTGTAACGGTAAAAGCAAAGAGAAGATCCCCGATGGAAGAATTGGAGGAACGATATACAACCGGCCTTTTTTCGGGAGATGCTGTACGTGCCATCGACCTGGTGAACAGCGATGAAGCAAATCCTTACCGTAATATTTTTGATTATCTCCAGTCAAAGATCCCCGGATTATATATAGCACAGGATGGATTTGATTACACTCTTTTTTACCGGCAGGGCGCAAGTATCAGTTCCATGGGCAATATTCCAATGACACTTTTTCTTGACGAGTTTGAGACCGATGCATCGTATATAGCTTCCATTCCGGCAAGCCAGGTAGCATTGGTAAAAGTGTACAGCACATTTGCCGGGGCTGCAGGCAATGCGCCGGGCGGTGTAATGGCTATTTATACTAAAAAAGGGCAAGACTATGTGAACACAAGCGGCTTTGCCAATCATAGCATATATAATGGCTACTCTGTTGTCAAAGAATTTTATGCACCCGATTATAGTGTGACCAAACTGGATGGAAAAGTAGATAACAGGATCACATTGGATTGGCGGCCGAATGTTTTAATAAACAGTATCGACCCAAAGATCTCTTTTTCATTTTATAATAATGACCGCACAAAAAGTTTCAGGGTAATAGTGGAAGGAATGACCAATGACGGGAAACTATTGATGATCGAGAAAATTTTTAGAACCAAAGGGTTTTAGAAAAGCTATGAGCTGTTAGCCTTGAGCTATTAGCTTTGAGCCATGAAATGGGAATGTCTTTATATACTTTAACGATGCTGGCTCACAGCTAAAAGCTAGTAGCTAATAGCTTTCTTAAACGGAAGAGCCCGGAGTTCTTACGGGAACAACGGGCTCTCAGGTTTTTCAACCGTGTTGAAAAGCTATTGTTTAGGAAAAGCAGGATCTGCTTTTACCTCGTTCATTTGTTGTGTGTGACGATTACTGTGCGCAGCTATCATCAGGTATAACTGGTAACAATCGATCGATCCGAAAGGCATTTGTATAACATGGTTCCGCATATCTTCTGTTGACGTTTTCATGTATTTTATATGTGCCGTACGATTTGTTTTAAAATCATCTATGGCTTCATCCAGGCTTTTATAAGAAATATTTTTTGGCTGAAATGGTTCGGGTGCCTGTGCTTTTTTTGTTCTGTCCTTTACCATATTGACAAACTCTTCATCGGTTACTTTGATCTCAGATCTTTTTTCAGGGTTGGCCGGAGACTTCATAGCGTTTTCAAGCATTCCCCATAATCCTTTTTCAGCAGCCGCAATATGATAAAAACATTCTTTTACAGACCATCTTTCAGGCGCCGTTTTGAAATTCAATTGTTCTTCCGATAAACCTTTTGTTGTTCTCAGAGCATCTTTATAAGTATCCTTCATCAGCGTAAGCGCATATTTCCTCTCCGGCTTTGAAACACTATTATCATTGACAGTTCCCGCCAGGCCGGTAATAACCAGCAATGTCAATAATGAACGGCCCATTGATCTTTTAATCATAGCAAATAAATTTATCGTTTTGGTAGGGGGAAGTCATCCAAAGGGTGGGGAGGGACAGAAAAGTTACAAAAGTTTTGGACACCACCAAGAAAGTTTTTTGCAGGTAATACAACAAAAGCTGTGTGAAACGTAACTTGCCGCCACGAACGCAGCCTGGTCAAAAAATAATATAAAAAATACAATGCAGATCGCAGCTATCATTTCATTTCTTGAATCACAGGCCCATCCTTCCCTGCAGGAACAGTATGATAATGCCGGTTTGCTCACCGGTAATGCAGGCTGGGAATGCAGCGGTATCATCTGCTCGCTGGATGCAACAGAAGATGTAATAAAAGAAGCCATAGCGAAGAAATGTAATCTTGTCGTCGCCCATCATCCCATCATTTTTGGCGGATTGAAAAAGATCAATGGAAAGAATTATGTGGAGAAAACCATCATCACCGCTATTAAAAATGATATTGCTATTTATGCGATCCATACCAACCTTGATAATGTAGCGACAGGAGTGAATGGAAGAATAGCGCAACTCCTTGGATTGAAGAATACCAGGGTTCTTTCACCAAAAGAAAATTCACTTAAAAAACTTTTCACTTTTGCGCCCAATGATAAAGCTGAACAGGTACGCAACGCCATCTTTGCCGCAGGCGGCGGGCATATCGGTAATTACAGTGAATGCAGTTTTAATACGGAAGGCACCGGTACTTTTAAACCAGGAGACGGAACCAATCCATACGTGGGCGAAGTCGGCAAGCAACACCAGGAAAAAGAAACTAGGATAGAAGTGATCTTTCCTTCTTTTCTCGAAACAGCCATCATTACCGCTATGAAAGCTGCCCATCCTTATGAAGAAGTGGCTTATGATGTAGTTCAGCTTTCAAATACTTACAATGAAATAGGATCGGGAGTTGTGGGAGAATTACCCGCATCCGAAGATGAAAAAGCTTTTCTCGGCAGCTTAAAAGAAATTTTTAAGGTTCCGGTCATCCGGCATACCCGGTTTTTAAATAAGCCGGTAAAAAAAGTGGCTGTATGTGGCGGAGCAGGAAGTTTCCTGATTTCCAAAGCTTTAGCTGCTGGTGCCGATGTTTATGTGACCGCGGATATGAAATATCATGAGTTCTTTGATGCTAATGACCGGATGCTGATCGCTGACATTGGCCATTATGAAAGCGAGCAGTTCACCATGGACCTTCTGCAGGAAATTTTAGAGCAAAAATTCCCTACCTTTGCCGTCCTTAAAACTGAGGTGAAAACCAACCCTGTAAACTATTTTTAAGGGCTGGGAAGGAGTAAAAAAAGTCCGGTGATAAGCCGACTTCAAACTTTAAACTTTAAACTTACTAATGGCACACGTCAAAGAATTTTCCGTAGAAGAAAAACTTACCTCACTCGTTACTCTCCAGAAAATTGAAAGCAAATTGGATGAAATGCACATCCTGAAAGGAGAATTACCGATGGAAGTTGCTGACCTTGAAGATGAGATACTGGGTCTGCATGCACGCCAGCAAACGGATCGAAGAAGAGATCAATGGCGTTACCGACTTTATTGAGCAACGCAAGAATGCGATCAAAGAAGCGGAAGCACTGGTAAAAAAATATGAGAAGCAAAGCGGCAACGTAAAGAATAACCGTGAGTTTGAAGCCATCAACAAAGAAGTAGAGATGCAGCAGCTGGAAGTAAAGCTGGCTGAAAAACATATCAAAGATGCAACGGATGATATCGCTGAAAAAGCGGTGAACCTCGATAAAGCAAAAAAGAATATTGGCACTAAAGAAGGTGCATTGGCCACTAAAAAAGCCGAACTCGAAAAGATCATCGCTGCCAACGAAAAAGAAGAAAAGCATTTTAATAAACTGGCTGCCGAAGCCCGTCAGCATGTAGATGAAAGATTACTGGCGAGCTATGAAAAGATCCGCAAAAGTTACCGCAATGGTTTGGCCGTTGTACCGGTAGAAAGAGATGCCTGCGGCGGTTGTTTCAATGCTATTCCCCCGCAAAAACAAAGTGAGATCAAACAACATAAAAAGATAATGATCTGTGAGAACTGCGGAAGGATATTGGTAGATGAAGAATTGGATACTGCTGTTGACGTAAAATAATATTTCTTTTTTTATTTTTTTCTCCCGTCCCGCTTTGAGTTGGACGGGAGTTTTATTTTCAGGCGAAGAATTTAAACCTATCCTTCTCCTACTTTTGCAATACCAAATGGTTGGTATAAAAGATACTTGCTTCAAAAACTTACCATACAGAATTACGCCATCATCGATGAACTGGAGATCGATCTTTCCGGTCATCTTAATGTGATCACCGGGGAAACAGGCGCCGGTAAATCTATTATCATCGGTGCATTGGGATTGATATTGGGAGAAAGAGCCGATACGACCGTATTGGTCAATAAGGAAAAAAAACTGGTGGTGGAAGGATCATTCAGCACAGCGGGAAAGAAACTGATCAGCGAATTTTTAAAAGAACAGGATCCCGATGGCTATCGGGAGGATGCCGGCGATGAATTGGTTTTGCGAAGAGAGATCGGTATCAATGGCAAATCAAGAGCTTTTATCAATGATACACCTGTTACACTGGCACAACTTACAGCGCTTAGTAGTTTAATGGTCGACCTGCACCAGCAATTCGATACACTTGAACTTACGGCCAACGATTTTCAGTTGCAGGTATTGGATGCACTGGCGGGTCATGCAACTGTGACCGGGGCGTATCAAACTATATTCACGGCATGGCAACAGGCGAAAAAAGAAACGGGAGAATTAAAAGATCAAAAATTGCAATTCGATAAAGAAGCTGATTATAACCGTTTTCAATATAAAGAACTTGAAGATGCCGGTTTTAAAGAGAATGAACTGGAAGAGATCGATGCCGAATTGAAGTTGCTGAATAATTCGGAAGGTATCAAAGCGGCATTGACCAAAGTTTATTTTGAACTAAAAGAAAATGAAACGCCGCTGGTTCAGCAATTAAAAATATTGATGAACCAACTCGGTGCTTATTCATCTTTACATCCGGGTTTGCCGGACCTCGTCCAACGGCTTCAATCAACTCAAATAGAGTTACAGGATATTGCTGCCGAAATAGATCATATCAGCAACCAGGTAAATTATGATCCGCAAAAGATCGAAGAACTGAATGAACGCTTATCATCGGGATATAAATTACAAAAGAAGCATGGCGTCAATTCTACCAATGAATTATTGAGTATTCAAAAACAACTGGGAGAAAAATTACAGGCGGTATTGAATATCGATGAAGCTATTCAACAAAAAGAAAAAGAAAATGATCGTCTTTTCGCCGAAGCTTCCAGGTTGGCAAAAACGATTTCTGCCGGTCGCAGCAAACAAATAAAACCTTTGGAGGATAAAGTAAATAAACTGCTTATACAGGTAGGAATGCCCAATGCAAAATTGAAGGTCAGTATAAAAAATATTGAATTGAATTTTTCCGGCGCCGATGCCGTTGAATTTTTATTCGATGCCAACCGCAGCGGGCAATTTCAGCCGGTAAGAAAAGTAGCCAGTGGCGGTGAATTAAGCCGGTTGATGCTATGCATAAAATCACTGGTCGCACAATCTATCGATCTTCCTACGCTTATCTTCGATGAAATTGATACAGGTATTTCCGGCGAAGCAGCCCGGCAGGTTGCTGTTATCATGAAAAGTTTGGCTGCGCAACGACAAGTGATCTGCATCACACATCAACCTCAAATAGCAGGAAAAGCCGACGCACATTTCTTTGTTTATAAAGAAATAGTAAAAGATAAAGTGAAAACAAATATCCGTTTGCTTACCACCGATGAACGGATAACTACTATCGCCAAAATGCTCAGCGGCGAAAAGCCCACCGCCGCTGCTATGGAAAATGCGAGAGAAATGCTGATGAATTAACCTGTCTCTCTGAGAGCTTATTCCCGTATTTCTTCTTTTCTGCACTGAAAATACCCGAACATATGAGAAAAAATGGCCATCCCGCACAGTTATTGCATCCTTACTAACGGACGAACGAACATTTTCAAACTAAATCCAACTTTATGAAAACAGCTAAACTCTTGCTGCTTACCCAACTCTTTGTGCTTATACAGGTAACCCTGTCGGCACAAGTACAATGGTTCCAGAACCAGGATGGTAATAACCAGCCTCCGAACGGAACATCGCCGACCTGCGTCAAAAAATTCACTTCCGGTTCATTTGTTGCCTGCTATTTATGGACAGTTGAGAATGATATAAATACCTGGAAGATCTCGAGGACCAGTTTTAACGGGAACGAATTAAAGACCTTTTACCTGGACGGACTTGGCTGTATGGTAGACATGAGGGTCGGCGAAAACAATTCATTATACCTGTTACAAAAGATCTACCCGATCGGGACAGATCCGGTGTATAAAGTTTATAAACTGGATGAACACCTGCACATAAAAGCGCAAAAAACACTTTCTTTTCCCGCCGGTTATAGTGTTTTTAATGTGAATTGCTTTGAACTGGATGATGACAATAACGTTTACCTGGCCGGTGATGGTCAGTATCCGGCCAATGGTGGTTTTGAACCGGTTTCTTTTGTAATGAAGACAAACAAAAGCCTGGTCACCCAATGGCGTAAAATGAATTATTCTCAAACATCTTATACCCGTTTGCATATTGAGAATTCAGGTAAGGTTACCGTTGTCGAAGATTTCTATACATTCTTTCCTGAAATACGTATAAAGAAATTCAATTCAAGCGGGCAGTTGGTTCAATCAAAAATAATAACTACCGATGCCGGACGCTATAGCCTCTTCTCAACATTGGATAAGGATGATAACTTGTTATTGTATGGCGGTAAATCGATCGGCGATACAGCACAGGGTATGTACTTAACTAAATTATCCCGCACTAATTGTAATATGATCTATGAAAAAACACATTTTGTGGCGGCGGGATCGCAGCTTAATGATCTGGCAATAGATAATAGCGGAAGAATAATTGCACTGGCTACTTTATACCTCGGCAATGAACAGGTAAGCCGCATCAGCCGTATCAATTCCAGTAATGGTAATATTTCATGGAACCATGATATTCCTTACTCACAGGATAGTTGCAGCCTTATAAAACTGGCGGTAGATAATAATGAACGTTTCTATGCGATCGGCCAGCGTAATAGCAACGCTTATTTCGCAAAAGGCTTTGCCGTACGGATGAAGAAGAATGGATCTTGTGAAGGCAATATAGCAGGGCCCGACAGTGTTTGCTTCCAGCGAATTCATTGGCTTAATGATGGTATCATCGACCCGAATGAAAGGCTTATCTCGATCGGCGGAACATTTGCCTTCGATACTTTAACATACGAGATGACTGATATGAGAGCCTTTGCCGTTCGTTTTGGTAATAATAATAATTGTGATAAAGGCGGCGCTGAAACAACTTTCGCCGAACCGGGACCGGAAAATGCAACAGAAGAAGAAACAGGTACTGATGCTAAATTGTCAATATATCCCAACCCTGTACAGGAAAAATTAAGTATCACTGATCTGCAGGCAGCGGGTTATGACATAGTATGTGTTTACAATATGCAGGGCGCATTGCTGTTAAGACAAACAGCTAAATCAAATGCAGTTAATATTGATATAAGCGCAATGTCCAATGGCGTTTACCTCCTGGTATTGCGTTCATCGGTAACATTAAAAGAAAAGAGCCTGAAGTTTGTCGTTAAAAAATAAATTCAGGTTTAAAGTTTCTCGTTTATGGTTTCTCGTTTCGTGTTAAATTGAAGGCTCTTTGTTTTGTGGGGTCTCAACTTTAAACTATGAACGAGAAACGTTAAACCCTATGGCTCCTTTTTTTATACAATAGAATTAGTAAGAAATGGTACCGGGTTGATCCGTGCGATCTGGTCGAAATCTTTTTCCTCCAGTCCGCCCAGCATGGCTGCCAGCATTTGTTTATCACTTTTAAGATTGCGTACCACAAAGAAATCGGTACCAAACAAAACTTTCGTACGGAGTTTTTTATTTTGCAATGTTTCTTTTAATAAAGGAAGAATGAGCGCATCATCATGAAGAATAAAACTTATATCGGCATACACATGATCATGCTGCAGTATCAGGCTGCTGATAAGAGAATACCAGTCGGTGAATTTCCATAATTGCTCAGGCTTTCCTTTAGCAATATCGGTAGTGCTGCCCGCTTTGAAAATAAAATCAATTCCTTCATCGGGTCTTTTGATCACCTGTGCACTGTGATTGAACCGGTCTTTTTCAAAATAACGCTTCCATTCATCGGTGCCGCCATAATGACCAAAACATATCTTCAGATCTTTCAGGCCTTTTGCAATAGTGGAAGGAGTTGTAGTTGCTGAAGGAATGAACCCAAAAATATCAACGAGTTTGTTCTTTGTTATATCATTCGCTTCTTTATAAGCTATCTCTACTGCCTTGACAAGAAATTCATTCTTCAATAAACAGGCATAATTCATCGGGTGAGTAAAATTGGCCGAGAACTCTTCATTGTTTGTTTGTGACAATAATAAAGGAGAAAATTCCGCCTCTTTATTTTCGGTGATCGTTTCTTCATTATTATTCGCGGTATCTTTTTTATCACTGCCCGTCAGTTCTTCAAGAATCGGATGATAATCCCAGTTTCTTTTTTTACTGCCGCGGTAATACATCGGGCCCCGTACGCAATGCGTAAGGACCGGCAATCCTTTTTGTTCGGCATACTTCCAAAGTGGCAGCAACAAAGGATCAAAAGGATAATAACCTAATGCGGGATAGATCTTGAAACCGCTGAATCTTTTATTCTCAATATAATCTTTGATGAAACATTCTTTCAAAACGATCTTTCCGCCTATCACATCGTAATCAAAAAATGCGGGGCCTTCTGCAGCCATTCTCCGGGGATCGACAAACACAAACGGGTAAATTGTTTCTTTCTTTTTTTCTTTTTTTTCTTTGATCTCAGCCAGTTCAGCCATTTGTTCCTTATAAGAAATGGCGGGTTTTCCTGCATCCATATATTCCATGTCCATGGGCAGAATAACAAATCTTGTTTTAGCAGGGTACTGGCCTTCCAGGTCTCCCAATGTACTTTTTTGTTGTGTGTGAAAAGCAAAACGGCCAATGGTCAGGTACCGGTCGATCAGCTTTTTTGTTTCCTTGCCGGGTAATTTGCGCAGGATGGCGATCATTATTTTTGCAATGAACCAAAGCATATTGCGTCCTGACCTGTAAAAAAGAATAACAAGCAAAATAACAGCCACCTGCAGCCATCTATTTTTTATATCCGGCAGCAGGTATATACTTTGTAAAAAATCATGAAGCTTTTGTAATGATCTTATTAACCAACCCGGATCTGCCGGTGGTTTCGAATACACCCAATGACAAAGGATATCAATGGACTGCAGTGTGAGATAAAGACCGGCGATCGTATATAATCCATAAAGAATAATATTTTTCCTGAATGTTCTCCAAAACTCGAATTTCTTTCGGGCTTTCAAATTATCGGTGCCATCAAACCTTTCTTTATCTGCTTTTTTATAATATCTCCTGAAAAAATAAAATATCCATTTAAAATTTACGAGATAATATAAAGGCCACCGGATGATCGATTTTCCCAATAGAGGAGCCACATGATCACCGGTAAAAATATGTGTATGGCAATTGATGATAGGTGCTTTTTCATCAGCGGCCGGCGCTTTTATTTCTGTAGGTAGTTGATCCATTTTGTAAAGCTGAAGTTTTTAAAACCATGTTCTGAAAAAATTCCATGCATTGTCATGAAAAATATTTTGTATCACCTGGTCGGGGCCGATCTTATTGAAAGAATGTTTGATGCGATCCGGATGTTTGTCAAAATAATTATACGCATGTCTTTCTAAATAGCCGGCAAGATCATCGTATTCTTCCATGGTCCAGTAAGCGTTCAACGGATCTACCAGCCCGTCATAATCGGAACCGATACCTATATTACCCCATGCAAAAAGGCCATTATCGTCCAGCAGTTCGGCGATATATTGTATTTGGCGCCAGACCAGTTCACTGCGGTAATGCATGATCTTGTTGCGGAACAAAGAATGTTTTACATTTTTAATGGCTTCATCGTTTGCCAGTCTTCTTTCATCCAGTTGAATGCCGATGATGCCGGCGCTTTGCACCATGGCGATGATCTCATCATCATAAAAGTTGATGAGATTATGATCTTTGAATTTTCCATCACCGCCAATTACATCTTCGACCGGGTTGATGAACGTATTACCCAGTTCAGGATATTTTGAAACGGTTCCTCCATACGATGGCAAACCATTACAAACACCGTGACTCATAAAGATGGGTATCTCGCTGTTGTATTTTGTTTTACGAAGCTCATAAAAACGTTTGCGGGAAAGAGGGCTCATATGCTTCACATCGATCAATATTCTTTTTCCGCCGGTCTTATCTAATAATATATCCAGCACCTGTTCTCCCAATGGAGTGAACCCGCTGTTGATCCCTGTTTCCTGGTTGGTAAGCTTGCCGATCTCTTTTCGTAAACTCCGGGCATGACCGCAAAGTTCATTGTAAAAATGATGCGAAAAAGTTATGAACCAGGGGCGATGATCAAGATCCTTCAATGCCTTTGCATTCTTTTTTACCTGGGCTGGATCACAGGGGTTTTCCAATCCGCAATTCAGTACATGCATACCTTCGACTGCACAAACAATGGAGACGATGATGGGCTTAGCACTTTTGCTCCCTGCTTCCGGATCTTCATTAGCGGCAATATTCAATTGTAATTCGTTGAAGTTGCGGGGAAGCCGGTAAGTGAACCAATGCCCGTCGATTTTTACCGGGTTATTCTCGCATCCTTCCATGAATTTCATTTCATTCATAAAATCTTTCCAGTAATCTTTCAACCCTTGTATGGTATTGATGCGGGGTATGCCAAAGCCGGCAGCAAAATCATTAACGAGATCGGCGATGATATGCGTGCCTAATTTGTTTTTGACGAATCCCTGTTCGGTAGCGCCCAGTCCAACGGTCAGTATCATATTCCTTCCGTATTGAGCAGAAGTAAGATTGCTCTGCGAGAATTTAGTAACGCTGAAAAATATATTCAGCAATTTATCGCTGAGCGAAGGCGGATTATAATGCCACAAACTCGACTTGTCGGAAGATGAACTGCTTTGCGGTTCCGGTTGTTTTTTTGCATCCTTATGCGAACGGCCAAATGGCTTGTATTGGGGATGGCAATGCAGGTCGATGGAGAAATTGGAAGGCATGGTTAATGGTTTAATGTTCAATAGTAAACTATTGCAATGTTCTCACAGAGAAGAATTCATTTTACTTCCAGGGGGGAGGGAGTATAAATATCGGGTGTTGGGATGAAAGTAACAATACCGTTTTTTCACGGGCGAAGAAAGGTCATTTTACCGTTGAGTTCATTTTTATAATACAATACTTTTGAAAAAATTAATTGTTATGGCTACAAAGAAAAAGAACACGAAAAAGAAAAAAGCGCCCAAAATGATCATTGAAGTACATCTTACTTCAGACGGCAAGATATCAAGTGCCATGGCTGCTAAAAGTCTTTCTGATTTAAAAATATTTGAAACCGGTACCGATGACCAGATTGCTATTGATGTAAAGACATTGATTCTTGGCATCGTTGGAAATAAAAAAATAAGACCCAGAGATCTGCCGGATAGCCATAGATTGGTTGAAGATCTTCGGTATAACGATGACCTGCTGGATTTTCTTCATGCTGCGCTGAATAATTTTGTCAGCCATAAAAAAGCAGGTGCTTCCATTTCTCAGGCTCAGATGGATAAATGTAAAACTGCAGGAAATTGCGTTGAATTAGTAAAATCAAAAATATAGGTTATGAGAAAATTACTTATAGTTTTAATTGTAATGGGTATATGTTTCCGCGGATTCAGCCAGGAGGAGAATACAGGAATAAATCAATTTCTTAAAAGAATAGAAATCAAAAAATCATTTGATAATAAAACCGATAAAGCAAAACCAGCCATTGCCAGTTTTATGATTCCTGCAGCCGCAAAGAACTATTTTACTATTAATGGGGCAATCGCGTATCGTATCACTAAACTAAATACAGGGGCTGTAGCTGTAAAATCAAAACTGGACATTTTTGGAGCTTATAACCGCAATACAGAGTTGAAAAAGGAACAGTATAATTATAAGGCGGGAGTAGCGCTGGAACAAAAGCTTACGTTGACAAATACGGCCAAACCTCGACTGGATAAGAACGGCTTCGCAAAGGATATTGTATTATTATATGTTTCTTTGGCAAATGAGTATATAAAAGACAAAGTTGACTCTACCGGCTCATTTGCTTCGTTATTATATACATCTCCTTATTTTTCTTTTGGCAAGAAATTCATGATCGGCAAACCAGTTGTATCAGCAACGGGAAGAGTAGAAGCCACTTTAAAAATAATGCCGGGTCTGGAATACCAGAATAAATTTGATGTTACAGATGCCGATATGAAAGGTTCGTTGGTCAGGCTATTTTTTTCTGCATCATATGAATGGTTTTTAAAATGGAGGGAGAAACCGGGTGATGAAAGTTCCGATTGGATAAATATGTTTGAAGTATCGGGTAGTTATACTTATAGAAATGACTTTTATAATAATACAAATAAACGAGAGGGTTACCTGCCGCTGGCACTTTTTAATATAGCTTTTTATCCTTTTCACAACAACAACATTTCAATGGGAGCCACTTATCAACACGGGTCTGATCCTATTAATGGTATTGACGATGAAGAATTCTGGCAATTTGTCTTTAAGTTCAAAAAAGATATCAAAGAAAGAAAGGATTAGAAAATGGGAAAGCAGTTCATTTTATTATTATGTTTTTCAGGGATTTTAGTATCGTTTAATTCACATTTAAGAGAGAAGTGGTTCTCCACGCCTAAAAAAAGCACCAGTAAAATCAAACTGCTAACAAACATGCACAATAAAGATCCAATGGGAGCTGTACTTGATAAAATGACCCGCATGAGTTTCGTTGTTGATACTGTTAACCTTTACCCAATGCAAACAATGCCAACATGGGTAGAAGGCAACCTGTATAGGTATAAGTTTGATTTCAATGACAGCATCATTGTAATATCAGGAATGGTTGGTAAAGAAATACTGGATCAGCTGGGTTTGCCAACAAAAGAGATAAGTTGGAAAGAAATAAGTAAGGAACGGAAGGGAAATGGAAGCAGGGGATATGAAATAATGACCGTCTTTGCTGATGGCATACCTCATAAAGCGATCTTTTATAATCGTTGATTCTTTATCCCCTCACGCACACATCTCCACCTTAAACGCCAAACTAAAGTACCGGTAAAAATTCCCCTGCCCATTCTCAGAACGGGAATTCCACGCATGACCGGAGAAGGGTTGATGCGAAGGACTGGCCGCTTCACCGATACCGATAAGTGCATTATCGCTTTTCAAACGGAAACCATATACTTTATCTTTTCGCAATTGTACCGGCTCCAGTTCAAAACTGATCCAATGCGCTTCATCTCTTTTTTCAATAGCAAAACGGCTGTCGGCAATAGCTGGCCCCCATGTTTTGGAAGCCGCATCAAATTCATGAAGAGTTAATATCACTTCACCTTCCTGGCTGACAGCAGTAGAAAATACCTGTATATTATTCAATAACCCCTCGGAAGGACATTCAAAGGTCTGGCCGGCTAAACGACCATGCGGATCGCTTTGTAAATGACCGATCCAGAGTGTTGTATTGTTTTGTGTTTGGGTGAGAACGGGACGGCTGTTACGCTGGCTGGTTTTCATATATGCTGTTTTAAATAATAAATAAAATAGGGCAGCAGTTTTGGCAGGATAGAAGGATAACTTCTATCCTCGGGGCTTTATTGTTTCATCAGCGTTAAATATTACCGGCCCGGGTAGTTTTTTATCCACTATTGTGCCAAATCTCTGAGGCTTTTACTAAGGATTTTAATTAAATTGACAATGGCCTTAGGAAAAAAAGTTTGTGGATAACCCAAGAAAGTTGGTGCTTAAAAGGTGAAAAAAGAAATAGTTTTTCAAAACGAAAAATAAAAGGGTAGTTCCCTTATTTTCGCCTGACTGACTGACGGAAACATTCCACTGGGAGAAATAGAAATTTCTTGATATAAGACTGGAGTTGCGCCTAAGGTCATTGAGATAAAAAATCAATGAATAACCCTTTATCGCTATAACTGAACATGGATTTTACTAACCTTAACAAGGATCGCAAGCAAAGAAGAAAATCTCCTCTCGATCTCGGAAATATGGTGTATGGCAAAGTGCCGCCGCAGGCTAAAGACCTTGAAGAAGCGGTACTCGGCGCTGTCATGCTTGAAAAAAGTGCATTCGATACGGTAGTTGAGATATTGAAGCCTGAATGTTTTTATGTGGAAGCTCACCAGCGCATCTTTCGTGCGATGCAAAGCCTCAGTAATAAAAGCCAGCCGATAGATATTCTCACCGTAGCCGAAGAATTAAGATTTAAAGAAGAATTGGAAATGGTGGGCGGCGCTTATTATGTCACCAAACTTACCAATGCAGTTGTTTCTTCTGCCAATATTGAAACGCATGCAAGAATAATCCTTCAAAAATTCATTCAGCGGGAACTGATCCGCATCAGCGGAGAGATCATTGGTGATGCTTACGAGGATTCAACAGACGTTTTCGACCTGCTCGATGATGCAGAAACAAAATTGTTTGAAATAACTAATAATCACCTGCGCAAAAATTTCGATACACTCGATTCGGTATTGGTAAAGACCATTCAGCGGATCGAAGATCTTCGTCATAAGAATGAAGATGTGACCGGTGTACCCAGCGGATTCGCTTCGCTCGACCGTGTTACCTATGGATGGCAGCCTACCGATCTTATCATCCTGGCTGCAAGACCTGCGGTTGGTAAAACAGCATTCGCACTGAACCTTGCCCGCAATGCTGTGATGCATACAGGTAAACCAACACCGGTAGCTTTATTCTCGTTAGAGATGAGTGCAGGACAACTGGTGCAAAGGATACTCTCTGCAGAAAGTGAAATATGGCTTGAAAAAATTGCAAGAGGAAAACTGGAAGAGCATGAGATGAAACAACTCTATGCAAGGGGTATTCAACGACTGGCGCAAGCCCCTTTATATATTGATGATACGCCGGCATTGAACATTTTTGAATTAAGGGCAAAATGCCGTCGTTTAAAGAACAAGCATAATATTGGTTTGATAATTATTGACTATTTGCAATTGATGAGCGGCACCGGTGAGAATCGTAACAGCAACCGTGAGCAGGAGATCAGTAATATCTCGAGAAACCTGAAAGCATTGGCAAAAGAACTGAGCGTTCCGATCATTGCTTTATCGCAGTTAAGTCGTGCAGTAGAAACAAGAAGCGCCGGTAAAGACGGTAACAAGATGCCGCAACTGAGTGACCTTCGTGAATCGGGAGCTATCGAACAGGATGCGGATATGGTCATGTTCCTTTATCGTCCCGAGTATTATGATATCACCCAAAATGAAATGGGAGAGAGTAACCGCGGAGAAACATTGGTAAGAATTGCCAAACACAGGAATGGTTCACTGGAAACAATTAAGTTGAGAGCATTATTGCATATCCAGAAATTCACTGAGGATGATGGAAGTTTTGGTACAGGATTGACCGGCAACTGGAAACCGGTAAGTGATATTGATGGGCAGGGTGGCGCAAGAGTATTCGTTCAAACGGGCAGCAAGATGAATGATCTGCCGGATGATACTGAAATGCCGTTCTAGATTTTGATTGCCGTCCCGATAAAATATCCGGATTAGATTTTAGATTTGTCCTGTTTTCCGCAGGACTTTTTTTATTTATGACAATTCCGTTTTTTTATATAGCTCAATACGATCCTTCGCAAAAACAAATTGTGCTGGATGAAGATACATCCCGCCATATCATACAGGTATTGAGAATGAAAACAGGAGAACAACTCAATCTTACAGATGGAAAAGGAAACTTACTAGCCTGTGAAATCGTTGAAGAGCACAAGAAACATTGTACTGCCAGGGTCCTTGAAACCAGGAACCAGGAACGAGAAACCAGGAACATCTCTATAGCAATCTCTCTTCTTAAGAACAGTAACCGTTTCGAATGGTTTTTGGAAAAAGCGACGGAGATAGGAGTAAGTGAGATCATTCCATTGATATGCGGGCGAACGGAAAAAGAAAAATTCCGACACGACAGGATGAATGCGATCTGTATCAGCGCTATGCTGCAGAGTCAGCAATGCTGGTTACCTGTTTTGCATGAACCTGTTCAATTTGAAAATTTGATAACTGGACAATTTGACAATGCAGCAAAATTCATTGCTCATTGTATGGATTCCGATAAACAAAAACTTTATAATTATCAAATCTCCAAATCTTCAGATTTCTTCATTGCTATCGGCCCCGAAGGAGATTTTACCCGGCAGGAAATTGAATGGGCACTTCAAAATGATTTTATTCCGGTTAGTTTGGGAGAAACAAGGTTAAGAACCGAAACAGCGGGAGTGGTAGCCGCTACTTTGCTATGCAATAAATAGAAATGAATTCTTAGATGGCTATATGGTTTGAAAGAGCTTGAAATAACAATCCGACCATCAACCATGTTTTCATATTTTAGTATCATAAGTAAAGCAGCTATGAGCTGTTCTTTGTAACTTATGCCCGTAAAGGCTCATCCATGTTTTTGCTGTTTATCGGTAATTCAATTTTTATCTCGGGGTTATTATTGCTCGGTGCAACCACCATCACCGGCATCTATAATTTTTTCTCTTATATACAATACAGGGAAAAGATCATTCTGAACTATTGTTTCTATCTTTTTGCTATTACAGCTTATATTTTTTGTTTCCTCTTAGCGGGCGACCCGCAAAATGAAAGACATGCATTCATTGATTACGCAAGAGAAAGTATGAATGTGCTTACCATTCTTACGTACACTTATTTTATGTATGAGGCCGTGTACGAATGGAATAAAACGTATCCATTTTTTTTCAAAGCCCTTCGGTTTATAATGTTCACTACGATAGGATACTGCCTCTTTATGCTTATAGCCGGCATGCTGCAATGGGAAAATAATATTATTTCGCAGGTACTGCCGATGACTGTAAGAGCAGTTTTTCTTATTATGGCATTATTATGTATAAAATTCTTTTTTACAAAATTGAGTGGACCATTTTTAAATCTTGTGAAATGGGGCGCTGTAGCTTACTTATTCTTTGTTTTGATAGTGATCGCCGGATTTTTTACGCCTGGTTCAAAAGTGCTGGGACTCGACCAGATGATATGGACCTTTATCGGCACTTTCGTTGAGATCACTATTTTTTCCATTGCCATGTCTTATAAAGTAAAAGCCTTATTGGGCCGTACACAGGAAATGCGCAACCGGATATCAAAAGACCTGCATGATGAGGTTGGCGCTACACTCAGCGGCGTTACCCTGATGAGTGAACTGGCCAGCCAGCGCCTTCGTTCTAACAGGATCGAAGATTCACAGGCGCTGATCGAACGTATCACGGATGAATCAAAAGAGATGTCTGAAAAAATGAATGATATTGTATGGGCGATCAATCCTGCAAATGATTCAATAGAAAAAGTACTGAACAAGATACAGGCTTATGGAAAGAATATCTGTTCATCAAAAGATATACAGTTTCATTTTGTAAGACCGGAAATGACGGAAGCAACGCATATCAATATGCAGGTGAGGAATAATATCTATCTTATCAGTAAGGAAGCGATCAATAATGCGGTCAAATATTCAGGCGGAAAAAATATCCGCCTCAGCCTTATTACAAAAAAAGATAGTTTCTTTATGAAGATCGAAGACGATGGAAAAGGTTTTAACGTAGCGTCCGAAACTTCGGGAAATGGACTGACCAATATGAAAGCAAGGGCGGCCGAAATAGGAGGACAATTGCAGATCCATTCTGATATTGACAAAGGAACCCGGATAGAATTGTATTTTTAAATTCACCCTGCCGGGGGATGAATGAAAAGATTATTTTGTAAGACTTTTAAAAATAATGGACGTAAGAGTTGCCATATTTGAAGATAATAAACTGATCCGGGAAGCGTATGAAGCGATCCTTTCAGGAACAAAGGGATTTCTTTGCAGCGGTGTATTCAGTAACGGGAATGATCTTGATTTTTCTATCCGCAAAAGCAGGCCCGATGTAGTACTGATGGATATTGAAATGCCCGGCATTGATGGTATCGAGGCAACACGCCATATCAGCAAACATTTCCCCGATGTAAAGATCCTGATACAAACCGTATTTGAAGATGATGAAAAAATATTCTCTTCTGTTTGCGCCGGTGCTTCGGGATATATTTTAAAGAGCAATGGCATGAATAAATTACTCGATGCCATTACCGAGGTTTACAATGGCGGTTCGGTAATGTCGCCGGGGATCGCATTCAGGGTTTTAAAATTGTTTCAAAAATTTGCCCCGCCTCCATTGTCTGCACAGAATGAATATGATCTTACCGACAGGGAAAAAGATATCCTCGGCATGATGGTAGAAGGAATGGATTTTCGTTCGATCGGCGAGAAGTATTTTATAAGCTATGAGACCGTACGTACCCATGTAAAAAAGATCTACCGCAAATTACATGTCACTTCCGCTTCAGAAGCAGTAGTGCTTGCTATCAGGAAGCGTCTCGTCTGAATATCTTTTTCATTTATTACTATGATATTTAATACCCCAACTGTGGTATTGAGCGATCAGCGTCCCTGCCTGGAAAAGAATTGATCCGCATGTTATTTTTCTTATGATCTTCTTCCGAAGGAGTCGTTTTCCGGCTACTGGTACAGTTTGAAATATTTAACCGCAAAGACGCTAAATTTTGTGCAAAGAGCGCAGATTCTTTGCGTACTCTGCGCATCCTTTGCGTCTTTGCGGTTAAATAGCGCCTTACGATTATTCTTTTCCTGACTTGAATTAGACCTGTTTGAAACTGTACCACTACCGTTTTCCGGCCAAAATGATACGCTACTTTTTCTTTACTTATTTTCGAAGGGTAATATTTTACATGACCCGTCGAACTTTATTTATATTTTTCCTTGTTTTTCTTTCCTGTTGTAATAGTTACGGCCAACCCGATTCTTCCAAACAAAATTATGAACGCATACAATATCCACCGGGATTGATGAACTCTCATTTTGGCGTAAGCATTGGTTATATCCATTATGCTTTTTCGGCAAAACAATTGGAACCGGGCTTTTCGGTAGGTTCGGTGGCGATACCACCGGTAGGAGTAAGGGTCAACCTGCTCGGTCATCGGTTCAATAAATATTTATCGGCGAATATTCATTACATGCGCCCCGTTGATTGGGTGAAATATAAAAATATTAATGGCGATAACAGGGAACATTCTGTGTGGATGAATGCAGTTGGGATCACATTACGATCGCAATTGCCCCTGGGGTATAAATTTTTTTTATATGGTGAAGCCGGGCTCGGCATCATTACAAGAAAAGGATTTAAAATAAATAATGTATGGGCGGTAAAAGATGCTGATTATATCAGCGGGTTCTTTGAAGGCGGCTTGAGTTATCGTCTTAATAAAAAATGGGACCTGCTTGCCAGTCTTGCTTATTCTCCTTCACATAAAAAGGATGAACAACCGGCTACTTATTTTTACTCGTTTGGATTTAATTATAATATGAGAACACTTCCTGTAAAGAAATTGGAAGCCAACAGGAAAGCGGGGTACAAATTCCCGCACAATACCATCCAGGTTGGAATAGCCACGAATGGTTTGGGCTATGGGGTCAATGATTTTGCGTATAAAAAAAGCCCTGTTCCTTTTTTCTGGGGAGGAGAAGCAGAAATAAAAAACGGTATCGCCATACATTATCACCGGAATATCTTTCATGCAAAAAAAGTTTTTTCCTTTGATTGGGGTATCAGCGCATCTTTCTGGAAAAGCCGTTTGCAACAAGATGATTTTTTTACTTTATCCGCCTTTCCCGTATTACGTTTCAATATCATCCATAGCAAACTGGCCGATCATTATTTCTATTATTCTGTCGCAGGGCCAACTTATATCTCAAAGAAGATCATCGATGGAAATAATACCGGCCGTCATTTTACTTTCCAGGACCTGCTGGGTATCGGTTCTTTTATTGGGAAAAAAAGAAATATCAATGCTGAAATAAGGATCGGGCATTACAGCAATGGAAATATCTTTCCGTATAATGATGGAGTAAAAGTGCCGTTGACGTTTTGTGCAGGTTATTCTTTTTGATCTTTCATCAATCGGCCTCGTCATCTTCACTCTTTTCTTTTCCTTCCAGCAACGGCTCGTTCAATTGTACCAAATGGGCTCTCTTTTTCTTTGCCCTGCCGATCATGGCCATGTTCAGCATTTCAACGATAAAGGAAAATGCCATTCCGAAATAGATATAATTCTTGAGATGCATACTTTCTGCCTGTGCATGATCCCAGCCTTCTATCACAAGGCTTAACCCGATCATGACAAGAAAAGAAAGTGCCAGCATTTTCAGCGTAGGATGTTTATGAATGAACGAAGATATCTTTGGACTGAACAGGAACATAACGATCATGGCTACTACTACCGCTGCGATCATTATACCAACGAGTTTGGCAGTACCGCCTGCAGTGATCACACTATCGAATGAGAATACTGCATCGATCAGCATGATCTGGAGTACGGCTTTTGTCAACGTAAAACCTTTGCCTCTCAACTGTACATTCGGGTCTTCGCCTTCCAGTTTGCCATGTATCTCTTTGACCGATTTATAAATTAAGAACAAACCTCCCAATATCTCAACGATACTGGCAAGGTCGAATCCTTTTCCGGCGATCGTTAAAACAGCTTTTCCTTTTTGCGATAATAACCAGCCCAGGCCCATCAGCAGTAAGCTTCTTGAAATGATCCCGGTGATCATCCAGATACGACGGGCTTTTTTCTTGTCTTTATCACTCTTCAACCGGTTCATGACAAGACTTACGAAGATCACATTATCGATCCCGAGTACTATTTCAAGAACGACAAGGATCAAAAAACTGATGATACTGTCCGAAGTAAAATATTCACTCATAATTTAAGATAGTTGATAATAGGCAATTGGCAATACGCAATTGACAAGAGAGCTTGCCCGCTGTCTATTGTATAATTGCTTATTTTTTATTTAATGACTTACAGATCTTCTTTACAATACCCGGTCCTTCATAAATAAATCCCGTCCACACCTGCACCAGCGATGCGCCGGCATCCAGTTTTTCTTTTGCATCCGCCCCGCAAAAAATTCCTCCGCTGGCGATGACCGGTAATCTCCCATTGGTTTTGCTGCAAATATATTTCACAATTTCTGTGCTGCGTTCTTTTAATGGTAGCCCGCTTAATCCGCCGGCCCCGATGGTCTTGAGCCGGGAATCGTTGAGTCCTGAGCCCCGGAGCGGCTGGTGGTTGTGTTGCTAACTACCAATCCATTTAATTTTATTTCAAGCGCCAGGTCTATCACATCGTCAATTTGTTCCTGTGTAAGATCCGGGGCGATCTTTAATAAGATCGGTTTTTGAATAGTGAATAAGGAATTTTGAATTTGCAGGTTGACCAGTATTTTTTTCAGTGATTCTTTCTCCTGTAATTCTCTCAATCCCGGTGTATTGGGCGAACTCACATTCACGACGAAATAATCAACATAAGGATGAAGCGCTTTGAAACAGGTTTCGTAATCCTTCCATGCATCTTCATTGGGAGTGTCTTTGTTCTTTCCGATATTACCGCCGATGATCACTCGTGAATTGTGAGCCTTGGATCGTGAATGGGGTTTGCCAGGTGGCCGGTTGCCGGTTGCCGGTTGACGGTTGACGATTGACCATTGACGAAGTCTTTCTGCAATGACCTTCACACCATCGTTATTAAATCCCATCCGGTTAATAAGCGCTTTATCTTTTGGTAAACGGAAAAGTCTTGGTTTATCATTTCCTTTTTGAGCCAAAGGGGTTACGGTTCCTATTTCAATAAAACCAAAACCTAATGTTTCCAGTTCTCTTAAATATTTTGCATTCTTGTCAAAGCCGGCGCCGAGACCAACTGGATTTTTAAACTGTAGTCCAGCCATTGACGATTGACGATTGACGATTGACGGGGGAGAAAAGGAGGAGCTGATCATTCCACGAAACCCAACACTGCACAACAGCTTGAGGCTGTTCATCGAAAAATAATGTACCCATTCAGGAGAAAAGCAAAACAAGATATTTCTGAGTAACCTGTACATTGGCGGCAAAACTATTTATAAGTCGCCAGCTTGTCGAGAACTTCTTTGCTGAATAGTTTTGCGAACATCTCATTATCCTTTTTGAAGTTGATGAAGGACCATTCTTTTGCATACTCGTCTTTCACAGCGATCATCGGGCTTTTAGCATAGACCTTGATAGAGCCTGTTTGGCTGTCGACACTAACATTTTCTTTACCGAACTCATTTTCCATGATAGATTGCATCAACGTAGCTGTCGGGGCGGAATATTCTTTACCGATTGAATGATCGGTCACAGGTTTATCAATGCTGTCTTTTGGTTTTTTAAGATCCATGAACATGATCATCGAATAGTTCACTTTGGCATAACTGCCCTTATCCATTTCAAAAACAGGATATATTTTATCCACCTTTAAAGAGTCGAGCTCCACTTTTACTTCTTCACTGTCAAATCCGTCTTTCATCGCCTTCATCACGGATTCTCTGGGAGCGATCGTAAATAACTTGGGATAAATATAATCCATCATCTTTTCCATATTCATCTCGTCGTTCAGCTTCATAAACTCAGCCAGGCGCTTTTCCAGGGAACCATTGCCGGCTTCCGTCTTCTTCTTTGAACCACAGGCACAAAAAACAAGCACGGCAAAGACAAAAACGAGTTTTTTCATGGTCTTTTTTTTCAAAGAAACCCTTTCGCTTACTGACAACAAAAACTTTTTTTCCGCAAAGCATTAACAACTAATTTTGGTATAGGAAAGTTGCATAAACAACCAATTGAGTTTAACGTTTCAGGTCTCTCGTTTAAAGTTATCGTGTCATGCGGAGATATTTTAAACGATCGGAGACCTAACGTGAAACTAGAAACCAGAAACTTTAAACTTATTACGATGCAGGAAGCATACATCATCGCCGGCTACAGAACAGCAGTTGGCAAAGCCAAAAGAGGAGGATTTCGCTTTTATCGCCCCGATGACCTTGCCGTTGAAGTGATCAAAGCTTTGATGGCTACCGTTCCTCAATTGGAAGCTAAACGGGTGGATGATGTGATCGTGGGCAATGCCGTTCCTGAAGCCGAACAGGGTTTACAATTTGGCCGCATCATTTCTGCAAGAGCATTGGGCTTCGATACACCCGGCGTAACAGTGAACCGTTATTGCGCCAGCGGTCTTGAAACGATCGCCATGGCAACTGCCAAGATCCGCAGCGGTATGGCCGATTGCATTATTGCCGGCGGAACAGAAAGTATGAGTTTGGTTCCCACAGCCGGTTGGAAAACCGTTCCTTCCTATGCAATTGCCAAAGACGATCCGGATTATTACCTGAGTATGGGATTAACAGCCGAAGCGGTAGCAAAAGATTATAAAATCAGTCGCGAAGCACAGGATGAATTTTCTTATAACTCACATCAAAAAGCTATAGCAGCTATTAAAGAAGGACATTTTAAGAGCGGCATCTTACCGGTCAATGTGGAAGAAATATATGTTGATGAAAAAGGTAAGAAACAAAAAAGAAATTTTACTGTCGATACCGACGAAGGCCCGAGAGCCGATACTTCCATTGAAGCATTAGCCAAATTGAAACCGGCATTTGCACAAGGCGGTGTTGTTACTGCAGGTAATTCATCCCAAACATCCGATGGCGCTGCTTTTGTAATTGTGATGGGTGAGAAGATGATGAATGAATTGGGATTGAAACCTATTGGCCGTTTGGTGAACAGTGCTGTTGCCGGTGTTCATCCCCGCATCATGGGTATTGGCCCGGTGGCTGCTATTCCCAAAGTATTGAAGCAATCGGGAATGAACCTTTCCCAGGTCGATCTTATAGAATTGAATGAAGCATTTGCTTCCCAGGCATTGGCTGTTATAAGAGAAGCCGGTCTCGATCCTTCCAAAGTAAATATCAATGGCGGCGCAATTGCATTGGGTCATCCGCTGGGATGTACCGGTTGTAAGCTCACGATCCAAAACCTCAATGATATGAAGCGGTTGAATAAAAAGTATGGGATGATAACTGCATGTGTAGGTGGCGGACAGGGTATTGCTGGTATCATTGAGAATTTATAAAACCTTGCGTGTATTTGACGTCTCGCAGAGCGTCTGGCACATAAAGCCGCCAGCCGCTGACGGAACCACTACCCGCAAGTATGGAACTCATCCCTCCACTGACGGAACTACCACCCGCAAGTATAGTAACTCAGTACCTCCACTGACAGAACTTCCACCCGCAAGTATGGAACTCATCCCTCCACTGACGGAACTACCGCCCGCAAGTATGGAACTCATACCTCCACTGACGGAACTACCGCCCGCAAGTATGGAACTCACAGCTCCACTGACGGAACTACCGCCCGCAAGTATGGAACTCATACCCCCACTGACGGAACTACCGCCCGCAAGTATGGAATTCATACCTCCACTGACGGAACTACCGCCCGCAAGTATAAAACTTGCACCTTTAACTATCGAACTCTTGTTTGATCTGAAAGAAATACTCTTGATCTTCTCAACTCCCCTGATCTTAAGTTGTAACGTTGTTGCAAATTTTATTACCTTGCAACAGCAAGATGAAAGCCCGTTCATTTTTATTACGTTCTGCAGCATTCTTTTTAATGCTGATCTTCTTTCAAAAAGCGGGAGCCGGTTTATTTTATCACAATCTTTTTCATACGGATAATGCCAATGGATCTCCTTCGGATCCCGATAAGAATATTGGTTTTTCCTGCACCTGTATCGATGATTTCCTGGTTCCTTTTGAAGGAACTGAACAAACGCATGTTTCAACCCCACCTGTAACTTTTTCTCACATTGCTTCGATTTTCGAAGATCGTTTACCTTTTTCAAAACTTGTTTTCTCTTCTCTTCGCGGCCCTCCTGCTATCAATGGATAAAAGATCCTTATAGCTGTTTTACGGGCAGCTATTGTCAACAAGTTTTTTAATCATAAAGACATTGTCTTTAATTCATTGATATATGAAATTGAAACGATCAATACTATTCTTTACCGGAATTTTTATTTCAGTCAGCCTGCTGTCGCAAACAAAATTATCATTGAGCGGCAAAGTGACCGATGCAATGACCGGTGAACCGTTGCCCGGTGCCAGTATTTATATACCTGATATGCGGCAAGGCGCCGCCTGTAATAACGAAGGAACATATTCTATTTCCAATATTGCAGCCGGAAAACATTTGGTGGAAATAAGTCATTTGGGATTTACTTCTGTTATTGAAACAATGGAATTCACTGCCGATACAAAAAAAGATTTTACGCTTTCACCTTCTGTTGTTGAAAATGAGAATATAACTGTCACCGGCGTTTCTTCTGCTACTTCTGTAAAACGAACACCGGTACCGGTCAATATCATTAAAAGAGAAAACCTGTTTGCCGGCATTTCTTCCAACCTTATAGACAATATCAGTAAAACGCCGGGAGTGGCCCAGGTATCCACCGGCCCTGCTATTTCAAAACCATTTATCCGCGGATTGGGTTACAATAGAGTGGTGATAATAAATGATGGTATGAGACAGGAAGGCCAGCAATGGGGTGATGAGCATGGGATTGAAATAGACGAACAGAATGTATCCAGGGTAGAAATATTAAAAGGCCCCGCATCATTGATGTATGGAAGCGATGCGCTGGCAGGTGTTGTCAATATTATTTCCATTTCTCCAACCCCCGAAGGAAGGATGAAAGGAAATATTTCCGCAGGCTATTTTTCAAACAACCGTCAGCGAAATTTTCATGGCGATATTGGCGGAAATAAAAATGGTTTTATATGGGGTATCAATGCTTCTTATAAAGCCGCTGCTGATTATAAGAATAAATATGACGGCTATGTTTTTAATTCAAAATTCAATGAGAAAGGATCTCGGCGGATATATTGGCGTGAATAAAAGCTGGGGCTATTCGCATTGGCATTTTACAAATTTTGATCAGCAACTGGGATTGATCGAAGGCGACCGTGACGATGCAACCGGAAAATTTTTAAAACTTGTCAACAATAACGGAATAGAAACTGAAGAGATCGCAACGGATGATGATCTCAGAACCATTCATCCGTTCATACCCAAACAAAGGATACAGCATATGAAAGTTGCGACGGATAATAGTTTCCGGATCGGCAAGAGCAGGCTGACTGCAATGTTGGGGTTTCAAAAAAACAAACGAAAAGAATTTGGGAATGTGTTGGATCCTGCTGAAAGGTCTTTACAGTTTGATCTCGGCACATTTAATTATAACCTGCAGTATCATATTGCGGAGGAAAAGAATTCTAAAACAACTATCGGGGTAAACGGCATTCAACAAGTGAATAAGAATAAAGGCATCGAACAACTGGTACCGGAATATTCATTGTTTGATATCGGCGGGTTTGTTTATACGCAAAAAAAATTTGCTAAACTTACGCTTAGCGGCGGCATCCGCTTTGATAACCGTTCTCTCGATTCAAAAGAATTAATGGATGGATCTTCAATAAAATTTGCAGCTTTTAAAAAGAACTTCTTTAATTTTTCCGGCAGTATTGGTTTTGCTTACGAAGCAAGCAAAACCGTTGATCTCAAATTCAATATCGCAAGAGGATTCCGGGCGCCGGCTATTCCCGAACTGGCGAGTAATGGCGCACACGAAGGAACCAACCGTTATGAATATGGACAACAAAACCTCCGGTCGGAAAGCAGTTTACAGGCCGATGCGGGTATCGAAGCAGCGAGTGAACATGTCTCGTTTACCGCCAATGTATTTTATAATGCGATGCACAATTTTATTTATTACCGGAAATTGCGGGCAGCCGCCGGCGGAGATTCTTTGATCAATAATGGTTCAGAAACCTTTTTTGCTTTTCAATTTGACCAGGACAATGCCCATTTGTTTGGCGCCGAATTCAATCTCGATATTCATCCGCATCCATTGGATTGGCTGCATATCGAAAACACTTTTTCATGGGTGAAGGGCCGGTTCAATAAAGAACAGGATGGAACTAAGAACCTTCCTTTTATTCCGTCGGCAAGACTGATCAATGAATTGAAGGTCGATCTTTTGAAAAAAGGAAAAATAATTAGGAATGTATTTATAAAAATGGAACTGGATAATAATTTCAGCCAGGACAAACCATTTACCGGCTATAATACAGAAACAGCTACCCGGGGTTATAGTTTGATCAATGCAGGCATCGGCGGTGAATTAAAAAGTAAAAAGAGAACGATCGTTTCTGTTTTTATCGGGGCTAATAATATTGCTGATGTAGCGTATCAAAATCACCTGAGCCGGTTAAAGTATGCGCCGGTTAATAGGGTAACAGGAAGAACAGGTGTTTTTAATATGGGAAGAAACTTTTCTGTCAAACTGAATGTACCGCTGGAGTTTGCCCTGCACGGAAAGTGATAAGGTTTGATAGGTTTAAGAGGTTTAAAAGGTTCTTACTAAAACCTCTTAAACCTCTTTGAACCTTTGAACCTCTTGAACCTTTTCCCTACATTGTGCCTGCTGAGTTTATTGACATCGCTGGTGATCTCTTTGGTAGAAATATTCTTAAGCACAAAAGCTCTTGAACTGGAACTCAGCGATATGGAAGAACTCGAAAAGTCGAATTTCTTTACCGACTTTTTAAACCGTAACAATGAAAAAAAAGATGCTTAGATTTACGGGAATGAAATTATCATTGATCATATTCATGGCTGCCATTGTATCATTGATGGCCTGTTCAAAAGGCGGAGGTTCCGTTGATGATAGCGGTGGCGGTGTACATTTCACTCCTTCCCCTGACGATACCACGAAACCCGTTCTTGATATCTATACTCCAACGATCAACCAGGTTTTTACCAGTGGCAACAATATTAATGTGACCGGCCGCATCACCGACGATCTTGGATTGTACCGCGGCAGCATCCGTATCACCGATGATGCAAACGGGAATGTTTTGAAAGAACAATTATACGAGATACATTTTGTGACCAGTTATAATTTCAGTATCAATTATACCGCCACGGTCAGCGTTCCTTCCAATTATACAGTGACTGTTTTTTTTGAAGATCATGGCTATAATAATGCAACAAAGTCGGTGAAGATAAAAGTGAACCCGTGAAGAAGAGGATAGATGAAATATGGATAAAGATGATAGTTTTCAAAGACCAACATTATCATCTGTTATCTATCAATTTTCATCTGTGTCAAAGATTTTTAAGAATTTTTAAAACATTCTCCCAGCTTCCGCCATTGTAAACTTCTTTTAATCCTTTTTGTTTCATGATCGATGCGGCATTCCCGCTTCTTGAACCGGAGGAACAACAAAAAACAACGGGTCGTTTCATGCTTTTTATCCGATCTGCATTTGCAGCGATACGATCAACAGGGATATTGATAGACTCAGGAACTTTGCCGCCATCAAATTCCTGCGGAGTTCTTACATCGATAACGATGGCGCCACGACGCAATGCATCTTTTATATTGCCGCCGCCCAACCCGAGAAAGGAAAGAAAGCCCATAGTATAAAACTATTTTCTATCAGTGGAAAAAACAAACAAAATAATTATCCGTAGTGTCGGAAGTTTAGGTGCAAACCTCTGGCACTTTTGAAACCGGTCAAACCGTTCGATATCTATGCTACACTGATCTTACTTTTTCTTTCACCGATCTGCTGCCTCCACATTGCATAATACAATCCTTTTTCTTCCAGCAATGAATTGTGATTCCCGGTTTCTACCACATCTCCTTTTTCTAATACATATATCCTGTCGGCATGCATAATAGTGGAAAGCCGGTGAGCAATCAAAATAGTTACCTGGTTACCCAGTTGTGAAATATCCCTGATCGTATCGGTGATCTCTTCTTCTGTCAATGAATCCAGCGCCGAAGTAGCTTCATCGAATAATAACAGCTTTGGTTTTCTTAATAAAGCTCTTGCGATGGAAAGACGCTGTTTCTCGCCCCCCGATAATTTCAAACCACCTTCACCGATCATTGTATCCAAACCTTTTTCTGCTCTTGCCAATAAATTCTGGCAGGAAGCTTTGGTCAATACATCCGTAAGATCCTCATCCGATGCAGCCGGGTTCACAAACAAAAGATTTTCTTTGATCGAACCGGAAAATAATTGTGTGTCCTGTGTTACAAATCCAATTTGATTGCGCAGGTCTTCGAAATCGATGCTGTTCTCGTCCATACCATTGTATAATATTTGTCCTTCCTGCGGACGATAGAGACCTACGAGCAATTTCATCAATGTTGTTTTACCCGAACCCGAAGGACCTACAAACGCAATGGTCTCTCCGGTCCTTACTTTAAAACTGATATCATTGATAGCTTTATGTGAAGCAGTCTTGTGTTTAAAAGCTACATGATCGAATTCGAGTGTCTCGATCTTTCCCAAATGTTTTGGATTGGCAGGTTTGGCTTCCGGCGCTTTTTTCATCAGGTTCTCAAAATTTTCAAGAGAAGCCTGTGCTTCACGGTAAGTAAGAATGATATTGCCGATCTCCTGCAAAGGACCAAAAACAAAAAATGAAAATATTTGCATCGTTGCCAGTTCCCAGGGCTTCATCACATGCCGGAATATCATCCACATCAGCATGAATAAAATGATCTGGCGCAGTGTATTCACAAAAGTGCCCTGGATAAAACTGATACTGCGTAACCGCCTGACCTTTTTTAATTCAAGCCCGAGTATCTTAAAAGTATTTTTATTTAATCGTCCTATCTCTTGTTTTGTAAGCCCAAGGCTTTTTACCAATTCAATATTTCTTAAGGATTCAGTTGTTGAACCGGCCAATGCAGTTGTTTCTGAAACAATGATCTTTTGAACCGTCTTTATTTTTTTGCTTAACAGGTTTGAAATGATGGTTAACAAAAAAATACCCCCGAAATAGATCAACGGCAATGACCAATGAATACGAAAAGCAAAAATGGCAACAAATAAAATACCTATGATGACGGGGAACAGCACATTTACAAAGGAGGCAACAAATCTTTCTGTATCTACCCTTACTTTTTGCAATATCCCAAGGGTTTCACCGCTTCGCTGATCTTCAAATTCCTGGTAAGGAAGGCTCATGGCATGTTGCAGGCCTTGCGTGAAAACAGTTGCGCCGAATTTTTGTGTTACAAGATTTAAAAAATAATCCTGGAATGCTTTTGCGATGCGGCTTATCATCGCTACTCCAATTGAAGCGCCGAGTAATGTTAATAAGGGTCCCGCAAATCCCCACCAGAAAGGCTGATAAGCGGCGCTGTTATCATGATATTTATAACCGAGGTCAATAAGTTTACCAAAGATGATGGGATCGACCAGTGAGAAACCGATGTTAATGGCGGCCAGGAACAATACCAATGCCACGAGCCATTTATAAGGTTTCAGGTAACGAAGTAATATCTTCATATAAGCTGTTGAAATGGGATGAATCAATCAATGCTCAAACATCGTACAAATTCCCGAAAAATGGCAACATGACAGCAGCAGCCTGACAAGAAAGGGCTTATGCAGGGAAGCTTTTATTGTTTTTTACCCGCAGAGCCTGGTTAATATGACGGTGTTCGTGCTGGATCAAAAATTTGATCGCATTTCGCAAACTGTATGTCACGAAACGGGATACCGGTGAAGTAATATGTGTTTTGTCGAGATCGGTCATCCGGCAATCACTGATATATTCAACAAATGAATCGAGATGTTTATGGAACCGCTCCATGATTTCCGGTTCGATTTTACTTTCGGTCGGTAATATTTTTTTAGGAGCATTCATTTTTTTCTTCACTTTCTCCTGCAATAAAACAACCATCATTTTGCCAAACATACCACCGAAAGGACTGCGGTTTTGCCAAAAATTCATTTTGAATTTTCCTTCCGTGATTTTTTTAAAAGTTGGAAAATAAGCGCAATCTGAAATGATAAGATGATCGAGGCACTGGCCGATGCTCCAGCTATCTTCGTCCGTCTTCCAGTTTAATTGTTCGGCAGTAAGGGTCGAAAACTCTTTTTTTATTTTTTCGCCGGCTTCCCTTCCCCGCAGGATCATTTCATGTATGAATAAAGCATCTTTCATGTAACCGGCAACAGTATAAAGCTGATGCCAGTGCAAATGTAAGTAGGCGTACTTAAAAATTCACCGACTTGATTTTTTTAAACAAAGGGGAATAACTAATTTGAATTTGTGGATACATCAACCAGCAGTCAACAGGTTGCACAGGCAACATTATCGCTTATTCATAAAAAGATCGGGCAGGGCAGTGCCCCAAACAATTTTTTGCTCATAGGCAAACTGGGCCTGGTGCTTTATTATTTTTCCTTGTACGAGGCAGGTGAGGATGAAACAAATGCAGACAAGTGTATTGAACTGCTGGAAGAAGTAATGAATGAAGAAGATGAACAGCTTCCCCCGCTTTATGGAACAGGATTTGCCAGCGGAACGGCAGGACTGGGTTATATCTTATCCCTTTTACAAAAAGCAGGATTACTGGATATGGACCTGCAGGAAGAATTGGAAGAAATGGATACGATCATTGCTGCTACAGCATTAAAGGAAATTGAAGAGGACGACCATATTGATTACCTGCATGGAGCCATGGGCGCTATTCATTATTTTTTAATGCGGGCCGGCGAACCGGTGATAAAGAAATACCTGGAACAATTGGCTGCTGCCTTATGCCGCAAAGTTGTTCATACACAGGACGGCAGTTGGTTCCGCAATTATATTATTGATAGATCCGAAAAAGAAAGGATCGATCTCAGTCTTTCTCATGGTAACTCGGGGTTTTTATTATTGCTGATAAATATGCTGGAAGCAGGAATAATGGAACAAGAGGTAAAAGAACTTATTACAAATGGCGTCCGTTTTATTATCAACCAGCGTATGCCAAACGACTCAGGAGAAAAAGGATATTCGTTATATCCATTTTATATAAATAGTATAGATCATAAAAATAAATATGCAAACGAAAGGCTGGCATGGTGTTATGGCGATCTGAATATTGCATGGCTTTTATACAGGGCTTCTTCAATTTTGCAGGTGCAGGAATGGAAAGAACTGGCGGACGAAATTGTAGATGATACTCTCCCGCGAAAAGATGCGGTTTCTACAATGGCAACCGATTCGCATTTTTGCCATGGAACTGCGGGACTGGCTTTTTTTTACCAGGTAATTTATTCTCATACAAAAAATGAAAAATGTAAAGCTGCTGCGGAATACTGGATCTGTGAAACGATCCGCTATTTGGATATTGAATTAAAGAACGATTTTTATAAGGATAAAGAAACAGACCTGCTGAATGGATTGCCGGGTATCAATCTTGTTTTACTTTCTTATATCACAAAAAAAGAACTTGCCTGGGGCCGGGCATTTTTATTATGAGCGAATCTTCCGATCATAACGGGCAATTTAGTTTTATGGACGAGCTGGTGTTACGTACACCGGCACTTCCTTTCGTGCCATTGCTGGAAGAAGCAATGATCGATGAACTTATCGGGGATGGATCATTCCTCGAAGCTGTTTACCTGGCTTCGCCTGTTTTATATGCAGAATGTATTCGTTTACAAAAAGGCGAACTTACTGATGCCAAAGAAATAAAGAAGATCAGGATATCATTGGCGAAATACTATGAACGGATGTACAGCCGTTGCACGCCGTTTGGATTATTTTCAGGTTGTTCATTGGTAAAATGGAGCGACACTTCTTCGCAGGTTATTTTACCATCAAAAAATTTTTTACGAAGTACCCGGCTGGATATGCATTATCTCTGTGCATTGGGTCAGCATTTATCATCTCATCCTTCTATAAAAGAAAGGCTGCTTTATTTTCCGAATAATAGTCATTATAAGATGGGCGATGAATTACGTTACATCGAATACCATTATTTCAAAGGAAGAAGGGCGCACCAGATCAGTTCTGTTTTATATTCCGGCTATTTACAATTCGTGTTGGATCATTCAAGGGAAGGCGCCGGTCTTTCATCATTAGTTCAAATGCTGGCCGGTAAAGCAGAAGTACCAGAAGAAGAAGCAAGAGAATTCGTAGAAGACATGATCGTTTCGCAGGTATTGATCAGTGAAATGGATCCTGCTATTACCGGTGAAGAATTTATTCATCAATTACTCGGTATATTAAAAAGGATCAACAACCCGCAGCAGAAGGAAATTTCAACTATTATATTTCAACTTGAAGAGATCGTAGGATCGCTGAACAATATCGATGCACAAATACATCAGCCGCCTGCGATGTATATGTCGCTAGCTGAAAAAATAAAAGAAGCCGGCGTTTCATTTGAAGAAAATAAACTCTTCCAGGTGGATATGTACAGCAAGCCGGTGCAGCATACCATACATGAAGATCATAAGGCCGAACTTCTGAAGGCAGTTGAATTATTGGGAAAATTATTTTCTTCTACGACCAATGATAATCTTACTTCTTTTGCCGACCGTTTCAGAAAACGCTATGAAGACCAGGTGATGCCGTTGTTGCAAGTATTAGATGGAGAAACCGGTATCGGTTACACGGAGCAATCTGGCCGCAATCTTTCCCCGTTGCTGGAAAATATTGCGATGCCTTCAACAAATGACCGGGATAGTTATGATATAAAATGGAATAGAACAGAACAATGGCTTTTTCAATTATTGATCAATAATAAAAACAAAAATGAAATAATACTGGAGGAAGGATCGCTGGCAGAATTTTCAGGAGATCGGCCGGTTTTTCCCGCTTCCATGTCTTTATTGTTCAGTCTTGTTGAAGAAGATAAACTGGTCTTTCGCGGAGCCAGCGGTTCCAGTGCGGCTAACCTGCTGGGCCGCTTTGCACACGCCGATAATAATATACATGAGCTGGTACTAAAGATAGCAAGTCATGAACAATCCATCAACCAGTCGGTATATTTTACGGAGATCATTCATTTGCCCGAAGATCGTGTTGGAAATATTTTATTACATCCTGCATTCAGAGAATTTGAAATACCCTTCCTGGCCCGGTCATCTTTACCGGTTGAACAGCAAGTGGCTTTACAGGATCTGCTGATCAGTGTCGGGCAAGACAAGCGCATCAGGTTATTTTCCAAAAAGCTCGATAAAGAAATAATTCCACGGCTTAGCAGCGCTCATAATTATGGTTTTGGCAGCCTGCCCGTGTATCATTTTCTTGCCGAATTGCAAACGCAGGGACAGGTTATTGGATTAACATTCAACTGGGGTAGTATGGCAAGGCAATTCCGTTTTCTTCCCCGTGTAAGATATGGCAACACTATTTTGTTTGAAGCTACCTGGCAATTACGCAAAGAGGATATTGAATCGCTGTTGTCACAAAAAGAATATTCTATGATCATCGTTGAACGGTTCAGATCAAAATGGGAATTGCCCCGCATGCTCGTGCTTGCCGACGGAGATAATGAATTGCTGGTAGATCTTGAAAGCAAAGTATCGGTAGAAACTTTTATCAGCACAATAAAAGGAAGAGAACTGGTAATACTCAAGGAATTTTTAATGCCTGCCAGCCTGGTAAAAGATGAAAAAACTAAACCGTATAATAACCAACTGGTGGCTGTACTAATGAATAACACGCCGGTGTACACCAACAACCGGCCGGCATTCAATGAAACACAACCGGCACATACAAAAAGAAAATTTTTGCCGGGTACCGAATGGCTTTATTATAAAATTTATTGCGGTTCCAAAACAGCGGACGAGATACTGTTGCGTTGTATTCAGCCATTGACAGAAGAATTATTGCAGAAAGGATATATCGATAAATGGTTTTTTATCCGGTATAATGATCCTGCTTTTCATTTGCGGCTACGGTTTCATATCCCGGATCATCATCATTATGGAAAAATAGCAGAACTCCTTTTGCGATCGCTGGAAGAAATGGATAAGGAAGGGCTGATCATATCGGTACAAGCCGATACTTATCAACGAGAGTTGGAACGTTACGGATACGCCCTTGTTGAATTAGCGGAGGATCTTTTTTTTACAGACAGTAAGATGAAGCTTGCATTCCTGCAACTAACAGAAGGAGATGAAAGGGAAAAGCTGCGATGGCTTTGGGGATTGAGAGGAGCAGACGAATTGTTGAATGCATTTAAATTGAGTTTAGCAGAAAAATACGAACTGATGAGATCCTTTCAGCAGGCTTTTGCTACAGAATTTAAAGCAGGTAAAACTCTTTTTCGCCAGATAAATCAGCAATACAACGAGAACCGTAATGCAATAAAAGAAATAATGGAATCGCCGGTGGCCGGATCCAATACTTACAGTCCCTGGCTGGATATTTTTAAAGAACATGAAACTGAGATAATGACAACGGCTTCCGGAATTTTAACTGTATTGCAAAAGGATCAGCAAGTATCATTACCAGCTTTATTATCCGGTTATATACACATGAACCTGAATCGTCTTTTTTTATCTGAACCCCGCCAGCATGAACTGTTGATCTATGATTTTCTTTGTTCCTGGTACAGGTCACAAGTAAAAAAAAGTTGATGCAAAGTCTTTCTTGAGGTATTCCTGCTGTTCGATAAACAGTTAAGACCGGTTGCTCAGTGGTCTTTTTCTTATCTATTGATTAACAGCAATTTGTTTTTTGCCGAAGAAAATCACGATTATGGGGGATAGGCAGAGATTGCCCGATAATTTAATTTTATAGTAATTAAAACTTTTAATTATGGAAATGCAAAAATCAACCAGGAAACTTTATCTGAAAAAGAAAACAATTTCCCGGTTAAGTCCAAACCAGACGCAATCAAATGCGGATAGCTGGACAACGATTATTTACCAGACAGGAGCTTGTGTAACACAAGGATGTGGTTCAGACTTTACAAGAACCATTTCGGTTTATACAGGTGGTGGTCATTAAGGTAAAAGTTTATTGGTGTTCCTTGTTTCATTGCAAGGAACACCATTTTTCACTGATGATGTCGCAAGTTATTTCTCCCGGTTACCGGAAAATATTACCGGTTGCTCATTAATGTTTCAAACATAGAATTGATTTGCAGTTCTTTGATCTTTAAAAGTAGCCCATACAACTTTTAGGGTATTGCTGTAAACTTTGAAATACTTTAATTTCATTCCGATCAAAAATATTCACTAGAAAAAATTTTAATTATGGAAATGCAAAAAAAATCAACCAGGAAACTTTTTCTGAAAAAGAAAACGATTTCCCGTCTCAGTCCCAATCAAACCCAATCAAATGGGGATAGCTGGACAACTATTATTTATTATACTGCAGGTTGTGTAACCCAGGGATGTGCAACAGATATCACCAGGACGATCTCAGTTTATACTGGCGGTGGACATTAAATAAGATCATTGGTGTTCTTTGCGTAATAGCAAAGAACACCAATTTTATATTCCATAAGATCATCCGGCGCTACATGCAGGGAAATATGATCGTTTCCGGATGCTCAATTTCGCATTCGAGTAATTTCAACCCAAACTTTCCTTTGAATAAACTATCTGTTTTAAGGAATGACTGGCTTTCTTTTGAACGAAGCAACAATTCTTTCGCCTGGTCATAATATTTTTCCTGTTTGGTTTCTTTGTATAGACCAAGCATCGCATATGATCTTCCTGCCAGGCCGCAACAAAGACTGGGTTCTGTCGCTGGGCTATTATATACATCCACGGCGATCTTTTCTGCGATAGTTATATACGCATCTTTTTTTAACAGCCCGCCTGCCATACTGAATAACTGAAGAAATCCGGCGCTGCCATTACACCAACCGGGCATATAATGAAAATACCGGGTGTTGATCTTGCTTTTCCAGGTGATAAGGTCTGTATGTTCTTCCCGAACAGCGATGAACTCGTCGATCTTTCTTTCAAGCCATTCCGGAACCGGTGTTTTTGTTACCTGGTGCCAGCGTAATGCCGCATAAATAAAACCTGACCAGCCATGTGCGATACCTGTATATTTAAAAGTATGATCTTCCTGTATTGGTTTTTGAAATGATCCGTTCTGCCATATATGGTTCATATAACTGTTGCCATAATTAATTATTCTTTCTTTGTCAAAATGAAAAAATTCAGGCAGCGTTTCAAATATTAATGCCATCGCCAGGAGTATGCTTGATCTGCCCATGGTCATGTCCGGGTTGCTGGTCTCTATTTTGGAAAGGGCAAATAATTTTTCTATGCTTTGAAAACTACTACTGGCATTGCCAATTGAATTGCTGATAAGAGCCTGCACAAAATGAAGACCCGGTTCGTGGTTAAAAATGGATATTTTGTCGACATCCTTATCCTCAAACTGGAGGTCTTTATTGGTAAAAGCAATGTCTTCTGTCATCATTTCCTTCGTACGGTTGTTCCAAACATCGGCAAGCGCTATCAGTTCAGCGCTTCCTTTGTTTAATGACAGGCGGTATAAGAAATAAGCAATACCGGCACCGCCGCAAAAAATGGAGCAGGAAGGACCCCTGTTAAAATATTCCCGCATGTTCTTCTCATTTCCTAAAGCTGCAATCAGGTCGTCTGTATTGTTGTAAAGCGACAGGTCGTCAAATGCATAATTATGTTGTATGATAGCCGGAAAAGAAGAAAGATCAATTGTTTCTAATTCAGCGATCATTTTCTCGAGGCTTTCATACCTGTCTTCCGGTTTTTTTTGCAGGGCTTTACGGAATATTTTTTCTAAACTTTCAAAGGACGGCAAACCTTGTGCTGCAAATGAAAGTGGCGGATCTTCCAAAAGCTGGCGGCGCATTTCTTCGCCTTCTGATGAAAAGTTTATATGATGTTTGGAGGTGAACAGGTAATACAGCAAGGCGGCAATGCTGTACTGTTCGCAACGAAGATCCCATTTTGAAAAGCGTTGCCCGTTTAACATAGATATTACTTCGGGAGGAGAAAAATAATCGACACCCGCCGCACGGGTATAAGTAGAATCTGCAAATGAAGACAGGCCGAAATCGATAATGAAGATCTTTCCTTCCGGTGTAATAAGGATATTCCGTGGATTAATATCGACATGAAGGACACCCTCTTTGTGCAGTTGATCATATGCAATAACTATTTCTTTAAGAATAGTTATTAATTCCCTGATCTGTGATTTGCGTTGAAGTTTTTTTGTGTGATCCAGGATCGGGGTGTTCTCAATTTTTTCCAGCATTAAATAAGGATGCTCTTCGTGGTGGCCATTACCGATAAGTTTGGGATTAATGATATTGGATAAATGCCGGAGAATTAAAGCTTCATTTTCAAAATTTTTTTGCAGCCTTTTCTCTTCAGGTTTTTCTATACCGATCTTGATAATAATATTCTTGCATCCGGCTGTTTCTGAAAAAGCTTCGAAGACTTCCGTGTCTTCAATTTTTTGTATGCTTCTTATAATGGTATATCCTTCCAATTCATCTCCCGGTTTAAAAATATTTACAGACCTGCTATCCCAGTTAAACACCAGCAATTCCTGTTTGACAAGGTCCATGATAAACGGGTAGGCATCTTCCAGCAACTGGTTTGGGTCCTGTTCGATAGAAGTTGCATAAATAAGTATAGCGTCAACGATAGTAGTTGGTTTTTCAAATTGTTTTAATAAGGTGGCCATGTCTTTGGTGACCAGTTTGCTTCTGTGGCGTGACCGTGGTTTATTGAGTATAAAATCATCCATATCTAATTCAATATCTTTTAACTCAGGCAGATCGTTTATCTCTTTTACCGGGATGAATTCAACTCCTTCGGCCAGTCTTATTTTTTCCAGAATATTATCCATAGATAGATATTGGTTTATTATTGTTCAGTAAAAAGGGTTTCATCGGGTTTCCATGTTTCAATGTCAAACCCTTTACGCTGAACATATTTTAAAGCAGCGGTCCAGGGTTCACCCGAAAGATTTTTTTTACTTTCTATGATTCCTTTGGCCAGTTCTCTTGTGATCCATACTCTCCAGCTTACTGCATCATTATTGTTTGATGAAGGAGGATCAATACCCCAGGATAGCAGGCAGGAATCAAACAGTGGCGCTGTAAAAGGAACTCCCTGCGAAGAAAATGAATTGCAGGCGCTGTATATTTTTTCCGCTGTGTCAGCCAGCGATACAAAATTTTCAAAATACACAACGATCTTATCCGGCCTTGATATGCCATGGTAGTTATTCCCCGTTTTAAAACAAAATGCATTGCCGGTATTCAATGCACCGAGCATTTCCCGGAAGACAGGAAAAAAATCAGCAACGACCGGGCTGATATAAAGTTTATAGGTACACTGAGCAGGACTAATGGTATTGATCGTTTCTTTTTTTGATCCCCAGCTCAGCCAGTATTTATTGGGTTTGTCATCCGTCATTGGGATCCAGTTGTTTTCCAACAGTTCAGCAATTTTTTTAGACATATTTCCCTGCGAAAAGATAGAATGATGATCCCATTGTGTGTTGCAGTGCTGAATGGGTATCGGAGCAGTATTATAATAATACAGGCTACGGCTTAGTTCCCTGCTATCAATTGTTGATAAAAGGGCGCCGTATTTTATACCGTCAATGGACAGGTCGACCAGGCTTTTTTTCGTTTTCAATATTTTGTTTTGATCAGGTTAGGCTTACATAATTGTATTGATAAATAAAAAGAGGCTACTCCTGTTAGTGTAGCCTCTTCTTCTAAGGCATTAGCCTTTTTTAGCTTTTGAGGATGCTGAAATTTGAGCCTCCACTTTTTTTAACGATGATGCCAGCTTTTCTTTAAGCAAGCCCAGGGTCTTAATATCAGCCTTGTCGATCTCGATAGGTGTATTATCATACTGAATTACTGGCGTGATCGTGCCGGTGCAATCAATAGGAATAGGGCTATACTTGCACTCAAATGGTGGGTGAGGTGAGAAAAAACAATGTGTTGGAATGCGACAAATTGTAGGATCGTAATTTGTCGGTAAGCGGCAAATTACTGTAGGGATAAGGCAGAATGTAGGCAAGCATGGTTTTGTACCATGACATAATGTAGGTAAACAGGGTTGTGTGCCATGACATAATGTTTGCGGAATTTGATCTGCTGCATCCGGTAATGAGATCATTAGATCTTTTAAATTGAAATTTGGCATAAGAAAAAGTTTAAGGTTAAAAAAATGATGGTGTATATCTGCGGGCTTCTTTCGTTTTCAATATGTTTTTTTGACCAGGTTATATCTGCCAGTTATGCTGATAAAGAACTAAAGAGGCTACTCCTGTAGTGTAGCCTCTTCTTTCAAAGACATTAGGCATTAGCCTTTTTTAACTTTTGAGGATGCTGAAATTTGAGCTTCCACTTCTTTTATCGCTGATGCCAGCTTTTCTTTAAGCAAGCCTAAGGTCTTGATATCAGTTTTTTCGATCTCGATAGGTGTTGTTGCAGTCTGGGGTGTCGTGATCGTGATTGTGCCACCGCAATGATAAGGACTAGGCGTGCAGTCCATCGGTGAGAATCGACAATTTGTGAAACGACAATCTATTACTGTCGGGATATGGCAAATTGAATGTGCGCAAATTGTCGGGATGTGACAAATAGTAAGTCCTCCGCAGTTTGTCGGGATGTGGCAAAGTGTGTGTCCGCCGCAATTGGTCGGGATGTGGCAGAATGTAGGCAAACACGGTTTTGTACCATGGCATAATGTAGGCAAACAGGGTTGAGTGCCGTGACATAATGTTTGTGGAATTTGGTCTTCTGCATCCGGTAATGAGATCATCAGATCTTTTAAATTGAAATTTGGCATAAGAAAAGGTTTAATGTTAAGAAATATGATTGTGTATTAGATCCGGGTTATGTTGGCGATGGCATTGGTTATGTTTCAAATTTTATTCTAAATAACACTATCACCCCGTCATCCTGTTGTTGACAGAAGACAAAGGAGTATCACTTGTTTTCAGATATGTCTCCAGTAGTTTGCGGATAAGCCGTTAAAATATATCCCCTTTCTTTGCTGAAGTTGTTGAGGAGTCTTTAAGAGTAGGGAACAAATACCCTGGGGAAAATTTCAACATAAGCAAAATAATCCTTTGCTTCGAAATTATATCTGGGGTTTTAACGGTTTTACTTGCCGTTTTTAAACGCCGTTCGGGCAAAAACATCGGGAATCGCAGGCCACAAGGTTTTAAGTTGCCTGGTTCTTATTAACCGGCCCATCCTTCCCTGTCCAAACTCCTGTATTGGATCGCTTCGGCCAAATGCTCGGGTTTGATATCCTTGCTGGCAGAAAGATCGGCAATGGTCTTTGATACTTTTAAAATCCGGTCATAAGCCCTTGCAGAAAGATTGAGTTTTTCCATCGCCGCTTTTAATAGATTGGCTCCGACAGTATTGATAACACAGATCTCTTTGAGCATTTTGCTGCTCATTTGTGCATTGCAATAAATACCGGGATGGTCTTCGTATCTTTTTTCCTGCATCTCTCTTGCTTTGATCACCCGTTCACGGATATTGGTTGAATTTTCCTGCGGCTTTATAGCAGATAGTTCGCTGAATGCAACAGGAGTTACTTCCACATGCAGGTCGATCCTGTCCAGTAATGGCCCCGATATTTTGTTTAAATATTTTTGTACTGTTCCCGGCGGACAAGTACATTCTCTGTCGGGATGATTATAAAAACCGCAGGGACATGGATTCATAGAAGCGATAAGCATGAATGATGCGGGAAAATCAACCGCCACTTTTGCTCTCGAAATAGTCACTTTTCTTTCTTCCATGGGTTGGCGCATCACTTCCAGTACCGTTCTTTTGAATTCCGGTAATTCATCTAAAAATAAAACACCGTTATGTGCTAATGAGATTTCTCCGGGTTGTGGCAAACCGCCTCCGCCTACCAATGCCACATCCGATATGGTATGATGCGGAGAACGGAATGGTCTTTTTGAAACCAATGTTGAGTTCTCCGGAAGTTTGCCGGCTACGGAATGGATCTTTGTTGTTTCCAATGCTTCCTGTAATGAAAGAGGAGGAAGTATCGTGGGCAATCTTTTTGCAAGCATCGTTTTACCGGCGCCGGGCGGACCGATCAAAATTGCATTATGACCACCGGCCGCTGCGATCTCCAAAGCTCTTTTGATATTTTCCTGTCCTTTTACATCGGCAAAATCAATTTCAAAATCATATTGTGAATGAAAGAACTCTTCTCTGGTATTTATAATAACAGGTTCCAATCCTTTTTCATCATTCTCAAAAAAACCGATCACTTCTTTGATATGATCTACTCCGTAAACATGCAGGTTGTTTACCATGCCGGCTTCTTTTGCATTCATCTTTGGTACGATCAAACCTTTGAATCCTTCTTTTCTTGCCTGTATGGCAATGGGTAATGCTCCTTTGATAGAACGGATCTCACCATTCAGCGATAGTTCACCCATGATAATATAGTTGGCCAATGCTTCCCTGTTTTCAATTTGTTCGGATGCGCCCAGTATTCCCAATGCGATGGGCAGGTCAAACGGCGTTCCGCTTTTTTTAATATCAGCGGGCGCCAGGTTCACAACTACTTTGGTGCGGGGAACTGAATAGTTATTTGTTTTGAAAGTACTTTCTATCCTTTGTAAACTTTCTTTTACAGCATTATCCGGCAGGCCAACGATCATTGGATCTTTGCCGGTAGCGAGCCAATTTACTTCGATCGTAATAGTGATTGCTTCTACGCCATAGACAGCGCTGCCAAATGTTTTTACAAGCATGGATAAAGTTATCCGTCGGAAGATAGAGAAAATAGCGTGGCGGGATACAGGTATAACTACAGCAATTCCGGTGAAAAAACGAACTACTGGTTAGCGGCTATTCTTGTCATCCTGTATATCTCAAATGGCGGATCGTCGTTGGCCAATATAAAAGAGTTGGCGGTGATATATGCCAGCTTGAATGTCCAATTCACTTTTTTATTTTCTACTGTTATAACAGCCTGGACCTTTAATTTATCGTTCTCAATTTTCCAGGTGCCCGATGCTTCGCCACCATTATCCACCGTCCAGAATACTTTTCCATCAGCATGTAATTCAGCTGTCATTCCCGGTGTCGTCCATTTTCCGGTAAGCGAGGCCGGCTTTACATTGCGGGAAAAACTAAGGCCTATAAGAATATTCCCATTTTCATCTACAGTGGTGTTTTGTAAAACAGTCAGGACGGAATCCATCTTGTGGAGTTGGTCCGGCGTTTTTTTAATGATATCAAAGCTATTCACATCAAATTGATGCGGATAGCGGCTGGATAAAAGCAGCCCGATCTCTCTTATATCATTCACAGACCGTTCGTATTTACTTTTATAAAATATTATCCATTCTTCCAATAGGACGGCCTGTTCATCGATCTTTTGTTTTAATGTTTTATTGCTCTTTTGTAACGCAGCACTCTTTTTGGCGAATTCTTCAAAAACGGGCATATAGACCTTCTCATTGTCAAGACGACGGTCAAAAACTTTAATGAGGTCGTCGTCAACTTTTTTTCTTTTCTTCAGGTCTCCGAGATCCTTTACAAATTTTTCCGATTCCTTTTTTACTTCCGTCAATAATTTATCGGGATCAGCAGTGGTTGAATCAAGGTTCAATACATTTTTTGTATAAATATTCTCATAAGCCATATAAGAATCCCATGCTTGCGTAGTGGCTTCCCTTTTTTGACCATAGGTATCGCCGCTCTCAGATTTTTTCAGTGACTGGGTAATTAAAAAAACGAGAGTCGAGGTAACAATGGTGGCGATAGATCCAACAATGATATTTTTGATCTTATTGGATGGGCCGCTTTGCGATGGCGGCGGCGGATTATAACTACCGCCATAAGAAGAACCCGACGGACCAGGCGTTCCGGCAGAATGTCTCGATGATGGAATATCTGAATGCTGTTCGGGTTGTCTTGGATTATCCGGCATACTATAACTTGAAATTCTAAGATACAATTTTGAATAAAAGCAGGCTCAACCTTTTGAAAAATTATTTAAAGCTTTTTTACCGTTCCATCAAACAAGAGGGAAACGGAAGGGTCGGCAAAGATATTCTGCACCACTGTTATCGATTGTGTTGAAATGATAAATGTTTCTGTATCTGTTTTGCCGGTAATGGCAAGGGTAGTGGTGATCGGTTGTGATTGCGGCCCCCCGGCTATCAATATATCCAGCGGGAACTGGAATGGCCCGCTTTTCTGTAATTGTTTAACCGTGATGGTCACATTTTTTTTATCAGCATCATATTGCCAGCTGATAACCAGTTTTGGTATATCGGCCGTATGCAGCCATTGACGAAAAAAAGTATCCAGTTTTTTACCACTGGTTTTTTCAAAGACGGCCTGCAGGTCTTTTGTCTCCGCATTTTTCCCTTTGTACTGATCATAATAAGAACGGACACAATTTTTGAAAACATCGTCGCCCAATTTTTTTCTTAACATATGCAATACCCAGGATGATCTTTGATAACTATTGGTATTAAGTAATTGCAGGAAAGGAGTTGCCGAGTCCACCACAGGCTTTGGAGACGACCTTACAAAGTCGATCACCTGTTGCCGGTCATCTCTCATTCTTTTAATCAATGTTCCGGTGCCCGATCTTGATTCAGCATAGATATGTGTCAGGTAAGTGGCAAAACCTTCGCTGAGCCAGAGATGAGCAAAGCTTTTTTCGGTGGCCATATCGCCAAACCATTGGTGAACGATCTCGTGGGCATATAAGTATTCTTCACTGCGGATACCATCCACCGAATTTTCATGATAAAAAATAGCGCCGGCATTTTCCATTCCACCGAAGATCGTTTTGGATTGTACGTTGGCTAATTTTTTGTAAGGAAAAGGACCGATATAATCTATGTAGTAAGAAAGAATATCTTTTGCCATTGCATAATCATAAAAGCCTTTCTTTTTTTGTTCCGGGAATACCCAGCTATAAACAGGTACATCATTTATTTCGCCGGCAAGGTTCACTGCAAAATCCGCTACACCGATCACCATTACTTTAGTAGGTAAGGGAACATCTTCTTTATAATGGGTCAATTTTTTATTATCGGGCAGATTGGTTTCTTCTATTTGAATTCCATTTGAAATAACCTGGTAATGCGAAGGGGCTGTTACAATAAATTCAACCGTGGCCTTATCAGACGGATCATCCACACAAGGTATCCAGTGATGCGCCCGGTTGGGCCAGTTGTCGGCGAAGAAAGTCCGATGACCGTATTTGTTCTTAGAAATGATCAACCCGTCACCCGGCACGCCTTTGTATTCGATCGATACGTTAACGGTATCTCCTGCTAATAGCTCGTTAATAGTATAAATAGAAATTTTATCCGTTAAAAGAGAAAAACTTTTGACCATCAAATTCTTTGCATGAGTTGCAGGATTAATTCCTACCCGCAGGACCTGCATACCTTTTTTATTCTCTTCGCCGGAAAGGTCAAAACTGAATATGAGTGTTCTTTCCCTGATGACAAGTTTTATTTCCGCCCTGCCATAAATTGTATCATTATTGTCATTTAGCTCAATCTCATATTTATAATGAAGTACATCGATCTTCTTTTGCTGGCTGAAAGCAATAAAAGGAAATAAAAAAGAAAGTATGAGAATACGGAGTTTCATTCAATATTTATTTATAAGACTGTGTTCCGGGGTGAAAGGTTTGCCATGAATGCCAAAATTCCTGTGAAGCCTGTACCGGCTTTAATTGCTGACCTTTTAACGGACCATCGGTTGAAAGCCCGTCAAAATTCCAGGTAGAACCGGTTGTAATGTCTTTGATACCCGAACTGTCTGTTTGGAAAACGAGTGATTGGTTATTTATATTCCGGTTCCATACATGATAAGATGCATTATCCGGTTCAATAGCTATTACTACCGGTAAACCGGGCAATGAATCATTAATGATCTTCTTTGATAAAAGATCATTCCAGTCATAAGCCTTTGCTGTTTTATTATACTGAATACCGATCACCCATGATTTGAATTTCCATGAACCGGCGTCACGTCTTTCCAAACCACTGTTGACCGTACCCAGGTCAAAACCTTTTAAATTATCATAGTCTTTTTGAAAGGCAGGATCGGGCTGTAAGATCAATGATGCCGGATTTTGTCTTAACCAGGCCGACAAACGCATTTGCCGGGAAGGAATTTCTTTTAATACTTCGCCTTTTAATTTTCCGGCAACCGCTTCGCCGGTAGCCTGCCGCCACCAGCTTTTTGTTTTTTTATCTTCAAACATGGCATTGAAATGATCCATGCCTACCAAACGAAAACTTTCTTTTTCCCCATTTACCATCGGGCTGAATACACGGCCTGTTCTGCATACAGTGCAATAGGTAACGATCACCGGTTCTCCGCCAATAGTATCCTGCACCTGGTGATGATAACCGATGATCTCGATAGGATAGGCTTTTGATTCGCCGTTTATGCTTACACCCAATACCAGTTTATCTGCCGGTACCTTATTGCCGGCAGCAGCGACCAGACTTTTTGTTTTTGGTTGATAAAACATTTTATCAGCCAAAAATTTAAAGTTGACCATATAAAAGATGCAAGCATACAGGATCATAAAAAAAATGAACACCACTTTTTTCCATTTTTTCCAGCGGTTAAAAGAATCATACAATGGAAAGATGATCAGTGCGATTGCAATGATGCGTATCGTCCAGATATGTTTGTTGATGAAATAAGCAATGCCCAATGTATTACTTTGCTGGCTGCCCGGGAATGGCATGATAAAATATACCCGTATTATCTCGGCAATAAATAGAAGTAAGACACCGCCGATAAGCAACGATCGTTTCATATAAGATGTATAAAGGGATGAATTTACGACTTCTTATCGTGAATCGTGAATAGTGGATCGTGAATGAAGTTTGAATATTGAAACGTCCTGTTCACGATTGACGATCCACCATTCACGACTATAGTTTCTCCAGCATCTCCACGACCTTTTCCCGTTTTAAGATTACATATCCTATCCGGTCATTGCTGATCCCTTCTTTAAGCTGGTAGCTGAATTCCAATTGCTCGTCTTTTACATTGGTCTCAAAATAGCGGAAACTGATATTGGGATATTGTTTCAGTTCTTCACCGATCTCGTAGAGGTGAGTGGAAAGAATGAACAGCGAGTTTTTGATCTTTATCAATCCTTTGATAACCGTCAGCGAGCATTTCATCGCATCCTGCACATTGGTACCTTTGAATAATTCATCGATCAGCACCAGCCATTTTTTCCCATCATTTATTTTTTGCACGGTATTCTTCACCCGCTGCACTTCGTTGAAGAAATAACTTTCGCCTTTGGCAATATTATCTTCTACATTGATATTGCTGAGCAAGCCGTCAAACAATGTCAGCTTCATTTGTTCAGCCGGCACACCCATACCAACATGTGCCAAAAAGACCGCCGAGCCAATCGATTTTATCAATGTGCTTTTGCCCGCCATATTGGCGCCGGTAAGAAATAAGAAATTATGCTGCGGGTCCATTTGCACATCATAGGCAATGGGCTGCGGTAATAATATATGGTATAATTTTTTTGCATCCACCAGTGGCGTTGACCGATCAACAAATTCCGGGAATGTAAGACCAAAGGTTTTTACTGCGACGGCCATCGAATACCATGCATCGAGTTTGCTGAAAATATTGATCAGTTCCAGTGTATCGTTCTTATAACGGCCGCGGAGATAAAAAGCAAAGTATAAGTTTTGCCGGGTCGATAATTTATGGCGGGCTTCCGTCTCTGATAATTTGTGCAAAGGCGCTTCCTGCAATAACCGGCCAATTCGATCGGTATATAATTTAATGCTGGGGGGAAGATCGAGGCCATGTAACAGCTCATTGATCTGTTTGAGTCCGCGATAAAAATCTGCAAAATGACTGACGGAATATTTTACCATCGAGTAATCTTCGCTGTGCAGCCATTTATATAACATGTTATTGAAAGAGGCCGGGTTCTCATTGATAGGATCCAGCGAATAGTCGAGGAACTTATCCATCATCAGCACGGTACCATTGGTAATGCCCGTTGGCCAGTCTTTTACATGTTCCATAAAAGTGCGGATGATCTTTTGCGTGCCGACGATCTTTTCTACACTGTCATGCGGTTCGCTGAAAAACTTCTTGAGCCATTCTTTACCGCCGGTAGTACGGGTAAAATTCAGTTTATGAAAAATAGAGAATTCTTCTTCCTGGTGGAAGATCGAAATGTCGCTGAATGATTGTTTGTCTATTTGCATATGAGTAGATAAAATAAAGCTAATAACTAATAGTTGTTTAAAGTATAAAGCGCCTGTTTTTCCACTTCTTTTCTCATAGTAAAGTATTAGTTGAAAGGACTATTAAACCAGGAAGCACTATTATCTGTTAGTTTTAGTTATTAGTCCTGTTATCTCTTAAATTTAAGTCTTTGTCCCATTTTCGTCTCATCCCATACACCATTATTATATACAAGATGGCCGCTTATAAATGTATGAGTGACCGAAGCAGGAAATTCCATACCATCCAATGGACTCCAGCCGCATTTATATAAAATATTCTCTTGCGAGACCTTCGTTTCTTTATCCAGGTCAACTATTACAAGGTCGGCATGATAACCTTCCCGGATATAGCCCCTGTCTTTTATTTGAAAACAACCGGCCACGGCATGACTCATTTTCTCCGCAATTTTTTCCAATGATATTTTTCCCTGTTTATAATAATAGAGCATCATCAACAGGGGATGTTGAACCAGTGGCAAACCTGCATGGGCTTTTTCATAAGGCTCATTTTTTTCTTCCCGGGTATGCGGCGCATGATCCGTAGCAATAACATCCAGCCGGTCATCCAGCAATGCTTTCCACAAAGCTTCTTTATTATGCGGCGCTTTGATCGCAGGATTACATTTGATCTTATTGCCCAGTCGTTCATAATCATCGCTGGTAAAATGCAAATGATGTACACAAACTTCCGCCGTGATCCTTTTATCTTTCAGCGGGATCATATTGGTGAACAACTGCAACTCTTTTTCTGTGCTGATATGCAGGATATGTAATCTCGATCCATATTTTTTGGCGATCTGTATCGCATATAAAGAAGATTCATAACAGGCATCTTCATTCCGGATGATAGGATGATCCGCAGCCGTTAGCTGCTTGCTATTAGCTTTTAACCTTTCCAAATTTTCCCGGATGATCTTTTCATCTTCGCAATGCGTAGCGATCAGCAATTCGCTTTCACTAAATATTTTATCGAGTGTACCCGGATTATCCACCAATAAATTACCGGTGGAAGAACCCATGAATATTTTTACACCGCAAACATCTTTTCGTTTATCGTTTGTCCGAAGCACATCATCTGTATTTGAATTCGATGTGCCCATGTAAAAAGAATAATTGGCTAATGATGTATGTGCAGCGATCGTGTATTTATCTTCCAGCAATGCCTGGGTAAAAGCGGGCGGAACAGTATTGGGCATTTCCATAAAACTGGTAACACCGCCTGCCACAGCGGCTTTCGCTTCAGTAGCAATAGTGGCTTTATGTGTCAATCCCGGTTCCCGGAAATGAACCTGGTCATCGATACAACCGGGAAATAAATATTTGCCTTCACCATTTATCTCGATAGCATTCGTATTAATGGAAGAAGCGATCTTTTCAATATGTCCCCGGTTTATCAACACATCTGCCGTTATAATGCGGCCCTCGTTGACAACCTGTATTCCTTTAATCAGATATTTTTGCATATTTTGTTGGCTGAATCCAATGACTCATGCAAATTAAACAAACCCTTGCAAGACTGCTTCTGATTCTTTTCCGTCCCCAACCCCTAAAGGGCCGTTTTATATTGATCCTGTTTTTTTTATTTCTTCTGCCATTTTCTATATTGGCTCAATCGACGTACCTGCCGCAGGATGATAAAGCAAATATCCTGATGGAAAGGCTGGAGATCAAAAGCAGGAACGATTCTTTTTTTAATTTTTCCAAAACAAAGCCTTTTACCCGCCAGCATACAGTAGGCGCCGTGGCGAATTATTTACAGAAATACGGTAATGGTTCTTTGTCCAAAACAGATATCTATAATGCTGAAAGGGTGATGATGAATAATGTGGAGTATGTGCCGGACTATTTAAAATTTTCTTCGAAAAAACCTATTCTGAATCGTTTTTATAGAACACCGGCCAATCTATATGAAGTACATGTGAAAGATTTTGACCTTGTCATCAACCCGGTGATACAGGTAATAGTTGCCAAAGAAAAAGATAATGATGAAACACTTTATTTAAATACACGAGGTCTTACGCTGCGGGGTAATATCGCAAAAAAAATAGGCTTCTATGCATACCTTACCGATAACCAGGAAAAAGATCCTTTTTATGTCCGGGATTGGGTGAATATGAGAAAAGCGGTTCCGGCTGCCGGTTTCTACAAACAATTCAAACAAACCGGTTACGATTATTTTGATGCAAGAGGTTATTTTACTTTTAATGTCACTAAATATATAAATGTCGCATTTGGTTATGACAAGAATTTTATCGGCAATGGTCATCGCAGTTTGTTTTTGAGCAGTACGGGTAACAGCAATCTTTTCCTGAAATTGAATACCCGGATCTGGAGGATCAATTACCAGAATTTATTTATGGAATTGCAGAATGCCGATGACAGGGTCGGTGACCGGCTGATCGGGAAAAAATATGCAGCCATGCACCATTTGGATGTGTCGGTAAACAAATGGCTGAATATTGGTTTGTTCGAAGGTGTTGTATTTGGAAGAAAGGATCGTTTCGATCTCGGTTATCTTAACCCGATCATCTTTTATCGTTCCATCGAACAGCAGAATGGAAGTTTTGATAACTCCGTTGCGGGCCTTGATGTAAAAGCAAATATTGCACGAAAGTTCCAGTTCTATGGCCAGCTTTGTTTGGATGAATTTTTAGTGGGACAGATCACCAAGAACAACGGTTATTGGGGAAATAAATGGGCGATACAGGCCGGTGCAAAATATATAGATGCATTCGGCATCAGCAATCTTGACCTGCAGGTGGAAGCAAACAGGGTTCGTCCATTCACTTATTCTCACCGCGATTCTGTTGCCAACTATACGCATTATAACCAACCGATAGGGCATCCGTTGGGTGCAGGTTTCCAGGAATTCATTGGTATTGCCCGTTATCAACCGGCATCGAAATGGATGATATTAGCGAAGATGATCTATTATACGCAGGGCAGAGATTCCAATATCATTAATTATGGCAGCAATATATTTTTACCAAATATTCCGCCCAATCGTACCAGCGATTTCGGTTATTTCATTGGGAAAAGCGGGGTAAAGACAAATGTTTTCTTCGCTTCTTTCTTATTGCAATATGAATTCAGGGAAAATTTATTTCTTGAGTTGAATGCATTATACCGTAAGCAGGATAGAAAAACAGCACCGGTTGCTTCAACGAATACTTCTGTTGTTTCATTTGGGGTGAGATGGAATATGCATAGGAGGGAGGTGGATTATTAAAAGGGCCGGGATCCCGCCATCAACGGGAGCCTGAACCGTTTTCAAATTCAGATATTCTTCAACCAATCTTTAGCATCATCTGTATTGTCGAAAAAATTGATCGCTAATTTTCCCTTATCAACTTTATAAGAAATACTTTCCACCGCTACTTTATTAAAATAACTATCGGGCTTGATAATAGCGATCGCTTTAAATCCAAATTTTACCGCCCTCGGCAGGAATTGCGTATCTAACCATTGCTGATCTTCCATTCCTATCAATACCATATCTTTTACATCAGCCAGCACTTTGTTGGAATTATTTTTGATCAATGTGTTTAACATCAATTCCGTTCCTTGTTTGAATTGTTCGCTGGTGGCATAACCATCCCATTCCATAACTACACAACCTGTTTCTTCGTCGAAATAAATATTGTAGACCTGTGAAGTAGTTTCCATGCAATGAATTTATTTTGGAAAATTACTAAAAATGCAGCATTTTATTTTAACACACCTGCTTGCAGGCAGGCAGGCAGTAGAAATCATAGCAAAACATAGGTAGACATAAGCTTTAACTATGTGTACCTACGTGTTAAAAAAATAATTTCTCCAAATTTGAAATCTAATAAGTATGCCATACACAATTCCTGAGATCGTATAGGGCATACTATTATCGTAGAACCGATTCTTGTATTATTCCTTCAGCTGCATCATTAAAAAATGATCGAATGCGTCTTAATAAAACTTCCTCCATTTGCCGTAACCTCAACCTGCGTCCCGTTAAGCACACGGGCCTGCAACCCACATGCCACACAGGGAATACCGAGTTAAACGGAAATGGCTTCCGTTAATGGGCCATTAATGTAGAAGAAGAAATGTTGAAGCCTATTGAACAGAAGAACAGATGAGCAATAGAACCAGGAATGTTGAAGTTAAGGTCCTTCGATATTCTATAGCTTAATACTAACTCCGCCCAATAAATGGAACGGCGCCTGCACCTGGTAAATGGGATCGCCGTATACATTCAGTTGACCTGATGTATAGATTTTTTGATCGGTAAGATTCATTAAACGCAATGAGAATGCGATCTTTTTGAGTTGATATTTTGCCAGCAGGTTAAATATGGTTGATGAAGGAAGCTGATGATCATTCCCAAAATCAATAAAACTTTTTGATTGATAACGGCCCTGCAATACCAATGTAAGATCGCCGGCAGTAAATGCTAATTCGGTAAACGAGATCCATTCGGGTGTTTGTACAGGATCGGAATGTTTTCCGTTCTCAACGATCGAATGCGGGGCATAAGCAAGACTTTGCAACAACTCGAATTTTTTTGATAAAGCATAACGAAATTCCAGTTCAGCGCCGGCGCGGATAGCTTTGGCTACATTGCTGTGCAATGGTAAACCCGTCGGGCCGATCTGTCCATTCAGGTCGATCGCATCCATGATCTTCATCCGGTAAATATTCAAGCTGCCTTCCCATTTTTCTTTTTTATAACGAAGGCCTGCTTCGATACTGAAATTCTTTTCAGCAGCAAGATCATTGTATTGTGCATTGCCATTATTGTCTTTGGCAAGATCATCATTGCCCATGAAGATATCATTGCGGCCGGGCTCTCTTTTAATATGCCCGGCACTGGCATAGATATAAAGATCTTTATTGAGTTGATAACCTGCACCGGCCAGCGGGTTGAAAAAATTCCAGTCGAAATTTTTTATCGCTACATCACCGCTATAAGAGAATTTCGTGAAGCGGTATTGCAGGTCGGTAAAAAAGTAAAACTTGTTTTTCCTGAAAATGAATTTAGCAAAAGGACTTAGCTCATTTTTGTCGCCATAATTTTTGTACAAAAGTATATCACCGGGCATGGTAACGCCGCGGTGATGCTTGCGATAGACCGAACCATATAAACCTGTACTGATATTGAAATTCTTTCCATTGATCCTGTGATCCAATAATACGCCCCAGTAATTGGAACGGGTCCGGTATTCTAATAAAGAACCCGGTGCGGGGATATACAGGAAATTATAAAGATCGAATCCATACCGGCCATTGGTATAATTATAAAAAAGACCGGCATTCAATGATTGATTTTTACCGATACTTGTTTTAATATGTAATTGCTGCAATACCTGCGAGAAATTCCCGTCTTCTTTTTCACTGTTGCCATTGCTCCTGAAGTCCGACCGGGCAGCGCTGTCAGTCACCGCGAGCCATGATAATTCATTTTTATTGATACCGGCGAGTAAAAGATAAAGGACTTGTGTTTTGCCGGTATTATGCTGCCATTGGAATAAACCGCTGCCCGCCTGGTTCTTTGAATGATGTTTAAAACCATCACTGCTGACCAAATTTATTTTCCCGGTAAATAAATTCTTTTCATTTCCCTGTTTTGTTTCTGCATGAAGACGTACAGTGGAAAATGAACCTGCCTGCAACCCGATCTCTGTGCTGTTCGTCAATACCCGCATTCTTTGTGTCAAAATCAAGACTGCCTGCGAAAGCCGGCGCTCCGTTTTTACTTAAACCGATCCCACGTTGCAATTGAACGGATGACGCATGAGAAAGCAAACCGGAAAAATTAGAAAAATAAGTTCCCGCATCTTCGGGTTCATTCAGCGGCAAACCATTTACGGTGATATTGATGCGGTTCTGATCGATACCTCTTAACCGAAAATTTGAATAACCGAACTGTGTGCCATTATCGGTAGAAAAACTGATACCGGGTATGCGTTGTAAGATGAATGCCGGTTCTGTTCCGTAATCCAGCAAGCGTATCGTTTTTTCACCGGCCTGCGAATAACTTACCGGTAAATTTTTTTGCGCCTGGTAGGGCGAACTGAATACAAGCACTCCTTCGATGGTTTTGGCTGTTGTATCATTTTTATTTTCCTGCGAATAACTGATGCAGGTAAAAAGGAAACTTGTAAAGAACAAAACACCATTTTTCATACGTCACTCAAAGTTTTTATAAATACGGTTAGATACAGGAGTGCAAATCAAAACGGTTTTTGCGAAAGAAGGTTGCCGCAAAAGGAAATTTTTATAAAAACTTCACATAGCAGGGAATACATTCAGAATAAATGGTCTTAAAAACCACCGGGCCGAATAAAAATTAGCTAAGATTTTTGGTGTATATGTAGTCAAAACATAAGTTGGATTCAAATGCCCCGGAGGGGCTATATGTCGGTAGTAGCAATGATCGGAAAGTTCATTTGCTCCTTAGGAGCAAAACATCAAGGATCATCGTTCCGTACCTACGGCACGGTCGGTTACTTCCTATATCCACGCTACCGACCTTTTGCTCCTGCGGAGCGATGAAAAAATATAGTATTGGAAAAATGGTAGACGGCTTATGTCTTGACTACATATATACCAAATTTTTTAATTTTTCTTTGTATTTGGTGCATATTAAAATAAAGCTAAGATTGATCTGCAAATCATTGACAGATAAAATATGAACCATTTTTTAGTTTATTACTACAGAATTTATCTGAAACAGTGACATAAGCGTCTGCTCTTACTTTGCTTCTTAGGTTTTGCAGGCTCGCAGACGCTTCTTTTTTAAAATCATAGTCTTTAGAAACATTGTAAAAAAGACTGGCTTTCTTTACAATTATTGCATCAGTAACACCTGCTTTTATGAGATTTTCATTTTCAAATATTGCTTCATCCAGTTCTACATCGGCAGTAAAAACAATGATCCACTGATCTTCATTTTCCGGGGAACTAATTAATGGGGTCTCTGATAAACTAATTGTTTGTTGACTATTTAATAATTCTTTTTTCTCCTTTTCATTTAAAGAGTCCTTTGCTGATAATTCAATACGTGTTTTTCTGGCAGCGATCAGCGTATCATATTGAGGTTTCAGTAATTCTTTATACGCCTCCCAGCGTTCTCTCAACGTCCTTGACGGAGTTACTGCTGCAAAATATTCTGAAAGCTTCCAGCGTTTTTCTAAATTATCAGATTCTAAAATATTTGTTGCATATTTCTCGTAAACGGCAATTTCCTTAATACTTGTTTCTCTGTCTGTAAAACTGCTATCTACAATTTTTGCAGCAAAAATTATTGCTACAGCAACCATATACCATTTGCTGAAATCTAAAAGCTTTTCCAGGACTTCTTTGGTGATCTTTTTACCCAAAAAATAGAGTACGGCAATTATTAAGGCAACAATGATTGGTATTGCAATGTATACAATCAAAAGAATGTTTACCCATTTGGTCAATGTTTGCATAAATTTTAGTTGAAAAATTATAGGAATGAATACCGATAATTAGTAAACCAGGCCAGAAGGCCATTAAAGCTTAGACATAAGGCCTCAGCAAATTGATCGTAGCCGGCCCGATACCCGGAACATCATCCAGCTGATCGATACTGGTGAAATTGCCATGGCTCGTTCTGAAAGTGATAATGGCCTGTGCCTTTATTTCACCAATACCCGGCAATGTCATGAGTTCGGATAATGTTGCCGTATTGATATTGACCAATGAAGGAACAAGCTTGGAAACTTTTTGCCAGCTACCATTTGCATCGGCCTGTAATATGATATTGCCATCCCAGGCGGTTGCGTAGATCGCTTTTGAAACGGTATAAGTAGCAAAATTTTTAGCGCCATTGCCTGCAAGTACTTGTATAGGTGAACGGCTTTCTGTCAATACAGCTTCCAGCTTGTCGAGTATTCCTTTATTGGGATGTCCGTAAGCCCATGCGGTCCAGCTGATCTGGCGGGCAGGATCACCCACACCGATCAAAGCCATTTTTGGAGTGATCTTGTTTAACAATGATGTACTACTTCCATTCTTCGAGCCATGATGGCCGACAAGGTAAACATCGGCATCCAGTAAATTGGTACCACTAAACTTTGTCAGCAATTTGCTTTGCGCTTTATCTTCGAGATCGCCGGTGATAAGAAAAGAAGAAGTTCCGTATTCAATTCTTATTGCAAGAGAATGAAAATTCTCGTTATCAAAATCATCATCTGTCCAGCCGGATGGTTTAACAGAAGATGTACCCCAAAGAATTTTTATGAGCGGATCGGTTCCCGAACAAGCAACGGGATCAATTACGGTATTGGTAAAGCCTGTATTCCCGAATTCATTGGTCACCACGGCTTCAAAGCCAATATCATTACCGGCGTCCGCATCCTCTTCGCTTGCCTGTACTGCCCTGTGCAATTTTATTTGACCCCATTTCCCGGAACCCTGTTCAAGGCCATCGGTCACCACATTTTTTATCTTGAAAGAATCAAGCAAAAAACTTATTGCATTGGTATTGGTATGGTCGGCATGCGGGTGAGTAAGATAAACGCATTGCAATGTCTTATTAAGATCCGTACGGGTAGCAAAGAAATCCGTGAGATAAGCTTTTAATGAATCTGTTGAATGGAACAACGAATCATTTTCACCCCCGGCATCAATAAGAATAGCGGCACAGGGAAACTCAACTAGTGTAGCGCAACCCTGCCCGACATTGATCAGGTGAATACGCATCTGCGCTTTGACGGTAAATGCGGAAACAACAAACAGGAGGATAAAAGAACTGATGATCTTCTTTTTCATGGTGGTTTGGTTTAATGGTTAAGACATTGCAGTATATGGCAAACGGTCTTGTGTACTAAATATACAAAAGATTCAAGGCAGGTTAGGGCGGAAGTTGTACTTAATTTTCAGGTTTCCTGTTATGTGTTTCTGCACTGACAAGGATCTCGGCGATCATCTTATTATCAAAACCGGCAGTTACAATTTCAGTTTTTACAGGAGTATTTCGGGATCTCCCTGTATAAAAGTCGAAATAGATCGTAAAGATCGTAGAGTTAGTTTCAAATCTTTCAAGCCGGCACTTGTTGACCCTGATAGTATAACCGTTTATTTTTTCCATTGATTCTAAATATTGCTGGCCAAACCAATTATTAAAGCCATCATCAACCCGGTGTTCTATGAATTTTACATATGTGTTTTCAATTACCAGGTTAACGGTATCGATCTGCTGACCTCCAAATGAACGGCGATAAAAATCTATATGCACAGTATCCCCGATATAGGATCTGTCAAGCTGGCCGGGTTTCAGGTAAATGATGTTGGAACCGTCCTGGGCATTCGTCGTTGCTGAAAACAAGGACAAGAGTACCGATAATAATAAAATTCGGGTGGTCATAGTTGAAGTTGTCGTTTATTATTTATGAATGTCTTTTCTTGTTGTTGAGTGAAGTTAATATAATTGATAAGCATGTTTTGTCGCAGCCTTTTTCCTCGCCATCATTCACTTTCTCCACTTTCCATTTTCCTTTATCTTTAAACTCTTTTAACCTTAAAACCTTTCTCCCATGTCCACCTTAACTTCCGAAATGGTATCATTCATCGATCAAGCCAATGCATTCGTAGCAAAAACACAACCTATCGCAGCAGCCCTTCCTGCTAATACAGTACAGGTATGGCCGGGCGGAGCCAAATTCACTACTATACAAGCGGCGATAAACAGTATTACCGATGCCAGCCCGCAGGTACAATACCAGGTTGCGGTAGGACCGGGTACCTACAATGAGAATGTAGTAATGAAAGACTATATCTATATTATTGGCGCCGACCAGGATGTAACCTTCATTACAGCAGCACCACAGCAGAGTGCGGCAGCAGGCGTGGTGAATTCGGCTTCCGGTGGCGGTATTAGTGAACTTACGATCAATGCACCGGGTGCAGGCTGGGGTAGCTGGCCAATGGGCGTCAAGATATGCGGCAGCGGCAAATTTCATATCAGCGGGGTAAACATTAACAGTGGTGCAGGCGCTACCGGTGATAATGCCCGTGGCATTTCTAATAATACGGGTTCCTATGCCGGTAATGTGATCCTAAGCCAGAGTAACATAATACTAACCGGCGATCCACAAACTACTTGTGTTGGTATTGAATTGTTCGGCATGAGCGGTATGACAATATTCATCAATCTCAGCACTATCCAATGTAATGGCGGTGGACAAAACTTTGGTGTTTCCACGGCAGTAGGCGCCAACGCAACGCTGGATGATTCCAAGATCATCGCCAATAGCTGGGCATTGTATAATTCGGATGCAAGTTCTCCTATCACTGCAAATAAATGTACAATAGTCGGACCTGTATCAGGTGGTGTGGTGGTGAATAACTGATCGATATTTTTTTCGGAGCATGATAATCAGAAAGCAGGAACATTGTTCCTGTTTTTTATTTGAAAGAACAAGATCAGTAATTATTGAAAACAACTGCTCCCCAACTGCAGAGGATAAGCGCTATACCGGTGAGTTTATTTTTTTCAGCCAGCATAGCTGAAAACCTCATGTTATGGGCTGTATTTATTCGCCAATTCCCAATAAATGGAATCTTTTTTATCAAACCTGATCAGCCCTTCTGATTTACTCCAATAGACTTTTGTCAAAAAATTGCTTCTGTCTGCATACTCTTCTGATTCCGGGGTCACCACAATAATGTCATAATATATTTTGGCTTTTGTTCGTAAGGTTTCACCTTTTAATGTGTCAAACATTTTTAAGGACCAGGAATGATTATTTCCATAAAACCAGGAATCTTTTGCGGTCAGTTCAAATGACAGGAAGGCGTCATTTTTTTGTGCAGTGAAAGTTCAACGAATACACTGCCATCCAGGTATCTATGATTGCCGCTTGGTGGGCTTGGGTCACTTCGTGTGGAAGAAATAGTAAAGTATTCAATATTTGTTGGGAACATGTCGAGCGGATCTGTAGGACTTGTGTAACGATTCGTTCCTGTTAAAAAAATAGTATCGGTATCGCCGGTATTCGAATTAAATACCAATGTTTCGTTTCCCTTATAGGGAATCCACCTGAGATCTTTGTCAGCAAGCCTGATCGTCTTACTGCACGATGTCAGAAAAATAAGTGTTAGAAATGTTATTATGGATCTCGGGGTGGTCATATTATATAGCCCATAACGTTAGGGCTTTCTGCTCCCGCATTTGGCGGGACAAGTTGTTATTTTTCGGTTGCAAACCTACTGCAATTGGCCAATTCAGGCAAAGGAAAGACGGAAAGACCGAAAGTCGGAAAGACATTAAGCTAAGCGTTCCAACTTCCGGTCTTGCGGTCTTCCGGTGTTTTGACCTCCCGAGTTTTATTGTTCTGCCGCCTGCCCCCGCTTTTCCCAATACTTTTGTCAGCGGTTCGTTGTTATTGTCTTTCCACTGTGTAATTCAGTTCAGTTACCCCGCAAGTAAATTGCCGGGTAGTCAATAGTTTTAGTTTTATTTTTTCTTTGATGTCTGCAAACAATGGAATGCCTTGTCCAAGAATAATTGGATTAACAAATAGCCAGTAGCCGTCAATTAAGTTCAGTTGAATAAGTGAATGTGTTGCTGTCGGGCTGCCAAAAAGCAAGATGTCTTTACTCCCGTTACTGCGGAATTGTTTTATTTCATTTATTCTGTCCGAAAGGTTGTCGCTAATAATTCTTGTGTTGGTCAAACCCGCGTCTTTCATTGTTTTTGATAAAACAACTTTGTGAACTTTGTTATACCATTTTGAATGTTCAATGTCGTGCCTGGTCGCTGTCGGCTTGTCTCCTGCGGCAGGCCAGTAATTTTCCATCATCTGGTAAGTTACCCGTCCATATAATGCAGTGTCGCCTTCGCTTATCCGCTTACCGACATGATCAAAAATTTCTTCATCAACTTTGATCCAGTCCATTTCTCCGTTCAGTCCTGCTACAAAACCGTCAAGCGATATGTGCATAAATGAAATTATTTTTCTCATATGGTTTTGTTTTTATTGTTGGGCAAAGTTATTCATCGGCCGGATTTTGCGAAACGGGAATGGATGATTTTCGATCCCTAAATAATATTCAGGCTGTATCTGATGGCGATGATCCCCGCTCTTGTGGCACGAGCAGGGGTGGGGAGTTGGAGTTTGGAAATTGAGTATTTAATATTTACAAAACACAGCAATATTAAATACTCAATAAGATCAGATCTTTAAACTTTAATAACGGTGACTGTCATAATGGTGACCGCAATTTTCACAAGTACCAACATTAGCTCCCACATACCCCCGGCAGTTGCACCCGGAAACAGAACATTCTCCACGGTGCATCGTAATGTCAGGCTTTGCTGCTACTGATGTTATGTGCTGATGGGGTGGAGTTTTGCGTAAAAGATCTTTTTGCTTTACGGGAAGAGTTTCGGTCATTGTTTCTGTAGACATAGAATAAATTTTAGGTATAAACTTACTAAAAAATAAAGAAAGGATAAATTTTTTTGATGTATGGATTATAAGGTTCATAAAACATTACAGCAACGGTCAGGGCTTTTTGCTCCGCATTTCATGCCTTGGTGCGTGTCTCACGCACCACCAGTAAACACTTTATCCAGATTATTTAAAAAAATTAGCAGCATGGGTTACGTTCTTTCAAAGATGGTGCGTGAGACACGCACCAAGGCAATGAGAAAAAAGTTGAGAATATATTCGTCGCCCCGCCATATTGCCAAACCGAATGTTGTACGCCGCTTTTAATCCACCTGATTAAGAACTGTTAACATTTTTCATGCCTTGATGCGTGTCTCACGCACCACCACTAAAACACTTTATCCAGATTATTTAAAAAAAAATTACAGCATGAGTTGCGTTCTTTCAAAGATGGTGCGTGAGACACGCACCAAGGCAATGACCGCTGCGTCGCTGCTCCGTTGCGCTCGTTGCGTGAAAGAAAAATCTTCTGCCATGGTGCGTGTCTCACGCGTCACCACTCAAACACTTTATCCAGATTATTTTAAAAAAAATTAGCAGCCTGAGTTGCGTTCTTTCAAAGATGGTGCGTGAGACACGCACCAAGGCAATGAATATTGTTATGTCGATCAGGATTTATTCGTCAAGCTAGCATAGGAGAAAGCGTCATGTTGTGCGCACGGCATTTTATAGTTTGGATAAATTAGTTATTAAATTATAAGCAAACCAACCATCGAGAGGTTTAAAAATTTGTGGTTTGGCTGAAGCTCCGTCTTTTTGCATTCCTATACCATCAGAGTAGGGGGTAATAGAAATGAGTTTACTATAAGGGGTTTTAAAAGTTTTTGAATTAGAGCCGAAGTATAAGTTTTTATTGGTAAGTGCAATAATACCGGTTCCAAGTAATACTGAATGTTCGCTTATTACTGGATGTCCCTTGAAACTTCCGGTTCGATAGTATAATCCTTTAGCAATTCGAATACTCACTCCTTGACTTCGGCCCTCATAGGTGGTTTTGGTTCGTTGTTCATGGCACTCGACTTCTTGAAAAATCCAAATAACACTTTCATCTTTCTGTAGTAAGAAAGGGAGATCGCCGGAAATGTTTATTCTTGAAGGTATTTTATCTTCAAAAACATCTCTAAGTATTAAAGATTTTATCACCTTTTGGAAAGAACCGCTATTATCTAAAACAAAATCAAACAAACTAAAATGGTTTTTAAATTTCGAAATCTTTTTTTCTTCTTCAACTGTTATGATTCCATCCTCTAAAAATGATTCTATTGATTTATCAAAACCTTGTTTGTAGAGGTCGTTTAATTCATCCGGGCTTATAAACGAATTCGTGGCTAGGTTCGTAACTTCTTTTTCAAGGTTTGGAAAATCTTTCCCTTCGCAAATCGCTTCGATTATTATATTAACGATAGCAGATCTTCCAGTTTCATGAGCAATAATACATTCCTTATGCACGCTTTTGAATAGTCCTGCCTTTTGACCGCAAAGTCTACATGTACTCATATGTAGGAAATTTAGTGAGATTATGTTTGCGCACTACACATAAATATACGACACTCTTCAACCCTTCTCCGGATTTGTAACACCGTAAATCACAGCCTTATAATTCGCTAAGTTCATTGTAGTTGTAGCAACCTGCCTTGCAGAAGGATATTTATTTGTTTAAATCATTTGTGACAAATTTTTTTCTCATCAAAAGAAAATAGCTTTTAAAATTTTCCTGAAATTTGTTTAAATTAGTTGTGACAAATTCGGAATTGTACTGCGGCCACAGAGATACACAGAGATATTGCGAACCACAGAGTAATTCTCTGTAAAACTCCTGGTCTCCGCGGGTCTGAATGTCAAACATTAAACCTTATAACCATGAGCTTCACTAAAAAAAGCTGCCGCCCCCCTGTCGTTTCCTTTGTACGGTACAGGCTGGGATTATCGCAACAACAACTCGCTGATGCATTGGGAATTTCAAGATCCATTATTGCAATGGTCGAAACAAGGAAAAGAAAATTTCCAAAATCTGTCGCTGATATTTACCGGGACATGTGCAGAAGCGCCGAAGCCATCAACCCCGGCGGAGTTATCAGTGTAAAAAGAGGTCGCCGGCGGACCGGCCAGTCATTACCCACTGTAAAGATCAATAAAAGCAGTACTGTAACTAAGAACGAACCTGTCGCTGACTGGTTGCAGCAAAGGAAAGACCTGGTACGCTACCAGCATACTGCATTGCAATTCAAGAAAAGAGCAGCTGAAGAACGACATCGCAAACTTTCAGTTAAACTCATTGTCGTTAATGGTATGCTTAATGCCAGTAAAGAGCTCATGGATAAGCTACCTGAAGGTAACAGGCGGGATAAATATGAACTCAGGGCCGCTGTATTATTTGCAAAACAGGTAAGACTGAAACAGCAGCTCAAAAAATGCGGGGTGCTTGCACAGATGCAAACAGAGTATCAAACGAACATGCTTGAAGGGCAGATCACGATGACGGAAGAAAAAATTGTTGCAATGAACAAGGAGCCGGAACCATCGATAAATACTATTACATCCGGTACCGCTAACTGCCAGCATGAAAATTTTTTTAGTGAAAAAGAAAAAGAGGATCGGCAACATTGCGGGGTTGCGGCAGTAGCTGTTTAGGATCTGTTACACCGCCTATATAGAAAATCACATTCATCCGGGTAGTATCTCTGCCATGGTGCGTGAGACACATACTAAGGCAATGACCGCTGCGTCGCTGCTCCGTTGCGCTCGTTGCGTGAAAGAAAAATCTTCTGCCATGGTGTGTGTCTCACGCACCACCACTAAAACACTTTATCCAGATTATTTAAAAAAAAATTACAGCATGGGTTACGTTCTTTCAAAGATGGTGCGTGAGACACGCACCAAGGCAATGATCCATTGCATCGCTGCTCCGTTGCGCTCGTTGCGTGAAAGAAAAATCTTCTGCAATGGTGTGTCTCACGCACCATCATTAAAAGGCTTTATCGGGGTTATTTTAAAAAAAATTAGCAGCATGGGTTACGTTCTTTCAAAGATGGTGCGTGAGACACGCACCAAGGCAATAAATTTCTCGCGGCGGTCGCAGGGGAGCGGCGACGCGACGTTGGGTTCGCTTATCGCGGCATAAACTATTTGATTTCGGGGAGTGATGATTCTCTGCCCTGGTGCGTGTCTCACGCACCATCACTAAAACACTTTATCCAGACTATTTTTAAAAAAAATTAGCAGCATGAGTTACGTTTTTTCAAAGATGGTGCGTGAGACACGCACCATGGCAATGACCGCTGCGTCGCTGCTCCGTTGCGCTCGTTGCGTGAAAGAAAAATTATAGTTCCGTAAAGAATATATTATTGCTTCTGCGATGGTGCGTGTCTCAAGCACCATCACTAAAGAGATTATTTAAAAAAAATTAGCAGCATGAGTTGCGTTCTTTCAAAGATGGTGCGTGAGACACGCACCAAGGCAATGACCCGTTGCGTCGCTGCTCCGTTGCGCTCGTTGCGTGAAAGAAAAATTATAGTTCCGTAAAGAATATATTATTGCCGGGGAATTATCCTTCCAAATGAATAGTAAATACGATCATCTTTGATTGTATCCTGTCAAATACATTGGAGAATTTCAGGTTCTCATCCCTTGCATGGATATTGCGCAGGCCGTTACTTATTTTTATTTCAGGAGAAAAAATGAAACTGGGAAAAAAGAAATTAAAACCGATACCGAATTCAGGACCAAAATCGGAACCCTGGATCTTTACCAGCTCTTCCGCTTTTTTTGCACGGGCATTCGACGCCATATCAATATCGAATTTGAAACCGGCCATTGCATATACCCGGAAATTACCAATGCGGTCGCTTTGAAATTTTATTTGAAAAGGAAAAGACATGATGACCGATTCCACTTTTTTTGTTACGGCCGTATCTCCATTGATATCAGGATATTTCAATTGATAAAAGATCCCTCTTTCAATGAACATCAGTTGCGGATTGAAACGGGCCTGGAAACGATCGGATAAACGGGCAGTGGCAGAAAGACCTAATGTCAATCCTCCCGAGTTAACAGGTTCGGCAACAAAAACGCTGTCTGTTTCCAGGAAACGGCGATGCAGTTCTGTTTGAAAACGGGCAAGGTTTACACCGATCGTGATACCGAAATAATAGGGTTTGGCATCATGATCGGGCATATTCAATTCTATGCCGCCCAATTGCGCACGGGATGATTGGGAAAACATAAGTCCACCGCCAAGCAACAATGCTGCAATGATCATTTTTAGTGAGACCCACCTAACGGTCAGGCAGGTTTTCTTCCGGAGTAAATGCAACATATTCCTAAGCTTAACGGTTTAAAACCGGTGTCAATAAATCCTGTTTCTATTAAAATATCTGTAAATGCGTGGCGATCGGGAAAAGCGTTGGCCGATTCACTTAAATATAAATAGGCATCTTTATTTTGCCTGAACCACCGGGCTGCCTGCGGCGCCACAATGTTCATATATAGATCATATAAAGCTTTAACGGCCCTGCGCCGGGGTTTTGAAAATTCTAAAACGATCAGCCGGCCTCCTGGTCTTAATACCCGCAGCATTTCTTTAAGGCCGTTTTCAAGGTTTTCAAAATTCCGCACTCCAAATGCCACCATCACGGCATCAAACGAACCGGAAGGATGATTTATTGTTTCGGAATCACCCACCTGTAACTGGATCTTTTGTTCAAGTCTTTCTTTTTCAATCTTCTTTCTTCCTAATTCAAGCATGCCTTCAGAAATATCGATGCCGATCACCTTTTCGGGGTTCAATATTTTGCAGCTCATGATGGCCATGTCGGCGGTTCCGGTGGCAATATCAAGAATAAGTTTTGGATCATCTTTTTTCAGCAGGCGGATGGCTTTTTTTCTCCAGCCAATATCGGTGCGGGCCGATAAAAAACGATTCATCGCATCATACTTCCCGGCGATGCTGTCAAACATTTCAGCCACCTGTTCTTTCTTGCTTTTCCCCGATCTTTTAAACGGAATGATATGGTCGTGAGGCAATGGGTTTGACATAAACTACAAAGGTAAGGGTGATAAGGCACAGGGCACAAGGAACAAGCTGCGTCCTATGAAATAACATTTCTATATAAAGGCACAAGGAACAAGGTACAAGGTACAAGTTGCGTGCTATGATACCTGCAGTTGCTTACATTATAAACGACCTTCTTGTTCCTTGTTCCTTGTTCCTTGTTCCTTGTTCCTTGTTCCTTGTACCTTATACCTTATACCTTGTACCTTCATCATGAAACTTGCACTATAAACGACTTCTTGTGCCCTGTACCTTGTACCTTGTGCCTTATTATGATGGAAATCGTTTCAGCAAAATATATCATCAGCAGTCCCAGCTACAAAGATTGTCCTCCTCCCAATAAATTAGAGTATGCTTTTATCGGGAGAAGCAATGTCGGTAAGTCATCGATCATCAATATGCTGACGAATCAAAAAGGGTTGGCCAAAATATCCGCCACACCCGGAAAAACACAACTGATCAATCATTTTGAGGTCACTTCTTCGGATAAAAAAAAATGGTACCTGGTGGATCTGCCGGGTTATGGATATGCTACGGTATCACAAAAAGCCCGCAACAACTGGGGTAATATGATCGAAACTTATATCCGTAAAAGAGAGAATCTCGTTTCCGTATTCGTACTTGTTGATAGCAGGCACGAACCTCAGCAAATAGATATTGAATTTGTAAACTGGCTGGGAGAGTGGCAGATCCCGTTTGCGGTGATCTTCACCAAAACCGATAAGAATAAGCCGGCCGCCACTATCCGGAATACCGGGGCCTTTTTAACCGAACTTTCCGTAAAATGGGAGGAACTTCCGCCCCATTTTCTGACCTCAGCCGTTAAAAAAGAGGGGAGGAAGGAGCTACTTGGGTATATTAAGAGCCTGAATCAAAGTAAATCAGCCGTTTAGATTAAATACCGGGTATTTCGGCATTGTTATTTGAGTTTTATCATTATTTTGCAACCAATTGCAGTTGATATGAAAGCAACTTTATCCGAAAGAAATATAGTAATCGCCCTATTTATTATGGTGCTTATTACCTTCTCTCTTGCGCAGGAGGATACTAAGAAAATGGAAAAAGGATTTACGGCATCTAATGTCTTTTCTTCTTCCCATATTTTGTTGGCTCAACAAAAAGAGACGACCAACCAACAGCCTGCAGAATAATTTACTTAAAGCTTCACCGGTCATCCCGCTAATTTTTTATAATGAAAAAGATATTTTTCCTGCCCCTGCTTGTAATAAGCCTGTCGATTTTTTCGCAAACAAACGACCCCGCTCCGCCCAATCCCTTTAATAAGGATAGCGTTGATGCAAAAATCGAGCAATGGAAAGATGACCTGGAAAAAACAAGGCGTGATATCCAGTGGCAAAATAATACCCGTGGTTTGGAAGACGTAATGCGAGTGATGGAAAAAAACAGGAAGAAGCAAAAAACTAAAGCCATTCTTTATATCGTGATAGGGGTGGGACTGGCGCTTGTCCTGGTAATTCGTTTTTTCAGAAGATCTGCAGAGAAAAAAGTTAATTAATTTGGGGATTGGTTAATCAGGTACTTAATTTATATTTTCCTGCTTAACCATTATGCAGGTTATAGTAAGCGGCGTTTCAAAGCCTGGTACACAATTAACAAGTCAATTAATTAACTACCTTATTAGCACAACTGCTGCTTGCAAAAGCTTCCGGCTTGGCTTTAAATGCAAATCCCATTCCCAGGATATATCCCATCGCTTCTTTTAATGCATCGTTACTCTTGAAGTGCGGGTTGGTATTGATATCTGCATGTACTTCCATATCCACATCATACACTGTAAAGAGGTTGCAGAGTTCATAGGCGATCTCGATGCTTTTCGCAACTTCCATCAGCATTCTTTCTTTGATGGTGTACTGCTGCCTTGTCTTTTCATTGTGGATGAACATAAAGCCGCCATGTCCTTCCCGGAGGAAAACGATCACAGTGGCAAATTCAGTTTCCTTACCTTTTACCTGTGAGTCGGTACCAATACATACTTTGAGATGAAAGCCCTTTTCAGTCTCTCTTTTGATGGCATTTTCGACTGCCTCGAGGATCGGTAATTCAATAGGATCTCCATTAAATTTTCTCCAGCGCATAAAAAAAGGTTTTCCCAAGATAAGGAAAACCTTTTGATTAAAGAATAGGGGTACGGATTAGCGCCCCGATATCATCGGGACAAAAAGACTTATTGTTTAATTAATTTATCGATCCATTGTTCGGTGCCGTTAGTAAATCGGATGATATACATACCACCTGTCATTCCCGGTGCTGAGATCATATTAGAACCTGTTTGAAGTTTGCCCTGCGCCAGTGTTTTACCATTCAGGTCGTACACTAGATATTCATAAGAAGCCGGGCTGCTCACTTCGATCGTATTGCTGTTTACTACTGTATTGATCACCCGTGGTCTTGGATTGGTACCGGTATTGCGCAGCGTAACGACATTGGAATAGTAATCCCTTCCATTATCAAAAGTTACATGCAAACGATATTGAACCGGGCCCGTAAGATTAGGCCTGTACGCATAAGCTCTGTCAATGTTTGCGGGTTGTGTAACAGGACCAAAGCTCCTTCCATCGGTAGAAATTTCTACTACCTGTTCGGCCACCTGCTCATCAGCATCGATGATCCAGTTCAGTTGATGAAGGTCGCCATTCAATTGTCCGCGGAGTTCAAGACGATGCAATGGTAATGCGCCGGCAATAAATGAACCCTGTAATGAATAAGAACCAAGGCTTGCATAGTTGGGCGCATATACATTACCTCTTCCTTCTACTTTGATATAATATACTCCTGCATTCAGGTTGCTGTCAATAACAGAATTAAGCAATGCACCGGGATTATATACATTCAATTGCGTAAAGGATGAATTATATAAGGTAACCTGCAGGTCAAGATCCGATCCCGAATTACCCGTTCCTACATTATACGGTATGGCATTCAAACGGAATCTTCCCAATGCCGGTTGAGAGAATTTGATCAGGTCCTGGTCGGTATTTCTTTCCACTACACCGCTTACTGTAAATTGATTACTTACAAACGGGGCATTGGTTGCACTGTCAAAAGTTGCTTTATGATCATCTTTGCGGTAATCAAAACCATTGGTGGTGGTCAGTACAAGCAATTCATTTTGATAATTGGTACAACCATAAGCATTGGGGCCATTATGCCATACGGTGAAATTCTGGTAATAGCCAACACCCATGATAGGCGCCCAGCCAATTTCACCAAGTCCCTGTCCATAATTGTAGGGAGATGTCATACCACAACTGGCATTATATACTGCCTGGTGATATAAACCGAGGGTATGTCCTGCTTCATGTGCACAGGCTTCCGATATATTCTTTGTATTGTAGTTCAGCAAAGCTGAAAAAACAAAACAAGGAGTATTATCGCCCCAGATAAAAGAATTTGTCCAGGCTACACCACCGGCCGAGCCGTACCATTCAGATGAAACGGTAACGACCACTCTCATACGGCGGTCAGCCTGCGCTCCCCAGTATTTTGTAGAGTCGGTGGTCACATTAATATTAAAGGGCCTGTAATCTTCCGCTACCCGGTTAAATATTTCAGTGATCTTGGTATTGTCAAGGCCTGATCCACTGCAAACGATCGGGTCATCGACATTCCAGGCTGTATTTTCTACAGTATGACCATCAAAGTCGAGGAACAGAACTGCAGAATCAGCTAAAGGGTAACTGCTAAAAACGGGCACCTGTGCCTTCAACATTGTTGCAGCTGACAGCAGCGTTATCACCAGGGTGAGACGTAAATAGTTTTTCATAACAAAGACGGATTTTGGGTTTTTCAATAGGTACTAAAAGGATACGGATAAAAACGGGACAGTAAATCGATCATTCGTTTACCAGGTCATAAAAATTTTTCTTTACCAGTTCATACTGGCCATTATTTTTTTGTAAAACAAAAGCATCGCCATGTTTGAAACTCAGGAGCCTGCCTGTATAAATGATAGTTCCATCACTCTTTACAACTTTTGACATAGAAAAAGTTGCGCCGGGATAATTGGTGGACCGGATAACGATCTTTTGCGTATTACCATTGTCATTGGAAGATGAGACCAGTTTACCTTCAAAAACAACGGTAGCATCTGTGGACAGGTTAGTACTGATGGTACTGCCTTTCTGTTTGCTGCCGAGTCCAATAAAGGTTTCAGGGTTGAAAGAGATCTTTGCCGGCAAATTGTCGAACAAATGCGGTTTGTTCATATCCGGGTTATTGATCGGGATCTTTTGATCCTGTGCAACAGCGCAAAAGCTGATAAGGATCATGCAGGTGCATAGCACTGAGGTACGAAGGTTTTTCATTTCAAACTTTTTTTTAATCAAAAGGATATTGTTCAGCAGCCTGGATTTGGTGGCTGCAGTTTTCAGTGGGGACGGTCCTACAAGATTTGTTATTTTTTTTTCAAGGTGCAAGAAGAAGCCCTAAAAAAATTTGAATTTTGAGCGGTACTACTTGAGCGCAGTAGTAAGTGACACGCAGGGCAATGGTAAATTTCCGAAAAAAGATACTTGTCGATAGAGGTTTGCACCTATTCAATACTGATTTGTACTTAGCATCACCAATGTACAGGCCTCCATTGTTTTTATCTGTTGCTGCCTGGCAAGCTTTTCCAGTTCTTCATTCTCGGCGCCGGGATTAAAAATGATGCGCTGTGGTTTAAGCGATAATATATAATCATAGTATTCCCGCTGGTGAGTGGGATTCAGGTACATCGTAATGGTATCAACACCCTCGATGGGTTTTTTTTCTTTATTTATCGATACATCACCGACGATACTGTTCTTTCTTCCAACAGCTACTACCGGGTGGCCATGCATTCTTAAACGCTGAATAGCGAGATAACTATAACGGGATGGATTATCAGAAGCTCCCAGCACCAGTGTTTTTTTCTTTTCACCCATATTGCAAAGCTATGCTGACTGTTTTAGAAAAGATGATATTGTTTGCGCGGCACATTTTTAATTATATCAGTAAAAGCTTTTTCAAGGCCGGGATAATTGAACTGAAAACCTGTTCCCAATATCCTTGTTGGTATCACCCAACGGCTTTTTAATACCAACTCAACTTCGGTGCCAATAACCGGGGCGCCGATCTTCAGCATCCATTCATAAGCAGGCAAACCGATCTTATGGCCTGTTACTTTCCTTAGTATTTTCATGAATTCTTTATTGCTGACCGGGCCGGGAGAAGAACAGTTATAAACACCATTCAATGCTGTATGCTCTTCTATCCATTCTATCATCCTGCAAGTATCTTCTATATGTATCCAGCTATACATTTGTTTCCCGCTTCCCTGTTTACCACCCAATGCAAACTTGAGCAGGTTGAAATAAGGAATGAGAACGCCACCCGGACCTAATGTTATTGCCATCCGCAAAGCAACTTTTCTTGTTGACGGAGTTGACTGATCAAAGAAAGTTTTTTCCCAAAGCTTGCAGACCTCAACAGAAAAACCATTACCAATTTCACCGCTGTATTCATCCTGCGGCCGGTCTGTTGCATGCCGGTAAATTGTTGCCGACGAGGCATTGATCCAGCATTTTGGCGGTTGCCTGCATTGCTGAATAGCAGCGCCGATCGCTTTTACTGAATCAACCCGGCTATCAATGATATCTTTTTTATTTTTTTCGGTGTAGCGGCAGTTGACGGTCCGGCCGGCCAGGTTAATGATAAGATCAGCCGATTCTAATTCCGTTGCCCACCCGGTAGCTATCGGGTCACCAGCCGATCCTGCATCCCATTTTACATATTTTGTTTGATGAAGATCTTCAACGGTTAATGAATTATGATCGTTGCGGTTCGTTTTTGTACCGGGAATTTGTCTTGTAAGAATGACAAGATGATTTTCTTTCCCGAAATATTTTACCAGTTCCTGCCCGATAAAGCCCGTACCGCCTGCGATGATGACCTTTTTGTTATTCATGAGAAACCATTTCTTATAAATTTGTTTCTTGCAAAGGCGCATAGGCGCAATGGGTCTTGTTAACGGCTTTACGGCTTTGCGAGATCATTTTCCCGGCTATTCCTGATCTCCTTTCCACAAATGAGCATATAGAAAATGGATAGTAAAGAAGAAACGATTATCATGATCACTCCCATTTTAATTTCCAGGTTAATAGATATCACATTGATCTTCTCCAGGGATAACATGATACTTAGCCAGGCCATGGCTGATATCATACCAATATGATATATCCTTCGTAACCTGTTTTTTCGAAATTGTTTAAATACAGAGTAATGAACGAAAGCGCTGATCAATTGCAGGGCGCCTAATGCAAAAAAGAAAATGCCGATGTCCATCCATTTAAATAGTGTACTTATCGGCGTTTCATAGATATTGTTCAAATCCTTTCTGTTCTGATAAAGGAAGAACAATAGTGGGATCGCAAGAATTAATTGTAAACCAAGATCTATTTTTTTACAGGTTAACACCATTCTATTTAAATATCTTCATGAGTGACCCTACGAACCAGTTCTCTTCCGCTTTTATCATTACATCAAGGGTTTTATCAGCCTGCTTGCCGAGTTTTTTCATAGCACTTACCGTATCTACAAAGGTTTTTACATTCTTATCTCTTTTATCACCTTCCACATTTTCCAATTGATCGAGCAGTTTCAGCATGGGTTCCAGTTCTCTTTTCTTTCTTTCCTTTACAATTTGCTTTACTACTTTCCAGATATCTTTTTCGGCGGTAAAATATTCTTTTCTTTCTCCGGTCAGTAATATTCTTTCTACCAGGCCCCAATTGATAAGTTCGCGGATATTCATGTTGGTATTGCCCCGGCTGATATTGAGTTCGTTCATGATATCATCCTGTGTCAGCGGGTCAGCTGTGATGAGTAAGAGTGCATGGATCTGCGCCATGGTGCGGTTGATACCCCAATGCGTTCCAAAAGCTCCCCAGGAACTGATGAATTGCTGTTTTGCTTCGGTCAATTTCATGATTCAAAGCTAGGATAACCATTCCGAAGTTTCAAAATGTTTTGAAACTTTGAAAAGCAATTGAAAATTTTAGCTATGAGCTTTGAGCCATGAGCTGTTAGCTATTAGTCGACTCGTGCATTGCATAGGGTAACCCTGGTTGAATGAGGTTCTGGCTAACAGCTAATAGCTAATAGCTAAATAATCTATTGCTTATTGTAGAAGCAGAAGCTCCTTATAGATCTTATGTTCCTGTTTACTTAACAAATCTTCCATTTCTTTTACTTCCTTATCATACAAGCCTGTTCCGGAATTAGTGGCTTTATTATATATATAAGTTTCATCGATGACCAGTTGCTTGCTGAAGTGCTGTAGCAGCTCCTGCCGGTTATGATCGTATAAAGATGCCAGCCGTGCCTTCTCATTATGAATGAACGTCACCATTTTTTTTAATCCCTTATTGCCAATAATGTCTTTATAAGTAGAAGGATATTTTAGTTTGGCATATTGCAAATACCAGGAAATAAATAATTCGAACTCTGTAATGGAATAGCGGTAACTCTCCATGCGTCCGATGTATTGCAGCCAGGGATCGGGTTTCTTCCACCCATAATGATCGTTATGATATTTGAACAGCGCAACAGCAGTATGATACGATTGATAGTAAGCGGCCATTTCTTCCAATAAACCCAGGATGCCAAATTGCTGTGTAACCAGATATTTATCTTTTGAATTGATATAGGTATCGTAACGGAAGATCCTTTTCCTTGTAGAATCCGGGACGATATTATTTATTTGAATAGAAGGAAAGGTCTTTATATTCTTTACAGAAAAACTCAGCGTATCATTGATCCGGAAAATGACCAATGAATCGTAATAACTGCTATGGCCGCTAGTGTAGCTGTGATAACCTTCATGTACCACGGTTGGAACGTCGGAAACATATTCATTCAAAGAATTGCCATGCGCCATATTATTAATGGACGATTCATCATATTCTTTTATGACTATATAATTTTCTGGAAAATACTTTTTACTCAGTTGCAATAGTTGTTCTTTTTTTCCCGCAACAAGGGCCAGTAAAAAAACAGGCGCAAGAATGGCAGTGGTGGATCTAAAAGACATGGCGGTAAATACTGGGTGCAGGCATTGAACGAAGAGCCGGGTGCTTTATTATGACCTTGTCAATAAAGATTATATAAAAGATCACACATAGTACCGGGGTCTGAAGTCAGAGGCCGGAGGCTCACTATAGAACGACTTCTCTGTCATCCGGCATCTGACATCGTTGCGGCGTTGCAAGAATTCTCTAAGGCAAATACTTCTCTGTAAATAAGTAACTTGCCATCATGAAGAAATTCCTGCTTTTATCGCTGGTTATCCTTGCCGCATTCACCAGTAATGCGCAGTTAAAAACTTTTCGTTTTGCATTTCTATCCGATACACATATCGGCTCTCCTGATGGAAAGGCCGAAGAGGATCTCCGGAGAACGGTAGCGGATATCAATCAAATGACAGACGTGGCTTTTGTTGTCCTCACCGGCGATATCACTGAACTCGGCACCGACGATGAGATCAGAAGAGCCAAAGAGATACTCAATGAATTGAAAGTACCCTGGTATATCATTCCCGGTAATCATGATACCGGCTGGAGCGAAAGCGGCGGCCAGTCTTTTATAAAAATATTCGGCAGCGATAAATTCAGTTTCGAATATGAAGGCATCCGCTTTCTGGGTTGTGCATCCGGACCCTACCTGCGAATGAGCGATGGGCATGTTCCAAGAAGTCACATTACCTGGCTGGAGTACGAATTGTCTACGCTTAAAAAAGATCAGCCCGTTATATTCCTGAATCATTACCCGATCGATAATGGCCTTGATAACTGGTACGAGATAACAGACAGGCTGCGCCAGTATAATACATGGGCCATTCTTTGCGGTCATGGGCATGCCAACAAAGCCATGAACTTTGAAGATATTCCCGGCGTGATGGGACGTTCGAATTTGCGGGCAAAAGATTCTATCGGAGGTTACAATCTTGTTGATGTAAGACCGGATTCAATGATCTTTTTTGTAAGACGACCGGGCACAACGATCATGAGACAATGGACAGGCGTGAAGATCGGGACAAGGAATTATGATGTGCAGAAAAAACATACAAGACCGGATTTTTCTATTAATGATAGATACAAAGAGGTAAAAGCCGTTTGGATATATTCTTCTGATGCCAATATCATTTCAACACCTGTTGCAGCGGATGGTCTTGCTGTTGTTGGCAATCAAAATGGTGAAGTGGTTGCTTTATCATTGAAGGACGGGTCAAAAAAATGGACATTCAAAACAGAAGGGGCGATCTATTCTTCACCGGCATCGGCAAAAGGAAAAATAATTTTCGGATCATCCGACGGCCACATTTATTGTTTGGATAGTAAGAACGGCCAACTGTCGTGGAAACAAAAGACAAATGCACCCGTGCTTGGATCGCCGATGATCGGGGGTAACTATGTTTATATCGGGGGCAGCCGATCATTCTTTGCATTGGATCTTGGGTCGGGTGAAAAATTATGGAGCTATGATAGTTTGAAAGGCCCTGTTGTCAGCACGCCTTTCTATTACAACTCGAATATATATTTCGGGGCATGGGATACTTATTTTTATTCATTGGATGCCCGTAATGGAAAATTATCGTGGAAATGGAGTAACGGTTCAACGGTTCGAAACTATTCACCCGCATCCTGCATACCTTTTATAATTGATGGTGTATTATATGTTGTAGCGCCTGACAGGTATATATCAGCAATCGATGCAGGCAATGGCAAAACATTATGGAGAAACAATGATGCTACGGTAAGAGAGTCCATTGGATTTTCTGAAGATGCACAATGGGTATATGGTAAAACTATGCAGGATACCATCGTTGCTTATCATACGGGCAGGGACAAACAAACGGCCGCCTGGAAAATGCATGTTGGCTTTGGCTACGAGCATGTACCATCTATGCTGATACAACATGAAGGGAAATTATTCTTCGGTACCCGCAATGGTGTTGTCTATTGTATCGATCCTGTGCAACAAAAGATCAATTGGGCTTATAAGATCGATAATTCAATGGTGAATACGATAAGGATAGTTGCGGGCAAACAATTGCTTGCTTCTACCATGGATGGTAAAGTAGTATTGCTGAAATATCCGTAACGAAAGATGATAGTTGAAGATGATAGATGATAATGGATCAAAGCAAACCAATTATCATCTGTCACTAATCTTTGTTATCTATCTGTTTCCCCGGTTTTACTTTTAAATGTCAGTACAGCCCTCAATGAACCTGCGGCGATCAAAGAGATCCCGATCCAGGTAAATAAGGGTAACTGTGTTCCGTCTAGGAACAACATCATTTTGCTGAACATAAAAAAGCTGAAACCCGTCACGAGCAGAAAAGCGGTCCACGAAAACTGCTTCATTTCTTTATCTTCCATAGGTTTGATTTTAGAAGCGTAAACTATATTAGAAAATCATCTTTTGAAAAAGTACAGAGGAGGTATTTTTCTATTTAGGGCTAAACACCTAACAGGACTACGTACAACTAACTTGCCACAGCTTTATTTTGTGAATAAAAAAGTCACCGGCAGGGTGACTTTACTATTGTTGACCGGCGATAACTACTTTTCAGAGAAGCATCATTACCGGGTTCTCTAAGTATTTTTTGAATGTTTGAAGGAAAGCGGCTCCTGTAGCACCGTCTACACTGCGGTGATCGCAGCTCATTGTTATTTTCATTACGTTGCTTACGCCAAAACCTTCGGGTTTCTTTACAACGATCTCTTTTATTTTTCCCACTGCCATGATACAACTGTCAGGCGGATTGATGATAGCGGTAAATTCTTCTATATCCATCATCCCTAAATTGGAAATAGTAAATGTGTTGCCGCTAAATTCATTCGGCTGCAATTTTTTATTCTTTGCTTTTCCTGCAAGTTCCTTTGCTTCACCGGCTATTTGCGGTAATGTTTTCTGATCGGCAAAACGTATCACCGGAACGATCAGTCCATCTTCAATAGCTACAGCGATCCCGATATGTATATGACTCCAGCGGCGGATCTTATCGCCCATCCATGAAGCATTCACAGCCGGGTGCTGGCGAAGCGCCAGGGCAGCAGCTTTTACAACAAGATCATTGAAACTTATTTTGACAGGACTTACTTCATTCAATTGCGTTCTTGCAGCGATCGCATTATCCATATTGATCTCCATCGTAAGATAGAAATGCGGTGCGCTGAATTTGCTTTCTCCCAAACGACGGGCAATAACGCTGCGTATTTGCGAGTTAGGAATATCGGTATAACCTTCTTCAGCGGTTGCTGCATCAAATTGTTTAACTGCAATAGTTGTTTTGGTTCCCGACTCCCGGGTCCCGGCTGGCGATTCTTTAAAATTATCGATATCAGACTTGGTGATCCTGCCGCCATCGCCACTGCCATGAACCATTTTCAGGTCGACGCCTTTTTCTTTTGCCAGTCTTTTTGCCAATGGAGATGCTTTCAGTCTGCCGTTGTCATTATTGGATGTTTGAAGTTGGATATTCGAAGTTGGAGGTTGGGTTTCTTCTTTTTGTAGAGTTGTTTCTTTTTTCCGAGAGTTCTCTTCTGACTTCTGACCTCCGTCCTCCGTCCTCTTTTCACTTTTCACTTCTGACTTTTGACTGTCTCCCGTCTCCTGTCTCCCGTCTCCCGAATCTTTTACTCCTCCTTTTGTTGCAGCGACGATCGCATCCACATCTACTTTTCCTTTTTCGCCAATGATACAAAGCAATGCATTCACCGGTATCTTTTCTCCTTTCTGCGCACCTATATATAATAATGTACCGTTCTTATAACTTTCCAGTTCCATTGTGGCTTTATCGGTTTCGATATCGGCCAGCACTTCACCTTTTTTTACAGCATCGCCAACATTTTTATGCCAGGAAGCAATAACACCTTCTTCCATGGTATCGCTTAATCGTGGCATCAATACCACTTCGTCCATTTTGGAAATATCAAGAGACGAGGTCTGAGGTTTGCTGTCTGATGTCGGAGGTTTACTTTCTTCTTTAGTACTTGTATCTTTTTTCGATGATATTTCTTCTGTCTTCTGACTTCCGGCTTCGGACTTCGTTTCACTTTTTACAGCTGACTTTTGACTCTCTGCTGCGACTCCCGACTCTTTCCCTCCTTTGATCAAAGAAGAAATATCTTCTCCCGGTGCGCCAACGATAGCGAGGAGATCATTCACCTGTAATTTTCCACCTTTTTCGATCCCGATATGCAATAAAGTGCCGTCTTTATAGCTTTCTAATTCCTGGATAGCTTTATCAGTTTCTATTTCTGCGAGTAAGTCACCTTTTTTTATTGTATCTCCAACTTTTTTATGCCATGCAGCAACAACTCCTTCGGTCATTGTATCGCTCAGGCGGGGCATTAATATCACTTCGGCCATTAGTGGAAATTTTGGCCGAAATTACGGTAAAATAGGGAATGGTCAAGTGCCGATCGATTAGGATCGGAACGCTGCAAGCACCACCACTCCCAAAAGTGAATCCGTCTT
>CAVPYW010000003.1:0-1729358 GCA_963710055.1 uncultured Chitinophagaceae bacterium | reverse complement strand
GTACGCAATTTTAGTAGTTCTACTCTTTTTCTTTTAGTGATGCCTCTTTGGATAGTTACCTATCCGTTCTGTTACAGCGAACCTAAAATAGATGGCAAACTGGTTGCAGATCTTATAGCCTCCTTGCAGTATAGTTTTGTATACAAATAAATCATTCAGGAAGAACCGTGCTTTTTTCCACATTGGTTTACTTTTGACGGCCTTGCTAATGCCGATGCTTAGCTACAAGCGTATAGCAACCCTTGATTTTTTTTGCTGATCTTCATTTTATTCAGATTAAAGAATTTTATGATGCAAAAATATCAGTTCATTTTTTTAAGTGGGGTAGAGGAAAAAAACATTTTTTAGCGTTTTTTTCCCCACGCTGTTTGATTGGCCTATAATGGATGATATTGTACTTTGCTCTATGAATATTACTTTCTGGAAATTTCTAATAAGAAATTGGGAACAGACTTATTATACTGAGTTATTGTGGATTATTTGTACGTTAATAGCTTTAATAGTAGGAATAAAATATTATCGTAAAGAAAAAACCTACTTTTTACTATTGGCTTACACATTGTCAAGCATTCTGATAACGACCATTGGCTATTATATTATTAAATACACATTCTCGCTAAAAGGATTATCAAGTATTATATATCTCGAATGTGCAAATACTTTATTTGCTATGGTCGAAATGACAACATTTAAATACTTGTTTAGAAAACTATTACACTCAAGTTTTATGGATAGGGTTATAAAAATACTTTGGTTGTTGTTTAATATTCTGTGTATATTTTTTTTCTGGAACATTTTGGGAAATAATCTCTCAAGAATTCAGATAGTAAGCTATAGTTTCATTATTAATATAATTGAATTCTTTATATTACTATTTCTTTCTCTTTTATACTTTCGTCATCTTTTTATTAAAGATTTTATTCAGATCACCCCCCTCTTAAAAAGCCCTTCCTTTTGGATTATAAGTGGTTTGTTTTTTTATTGTGTTGTATCCCTTCCAGTACTTTTAGTCGGCAATAAATTGTCAATAAATCAGTTTACTCTTTATTTACTTGCCGGCTCGTTTCACTATATATCGATCAGTTTTTTATTCCTATGTATTACAAAAGCCTTCTCATGCAAAGTAACACTTACGATATAACAACTTTTTTATTGGTTACAACATTTTTAATAATGCTGATGGCATTGTTTATTCTTATCATAACTTTTATGTATAGAAAAAAACAAATTGCTTTCCAAGAAAAAATAAATAACATAGAGATTAATTATGAAAAAAATCTTTTAAAAACCCGGTTAGAAATACAAGAGCAAACCTTTCAGCATATATCCAGGGAAATACACGATAATATCAGTCTCTCACTAACCCTCGCCAAACTCAATCTGAATACGATTAATTGGCATGAGAATAACGAATCTGTCCTGAAAGTAGACAGCTCAATAGAATTATTAACTAAATCGATCTTGGAACTTAGCGACATTTCCAAAAGCCTGAATGCCGATATCATTATTTATCAGGGTCTTTTGCAGGCCTTAGAAGAAGAGATTCAAAGGATCACAAAAGCAAGTTCTTTGGCGATAGAATTTGAAATAACGGGTACACCCGTCTATTTTGATGCTCAAAAAGAACTGATTATTTTTCGCATCATACAGGAAGCATTTAATAATATCATTAAACACGCCAAAGCAACAATTGCCAAGATTTCGCTTCATTATATCGAAACAAACCTGATTGTCACAATTGGCGATAATGGACTCGGCTTTGATACACAATTGAGTGAACATAAGGGACATGCGGGATTAAAAAATATGGAGAATCGGGTACATATACTCAAAGGCGAAATAAGCATTAATAGCAATCATGGCAAAGGCACCACACTTTCATTCACTATCCCATTTGAATAATTAAACATGCAGAAAACAAAAATGATAAAAGTCTCAATGGCCGATGATCATGTATTATTGCGCAATGCACTCTCTACTCTCATTGATAGTTTTGGGGACTGCAAAGTGATCCAGCAATGCAGCACCGGTAAAGAATTATCTGAGAGGATTAATGAAGGCGAAGTGCCGGACGTTGTATTGCTTGACCAGAATATGCCGGATATGAATGGTTTTGAAACTGCAGCCTGGTTACAGCAACATTACCCACAAGTGAATGTGCTCATGCTGACTATGTATGATTCAGAGCTCTCGATGATCAAGCTACTCCAAAGTGGTGTAAAAGGGTTTCTAAAAAAAGATATTACTCCTTCAGAACTGAAATTCGCTATTCATTCAGTTATCCAATCCGGATATTATTACTCCAATCACTCTACGGGTAAGTTAGTAAACCTGTTCCGCAAAAACCCGGACAGTACTTTGACTCTTCAGAATACTATGCTATCGGACCAAGAACTTGAATTCCTAAAACTGGTTTGCTCCGACCTTACCTATAAAGAAATTGCTTTAAAAATGGGGCTTAATCCCCGTTCTGTAGACAGCTTAAGAGACCAACTATTTGTAAAGCTAGATGTAAAAAGCCGGGTGGGCCTTGCCATGGTGGCTATTAAACATGGGGTCGTAACCTTCTAATCCTCATTTTTATCCCGAGCGAGAGGTTTTAGCTTCCTAAAATGGTTCTTTCGTAATTTTTCATTGCATGAATCGTATATTTTCATTCTTAGGCTGGACAGGTACGATTGGCACAGTAATTACCGAATACTTTAAACACCGGACTACTCCTCTTGCCCACATTGGAATGTGAATATATTTTTGACTCAAGTTGATTGGTAAAGGATTGAGCCCCTCAAATCGTCCAATGTCCTGAAAACCGTCCTGAATAGAATTTTCCAAATCCATTGAAAGCCATAAGCAAAATCTAATATCAATCAACTTCTTTTCCTTGGCTCCCCGATCAGGAAGATTTATTCTACACCCGGGCTGGAGCCTTTTGAACACCCTCCCCTCTTTTCCACATCTGTTAATAACCGTAAATTATCCCGGTAAGGTTACTATTTTATACCCGTAAAATTACTAATTATACTAAGAAACTTTACCCGTTTACTACTCGTAACAACACTATTATAAAATTGATAAAACCCTTTACTGTATTGCATTTGATAGCATTTTTGACAACCCACTAAAGGAAATCATTATTGTCCCCCATACACTTTATTTCAATTTTTACCCTGTAAATCGATTATACGAAAGGCTTAAAAACGTTACTGTTATGAAAAGATTTTGGGAAGTAGGCAACGCAATTACTTGGGAAGAGTAATCTCCTGTGTGCCGTTAATTAGAATTTAATTACTTAAAAAGTTTTTCTATTTTTGGAAAAATCCAAACAATAGAAAGGCTTTTTTACTTTATAGTCCCTTACTCTTTCCTCCTGTTGCCGCTATCAGCGGTATTCTACTTCTTTTTGAAGGGAAAGAAAATGTTTGTGCCGGTTACCCTGAGCGCATATGGTGTTTTGTTTTTCTTTTTATTGTTTTACTTCAATCAGATCCCAAAAGACTTCAAATTATATTATCAAGGCATATATACATATTTAGAGTATTTAACTTTCACTTCCATTCTTTGGTATAACATCAATTCCAAAGCGCTAAAAAGAATAATAGTTATTGGGTCCGTTGTTTTTTTACTCTTTCAGATATTCTATGTTCCTACCCAAAGCCTTAAGAAACTTGACTCAATACCTATTGGAATCGAAACCATTCTCATTTTTATATATGTAGCATTTTCTTTTCTCTCAGAATTTTCAAAAAAACACAAACACATACATTTATAATCATTACTGTTTCTGGATTTGTATTGGAATTCTTATTTACCTAGGCGGATCTTTCTTTTTTTATATTTTAATTAATAATCTCAATGAAAAGCAAATTTCCGCTTTCGGAACAATGACCTATGCCGCAGATATTATAAAGAATTTAATTTTCGGGATGGCTTTAATTATATATGCTAGACGAGTAAAATAATCACATGCAAAACAATTCCAAGAATATCCCTTTTTTAGATATGATTTAACCCCCAGCAACCACTACCCCTTATGTTCTTCCTTGATACCACCGGACCTTCTGTATCCACTGTGCTTTTATTAGGCACCGCAGGCATGGTCGTTCTGGTCGTCAGTATCATCATCTTCCTTATCATGCACCAGCGAAGGGTACTGCGCTTCCAGAACCGCATCGCCCAGATGGAACAGGAACAACAAAAGATACTGCTGAACGCCTCGATCAAATTACAGGAAGAAGAACGCCAGCGCCTCGCTGCCGACCTCCACGATGATGCCGGCCCGCTACTCGCTACAGCCCGCCTCTACCTCAACGAGAACCTGGTGAACCAGGATAAGGCCACGCAACTGCAGGCCATCTTCCAGGCCCGCCAGATCATCGATGATACCATACAACTGGTTCGTAATATCAGCCATAGCCTCATGCCGCCTACCCTTAAGAATTTCGGGCTGGAATCCGCTATCAACGACCTTTTCCAGAAGATCAGCGGCTCAGGCACCATCAATGCAAGCAGCCGCTTCCACGAATACAAAGAACGCCTCAAAGAAGAAAAAGAACTGATCATCTTCCGCGTCGTACAGGAACTGATCAATAATATCCTTAAACACAGCAATTCCAGTTTTATCCACCTCACCCAGAACGTACATGCCGATAAATTCTACCTCCGCATTCACCACGACGGCCGCGGCATCGTCCAATCTGATTTTGATAAGCTCAATAAAAGTAATATCGGTCTCGGTTTAAAGAACATCAGCAGCCGTATGCGCCTGGTGCAGGGTAATATCAATTTTGAAAAAGATATTTCCCAGACCTATTACAAGGTTACCATCGAGCTTCCAAAAGATGAACCATATTAATGATAATTGACCAACCTATAAGGTTTGTGTGCAAACTGGATAGGTTTGATTTCTTTTCCGGGGCATAGGCTTGAAATAACCTTATAGGTTTGCAACAAAATAAACTTGCTAACTTTACGCAACATCTGATAACTATGGGAATCATTAAAGTGGCCATTGCTGATGATCATAAGATCTTCCGGAAAGGAGTTATCCTTTCTTTGCGGCCCTACTCCAATATTAAATTTGTACTCGAAGCAGATAACGGCGAAGAATTACTGAACGGTCTTCCTGCTGCTGAACCGGATGTTGTGTTGATGGACCTTCGCATGCCCGGCAAAGACGGGATAGAAACTACGAAAGCTGTCAGCAAACAATACCCCCAGATAAAAGTACTGGTGTTAAGCATGTACGAGGACGAACGTTTTGTTTATCACCTCATGGAGAACGGCGCCAATGGTTATTTACTGAAGAATGCAGAACCCAACGAGATACGCCGGGCTATCATGGAAGTATTTGAAAAAGGTTATTACCTCAACAATTTTGTGAACAGGATACTGCTGAAAAAATCGCATTCCCGCCAGAAAGTAGTTCCTTCTCTCAACAATGAGATCACCTTAAGCGATAAAGAAAAAGATGTTCTCCGTTTTATCTGCATGGAATTCACCGCTGCAGAGATCGCACAAAAAATGGAGATCAGCCCAAGAACGGTCGAAGCTATCAAAGACAGGCTGATGGAAAGATTTGGAAGCAAGAACACCGCAGGCCTGGTATTCTTTGCCGTGAAGAATAATTTGATAGAATAACCTCCGTCTGACGGCCCCGTCTGAGGGTCTACTTGATTAAAACACCATTTCCGGTATATCCCCTTCTATAATTAATTTACCCGCCGTCTTCGATCGTATTTCTTCCACACTGATACCCGGCGCCCTTTCCAGTAATTTGAATCCATCGGCTGTTACATCCAGCACAGCAATATCCGAAACGATCTTCTTAACGCATTTTACTCCTGTTAATGGCAACATGCATTTCGGTAAAAGCTTCGATTCTCCTTTTGGATTCGTATGCATCATTGCTACAATGATATTCTTGGCACTTGCTACAAGATCCATCGCCCCTCCCATTCCTTTTACCATTTTACCCGGTATCTTCCAGTTAGCGATATCTCCTTCTTCACTTACTTCCATTGCGCCCAGCACGGTCAGGTCAACTTTACCCGCTCTTATCATCCCAAAACTTAATGCCGAATCAAAAAAAGCTGAACCCGGTACGGTAGTAATGGTTTGCTTACCGGCATTGATAAGATCGGGATCTTCTTCTCCTTCAAAAGGAAAGGGACCCATTCCCAATAATCCATTCTCACTTTGCAGCACCACATCTATTCCTTTGGGAATATAATTAGCAACCAAAGTAGGTATACCTATTCCCAGGTTCACATAATACCCATCCCTCAACTCTCTCGCTATCCGCTGCGCTATTTGTTCCTTCGTTAAAGCCATAATTGATTTGAAGAATTGGTGATTGGAAGATTTGAAAATAGTGGGAACCACATCTTCAAATTTTCAAATTAGGTCATTTTCAAATTTTCCTCTTAGGTCATTTTCAAATTTTTTTCCTCACCGTTCTCTGCTCGATCCTTTTTTCATAATCACTTCCCTGGAATATCCGGTGCACATAAATACCCGGCGTATGTATATTGTTCGGATCCAGTTCACCCGCCGGCACCAGCTCTTCTACTTCTGCAATAGTGATCTTTCCCCCCATCGCCATCATGGGATTAAAATTTCTTGCTGTTTCTTTATAAATAAGATTGCCATCGGTATCGCCCTTCCATGCTTTTACAATGGCAAAGCCGGCATCGAAAGCATACTCGAGTAAATATTCTTTACCATTGAAATTCCTCACTTCTTTTCCTTCGGCTACTTCTGTTCCAACACCGGCAGGAGTAAAAATAGCCGGCATCCCATATCCTGCTGCCATGCATCTTGTGGCCAGTGTTCCCTGCGGTATCAGTTCTACTTCCAGTTCCCCGCTGAGTAACTGTCTTTCAAACTCGGCATTCTCTCCCACATAAGAAGAGATCATTTTTTTTACCTGCCTTTGCTTCAGCAATAAACCAATCCCAAAATCATCTACCCCAGCATTATTGGAGATACAGGTCAGGTCCTTCACTTTTTTCCTCACCAGTGCCGCAATACAATTTTCGGGGATGCCGCAAAGACCAAAACCGCCCAGCATTATTACAGCGCCGTCGCGGATATCTTTTACAGCTTCATCAGCAGATTCGATTACTTTATTCATGTAATAAGAATGGCGGTAAAATTAGGGAACTTAGCCAGAAAAAATCCGGCATCACTGTAAGGATAATCCTTTTTTCTTCCTTATCATTCGCAAAGTATCCTCTTGCAGTTTCGGTAATAGGCGGGTTGTATCTGCTGTACCTGTTGGCAGTATGACTTTTGTTGGCGCTTCAAGTGCTGCCGGTGTCACGGTCTGTGTAGGTGCGATCATGGAAGAATGACTTATTGAATCCATGATGACCTTGAGCAGGTCCGGGTGATCTTTATAGAATGAAAAACTTTTTTGAAACTGTTCTTTCGATATCTTATGAAGCGCAAATATCTCTTCGTAATATTTTAAACTCTCGTTTATTTTATCGATACTTGAATCCTTACTCAGCACATAATCCGCCAGGAACTGGTCGGCTCTCATCACATCCCACAATACGACCTGCATTTTATTTTGAGCCAATACATCGGAAGGTATCCTGTTCTTTGATTTGCAGGACACGAAAAGAAAGATCATAAAGGAGATGAATAGCCGGCTTCTCATTTTATTTCCTTGTAAGCGGCAGCGTTGGTAATATCCAGTTTTGTCAATAGCTCTCTTGCTTTTGTTTTTTGATCGTCCCTGGCTTTGCTGAATATCCTTACCAGTTCATTGCTTTTTCCCTGGAAAAAAAATTGGAGGAACATTGAATTGGGATTTTCAGTATTGATCGTATTCAGGAAATTCAGCGCATTCAATATACCTGTACGGCCACTTTCTTCATTGCCATAAAAAAGATCCATTCCCATCCGGTAATAAGAATAAAGTGCATCGTGAAGAAGTGCAAACCGGTTATTATTGAAATTCTCTGCCAGCCAGTAACGGTTGCGGAGACCTTCAAAGGATTTCCATCCGCCGATATCCCTGCCTTCGGGAGCATTGTTAACGATATTCCACGCCTTTTGAAAATACAGGTCGCCGCCGCGGATACCGAATGAATCGTAATCGAGACCCAATATGATATTTACATAAAAAGCGAGTACGGCCGTGATATTGGCGGCCAGCGGGTCATTACCCTGCACCCTGTTCTCATTGAATTCGATCGGTTGAAATTCAACATACCGGAAAGTAACATTCTCATCGATGAAGTTCATGATAGGAGAATCGTAAGCTGTATTATACACCGGCCGGGCAGCTTGTACCGTTAGTTTTGCTTTGTAAAGATTATTGCCAAGGTCCTGGTCGATATTCAATAAGAAATTACATTCTATTCTTTCTGCAGGTTGAAATACATCGTTCGTCCAGCGGCGGCTGTTAAGAAAATTCGTCAAAGCCGTTTGCAGTGTTTGAAATACTTTTTTATCGACCTGTGTGCTGATCTTGCTGGTCATAACGGTCAGGCGGGCCTGTATCTCCTGTCCCTGGCCGGCAAAAGCGATCATAATAAAACATGCAACAGTTAGTATCCTTTTACGCATAATAAAGACGGATTATCGTATCAACAATATCTTTTGCAACTTCATCTTTCGGCTTCACCGGGAAATTAAATTCCTGCCCTCCTTTTTCGAAGATAGTTACTTTATTGGTGTCATGTCCAAAACCGGCGCCTGCATCCTTCAGGGAATTCAGCACTATCATATCTGCATTTTTACTCTTCAGTTTCTTCAATGCATATTCTTTTTCATCCTGTGTTTCCAGTGCAAACCCGACAAGTACCTGTTCTTTTTTCTTTTTTTCTCCAAGGCTCTTGAGAATATCTTTTGTTCTTTTCAACTCCAGTATTAAATGCTCGTCGTTCTTCTTTATTTTTTCTTTCGCCTGCTCAACAGGAGAATAATCGGCTACCGCTGCGGCCATCACCGCAATATCTGCATCATCAAATGCCTTATTACTGGCCGCATACATTTCTTCTGCGGTATTCACCCGGATCACCGACAACCCGTTCGGCTGAAAACTCTAACGAAGAAGGGCCTAATATTAATGTGACATCAGCCCCCCGTTCATGTAATTTTTTGGCGATCGCTACTCCCATTTTTCCTGAAGAATGATTACCGATAAAACGGACGGGATCCAGGGGCTCAAAGGTTGGTCCCGCTGTCACAATTGCTTTTTTACCCTGCAACGGGCGGGTCAAAAAAAAATTGGTATCGATGAATGCAAGGATCGTTTCAGGTTCGGCCATCCTTCCTTCTCCATGCAGGCCGCTGGCCAGGTCTCCTTTTTCTACCGGTATGATTTGATTGCCGAACGATCCCAGTTTCCTGATATTTTCTTTTGTCGCAGGATGCAGCCACATGTCTTCATCCATGGCCGGGGCTACGGCAACAGGGCAGGTAGCCGAAAGATAAACGGCCAGTAAAAGATTATCGCATTGGCCGTTTGCCATCTTGGCAAGCGTATTACAACTCAGCGGTGCTATGATCATAACATCGGCCCACCGGCCCAGCATTACATGATTGGCCCAGCTTTGCTGGTCAAAAAGATCCACTAGCACCGGGTTACGGCTTAATGTTGAAAGAGTAAGCGGGGAAACAAAATCTTTTGCCGAAGGCGTCATGATCACTTTTACTTCTGCTCCTGCTTTTACCAGTAACCTGGTAAGATAGGCCGACTTATAAGCAGCAATACTTCCTGTTATACCCAGTAATATTTTTTTTCCGTTCAGCATGTAAGTATCAAAATTATTTAGTGAACAGCTTGAGAGTTCTGGTTTCAAGTATCTGGTACCTGGTTTCAGGTTATCGTGCTATTATAAGATACTTCGGTTGTGAACGACCCACTTGAAACGAGAGACCTGAAACCTGGAACCTCACTAATTCACTATTCAAAATTACTATTTCCCACTAAAAGCTCTTCCCGTCTTTCCTATCTAAAAAGAAAAAGCGATCCGCCGGTGCCGATCGCTGAAATACTTTTATCCTTTCATTTACATGGATCAAATGAGTCAGGCAAATTCCGCTATAACGGCTACTGGCCAATATGACTTATTTGACCTGTCTGACTAATTTGATATTCTTGTTTAGCTGAACAGTTCATCATCTCCTTTGCGGAAATAAATTTTATCCTCCAGGAATTCCTGTGTAGCCAGCAATGCCGGGTTCGGCATTCTTTCATAGGCACGGGATATCTCTATTTGTTCTTTGTTCTCGTGGATCTCTTCCAAACTATCTGTATGGCTCGCAAATTCTTCCAGTTTGTTATGCAATTCTTCCTTCAAAGAAATGTTGATCTGGTTAGCTCTTTTGCCCACGATGGCAATAGACTCATACAAATTACCCGTCTTGTTTTTTATATCATCAAGGTTACGGGTCTCGATGTGATTGGCTATGCCGGCACTAAGCTGACGTCTTAATTTGCTCATTATTTAAACGTTTAATATTTTTTTGAGATAGGTTTAAAAATTCTTCTGCTTCTTTCTTCAATTTGCTGTCCGGGAAACGATCGGAGAACTCATTGCATTCGCTGACCACCTGTTCAAAACGTTCTACCTGTTTTTCCTCGATACTTAATTCTGCGAACCTGTAATATGATTTTATGATCATCAGTTTATACTCGTCTGCTTTCATTGATTCCGGGTAGGAATTAAGAACTTCCTTATAAGCAACTCCCGCTGCCCTGAACTGGCCGATATCAAAATACAACTGCGCACTTTTGCTGTCTTTTATTTCCAGTTTTTCACGGCATATATCGATGATCTCGTTAGCTTCTTTGTTCTTGGCAGAGCCGGGATGCGTATTGATGAATGTTTGCATCATACCCATTGCCCTGATAGTACTGGTTTGATCCAGTTCAGGTTTTGGTGATTGTCTGTAAAAACAATAGGATCGCATATAATCCACTTCTTCCGCTCTTGTACTGTTTGGAAATATCTCCAGGAAACTTTTGAAAAGGTTCTCTGCATTCAGGTAATCTTTCAAATAGTAAGCGCAATAAGCGTACTTATAATAAATATCTTCAAAGACCTTGTAATCGGTTTTAAAATACGGCATCACATCCTCATAGATCACCTGGGCCTTTGAGTACTTCTTTTTTACAAAGTACTGCTCGGCGATCTTCAGTTTATACGCCGGGTCAGGGTTCTTAAGAATTTTGCTGATGCTTTTTTTGCCTGGTGACTTTGCAGCATTCTTACTGCCAAAGCATCCGGCCAGAAAAAGGGTTAAAAGTAATATCCAGGTCAGTTTCATAAAAGGTTGGCAAAGTTAACTGTTAACTACAAAACTTACTGAAAAAACTTAGGCTCCCAAAAGAGACCAGTTAAGGTTATTGTAAAGCTCGGATCACCCGTCTGACGGTCTCCGTCCGATGGTCATACTTCTCAAAAAAAAGCCCTCCGCAAAGGGAGGGCTTTGATATAGAGAATATTTACTCTTATTAGTTCTTCTTCATCAGGTTAGGATGCGGAGGATCAACCCTGTTAGGTCCATCTTCGCCATCGCCTGCTGCACGCATATCAACTGTATTGCAATCACCACCTTCAACCATGTAGTTGAAGATAAAGCGATCCTGGCTGATACCTTCTTTGTCTACCATATAGTTGATCACTGCATTAACATGATCCCAGCTTAATTGCTGTTCTTTCTTGTTAGAAGCGCAATAACCGGTAACCACTACTTTACAACCTGGATTGTTACGCAGTTTAGCAGCTGTTGTTGCCAGGGCAGCTTTTGCGTCATCACTCAGTTTGTTTGAGTTGGCTTTGAAAGTAATAGGCTGTAATGCTCCAAGGCTGGTAGCGCAGGTTGATGTAATACCAACACCGCAAGGAGCTGTACACAATCCGCATGTTACAGGATCAGGACATGGAACCGGGCATTTACCAACACCATCAGCATCTACAGGCTGACAATATGTAGGAGTGATCAGTTCTTTTTCTTTACAATCAGGAACGCCATCACCATCAGTATCTTTAGTTACACCATGACTGTCAACAGGACAATTAGCAGGTGTTTGTTCGAGGTCAAATTGGTCTGTAACGCCATCTCCGTCTGTATCAGGTAATACAGGTTTAGGTAAGCGCATCAAACGTGGATTGCGGATCTCGCTGTAAGCATAATCCAGCGGGTTGAGCCACCATAAAGGTTCAACAGATTTACCACCCAGGTTAAGGTTCAATCCAAGGCTCAGCATATTATAAGAATCGAAATCACGGGTCAATACGGCATCGCCCCATGCATGCTCTTGCCAGCGCTGACCGTCAAGAAGATCATCTTTGATGAAAGTCCAGCGATCTTCAAGTGCTAAATTGATGCTCTTGCTGAGTTTGAAACTGATACCCATACCAACTGTTGCAGAAGGTTTGAAAGTATTACCGAAAAGTTTAGGACGACGTTCGCCCTGGTTCTCTGCGGGTGTTTCGAAATCACCATCCAATATATTGTTGCGCATATCTTTCAGGAAAGATTTGCGGTTCTTATAATCAGACTGTGTTAATGAATTAAAATTATACTTCGTACTGCCATCATTTAATGCATCCACTTCAGTATCGTACACTGTTCCACCGATACCAGCGATACCATAAACGGTCCAGCCGGTTTTAGCTTTGTGGAAGCGGATATTATTTAATGTAATGATCCCTTCAAGGCTCAGGTCCTGAACTTTTGTTCTGTAATTGTAAAACACCTGGTCAAATGGAGAAACAGGTGCTACCCCTGTAGCAGAGGAAACAATTGTTCTTACTCCACCTGCACCTGTTATAGCCATCGGCGCACTATAACGCTGGCCAGGGTTAACAATATTAGTACCCCATGCAGGATTCTTTGCATAGTTATTAGTAGCTCTGAATGCATATCCTTTACCAATACCATAGATATACTCTAAGCGCATTGAAAAGATATAACCAAAAGCTTTTCTCACATGTATACCGAAACCGGGAGACAGGAATTTAGCAGGTATATCACCTGACACTTGGAACAAACCGCCTTTGATACCAATTTCCCATTGGTTACGCGGTTTCGCAGGAAAATTATTCGTGCCATTCAAAAACTCAGTATGCTGCGGCATCCTGCGATTTGGTATCTGGGAAGAATCATAATACGTCCCGATCTTGACTTGAGAGAAAGAACTAATTGCAGTAAAACACATTACTGCAACAAGTAATAAATACTTTTTGCTTGCCATAACTAAGGATTAAGATTTGTGAACAATGTCCTAAATACTAAGCAAAAATAGATATTGAGGACTAATTACCAAATTTTTATGAAAACTATTTACCGTGTTTGCCGGTTATTTGTCAATTACTTAGTCAGCAAAACGCCACAGTTAGCTGCCCGCCGGCGAATTATTTTTTTGCCCGTAAATTGCCCCACCTAAGAATGAATTTACCCACAGACCTAATAAACGATGAATTACAGATTTTTGAATCGCGGTTCAGGGATGCTGTAAAAGGCAAGCACCGGAAGCTGGATGGTATGATGAGATATATCGTCCGGAGGAAAGGTAAACAGTTGAGGCCCATGTTTGTATTGCTTTCTGCAAAGCTCGCCGGCCAGATAACTGAATCGTCTTACCGGGCCGCTTCGCTGGTAGAATTGCTTCACACAGCCACTTTAATGCATGATGATGTGGTGGACGATTCGCTGGAAAGACGGGGCTTTTTTTCTACGTATGCCCTCTGGAAAGCCAAGGCAACCGTGCTGATCGGCGACTATTTACTCGCAAAAGGACTCCTGCTTTCCCTGGATAATAATGATTTCAGGGCCCTTCAATTACTTTCAGATGCCGTACGAAAAATGAGCGAAGGAGAATTATTACAGATGGAAAAGGCAAGAAGCCTCAATTTAAAAGAAGAAATTTATTACGAGATCATTCAAAATAAAACGGCTTCCTTACTCGCATCAGCATGTGCAGTAGGTGCATGGTCGGCTAATAATGATGAAGCCGTCGTTGAAAAAATGAAATTATTTGGTGAAAAAACAGGTATGGCTTTCCAGATAAAAGACGACCTTTTCGATTATGCAAGCGAGAATGTTGGCAAGCCGACAGGAAATGATATCAAAGAAAAAAAATTAACGCTGCCGCTTATTTATACATTGAATAATGTAGACAGAAGCACCCGCAGAAAGATCATTTATATTGTAAAAAATAATAACCGCGATAAAGAAAAAGTAAAATGGGTGATACAACAGGTGGAAGCAGCCGGTGGTATCGATTATACAAAAAAGAAGATGAATGAATTCCGTGATGAAGCCTTATCTGTTCTTCACCAGTTTCCCGAAAGCCCCGCCAGGCAAGGTTTGGAAGACATGGTATTATATGTTACGGAACGAAAATATTAATGCAGCATTGACCGATGATGAAGAGATGGAACATACTGGCCGCGGATGAAGAAAAGATAAACGCATTACACCAGTCGCTTAAGATCAATCCCGTTCTCTGTAAAATTCTATTGCATCGCGGCATTGAGAATTACGAACAGGCAAAAGATTTTTTCAGACCGCAATTACAGGATCTTCATAGTCCATGGCTGATGAAGGATATGGATAAAGCCGTTGAAAGGATCATAACGGCGATCGCTAACCAGGAAAAAATATTGGTATTCGGGGATTATGATGTTGATGGCACTACTTCGGTAGCCTGCATGTATAAATTTCTTAAAAAAATTCATTCCCAGATCGGTTTTTATATCCCGCATCGCTACCGCGAAGGTTATGGAGTGAGTAAAGCAGGGATCGATTTTGCCAAAGAAAATGGTTTTACCCTCATCGTTTCTCTTGATTGTGGTATCAAATCCGCCGAACTCATCGCTTACGCAAAAACCATCGGTATTGATTTCATTGTTTGCGATCATCATCTTCCCGATGAAATATTGCCGCCGGCTGTCGCTATATTGAATGCCAAACAAAAAGATTGTCCCTATCCTTATAAAGAATTATGCGGCTGCGGTGTTGGTTTTAAATTGATATCGGCTCTCACCGAAAAACTGGATCTGCCCCCCGCATTCGCTTTTGACGATCTTGACCTGCTGGCAACAGCTATTGCTGCAGACATTGTACCGATCACCGGCGAAAATCGCATCCTTGCTTTTCATGGATTAAAAAAAGCCAATGACAATCCTAATCATGGCATCAAAGCGTTGATACAATTAAGCGATCTTTCTTCACAACAACTGCATATCAATAATCTTGTTTTCATGATCGCTCCAAGAGTGAATGCTGCCGGAAGAATGGATGATGCCACAAAAGCAGTGCAGATGTTCATTGCTGAAACTTATACTGAAGCATTGCATTTTGCAGAAATGCTGCATAGCGATAATACCGACCGCAAAGAAGCTGATTCCAGTATAACTGAACAAGCGCTGGCACTCATCGGTGACAATGAAGAATGGAAAACAAGAAAAACGACCGTTGTTTTTCAACCGCACTGGCATAAAGGCGTGGTGGGGATCGTTGCATCAAGACTGATCGAACATTATTACCGCCCAACGATCGTACTAACCCGGTCCGGTGAATATGCTGCCGGCAGTGCCCGCAGTGTTCCGGGCTTTAATTTATATGAAGCTATCCATGCCTGCAGGGAACATTTGCTCGGCTACGGTGGTCATTTTGCTGCGGCAGGAATGACGTTGGAATTATCACAGGTGGATGCTTTCAGGAATAAGTTTGAAGAAATTGTCTCATCTACCATCACTGCCGAATTACTTGTCCCGGAACTCATCATCGATGCAGAGATATCTTTAAAAGATATCAAAAATTCTTTTTATGATATCCTTTGCCAGATGGAACCATTTGGCCCGGGCAATCTTCGTCCTGTTTTTATTGCAAAAAATGTAATGAATACCGGCTGGTCAAAAATTGTGAAAGAACAACATATACGTTTTTCTGTAAAACAGGATAATGTTACCATCACCGGTATCGGTTTTGGTATGGCTGATGCCTTTCATTTACTGGAACAAAAAAAACCGCTTGATATCGTTTTCAAAATAGATGAGAACGAATGGAACGATCAAAAAACATTGCAGGTGCGTATGATCGATTTCAGGTTAAGTTCCTCCTGAATGTCTTGCAATTAAGTGCATCCCGGTCTCAAATTAAGTTTCCTGATAATCTCTTACAGCAACTTCGCTGTGCATAAAAAATAATAAAGAATTTACGGGACATTGGCTTTACGAACAGGCATTAGTAATATGTTTGTCGTTCGAAAAAACATTTTTGACGTTGAAATCCTCGGAGAGTTCTGACATAAACTTCAATTTTTTACGTTGAAAAAACATTTTTGACGATCTAAAAACACGAGTATGAAGAAGATTTTTACAACTAAATTCTTATTTCCTGTACTGTTCTTTTTGACAACCGGTTTAAATGGTTTTAGCCAGTTAAGCATCACCAGCACAGGCACGCCTTTTCCTCAAAATTTTGATGGAATGGGAAGTAGCGGTACGGCAACTCTTCCCGCTGGTTTTAAAATTGGCTTAGATTGGTCAACAGGTACTACAGCCACAACTCTTGCTTATGGAACTACAGGAACCGGGTCTGTAACAGGTACTTCAGGTGGTGGTACAATTAACTGGGCTAACGGAATAACCGCTTCATCAACCGACAGGGCCTTAGGTTTTTTAAATACAGGAACTTTTACTTCTCCAAGATCCATTGTACTAAGAATAACCAATAATACAGGTGCTGCAATTGGAGCATTAAGCATAAGTTTTGATTATGAAAAATTCAGATCGGGAAGCAGGCAATATGACTGGACTTTCTTTCATGGAAGTACTTCGACCCCCGGTACATCTGCTACATCAGGAGATCAATCTTATGCTGCTGACCCGAACAACACTGTAATTAATAATCCTCCAACAACCATTAGCAAAACGGTAAGCCTGACCGGCTTGAATATTGCAAATGGTGCAGACTATTATTTGAAATGGACCTTTACCGGGCTAGGAGGCTCTACAAATGGCCAGGGCATTGGTATTGATAATTTCAGTGTTACCGCCGCTCCATTTGTTTCATCCAATGCCGATCTTTCCAACCTGACATTAAGTACAGGTACATTAACTCCGGCATTTGCCGCCGCCACTATAAATTATTCGGCAAGCGTGGCAAATGCTGTTACTTCAATTACTGCCACACCCACAGCCAGCGATGTAAATGCAACAATAACAGTTAATGGAAGTCCGGTAACAAGTGGCAGCCCGTCGGCATCCATACCATTAAGTGTTGGAGCAAATGTTATAACAACGGTTGTAACTGCACAGGATGCTATTACCACAAAAACATATACTGTAACGGTAACCAGGGCAGCGGCTGGAGTACCAACCTTAACTTTAGCCTCTGCATTAACAGGTTTTGGGTCTGTATGTATAAATACAACCGCAGGTCCTAATTCTTTTACCCTTGATGGTAGTGATCTTAATGGAGGCAATATTAGTTTAGCCGCACTTTCCGGTTTTACTTATTCGGAAAATCCAGGCGGGCCTTATACTGTTACATTAAATTTTTCTTATGCCGGTAATAATTTTACGGGGAAAATAATTTATGTACAATTCGATCCAACCGCCGTACAATCTTATGATGGCAATATCGATCTTAGTGGAGGCGGCGTAACAAGTTTTAGCGTAGCTGCAACCGGGTCAGGTGTAAACACAGCACCATCTGTAACAACGGGTGGAAGTTCTTCCGTTTCGGCAACCGGCGTGACTTTAGCAGGTACTAATTTGGTAGCAGGCTGTTCTGCCATTACAGAATATGGTATTGAGTACAGTACTGTCAGTGGTTTCCCGGATGGTTCAGGTACCCAGGTTCCATCTGTTAATTTATCAGGAGGTAATTTCAGCGTAACGCTTAGCGGTCTTGCACCCAACACAAGATATTATTATAAGGCCTATGCAAAATATGGCGCTGTTGTCGTTACGGTTTGGGGTACGCAACAAGCTATTACTCTTCCACCTCTTCCGGTAATTATGTCGGCCCAATCTGGCTTAAGCTATACAGAAGATTTTTCAGACATAGCTAACTGGAGCAACTTCTTTATTACCGGAACTGGTGCCAATCATTTTGGTGGACTTAGTGCAGTGGGAGCAGGTGGAATTCCTAACGGTACAACTTTAACCGCATCAACTTTATCATTTCAAATAGGAAATCCCGGAAGTTCGGGCGGTGTACAAAGAGGTACCGACCAGGCCACTCCAACCCAATCGATTGTACTGTTATCTACCGGGGCCACTGACAATACATCCGCTGCCGCCATTGATTTTTATATGGATTTTACCGGCGTAAATGCAGGTACTGTAAGTTTTGACTGGGCATCCATCAATAACCCTGTCCCCAATGGAGATGGGGCGAGGAATGGATCCATGAGAGTTTATACCAGTACAGATGGAATCACATTTACCGAATTGACTTTTGCAAGTGTTGTAAACTTTACCAACGGCTCCCCTACCAGCGGTACTAAAGCAAATATTGCTTTACCGGCTTCATTTAACAATAGCCCTACTGCAAGATTACGTTTCTACTATCATAATGGAACCGGAGGGGCAACAGGTTCAAGACCCAAACTAAGTATCGATAATTTAAATGTTACAGCAGTTGCGACTGTCCCTTGTGTAAGTCCAACAGCACCGGCAACCTCATTGGTTTTTGGAACCATAACAGATGTATCTATACAAGCAAGTTTTACTGCTGCAAGTCCTGCTACAGACGGATACCTTATAGTTATGAGTACCAATAACAGTCTTACTTCTAATCCACTTGACGGGCAGATCTATAATATTGGTGATAATGTTGGTGACGGCTCGGTAATAGCAAGAGGAAATGCAACAAGTTTTACTGCTACCGGTCTTCTTCCGCTCACTACTTATTATTTCTTTATTTTCCCGATGAACAGTGTTTGTACGGGTGGCCCGCTATATTATTCAACAACGGTACTTAGCGGTTCGGCTACTACAACCGCAGGTCTGCCTCCTTGTGTTGCACCTGTATCTCAACCAACCAGTCTTGTTTTTGGTACAACAACTTCAAATTCTATACAAGGTTCCTTTACGGCAACAACAGCTGATCAATATCTTGTTTTAAGAAGTACTTCGGCAAGCTTAAGTAACAACCCCGTTGATGGAACAACGTACAATGCAGGCGATATATTAGGTAATGCTACGGTAGTTCAAAGAAATAATGCAACCACATTTACAACAAGTGGTTTATCGCCTAATACAATTTATTACTTCTATATTTTTAGCTTGAATGCGCTATCATGTGTCAATGGACCGGCTTATAATACGACCAGTCCGTTAACAGGTTCTCAAACCACGGCACCGTTACCTCCATGTACAACTCCGCCTTCTCAACCTTCTACGCTTACATTCAATGCATCCCGAACTGCTATTTCAGGAGCATTTGCGCCGGTTTCAGGAGCAGATAATTATGTAGTTGTAGCGAGTACAGCTTCATCATTAGGAGCAACGCCTTCCGATAATACTAACTATAATGAAGGTGATAATTTAGGCGGTGGTACAGTAGTTTCAAGTTCCCCGGCTACTAGTTTCCTCGCAACAGGTCTCACGGCCGGCACTACTTATTACTTCTTCATTTTTGCAGCCAATAAGAATTGTTCAGGTGGAACAAAATACCTGGCAGCTTCGCCGCTTACAGGCAGTAAGGCGACAACAAGCGATCCGGTAAACAATTTTTATTTTGGAACGCTTCATTCGCATTCCTCTTATTCTGATGGCAATAAAGATAACCCGGGCCTTATACCGACGGATGATTACAATTATGCTATGACAGCATTATGCATGGATTACCTTGGAATATCAGAGCACAATCATTTTTCTTCTGCGGGTAACCCTGGCAATAAGATCGCTAATTACCATTTGGGATCAAGCCAGGCAAATAGTTTTTCTACAGCAAATCCCAACTTCCTTGCATTGTATGGTATGGAATGGGGAGTGATCTCCGGTGGTGGTCACGTATTAGTATATGGTGACGGCATGGATGATCTTTGGGGATGGGAAAGCGGAAGCGGAGGCTGGGGCGCTTCCAATAACTATGACGTATTTGTTCCTAAAAGCGATTATACCGGGGTCAATGGTTTATTTAAAACCGTTAACAGCAATCTTGCCACTAATACGTTTGCATCACTTGCTCATCCTAATTTAACAGACTATAATAATATCGCCGGAACTTATAATGCAGTTGCCGATACGGCGATCACTGCTGTTGCAGTTGAAAGTGGTCCCGCTACATCAACCAATACCACTTACAGCAACCCGGCTTCTCCTATGTCTTATTTATGGTATTATCAAATGTTACTGTCTAAAGGATACCATGTAGGTCCGGCTATCGATCATGATAATCATAATACTACTTTTGGACATACCACTTTTTCCAGGACATCGATCGTTGCGCCGGCGCTGACAAAAACAGAAATAATAAGATCGATGCGGAACATGCATTTCTATTCAACACAGGATTGCGACACAAAAGTTGACTTTACTATCAATACAAAAACATTGGGAACGGCGTTTACCGACAGGTTTGCTCCTGTTATAGCTGTTACGCTGACAGATGCCACTACCAATCTTTCCGGAGCTATCATAAGAGTTATGTATGGTACTCCCGGAAGTAATGTGACAGCCGTTAAAATAGATTCAGCCATCGGCAGCAATTTAAAATTCATTGATAATGGTATTGCTGATCTTGCTACCGGCTATTATTATATTGACATCTCCATTGGAGCCGCCAGGATCATTACCTCGCCTGTTTGGTATACCAGGAATGATGTAAACGGAGTACTGCCTGTAACACTTACTTCTTTCACTGCGCAAAAGCAGAACAACATAACATTGTTGAAGTGGACCACTGAACAGGAGTTTAACAGCCGTGAATATGTCGTTGAAAGATCTGCGAATGGCGCCAACTGGCAGGCTATCGCCACTGTAGCTGCTGCAGGAAGCAGTACATCAACGCTTAATTATATGACCCGTGATCTGGATCCGTTCAAGGGCATTAATTTTTACCGGTTGAAGTCAGTGGATATTGATAATAAATTTGTTTACTCTGCCATCCGGAAAGTGGATTTTGGAAACAAATACACCTACAGCATTTATCCAAACCCGGCTTCCGATATGATCCAGGTCACATCGGATAATACTGTTAGTTCCAATGCCAATGTGCAAATAGTGAATATGCAGGGACAGGTATTGATCACTAAACAGATCAATAGTAATACTCAGCCGATTCAGGTAAATATTTCATCCTTGTCTTCCGGTATCTATTTTATAAAGATCATGACAACAGATGGCACAATGAACCAGATGAAGTTTACAAAACAATAAAAAATACCCGCTCATACAAAAGCCTGTTGTAATTCAACAGGCTTTTGTATTTGAAATACTTCGCCCAGGATGCGGGACTTTTTTATGCGCCTCCAAACGTTAACTGCTTGAGCATTTCGCGGAGTTCATCTTTTCTTTTCGGGGATAAAGGAACTAATGTATCATCGCTCATTTGCACTACATCATTTTTATAGATCACCTCCGTTATCTCTTTCAAATTGACCATATGTGCATGATGGGTCCGGAAAAAAGGTAGCCCTTCAAATAATATCTCGTAATCTTTCAACGAATGAATGGAAGGATGCGAAAGCCCTGACCGCATGATGAACACTGCATCCTTTTGCTGTATTTCGATCCGCAGGATATCATCAATGGCTATATACTCGCCACCGATCATATTCGGAATGTATAAATGTTCCGGCACACTCCCGTTTTGCAGCGTTGCATACAGGTATTTCAGCGCCAGGTTGGAAGTAATACTATTCCTCTTTTCGGCGGCATTATCGATCATTAACTGGAGGGATTCAATATCAATCGGCTTGAGAAGATAATTGGCTCCGCAAAATTGAATGGCTTTAATGGAATGATGATCGGATCCTGTTGTAAAAATAACCTGGAAGTCGGGATAACCTACTGCTTTCAATACTTCAAAGCCGGTACCTTTTCTTAATTCAATATCTAAAAAAACCAGGTCGGGTTTGTGATGAGTAAGGGCTTCGATCGCTTCATCTTTAGTTGCGGCAATAGCAACCACCGTGACCTGCGGACAAAATTCTGTCAGCAGATTATGCAGGAATTCCCTGCTATGAAGCTCGTCTTCAACAATGACAGTTGTAAGCACCATGCCGAACCTTAACCCCTGAACTACGATGATAAGCAAAAAACGGATTGCGAAGCAGTAAGATTTTTATTCACCCCAGTCTTTTTGCCATTAATTCAATGAATTCGTCCTTTTTTTAGGTGAAATAGCGATCATCGAATCATCATTCAAGGCGAATTATTACAATGCATTATTGAAGACAATGGCATTGAAAGAGATGCCGCTAAAAAAATGAAAGAGAGTTCGGGTTTCCGCCGCAAATCACATGGCATGGAGATCACCATGAAGAGGATCGAGTTATTTAATAAGGAGCATGGTGTTCGGGAAAATGTAAAGATCACCGACATTGAGGATAATGATGGCAGCAATACCGGGACTAAAGTGGAGATACTTTGCTTATATCGATACTTTTTAATACAAAAGCCTGATTAGTAATGCTTCAAGCAATATCTTTACACGGTAAAACAAGATCGGCAGGGCCTCTAAAAATTCTTCAAAGTCAACCTCTGAGTCTGGCCTCTTAGGCCTATCTTTGCCGCCCCAAATCTGTTTTCGCAGATTCTTTCCCGTACGTACGGGAATGTCCAATGGGAAAATCGAATTATTAACTTCTAAAAAAGAAAAATGAACAATTACGAACTGATGGTGATCTTCACTCCGGTTCTCAGCGATGATGAGTTCAAAGCCGAGCAGAAAAAATATGCGAAGCTTGTTACCGATGCCGGTGGCTCTGTAGTTGCTGAAAATGCGTGGGGATTAAAATCACTGGCTTACCCGATCCAGAAAAAAACAACGGGACTTTACTGGGTGCTTGAATATACTGCAGCGCCTGATTTCAACGAGAAACTGACGATACAAATGTTGCGTGACGAATCTGTACTCCGTCAGCTCTGCACTAAACTCGATAAATACGCCGTCGAGTACAATGCAAGAAAGAGAAGTGGTGTTAAAACAGGAACTGAAAAATTAGCGGAGGTATAAGTCATGGCAAAAAATGAAATAAAATATCTGACCGCCATTAAGAACGACAAACGTGTAAAGAAGTTCTGCCGTTTCAAAAAATATGGCATCCGTTACATCGATTATAAAGATGTAGAGTTCCTTAAAAAATTCCTGAACGAGCAGGGTAAATTATTACCACGCCGTTTATCGGGAAACAGCCTGAAATACCAGCGCAAAGTTTCTGATGCGGTGAAGAAAGCCCGTCAAATGGCATTATTGCCTTATGTAACAGATTTATTAAAATAGAGCCTATTAGCCATTAGTCTGTTAGCCATTAGACTAATGAAGCTAATAAGTCATTAAAGCTAAAAGCAAAATTATATGGAAGTAATATTAATTCAGGATGTAGATAATCTTGGCGCCCGCAACGAAGTGGTAAAAGTAAAGAACGGTTATGCCCGCAATTACTTATTGCCCCGCCAGCTTGCCGTTGAGAATAACCTCAGCAACAAAAAGCAACTGGAAGAAAGAATGAAGCAGGTGAAGAAGAAAGAAGATAAAATGCTGGCCCAGATCAACAGTGTAATTGATAAACTGAAAGAAGCTCCATTGAAACTGGGTGCTAAAACAGGAACCAGCGGTAAGATCTTCGGTAGCGTTACACCTTTACAGGTTAGCCGTGCTATCCGTGAGCAAAGAGGTTATGAGATCGATCGCCGCAAGATCAGTATCGTTGATGAAGTAAAAGAATTAGGTACATATAAAGCAAATATTGAATTCGGTAACGGTCAAAGCACCGAAGTTGAATTTGAAGTGGTTGCTGAATAAGTAAGAATACGATCCTAAAAAAGCTTACGTCCTTCTGTAAAGAGGGACTTTTTTTATGCAATTATATTACTAAAGAGAACTTTCTTCTACATTAATTGTTCAATTACTCCGCCGCATGCCTTTATCAATTCAGGTATGCTCTTTGTCTTTCACTCATCTACCGTCTGCCTGTTTTTGAAGAGAACAAATCCTTTTTTTCTTACTCTTTAAAAACAAAACATATGAAATTTTTTTACGCTGTAAAATCAAGGTTCTTTTATTTATTCTTTTTTATCACGGTTTGCGGATCGGCACAGGTTCCTACTACGACAGGGCCCGGTATCTGTGATGGTATTGTTGCCAATTTCAACACAAACGATAATGGCTTTAATTCTCCCAGTATCTATGGCAGTATTTTCGACAGTTCACTTTATTATAATGCTGCAAGAGGTTACTGGTCGGATTATATGCCGCCGTTACGTGTAAATGCTCCCGGGTTTCCCAGGGTATTGAATATTATTTCTCCGCCCTATAATAATCCCAATCCTAATGGAACTTTCACGGTTGGTTTTTATTATATCGTCAATAATCCCGTAGTAGATCGTTTCCAGGTCCGTATCATCAGTGTCACATCAACGCCTTTAGGTACAGTTACAAATGTGGAAGCAACATCCGGCTTACAATCATTTGCAGCATGGAGTACACCGGTAGCTTATATTGACAATGGGCCCAATCCTACTCCATTGCTCAATGGTTTTGAAGGAACGGTTTGTATCCGTTTAATAGATCCCGATATTGCGAACGGGCCCAACACTACTTTCAGAGTAGAGGTTTCGTACATCATTAATGAAGCTTTCTTCGCAGTATTCGATAATCTTTCGATCGGGCCGCCGCAAATTCCTTTGCCGGTAAGTTTTATTGGATTATTAGCTAACAGGAATAACGATAACAGTGTTATGCTTAAATGGGATGTAACCGAAGAATTGAATGTGCAGGAATATCAAATTGAAAGAAGTGATAACGGTTCTTATTTCACAACAGTTGGATCGGTGCAGGCCAAAGGAAAATCATTGTATGCATTTACAAATACAAATGTTCCTTCACAAACTGTTTTCTATCGTATCCGGAGCGTGGACCTTGACGGTCACTATAAACTCAGCGGCGTTGTAAAACTTTCGGGCACTGCTGCAGACAGTTATTCAAATAGTTTACTGCTTTACCCGATGCCGGCACAGGATGAAGTTACTATCACGCATAAAAAATTATCGAGAAATGCAAAGATGGTCATCACAACAATGGATGGAAGAGTGCTGAAAAATATTTCGCTGGTAATGGGTTCTTCGCATACTCCTGTTTCGTTAAGCGGACTTACCCGCGGCCTTTATTTGGTAAGATTGGAGGATGAGAACGGAAATATCCAGGTAGCTAAATTATTGAAAAACTAAACGCCCAATTGAAAGTACCCTATTTTCAAAGCCCTTGCAGGTAAGCAAGGGCTTTGTTATAAGCTGTGATAATCAATCCTGTAGACAGGAATAACGACTTGCTTAAAACCTATAATTAAATTTGTCAATAAGTCAGGAAAAAATCCGTTATTTTGTAATGCTTTGGTGTTCTTTACAGTTTCACAAGTCCTGAACGTTTCTGATAATCCTGTGAATGTTCATTGGTTACTGTTTACTGTTGGCACTTTTATTTTTTTTTAAAACCTCTCAAAATGAACATTTACGTAGGAAACCTCAGTTGGAACCTGAAAGACCAGGATCTGTCCAACCTTTTCGCTTCACATGGTGAAGTAGGATCAGCTAAAATCGTTACCGACAAATTCACAGGCCGCAGCAAAGGCTTTGGATTTGTTGAAATGCCCAATGATGACCAGGCACAAGCAGCAATCGCAGCTTTGAATGGTTCAGAAGTTGACGGTCGTAACATCGTCGTTAATGAAAGTCGTCCAAAACCAGAAGGTGGCGGTAGCGGCGGCGGCGGTGGCTTCAAGAAAAGAAGCTTCGGCGGCGGCGGCGGTGGCGGTGGCTACAAAGGAAAAGGTGGCGGCGGCGGCGGTTACAACCGTGACCGTGGCGGCAGCGGCGGATATAACAGCGATTATTAATCATTGATTATACACGATGCTTTGAAAGTCTGGTTCGAAAGAGCCGGACTTTTTTTATTTACATACTGTATCGTCCTGAAATAAGTTGACACAAAAGTTAACTTATATGAATAATTCAGAAGTAAACATGAGTCATCGGAAACGAACACAAAGGGACTACAGTTTAGCGTTCAAATTGCAGCTGGTAGATGAGATAGAAAAAATTGTCAACCTATTTTAGGACTATTCATACAGATACTTAATTTTTTTTTTCATATCAAGTAATTTATCTTTAATATCCCTAAACCTACAACCTTGTTTATGAAAAGCCTTCAACTTGTGCTCCTTACCGGAGCAATTTGTCTTTTAATTGGATGTGGCCAGGGCAATACTGCTCATCGGCATGTTGGCAGTGTAACTATTTCGGGTGTCCCCTGTTAGTAATAAAACATGGGAGGGAAATCAAACGGGCGTAGATATTTTTTGCTATACTGGTGAAAGTGGATGCGCTGCAGCAGCCGATCAATATGGAGAAGCTTATGATGAAGTACATATCCACATTATGAACCGAATGTTGGATAGTATATATGATCATTATGCAGCAAATGATATGGCTGGCTTTTATTTAAGAAATTTGTATGACTTCAGGAATGCATTTCCGGAAATTGATAGGGATAGGCCAGGAGCACTGGATAGCCTGGCAAATGGAGACTACAAGATCATCATTACCGGTGATAGCTCAGTATTGGTCGTTAAGACACCTCTCGACTCTATTGGCATTGACAATATTGTGTTTGCTATTGACAGAGATGCTCGTCCCATTATAAAGTAATATTTCAGTAATGACAATGACATATACCGGTTATGTCCATAACTGGTTTTCATTAAATCAGTATGCTAAAACTTCTTCTTTCGCTGTTTTTCTTAATAATAACCATCTTTAGTGCATGTAAAAGTAATAACTGCGCTTGTACAGATTCCGCATATACGTTATCAAATGATAGTCTATTTAGGCAACTGAAAGTAGATTCTGGATCACTAAACACTTCTGAATTTGCAAGCTATTTTGCCACCCAAGACCGTGATAGCAGATTTGGAATTCATTTCCTGAATAGAAAAAACAGTATTTATCTCATAATAATGGGTAAAAGTGATACCCTCAACTTCATTGACATATTCGATCCTGGGAAATCCATAAAAAAATATACAGGTGATTTTTTTCATGGAATGAGAGATGACTATTGTTTAAATCTCCTTAACGATACACTTCATCTGATAAATAACAGAACCTTTATTTACAACCAGTTTTCAATAGATTCAAATTTAAACCTACAGAAGATTTTATCATTTGACTTGAAGGAAATAATAGATTTCAAAAATCTCTTTATTAATGGTGACCTATATATTGATAAAAGAATTTTATTCGTCAACCCTTACCTCCTGATCCCCTATGGTCATTTTCGAAAAAAAAATAATGCCGACAAAACAGCCCTCTTTAGCGTAAACATAGTCGCAAAAAAAATGAGCCGGTGTTTGACATATCCAGAACGGTATCGCAATTGCGACACACGAGTTCCATACCTTTCACTTGAACCTGTTAAACCAGGTTCTTTAATTGCCGTCTTTCAAAAATCTGACCGTTTATATAAGATCGATCCTTTCAGCACTAGAATTGATACAGCATCGGCAACATTTATCAATAATTTTATGTGCTACAATAAAAAACTTGTCTCTAATCTTTCCTATACACAAAAAATCGATCTTAACGATGAGAACAATGTAAATATCATTTTTTCTGATCCATTTTTTTATCTTGTTAAACAACTTAGAAGAAATAGCAGGTTCGAATCCTTGCGAGGTTCTATTTTGGTTTTTAACAAAACCCTTGATTACCTTGGATCATTCACACCTTCAGAACATCTTAGTCCCAGGATCAGTTTTGAATACAAAAATGGCATTGCTATATTCAATGATTCGTTAACCCGTATTTATCATTATGTTTTTAAGGAAAAAAAATAAACCAATCATTCAGATTTTTTTACTGCTTTTGTTACATTTCTCTGTAATATCATGCAACAATAATCATGTACCAGATGTTAAAATAGCTTTGAATAATCAATTAGTAGATTCGTTAATGTATCTGCATGGTAACAATATTGCCATACTTTCCTGTCTTCGTTGCAACTGTTTCGTAGAATCTTATACAAAAAAATACAGGGATCAAGCTTATGTTCCCACGGGTTATTCACTCTTTGCAGATTCTTTCTGTACAAAACTTCCTATACCAACAATACAGTTACCTCAGAAAGTTATGGACAGAATCAGTGAAGATATTTATAATCTTACATTACTAAAAAAAAGAGACGGCAAGCTTCTTGTTTATGTTATCCCCGTAAATAAAAGTAAAACCCTGGGAAAAATTACACAAAAATTCTTCAGTCAATAATTTTTCTGATAGGAAAAAGCCAGCCCTGTTAAAGCTGGCTTTTTATACACTTATTGCACCACTCTCACCACTCCCGCTCCATTATACGAATGATATTCTCCTTTATACATCGCATCCGCATTCACCGGTCCCATTTTATAATTACCGGGCGATACCGCACGCACAGCATAATAATAAGTTTGCTTAGGATAAAGCGCATCCACAAAGAAGTGGATACGATCGTCTCTTATATCCAGCGCTGTCGGCGTTGATGCATCTTTGATCCAATCCATTCCGGGAATTTCTTTTGTTCTTGGATTTTCAATCTCAAAACCGGCAGGTAACAAGTCTGTGATCACCACATTCTCAATTGCAGTATTGAATGAACGTTCCAGCGAGATCCCGATAATGATCAGGTCATTCTGCTTGAATGTATTTGAAGTGATCGGCTTACCATACCTGTCATAAAAATGTTTTCTCACTTTCAGGTAACTGTCTTCTTCTTTATAAGCGCCGCTTGTACTGATACCCTGCGCCTGCCAGAAATAATACATTCTACCATTGCCTTTTGTTGAGACTTCTACATTCGTCCCGCCCAATGCTTTCATATCACCTCTCCACTGACCGCCATCCACTTTAGCAATTACTTTTCCATTTACTTTTATTTCAGCAGTAGCCGTAGAATTATTAGCGGCTCTTGCATGTTTGCCCAATGCAAGGAATGCAAAAGCTCTTTCCTGCGTATTCAGCCATTGCCTTGCTTTCAATTTATCGGCTACATGTTTTACCATGATACCAACCTGCTGGTTACCCGGATCTGCATCGATCAATGCATTCAATGCGATCGCTTCATCCCGGACATCGGAATAATAACTGCCGCCTGTTTGCCCTACGGATTCTTCACCCGTGAATGATGAAGGCAACATTGCATTGAAAGACTTTTTATCGCCGGCAGTTGCATAGGCCGCTGCCAATAAATAACGGCTGTCCAATGCCAGGATAGAAGGATTTGCTTTATAATAATTCATCGCAGGTACATTGGTCCGGTTGGCCAATGCCAGTACATATAAACCATAAGCCACTTCCTTCGGCGCTATCTTTTTATTCTGATCCCGGTTATAATAATAAGTGATCGTTTCTTTATTCTTTAACCGGTTGTTGATATAGTTGAGCATTGTTTCCATCAAACTATTATCAACATCAAAACCTGCTTTCTTTGCTTCGAGTAAAAAATGCGCTGCATAAATTGTAGCCCACCAGTCTTCTTTGCCTTCGCCATCCCATAAAGTAACGGCGCCATTATACAATTGACGCATTTTTATTTTGCGGATCGCTTCAATGATATTGCTGTTCGCATTTAATTTATTCTGCTGTTTATTCAATTGCATCAGGTCGGCCATATCTCCATAATATAATTGCGGGAAAGCCGCCGAAACAGTTTGCTCTGTACAACCATAGGGATACTGCACCAGCCATTTTAGTTGATCAGCCAATTCCAAAGCCGGTGAACGACTCACTACCAGGTTATAATTGATACTGGCCGGCATAAAATCACTCAATCCAATATTTATTTTTTGCGAACTGCCTCCGGCGATCGAACCATTGCCGGTCACTTGTTGTAAAGTAGATGCAGGACGAATGGATATCTCGGTAGCATCCGTAAATTTCTCCCCCATTGCATTTACCGTTACCGTGATATTAGCAATACTGATCGCAGGATCAGCCACTACTTTAAATGTTGCTCTTCCTTCACTCTTTGCAGCCAGGTTGACTGATTGATTATTTCCGCCGATCACTTTCACCGGGCCCTGTACTGTAATACTTGCCGATACCGTTGTTGCTTTCGATGTAGTATTGGTCAATGTAACAGGAACATTCACCGTATCACCCGGACTTAAAAATCTCGGCAATGCCGTACTGATAACAACAGGATCGGCTACCGTCATTGTATTATCCGCTGCACCAAAACTTTGTCCTTTATAAGAAACGGCCATCAGTCTTAATTCACCGCTGAATTGAGGAACATCAAATTCAAATGTGGCTTCGCCGTTACCATTTGCTTTTTGAATTCCACCCCAGTAGCTTACTACTTTAATTCTTTTCGCCGGCATCGGGTTATTTCTTTTTTCAGCATCCAATCCATAACCATCACCACCGGTGCTGCTAAGCTTGGCCCTGATCTCCGCAAACAATAAAGGATACAGGTCAAATGCATTTACCTGTAATGCTTTTTTCTGGTAAAAATATTTATAAGGATCGGGTGTTTTAAAATCGCTTACCTGTAAAACACCATTATCAACTGCCGACAGTGTTATTAAACTTCCCGGAGCAGCTTTCACTGTTACATGCTGGTGTGTTTTGGATCGAACGTTTTTTGGCGCCTCGATCTTAACTTCGATCTTCCTGCTTTTTTCTTCTACCGGTACATTCTTAAAACCGTGTGCTACGGTCAAAGGGATGTCTGACATTTCATGCGGCTTGATCAAAGTAGCAGTGATATATACATTCGGTACATGATCGCCATTTAATTTCAGATCCACACTGGCCGTCCTGTTACTTACATCCACATACTGATGCGAAACAACATGATCTGTTTCCATCGTTACCAGCATACGGCCACTGAAAGGTGTTTTGAATAAAGCCTTTACACTTTCCCCCGTAGTATATGATTTCTTATCTATCGAAATATCAATATTACCTTCCCTGCTTACTTCAAAAGAAGTATTGGTTGTACCCCAATTACCATAACTATAAAAACTTCTTGTCAGGTAATTGCCGGAGCCGGGACGATAGATCCTTACTTCATAATCGCCGGGTGTTCTTGGAATATATGAATACACTGTATTATTGCCAATGTTGATCTCCTGTTCGATCATCATTTTATCATCCTTCTGGGATTGGTACCGGAAATAACCATTGCTTCCGACTATAACCGTTCTGTATTCGTGTTTGATCACTTCGATCTTCGCAACAGAACTTACAGCGTTGCCATCTTTATTCACCGCAACCAAATTTAATTTCACCGCTTGATTCAACGGGTAATAATAATATCCATCCAGTTTTACTCCAATAAAAGCGTCCTGGGTAAATATATCAACGTTGGTAGCACGGCTTACCGGGCGGCCGGTTTCATCAAACACTGTTGTGAAGAAACTTGTTTGCAATGCACCCATATTAGTATAAGTAGCCGGGATCGAATATTCAACAACAGCATTCCCTTCCGCATCGGTCGTTCCTTCTTTTACTTCTTTAGCAAAAAAAGTATTTTGATTGGCGAGGCTGAAATCATACGCTTCAAATTTTTCTGCAGTAAAATATTTCTGTTTTACCTGTATCTCTGTTTCATATTTACGGTTGGCTGCAGGCGGTCCGAAAAAATTCATTGCATTGATAGAAAGCTTTGCTACATCATTGGTACGAAGGAATTCCTTATCCAGCTTTGTATTCACCCGGATACGATCAGGCACAAACTCCTCGATCATAAAATTGGTTGACGCCAATAATATATCGGTTGAAGTATATACTTCCAGCGTATAACTACCTGTAATTGCCGCCGTAGCGATATCAAGGCTTCCTTCCAACGAACCTTCTTCATTCAAATTTTTACGGAATGATCTTAACTCTTTACCATTCGGCATCAGGAATTTTAATTTTAACGGTACATCGCCGGGACTTTTCCATTTTGTATCACGTACGATCACGGAGAAATTTATTTTTTCACCCGGGCGATACACATCTCTTTCGGCATACACGAATGCATCAAAGCCGGAAGGGTTATTTCTTTTTCCACCAACATCGAACCTTGACATATTCACCCTTGTATTATTAAAAGGCAAATAGTTGAAATCATCTGTGGTCTTTGCAATTATCATTGCAGGTTTGAACCCGCCGAATTCTTTTTTACTATAAGCAATTTCAGCAACACCTTCTTTATTGGTCGAACCGGTTCCTATCAATTGATTATTGTTGGCATACACGGAAATATTAACCCCGTTCAATGCATCAGCCGATTTTATCGAATTGGTGAACACATAAATTTTATCCTGTCCTTCTTTAGCTATCAATCCGAGATCGGATAAAGAAATATAACGGCTGTCCTTCACCCAATAATCTTTTCCGGAACGGATGACAATATGATACACTCCTTTAAAATCAGAGAGCCGGTCATCAAATTGAGAAAGATTCAATACTCTTCCGCTACCGCTTTTGGGTAATGAACGGGTATCAATTTCTTTTTCATAGATCACATCGCCCAGCATGGCATCGCCTTCACCATAACCGTCATAATAATAATCGCCTTCGTATCCTTCATCATAGCTTGCATAGTCAACATTGTTATGCGTTTCCTGCGGAGTATAACCATAACGTTGCGCCAGCAATAGATTATTCTCATATATTTTTGAAATAATGATCTTTACTTTCGGCACATTGGTTATCTGTACTTCAATATTCTTTCCGCCATTCTTAGAAAGATAAACAGCTTTGCTATTGGTGAAATTGATATTCGCTTCCATTTCTCCAAACGCTACGCTGCCGGCATAATCTTCTTTCAGAAAACCACCGATCTTACCCCGAAGACCTTTGGTGATCTGCAATGCATAACTTTTTTCTACATCGAATTTGTCGCTGCGGAGTGTAAAGCCATAGTCATTTGTTTCAACAGTATACGCCAGGTCAGGATCGAATTTTAAAAACGACTTGACGCTTTCACCGGAAAGCTGCTGGCTGGTAGTTACTTTCACCACACCTTCTGCTCCGTTATGTTCGGCTTCTACATTTTGAATGGTCAATGCAAAGGCAGAAGGAATAACAATGGAACTGCTGATAGATTCCGAAGTTGAAGTGTTGCCCTTTTCAGGTTTCAATCCTTTTTCGATCGTCAGTTTTGCATTAATGTCTTTGTCTTCGGTCTTCAACCCGTTTATACGAATCGATATTTTATTATCTGTAGAAACCGTGATGATATTAAAGTCGGCTTTCTTATCATCAATATCGATCCTCAATTTATTTTTAAGATCTTCTGGTTTTACCCGGTAATTAAAGAACAGGTCCAACTGCGGAATAGCCGATGTACTGCTTTCACCGATCCATATTACCTGCGAATTATCCAATGTAAGATCAGGCGTATGAAAGCTGATCTTATCGGCATTCGCTACCGTATTATATTTACTGTATTTCAGGACAGCATTTTTGATCTTTGCTTTGTAAGTTGTAGCAGGGTTCAACGGCTGTGCGGGAGAAAAGACCAATTCATCCGGGCTTTGCCAGCGAAACTTACCGGGTATCTTTGGTTCGAATGAAATATAGTCGGTAGAATCCCATGCATTCAGCATCGAATCGGTTGCTAATGCATGATTGAAGCGGAAAACAAGATTTGTCAGCTGTGGCACTTCACCTTTGGCATTGGTAAAGGAAAGATCGATAGAATTCTTCTTACAGGAAGACAAAAAAATCCCGATGACTATCGGGATCATCGGAACATAGAATTTGATACGCATATAAGTGTGGTTAAAGGAAAATTATGAGAGAGAAATTAATTAAGTTTAGTGATGTAAAAAAATCAGTTGTGAATTCTTTCCCGGCAGTTGTCAATTTCACACAGCTTTTATACGCCGTTGGCGGAAAGAATAGAAATTAGTGGCAGAATAACTAGGGGGGAATGTCCCGGGTTGGGCGGGACGAGTCAGCGGGGTCCATGTTGTTGAAAATAATTTCACCGGAAAGATAATATGATGGAAAGGTCAGTTGCAAATTTTGTTAGATAATTATTTGTTAAGTGCTTTTTGTAATCAAACTAAAATAGAAAAGTACTTTACGAAGCTCCGATGAAGAGTACTACCGGTTTGCATAATTCGATTTGGGTATTATAGAATTTTTTAGAATTGCGGTGCGAAGAAAGAGAAAGACGCTTTTACCGCAAAGACGGAAAGTTTGCGCAGAGACACAATTTTTTTCACTCCAGGTAAATTCATTATGTCTTTGCGAACCCTTTGCAACTTTGCGGTAAAAGCGTCTTGCATATAAACTTTGCATCTCCCATCATAAACGAAACATTAACGAATAAAGAATCGCTTCCCTGCATCTTAGACCGGAACATCTCATACTTTTATGAAGATTCTTACAGGATCATCCATGACATCGAAGCTAAAATTTCCCAGGCTAAAACTACCAGGCCGCAAAGCCGCGGGACGATTTGCCATTCGTTTTCTTAAATGGACAGGTATCACTATCGTTGGCCTGGTCCTTTTATTTTTCATACTAAACCGGATCTTTCCTCTTCCCAATAAGGTCGAATACTCTACTATCGTTACCGATAATAAAGGAGAAGTTGTTAATGCCTATTTAACGAAAGATCAAAAATGGCGGATGAGAACGGAACTGGATGAGATATCGCCCTTATTACAAAAAACGATCATTGCCAAGGAAGACAAACATTTTTATTCTCATCCCGGTATTAATCCTTTTGCAGTGTGCAGGGCTTTTTTCAGGAACCTGTTCGGACATAAAACTTCCGGTGCCAGTACGATCACGATGCAGGTAGCCAAAGCACTTGAACCTGGCAAAAGAAATATCTGGAGCAAGTTCAGGGAAATGTTCAGAGCCTTTCAGCTTGAACTGAAATATAGTAAAAAAGAGATCTTGCAGTTGTACCTGAACCTGGTGCCTTACGGCGGTAATGTAGAAGGTGTGAAAGCGGCTTCGATATTATACTTTAAGAAAAATCCCGACCATCTTTCCTTAGCGGAGATCACTGCATTAAGCATTATTCCCAATAATCCCGGAAGGTTAGTAATTGGGAAGAACAATGATATAATCATTGAAGAAAGAAATAAATGGCTGAGAAAATTTGCGAATGACAAAGTATTCACACAAAAAGAAATTGAAGATGCGCTGGCAGAACCGCTGACAGCTACAAGAGGAACCGTGCCGCATTATATTCCGCATCTTTCTTACAAACTAAAAAAACAAGCCGGTACTTCAACAAGTATCATCAAAACCAATATAGATCTGAATACCCAATTGAAAACCGAAAAACTTGTAGAAGATTATGTAAGAACACAACGGTTAAAAAACATCAAGAATGCCGCTGTTGTTATCATTGATAATAAAACACATAAGGTCATCGCTTATGTTGGCTCATCCAATTTTAACGACACGACAGACGGAGGACAGGTAAATGGCGCTAATGCAGTGCGACAACCGGGCAGTACATTAAAACCATTGCTGTACGCTATGTGTTTTGATGATGGGTTGCTGACACCTAAAACAGTGATGACAGATGTAGCCGTTAATTACCAGGGTTATGCTCCCGAGAATTACGATGAAAAATTCAATGGCTATGTAACGGTTGAATACGCATTGGAACATTCACTCAACATTCCCGCAGTAAAAGGATTAAAAATGCTTGGTCATGAAAAGATGATCCAGAAATTATCCAATTGTAATTTCAGGCAGATACAGAAAGACAGAAGAAAATTGGGTTTATCATTGATATTGGGTGGATGCGGCGCTACACTGGAAGAATTGACCGGCTTATTTTCTTCTTTTGCCAATGATGGGATGTACATCTCTCCTTCATTAACTCAGGGTGACAGCATTCATCAAAAAGTGAATGTGATAAGCCCGGCAGCCAATTATATGATCAATGAAATTCTTTCTAAAATAAATCGTCCCGATTTTCCATTGAGCTGGACCGCTACGGAACGTATGCCTAAGATCGCCTGGAAAACAGGTACGAGTTATGGAAGAAAAGATGCCTGGAGTATCGGCTACAATAAAAATTTTACGGTTGGTGTATGGACGGGAAATTTTTCCGGCCTGGGTGTGGCTGATCTCAGCGGTTCTAATATTGCAACGCCTCTTCTTTTTAAAATATTCAATACAATAGATTATGACAGCGATGAAGAATGGTTTTCTCAACCAAAAGATTGTGATATAAGACAAGTATGCAGTGAAACCGGCATGATCCCATCCGGTCATTGCAGCAGTATTACTACCGGTTATTTTATTCCGCTGATCTCTTCCACCAAAGTTTGCGAGAATTGGCAGGAGATCATGATAAGTCCTGATGAAAAAATTTCGTATTGTAAAAGTTGCGCTCCCGCTGCAGGCTACAAAAAGAAATGGTTTAAAATAGTAGAACCGGATATGCAGGCATGGTTTGAAGAGAACAGGATCGCCTATCAAAAGATACCGGCGCATAATCCCAATTGCGAACTGATCTTTAAAGGCGCTGCCCCTGCCATTACATTTCCGGTGAATGGTATGGAATATATCATCAACAAAAAAAATCCGGAACCGTTACAACTGGTTTGCAAAACTGCTAATGATGTAGACAAGGTTTATTGGTATATCAACAATAAATTTTACAAGAGTTGTAATGCAGGTGAGAAACAATTCTTTGTTCCGCAGGAAGGCACAGTAAAAATTTCCTGTACAGACGATAAGGGAAGGAACAGGGATATAAGGATCACTGTAAAATACATTCACCTCTAAACATACGGGTTCAAGAGGTTTAAAAGGTTGTCGTGCTTTGCAACAAGTACCTACCCTTACGGTTCGATGATCTTGCTCAGGGTTTTTTTATACTGCTTGCCCCGAACGTTATTCTATTTCCTGCAGGATGCTCTGCTTCTTTCTTCAACATGGCTTCGACCGGGTCCTTGATCCATATTGTTAATTTTTTGTCCAGGGAATATTGATGAGCATGACCTGGCTCGGCTTTTACGATCAGCCATTCTTTATCATAGAAAAAAACCGAGAATTGTTCTTTATCGAAATCTTCAGGAAGATATTCCTGTGGTATCTCTGCTTCTTCGATCATTGAATCATTCAAATAATCAACAAAGGTTACTGTAATAGCGGTCTTGATTGTTTCACCAAATAGTGTGGTAAAAATTTTCCGGAACATAAAGCAAAATAAATTTTTTATTCCACTTTCTTTACACTGCTTGCTCCGCTCGAAGACTGGCCTATTTGAGAAGGATTTCCTTTATACTCCACTTCACTGGCGCCGGAAGCACTGGCCTGTATTTTTACACTGGCAAATACTTTTGCATGACTGGCACCGGATACTTCCACATTTGTTTCTTCCGTCATCAGTTGAAAACAGCTTATTCCGCTGGCGCCGGATCCATCAGCAGTAAATTTTTTTGTCTCCCCTTTCAGCGTGATACTGCTGGCACCGGTAAGATCTGCATCCACCGAAGGACTATTCAGATCGATCTCCACCGAACTCGCACCGGTAACGTCGATACCGATCTCTTCATTACTCGTTATTTTACTTTCACTATAAATATCGCTGGCACCGGATGCTTCAAAATTTTTATACGATGGATTGCTGACATATACTTTTATACCTTTTGAAGATTTGAGGTTAGCCCCATCCTTCGGCTTTACATGCAGTGTATTACCTGATACCTCTATTATTATGTGTTGCAAAAGATCTTCGTCGGCTTCCACTTTTACAGCAGCCACGGAATCCTGTCTTACAAATACATTGATATTGCCTTCTACTTTTACACTGCTAAAAGATCCTACCGTTCTTATCTCACTTCTAACTACTCCGTTTCCGCGAATGGTTTTACCTCCAAAGAGACCGCAGGAAATAAGAACTGTCGAAAGAATCAAGCTAAATAATACTATGCGTTTCATGTGTTGGTTTTTATGTTAGGTATGACTCATCACCCGGTACAAAGGTTACAAATATTTAAACACTTAAGCTCAACGGCCAACTCCCGGCACTTTCTTATCTTCGCAATTCCATGGCGGAAAAGATACTTATTCTCGATTTTGGCTCCCAATATACCCAGTTGATCGCCCGTGCTGTAAGAGAAGCCAGTGTTTATTGCGAGATCATCCCTTATCACAAAGCTTTTGAGTTTGAACCCGGACTAAAAGGCATTATCCTTTCCGGCTCTCCTTTTTCGGTAAATGAAGAAAAAGCGCCGGATGTTGACGTTCAAAAATTCATTGAGAAGGTCCCGGTGCTGGGTATTTGTTACGGGGCACAATTAACAGCCAAACGTTTCGGCGGCATCGTTGCAAAAAGCAATAAACGGGAATATGGCAGAGCTTTATTGCACAAACAAAAAGAAGATACTCTTCTTAATAATGTTGAAGACAAGTCGCAGGTATGGATGAGCCACAGCGATACGATCAAAGAATTACCCGCAGGATTTGAATTACTGGCAACGACGGAAAGCATTCCTGTCGCCGCTTTTAAGAAGTCGGAAGCCGGAAGTCAGAGATCAGAGAATACAAACGACCACTCCGGCATCAGTCTTCAGACATCAGGATTCCCTCTCTATGGCGTACAATTCCATCCCGAAGTATATCATTCGAAGGAAGGGAAAAAAGTTTTGAAAAATTTCCTGGTTGATATTTGCGGTTGCTCGCAAGACTGGACGCCGGCCCATTTTATCACCGACACCGTTGAAGCATTAAAGAAACAGATCGGCGATCGTAAAGTAGTAATGGCATTGAGTGGCGGCGTGGATTCAACAGTTGCAGCAACACTTATTCATAAAGCGATCGGCGATCGCCTCTATGGAATATTTGTCGATAATGGGGTGCTGCGCAAAAATGAATTCCAGGCTGTGCTGGATACCTATGCTATATTGGGATTAAATGTAAAAGGTATCGATGCCCGGCAACGTTTTTATAATGCGCTGGCAGGAAAAACAGAGCCGGAAGATAAACGCAAAGCCATTGGCAGTTCATTCATTGATGTATTCCAGGAAGAATCTAAAAAGATCGAAGGGGTTGAATTGCTCGGGCAGGGAACTATCTATCCCGATGTTATCGAAAGTGTTTCTGTGCACGGGCCTTCGATGACAATAAAATCTCATCATAATGTTGGCGGGTTGCCCGAGCATTTGCATCTTGAACTGGTGGAACCTCTCCGTTCGTTGTTCAAGGACGAAGTAAGAAAAGTGGGCCGGGAATTAGGAATTCCGGCAGAAATGATCGACCGCCATCCATTCCCCGGGCCGGGACTTGCTATCAGAATTTTAGGAGAAATTACCGAAGAAAAGGTACAGTTGTTGCAGGAAGCAGACCACTTGTATATCCAGGCTTTGAAAGATAACGATCTGTATGCAACGGTATGGCAGGCCGGAGCTATCTTGCTCCCGGTAAAAAGTGTGGGTGTGATGGGAGACGAAAGGACCTATGAATTTACGGTAGCTTTAAGAGCAGTGACAAGCGTGGATGGTATGACGGCTGACTGGGCGCATTTGCCTTATGAATTCCTGGCAAATATCTCTAACGAGATCATAAATAATGTTAGAGGAATTAACCGGGTAGTGTATGATATCAGCAGTAAACCGCCGGCTACTATTGAGTGGGAATAGTGAATCGTCAATGGTGAATTGGCAAAGTGCAAGGGACAACAGACAATCATTTAATTGAAAAAAAATAATGAAAGGAAGATCATTAATCACTACGACCGTTTTTTTGCTTATTGCCAGCTGTTTATTGTCTGTTAAAACTGCTGCACAAACAAATTCTCCAAAACACAAGATAGCCATCTTCGCACCGCTTTATCTTGATTCAGCTTTTGTGGATGACAGTGTTTATCGTTATGCCAAAAATGTTTTTCCAAAATTCATTAATCCGGGCTTAGAATTTTACGAAGGCGCCCAACTCGCTTTGGATTCTTTGAACATGGAAAAAACAGAGCTGGAAATATTTGTGTATGATACCCGCTCGTCCAGTGAATCGCTTGCACAGCAATTGAATAAAAAAGAACTGGACAGTGTTGACCTGATCCTTGCTCATTGTAATTCTTCAGAAGTAAAATTATTTGCCGATGCCGGTTTCCGCAGAAATATCCCCGTCATCAATGTAAACCTGCCCAATGATGGCGGCGTAACAGGTAATCCTTTTTTCGTGATGCTGAATGCAACGCTGCGGACACAATGCGAAGGTATTTATCGTCATATACAAAAATATTATTCGTTGAATCCATTGATCGTATTCCGAAAAAAAGGTTCGTTGGAAGATCGTATCAGGATGTATTTTGATGATTTTGGAAAGAACACTATGTCCGTTCCGTTGAAATTAAAATATGTCGATCTTCCGGATAGTTTTACTGTCAATCATCTCCGGCAGCATTTGGATACTGCCCAACTATCATTGTGCATCGCCGGTAGTTTGGATGAAGCTTTTGGTAAAAGACTTACCCAGCAACTCGCTTTATTAAAAAAACAAAAATACCAGGCTGCTGTAATGGGCATGCCTACATGGGATAATATCAAAGATTTCACCAAGCCGGAATATAAAGGGATCGAAATTATTTACAGCACTCCTTTTTATAATGCAAAACTGGATAAGGTAAGCCAGGGCATCACTGCCTGGTTCAGCCGGGTAATGTTTATGCGGCCGAGTGATATGGTATTCCGGGGTTACGAGACCACCTGGCGGTATGCAAAGATGTTATTGGAATATGATAAAGACATTGCTTCCAATCTTTCTTCCAAACAACCCAAACTCTTTACTGATTTTGATATTCAGCCTGTGTTGAATAAACAAACGATGACCCTTGATTATTTCGAGAATAAAAAGTTGCACTTCCTGAAATGGCAGGACGGGATCATTAAGGCAGTTTATTAATAATATTCGCTGTAAAGCAGTTTCTCCTCTTCGGGTGTCAATACCGTTGGCATCCAGGTATCATCAAAAGAATCTTCACTTTGTGAATAGTCGGGAGTATCTACATTTCTGCATGCATATTGTTCTCCCATATCTTCAATGATCATTTGTCTATTGATAGAAGCTACATACAGGCCGTTTGCTTTCTTCTCTTTTCCTGCTATTACTTCGTCTTGCTGAACTAACTTTTTCATACCGGCACTTTTTAGTAGTGTAAAATCTGTTACCGGTCTTCAAAGTATATGGATTTGCAGTCTTTCTGAAGGAGATGGATTGGAAGGGATGAACACCCCTTTGGGTGATCGCTGCTAAAGTAACATCCATTTCCGGTACTTGCAAGACAATAGTAGATTTCCTATTTTCTGTGGCCGGATATGGGGCACGGAGCCTAAGTTTGTAGCATGATTTTGTCGCTGGAAGCATCTGCGGGATACCGGGTTATCACAAAATGGCTTGCCTCAAACGGCAGGCAGCCCTTTCTTTTCCAACAACAGGCATGGCAACACATTATCAATGGCGAAAGCGGCCTGGTCAATGCTCCTACAGGCTGTGGCAAAACTTTCTCCGTTTTCCTCGGTGCGATCATTGATTTTATCGATCAGCATCCGCAGGATCATCTTGAAAAAAAGAACAGCGGTCTTCAATTATTATGGATCACCCCATTAAGAGCCCTGGCAAAAGATATCGGCAGAGCTATGGAAGAAGTGATCGCAGAATTAGGAATGAAATGGAAAGTTGGTATCCGGAATGGCGATACCGATATTGCAGAAAGGGCAAGGCAAAAAAAACAAATGCCGGAAGTACTGATCATCACACCGGAGAGTTTGCATTTGTTGCTGGCGCAAAAAGGATATGCCGGTTTTTTTTCCTCCTTAAAAATAATTGCAATAGATGAATGGCATGAATTGCTGGGAAGTAAAAGAGGCGTGCAGGTAGAGTTGGCTTTATCAAGGTTGGTTGCCGTTAAAAAGAAATTTGCAATTGACAACAGTCAATTGGCAAGTAAAGAAGATCGATTACCCATTGCAAATTGCCAATTGTCCATCTGGGGCATCTCTGCTACTATTGGAAACCTCGATGAAGCGAGAGAGGTACTGATGTGTCCTTTGCAAAAAAAAGGAGTGATCGTAAAAGCAAATATGAATAAACTCATCGAAGTAGAATCCATCTTTCCCGATGAAATAGAAAAATATCCCTGGGCTGGTCATTTGGGGATCAAACTTGCGCATAAGGTCATCCCGGTCATCCTGCAAAGCAAGACCACTCTCATTTTTATAAATACAAGAGGAATGAGCGAGATCTGGTACCAGACATTATTGACGATTTGTCCCGAACTCGCCGGTTCTATTGCATTGCATCATGGCTCTATTGATATGGAGTTGCGTTCATGGATCGAAGACAACCTGCATTCCGGAAATTTGAAAGCGGTTGTATGTACTGCATCGCTTGATCTCGGCGTTGATTTTCGTCCCGTAGAAACAGTGATACAGGTTGGCTCGCCAAAAGGAGTGGCCCGTTTTTTACAAAGGGCCGGAAGAAGCGGTCATAGCCCGGACGCAATAAGTAAAATTTATTTTCTTCCCACCCATTCATTGGAACTGATGGAAGCCGCCGCATTAAAATCGGCTATCAAAGAAAACCTGATCGAAAGCCGGGAGCCGAAACTACTTTGTTATGATGTATTGATCCAATACCTGAACACACTGGCTATATCGGATGGTTTTGATCCATCCACTATTTATAAAGAGATCATCAGCACCTATTGCTATAAAGACCTTGTGATAGATGAATGGGAAAACATCATTCATTTTATTACCGAAGGCGGTAATGCATTGCAGCAATACAACGATTTTAAAAAAGTAGAAGAGGAAGATGGCCTGTTAAAGATCAAAAGCAGGAAGATGGCGATGCGGCACCGGATGCATATCGGTACCATTGTCAGCGCTTCAATGATGAAAGTAAAATTCTTAAGCGGCGGATATGTAGGAGTGATCGAGGAATATTTTATTTCAAGATTAGAACCCGGCGATTCATTTACGCTGGCCGGAAGAAACCTGGAACTGATCATGATAAAAGAAATGACAGCCATGGTAAAGATCAGTCATAATAAAAAATCGAAAGTTCCAAGCTGGGATGGAGGAAGAATGCCATTGAGTGCTAACCTGGGAAAGAAATTAAGAGAAACGTTGAATCAATTGGCAACAGGCAATAAACAATTGGCAATAGAATTAAAAAGGTTGAAGCCTCTCTTCGAATTACAGCAAAAACTCTCTCATGTTCCCAAAGAAAATGAATTACTGATCGAACAAATAGAAACCAAAGATGGCTTTCATCTTTTCGTTTATCCTTTTGAAGGAAGATTGGTGCATGAAGCGATGGCGGCTATACTGGCTTACCGTATCAGCCGTATCAGGCCGATCACTTTTTCTTTTGCCATGAATGATTATGGTTTTGAATTGCTGAGCGATCAACCTATTCCTGTCGACGATACAAATGTGTACGAACTTTTTTCACCCGATGACCTGCTGAATGAAATTCAACGAAGCGTCAACAGCACTGAAATGGCAAAAAGAAAATTCCGGGATGTAGCGGTTATCGGTGGGCTTATCTTCCAGGGAATGCCGGGAGAAAAAAAGAAAGCAAGACACCTGCAGGCATCGGCTTCATTACTTTTTAATGTTTTCAGTGAATACGATCCGCAAAACTTATTGCTTCGCCAGTCTTATAATGAAGTATTGGAACAACAAATGGAAGAAGCAAGGTTAAGGGATATGCTGGAAAGGATACAACGGTCAAAGATCATCATCACTTTTCCCGAAAAACTTACGCCTTTCTGTTTCCCGGTAAAAGTAGACAGCATGCGGGAAGATCTGTCTTCCGAAAAACTGGAAGACAGGGTTAGAAAAATGCAAATGGATCTTGAAAATTAATTTAGTCCGATCTTTAACACATAGATTCTGTGTTAAGAACCAAGTGATTTAATTTATTTATTTATTTTCGTGCGTTAGGCGGCTTTATGCCAGCCTGTTTAGGGAGCAACATTGTTGCTCTCTAATTTTTTGAGGAACTCTTTGTCATACGGTTTTTTTGTTTTAAAAATTGTATAAGTGAGTTCCAGTAATTTTCTTTGAACGGCTACTGCTGCTTTCATTTTGATACCGTGTTTTGATACTAATCTTGCAAATATGTGTTTAAAACGCTCATCGCACCGGATAGCAGCCAGCCCGGGCAAATGCATTGCTTTTCGAAGATATTTATTTCCTCTTTTAGATATCCTTGGTTTGCCATTCACCGATGTTCCGGATTGCTTTTCTTTTACATCAAAGCCTGCATAGCTTGCCAGTTGCCGTTTATTGCGAACCAAATCAAAACCATTGGTTTCTGCCAGCACTATAGCAGCAGTAAGCATACCGATACCTGGTATTGAAGTTATCAGTTTAATGGTTTGCTGCAACTGTTCATCTTGTTTTATAAGTGCCGCGATCTCTTCTTTAATTTGCCGCTCCTGGTCATTAAAAACACTGATCAGCTTTTTCAATCGTGCTACTGTGCTCTTATTAGGCATAGCTTCTGATTGTTCGGCATGAAGCTGGTTTTTGGTCATCGTGCGATGTTGAACAACCTGATCCCGTTCTCGTGTTAATTGACGCAGGGTTTTAAAAATTCCATTCGGAGCTCTCCAGTAATCCAGCTTTCTTTCCAGACCAAACCGGGCAATTGCCTGGCTGGCTGTTTTATCAGTGATAGTTTTTGTATCCAGGGTCCTGAAGTAATTACTGATCTTAGCGGGCAACAAAATGCTTATTGCATGACTGCGCTCATTAAGAAAATACGCCAGCGATTCATGATACACGCCTGTTGCTTCCATTACATACATAGTCTCAATAGAAGGGTCCATCCATTTGTGTACCCATGAGAGTAGCGACATAAAACCCTTGTTGTTATTGGCAAAGCTTTTACTGCTGTACAGTTCACAACTAAGATCATCGCACATACGACCCAGACAGACCACTAATTCCTTTTGAGCAACATCAATGCCCACTACCTGTTTTAAGATTTTTTTCATGACCAATGATTTTTTAAATGAAAATCTCCCTTCGTTTTGTCTCCTGATTGGATATTCTGGATATAAGGCAAAACCTTATTCCTTACATTCTGTTCAAACTCGAAGAGATCAAAAAGGAGGAGAGCTTATCTATGTGTCAGCATGCTAAAAAGCTGCTTAGGAACATATCCTTCTCCTCCTCTTTTTCACCTTTTTATTTCAAATCTATTGGTATCTTAACTTTCAAAGAACTAAAAAACAAACATAGGAGAAACATATAGGTTATCAACCCTTATACTTTCTATGTATCTATGTGTTTAAAAACTAAACCCGGCACCTGTGGAGTCTAACTTGTTTTGACACCACTCAGCCCTATCATATATTTGCGCAATAGAAAAATGTATAATCCAATTCCTCATATCATCAATGGCAATACGTTTTGGGTTTCACCCGAACGTTGTCTTTTCTGGGAAGAACAGAATACATTGATCCTGGCCGATCTTCATCTTGGCAAAGCCGGGCATTTTCGTAAAGCAGGTATACCCATTCCGCATGATGTTCAGAAAGCCGACCTGCAGCGGCTCATTACACAACTTCTTTTTTTCAAAGCGGACAGGGTTATCATTGTTGGCGACTTCACGCATAGTGCTGCAAATAAAGAATTGGATCTTTTTAAAAAATGGAGAAACGATTTTCCTTTGTTTCGTTTTGATCTTGTAAAAGGAAATCACGATATACTGGAAGATCACTGGTATATCGAAACAGGTATCATCATACATAAAAAAGAATTGGTGATGGGTAATTTTTGTTTCCGTCATGAACCTCCCAATACCGATCCCCTGGAAAATCCATCCTGTGCTTCGTTTACATTCTCCGGGCATGTGCATCCCGGTATTCATATCAGCGGCAGAGGAAAACAAGCTTTGCGGCTACCTTGTTTCTATTTTACACATGAGCATTGTATACTTCCTGCTTACAGTAAGTTTACCGGTACATATAGTGTAAAAGCAAAAAAAGGAGAGGTAATATATATTGTTACGGGTGGAGAATTAATAAAGAAAGGATAAGAGAAATTTTGGGTTTTAAGTTTTAGATTTTGAATTTAACTCACGACAATTTAAAAAAATCTAAACCCTGTGCTATTTGTCTTTTCGCCTGAATTGGTTGTAATCGAGAAAATAAATAAACCGAACGGTGATCTCATTTCCATGACGAAGATCGAATACTTCACCGAGGTTACGCACATAATTGTTCTTGGTTGGAAGATTGACGATCTCTTCATCACCCAACCAATTTTTATAACCCACAATAAAACGGCTGCCGAGACGGAAATCCCAGGTAAGAAAAGCATCGAGGTTAAAAATATTTACATTCTCATCCCTGTTCGGTATAAATGATCTTGCTACCAGGTCGCCTTTTATATCTACATTATGAAAGTTGAGATAACTTACCCGGTTCCAGTAATGTCTTGCCCTTAGTGTAAGATTTAATCTCGAAGTAAAATTATAAATGCCCGATAACACGGAAGTAAAATCCCTGTTGTCACGAAAACCAACGATCGGTTCACCATTCATTTCCCGGATAAAAGCATAACCCAGTTGATTGCCTTCAAATGAAGAATTGGTTTGCAGGTCAAGACTGAATCGGTTACTGAACCTGTACCGCATTCCGAGGCTGACATTGGTGTACTCATTATCAAACTTGGATGCTTTGGCATACACTCCTCCAAATCGTAAAAACATTTTTTTACGGCTATCTGTACTGCCGCTTATTTCAAGCCCTGTATTGGCCGGGTACCGGATATAACGGCCATCTGTCCGGAGTTCAAAAAAATTGCGTTCCCAACCCGGTAATACATTTACCGAAACAGTTACATCCCAAAAATTATTGAAGACCCAAAAGCCGGTGGCCGTCACATCAAACCGGCTGAACCCATAAGGATCATAGAGGTATTGCAACCGGGGGGCAATGCTATAGCTGTAGGTAATAAAATTTTTAGTGGGCTTGAACTGGCGATAACTAAGATTGGCTGTGTACGTTACTTCATTCGGAGCAAATAAAATTCCAAGGTCATTGGGATCATATCTTTTCGATTCGACATTGCCTGAAAAATTATACTGCCAGTTGCCACTTATTTTTCCAAATGAAAGGGTGGTATTATAACCGTCATAAGTATCCATGCCCCAAACCCTGCTATAACGTGCAGTGCCCCGCAAAGCATGAGAATTCTTTTTATTATAGAAAGCAACATCCAATGCAGTAACATTAGCATCTCTTGCATTACCATTGCGCAGCACATTCGTATTAGTGAATGTGATGAATGATCTTCCTTTCAGCGCCTGGTCAAGCACAATTATATTATAATTGGCCAGCGGTTCAGTTCGGACGAATGAATCTTTACCGGAAATTGTATTATGGATCTTTGCATCTATCGGTGCCGTTAATGCATTGAATATGCCGATGCCTAATTTTTTCTTTGTTCTTCCTGAGAACTTGGTGGCATTATACAATTGTGTAACAGAAGGATTTTTTATGATCTCCCATTGATTATTACCGGCAACGAAATATCGCAATGCATGATATCCCGAGGGAGTAGCTCCTACCCTTCTTGAATAAAACAAACCGGCTTTATTGAATATTTCGGTTCCTTCTGTAAAAAAAGGACGATTCTCAGTAAACCTCACTTCATAAGGTGTAAGATTGTTTATGACATTATCTGAAACGACCTGGCCAAAATCAGGTACCAATGTAGCATCAACAGTAAAACTTTCATTCAGTCCCCATTTTACATCCATGCCGCCGTTGCGCAGCCATTCGCTGAGATAGCCATTCATTTGAGGAGAATTTCTATAGCCCGTTGTTACGTAAGGAGAAAAACTTAAACGAAGAGGCGGTAGAATATCTTTCAGATCCTTCAGATCGCCAAACTGATTAACAAAACCATTTGCCTTGGGATCAACAGGGCTCCAGAAACTATTTTCATTATTCCTCCGGAAAAAACGCAGCAACTGGAGACCCCAATCCTGCACTTCTTTTTTTGCAAAGCGTAATGAGATATATGGTATCCGCATCTCCACCACCCAGCCATCGGGCTTCATACTTACTTTACTCTCCCATACTGCATCCCATGTCTTATCGCCAAAGGAATTGAAATCTCCTCCAAGGTTTGGGCCTAACCTTGCATCGGTTTGTACATTAGCCGTAGTAACTAAAAACTGGAACCCGTTCTGATCGTCATTGTAGGTATCAAAAAAAATAGAAAAATAATCAACATCGTTTTGAGCTTCGCCATCTCTTGCAGTGATCTGTTTCCTTATCAATGAAGGGTCGTCATAGAGATAAGCGCCAACATAAATCGCACTGTTATCATAAAGAATTTTGACCTCGGTATTTTTTGAAGCCGGCAACCCGTAGGTAGGAAAATTTTGAACAAAGTCGCCAAGGACGGTTGCACCTGCCCATACCGATTCATCCAGGTTGCCATCGATCTTTGGCGCCTGGGTGATCTTATTTGCCTGCAGTGTTTTTTGCTGAGAAAAAACCGACAAACAAACCAGTAACAGGGGTAAGCAGATAAATTTTTTCAAAAGGAATGCAGGTTTTTGCAATCTGCAAATATATAAGACAGTTTTCAAGACCCGAAGGCTGCCCTGATAAATATCTTATTGCCTATGTGGAAACTACGACGTAGTTTTCAGTTCATCCTCTTTTTCAGCGAGATAACCTGTTCCTGCAGGTCGCTGACCATATTGGTAAGCTGGTTCATATCCCAACGTTGCTGGCTTGCCGTTTTTGAAATGACAACCTGCGCCTGCCACATTTCAATCACTTCATCAGCATTTACCGTATAAGGATGGAAAGAAGGATTATCGCTTACCAGCGTTAATTTGTTTTTTTGACGCCCGTTTTTCTGGATTCTTTTGTAAACAATGCCTTCATTGCGTGAGACAACGATACAGGCAGCATTATTTTTGACATCATCGAGGTTATCTACTTTTTCTCCAACGATAACAGAACCGCTTGGTGTGGGCAACATAGAATCTCCAATGATCTCGAAAGCCCTGTAATTTCCACCGGCCAGCATTGGGAGTGTGAATGTATTCAGTTCATCGATAAATTCCGGATCGGCATAACCCGCCAGGTAACCGGCTGCTGCTTTCATTGGTACAAATGGAATATCGGGTCTGCCACCGGTTAATTTCATGGCCCTGCGTTTGGCAAGATAATTTCCCTTGTTATCACTCAGGTCTTTTCGAAGGATATCATCAAGTGTTAGCTTGAAAATATCGCATACAACTTCCAGCACATCGATGCGGGGTTCTGCCCTTTCTTCTTCATAAGCCCCAAGCAATGATCTTTTGATACGAAGTTTTTGTGCAAATTCCTCTTGCGTCCATCCGCGAAGCTTGCGCAGATACTTCAGATTTTGATTAGAAATAGCCATAGCCACTAATTTAATTAGTCACAAAATACTAATTTATTTAGACAATCAAAATTTTTTGAACATTTTTATTAACTAAAAGATAAAAACTAACAGATAACAATGCTTCAGCGTTGGGAAAAACTTTTACTGATTGAATGAACTTTTATCTATTAGTTTTTAGTTATTATTTGCTCTCGTTTGGTTAGCCGGTAAAAAACCGGGATTTTTGCTTTGTATGGCAAAAAAGAGTTCAGCTAAACCGGCTGTAAAAAAAGAACCCCCTGTTATTCTTGTTACAAATGATGACGGTGTTACAGCCCCCGGTATCCTGAATTTGATAGAGGCTGTAAAAGATCTCGGCAAGGTCGTTGTCGTAGCGCCGGATAAACCTCAATCGGGAATGGGTCATGCGATCACGATCGGCCAGCCTTTGCGAATGCATAAGATCCATTCTGCTGAAAATGTAGAAACATGGAGTTGTACAGGCACACCGGTCGATTGCGTTAAGCTGGCTGTCGATAAAGTTCTTCACCGCAAACCGGATATCTGCGTAAGTGGTATCAATCATGGCGCTAATCATAGCATCAATGTTATTTATTCCGGAACTATGTCTGCAGCTGTAGAAGCGGCGATCGAAAGTATTCCTTCGGTGGGTTTTTCATTATTGGATTATAATCTTGAAGCAGATTTTACCGGCGCCCGTAAATATGCAAGGATCATCGTGGAAAAAATGCTGAAGATAAAATCAGATAAGCATACCGTTTTAAATGTAAATATCCCTTCGGTGCCGGTTGAATTTTTAAAAGGGATGAAAATATGCCGCCAGGCTTATGCCAAATACGTGGAGGATTTTGTAGAAAGACAGGACCCGCACGGACGCCATTATTACTGGCTTACCGGCGAATTTGTGAATTTTGATAAAGGCAAGGATACCGATGTATGGGCATTAGCCAATAATTATGTAAGTATAGTGCCTGTACAATTTGATATGACGAATTACGTTTTAAAAGCCAAGCTGGAAAAAACCTGGAAATAATCATCGCCAAATCAACCGAACCAATGATATTTAAAATATTTAAAAAAGATAATCTCAGGCTTGGACTTGCATTAGGATTGATCGGGCCTCTTCTTGGTCTTGTCATTATTTATTTCATCCGCTTTCCATCGTATTCATTTTCGGATTTTCTTACCTATTTCATGAATGATAATAAGCTGATCACTTCTATCGGTGCCCTTAGCCTGCTGGCCAATGTGATCCTGTTCACTATTTACATCAACACTCACCGTGACGATACAGCCAAGGGTATTTTTGCAATTACTGTTATTTATGGTATTGGCATTTTGATATTAAAGATCCTGAATTAATAGTTTATTGTTTATCGTTTTTCGTTTAACGTTATCGTGTCAATGATAAGACACTTTATACTTTCGTAAACTCAACGAGAAACGATAAACAGTCAAACGTTAAACTTTTCTACCTTTATTACACAAATGAAGTATTATATAATTGCCGGTGAAGCATCTGGTGATCTGCACGGAAGCAATCTCATCAAAGAATTAAAAAAGCTTGATGCTTCCGCTGGTATCCGCTGCTGGGGCGGCGATAAAATGCAGGCAGCCGGCGCAACCCTTGTCAAACATTACCGGGAACTTGCGTTCATGGGTTTTACCGAAGTGCTGATGAACCTGCGAACCATTTTTAAAAACCTTGCTTTCTGCAAAGAAGATATTCTTCAATACAAACCCGATACGCTGGTACTGATCGATTATCCCGGCTTCAATCTTCGTATTGCCAAATGGGCAAAGCAACAGGGATTGAAAGTGATCTATTATATCTCGCCCCAGGTATGGGCCTGGAAAGAGAACCGGGTAAAGATGATGAAAGAATGCATTGATAAAATGCTTGTCATCCTTCCTTTTGAAAAAGATTATTATAAAAATAAATGGAACTGGGAGGTGGAGTATGTCGGGCATCCTTTGGTAGAAGAGATTGAAAGGCACAAGGCACAGGGCACAAGGCACAAGTTTTCCGAAAGACCAATTATCGCTTTGTTGCCCGGCAGCCGTAAACAAGAGATCGCCAAAAAACTCCCGGTGATGCTGGAAGTAAGTAAAGATTTTCCCGATCATCAATTCATCATTGCACAAGCGCCGTCGGTGGAGGATGCATTTTACAGGTCATTCACCGAATCCTTTTCGAATGTAAGTTTTGTAAAAGATCAAACATATAATTTATTACTGCGATCAAAAGCTGCATTGGTTACTTCGGGAACAGCCACGCTGGAAACGGCTTTGTTCGGAGTACCGGAAGTGGTTTGTTATAAAGGTTCTTTTATTTCTTACCAGATCGGCAAACGATTGGTGAAAGTGAAATACATTTCATTGGTCAATCTTATCATGGATAAACCGGTGGTAAAAGAATTGATACAAAATGATATGACCACTAATAATCTAAAAAAAGAATTACAGCCCTTATTGACCGATGAGAACAGGATCGCCGCAATAAAAAAAGATTACGCTGCATTAAAAGAATTGCTGAGCCAGGGCGGCGATGCTTCAGCGAAAGCGGCTTCTTCCATTTATAATTTTCTACGTCAGTAATTTGATCGCTAAGATGATCAGGCAAAGAATGAATATCAGCAGGCTGATACGGTTGATGCCATGCATATAACCGATCCATTTATCTTTTGGACGATCAGGATCTTTTTTCTTCAGGTAGAGATATTCAGCTATTTGTTTCCATATTCCCATGATGTAAAGCTAAAAAATAAAACAATCCCGTAAATACGGGATTGTTGAATAAAAGTTCAGGCTTATTGGTTTTGGTATGAAAAGCTCTTATTGGAAAGTATTTGTCCAGATATAATCCTGGTTGGTCAGCACAGAATGTATGGTTCCTTTTGTTACATAACCGTCGCTATCGAGATCATAAGCATAAGTTTCATGATAGCTAACTGTATTGGTCAGCAGGTCAGTTCCTTTTCTGCTGGTCATAAGATTTTTAGCTTTTGCCGGCAGGAAGAATCCCATTACATAAGAATCAAAAAGGCCGAAGGAAGGAAAAAGATCTTTCTTATTAGTGTACGTAAACTCGGATTTACTTTCAGCCTGTCCCTGTGAATGATATATTGATTCTATGACATTATCATTATTATCATAGCTATAAGTGGTGAATACGTTATTACTGCCAAAATCCCTTTTACTCAATAAACCTTTTGCATTATACCCGAAGGTTTCTGTAAATGTATTGATCGGGTTTTCAAAGGCATCGAAATAGGTCCATACAAAAGTGGTGGCTTTACCATTGACAAGGGTTATCTCTCCTACTTCTGATTTTTTTCCATTGTAATTAGATACATAATTCGCCTTACCGGGGCTGTATGTAAAAATGAAATCGTATATGTTATTCTGCATATCCGTACGGGTGATCTTTGAGGGCATTCCATTAACATTATATGTGATCGTATTGCTATAACCGCTTACGTTGGTGGCTACCAGTTTTTTGACAACAAGAGGCTGTTGATTACCGCCACCACCGGGCTGATCGATATTTTCTTTTTTACAGGAAACAAAAAATAGTGTGGCAGTAATTGCTAAGAGAGAAAATGTCTTTTTCATAATAGTAAGTTTGAATAGTTTTTATTTTTATTGATACTGCTAAGTAACAACCCCGGGCCATCCTTTTGCAAATGCAAACAGTGAACGGAATGTCTTATTCAACGAACGGCGAAAAAATAAAACCCGCTGTTGAGCGGGGTTCCTGTTTCATTCAAAAAGAAAAATTACTACGCTGCTTTTATCAATAAGAGTTCCCGTAAATTTTTGGGATTATATTTTACCTTAACAACAGAGCCGGCTTTTAATTCCGATGTTCCTGTTTTCAATATCATTTATTTCGGTAACAAAATTTCTTCCCTTACCCGGTTTTACCTGCACCTGCAATTTTACCTGTGGTTTATTATTGATATAAAGACCTGTTTGCTCAACATGCAATATGACAGCGTCTGCTTCTATCGCCTCTTTCTTCCATCTTTTTTTATGAGAAGAAATATAAGATACCAGGGTGGCGATCAATTTTCCAAAGAAAGCCACCATTAATAGCCCGAACCACAAAAGACCGGCAATAGCGAGGATGATTGAAAAAATATTATCCATGATCATTTATTTAGAACAAAGGAACGAAGAGAGTATGCCCGTTGGAGAATCGATCAAGCAAATGGTTGTTTTCATTTCGTAAAAGGAAAAGCTGCCTTGCGGGCAGCTTCCGGCGCCAACGGCCAGGAGCATGATCGAAGATTGAAGTTTCATAACAATAGTTTTTTATTTTTTGTTTTTTTGATCACATGATAAAGAAACGATCGCAGGCGGGCTTTTTACAAATGCGATCACTGAACGGTTAGTTTGAAACAATGAACGTAATGCAGGAAAATAAAGATCCCGGTCATACGGTACCGGGATCTTATCAGAGAAAATGATCTTCTTTAATACATAGCAAGAATATTATAGGTCTGCCCCTCGCTGAATTTACATTCTGAGAATGTCGGTATGGTCATAGAAGTACAATTATCCTGGCAGTTGTTATAAGAAATAGTTGTGATCCCGCTTTGGTAATACCCGTTGGTCCACAAGCACCATTTCTGCAGTACATCGTCATAAATAGCCCTGACAGGTATATCAGTAGAAGCATTTTCGAAACGGGTTACAAAAACTACCAGGCCCGGTTTATTATTCAACAGGGCATCGTCGATCACTACTTTTTTCCCATTCGCTGCAATTGTTGAAGCGGATACCGTATGCTGGAAACAAAGGCTATAACTTATTTCATTGACAGAAACCCTTCCCGTAACAATAGCATTGCCATTAACCTCCAACCGTTCGGACGGGTTGGTCGTATTGATCCCGATATTACCATTGGCTTTGATCGTTAGTCGTTCTGCAAGACCACTGCCGGTTGCAAAACTCATCCTTGCTTCAGTGGCGCTTTCACCGATCGTGCCGATACATCCTGTATACACTGAGCCCGTTTTGAAATTCATGAATATATTTTTTCCCGAAGCCAGGGTTGAAGTATTGGTCAGTTGAAAAAGATCGAACTGGTCGTGGGCGATCTCCATTTTTACAGTTGGTGCCGTAGTACCGATCCCAACCCTGCCATTATAAGTGATAGCCACCTGTACTCCATTAGCTCCCGTTGCAAATTGCAAAGAATGGTTAGTATATGTTTTGATGATCCCTGCTGTTGCAGTAGTAGCAGTTCCGATCTCGACGCTGTTACCTTTTTGTACAAACCCATTTCCTTCTTCCTGGAGTGTAACCGGGTAAGCCGGAGCCGTTGTACCAATACCGATCATGCCATTGCCTTTGAAGCGTATATTTTCTGTGAAATTGGTACTGCTTCCCGTACCAAATGCGATATCACCGCTTGCGCTTCCAGTGTACATTTGTAAAAGCAACGACTGTATTCCAAATCCATATTGTGAATTGGGTAAAGTTCCATTTAAACAGATCTTATTTCCAAAACTATCAGTGAATGACAATGGGCTCACGGGATTAGTATTGCCCTGAACTCCTATATTTCCCGCTTTATTGATCAGCAACCGATAATTGCCTGTCATGGCTTCATTGGCACCGATTGAATCCGCTGAAGTGATGATATGAAAATCACCATTGTAAGGATTCAAACCTATAAGACCGCCATACCCATTGGTTATCGATCTGCGACCAGCATCATAATAACTATTGAAGGCGATCCCCGGGTAGTTATTCTCGATGGCGACACCAGAAGTATTGTCACCAAACATAGCCGATACGGCGCCTACGGTTCCCTGCACAACCAGTTTCCCTTTGGTTGGAGTTTGTGTTCCGATACCAATATTCTGGGCGAACAGATTACCACACGCAAGCAGCACAGCAATTAAGAAGAATATCCTTTTCATAACAATTGATTTGATTGATACACAAATAAAATATCCGCCGGGCGGCGGATAGCAATGCGATCAATGAACGGCCTGTATGAAAAAGCAAAAGGTTTAACGAAGATTCAATTGCTGTAAGACTTCATCTTTTTTACGACGTGACACTTCCACTTTACTGCCGTCGGTCAGCAATACAAACTCATTATCGTTACTGATGCGGGTAATATGCTTGGGATTGACCAAATGCGATTTATGGGTACGTATAAAACGGAAATCTTCCAGCATTTCTTCAAAATGTTTCAATGTTTTGCTGGCCACAAATGGTCGTTTACCTACCAGGTGGATATGCGTATAACTTCCTTCAGCCTGCAGGTGCAGGATCTCTTCGATCATAAAAAAATAAACGCCGTCTGAAGAAGGAACGGCGATCTTAAAATCCTTTACCTCTTTTTTCCCGATATTCTGAACAAGATTATCGAACAATTCTTTTTTACTTTCCTCCGATCCTTTCTTTTCCAAATGCCGTTGCACCGCGGTCTTCAGCTCATCGGGATCAACGGGTTTTAATAAATAATCCAAAGCGCTGAAACGAATGGCTTGTATCGCATACTGGTTATACGCCGTTGTAAAAATGACATCGAATGCGGGTTCTTTTAATTGCACCAAAAAATCAAAGCCGTTCTTATGCGGCATTTCTACATCGAGAAAAACGATACCCGGCTGGTACTCGTTCAGCATTTCAATAGCAGCATCTGCAGATTCGGCCTGTCTTATTTCTGTTACTTCAGGAATAAAGTTGACGAGATAATGCTGCAGGATATTTCTTGCTTTGGATTCATCATCTATTATCAATGCTTTTATCATACAATAAGTTTTAAGTTGTGGGTTTTAAGTTTTAAGGAAGGTTGATAGTTCAATAACCACTGTTGTTCCGGTACCCTTCCCGCTTTCCGCGGTTTTATCAATTATTTCCAGCGTGGCATGATATCCTTGTTTTTGTAAAACATCGATCCGGTCTTTCGATATTTTCAATCCTTTGGATTCATGCCTCCTTGTCTTGCTTTGTTCGGCTTTCAGTTCAAATGATCTTTTTCTTCCTATACCGTTATCATCGATCACACAGCGAAAAACATCTTCATTGATGCGGGTGAAAACGATATTCAATCTTCGTTCGCCTTCTTTATGCATCAATCCATGCCACAATGCATTCTCTACATAAGGCTGCAGCAACATAGAAGGGATCAATATCTCGTCCGTCTCCAGCTCATCATCAATGATAATTTGGTAAGAAAAACTTTTCTCAAACCGCATTTGTTCCAGTTCAAGATATAATTGCAACACTTCTTTTTCTTCGTCCAGCGTGACGAGGTTCTTTCCCGAATTATTCAATACCGTACGGAATAATTTGGAGAATTTATTCAGGTAATTGCTGGCTTCTCCATATTTCTGCGTGACGATACATTCCTGGATACTGTTCAAACAATTGAAAACAAAATGAGGATTCATTTGCGCCCGCAAGGCCATCAGCTGACTTTCGGCCAATAATTTATTTATTTCCAATAATTTTATTTCATGCTGCTTTGCATTTTCCTCGGCCTGGGCTTCTGCTATCTTATTGGAACTTATCGAAGCGATCGTTGTCAGCGTTTTTAAATGATTCTCATTGAAGAAATTCTTCCGGCTATGTTCGGAGTCGATCACCCCGATCACTTTACCATCATGCAAAATGGGAACTGATAATTCTGACAAGCGTCTTTCATCATCTACAATATACCGGCTGTCTTTTGTTGTATCACCGATCAATAATGGTTTACCTGTTTTTGCAACAGCGCCAACGATCCCCGTACCGATCTCTACTTCAAGCGGATTTTCTATCTCATGTCCTTTTGGATTTTTAGGACCATAGGCTGCTTTTTGTACGAGTTTGGTGCCATCTTCATTTGCCAGGTACACAACGCAATCTTCAAAATGTAATTGCGAGATACAATTTCGTGCAATATCCCAGCAGATCTCATTCACCGAATTTTCACCGTAAACGGAATTGGCAAAATAATCGATCGTCATTTCCATATTTTTTTCCCGCTGCCGCTTCCTTCTCATTTTATACAATTGCCAGATACCTGCAGCACTCAGCAATACAACCAATGAAACGAACCACCATCTTTTCCAGAATGGCGGCTGTATATTGATACTGATCATTGTTTCTTTTACTATCCATTCTCCATTGGCATCTGTACATTTTACCATGAATGTATAATTACCATCGGGCACATTGGTATAACTCGCCGTTTGCCTGCGGCCGCAATACACCCAATCCTTATCAAAACCTTTTAAACGATATGCATATTGTAAGGCCGGCACTTCCCGGTGATCGGGGGAAGAGAATTCGATCACAAAAAAATTTTCTGTATGTTTTAATTCCAGCGATGCCTGGTCGATTGAAAAAGGTATCTCATTTCCAAAAACACTAATGCCGGTGATCATGGGTGATGCCGGCGATGATATCTTTTCAATATCGGGAAGTCCTATAATTGCCAGCTTATTGTATATCGCTGCAAATAAAAGATCGCCGTCAGTCATGATCGCCGCAACCGGGTCATGCAAGGGTGGGCCGACATCTGCATTGAGTTTCGATATGACTTTTGTACCCGGATTAATATAGTACAACGCTTCGCTTGTTGTGATCCACAGTTTACCATACTTATCCATGATCAATGCGGTGATGCCTTCGCTACCGGTACTTTCCGGCATGATGGAATCGAGAATATTCCCTTTTTTATCAAGCTTTAGAATTCCTTTATTCGTGCTGGATATCCATAGGTTTTTATCCTTATCCTCCACTATCGAGTTTGTGATAATATCATCCAGCCGTTTTGCTGAATGGCCATCAGTACCCGGTTTTGAATAACTATTCGTAACGGGATCATAGATAAGGAAACCACGAAAGCCATTGGCCAGCCATATTTTTCCATCGCTATGCTCATACATATATAAGCAGTTCACCAGGTTATTAACTCCTTCGGGACGATCGCCCAGTTCATTGATCCTCGTGGTGATTTTAGTAACAGGATCGTACCGGTAAACAGCTTCTCCCCATACAGCGAACCAGATAAAACCGCGGCGGTCCTGTTGTATCCAAAAAGCGGAACGTTGATTTACTTCAAATCCTTTTGCATAATGAGCAAAACGGGTGAACTGTCCTGTTTTTATATTCAATGTGTACACACCATCGCCGGTTCCGCACCACCATTCGCCATTGATCCATTGCATATCAAAAAAGCGATTGGTTCTTTTTTCTGTTTTGGAAATAAAAAATCGTTTGGGAGGCCCGGTTTTTTTCAGATCAAGAAGATAAACACCATCGTCTTTACATATCCATAATGAATCTGTGCCGGCTTTCTTAATGGTATTGGTAACAGCTATCCCTAAAGAAGGATCGAATAAATTAAGCGGAAGTTCAATGATGTCTTTTAAAAAACCTGTTGAAGAAAGTTTACTTACCCCGTTATAGGTACCAAACCAAAGATTTTGCTGATCGTCTTCATACGCATCAAAAAAAGCACCCACGGGTAATTGATATGGCGAAGGCGAATCATCGGGTAATACACCGAAGAATTTTTGGCCGGGCTCTTTTACAAAAACTTTTCCCATCCAGCTACTCACCCATAACCTGTCTTTAGAATCAACGAACAAAGCATTGCAACCCGCTACGAGATTCCATCTCGCATCATCATTGATGTGATGTATGACCTCAAAACTATTTGTTTGAAAAGAGTAACGGCTAAGCGGGTATTTGCCCATGTTCACCCATATATCTCCTTTCTTACTTACTATAAATGATTGTACAGGTACAGAATCAAAGATCGCCAGGCGCTTCGGGTTATTCCATGCAGACCATGTTTCTCCGTTTTGATAATTGATAAAGAATAATCCACTCATGTTCCCAACTGTTCCAACCCATACGCCATGTCGGATCGTATCTTCTTTTAAGCAATCGTTAGGAACATATTTATTATTCAATCTTTCTGTGCCCGGATATATTTCTGAGACCGGCCTTGCATACCCGTCTTTATAAATGAATAAACCCAGTTTTGAGGCGATCCATAATTGTTTTTTTTTATCTACCAGTAATTTTTCAACAGACCCGATCGCCAGCGGTTTTTTTTGCGCATCCAAAAATTGTATGGTATCAAACTGTTCTTTATCCTTACTAAAACGGAACAAACCTTTTGTTGTAGCGGTCCAGATCATGTTCTTTCCGTATTCTACAACAGAGTAAACGGTCTGGTTCTTCAACCCGATATATTTTTTACTGGTTTGATTATATGTTTTGAAATTGGAACCATCGAAACGGCTCAGGCCATTGCTGGTGCCAAACCATATAAAACCTTCGCTGTCTTTAAATGTGCAATGCACTTCTTTGCCCGCAAGGCCATCCCTCGATTGGAGGCTATTAAAAATATATTGAGCCCGGCCCGCTTGTGACAGGAATAATATACACACTAAAAGCAGGGACAAACTCCTCATCCGGTATTTATTATTTATAAGACGGATCAAGATATAAATATTGATAACAAACAACAAACGATGAGGAATGAACCAATGAACGGCAACTGCCGTTTTGTGAACGGTATTATAGCAATTATCCTCATTTGTTTTATTTTGGCAAACAAACACGATGACGATATATTTGCAGCCCGCCTGGGGGTTTAGCTCAGCTGGCTAGAGCGTTTGCATGGCATGCAAAAGGTCACCGGTTCGACTCCGGTAACCTCCACAAAAAGGTTCTGACATTTCAGAACCTTTATTTTTAAGAATAACAAGCTAATACGGATTTACACCGGCAGATCACAAAAAAATAAGCCTTCGATCAACGGAAGCTTTGGCACTATTCGTTATTCGTTTTTAAGTATTATCTATTCTCCCCAAATATTATCTTTTCCTTCCAGCCATAATTTTACCTGGTCGGTTGTAACTGATTTTGGTCTTTCGAGCGGGAAACTCAGCGCCCTGTCCCAACAAAGACTGGCCAATACTCCCAATGCACGGCTTACTGCAAACAAAACAGTGTAGTATTCATATTCCACCATACCATAATGCACCAGCAATGCTCCGCTGTGTGCATCTACATTCGGCCATGGATTTTTTATTTTTCCTAATGATTGCAAAATGGGCGGCACTGTTTCATAGATATCCCAAACAATATTGACCAACGGATCATCGGGCATATGTTTTTTTCCAAATGCCATTTGTGCTTCATAACGGGGATCTGTTTTTCTCAATACAGCATGGCCATAACCCGGCACTACTTTTCCTTCGCTCAATGTTTTCTTAACGTATTCTGCGATCTGGTCTTTGGTAGGTCTTTCTGTTTTTAATTCTTCCCGCATTTCGAAGATCCATTTGATCACTTCCTGGTTGGCTAATCCATGCAGCGGCCCTGCCAGGCCATTCATACCGGAAGCATAACTCAGATAAGGATCGCTCAATGCAGAACCGACAAGATGTGTTGTATGTGCCGATACATTTCCTCCTTCATGATCGGCATGAATGGTCATATATAAACGCATCAGTTCTTTGAAACTTTCATCTTCGAATCCCAGCATATGCGCAAAATTGCCGGCCCAATCCAATAGTCCATTTGGCTGAATATGTTCGGCATTCTTATATTTTCTGCGATAGATATAGGCGGCTACTCTTGGTAAACGTGCAATAAGGTCCATCGAATCATCGAATATTGCTTCCCAATAATCTTTTTTATTCATGCCTTTTGCATAAAGCCTCGAAAAATGACTTTCGGTTTGTAATGCCATTACAGCAATTACAAATTGTGTCATAGGATGTGTGCTTACCGGTAATGCTTCGATCGTTGCAAACACATGATTAGGTACATGGCTGCGGCGCTGCCAGGTAGAAGTAAGGTGATGAACGTCATCATCAGAAGGCAATTCTCCTACTAACATCAAATAGAATAAACCTTCGGGTAATGGCTCGGAGCCACCGGGTGCTTTGGTCAGCTTTTCTCTTAATTCGGGAATAGAATAGCCACGGAAGCGAATACCTTCCTGTGCATCGAGCAGGGAAGTTTCGGTAACGAGTCCTGTCATGCCGCGCATGCCCTGGTATATTTGTGATAACTGAACTTCACCAATTACTTTGTTCCCATGTTCTTTCAACAGATCTTTTATTTCAGCGGCTACTGTATCTGCCTTTGCCTTAAACCGGTCTTTTATGATTCCCATGACAATCGTTTTTCGGAATGAGTATTGTAAATGACTTCAACCTGTAAAATTACAGGTTACCATCTTCAGCAGCAAAAATTTGGCATGAATGAAGGTGAAATAATGCGAATATTAATGCAATCGATGCCAGAGAAGGTTTCGGGTTTCGGGTTTCGGGTTTCTGGTTATCGTGCTATGCATAAGTTCCGTTGCAGGAGCAAAACTTCGAATTGGAACACTTGAAACAAGAAACCTGAAACCAGAAACTATTTTGGGGTTTTGCGGTATAGCCAATAAGCTACCACTGAAAAAACAATATTAGGAAGCCATGCTGCCAGCAAAGGAGGAAAATTTCCCTTGGTTGCAAACACAGTAGAAAAACGATCGGATATAATGAACATAGCAGCAATTGTAATTCCCAATGCCAGGTGCATACCGCTGCCTCCCCGGGTTCTCCGGCTTGCTACCACCACACCGATCAGCGTTAAAAGTAATACTGTGGCCGGTGTAGCGGTACGCCGGTATCGTTCCACTTTATAAGCATTCAATCCTTCGGTGCCTCTTAATTCTTCTCTGCGGATATAACTTACCAATTGGGGTGTAGTAAGTTTGTCTTTCAGGTATTCATCTCTTCGTAATTCATCCGGTTGCAAACTCAGATCCAATGTAAATGTTGCATGCACGGTCACTCTTTCGCCGATACTGTCGACAAATCTTTCCACTGCATTGGTCAGTTGCCATTTTTTTACAGCAGTATCCCAGCGGATAGCATCAGCTCTCAGGTTATAAATACTTTTATTTCCTTTTACCCGGTTCAGAAAAAAATTGCCCGCTGACCGGGTAGCGGTATCATATCTTTTCATCCCGATAAATGTATTGGAATCGGTTCTCCTGTAAAAACAACCCTGGCAATTTTCTCCCAGCTGATCCTTATTGTGTTTGTCCCTGTCGAGGTATTTACTTTGAAAATTACTTTTGATAAAAAGAGCTTTGGGTATCCAGTCACGGCTGCCAAAAAAAAGTAATGTTGCCAATAGAAGGCCTCCTATAAAATAAGGCCTGAGAAAACGGTTATAACTGGTGCCGCTGGCAAGGATAGCGATCACTTCTGATCTTGTTGCCATCCGGCTGGTAAAGAATATTACAGCAATAAAAACAAATAAGGGAAAAAGAAGACTCCATATCCAGGGTACAAAACCAAGGTAGTATTCGCCCAATATTTGTTTGGTACTGACGCCTGCTTTTACAAAATCATCTGTTTTCTCGCTGCTGTCTACTGCTACGGCGATAACAGTGAACAATAACATGCAGAAAATAAAAGTGACGAGGAATTTTTTCAGTATGTACCAGTCGATCTTGCGCATCCGGTGCAAAGGAAAAGAATTATGCCCGAAAGATGTTGTGAAAGTTTGGACAAGAATGGTGCTGAAAATGCCCCGCTCTCTTTGAACATTCTACTTGCAATAAAAAACCGGTGCATGACACCGGCTTATAATGATCTCTGAATACTTTTTTTTACTGGATGAATTTCTCTCCTTCCGATTCGATGGTGAGCCCGTGCTGAACATATTTTTTTTTCAGCGACTCCAGCGATTCTTCTGACTTCATATTGATGATCCCAAACATTTTGGAGATCTTATCGATCTTATTGCCATCTTTCGCCAGTGATTGAGCGATCTTATCGATATCGCTCATCTTATTTTCATCCACAGTAATAATAAACTGTTTCTTTTTTTGTTTTGCCGGCATCGCTCAATGTATTGTACTGCAATTTACATTATTTAAATTTATCACCGGGCCTGGGCCAGTCCTGCACCTGTATCCGAAGCGTTAAGATTCAGCCGCAATGCATTCTGGGCGATCATCATCCATATCTCAGCGGCAGAAGCATTGGGAAAAGCTTCCCAGTAAGTAGCCAAAATACCCGCTACAAATGGAGTGGCCATTGATGTTCCTGAAATAGTATTGTATCCTTTATTCTTCCAACTGCTGAAAATATTTACACCGGGAGCCCCGATATCTACCTGTCCGCCATCCGGGTTAAAGCCACCACATGAAAAACTTGCTATCTGCAAATTATTATCGAGGGCAGCTACTGCCATGATCGAAGGACAATTTGCAGGATGACCTACCGGCTCGACCTGGCCAAACTGGCGCCTGCTTTCATTACCAGCAGCAGCTACGATGACAGTACCATTCGCCAAAGCTACTTTTGCGACCCTTTCATAAGCTGGAGAAAAAGTTTCGCCGAGACCTACAGCACTTCCCAGCGACATCGATATTACTTTACACTTGTTCTGCAAAGCCCACTCAAGACCTGCAATGATCCCCCGATCCTTTCCGCTTCCGGCATTAGAAAGTACTTTGCCAATAAACAAATTGCTGTCAACGGCAACGCCATAGCGCAGGTTGGTGCTTTTTTGTATACCGCCAACAGAAATTCCGCTGCAATGGGTACCATGACCATTCTTATCTTCCACTGCCTGGCCGGTAATAAAAGATTTAGTTTTAATGGTGAGCCTGGCAAAGTCCGGATGTTTTACATTAAGACCTGTATCAAGAATAGCAAGGTTAACACCCTTACCGGTAAATTGCGAGTTCAATATCTTGATCGCCTGCACGCCCCATGTAGCAATAGTGTTATCAAGAAAAGATTTTGAATTTGTTTCAACCTTTTTCTTTGGGATCTTTTTTGCGATAGGTGTTGCATAAACAAACCGTTCGGGTTCCGTGGTCACGCCGCTTCCCGCTGCAGTCATACTTACCCGCTCAACATTCTCTTTTTTATTACTGTTAACGATCGCTATTTTAAAGGCATCAAAATAAATACCGTCTCCCTGGTCAAATGCTTCATGAATGTTTTCAGGTTTACTGTCAAAATCCCTGATACTGGCCATGTTCAAAGAAGCTTTTCTTGAAAACGATCTGACAGAGGAAGCTTTTGCATTGGCATCCATGGTAACAATGCTCTGGCCTGTAAACCTCGGCTTGTCTTTATTACGTGAATAAAGATTGATAGCATCCCGGGGTTTATCCATTGCATTGGTTGTTCTCTTTGATTTAGCTGGCATAGAAAAAAGTTTATTTGGTTACAAAATTTACACCGGGCTTTATTGGCCCGGGCAATGAGCTTTCTATCCGATAGTTTTTTTAGGTTGGGATGTGATGGTCTTTTAAAAGATCTCACGGGATATTTACAGTAATTATAATTTAAGCGTTTTCGCCATTTCTCCGAGAGCCGTAAAATTTGCTTTTACATTAAGAAAGCCAAAAAAGTTTCCCTGTTTGGGATCATATTTTATTTCCAGCGGTATCCAGATGTCATTGAGTATCCTGACCCTGATGGTACCGTTGAGAGTAAGTTTATCTTTTTCTTCTCCCAGGTATTGCCCGCTAAAAACACGATAATAGCTGCCGCTTAATTTAAATTCAAAAAAGCTTTTTCCTGTATCTTTTCCTTTGAGAACAATGTTGACACCTGGTTCAAAACTGAGGACGGACCTTTTCAGATCCCTTCCTGTTTTAAGCGTATCATCAACAAATTGAAAGGATCCTTTCACATTCAGCTCCACATCATTCTTCTTTGAACTGTTTGATATTCCCTGTAACAATTCGGTAGTAAGATTGATATTAGAAAAAAGGAACTGGTCTTTATAAGTTGTATCGGAGATACCCACGGTCCATAAAAGATTATTATTATACTCCTTTTTCATTTTTTCATATATCTCTGCGGCGGCTGTATGTATATTGAATTTTTTGTTAGTGTTCAGCGTTTTGGAAAGATTAGGTGTTAATGGTGAACGCTGGGCAGCATCGAGTATCCCATCCTGTATGGCTTTGTCAAGCTCACCGAATCCTTTTCTTCCTTCTACAAAATCGTCGATCTGCGTGGCGGCATTAGCTCTTTGTGCTGCCGGTAAAGATGAAATGAATTGTCCCATAAGAGTATTCAGTTGAAATATCTCTTTGACGCTTGCATTATTTGCTACCAGCTCAAGAAAGGCTCTCGAAACTGTTTCATCTCTTTTATTAATGATCGCATATTTGACCGCTGAAGAAAATCCATTGAACTTATAATTACTGTCAAGCTTTGCTGAAAATGCAAAATTTATATTTCTTAAGGTAGTGTACTTTAAGTAGTTTATATCTGTAAGAAGATTGGTGTCCAATCTTGCCATAACAGCAAAAGGGGTAGATGTAAATTTCAACTCCTTATCCGGGCCGGTTAATTTTTCAAGGGACAATTGAAAAAAACTACTTAATACATCTTTATAGTTCCCGGTTGCCAAAGAATCTGCGGTCAATGCGGGGCTCGGTACTTCTTGTGCCTGGCTGCTTCGTCCAATGATCATCAGCAATACAAATAATAACAAATAACGCTTCATAGTGAATTTAAATTCTTAGATTAAAAAATTGGCCATGATAAGACCTGCAACAAAATGTTTGGGATTCGCAGGAATTGTGGTCACATTGATAGTGATATCTGCCGTTCCTGTACAAATACCATTTACCGAGATCACATCACCGGATTGTACATCTGCAAAATGAATATTGCCGGTCATGCTAATGCTTTGCATATTGATCAAAACACCATTCCTGAACAATGAAGCTGTAGCTTGTCCAATACCAGATGCAAACCTGAACCCAACATTTACCGGTGTGGAAAGAGTAGTTGCTGCAGCGACAAGAGAGGTTTTTAAAAGTTTTTTCCCTTTTTTTATGGGTTTCGTATTTTTTGCCATTTTATTTTTTTTTCATCGCCTACTCTATTCCCTTTTCGGCTTCCGGGTTTTTTATAATCATCAAAATAAGTTATCTAAAGATGAACAGCAAATATCATCCTGTCAATCGTTTTTTCACCCTTTTCCTAATCCAAACTGGTGCGTATCTATCCATTCGCCTTTGGTCATGCTCCACCAGTCATCGGCTATACCCTGCAATACATACTCGTAGGGTAACCAACCATAGCCGTTATCACCCCATTCTACCCCCCATGAATTTCTTATTTTGATCGCGCCGGTATAGGGGATATTATTATTGGGATTTATGATCGTGATCGCATCATCAAAACCTACTGCCATCACTGCATGCCCTCCATCCACTTCCTCGTTTACATCTGGAAAAGGTATTTTACCATCTTTATCCGCCTGGTCAAGGGATGTAAAACAGGTAAACCCGAATATCATGGGCAGTGCTTTACGTAAATTATCTTTGATCACATCAAGCAGTTTCTGTCCTTTTACCCCATTTCCATCAAGGCGATAATAAAGCAATGCTTTAAAATTCTTGGCATAAGAATACATAAAAGCAGAAGGCTCTTCATTGAATGTATCTTCATCGTAAGCCCAATATTTTTCCGGCGGCACGCCAAACAGTGCCATCGCTGCCATCGTAGTGCGCAGGTAAGCGCCGTCATCGCCTTTCCATTTCAGAAGATTGCGGGTAACTTTATAAAGGAATAAGCGGGATGCATCGATATGTTTTCCAAAAGCTTTTCTTTCATAATATTCATAAAGACCTACTCCTGCATGAGCCGTACAGGAACCGATCCTTCCCTGGTCTTCGATAGGCGAACACCACTGGCTAAGGTCAACTTTTGAAGCAAGCGAAGGCTTTTTTTGCAGAGGCTGTTTTCTTACCAGCAGGACCATTCACTTTTTCCAATATTTTACTTACCGATTTGGTAACACCTCTTAATTTTTGTTTTGGAGAAAGTTCATCGGTTTTAGGTGTATTATCCCTGAAATCAGGATAATCCTTCATCCACCCTGTTCCTTTGATCTTAGCGAAGCCCATAGTATAAATTTTAATTGCCTACTCTTGATCCCGTTTTCGGCGAACCGGTTTGGTGTACATTAAATAGAAGAATTCTATACTGATCGTTTACATAACATATCATATATATATGATCAAATGCCCGGAAGTATATATTATGTAAATAATGATTTAGACAGGGAGGGATAGAGGAAAGTTTTTGAAAACCTGCCGCCAGCAAAGAAATTGTTGGCGACAGGCGAGATACAGAAAGGCCTGTGATCTGCGGTTTAATGGTTCATGGTTGATGACCAGCCCCTCCGCATAAAGTTGACATTATTGACCATGCAGGACAAGGGGATTTTAACGGCAATTCACACCGTTTTTAAACGCATGCGGTACACCGTTTTTCAACTTTTTTATTTCCCGTTGTTGCAACAAGTGTATTACTGCATTATATTGTAGTATACAAATCACCAATAAAACAAATACTATGGCAAATCAACCCATTCCAGTAGACAAGGCCACCGTTATGATGCAAAACTACCTTGCTTACATGACCGGCCTTGGTGTCGACATGGCCCATCAAACCCAAACCGTTTCCTTTAATGCGCAGGATCTTCGCCAGTGGATCGACAGCGTTATGCAATTTACAGATGAGTTCAGGCTATGCTTTGGAGTGTATGCTCCTACCGATGCGGGTGCCGGGAAAATGACAGTAGCTATATGGCCCTACAAGGACGGGCAGCCTGCTACCAGCGGTGCCGGCAAGGGCACATCAGTACCAGCGGAGATCGAACCTTTTAATGAAGGGCAGTCAAACCCATAAATGAAATCTCCTCTTTTTTTCATATACCTGTCCAGTATTTTCTTTAGCGCAATAGTAGCTTTTATTTATAAAAATGACCTTCGCCGCAAAGGAATACTGATCTTATTTCCTTTTGTGCTCTTTGTTCTCATACAGGAAGTAGTTCTTTATGTATATGGAATTGAGTATCCAAATGAAAATACCAGTATTATTTATAATTTTTACAGGATTATAAATGTGCTGGTATTTTCATTTTTATTTTATAAGATGCCTTTCCAGCGGGTAATAAAAAGGATAATCCTGATATTGGTTTTGCTTTACCTGTTATTGCTGATCATAACTTTTGGGTTCCTGCAATCCGTTTATGATAGGAATAATTACCAGGCAACATTTTCGGGGCTTATACTTACCGTTTACGGCTTTCTAACTCTTTTTTTTTATCTCAATCTCGACAGTTCGGCAGAAGAAAAACACTGGCGATACCTGATCCCGTTGGCTATTGGCCTGGTAACCTTTTATCCTGTTGTAAATATTTCCCAGGCTTTCCAGGACACGCTGAAAAATGTGATCATCGCTGATATGAAGCTTTACAATATTATTGCCCAGGTAATGAGTATATTCATGTACTGTTGTTTTGCAAGAGCTTTTTATTTATGCCAAAAGAAAAATTAGATCTGATCACTTCCATTGTTTCGGCCAGCCTTTTTGTCCTGCTGCTGGTCGTTTCAGCTTTTATACTTTTTCGTATTTACCTGAAAAGTAAAAATAAACTTTTGCTGGAAAAAGAATTGCTGAGCATCCAGTTCGAACAAACGCTTTTAAAATCAAAACTCGAGATACAGGAAGAAACATTCACCTATATCAGCCGCGAGATACATGATAATATCGGGCAAACATTAAGCATGGCCCGTCTCAATCTGAATTCGGTAGAACTTCCCGAGATCCAGCAAAAAGTGGAACTGATCGACAGCATGCTGGAAAAATCGATCACCGACCTGCGTACACTTAGTCATTCGCTCGACACGGACCGCATCCGTAAGTATGGATGGCTGCACGAAGTATCCACTTTACTCGAAAACCTTACAAGATCCGGTAAATACAAAGTACATCTCGAAGCCACGGATCCCTTGCCCGTACCGGGAAAAGATAAGCCGATCATTCTTTTCAGGATGATACAGGAGATCATCAATAATATTATCAAACATGCGGCCGCTAATCAAATAAATTTTAAAGCCACTCATAAAAACAATAATATTATCATTGAGATCAAAGACAATGGCAAAGGCTTTGACAAAAATAAAATGACGGCCGGATCGGGCCTCAACAACTTATTATCCCGGTCAGCTATGATCAATGCCAAAATTGATATCAATAGCCAGCCCGGCGAAGGAACCCAAATAATTATTTCTATTCATGACGAAGCTGACGAATAATCCTGTTAAGATCGCACTGGTCGACGATCACTCTCTGTTGCGTGGCACACTCGCTTCGCTGATCGATTCATTTGATGGCTATACTGTTCTTTTTGAAGCAGACAATGGTCTTGAATTTATCGAGAATTTAAAACAGCATCCCGAACCGGATATTGTTTTACTCGATATCACTATGCCGGAAATGAATGGCTATGAGACCGCCGCCTGGATGAAAAAAAATATTCCCACTGCCCGCATACTTGTATTAAGTATGAGCGACCAGGAAAGTGCTATCATCCGCATGCTGCGGGAAGGCGCAAGAGGATATTTGCTGAAAGACAGTAAACCGGCCGTACTAAGAAAAGCTTTGGAAGAAATAAGGGACAAAGGTTTTTACATGAATGAACTGGTGAGTAATAAAATGCTGAATTATGTAACCGGCACAGGACAACCAGCTTCAGAAATTCCACCACTGACAGAAAAAGAAGCGATCTTCCTCGAAATGGCCTGTTCGGAAATGACCTACAAAGAGATCGCCGATAAAATGAAATTAAGCCAGCGTACCGTGGAAGGATACCGGGATGATCTTTTCAAAAAATTAAATGTCATATCACGGGTAGGTTTGGTAGTATTTGCTATCCGGCATGGATTATGCAAAGTGTGATCGCAGCTTTCTTCTCCCCATAACAGACCTTAACAATTCATTGCCGGCAAAAGGATATTTTTCTTTTGCCATTTATTTATTTTTACCCCTGATCTGTAACAATAAAAAATTATTTATATGAAAAAAATAATTCTTGCCGTCTTCCTGTTCACTGCATTGAACAGTTTTGCCCAGGATACCACTAAAGTGGAACAATATTGCCGTCTTGTAGCCATCAACAAACTTTTTTCCAACAAGGTCAATATCGATATTGATTTTGGTGATGAAAGAAAATTCTTCAGCGATACCCGCATACGGGATGAAGAAACAGGCAGGGTGAAAAAATTCAACACGGTTGTTGATGCGTTGAATTATTTGGGTTCACAGGGTTGGGTATTGGTCAATGCTTTCCCTGTGGCCGATGGTTCTTCCTACACATATCATTATTATTTTCGCAAACAGTTCAGGAAGGAAGATGTGAAATAGCGAGTAGGGAATGGCAAGTAGCGAATGGGGTGAAAAGTCGCTATAGTAGAAATATTTACTTTTTATACGCAACCTACCCGCCATTCCCCACTAACCCTTACAACTTAGTTTTCAACACAGGCAGCATTTCATTTTTCCAGCTTAGAAAATTATCCTGCTGTATATTTTTTCTTGCTTCATCAACAAGCCAAAGATAAAAAGCAAGGTTATGAATACTGGCAATTGTATATCCCAAAAATTCCTTTGCCTTCATTAAATGGCGGAGATAAGCTTTGCTGTAATAATTACTGACCTCGCAATTAAAACCGTCGTCAATGGGAGAAAAATCTTTCTCCCATTTTTTATTATCGATATTGATAACGCCTTTGGTTGTAAAAAGCATTGCATTCCTTCCATTGCGGGTCGGCATCACGCAATCAAACATATCCACTCCCATACCGATACACTCTAAAATATTCCACGGAGTGCCTACTCCCATCAGGTATCTTGGTTTCGGTATTGGCAAATGATCGCAACACCATTCGCATATTTCATACATCGTTTCTTCCGGTTCGCCTACACTTAAACCGCCAATAGCATTGCCGGTGGCGCCTTTGGATGAAACATATTCGCAGGATCGTTTTCGCAGGTCCTTATGAACGCCGCCCTGTACTATCGGGAAAAGATTTTGCGTGTATCCATATTTAGGCAGCGTTGAATCGAAACGTTCAAAACAACGATCCAGCCATCGATGTGTCAGCTCCATCGATGTATTTGCATAATTATATTCACTGCCGCCCGGCGGACATTCATCAAATGCCATGATGATATCACCGCCGATGATGCGTTGTATATCCATTACAGTCTCCGGGGTGAATAAATGACTGCTGCCATCAATATGCGATTGAAACGTAACTCCTTCTTCTTTAATTTTTCTTGTGCCTGCCAATGAAAAGACCTGGTAACCGCCACTGTCGGTCAAAATTGGTTTATGCCAGCCTTTGAATTTATGAAGACCACCGGCTGCTTCCAATACTTCAAGTCCCGGTCTTAAATATAAATGATAGGTATTTCCCAAAATGATCTGTGCTTTGACATCATTCATCAATTGTTGCTGTGTCACTGCTTTTACACTGCCGACCGTACCAACCGGCATGAAAACAGGCGTCAATATTTCGCCATGATCGGTTGTGATCCTGCCCGCTCTTGCTTTGGAGTTTTTGTCGTTATGCTGTAATTCAAAAGTCAATGCTGCCATTGGCGCAAAATAAGCAATTGGCAATAGACAATTAGCAAATTATACCTTGAAAGGTTTCTGTTTATTTCAATTGTCAATGCCTGTTGCCAGTTGCCATCGTCAATTGCTTATTGACATTGCTGTGGAAAGCTTGTGTCTATTGACTATTGCCTATTGACCATTGACGTTTACCTTCGCCGCTATGCCACCGATCAACTGGGGAGAGATCATTTTTTACTCCTTTGCCTTTATTACTGCCGTACAGGTTTTTTATTATAGCTGGTTCTTTAGCCGCATTGCATTTTACAAACCAAAAAAGAAAACGCAATCGCAACAACATCCAGTTTCAGTAATTGTATGCGCCCGGGATGAGGACGAGAACCTTGCCCGCAATCTTCCCGGTGTATTGGTACAATCCTATCCCAGTACTTATGAAGTAGTAGCCGTGAATGATAATTCCCTGGATGATTCCAAATACATTTTACAGGAATTGAAAAAAACATTTAAGTCGCTGAATGTTGTTGAACTTACACAGGAAGCTAAATTGATAGCCGGTAAAAAATATCCGCTGTCGATCGGTATCCGCGAAGCCAAACATGAAGTGTTGCTTCTTACCGATGCCGATTGTGTTCCTTCCAGCGAACATTGGATAGAAAAAATGCAGGACGGTTATGACGAGAATACGGAGATCGTATTGGGATACGGCGCTTATCATAAAAAATCCGGCTTGCTGAATAAACTGATCCGTTTCGAAACATTTCATACCGCTTTGCAATACCTTTCCTATGCCCTTGCCGGCACACCTTATATGGGTGTGGGAAGGAATTTGTCTTATAAAAAATCTTTATTCTTCCGCAGTAAAGGATTTTCTTCCATCAATAATATTCCCAGTGGCGATGATGACCTGTTCATCAATAAAACTGCTACCAAAAAAAATACGGCCGTCGTTATCGACCCGGATGCCGTCACCCGTTCTATTCCTAAAACAACATGGGGAAGTTGGCTGAGGCAAAAATCACGGCACTATACAACAGCCAAATATTATAAACCGAAACATAAATTTTTATTGGGACTTTATTTCGCTACGCAATTTATTTTTTACCCATTACTGGCAGCCGCATTCATTTTGTATGATTGGAAATATGTGCTTGCGGTATTCAGCGTTCGATTACTTGTGCAGTCATTTATTTTATTCAAGGCAATGAAAAAAATGGGAGAAAAAGATCTCTGGCCATGGTTCCTCTTTCTTGATATGTGGATGTTCTTTTATTATATCATCTTTGCCCCGGCTCTTTGGAAAAAACCAAAATATCATTGGAGCTGAAATTAAAATGAAAGCTATTTTTTCCATACCCGGATTCCTGCTGGTCCTGAGTTTTACCTGTTCAACAGGTTGTAACAATAAACAAAAAGAAAATGCAAAAACTTCAGCCATGAATATCGATACATCCCATAACAACCCGCAGGGTGCTCCAAAGGACAGTATATATTTTGATATGAGAAATATGGCACTTGGAGTAACAGCGGATCAAATCAATATCCAGCTTCCGGGGGATCAGAAAAAGATATATGGAATAGTGATGGATTGGGACCTGGGTGAAGGTATAGCCACACTCGTTTCATTTTTGCCGGGTGATGCCAGTGTTTATTTAAGTACGGGAGGAGGCTTTATTGGCGGCGGAACACATGATAATGTAAAGCAGTCGGTAAATGCTTTTATTAATAAAGCTGAAAAATACCTGGCCGATGCTGCAAAAACTGAAACAACTCCTTTGCCCGGAGAAAATGGGATAAATTTCTATTTCCTGACAAACAAGGGAATATTTGTTGCAACAGAACATTTACAGAATATAGAAAATAATTCTTCGAAATGGCTTGACCTTTTCGAAGAAGCTAATAAAGTAATGAGTGAGATCAGGGCGTCGTCTGAAAAGAACTGATCAGCAATGGAAACTATTCAAAAATATTTTTCAGATTTCACCGATGAACAAACCAAACAGTTCAGGTTGCTGGAAGAGATATATAAAGACTGGAATGAAAAAATAAATGTCATTTCCCGGAAAGATATCGATGGCCTGTATGAAAAACATGTACTGCATTCACTCAGCATTGCAGCCGCTTTCGAATTTGCCGATGGCGCAAACATCATGGATCTTGGAACCGGCGGTGGGTTCCCGGGTATTCCGCTGGCGATATTTTTTCCGCAAGTAAAATTTCATTTGGTTGACAGTATCGCTAAAAAATTAAAAGTGGTCGAAGCTGTTGCTACTGGTTTATACTTAAAAAATGTAACTATTCAGCATACAAGAGCGGAAGAAATAAAGAACAGGAAATTCGATTTCGTCGTGTCGAGGGCGGTAGCTCCACTGAAAGATCTGTGGAAATGGAGCAGACCTTTATTAAAATCAGCCGGGGTTCCGGCTAACGACCCTAATCTAATGAACAAGCCAGGCTTGATCTGCCTCAAGGGTGGCGACCTTTCTTTAGAGATACAGGAAAGCGGTATTCGCCCACGGATAATGGAAATTGCTGATATATTCCCGGAAGAGTTCTTTAAAGAAAAATTTCTTTTATATACACCTAAATAGAAAAATACCACTAAGTGGTATTGTTTCGCTCTTAATGAAAGCAGATTTTTGCAAGGAAATGAAATCAATCTCTGTTTGTATTGTTGATGACAATAAGGAACTCCGGAATGCCCTGGAAGAAATTGTCACTATGTCCCCTGATTATATATGTATAGGCACCATTGGTACTGCCGGTGATGCCATCAGTACTATCCCAACTCTTCAACCTGATGTAGTGTTGATGGATATTAACCTGGGTGGTCCCGAAAGTGGTATTGATGTGGTTAAGATTTTGAAACCCAAAATGCCTTCTACCAACTTCATGATGTGTACCGTGTATGAAGAAGATGAAAAGATATTTGAAGCATTGAATGCAGGAGCCAGTGGTTATATTCTTAAAAAGACCGATCCCAACCGTTTACTGGAAGCCATCCGTGAATTGCATGAAGGCGGGGCCCCGATGAGCAGCCAGATCGCCCGGAAAGTAGTGACGGCTTTTCAAAAAAGTCAACCGGCCAATACAGAAACAGGAGAATTAAATGTTTTATCAACCCGTGAAAAAGAGATCCTCGAATTCTTATCCCGCGGATTGATGTATAAAGAAATAGCGGCCCAACTCTTTCTAAGCCCTGAAACAGTTCGTAAACATGTCTACAATATTTACGAGAAACTTCATGTAAATAACAGGGTGGCTGCAGTCAATAAATTTTACGGAAGATAATTGGGACTGTAATTAGGGATTGGGGATTAGGTCCTCTAATCCGAAACTTTTATCCTGTCACAAACGAGCCGTGTATTACAGCCTAATTCTAACTACAAATCCCCAATTACTATAAAAAAATACCACGAAAGTAGTATTGTCTTGATTAGACCACTAAACTAGCTTTGACATATTGCATTTCAGTGCAATTAAAAAAACCTTACACCTGCAAGCATAAAGAGGGTCTTGATCTAAACCGTCAAAAAAAGTCCCGACGTTTACAGTCGGGACTTTTTATTTTATTTACCAGGTCAGTTCAAGTTTATTGTTCTTTCGTTCTACATCCGCCATTCGCAGCGAAGGATCGATCTCAACAATTTTAAAGTCGGTCAATTTTTTTGCTGTCTCGATGATATAAGTGCTATGCGTCCATCTCCATGGTTCATATACTTTGCGTGACACACCCGCATCTTCTGCCGGTTTTGCTCCATACATCAGGTTCATAGGAACATAATGCATTTCTTTACTTCCATCTTTAAAAGTGATCTGCAGATCTACCGGCATCGGCATCATCCCGATCCTGCTCAATCTTACTTTGGTCTTACCGCCTTCTTCCCATAAACTATCAATGCCATAATCGATCGTCCTGGTTGAATTGATCCAGTATTCTTTATACCAATCCAGTTTCATATCACTTACTTTTTCAGCAATGCGGATGAAATCAGCGGCATTCGGATGTTTGAACCTCCATTGACGATAATATTCCAATAAGATCTTATCTCTTACCGGTGCACCGACAATATAACCGAGTTGCTCAACAAATGCGGCTCCTTTGGAATAAGAAGCAACCCCATACGCAAAATTGGTATTGTAATGATCGGCATGTGTTGTCAACGCTTCTTCTTTACCGCTTTTTACTACTGTATAATAACTGCTGTATTCATCCCTGTTGGCAAAAGATGAATCGCCATTCAAAAATGCAGAAACCCTGTTCTCGGCATATTGCGTAAAGCCTTCATCCATCCAGGGATATAATGATTCATTGGTGCCGAGCATACCATAATACCAGCTGTGCAACCATTCATGCAGCCAGGCTCCGGGAGTGATGCATAATGTTGCCATCGGGTATTCCATTCCTCCATCACCACCATGTATAAAAGAGAATTGCTTGTAAGGATAAGCACCAAATGTTTTTTCAATGAAGGGCAAAGCCTTCTCTGCATCCGTTAAAACCTTTTCCCAACTGGCGGCAGAAGAATTGCTCACTTTATATAAAAGATGCAGCGTAAGGCTGTCTCTTACTTTTTTTGTTTTATGAATGAATTCAGGATCGGCTACCCAAACAAAATCATGCACATTCGGTGCAATGAAACGCCAGGTCAGTTTATCAGTAGCCGGCCGGCTCACTTTTGCATTGGCATCCTCGTATCCATATCCAATTTGATTGGGATTTTGCAAATAACCGCTTCCGCCAAGAATATATTTTTTATCGATAGATATACTTACATCAAAATCTCCCCATACACCATAAAATTCACGGGCGATATAAGGTGTAGGATGCCAGCCTTCATAATCGTATTCACACATTTTCGGGTACCACTGGCTCATTGAATAACGAACTTTTGATGAAGGATTATCCCTTCCGCTGCGACGAACCTGTAAAGGAACCTGTGCTTCAAACTCCATTTCAAAACTCACCTTTGATCTTGGAAGGATCGGTTTGCCGAGCCTTACTTCCAGGATCGTTTCATCTATTTTAAAATTTTGCGGCACGCCATTCATTTTAAGAGATAATATCTTTTGATAACCGATCTCTTCCGGTTTAAGATTCATGATACGGTCTTTAACCCTTCCATCCCAATCTTGTCCTCTTCCTACTTGTATGGTTCCCTGCCGGCGGCTTCGGGTATCCATCATACTGCCCGGCTGAAAAGCATTGAAATAAAGATGATAGAATACACGTGTAAGCGTATCGGGAGAATTATTAGTGTATTCAAGTTTTTGTTTACCTGTAAAACGGTTGGTCTGAACGTTCATATCAATATTCATTACATATTTTACACGTTGCTGCCAGCGATCGGGCTGAGCGGAACCAACGGATGATATTAACAGAACGATGGCCAGTAAAAAAGAACATCTCTTCATTATAATAAAAATTTGAGTAAGTAAATTTCGGTAAAGCGTTGTTATGATAAAAACAAAGTTGATTAACGGCAATTTTGAGGACAGTCGTGAGTCAATAGTCGTTAGTATGTTCCATCCAACTTTAAAACTCTCTCATCTTCAAAAAAGCAATGACTATCGACTAATGACTAATGACTAACGACTTGCTTACTATGGTTTTCCGGCGACAATCATTACGATCTCCCCTTTCACCGTTTTCTCATTGAAATGTTCATGTACTTCTTTTAATGTGCCTCTTTTATTTTCTTCGAACATTTTTGTGAGTTCACGGCTTACACTGCACAACCTGTCTTCTCCAAAATAAGTAATGAACTCCTGCAATGTTTTTACCAGGCGCATAGGCGATTCATAAAAGATCAGTGTTCTTTCTTCTTCTGCCAGTTGTTTTAATAATGTCTGTCTGCCTTTTTTCATTGGTAAAAAGCCTTCAAAACAAAAACGGTTGGTTGGGATCCCGCTATTGACCAGCGCAGGAACAAAAGCGGTAGCGCCGGGAAGAGATTCAACTTTCACTCCTGTTTTTATACATTCTCTTACCAGTAAAAAAGCAGGATCGGAAATACCGGGCGTGCCTGCATCTGTAACTAATGCAATTTTTTTTCCTTCCAGCAATTGATTAACGAGATGCTGCAATACTTTATGTTCATTGTGCTGGTGATAAGGCGATAGTTGTTTGCTGATCTGGTAATGATTCAATAAATGGGAAGTAGTGCGGGTGTCTTCGGCTACAATAAAATCGACTTCCTTCAATACTTCAATAGCACGAAGCGTAATATCTTTCAGGTTACCGATGGGTGTGGGAACTAAATAAAGCATGTTAATTAGTTAATTGGGAATTAGTAATTAGTTCCTCCGGTCAAAGAGTTTCTTAGTATTCACAGAGAATTATAAACAGAAGACCTAATTCCCAATTAACTAATTAACTAATACCTCGTAGTACTCCATAACAGGATTTGCCAATAATTTTTTACTCGCTTCTTCTGCTATTTGTTTGGCTTTATCCGGCGTGTCAGCATTTACCTGCAATGTGATATTTTTCCCGATGCGAACATCTTCCACACCATTGAGACCGAGATTTTCCAATCCGCCCATCACTGCTTTTCCCTGCGGATCAAGCAACTCTTTCAACGGCATTACTTTTATCTGCACTGTATATGTCATGCTGTTTTGTTTTGAATAGCAAAGATAAAAGAACATAAGCCAACACCATGACAGGCACTGCCATCCAGGTAAAAATAAATATGGCTGCAATGGAGATCGCCGCCAGTAAGTATTTAGGCATATTATCTTTCCATCCGAAATTTTTAAACTTCAGGCTCATTAAAGGGATACCGGAAACCATCAGGTAAGAAAGTGCTGCAATAAGTCCGTAAAGGAACCATTTATTCAACAGCAGGTTGACAACCCATTGCGCATTGATGTTCCAGTAGATCAGTGGAAGCGATGCAACAACCATTCCCACTGCCGGTACCGGCAATCCTTTGAATGAAAAAGATTCCGTTTTATCAAGATTATATTTTGCCAGTCGCCATGCTGCCGCACAGGGAAGTATCAAACAAGGTAATAACCAAAGAACCGATGTATCCAAACCACCGGACTCCTGCGCAAAACTTAACCGGAGAAATTGATAAAGGATCATTCCCGGCGCTACACCAAAACTTACCAGGTCGGCCAATGAATCGAGTTGTTTACCCATTTCAGAACTGGCATTGAAAAAACGGGCCACGAATCCATCTAAAAAATCAATCACAGCAGCAAGGCCAATGAATAAAGAGGCCAGCCATATTTTTTCAGATGTATTTTCCAGTTGTTGCGGGGTTGTGATGATATTTCCTTCCGCATCCAATGGAAGTAACATTACTCCCTGCTGCAAAACAAAAATGATGGCCATGCAGCCAAAGACAAGATTGAGCAGTGTAAACAGGTTAGGGATTTGCTTCATACTATGAAATTATGAAAGGCAATTTGATAATTTGAAGATTTGACGACCGGGGGTCTCATTCATTGTCAAATCTCCAAATTTTCAAATCATTATTTTTTCATCAACGCTTCGATCTCTTCTACTGTGATCGGGATATTCTTCATCAGGTCTTTGTGTCCGTTTTTGGTGATCCATAAATTATTCTCGATACGGATCCCCATTTTTTCTTCTTCGATATAAATTCCCGGTTCTACCGTAAAGACCATCCCGGCTTTGATGGGTGCCGTTCTTGTTCCAAGATCATGCACATCGATCCCCAAATGATGTGAGATACCATGGTATAAATATTTGCGGTAAGCCCTGTTCTCCGGATCCTCATTCTTTACTTCCGATTTTCTCAGCAAACCGATCTTCAGAAATTGTTGCGTAGCTTCTTCTCCTACTTTATCGGTATAATCAATGATGGTGATACCGGGCTTCAATAAACTTTTTGCATAGTCGTGTAAATGAAGACAGGCATTGTACACTGTTTTTTGACGACGGGTAAATTTTCCATTCACCGGGACTGTTCTGGTAAGATCGGCGCAATAACCGCCGTATTCGGCACCAAAATCCATTAAGATCAATTCGCCATCCTTACATTCATTATTATTACTTACATAATGCAATGTTCTTGCCCTGTCACCGCTGGCCATAATACTTCCGTAGGCAGCGCCGGTTGCTCTCTGACTTAAAAAAGAATGAAATATCTCTGCTTCTATCTCATATTCCATTACACCCGGTTTAATGAACTTCAGCAGGCGCCGGAAAGTAGAATCGGTAATGTCTATCGCTTGTTGCAATACTTCTATTTCCAAAGCGGTTTTAACAACTCTCAATTCTTTCATGATCTTTGCAGCCCTTAAATAATTATGCAAAGGATAGCGGCTCTTCATTTCATCGATAAAGCGATAATCCCTTGTTCTTACCAAGCTTGCTTTACGATCATTTTCATTACTGTCGAGATAGATACTATCGGCCAGGTGTATCCAGGGTTGTAATAAACCATCGATACTATCAAGCCATACAATAGTTTTTATACCACTCATGGCCTGCGCTTCATTTATACGTAATCTTTTTCCATCCCATTTTTCTTTTAATTCATTGGGTTTTACCAGCACCAGCACTTCCCTGAATTTTGGATCCGGGTTGCCGGGAAATAATATCACCATGCTGTCTTCCTGCGTAACACCGCTCAGCCAGAACACATCACTGTTTTGTTTAAAATGAAATAAAGCATCGCCATTGCTGGGCACTTCATCATTGCTGACAAAGATCGCAATAGAATTTTTTTCCATCTGGTTGATAAATCGTTCCCTGTTCTTACTAAAGATCTCAGCATTAAGCGGTAAGTATTTCATAAAAATGTTTGAGGGCTAAAGATAAGTAACAAGAAATAAGGTACAAGGCTCAAGAATTAGATACAAAATCATTTATAAGAGATTACATAAGAAAAAAAATCCTGAGCTATTATACTCCCTTGTTTCTTGTGCCTTGTACCTTGTACCTTTTAATATCAATTTTAGCAGGTCTTTAATGTGTACTCCTAACACTTGTTTGTATTAAATTAATTTTGTCCCTTAACTTTGCTCCTTCATCAACGATTGCTTACTATGTCAGCTCCCACTATGGTTATTCCTAGGAAAAATCTATTGAATTTAGGTTTAAAGAACACCGAAAACATTCATTATCAATTATCGCCGGATGAATTAGTACAGGACTCCCTCCGCATTGGCGAAGGTGTGCTGAACGATACCGGCGCCCTCGTCATCCGCACCGGCGAATTCACAGGACGTTCTCCCAAAGATAAACTCACGGTAAAAGATGAAACGACGGCCGACAGCGTTCACTGGAATGATTTCAACATCCCTATCGAACCAAAATACTTTGATATCATTTATAAAAAAGTGATGGATCACCTGGATCAATTACCCGAAATGTGGGTAAGAGATTGTTATGCCTGTGCCGATCCCCGCTATCGTTTGAATATCCGGGTCATCAATGAAAAACCGTGGAGCAATCTTTTTGCTTACAATATGTTTCTACGACCCAAAGAAGAAGAACTCGACAACTTCAAAGCAGACTGGCATGTGATCTCAGTTCCCGGCCTGAAATTAGATTCTAAAGAATGCGGCACCCGCCAGCATAATGTATCATTGGTTTCTTTCAAACATAAAATGATATTGGTGGCCGGCAGTGGTTATACCGGTGAAATGAAAAAAGGGATCTTCACTATCCTCAATTATATTTTACCGCATGAGAAGAATGTATTGAGCATGCATTGCAGCGCCAATATGGGCGAGGCAGGCGATACGGCTATTTTCTTTGGATTGAGCGGCACCGGAAAAACAACACTCAGCGCCGATCCCAATCGTAAACTGATCGGTGATGATGAACATGCCTGGACCTCCGATAATATTTTCAATTTTGAAGGCGGTTGTTATGCAAAAACAATCAATCTTACTGAAGAAAAAGAACCGGAGATATTCAACGCAATACGTCCCGGTGCATTGGTGGAGAATGTTACTTTCTTCCCCGGCACCAACAAGATAAATTTTGACGATGCATCGATCACAGAAAATACAAGGGTCTCTTATCCTTTGAATTTTATCAGCAATGCACTGGAACCTTCGATCGGTGGTTTGCCAAAAAATATTTTCTTCCTCACCTGCGATGCATTTGGTGTGTTACCCCCCATTTCTAAATTGACACCGGGCCAGGCCATGTATCAATTCATTTCCGGTTATACAGCGAAAGTGGCCGGCACAGAATTAGGTGTAACAGAACCCAAACCTACTTTCAGCGCTTGCTTTGGTGCACCGTTTTTACCATTACATCCTGGTAAATATGCCGAGATGCTAGGTAAAAAAATGCAGGAACATAAAGTAAATGTGTGGATGATCAATACCGGTTGGACGGGCGGCCCTTATGGAACCGGCAGCCGCATGAAATTGAAATATACAAGAGCCATGATCACAGCGGCATTGGAAGGTGAATTGAACCCTGTTCAGTTTGAAGAGGATCCTATTTTCGGTGTTGCCATTCCAAAAGAATGTCCCAATGTACCCGCAGAGATACTGAACCCGGTGAATACATGGGCCGATAAAACAGCTTTTGCCGGGAAAGCAAAATACCTGGCCGGGCTTTTTGTAAAGAATTTTGAAAAATATGCTTCAGGTGTATCCGCAGAAATACTTAGTGCGGCGCCAAAAGCTTAAATTATCAACTACTGGACGGTTGAAAAACCTCTCCCGGCTTTTCAGGGGGAGGTTTTGATTTTTTTTAACGACACACAATGCTGCCGGTAAAATTTTTATTGCAACTTTACGTTACAATATGCCATGAAGAAAGTCCTCGTCCTCTTTTTTTATTCGTTCCTTTTAACTTCCGTTTTATCACAGGCCCAGGATAAGACCGAAGAGGTCATCAGTTGGAGTGATGCCCATAAATTAAGCTGGAGTGATTATAAAGCAAATCCCAACCCGCAAAGCGATGCTGCGGCTTCTACCACTACACTTCTTTCTATTTCTTATAAAATATCAAGCAATAGTTTTTCATACACCATAAAATCTCATTTCTCCCGTACAAGATCCTGGGGACGCCATAAAAGCGATTATATTCTCAGTCATGAGCAGGGACATTTTGATATTGCTGAAATATTTGCCCGCAAGCTTCACAAAAAAATGAGCGAATACAGGTTCGACCGGAAGACCTATCAAAAAGATCTCAATAAAATATACCAGGAAGTGGTTGATGAAAAAGAAGAGATGCAAAATGAATATGATGATGAGACCAATCACAGCATCAACAAAGAAAAGCAGGCGTCCTGGTTAAAGAAGATCGCAAAGAAGCTGGAGGAAACTGCGGATTACGCCAATTATTGATCCCGCCATTTTACCAATTAATTTTTACAGGGAAAGCAACGCTTTGTAAAAAACCCTTGTCAGCCTGCTGACAGGCTTTGATCTTTTGACCTATTTTTACATTTTATGAAACCATTATTACTATCATTTATCATCTGCGCCTTTCTATTTACCGGCTGTAGTAAAGAAGAAAGGATCTGCGGATGCATTCCGCCCCCACAGTCAGAAAATAAAAAATGGAAGATCACAAAAATTTTTGGCGGTATAGGCGGTATGAATAAACCTTTAACAGAAGATCAGAAAAATAATATACTTGTCATTTATGCAAACGGAGCTTTCTCCTGCACTAATACGGTGACAGGTGCAACGGTATCGGGATCCCTCAATATCTCAACCTTTAATTCCATCTTCGGACCTATGCCACGGTATATTTTCTCTCCCGCTTTGCCAATGCTGGCCGAAGATCCGCTGCTGCTGGTAGACAATGCGAATGGTAAAATGGTTTTCGGAGAAAATATAACGGATGGTTATATGATAACTTTCGAGCTTATTCCGTGAGCCTATAGTTCGACCCTTATCGTAACAACTGAACTTACACAAAATCCTTTCTGTACCGAAGGGAACCATTTACCGGAGATTTTCAATACTCTTACTATCTCCTGGTATTTTTGTGCCGGCGACCTGCTCATTAATTCATAAGCGGAAAGATCGCCATTCTTATCTACCTGGAACCGCAGTTCCACTTCATGTTTTCCTTTAAAGCTTTTGTCGAGATTTTTTTTCAGGAATTTTTTCCATTCATCATGTCCGCCGGGATAATGAGCCAGTTTCTCATTAAGATCAAATATTCCTTTATCATCTTCGCTATCCAAATTGTATTTGCAGGAACAGGTAGCTTCTCTTACAGAAAAGACAGTATCCTTATAAGCTTGTGCGTAAGTATGCAAGCTTGAAAATAACCAACACAGCAGGATCAATCTCCGCATAGTTCTTTGTTTAAAACAATCCGTACAACTCAGCATCCACTTTGCGGATGATCTCTCCAAAGTCCTCATCCTTTTCGGGGAAGCGGTTCTTATCAACATCGATCACCAGTAATTTTCCTTCTTTGTATTCACCGATCCATTTAGTGTAATACTCATTGAGCTTTTTCAAATAATCGAGACGGATATTCTCTTCGTATTCCCGTCCCCGCTTTTGAATATTACCGACCAATGTAGGTACCGATGCATTAAGATATATCAGCAGGTCTGGTGGTTGAACCAATGTTTTTAATGTCTGGAAGAATTGAAAATAGTTGTCAAAATCCCTCTTGCTCATCAATCCCATCTCGTGAAGGTTGGGAGCAAAGATGTTCGCATCTTCATAGATCGTTCTGTCCTGTATAACGGTTTCGGTTCCTTTTTGTATATCTACTAATTGACGCAGGCGGCTATTCAGAAAATAGATCTGCAGGTTAAAGCTCCACCGGGGCATATCCTCATAAAAATCCATCAGGTAAGGATTGTGGTCCACATCTTCAAAATTGGGGATCCATTTATAATGCTTGCTCAGCATTTCGGTCAATGTAGTTTTTCCTGCGCCGATATTGCCGGCCACTGCGATATGCTTGGGTTTTGATTTTGCTTTTGCCATAATATTCGAAGTCAGAGGTCAGACGAATGAAGTGAGAAGTAAATATAAAGTTATCCGCTCAATCCGAATCGCAGTCCTAAAAATAATTTAGCCCGATCGCATCTCTTACTAATCGAATGGTTTCTCCTGCACTTTTACGGGCTTTTTCAGCGCCTTTTTCCATTACTTCCTGCAAATATTTTTTATCATTCAGAATGCCTTCGGCTTTTTGCCGGATCGGTGTAATGAATTTAACCATATCTTCTCCCAACTGTTTTTTCATATCGCCATAGCGGATAGAACAGTTAGTATAATCGGCTTCAAATTTTTGCAGCGTGTCATCACTGCTTACCAATTTCATCAGCAGGAAAATATTTTCAATATAATCCGGTTTTACAGAGCCGGTTTCTGTGGGGCCACTGTCTGTTTTTGCTTTTTTGACCTTATCGATGATCATTTGATCGCTGTCCGATAAATAAAGAGTGGCATACTGGTTCTCACTCTTGCTCATCTTACCTTTTCCATCAAGACTCGGAACTTTTACCAGTTCGCTTCCATAATTAAAAGCTTTGGGTTCAGGAAAAACTTCGCCATAACGATGATTGAAACGATTGGCAAAGTTCCTTGCCATTTCCAAATGTTGTTCCTGGTCTTTTCCTACCGGCACTAATGATGCCCGGTGTAAAATGATATCGGCTGTTTGCAAAACCGGATAAGTAAGCAATCCTGCATTGATATTATCCGGCTGCGATCTTGCTTTGTCTTTAAAGGTTGTTGTCTTTTCCAATTCACCTTTATAAGCCATCATATTCAGGTAGAGATACAGTTCGGCTGTTTCATGTATATGACTCTGGCAATAAAATACTGCTTTATCGGGATCTACTCCGCAGGCCATATTTTCCGCCAATACCCGGTGAACATTTTCTTTCAGCTCTTTGGTATCGGGATGGGTGGTCAAAGAATGCAGGTCAGCCACCATAAAAAAGCATTCATATTCCTCCTGCATCTTCACATAATTTTGAACGGCGCCAAAATAACTGCCCAGGTGCAAAAGACCTGTTGGCCGTATGCCACTCATTACTATTTCTTTGTTTTTTTGCATGGCAGCGAAAATAACGAAAAAGTTCATCGTCTCTCGTTTATCGTTTCACGTTCGCCCCTGAAATTGAGAATGACTTTAGCGATAAGACGGCCCAACGTTAACCCATAAACCATAAACGATGAACTAAAAACTATATTTGCCAAATGGAAGTCAACGACACATTAGTGGATAAACTGGCCCATCTTTCCCGGTTACAATTTAATGAAACTGAAAAGGCAGCGATCAAAAATGACCTGCAAAGCATGATCGCTTTTGTAGAAAAATTAAATGAACTGGAACTGGAAAATGTACAGCCGTTATTGCATGTCAGTGAAGAAGTAAATGTGCTTCGCGAAGATGAAGTGAAAGGTTCGATCAGCCGCGAAGAAGCATTGAAAAATGCGCCCTTGCATGACGAACAATTTTTTAAAGTACCGAAAGTGATAAAACGTGAATCGTGAATCGTGAATCGTGAATACTGAATAGTTCGATGGCTCAATAGAGTCCATCGACATCAGATTCACGATTACTATTCACGATTCACGAATTTAAATACAGATCACTCATGAGCCCGATCATTCATCTTGAAAATATCCGCAAAAGCTACTTCATGGGCAAGAATGAATTGGAAGTATTGAAAGGCATTTCGCTGGATATTTTAAAAAGTGAATATGTAGCATTGATGGGACCATCCGGCTCCGGCAAAAGTACTTTGATGAATATCATTGGTTGTTTGGATTCTCCTTCCGGCGGCAAATATGTGTTGAACGATCATGATGTAAGTCAAATGGAAGACAATGCACTGGCCGAAGTAAGGAATAAAGAAATTGGTTTTGTTTTTCAACAATTCAATTTGCTGCCACGACTTACCGCACAGGAAAATGTGGCGCTTCCGTTAGTATATGCAGGCATGGGCAGGAAAATGCGGAATGAAAAAGCCCTGCACGTATTGGACATGGTAAATCTTACCGACAGGAGTCATCATAAACCCAATGAATTATCCGGGGGCCAATGTCAGAGAGTAGCCATCGCCCGGGCATTGGTAAATGATCCTTCTATCATTTTGGCTGATGAACCAACCGGCAACCTGGATACCAAAACCTCTTACGAGATCATGGATATTTTTAATACGATTCATTCTTCCGGAAATACGATCGTACTCGTTACGCATGAAACAGATATTGCCAATCATGCAAAGCGAATAGTGAGATTGAGAGACGGCATTGTTGAAAGTGATATGAAGAACGGGATGATGGTCCAGGGTTCATAGTTCATGTACCCTTTTTTTTAGAAATATTTCTTTCGCGGTTTAAACTACAAGACTTTTACTTTTGCCAGATAATTATTCAAGCCAGGGTTTAACTATGAACTATTACCAATGAACTACATTCTATGTCATTAAAGATCTATACAAAAACCGGCGACAAAGGAACTACTTCTTTGATCGGCGGCACCAAAGTTTCCAAAGCGCATATCCGTATAGAAACATACGGAACGGTTGATGAATTGAATTCATGGATCGGGTTGGTCAGCGACCAGCTTTCTCATAAACATTCAAAAAAAATACTGAGAGAGATACAGGATCGTTTATTTACGATCGGCTCATCGCTGGCCTGCGACCCGGATAAAGAAACAAAAATGAAGATCCCCGATCTTCATGAAGCTGATATTGAATTACTCGAAAAAGAAATAGATAAGATGAATGCAAAGATGCCGGAAATGAAGTCGTTCATTCTTCCCGGCGGGCATATGGCCGTATCATCAGCGCATGTGGCCCGTTGTGTTTGCAGAAGAGCCGAAAGACTTTGTGTAACACTGCAGGAACAAAACATGTTTGTTGAAACACTTGTTATAAAATACCTCAATCGTCTCAGCGATCATTTATTTGTACTGGCCCGCTTTATCGGCCATCGTTTGAAAACAAAAGAAATTCCGTGGAAGCCAAGAGTATAAAGCCCCTGTCCCCTAAAGGGGAGACTTAGGTCGATAATTCTTTATAAATATAAAGTCCTTTAAAGAACTACATCTTCAATTGTAAGCTTCGAATTTTATTGACTTTTCGTAAGCCCCTTTAGGGGTTTGGGGCTACACTATTTTTCCATCCTTCATATGCAGCACCCGGTCACTTAACAATGAAAGCTCTTCGTTGTGTGTTACGATCAAAAAAGTTTGATTGAATTTATTCCGCAGGTCAAAAAATAATTGATGCAATTCCTTTGCATTGGCGGAATCGAGGTTGCCGGTAGGCTCATCGGCAAAAATTATATCGGGATTATTGATCAATGCTCTTGCAACAGCCACCCTTTGTTGTTCGCCGCCGCTCATTTCATTGGGTTTATTTTCCATCCGGTGAGACAAGCCCAGCATTTTTAAAAGTTCTTCCGCTTTTTGTTTTACCTCTGCTTTTTTTCTTTTAGCCAGCCAGCCGGGTATGCAAACATTTTCCAATGCAGTAAACTCGGGCAGCAAATGATGGAACTGGAAAACAAAACCGATATGCTTATTACGAAACGAAGCCAGGGCATTTCCTTTCAAAGAATGCGTGGCAGTATTGTTAATGGCAATTTCTCCCATATCGGCCTTATCGAGTGTACCGAGGATATGCAGCAAAGTGCTTTTGCCAGAGCCTGAAGGACCGACAATGGAAACCACTTCTCCTTTTTGTATTTGCAGGTCAACCCCGTTCAGAACCTGTACCGCTCCGTATCGCTTATAAATATTTTTTCCTGTTATCATGCAGCCCTATTTCCGTTTAATTGATCAAATATCCGCAAATAGAACCCGACCGCAAAACAAGCCTTGGGTTGTTGGCACTAATCTTTTAAGAATATCTTCAAAAACCGGTTTACAACTTCGGATTTGGAAAATTCGTTAATAAGGCTACATTTGCCGAAAATTAAGAGGGTGCCCCCGGCCCAAAAAGGACCTTATCGTATTTACTTAAAACTGAGAAGAAGATGTTTTGGACTTTAGAATTGGCCTCCTACCTTGAAGACGCTCCCTGGCCTGCTACAAAAGATGAATTGATCGACTATGCGATCCGTAGTGGTGCACCTATTGAAGTAGTGGAAAACCTGCAGGAACTGGAAGACGAAGGCGATGTTTATGAAACCATCGAAGATATCTGGCCGGATTATCCAACCCAGGACGATTTCCTGTTCAATGAAGACGAATATTAGACCCCTGTCCCCTAAAGGGGAACTTAGATTAGGAATACATTTAAGATACCACAGCCTCCGATGATTGGAGGCTTTAATTTTTTGCCCGGCTTCAGTGCTACTAGCATCGTCCCTTGCGTCGCACCCTTGTACACCTGTAACTCTACTGAACAAAAATCGAAGTCATTAAATATTATCGACAACAGTATAAAAAATGCAAAAATCTCCGATGATCGGAGGTTCTTGCCTTAAGCAAATCAAAACCAATAATGACTATTAAACCTAAGTTCCCCTTTTAGGGGACAGGGGTTTTAGGAGGACAGGGGATCAACTCCCAACTTCTGCATCACTTCATTACTTACTCCGGTTGTCGAATATCCGCCATCATGAAAAAGGTTTTGCATCGTCACCATTCTCGTAAGATCGGAGAAAAGTGTAATGCAATAATTAGCGCAATCTTCTGCACTGGCATTTCCCAACGGGGCGATCGAATTGGCAAAATCAAAAAAATCGCCAAAGCCTTTGATACCTGTACCGGCTGTTGTTTTTGTAGGAGATTGGGAAACGGTATTGATACGAACTTTCTTTTCAACGCCATAATGATAACCGAAGCTGCGGGCAATCGATTCGAGCATTGCTTTAATATCGGCCATGTCGGTATAAAAAGGATAGGTACGTTGTGCAGCCATATAAGTCAATGCTACTACACTGCCCCATTCGCTGATAGCATCCAGTTTTTTGGCCACGGCCAGCATTTTATGAAATGACATGGCAGACACATCTATTCCTTTCATGAAATAATCATAATTGGATTCGGTATAAGGGATCTTTTTGCGAATGTTCACACTCATACCGATAGAATGAAGTACAAAGTCGATCTTACCGCCGAGTACTTCCTGGGATTTGGTAAAAAGATTGGTAAGCTCTTCCACATTGGTAGCATCGGCCGGAATGATCTGCGATTGGGTCTTTTCGGCAAGTTTATTTATTTCGCCCATCCGCATTGCGATAGGTGCATTGGTCAGTACAATAGAGGCGCCTTCTTCATATGCTTTTTCAGCCACTTTCCACGCAATTGAATTCTGATCCAATGCCCCCGTAATAATGCCACGTTTTCCTTTTAAAAGATTATAAGCCATACCTGGTGATTTTTTCGCAGTAAAAATAAGGAGTTAATCGTGAATGGTGAAGCGTCAATCGTCAATCGTGAATCGTGAATTGAGTCTCCGATGGTCAATAAGGTCCTTCAATAGCTGGGTTCATTCACGATTGACGATTCACGATTCACGATTGACGTTTATACTTATATAAAATATACACCGGGAAAAGTGATACAACAATGATGAGCAGTATCGCCGGTGCTTTGAGTTTCATTTTTCAAGATTTTCTCCTTCTTCAAACATTTGTTAGCGACTTTGGGGCTTACCTTTGGTCAACTGGACATGACTTTTAATTCCTAAAAGTACAAGATGAGTTTGAGAACCGTAATTACCGGAACGGGATGCTTCATTCCTGAAAATATTAAAACCAACCAGGGTTTTAATATGCAGGAATTCTATGCGGAGAATGCCCAGTTGATCAATACTCCATCCCAGGAGATCGTTGATAAATTCATGGATATTACAGGCATTGAAGAACGCCGTTATGCCGATGATACAATGAACGCTTCCGATATGGGTACTATTGCCGCCCGGATAGCAATTGAAGAAAGCCGGATCGATCCGGAAGAACTTGACCAGCTGATACTGGCTCATAATTTCGGCGATGTGGTAAAGAATACTATTCAAACAGACATACTTCCGGCTCTTGCATCGAGAGTAAAACATAAACTCGGTATAAAAAATCCATCCTGCGTTGCCTATGATATTTTATTTGGCTGCCCCGGTTGGGTACAGGGAGTGATACAGGCAGACACGTATTTCAAAGCAGGTGTAGCGAAGAAAGTTTTGGTGATCGGTACAGAAACATTAAGCCGGGTGATCGATACGTATGACCGTGACAGTATGATCTTTTCTGACGGGGCCGGCGCCGCCGTTTTAGAAATAAAAGATGATAACGAAACAAAAAGCGGCATACTTTCCTGGTCTGTGCAGAGCCATTGTTTGGATGAAGCCTATTATCTCTATTTGGGTAAAAGTAATTTTCCCGATGCCGATGATAAAGTACGGTATATAAAAATGAAGGGAAGAAAAGTGTATGAATATGCGATGCAACATGTTCCGGCAGCAATGAAAAACTGTTTGGATAAAGCCGGCGTACCCATACAGGATGTAAGAAAAGTATTCCTTCACCAGGCCAATGAAAAAATGGATGAAGGAATTATAGGTCGTCTTTTCAAATTATACGGATCAAAACAGGTGCCCGAACATATTATGCCGATGAACATTCAAAAGTTCGGCAATAGTTCGGTCGCAACCATTCCCACTTTATTCGATATGGTAAAAAAAGGCAAGCTTGACGATCATCAACTGGCTGCCGGCGATATTGTTCTATTCGCTTCTGTCGGCGCCGGCATGAATATCAATGCTATCTGCTACCGCATGTAAACATCTCGCCATAACCGCCTGACCGCTGGTAAAAATATTCACTAATTAAGTTCATCATGAGCGGTCTGACGGATAGGCCCCCGGCGCTTATCTTTGCAGCATGACGATCTCTTATAAATGGTTGAGTGAATATTTACCGGTAACCGTTGAAACGGAACGCCTGGGACAGATCCTTACTTCTATTGGCCTTGAAGTAGAAAAAATGGAAATGTTCGAAGAAGTAAAAGGTGGCCTCGAAGGATTGGTCATCGGTGAAGTAATAAGTACAGAAAAACATCCCAACGCCGATAAACTGACCGTGACCAAAGTGAATATTGGCAGCGGCGAACCTTTACAAATTGTTTGCGGTGCTCCCAATGTAGCCGCAGGCCAAAGAGTGGTAGTGGCTACGGTTGGCACAACTATTTATCCGAGTACCGGCGAACCATTGACCATGAAAGTGGCGAAGATACGCAGCGTGGAAAGTCATGGAATGATCTGCGCCGAAGATGAAATAGGATTAGGTACATCGCATGCAGGCATCATGGTATTACCTGCTGACGTAAAGATCGGCCAGTCTGCTGCCCAGTATTTTGAACCTTACTGGGACATTGTTTACGAGATAGGTCTTACACCCAACCGCATGGATGCAATGAGTCATTGGGGTGTGGCCAGAGATGTTTGTGCCTATTTGAATCATCATGATAAAAAAGGCGTTAAGCCTAAATTGCCAAGCGGTAATGGTTTTAAAGTTGATAATAATTCTTTACCTATCGATGTAAAAGTGGAAAATGCAAAAGCCTGTCCCCGTTATTCCGGTGTCAGCATTGCGAATGTTACCATCAAAGCATCCCCGAAATGGTTGCAGGAAAAATTAAAAAGCATTGGCCTGCGGCCGATCAATAATATCGTTGATATCACCAATTTCATACAGCATGAGACAGGCCAACCGCTTCATGCATTTGATGCAGATAAGATCGCCGGCAAAAAGATCATTGTAAAAAATCTTCCCGAAGGGACGCCATTCATTACACTGGATGAAAAAGAAAGAAAATTATCTGCCGAAGACCTGGTGATCTGCGATGCGAACGAAGGTATTTGCATCGCCGGTGTTTTCGGAGGGTTACACAGCGGTGTTACTGATCAAACAAAAAATATTTTTCTCGAAAGCGCCTGCTTCGATGCAATAACGACCCGCAAAACTTCTTTCCGTCATGGATTAAGAACGGACGCGGCTTCAAGATTTGAAAAAGGAACCGATGTTGCTGCTACTGTGAATGTGTTGAAAAGAGCAGCCAATCTTATCAAAGAAATTGCAGGCGGAGAAATTGCATCCGAAATTATTGATGTTTATCCCGGTGTAAAACCAAAAACAGAAGTTTCAGCCAAATGGCATTATATAAAAAAACTTAGCGGTAAGAATTATCATCCCGATGCAGTAAAAGATATTTTGACCAGTCTTGGTTTTGAAATAATCAAAGAAGGTATTGATGAACTGCGGGTAGCTGTTCCTTTTCATAAAACAGATGTAAGCCTGCCGGCTGATATTGTAGAAGAGATCGTAAGGATCGATGGCCTTGATAATATCGATATACCGGAAGCTATTACCATCACTCCTTCGGTAGAAGAGAATTATGCAAAAGATATTTACAAAGAAAAAGTATCCGGTTATCTTGTCGGACTTGGTTTCAATGAAAAGATGACCAATTCCATTACCAATGCTGCTTACTTCTCCGAAGAAGAACAACAGACAATGGTAAAGATGATGAACAGCCTGAGTGCCGAGCTGAATATCTTACGCAATTCACTTTTTGAAACATCGCTTGAAGTAGTGGCGCATAACCTGAATCACAAGAATAATTCATTGCGGCTTTTTGAATTCGGTAAAGCATATAGTACATCGGGACCGGGAAAATATGCTGAAACAGAAAAACTTTGTATCGTCATTACCGGGAATAAAAATGGGGATAGCTGGAAACAAAAAAGCAGGCAGGCTGATTTTTATGATCTGAAAGGAACAGTGGATGCCGTTTTAAAAATGATGGGCATTGTTCCGGATGCCATCGAACCAATGGAAGTGCAAAAATTCGATGATCATATCGTTTATAAAATAAAAGGTGAGATCATTGCCGGCGGCGGCGAAGTGAAGAAAAAAATACTGGAAAAATTTGGCATCAAACAACCGGTATTCTTTGCAGGCCTGAGCTGGACGGTTCTGTCCAAATTAGCGGCCCGCCAGGCAGTCGCTATAAAAGAATTACCCAAATATCCTTCCGTACAAAGAGATATTGCGATGGTAGTTCCCAAAGAACTGGCATGGGATAAAATAAAACAAGCCGTACAGAATGTGAAGCTGCACAAACTGCAGGACATAAGATTGTTTGATATATTCGAAAGTGAAAAACTGGGAGCCGGTAAAAGATCGATGGCCGTTAATTTTACTTTTTTGGATGAAGAAAAAACATTGACCGATAAAGAAATTGATGGCTGGATGAGTAAGATCATGGCGGCACTTGAAAAAGACCTGAATGCTGAGATCAGGAAGTAGTTTTAAGTTTTAGGTTCTAAGTTTTAAATAACCTGAAACCTAAAACTTAGCACTTAAACCTTAAAGAATGAGTACAGAACAACATTTAAAAACGATACAGGATAAGCTTCAGCAATTGCTGAAACAATATACGGCTGTACAGAAGGAGAATATTCGCCTCAAAGACGACCTGGATGCAGCGCAACAAAAAATAGCAGTGCAGCAAAAAAGTGCAGAAGAATTAAAACAACAGGTAAGTGTGTTAAAACTTAGCGTGGGTGAAATGAGTGAAGCCGATAAAAAAGAATTCGAAAAAAAGATCAATAGCTATCTTAAAGACATTGACCGCTGTATTGCAATGTTAGGAAAATAGTTTGTGTTTCATGTTTCTGGTTCCTGGTTTCAAGTTGGGTCTCCGCTAAATCATGGTCACTCCAAATTTTCAGGAATCAACTTTAAACCCGAAACAAGAAACCGGAAATTATTCTTACACTCTTTTTACAAGATTCATCTTCATCTCATCTTCTCCCTGCGTTAATTCAAGTGTGTACTTTCCGTAAGGCAGATCATTCAAACCATTCCAGGTAAGATCCTTTCGGTCCTGCGAAGTATCTTTTTCAATAGTTCTGCAAATAATTCCGGTGTCATCTTTTAAAACACCGCGGATACATTGACCGTTGGGCATGGTCAGTTCGAGTTGTAATGCATCAATAAATGTTGATGACTTAACTTTGGCAAACATGAGGCTACTATTTTTGGTTCGTTTGTTTTCAGGGGGCAACCTTAATTGGTTTTTAAAAAAATATTGGCCTTCCGGTGGAAAGGGCATCTAATATAGTAAATAGATATTTAAAAATCCAAACATATGAACGATTTAATTGCTGTTTCGGCCCTTATCGGCGACCGTAGCTACCGGATCAAGATTCAGCCCGGGGATGAAGAAGTAGTAAGAAAGACCATTAAGACCATCAATGATAAGATCATTGAATTCAAGACCCAGTTTGCCGGTAAGGATATGCAGGATTATATTGCCATGGTGCTTATTTGGTATGCCACCGAGCAGCATGCTGCTACAACGGCCAGCGTAGAGAAGGAAAACCTGTCCGGTCAGCTATCCGCTATCGAAAAATTACTTGACAACCACCTGGCTTAATCATAAACCTATAAGGTCCGGGATCAGACCATATAGGCCTGTAGAACCGGCCCGCTTTTTCCGTTGACTTATTTCCCCAATCGCTACCGCTTTTGCCCTCCGTTTTGTATCTTCGTCAATTACAATTACTTCTTAATATGAAGTTTGTACTAAATCAAAGCATTGTGCAACAATTAAACAAAGACATTCATGGATCCGAATATACTATACATCATCATTGGTGCAGGAGCCCTCATACTGGGCCTCATAGCGGGTAAACTGATCTTCGCAAAGAATACCCGGAAAAAAGTAGAAGAAGCCGAACTGCAATCACAAATCATTTTAAAAGAAGCCGAACTCAGGTCTGAAACGATCCGTAAGGAAAAGGAGCTGGAGGCGAAGGAAAAGTTTGTGCAGATGAAGGCGGCTCATGAAAAGGAAGTTAATGACCGGAACCGCAAGATCAATGATACCGAAAGCCGTATCCGTCAAAAAGAACAAACGATCAATCAAAAAGAGGGTAATCTCGATAAGCAGATCAAGGACAATGACATTATCAAGGATAACCTGAACCGCCAGATCGACCTGGTCAATATCAAAAGAACTGAACTGGAAAAACACCAGGAAGAACATATCCGCCGCCTTGAAAAAATTGCCGGTTTCTCGGCCGATGAAGCCAGGTCCCAATTGATAGAAAGCCTGAAACATGAGGCGCAGACGCAGGCCCTCGGTATCCAGCAGGAAATAATTGACGAAGCCAAACAAAAGGCCAATAAGGAAGCGAGAAAGATCATTATTCAAACAATACAGCGTACCGCTGCTGAACAGGCGATCGAAAATGCCATTACTGTTTTCAACTTAGAAAGCGATGAGATCAAAGGACAGATCATCGGCCGTGAAGGAAGAAATATCCGGGCTATTGAAGCAGCCACAGGTGTTGACCTGATCGTTGATGATACTCCCGAAGCCATTCTTCTTTCTTCTTTCGACCCGCTGCGCAGAGAAATTGCCCGTTTGAGTTTGCAAAGATTAGTAACCGATGGTCGTATTCACCCGGCAAGGATTGAAGAAGTGGTTGAAAAAACAAAGAAACAAATCGACGAACAGGTAATGGAGATCGGGGAAAGGACCGTTATCGAACTGGGTATTCATGGCCTGCATAAAGAGTTGGTAAGAATGGTAGGCAGAATGAGGTTCCGTTCTTCTTATGGTCAAAATTTGCTGATGCATAGCCGGGAAACTGCCAATCTCTGTGCTACGATGGCTGCAGAACTGGGGATGAATCAGACCATGGTAAAACTGGCAAAACGAGCCGGTTTACTTCATGATATTGGGAAAGTGCCGGATGAAGAAAGTGAATTGAGCCACGCATTGCTCGGTGCCAAACTGACTGAGAAATATGGTGAAAATGCTGCCGTAGTAAATGCCGTCGGCGCTCACCACGATGAAATGGAAATGCAGTATGTGATCTCTCCCATCATCCAGGCATGCGATGCCATCAGTGGTGCAAGACCGGGAGCCCGCAGGGAGATCATGCAGCAATACCTTCAGCGGATCAAAGACCTTGAAAACCTGGCCATGACCTATACCGGGGTTGAAAAAGCCTATGCTATCCAGGCAGGAAGAGAATTAAGGGTGATCGTTGAGGCAGATAAAGTAACCGATCTGGATTCAGAAAAATTATCATTTGAAATAGCCCAGAAGATACAGACCGAAATGACCTTCCCGGGCCAGATAAAAGTAACCGTGATAAGAGAGAAGAGGGCTGTGAATGTAGCTAGATAACTGTTTCAGGTCTAAGGTTTAAAGTTTAAGGTTCTGAGAACCAGCCATACTATACGATCTGGAAAAAACATTAGACATTAAACATCAAACTTTAAACTGTTTCCTTTACCTTTGCCCTCCCTAAAAATCAGCAATATGAACGCCGTTGCATACGTACACGAACAACTGACAGGTAAGAAAACTTTCTCTGCTTTTAAGCCGGGAGATAACATTACCGTTAACTATAAGATCATTGAAGGAAACAAAGAAAGGATCCAGTCTTTTAAAGGAGATGTGGTTAAAAAACAAGGCACGGGTCATACAGCCAGCTTTACTGTTCGTAAGATCTCTGACGGTATTGGCGTAGAAAGAGTGTTCCCTTATTATTCTCCTAATATCGATTCTATCGAAGTGAATAAGACGGGTCATGTTCGTCGTGCAAAACTGTTTTACCAGCGTAAGCGTAGCGGTAAAAGTGCCCGTATCCGTGAAAAGCGCATGGCTATTACTGAAGCAGCACAGTAATCTTTCTCAATATAATTTGAAAGTCCCGATACCGAGCAAAGCCGAAGTACGGGGCTTTTTTATTATTTACCGGTTATTTAAAACTAATAATTCCATTATTTTCGGGTACTTAGTATCTTTACTTCTTAATTTTTGACTATGACACAACCTGTTTTATTGGGCATGCTGGGAACAAATGAGATCATTATCATCCTGGTTATTGTTCTGCTCCTTTTTGGTGGCAAAAAGATCCCTGAACTGATGCGTGGCCTTGGTAAAGGTGTCCGTGAATTTAATGATGCAAAAAGTAATGTGAAGAAGGAAATAGAGGATAGTGCTAACGACATCAAGAATTCGCCGAGTACGAAATAATCTTTCCGCTTCCTGCTATTAAGTAACCCGAAAAGCTGTTGCTTTTGTTTGCATTCTCTTCTGTTGAGCAATATCATGCCCAATTACTGTCCGCAAGCACTCCTTTGGAGGAAGAAAAGTTAACCTGTCGCCGGGTAGTTGAACATTATCTCGAACGCATCGGCCGGCATGCACATCTTAATGCATTCATTGAAGTATATGCCGATGAAGCACTGCAACAGGCAACTGTATTGGATCAAAAAAGAAAGGCCGGCTCCCCATTGGGAAAATTGCATGGCGTTGTTATCGCCCTCAAAGATGTTATCTGTCATAAGGATCACAAGGTTTCTGCTTCATCAAACATTCTAAAGGATTTTACTTCCGTCTATTCAGCCACAGCGGTTCAAAAATTACTCGACCAGGAAGCTATTATCATTGGTAATTGTAACTGTGACGAATTTGCCATGGGTTCTACCAATGAGAATTCTGCTTATGGAAAAGTATTGAATGCATTGGATGAAACAAGAGTGCCCGGCGGTTCATCCGGTGGTTCTGCAGTAGCTGTGCAGGCTGGTCTGTGTATGCTTTCTTTAGGCAGCGATACGGGCGGTTCTGTTCGTCAGCCGGCCGATTTTTGCGGCATCATTGGATTAAAACCAGGCTATGGAAGAATTTCCCGCTATGGTTTGATCGCTTATGCTTCTTCTTTTGATCAAATTGGGATCTTTGGAAATACCATCAATGATGTTGCAAGGGTATTAGAAGTAATTTCAGGTCCCGATGAATTTGACAGCACTGTTTCGCAAAAAGATATCCCGGTCTATTCAGCCCAATTGAACACAACTAAAAAATTCCGTTTCGCTTATTTTGATGAAGCACTGGATCATCCTGCTATCGACAAAGAAATTACATCGGGTATTCATTCACTCATCGGTCAATTAAAAAAAGATGGTCATACCGTGGAGCCGGTAAAGTTCGACCTGCTTGATTATATCGTTCCTGCCTATTATGTTCTTACAACTGCTGAAGCGTCTTCCAATCTTTCAAGATATGATGGCGTGAGATATGGATACAGAACTGCCGGATCAAATACAGATCTTACCGAATTTTACAAACAAACAAGATCGGAAGGTTTTGGAAAAGAAGTAAAACGAAGGATCATGCTCGGCACGTTTGTATTAAGCGCCGGTTATTATGATGCATATTTTACAAGGGCGCAAAAAGTAAGAAGACTCTTAAGTGAGCAAACCAAAACGATCTTTAACAATTTTGATCTTATTCTCCTTCCTACCTCCCCTGTCACCGCTTTCAAGGCCGGTGAAAAAATAAATGACCCCGTGGCGATGTATCTCGCTGATATCTATACAGTAATGGCTAATCTTGTCGGGATCCCCGCTATTTCTTTACCACTTTTTAAACACAGCAATAACATGCCTTTTGGTGTACAGGTCATGGCAAAACAATTCGATGAGCTAACTTTGCTGCAAGTTTCAAATCTGATGATGGAGCAATATCGCCGGCCCGGTTAAACCATTGAATTATAGTAATGAGGCAAGTATTTTTTTTAGTTGGAATAATTATTTTCTTTCTGCAGGTAAACGCCGGCGGACAGCAACAGCTTTCTGTGGGCGGAACGCTTACTGTCATTGATACAACGATCAAAAAAGATTCATTCGGGACATTACAAAAGCTCGACCCGAAATCTGAATTCAAAGACCTGTTCAAAACAGCCGTGCTGGGTGATGGAATGTCTGAAGCCAAACTGAACCCGATGGCCGTCACTTTTGTCCAAAATTATATTTCAAGGAATAGTAAAGGGTTCGGCGCTATGAAAGAATGGGCCAAACCTTATTTTAATATGATGGATGATGTACTTGGTCAGCATGGCTTGCCCAAAGAATTAAAATACCTGGCAGTCATCGAATCCGGTTTAAAATACAATGCTATTTCCTGGTCGGGTGCTGTTGGTCCCTGGGCTTTTATGCCGGCAGCAGCAAAACAATACGGCCTTAAAATATCCCGGCAAAATGACGAACGACTTGACTATTATAAAAGCACTCACGCAGCGGCGGCATTGCTGACAGACTTGTTTGCAAAATACGGGGATTGGTTATTGGTGATCGCCGCTTATAATGGCGGACCCGGTAACGTTGATAAAGCGATCCGCAAAAGCGGCGGCAACAAAGATTTCTGGGCCTTGCAATACAATCTTCCGAACGAGTCGATGAACCATGTAAAAAAATTCATTGCAACGCATTATATTTTTGAAGGAGAAGGCGGCATAACAACCGTTACAAAGAATGAAATGAAAGACATCCTGCTGAATAATAATTCTACACTTAGTAAAGACGAGATCGATAATTCAAGAGTGATGCCGCTGACAGGACGTTATAATTCTGGTATCATTATAAAACATATAACGATGGATGTAGCTACGTTCAATCGTTACAATCCCGGGTTTGATAACCAGGTAGCCACTAACGGAACTTATGAATTGCGCCTGCCGGCTGATAAAATGGAGATATTCATTTCTAAAAAGACCGATATCCTTACCGAGTCAATGCAATTGATACTCGGCCAGTAACAGATGATAACTGACAGATGATAGATGATAGTTGTTTCAGATCATAAGCTTCTTATAATAAGCAAGGATGCTTTGATTTAAATGAACTGTCATCTATCATCTGTCAGTTATCATCTCCCCCAGCACTTTCTTTATCGCTTCAGCCTTTAGCAAACATTCTTCCCATTCTTTTTCCGGTTCGCTGTAATAAGTAATAGCCGAACCTGCCTGGTATGAAAGATATTTTGTAGCAGCATTGTACATGATACTCCGGATAACAACATTAAAGTCAAAATTCCCTTCCGGAGAAATATATCCCAGCGCACCGGAAAAAATACCCCGTTTGTTCTTTTCATACTGTTCGATCAGTTCCATCACTCTTTTCTTCGGCGCCCCTGTCATGGATCCCATCGGGAATGTAGCCCTGGTGATATCGGTAAAAGAAATATCGTTCTTCAATTCACCGCTCACCGTTGAGATCATCTGGTGTACCTGCGGAAAAGAATAAATACCATATAATTCATCCACTTTTACCGTTCCATCTTTGCAAACTTTGGAAAGATCATTCCTTACCAGATCAACTACCATCACATTTTCGGAACGATCCTTAGCGCTGACAAATAATTCCTCCCGGCTTTGTTCATCTTTCTTCTTATCATTTATGATCCGCTGCGATGTTCCTTTGATCGGCTGCGATAAAATATTGTTGCCTTCTTTTTTCAAAAACCTTTCGGGACTTGCACAGATCAGCCACCGGTCGTTTATTTTATACAAAGCAGAAAAAGGGTTGGGAGAAATAGTACTGAGTTTTTCATAAACGGCTACCGGGTCAATGCGGGCATCTTCGGCAAAAAACTCCTGGCAGAAATTTATTTCATAACAATCGCCCCGCAGGATATGCTGTCTTAACTGTTTGATCGTATCAATATATTCTTCTCTCGAAAGCCGGCTTTGAATATGCAGCCGTGAATGCGGGGAAATAAGTCCGGGCTCTTCATTGCAGATCTGGTCATATATTTTTTTAGCATCATCCGCCTGGATGATCATTTCTTTCTCATTCAAACGTACCAGCACTTCCGGTTCAAAAAAATACAGGTCGGGAAAACCTACGCCATCAAAATTGCCGGATGAAACATCTTCTATCTCATTCTTCAGATCATATCCCAAATGCCCGAATAACCAACCGGTCTGACAGCCGGTCTGACGGTCTCCGTCTGACCGATAGTTTATAAAATCCTGCAATTGATCCAATGCATTTCCTGCATCAACCTTTACTTCTCTTCTAACTCCCGCCGCCAGCATACATTCCACCGAATGTGGTTTGATCTGGTATTGATGATTGTCCAAAAAACAAAAAGTGTTGAACCGTTTTACCCAGCTCAACACTTTTTGCTTCACATTTTCAGGATCATTGAGAGGAAATGTGCAGTTAGTTAAGGTTGTATTCAAAATATGTTGGGAGATATTACCTGCTTGCAGGCATTGATATCTTCAATTAATAATCGTCCTCTTCATCATCATCGTATCCCTTATCATTAAGAAGATCTTTGAATTCCTCATCCTCAAATTTAAAATCCTCTTCCTCCTCGGCTTTCTTACCACCGGCAGCGCTTCCGGCCCCGGCTTTCTTTCCTTTTGATTTGGGAATATCAAATTCCTCGAAGTCAGGATCCCACTCCTCTTCTTCTTCAGGTTTTTCCCAATCATCCGGCGCCTCTTCTGCATCGTCGTCATCATCATCCTCATCTTTCCCTTTTTTAGATGATGCTGCCGCTTTGCTGCCTTTAGCAACAGGAGCTGTATCGGTTTCCTCATCGCCGAGATCATCGTCATCATCGTCCTCTTCTTGTTTCGTTGGCTTAGGAGTATCCTTCTTAGCCGCAGGTTTAGGAGATGGTGCGCCAGTCTTCCCGGGAGATTTTTTTTCTTTATCTGATTTTGATGTCATAGCCAAAGGATTATTGCTGTAAAATTTCAGCGAAGTTTTTAATCCTCCAAATTTTTAAATTATTTTTTTTCGCTTTGGTGATAAATCTATCGAACGAGGATGATCTGGTCCCGGCCCGGGCCGTTTGAAATAAACTCGATATTGACCCCCAGGTATTCATTAATAAAATTAACGTAAACTTTCATTGTTTCAGGCAATACTTCATATGAATTCGCTGCACTGCTTGCTGTATCCCACCCGGCAAATGACCGGTAAACGGGCCGGGGAATTTTCCTGTCCATCTGGAAAGGTACCTCAAGGCTTTCTTTTCCATCAATTTTATAAGCGGTACATATCTGTAATTCCTTAAAGGCGTCCAGCACATCCGCTTTTGTCATGACAATTTTTGTCACCCCATTTATCATGCAGGCAAAGCGTAATGCTACCAGGTCGATCCAGCCGCAACGACGGGGGCGACCCGTTGTGGCCCCAAATTCATTACCGATCTTTCTTAATTCTTCTCCTGTTTCATTATCCAGTTCTGTGGGGAAAGGTCCCCCGCCAACCCTGGTACAATATGCTTTTGTCACGCCGATCACATCTCTTATTTTCTGGGGCGCAATACCCAACCCGCTGCACACTCCCGCTGAAATGGTATTGGATGAGGTAACATAAGGAAAAGTGCCAAAATCAATATCCAGCATACTTCCCTGCGCTCCTTCTGCCAATACTCTTTTACCTGCATTTATTTTATCATTGATAAAATATTCGCCGTTCACAATATTCAGTTCTTTGAGGAATTCAAGCGCTTCAAAAAATTCTTCTTCCCAGGCCGTGATGTCTTCCTGGAAATTATAATTGTCAAGCAAACGCTGATGTTTCATGCGCAGCTTGATATACTGGGTAGTAAAATTTTTATCCAGCAGATCCCCTACTCTTAAACCATTCCTGCCTGTTTTATCCATATAGGTTGGACCAATACCTTTCAATGTTGAACCGATCTTCTGATTTCCCTTCGATAGTTCTGCCGCTTTATCCAATGCCCGGTGCGTGGGTAAGATCAGGTGTGCCCTTTCGGCAATGAAAAGATTTTTTTTAAGATCGATACCAAAGGAAGCTACCGTGTCACATTCTTTTTTTAATGTGATGGGATCAAGCACTACTCCATTACCGATCAGGTTAGTGATGCCTTTATGAAATACCCCGGAAGGTATTTGATGCAGGACAACTTTTTTGTCATTAACATACAATGTATGTCCCGCATTGGGTCCACCCTGGAAACGGGCAACGACATCATAATCTTTGGCAAAAAAATCAACGATCTTTCCTTTTCCTTCATCACCCCATTGGAGGCCGAGAATTACGTCTACCATTTAGAAGATAAAAATTAACAGGTAAAAGATAAAAACTGTATTCGCCACGAAAATACGGTTTCGGTCTGAAGGCACTAAAATCTATTAGCTATTATCTTTTATCTTATGAGGGTTACTGTACCTTTTTTACTGATCACCCTGTTATCAAGGGCAATTCCTTCGATGACCCAAACATAAACACCAGCAGGCTGTTCCTTTCCGGCAATGGTACCATCCCAGCCGTCGGTCATACGGGTACTGGAGAAGATCACCTGTCCCCAGCGATTGAATACCCTGAAATATTTGTAAGTCTTGATACCTACCGGTTTCGGTGTAAACTTATCGTTCCTGCCATCGTTGTTGGGGGTAAATGCAGTAGGCACATAAATATCAGGGCCTTTTGAAACTTTAATATGAACATAGCCTTCTCCTTTACAGCCTTCGGCAGTGGTGGCCACTACTTCGTAAATGATATCGTCCCCGATATTCCCAACTGTTATTACAGGATTTTGTATTAATGTATTGTTTATTCTTATTGCCGGCGTCCATGAATAAGTGATACCGGCAGATGTAGCCATCAATTGCATTTGCTGGCCGGGATATCCGACCGAATCAAAAGGATAGGTATTGACACGCATTGGTCTCGACACAATTACTTTCACATCATCGGTTACCAGTGAACGGCAACCGATCCTATCGATAACTGATAAAGTATAGGTAGTTGTAATAGTAGGTGTGGCTATTGGATAAGCGCCAATAGTGGTATTAAGATAAATGGCCGGCGTCCAATGATACTGAACACCACCCGATCCCTGTAAAGTATATGATTTACCATAACAAATATCGCCATCAGGCCCCGCATCAGGTATAGGTGCTTCTGTTACAATAACCGTTATTGAATCGTTAGTGGTACAGCGGCCCAATACAACCGTTACATAATATTTTGTTGTTGTATCGGGATCAGCAACTGGATTGGAAATAACAGTACTGTTCAAACCCAACGGCGGTGTCCATGTAAATATCGTAGCATTTGTATTTAACTGCAACTGGGTAGATGTGCCATCGCAAATACTTATATCATTCAATTTAGTAAGAAACAGGTTGACAGTTAGCCCTACATCCGCCGGAAATACAGTAGAACAGCCCAGGGCATCTTTCACTCTCACGTTATAGCTGCCCGGCGGAACATTGAAAATATTCGAGGTTTGGAAATTGATACCATCAATTGAATATTTATAACCGCTGTTTCCTCCATTAGCGCTCACAACTATTTTTCCGTTATCGCCTCCGTCGCATGTCGCATTTGAATTAACAGATGCGGCGCTTAGTGCTTCAGGTTGTGTTACATCAGCAGGGCGTATTATAACGCAGTTATTTGCATCCCGGATAGTAATATCATAATGACCGGCCGGCACAGTAAACACATTGCTGCTTTGCCAACTGGTTCCGTTATTAATGGAATATAAATACGGCGAAGTTCCGCCTATTGCATTTGCCGTAATCACACCATTGCTCTGCCCGTTACAAATAACAGGCACCGTTGGTAAGGTTGCTGCCAGCAAAGCCGGTTCAGTAACAGGAACTTGTTGTGAACCCGTACATCCATTGGATGATCTGTAATAAATGGTATAGATATTTGCAGCAAGCCCGGTGAATATATTACTGCTTTGCCAGCTCACATTATCAAGAGAATATTGAAAAGGTGCAGCGCCGAATGAAGGTTGATTAATAGTAATGGAACCGGTTGCACCTCCATTACATAAAACATTTGTTTTTGTATATGTCGTTGTAAGTACGGGGCCGGCCGGAACAACCCGTATAACAGGATTGCTGATACAACCCGGTGCATCTTTTACAATAACAGTATGTGCATTGGCTGTAAGATTGAAAAAAGTATGCGGTGATGTTCCTGTTACATAAGGTAAATTATCCAGTGAAAAAGTATAAGGCGGCGTTCCTCCTGCAACAGTTACGGTCATTGTTCCGTTTGTTGCGCCATTACATGTTGTTGCCGTTATTGTTCCGTTCGCTACGGGTCCTGCACCTGCATCCACTGTGGGGTTGAGTGGTTTTATACATCCTGTATTATCCTTGATATTAATAAAGTGTGGGCCTGCAGCAACATTGGTGAATGTGTAAGGATTGGTTCCGCTTTGAAAAAGTCCGCCATCTATCTGGAAAGTAAATGGCGCTACTCCTGCTGTTGCAGTAACAGTAATAGTTCCATTATTTATTCCCTGGCAGGAAGCCGCTGTGGTCGTTGTACCACCATTAGGTCCGGGTCCGGCTATTACAGTATGAAATACTTCTTTATAACAACCAACATTGTCTGTGATCTTTACAGCATGAGGACCAGCTAATACATTTGTAAATACATGAGGGCTCGCACCTGTTTGCGGTGCGCCTCCATCCAGTTGCCAGGTAAATGGTGCAATACCTGCCGTTGCAACTGCAGTAAGAGTAGCATTGGCAATAGCAACACAGGAAGATTGGGTACTTGCTGCATTTCCATTAACACCTGCACCGGTTGGAACATTTATTGTCATTTCGTTTGTCAGGCAACCCGTAGCATCCATTACTGTCACCAGGTGATCGCCGCCATATACATTGGTAAATGTATGCGGCACGGCCCCGGGAGCAAATGGAAAACCATCAAGTTTATACATATAAGGCCCCGTTCCGTTTGTCGGAGTTAGCCTGATCGTTCCGGTACCTACGGTTGCACATGCCGTAGTAGTGGTAATATAATTGGTCAGCAGGTCATTGTTTTTTCCAATGACAGGAGTAAGAGGGCTTCTACAGGTAAATGATGCGTCACCGACAAGTAATGTATGCGGACCTGCACTTACGTTTGTAAAAGTGTACGGGCTGTTCCCAAAAACCGGTGCACCACCATCAAGTCTGAATGCGTAAGGAGGTGTAGCAGTTCCCGGGGGTACGGTAACAGTGATCGTTCCCGAAGGACTAAAACAACCGGTGTTCGTTGTCGTAAACGTTGCATTCAGGTTGGTAGACGAACTTTTTGTTATGCGTACCGTATCGGTACCAAACACTTCAACAAGAGGATCATCGAATTTTCTGTAAACAGATCTTATGATGTATGAAGTAGTAAGGCCAATAGCAGGACAGATATTGGGAAAAGATGCTTCGAGTTTTCCGTTGCCGAGATTTGAAGTTGTACCTGTTGAAAGCAAAGTACCGCTGATATCATACAATTCTACTCTCTTTAAAAGTGATGCACCCGCTGCAGGAACGAAACGATATCCTTCATACATATTCGTAGTACCCCATGGCGGATCGGTTGCTCTTCTGCCATTCACCATTAATGCCTGTGTTCTTGTACCATCCTGTATCCCGATCATAGACCGGCCATCATTCCATCCATTACATATCTGTTTATCAAAGATCAACACTTCAATGATGCCGGTTGATTCATACAAAACGATCTGGTGAGTATTTTCAATATAATTACTGCAACCGCCCGAAATGGAATACAAAGGCATCTTATAAAAACTCAGGATCCATTTACGATGAGGAGCCGTTCCAATAGTTCTTCGCTGTACCACATGTGTTGGTGAAGTGGGATAGGCAGGATTAAGATCATGATAAGGTCCCATGATGATCGCCGGGTCATACAAACTGCTTGGCAAATTCTCGGGAGTACCGGAAGTAGCGCTCAGCAGATTGGATATATCTCTCAGCATTCCGTAATGTGCAAACAGCCCTGTCTTCGTAATATCAAAAGATATGACACCATTTGAACTTGTCACAAGACTATTATATACATTCCCATAAAAAGGAAAAGGAAAACCAATAGTAATAACGTTGCTGTAAATATCATCCAGCGTAAGACTGGTAGGATCGCCTAATGGATCATTGGGTTGAAGATATACAGGAAAACAGGGTGATGTTGCAGTTCCTATCGGGTTAACTGTATACGAACCGGTTGATGCATGAATATCGGGAATGATCCCTTTTATTGAAAAACAAGCCGGTGTTTCGCAACGCCCGATCGTACTATCTTTTGTGCAATTGAATGTAAAACTCTGGGCATGCAGATGACCTGCCGAAAAAAGCATAAAAAAATAAATGGCCAGGGTTCCCAGCAGTTTCATAAAGGAAGTATAAATAAATCAGGTTTCAGGGGCACTGAAAAGGTCTACAAGGTACACAAATTACCGGCTAAAGTAAATACCCCGGATAGGGGTATCTGGCGGGTGTCTGACACTTGTCCTGAGCTGCCGAAGGATCGCAGAGCGTCTGACACATAAATATTAACTAACAGGCTATCATAAGAATAGCAGCCATTCACGATCCGCGATTGACCATTCGCCTCTGGATCACCTGATCAGCGTCACGGTTCCTTTTTTATTGATCACCTTATTGTCCTTGGTGAGGCCTTCTACCGTCCAAACATACACTCCTCCGGGTTGTTCGATCCCGCCGCTTTTTCCATCCCAGCCGTCACTTAATTTAGTGCTGGAGAAAACAAGCTGTCCCCAGCGATTGAATACACGGAAATATTTTATTGAACTCATACCTACCGGGAACGGTGTGAACCTGTCATTCTTTCCATCATTGTTTGGCGTGAAAGCCGTAGACATATAGACATCCGGGCCTTTATAAACTTTTACTCTTACATAGCCTTCGCCTTTACAGCCCGCAGCAGTATAAGCCGTAACCTGGTACACCTGGTCGCTGCCGATCGGGCCAACAGTTAAAACAGGATCTGCAATACCTGCATTACTTAAATTAAAGGCCGGCGACCATGTATAATTAGTAGCGATGGATGTTGCTCTTATCCTGAATTGATCGCCTGTATATGCTACCGTATCAAAAGGGAATGTTGTCACTTTTATCGGCGGTGTTACATCTACTACAACCTGGTCGGTTACCAGCGATTTACAACCGATCGCATCTGTTACTTCCGACAATGTGTAAGTGATCGTTTTCAATGCCGCAGAGGTCGGTGCAGCAATTGCAGGATTGTCAAGATAAGTAGACGGTGTCCATGTATAATTTACCCCTCCCGATCCCTGTAAGGTATAGGTTTGACCATAACAGATAAATCCCGGAGGGCCTGCATCAGGTATTGGCGCCGGGTTTACATTTACAACTACAATATCTGTTACAGAGCAAAGGCCTAATGTTGCCGTTACAGTGTAAGGAGTAGTTGCCGTCGGGCTGGCAACAGGATCAGGAATAGTAGTGCTGCTTAATCCTGTTGATGGTGTCCATGTATATTCAATAGCATTTGAAACAAGATGCAATTGAGCAGATAAACCTTCGCAGATCGTATGAGGTGTTTGCGGAGTATAAGTAAGATCATTGGTCAGTCCGACTGTTGCAGGTGCAGTTGTAAGACAACCTTTGCTGTCCCTGATCGTTACAGTATAAGGAGCAGGGTTTGATGCTACATTAAATACATTAGATGATTGGAAATTGACTCCGTCCAATGAATATTGATAACCCGAATTACCGCCATTAGCCGTTACCGTGATCGTACCATCATTACCACCATTACAAGTAGAATTTGTAGTAAGCGCACTTGCAGTAAGGGTAAGAGGTTGACTTACCGTTGCATTTTGCGGAACAGTACAATTGTTAGCATCACGAACAAGAATATTGTTATAGATATTAGCCGGAACGGTAAAAATATTGCTGGCCTGCCATGTACCACCACCATTGATAGAATACTGGTAAGGAGGTACACCGCCATTGGCTGTGATGTTGATAATACCATCACTGAGTCCATTACATGTCACCGGGGTTGTAGCATTTGATGCAGACACCGATGCAGGCGCTGAAACAACAATACCCGGCGTTGAACCCGAACAACCATTGGCTGACCGGTAGTAAACAGTATAAGTAGTAGCAACAAGGCCATTGAAAACATTACTGGCCTGCCATATCACATTATCCAATGAGTATTGATAAGGAGCAGCACCCATAGCCGGTACAGTTACTGTGATACTACCGGTAGCGCTTCCATTACATAATGCAGGCGACGCAGTGGCGCCGGTATTCAATGCTGGTCCTGCAGCTATATCAGCATTGATTGGATTTGATTGACAACCTGCCGCATCAGCGATAACGACATTATGCGGGCCAAATGGAACATTCGTGAATACAAAAGGTATTGAGCCGGATTGCGGAGCGCCGCCATCCAATGAGAATGTAAATGGAGCAGCACCGCCAACTGGTGTAACAGTAATTGTTCCGTCTGTTGCACCACTGCAGCTTGTTGCCGTCATCGCATTATTTCCGTTAAGTACAGGTCCTGCATTTACAGTAACAGGAGGAAGCGGTATGCTGCACCCGGCATTATCTGTAATAACAATATTATGTGAACTTGCTCCTACATTACTGAATGTATAAGGACTACCGCTTATTTGCGGAACACCTCCATCCAGCACATACGTGTAAGGTGCTGTGCCGGTAATTATATTAATCGTGATACTTCCATTCGAAGCAGCAGGACAGGAAGTAGATAATGCAGATGTACTTGCAGTTACTCCGGGACCTGTAGTAACATTGATAGTCGGAAGCGGAGTGCTGCATCCATTGATATCAGTAACGGTAATATTGTGTGATCCTGCTAATAAGTTATTGAATGTATATGGACTGCCTCCTGTTTGCGGAAGACCTCCATCAAGTACGTACGTGTAAGGCGCTGTTCCTGTAATTATGTTCACCGTAATACTTCCATTTGCAACAGCGGCACAAGAGCTGGCTATTTCAGATAAACTTCCGGTTACTCCCGGTCCTGCCGGAACATTTGAAGGAATACCCGGAATAGTAGAACAACCGCTTGAAAGATCGGTGATCACAACACTGTGCGGGCCCCATCCAACATTGGTAAATGTATAAGGACTTGCACCGGGTACAGCAGGGGCTCCATCCAATGACCAGGTATAGGGACCTGTGCCTGACGTGGCGGCTACAGTAATAGTACCATTATTTATACCGGTGCATGTTGTTGGCGTATTGCTTTCAGTACCGGTTACACCCGGGCCGGCAGGTACAAATACAAATTGTGGAATTGAATTACACCCGGTTCCGAGATCATTTACCTGTATGCTATAACCAACCGGAAGAAGATTACTAAAAGTAAATGGAATGGTTCCCGGTACCGGTGGCCCTCCATTCAATGAAAATGTATATGGACCCGTACCGCCTGCAGCATTAATTGTAATAGATCCTGTAGCCGATGCCGGGCAAACTGCCGCAGTGGCAGCATGCGATTCCGTAATATTTCCGGTAACGGTTATTGTTACAGGTGGTAATGTTTCCTGGCAAACAGCGCCGTTATCACGGACCTGAACAGTGTATGTATTGGGAGCAAGGCCTGTAAAAACATTACTCGATTGCCAGACTATTCCGTCCAGTGAATATTCATACGCAGGCGTTCCGCCGGATACTCCGTTTACAGTTAATGTTCCGTCATTCACACCGCAACTTGCAGGAGTAGTAGCTGCAGCGCCTGTCAGCGCCTGGGCCCTGTTCACACTTACTACATCCGTTCCATAAACTTCAACAGTGGGGTCATCGATCTTTTCATAAACAGATTTGATGATATAAGAAGTAGATGTTCCGGCCGGCGCACAGATATTCGGAAAGGAAGCCTCTAAACATCCTGAAGAAAGAGGGGTGACAGTTCCGGTTGCTATTAAAATCGTTCCGGTAATATCATACAATTCGACCCGCTTAAAAAGGGAGGGCCCGGAATTGGGAACAAAACGCCATGTTTCATTCATACCCACAGCACCCCAGGGAGGATCTGTCATTTTTCTTCCGGGAGCCATTGAGAAAAGTGTCCTGTTCATATCCTGCATACCTACCATCGCCTTCCCTGAATTCCATGAACTGCATATTTGCTTATCAAAGATCTTTACTTCAATGATACCGGTTGATTCATATAAAATGATCTGGTGGGTATTTTCGATCAACCCATTACAGGGAACGCTGAATAAAGGAACTTTATAAAAACTGAGTATCCATCTCCTGTAAGGAGCGGTTCCAAATATCTGGTATTGTATGCGCTGGGTTGGAGAAGTACTTGCCTGCGGATCAAGGTCATGATAAGGTCCCATAATGATTCCTTTATCATAACTATTGGTAGGCAGGTCTCCGAAATTTTGCCAGTGTGATGATTGGTTGGCACGGGTAAGATCAAAAGAGATATACCCATTCGTACTTGCCACAAGATCATTAGCAGGCTGACCGAAAAAATTAAAAGGAAACCCGATATTGATCACGCCGCTATAGCGGTCATCGATAGCAAGATTGGTAGGCGTACCTGCCGGATCATTCGGTGGCACATAAACGGGAAAACAACTTGACTGGAAACTTCCGGGATTGATCGAATAGCTGTTTGACAAACCATGGATATCAGGTATGATACCTTTCAACGTTATACATAAGTTGGTAGGGCATCCGGGTACCAAAGTATCCCTGGAGCAATTGAAAGAAAAGCCCTGGGCTTTGACTTGAGTTGATAATAAAAAACAGAAGCCAATAACAACCAAACGACCGGACAGTTTCAGTCTCATATATTAGTTCAGTTATACCGTTAATGACAGGGACAGGATTGGTGCGCCAAGGTAAGCAAAATATCGTCTTATCCGGTCACCTGGTGGCCTTGATTGTGGACAAAAAGGAGAAAGCAAGCCTTGGCCGGTGCCGGACCTCTCGCAAAGCGTCTGACACCTGAGCTAAAACCTAAGACGGAATATCTTCCATATCATAGCGTTCAACCGATTCAATACCGGGCAGGTTCAGCAGGCTCTGTACCAGGTTATCCAGTTCTTCTTTATCATGCACATAAAGGCGGATATTACCTTCAAATAAACCTTCTTTGGCCTCGATGGTAAGAGCGGAAATATTTACTTTTAATTCCCCCGAAATAAGATTGGTTATCTTATTCACCACACCTACATCATCCATCCCGACGATCTTAACACCGGTAAGAAAAGAGATCTCTTTATTCTTGGCCCATTTTGTTTTCACCACCCGGTGCCCATAATTAGCTAAAAGCTTGGCAGCATTCGGGCAATTGGTACGATGAATGGTCAATCCTTTTCCGGTGGTTACAAATCCAAATACATCATCCCCCGGAATGGGCTTGCAGCAATTGGCCAGGTTATAAACGATCTTATCGCTGCTTTCACCAAAGATCACCAGCTCGGCATCTTTTTTTGCCATTACCTGGTGATGCGGAATGAAATCTGTCTTTTCCTGGAAGATCTTTACCGGTTTAGGCGCTTCGATCTTATCACCCATCACTTTAAAATCTTTCAGATCTTTAAGATCGATATTCTTTACCGATACCTGGTAAAACAGGTCGAGGTTGGAAGGAAGTTTATACCAATGCACCAGCTCATCAATATTATGCTGCGACATAGAAACGCCCATTCCTTCCAGTTTACGCTGCACAGTGTACTTGCCTTCATCTGCTACTTTTCTTTTTTCTTCTTTCAGCGCATCACGTATCCTTCCTTTTGCTTTTGAAGTAACAACAAATGTGATCCAGTCTTCCGATGGCTTTTGTTTATTACTGGTAATGATCTCTACCTGGTCACCGCTGCGAAGCTTATGACTGATTGGAACCAATTTATGATTCACTTTGGCGCCAATGGTCTTTACACCGATCGCACTGTGAATGGAGAATGCAAAATCCAAAGCAGTTGAATTCACCGGTAACATCTTTACATCGCCCTTCGGTGTGTACACATATATTTCATCGGCAAGAAAACTTGTTTTGAAATCCTGTAAAAAATCAATGCTGTCCGTTTCCTGGTTGCCGATCACTTCTCTTATCTGCTGGAACCATTTATCAAAACGGCTTTCATCCTCTTTTCCTTCTTTATATTTCCAATGGGCCGCCAAACCTTTTTCAGCGATCTCGTTCATTCTTTTTGTACGTATCTGCACTTCCACCCATTTTCCCTGCGGGCCCATCACTGTTGTATGCAGGGCTTCGTATCCATTTGATTTGGGATTGCTCAGCCAGTCTCTCAGCCGCTGCGGCGAAGGCTGGTATTCATCCGCAATAAAGGAATATACTTTCCAGCAATCTTCTTTTTCTTTATCCGGTGTTGTATTAAGGATGATACGAATAGCGAACAGGTCATACACTTCTTCAAAATCCACCCCTTTCTTTTTCATTTTATTCCAGATGGAATGGATACTTTTTGGGCGGCCATATATCTCTGCATCAAGACTTGCTTTCTCTAATTTGTCTTTGATAGGTTTGATGAACTCATTGATATATTTCGTTCTTTCCTTTTTTGTTTCCGCCAGTTTTTTTGCGATGTCCTTATATACATCCGGCTCCATGTATTTCATCGCCAGGTCTTCCATTTCCGTTTTGATACTATACAAACCCATACGATGAGCCAGCGGTGCATACACATACACTGTTTCAGAAGAGATCTTCAATTGTTTTTCCCGCTTCATGCTGTCGAGTGTGCGCATGTTATGCAAACGGTCGGCGAGTTTAATAAGGATAACACGGGGATCATCCGTCAGTGTAAGCAATATCTTTTTAAAATTCTCCGCCTGCTGCGAAGCATTTACATCAATCACATTGGAGATCTTTGTCAGTCCATCCACGATGCGGGCTATCTCCTGGCCAAATTCTCTTTCCACATCTTCGAGAGAAACGTCCGTGTCTTCCACCGTATCATGCATCAATGCACAAATAGTAGAACGGATACCCAAACCAATTTCTTCCACACAAATTTTTGCTACCGCAATAGGATGAAGTATATAGGGTTCGCCGCTTTTGCGACGCATGGTCTTATGGGCATCCGCCGCCATTTGAAAAGCTGTCCGGATCAGGTCTTTATCGCCCGGTTTTAATTTGGTTTTCAATACCCGTAAGAGGGAACGGTATTCCCTGAGGATGAGTTTCTTTTCTTCCTCTTCATTCAAATTGTACCTGGGTGTTTGCGCAACGGTATCCATGAACGACGAATTTACGAAAAAAGACCCTGCTTTTTTTAGACCCGAATGGCCTACATTTGCAGCCCAATTTGAGGTTCCAAAGGTTTAAGAAGTTCAAAGGGTTCAAGAGGTTAGGTTTTTGAAGAATTAATAGTCGTTTAAATAATAAACGGCCATTCAACCTCTGAAACGTTTTGAACCTTTGACACCTCTGAAACTTTCCTCCGGGTGTGGTGAAATTGGTAGACATACCAGACTTAGGATCTGGCGCCGCGAGGCATGGGGGTTCGAGTCCCTCCACCCGGACCATTGAGTTTAAAGTTTCTCGTTTCTGGTTTCAAGTTGGATCCCGCTATACGAAGAGCTCTTCCAATAACACGAAACCTGAAACCAGAAACCTGAAACCTGAAACAAAAAAATATGGCTACAGTAACTAAAGAAAACATCGGCCTGCTGCATGAAAAGCTGACAGTGAAACTGGACAAGACCGATTATCTCCCTTCTTTTGAAAAGACTTTAAAAGAGTACAGCAAGAAAGCCAACATTCCGGGTTTCAGGAAAGGGATGGTCCCTTCCGGTCTTATTAAAAAAATGTATGGCCCTTCTTTATTCACGGATGAAGTATTGAAATCAGTTGACAGGGAATTGGTCAGTTATTTACAAAACGACAAGGTTGACATTTTTGCACAACCTTTACCGCTGGAGACAGATGTTCGCCAGTTGGATGTAAACAATCCTGCCGATTATACTTTCCATTTCGAGATCGGTATGAAACCCGAATTTCAGTTACCCGATCTTGCCAAAGCAAAGATCACCCGTCATGTTGTGACCGTTACCGATGAAATGATCAATGCAGAAATTACCCGCCTGCAAAACAGGTATGGTAATATGAAGGACCAGGATACCGTGAATTCTGAAGAGGATGTATTGAATGTGATCTTTACCGAAGTAGATAATGAGAACGCTAATGCGATCGAAGGCGGTATAACCAAAGACAATTCTTTACTGGTAAAATATTTCAAAGAAGATTTTCGCAGCAACCTGGTGGGAAAAGTGCTGAATGATTTTGTGGTAGTTCAGCTTGATAAGGTTTTTGATGAAAAGGAACTCGATTTCATCATGAAAGATCTTGGCCTTGATATTGCCAATGCAGAAGACCGTAAAAAGCATTTCAAGATACAGATCACTAAAATTGGTTTGCTCGAAAAAAGAGAATTGAATGAAGAACTCTTCAACCAACTTCATCCCGGCGGTGAAGTAAAAACAGAAGCCGATTTCCGCAACAAAGTAAAAGAAGAGATACAGGCTTACTGGAACAACCAGGGAAGAAATCAAATTCACGACCAGGTATTTCACCAGTTGGTTGATCAGACTACGATCGAATTCCCGCAGGAGTTTTTAAAGAAATGGATGAAGTCGCAGGGCGATGTAGTAAAAACAGATGAGCAGGTTGAAAAAGAATTCCCGGCTTTTCTCAGTCAGTTAAAATGGACGCTGATCACGGATAAGATCGTACAGGAAAATAATATTCATGTTGCTCCCGAAGAAATAAAAGCTTTTGCGAAGCAACAACTCTTCAGTTATATGGGCGGCGCCAACCTGAGCGATGACCAGCCCTGGGTAACGGATTATGTAGAGAAGATGATGAAGGACAGGAAATATGTGGAAGATGCATATAACCGTTTACAAACATCGAAAATATTTGAGTGGACAGAAACACAATTAAAGCCAACCGATAAAGATATCAGTGCCGACGACTTTACCAAAATGGTAGAGGAGCATCAGCATCATCATCATTGATAGTCCGAAAGACAATAAGACCGAAAGTCCGGAAGAAAGATCGAAATATTGAACGATTCTTCCGGACTTTCTGACTTTCGGACTTTCCATCTTTACTAACTTTCGGACTTCTTGACACAATTTTGCCGTTTTACCTTTTGGACGGATATTTGATGACATAATCCTATCAATTTAAAAAAATGAGTTTCAATTCAGAATTCGAAAAATATGCGGTCAAGCACCGTGGCATTTCCAGCAATACATTACACAGTTATGCTTCGCATTTGGTAACAGCAATGACACCCAATATCATCGAAGAACGTTCTATGAATGTTGCGGTGATGGATGTGTACAGCCGTTTGATGATGGACCGTATCATTTTTCTGGGCTATCCTATCAATGATGAAATAGCCAATATCGTAACAGCACAATTGCTTTTCCTTGATTCAAGCGACAGGACAAGGGATATCAATATGTACATCAACAGCCCGGGCGGTTCTGTTTATTCCGGCTTGGGTGTATATGATACGATGCAATATGTAAGTCCTGATATCGCCACTATTTGTATTGGAGTGGCGGCTTCTATGGCTTGTGTATTACTCGGGGCCGGCACGAAAGGAAAAAGAGCAGCACTGAAACATGCAAGAGTAATGATGCACCAGCCGAGCGGCGCTATCGGCGGACAAGCCAGCGATATCGAGATCACTGTGAATGAGATCAAGAAATTGAAAAAAGAATTGTATGAAGTGGTGCACAATCATACAGGCCGTTCGATCGAACAGATCCAAACAGATTTTGACCGGGATAAATGGATGACAGCTACCGAAGCAAAGGAATATGGATTGGTGGACGAGGTATTAATTACCAACCCGCGGAAAGAGATCAAGAAATAAGGACGTGAATCGTGAATCGTCAATGGTAAATAGGAAAGTTCTATAGCCGGTATTTTAATCCCGGATCGATGACGAAATGTTTAAGAACCCTAAAAGGGTTCCAGATGAATAGCGGACAGAACGATGAAGAGTGCGACGCAAGGGACGATGATAGTAGCACTACAGTCGGGCTAAATAATAATTAAAAAGAAAAATCAAGAATATGAACCCTAAAAGTTTTTTATACAACGGGTGGAGACTGGATGATGAAGAGGAAGAAGAAAAAGAAAGAGAAGATAAAAGAGACGACCTGGTGATGCTGAACAAGCGTCTTGAAAAATTCTTCTATGAAAAAAGAAGTGTTTATCTCTGGGGAGTGGTGGATGATAAATCTGCAAGAGAAACCGTATCCAAGTTTTTATTGCTGGAAGCAGACAAACCCGGCGAAGAGATAAAATTCTATATCAACAGCCCGGGCGGTGTTGTGACCAGCGGGATGGTGATGTACGATACGATGAGAATGATGAAGAGCCCGGTAAGTACGATCTGTATGGGACTGGCCGCATCGATGGGCAGCATCTTATTAAGCGGCGGTGTAAAAGGAAAACGTTTTATTTACCCGCATGGCGAAGTAATGATCCACCAGCCATCATTAGGCGGTATGATCCGCGGAGTAAGTTCCGACCTGGAGATACAGGCTGAACAAACAAGAAGAGTAAAAGAGATCGGCGCTAAGATCCTGGCTGAGAATTGCGGTAAAACCGTCGAACAGATCATGAAAGATTTTGACCGGGATAAGTGGATGGATGCCGAAGAAGCTATTAAATATGGCATTGTTGATAAGCTGATGGATAAGCTCTAAATATTTGATAATAAACCTATAAGGTTTTTAAACCCTTATAAATTTGAAATAAAAGCCTTCCTTCAGGAAGGTTTTTATACTTTTGTGAGTTACGAAATCATTTGTACCCCGTTATACCTACGTAAAAAATGGCAAAAAATCCCCTTCATTGTTCATTCTGTGGCCGCAGCCGTGATGAGGTTAAGATCCTTATCGCCGGCCAAGAAGGACATATTTGTGAGAACTGTGTTGAGCATGCCCGTGAGATCATCGACCAGGAACTGACCATCAAAGATGATAAGACACCTTCTTCTTTTAAACTTACCGTTAAGAAGCCTGTTGAAATAAAAAAATTCCTTGATGAATATGTGATCGGCCAGGATGAGGCCAAGAAAGTATTGGCGGTTGCAGTGTATAATCATTACAAAAGATTACAGCAAAGGAATACTGAAACATCAGCTACCAATGATGTTGAGATCGAAAAAAGCAATATCGTCATGGTGGGTGAAACAGGAACCGGTAAAACGCTGCTGGCAAAAAGTATTGCCCGTATGCTGAATGTTCCTTTCACGATCGTTGATGCTACTGTTTTTACCGAAGCCGGTTATGTGGGCGAAGATGTTGAAAGTATCCTCACAAGATTATTACAGGTTTGTAATTACGATGTAGCGGCTGCCGAAAGAGGCATTGTTTACATTGATGAAATAGATAAGATAGCCCGCAAGGGAGATAATCCTTCTATAACCCGTGATGTTAGCGGTGAAGGCGTGCAACAGGGTATGTTGAAATTATTGGAAGGAACCGATGTATTGGTTCCGCCACAGGGAGGAAGAAAACACCCCGAGCAAAAACTCATTAAGATCAATACACAGAATGTACTTTTTATTTGCGGCGGCGCTTTTGACGGTATCGATAAGATAATTGCACGCCGGGTACAAACGAATACGATCGGTTTTAATGTTGACAAGGAATTGCAGGAAAACATGAAGAAGAATTTGCTTCGTTATGTAAATGCGACCGACCTGAAAGCATTTGGATTGATCCCTGAATTACTGGGCCGCTTACCGGTGGTCACTCATCTTGATCCGCTGGATGCAGAAACATTGAGACTCATCCTGACGGAGCCGAAGAATGCTTTGATGAAACAGTACAAGAAATTATTTGAACTGGAAGGTATCGCTATAACTGTTGAAGAGGAAGTGCTCAACTTCATGGTAGAAAAAGCAGTAGAATATAAATTAGGAGCAAGAGGATTGAGAAGTATCTGCGAAAGCATTTTGACGGATGCGATGTTTGAATTGCCTTCATCCAAAGAAACACAATTCAATCTCGATATCGAATACGCCAGGCGCAAATTCGATAAGAGTAAGCTGAGCCTGCTGAAAGTAGCGTAGTCAATGTTGAATGTTGAGTTTTAAATTTTAAATAATGTCCTGCCATGCAGGACTTTTTAATTTGTGTATATTTAAAACCTAACATTCAACATTTAGCATTTAGCTTAAAATTTTATACCATGCAGGAACTCATCGATAAATTAAAAGCCGAAGCCGGTCTTACAGACGAACAGGCCAAACAGGCGATCGCTACTATCAAGAATTATGTAGTAGAAAAATTCCCGATGCTCGAAGGCGCTATCGACAATGTATTCGGCGGAGAATAGATTTAATACTTTGGTTTCGTGCCCTACAGCAGACCGGCAAAAGTTTAGGAACCGGACTTTGAACTATAAACCTGAAACATTAAACTCTATTTAATGTCCCGGCACTTTTTTCCTCTCGGGCTATTGGCTGCCTGGTAAGGACTCATAGCTCTGTGACAGGATTCAAATACGAGGATAGCGGCAAGGAGTAATAGTACAATTCTTGTTTTCATAGTTAGCAGATTATGTTGTGAAAATAGACGCAAATAGTCCGCCATTCAATGAAAGCCGGTGAATAATTATGGGTAAACTCGTTGTATTCCTATGACGCATTCGTAAAATTTCAGGGGAGAATAAATAAAAACTCTTAGAAACAAACATCCCGGCACCTGGCCGGGATGAACTTAACGGGTACTTTTTTTATTTGGTTTTTCCTTCCAAACATAGTTGGTTAACTGCAACCACCCTGGTTGCCGCAATTCAAACACTTATAGCAGGTGCCGCTGCGCATCATGATATGACCGCAAACATTACAAGCCGGTGCATCGCTTTGCATACTTTTAGTAGCAGCACTTAATGCATCCAAACTGCTATCCGTTTTTACCGTTTGCGCCACTCTTTGATTTTTTACAGGTTGCGGAGCAATGGTTCCTGATGAAGGAGTAATGCGAACACTGGATAACTCCTGTTCTTTAACATACTCCAATGGATTCGATGGCACTTCTTCCCAATCATCGGCGCCGGTATTCAATACTTCAGGTTTATCCAAAACATGTACAAGATCTGTTCTTCCTAAATATTCATAACCCAATACCCTGAAAATAAAATCAACAATAGAAGTGGTCGATTTGATATTCGGATGCTCTACAAATCCTGAAGGATCGAATTTGGTAAAGGCAAATTTGTCAACGAACTCTTCCAGCGGCACGCCGTATTGCATACCTATAGAAATAGAAATAGCAAAGCAGTTCATCATACTGCGCATCGTTGCGCCTTCTTTTGCCATATCAATGAATATCTCTCCCAATGTACCATCGGCATACTCACCGGTTCTCAGGAATACTGCCTGGCCATTGATCTTTGCTTTTTGTGTAAAGCCGCGACGCTTGGCCGGTAATGAACGGCGTTCAACAATACTCGCCAGTTTTCTTTTCAGTTTTGTATCCGGTGATGCCTGTACTCTTTTTTGTACTTCTTCTAAAAGCTCTTCAACAGTCAGTTTACCGAGATCAACAATATTTGATTCTTGATTCTCGATGCTGGTTACTGGCTCTTCAGACTTCAGACTTCCCTCTTCCGGCTTCTTCTTCTTATCAGATTTATTACTCAGTGGCTGAGACAATTTAGAACCGTCACGATACAATGCATTTGCTTTTAATCCTAATTTCCAGCTCAGGTAATAAGCATCGGCGATCTCTTCCACTTTTGCTTCATGCGGAAGGTTGATCGTTTTAGAAATAGCGCCGCTGATAAATGGTTGCGTAGCTCCCATCATACGGATATGTCCATGTGCATGAATATAACGTTCGCCTTTCTTTCCGCATCTGTTGGCACAGTCAAAAACGGGCAGGTGTTCATCTTTAAGAAGCGGTGCACCTTCGAGCATCATCGTACCGCATACATAATCATTAGCCGCTTCAATTTGTTCATCGGTAAAACCAAGCGCTTCGAGCAGGCTCCATTCAAAATTATTGTACTGCCCGGGCATGAAACCTAAACGCTGCAAACATTCTTCTCCTAAAGTATATTTATTGAAAATAAATCCTACTTCAAAAGCTGTTCCGGCTGCAGCATCTAATCTTTTGATCTCATCGGCAATAAAACCTTTTTCACTCAACACCTGGTGATTTATAAAAGGGGCGCCGGCAAATGATGCGGCACCTGTTGCATATTTAATGATCGCATCGGATTCTTTTTGTGAATATCCCAGGTTCTTCAGCGCCGTTGGCACCGATTGATTGATGATCTTGAAATAACCGCCACCCGATAATTTTTTGAATTTTACCAATGCAAAATCCGGTTCAACACCTGTTGTATCGCAATCCATTACCAGGCCGATAGTACCTGTAGGCGCAATAACGGTTGACTGTGCATTCCTGTAACCATATTTTTCTCCCATTTCTACTGCATCATCCCATGCTTTGCAGGCGGCTTTCAATAAATAGTCAGGACAATATTGTGATTTGATCCCCTGTGGTTTCAAACTCAGGTTCTCATATTCATCGGCATCATATGCAGCCAGGCGATGATTTCTCATCACTCTCATCATATGCGTTTTATTCTCTTCATATCTCGGGAATGTTCCGAGTGCCTGTGCCATCTCTGCAGATGTCTTATAAGAAATGCCCGTCATGATAGCAGTGATAGCGCCGGCGATAGCTCTTGCTTCTTCACTGTCATAAGGAATTCCGCTTACCATCAGCATTGTGCCCAGGTTCGCATAACCCAATCCCAGTGTTCTGTATTCATAACTTAATTGCGCTACATCTTTTGAAGGGAACTGCGCCATCAATACAGATACTTCCAATACAACTGTCCATAAACGGCAATTGTATTCATAACCTTCTACATCAAATATATTTTTCTCCGTATCATAGAATTTCATCAGGTTGGCTGATGCCAGGTTACAAGCTGTGTTGTCCAGGAACATATATTCAGAGCAGGGATTAGAAGCCCTGATCTCGCCGCCTTCGGGGCAGGTATGCCATTCGTTGATCGTAGTATTATACTGCGTACCCGGATCGGCGCAGCGCCATGCGGCATAAGAAATTTGATTCCATAATTCACGGGCAGGAATTTTTTTCATGATCCGTCCGTCCATTCTTCCTTTCAGTTCCCATTCGCCATCTTCTTCCAATACCTGGAAGAATGAATTGGGAATACGAATTGAGTTATTAGAATTTTGCCCGCTTACTGTTCTGTATGCTTCATCTTCATAACCGGAAGGATAACCGGCGGCGATCAATGCGCCTACTTTCTTTTCTTCTTCTACTTTCCAATTGATGAATTCAACGATCTCGGGATGATCAAGATCCAGGCAAACCATTTTAGCAGCACGGCGTGTTGTTCCGCCGGACTTAATAGCACCTGCTGCCCTGTCACCAATCTTCAAAAAGCTCATTAAACCCGATGATGTACCGCCACCGCTTAATTTTTCACCGGCCCCGCGAAGATTGGAATAGTTAGTACCAACACCGGAACCATATTTAAATATTCTTGCTTCACGAACCCACAGATCCATGATACCACCTTCATTTACCAGGTCGTCATTTACACTCAGGATAAAACAAGCATGTGGTTGCGGACGCTCATAAGCGTTTTGAGATTTTTTCAATTCGCCATCAGCGGGATCAACATAATAGTGACCCTGCGGTTTTCCTGTGATGCCATAGCTTTCATACAAACCTGTATTGAACCATTGCGGGCTGTTAGGCACACACATTTGGTTCAATATAGAATAGACAAGCTCTTCATAAAAGACCTCTGCATCATTGGCTGAAGCAAAATAGTTATATCGTTCACCCCATACCCTCCAGCAATTGGCGAGACGGTGAGCTACTTGTTTGGCAGAGGTTTCTCTTCCCAAACTTCCATCAGGCTGAGGTACGCCGGCTTTACGAAAATATTTTTGTGCAAGGATATCCGTTGCGATCTGGCTCCATTGTTTGGGCACTTCTACATTGTTCATTTCGAATACCACTTCACCTGTTGGATTACGAATGACCGATGTACGATAATCATATTCGAACTGGTCAAACACATTCACGTCTGCACGTGTAAAGCGACGTGAAAACTGCAGTCCCGCAGAATTGCGGGATGCCCGGGTTTTGGTAGCCATAACTAAGAAAGAATTTGTCGGGTTAAGTAACTGTTAACGTCCGTAACGAAAGTATTTTTAAGTATCTGTAATTCATAGTTAGAGATATTCACATTTGTGGATAAGGGTTGTTTAAAATCCGGTAATGCAGGCCTGTATTGCATCAGGGGATTTTTACACAACATTCATTGCTTTGCTTGACAAATTTTTTTTGGAAAATCAGCTTCGCTGTACTAAAAAATTGTATTGCTATTAAAGCTGTCCGCAAATGCAAAACAGGCAAGGGTTTTTGCGAATACATCGCCTGGAACTATTGATCTTACAGGCTTTTTAAATGATCGTTTGATGGAATGCTTTGCAGCAAAGCGTTTCAATGACCGGTCTGTATATAAAATAATGATACGCAAAAAATGCTTTGTAATTTTCGGTTATTGCCAGCGTAAGAAATTATTTTATTAACTGTATAACTGCTTCAACAAAACACATTGCCCGTGTGTCTATTGTCTATTGATCAAGCGATCCTGATGATCTATGCGAACCGCATCCCCTGTAAGCCACTGTACTCACCACGGCAAGTACTTCGTAATCGTATTGGGTTTCACTCATTCCATCACTGCATTTGTTTTTAGTGATCTTTAAAACGATCGAAGCCCGGCCTTTGGTGGATATGCAGCGATATTCGTTACCCGACCTGTTAAGCCTGGCGTATGGAAAAGAAACTTCCATACCATCGGCAGTTGTAAAAAAGATCTCTTTGTCCTTAATGATCCTGAGCGACCAGAACGGCTCCGTACCAAGGCCCGTAAACAGCGTATCTGCTGCAGGTTCTTTGGATATTTCTACGGTTTTACTTGTATCGGTATTTGCCGGTTTTGTGGTATCGGCTTCCTTTTGCCTGCCGATGTTGTCGCTATCGCTGCTCTTATTTTCTTTTGTATGATTGTTGCAGGCCATTAGAGCGACGATTGCGTATATAAGGAAGTGCTTTGGACGCATAATTTAAGTTTTAAACTAAGTTAGACCGAAAGACCGGAAGTCAGAAAGACGGAAGCTGCAATGTCCAAAAAATAGAATAAACCCTTTAAAACGGGAATTATCCTTCAGACTTTCCGACTTTCCCACTTGCGGACTATCAGTCTTTCGGACTTTTTCCGCATTTTTGCACTATCTCATTAACCAGATTGGATGAAGTCAGAGATTTATAATGGATTGGCACAGAAGAAAAAGCAGGGAAAGAAATCCTTTGCCGTACTCATTGACCCCGATAAGGTCAATACGGTCATATTGGATGAACTGGCAGAGCTTTCTGTTTCTGCAAAAGTTGATTACCTGCTGGTAGGCGGAAGCCTTGTTATTTCCAATCATCTCGATGAATGTGTAAAGCATATCAAACAGATCTGTGATATCCCTGTTATCCTTTTTCCCGGCAGTCCTTCACAGGTAAGCAAGTATGCGGATGCATTATTGTACCTGTCATTGATATCAGGCCGTAATCCTGAATTACTGATCGGCCAGCATGTTGTATCTGCCCCGTTTGTAAAACAAAGTGGCCTTGAAATAATGCCGACCGGTTATATAGTAATTGATGGCGGCGCTCCTACCACGGTTTCTTATATCAGCAATGCGGCTCCGGTGCCTGCTGATAAAAATGAGATCGCTATGTGCACAGCAATGGCCGGTGAAATGCTCGGCATGAAATTGATCTATATGGATGCAGGCAGCGGCGCCAAAAGACCTATCACAGAAAGTATGATCAAAGCCGTGGCCGATCATATCGAAGCTCCTTTGATCATTGGCGGCGGTATCATTCAACCTGAAAAAGCTTATCTCAATTGCAAAGCCGGCGCCGATGTGATCGTTGTTGGGAATGCAATTGAAAAAGATGCATCGCTGATCAAAGAGATGAGCGATGCGGTGCATTCAGTTCCCGTGAAAGCCTGATATACCTACCGGTCTTTTCACCCTTCGCCGTCTTCCCCGCTAACAACTATCTTTATTTCTTAAACCAGTTATATGAAAAGGCAAATACTTACCGTTGCAGTATTGTTGCTAAGCATCATCCTGCAGGCACAACCAATTGATCATAAACCTGCACAGTATAACCTGCAGGCTACTCTCTGGCAGCAACAAAGCGGCGAATACAAAGCTTTATGTTACCAGGCCTTCGCCCTGGCCCGTTTGCGGTTGGATGAGTTACTTACTACCAACAAGGCCGGAATGCCACTCGCTATCATTACCGATGTGGACGAAACTATTCTCGATAATAGTCCAAGTGCGGCGCATGACATGATCAATAATCATGGGTTCGATGTAGATACTTTTCATAGGTGGGTTGAAAAATCAGTAGCCAAAGCATTACCCGGTGCTGTTGAATTTTTCAGTTATGCCGCACAGCATGGCGTTCAATGTTTTTATATAACCAACCGGGCGGGCACCGAAAAAGAAGCCACGAAAAAAAATCTATTGCAACAAGGCTTTCCGCATGTAAATGATGAACATGTAATGACAAAGAATGGTACTTCGGATAAAGAACCCCGGAGACAAGAAGTAATGAAGACATATAATGTGGTGCTTTTACTGGGCGATAACCTTAACGATTTTGATGATTTCTTTTATAACAAACCGACTGCGGAAAGAAATACAAATGCAGACAAACGTCAATCAATGTTCGGTAGTAAATACATTGTGTTGCCCAATGCCGTATATGGCGATTGGGAATCTGCTTTATGGCACGGACAAAAATTTCCTACACCGCAAGAGGCGGAGAAAATAAAAGATGCAATAAAATGGTTGTCACTGACCGATTATTGAATGATAAAAGGAGAAAGCTTAACGCAACTCTTCCACTTTTACCCTGGAAGGTGTTGCCTTTCCGGCAATGATACTCTTAGAACTAAGGGCAATGGCTTTTATGATCCTTGCCATATTCTCCATATCCAGTGTTTCAATACTGTCGCTTAACTTATGATAATTCGGTTCGCTATCCATTTTGGAAGTAGAGATAGTATGTGCCGGTACACCCAATCTTGCCAGCGTAGCATTATCAGAGCGATAGAATAAATTCTGTGTCGTATAAGGATCGGGATAAAAATTAAAATCCGTTCCTTCAAGATTCTTTTGAAGGATGGCGCCCATATCTGTTTTTTCATAGCCGGTGATATACGCCGAATTCTTTCCCCATTTACTTTCGGTGCCGATCATCTCAATATTGAACATCGCCATTACTTTATCCGCATTAAATTGTTTTGAAAAATACTGCGAACCAAAACCTCCTGCCTCTTCTGCAGTAAAGGCAGCAAACACGATCGTCCTTTCATTGTTCTTCAATAGCTTGAAATATTTTGCCAGCATGATCACAGCCGTAGTTCCGGCGGCATCATCATTAGCACCGTTATAAATGGAATCTCCATTGACAGGCTTTCCTGTTCCTAAATGATCGTAATGACCGGAAAAAATAACATACTCGTCTTTTTTACTTTTTCCCGGTATCACGCCGACCACATTCGCCAGTTTTTGTTCTGTTATTTCATGTTTGGCTTCGATACTGAATGCGGAGGGAGTTGTTGCCGATAATACAAACACAATATTATTTTCCGACTTGAATAACTGCCGTTTCAGATTTGTGAGCCGCATAAAATTCTTCGTATAGCCGGTATCAACCACTATAAAATAATTCTTTCCCGACTGCACATATTTCCTCGCTTCTGCTGACAGGTTTTTACCGCCTTCGATCCTGGCCGTTTCATATCCTGATCTTTCATTGACAGATAATTCGGGTTTGCAGGTAATGACCACGATATTCTTTTGATCAAAAAGCTGGCCGTCGATGGTACAATTCAGGCTTACCAGTTTGGGACTTATCATAGAAAACTCCTGGCGATAACCATTGCTGTTATTCAATGTCTGCAACCCGATCGATTTGAATTCAGCAGCAATAAAATCAGCCGCCCTGTCGATATCGGGTGTAAATGTTCTGCGACCACGCATATCATCCGACGCCAACACCTTTTCTATCCGCTCCGCTTCTTTGGCATTGATAATAGTGTTGATATCCTGGCTAAATAAAAAAAAGGTTGTCGGTAAGAGCAACCCTGTTAATATAATTTTTTTCATTAGGCGTTACTATTTTTGAATATCGAATATAGAACAAGGAATTATGAACGCCGGAATACCGGACCCGGCTTCATCACCCGGCATTCCTTGTTATATTGCTCATTCGTTCTTACAGGCTCATCATCTCTTTAAACTTCACTGTTTGCCTGCGGCTTACTTCTATTTTTTCAGGAGGATTGGAACCTTTCAATTCCAGCAATAAACCGCCATTGAAATAAGGTTCTATCTTATCGATCATACGGAGGTTGACAATATGTTTGCGGTTAGCCCGGAAAAAAGTTTTGGCATCCAGTCTTTCTTCCAATGCATTCAGCGATTTTAAGATGAGTGGTTTATTGGGACCAAAGAAAACTTTTGCATAGTTGCCTACACTTTCAAATAATCTTATTTCGCTCAGTTTCACAAACCAGCAGCGTTCGCCATCTTTTACAAACACCTGGTCATTCTCGGCCAGCAGGCTGTTGTTGAAGTTCTCTCCTTCCGGTCTTACTTCTTTTTGTTCTGTTGCCTGCAATTTCTGGATCGCATCGGCCAGTCTTTTTGGCTCGACGGGTTTCAATAAATAATCCAGTGCATTTACTTCAAAAGCTTTTAATGCGAATTCATCGTAGGCCGTCGTAAAGATCACCTGCGGTGTTCTTTCCAGTTGCGACAGCATATCGAATCCTGTTTTGCCCGGCATTTGAATATCCAAAAAGATAAGATCGGGATGCAGGCTTTCGATCTTGCTGATACCTTCTTCGGCATTGGCTGCTTCATCTATAACTTCTACTTCGGGGAAATCGAGTAATAATTTCTTTAATTCGGTTCTGGCCAGTCTTTCGTCGTCGATGATGATTGCTTTCATTAGTTTAAAGAAGTTTAAAAGGTTTAAGAGGTTCAAAAAGTTTAAGAGGTTAAGCAGGTCGTTTTACCAGGTAAGTCTTTGAAACATTTTTGAGATCAAACCTTTTGAACTTTTTAAACCTCTGGAACTTCTTAAACGTTATAGGGTATCAGCACTTTGGCTTCTACCATTGAAGGGGTCATTTGTTTTATTTCGAATTTTGCTTTATTGCCGTATAATAAACTAAGACGATTGGTTGTGCTTGAAAGACCGAATCCCTCCGATCCTGTTTTATAACCATTCAAGAAACCGGTATTCTGAACTGAAAGTTCGTGATAGTTATTCTTAAGATCCGAACTAACTTTTACGACACCGCCATTGATCTGTTTACTAATGCCGTGTTTGATCGCATTCTCCACTAATGTCTGCAGCATCATCGGCGGTACCGGCTGATCCAGTGTATCCTCATCGATATCGTATTCGATCCTTAAGCGATCCTCGAAGCGCATATTCTCCAATGCCAGGTAATCTTTTACAATACCGAGTTCTTTTTCAAAAGGTACCGTTTCTGCTTTATCGGCCTGCATACTGCTGCGAAGGATATTACTTAATTCCGTTACGGCCGCTCTTGCTCTTTGAGGATTTTCATCTACCAGTGCCCGGATACTATTGAGTGAATTAAAAATAAAATGAGGATTGATATGCGCTTTGATCGTTTGTAATTCCAGTTCTTTGACCAATGATTCGAGCCGCAAAGTATCCAGTTGTTGTTTCCGGCTCTTTGACACATAATGGAACATGAAATAGATGAGGTTCCAGATGAACAATAAAATGAAATAGGAGAACGCATTAAAGAGTACGAGTAATATTTTATTGACAATAGGATTACTTCCTTCCTGTGTCAGCAATCGCTGGTCCTCTGCTTTTAAAATATCAAAGTACCGCAGGATATCGACGCAGGTGTACGAAGCGGCGAGCGACATAAAAAAAGTCAGTACCAGGAACTGGAACACCTGTTTATTGAGGCTCTTTTGTAAAATATTCAGCCGCTTGATCACTTCTCTCATCAGGTGCGAAATGATAAGTCCGACCGCCACCGTTACAAGAAGACGCCACAGGAATTCTTCAGTTAGTTTAACAAAGGAAAAAGCAAAAAAAGTATTGATAACTGCAACACCTCCCCAACCGATGGCCTGGAATGTCCAATATAATTTCCACTTGTTTTGCATAACGGTCAAAGCTAATTAATACATCCAATGAGGACAGCATAAATATACCAGTGGCTGATAACTTTTACAAATGGGTATGTTTGTTATGTTGGTTAACGCTGAACCCTTGGAACACAGAACATTTGCATGCATTGCCCTGTTAGACAATCTTTAACAGAAAGGGCTGAACGGCTGTGAGGTGATCTTATTATTAATGGAAGAAAGAGGGAAATGGACAGGTAGGTTGTCTTGAAGAATTTCGCCGCCATGGTGTGTGTCTCACGCACCATTGTATTTGTTCAGAAAAGAAGTAAAGAAAGAATTTTACGCCGTTGGTATTAAAATAAAAAGAGCTTTGCTCCACCGCCATGGTGTGTGTCTCACGCACCATTGTATTTGTTCAGAAACTTTGCTCTCTTAGACTTCCCACCAACAACATTAGTAAGAAAGAATTGCATCACGTCTAAAGCAGGTTTGTTTCTACTCCGGTTCCGGTCTAAAGACCATAGTTATTATACATACAGGTCCCAATAAATTTCAACCCGTATACCTGTAATAGTGTTAGATTTAGAATGAAGATCATTTTCTTACAGCAGATTCAAATCAACAGATATGCAAAGCAATTCAATTCGCATATCATTAAATACTTAAACTTTTAAATCAACCATTATGCCACACGAAGATCAATTTACAGCTACAGGACCCGCTTTTTCCGGAGCCGGATTTCCAGATGCAGCCTTTTCAACGAACAGGGTGCTTTCGAATATGACATATGGAGTAAATGTGCAGGGATCCGCATGCGGCGTTTTGGGTGCAAGCCTGAAACCTTCTGATATGGACAGGGCGGCACCCGAACCCAATACCGGGGTTTGTGGATTGGGAAATGGTTTTGGAGTGTATGGTGCCGGCAATACAACGGTCGGGGTCTATGGTGAAACCGGATATGGAGTGAGCGGAGTGTACGGTAAAGGTTTGAAGACGGGATCCGCTGGTGTAGTAGGTATTAGCAAGGTTAAAAGCCCTGTCCCCGATTCGTCGTCTCCATCTGGTTATAGATATGAAAACATGGAGGAAGTAGGTGGTACCGGAGTTATTGGAGCGGCAAACGGAGGTAAAGGATTTGGTGTTATAGGCTTGAGTGTAAAAAAAATATTTGATGACACCAATCGAACACCCATACCAGAAGTAGGGTATAATAAACCGGGTGAGAACGGGCAGCTAAGTTCATTCCAGGACCTTGATAATGGTACGGGAGTGTTGGGCATGAGTGGGCTGGGAGAAGGTGTGTTAGGTATGAGTGAAAAAGGAACAGGAGTTTGGGGATCCAGTAAAGAAGGAGCAGGCGTAGCGGGACAGAGCGCCACTGGCCGGGGAGGAGTCTTTGGATCCGGAAAATTCAGGGCCCAGGTTCACCTGGTTCCTGACAAGCAGGAGGGTCCAACACCCGTACTTCCAAAGGATGGAAAAGTTGGCGATCTGATTTTGATCCATAATACGTTTAGGATCGATGTCCCTAAAGACGCCAACCCTGTAGTAGATGTATGCAGCCTTTGGCTTTGTATTCCCCAAGCCGGTGTAGGTGGCCATAATTCTAATACGTGGCGGAAGATCGAGCTTGGTTCAACTGTCATAGGGACGGGGATTCCCCCGACCACCTGATTGAACAATTGAAGGAAAAGAAAGTGAAGAGATTTTTATCAGACTGCCTGTTCCGGGGCTAAAGCCTGGTTATTTGGGTAACCGGTTCTCCGTGTCTAGACCGGAGTTATTATCAATCAGACTTAAAAATATTAACCGCAAACCTGCCTGCCGGCAAGCAGGGACGCAGAGAATACGCAAAGTCGCCAGGCGTTTGCGCTCTTTGCGTTACACTCTGCGACTTTGCGGTCAGGATTGAAACATCTCTTTTAGTTGCTTACATCATCCTTTATCCATGCTTTATTCATGTGTTATCTGTATATCATCCTGGGGTTATCTTAGGGTCTTCATCAGGTATTCTTAGGGTTTTTTATGATAAAAACCCTAAGATAAGCTTACAATAACCTTAAGTATAGTATAAAATGCTGTATCTTTAACACTACCTTAAAGCAAGGAACAAGCAATTAAAACCCCATCTATGGCTATCAGCAATAGCCTGTTACTTAAAAAATTATCCGGTCATATCGGCCGGCAACTGGTGGTAAAACAATACGGCGATAAGACGATCATCAGCCAGTACCCCGATATGAGCCGGCGCAAACTGAGCGTTAAACAAAAAAAGGTCAATAAAATAATGGAGCAGGCCAAAGATGAAGCGAAAAGGATCATGGCTGATGAAAACTTACGGAACGCCGCACAGGTCCGCTTAAATGTAACCAGCAATAAATTGTACACCTCGCTTATCAAAGAGTATTTTAAAAATGTACAGGCAAATACCGCCGGATAACTGTAACTGCTTTGTTAAAGCATTGCCCTATTATCAGCAGCCTTTAATAAACAGGCTCTTTGTGCCTTGTCCCGTGTTCCTTGTATCTTCTGCATTTCCATACTATCAGCCGGAAGCACTAATTTTACAGCATCAAAAGGAATAAATGGATATAACTCCGGGACCGCTTTTGCAAACCATCAACTCTCCGGCCGATCTGAAAAAATTGCCCCGGGAAAAATTGCACCAGGTTTGTGACGAATTACGACAGTATATCATTGATGTGGTAAGTGTGCATGGCGGGCATTTTGGCGCCAGTCTCGGCGTTGTTGAATTAACTACTGCACTTCATTATGTTTATAATACTCCTTACGATCAGTTGGTATGGGATGTGGGTCACCAGGCATACGGGCATAAAATACTGACCGGCCGCCGTGATAATTTTATTACCAACCGCAAATACAAAGGGCTTAGCGGTTTTCCCAAAAGAAGCGAAAGCGAATATGATACGTTCGGAGTGGGTCATTCTTCCACCTCTATTTCAGCAGCACTGGGAATGGCGATGGCTGCAAAATACAAAGGCGAAAAAGACCGGAAGGTTGTTGCTGTAATTGGCGATGGCGCTATGACAGCCGGCCTTGCTTTCGAAGGAATGAATCATGCAGGTGTAGCCGATACCGATATGCTGATCATTTTGAATGATAATTGTATGGGCATCGATCCGAATGTTGGTGCATTGAAAGAATACCTGACCGATATCACTACGTCTCCAACCTATAATAAAGTAAAGGACGATGTATGGAAACTGATGGGCAAGCTGCCGATCGGTAAAAGATTTACCCGTGCAATGGGGCATAAACTGGCGGAAGGATTAAAAGGAATGGTGAGCAGCAGCGCTAATTTATTTGAAGCATTGAAGCTTCGTTATTTTGGCCCGATCGACGGGCATAATATTGCGAAGCTGGTGGATACATTGAAAGATCTCAGGAATATTCCCGGCCCGAAAATATTGCACATCATTACTACCAAAGGAAAAGGATATGCATTGGCTGAAAAAGATCAAACCAAATGGCATGCACCGGGTTTGTTCGATAAAATAACCGGCGAGATACAAAAGAAAAAATTCGACCTGCCGCAGGCACCAAAATACCAGGATGTATTTGGTTATACTATCATAGAACTCGCCGAAAAGAATGATAAGATATTCGGCATTACTCCTGCTATGCCTTCCGGCTCATCATTGAAATATATGATGGAGAAAATGCCCGGCCGTGCTTTTGATGTGGGCATTGCGGAGCAACATGCAGTAACCGTAAGTGCCGGCATGGCCACGCAGGGCATGAAAGTGTTTTGCAATATTTATTCATCCTTCATGCAAAGGGCCTACGACCAGGTGGTGCATGATGTGGCGATACAAAAATTACCGGTCATCTTTTGTTTGGATCGTGCAGGTGTAGTGGGTGATGATGGTCCTACACACCATGGCTGTTATGATATTGCTTATTTCCGTTGTATTCCCAATATGATCATCAGTTCGCCGATGAATGAAAGTGAATTGAGGAACCTGATGTACACGGCGCAATTGGAATCGACCAAACTTCCGTTTGTGATACGTTACCCGAGAGGCGAAGGTGTGATGCCGGAATGGAAAACGGAAATGAAAGAAATAAAGATCGGCACCGGCAGAAAACTGAAAGATGGAAAAGATATTGCTGTGCTTTCATTGGGTCACCCGGGAAATTTTGCCGCTTCTGCTATAAGAGACCTGAAGAATGATGGTTTGAATCCTGCTCATTACGATATGCGTTTTGTAAAACCATTGGATGAAGTTTTACTGCATGAAGTGTTTGGTAAGTTTGATAAAGTAATTACTGTAGAAGACGGATCGATAATGGGAGGCTTTGGTTCTGCGATACTGGAATTCATGAATGAACATAATTATAAAGCCGAAGTGCGACTATTAGGCATCCCTGATAAATTGGTTGAGCACGGCACGCCTAAAGAACTGCAAGCCGAATGCGGGTATGATGCGGAAGCGATCAAAGAAGCTGTAAGAGAGATGATGAATACTAAGGTGAGTGTGAAAGAAATTATCCAATAAAAATTTATTCGGCACTAAGGAAAGAAGAAGACGCTTTTAACGCAAAGACGGGAAGGTTTCGCAAAGACGCAATAGATCATAAGTTGTTTACTACCCGTTTAATTCCATCCTTTATCAAAGCCACATTGAAATTGACAAGTAAGCCCAGTTTACATCCTGAAAGTTTTAGATAGGTGATTACCTGGGCTCTATGAACCTCATGAAGTGATTCAACAGCTTTTATTTCCAATACGAGTTTTGAGTGGATAAGAAAATCAACCCTGTAGCCAATATCCAGCCTTACCTCTTTGTAAATAAGCGGAAAGGGCTTTTGTCTTTCGATCTGTAATCCGGCTTTACATAGATCATAATCTACACATTCTTCATATACACTTTCTAATAAACCCGGACCTAAACTTTTATGGATTTTAAAAAGAATATCGACCACAATTGTAGCAATCTCGTTTTCTGTCATCTCCCTTAGTTTACACTAACCTAATCCGAAAAAATATTAGGACAAGGCTTCTTTCATCATCATTTTCTGTTTTTAGACCGTTTGAATTATGCTTTTTTGACCCCTTTATGCCTTTGCGAAAACCTTCCCGTCTTTGCGTTAAAAGCGTCTTTTCAAACTTTACCTCTTACGTTATTCTCTAATCGCTGTCTTTAGAAAATTTTAACACCGATAAAAAAATCATTTTATGGATTTGCGGTTTATTAGTGTCTTGCCTATTCCCGGAGGGGGTCCTTCGGACAAACCGCTGTTATATGAAGCTACGCCATCTTCTATTCCTTTGTATCATCATTGTTATTGCTGCTTCCTGGCTCTATAAAACATCCACCAGCAAGGACAACTCTTTTAATTCATTTAAGAACAAAACAGAACGGTCGCTCAGCAAATCAGCAGAAACTAAACTGGGAAAAAAAGCTGCTTCAGCCAGGGCATTCGTTCTTCAAAAAGGCTATAATGATAAAACAGCTTTCTTTATCGATATGAGCCTGGCTTCCGGCCAACCCCGTTTCTTTATCTATGATCTTTCAAAAGATTCGCTGGTCAGTTCAGGTCTTGTTGCCCATGGCAATTGTTTCCAGGACTGGCTGGAGGGAAGAAGATACAGTAATGTAGTGGGCAGTGGTTGTACTTCATTGGGAAAATACAAGATCGGCATTCATTATATGGGCAAGTTTGGATATTCATACAAACTTCACGGACTCGACAGCAGTAATAACAATGCATTCGAAAGAACGGTTGTACTGCATTCTCATAGTTGTATCCCTGGCGGCGAAACACCTGATGAGATTTGTCAAAGCAATGGCTGCCCTACTGTGGCTCCCGATTTTTTGGAGCAATTAAAGAAGATCATCAACAATTCTAAAAAGCCTGTATTGCTGTGGATATATGAGTAGATAATTTTTGGAGGGTTTGAAACCCTCCAAAAGTTTATTATCCCAAACTAGCTTCCATTGTAATATTCGTATTCAGCAATTTGCCGATCGGGCAGGTTGTCTTCGCTTCTTCTGCACATTCTGCAAATTTATCCGCTTTCATTCTCGGCACTTTTGCTTTTACTTCCAGGTGGCTTTCTGTAATAGCGCCATTCTCCAGTGTGATAGTGCAGGTAGTTTCGATCTTACGGGGCGTATAACCGGCAGCACCCAACACAAAACTAAGTTTCATAGAAAAGCAGCCGGCATGCGCAGCCGCTACCAGCTCTTCAGGATTGGTATACGTGCCGTCATCAAAGCGGCTCCTGAAATCATACTTCTTGTTTTTTATCACTGTTGACTGTGTGGTCAATTTTCCCATTCCTTCTTTACCGGTTCCTTTCCATTGTGCGGTTGCAGATCTTTTCATAATATAAATTTTAATTTATTGTGGTTGGTTGGTTTCTTCGAGTTCAGCGAGCCTGTTCTCCGGCTCATTATATTCAATGATGAAATTATTCTTTCCTTCACCGATGATGATCTTTAAAAAACGCTGCTGTACCAGTTCAAGCAGGGAGAGGAAAAGAAAGATCGCATGTACCCTGTTCTCACAAACATCAAATATCTTTTCAAAGGAAACTGTTTTTTGTTCCCTCGCCATAGAAAGCATTTTATCCCGGCTGCTTTCCATCGTATAATTATAGTGAACAACTGTATGAACAGGTTTGTTCAGGCGGTCACTGTATTTCCGCATCGCCTTTTCAAAGGCCCGCATCAGTTTGAACAAGGTGATGTTCTGGATCTCCGTTCCTTCACTGTTGTCTTCACCGATCTGCGTCAATTCATCCTGTATATTCCCTCTTTTTACCATCAGCATACGCAGGGCTTCCATTTCCGCCATTTGTGCCGAAGCTTCTTTGAATCTTTTATACTCCAGTATCTTATTAACGAGTTCCTGTCTTGGATCGATCTCATTGCCCTGTGCATCCAGTTCTTTTCTCGGCAACAGCATTTTGGCTTTGATGCGCATCAGCGTAGAGATGAACAGGATGAACTCACTGCTCAGCTCGATATTCAATTCATCGCTTTGATGGATATAATCCAAAAAGTCGTTGATGATCCGGGTGATCGGTATATTATAAATATCCAGTTCGTCTCTTTCTATAAAAAACAAAAGCAGGTCAAACGGCCCTTCGAACTGGGGTAGCTTTATCTGGTAGGATGTGTTATTCATTCGGGCAAAAATACGGGAGATTGAAGAATAGATAAAAGATAAAAACTATACAGATAAAAGTTATTCACAACCCGGATTGGCTCTTGGTACCGGCAAAACTTTTATCTCTTATCTATTAGTTTTTATCTACTTCTTCAATGCATCGCGGATCTCACGTAATAAAATAATGTCTTCGGGAGTAGCAGCCGGTGCAGCCGGAGCCGCTTCCTCTTTTTTCTTCATTGAATTCATCGTCTTGATGATAAGGAACAATACAAATGCAATAAGTATGAAATTAATAACGGCCTGCAAAAATATTCCTATGGGGAAAATAGTACCATTGACCGAGAATGAAAGCGCCATTATTCCTTCTTTGCCAAGTACCATGCTGACGAGGGGCATAATTAATGAACTGGTGAGGGCAGTAACAACAGCGCTAAAAGCGCCGCCGATCACAACAGCCACAGCAAGGTCAACAATATTGCCTTTCATGGCAAACTCTTTGAATTCTTTAAGCATTCCCATAACGATTGGTTTTTGGTGATGAATATTTTTCTATTACAAGTTACTTCTTTAATGCGGGGTACTGCATATCAAGACCCTTTAATAATTCAAGCAATGCAGAAGCAATGATATATTCCTTGTACCAGTTCTGGTCGGCAGGCACCACGGTCCACGCAGGTTCATTACAATTCTCAAAAGCTTCTTCATATACTTCGCGGTACTTATCCCAGAACTTAGCTTCTTCCGAATCCTTTTCATTATACTTCCACATTTTTGCAGGATCAAGCAGTCTTTCACTTAATCGCTGTTGCTGTTCTTCGGAAGAAATATGCAAATAGAATTTAAGGATATGAGTATTGTTTTGTTCCTGTATCAATTTTTCAAAATCATTGATGGCCGCCATTCTTTTTTTAGCCAGTTCATCATCGCACCATTTATGTACTCTTGTTATCAGGATATCTTCATAATGACTTCGGTTGAATATCTGTATCATTCCTTTGGCAGGCACATGCGGATGAACCCTCCATAAAAAATCATGCGCCAGTTCTTCGGCAGTAGGAGCTTTAAATGATCGTACATCCACACCCTGCGGATTCAAATGACCAAAAACATTCCTGATCACACCATCTTTACCGCTCGCATCCATGCCCTGCAGCACTATAAGAACCGAATGCTTTCCTTCTGCATACAACAGGTTCTGAAGTTCATTCAATTCTTCCACGATCGTTGAGGTTCTCTCTTTTGTTTCTTTTTTATCGAGGTCTTTCGGTGCCCGGGTTGAGATGTCTGATAATTTGATCATACACTTAAATTTATTTATGAAATACGCATTACGATTTTTTTAAAGCATAACCGGTCTTTCTGATTTAGAAATTTCCAAAAGCATAAAGAATAGTCGGGGAGCAACAAATCGTAAATCCCAATTCGTAAATCGTATTTAGTCCCCAATATACTATATCCGGAAATTCTATTGCCGGTAATAAAAATAATATGGGTGTTGTGGTTCGTTTACTGACCTTTGCGCCCATCATGAAAACAAATCAGGCATTTATTAAATGGGGCTTGTTCCTGGCGTTGTCATTTATCTGGGGAAGTAGTTTTGAATTGATGAAAATGGGTTTGTATGAAGATCATGATCTGTCAAAACCAATTCTTACTTCCTGGCAGGTGGCTGCTATCCGCCTTGTTTCTGCCGGACTTATCGTATTGCCTTTTATCGGCTTCGCCCGGAAAAGGGTTCCTTCAAAACACCTCGGCTATGTAGCACTTTCGGGTATCCTTGGAAGTTTTATCCCGGCATTTTTATTTACGATCGCAGAAACAAAGATCGATGGCGCATTTGCCGGCGCTTTGAATAGTTTGACACCTGTTTTTGTGATACTGATCGCCTTATTTTTTTTTAGAAAGAAAATTGCGGGTAAAACCTACCTGGGAATAGGCATTGCTTTAATGGGAAGCGCTTTACTTTTTTATTTTAACTGGAAAGGTGGCGGCACCTCTTTAAAACATATCGACTTTGCTTTGTATTGTGTGATCGCCACGGTCTTTTATGGCTTGAATGTAAATATGGTCAATAAAGTTCTTGGCGGCACGCATCCTGTGGCTATCGGCGTTATTGCTTTTGCTTCTTTACTTATTCCCGCTGCGGTGGTATTATATTTTACCGGCTATTTTAATTTGCCTTTGGGCGAATCAAAATATATGATCGCTACTATTGCTTCCGTTGTGCTGGGAATATTCGGTACCACTGTTGCTTCCGTTCTTTTTTATTACCTGATACAAAAAGCAGGTTATCTTTTTGCAAGCATGGTAACATACGGCATTCCTTTTATCGCACAATTTTGGGGAGTAGTGAATGGAGAACATGTAGATGTTTACCGGATACTGGGATTGCTGATAATATTAGGTGGTATTTTTATTGCTACACAGGTTAAGAAGGAAGAACAGCAATAATAAAAGTGTAGTAATTAGGAATTGGGAATTTGTCAACCATGTCTTGTAAACCACAAAGCATTTGATCATGTAACCTGATACGTAATTACCAATTACTTATTCCCCTTTGGTTAAACAGACATTATTTCTTTTTCCTTCGCCGTCAAATGTTTTTCTACAGCGGCTGTAAATTTATCGGTAACCTGTTGTACATCTGCTTCTGCATCCTTGGCAATATCTTCACTCAAACCGTTTTTCTGTAAACGTTTGATATGTTCGATAGCATCTCGCCTGATATTCCGTATGGCCACCCTGGAATGCTCGCCTTCGCCATGACATCTTTTAGCCAATTCCTTTCTTCTCTCTTCTGTTAATGGCGGCAGGAAAATTCTTATAAAGTTTCCGTCATTCTGCGGGTTGATACCGATATTGGCTGCAATGATGGCTCTTTCGATCGGCTGCAGCATATTTTTCTCCCATGGCTGAATGCTTAATGTACGGGCATCCATCACACTTATATTAGCTACCTGGTTGATGGGCATCGGCGCTCCATAATAATCCACGATGATACCATCCAGCATTTGAGGACTGGCTTTGCCAGCTCTTATTTTGAGCAGTTCTGTTTCGAGATGACTGATCGCTTTATCCATATGGTCTTCTGCCTGGGCAATGATCGAAGCAATATCTTCCATGATTAGATCTTGATTTTATAGGAAACCAAAATTAGGGTTTAAAATTTTACGTTTATAGTTTAAAGTTGAGACTCCGCAAAACAAACAGTCTTCAATTTAACACGAAACGATAAACCTGCCTACCGGCAGGCAGGCCATAAACGAGAGACGTTAAACGTTACTAATTCTTATCGGCAGGAGCTTCTTTGGAAAGAGTTACCACCCTTGTAGCGGTTTTGAGTTCCGTTATTCCATTAATACTTTTCGCAATGACCATTTTACTGCGACGGGATTTACGGTAATACAGCATACCCAGGCCGGTAAAGGACAATGTCAGCATTATTAGCATCAGGAAATTGGGACCTATCGACTGGCTTACCCATGCCAATGCAATAAAACCGATATTGATACCAACGCAGGTAAGTGTAACGGCGGGATGATTCAACCCATTGTCAAGTAATAAATGGTGCACATGGTTACGGTCGGGTGTAAAAGGCGATTTTCCATTGGCGATACGTATACTGAATACACGGAGTGTATCAAGCAGGGGAACGATCAGGATCGCAAAACCAACTGCTACTGCTGAATTTACCTTAATGATCGCCGTTGGCGAATCAGCAAAATTGATGAATTTGATGACGAGTATCGCATTGACCAGCCCGATCATCAATGAGCCGGAATCGCCCATAAAAATTTTAGCGGGGTGATGATTGAATATCATGAATGCGATCAGGCTGCCTCCCATTGAGAATGCAATAAGAGCATATGCCTGCTGATCGATCGCAAAGAAATAAACGCCGAAAACGGTCATGGTAAGGATACCCAAACTGGAAGCAAGACCATCGACCCCATCGATCAGGTTAAAAGAATTTATAACAACAATGATAGTGAGGTATGATAAAGCAAGGCTGAAACCTTCAGACACTTTTTCAAAACCAAATAAGCCGTGCATGCTTTCTAAACGGATATCGCCTAAATGGATCAATATCGAAGCTGCGATGATCTGGCCAATAAATTTTTTACTGGCAGAAAGTATCATCAGGTCATCTTTCAGACCGAGGAAGAAAATGACCAGCGCCGCGGCAACAAAGTATTGGAACTCAAAAATGCCCTGGACGGATAAAAGTGCTGCTAATAAAAACCCCGCAAAGATCCCTACACCGCCTAAAGAAGCAACGGGGCGGGTATGTAATTTTCTTTCGTCGGGGATATCATAGAGCTTTTTCTTTTCAGCAACCTGTAAAACAATTGGTATGGCTAAAAAAGTAACTATGAATGAAACAGAAGCAGTCAATAAAATATCAAGCATCCCGGTCAGTTTTAAGTATGTGGTACAAAATTAAGTTTTACTCCCTGGCCAATTGTTACGTTTTAAATATTTCATCTGTCGATCAATGCCGCTAACTAAATTAAGGTAAGGATATGCTGATTTTATTTATCTGTTCGATTTAACCCGGGGTGGATTTTTTACCCAAAAAGTATGCACTTTTGCAGCGCAACTCAGCTTTGAGCCGACAAGATAATAAAAGTTTAATAAGAATCTATTTTTATGCCAGAACTTACTTCCATTGCTTCGCAAATAAGACGTGATATTGTTAGAATGGTACATGGTGCCAGCAGCGGCCACCCGGGTGGCTCTTTAGGCTGTGCCGATTTTTTTACAGCCTTGTATTTCAAAGTAATGAAGCATGATCCGTCGTTTAATATGGATGCTACGAATGAAGACGTATTTGTACTGTCCAACGGGCATATTTCACCCGTATTTTATTCCACACTTGCCCGTTCGGGGTATTTTGATATAAAGGAATTAGCCACATTCCGTAAAATAAATTCAAGGTTGCAGGGGCACCCGGCTACTCATGAACATTTACCCGGCATTCGTATCGCTTCGGGTTCATTAGGCCAGGGCATGAGTGTGGCGATCGGCGCCGCTCTAACCAAAAAATTGAATGGGGAAAGCACGATCGTTTATTCCCTGCATGGCGATGGCGAACTCGATGAAGGCCAGGTATGGGAAGCCGTTATGTTTGCTGCCCATCATAAAGTAGACAATCTTATTTCAACCATAGATTGGAATGGTCAGCAGATCGATGGACCGACGGATAAAGTGATGGGATTGGGAAATATCAGGCAAAAATTCGATGTTTTTGGCTGGACCACTCTTGAAATGGACGGTAATAATATGGATGAAGTGACCGCTACGCTGGAAAAAGCAAAAACATTAGTGGGGCAGGGCAAACCTATCGCCATTATGATGCATACCGCTATGGGAAAAGGTGTTGATTTTATGGAAGGCACGCATGAATGGCATGGTATTGCGCCCAATGATGAACAATTGGCTAAGGCACTTGCACAATTACCGGAAACATTAGGGGACTACTAATATTGGGAAAAGTGGAATTGGGAAATTGGGAAATTTCACTACTCTGTAGCATTCCCTTTTATTGCAAACGGCTTTGAATAATTAGAGGGATCTTTGGATTGAAACAAATTTCCCAATCTCCCCATTCCAAAATTTCGAAATTCTTTACTCACTTCGTAAAGAAAACTCCTGCACCGCCGCCTTCCTCGCCGGTATCCACGATGCGATCATTGCAATAACAAAAACAGTGGAGCCCACGAGTACAAAATCCATCAATCTTAATTTGACGGGAAAATAATCGATCAGGAATGATCCGCCTGTTAATGGTATCAAATGATATTTCATTTGCAGCCATGCGAACAGTAAAGCCAGCAACATACCGATACCACAACCCATCAATGCAAGCAACATCCCCTCACTTAAAAATATTCTTTGAATGAATCCTTTGTTCCCGCCGAGGGCATACAGGACATTCATATCTTTTTGTTTTTCCAGCACCAGCATGGTCAATGCGCCGATCATATTAAAAGCGGCTACTACCAGGATAAGGCAAAGGACCCCGTAGATCACCCATCGTTCCAGGTTCATTACAGCATAAAGGCTGCGGTTCTGCTGATATTTATTCTGTATAAGATATCCGTCGCCAAAAATTTTCCCGATGGTCTTTTTTAATTCATTGGCCCTGCCGGGATTTTGTAAAGCGATCTCGACACCGCTGTATTCATCAGCGCCGAGCTTCATCGCCCTTTTTACAAAATCGATATTCGTAATGGCATATTTATTATCAAAATCCTGCTGGATCTTAAAGGCCGCCGATGACCGGATCGTATCATTGCTGATATCTTCCAGCATATTGATCTGTGCCGTATTGCTTTTGCGGGGTAAATAAATCTTCAACTTATACATATTCATGTCGGCACGGATATCCAGCGCTCCTTCCACCCCTATGCCTACAATGATCTTCGGCAGATCGGCATTGCCAAGATCATACGCGGCATCGTTCAATAAATTATCGGCTACACCACTTACATAACGGTAATTCTCGTCCACTCCTTTTAAATAAATGACCGGCTGGTTCTCGCCATTCTGCAGCATGGCTTTTTCTTCTACCACCAGCGAATAATTCCTGATACCATCGATGCCTTTTAATTTTTGTAATTGTTCTGCAGTAATAGTGATGGTCTTCCCGCTGACCGGGGATATCTTCAGGTCTGTATAAAAATTAGAGTATAATGATTTTACCAATCCTTCAAAACCATTGAAAACACTTAGCACCAGTATCAGCGCTGCGGTACCGATAATGATCGCTACAATGCTGATCCATGCAATAACATTGATCGCATTTGTAGATTTTTTTGCTTTAAAATAGCGCCAGGCAAAAAGGAAGTTCAAAAGGTTTGAGAGGTTTAAAGGTTTAAGTACCAGGTAAAAACCAATAACTAAAAGATAATAGTTGATTCATCACGCCACAACTATTATCTGTTATCTTTTAGTTTTTATCTTTTTGATCTATCTTCTTAAATATCTCTTCCATTTTAAAAACCTGGTCAAGCGTATCGTCCTGGAAGAATTTTAAAACCGGTATGCTGCGCAACTGGTGCCGCACTTTAGCTGCCAGTTCTTTTTTTATTTCATGATGACGGTCCTCTATTTTCTGCATGGCTGCTTTTACATCCTTTACCTGGAAAAAACTGATGTAAATCCTTGCCTCGAGCAGGTCAGGCGTCACTTTTACCGATGAAATGGAAACCATTCCCCCGCCCATCATATTCAACCCCAGTCGCTGAAAAATAATATTCATCTCTTCATTCAGCAGGCCGGCGATCTGTTTTTGTCTTTTACCTTCTTCCATTATTGTGTCATTTATTGAACGTTCCGTCGGGCATAAAAGTCATACTGGTCATATAGGTCATATTTGACTTCGTTTGACCAATGCTTCCGCAGAAGCTGTAAAATTAGTTACTTTGCGGCTTCGCACCATGAAGCAATACTCCCGGATCTTTCAATACCTTGGCGCCTATAAAGGAAAAATCTTTCTTTATTTCCTGTTTACGCTGCTCAGCATCTTTTTTTCTATTATATCCATCGGCATGCTGATGCCCTTCCTGCAACTCATTTTTACGGGGGAAGGCACTTTTAAATCAACCAGTAACCCGATCCTTACCTGGCTCAGCGACCTGTTGAAAGACGCAGGTGAAAAAAAATTACAAACACTTACTTATATCTGCATCCTGATGCTGATCTTCATTGTCCTGAAGAATTTTTTCCTTTACCTCTCCTATTATATTCTCAACCCGCTCAAGAATAAAGTGGTGAATCATTTACGGGAAGATCTTTATGATAAAGTGCTTCGTTTGCCGATAGGTTTTTTTAATGAAAAAAGAAAAGGCGACCTGATGAGCCGTATGACCAATGACGTGGGCGAAGTGGAAGGCTCGGTAGTAGGAACACTGGAAGGCTGGATACGGGACCCGTTGACCATTATCGTTACACTGACCGTTTTATTTTTGATCAGCGCACAACTTACACTTTTCATACTCATCATAATCCCGGTATTAGGCCTTGTGATCGGCCGCATCACCCGTTCATTAAAAAGACATTCGCATGATGCGGCTGTTAAATATGGCGAGTCATTATCCATACTGGATGAAACATTAGGCGGCCTGCGGGTGATCAAAGCTTTTAATATTGAAAAATTATTGCGGGAAAAATTCTTTAAAACGAATAGCGAATTATTATCGTCGAAAAACAAGATATCCTACCGGAGGGATCTTGCATCGCCGCTATCAGAAGTGCTGGGAGTAATGCTTTTTACCGCTGTATTATTTTGGGGAGGAAGATTGGTATTACAAACCCCGCCCCTGCTCGAAGGATCCGTATTCCTGGGTTTTTTAGGGATCTTTTATAATATTATCAACCCTGCAAAATCCTTATCCACTTCATTCAGTAATATGCGTAAAGGCGCTGCCGCTATTAACCGTATTGAAGAAATATTAAAAACGCCTATTACGGTTGACGATAATCCCAATGGGAAAAAACTGGATGAATTCAAAGACAAGATCGAATTCAAAAATGTTCGTTTCGCTTATGATGATGCAGTGATACTGGACAATATCAATCTTACGGTAGAAAAAGGAAAGACGGTTGCATTGGTAGGCTCCAGCGGTGCGGGCAAATCTACCTTAGCCGATCTTGTTCCCAGATTTCATGATGTGACCAGCGGCGAAGTATTGATCGATGGCATTAATATCAAAGATTATTCATTGCATTCTGTGCGCAGCCTGATGAGTATTGTAACACAGGAGCCGATACTTTTCAATGATACGATCGCACATAATATTGCGCTGGGCAGTAATGATTCTAATGTGGAGGAAGTTGTTGCCGCCTCCAAAATTGCCAATGCCCATGAATTCATCATGAAAAAAGAAGGGCAATACGATAGTAATATCGGCGACCGCGGCACCAAACTAAGCGGTGGCGAAAGACAACGGTTAACGATCGCAAGAGCCGTATTAAAAAATCCGCCGATACTTATTTTGGATGAAGCCACTTCTTCTTTAGATACCGAAAGCGAAAGACTGGTACAGGATGCTATCAATAATTTAATGACCAACCGTACTTCTATCGTTATTGCGCATCGCCTCTCTACTATCCGTCATGCAGACGAGATCATTGTTTTGCAAAAAGGAAAGATCGTTGAAAGAGGTAATCATGAAGAATTGCTGGCGCAAAATGGTTTTTACCGAAAATTAGTTGACATGCAGGAAGTAAGATGATCAGTTTTTCACCATCGGCATAGATCGCAACTGCTTAGCCTGGTTTATGTATTCAACGATCGCATCAATTTCCTCATCGGTGATGACGCCTTCAAAAGATTGCATCATTGAACTATATTTTCTTTTTAAGCCCTTTGTATAAGGATCGTTGCGTATGAACAAAGAAGGGTTCTTTATCCAGGCATATAATTTTTTTCGATCTGCCCAGGGACCTCTTTCTTCAAATCCTGCCAGCGAAGGCCCGACCTGGTCTTTCCATAAAGCATGGCAGGAAGCACACTTGCCCATAAAAAGCGCTTTTCCATTTATCGCATTCCCTGATAATACAATATTTGATTGAGGAGATACTGTTCCGCACCAACCCCCGGAAGTATTACCGGCCGGTGAACGGGGTATTACATGTAGTACCTTAATTATACATGCAGCAGCTGCAAGGATCAAAAAAGCAGTAATGATATAATTAACCTGCTTGTGCATGGCCCAAAGTTACAACTTATGCAGCCCGGATTTTACAGCATATAATGCCAATGCTACCCTGGTTTTCACTCCCAGTTTTTCAAATAAAGAATCCCGGTAACTTTCTACCGTGCGGGCACTGCAAAACATTTTTTCACCGATCTCTTTATAAGTAAATTCGGTACAACTGTATCGCAGGAATTCTGTTTCTCTTTCTGATAATTTGATCGCAAGCGCATCTGCAGATCCTTCCTGTGCCAATGAATGTAATACCCGGCTGGTGGCCCAATCGGGATAATAAAAACCTTTGCTGGTAATAGAGTCGAGTGCCTTTTGTAATTCGGCGGGATGAACATTTTTGTGCAGGTAACCCGTTGCTCCTGCTTTGATCATTTTTATCAGCGATTCATCATCGCCCTGCATGGTCAATGCCATAACTTTTACAGCCGGGTGATTGTCTTTCAGCCAGCGGGCCGTTTCAAACCCATCCATCACCGGCATAGAAATATCAAGCAGCACTATATCGGGAATATTGTTCTTTACTTTAAAGCGTTCTGTCAACTGGCTGCCGTTCTCTGCTTCGTATAGAACTTTATACCCGGCAAACTGGTCGATGATCGAACCGATAGCTTTTGCAATGAGCAAGTGATCGTCAACAATTACAATAGTTTGTTTCATGCCTGGAGATTATTATTAGGTACAGACACAGATAATGCTGTTCCATCTGTACCGTTGCTTTCAAAGGTAAAGTTTCCGCCCAGCGTTTGTATGCGCCGGCGTATGTTATCAAGTCCTGCTCCTTTGCGAACCGTTTCCATGTCAAATCCTTTACCATCATCAGTAAGTTGCAAGCGGAGTGTATCATCCAATTGTTGCAGATCGATGCGGATATTCCTGCAACCGGAATGTTTAATACTGTTTTGTATAAACTCCTGTATTATCCTGAGAAGTGAACTTTTTACTGCGATGCTCATAACCGGGTTTTCATCGCCTTCATATACTGCGGAGCAAATACCGGTGGCATTTACCTGTGAGCATTCCATTTTAACCAGTTCAGCCAGGCTTGCATTTTGAATATTGGGATCGGTAAGGCTTTGTGATAATTGTTTCAATTCTACCAATGAATCATTGATGATCTTGCTGATACCATCAAGACCGTCTTTTGCACCGGGAAATTTATTTTCAAACTGCATCCGCTGTGCATAGATGGAGGCCAGCGTTAATTTTTGTGCAACACTGTCGTGTATCTCCTGGCCGATATGCTGCATGGTTTGCTGCTGGCTATCAAGTTGGGAGTTTAGCAGGTCTATCTTGTGCTGTTCCTCAATGATCATCTTTTCTTTTACATGTGCCAGTTTGGTTTTCCGGTATTGGAATATAAAAGCAATAATGCCCAGTATAAACACAATAGTTATCACACCGGCAAGTATACTGAACAGTTTTATTTCGGTTGGCCCCATATAAATGAAATACAAAAGGAGATGTACATTAAATAATTCAGAACAAATTGAACATACCAGTAAACATAGAAGAATTCAGGGAATTGAGAGTAGTAAACGGTACGTAGCCCAAAAAAAGGTAAGGCGCCGATATAAAATATCAAGACACCCAAACACACCCAAAACATCATGCTGAATTTATAGCTCAACAATTGACGGCTGTTAAGGAACTTGATAAAATAAATAAGTAATAATATAAGTAGCAGTGTACACCCAATTGTGTAAGAAAAAGAATCAAACAGCATATCGAAGAAAAAAGTATCGCCCAGCCAGCAAAAGGAATAAATGGCCGCCGATAGCAACGGCCATTTACTGTTCTTAGTATTCTTAAAATGCTGGTAAAACAACCAGTACAGGAAAAAGAACTGTAAGGGTATTCCGAAATAACTATAGATAGCAATATTGGTCTCAAGATCGTGGAGTTCATACAGGAAATATTCGCCGGTTATTTCTGTAAGAAAAATAACTCCGAGATAAACCGGGAACCATCGCCAAAAACTGTTTTTTATCTTTTTCCAGTATAAAAAACCGGTAATGCAGGCTGATAGTTCGAGTATATTAAGAACAATTAATTGCCATCTCATAGCTGTGTCTTAAAACATGAATGATTTTTAATCGCTACCACTTGAAGGAAAGAAACCTCTTCCGGGAGGAGGCCCGATACCACCATGATTATCTCCGCCTTCGCCATTTGTTCCGGCGATACCGATACGCAGACTATCACCATGATTTTTAGGTGGAAATTCCGGGAAACAGGAATCAGACCTTTCCCAAAGATTGTAATCACGCCACACGCTGTGTTCTGCATCCCACCAGACAGGCACCATTACTAATGCATGTTTGTTTTTTTCGATAGCCGAAATTCCATCCAGGCAATCAGGTGCAGCAGCCGTTCCTAAAGTGGAAGGATATTTCACATAATAATATCGTATACCCAGCTTTACTTTTTTACAGTCCAATGAACATGCTCTCTTTTCCATTTGCCAGATCAAGGTTTTGATCTTATCAAGATCGAATACCATAGAAAGCGCATCATCGTTTGTTGTTCCGGTGATTTTACTTTTCCCGGCATCTGAAAAATATGCAAAAGACATTTTGGCAAGGTTAGCATAATCGATCATGCCTTCCAGTTCGCCATTGGGAGGAGTATAGCAAAAAACACTACAGGATTCGGCAGCAGGTTTTTTATTATCATCACAGGAAACACATTTCTTTCTGCAATTACAATAAAGAAGAAGAAAAATTACAATCAGCAATAAAATGATTATTGCGATCAGCATCTTTTTCATAACAATAAATTTTAGATTAAAAGGTGGTTGACGTTGTAAAACTATTGAGTAAGGTAAAACTTCTTACCCGTTAATTGACGGAATTATGTTCCGTCTATAATCGATGTATTATGGTTATTGACACATTGATAAAACGATCACTGCCCGGCAATTTTGTGCTGTGTTATTGTTACTCTTCCTGTACAAGAACACCAGGGATCGCCGAAAACCTGTAACAGAGTAGGCATCAAATCAAAAATTATTTTATGCCAACTCCCCAGTATTACTCGCAACAGGATATTGAATCCTTTCATTGGGTAAGATTTCCCGGAGCCGATGGAGAATTATTAATTGCAATGTCAGGTATCATTCGTACAGAAATAAAAGGCAGTTCCCAGAATTGGCTGGGAGTACCTGCTATCTGTACGATCAAAATTCCTACATTATCGCAGGGACAAGGTTTGTTCATCCGTTATCATTGTCCTTTTGCAGCGTTGAATTCCACGTACAATCAGAATGTAGCCAACAACAGTGGTCATGCAGTAAACACCTGCCGTTTGATCAATGTAAACCCCGGTGGAAATTTTGGATCGAACCACGTAACACTGGAATTGGGTCTTGCCGTCCGCGAGAGTGATGCTTACCTGCATCGTGTCGGTTTCAATATAATTCTTACAGGTGTGTTGCGTCCTTTACCTCCCGAGGAACCTATTCCTTAATATTTTTTTTAACCATTAAAATAAACCATCATGAAAAAGATCATCAATGTTTTTATGCTTGCAGGAGTTGTTTTTTTTACGGGATGCGGTTCCAAAAAAACTAAGCCGGCCGGTGAAGAAGACCTGACCACGATAATTGAAAAAATGAATCTCCAGGAAGGAGAAAACCAGGTCAAGCAACTGGATGGCTCGCTCAATGTTTATGCAAAAGCAGAAAAAGGAGCGATCACTTCTTACTATGTCAGGGATTCAAAAACCGGTACTGTCTATGATGCAACATCAACAGAAGAAACGCCTGACCAGGCAACAGCCCGCAGGCGACCTCCCGGTGGTCTTCGTTTTTGCTATAACCGGGTCATGATCGATGGAAGAATAATTGATTTCAAAGTGATCTGCAGCGGACAGGTTTTAAGGCGGTGAATTAATTAAGGCATCTATGTAGCCGGAACATAAATTTCACGCAGCGAATGCAAAGGAGCAGCGGCGCTGCGTTGCGTTCGCTGCGTGAAATGATTTTATGATTTATGTTTTGACCACATACTTGCTTAATTAAATCAGTAATAAGAAAAACAAACAAATTGTTTAGAGGTTCTTCGAAAGGAGAACCTTTTTTATTAACCATAATTTTTTTATCCGCCTCGTTGACGGGATTTTTTTCCTCAATACGGCCTCTTTCCCGGTTTAAATGATATACTAAACGAATGGTATGGTTTCTGCGGTTAAGAGATACCGGGCCAGTCAAAATTTTTTTTTCACTTAAACTAAAAACGTATGAAAAGTCCAGAAGCACTGAATGACCTCATAGAGATCAACAATGACCGTGTAACAGGTTATGAAAAAGCAGCAGCACAGGCCGAAGATGTTGACCTGAAATCTGTTTTTAATTCCTATGCGGCAGATAGCCGGAAATTTGCCGGTGAATTAAGAGAGCTGGTAAATAAAGAAGGCGCCGATCCTGCAGAAGGAACAACTTTCAAAGGAAAAATTTACAGGACATGGATGGATGTAAAAGCAACTTTCGGCGGCGACGACCGTAAAGGCATTCTTTCTTCCTGTGAATTTGGCGAAGACGCAGCACAGAGAGCTTACAAGACTGCATTGGAAGATAAAGATCTTAACCCGCAGGAAAGAACACTTGTAGAAAGACAAAAAGAAGTATTGCGGGGTGCTCATGACAGGATCAAAGCGATGAGAGACAGTGAACCCACGAAGTAGATAAATAGACGAGATATCATCAAGGAAAAAGATAACAGTATTAATTATTGTTATCTTTTTTTAGTTTACTCCTTCCGGGATAATTACCGGATGCAATCGCCGGATCCCATCACCTATTGTCAATTCCCATACATCCAGTCATTTTATTCCTCATTTTTCTAACCCGCCGGCCAGGTACATAGTTTGGCCATACCTCTTTATTTATAACTGTGAATGATGGTAACAAACCAGTATCCGCAATGATATAGCTTAAACGGGGAAGCCGAAAACCATATAGAGTAGGCGTAAAATAAAATTAAATACAATGCCAAATCCAGGAACAGAACTTGCATCACTTGATTTTGCCAATCTTATCGGCGGACCGCTCGATGCAGTAATCAAAGCTCAATCTATGGCGGCCCGGTCAACCGCAGATTTTATTAAGACAGTGGGTTTCGACGAGGATAATAACCCGATCTATGTCGACTTTAAATATCCTAAAGAAATACAACCTTATCAACCGGAAAAATTTGTACAGGTAACATCAGCTAAGGTAACAACCGCAGGAACAGGTTATACTGCGGGCCAGGTGGTGCCGGTTACATTTGCCGCAGCAACAGGAACGGGTGCAATAACAGCGACGGGATCGGTTACAGCAAACAGTTCCGGTGCAATTCCTGCAGGCACTGAAGTGGATATTACTAATGCGGGTTCTTATGTTAGTTCACCTACATCACTTACTGCTACAGTAGCAGCGCCGGTATCAGGAACGACTGCATTGCTTACTGTAACTCTTTCATCGCATTTGCCGTCAGTCCCGGCCGTTTACCAGGAAATGAAATTCTCCGTACCTATTTTAAGTATGCTGCCCATCCCGTTCATCAAGGTTGATATCATCACGATCGACTTTAATGCAAAGATCAATTCAATGGAAACCCAAAGTGAAAGTTCTGACTTTGCCATTGCAGGCAGCCTTGAAGTAAGGCAGCGCTGGCCTTCGGGCTCCGCTAAGCTGAATGTTTCCTGTTCGTATAAGAAATCAACAGCAAGCAGTGCAAGTATCGAGCGAACATATTCAATGGCAATACATGTACAGGCATCACAGGATGAAATGCCGGCAGGCATGGAAAAATTGCTGAGCCTTCTTGAAACCGCCATGATCTCAACACCGGGTAAAATTACGACGGGTCCTTAATCAATAAACGGAACGAAATTTTATTATACTATAATGAGATTTCGTTCCTGTTAAATCATTTTTCAATTTATTAAAACCATTTTTATGACTGACCTGAGCGATTTCCTGGGAGGTTTAGTTTCCGGTATAAGCCATGCCAGGCTTAACTCCGACATTGAATCGGTAAAAATAGCAGAAATATATGCCCAAGATCCTTTGTTACAGAACCTCTCTGTGCCCCGGATGAGAATTGATACTGTAGAATTATCCATCCCGGTTGCAATGGAAGGAATTAAAGAAAAAAAAGAGGTTATATACGAGATCAGCGATACAAGTAAGCTCCTCGAAATATCATACGCTGTATTATTGAAATCGCTTTCAACAGGCAGCCTGCCCGCACAACTTTCAAATGAACTGAAAAAATTCCTGGAAGAAAGTACCAGGGTCATGGTTGACCGTACCCGGACAAATCCGGCAGAAGAACCTTTATTGAATTATACAACTACTGTTGCTTTATTCGTGACGAGGTTGTCCGATACTATATTTAAGCAATTGAAAAGAAAACCTTTGAGTGCTGACGAACAGTTCAACCTTCAAAAAGATATTGTTGAAAAACTGCGATCTGCTTTAAAGGAACAGGTAAGTATCAGCTACCGGGAGAAAAAAGCAGACTCACTGAATGTTATTGTAGAAGCTGCCCGGCTCCGCGAAATAAAGCCGGAGAATATTATCATGATAAAAATGAAAGTATCAGAACAGGGACTGGAATGGATCAAAATGGAAAACAGTAAAGGAGAAGTCATCAGCAAGCTGACACCGGAATGATCAAAAATAATTTTATACTTCACTAACATGAAAGCCTCCCCGTTAACAATTGTAGAGTTGCTGAAAAGTAAATTGCTGACCTATCCTGTTTTGGTGGACAGCCTGCAAAATAAAAATCTGAATTTCCTCCTTTCCCTTGAAAACTGGATGAGAGAAATGGAAACTATTTTTAAAAATAATAATATTACCGAGTGTGCGGCGATAGCCGGTTTACGAAGTAAGATACTGGCTCCTTTATTTGCCGATGGTCAAAGACGTTCGGCAAAAAAGAAACAATGGCAGGTTGCTGCTGAAGTTTTATATGACTTGCAAAACACGGTGCTGTCAGTTATGAAGCCTTATGAAATAAAAGTGGAGGCCGCCAGGGATCTGCTATTACAACTTTCAGGTATTCTAAAGCAATCCGGTGCCGTGAAATATATTGACGGAACAGACTTCCAGAATTTTATCAACCAGGTATGGAAAATGCTTTTAAGTCATGAACAATTACGACCAACTGCTATCAAAATACTGACACTTGTCTCGCAAACTGATGCCGTAAGGATAATAGCAGAAGAGATCAACCCTAATGAATGGAAATAAATTTTAAGCAGCAGTTTGCATATACACGAATCTTCTTCTTCCGTTAAACAAAATATCCTGGCAGGATCTTCTTAATTTTTATATAGTTCGTTTTTTAGTTCTTCAACACCTCTCTTGATATTACCAGTTTCTGTATCTCGGAAGTTCCTTCTCCAATCGTACAAAGCTTGGCATCACGATAATGTTTTTCTACCGGGAAATCTTTGGTATATCCATAACCGCCGAATACCTGCACAGCATCATTGGCCACTCTTACCGACACTTCACTGGCATAATATTTTGCCATCGCAGCTTCTTTGGTCATTGGTTGTTTTCTTTCTTTCAGATCACAGGCTTGCAAGGTCAACAGGTCGGCCGCCATGATCTCGGTAGCCATATCGGCCAGTTTAAAAGATATACCCTGGAAATTAGAGATCGGCTGATCGAACTGGTGGCGCTCCTGCGAATATCTCAATGCTGCTTCATAAGCGCCTTTTGCAATGCCCAATGCCAACGAAGCAATAGATATCCTTCCGCCATCCAATACTTTCATCGCTTGTTTGAATCCATCTCCTGCTTCACCCAAACGATTGGCATCGGGTATCCTGCAATTATCGAATATCATTTCAGCAGTTTCACTTGCCCTCATTCCCAATTTATTTTCTTTCTTACCGGCGCTGAAACCTTTATTGTCCATTTCAATAACGAAGGCTGTAGAATTATTTTTTGCTCTTGGTTCACCTGTTCTGCAGATCACAACAGCCAGGTTGCCGCTTTTTCCATGCGTGATCCAGTTCTTAGTTCCGTTAATGATCCAGTCATTGCCATCTTTCACAGCTGTACATCTCATATTACCAGCATCGCTGCCGGTATTGGCTTCAGTCAATCCCCATGCACCGATCCATTCGGCGGTTGCTAATTTGGGTAACCATTTTTTCTTTTGTTCTTCGTTACCGAATGTCATGATATGCCCGGTGCAAAGTGAATTATGCGCAGCCAGGCTCAATCCAATCGATCCGCAGACTTTAGATATTTCTTCGATCACTGATTTATATTCAAAATAGGAAAGCCCGGCGCCGCCATATTCTTCCGGTACCAATACACCCATCAATCCCAGTTTTCCCATTTCTTTAAAAACATGTACGGGGAATTCCTGGCTTTCATCCCACTCCATTACATAAGGCTTGATATGTTGCTGTGCAAAATCACGGGCGGTCTGTGCCACTTGTTGTGTCAGTTCAGAAGATTGAAAATTCATAAATAAATTGATCGCTGGTGAATGTTTTGAATAACTGTGCCACTCCTGTTCGGGGTGGCACAGTCTGGGCCTTCGCAAATGGCAAGCAATCTTTATGCAATCGTTAAAGGCGGGTGCAATATAGTGGAAATTTTGAAAAAACTAACGAGTGTTAGGATGGGAATTTTTCAACTTTTTTCAACTGAAATCAAGAGTTAGCCCATCCCACGCCAAATGAATTCCATCGGGCAATTCGGCTTCTATTTCTGCATGCTTTCCCATTTGATGCGACATATGTGTAAAGTAAGCTTTGGGAATTTTTAATTCCTCTACCATATCGATCGCTTCGCCGAGTGTAAAATGAGAGATATGTTTTTGTTTGCGCAGCGCATTCAATACCACCACTTCGCTTCCGCGGATCTTTTCTTTTTCACTTTCCTCGATACGGTTGGCATCGGTGATATAAGTGAACTTGCCGAAACGAAATCCCATCACCGGCATTTTCATATGCCATACCATTACCGGTATAACAGGAATATCGCCGACAATAAATGGTTCCAGCGAAATAGTATTCATGTTCAATTCCGGTATCCCCGGATATTTTGTATCGGTGAAAGCATAATAAAAATCCCTTCGCACCGCTTCTTCTGTCAATGCATCTGCATACAGGTCAATCGGTTTTTTAGAAAAATAATTGAAAGCTTTGATATCATCCAGGCCTGCCAAATGATCCTTATGCGGATGCGTGAATACCACCGCATCGACATGCTTTATCTTTTGCCGCAACATCTGGTAACGAAAATCAGGGCCGGTATCTACGACCAGTGTAGTAGTGGGAGACCGAACAAGTATACTGGAACGAAGACGATCGTCTTTCTTATCAGCCGATGTGCACACTTCACATTCACAACCGATCATCGGTACGCCGCTGCTGGTACCGGTACCGAGAAAAGTTATTTTGATGGGAGGATACACAGGTAAAAATAAGAAATGAAATGCGGATGACACGGATGCGGCGCATAAACACGGATTATTACTATTCTTTGATGCCTTATTATTTATTCTTTTCCTCCGTTTCAAGTTTTGCCATGATCTCATTATAAAGATCACGGGATGTTTCTGTAAGGACATCGGCATTGATGTCCAGCTGCGGAATAAGATCGATCAATGTATTAATACGTCCTTCTGTTTGTAAAAATTTATTCAGCACCACCACTTTTTTTTCTTCCAGTATGCAATAGCCGCTCTGGAAAGTGCCTCTTTCATAGCGAAGCACATAGCCTGCTTCTTCCGGTATCGTTTCTAATTTATCAAGAGTGGTCTGAGTATATTTCATAATGGCAAATTTAACCCCCGCATTACTAAAATCATTTCTTTTTTATCAGGATGTTATTCACAGATTTTTTTACTTTTAGATACAATACCACCACCATGAAGAAATTCCTTTTACCCGGCTTTCTCCTGCTGACATTATTTTCTGCCGCCCAGAAAAAATTGCCGGCTCCCGGGGAGATCACCATACAGGAACTACAGCTTAAGAATTGTTCGTTTGAACCGGATGCCCCGGCAATGAAACTATTTGAAACAGAAGAGACGGAATTTGAATTATATGGCGGCGGAGACATCTCATTTTCAAAAAGACGAATATGAGAGCATTAAAGAATTTTATAAAAAAATGCAGGCACTGGCTGCAGAAGAGATCGTGCTTGTGAAGAAAAAATAACCTTGTAATGAAAAAATTATTCTCCTTATTTTTTATCCTTGTTTCCTGTTTAGCTGTAACAGGACAAAAAAAACTTCCTTCCTACGGGGAGATCGATATGGCTGACCTGGCCATGACCTCCTGCAGTTTTGAGGCCGGGGCGCCTGCTATGAAATTATTTGACCTGACAGAAACTGATTTTAAACTTTTCATGTCCGGCGGTTCAAAAATGAAGATCGAGCAACGGGTAAGGATAAAAATATTCAATGAAAAAGGATATGAACATGCCAATGTAAAAATCCCTTATATCAACAAGCGGGGTATTGGAAAGATAAAAGAATTGAAAGGTATTATCTATTCGCTCGATGCTTCCGGCAAGATCACCAAAGAAACACTTGAAAAAGAAGATTTCTTTAAACAAAAAGTAGTGGAAAACATGGGAGTGATCTCTTTTACATTTCCCAACCTCAAGCCCGGCAGCATTGTAGAATACAGTTATACACGGGTTGAAAATAATATTTACCATATCGACCCCTGGATCATTCAAAGCGAGATACCGGTACTATATTCTTCTTTTTGGCTCTCCGTTCCTTCCAATTCTTTTTTAAAAGAAAAACTTTTTGGCTCCGATACCGTGGAGCTAAGAACTGAAGCACCTAAATATGAACGCCCTTTGAACAAGCTTTATTTCAAAGAAAATATTGCTTCTTTTAAACCGGAACCTTTCATGAGTTCGGAGAGGGACAACCTGATGAAGATGGTCTTTTTCCATATACCATCTAACGATCCTTTCTTTAGCATGCAAAACAATTTCCTGTCGATGTGGAGTGAATCGGGCAAGTATTTCCTTCGTGAAAAAATAGATAGCCAGCTCATGAAGATCCTTCCGGGCTCGGAAAGAATAATTGATTCAGCAAAAAAGATCAGTTCCCGGCCGGAAAGGATCAGGTATATATATGCGTCGGTAAAAAAACAGGTGCCGCAAAAGACCGACCAGTCATATATGCCAAAAGATATTATAGAAACATGGGATAATCATTCGGGAAATACGGCTGACATCAATCTTATCCTGATCAACCTGCTGCGGCAAGCAAATATCACCTGCTATCCATTGCTGGTAAGTACAAGAGATCATGGTTTGATCAGTAAAGATTTTCCAAGCTTCGGCCAGTTAAATGGAATTGATGTGGTAGCAATGACCGACTCCGTGAACTATTACCTGATGGATGCCAGCCTGAAGTTCCAATCAGTCAGTACGCCGCCGGTGAATGTGCTGAACCGCCAGGCGCTTTTATTAAGACCCGGCTATATCAACTGGTTCGTGGTAGCCGATGAAAGACGTTTGTTAAAACAAAGCATCAATCTTTTTTGTGAATTAAAAGAATCAGGCATGATCGAGGGAGAAGCTTCTGTGCAACATTATCATTATGCCAAATCCTATATGCTTGATTCAACATTGAAGGATGAAGAAAGGAAGAATAAAAAATTCTTTGATAAGAAAACACAGGGCTTAACTATTATTTCTACCAAACAGGAAATGACCGAAGATGAAGAAGATCCTTTGTATGAAACCATCTCTTTTACTTACCAGCCGCAGCAAACGGAGAATTTTTATTTCCTGAACCCGCAATTCCTGACCCCGCAGAAAAACAACCCTTTTATTGCCGACAAAAGGAATACCGATATAGATCTTATTTGCAACCAGCAAACTGTTATCTCTATCAACATGAATCTTCCCAAATCATTTGAAGTGGACCATTTACCAAAAAATATAATTGTGCGGGCGCCTGATTCCAGTTTTTATTATAAACGATCCTATTCGGTTTCGGGTGATAATATTTCACTTACACAGATCTTCGAGATCTCCCGGGCAACATTTTTCAAAGAAGATTATGAGGGCATCAAAGAGTTCTTTAGCCGTATGTATGCATTAATGAACGAAGAGATCGTTTTGAAAAAGAAGAATTGATTAGTCGATTTGAAGATTTGAAAATGAGCCCTGGAATATCGTGAGCTCTCACATCTTCAAATTATCAAATCTATTTACTCTGCATCTTGATCACCGGTACGATCATTTCTTCCAGGCTTACACCACCATGCTGAAAAGTGTTCCGGTAATAATTCACATAATAATTGTAGTTATTGGGATAACAAAGAAAACTGTCTTCCTTCGCAAAGATGAATGATGAATTGATCGTTGGCACCGGCAAGCCCGCTTCTCTCGGATCACGGAAAGCCAATACTTCTTTGGGTTCATAATTCAGGTTGCGGCCATGCTTGTAACGGAGATTGGTAGTGGTTTGTTTATCACCCACAACTTTATAAGGAGTTTTTACCCTGATGCTGCCATGATCGGTAGCCAAAACAATCTTGATATTCTTCTCCGAAACTTTTTTCAATGCCTGGTGCAAAGGAGAATGTTCAAACCATGAAGTAGTGATGCTGCGATAACTCATTTCATCACCGGCCAGTTCTTTCAGCACTTCCATTTCTGTTCTCGCATGACTGAGCATATCCACAAAATTGTAAACGATCACATTCAGGTCATTATTCAACAGGTTATGGATATTATTGACAAGATCCAATCCCGCCTGGTTATTCAATACTTTGGTATAAGAAACTTTCAGATCTCCTTTACCCAATCGTTTTAGTTGGGCCCGGAACAATTCTTCTTCATGCAAATTCTTTCCGCCTTCTTCCTCATCGTTTTTCCATTGCAGCGGATATTGTTTTTCAATATCAACCGGCATCAGCCCGGCAAAGATCGCATTACGGCAATATTGAGTAGCCGTAGGAAGTATGCTGTAAAAACTATCTTCTTCCAGTATCCGGAAACTTTCAGAGAATATAGGTTGTATCGCTTTCCATTGATCGAAACGCAGGTTATCGATCAGTACAAAAAATAACGGTGTTCCCTTTTCCAAATGCGGCAACACTTTATACTGCATCAGTGTATGACTCATCACCGGGCCCCCCGTACCTTTCGGATTTACCCAATTACTATAATGCCTCGATACAAATTTGAAAAACTCGGTATTGGCTTCGCTCTTCTGGCTTTGCAATACTTCCTGCATTTCAGGACTATCGCTTTTTTGCATCTCGAGTTCCCAATACACCAATTTTTTATAGATATCCATCCACTCATTATAATCGGGATTGCTGTTCAGCGCCATAAAAAGATTGCGGAACTGCTGCTGGTAGGCCGTTGTTGTTTTTTCCGCTACCAGTCTCCTGTTATCAATGATCTTTTTTAAACTTAACCAAACCTGGTTGGGATTGACAGGCTTAATAAGATAATCGCTGATCTGTGAACCGATCGCTTCGTTCATCAGGTTCTCCGTTTCATTTTTCGTGATCAAAACAATGGGAAGCGACTGATTGAATTCTTTGATCTTGGTAAGGGTTTCCAATCCTGTTATACCCGGCATCGTTTCATCTATCAATACCACATCCACCGGGTTTTCCTTTACATAATCAATGGCATCAAAACCATTGGTAAAGGTTTGTACTTCGTATCCTTTATTTTCAAGAAAAAGTTTTTGGGATTGCAGACTTTCTATTTCATCATCTACCCAGATTATTTTTGCTGTAGCCATTCTAATTGGTTTAAAGTTTCTAGTTTAAGGTTTAAAGTTTCGTGCTAATTCGCAGATCTTTCGAATTTCGGAAATTCAACCTGAAACCTGAGACTTGAAACCTGAAACTCAAAAATAGCTTTTTAATTCCCGCCGTTGTACTTTTGACGACTTGCCTTTAACAAAACAGCAACAATGACGCCAGTCCGCAAGATCATCAACGATCCCGTTTATGGTTTTATTACTATCGATCACCCGTTGATCCTCGATATTATTTCGCATCCTGTGTACCAGCGTTTGCGCAATATCCATCAAATGGCGTTTGCACATCTTGTATATCCCGGCGCCGTTCATTCAAGATTGCATCATTCGCTCGGCGCTTATCATTTAATGTCGATGGCATTGGCCGAATTAAAAAGCAAGGGAATTGAAATATCTGCGGAAGAAGAACTCGGCGCCAAGATCGCTATCCTGCTGCATGATGTCGGCCATGGTCCTTTTTCGCATGCTCTGGAAGAAGAACTGGTAAAAGACATGCATCATGAATCGATCTCTGTTTTACTGATGCAAAAACTGAATGAAGAATTCAAAGGACAATTACAAACGGCGATCGATATTTTTACCAATAAACATCCTAAAAGATTTTTACGGCAATTGGTCTCGGGCCAACTCGATGTTGACCGGATGGATTACCTGAACCGTGATAGTTTTTTTACCGGCGTATCCGAAGGCGTGATCGGCTACGATCGTATCATCAAAATGCTGGCTGTAAAAGATGGTGAATTATTGGTAGAAGAAAAAGCCATTTATTCGATCGAAAAATTTTTGGTATCCCGCCGGCTGATGTACTGGCAGGTCTATCTTCATAAAACGGTATTAAGTGCCGAAATGATGCTGGTAAAAATAATCCGCAGGGCAAAAGAACTGATCGCCGGGGGCCAGATCGTAAAAGCAGCAACGACCGAGCTCGATCTTTTTTTAAAAAATCCCGAAGCCGGCTCCTCCATTACGCAACGACTTGAAATGTTTTGTTGTCTGGACGATCATGATGTAATGGCGACGATAAAAAACTGGTGCCGGCATCCCGATAAAATATTAAATACTATTTGTCGTTCTTTAGTGGAGCGAAAATTGCTGAAAGTAAAATTGCAGGCCGAACCATTTGACCCTGCTATTGTAAAAGAGAAAACAAAAGAAGTGTGTGACAAACTCGGTATCACAGAAAAAGAAGCCGGGTATTTTGTTTTTACCGGGGAAACCAGCAATACCACGTATGATCTTTCGGATGAAAGGATTTGTATTTTATTCAAAGACGGAACGATAAAAGATATTTCAAAAGTGGATAATGCCCTGATACAGCATAACCTTAGTGGCGCTGTAAAAAAATATTACATTTGTTACTAAGATAGCATAGCAAGTTTAAAATGAAGTATGTTAACTGAAGTAATTTAAATTAAACTATGATTTTCCCGGCTGCACAAATAGCACTCCTGATCAATGGTAAGATAGAAGGCGATCCTGCTATTGCCGTCGCTTCATTTGGAAAAATTGAAGAGGCAAAAGAAGGAGAACTTACTTTTTTCGCCAATCCCAAATACGAAGATTTTTTATACTGCACGAAGGCTTCGGTCATTATCATCAATGAAGCCTATGAATTAAAGCAAGCTGTTACTGCCACATTGATCCGGGTGCCGGATGCCTACACTGCTTTTGCAACATTATTGGGAAAATACCAGGAGATCGTTCAGCAACAATTGACCGGTGTACAGGAACCGTGTTATATTGCTAAAACAGCCAGTTATGGCAACAATGTTTTTATTGGCGCATTCGCCTACCTCGGTGAAAATGTAAAGCTGGGAAACAATACCAAAATATTTCCTAATGCATTTATTGGTGATAATGTTACTATCGGTGACAATACTACTATTCATCCCGGTGTAAAAATTTATCATGATTGCAAAGTGGGCAGTAATGTTATCATTCATGCAGGAGCTGTTATCGGCGGCGATGGTTTTGGTTTTGCTCCGCAAACAGATGGCACATTGAAAAAAGTGCCGCAGATAGGGAATGTTGTTATTGAAGATAATGTAGAGATAGGTTCCAATACCACCATCGACAGGGCCACGATGGGATCAACATTGATAAAAAGCGGTGCTAAACTCGATAACCTGATACAGATCGCACATAATGTAGAAGTTGGTAATTATAGTGTGATCGCTGCGCAGGCCGGTGTAAGTGGCAGTACAAAAATTGGCAATGGTGTTTTGATCGGCGGGCAGGCAGGACTGGCCGGTCATTTGCAAATAGCCGACGGATCAAAGATCAATGCACAGGCCGGTTTGGGTAAATCATTAAAAACTCCGGGCTCATCTGTTACCGGTTCGCCGGCATATGATTATAACCAGGCGATCCGCAGCCAGGCCACGGCCCGCAATCTTCCAGAGATGGAAAAAAGAATTAAAGAGCTGGAAGAACTGGTGAAACAATTGATGGCAGAGAATGTCAACAAGTAAAGGTTCAAAGAAGTTTAAGAGGTTCAAAAGGTTTAAGAGGTTGGAGAACTCGACTTCTTAAACCTTTTAAACTTTATTAAAGGAATATTATTTTTGGTTCTTATGAAAATCTCCGGCTTCACGTTTGTTCGCAATGCAGTTAAATTCGATTACCCGGTTATAGAATCCATCAATTCTATTCTTCCTATCGTTGATGAATTCATCGTCAGCGTTGGTAATTGTGATGATGGAACACTGGAACTGATACAATCAATTCATTCACCCAAAATAAAGATCGTTCATTCCGTTTGGGATGATTCATTGCGGGAAGGCGGTAAAGTATTAGCCGTTGAAACAGATAAAGCGTTTGCACAGATCAGTCCCGATGCCGACTGGGCCTTTTATTTACAAGCCGATGAAGTAGTGCATGAAAAAGATCTTCCGCATATTGTAAAAGCAGCACAACAACATTTACATAATAAAAAAGTGGAAGGATTGATCTTCGAATACAAACATTTTTACGGCACTTATGATTATATCGGCGATTCCCGCCGCTGGTATGCTTACGAGATACGAATGATAAAGAACAATAAAGAGTTTTATTCTTATCGTGACGGGCAGGGATTCAGGATCGGCAAGGACAGGAAACTATTTGTAAAAATGGCGCATGCTTCCGTCTATCATTATGGCTGGGTAAGACACCCGCATAAGCAATTAGAAAAGCTGAGCAATTTTTATGGGCTCTGGAACGGAGAAAGTTATAATGCACCGGCCCTGTCTGAAAAAGACCAGTTCGATTTTTTTAAAAATGTTGATTCCGTTTCGCTTTTCAAAGGACAACATCCTGCCATTATGCAAAAAAGGATCGCCGAAAAGAACTGGCATATCGATCTTGATACCAGCAAAAAGAAATTCTCCCTCAAGGATAAGATATTGTACCGCCTTGAACGATTGACCGGCAAGCGGCTGTTTCGTTTCCGGAACTATACGAAGGTTTGAAAGGGTGTAAGAGGTTTAAGAGGTTCAAGAGGTTTAAAAGGTTAATAGCTCAAGAAGTTGAAAAAAACACTTTTGAATGTGTTTTTCCCATTACAGATCCTGAAGGTTTTTATAATGTTTGTTGTACTCTTGAAAGATTTGAAGATATTGTTTCCTGAAGCAAACCTTTTAACCTTTTAAACCTCTTGAACCTTTTGAACCTCTCAAACCTCTTCAACTTTAAACTAACTATCTTTGCCCCGCTTAAAAAGATTGCATGGCCCCTAATTTCAATCCAGATAAACAACATACGCTGAAAACACCGGTCAGTATCTCCGGTACAGGTTTGCATACCGGTGTGATGGCGGATCTTACTTTAAAACCGGCTGCACCGGGTTTTGGCTTTCAATTTCAAAGAATTGATCTGCCCAATCAACCTATCATCAAAGCCGATTGTGATCTTGTAACGGATGTAAGCCGCGGCACCACCTTAGAAAGTAATGGCGCCAAAGTAAGTACGGTGGAACATGTACTGGCGGCACTGGTAGGAATGGGAGTTGATAATTGTCTTATCGAGATCAATGGTCCCGAAATGCCGATCATGGATGGCAGTTCCGAACCTTTTGTAGAGATCATTGAGGAATCAGGTGTAGTGGAACAGGATGCAGCTAAAGTCTGGTACAGCATCGATGAAAATATTTATCACTACGATGAAGCTAAAAGAGTGGAAATGGTGGCCATGCCTTCGATGGAATACCAGGTTACCACGCTGATCGATTTTAATTCACCGGTATTAGGTACGCAGCATGCCGGGCTGAAACATATAAGAGATTTTAAAGAAGAGATAGCACCCTGCCGTACATTTTGTTTTTTGCATGAACTGGAAATGCTGCTGGATAATAACCTGATCAAAGGCGGCGATATCAACAATGCGATCGTTATCGTTGACAAACCCGTTGACGATAAAGAAATGGAACGGTTAACAAAGATCTTCCGCAAAGACAAGATCGAAGTAAAAAGCGAAGGCTACCTGAATAACCTCGAATTGCGCTTTCCCAATGAACCGGCAAAGCATAAGCTGTTAGATGTTATCGGTGACCTTGCATTGATAGGTTATCCTATTAAAAGCCGCATCATTGCTAACCGTCCCGGCCACAGTACCAATGTAGAGTTTGCGAAAAAGATCAAGCAGTATATCAAAAAGAACAAACATACAAGGGGCATACCGGTATATAATCCCAATCAGCCGCCGGTATATGATCAGCCTTATATTGAAAAAACATTACCGCATCGTTTTCCTTTTGCATTGGTCGATAAGATCATTGAATTAAGCGATACGCATATCATCGGTGTTAAGAATGTGACATTTAATGAATGGTTCTTCCAGGGGCATTTTCCCGGCAATCCTGTAATGCCCGGCGTACTGCAGATCGAAGCATTGGCACAATGCGGCGGTATACTGGCCATCAATCTTAGTGGTGGCGGGCAGTACGATACTTATTTTATCAAGATCGATAACTGCAAGTTCAAGCATATGGTAAAGCCGGGTGATACATTGATCCTCAAAATGGAGTTATCGGCTCCTATCCGCCGCGGCATTTGCGAAATGAAAGGAACAGCTTATGTAGGCAATAAGGTTTGTGCCGAAGGCGACCTGGTGGCGCAGATCATAAAGAAATAGTTCCTGGCTTATAATTCAATGCTTCAAACCGGGAATTGCTGTTCTCAGAACTATTACTTACCAGAACGAATTAAGTTCCTCGCCGGAACCTTCTTCAGCACCTCTACTTTACTGCAATATCATCTTAAATAGGGCTCTCTTTTGCAGGGTTTATAATCATTGAATTCATCCCCGCAAAATGGGTCAAATTTGGGATAAAAAACAGCCTGTTAAACCCTGCCCGACGGTCTTATTTCCGTACATTTGTGAGTTGATTTTCGTTCATCCAAAAAGAGTGAATTTCCCCCAATTATGAGTGCAGATATCAAAGAAAAAACGCCGGTAGCTTCCAATGGTTATGGCGCAGAAAGTATCCAGGTATTAGAAGGTTTGGAAGCTGTTCGTAAACGCCCCGCTATGTATATCGGCGATATCGGCGTTAAAGGTTTGCATCATCTCGTGTATGAAGTAGTGGACAATTCGATCGATGAAGCCCTCGCCGGTTATTGTAAAAATATCTTCGTCACTATTCATGAGGATAATTCTGTTTCTGTTGAAGATGATGGACGCGGCATTCCAACCGGTATGCATTCCAAAGAAAAAAGAAGTGCATTGGAAGTGGTGATGACGGTATTGCATGCGGGTGGAAAATTTGATAAAGATTCTTATAAAGTTTCCGGCGGTCTGCATGGCGTGGGCGTAAGCTGCGTAAATGCATTGAGTGCAAAGCTGCATGTAACCGTTAACCGTGATGGGAAAACATTTGAACAGGAATATCGTATCGGCGTTCCGCAATATCCCGTGCGGGAAATTGGACAAAGCGATACCACCGGAACCAAAGTTCATTTCTGGCCCGATACTTCTATTTTCATTACTTCCATTTATAATAAAGACATTTTAGAAAGCCGTCTTCGTGAGCTTTCGTATCTCAACCGTGGTGTACGTATCATTTTGAATGACCTGCGGGAAAAAGAAGAGAGCGGAGAAACCTATACCAATGTTTTTTATAGTGAAGGCGGTATCGTTGAGTTTGTAGAAATGCTGGATAAAAGCGCAGGCCGCAATTCACTGATCCCAAAGATCATTAGTGTTGAAGGCAGGGATGACAACACCAATGTAATGGTGGAAGTAGCATTGAGCTATAACGACAGCTATAACGAACATATTTATTCTTACGTCAACAACATCAATACCATTGAAGGAGGAACTCACGTTTCCGGTTTCCGCAGGGCATTGACAAGAGTTTTTAAAAGCTATGGCGACAGGAACGGTTTATTTGAAAAAGCCAAAGTAGAAATTGAAGGCGATGATTTCCGTGAAGGATTGAGTGCTATCATTTCTGTAAAAGTTCCCGAGCCGCAATTTGAAGGACAAACAAAGACCAAACTCGGTAACAACGAGGTGATGGGTGTTGTCGATTCAACCGTTTCAAAAGTACTGGAAGCCTATCTCGAAGAAAATCCAAGAGAGGCAAAGAATATCGTTTCAAAAGTTATCCTTGCTGCGCAGGCAAGGGCGGCTGCAAGAAAAGCAAGAGAACTTGTTCAGCGTAAATCTGTTTTGACCGGCGGCGGATTGCCCGGTAAACTGGCCGATTGTTCCGACCGTGATCCTGAACGTTGCGAATTGTTTTTAGTTGAGGGTGATTCTGCAGGCGGTACTGCCAAGCAGGGGCGTGACAGAAGTTACCAGGCCATTCTTCCATTGAGAGGTAAGATCCTCAACGTGGAAAAAGCGATGGAGCATAAGATCTACGACAATGAAGAGATCAGGAATATGTTTACTGCACTGGGTGTTAAGATCGGAACGGCCGATGATCCCAAAGCATTGGATCTTTCCAAACTCCGCTATCACAAACTGATCATCATGACCGATGCCGATGTGGATGGTTCGCATATTGCTACATTGATCCTCACTTTCGTTTATCGCTATATGACCGCCCTGGTGGAACAGGGCTATGTATATATCGCCCAGCCGCCATTGTATCTCGTTAAAAAAGGAAAAGAACAATCCTATGCATGGAATGAAGAGCAGCGTAAAATATGGGTAGAAAAATTAGGCGGTGGTAAAGATGATTCGGTGAATGTGCAACGCTACAAAGGTTTGGGTGAAATGAATGCCAACCAGCTTTGGGATACGACCATGAATCCCGAGACCCGCACATTAAAACGTGTTACTATCGAAAGCGCTGCCGAAGCCGATCGTATTTTCAGTATGCTGATGGGTGATGAAGTGGCGCCGAGAAGGGCGTTTATTGAATCTCATGCTAAGTATGCGAAACTGGATATATAACCGGTTCATCTACCTCGCTCAGTATATAAATTATTTAGCCCCTTCTTCGGGGCTTTTTTTATACATCGAATTATATAAGGCATTTGCAAAATTGTGTAACGATCACAAGCGGAATGCGGCTCACCTTTGTATCACTCTATTAAAACATGACGGATAATTTTATTTATCGCTTAGCATTATTTGTATTGCTGCTGGCTTTTACCGTGTTTGCCGGACTATCGAAAACACGAAAAATAATGCCCCGTAATTAAACCGTCCTCTTCAATAGCCACCAGCAATAACTGGTGGCATTTTTATGATATCCCGCTCATTAAAAAACCGGGATTGATAAATGATAAGATGAATTTTGTTCCTTTGCCTTCCTCCGACTCGACGGCTATCTTTACATTATTGTCTTTAAGTATTTCGTAGGTAGTGGCAAGACCGATACCAAGACCATCTTTTTTACGGGTAAAGAAAGGATTGAAAATTTGTTCCATATCGCCGGGGCTTATTCCACAACCGTTGTCTTCAATAACTAAATTATAACCTTCGCTGATCGATGTGGTAACCAGTTTCAGCACCCCGGATTGTTCCTTCATTGCATCGATGGCATTGATAATAATATTGGTGAGGGCAATTTTTATTTCCACGCCTCTTTGTATCAGTCCGGAATCCTCCTTAAAATAATTTTTTATAACGGTGATCTTTTTTAACCGGATGCGGTCCTCGGTCATGATCAATACTTCATCCAGCAACTGATGCAGGGAATGCGGTGCATCTTTTTCAAGTTGCTCCTGCTGTTTTTCTGCTAATTCAGTAACCAGTGCATTGATCCGCCGGGTGGCCCGCATGATGATATCTACGTATGATCTCTGCTCATCGTTCGTAAGCAAATGCTGCAGCAATTCCAACGCCAGGTTAATATTGGTCAAAGGGTTCCTTACTTCATGTGTGAGGGCGGCTACCAGGAATGAAGGATTTGCTACTTCCTTATGTAGTTTGGGGGAATATGTAACGGGCCTGTTTCGGCTGATAGTATTGGGTGTCATATGGGATGCCCTGTTAAGGTGCATTTATTTCCCCGTTCAATTGTTACAGGCGAATTGGGTTTAGTTATACAGTTCACACATTTCCCCGGAAAGAATCAGTCATACCCGCTTTTAATGATAGTAAGGATCATTTTAAATCGTCCATTGGGTCTTATAAAATTAGGAGAATGGGCAGGGATGATGATGCCCTGGCCGGATTTGAGTAAGGTGGAAACTTTATCAATAACGATCTCTGCCTTGCCTTCAATGATCTGTGCAAAGGTATCAAACGGTGAGGTCTTCTCCGTCAGTCCCTCCCCGGTATCAAAAGACATGATACTGATATTGCCAGTCGACTTTTTTATAATGGTTTTGATCACCACAGCATTTGCCATGTATTCAATGATCTCAACAATAATATGCGCCTTTGATCTTTCCAGTTCGGCGCCGTTTAGCTGTGTCTTACTCTCGGACCTGTTATTTTTCTTCGGCTTCACTTTTTTTTCCATAGTAGTACATTTAAAAAACGCTCCTGTTTTCAGAAGCGTTTTACCAAAACCAATATGCTTTTAAAACTCTCTTTCTAAAGGTCAGTCCTTTTTCCGCAGCCGCTGTTTCACAGTTCTGTGTTTGATTTATATCATTCACACCTGTACCTTTTTCGGATATATACATATCACAGATCTTCCAGCATAGTGCGCCTCTTATCTCTTAGTTTCTTAAAATGCGAAGGTGTAAGACCCGTTACTTTCTTGAACTGTGTTGACAGGTGTGCCACACTGCTATAATGCATATTGTAAGCGATCTCGGTAAGGTTAAGTTCGTTATATACCAGCAGTTCTTTTACCCGTTCAATTTTATGTGCAATAACGAATTGTTCAATAGTTGTGCCCTGGGATTCTGAAAAAAGATTGGCGAGATAGGTATAGTCGTGATCTAACTTTTTGCTTAAATATTCGGAAAAATTAACTCTAAGCGGTTCTTCTGAATAATGGACCAATTCGATGATCACCGTTTTTATTCTCTGGATGAGTACGCTTTTTTTATCATCCATTATCTCAAGCCCCGATCTGAGCAAAGCTTTTCTTAGCCGGCCCAGCATATCCGGAGAGATATTTTCCAGTATATCGGCCTCACCCAATTCAACTACGGTATAATGCAATCCGAGTTGAGTCAGTTCATCCTTTACTACCATCTTGCAGCGGATGCAAACCATATTTTTAATATATAGCTTCACAATTGTATTTAGAATAAGGCTCCTGCATCAAACCGGGAGAGGTTGGTGTTCAGCACAACTCGAAGCTAAGACTATAGGGCGGAGTACACTTAAAAATGTGTGAATAATATAACTTATCCGCAGACTTGTATAAGTTAAAAGAAGGCAAAGCAATTCAACTTTGCACCTCACACTCTAAACTTATTCTATGCCACTGATCAATGTTGTTATCATACTTATTGTTGCAGGTGTTCTTCTCTGGCTGATCAATACCTATATTCCGATGGACAGGAAGATCAAAAACCTTTTGAACATAGTTGTTGTAATTGCAATTATTCTCTGGCTGCTGAAAGTGTTTGGCCTTCTTAATTCGATCAAGTCTGTACGTATATGATCTTTTGGAAATATAGCCCGGCATCGTTCGTCCCATAGTGGATTACCACCAGGCGGTTGAAAGGTGAACCGTCTAAGCTATTTAAGAAGTTTAAGAGATTTAGAAAGTTTGTAGCCCGATATAAAAAAGCCCCTCATAATAAGGGGCATTTTTATTAAAGTATGTTATAGCTTACCAACCTTGTTTGGCTATACCGGCTTTGATAGCAGCCAGTGCCTTTTCTTCGTTCATCAGGGTGGTTAACTTGTTTCCCTTGCCATCATTGCCCTGGGCCATATAAGCACCTTTAGCTGTCTTGGTGATGACAGCGTCCATCATTTCAACCCCTTTCTCTTTCGTTTTTACGTTGTAAGCTGTGATTTTTACGTCTGACATGGTCTTTAGGTTTTTGAGTTAGTAATTGCCAAAATTAGCGAATCCCGCTTGGAGAGAGGGAGAAAATTTGCCAACAGACTATTAAATAGCAGGCTTTAAGCTTATTTCATGCTGTTTAGCTTCCTGTTCCCATACGTTTCCCGGGTGTTTACTATGCTTTACCTATAGTTGATCTATCATGTGCTAAGCATGAAAATCCCTATAATTACTCTATAATTACCCTATAGTTACCCTATAATTACTCTATAATTCTTATCTTGCCCCATGGCAAAGAAGAAAGTCTATATCAGGCGCCACCTGCCGCCTTGTCCCGATCCGGATAGTTATATACTGGTGGAAACCCCGGACCTGCATTATTACTGGCGACGTAAACGGGGAACATTAAAACCAGCGGTACTAAATGAGACTATGCAACAAAATGCCGACCTGCAACGGATCGGCTCGCCGGCAGCCAGCCGGATACTTAGAAGACTTGATTCCTTCCTGAAAAAATTTAATAAAGGCCGGACCTATGTTAAGCTGGTGGGAAAGCTGTTAAAAGTATTAAGTGCAAAGGGATATATTGATTTTTCATTGCTAACGGGCTTTGAATTCAATTATGATTACCCGCTTGATCATTTGTTACGCAATCAATATAAAGTGGAAGAAAAAGACGGGCATTTAAAGTTAACAATCGTACAGAGAGATGGAAGCGTAAAAGTTCAAAATTCACCGGCGACCGAATATTATTATGAGCTTGTGCTTCTTTGGGGAGATGCTACCGGGGATAACAGCCTGCAGGTGCGTCATCACAGTTCTGCTTTATATTCTTATTTTGATCCTGATCCACCGGTTTGTGAACTGGAACTTCCTTTACCTGCCACAGGCCCACCCTGGATGGCTATGCTAAAGATAGGTGGCCTGGAAGGAAATGAAATTGCTCATCATCCGAAGCATTATGGAATGAAGGTGGTGAGAGTGAATCCCTAGTTTATCGTTTCAGGTTTATAGTTTCGGGTTTCGTGCTTAGGCAAAGAGGTTGTAATTTTTTGGAGTGATACTACTGGTAAAGGAGTTGAGTTATGGTTGCTGACTGCACAAGAATAAAATCCCGAAAACTTCTAGTTTCGCAGAGGGAAGAGATGCTTTTGCAACTGCCCAATATCAAATTATGATGAAAATTTTTATAAGCTATTTGTCAGTTGAGAGCCTGTTAGCCGGGAATATAAAAGACGAGTTGGATGCGAATGGCTTTGAAACGTTTCTGGCTCACGAAGATATTCAACCTACTAAAATCTGGATGGACAATATCTTTCAAAATCTTAAGGATACAGACATTGTTCTGGTTTTGTTGACAAAAGGTTTTTCAAAATCGATATGGTGTAACCAGGAAGTTGGAATGGGGCTAGCCTTGGAAAAACTTGTAATTCCCGTAAAGATTGACCAGGACCCCGAAGGGTTTCTATCCAAATATCAAGCTTTAAAACATGAAAGAGAGGAAAAATTTTCAATTAAAAAAATGCTTTCAATAATCGCTGCAAGCGAAAAGTATGGACAACTATTTCGTGATTTTTTAATCGAAACTTTAGAAAACAGTAATAGCTATATTGATGCTGAGAAAAATGCCAACAAGATAACAGGTATTAAAGATTTTACGACCCGGCAATTAGAAAAAATAATGAGAATCTCTATTTCAAACAATCAAATACATTATGGGTTCCGGGCAAAAAAGTTGCTTTTGAATTATTTGTATGATCATAGAAAAAAGGTAAATCCCTTATTATATAAAAAATTTTGTGATAAATTGAACTGAGTCGATCGTGAATTGTCAGTATTGCGGTGCGTGGAGACACGCACTACAGCAGAGCTTTTTATTGCTTAATGAGTTTGAATGATTGCTTTCTTTGACCTGCTATTGCTTCCAGCAAATATATTCCCGCAGCCTGCAGGTCGATATTTATCTTCTGTTCGAACCCGGTTGCGATCGTGTTGGATCGCTTAACGACCCGTCCATTCACATCATACATTTTTATTTGCACCGCTGTTCCTTCATTTGCCTGGTAAATAAAATTGAATGATCCATTGGATGGATTGGGATACACCTGCCATACCATATCATTACTGAATACAACCGGTCTTACAGGCGAATAGGTAAATCGGCCATCCTTATCAACGATCTTCAGGCGGTAATAACGGACGCCGGTCTTGTTATTTTCAAGATCGGGGAAAGAGTAGGATTGTTCGGCGGCTTGATCGTTATTGCGTGCCCTTACCTCTCCTATTTTTACAAATAAGTTTTGCTGGTAAGAACTATTTCCTTTGGCCAGTTCAATATCGAAATGATCTGCATTCACTTCATTGGTTGTTACCCATTCGGTTATTACATTGTTACTGCCTTGTTTCTTTGCTGTAAAACTTACTAACTGTAAGGGCAAGGGCGTTGCATTATTGAAGCCGCCATTGTTCAGCCAGAATTCGGAAAAATCCTTCACTTTGAATTCGGCATAATATCCTTTATCAAAAGGAACCAGCTTCCTGGTGGCTGCGCTTATAAACTGGTAAAGACCGGGTGTATTATCAGCCAGCGTTCCGTTCTCATTGGCATCAACCGGATCGCTGTATTTTGTTACTCCCAGTTCATATGCCATTGCCGGTTTATAACAATAAGCGCATCCTGTCGCTGCGATCAATGCTTCTGTTTCCGTATCGAGAAAATAAAAACGTACGGTGGCAGAATCTGCGAGATTAACTGTTGTTGGTTTGATGGTGATGTTCCTGTCATGATAATACTGATCGCTGTTGATACGAACCGGGCCGGCATTGATATAAGCCTGCACATCTGTATTAGCCATCGATACCGGAGAATTAACAGAAGCGACCAGTTTACCGGATTGAATAAAATTCACCCAACCTTCACCGCCATTGATCGTTTGCATGACCGGTGCTCCCATCGTTACCCCATCATAGATCCCGTTCAGATTATCATAGATATGAATATCATCCACCCCTACTCCGTCTTTGGTCAAACCACCATCGGAGTTGAACACAAAGCGGAAACGAATATTACTGTTTCCGGAAGTGGGTAATGCCGTTGTTGCTACATGCCAGCGGGTATAATCCTGCCGGCTCCATACATGATTGCCTCCATAATTTTTATTATACCAGTTTGTTCCTGATCCGAAAGCACCCAGTTTACTCCATGAGGCCCCGCCATTGGTCGAGTATTCCATCCAGGCAGCATCGCATAAGAAAGCTCCGCAATCTTCTATATCCAATGCAAGACTGAAACTTAAAGTAGGAACTGTCATTCCTGAAAGATCAAAGCAGGGCGAATAGAGGTATGATAATTCTGCATCACCATAATAGCCGGTCAAATTCGTTTTCCATGCTTTGGTTCCACTGGCGGCCCGCCGAACTTTAGGTGAATTGGGTGTACCATATTGCCAGCTACTGCCGGTAGATGGCGTGTACCAATAACCATTATTTGTTTCAAAATTCTCGAGATACGGGAAAGAAGTTATAAAAGGTAAACTATTCACTGTTATTCTTGCCGTATCATTATCAGGTACATTGTCGGTAGGATAATCTACCCACACTTCGATGGTATGAAGACCGGGCGCAGCAAGGTTTGCCGTTGCGGGACTGAAAGTGTACTGATCAGAACTGTTCGCCGCAATCGGCGTCGTGATCATTTCCATCACAGGTGCAGCACCATCTACAACCAGGTATATCGGGATATTATTGATCGCTGCATTGGAAGTATTGCGCAGCGTTACCGTTACCTGTTCATTGTTTGCAAGACCGCATGCCAATAAAGGCGGATCATCGATACTGATCATTTGAATATCATCAACCGCACGATAGAGACGAATATCATCGAATGTATAACCGGCGCCGCTTTCATTATCGGCTGCCATGAATTGCCCCCACTGCCCTATCCTCATTTGAAAACTGGAAGTAAAAGTTTGGCCATGCGCAAACAGTGAATCATTCAATTCCAAACTGCCCGATAATTTATAAGAACCGTCAGCAGCCGGCTGATTGGCGAACAGGTCATATATGAATATCCAGTTCTGATCATCGGCTCCACGTATCCATAGTTTATTAGCAGCATTTGTTTTTTGTCCGTGATTCTTATACCTGAGATCCAACCGCAGTTCATCCGCCGTTGTAAAATTCTCCAGGTTAAAAGTACCGGTCAATGAATCTGTATTGCCGGCAACATTATACAGGCTTAGATCCAATGTCAGCGCTTTGCTTCCCGAATATGCAATGCCTGTATTGATAAAACTTCTTAATCTTCCATTGACAGTGCTGTTCACAAAATCATAGCGATCATTTCCTCCCAATCCCAATTGAGGAACGTTCACAGTTTGTACAGTGGTTGCTTCTAAATTATCCAGCCAGGGCAGATCACCAGTGACAAAAGCCGGGTTAGTTAATTGTTTGATCGTTTTATTGAGGGTGTTGTTAACTGTTACAGGATCCGATGCTTTGGTGGCGGTTACTTCTATATTATATGTTCCGGCAGCGGAAAGATCAACATTACCAAATGTATGATCGAGGGAACCGCCGGCAGGAATATCGGCTGCAGGAGCTGTGATGACCTGGTTAACCGGCCCTCCACCATTGATAGAATAACTGACATTGATATCGCCGCTTGAAACAGCATCATCAAGATTCTTAATTCTTATAGTGATGGGAACACTGTTCCCCAATGCTGTTGAAGTAAACGATCTCCCGGAAGAGGCCGGAGAAACGATAATATCCACTTTCAGATCATTATCAGAAATAGTGCCTGTGCAGGTTCCGCTATTGGGTTGTCTTGAAACAGCATTGGCTCTTCTTCCCGGTATTCCATTTATTCTTGCCCGCATCGTTACCCAATACACCGAGTCTTTGGATAATCCTTTGAAAATATAATTCAATGTATTGGTGGTAGCGACTGAAACCATTTCATCGCCCTGCAGCATCATCACTTCATAATCGGTGGCCCCGGGAACGGCCGGCCAGTCAATACTGATATAACTTTCGCATTGAGTGGCAGACAAGGAAACAACCGGCAATGCAGTAATGATAAAAGCATTACTTGTTTGGGCGAATGCCGTATTGTTTTTTGTCAACCTTATTCTTGCCTGTTCGGTCGGCGTATTGGGAACAGCCCATTTATATAATCGTGATGAAGCAGGAATAATATTACTTAATGTTGACCAACTGCCTCCGCCATTACCGGAAAACTCCAGCGTGTACATTTCATTCGGTAACGTGTAATCGTCCCATTGTATGAACAACGTATCAAAAACATCGATACCGAAAAAATAAGTACCGGTTGGCGTTAATCTTTCTCCACCTACGGGATTGGTAAGCACTAAAGTTTGCGGAATGATATCATAGGCCAGGAAATATTCCTGTGAAGGATTTTGTGCGATCAATGTTCCCAGCACTTTCAAATGATAATCGCCGGTAGCGGGGTTATTGATAACAACCTGTTCAATATTATTATAATGATCGGGGTTACGTGTCGCCGTAACATTCACATTGCCGGGAAGTGTATCCAATTTAAACGGAAGAATATTTGTTCCGGCAGAATCAACCTCCAGGTCAAGATCATTCACCAATGTTTTAGTGGCCATTACAGCGGCAACCGGGTCATTCCAGTATAATAAAACTTTTAACTGTGCTGTATTGGCAGGAACATTTATTGTTTCACTTATCGTTGTTCCCTGTGTGATAGTTGTATTGAAATAACTAACATTCTCCATCATTTTCAATGAACGCAAAAGATTCATGCTGCCAAATCCATAACTGAAATCAGGACCTTTATTACCCCGGTCATCACCTCCATTACAGATCAACGCTTTCAGCAATCCATTTTTTGGATCATTGCCCGGGTATAACTGTCGATACCGCTGTACCAGTAATGCAAGGCCACCGGATACTCCCGGCGCTGCCATGCTTGTTCCGTTATTGTAACTGTATAAATTATTTACCCATGTCGATGCTTCAAATTGTCCCATCGACATGATCTCGGGTTTCAATCTTCCGTCTCTTACAGGTCCGCGGCTGGAGAATGCGCTTACATCTCTTTTATAATCGGTACTGCCAACGCAGATAATATTTTTTGCGCTTTGATATCCGCCCAGTACATTTTTAAATGCTGAAGGATATGGTGTGCAGGTAGCGCCGCCATCATTGCCCGCAGCAAATACATGTTGCAGTTCGGACAGATCGAATGCCTGCTGATCTAATATTCTTGAAGTAAGATCATAAAGACCATTAAAGGCGCAATCGCCTACTACCGATCCATAGGAATTATTGGTGATCACCATTCCATGATCCTGCACATAAGTGGGAGCGTATGAAATGATCTGCGAAGAGACCTGTGCGATCAATGTTGACCTGGGTGCATAGCCGGCATATATTTCCTGGATAAGACCGGCTCCGCCAACTGTTCCGGCCACATGACTCGCATGGGCTCTTGGTATGTCGCCTGTCCGGTTGATCGTGCGGTTGGTGAAATCAAGATGTGTTTGTATATCGCCATCATCGCCCACTCCTACTGCTACGCCCTGCCCGTTCAGTTCTTTTCCTCCATTGGCGAATGATGCTTTCAGTGTGTTTGCTCTTGAAGCATACATACTGTTATAATTAAGCGTTTTGTCTTCCGGCGGTGCTGCCTGTACAAATTCGACACACGCTAATGACGCTAATGAAGTTAATTGGTGAACCGGTATTCTGAGTGCAATGATCCTGTACTTTTTATACTGATCATCGATGATGATAAAACTTTTACCGGTCAAAACCTGCTGTACCTGTTCGAATAAAAATGTTTTGGGAAAACTGATCCATACATCCAATGTGCCTGCACTCTTCACCGCCCAGGAAGGATAAATTCCTTTGGATATTTCGGGTTGCATTTTTTGTTCCGGTGTAAGATCAATAACGGCTCTTGCTTTTACCTGTGCAAGAATATCTTTATTCAATGGACCTTCAATGGTAACTGTATAGGCATTGTTGGGAATATAATCGAGTAATTCAATCCCGGCCTGCTGCAGTTGTTCTTTTTGAGTGATGGATAGGATCTGTTCGAACTGGATAATAGCAAATGTTTTTCCGGCAAGCCGTAATGCTTTATTATTGAACCGGTCGATACTTTCAGCAGTAATATTCTTTTCGGGAACAAATGAGCCGCTTCTGAGTAATAAGCTATATGGTTGATCCCCCTGAGCTGCCAATGAAAATGACATCAAAAGAAACGCAGCTATCACGGGAATTGGATTGGGTTTCATAGCAGGGTTTAAGAGGTTTAAAATTAGTGTAAATACCTGAGAAAAGGAACAAGGCACAAGATACAAGGCACAAGTTGCAGGACGCTGCGTTCTCTGCGTACCTATCTCTCAAAACATAAACGGAATTATAACGGTTTAAGATGCCCGGAGCCTGTCATTCATTGCTTAATTTTGGAATATGAGAGCGGGAATTATTCTCTTCATTTTTATTCAATTACTGCAGGGCTGTTCTAAAGACCCTTCTGAAAAAGACACAACTATCCCGGTGGTTGCTATTAATTTTCCTGTTCAGGGCAATGTTTTTACCGCCGGGCAAACAATTCCCATCAGCGGAACTATCACCGATGATCAATATATTGCCGAGATCCATATTCATGTTACCAATACCAATACCGGTGCATTGCTGATGGATGTTCATTTATATCCTGCGGGCAATACGGCCACTTTCAATCAATCCATCACCGCTTCGTCGGGTATCAATTATAAGATACAGGTGATCGCAAAAGATAAGGCAGTGAATGAAGGCAGATCAACAGTTGAAGTTTCCTGTAATTGATTTGGCGTATTGGCACGCTGATGACGCGGATGCAGCAGATAATATATTCGGATAAAATCTGCGGTCATCCGTTTTATCCGCATCATCAGCGTTCCATTCTCTCCGCTATCTTTGTTCCATGCATATCGACATCCTCACCGTTTTACCCGAATTACTGGAAAGCCCTTTACAGCACAGCATCATGAAAAGGGCGCAGGATAAAGGTTTACTGACTGTAAAAGTTCACCAGTTAAGAAAATGGGCGGTGAACGAATACGGGCAGGTAGACGATTACCAATATGGTGGCGGCGCAGGAATGGTCATGATGTGCGAGCCATTGACAAAAGCCATTGAAGAATTATCAGGTGAAAGAAAATATGACGAGATCATTTTTCTGAGTCCCGACGGAATAACATTGAACCAAAAGATCGCCAATCATCTTTCATTAAAAGAAAATTTATTGCTTATCTGCGGACATTATAAAGGCATTGATGAAAGGATCAGAGAACATTTTGTAACCAAAGAAATTTCTATTGGCGATTATGTACTCAGCGGCGGAGAATTACCGGCCGCTATTTTGGTAGATGCGATCGGGAGATTATTACCCGGCGTATTGAATGATGAAACATCTGCATTGACGGATTCATTCCAGGACGACCTGCTGGCTCCTCCTGTTTATACAAGACCCGTCGAATTCCGGGGGTGGAAAGTGCCTGATATCCTAATGAGCGGCGATCATAAAAAGATCGGGGACTGGCGGCATGAGCAGTCGGTGTTGAGGACGAAAGAAAGAAGGCCCGATCTCCAGGATGAATAAGAATGTCGAACAATAGAACAAGGAATTAAGAATGTTGAAGTATACAAACTCCGTACTTCGTCATTCATCTGTTCTCTGTTCTCCTGTTCTCCTGTCCCTTTAAATAAATTGTTATGAGTACTAACCGAAGAAAATTTTTACAGCGACTGGCCATTGGTAGTGGTGTATTAGCAGCGGGTATTCCTTCTTTTGCCAAAGTGACCGGAACAACGGATGAACAAATGGATCGTTCATCACGATCAGAAGAAGAAGGATCGCATTTTAATATGTGCGGCTATGCTGCTCCCAAAATTGAAACGGTTCGTATTGCTGTAATAGGTTTAGGTCAGCGTGGATCCGAAGCTGTTGAACGCCTCAGTTTTATTGATGGAATAGAGATCGTTGCCCTTTGCGATAAATATCCCGATCGTATTGCCAAAGCGCAACAGTCGCTGGAGAAAATGTCCGCAGGAACTCCTTTGGAGAAAAGACCAAAGGCTAAAGAATACAGCGGCGAAGAAGGATGGAAAGCTGTATGCGAAAGCAAGGATATCGATCTTGTTTATACTCCAACACCCTGGCATTTGCATACACCTATTGCATTGTATGCAATGAAGAATGGAAAGCATGCCGCTGTAGAAGTACCGGCAGCAAAAACCATCGACGAATGCTGGGACCTGGTGGAAACATCGGAGAAAACAAAGAAGCATTGCATGATGCTCGAGAATTGTTGTTATGATTTTTTTGAACAACTAACATTGAATATGACGAGGCAGGGACTATTCGGCGAGATCGTTCATGCCGAAGGCGCCTACATACATGACCTGACCAAAGACTGGCTCTTTAATAAAAATGCTTATGCGGATATGTGGCGATTGAAAGAGAACATCGGCCACAATGGAAATCTTTATCCAACACATGGCCTTGGTCCCATCGCTCAATGCATGAATATTAACCGCGGCGACAAGTTCGATCATCTCGTCAGCATGAGCAGCAATGATTTTACACTGAACAATAAAGCAAAAGAACTGGCTGCGAAAGATGATTTCTTTAAAGAGTATGTTGATCGTCCTTATCGCGGCAATATGAACACAACACTGATCCGTTCCAACAAAGGAAAAACGATCATGGTGCAGCATGATGTTTCAACAGTACGACCTTATTCAAGGATACATTTACTGAGCGGCACGAAAGGCGCCGCCCAAAAATGGCCGGGCCCGGAAAGAATTGCATTTGGTCATAGCTGGATCAAAAAAGAAGAACTCGATAATTTGTATAAAAAATATTCACCGGCGATCGTCAATCATATCGGAGCAATTGCCAAAGATGTAGGCGGTCATGGCGGAATGGATTTCATCATGGACTGGAGACTGATCGATTGTTTGAGAAATGGATTGCCGCTTGACCAGGATGTGTATGATGCGGCCGCATGGAGTTGCCTGGTGCCGCTTAGCCAGCGATCGGTTGCCAAAAGATCAACCAGTGTAACCATCCCGGATTTTACAAGAGGATCATGGCAACTGAATAAACCCGTCGATCTTACATTGGATGGCGGCGGCAGTACCGGCGTCAGAAATATCAAACCTGATCTCAAAATGTAATAAGAAAGGTACAAGGGCGTACGCACAGAGTTACACGACTTGTGCCCTGTGCCTGTGTCTTGTACCTTTTTTAATTTTTTCTTATAAGTAATTCTACATAAGTGATTGAAATGCAATAAAAACCATTGGGTAAACTATAGGCAGAATATCGTACTTTTGAGGCTGCAAGCCAGCCGTTTTCCTTAGAAACAAAATCAAAAACTTTACAAGCGATCATCAGCGGTAACATTGATGGTTGTTTAACGTATAATTATTTTAATGAAGTCACTGACCACACTTACAGACCCGATTTATGTTGAGCCGAAAAAGTTCAGCGTATACGAAAAATTCTGGATGAAATACCTGAGTGATAAAAGAGATCTTCCTTTTATTCATTTGCTTACCGCTATTCATATACTCGTAATTCCTGTTGCCATTCTTTTATATACACCCGTTCTTTCGGGCTGGTACTGGTGGCTGGCGTATATTCCTTATTTCTACGTTTCGCAAATGTATTTTAAGGGTCGCTTTGGTTTGATGCTGCATTGTATCAGCCACCGCAAACCATTTAAAAAAGGATATACCTGGATCTATAATTATATCATTTGGGCTGTTTGCCCTTTCTTCGGTCATACACCTGAAACATATTTCGTGCACCATATGGCCATGCATCATGTGGAGAATAACCAGGAAGATGATGCGAGCAGTACATTGAAATATAAGAGAGATAGCCTTTGGGATTTTACAAAATATTTAGGCCGTTTTCTTTTCCTCGGTGTCATCGATACATTTATGTATCTCTTTAACCGCAAGAGAAAGAAGCTGTACCTGCGTCTTACTTATGGCGAACTGGCTTTCTATGCTTTTTGTGTGGGTATGTGCTTTGTGAATTTTAAAGCCACTCTTTTTATTTTCATTCTTCCGCTTGTATTTGCCCGTATCGTAATGATGCTCGGCAACTGGACGCAACATTCTTTCATTGACAAAAACAGCCCTGAAGACAATTTTACCAGCGCTATTAATTGTATCAATACCAAATACAATAAAATGTGCTGGAACGATGGCTATCATACCGTGCATCATCTTCGTCCTGCGATGCACTATACCGAAATACCCGGTGAGTTCCTGAAATTAAAAGAAGAGTTTGCTGCCAAGAAGACATTGATATTCGATGGCGTTCATTACCTGCATATATTTATCTGGCTGATGAGCAAACGTTATGATAAGCTGGCCGACAACCTCGTTAATATCGACAATACTTTTTCCAGCAGGGAAGAAGCTATTGCATTGATGAAAGAAAGAACGAAAAGGATCATTACATAAGGCCAGTTCCTTATTCTTTTTTAACTCCGATCACCGGTAATGTTTTTTCATGGATGAGCTGATTGAGCTTTGCCACATCTTCATTCATGATCTTCTTTAATTTGTTCAACTGTTCATCGATCAATATCACCAGTTCTGCATATGCATCTTTTGATTGACGGCTGAGTCCCGACTGACCTGCCGCCGATGCATTATAAATACTTGACAATTTATCATCCAGTTTGATCGGGAAGTTCAATACATCCTGCCCGCTTTTGGCTTTGGTTTGATGCAATGCATCTTCTACTGCCGTCATTTGTTTATTGACCGTATCGACCTGTTGTTTAACTTCTTTGGGAATATCCTTTCCGATCCTTGCAGTAAGATCATTCACCTGCTGACGTACTTCACGGATATTTTTTATTGCCTTCATGATCTCCGATGATTTATCCCGGATGGTGATCAGGTGAGTGAACTGTTCATCATATTCTGTTTGTGAAGTTTTATAATTAGGATCGGCAATAATAGTAAAGGGAACTTCAACAGAATCGCTGCCGGACCTGAACCTGGCAAAATAATTTCCCGGCGCTGCTTTGGGTCCGCGGATAAATCCATTCCATAATATCAATCCTTCCACTCTTTCCGCTTCAGGGTAATTCATATCCCATTCAAACTGGTTCATTCCTTTTGCTACATCTATCTTATTATCTTTTGATGATGCAGAATAGGTCTTGATCATTTTTTTATTTTTATCCATCAGCACGACAGATAATTTAGTGGAGTCGTTCACATTTTTCAGGTAATAATTAAATACAACTCCATTCGGGGGATTCATCGCTGTATTGGGTGGTAAAGTTCCGCCAGCACCGCCACCTCTGCGACCACCGCCACCCGGCATACGATAAGCGGGGTTCACATCAAATACATACAGGTCTTTATTTAGAATAGCTGTGCTTCTTTGTTGTACCGTTGCCAGGTCATCCAGTATGTAAAGACTTCTTCCCTGTGTGCCAACAATAAGGTCATTATTTTTTATAGCGAGATCTGTGATCGGAACCATGGGAAGATTCAATTGAAATGATCTCCAGTTGCTGCCATCATCATAAGAAATATAAATGCCGTATTCTGTGCCGGCATACAATAGGCCTGGTCTTTTACGATCGGCACGCAGGCATCTTGAAAAATGTAAGGGATCGATCCCATTCACGATCAGCTTCCATGTTTTACCATAATCTTCCGTTTTATAAATGTATGATCTGAAATCATCGAGCTTATATCTTGTGCCAACAATATAAGCGCCGCCTTTTTTAAAAGGATCGGCTTCAATACAATTCCACATGATCCATGGCGGGCAATCTTTCGGTGTTACATTTTCCCAATTCTTTCCACCGTCTTTACTCATATGCACCAATCCATCATCGCTGCCGGTCCATAAAAGATCTTTTTCTACCCAACTTTCTGTTGCATAGAAAATGGTACAATAATATTCAACGCTGGTATTATCCTGCGTGATAGGCCCGCCGCTGGAAGCTTGTTTCTTTTTATCATTGGTAGTAAGATCAGGCGATATCATCTGCCATGTTTTGCCTTCATCTTCCGTTGCGAAAAGGTGATTACCGGCCGCATATAATTTTTTTGGATCATTGGGAGAAAAAAAGATGGGGTAGTTCCATTGAAAACGATACTTGGCTGCTTCTGCACCTGCACCCATATTATCGATCGGCCAAACGTTTATAGCACGGCTTTCGCCGGTGCGATGATCGAGTCGTTGTAACAGGCCCATATAGTTTCCACCATAGGTAATATCAGGATTTTCGGGATCGGCTACAATATAACCACTCTCACTGCCGGCTGCATTTTCCATATCAGCAGCCGTGATGCCTTGTCCATAAGTTCTGCTTCTTATTCTGAAAGCGCCATTGTCCTGTTGCGGCGCCAACACACGGTAAGGAAATGCATTATCGGTACTGATACGGTAAACCTGTACAGTAGGTTGATTTAAATAAGTGCTCCAGTTATTTGCCATATCGAATGAAACCTGTGCGCCTCCGTCATCAGCAACGATCATCCTGCCGGGATCTTCCGGATCGATCCACAGATCATGATGATCGCCATGTGGTGTATTGATAGATTGAAATGTTCTGCCGCCATCATTGCTGCGCATAAAATTTACATTGGGACAATAGACACGGTTCTCATTTTTTGGATCAACAAAAACTTTTGTATAATACCAGGCCCGTTGCCGGATATTATTATCGCTGGAAGTCAATGTCCATGTTTCGCCGGCATCAGCACTCATGTATAAACCGCCATCTTTATTTTCCATGATAGAGTAGATCTTATCCGTATTGGATGGCGCTACTGCCACACCAACAATTCCCCATGTTCCTTTTGGTAATCCTTTATTGGCTGTAATATTTGTCCATGTTTCGCCGCCATCGGTACTTTTCCATAAACCACTTCCGTCGCCACCGCTTTCTAATGAATAAGGAGTTCTTATCAATCTCCACATACCGGCATAAAAAACATTGGCATTACCCGGTTCCATTACCAGGTCGCTGCAGCCTGTTTGATCATTGATGAATAAAGTTTTCTTCCATGTTTTACCGGCATCTGTGGTTTTATAAACACCTCTTTCAGCATTGGGCCCGAACAAATGTCCCATCACTGCTACCCAAACTATATCAGGATTTTTTGGATGAACGATTATCCGGAGGATATGCCTTCCCTCTTTCAATCCAATATTCTTCCATGACCTGCCGCCATCATCGCTGCGCCACATGCCGCCTAAGCCTTCACTCACATTTCCCCGCATTGTATTTTCTCCTTCTCCGACATAGATCACGGTTTCATCGGATGGCGCAACTGCTATAGCGCCCATCGAACCTCCAAAATATTTATCTGAAATATTTGTCCAGTTATTACCGGCATCGGTTGTTTTCCAAACGCCGCCGCCGGTGGCGCCAAAATAAAAAGTGTTCCTGTTCCTATAACTTCCCGTTGCCGCTCCGCTACGGCCTCCGCGGAAAGGACCGATGAGACGGTATTTTACATTTTTAAATAAAACTTCATCTGTATTATCTGCCGAGGCAGGCGTTGCGGGTTTTGCCTTTTGTGCGTTCGCTGATTGGAATAAAAAAATAGCAGCTACTAATAAGATGTGTTTCATAAGCCAGTTTTGAGTTGCCTGAAGTTAAGAATTAGTCGGGAGTCGGGATTCGTTAGTCATGACTTTCTATCAAGATGGCCACAAAAAAACAATTGCTATTCCTGTGATAATAAGAATTCCGAATAGCATAGCTACTCGTTTGCGGAGGTAAGCTGAACCCATCGTCATTGCCAACCCTCCTTTAAAAACAAGATTAGACATAGCAGCGACCAGTATCAATCGCCATCCAAGTGCCGGTTCTATCTCTTTGTTTTCTGCCATTTCTGCTGTGGACAATGTGATCGCATCCAGATCTGTTAGGCCTGATATAACCGAAACAACATACAATGCCTGGTTGCCGAATTTATCAAGCGTAAAAGCAGAAACAAAACTGATCGCAGCATACAGAATAGCAAAGATCAAAGCACTTTTTAATTGGGCAGGATTTTTCTGCTCATTCATTTTTGCCGGATCTTTTCCATGACCAAAAAATAATATACCCGCCAAAATGATCATGACCAATAATTCTGCGGCCAGGGGAAAGACAAATCTTTCAAATGATGAAGGAGCCACCACGCTTATCTCGATCATTACTCTTATCAATGAAACAGCAGAAGCTGTCATAATAATAAACAATGCTAATTTTCCGGCCGATATATTCTTCCCCGCCATCTTTGCATAAGATATGGTGGTAGCAGTACTGGAAATAAGTCCGCCCAATATTCCACCAAGCAAGGCGCCTGCCTTGTCACCGATAAATTTATAAATGAAATAACCGGCAAGACTGATACCTACGATCAGTACGACCATCAACCAAATATTTCGTGGGTTCAATGATTCATACTGATCATATGTTGTATTCGGCAATACCGGGAGGATGACCATTGATATGATCACAAACTGCATGATCGCCTGCAGATCTTGCTGACCAAACTTATCTACCCAACCATGCAATGTTGTTTTGAAATGGAGTAATACTGTAATGACACCGGTAAGCACAACCGCCGGGGCCGGTTTTCCATAAACAAGGTAAACGCCGATCGCATACATTAATAAAACTGCGATCTCTGTCGTCATTCCGCCATCGAGCTGCTTATTTTTTATTTTATGCAAATTTCCCAGTACCATCAAAACGGTAACAGCAATAAACCCTGCGACCACTATCCATCCACCCAGGTCTTTTGATAATAACCCGCAAACAGTACCGGTCAATGTAATAAGCGGAAAAGTTCGTATGCCCGCAGTTTGAGAATTACTTGACTCTCTTTGCAAACCCACCAGCAAGCCCAGTGCAAGCGATAAAAATAACAGCAACCAAATATTCTCTATCATGCCCGTTTATTTGTCAAAATTTAAACCAATTTGTATAATATGATTAAATTGTTGGATCGTGATCGCCCGTCAGGCTATAAACAATTTAACCATCAAACAATCTTTTTGCTAATGAGCAAGTTCTCTATACAAGGTAATCTCGTTGACATACACCAGCAAAAAATTTACCCGGCGACCATAGTTGTTGAGAACGGAAAGATAATTTCCATTCAAGAGACGAACGGTTCCCAACCAGCGACCAACAACTACATTCTTCCGGGTTTTATCGATAGTCATGTTCATATAGAAAGTTCCATGCTGGTCCCGTCCGAATTTGCAAGACTGGCGGTAGTGCATGGTACGGTGGCCACGGTCAGCGATCCGCATGAGATAGCCAATGTATGCGGGATGGAAGGTGTGGAATTCATGATCGAAAATGGGAAAACAGTTCCTTTCAAATTCAATTTCGGTGCGCCGAGCTGCGTGCCCGCAACTGTATTTGAAACAGCCGGCGCTGCGCTTGATTCAAAAGATGTAGAAAAATTATTGCAGCGGGATGAAATAAAATACCTGAGCGAGATGATGAATTTCCCCGGTGTATTATTCAAAGATGAAGAAGTGATGAAGAAAATTGCAGCGGCACATCGTTTGAATAAACCGGTGGATGGTCATGCACCGGGATTGAGAGGAGAAAAAGCAAAACAATATATTCAAGCCCCCCTAAATCCCCTACAAGGGGAGATTTTAGACGCCGGGATGGTCAGGATCTCTACCGACCATGAATGTTTTACTGCTGAGGAAGCATTGGACAAATTGCAATACGGAATGAAGATCATCATCCGCGAAGGAAGTGCCGCTAAAAATTTTGAAGCATTGATCGGCCTGCTGAACGACTGGCCGGATATGATGATGTTCTGCAGCGATGATAAACATCCCGATAGTTTGGTGCTGGGACATATCAATCAACTTTGTGCAAGAGCTGTTGCCAAAGGCATTGATGTATTTAAAGTTTTAAAAGCAGCTTGCATTAATCCTGTACTTCATTATAAGCTGGATGTTGGATTGTTGCATGTTGGTGATCCTGCTGATTTTATAATTGTGAAAGACCTGGAGAACTTTGAAGTAATGAAAACATTTATTAATGGCGGGTTAGTTGCAGAGAATGGAAGGTCGTTGATCAGTACACAGCGATCGGGTATCATTAATAATTTTCATTGTGAACCGGTTGACAAAAGAGACCTTGTTATTTCCAGGCCCAAAGAAAAAGATGTGACCGAAGTAATAGAGGCTTTGGATGGACAACTTATTACCAATAAGATATTACAGGATATTAATTTTCTCCTTGATGAAAATGACCAGGAAAAAATGATAAGCAACCCAGGTATCGATGTGCTGAAGATAGTAGTTGTCAATCGCTATGTTCATTCAAAAGTTGCCGTATCATTCATTAAAAACTTTGGGTTGAAAAAAGGAGCGATCGCTTCTTCTGTTGCCCACGACTCTCACAATATCGTGGCCGTGGGAGTGGATGATGAAAGTATTTGTAAAGCAGTAAATCTTGTAATAGAAAAAGAAGGCGGCGTGAGTGCTGCCTCTCCCCAACTCCTCTCCGGAAGAAAGGGGCCCGGGTCGTTTAAAGAAATGGTATTACCACTTCCGGTTGCCGGTTTAATGAGTAATGAAGATGGTTATAAAGTTGCGGATGATTATACCGCTATCGATAAAATGGTAAAAGAAGAATTAGGTTCTGCACTGACTGCTCCGTTCATGACACTTTCTTTTATGGCTTTATTGGTGATCCCGCATCTTAAGCTCAGCGATAAGGGATTATTTGACGGGGATAAATTTGAATTTACGGGTTAAATGACCGGCATTCACTTATTCTAAAAAGATCGTACAAATTTTTTTTCGGATAGTATGGGTAAGAACTTCGCCATATAAAGTATGTAAGTATTCCCGGAAAGAATTGAAAATGACCTTTTCACTTACCCGGTAAAAGCCTGCGTCTATTTTTTTCCCCTTTAACTCTACACTTTCACATTCCGTTAGTAAGTAAAACAAGCATTTTTGGCATCTAATTCGTAATTAAGATAAATGACCCCAATGCAGGGTTGAAATAGTGTAAATGAAAAGGGTCAGGGACTTAATAAAAACCCTTTTATCATGAAAAGACATTTACACATCTCCGCATTTTTTGATGAACCTGAATTCGTTCAGAACCTCGTCGAACGTTTGGCTTACCGCCGCAATGAATTGGGTTATGGCAACCAGGCCATGCCGAAAGGTTTAAAAGCCATTGAAACTTCTTCAACAGAAACATATGTAAGTGGTACGATGGCCATTGATGCGGGTAATGATGAACATATAAAAATGCCTTTTATCACCAGTTTTCTTTTTACCTGTATCAAAGGCAAGACCGAGCCTTACCAACTGATCTGGAGCAGTTCGCTGAATTAATTAAAGGAACTTTATCTTCGGAAAAGAAAAGATAAAGAACCATGATGCGACGACTCTCTTTAAGTTGGCTTGCTATTATATTTTTTTCCTTCTTAGCAAATGCGCAGCCGGGCATGCCTGTTCCTTTTTATGAAAATGGTTTATGGGGCTATAAACGATCCGGAACAATCATTCAGAAACCAATATTCAATCAAGCCTGGCCTTTTTCAGAAGGGCTTGCCCGTATCATGCAGAATAAAAAATTTGGGTATATGAGGCCCGACGGGAAAATAGCAATAGCACCGGTCTTCGATGAGGCTTTTGATTTTAAAGATGGGTTGGCAAAAGTAATTCGTAACGACAAATGGGGATTTATAAACAAACAGGGCATTCCAATAATACCTGTTGAATTTGATAATTGCGGGTTCAATTCAGTTTCCGGCTGCGGGGAATTCTATGAGAATAAGGTCATCGTTTTTAAAAACGATCTATTCGGCGTGTATCACAGGGATGGAAAACCGATCAGTGAACCGAAATTTGATAAGATACTTCGCTTCAGGCATGGTTATGCAACCGTTACTTTCAATGGCCAAAATGGTGTTATCGACAGCACAGGCAAAGAAATAACCGGTTATAAATATGACGATGTATTTGATTTCTATGAAGGCATGGGAAAGATCCGCAAGGGAAACAAATTCGGTTATATCAATGGAAAGGGTATTGAAATGATCAAACCTGTATATGATGAGATCGGCAGGTATGCGGGCGGAATGGAAGTTAGATCGAATAACAAAAAAGGGGTACTGGACAAAACCGGTAAGGTGATCATCCCGCTCATATATGATGATATCCGGGTGCTCGACGATGGTTCTGTCGCATTTAAACAAGGAGATAAATGGGGATATGCCGATAAGACCGGGCATGTATTCATTGCAGCAAAATATGATGCTGCCTGGAATTTTGTAAATGGTTTAGCAGAAATTGTATTGAAAAATAAATGTGGTTATGTCAACAAAGAAGGCAAAGAGATCACCGCGATAAAATATGCCGACTGTAGTATTTGCCAGGACGGGTTAGCCAGAGTCCAGTTCGGATCTAAATATGGTTTCATTGACAAAACAGGGAAAGAAGTCATTCCTGTAGAATATGATAACGCCGGCCTTTTTTCTTCAGATAGTATTATCACATTGGTCAAAGGCAAAAGACAAGCTTATTGCAGGGCGAACGGAACTTTTATAACCGGCTTTGATTATGACCCGATGGTGTACATAATGCGTGAAGGTCTTATCCAGGTAGCAAAAAAAGGCAAGGATGGTTTTATTGATCTTAACGGCGTCTTAGTGATCGACTGCATATATGATGCTGCTTATGAATTGAAGGATGGATATGCTACTGTTTCATTGGGTGAAAAATGGGGACTTATCAATAAAAAAGGCCAGTGGGTCATACCTGTAATATATGATGCGGTTATTGGTGTAAAAGATGGCGTTGCCAGTACCTTTTTAAACGATCAGCCTGTTTATATTCAACTTGAAAAGAAATAAGTAAGAGGTCCCGGTCTTTTCACCTGTCCTTTTCCGCCACTCACCGACGTAGCGGCCCGTATTACCCATTCACTATTTACCATTCACTATTCACCTTCTACTTTTGATGAAAATTAGAAATTATGCCAGACCAGGAAAGCTTCCACGACAAACGTAAAAAGTGGAGAGAAGACAGAAGAAAAATGCGGGATGAATGGAGGGCACATTGCAAGGTACGCATGGGTTATCAACCGGATTCACGCAGTAGTGGTATATGGACAGGAATCTTTATCCTGTTGATCGGCGTTGCTTTTTTATTGAAAGCTACTGTAACCGATATTCCTAATTGGGTGTTTACCTGGCAAATGCTTTTAATAGCGCTTGGATTATTTCTTGGAATTAAACAAGTGATAAGGGGCGGTTCCTTATTTGCACCGTTAATACTTATGCTGGTAGGCGGCGCCTTTCTTGCTCCTGAAATAGATCCCGATATCAGTATCCGCCGTTATATCTGGCCAATTGTGCTGATCGTACTGGGCCTGTACTTTATAGGAAGGAATTTACGGATGAGAAGCGGCAATGACGATGAAAAAAAAAATCCAACCAACAGCGGTATAGAAGATGCTACGGTTGTTGATGAAACGCATGACACGAAAGAAGATTTCATTCATTCTACTTCGATCTTTGGCGGAACTAAAAAGAATGTTATTTCCAAAAATTTTAAAGGCGGTGATCTTGTCAGTGTTTTTGGCGGAACAGAAGTAGATCTTACCCGTGCCGATTTCACCGGAACAGCATCACTTGAACTGACCACCATTTTCGGCGGCACCAAATTGATCGTGCCTTCGCATTGGGAAGTAAAATCGGAAGCGGCTGTGATCTTCGGAGGTATAGAAGACAAAAGATCGGTAACCGCATCCCCTGAAGGCACTCCCAAAAGATTATTGCTGACGGGAACGATCCTGTTCGGTGGGATTGATATTAAAAGTTATTAAATTATTCTCGCAACGACGCTAAGACTCCACGATCATAACAATCTCTTCTTTGCGCCTTTGCGAGATCCCTTCCAAAACCAACAACCATGAACTGGTATCTTGCTAAAATTGTTTTTCGCATCATCTGCGGCGATGGCGATCATACAGCCCAGTTTGATGAACAACTCCGGCTTATCCGGGCTTCCGGTCTCAAAGAAGCCTTTGCAAAAGCACAACTGATGGGAATACGGGAAGAAGAAACTTTTTTCAACCGGGAACAACAACTGGTACAATGGAAATTCATCAATGTTAGTGAACTGTATGAATTGGATGAACTGACCGACGGCGCTGAATTATACAGCCGGATAGAAGAAAGAGAAAATGCTGCCGCCTATGTAGACATCATTTATAAAAAAGCGGAACAGCTATGCGCAGAAGAACCTGCTGAATTATTGAAATCAGCCCGTGCATGAATACGTCGCCGTTCTCCATACTACGTTTCAGGATCAACTTCAGTATCTGGTGGCTGGCGATCATCTGTGATCATGCTTTGATACTTTATTTCCTGGGATCAAAAGTGGATGTAGCGATTTACGACAGCCTTATCAGTAATTTATTATTGATGTTGTCCTGTCTCTGTGTGATCCAGATACTTCGTTTTTATTTGCCAAGAGGAAGGCAGTACATGAATATTTTCTTTATCTGCATCTTTCTTACCGGCACCTGGTTCCTGCTTACAAAAATGGTATTGAAGCTGGCTTTATCAGACTATACGGGCTATATAGATTTTTTACATCATTCATTACCGGTACGCTTTAGTATTGGTTTTTTATTATTAGGATTTATCAGCATGATCAGCATACTCTGGTACAACCAGCAGGAACAAAACGAACTCGACAAAAGAAACCAGGACGCAGAGAAACTGGCGAAGGAAGCAGAGTTATTCAAATTGCGCCAGCAATTGCAACCGCATTTTTTATTCAACAGTTTGAATTCTATCAATGCGCTGATCGGTTCAAGGCCGCAGGAAGCAAGAAAGATGGTACAGCAGCTTTCCGATTTTTTACGGGGCACTTTGAAAAAAGAAGAAACGCAATGGGTCACTTTGCAGGAAGAATTGCAATACCTGCAATTATATCTTGATATTGAAAAAGTAAGATTTGGCAATCGGCTGGCTACCGAAGTGAATGTTGATGAAAGTACAGCGCCGATGAAATTACCTGCTTTATTATTACAACCGATCGTTGAGAATGCCATCAAGTTTGGATTATACGATACAACAGGCGATACAGTGATACGGTTATATGCTTCGCATGAAGAAAACAATCTTGTCATCAGGGTGGTAAATCCTTTTGACCCGGAAACATCATCACCGCAGCAGGGAACCGGTTTTGGATTAAAATCTGTACAACGCAGGCTTTATTTATTATTTGCAAGAAACGACCTGCTTAGCACACAGGCAAAAGAAAATATCTTTACAACAACAGTTAAAATTCCGCAGGGATAAGCGCCTGGCCGCTTACGAATTTACGAGTAGCGGTCTGACGCATAAAAACAATATATGAGCAAAATAATTATCATCGACGATGAGCCGCTGGCAAGAAGTATTGTAAAAGAATATTTACAAAAACATCCGCAATTAGAATTGATGGCCGAATGCGGCGATGGTTTTGAAGGAGTAAAAGCTATTCAACAGCATCAACCCGACCTGATCTTTCTCGACATTCAAATGCCAAAGATCAACGGGTTTGAAATGCTGGAACTGGTGGATCATCCGCCCGCTGTTATTTTCACAACGGCTTTCGATGAATATGCCATCAAAGCATTTGAAGCGCATGCCATCGATTATTTATTAAAACCATTCGACCAGGATCGTTTTGATAAAGCGTTGTCGAAATGGCAGGAACAAAAAACAAATAATCCTGAAAAAGCAACACAGGACCTGCTGGAAACGGCTTCTCAATCCCCATCGCAAAGCCATCGTATCGTTATCAAAGACGGAAGCAAGATCAAGATCATTCCTGTGCATGATGTATTATATCTTGAAGCAGCCGATGATTATGTAAAGATCCACACGAAGGATGGATATTTTTTAAAGAACAAAACGATGAATCATTTTGAACAGGCATTGGACAAACAGCAATTCGTTCGCAGTCATCGTTCCTATATTGTCAATGTGCAGCAGATAACAAGGATCGATCCTTATGAAAAAGATAATCATGTTGCCGTTCTTCGTTCGGGGGTAAAAGTGCCGGTGAGCAGAAGTGGTTATGGGAAACTCAGGGAAGTATTGGGGCTTTAAAACTGAGATCATGAAAACTGATCCGTTCATTTCCTTTGATATAGCCAGAACCATATCGGACGATAGTTAAGTTAATATATTTATACTTTAAGGAATCGACTGTTTGGGCGTTACTTTTCTGTAAGCCGGGTATAAAGAATAGGGCCGATAGAAATAGCTTTCGCATTAGATCGCTAATTAATTTAAGAGACCTTTTTTTAGTATTGTATCTGCAAACTCACGGCATTGAAAAAAAATGTTTTTCTCACTTTCAGGTGCGGGTATAAAAGTATTATGAGTTTTTGCGGCAGTATCTTTTGTCGGCAATGCCCTGATACTCCAAAGAATACTGTCAATTTTTGGATCCGGGAGTTGCTGGTTTTGATAAACAGAAATGTAAAAATTATTATAAACCGGTGTAACTGCTGAAAAAGCCAGGTTTTTTATTTTGTTCTCGTCCATAGGTTCGCCTGCTTTTATTTTTTCCATTATTTTTTCGTTGATAGCACTCATACTTAATTCAATCGTTTCCTGGTATTGAATTAAGTCAACTTTTTTAGCCCTTAAATATGCCTTAAAAAAATTCTGGATACTATCAGGCACTGTTTTAGAAAAGTTCAAATACACGGGAAAGCTTTTACCAATAATGTGTTCATTTGTTTTTTTGCCACTAAACGACAGGAACAATCCCGAAAAAAGAATAATTATGAAGAGTCTATACCCGGAGTTCATAGTTAGGTTTTGTTAATTCTCACTTCGTGATATTTATACAAAATATCATGAAGTGAGATAATAGTAATTAATCAGCAAATAGTGTACAACTTCCGTGAATGCCAAGTGATATTAATGTGCATATAAAAGGCATAATTGTGGTCAGCATTCCTTCTCCAGCACCGAAACGATCTTTGCATAAAATTCTCTTGCTCTTTGCGGAGTACTGCCGATACAAACCACGCCGAGTTTTCCATACTGCGATAAAGCGCCGATCAAATGGAACATGATACCTTCCTGCGAACTTCCGTCATAATGTATATCATTTACCATGGCGATATCGATCAGGTCATGCGGGCTGAGGCCTTTGAAGCGATCGCTTTTTAAATTATCGGAACAGAAATAATAACGTATCAAATGTCCTTTGGATGTATAATACAATCCCTGTTCTTCATCATATACCCCATCGGTAAGAAATTGCAACATCAGGAATGGATGCGTGGTACCGCCTTTGCGTAAGTTGATCTCGATGGGGTAATGCTTCCATCCTTCTTTTTCTTTTATTGAAATAAAATCAAGCGCAAAGCGGCCCAGCACTCCTCTTTCTTTTAATGCTTCGGCTACTCTTCTTCCCATTATACTCAACTCTACCGCATATTCATTGGAGGCAGGAAAATGCGCCCCTAAATAAACCTGGCCGCTTTCGCCACCCAATTCCTGGTCATGTGTTGATATCACATCAAAATGACCCGTAGGCGTAACACGGCATTGTACCGACGGCGATTCTTTTTGTTCGCCTTCTAAAAATTCTTCTACGATACCTTTCATGCTTTTATATTTCTGCATGAATATCCCGTAAGAAATATCGGGAGCAACAAATTTCAATCCGGGCCGGAGGTTATCGTTTATCCATTGTTTCAGATCGGTTCGCCTCATCGGATCCCTTATAAGAAAATATTGCATTGCCATCGCCGGAAAACCCATCATTGATCTTGACAACCGCTTTTCGCAATGCAGGATTTTGTTCTTTCAATTTTGTCAATGCATTGATGATATCATCTTCTGTTTTCAGGTCCTCAAATCCCGGAGGGACATTCAGCCCGCATTCCCTGAATAATTTGCGGCCATTGCTTTTGCTTCCTAGTTCATAAAGATCGGGATCGCAACCATAGATAGGAACCTGCAACTGTACCGCCAGCGATCTTTCAAGCGGTGTTACATTAAAGCATGACATATGCGCTTCATGATCCTGCGGAATAAATTCTTTGATGCGCTGGATAAGCCGCGGCCGTTCTAATATTTTTTGCGTTAATGGTTTGGAAGAATGATCGTGGCAATTCAGCAGGGTCAATCTTTTCAATGCATGATAGCCGGTGATGCCGGGTAACATATGCAGGTAATAATCGATGATAACAGGATCGATAGGCTGACTGGTAACATAGATAACATTGGTACGTGGCATACGCAACAGCATCAGCATGCACAGCATTCTTTCTTCGTAGTGATTGATGCCGCTGATCTTCGACAATATCTCTTCATCCATTGTAATGGAAGGAATGATGATAACGGTTCGCGGCGCCAGTTTATCGGGAAAAATATGTTCGAATTGCTGCAGGAATCTTTCCTGCAATTTTTTAAACTGCAATACTTCGGAAACAGAACCTCTTTCAGGCACATGAGAATGACCATTTGTTGCCGCCGAAGCCTTCCTTACATCTTCCATTACACCATGGTTTTTTTGTTGATTATAAACATCAGGCCTCCTGCCCCATCCACAATGCACCGCCAATACTATTTCTTGAAGACCCGGTCACGGAAGATAAGACATTATATTCCTGCCGCCAACGGAGCAGCCCGATAAAAGCCATGATCAATGCTTCTTTATAACTAACGAGGCTTGCATCGGGGATAACGACCGCTATATGCTGATCTTTTAATTTCTCTTTTAATCTCTCCATTAAAAATGTATTGAAAGCACCGCCGCCGGTAGCGAGAAGTTGTAGGTTTTGGGTTGTAGGTTTTAGGTTGCTTAAGTTTGAAATGACTTCTTTTATTTGGAAAGCAATATGCTCCGTGTAGGTTCGAAGAGCATCTTCAATTCCGCAACCCGAATTTTTTATCATTGGATAAACAATATCGGTTCCCAGGTCATTGGCCAGCGATTTTGGATAAGGTTGTTTGTAATAGCCGAGCTGATCTAATTGTTCGAGTAAATTTTGATCGGTTTTTCCAGCCGCAGCCATTTTTCCTTCATCATCATATTGCATTCCTGCATCATTGGCCAGCATATTAAGTACACGGTTGGCGGGACAAATATCAAAAGCGATATATGGATCGGTATTCACTGAAATATTGGCGATACCTCCCAGGTTCAAAAAATAATCATAGTCTTTCAATAGTATCTTTTCACCAATAGGCACGATCGGTGCGCCTTGTCCGCCGAGCGCTACATCCACTGCCCGCAGATCGGTAACAACAGGCAATCCTGTTTGGGCGGCAATAGCGGCGCCATCACCTAACTGCGCCGTCATTTTTTTTGACGGCACATGAAAAACAGTATGCCCATGCGAGGCGATCAGCGAGACCTGGTAATGGAGCTGATGTTCTTCAATAAATTCATTTATTTTTTGACCGATATAATGGCCATAACCGGTATGCAATAATTGATAATCCAATGCGGATGACCGGGTCGCATTTTTTAAACGGGCGGTCCAGTCCTCATCATAAGAATAGCAGGCGCTTGCTTTGAGTTCATAGGTCCATTTGCCGGCATTTTCATGAAACTCTGCGAAAGCAATATCCAGCCCGTCGAGTGAACTGCCGCTCATTATTCCGATAGCACGATAAACCATGTGTCTATTTTAGATTTTAGGTTTTAGATTTTAGGTTCTAGATTTGCTTTGATTCAAATGTACTGCAAAATAAGGCGGTGATTTTTGATTTGAGAGCGATCAATCCTTCAACAAGCTCAGGACAAAAACCAAAATTCAAAAATGATAGTCAATCTTAGCCAGCAACATTCATTGGTGAGTAATTGGGTAGCCGAACTCAGGGATGTAAATGTGCAAACAGACCGGATGCGTTTTCGCCGCAACCTGGAACGTATCGGTGAAGTGGCCGCTTACGAGATCAGCAAGGTGTTACCTTTTATAGAAACCGGGATACAAACACCGCTTGGTATTGCCGAACATAAGATGATGAAAGAGCAACCGGTGCTGGCAACCATACTCCGGGCAGGACTACCCCTGCACCAGGGATTATTAAATTATTTTGACAAGGCAGATAATGCATTCATATCTGCATACCGCAAGCATAATAAAGACGGCAGTTTTGAGATCAGTCTTGATTATGTTGCCTGTCCCGATCTAGAAAATAAAGTAGTGATCATTTCCGATCCCATGCTGGCAACCGGGTCTTCATTGGTAAAAACGATACATTTTTTGAAAGAAGAAGGAAAGCCCAGTTCCATACATATTGTAGCCGCTATTGCCTGTACGGTAGGTATAGAATATGTGCTGCGGGAAGAACCTTCTGTTACCGTTTGGTGCGGAGACATTGATGATGAACTAACTGCCAAGGGTTATATAGTTCCGGGCCTGGGAGATGCCGGCGACCTGGCTTTTGGAACAAAAGTTCAGATGTAGGACAGTCGTTAGTCATTGGCCTGACTCTCAATATTTATAATTTTTGGTGTATATGTAGTGAAGGCATAAGTTGGATTCAAATGCCCCGGAGGGGCGGTAATAGCAATAATCAGAAAGCTCATTTGCTCCTTAGGAGCAAAACACTAAGGGATCATCGTTCCGTACCTACGGCAGGTGGGTTCTTTCCTATATCTGCGCTACCGACCTTTTGCTCCTACGGAGCGATGAAAAAATATAGTATTGGAAAAATTGTAGACGGTTTATGTTTTGACTACATATACACCTAACTTTCTAATAATAGCCGGGTTCTGGCTAATGACTACCGACTACCGAGTCAGGACTCCGCATTTTTCCCCAAAAAGCAGCAATAATTCTACGAATCGGGTCTAAAAAATGTTGTATTTTCCCGTTTCGTACATGACGAATTGGACAGGCTAAGGCAATTTCAACAGGACAAGAACGTTTTTAGATCATCTGGACATTTCCTTCGGCTTATTCTTTCGTCTGACCAGTGAAAAAACTTTAATGCTGTGATGAAAAAAACTCTTTTTACCCTGCTGACAGGGATGGCTATGGTGAGTGTCACATCGGCCCAGGATCCTAACTTTTCTCAATTCTTTGCCTCACCCCTTACAATGAATCCTGCATTGACAGGAAAATTTGACGGTACATTCCGTTTGGCTGGTAATTATCGTAACCAATGGCCTGTCGTTAATGCATATGTTACAAAAACCGCTTCTGTTGATTTTGGAGTGATGAAAAACCGTTTATCAGAAATCGATCAAATGGGTATTGGTATTTTAGCCGTTAGTGATAATGCGGGGGATGGAGTGCTGGTAACTAATTATGGAGGTATCTCGGTTGCGTATCATAAAGGATTGGATGAAAATGGTTATCACCAGCTCGGTGTCGGATTCCAGGGCACTTTTGTAAGCAAACGCCTTGATATAACTAAAGTATATTTTGCAGATCAGTTAACTCCTCTCGGCTTTACAGGTGTAACCAGCGAAGTATTCAGCAATAAACAGATAAGCGTTAATTACGCAGATATAAATGCCGGTGTATTTTATAATGGCAGCACCAATGGTTATAATAATTTTTACCTCGGTGCATCTATGTACCATATCAACCGGCCCAAAGAAACTTTTAAAGGCGGTGATTATTTATTATCGGCAAGAACAACATTACAGGCAGGAGGAAAGATCCCTATTGGACCTTATAATTTCTTAAACCTTAGTGCAAGCTCGAGTTTCCAGGGCAAAGCAAGTTCGTCGATCTTTGGCGGAGCTTTTTCCTATAATGTAAATCACACGGAAGAAAATCCCACTAATATTTATCTTGGAGTTTGGGCCCGGATGGGTAATATTAACGATGCTATTATTCCTTATGTTGGCCTGGAATTCAGTTCGATCCATTTAGGCTTTTCTTACGATATTAATGTCAGCTCTTATAAAGCTGCATCTAATTATAAAGGAGGTAACGAGATCTCCCTTATCTATATTAAGAAGGCTTCTGATCCAAATGCTAAAAAATTAAATTGCCCGAGATTCTAATGTAATCAGGAGTTAAAGTATTAGGCTTTCAAGGCAAGTTTTCTTTTAAATATTCTTAACCTGCTTCGGCAGGTTTTCGTTTTAGAATCCTATCTGAGACTGCGCATTGAAGACCAAATTCCCAATATCCCAATTCCTAATTTCCAATTCCCTATACCTGATTCCTGATCCCCCGTTCCTGGTTATCGGATTCTCATCAGCATAGGAAGAAAGAACCAGCAGAATACAGTTATAAGAATAACGGAAATGATATTCATTACAAACCCTGCTTTCAGCATGTGTTTAAGTTTGATATGACCGCTGGAAAATACAATCGCATTCGGAGGTGTTCCCATTGGCAGCATACTGGCGCAACTGGCAGCCAGCGTCATTGGTATGCCAAGCATCAGCGGATCCATTCCGATGGCATCGGCCAGTGAACAAACCACCGGTGTAAAAACTATCACCTGTGCTACATTGCTCATCAATTCACTGAGAAATAAAGAGACGAATGTGACGATCAGCACTAGTATAAACTGGTTGCCTGCAAATTGCCCGAGCCATACACCCAGGGACTGGACAAGATTTGTTTTTTCCAATGCCGCCGCCAGTGCAAGGCCGCCCCCAAAAAGCAATAAGATACCCCAGGCCATTCTTTGCGTATCGCCCCATTCAAGCAATGATATCTTACTATCATTTTCCTTTTTAGCATTGCCGGACGGGCAAACAAACAATGACACCGTGCATAATAATGCAATGATCGTATCATCGAGTTTAACTAAAGACTGAACGCTGTTGATGATATCTTTTGTCATCCACAATAATGCGGTGATAATAAAAACGACCAGCACTCTTTTTTCGGGAGTTGAAATGGGACCCAGTGCATTGATCTCATCCTGTATCAATTTTTTTGTAACAAAACTTGACCTGATACGATTAGGATAAAGCCATTTTGCAAGTACAAGGTATAAAGCCAGCAGCAGGAGAATCGATAAAGGAGTGCAAAGCAGCATCCATTTCATAAAATCCACATTATAATGATACCGCTGCTCAACGATACCAACAAAAGATGTATTGGGAGGCGTACCGATGATGGTACCAATACTCATGTTCGAAGCAAAGGCTATCACCATCATCAATACCAATGAAAAATTAGCCATATTGCCTTCGCCATTGTGGTTTTCCTTCATTACCTGTATCACGGAAAGAGCAATAGGGAACATCATCATTGTAGTAGCAGTATTGCTCAGCCACATACTTAATAATCCTGTTGCGAGTATGAATCCAAATATGATCTGGTCGCCGCTGGTGCCGGTAAGTCTTACAATATTCAATGCAATACGCCGGTGCAGGTTCCATTTTTCGATGGCAAGACCCAGCATAAAACCTCCCATGAATAAAAAGATCACTTCGTTACTGTAAGAAGTAGCGATGCTTTTAATATCGTTTACCCTGAGTAGTGGAAAAAGTATCAATGGCAATAAAGCAACAACCGGCATTGGCAGAGCTTCTGTTACCCACCAGGTGATCATTAATCCTGCAACGGCCAGTACCAATGCAGCTTTATCGCTAACGCTAAAAGGATTGATAAAATAAAGCAGAAGCGAAATGATCATTCCTGCGAGAAGGGAAATGAATTTTCGTTGTTGTTTGGTCAAGCAGATGAGTTTAAGTGTTGAAGATACATTCTAAATCATATTGGTCATACAGGTCAAATTGTTCAAATCGGAGTTTACCATATGACCCGTTTGACCAGTATGATCTATTTGACTATTTATTCTTCCCGCTTACAAAAGGATTTCCTTTTACATAAAAACGGTAAGGCCATTCTGCATGCGTTCCGGCATAATCAACACCGATGCGGGGAGAAGCTCCTGTTTCTTTTTTAGAAAAAACAGTTCCATCATCAGCAATGAACAGTTCTTTATTTTGTAAAGATGTTCCACTGTGCTTTGTAAATATTCCCAGTGCTTTTGACAGGTTGCCCGGCCCTCTTGTCAATGTATCATCAAAAAATTTTTTGCCGGTCCTTTCCATCATTATTTCAATACCTGTCAGCGGTTCCAATCCCCGTATCAAAATAGCATGAGGTATATCTTTATAATTAGTGACGACGTTAAATAAATGATGAATGCCGTAACAGAGATAAACATACGCCAGCCCTCCGTCAGCATACATCACTTCATTCCTTGCCGTTCTTCTGCCACCCCAGGCATGAGAAGCCCTGTCGATCGTCCCCGCATACGCTTCCACTTCTACAATGCGGCCGGACGTTCCTTTCTTATCAAATTTTGTAACCAATATTTTTCCCAATAATTGCTTCGCAATTAATAAGACATCTTTTCTCCTGTAAAATGATTCATCCAGTTTTTTCATATACATCTTCCAATAAAAAGACTTTCGTCCTGTTCACTACTCACTACCCGCCATTCACTATATTTACTCAAATTTAGTACTTGCTGAAAGAAATCGTCATAGCGGTCCAATCCTGGGGAGAAGCTCACCGGTTCATTCAAAAACATAAACTATTCCGGTGGATCATTGTCCCCGGTATTATTTACACCCTGCTCTTTATTACCGGTATGATCTTTTTCTGGCAATCATCCGATGCTGTGATATCCTGGGTGAGCCGGCAACTGGGAGTTGAGAACTGGTTGCAAAAAGCAAGAAGTGAGTGGCTGAGTTTTCTTTTTGTAATGACAGGAATGATGATGCGGCTGATCCTTTTTTTATTTTATTTTTCTTTATTCAAATATTTTATCCTGGTCATCGGCTCGCCGCTGTTTGCCTACCTGAGTGAAAAAACAGAAGCCATCATTGAAGGCAAAGAACATTCCTTCAACTGGCCTGAGTTAAAAAAAGATTGCAGCCGCAGTATCAAACTCGCATTGAGAAATTGCGGCTGGCAATTTGTCTATCTTATTGCGCTGGTATTACTATCATTGATACCGGTGGCAGGATGGATCACCCCGCTGATCGCTTTATTGATGGAATGTTATTATTTCGGATTTTCTATGCTCGATTTTAGTTTGGCAAGAAATGGTTTTACTCCTTCGCAAAGTATTCAGCTCATTGGCCGGCATAAAGGATTGGCCATTGGCAATGGCGTTTTGTTTTACCTGACGCATATCGTTATTATTTTTGCCCCGGCTTATGCCGTGATCGCAGCAACATTGACCATTCAAAAAGTAAAAACAAGTTGAACATGTCAACTGTTTACCTGATACCATCGCTATTGAATGAAGATGGCGCCGATGCTATTTCCCCGTATATCATCACTTCCATTAAAGACTGCCAGGTTTTTTTTGCAGAAAATGAAAGAACGACCCGTCGCTTTTTCAAACTGCTTTGGAAGGAAATGGTCATTGACGATCATGAATGGCATACTATCTCTGACGCTTCGCAGGTGTCTGATATTTTTAAAAAGAAAATAAAAGAAAATAAAAATATCGGCATCATCAGCGAAGCCGGTTGTCCTGGTGTAGCCGATCCGGGTCAAAAGTTAGTAGCCATAGCCCAGCAAATGAATTGTACTATAAAACCCTTGGTGGGACCAAGCTCTATCTTATTAGCATTGATGGCAAGCGGGATGAATGGCCAGCAGTTTCAATTTGTGGGTTACCTGCCGATCGATAACCAGGAACGGATAAAAACGATCAAGGCGCTTGAAGCAGAATCGGCAAAGAAGAATTGCACGCAACTTTTTATTGAAACACCTTACCGGAACAATCAATTGCTGGAAGCTATCGTAAAGAATGCTGATCCATTGACCCGTCTTTGCATTGCCGCCAATCTTACAGGAAAAAATGAATGGATAAAAACAAAGACCATCGCTGAATGGCGAAAAGAAAAAACGGATATTCATAAACAGCCGGCTATTTTTCTTTTGTATGCAGGTCAATGATTTTCACGCAGCGGGCGCAAAGGAGCTGCGACGCAGCGAAATACAAATGCATATATACTTTTTTTCTTTTACGTTGCGTCGCCGCGTGAAATTGCTTTACGACGTTGTTAGTGTTCAAAGTCCGGAGTATAGCTTCAATAGTTCTTCACATCAACAACACGAATTAGAAAGTCTTCCAGGATCGGTTGTTGGTGTAGTGTACTTTGATAAGGAAAATCTTTAAGATTGACACCAACAACGGCGTAAGACGGATATTCATAAACAGCCGGCTATTTTTCTTTTGTATGCAGGTCAATGATTTTCACGCAGCGGGCGCAAAGGAGTCAGCGAAGCAGCGAAATACAAATGCATATATTTTTTTTTATTACGTTGCATTTTTTCAGTGTCATTACTGTGTACTTTAATATCAAAGCCATTTATATCCGAAATAGCTTTCATATAGTCATATCTATTTGCTTCAAGAATTAAAAATTGCTTTGTGTTTAATGATGTATTACCACTTTTTCTGAGTCCATAATCAATCCCTAATTCAAATGGCATATTCGTTCTTGCAAATTCATTTGCTTTACTGGATTTTAGTGTTGAAAGTCCTGAATATATATTTGCAACCTTTTATAATATCAGTAATTTTCTCCAATCTGGCTTGGCCAGAATCTGAAACTTCTAAGGATAAACGAGGAGCTAATCCATTTTTGACAATTACATATAAGATAGGCTTGAGTAAGTTATCAATATATATTTTGTCAAGAGGGCAATTTATAAAAACATTTTTTTGAAAACTCATTAATGCTTTTTATCTTTTGGTGGAATAGGGTCATTGCATAAAAACTACGATTCTGAATCATCCCATTGCTATTTATTAATATATAATTCAGTTTTGTCACTTTTACTTAATTCTCGACCATAGTCGACCGCTTTTTCCTTTGTGTCAAACGTTTTTGAGGCTTTTTCAGAGCCTGATTTTTTAACTGCCCATCCTGAAGATGATGGAATTACGTGATTTGATTTCTTTGCCATTTTCTGCAATTTTGATAATAAAATTACGAATTTTCGGAGTTTCCAACAATTGCAGCTAACACATAAATATACGCAATAGGCAAACCTTTAGAAAGCTCGAAATCATTGATTATCAAAATTTCAATATTGCGTTTTTTATATTTGTTAATGGCGTATGGAGGGTAAATACGCTTTGGCCTCACCATATTCTCCCTCACAGCAAAGAAATTCAGATAATTTCCAATCCCAATAAACTCTAAAATCCCTTCGTACTTTGGAAAACAAGCTCTTGCCTTCGCTGGAAGCTATGGCAGATAAAGTAAAAATTGAACGGGTTGTAATCTTTTACAGAAAAACTGAAAGATCAGAAAAACCGCTTATGATTGTCATACATTATTGGAGTTTAAAAAAGAACTGAGGGGTCAAAAACATATCGAACTTTCCGCCAACCTGGAAGGAATGAATAAAATGCTGGATGCTATGAAGCCATTAGAAAAAAGTTTGCCCGATGGCCGCAATAAAAGACGGATAAAAGTTTTGCTTGTCCGAAATCGTATAAAGCAACTAAAACTGGTGAAGGAATTAAAGAAATGCGATGTTGTTGGGTTATTGAAAACAGAATTCCAGATGAATTGCATTCAAAGACGGATCGGTTTAACGGATGAATGGATCGGGGCGTTGACTTGCGAAGCCGTTGTTCATACTATACAAAAAGAACCTTCTCCATTTGTATTTCGGCTTTGAAGTATGCGCAACAAAGGAAATACAGGAGACGCTTTAACCGCAAAGACACAAAGGTTTCGCAGAGACGCAAAAAAACCTGTTGTCAATCCTGATCAACTGAAGTTATGGGAGACAAGCAAAGAAGTTTGTGTCTTTGCGCTAAACTTATGCGTCTTTGCGGTTAAAGCGTCTCCTGTATTATGCCGTGTCTCACGCACCACAACTAAAACATTTTATCAAGGCCCTTTAAAAAACAAAATTTAACATCATCGCTTGCATTTTTTTCAAAGATGGTGCGTGAGACACGCACCACGGCAATGAAGTTTATAACAGATTTTCTTGCGCCTTTGCGAAACCTTTGTGTCTTTGCGTTGAAAGCGCCTTATCTCTTCTTTGCGTTTAAAGCGTCTTATCTATTCAGCAATTTCTACCCTTCAATCACGCATTAAGATTATACTATCAACAACAAATTTTGTATTGCCCCGCCAGGGAAGCACACCATGATATTCCTTGTAATGCAAGTCGACTCTCTTACCGCCGCTCACTGAAAGTATATCGTATATTTTTTTAGACTTAATAGAAAATTCAAATTCATTGGACTGAAGATTTCCTTTGTATCCTTCCTGGATCATTTTCCCTTCGTATGTTTTAAAAAGATTTCCTTTCCTGACGGCATAATTTAGATGACCGCTTTTAACACCATCACCAAAAACAAAAAAATATTTGAAATAGATAAGCGCAATTAAACCAATGACCAATGTAGCTATCACAATATTGAGAAACTTCCGGTATGGGTGTTTCCTCTTATTTGAGCGTTGTAAAGAAGGTTCATCTATGCTGGTTGAATCCATTTGAAAGAGTTTTTATAACAAAATAAATAGGATGCTAAACCAATTATTATTATACATTTGTACCCAATTTACAACTTGTTTGTAAACATGCCGAACATTCTGACACATACGAAACAATTAGCCTTCCACGGCTCTATCACCAGCGGAGTATATTCTGTTGGCTTTGATGTGTTCACTTTTTCCCGTCCACGACGTCTCCGTCTGTTCTGACAGGACGAGCCCTTCACCATGGTCCCTGTCAGTGAATTACCCCGGGAACTATTTTTTGGATTGGTGAACCGATATATCTCAACTATCACGATTTGGAAAATCATAATATAATTATAAGGGTGGCTACCGTAGCCGATAAAGTTTACTCCAAAACGATCACCGATGAAATGGAATCATCTGCGGCCGCAAGGGGTACCGGTATCGCCAAGCGTTCTCCGGAATACATTGAACAAAAAATTGATGAAGGCAAAGCAGTAATAGCTATTACCGATCAGGATGAATGGGTAGGATTTTGTTATATCGAAACATGGAGCCATGGCGAATATGTAGCGAACAGCGGGTTGATCGTTGCGCCTGCTTTTAGAAAAAGCGGCGTGGCAAAATCTATCAAGCAAAAGATATTCGCTTTATCAAGAGAAAAATACCCGGAAGCAAAAATATTTGGTTTGACAACGGGCCTGGCTGTAATGAAGATCAACAGCGACCTGGGTTATGAGCCGGTCACTTATTCGGAACTTACACAGGACGAAGCTTTTTGGGCCGGATGCAAAAGCTGTGTGAACTATGAGATCCTGATGAGTAAAGAAAGAAAGAACTGTATGTGTACCGCTATGTTGTATGATCCAAAAGATCATTATGAGCCGGAAGAAACAAAGCAATATTTCGAGGAGAATGTAAAAGGGTTTGAACGCCTGCTCCGGTTCAAACAATGGAAATTGCTACGCCCATTTATGAAGAAGGATAAGAATGGCGGCAAACCCAGGTCATTCTTTCACCATCTTTTTAATCTTTGATAAACTGCCATGAATAAAAAAATAGTTTTAGGGTTCAGCGGTGGTCTTGACACAACTTATTGTGTAAAATATCTCAGTGAAGAAAAAGGTTACGAGGTACATAGCATTATTGTGAATACCGGCGGCTTCACAGATGATGAACTTAAAAAGATCGAAGCACATGCTTATAAGCTGGGAGTAAAAACGCATACCGCTGTCGATGCGGTGAAAGGATACTATGACCGTATCATTAAATACCTCATTTTCGGAAATTGTTTAAAGAATAATACTTATCCGCTTTCCGTATCTGCTGAAAGATTAAGCCAGGCATTGCATATTGCCGAACATGTAAAAAAAACTGGCGCTGAAGCGGTTGCTCATGGCAGCACCGGCGCCGGTAACGACCAGGTAAGATTCGATATGATCTTTCATATCATGATACCCGGTGTTGAGATCATCACTCCTATCCGCGATCTGAAATTGAGCCGTGAAGAAGAGATTGCTTATTTAAAAAGCAAGGGAGTAGAAATTAATTTTGATAAAGCAATGTACTCTATCAATAAAGGATTATGGGGAACCAGTGTGGGAGGCAAGGAAACACTTTTTTCAAAAGGAATGTTGCCGGAAGAAGCATGGCCGACGCAGGTGACGGAAACAGGAGTTGGGAATTTGGAATTAGGGTTTAGTAAAGGCGAGCTTAAAAAAGTTAATGGAAAAGAATTTGCTCATCCATCGGAAGCAATTCAGCAAGTTCAAAAGATCGCCGGGCCTTATGGCATCGGAAGAGATATACATGTTGGCGATACGATCATTGGCATTAAAGGAAGAGTTGGTTTTGAAGCGGCGGCACCGATGATCATTTTGAAAGCGCATCATGCATTGGAAAAACATGTGCTGACCAAATGGCAATTGCAATGGAAAGATACTTTGGCACAATTCTACGGCAACTGGATGCATGAAGGACAGATACTCGACCCGGTGATGCGGGATATCGAAGCATTTTTAGAGAACAGCCAGCAAAATGTAAGCGGCGATGTGTTTGTTCAACTGATGCCTTATCGTTTCCAAATAACCGGTATTGAAAGTAAATACGACCTTATGAGCAGCAAGTTTGGAAAATATGGAGAAATGAATACAGGTTTTAGCGGCGAAGATGTAAGAGGTTTTAGTAAAATATTCGGCAACCAGACATCGATCTATAACGCAGTTCAGAAAGAAAATGAATGATAGGTTTTAAGTTTTAAATTCTAAGTTTTAAGTTGGGTTTATTTAAAATATAGAACTTAACCCTTAAAATTTAAACCCCAAACAAGAATGAAAATCAGGGTTGGAATTATCGGAGGAGCAGGTTATACGGGTGGCGAACTCATTCGTCTGTTGATTCAGCATCCGGGTACAGCTGTTTCTTTTATTCATAGCCGCAGCAATGCAGGTAAACCGGTTGCTGCTGTTCACCAGGATCTCATTGGTGAAACCGACCTGCAATTCACCGGTGAATTAAATGATGATATCGATGTTCTTTTTCTTTGCCTGGGCCATGGCGAATCAAAAAAATTTTTGACGGAGAATAATATCCCAGACAAGATCAAAGTCATCGACCTGGCAAACGACTTTCGCCTAACCAGTAACCAGAAACTAGAAACCAGAAACTTTACTTACGGTCTTCCCGAATTGAACAGGGATAAGATAAAAACAGCAAATAATATTGCCAACCCCGGTTGCTTTGCAACCACTATTCAATTAGGATTATTGCCGCTGGCAAAAGCCGGTTTAATAAAAGATGTTTATACAACTGGTATTACAGGAAGTACCGGCGCCGGTCAATCGTTGTCCGCCACTTCTCATTTTAGCTGGCGATCGAATAATATACAGGCATATAAAACATTAACGCATCAGCATCTTGGAGAGATACATCAATCACTTCATCAATTACAGGAAAGTTTTCCGGAATCCCCTTCAGAGGTTGGTGGCGTGAATTTTGTACCGTGGAGAGGAGATTTTGCAAGAGGTATATTTATCAGTTCACAGATCTCCTGCGATCTGAGTTTAATAGAACTCAACAAACTCTATGAAGATTTTTATTCCGGTCACCCGTTTACGCATATTACCAGAGAGCCTGTTTTTTTAAAGCAGGTAGTGAATACCAATAAATGCATTATACAATTAGAAAAAGCAGGAAGCATGCTGGTGGTTCACTCTGTTGCTGATAATTTATTAAAAGGTGCCAGCGGGCAAGCTGTACAAAACATGAATTTAATGTTTGGGTGTGAAGAAACAGCGGGTCTCAATTTAAAAGCAACAGCGTTTTAAGTTATAAGTAGTAAGTAATAAGTTATGCAGAATTATAAAGATTTGAAGGTTTGGGAAAAGGCACACGAGTTTACTGTCAAAGTTTATGAGATTACAAAACTATTCCCGAAGGAAGAACTTTATAGTTTGACAAATCAGCTCAGAAGAGCTGCCGCATCAATTCCGGCCAATATTGCCGAAGGTTGTGGAAAGAATTCGCAGCTTGATTTTGCTAATTTTCTAAACATTGCATCAGGCTCAGCAAATGAAGCAGAATATTACCTTATACTATCCAAAGACCTGATATATCTAAATACCGAAAGCTTTGAGTTTCTTTTCAAAATGATTAATGAAATAAAAGCTATGCTGATTTCCTTAATTTCAAAAGTGAGAAGCTCGACTACTTAAAACTTATAACTTAAAACTTGCTACTTGATGAATTTATTCGACGTATATCCATTGAACGAAATAACGATCGTGAAAGCAAAAGGTTCTTTTGTATGGGACGATAAAGGCGACCAATACCTCGATCTTTATGGCGGGCATGCGGTGATCAGCATTGGTCACACACATCCGCATTGGGTAAAAAGAATTGAAGAGCAGTTGGAAAAAATTGCTTTCTATTCCAATTCTATTAAAATACCGTTGCAACAGGAACTGGCAACAAAACTCGGGAAGATATCGGGTAAAGAAGACTATCAACTCTTTCTTTGTAACAGCGGCGCCGAAGCCAACGAAAATGCTTTGAAGATGGCTTCCTTTCATAATGGAAGAAAAAAGATCATTGCTTTCAGCAAAGCTTTTCATGGCAGAACATCATTGGCTGTTTCTGCCACTGATAATAAAAACTATATCGCCCCGGTCAACGAAACGGATAACGTTATCTTTCTTCCGTTAAATGATGAAGCCGCATTGGAAGAATGTTTTGAGAAGAACGGAAAGAAGATCTCATCGGTTATTATCGAAGGCATACAGGGCGTTGGCGGCATTAATATAGCCGATAATTCATTCCTGAAAAAGATACGCAGCTTATGCGATGAATACGGCGCTGTTTATATTGCAGATAGTGTGCAATGCGGTTACGGCAGAAGTGGAAAATTCTTCAGCCATGATTTTGCCAATGTGAATGCCGACATTTATACAATGGCTAAAGGAATGGGGAATGGTTTTCCTGTTGCCGGTATCATCATTGCCCCGCATATCAAACCAAAACATTTTCAACTCGGAACTACATTCGGTGGTAATCACCTGGCTTGCGCAGCTGCATTAGCCGTACTGGAAGTGATCGAAGAAGAAAAACTAATGGGCAATGCAACGATGATCGGTAAATATTTAAGAGATGAGTTAGAAGCTATTCCTCAACTGGAGAAAGTTCGTGGCCGCGGATTGATGCTCGGCTTTGATGTTCCTGGAGAACTAAAAGATCTGAAAAAGAATTTGCTTTGGAATCAGAAAATTTTTACCGGTGAAGCAAAACCCAATGTGATCCGTTTGTTGCCAGGCCTTGCATTGAAAAAAAGAGATGCTGAGCAATTCATCGATTCAATAAAAGAAGAGATCGGGAATTTAGTATCAACCCCCGCCAATTAAAATGAAAAATTTTACCTCTGTCAACGACCTTATAAGCCCCTCCTTCGGAGGAGTTGGGGAGGCCATCGATAGGTTAGTGAAAAAAGCACTGGCGTATAAAGCCGATCCTTTTACCGATAAAAAGTTGGGAACAAATAAGCGCATCGGTTGTCTTTTCCTGAATCCAAGTATGCGTACAAGACTAAGTACACAGATCGCTGCACAGAATCTTGGTATGGAAGCGATCATCTTCAATGTTGGCCAGGAAGGATGGGCACTGGAATTCGAAGATGAAGCGATCATGAGTGGGAATACGGTCGAGCATGTGAAAGATGCCGCTCCCATTTTTGGAAAATATTTTGACATACTGGCTATCCGGACCTTCCCTTCACTGAAAAACCGTGAAGATGATTACAGTGAATTGTACATTAAACAATTCATTAAATATGCCGGCATCCCGGTTGTAAGCCTGGAAAGCGCAACATTACATCCTTTACAATCATTGACAGATATAATAACCATACAGGAAGATATATTACAATTTCCTTTACGGGAAGGTGGCAAAGCTAAAATTGTTTTGACCTGGGCGCCGCATGTAAAACCATTGCCGCAATGTGTTGCCAATAGTTTTTCTCAATGGATCAATGCCTGGGGCAAGGCCGATTTTGTTATTACGCATCCGGAAGATTATGAACTGAGTGAAGAATTTACCAAAGGCGCTACCATTACTCACAACCAGGATGAAGCATTGAGAGATGCTGACTTTGTGTATGTAAAGAACTGGAGCACTTTCAAAGATTACGGAAAGCTTTATGAAAGCGATCCTAAATGGATGCTGACCAATAAAAAAATGCAATGGACCAATAATGCCAAAGTGATGCATTGTTTACCGGTAAGAAGGAATGTTGAGTTAAGCGATGAGATACTGGATGGCCCGATGAGCATCGTTACACAACAGGCTGGCAACAGGGTGTGGGCAGCGCAAGCCGTTCTTTCTGAAATCCTCAAGCACAATGGCTAACCTCTATGTTATAAAGATCGGGGGCAACATCATTGATGATGAGAAGAAGCTTTCTTCTTTCTTAAAAACATTTGCCGGGATCGAAGACAAAAAAATATTAGTCCACGGTGGCGGTAAACTGGCAACACGTCTCGCCGAACAATTAAAGATCCCGCAACAGGTAGTGGAAGGCCGTCGCATTACCGATGCTGAAACGCTGAAGATCGTTACGATGGTCTATGCCGGCTATATCAATAAAAATATCGTGGCACAACTGCAGGCAAACAACTGTAATGCTATTGGTCTTTGCGGAGCAGACGGGGATTCCATTCTTGCCCATAAAAGAAAGCATGCAGTAATGGATTATGGGTTTGTGGGTGATATAGATGCCATCAATGCGGATCTCATAATAAGTTTGCTTCAAAAAAATATCACACTTGTTTTTGCGCCGATCACCCACGATCAACAGGGACAATTATTAAATACAAATGCCGACACCATTGCACAGGAACTGGCAAAAGGATTAAGCGATCAGTATGAAGTGACCCTTATATATTCTTTTGAAAAAACCGGCGTTTTACTGGATATTGCTGATGAAAAAACTGTCATTGGTAAAATTGACCCGTCTTATTACAAACAATTAAGATCGGAAGAAAGAATAATTGCCGGCATGATACCCAAACTGGATAATGCATTTGCGGCGCTGGATGCGGGAGTGAATAAAGTCATTATCGGCAATGCACAGCAGTTATCAAAACTCATTGAAGGCAGCTCCGGAACAACAATTATCAATGAGTAATGATCTTTCCATATTACAGGCCGATGCCATTGATCTTCTCAAACAATTGATTGCTGCACCTTCATTCAGTAAAGAAGAAGATAAGACGGCAGAGCTTATAAAAACATTTTTAACGGAAAGAAATATAATTGCCGAACAATATCTCAATAATGTTTGGGCAAAGAATAAATTCTTTGATGTAAATAAACCAACTGTTTTACTAAACTCTCATCACGACACTGTTAAACCCAATAAAGGATATACACTCGATCCTTTTTCTCCAATAGAAAAAGATGGAAAACTTTTTGGTCTTGGCAGTAATGATGCAGGTGGAAGTCTTGTTTCACTGATAGCCGCTTTTATTTATTTATATGACAAAAAAGATCTCGGATACAATTTTATCCTGGCGGCAACAGCTGAAGAAGAAATATCGGGCCGGGATGGAATAGAAGTATTGCTTCCACAATTAGGTAAAATTGATTTTGCAATAGTTGGCGAACCCACTCAAATGCAAATGGCCGTTGCTGAAAAAGGATTGATGGTGCTGGATTGTACCAGTACCGGCCGGGCCGGTCATGCAGCAAGAGAAGAAGGAGAAAATGCTATATATAAAGCAGTAAAAGATATTGAATGGTTCTCCAACTACCGGTTTGATAAAATTTCTGACTTGTTAGGCCCGGTTAAAATGAGTATCACAGTAATAGAAACAGATAACAAAGCTCATAATGTAGTTCCTGCACAATGCAAATTCGTTGTCGATTGCCGGGTGAATGAGTTATATACATTCGAAGAAATGCTTGCTATTATAAAAGCAAATGTTCAATGCGAAGTAAATCCAAGAAGTACAAGATTACGTTCCAGTTCCATTGCTGCGGATCATCCGTTGGTGATTGCCGGAACAAGACTGGGAATGAACAGTTACGGCTCCCCTACTACTTCGGATAAAGCATTGATGCCTTTTCCATCATTGAAGATAGGCCCGGGTGACAGTGCAAGAAGTCACACCGCCAATGAGTATATTTATACAGACGAAATAAAAAAAGGAATTGAATTGTATATTCAATTATTAAATCAGCTGGTATGAAGTTGTGGCAAAAAGATAAAGTATCATTGAAAGAAGTTGAAACTTTCACTGTCGGCAATGACAGGCAGTTTGATAGCATGCTTGCTCCCTTTGATATTCTCGCAAGCATTGCACATGTAGTAATGCTGGAATCAGCAGGTCTCTTGCAAAAAGAAGAAAAAGATAGTCTCGTAAAAGAACTGAAAGAAATATATATATCTACACGCCCCATTCACGACCTGTCTGCCGGGCAGGCAGATTCACGCTTCACCATTGACGACAACGTGGAAGACATTCATTCACAAATAGAGTTATTGCTAACGCAAAAACTGGGTGATACCGGCAAAAAGATACATTCGGCCCGCAGCCGCAATGACCAGGTGCTGGTAGATATAAAATTGTTTTTAAGAAGTGAACTGGAAGAGCTGGTAAAAACAATTCAGCTTTTCTTTGAGCTTTTACAAACACAAAGTGAAAAGTATAAAGATCATTTGTTACCGGGTTATACTCACCTGCAATTAGCAATGCCTTCATCGTTTGGATTATGGTTCGGTGCTTATGCTGAAAGCCTGGTCGATGATATCATCACACTGAAAAGCGCTTATACTGTTGTAAATAAAAATCCTCTTGGGTCTGCGGCAGGTTATGGATCCTCATTCCCGATCAACAGGAGACTCACAACAACTTTGCTTGGTTTTGAAGACCTGAATTATAATGTTGTATATGCACAGATGGGAAGAGGAAAAGCGGAAAGAATAGTAGCGCAGTCTTTAGCAAATGTGGCTGATACCCTGAGCAAACTAAGTATGGATACCTGTCTTTACCTGAATCAGAATTTTGGATTTATTTCCTTTCCTGCAGAATTGACAACCGGCAGCAGTATCATGCCGCATAAAAAGAACCCCGATGTATTTGAACTGATCCGCAGTCATTGTAATCGTATCAAAGCTTTGCCCAATGAAATTATGATGATGACCACCAACCTGCCTTCAGGTTATCACCGGGATCTGCAATTGCTGAAAGAACATTTATTCCCTGCCTTTGGCATTTTAAAAGATTGTATTGAAATGGCAGGCCTGATGCTGAGCAAAATTGAGATCAAAAAAGATATACTTACCGATGAGAAATATAAATATCTTTTTAGTGTAGAAGAGGTAAATAAATTAGTGAATACCGGAATGCCTTTCAGGGATGCTTATAAAAAAGTAGGAATGGATATTGAATCGGGAAAATTCAATTATGATACCAATATCCGTCATACACATGAAGGAAGCATTGGTAATCTTTGCACGGAAGAAATAAAAAAACAAATGCAGCAGGCGGTCAACTCTTTTCCGTTTGACAGGGTCAATGCGGCATTGAATAAGTTATTAGAGAGTTAGTATGAAAGACTGGAAGTCCGGAAGTCAGAAAGTCGGAAAGAGGGGAAGCGTTTAGCTTTTATTTGAATTGCCTTCCGGTCTTCCGGACTTTTGACTTGCGGACTTCCGGATTCCGGTCTTTCCAACTTTCCGACTCTTGACATAAAAGCGACTCATAATCCGTATTTATCCGCGAGATAGATCAATGCAGCCATATTGATGGCGCCCAATTCGAGTTCTCTTTTATTTACCGTTTCAAATACATCACTGCGTGAATGATGAATATCAAAGTAACGTTGTGTATCGGGGTTGAGGCTGGCCATGGGTGTTTTTAATGCCCGGTTCAGCGGGCCGATATCGGCGCCACCGCCTCCCTTATTGAATTCATTACAACCATACGGAGCGATCAATTCTTTCCAGCTTAAAAATTTCTGGAATTGTTCATCGCTGCCGGTAAATCCCAATGCTCTTGGTGTAAAGCCGCCAGCATCGCTTTCAATAGCCAAAACATGTTTCTCATTTTTTGCTTTTGCTTCATCCGCATATTTATTTCCGCCTCTTAAGCCATTTTCTTCATTGGCAAATAATACAAAACGTATTGTTCTTTTCGGTTGATAACCGATCGCTTTCAATGCACGGAGTATTTCAATTGTTTGAACGACGCCGGCGCCATCATCATGAGCGCCTTCGCAATTATCCCAACTATCCAAATGCCCGCCGACAGTTATTATTTCCTCCGGGAATTCAGTTCCTCTTAATTCACCGATGATATTATGGCCGATCGTATCGGGTAAGAAATGGCCGTTGGTTTTAACGGAAACTGTAACAGGTCCATCCTCCCCGTAATTTACCTTCATATGTGCACCGATAGTTGTGCTTAACCAGTCTGCATCTCTTAACCCGATCGCTACTGCAGGTATTTTTTCTTTAGCAATGGTTGAATCATAACGGGTGGCTCCTGTATGAGGATTATTATCGGTAGTATGACTAAGGCTTCTTACAATAACAGCAACAGCTCCATATTTTGCGGCTCTGCTGGGCCCTTGTCCCCGGTATTGACCCGCATCCCTGTAAGAAAGAAAAGTATTGATGTAAGTATCGTTGAATCTATAATTATAAAAAACGATCTTGCCTTTTACCTGGTCCTTTTTCGCTTCCAGTTCATCAAATGATCTTACTTCCAGTACTTCCGCTTTGATCGCTTTTTTTCCTGTTCCCATTGAATTACCCAACGCCACCACATTTAATGTTTTATTTCCGTGTACAAATGCAATGGCCTCATCTTTTCCACCCCTTACCCAATGCGGCACCATGCATTCCTGCATCCATGCTTTATCGGCGCCGCTTGCCTGCATTGTTTTCAATCCCCATTGTTCGGCTTGTACCATTTGCGGTGAACCGGCCAGTCTGCCTCCTATTTGTTTGGTCAGGTAACGAAGATTTTCATACGCTTTTCCATGCGTTAATATTTCATCGGAAATTTTTTTGATCATCGCCGAATCTTCTTTTTGCGCCTGTGCGTGCATTGCCGCTGAAAAGATCAATACCAGTAGAAAAAACCGCTTCATATTTTCGAATTTGGATAAAGTTAAAGCAAACATGAAAAGAGAACACAAATATTTAAGATAAGCGGCAAACTTTGCGGTTACAAAACTGTTACCTTAGATACCCGTTTAAATGTTGTTTATGAGAATTGGAATTGTTTGCTATCCCACTTTCGGAGGTTCCGGCGTTTTAGCTACTGAGTTAGGAAAAGCGCTGGCCCAAAAAGGTCACCAGGTACATTTTATCACTTACCAGCAGCCGGTAAGACTGGGCTCTTTTACTCCCAATATATTTTATCACGAAGTGCAGGTACCTACTTATCCTTTGTTCGATTACCCGCCGTATGAAACAGCACTGGCCAGCAGGATGGTTGATGTGATCAAGAATAATAATCTTGACCTGCTGCATGTACATTATGCTATACCACATGCATCGGCAGCTTATATGGCCAAGCAGATCTTAAAAAAGGAAGGGAAGAATATTCCTGTTATTACAACATTGCACGGAACGGATATAACACTGGTTGGAAGAGATAAAACCTATGCGCCGGTGGTTACTTTTTCTATTAATGAAAGCGATGCTATCACTGCAGTATCGGAAAATCTCCGGACAGAGACTTACAAGCATTTTAATATTACTAAAGAGATCGAGGTCATTGTAAACTTTGTGGATGTAAGCCGTTTTTACCGGAAAGGGATCGATGCTTTTAAAAAAGTAATTGCGCCGAATGGTGAACGGGTGGTCATGCATGCTTCCAACTTTCGTAAGTTGAAGAGGATCCCCGATGTGATCAACATCTTCAAAGAAATAAATAATAAGATCCCGAGTAAACTAATGCTGGTGGGTGATGGACCGGAAAGGCCGGCTGCTGAAGACCTTTGCCGTGAATTGAATCTATGCGACGATATCCGTTTTGTAGGTAAGCAGGAACAAATGGAAGATATCCTTGCCATCGCCGATCTTTTTTTATTGCCATCCGAGTATGAAAGTTTTGGTTTGGCTGCATTGGAAGCAATGGCCGCCGGTGTTCCCGTAGTAACTACAAATGCAGGAGGATTAGCTGAGATAAATATCCCCGGCGAAACAGGCTATATGGGAGAAGTAGGTGATGTAAAAGCAATGGGACAGCAAGCCATTAAAATTCTCAGGGATGATGCTGTGCTGAAACAATTCAAGTTAAATGCGGCCGAACATGCCCGCAAATATGATATCGGCATTATTATCCCAGTGTATGAAAAGCTTTACGAAAGATTTTTATAAAGCTATCTTTTCAGCCAGGGTTCGGGATTTACATTTCTTGTTTCGATCATCAATATAAAATCGATCTGGCCACCGGCGCCGTCATCATCTTTACCGGCTTTGCCGATCGACTGTCCTGTTTGTACCGCAGAACCTTTGCTTACACTTACGCCTGTAAGATTACTATAGGTAGTAAAATATTTTCCATGGCGAATGGTAATAGCCATTCCATCTCCCAAATTATATACACCGACTACTTCGCCATCAAAAACGGATCTAACAGTATTGCCGGTTTGTGTTGAAATAGTGATGCCGGGATTATCGCCTTTCAATAAAGTACCTTCTATCGAATAAGAACCGAAACGGATCTTTACATAACCATTATCTACCGGCCATGGCAAGCGGCCACGATTGGTTTCGAAATTACCTGACATTTTCAGGTCGGCATCCGAGTTGAAAACCACTGTTGGTTTGGTTGTGGGTGATTTTACCTTTGGCTCTATTACTACTGTACCGGTATTTGTTTTCGGATTCGTTGGCGTTACAGTGGTTACCGGATTATTCTTTTTCTCATCTGCTGCTTTTTTTTCTGCTTCTTTTCTCGCAGCATCTATTTCTCTTTTTACAATAGCATTGATAGAACCCTGTAATTGTTTATCTCTTTTTTGTTTGGCAGTGATCTGTTTCTTCAGGTCTTTTTCCTGTGATTTCAATTTAGATACCACCGCATCCTTTTCCTTTTTTTGAACGGCCAGTTCCTGTACCTGCTTCACCTGGTTTTCCAATGCATCATTTTTTTGTTCTTTTTTTCCGATCTGCTGTTGCTTTCGTTGGGCGATCAGTTGTTGTGTTTCGAGGATCGTGGCTACTTGTTTTTCACGGTAATCCCTGTATTTCTTCAAATAGGAAATACGGCGCACAGCATCATTAAAACTATTGGCAGAAAAAATGAAATTAAGATAGTCGTAATTGCTCCTGTTCTTATAGGCATACACTACAGTGCGGGCATATTGTGCCTTCAGGGTGTCAACTTGTTTTTGCAAACGGTAGATCTCCAGGTTGCTGAAATAAATATCATCATCGATGTTGCGGAGTTCTTTATTGATATTGCTGATATACTTTTCCTGGACATTTATCTTGCGGTTAATTACGCTCAGCTGGCCGAGGGATTGCTTTGTTTGTCCTTTTACCTTATCATAAATTCCCTGTATCTCCTGTAATTCTTTCTGTATATCTTTTCTTTCTTTTTCAAGCTGGGCCTTATCAACCGGCTGGGCTGAAACGAAAGTGGCTACTCCGAATAAAAATAAAAGGCTGCTGATTATTTTTTTTCTCATAGATATAAAATGGATGGGTTAAAAAAAACAGGGTGGGGGATCATCTATAGAAACGATAATATGCAAAGTAAATTTTATTTTATTCACTCGTTTTATAATTTTTAGGGATAGAAAAGGGGAAACTTAACGTTTCATTAAATTCATACTGTTTGAATTTAAGCTTGATCTCCAGTTTCTTTTTCTCCGCTACATTGATAACTCTTTTTTGAGCAAAATTCACTCCCTTTTTATCTTCATAATCATCATAGGTAAGATAACATGTCCTGTTCTTTGATCCGCCCAGGTCATCGAGCTTGGAACTTATCGGAAGTTTTTTCGCAACATCAATTGTAAAAAGATTCTTGAAAAAATCTCCGTTACTCAGTATCGATATCGCTTCCGCTGACCTGCTGTAAGAAATAAGGTTATCATCAAAAAAAACAGGATTACCTACTAACAGGTCCTGCAAAGAAGGAAGATCAAGCGGCAGTTCCGTTACATCCTGCAAATACGATACACTTCTTGCTATATATGTTTTGTTCTGTTTATCCAGCACCTTTACCGAATCATTCGTGATATAAGCTCTCAATCCTTCGATACCCAACGGGCCGGTAATAGAGATCCATATCACACTGTCTTTATACATCCGTAAATGAGCATTGACATTATATTTTTTCCCTTCGGCATCTTCATAATCGACATCGATCTTGGCTGAAAAAGTGGTGAAGCTGACCTTGTTGGCGATAATACGTTTATAATTTTCCATCATGAACGCTACCGAATCATCATGAAGATTAATAACAGGTGCTGTATCTATTGTCACGGTATCCTTCTTTGGAGTAATGACCGTCTGTATCTTTTTAGTAGAGCGGCAGGAATCTAAAAAAGTAATAGCTGCTATACTGATCAATAAGGCGCCTGTTATTTTTTTCATCTCAATACTTTATTGTTTTCCCGTATGACCAAAACCTCCGGCATTTCTTTCTGTTACTTCCAATTCTGTTACCGGCAGCCATTCTGCTTTTTCGGTTGACTGTATGATCATTTGTGCGATACGATCGCCCGGGTTAATGACTTGTTCTTCTGCTGAAAGGTTGATCAAAATGATCTTAATTTCTCCCCGGTAATCGCTGTCAATCGTACCCGGGCTGTTAAGACAGGTGATGCCTTGCTTAATAGCAAGACCGCTGCGGGGCCTGACCTGTGCTTCATATCCCGCAGGTAATTCAATAAAAAGACCTGTAGGCACCAGGAACCTTTGTAACGATCCTAAGGTGACGGGTTCATCGAGATGCGCCCGGATATCCATACCGGATGATCCGGTTGTAGCATACTCCGGCAATGGATTAGCCGAATGATTAATGATCTTTATTTTAATGGGTGTCATTCGGCGGCAAAGATAAACCGCTGGTTCCTCTGATTAAAATGATTTTAATGATGGGACGATGTTCAATTGTTACGGTGAGAATACACTATTAGCTAGTAAGGAATAGCTAGTAGCTGGTGGGGAGATAATAATTGTATGAAGATATTACTGGAACGAGTTTACCATAACACGCCACCCTACTCCCCACTAGCTACTTCCTACTAGCCCTTGTACAGTAGTACAGTCGCATAAGCCATCAATCCTTCTTCTCTTCCTGCAAATCCTAATTGTTCGGTAGTAGTAGCTTTTACAGAAACATCATCGCCGCTGATCCCAAGTATATCGCTGATCGTTCTTTTCATTTCATCAATATACGGCCTGATCTTCGGAGCCTGCAGGCACACAGTGCTGTCGACATTTACCAGTTTGTAACTTTTACCCGTAATAAGCGAATAGGTTTTTTGTAATAAAATTTTACTGTCGATATTTTTATAAGCTGCATCTGTATCGGGAAAATGAACACCTATATCACCCAATGAAAGTGCGCCCAATAATGCATCGCAAATAGCATGAAGCAATACATCGGCATCGCTATGCCCCAAAGCTCCTTTATGATGCGGGATCTTTACTCCGCCGATCCAGAGATCCCGGCCTTCAACGAGCCGGTGAAAATCAACTCCTGATCCAATGCGGTATTGCATGTATTTTTTTTACAAATATACTTTTGATGGTTTCAAGTTTCAAGTTTCGGCTTTCAGGTTCATCGTGCTATGCTGGACGTCTTTTACTTTTAGGTGGGCCACCCGGGAACCTGGAACAAAAAAAACGTCCCGCCGAAGCAGGACGTTTGTATAGAAAATATCTTACTAATTATTTTTTGTCTTTTACTCTTGAACCGTCACCAAGATCAAACAATACAGAGAAACGAAGTGTGTTTGACAGTGGGTTACGGCTAACACCATTTCCTGTAGGTAACAGGTAAGCAAAATTGAAACCGAATACATTGTATTTGAGACCTAAGCCTGCAGTGAAATAACGGCGGTTACCTTTATTTTTGTTCTCATAGAAATAACCTGCACGCAGAGAGAACTGGTTGTTGTAAATGTACTCAGCACCCAGGGAAACCTGGAATTCTTTCAGTTCTTCGCTGAAACCGTCAGGAGCATCTCCGAATGATTTGAACCAGCCACTGATAACGCTTGTTTTTCTGTAATCAGCAAGACCAGCTACATCACCTTCAGCAGGAGGTGTAGGTACTAACAGTTTGTTGATATCAACACCAAAAGAGATCTGGTTTTTATCATTGTACTTCTTAGTGTAGTTAGCACCGAAGCCAAGGTTAGCAGGGATGAAATCTTTTGCATCAGCATTATTAGTATAAGCAATTTTAGCACCGAGGTTACTTAAAGCAATACCCCATGCCCAGCCGCTTCCTGAAGCTTTGATACCATTATGATACCAGCTAAGATCAGCAGCAACAGAGTTACCTGTTTTGTAAGTAGTGCTTCCTTGTGTGAAACCATTAGCCAGATCTGAGTTGATATATTTTAAAGCGATAGCAACACCGTTTTTCTCATTCAGTTTGCGTGAATAACCAACATCGATACCGAATTCACGTGGACGACCTTTAGAGATATCGTTACCGAGGTTATCAGTAAATGTGATATTACCGAGGCTAAAATAACGGAGTGAACCGTATACAGCCTGGTTGTCAGCGAATTTGTAGAAACCGGCAAGACTTGCAAGGTATACATCGTTTACCAGGTCTTTTAGCCATGGAGTATAAGTAGCTCCAACGCCACCATTTAATTTGTTGAACACAACTTTACCACCATTCCATAATCCTGAATACTGGTCAGGAGAAGTGGCAATGCCAATATCTCCCATACCGCCCGAACGGGCATCAGGTGAAATACGAAGGAAAGGGACAGCGGTAGTTACTACATTGATTGGTTGAACCTGGGCTTTTACAGCAGATGATAAGCCACATAAAAGCAGGATTCCGGCAGTTAATTTTAAAGCAGTTGGTCTCATTAGTAAGTTTTTAATAATGGTGTAAATATAGAGCTTTTGATCAAATACAAAACTAAAGTATAGAAATTTATCCGAAACAAAAAAACAAGAATTTTCAGAGGTTTTTCCGGGAATTTATGGCTTCGGAAAGTACAGATTTGACACCCAAATTATACATTCGGGCCTCTACTAACGTCCCCGCCAAATTTTTATTGTATTTAATCCTGCGGGATGGCAAAAATAATGATCTGCGATCTAATTTAGCGTACCACATTTGTGGTAATTTTTTCATGAAAAACAGGTTTTTATAATATTACCAGCTTCCCGATCACTTCTTTTTTCTCTTTTCCGGCAATAACCCGCAATTTGTAAAGATAAACGCCCCGGCCGGGCCTGTTTCCATAGTCATCTTTTCCATCCCATTCAATATCTGCAGAACGATTACCCTCTGTAACGATGTTCCTCGTAATTGATCTTATCGTTCGGCCCGTTATCGTCATTATTTCTACCGATACTTTTAATGGCTGACCCGGTTTATTATGCTCAAACCAGAATTGGGTATTTGTAGAAAAAGGATTGGGATAATTCAGCACATGGCTAATGGTCAGTTCCTCATCGCTCGCTACTATGAATTCTACTATCGCTTCATTGGAATTATTCAATACATCCCAGGCTTTTAATTTAATAGTATGCGGGCCGGGGGCCAACTCCGGCAACTGGAAATGCACAGAACCCTGCTGGTAACTATTAAGATCGCCCTGGTAAAAATTATTCAGGATAAAATATTTGCGGTTATCGTTATCCAGTGTTGCTACAATATCATGATCGATGCCGGTACCGGCTGTATTGATACCGGAAGAATCCGACAGCTTAACTATCAATATCGGGTCTTGATTTGTGATCCCGCCATTGGCAAATCTTTCATCGTTCAAAAATAATTTTATCTGCGGCCCTGTATTATCCGAACCTGCATTATTACCGGCGCCGCCTACAATAAAATTGGTGAAATATCCATTCGCATCCCGGCTGCCGTCTTCGGCATATAAACTCAGTTTGCCATTGCCATAATTATAATTAATGTCTTTCGGCATTTTAAAACTGAACTGGAATTTTCCATTTACCACCGAAGCTTTTCCTTTGAACAAACTATTTACCTGCGACTGAAAACCGGCCGGCTGGCTTGACGGATCGTTCGCAAGTGTTGTAATGGTTTGCGCTTTGTCAAATACGATCGGATAAACATTCCCATTGAAATTCGTCAGCAGGTTTCCCTGTACATCCGTCACTTCACCTTCAATGGTAATTTTTTCTGTTGAACTCAGTGTATCGGCTTGTGCCGCCGGAACCGAATTCACTTTTGTTGTTCTGACCCTTAATGCCGGGAAACTTAATGTCAATGCCGGATCGCCGAGCAATGTAAATTTCCTGTTATTGGCAATATCACCTGAATTTTGATACGTGTAGTTCTTTGCATCTTTTACCGCCTCTCCCAATGACCGATATTTTCCATTGGCATCCGCTTGCAATGCAAAGCGGATATAATTATCATTCATGATACGGTTACTGAAAGCAAAAACAGGTCTTGTCGTTGTCATCAATGCAATGCCACCGGTTTTGGGCCTGATCAAAATATTTTCACCAATAGAATTGACGAGTGGATTATCATACGGCGCAAAATCACAGGTAGCAGTGATGAATAATGGCAGCCGGTTCATATTGTTCCATGAATTCACCGTTGACTGATCGAGAATAGTTTCTTCTGCCAACCTGCCTGAACCTCCGTGTCCATTAAAATTCCAGATAAGCGTGCCGTTATAAATTTGATTGTTGCTGGCCTGCACCGCCTGCGGATAACTTGCTCCGCCCGGACCAGTCTCCTGCTGAAAAGCATCGAGATAAATTTTTTGCTGGTTAAAAACAGGCGCTGTTGAAGAACCGGTGGCCGTGATGATCTCTGCATCCTGCAAATGCAAATTATTGTCTTCGTCATCGGCCAAAAACGTCATCGTATTTCGCCACGCTCCCAAACTTTTCGGTGATAAATAATCAGCCAGTTTATCAACAAAATTCTTTGCTTCATCGATATTCTTTGCAGGGATCCTGCCGATACCGACATCGAGCAAATTCATTACAAGCCCGGAGTTGATGTCTTCGTTATCATCCAGAAAACCAAAAAAATCATCGGAGACATAAGTAGATAATGGATCCAATGAAAAATTATTCTCATACGCCGGAACAAGATTCGTATTCCCGCTGATCCTGTCCTTATAATCAAAAGATGCATCGCCGAACAGCAATAAATATTTTGGCTTATCCGCTGCGCTGATGAACTTATCGTAATACATTTTTACAAGATCCCTTATCGCAACAGGATCGCTTGTGCCACTTCCAAATTCATTATACACCTGTTCGGTAGTTACAACCAATGAACGCAATCCATTTTGCTGCTGATGCAACTGAGCCAGCCGCTGTGCCTGCGATAATAAAGCCGGGTGAGAAACAACGATCATATCTGCCGGCGTCGCATTATGAATATCCTGGTTGCTGATCCTGCCGATAGCAGACGGCGCTAAAAAACCGGAAGGATTGAATGCGATATATTCTCCCAGTCGTGTTGCCGTATTTATAAATCGAAATTCATTGCCGGTAAAATTTCCCTGCATCCTGAGCGGAACCGAAGGATCGGTAATTTCCCAAACCTGTGTAGCAGTTGTTGCATTGCTTACAACAAATTCAGCAGTATTACTATTCCCCACACTTGACCAATCCCTGAACAACAACTGGTCGATCCCATTCATAGAAATACTGCGGCGTGTAAATATTTCAAACCAATTGATCCATCCCTGTGAATTAAAACTGCCCGGAACATAACTGTATGCGATATTGATATTGTTGCCGGCAGCGACGGCGCTTGAAATGCCGGTCGCCTGTTGGGCAAACAGATCATATTGACTGCCGCCAACCGGGTTAATGAGCAATTGACCGGCCGGCTGATTATTAATTCTTATATCGAACCTGCTCCCGGTTCCTACAGATCTTGCGACAGAATTTGATTGCAATAAAACGGGCGCATTCGCAACGATATTCGGAACAGCAACATTAAAATTTCTTGCCAGTGTTCTTCCGGGCAGATCCGATAATTCCTCACCATACCATTCTTTTCCGCTGCCTAAAAAATTAACGGTATCGAGTTCGTGAAAATATCTTTCCAAAAAATTAGTGACGGTAAGATTGGGGGAAGAAACCAGTGGCATATCTGTAATCCTTTTACCGTTTCCGCCGATACTTAAAAAATAAAAAGACATGTCACTATAAATATTTTTTTTATGTGAGAAACGCTGGTTGATGGAATCTTTTATCCATTGATCCGGTCCCGGTGCATAAAAAAGTATATGGTCCGATCCATTGATGATGCCGTCGCCTCCGTCTGCGATCATAATAGCATTTTCTTTAAGATCATCGGTCCAGATACCGGCATTGGATTCTGAAAGCATTTGACCGCCATTGCCAAATAGCCTGACAGAATTTGAAGCAATATTACTGGTCGGTACTCCAAGACTATTTAAGAAAGAAATATCTATTTTATAGATACCGGCTTGCCTTACCCCGATCTTATACCAGTTACCAGTTGAAAGAACAGAATGAGGAGCATAATTCCTTTGAGAAAATGCATGCAAAGAGCCGGCAAGCAGCGATGCCAGTAAGAATATTTTGCAGCTAATTTTCATAGTTGAAAAACAGTGACGTTTGGGGATTTTTTGGCTTGAAAAAAAGTACTTCCACGTTCCGCTATATTACGAAAGTGCATATATTCGTCCCGAAATAGTTCGGGAGCAGGTAAATCCTGCTATACGAGGCAATATTTTGTCCCATCCGGCGTTAAAAATATTCCAATTCATAGGTTTATGCAAAAAACAATGAGAAACTTACCGATCCTGTTATCCTGTGTAGTGCTGATCGCATCTTGCAAAGGAAAAGGCCTCTTCAAGAAAAAAATGGACAAGTCCGATGTAACTGGCTGGAACTACAATGATAAGAACCAGGGTGGTTACAATGTGTCTAAGGCTAAAGACCAGAAAACTGGTCCGGGTTTAATATTTGTCCAGGGTGGAACTTTCACCATGGGTCAGACAGAAGAAGATGTAATGGGCGACTGGAATAATATCCCCCGCAGGGTATCGGTTCCTTCGTTCTACATCGACCGTACCGAAGTATCTAACCTTCATTACAGGGAATATCTTCACTGGCTTGGAAAAGTATTTCCGGCTGATGGCGATGAAGGCAATCAAAAGATCCTCGATGCCGCTCTTCCAGATACTTTGTCGTGGAGAAGCGAGTTAAGCTATAATGAGCCGATGGTTGAGTATTATCTCCGCCACCCGGGCTTTAATAATTATCCTGTTGTGGGTGTAACCTGGAGACAGGCGCACGACTTCTGCGTATGGAGAACCGACAGGGTAAATGAAGTAGCCCTGATGAAAGATGGCTATATCAACAAATCAAATTTAAAACCCGGTGCCCAGTCGCAAGACAATTATTTTACTACAAAAACATATTTATTGGGCTTAGATCCTCCGCCTCCGGGTAAGATCAAAACCAAAAAAGGCGAACCTAAGGTTACTACCGCTACAATGGAAACGGGAGTATTACAACCTGATTACAGGCTTCCTTTCGAAGCTGAGTGGGAATATGCAGCTTATGGTTTGATCAATCAAAACCCAAGACCTTCTACCAAAGAAGGAAAAAGAGGTGAGGAATTAGCTTCTAATAAACAAATGTATCCATGGGCGCAGAACATCAGTGGTCTTCGTGACACACGTCATGGATCATGGCAGGGTACATTCCTTGCAAACTTTAAAAGAGGTTCTGGTGATAACGCCGGTGTGGCCGGTGGTTTGAATGACCGTGCTTTCTACACTGCAGAAGTAAAATCTTTCTTCCCGAATGGTTTTGGTATCTATAACATGGCCGGTAATGTAAGCGAGTGGGTACAGGACGTATATCGTCCTATGTCAACACTTGATTTCGATGATATGCCTGCTCCTTTCCGGGGTAATAAATACCAGAAACTTTATAAGAACGATGCCGGTGAATATGAAAGAGACAGCTCAGGCCGGGCAAAGATGGTGGATGTAAAAGATTCAGAAGTTAAAAACCGCAGGAACTATCAGCGTGGCAATGTGATCAACTTTGCCGATGGCGATACTTTGTCACAGTCCTATTATGGTTACGGCATTACTACATTGATCAGTGATAGCTCAAGAGTATATAAAGGCGGTAGCTGGAATGATCGTCCTTACTGGCTTACACCAGGTGCCCGTCGCTTCCTTGAAGAAAACCAGGCACTCAGCACTCTTGGTTTCCGTTGTGCAATGGACAGGATGGGTAGTCCCGAAGGAAATGGATTTAAAACTGGTCAGCAGTATAAAACAAGAAGACAGGGCGGAAAGAGTGGTAAGAAGTCTAAAAAATAATTATAGCGTAATGATTCTCCAAACCCCGTCTCGTTTAAAACGAGACGGGGTTTTTTTATAGCCTCCCTGCCCTCCGAAACCTCCCCAAGCCCCTCCGAAGGAGGGGTTTCAGATCCCGTAATGCGTAAAGACTTATTGATTTCGCAGAATCTTAAGAACCCTCCTTCGGAGGGCAGGGAGGCTTCGGAGGGCACGGAGGCTTAACTTTGCCTCATGCTGACCGAAGAACTTTATACACTCTATAAAAAAAATCCCTCCGTTCAAACAGATACAAGGAAGCTGAAAGAAGGCGATATTTTCTTTGCATTAAAAGGAGAGAATTTCAATGGCAATACTTTTGCGAAACAAGCTATTGAGAGCGGGGCCGTAGCAGCCGTTATTGATGAAAAAGAATTTGAGATCGCCGGCAAAACTATTTTGGTTGAAAATGTTTTGACAACCCTTCAGCAACTGGCCAAACATCACCGGTTGCAATTCAATATGCCGGTAATAGCTATTACAGGAAGTAATGGAAAAACAACCAGTAAAGAATTGATACATGCCGTTCTTTCTTCTTCATTCAAAACATATACAACTGAAGGCAACCTGAATAATCATATCGGTGTACCGCTAACGATACTTTCAATAAAAGATGATGCAGCAATGGCGGTCATTGAAATGGGCGCCAATCATCCCGGCGAAATTGCTTCTTATTGTACTTATGCATTACCCAATTATGGATTGATCACTAATTGCGGTAAAGCCCACCTGGAAGGTTTTGGCAGTGAAGAAGGCGTACGAAAAGCCAAAGGCGAATTGTATGATCATTTGCGCAGCAGCAACGAAGGAATTGCTTTTGTGATGTGGGATTATGATTACCTGCAGGAAATGAGCAAGGGGATCAGTGGCATCATCAAATATGGAACAACCGGCGATGCACATGTTATTGGCAAAACAAAAAAGAGTGAACCTTATCTCGAAGTGGAGATCATACAGGGCCTTGATGAGAAGATCATACAAACACAACTGGTAGGCGAATATAACCTTCCGAATATTTTAGCTGCAGTAACGGTTGGCAGTTATTTCAAAGTACCTGCTGAAAAGATCAAAAAGGCAATTGAAAATTATACGCCGTCGAACAGCCGCTCGCAATTATTAAAAAAAGATTCCAATACGATCATACTGGATGCATACAATGCCAATCCCAGCAGTATGAAAGTTGCTATTGAAAATTTTGCAAAGCTGCCGGGACACAAAGTGATGATGCTCGGAAGCATGGCCGAATTAGGAAAAGAAAGTTTACAGGAACATAAATTGATCATTGAGCAAATAGGACGATCATCCTGGACGGCCGTTGTGTTGGTGGGGAGTGATTTTGAAAAAGCCGGTCATCCATATATTCAATTTGAAAATGCAATGCAGGCCCAAGAATGGCTCAGCCGGCAGGGTTTTACCAACACTCAATTCCTGGTAAAAGGCAGCCGCAGTATAAAAATGGAAAAAGTGATGGAGGCTTTTTCGTGAATTGTCAATCGGCAATGAACCCGGCAATCCCGAGACTCATTCACGATTGCCAATTGACTATTCACTACTATTAACGACCTTTGCGTTCTGAAAAAAACACAATGAGTGAAGCAAGAAGGTCCCGTGGTTATTTCTCTTCTGTAATGAGTTGCCGTTGTCCCCGCTGCCGCGAAGGAAAATTATTTAAGAATCCTATTTCCTTTCGTTTCAAAAAAACAATGGAGATGTATGAGAAATGTCCTGTTTGCGGTCAGCCAGCAGAGCTCGAAGTTGGATTTTATTATGGTACCAGTTATGTTAGCTATGCATTGAGTATTGCAATAAGTGTGGCTACGCTTGTTGCCTGGTATGTCATCATCGGCATGTCGACTTCTGATAATCGTTTCTTCTTCTGGCTCGGTTTTAATGCAGTTTTTTTAATACTTCTTCAACCCTGGCTGATGCGGTTGAGCCGGAGTTTATGGATCTCGTGGTTTGTAAAATATGACCGCCACTGGAAAGAACATCAACCCGAAGATGTTTCGGAAAGAATGAATGCCGACCAGGCCAATAATTGGTAACTACTATAAGGTACAAGGCACAAGGTACAGGGCACAAGAGAGTCTTATAACTTGAAGCGACTTCGATTGTCGGAAACTTGTTCCTTGTCCCTTGTTCCTTGTTACCCTTGTGCTTTTAAACCCTTATTTTTGCTCCCCTTTTATAAATGGAGACTTGTCCGAGTGGTTGAAGGAGCACGCCTGGAAAGTGTGTATACGGGAAACTGTATCAAGGGTTCGAATCCCTTAGTCTCCGCTCACGGTTTATTTTCAATGCTTTATATATAAACTTGGACAAATACTTGGACAAGAGAGCGACCTATAAGGAGCCGGTAATATCTCACAGCAATTATTCCAAATCCGCTACCTGGCGAATCGTATGGTATGAAATGATTGCACCCGGCCAATGGAAAAGAGCCCGGCCTACCGGTGACCTCAACAGGATCAGCGATAATGGAGATCGCCTGATCGCAGCAAAGATTCTTTGCAAAATGATCTCAGAGGCCTTGTCAAAGGGATGGCGTTATTTTCAAATGCAGAAAATAAAAGAATATGCAAGCGAAAACCTTGTTGAATGCCTGACTTCTCAGACAAAGAGCAAAGCTGCATCACTTAGCACTGTTAAAAGTGGACAATCGTTTACATCCTGGACAAAAATTTTTATCGAATTTTTGAGAGAGAAAAGACTTGCACATTTAAACATTGCACAGCTGACACCGCTACATATACAGTTATTCATCGATCAGCAAATAGAAAAGAAAAAATCAAATACGACGATCAACAATATTATCCGTGGGGTGTCGAATGTTTTTGGCAGGATAGTACGACTGTACGGGTTACCTGGCAACCCCTTCAAAGAAGTCGATAAGCTGAAAGAAACAGAAAGCACAAAATTTGAAGTTTATACCGATGCTGAGCTATCCCGGATCAACAACCATTTAAAAAAAGTATCTCCCGAGCTTCGGTTGTTTTTCCTGCATATTTATTATGCTTACATGCGACCTGCATCTATTACCAGATTACAAGTAAAGCATTATGATTTTGACCTGGCAGAAATAACAGTCAACCCGGAAGATCACAAAAACAGGAAAGCAAATAAAAAACAACTGCTGAAGCCACACATGGAGGCATTGATCGAGGCGGGTATTCCTGCCCTGGATAAAGACACTTATGTTTTTTCCAGCACTATGAAGCCCGGAAAGCATTTGAGAACGGCAAGAATGGCTACAAAACTTTGGCATCTGCACATTATCCGGGGGTTGGGAATAAATAAAAAACTGTATGCCGCAAAGCACACCGGCGCCACTAACTTTTTACTTGACAATAGCGGAAAAGAAAATATATCCTGGTTTCAAAATCAAATGGGTCATAGTAACCTTGCAGAAAGCAAGGCATACATTGATAAGAAGAAAAAAGTGACGCTGGATGAAACTAGTTCCGTTATCCGGGAACTGTGACCATGGCCGCTATCAATAACAATATCGGTAATACCGGTCTCATCTGCACAAATAACGATATGATCCTGATCATACCGATGGAAAAGACGTTAAGCGATCAGCTACCGGTAAAACAACCGATGATCGATGCGAGATCACAGATCTTCTACCAACAAAAACAGCGATAAGATCCTTTGGCTGCAGCAACTACAATTATGATGGTATGGACCCAAAAAAGCCCCGATGTTGAAACACCGGGGCTATACCAAAACTAACTGCTTATGAGAAAAATTGTTTTTACTTATTATAGAAGTAATCCAGTTTCAATGTGTCTGTACCTGATGTTTGCCACCAATACACCCTCCACCATGCAAAGCTTGGATTATCATACTTCCATTTTTTTGCTTTATAAACACTCGTCGATGAAACGCTGAATGTATCAGTATCATAATCCACCCAACCGGTTGATGTTGGTACAACCTGGTTATTTACCTGGATGAGCGCTTTCCCGGTAACAGTTCCTGATCCCCGGACAACTCCCAATACAATTCCCAGGCTCTTATATGAGTCTGTTTGCTTCCATTGCATAAAAGCGGTATCAGTACTGCTGTTTACAGATTTTGAGGTCCCTGAAGTGGTTACATACTTTCCTGTTCCTGTTTTTGCGGTTGTTTGCCCTCTTGCGAATACTGTTACTAACAGGAGGATAAAAGCCAAGAGGATTTTGTCCAAGACGATTTTGATTTTTTTCATTTTATTTTTTTTTAAACTTTTATGTATCTGCAACTGCTGAGAATTTGCTCACACATATCCACTTCTCATCAATTGCTTTAAAAATATATGAAGCTCTTCCATTCATTATGCCAAACTGATCTCCCCTGGGGCCATAAGGGGCATAATCCACAACTGTTATTTCGTCAACTTGAAAGTTGATAACAGTAATACTCTTACCTGTATTTTTTTTTATTGCAGGGTCTGGAAAGTTGAGAGATCCTGCACCCCCTGTCAATATGATAATACTACCCCCTTTCTCAATAGTGTAGGTTATGGGGTCTTCAATGGTGGTATAATCAAATAGGAAAGTTTTTTCTTTACCACCGGCCGATATTTTTAAAAGGGAAATCATTAGCTTTTTTTCTGTAATGAGTATTGTAATTGAATAAAGGTGTCGTATTCGTTCTGTGACAGACTACCGGTATGCAGCATGCCGGTTAATATACTTGCCAACTTTATCAGCAGCGATCGCTGTACCGGTTTGCTTTTCTTTTTTAATTCATCAATAAAGCACTGCACTTTGGCTGCACCTGTTTTGCCTCTGCACGTATCAATGATATTCAGGTAATCAATGGCCTCATCCAGCTTTTTAACAATCATATCCCGAATGCGACCGTCAAGATCACCAGGGATGATTACAGTAAGAATATCAACTGCAGGACTGCTGAGTAAATTTTTGATGCCTGTTGTTACTTTCAAAACAATAGGCCCCAACCTTTCTAATTCATTATCCACTTTCTTTAATAGTGATCTTACTTTTTTCCCAAAATTTTTGCAAAGTGTCATTACAGTAATTTTATTTGTGAATAATTATCTCTTTTCCAGTATCACTAATCTTGCAGCATCACCTGCCAAAACTGAAATAGCACCTACATCGGTAACAGTTAATGTTTTCGGCTCTATCCAACATTCCTCCGGTAATAATTCCGCTAAAAATTTGGTGTATTCGAGGTCTGCGTCACTACCTTTCAAAGTGCAGTAGAAATTTATCAATGATGGGAATTCGGTTAACAATGCAGCAGCATCCATTCCGAATAATTGAAACCCGTTTGCAACCCCGGCAAATTCTTCTGTTATGGTTGTTCCGTTTTCAGGATCAGCGCCGCTAATTCCTGTAACCGGATAGTTAGCCTCGGAGAAATTTAATACAGCGATCGGCAAAAAAGGATTGATAAATTTTGCAGCATAATTTTCCCCGGAAGGTTCAAAACGAATAACCCTCATTACAATTGAGGATTTGTTGTGATAACCGGCATCGGCTCTTTTAATAAGCCTTCCAGCGTTTGATCTTTTTAATTCGTTACTCATATTGCAGGGGGTATTGTGTCAAAATCAATTTTGGCAATTTCTTCGGCAATTTTATCCGCCACGTATTGATGACCGGCAGCGTTTAAATGCCATAGGTCAGCTTCAAAATATGCAGGGTTGGGAGCATTGTTTACAGCATCTCCGGGGGCTGTACTGAGCTTACTATTCCATAGATCTATCACGGGGTAATCCTGGTAAGCTGCATCGTTAAAAAAACCATTAAGTAATATTATTGCTGCATTGCTCAAAGCCGAACACGGCGGCAGTAATACTCTTACAGGCCAACAGTTTTGCTCTGTAACTTTTCGAATGATAGTAGCATAGTTGGCAATAATAGTTCCATTGGCCACTGCTGCTATCTTATCGTTAACCCCTGTCCATATCACGGCTGCTTTTGGATGCAGAGCCATTAAATCCAGGTCGGAATTTTGTGCCAGGTGCTGGCACTTACCCCCGGCATTGAAGCAAGTTGATACCTGCATGAAAGGGGCCAGTAATGCAGTTACTGTATCTTTCTGCGCTATACGGTAACCTTGCAATACATCATCACCCATCAGCATAACGGTAGCTGCCGGTGTTTGGGTATAAACGTCAAATTTTAATACTTCAACTTCCACATCCGCTAATACCAGGCAGGGCACCGCCGCTGTCATGGTTATCTGGGCTGTGGCATTATTAGCACCATCGCTTGAGGTAGGCCCATACATCAATGGTTGAATGTAATTAGCTGCAACCAGGTCTGTTTTTGCTACCGTTGCTGTAAAGTAAACATGGCTTCCTCTTTTTTCAAACCTTAACTGGTACGTGTGACCGGCTTCCAATAAAAAAACTGAATCTTCTTTTGTTACAATCGTTCCTGCCTTTGCAGCATGAATAAAAAAGAATGATCCATTCTGTTTTATATACCCTTTGTGAAGTGTATTGGCAACAACTTTTGATAAAAGGCCTAAACCAATAACTGTCTCATCACCGCTACCGATACCAATAATTTTCAGAGTGGCTTCAATAATAATATTATCCCCTGCATGAAATTCCCCATCAGGACACACATTTACCGGAGTATTAGATACGGTGGTATTTGTTTCAACAGTGGGATAACTACCGGCAGAAATGCCAAAAATTACCTGGTTGGCATCTACATTATGTACATTCCATCCTATGTCATCCAGGGCATAGCCGGCAGCATTAAGAATGTAAAAAGGAATATAACCGCTGGCTCCTGAAACATTGCCTACACCTGCACTATTGGAATTTTGTAATGCCATTTGTTCTAACACCATATATTCGGGTGTTAGCTTTGCAATTTGAGTACTGCCAAATCTTTTTATAAGTGCTTCTTTAGCGGTCATTCTTTTCTTTTTCTTTTATCAGCATTATTATTGTTACAATAATCAGCAGCACAACAATTGCTGCAATTACAAGGAACTTTTTTTTTTAATTGGATCTCCCAACTCCGAAAGTGCCGATACTCCAGTTGTAACAGCGCCTGCAGCCAGCGGCCCTATTTTCTTAAGATTATTAGTAAGCCCGGCTACATAAATTGCTTTTGCTGATTGCGTATTTCCGAAATAGCTGCGTTGTCTTAATTTTTCAGCATAATCATTTATGCCGGAAATTTTATTCGGATCAATTTTATTATAGGAAAGCCAATTGAGTAAACTCCTTACTGCATTGGGTAATGATGTATAACGGGCATACGGAGTTTTTCCTTCGTTGCCGGGAGGTTGTGTACCAGGGCCTGCTATATAAGGGTCTTTTCTGATCGATGGAAGTTTCATTCCCATCGGATTAAGGTTTGCCTTATATACGTTACTTGTAAAATTTGCACTTTCGTGCATCATTTGTGCAAGCAATAGTTTGGCCGTATCGGGATTGATACCTGCTGCAATTGCAGTGTCGAAAACAATTTTATGCTCAGGTTTTTGATTTGTAGCCATTAGCTTTTGTTTGCTTCTCTTGCTATTAGAATAATGATAACAGCAGTAATGATCGTAACCAGTGCCAGGTAGATGATACTTTTTTTATCGATTACAATCGATGTTTCAAGTGTTCCTACTTCACCGGTTTCCCACCAAGTTGTTATCGGGTTAGCCATAATATTTATTTCAAGCCTTTTCCTATTTTCACTCTATCAGCAACCGCATTGTATAGAGAAAGGGATATTATACCAGTTGGGAAAATTTGCTTTACTGCTGCATCCGTATTTGTACCCCAATTGCCATCAACAACCAGCATTGATGATCTTATTTGTCCTTTGCTGATCGATTGATTTACGGCTGTCTGAATCATTTTTACATAGTTATTCTTACTTCCTTTCTTTAGTGGAAACGAAGCAGCGATAATAGCGCCTGCACCGCTGCCAACATTTAAAGCAGCATTGCCTAATAGCCCTGCTGTTGCATTGGCAGCGCCTGCAGCAACGTTATTACTGATACCCCATGCTCCATTACCAGTATTATTATTTACCTGCCCTTGAATTCCCCAGGTGCCGTTACCTGCATTATTATTCCCAATTCCCAAAAAATCTAAAACACCATCCAAAAATCCTTCCCCTGTGTTACCGACATTTGTATGAGTAGGAGTATTGATGGTAGGCAGTGAATTGCCTGCACCGCTAAGATCATTCGGGTCCTCCACAGCATTACTGCCGGTAGGATCCATTGCATCTTTCTTTTTCTTAAAAAGAAAAAAAGCGGCAGCGAGTAAACCCACTACCAGGACAATGATCAGTATGATGCCTACTTTTTTATTCATAACCCTTCATCGGTTTTATCATCTGCAAGTTTCTTCAGGTAACGGTTATTGGTTGGCCAAAACATTGCGACCACTATCAGCACTACAACCACTGCTATTATTGTATGTGTTTTTGTCCACTTCATTATACCATCTGCATTAATGCAGTCCATGTTTTAGGTTTCACTTTTGCTCTATCTGATTCGCCGAAAGATTTATCGGTCGCTTTTTTCAAAGATTCCCCGGCGGCTTGCCTGTAATACTGATCCAGTAGAACGAGTTCTTTGGTCGATTGCATTGCATTGAGTGCATCAATAAACATATCTTCATCGTACTCAGTTGCCTCAAACCAATTTCCCAGGTCAACAGCATCATCCCAAAGCATTTGTCCCAATGATGCGATATAAGAAATACGATCCGGAGAAATACCGGTTTTAACTGCAGTAGCATTGATACCTAATAAAGCGCCGCCGGCTTCACCTGCTGCCTTCGATGCTTTATAAATTTTCCAAACAATAAAGATGATAATGAGGATAACAAATATTGGGAAAAGGGTATTCCACCAATCTTTGATATCAGTCTTTAATTGTTTCGGGTTTGGTATTGCAATTGCCATTATGCCGCTTTCTTTTGGTTTCTTAAAAAGAGGACTACTCCAACTATCACAATTGCCAGTACTGCACCGACAATGATCCAGGTAATTGTTTTCTTTTTCTTTTCTTCATCGGCGGCTTGCTGCATTGCTAATTGTTGCATCAGCAACGAATTCTGATCCTCTACACCACCACCTAATAACTGAGTGGTGGCATTCGGGGAATATGTCTGTAATGTTTGTGTCGCTGTGTTTACGCCTGTTGCAAGTTGAGTAGCTCCTGCAACTGCGTTGCCCAATGATTGAAATACGCCGCCCAAACCGGTCTGTACACCATTGGCAGCAAGTAACACCCTGGCTTCATTTTTAGATGCTGCTTTTGCCTCTTGTGCAGCAGCCTTTTTCTCCCGGCATTTCTTACTCAGGCAAATACCCAGGATGCCATAATTAACATAAGGATCACCTGTATGCGTTTGGCAGTTACATCCATCGAACCGGGAATAAGTTGTAGCCATACGTTGATTTTTTGAATTGATAATTTCACGGTCAAGTCCTTCAGCCGTTTGAAGGCGAAGCCAGGCACGTTGTATATGTTCAGGGTTAGTAGGATCGAGCATATTAGCCATGGCCAGTACCGCCTGTTTCAGCGAGTAACCACTTTTCGCTTGCTTCATCAATGCATAATGATCTGCTGTTCTCTCATCTGTTGTCTGCATTACCCAATGACCTTCCTCATGCGATACGACGTCTCTTTTTTCAGCAGTAGTAAGTTTGGGCCATACATCCATGTTTAATTGCAATTCACCTGTAAGCAGGTTTAACCTGGCAGGACAATGAGGCCCCAGCCCGGTTACTTTTCTTACGCTATTGAATGCTTCAAACATTTTTTTTATGTATTTCTTCTTTTAATTCGTCAACTGCTCCTGTAAATCGATTAAAGGCCGCTGTATTCTTTTCGATTACCCTGGCATTTTGTTTTTCCAGGTCGATCAGTCTATTCATCATCCTTTGGTACATATCCTTCCAATCCTTTGTATCATTCTCTCTCTGTAAAGCATCGGCATCCCTTTTTTTATTCAGGGCTTTTATTTCCCACCATAACCACACAACAGCAATTATCAAAGCAGCCATGAAGGATACTTTTTCTATTGCTGTCGGGTTAAGGATTTCTAAAAAACTCATTTCAGTTGAGTTGGTTTCTTAAGTAATAAAAGCGTTACCAGGATCACAACTATAAGGACAATCAATACGATCACAATTGTATTATCCTTTTTTTCTTCAGGATATAAATAAGGGTATTGAACTTGTTGTTGCGTAGCTTGCTTAGCTCCAAAAAAATTTCCCAATACTGTTCCTGCACCGGAAAGAATATCCAACAAGGATGTCTTTTTTTTCTCCTCTTTTACAATCTGCCTTTTGATCGTTTCAGGTACAACAATTTTGGGAGTAGTACCAGGGCCGGTTTGCGTTCCGATATTGTAAAGCACAAGCGGATTAGTGTTTGCCATGCCTGGTTATTTTATTATTACAGGCGCAGCATTGGAACGACCTCTTAAAAGGAGGATCAGCAAGATGATAATAACTACTATTATCAGTGTGCTGTGCTTTTGCCAAAATGTTTTTTCGTCCTGATCATCCACCTGCATGGTTACCACCGTTGGCGAAACTGTTTGAATGCTGCTATTGGGTTCCGAGGTTAACATACCACCATTGCCAATTAATACCGGCTGATCTGTTGGAAGCGGCATTACAGGTAAAGGGAGTTGCTGCATTACCGGGTAAGGGCCTTCCTGCGTGGTGAAGATTTGGGGATCAACCCAGGGAGGCGTACCCTTTGGAATTAATGGCCCCGTATCATATATGTTGCCGTTTGCATACTTGCCGCTAATAGTTATTGCATCATCTACCGCATACATTACGGAAAGATCAGTTCCGGCATATCCAATGCCGCTATTAATAATATCTTCCAGTAATTCCCAGTACGGTTCCCCGTATGATTCAGCAACTTTAATAACATTTTTTTCCGTTACCGGTGCGGGTATGCCCAGCTTAGAAAAAGAAAGCGCAACACTACCTGAATGTTGCGCTATGAGTTGTTTTATCTCTGACACGATCTTTATTTTATGGTGAATACATAAAGCGGCCCGATTAAACGCTTTGTACCCCGGCGGTAGCGGCTTTTACTTTCAGTGCTTCAGAGCTATCCAACACAGCACCAAAGAACATTGTCAGTGTACCGGTTGTTTCTCCTTTCAGCTTCATGCGAAACTCTGTTTTGGGATCAAGCTGGAATTGCTCTTTGATCGTTGTGATAGTCAATTGCTCTTTATATTCATTGCTGTGCAATGATGTTCGAATTGTGCGGGGTTCCATCCCTTCTTTCCAGGGATTCTTAGGGATCAGTGTAAACGTAGTGGAATGCTGCAACTGATTTGGAGAGTTAAGCTGCATACCTACTACCCTTGACGGAAAATTCTTTAACCATTCCTGCACCATGCGAATCGGTTGAGGGCTACCTGTGAAATTAACGGTGTCAAAACCCGTTGCACCGCCGCCAACTGCACCATCACCGGCAATAAGAAGTCCGGTTGACGGATATATTGAAGGGAAAAGGATCACTTCAATATCTGCACCATCTATAGTGGTATCGAAAGTAATTTCGAAAGTGCGGTCGGTGTTTACTTCCCCTGGAAAGGCATTGGCGCCATCGAAGTGAACGAATTCATCACGGCTACCATTATAGCCATAGTAACCTTTTTTTGCTCCGGGGCCGGCATAGTTAACTATTTGGCCGGCACGATTTTTTATTTGTTCCATACTCATAATGCTGAATTGAAATTTTTTAATGGGGTTTACTTGATGACTGTCGGTTTAAGTCCTTTCAGCGACAATTTTCCTTTGGTAACTATACCACCAGGAACATCCTCACCGGTTGCAGGATCAACCTGTACTTGCTTTGCCATCATATTAACAATGATGCCGGCGATCACAGCGATCACCAATATTGCCAGTAACAGGTAACCGTTTGTTTGGAAAAACTTTTTCATGTATTAAACATTTTTTTGTTTGAAGATTTTCGAATACCAAACTATAAATGCTTTTTCACTTCTATTCAGCGAAACGCTGTGCAGTGCAGTATAATGCAGCCAAATGCAGGGAAAAGAAGTTAAGGCTTGCTATCGAGGTAGGCTTTTGCCAATTTTACCCGGTATGTATTATTACCGTTGGGGCTGACAAGTTTGTCAAATTCTTCAATGAATTTAGTTTTGTCAAAGCCAGTATGATACTTACAAAGTATATCTACTGCTTCGCCATCGGCTTGTATATCGCCATTAATTCCATCTTCATAATCGGGACGTATAGAAGCCCAAATAATTGCATTGGTAATTGTTTCTCCACTGAAGTGTTTAGCAATATCCGGGTTCATCAATATATTATAGTTAGGAGAAGGAGTGAGAAGAATTATTTGTTTTGTTTTTTTAACCAGGCGAAGGGAGTATTTTTTTTTTGAAAATAGGCCGTACATGGAAATTACATCTGCAACTTTCATCTCATCTTTTGTGAATGTAGTGGCTACCATTGCAGCAAAATCAAAAATTTCTTTATCCGGTTTTAAGAATTTCATGGCTCTCCGATTTTATCGTATATTTTTTTTAGGTCGGCAGGTGAAAGTAATCGCCTGTTGTTGTAATAATCTTCTTTGAATATTTTTTGCTGTAATACTTCCCGGCGAAGATGCCGAACACTGATACCATATTGTGCAGCAAGTTCTTTTTTAGAATAATATTTAGGGGTAATAGTATTATTCACGATGAATTACGGTTTTGTAATAAGGGTTAGCCTGACTTCTTACTTCTTCCTGAGCTTTTACCAGGGCGGGCCATCTTACAGACCATTTCTTTTGCACTTCGGTCATATCATCTTCCGTCCTGAATGTAACCAGGGAGTTCCACATCCTGCACAAGTAAGGCGCAATGTCTGCGTAAGCATGAAACATCATTAATACATCGAGACCCCGGTTCCGGTGATCTATCACCACACTTTTAAGTTTACGGGGAACATTACTATCAAAAATCTTTGAAGCATCCTCCAATATTACATGGGTGTCAAAGCAAACTGTAAAAGTATAAATGACATTCTCTAAAATATCACCTTTGAAAATCCTTCGACGATGTAAATTTTTGGCTTTAAGGAAGGCCAGGGGAGTTACACTCCATTCAGCTAATTCGTCAAGAGTTATTTCTTTGAATTCACGATACCCTGGATGATCGTAAGTGTCAATTGCTAATTCCTTTTGTTGTTGAATTGATCCCAAATACTTTGCATAGGTTGTTTTACCAACCTCTCTCATGCCGGTAATAAAAACTGTCCTATTACTTCTTTCTTCAATCATTGGGGGGTAGTAAAAAGCGCCGGGCACCTACCGGCGCTTTGAATGATAGGAGATCTATTTATTTTTTCTTCTTAGTTGCTTTTTTGACGGGCACTTTCTTTTTTGTTTTTGCTACCGGTCTCAATGCTGCAATTACATCAGGATGTTGCAACGCTTCAACGAATGCAGTAACAAAAACCGGCATCAGTAATGATGCATTGCCGGCGATTTCCAATATACCAGGCTGTTTAGGTGTAGTGTCAGCATCTTCTTTTTTCACCGGCTGCTTAACTTCTTCGGCTGTTGCTGATCCGGTTTCTTCGAATTCTTCGTTTGCTACCTGTGCAATTCCACCCGATTGTTGTGAGTCAGGATCTAACTGTACCTGCGACAACCTTTTTCCTTTTTGGATCAGGGTACCGGTCTGCCCGTTTTTTAATTTAACTTTCATGGTTTTGAAATTTTATTATTAATAATAATTACTCAGTGGATGCGTCTGCTAATCTTGCACCGATAACATCGGCCATTGCAATGGTCAGCCCGAACCAGGGCGGCAGTCCTTTGCCTGTTTCCTCGTAATACTTTGTCCAGGCATTCGATATCTTATCGTATTCTTCGTCGGTGAAGGGTATATCTTCCTGTACCTGCATCAACCTTTTGAACTGAAGAAACAATCTCAGATCCTTTGGCTCTAATGCAGGTTTCTTTTTATCGGTTAGCAATTCTTCCAACAGATCCCCGAACCTTTCTATATTCTCTTTACCGATCCTGCGTACAATTTTTCTTTTATTGACAAGCTTAAACACTAATGATTGAATAAAGTTTATACCATCGGTTGTAAACTCACCGCTTAATGATGCAGACAAATTTCCCGGCTTATCAACAGCACTGGTCGTCTCTGCAGCTACCGATGTTTCTGTTGGTGTCTGATCAACCGGCTTTTCTTTTTCTTTGCCAGGTACGGGAATGTCAACAGGTTTTATAGGAGCTTTTGTTTCTGTTGGTTTGCTCCAATTATCTTCAAACTCCAATGATGGGGTTTTAATGTCTTTTACTTCGGGGGTCATATCTTTTTAAATTCTAAGTCGGTAATAGATGGCAATTGTTTTGGTACTGTTTTTTTATACAGGTAACTGTATTTCTGAACAACCGCAAGACATTTCGGGTCTTTTACAAATCCGAATTTTTTTTCTAACCCGGCTGAATTGAAAACAGAATCAGAAACAAGCGAGGTTAATGTTTTAACCAGGTCCCTGAAACGATAATTCTCTTTTATGTCTCCATCTTTTGTAATGATGCCTAACACGATGAGCATTTTTGCAATAGTGTCAACACACAATTCAACATCAGCTTTTACCTGTACATGCTCTTTGTATAATTGTTGCAGCAGTTCTTTTGAAACGGTAACTGTACCGTCACCGTTATCTTTTATCTGGGACATGGGTTAGTAATTATTTTGTTTATTCAAATTCCTCTCTCTCGACATTGGCCCGGCCAAATGTTTGACCAGGGCGAAAGTTTACACAGAAGTTTACACATTGTCGGATGAAGTGTTGAGCGTTTAAAGTAAATGGAATATTTGTTTTCGGATTAACGGAACGCATCCTGGCTTCAAGATGTATCATTATGTAATCCATTTCCTCCGGGGTAAACATTCCGGTTAACGGATTTCTTTTACCCGGCTTCCATCTTGCTTCTTGTTCTATTTCTTCTTCATTATTATTAAGATCGTTATCGTCGTTTATAACGGTTTCAGCTGCGATAATAACAGGAGGTTGTTCCTCAACAACAGGAATATCGGTATTGCCGGCGTTCTCGTCATTGTTAGCGGTGTGGACCTCATCGTTATTTGTATCGTGAAGATCCTTTGTCGTAAGATCGTTATTGATTACAGGTTCATCCGTGAGTATATCCGGTTCAGTAATTTTTATTTCTTCAATTACCGGTGGAGGTGGTGAAGCGGGAGTTACATCTTTCGTTTTTTTCCCGGATTTTTTGAGGTTTCCCTCTTTAGCAGTTTTAGGTTTGGGTTTAATCTTCTTAGTTGCCATGTTTACAGGTGATTTTTGCCGTTAGGCCCTGTACCCGCAAATAAAAAAGACTGAGAACTACCTGCGGGATGCAGGGGTTCATCAGTCTAACACAAATATATGCTTTTTATTACAAAGCAAATACTGTTGACACTACTTTTTGCGTTCTTTTATCTCTGTCCTGTATGTAGTAGCCGGGTTTGCCACCGCATAGGCTTTCGATACTACTTTACCAGTTATCGAACTGCGATACTGATACTTTTTTACGGGTTTCTTTTTTGTTGACATTGTCTGAAGATTTGAGGTTATCAATATGCTGCATGGCTGATTCCATCGAAAAGAAGGGAAGCACAGGCAGCGTTTCTATTTTGAATGATCCTTTACCTGGATCACATATTATTTTGTAACCGTTGTAATAGTGACTGTATGTTGCTGTTGAAAGGATCATAATAGTTACATTGATAAGAAAACTTTTTTTGCGAATTTGAATGCCTGTAATTTTATTTCTCTTGAAGTAGCAAAAGGAGATTCTATTTTCATAGTATAGACTTGGCAATGACGTATTACTGTTAATTCATAGCATTCAGGCCAAATACTTATTTCAACAATTGTATATGGGGTATGGTAAACTCCATGTCTGTAATTAGGATTACAATCACTCGTTCCAGCCTCATACCATCTTAAAGGTTTACTTGCGGTTATTTTACTCATACATTTCTATATTTTGGTTCAACATATTTTTGCTTTATCAGATTGAACAAAAAATTTTCATCAGGTACAGGCACTTTCGTAACACCTTGCCACAAATACCCATCGTTAACCTGGTAACCCGCCTGTTTACACCAATTCATCAACTGTCTGCTATACTCTGCACTTCCCGTACGTATAGCATGGATCAAACCGATATTGTTTTCATCGGCCATAAATAGATCGATCTTTATGATGCTCTTATACCACCGTTGTGTATAGCGCCCGGTTTCAGGATCACCTTTCACTTTAGGCCATTGGTTGACAGTATCAACAAATTTTTTTACTGCTTCCGGTTTCTTTCTCACGACCTGTACCGGTTGACCACTAAATAAACTCAGGCCGGTTCCAATGACATGCACTTTTCTTTTTGGTATGCAGATAATTTCAATATCCTTTACAATAGAACACATTCTGCTAATGCTCCCGCCGATAAACAACTGTTCTGTCCAGGGGAAAAGATCGCTGCATATAATATCTGCGATCTCTTTCGCTTCTTTCCATTTCATACATCGTTACCTTTTAGATTATTAAAACTGTCAACCATCGATGCATAAGCGGCATTGAGACCGCCTGTATTGGGATCAAATGAAATTCTGCAAATTGTATCCAGGATATGGAAGTCTGCAACCGGATGTGTTAAATAATCATCCTTACATTTTTTACTGCATACAACTATGGAGAAATCGCAAGTGTTGTTCATGAATGGATAAATTGCAGCCAACAGCCAGCCTTTGGCATTAGCTTCTTTACCGCACATATTACATTGCATGTCCGGGGCGTTATCACTTTCAATTGCATTGAACGATAGAATTTCTTTTATCATTTGTTTAAAAATTTATTGTTAATCAAAAGCACATGCTTCACATTGAGGAGTTTCATAATCTTCTCTTCCGAATTCTGTATAATAGGCTTTCGCATTCCTACCCCAATAAGCTTTTAACTTTCTAGATAACTCCTGCGCCGCTTTCATATACTCGGGGTAGTGAATTTTTATTGGGATCATATCATTCACATACATGTTTTTGCATGGTAAACAGTTATTGTGAGCAAATAACCTTTTACCCTGGCTATCTTTTATATCATAAATGGCAGGATACCAACCAATGTGCTTTTTTACAATTTCAAAACACCAGTCATCAGTGAATTGCTCAATTGGAAAATCTTTACTTAAAAACAAATCGTTGGGACTATTTTTCCGATGAGCATTCATTCTCTTTTTTTCTTGCTTCACATACCCTATCAAATCAACTGTAATTCCTTGTTGACTAATATATAATTGCATTGGTTCGATCTTCAATTCATGGCTGCATGGTGAAAATCGGGGGTGTGGGATCATTTTTTTCTTTTCTTCGAAATATTTCAGAACGCTATTACGGGTTATTTTAACTACAACTTTTTTGAAATATTTTTTTGCATACCTGATTCCATCAGCTACAAAATGAAAAGTATCAGGGCTGTGTTCTGAAAAATGAGCATAGAATAAATGTAATTCCTTAGGTTGTTCGCCACTTTCGATTAGCCAGCATAAAACTGCCATAGAATTAATACCACCCGAAAGACCGATCATTATTTTTTTTCCTTCATACATCATTTGTTGACAGTTTTATTTTCGTGGTATTCAGTGCTGCTTATCCTTTTTAATTTGGTGCAGTAAGTGCAGCCTTTATAAAATTTTCTTCTTTTAAAGTCGGCATAGAAAAAATGCCAATCGTGCAAACCGAAAAGGCAGCGGATCATTTCAGCAAACCGGGTTATTTTGATAATCAAATAAATTATAATTGCCAGGATCATTGTTGACGGTTTTAATTCATGCAAACAGGGAAATCTTTCAAGTCTGCAATAGGGAAAACAACTATGTATGCAATGCCGACTAATTTTCCATCTGCACTGGTGAAATAAAATGTATGTTGTTCCATGTCTTTAGTTTGTGCATTTACAGGTAAAAGCGGTTTATAATTTGCGGGAATAGTTGTAGACCGATATATTTTGTGTAAGCTGGCGGGATGGCTTCAGCCAATTCTGCTCTATTCATCCAATCGATACCCATTGCGTTACTCCAAACTTCTACTACTGAATTTCCCGGAACTTTTAACGGACTTCCGTTAGGAGCATCCATATCCCCATTCCCGCAAACCGTAACAAATTCACCTGTATGAACACTTCCCTTTTTTAAAGGGAAACCAGGCTGAAGCATAAATAAGTTGTGTAATTCAAATACTCTTTTTCTAAGGGTTCTAAGGCCAAACATATCTCCCCTTAAAACAATATCTTTTCTGAGTGGTGCGCTTGGTACGTTTTCTATAATTGCCGGCAAACCGTATTTTTTTATTAAAATCTGAAGAGGTGTAAGTATATCCTTATATTCTTTCCCAGCCGCACGTTGGCGGTTGGTTGCTACCGAATATTTTTGACATGGCGGAGAGAAGTGGAAAAAATTAAATTTTTTCCACTTCTCTATGAGGTAGTGAATGCAGTCAGATTTTTGAAAATTATACGGGTATCGAGGTTGAGGATTGATGTCAACACCAGTTATTTCAATATCATAACCTAATTCTTGCGCAGCTTCATAATATCCCCTGGCTGCACCGCCAGCCTTGCAGCATCCATCGATTAATATAATCTTTGGTTTACTCATTCAATTCTTTTTACTGGCTTCTGTATCGCTGTCAACAATAATTCACATACGTCTGCACGTAACTTTAACTGGTAATACCGGTTACTTTCAATTGGAAAATTCATCAGCAGTTGATAAAAGGAGGATCCTTGCGCCCTGGTTAACTTTAATGAAAGCAATGCGGCAGTGCCTTTGAGTTTTTTTTCGAGGATCTTCTTTACTTCCAACAAATGGCAGTGAATGATAACTCCAGACAGGTATAGGGCCATATCGTGGCCGCTTGTATCTTCTTTCATTTCGCAAAGACGCTGCAAATACGGAATGAATTTTTTTTCCAGTTCTCTTGCATCATCCCTTTGTAGTGGTAGCCGGATCATTGCAGTAATGGTTTCAGCGATTCAGGTACAGGGTAACCAATAAGCATGTCTGCATACTCTTTAAATCGTTCACCACATTTTATTTTCCTATCCTGCACTTTCAATACTACACGGCGCTCATCATCTTTTGCGTAACTGGTATCCATCAGCACCATCAGGTAATATTCGTCAGCTTTGTTTTTCATCAGCGTTAGCAGCTTCCGTAGCATCATTGGTTCCTGATCTGTGTACTTGTCTCCCCGGAAACACCATTGTGTTTTTAAATCCCGGAAGGGGCTAATACGCCCTGCACGTAGTACTACAAATAATTCAAACCTTGCCGGGGGTTTCTTTTCAGATCCATTATCTCTGTTATTGTTGGTAGTAGCTGCTACCGATGATACTACTGTTGACAGTGATTTTTGTGGTGCATCCTGGATTGCGGGTAGTCGCTTGCCCGGATCGGGTTTTGGTTTTCTTTTTCGATTAGATTTTTTGGGCTTATTCATATTTTCGGGGGTTAGTATTCACACTTGTAAAGCTTGTCCACAAAGGATTTGGCGGTTATCCACCGCTTTCAAATTTTTAGTGTTACGAGGTATTAAAGGCTTTAAAGGCTTTTAATACAGATATGCAGACTATACAAGCAATACAAACTGCTGTTGATAGATTTATTAACCACTTGTGGTTAATACGATAATTTGAAAATGGGGCGCAGGCACTAAGCGGCATGAGCTAAAATTTTGTTTACGGGAGTTGACAGAAATTGGTATCTGGGGGATATATCGTCGCAGAAGTGTTGAGAGGTCGCCCCGGTTTTCTCGTTCCAGATCACACCGGTTGCTTTCTCCTGCTTATTCACTTCTTTAATATGTATGTAATTGTTTCTTGCCCGCCATTTGCTTTCCACTACTCCAAGCTTCTGTATGGCTGCAATTTTTTCTTTGTTGAATTTTTTCTTTGCATAGCATACATTCATTGGCTTTGTTTTCCATTGCCGGGCAATTCCTTTTACACCCCTGTTAATGTCAGGCCGGTTCCCACAAAGCCACTTATACATTTCGGATTCCCTGTTGACAAAAGCATCCAGGTACTCAGCTTGCAACAATGCACACATACGGAAAGGATCTTTTTCAACTTCCGTAATGCTGATATTGCGGCTAGATAAATAACCGGATAACCAAAGACGTAATGCGGGATTTAGTATAATTTTCTTTGCAAAAACAAAAGCCTGGCAACTTCTGTTATGATCGATCTCGGCTAGATAAATCCAGTAGTGTGTCTGTGTTTCATCATTCAATTTTTTAGGTAATTCAAATATTGTTTCCTTATCGTGGTAATGCAGATCGAGGGACGTGTAAACAGTTTTGAGGCTGTTTATTTTGATGCAGTTTTTATCGTAGTAAATAAATCCTTCTCTTTTCAGATCGGCCAACCTGGCTAAAAATGTATTGGAGGTCACTTCACAAAAGGCGATAAGACCAGGTTTCTGACTGTTCCAATTTTTTATTAATCCACTGATCCCGGCGAATGCTTTTAACCGACAATACATATCAACCCACTTGGCCCGCTGGTTGGTGTAACGAACCTTGCGAAGTTCGTAGCCCTTGCAAGCCCATCGTGCAAGTTCACTTCTTACTTTAACGGGTAGTATTGTTGGTTGCTCGTTCACAAATTTTCTATTTCAGCTTCACTCGCTTTTTTTATTCTTTGGATGTAGCTTACAATTCCATTAATTGTGTTTCTATTTCTAGGATAATCGTATGGGTTTTTTAAGGCTGAATCAAGTTGATGGTTATAACCTTCTCTAATGGCCCATCGATATTCAATTAATAACTCAGACGTCAATAAATACCTATCAATACTTACCTGGTCACTCTTTTCAAGTGCAATGGTCATGTACCAATCGTACCCTTCTTTTTCATACAACTTTGTAGTTGGTTGTTTAAATGTGATAGTTTCTACATTGGTGTACTGCTGCACCCGTTCACGTTTATAAACATCGTTTTCCTTTACTAAAAACATAGTATTTTATACAGTTTCATTAATTGCTTCATCCAACTTGTTTCTTAACTCTGTGGCTTCGTCTTTGGTTAATTTCATATTTAAAAACCGAGGTTTGCCCAAGTCTTTGCGATCAGCAAAGAGTAGTGAAATAGGGTGTCCCTCTAGTGAATTTTTATACACTGTTCTAAATTCTATATCGATCATTTTTGCTTTAGCAGAAAGACCCGTAGTATGCCAGTTTCTTATCTTCATGCAGCTACCAGTTGCAGTTTTATTTCTGTTATTCTGCCTTCCTTTAATGCCAGGAATGTATTGCGGTTATAACCTCTCTCTGAAATGTCAAAGGAGTATTGCACTGTGCTTTTATCCTGCATGGCTACTACATAGCCTTCAAAAACTTTTATCAATTCCAATTCCTTGCATTGCTCATGTATCGCTTTGCTTAGTGCATCATTTTGTAAACTGTCGTAGACAGTTTCTTTTGTGTGTTTCCTATAGATGATAACAGTCATACCGATTGTTTTATCGTTAGGTGCCGGCCGTTACCGGCAGTTTTGTTGTAATAGATCTTATCTGCATTGCCAGCGGTACTGCAGCCGGTATTTGTTTTATCAAAGCACTGAGTATTGCTACCTGCTGAACTTCCGGTAATGCATTGATCTTCGCTACATGCCTTTTTACTTTTCGTGAAATGATCTCTCTTTCCCGATAATTTTTTCCGAGATAACGGTAGTCCTGCCGCAATACCGGGGGGGGGTAATTCATCCAAATACGATCCCACATTAAACCCTGGGAAGTCATGCTTTGAAAATCGAAAGTGTACCAGCCTTTTAAATATTTGCTGTACAATTCATCTTTAGGATGTGATATCATAACGCTACAAGTGCAGTTATGGACCAACTTTAAAAATTTTATATGATCTTTTGTTTGCCACTCAAATTTGTAAAGTGGAGTACTGCCGCCCTTTCTGGTTTCATGCTTATAGGGAGGATCGAGGTAAATAAAAGAAGTGCGATCTTTTTCTAATAGTTGCTCTAAAAGTTGAATTGCATCTTTATTGGTAACAATAAAATTTCCGTTGCGATACATCCTGTTTTTTTTCAAAACAACATTCCATTTGTCTATAACTGTTTTGTCAAGATCATTTATCCAAACAAAGCAAGGGAGCAAAAGATTTCGGACAATGCCGCCATTGCCTACCATCAGTTCGTAATATTCTTCGCAGGGAGGAATGAAGTTTATGATCTTCTGATATGTTCCCTGGCCGGCTTTGCCGCCATTGTATCTCTTATAGGGTGCAGGGATTGTCATTCAACTTGTTGTTTGTCGCTCTCAGGATAGTAGCGATACATAATCCTTTTAGTTGAGCGATCGACTTCCTTAACACATCCTTCTCTCACCATACCCTTTATTGTTTTATAAATTTCCTTTTCTGATTTTTTACGATAGTTAACCGATAATAAAAAAACGCCCGGTGTTGTTACCTCAAATAAGAATGCCCTTACAATTCTATTCCGATCCATTATTGATTTTTTTGAATTTCTTGTATTGAATACTCACCCTTCGCTACCTGGTACTGATCCGGTATTACATACATTGCGGGCTCAACTCTGTACACTTGCCTTGTTTCGCTTTCCGGTACTACTAATTCGTTAATACAATAAAAGCCCGGCCCCCATGCTCCCCTGTCCTGCCAGTATGCAAGCCGGGCTTGCTTGCTGCTGACATAATTGATCCAATAAAGACCCTCTTGTTTTGGTCTATTACCTTGCACCTGTTGCCAGGTAAATTGATTGTAGCCCTCAACCGTTGTTAGTCGAATGCTCATACTAATTTTATTAAGCATGAATAATAGAATATCACAATACCGACAGATAGAATGATAAAGGCGATCGCTCCCCTGGTTAATTCTGTACGGAACTGGTAGAATGATTTTGTAGGTTCGGGCTGTTGACTATAATAACTGTCAATATGGTTATCGGGATAACGATACATTGAAAAAATTCGTAGCAGATCCGTTACAATCAATAAACCAGCAACAATAAAAGAAGAAAGGAAAGCTTTCGTATTGCTATTGCTGCCGCTAACTGCAATTGCCCATACGATGCCGGTAATAAAGAGGTTGATTGAAAATTTTGTCATCTGTTATGTTTTAGAAATTCAAAAAGTCCTGGCATTTTTACTCCCGCTGTTTTGCAAAAAAGGATAGCCTCATCAATATCTTTTACTGACCACTTTTTTTTATTAGCTAACTGTATTGGTGATTGAACCCGGGCCGGCATATCGATGACCGGCGGTAATGCCGGTGTAAGGTCATAGCCGAATAATGCGGCCATTTGTTTTAGATGCTGTACAGCATCGGGTGTTTTTAAAATAGGTTCCAGGATCAATAGAATTAATGGGTTCAAAAAATTCCCTTCCATAGAAATGGAATGGTTGGAACAGTAGCCGGTGGAGTTGCTTGCCATCCGGTCATATAAAAAACTACTAATAAAAAAAGCCGAAATAAGAAAGCGGCCCCACAAACTATTAGGGCCCGCTTCTGTTTAACCACCAACCAGGCACAATAATCCGTCCATGTAAACCGCCGATCTTATATCTGTATTCAGTTGTTCCCTTGTTAACATATCACGTCTTATCAAATCGCTTCCGAGAAATTTTAACTGCGATCTCCAATAAACTATATGAAGAAGTGTAACAGGAAAACCGAACTTATTTTTTGTGTATCGATACAAATAGAATTTTAAATATTTCGCATAAAGAAATTGAAGCATACAATTAGTGTGGCCAGAATTGCTTAATAAATCGTTAACCGAAAATTCCACTCTTTGGGGGGTAGGTTTAACGAGGTCGGGCATGTTCATTGATTTATTACCTTTAGTGGTTAAACAGAAAAGGATCGGTTTTTACCGATCCCCTGAAAGCTGTCAAATACTATTAACCGAAACCAAATGACCAAACCAGACTGATGAGATGAGGCTGGCATTTGAAAGATTTTTATTGATCATGGTGGTTATAGGTTGAAGTAATTGACCACACAATTCTAAGTAAACTTGAAACAATAAACAAAGAAAACTTGAAATATTTTATACCAAATGGCTAACTCAATTATTTTCAGCAACATAGAAAGGCTGATAAAAGAGAAAGGAATTAAGAAAATGGACTTTTACAGAGAGATTGGTGTGAGTCCAGAGGGTTTCAAGTGGATGAAAGATAATGATACGATGAAGACTCAAACGCTTATGAAAATTGCAGAAGTGTTAGAGGTTCTGCCCGGATCATTGTTAGAAATTTATATTGATAGCAGTTATGTCAGTGAGCCGGAAGTAAAAATTTTAGACCCGAATACAGTACTATATGAAGTGCTGAAGTCTTTAAAAAAATCTGTCTCCGTAATCGAACAATACCTGAACCAACAAACCAACATAAAATGAAAATTCAATTTTTAATCATGCTGTTGATCGCATCCATTGCATCATACAGCCAGGCAGACAGTACCAAAATATTTATTGACAGCACAGCAAATAAAAAAATTTTGTACGAAGGAACTGTAATTACCATAAAACTTTTAGATAAAATAAGTAGTGAGGAATCGAAAAAGGGTGAGATGGTTGAATTTGAAGTATCAGAGCCGGTAATAATTGGCGATAGAGTTTTTATAGCAAAGGGTGCAAAAGTTTTTGGTCAAATAACGGAGGCTGAAAAAAGAAAAGGATTGGGTAAAGCAGGTAAGTTGAGTTTTTCTGTGAATTATTTGCAATTACCCTCCGGGAAAAATGTATCACTAACATCGGAAGTAAGTGGAAAGGGAAAAGCAAAAGTTGGGCCTGCTATTGCGGAAGCTGTTTTACTTACACCATTGTTTTTATTGAAAAAAGGAAAGAAAATAAAATTTGATAAGGGCGATATTTTTAAAGTGTTTGTTGAGAAAGATACAGAGCTATGACGAATAAAGAGGGGCGGGCAGTGTTGCGTTACATACAGGATAAACACCCGGCTTATGCCAGGGCTTATTTGCAAAAGGGAAAAGCAGAATGGCATTCCACCGGTGTCACCGTTACAATTAGCGGTCATCCCGGAGTATTGATACAGATCACTCATAAGGAATTAGAGCCGCTTATGTCGGCCAAAAACTCGGACAAAAAGTGTAAATAAACTACTGCATGAGAAAAATTGCTGTTGATAGTCAAGCTATAAAAATGAAGAATTTGGCAGGTGGAGAGAATTGTAAATCCCTTAGTCTCCGCTTCTATATCTTAAATAATTTCTTTGCATTCGCAGTGGTAATAGCCGCCACTTCATCGGGATATACTTTTTTTATTTCACTCAGTTTACTCACCACATAAGCCAGGTAAGCCGGCTCATTTCTTTTACCTCTGAATGGCACCGGCGCCAAATAAGGCGCATCGGTTTCCAATACTACATGATCGAGGCTGATATGTTCCATCACTTTATCCAATCCTGAATTCTTAAATGTTACTACGCCACCAATGCCCAAATAAAATCCAAGGTCAATGATCTGCTCTGCCTGCTCTTTGCTTCCCGAAAAACAATGGAATACTCCTTTCAATTTTCCCTGCTGATGTTCTGTTACTACCTGTAAACATTCATCCGTGGCATTGCGTGAATGAATGGAAACGGGGATATCAAAATGCAGCGCCCATTCTAATTGTTCATGAAAAGCATTGTATTGTTCTTCGGTAAAAGTTTTATCCCAATAAAAATCCAGGCCGATCTCTCCTACTGCCTTAAATGTTCTTTTTTCAAAATGATCCCGGGCCGTTTTTAATTCATCCTTATAATTTTCTTTTACCGAACAGGGATGAAGGCCCATCATTGATAAACATATTTCCGGGTTTTGTTTTTCCAGTAAAAACATTGCCTCATGAGAGGCCGTATCGATAGCGGGCATCAGGATCTTTGAGACCCCTGCGTTTTCCGCCCTTTCGAGCATTAAAGACCGGTCGGCTTCAAATTCCGGGAGGTAGATATGCGAGTGAGTGTCTATCAGCGTCATTTTCAAGGCTTTTACTCCTCAAAAATGAGTAAAAAACTTTAAGATTCCTTTAAACCTCCTTCAATAAAACTCATCTTACTGGCGTTATTTTGTACTATTCCCTAAAACCATAAGTTTATGAAACCCCGTTTTAGTCTTCTCCAATTGGCTATCGCCCTTCTTTCTTTCAGCTTTTTTGCCGGCGTTTCTTGTAAAAAAGAGACCAGCCAGAGCGGATCTGATACTGAACAGGAAGTAAGTGCATCAAAAACATCGGGCGAATCGGATGCACAGTCTGAGATCGTTTTTAATGGTGTATTTGATGATGTAATGGGAGTAAATGATGTTGTGGGTATGGCCGGGACCGGCGTATTCGGAAGAGTTACGGCTTGTCCTACAGTAACGATCGTTCCATTAAGTGCACCCAATACATTTCCGGTTAAGATCATCCTGGACTTCGGTGTTTCCGGTTGTGTGGGCAATGACGGTCATTTAAGAAGAGGAAAGATCATTACAGAATATACCAAACGTCTTATTGAGCCCGGCGCTATGGCAACAACTATTTTTGACGGTTTCTATTTTGACAGTGTAAAAGTGGAAGGCACACACAAGATCACCAATATCACCAATCCTCAGAATACTCCTGTTACCCGCAAGTTCGAAGCCAGGGTAGAAAACGGGAAGCTTAGCGTTCCAAACGGTAATTATGTGACCTGGAACAGTATCAAAGTCATTACCCAATTCGATGGCGGAGCAACGAATGATCCCCGTGACGATGCTTTTAAAGTGGAAGGCACAGCCCAGGGAACAGCAAAAAGAGGAAACCTATTAGTAGCATGGCAGTCAACTATTACAGAGCCATTATTCAAGAGATTCAATTGTCGCTGGATCGTAAAAGGAAGGGTAAGAACGGTGCGTCTGAATACGAACGTAAATAGCCAATGGGTAGGGGTTTTAGACTTCGGAGCGGGCAATTGCGACAACCAGGCAGTGCTCACAATAAACGGAGTTTCTCACCAAATTACTTTGCCGTAATTCAAAAATTATTATACCTTTAAACCAGTTTTCATAGGGTACGGATTAAAAACGGGCCAGGGTTTCTACCCAGGCCCTAACTTTTTTACCCCGGTTGCGCCAACCTTATCCCAACCACTAAAGGGCTTTTGATTCGCTTTCTTTTGATCTTATTATTTTTTTTGAAGATATCATTCGTTTACACCTTGCTGATCACATCAAATGTGTAGCCCTGTTCAGAAAATTCTTTTAGCAATAAAGGAAGACAGTAACTCATCCTGTCCCACGATTTATCACTTTCATGCAATACGATTATATCGCCTGCAGTTATTTTTTTCTTTATACGTTCATAGCATCTTTCGGGAGGCAATTCAGCCACCCAATCACCGGCCAGTATATTCCACATTACGATCACCATCTTTTTATCGCCGGCAAGCAATTTTCTCATTTGACTTTTCTTCATCCTTCCATAAGGCGGTCTGAATAATGGGCTATCGATAAGATCACCGGCTTCTTTAATATCATTTAAATAATCAATGTCGGCTGTTTTCCATCCATTGATATGATGATTAGTATGGTTAGCCACAGCATGACCTTCATCAATATACCGCTGATAGGTGCCGGGATATTCTTTTACATTATCGCCGATACAAAAGAAAGTGGCTTTTGCATTGTATTTTTTTAATTCATCCAGTACAAACGGGGTGATGGTTGGATGAGGTCCGTCGTCAAAACTCAGGTACAATTTTTTTTCTTTGACAGGCATATCCCATAAACAACCGGGATATAATTTCTTCAGCCACCAGGGAGTTTTTACAAGAAATTTGTCCTTTCTTAAAAAAGGGAAGAGGGCTTTTTTCTTTGCTTTTTGATAATGAGGTGCGATGAAGGTCATTGCCGGCAAAGATAATCGCTGATTTCCTGATTAAATGATTTGAATGATGGTGGTTGACCGTTTGAATTTTTTTTGTCTAGTTGGCCTGCGTATTGATCTTTTTGAGTTTCGCATAGAAGATCCTTTAATCCTATAATCAGGAAATCAGCGATTATCTTTGCCGCATGTCAAAAAAAGTTCGGGTTCGGTTCGCCCCCAGTCCTACCGGAGGCTTGCATCTTGGCGGCGTGAGAACTGTTTTATACAATTATTTATTTGCCAAAAAACATGGCGGTGATTTTATTGTAAGAATAGAAGATACCGATCAAAGCCGCTATGTAGCCGGTGCCGAAGAATATATTTTTGAAACATTGAAGTGGTGCGGCCTGGAACCTGTTGAAAGTGTACAGCACGGAGGGAATTACGGTCCTTACCGCCAGAGTGAAAGAAAAGAAACCTATAAAAAATATGCAGCGCAATTAGTAAAAGATGGTTTTGCTTATTATGCATTTGATACGCCGCAAGACCTGGAAAAAATGCGTCATGATCTTAAAACAGAACAAAATCCTTCGCCGCAATATGATCATAGTATCCGCATGAAGATGAAGAACTCATTGACGCTTTCTGCCAATGAAGTAAAAGAATTGCTGGATGCCGGAACAAAACATGTGATCCGCATCAAAGTACCGGAAAAAGAAACCGTTTCATTCACCGATATGATCCGCGGCGAAGTCAATTTCGATACTTCTACCGTTGATGATAAAGTATTATTGAAAGGAGATGGAATGCCGACCTATCATTTAGCTGTTGTGGTGGATGATCATTTAATGCAGATCAGTCATGCTTTTCGTGGTGAAGAATGGCTGCCCTCCGCTCCTGTTCATATTTTATTGTGGAAATATTTATTTGGTATTGAGAATATGCCGCAATGGGCGCATTTCCCATTGATACTGGGCCCGAACGGGAAGTTGAGTAAAAGAGATGGCGCTAAATATGGTTTTCCTGTTTTTGCAATGAACTGGTCCGATCCAAAGACCAATGAACTTACAGAAGGCTTTAAAGAAAAAGGATTTTTACCGGAAGCATTCATCAACCTGCTTGCATTATTGGGATGGAATGACGGAACGGAGCAGGAAATTTTTTCTTTAGAAGAGTTGGTGGAAAAATTCTCCATGGAAAGAGTGCATAGTGCCGGTGCAAAATTTGATTATGAAAAAGCAAAATGGTTCAATCACGAATGGATAAAGGGGTTTGAGGTTCCGGGTTTGAGGTTCCGGGTTAAGAGCCTGCTTGAAAAAGAAGGCATTACTGTACACGATGATCTTTTTTTAGATAAAGTGATCGCATTAGTAAAAGATCGCTGTACATTACTACCAGATTTTGTGCAACAATCTTCTTTCTTTTTTAAAACTCCGGAACAATGGGATGTGGAGGCAGTGAAGCCGAAATGGAACGGGGAAAAGAAAAAATTCTTTACCTGTCTTATTGATGAATTATCGGCGACCGATGACTGGCAAAGTGCTTTTATTGAAGATGCATTTAAAAAAATAGCGGCCACGCAAAACATCAAACCCGGCGAATTGCAATTACCTTTTCGCATCATGCTTGTCGGCGGAAAATTCGGGCCTCCCGTTTTTAATATTGCTGAATTATTAGGAAAAGAAGAAACAATAAACAGGATAACAAAAGGCGTTTCAATTATTAATTCTTAATTTTTCATTATTAATTATCTCCATGAACAGACCTATCAGGGTATTGGTGGCTAAAGTTGGTTTGGATGGTCATGACCGTGGCGCCAAAGTGATCGCTACCGCATTACGGGATGCCGGTATGGAAGTGATCTATACAGGTCTGCGCCAAACGCCTGAAATGGTTGTCAATGCTGCTTTGCAGGAAGATGTGGATGCGATCGGCATCAGTATTCTTTCAGGGGCCCACATGACCGTTTTTCCAAAAGTGATCGATATAATGAAACAAAAAGGCATGAACGATGTATTGCTTACCGGCGGCGGTATCATTCCGGAAGACGATATGCAAACATTGAATGACATGGGTGTTGGAAAATTATTTGCTCCCGGCACAGCTACTTCAGAGATCAGCGAATATATTAAAGGCTGGGTGAAAGAACATCGTAGTTTTTAAAGGAAAAAGGCACAAGGAACAAGTCGTGTTATTTGTAAAGTGTTTCCAAATTTCGGGTTCTCTTGTACCTTGTGCCTTGTGCCTTGTTCCTTGTACCTTTTTCTTGTAATTTCATCGGCACATGGAGCGTCCTTCTTTATTAGCCGATTATCATTTACCCGACCGTGTCTGGGATGAAATGTTTTCCAATGAAGGCATTCGTTCTTCGTATAAAAATTTTGTATCGGCGATACAAAACCTTTCTCCCGATGAAATGAATCATAAAGATGAACTGGCCAAGAAATTATTCATGAGCCAGGGGATCACGTTCACTGTGTACAGCAGCGGCGAAGGCATCGAAAAAATATTTCCTTTTGATATTATTCCCCGCATCGTGGAAGCTGCAGAATGGAAACATATCGAGGCGGGCATCAAACAAAGATTAAAAGCGCTGAATATTTTTCTGAAGGATATTTATAACCAGCAGTTCATTATTAAAGATGGCATCGTTCCGGCTAAACTCATTTATTCCTGTCCCAATTTTATACGGCAAATGGTGGGTGTAAATGTTCCTTTTGATATTTACACGCATATTTCCGGCATCGATCTTATTCGTGATCATGACGGAACGTATTATGTACTGGAAGATAATTTAAGAACGCCGTCGGGTGTGTCGTATATGCTGGAGAACCGCAGCATCACGTACCGCATCTTTCCTGACCTGCTTCCGAAAAATAATGTCCGTTCAGTAAAAGATTATCCCGATCTCTTACATAAGAATTTAAAAGCCCTGGCCAACAGGCAAAAAAGCGACCCCACCGTTGTATTACTGACGCCGGGCATTTATAACTCTGCATATTTTGAACATACTACTCTTGCAAGACTGATGGGGATCGAACTGGTAGAAGGAAGCGATCTTGTTGTTGACAATCACAAAGTGTATATGAAAACAACAACAGGGTTAAAACAAGTGGATGTGATCTATCGCAGGGTGGATGATGATTTTATCGATCCGCTGGTATTTCGTTCCGATAGTATGCTGGGTGTGCCCGGTATTTATGGCGCTTACCGCACGGGCCATGTTGCGATCGTGAATGCAATGGGTAATGGTGTGGCCGATGATAAAGCCATTTATTCCTATGTGCCGGATATGATAAAATATTATTTGAATGAAGAAGCTATTTTAAAAAATGTTCCTACTTACCAATTGGCTATTCCCGAAAATCGGAAACTTGTTTTTGAGAATATGGATAAAATGGTGATCAAAAAGACCAATGAGTCCGGCGGTTATGGTATGCTGATCGGAAGCGCTGCTACGGAAAAACAAATGGATGAATTTAAAATAGCGGTTGAAGATGACCCGAGAAATTTCATTGCGCAGCCGATCATCAGTTTATCATCGGCGCCCTGTTATATCAATGGTGTGTTGCAACCGAGAAGAGTTGACCTGCGGCCCTATGCATTGTATGGCCCGGATGGAATTGATATCGTTCCGGGTGGTTTGACAAGAGTAGCGCTGAAAGAAGGTTCGTTGGTCGTTAATTCATCACAGGGCGGAGGAAGTAAGGATACGTGGGTGTTGGGGGCCTCCCCAAACCCCTCCTAAAGGAGGGGCTTTAGAATCCGATTAATTGAAAATTCTTTATAGCCCCGAAGGGGTTCAATGAATAGCCACGAATGCAATTCGTGGTAATGATAAAATGAGAGGTTCAATATTGTTGAATAGCGAACAGAACGATGAAGAGTGCGACGCAAGGGACGATGATAGTAGTACAGGCGATGACAAAATAAAATTTGAAAACAACATGCTCAGCAGAGTAGCCGATTCAATTTTCTGGATGGCCCGTTACATGGAACGGACCAATGGCGTACTGCGCATTCTTCGCACCAATTATATTTCATCGCAGGATGAAGTGAAGGATTTTAGCTGGCAAACAATTTTACGCAATCACAGCGATGCTACACCGGAACAATTAACAGCCATCGGTGAAAATTCCGCAAAAGTGCTGGAGCATTTATTGCTTGATAAGAATAACGGTTCTTCTGTTCTCAATAATATCACCCGGGCCCGGGAAAATGCAAGAGCGGTGCAGGACCATATCACCAAAGAAGTATGGCAATGCCTGAATGATTATTATCATCTTATCCGCAGCAAACCCATTCAATCGCAGGTACAAACGGGCGACCCCGTAACAGCGATGGATTCTTTGATCCATCATGGCATGTTATACCACGGTACAGTAGATATAACGATGGCAAGAGGCGAAGGATTTACTTACCTGAACATCGGTAAATTTTTAGAAAGAGCCATTCTTTCTGCCGATATGCTGAGCATCAAATTAACCGAAGTGAATTATGATGTCCATCATCCCGTTGATGTACCGGCGCTTCGTTATCTTTTATATTCATTATCCGGTTATGAATTGTATTTAAAAACACAGCGGGGCAATTTCCAGGTGGAGCCGGTGCTGCATCATATTATATACAACGAAAGCTTCCCACATTCGATAGCTTATTGTTTGAAACAACTGGGCCGTTATTTCGAAAGACTGGAAACGGAAAGCCTTCCCGAAAGTTATAAGCAACTGGAATTTTTGATCGGCCGTACGATGAACAGCGTGAAGTATAGTTCTGTAAAAACATCGGACAGCAAAGGATTGAAAAATTTTTTACAACAAACCCGGCAGGAATTGTTAGGAATAGCTGCCGCTTTTAATCAATATTATTTTGCCTAAATACCTTATCAAACATATCACCCGTTACTCTTATCCTTCGCCGGTTATCGACAGCGCCAACCAGGTAATGTTATTTCCATTGGATGATGAACAGCAGGAAGTAAAAAAACATGAACTGATCATCACGCATCAGCCATCGGTAGAAGTGTTCACCGATTATTTTGGGAACAAGACCGGTGTTTTTTCTGTTATCAAACCGCATACAGAATTAACCATCCAGTCCCTGATCGAAGTGATAACACACGAAACAAAATTGCCGGAAGGAGATCTTACTGCGGAGTCGCAATGGAAGGAATTAGAAAAGATAAGGGAACAATTTCCTTATATGGATTTTATGTTGCTTGCACATCATGACACAGAAGAAGAGATCGCCGCTGTTGTCCGGTCATTGATGAAAGAAGATATTTCTCCATTTGCCGTTACCCAGGATATGTCGGCTTTTGTGTATGATAATTTTGAATACAAAAAAGGCATTACCAATGTAGAAACGAAAGTGGATGAGATATGGAAACTAAAAGCCGGCGTATGCCAGGATTTTGCTCATGTTTTATTGATCATGCTTCGCACGGTCGGTATTCCTGCGAGATATGTGAGCGGTTACATTTGTCCCAAAAATCATGAACTGCGGGGTGAAGGCGCTACCCACGCATGGGTGGAAGCTTATATTCCTTTTCATGGCTGGCTGGGTTTTGATCCCACTAATAATTGTATTGTAAGCGACAGGCATGTACGATTAGCCGTTGGCAGAAGTTTTAATGATTGTACACCTGTAAAAGGAACCTATAAAGGTTCTTCCCAACATACACTCGAAGTATCGGTAACGATCGATAACGATTCTCCCAATGAAGACAACACAGAAACACCTGTATTTACTTACCAGGTGCATGTTCCCGGTGCGCCGGATAATTCGTACCGAAAGTTTATGGAGATGCAGCAACAGCAGTAAAGGCACAAGGTACAGGGCACAAGGAACAAGTCGTGAGAACCCGATATTTTTTAATTACAAGTTGTATAAATACTTTCCGACCTGTCGGGTTCTCTTGTGCCGTGTACCTCGTGCCTTGTGCCTTCTTTCAATGTACCGTTTACTATGGCAGAGCTACCATTCACTGTTTTGTTTTTGTACACATCCCTGTTCGGGACAATTTTGTATCAAATAAATACAATGAAACAATTTCACTTAAAACAACGCTCAAAGATCTGGTGGCAGGCTTTACACTCTTCAGGCATCATTTCACTTTTTATATACTGTTTATTCCGGCTGACCTTCTTTGAATTTAAACTCAGACTGGCAGGACGAATTCATCTTCTTTGCCAAATTCTTTTTCGGATCGATGGCCATTACGTACATGATCACTACCGGCATTGCGGTGCTTTATGTATCGGTACTCAAACTGGTAAGAGTGAGTAAGGCCTCTGCCCGGAATTAATTAAGCTTGTGCGAAACCAGGGCATGCATATCGCCTGCTGAAGAGGTAGTCAGTATCAGCCCTACTCCATCGGCATAATAATATTGCGTGAAGAAATTCAGCGGCATGATCGTTCCGTTCATTATAATTTGATTCTCGGCTTCGATGAATAAAACATTGTTGTAATTCTTACCGTCAACTTCTTTACTTGTATTGGTATCTTTCACCGTCATGATAAGAATACAATCAAGTCCATTGGCTTTGAATTTTATTTCCCATGTATCTCCATTACCCAGGTCATTGCCCAGCCATTGCTGAAAACTACCGGCTTCCAAAGCATCCGTGATAATTTTTTGTCCCTCCACTTTTACCGTACTGCTGGTATTGGCAGCGCTGTTATGCATTTGGTATTCGTTGCCGTTGGCTGCAGTTACTTTATTGATATACGTACTGCCATCTTTTAGTTTGTACTGCCATTCGTTACCGGCAGCGAGCGGATAATAGTTTGCCATGATTTTTTTTACAAAGAACCATTTTTCAAAACAATGAACCTTATTTTTTTAGTAAACGGTGGGTATGAATGAGTAAAAAGCAACCCAACCCGGTTATCCGCAACGAACGCAAAGAAGCAGAGAACGCTGTCCAAAGTACCCCTTCGGAGCGCCGCTGCCTCATAGCCACCGCCGCGTGAAAATTAAACCAGCTATTCAAACTAATACGCTATCCTATATTCGCTATTTTTGACCAAACCATTTTTAATGTTTACTACATTGCTTTTCGCCGTTGAAGACAATATCTGTACTGTTACCATTAACAGGCCCGATAAACTGAATGCGTTGAATAAAGAACTGCTGAACGACCTGAATAAAGCATTGGATGAAATCGAAGGCAATGCGGAGATCAGGTCCGTTATAATTACCGGTGCAGGACCAAAAGCATTTGTAGCCGGTGCAGATATTTCTGAATTCAATGGATTGAATACGGCCGAAGCAATGACGCTGGCAAAAAAAGGGCAGGATACATTTGCAAGGATCGAAAATTCATCGAAGCCAATTGTAGCAGCCGTCAATGGTTTTGCTTTGGGCGGTGGTTGCGAACTGGCGATGAGTTGTCATTTCAGGGTCGCTTCTGAAAATGCAAAATTCGGTCAGCCGGAAGTGAATTTGGGTTTGATACCGGGCTATGGCGGCACACAAAGGTTGGTTCAACTGATCGGCAAAGGAAAAGCCATGGAATTATTAATGAGCGCCGGGATGATCGATGCAAATGAAGCCAAACAACTAGGGCTTGTCAATTATGTAACTACCGCTGATGAATTATTAGGACAAGCGAAGAAAATTCTTTTGGTCATTAATTCAAAAGCGCCGCTGGCTGTTGCCGGTTGTATTAAAACAGCCAATGCAGTTTTTGATGGAGCCGTTAATGGTTATGATCTTGAAATAACAGAATTTGGAAAATGTTTTGATACAGAAGATATGAAAGAAGGCGTTTCTGCGTTCCTGGAAAAGAGAAAAGCAGTCTTCACCGGTAAATAAGATAGTATGAAAGTCTTTGTCATTATAAGCTTTATCGTTTTCCATTTTTCGGCAACAGCCCAGTCGCCCTATCTTTCCGTTTTTGTAAAGATGGATTCTGTAAAAAGCGAGGATACCTGGTATAAGATCGAAATGAAGATCTGCGAACCAAAAAAAATGACCAAAAGAGGGGATGTATTTTCACACGATAGTTCGGCGATCGATTTTACTTCATTACAACCCGGCGATATCGCATGCCAGAATTATATGCAAAGTGAAAAGATCAATGAGAAAGAGACTTACAACCAGTTCAGATTCGGCAATCATATTTTTGCATGGGAAAAGATCCTTGTATTTAGAATATCTAATCGTTCGTCAAGAGGCTGGTGGCCGGAAATGTATATCGTATTGCCGGTAAAACATAAATCTTTTGTTACAAGCATCAGCTTAAGCGGTATCGAATTTCAATCGGGGAAAATATTGTTTGTTTCCGATCCTGATATTACACCGGGCAAACCAGGTTTATCATTCACAAAACAACTGGATGGCTATACTGCCACTGAAGTAAACAGCTCTCCGCTGAGAACTTTGCTGGAAGGGAAATAATGTTTTATTCAAAAGATTCATCAGGAAATACCCTGATCACTTTTACAAACCGGCTTTTATAATAATTACCCAATGGAGTTATCACAACTCCTTTTCCTTTGCCTGACGAAGAATGAATAAAATGCAATGTATCGTTATGGATACTTTCTACGATCCCCATATGTCCTACTATTCTTATTGTACTGTCTGTCCCGGTAAATAGGATAAGATCACCCGGCTTTGCATTTTCTTTGAGCATATCTCTACCGTAATTGGTAAAATCGACAGAAGACCTGGGCACCTGCATACCAAAATGATTGAATACATAAGTAATAAAACCGGAGCAATCGAATCCTTTGGAAGGATCGGTCGAAGCATACAAGTAAGGAATGCCTATTAATGTTCTTGAAAATGCAACGATCGAATCCGGGTGTATATTCTCTTTCACCGGAATGGGTGGCGGCGGTGGAATACTATCGGTTATGATCGTCGTTGCAGTATCATTATTTACGGGGTCAGTATTTTGATTTGATCCTTCCTTACAGGATAGTATCATCAAAACGAAAAAACATAATGAACCTTTCATTGATTTACTTTTCATCGATGAAATAAGTTGCAATCTTCAGGCCGCTAATAGCGGCCCGGCGATTTATTTTTCGATCAATTTTTCTTCGATAAGATAAGCTGCAATACCGCTGATATTATCATTGCCGCTGGCATCCACCAGGTAAACACGGAATGAGGTGATAGTAGTAGCGGGGAATGTCAATATTCTTTTTCTCCCAACACTCGTGCCGGGTATTTCTTTTACCGGTTTATCCTTGTTGAAAAGCACCACATTAAAACGGCGCACACTTTGTCCCAAATGGATCGCTTCTCTCAATACAATACAATTGATCTTCATTGGTTGATTGAATTGCACAATAAAGTTCTGCATATTGATGCTATAGGCTTGCGAAGTAGAATCAAAACCGCGGATCTGTAAAGATCGTTGCGAAAAATCTTTCTGGCTGAATTCATAATACGTATCTGCTTCTTTTAACAGGTTATCTGCAAAACTCCCGTCTCTCATTTTTTTGAAATCAATCAGGACAGCCGAATCTTTTTCATTGATCAATCCTTTTTTATCAGGCGGAACATTCAATAAAAGATTGGCGCCGCGGCCCACCGATTTTAAATACAGTTCAAATAGTTTTTGCGGCGTTTTTATTTTTTTATCTTCTGCTGCATGATAAAACCAGCCGGGCCGGATACTTACATCACATTCGGCAGGTATCCATTGTTTGCCGTAATAATTTCCCTGGTTCAATGTATCGGTTGGCGGCGCACCTAACCCTCTTTTGAAACCGGCCGTATCTAAAAAATTCCAATTAGGATTTCCTGCAATACCATTTTCATTTCCTACCCATCTTACCTGCGGACCAATATCGCTGAACACAACTGTATTGGGAGAAAATTGCCTGACCGTATTCTCAAATCTCCGCCAGTCGTACACTTGTTTTTTCCCATTCGGGCCTTCGCCATTGGCACCATCCCACCAGAGTTCCCAGATGGGGCCATAATTCTGAAAGATCTCTTTCATCATGTTTACAAATATATCATTGTACTTCGCTGTTCCGTAATCGGGATGATTCCTGTCCCAGGGAGAAATATAAACACCGAATTTCAATCCATATTCACGGCAGGCCATGGATAATTCTTTCAGCACATCGCCTTTTCCATCCTTCCATTTACTTTCTCTTACTGTATGCGTAGAAAATTTACTGGGCCATAAACAAAATCCGTCATGATGTTTGGCAGTAATGATAATTCCTTTTGCGCCGGCGGCTTTGGCTACACGGCACCATTGCCTGCAATCCAACGTTTCGGGATCGAATGTATCGGCTGATTCTTTTCCTTCACCCCATTCTTTATCGGTAAAGGTATTGGGACCAAAATGCATGAAGAGATAAAACTCGGTTTCATGCCAGGCAAGTTGTTGCTTTGTTGGTCGTGGCGAAAAATCATCCTGTGCATTACTGTACAAGGCGATCGTCATTAAAAAGATAAGGCAGGATCTTTTCATTTTCTCATTTTAAAAACATAGAGTATTTCACTGGCAATGGGATGGCCGGCTTTAAAAGTATATCCCATCAGCTTGGCTATTGTTTGAGCAAATTGCTCCTGGTAAAGTTGCATCTCTGTACGCAATTCTCCACGTACCGGTGTATCGGGACCCATTACTCCAAACCATATCTCATGCGCATCCTGTATCTTATTATTATGGCTTGTCCATTCTTCTTTGTTCATATCTCCACGTCCATGATCCACTGTAATGAATAAGGTTGTTTTGTTTTTATACTGCGGATCTTTTTGTACAAAGTCCCAGATATCTTTTAACCATGCATCTACCTGGTGAGCCGCATCCAAATAAGAACGGTATTGCCCGGAATGCGCCCACTCGTCCGTTTCACCATACGCAATATATAGCACTCTTGGTTTTTTTGTTTTCAAATATTCCAAAGCGGCATAATGGGTGAACACATCCAAACATTCTTCTTCACCAAAAGGGCGATGCGCATCTTTATTCATCGCATTGATCAGCCGTTCGTTAGCGGTGGGGTTTTTACCACCGGTTGGATCAAAGGCGGACATAACCGGAATGCCGCTTCTTTCTTCATTCAATATCCTGTCAAACGCATCCCAGGCCCCGAAGGCCGCTACTTTACCTTTACATTTCGGTTGCTTATTTAAAAATTCAAGTACTGTTTCATGCGGATTGGCCGGGTAACTATTCTTATTGATAGCGGTGTCAGGATACCCTGTCATGATCTCATTATAACCCGGGTAACTGAACCAGTAAGGATTTGCATTATCGACTTTGCTTCCGGCTGTCCTGTTACCAAATAATTGTCCTTTTTCTACGACTGTACTCCATAAAAAAGGTAACAATTTTTTTCTCCGTTCATTTTCCTCATTGCTCCAGTAATTTTTATAAATGTATTCGCTGTCGCCCTGGTTGAATTTGCTGTTATTGGCAATAGCGGAATCCATTCCTTTAAAAACTTCCTGCCAGCGAAACCCATCGGTTGTAATTATAATTATATTCTGTGTTTGCTGCTGTGCTTTTACAAGCGAAGCAAGCAATAATAAAATAATGAGAATGTTTTTTTTCATAAATATTATTCAAGACTTGTTTTACCGGTTATAGCAGCAGCTTGCAACTGGAACAGGTCGAAGACAATGATCTCATTCTTTCCTTTCTTCAACCAACTTGCAGGACAATACAATCTTTGCTGCGGTCCGATATTCCAATAACGACCGAGATTATGTCCATTCACATACAGCATGCCTTTTGCATAATTACTCATATCAAAATAAGTATCTGCTGTTATTGCAAGATCAAATTCTCCTTTAAAGAATACACACTGTCTTTCATTGGGTATCCTGTGTGTGGGTTGGGCTGCATTTTTTACGAACTCCGCATCCATCGGCAATTGGCAGATCTCCCAGTTCATCAATGTCATTCCATTCAAAGTTACCCTGTCGGTGATACCTTTCCTGTCGATCATGTATTGGGCGAAATTGATATGGCCCATTCCTTCTACCAGTATATCGAGTACGGGTTCATTAACACCCATGTCTGATCTTGGGAGGTCAATGGTCCAGTTACCACCATCACGAAAAATAGTATCGATGAATTGGTGATTAAAAAAAACCAATGCGAGGTCATGTGGTTCCCGGATCGTGAGTTTGCCGCTTTTATGTCCGATCAATGCTGTGCGATACAATATCAATCCCTGGTTTTGACCCAGGCTTTCCATTGGTATTGGCTGGGGAGAAAATATCCACGTTGATAAATTATTCCAGATCGAATTCACTGGTTTCATTTCGATAGGAGGGATATTCATAACAGCTATCGCAGCAGGAATGCCGGGGATCTTATAAGTAACATATTTACTGATCAGGTTGCGCAGCATAAAATATTTTGCCGTGGGTCTTCCCTGTTCGTCGATGGGTGCATCATAATCATAACTGGTAATATCCGGCTGGTATTGTGTGGGAGAAAATGCATTGGCGCCTGCTGTAAAACCAAAATTGGTTCCGCCATGTATCACATAAAAATTAAGTGATCGTTTGGTTTTTAATAAAAACTCAACTTCTTTTTTTAATGCAATGGTATCAGGTTTTGCAAATTTTTCTCCCCAATGTGTCAGCCAGCCCGGATAGGTTTCACTGCTGAATGAAGGAACATCGGGGTTTCTTTTTTTTGCCTGCCCGAAATCGGCTTCGCTGCTTCCGCTATCCAAACCAATTGCAGCGCCATCGATATTACCGGCTTCCAGCATGAATGCAGTTGGTCCATCAGCAGTAAAAAAAGGGATGTTGATCCCGTTCTTTAACCACAATTTTCTCAGGTCTTCCAAATACTGATTATCATTTCCAAAACTTCCATATTCATTTTCTATTTGCAGCATCAGTATCGGGCCGCCGTTGGTACAGAGTAATGGTTTTATTTCCAGTGATAACCTGCCAATATATCTTCTTACCGCTTTCATATAGCGGCGATCCCGGCAACGGATCTTTATATCAGGTATCTTTAATAAATAAGTTGGCAATCCCCCGAAATCCCATTCGGCGCATACATATGGCCCCGGCCTGAACAACACCCACATTTTTTCCTGCTGGCATATTCTTACAAACTCAGCGATATTCCTGTTCTCTGTTTTAAAATCGAAAACACCGGGAGTTATTTCATGATAATTCCAAAAAATATATGCCGCGATGGTATTACATCCCATTGCCTTCGCCATTTGAATGCGATGCCGCCAGTATTCTTTAGGGATTCTTGCGGGGTGCATTTCCCCGCTGATCATTTGAAAAGGTTTATCGTCCAGTAAAAAATCCTGCTGACCTAATTTGAAGCTGTGCTTTACCTGGGTAAATGAAGCAACCGCAATCATTAATGAAAAACAGCAAGCAATGAGCCTTTTCATAACGGCAATTTACCATATGGGAACTAAAAGATAAAAACTAAAAGATAAAAGTGTGGCGTATTTGGAAATTGGCAATTTATAACTGCGGAGATGCCGAACTATTAGTTGTTAGTTATTAGTTTTTAGTTTTTATCTATCTACCTTTGCGCCAATAATTAATAACCCCTGTTTTTTATGTCATACCGGATCGAAAAAGACACGATGGGCGAAGTAAAAGTGCCTGCCAATGCCTATTACGGAGCTCAAACCCAGCGCAGCATCGATAATTTTAAAATAGCAGAAGACATCAATAGAATGCCTAAAGAGATCATCCGGGCATTCGCATATTTGAAAAAAGCGGCGGCGATCACCAATCTCGAAGCGGGTGTATTAGCAAAAAATAAATCGGTTTTGATCGGAAAGGTTTGCGATGAAATTTTAAGAGGCGAACTCGATGATTATTTCCCGCTGGTAGTTTGGCAAACGGGCAGCGGTACGCAAAGCAATATGAATGTGAATGAAGTGGTTGCTTATCGTGGCCATGTATTGAAAGGCGGCAAACTGAGTGATAAAGAAAAATTCCTTCATCCCAATGATGATGTCAATAAATCACAATCATCCAACGACACTTTTCCGACAGCGATGCATATTGCTGCGTATAAAATTCTGATGGAGACAACGATCCCCGGAATAAAAAAATTAAGGGATACGCTGGCAAAGAAGAGCAGGCAATTCATGAAAGTGGTGAAGATCGGCCGTACACATTTTATGGATGCGACCCCGTTAACGGTCGGACAAGAATTCAGTGGTTATGTATCGCAACTGGATCATGGATTAAAAACAATAAAAAATTCTTTGTCTCATTTAAGTGAACTGGCTTTGGGTGGAACGGCGGTTGGTACCGGCATCAACACACCTCCGGGCTATTCTGAAAATGTTGCAAAACATATTGCAAAATTGACCGGCCTTCCATTTGTAACCGCTGAAAATAAATTTGAAGCGCTTGCTGCACACGATGCGATCGTTGAAGCGCATGGTGCATTGAAAACGGTGGCAGTAAGTTTAATGAAGATCGCCAATGATATCCGCATGCTTTCATCCGGTCCAAGAAGTGGTATCGGTGAAATATTCATTCCTGATAATGAACCGGGTTCTTCTATCATGCCGGGAAAAGTAAATCCTACACAATGTGAAGCATTGACGATGATCGTTGCACAGGTATTGGGAAATGATGTTGCGATCAATATCGGCGGCGCTACCGGCCATTTTGAATTGAATGTTTTTAAACCGGTCATGATCTATAATTTTCTGCATAGTGCAAGACTGATCGGCGATGGTTGTGTTTCCTTCAATGATAAATGCGCTGTTGGTTTAAAACCAATTGAAGCCAATATCAAAAAACATGTTGATAATAGCCTGATGCTGGTAACATCATTGAATACCAAAATCGGTTATTATAAAGCTGCCGAGATCGCACAGAAAGCACATAAGCAGGGAACAACATTAAAAGAAATGGCTGTAAAACTGGGTTATGTAACTTCCGAACAGTTTGACGAATGGGTGAAACCGGGGAATATGGTAGGGCAGTTAAAAAAATCCGGTAAGTAATTCTACTAAAATAAAAACCGTATAATTACCGGCTTAAAATTTTTTTAGTCTTTACACTTGGAAATAAGAATATTTTGTTTCTATCTTAACATAGTAATTGATCCAACCCTATTTGTAAAAACTTAAATCCGAATTAATGAAAAGCATCAATCCACCGCCGCTTTACTTTATTTCCAATCCGCTTAGAATTGTAAAAGAAGAGATCTCTTCCGTAACACAGTCGCCTTATTTAAGAGCACTGCTTTCCGGGAAAACTTCTTTGTCAAAAAACGAAGATCAAAGACAGGTAGAAAATCCTGACCGTATGGCTGCTTCCCGTTATATCAGGGATAGTAGGTTTTTACGCAGCAAATAATTTGCACCGCAACATCGCACCGTAACCCTTGAGCATAAACCTAAAACAAATTCCCCGCAAAGAGCGGGGTTTTGCTTTTTATATAGGATCGCTTTATTGCAAAACTCCTATAAAGTTGATTAAAAAATTTTATTCTTTTATGAATTTTTCGATCTGAACTTCCATATCATACCCGTTGAATAATTTTAACAGGTAAGCTCCCGGTGTAAGAGAAGAAACATTGATGGAGAAATCATTCTTATAACTTTTTTCTTCTATTGATAAACGCCCATAGATATCATATATCTGAACGAGTAATGGTTTTCGTAATTCTTTTTTTCCATGAATATTAATTACGCTTTGTACGGGATTGGGAAATATTTGCACCAGGTCTTTAACAACAGGAGGCCTGCTAAGATCATTATTGATCGGAAGTGTGATCAATGTTTTATAAGTAAGTTTTAAAATTTTACCGCCATCCTTTGTGGATGAACTGCCGCCACCAAAACCACCGGTAGGACCTGAAGTGGAACCGGTACTATCCATTACCACCCAAATAGTACCGCTGTTAGCAACAGGATGAATCGCTATATCTCTTACTCTCCAGCCATGCAATAATGGAAATGTATCAACCGCATTGGAAGAAGACGAACTATCCACATATATTCCATTGGTCTTTAACTTAAGCCTGTACATTCCATATTTAAGCGAGGTTACCAGCAAAGAATTTCTCCACCCGGGAATATTGCCTTTATAAAAATCGATACTGGACGGTGCAATGGTACCCCATGTAAAAATATTTGAAGCGCCGGACGGTATCACGGAAGCAGCCCAGTTGAATGTAACAAACAAGGGTCGTTGCATACTGTTGGTCGTTGCCCATGTATTTTCTGAATAATTAACAGCTTGTGATGCGAGATTATCATTATTAGGATAAGCATCCAGCGATGAATAATTATTATCGGTGCCCATGCCTGCAACTTTTGGCCAACCATAATTTGCTCCATTGATGATCTCATTCACTTCATCATCCGATTTATCACCATGCTCTGAACTATACAATCGCCACGTGCCATTTGCATTCCCCCAAACAAGTCCCTGCGCATTCCGGTGACCATAACTATATACCGGCGTTTCCATAAGACCTGCGCCAATTGTGCTATGTGTAAAAGGATTATCATTCGGTATCCATTTACCCCATTTTTCATATTCATGAATGGGAATTCCCGGAATTATATCAGCATCGGGTTCTGTATTGAAACGCAAAATTTTTCCTTCGCAGGTATCCCTGTTCTGTGCATAGTTGGTTCTTGCTGCATTGTTGAATTGGCCGGCGCCCATATCACCGATCGTATAATATAATTTATAGGTTCCATTTTCCGGTTGAGGGCCGATCACCATCCGGCCTGAATTATGATCATTACTTCCGGAAAGATTTGACATCACTGTATCCATGATCGTCAACGTATCTCTTAACGGTGCAGGACTACCGGCTTCCCCGGCAAAATAAAAACGGCATCGTACGATCTTCGTTCGGAAATAACAGGGAGAAGCAGGATTCGAAGGGCAGGTACCTCCAACAGTTTTAAAAACATAAGCCAAATAAACCCAGGGCTTGCCGCTGTAAAATTCGGGGTGGATCGCAAGACCCTCCATACCTCCCTGCGGCCATGTGCCGATCGATCTTCCAAAATTTATTTCACCTGCAGCTAATGGTATTTTTAATACTTGTTGCGGAGGATCGTTCTTATCCAGCTGTGTTCTTGTCGCACTCATTCTTAAAACACGGTATCCTCTTGCTTCTGTTATCCATAATGAATCATCGGGACCATAAGTTATTTCCCATGGATAGCCAATATTTTTTGCAACGGTATCGATATTAAAAAGCAGGGTGGTCGAATCAACTACCTGGCTATTCAATTGCTTTACAGGATTGAATAAAATAATAAGAATGAGGAGGCGGAAAACTTGCTGGTTTTTCATGAGTAAAGGATATAGCATCAAAAATATCCTCCATCATAACTGCGGTCAAGAGTAATTACCGAAATAAATTCCCGATTAAGCATTTACTCCTACCCTTCTGATAGAAACCCTTATTGCTACAAACAGTCCATTCATCTATTTTTATTCCCTGCGCCAGATCAACCGGCAATGAAATCCATTCCTATGAAAAAAAATATCCATCGTATATTTTTTTTATTGCGTTTTAGTCTTCTATGCTTACTGCTTACCGGCAATAATATATTCACGCATGCACAAAATGTTGACCTTGGAAAAAGTTATATCAATGTAACAAAAGGATTGAATGGCGGAACGGTAGAAACAGGAGATGTTTTAGAGATAAGAGCATCCTTTGTAGTGAGATCAGGAACTTATGATAGTTGCCGCTACCAGGATGCGATACCCACCGGTACTTCTTATGTTGCAGGTACGATACGTGTACTCACCAATGAAGGAAAGATCTATAAACAATTTACCGATGCAGCCGGCGATGATCCCGGATGGCGCAGCGGAAGTAATATAACTATTCATCTTGGTTATGTGGGAGCATCGGCTCCGGCTACGGCATTCAGCAGGGGAAGAGTTGCCAATACACATAAGCCTTCTAACTTTGGAAGTACCTGTATCATGATCGCATCATTCAGGGTAACGGTAACGGCTGCAACGGGGACCAATATCAGTACAGGCGGCGGTAATATCACTTATAAAAATGGTGCCAGCGCAATAACAACCTATACATTCCCTGCAAATACATTAAAGGTCTACGCTAATTATAGTATTTGTTCAAATACTGTTGGAACAAATGCATTAGGAACAGAATTCAACGGTACGTTCGGGTCAGGCAAGCCCCGTAATCGCGGAACATCGGCTAATGTACCTTCTGGTTACACGTATAATATCTTTGATGTAGGCTCACCGCAGGATTACTATTATGGCATTGCTAACAATACTTCAACGCGGCAAAATTATACTAAGCTGAATACATGGGCAAAGCCGGATGCTTCTTCACCTACTCACCGTGTACACAATGTATGGGATATTATTGGCGATCATACAGGCGCAGCATCGCTTACTGCCGGAAATCCTGCAGCCGATACTGTCGCAAATTCCAATGCAGGTTATATGCTGGTCGTAAATGCGGCTTATCGTATTGACTCTGCTTTTCAGCAAACCATTTCGGGCTTATGCTCCAATACTTATTATGAGATATCCTGCTGGATGCGGAACATTTGTTCAAAATGCGGTTGCGATTCGAATGGAAAAGCGGCTACCAACAGTGCAGGCCCGCCTTATTATATTCCAACCGCTGCCGGAGATTCATCCGGGGTATATCCTAACCTTACATTTGAAGTAGATGGAATTGACTATTACACAACCGGCAATCTTTTATATACCGGTCAATGGGTGAAAAAAGGATTTACTTTTCTTACCGGTCCGTCACAAACAAGCCTTACATTAAAATATTTTAATAATGCACCCGGCGGAGGTGGTAATGACTGGGCTCTTGATGATATAACGGTAGCCACCTGTTCGCCAACGATGATCTATACTCCCAACACACATCCTACTATTTGCGATAGTAATATTCTTTTGCTGACAGATACGGTACGATACTTCTTCAACAATTTCGTTTATTGCAAATGGCAGAAGAGTACGAATGGTGGCTCCTCGTGGACAGATGTATCAGGTGTGATCGGCCCCGTTAGTCCTTACTGGAACGGATCACAATGGGAATTTGTAAGCAGTTATACAGTTCCCCCATCGCAAACACTGATGGCCAATAGCGGTGACTTATACCGGCTTGTTACTGCAACAACTCTTTCAAACTTATCAGGCGCCTCCTGCAGCTTTACCGACCAGGGCAGTATTGTAACGATGACGGTAATTGACTGTCATGATCCGCTTGAAACGCAACTCTTATCATTTAACGGTAAAAAAGATAATGACAGGGCGTTGCTAAAATGGACGACAACCGCTGAAACAGAACCGCTGAATTTCGATATAGAAAAAAGTACCGATGGTATTTCTTTCTACAAGATCGCATCATTGGATAGTTATAATAACAATGCCGGCCTGAACAATTATAATTATACCGACCCGGTTCCGCTACAAGATCAAAAGACCTATTATCGCCTGCTGATGAGAAACAATGCAGGTAAAGCAACTTATTCAAGGATCGTACAAGTATCTGTATCGAATGATCCTTTTTATTTTATTTCTGTCATCAATCCATTCAGCAATGATCTCCGGTTTGATGTTTATTCAGAAAATAAAGGCAAGGCAACAGTGGAATTGATCGATGCTTCGGGAAAATTCATACGCCGTAAAATCGTTGAAATAAATCCCGGTACTGCCACCATTTCAATAGATAACATGTCCGGTCTTTCTTCGGGAGTTTATTTCCTGCGCATCGTATCCGGGAATAGCATATTGCAAAAGACGGTGCTGAAACAACCGAAATAGTATCCAATACTTTGAGGGGACTATGACACCTGCACTTTATCACTTACATCGCTGCTTGTTTCGATCGTAGGCGGAGATTCTTCTTTATGCTTTTTAAAAAATCTTTTTTGAAAAAGTAATAAGGTTACCACACCTACCGAAATAGATGCATCCGATATATTGAAAATGGCGCTGAAGAATTCAAAGTTCTTTCCTTTGATGATAGGAAAATATAGCATATCAACCACGCTGCCGTGCAAGAAGGAAGCATAACCATTAGAAGAAAAATTTGCTATGCCGGAATAACTTACATATTCACCGATGGTTGGGTCATAATGAAAACCTTTGTCGAATATCATTCCGTAAAACATACTGTCGATAAGATTTCCTAATGCACCCGCATAGATCAATGCAGCACAAACAATAAAACCGCGGCTGTATTTTTGTTTTACGATCCTTCCCAAATACCAGGAACCAAAAATGACAGCGGCGAGGCGGAACAATGTCAGGATCATTTTTCCCGATTCATTTCCAAATTTCCAGCCCCAGGCCATACCCGAATTCTCAATAAAATGAAGCCTGAACCATGGAAGACCAGAAACATTGGTATCACCGACCGGGTAACTTGTCTTGACCCATATTTTTAATGCCTGGTCAACGACAATGATCGCTGCAATGATCAAAACGACATATTTCAATTTCAGCGTCTTCATGACCCGGCAAATATAAGGAGAAAAGCTACTAGCTACCAGCATTAGCTGTAGCCTAATTCCGAAGACAAGAAATTAACTACAGAAAGAAAATTCGTTAGTAGCGAATGTGGCTTACGGAGCTTCCCATCTTCCTAACTAAAGCTGATTTATTCTTCAAAATAAACCCTTTTAACCCTCTGAGAAATACCGGTCATGATTTCATAAGGGATCGTACCGGCCCATTCGGCCACCTGCTGTACAGGTAATGACCGGCCAAAGATCACTACATCATCTCCTTCGTGTATATTGTTCATACCGGTGATATCGACCATGATCATATCCATGCAAACCGTTCCGGCTATCGGTACCAATTGATCTTTGACCCAGATCTTTCCTGCTCCATTTCCCAAACGCCGGGGATAACCATCAGCATAACCTATGCGTATCGTTGCAATAACAGAATCCTTACTGACAATGGTTTTACGGTTATAGCTTACCGAATCGCCGGCCTTTACATGTTTGATCTGCGCAATGGTTGATCGTAATGTCGTCACCGTTTGAAGATCTAATTTTTTGGAACCCGAACTGTCGACCCCATATAATCCAATACCCAATCGAACCATATCCGATTGCAATGCAGGATGACGAATGATAGCCGCCGAATTGGCAATATGTTTTATAACAGTATAACCTATCTTTTTTTCAAGCGAGATAATGGCCGCAGATAATTTTTCCCACTGCATCAACGTAAATTCATCCTGGCCGGGATCTTCGCTTGCCGCTAAATGAGAAAATACCGATTGCAATTTTAAAGAAGAAGTTTTTTGCAAACGATCGCCGAGTTCTTCTATTTCTCCTGTTGAAAACCCCAACCGGTTCATTCCCGTTTCGATTTCTATATGAACAGGATAATGCTGTAATCCTTCCTGTTGCAAATAGCGGTCGAAAGAACTCATCAACTCAAATGAATATAATTCGGGTTCAAGATCATACCCGGTTATTGCTTCAAATGTACTTTCCTCGGGGTTCATCACCATGATCGGAAGTGTAATGCCTGCTTTTCTCAATTCTACCCCTTCATCGGCGTATGCTACACCGAGATAATCTACTTTATGGAACTGCAAAATGCCGGCGATCTCGGCGCCACCGCTTCCGTAAGAAAACGCTTTTACCATCGCCATCACTTTGGTAGATGGCTTCAATAGTTTTTGAAATTCTTTCAGGTTATGTACAATTGAATTGAGATTTATTTCCAACACGGTCTGGTGAGCCTTTTGTTCCAGCAGTTGTACGATCCTTTCAAAAGCAAATGAACGGGCACCTTTTACCAGTATCGTTTCTTCTTTAAAATGGGATGAACGAAATTGTTTCGCATAATCATCCGTAGACGGATAGAGATCAATATTGATCTTTTTCTCCGTATCGCCTGTCAATTGCATAAGCTGCGCAGATATTCTTTCACCGATGCCGATCAATCTTGTGATCTTATGTTTTTCCAGGCTTTCCATTACCTGGCCATATAATTCCCCGTCGGGTAATGAACTTTGTAAAAAATCAGAAAGGATAACGGTCTTTTTTTCGTTGCTGCTTTGCTGATCCAGGAAATTCAATGCGATCTCCAGTGAACTAAGATCGGCGCTATAACTATCGTTGATGATCGTACAATGATTGATTCCTTTCTTTAATTCCAGCCGCATATTCACCGGGTGAATATTCTTCATCCTTACGGCGATCGTTGCCGGATCGATCCCCATATATAACAATACACAAGTGCAGGTTATTGCATTTTCAACAGAAGCTTCATCGCTGAATGGGATCTGAATTTCACAAGCAATACTATTAAACAACAGATGAATAGATGTTCCGTTATTTTTTTTATCAATTTCTTTAATGATAACGTTGTTTGTTTCTGCATAGCCCCATGTCATCAGCTTTATATCATCGCCCATCATATCGATCACATCTTTGCCGGCTTCGAGATCGGTTTCCCTTCCAATTATGATCTTGCAATTTTTAAAAAGCGATATTTTTTCCCTGAACTTATGTTCAGCATCATTAAAACCTTCGCTATGCGCTTCGCCGATAGTGGTTAATATACCGATCGTTGGGCGGATCATTTTTTCAAGACGAAGCATCTCGCCTTGTTCTGAAATGCCCGCTTCAAAAATTCCGAGTGTATGTTCTTCATTCATTTGCCATACACTTAGCGGAACGCCTATTTGAGAATTATAACTTTTAGGACTGCGGACAATATTGTAATCCTCATGCAACAATTGGTACAGCCATTCTTTTACGATCGTTTTTCCATTACTCCCGGTGATACCTATGACCGGGTAATTGAATTGATCCCGGTGATGAACAACCAGCTGCTGTAACGTCTCCAGTGTATTATCGCTGAAAATAAAATTGGCGTCGGTGAAAGTATCGGCATAGGCTTTATCGGTAACGACAAAATTCCTTATCCCTTTTTTATATAATTCTGCAATGAACTGGTGACCATCTCTTCTCGGTCCTTTCAATGCAAAGAATAAGGAAGTGGCGGGATCAATGATCTTCCGGCTATCGAGCAAAAGCTGTTTGATAACACCATCATTTCTTATGGCAGCTTCATTGCCTGTAATGGCAGCGATATTGTTAATGGAATAATTCAATTGGGGTTTTCCGGGTTTTGATCATCATAATCCGGCGGTGTACCTTTTTTCTGGATAAATATAGAATAGAATATAGAACCAAAAATACAGGTAAGGATCACACCCAACGAGATAAAGACCTGCACTTGTTTATCCAGCCATTGATCGATCCAGTGTGCACCGAGCATTTTTAATCCTATAAAAACAAGTACAACGGCAATGCCCTGTTGCAGGTAATCGAATTTGCTGACAGCGCTTCGCAATAAAAAGAATAACGACCGCAATCCGAGTACGGCAAAAATATTAGAGGTATAGATCACCAGTCTTGCCGTTGGTTCATATCCTTCTGTCTTTGTATCCACGATCCCCATTACAGCGGGGATAGAATCCAATGCAAATACAAGATCGATCGCGGCCAGCATAATGATGACGACAAACAATGTTGTGTAAAATTTTTTTCCATTCTCTCTTATTACGAATTTGCCATCACCGTCATGCGGTACCAATGGAAGAATCCTTTTCAAACCCCGGTATATTTTGCTTTCCTGCGGCTTAAATTCCTCATCGTCGGAGGCCGTAAACATCTTATATCCTGTATACACAAGAAAAGCACCGAAGATGTAAAGTATCCAATGAAATTTTTCAACGAGCACTACACCGACCGTAATAAAAATAACACGGAAGATGATCGCCATCAGGATCCCGATCAGCAATACTCTTCCATAATTTTTTTCCTTAACAGAAAAGGCAGAGAAGATAAGGATGAAGACAAAAATATTATCAATGCTAAGGCTCCATTCCATCAAATAAGCGCTGATATATTCCAGCGCCGGTTTTTGCCCGTTCTCTATCCACATAAAAACAAAAAAAGCCAGTGCAAGGCTTACCCAAAACGAAGTCTGGTACAATGCCTGTTTAAGAGTTACTTTTTTATTCTTTTTGCTGAGCAGCCCAAGATCGATCACCAATGAGGCGACCAGGACAATACCAAAGACAATGTAAGTAAGCTGTTCTTTCGTCATGAAATGATCCTATAATGAGTGCAAAGATAACCGGACTGAAGATAAGAAACCTCTCTACCGGCAGCAGGTGAAGAAGTATATTAACTAAGATGCATACTTCCTTTTTCGTATTTGCTGGTAAATAACTCCCAATACGAGTATCAGTAAAACAGGTAATGCAATATTGATGAATTGCCAGGTTGTTTTTTGTTGCCCCACTTTTTGAGTATCCAATAAGCGAAGCACAATGTCTTTATTCCTTGTTTCAATGATGCCGGGTTTATTCACTAAATATTCAAGGCAGTTCATCAGGAAATCACGGTTGGCAAACTGGTATTCGTATTGCGTATTCAATGCATAAAAATTCAAACCCATTGGCAATGGGCCATCCTGCGGCGACACATCGTTCAATATCATATCTCCATCAGCAACCGCTATTATTTTCGCTTCTTTACTTCCTTGCTGTAAAAAAGGCGTACCGGCTACCTTCAAACTATCCAGTTGCGATTTTGATGCCCTGTTACGGTATAAAGAACTGAATGAGCCTTCCAGCAAAACAGCTACCGGTATATCTTTTTTATTGAATTTAGCATCCTCCGGTACATTCTTATTTTCATTAATGCTGATCAGCGCCGGCGTACTTATTATTCTTGAATTGGGAGAAGAAGAAAGCAAAACCGTTTTTGCAATATCGGGAACATTGATCGTGTCGATAGAATTCACAAAGCGGGTTGCCACCAAACCTGTATTCTTGTTAATGGTATGATTGCCCTTCGATTCAAATAAAGGGTAATAGTTCCAATGCAAAAATTCATATTGAGGAGTTTCCGAATTACCTCCCACGGCAAATGGCATGAAATCGCATTGCAGGTCCATAACAAGATCTGTATTGATACGAAGACCATAACGGAAGAAAAGATCGGTGAGGTTCAGGTTACGGTCAAATGCAATTGTTTCAGGCTTGAAGCGTAAGCTATCCTGCTCTGCATATAAATTATCAATAAAACAAAGCAATTTTCCTCCCCGCATCAGGTATTGATCGATCTTCAGTTTTTCATCTTCAGAGAATTGCAGCGATGGTTTTACGATCAATAAAACTTTGAATGTATCGGGAATAACAGCCTGCCTGTTCAAATTAAAAGTAAAGAGTTGATAATCCTGGTCAAGCGATTGCTGCAGGTCGGCGGTACGATAATCTTTTTGCAGATCCGGTTCGCCATTACCGGATGAATAAGCCACCAATGGTTTTACCGGGTTGATCAAACCATCGAGTGTTTTTGCAAACTGGTATTCCATCAATGCTTCGGCGCTGTTGATCTCATTGGGGCTTATCATTCTTTTACCGCCTGAATAAAGATTGACCAATTCCTGCCGGCCTTTATATTTTACCAATGCAACAGGATACACTCTTTTACTTTCCTGCCCTGCTTTTACCTGTACCGAAAGATTGATCGCCGAAGCGCCCAAACCCACCAATGTATCTTCATAAGATCTTCCTGTTCCCGGCATTTCATCTTGTGGAGAAATGAAACGGTAGCGGATCTTCGAACCATTCCTGTCTTTTAATAATTGTAAGAATTCGGCGGTGCTATTGGCTAATTTTTTAAAGCCTGACGGAAATTCTCCTTTCAGAAAAACATCGATCTCTACTCCTTCGTCCAGTTGTTTGAGAAGATCTTTGGTTGTTTTGCTCAGCGTATATCTTTTTTCTTTGGTAAGATCGAACCGGGCATGAAAAGCAGAAGCGAGATAATTAACGACGAATAAAAAAACAAGCAGCAGCAGCCACCAGTATCTTGAAGCAAATATTTTTTCGATCTGTTTCATTTTTATTTCATTTCTGATGAGGGTTATCTCTTTAACAGGTTACGGTTAGTAATAACAAGAAAAAGGAAAATAACACTCAGGAAATAGATCACATCTCTTGTATCGATCAATCCCCGGCTGATACTCTGGTAATGAAAATCGATGCCCAGCATTTCAACATAATAACCGGGGCCATTGACCAATGCCGGCAGGCGGCCGATAGCACTAAAACCATAATACAGCAATGCACAACCGATAAGGCTGGCAATAAAAGCAACCACGGCATTACTGGTAAAACTGCTGCTGCAAATACTGATAGCGGTAAAAACAGCGGCTAAAAAAAATAAGCCGATATAAGAGCCGATGGTGGCGCCCATATCCAATCCTTCGCCGCTGGAAAGGCGCTGGATAGAAAAAATATAAATGATGGTGGGAAGCAGTGCAATGAAAACGACAATAAGACTTCCAAAATATTTGCCGGTAATGATCTGCCAGCGGGTCAGCGGGCGGGTCTGCAATATCTCATAGGTACCTGTTTTGAATTCTTCAGCAAAACTGCGCATCGTAATAGCGGGGATCAGCAATAACAATATCCAGGGGGCTAATTGAAAGAAGCGGTCGAGGGTAGCATAACCGAAGTCGAGGATATTCTCATCAAATACAAATAATACCAGGCCGTTCACCAATAAAAAAACAATGATGGCAATATAACCGGTTAGGCTGCTGAAAAATTGGCGAAGTTCTTTCTTACAAACGGACCACATTGCTTGCAAAATAAGGAATAAAAGGTACAAGGCACACGGTACAAGGCACAAGAGAATCCTAAAGAAAATAGAGTTATTAGCAATAGCACGACTTGTACCTTGTACCGTGTGCCTTGTACCTTATACAGCAAAGCTTTCTCCGCATCCACAAGTCCTGCTGGCATTGGGGTTACTGAAATAAAATCCTTTGCCATTCAGGCCATCGGAGAAATCTAATGTGGTATTAACGAGGTATAAAAAACTTTTCAGGTCGGTTACCAGCTTTACACCATTATCTTCAAAAGCCTGGTCCATCGGCTTTGATTCATTATCAAAATCCAGTTTATAACTCAATCCTGAACAACCGCCGCCTACAACACCTACTCTTACAAAATAAGAAGGGTCGTCACCAATGCCCGCATCAGCCATCAATTGCTGAACCTTGGCTTTTGCTTTATCACTTATATAAATTGCGTTAGCTAAAGCCTCCCTACCCTCCGAAGGAGGGTTCTTCGTTTCCGATAGTATAGAGTTTACATTACTCATTGGTAGAATTCGTTCTTTAGTGTTCTAAAGCCCCTCCTGCGGAGGGGTTTGGGGAGGCCTAATGAACAGCACTTTCTTCAAACTTCAATTCTTCCAGGCCATTCTTTTTCCTGTAATCATTGATAGCGGCCTTGATAGCGTCTTCTGCCAATACAGAGCAGTGTATCTTAACCGGGGGAAGATTGAGTTCTTCCACGATCTCCATGTTATCGATCTTTATCGCTTCATCCACTGTCTTTCCTTTCAACCATTCGGTAGCCAGGGAAGAAGAGGCAATAGCAGAACCGCAACCAAAGGTTTTGAATTTGGCATCTTTGATAAGACCGGTTGCTTCATCCACTTCTATCTGCAAACGCATCACGTCGCCGCACTCAGGGGCTCCAACGAGGCCTGTGCCCACATTTGATTTACTCTTATCCAGCGTTCCTACATTTTTAGGATTCTGGTAATGGTCGATCACTTTTTCTGAATATGACATAATAGTAATTTGAAGATTTGAAAATTTATTGATTTGAAGATGATACCTTTTGTTTTTAGTTCCTGATCCGGTATGAAGCCATCTTCACGTCTTCAAATCGGATCATTTTCAAATTAATGATGCGCCCATTCAATGCTATTCATATCGATCCCTTCTTTATACATTTCCCATAGCGGGCTCATTTCTCTTAATTTGATCACCGTAGTCGACACCTGTTCGATCGTATAATCGATCTGCTCTTCTGTTGTAAATCTTCCTAATCCAAAACGAAGCGAACTATGTGCCAGGTCGTCTCCCAATCCCAGTGCTTTTAACACATAAGACGGTTCTAATGATGCAGAAGTGCAGGCAGAACCGGATGAGACTGCAATATTCTTATTAAAGCCCATCATCAACCCTTCACCTTCTACATATTTGAAAGAGATATTGGATACATGCGGCAGGCGATGTTCTTTATCGCCATTCAAATAAGCTTCTTCCAATTTCATCAAAGAAGTTTCCAGTTTATCTCTCAGTTTAATTACTCTCGCTGTTTCTTCTTCCATTTCATTCAAACAGATCTCGCAGGCTTTACCGAATCCAACGATACCCGGAACATTCAACGTACCGCTTCTCATTCCTCTTTCATGACCGCCACCATCCATCTGCGCTGTTACTTTTACTCTTGGATTTTTTCTGCGAACATATAAAGCACCGACGCCTTTTGGTCCATACATTTTATGCGCAGAAAAAGCCATCAGGTCGATACCGTCTTTGTTTACATCAACAGGTATTTTACCAACTGCCTGTGTAGCATCGCTGAAAACAAGGATGCCTTTTTTCTTTGCGATAGCGGCGATCTCTTTCATCGGCATTACCGTTCCGATCTCATTATTGGCATACATGATGGCAATAAGGATGGTGGTGGGTTTGATAGCTGCTTCTAATTCTGCCAGGTCGACCAAACCATTATCTTTTACTTTCAGGTAAGTTACTTCTCCGCCTTCTTTTTCGATATGCTTGCAGGTATCTAAAACTGCTTTGTGTTCAATATTGCAGGTGATGATATGATTGCCTTTGCTGGCATACATTTCAAACACACCTTTGATAGCAAGGTTATCGGCCTCGGTAGCGCCGGAGGTAAAAATGATCTCTTTAGGGTCAGCACCGATCAATTTAGCTACTTGCTCCCGGGCATGGTCAACCGCTTCTTCAGCCTGCCATCCAAAAGGGTGATTACGGCTGGCTGCATTACCAAATGAATTGGTGAAATAAGGTATCATCGTTTCAACCACTCTTGGATCGCAGGGAGTGGTCGCATTATGGTCTAGATAAATTGGAAATTTCAACATAAAATTCGCTGTTCGTTTGTTATTGATTACTAACGCAAAATTAACCTAAAAGGTTCTAACTGAAAGAGGTATTTTCGCTTTGAAAATCAATTTTTCCGAATTCGGAAGGTCTCATTTCTAAGATGCAGTTATGCAGCAAATTGAACATATTGGGATCGCTGTAAAAAGCCTGGTCCAATCGGTGCCCCTTTTTGAGAAATTGCTGAATACCCCTTGTTATAAAACTGAATTTGTTGAAAATGAAAAAGTAAATACTGCTTTTTTCAAAACCGGTGACAATAAGATCGAACTGCTTGAAAGCACTGACCCTGATGGGGTAATAGCCCGGTTCGTTGATAAAAAGGGTGAAGGGATCCATCATATTGCTTTTACAGTAACCGATATTGAGGCTGAAATGGAAAGGCTGAAAAAAGAAGGTTTTGTACTGCTGAATGAAACTCCCAAAAACGGTGCTGATAATAAACTGGTTTGCTTTCTTCATCCAAAACATACCAATGGAGTATTGATAGAGCTTTGTATGGAAAGAAAGTGAGTAGAAGGAATTGGGTATTGGGAATTAGTTACTATAGTTCGGTACGTCCTTTATAGCTATGAGTTTACAAATCTTTAGGCTGTTAATGAATGGAAAGCCTCATTCCTAATTCCAAATTACTAATTACAAACTACAGGGCTACGGCTCCGTCTTTTTTCCGTTATACTCTTCAGCAATCGAGTCTGCATTAACAATCCCTAGTTTCTCTACAGCCAGTTGGGCTGCTATTTGCGAAGCATCTTTTTTATTGAATGCTTTTCCAACAGCAAGGCTGCGGCCATCCAATACGGCTGCTACGGTAAATAAGCGGCGGCCATTTTCCAGTTTTTCATTGAGGGTTTCAAATTCCAGCACTTTACCGTTCTTATTGGCCCATCCATAAAGTTTATTCTTATGATTGATCTCTAAGGTCTCCAGGTCGTCCATGAACATATGCGGGAGAATGATATATTCCTGTACCCAGCGGGCCGCTTTTTTATAACCATGATCCAAATAAATAGCGCCAACCAAAGCTTCCAGTGTATTACCAAATATCTGGCTCACTTTTAACGAGCCATCCATTTTATTGTAGAGTGTGATCTTCTTCAAACCCATGCGGATGGCAATATCATTCAATTGCTGGCGGTTCACCATTTTGCTGCGCATCTCGGTAAGAAAGCCTTCTTCCTTATAAGGATATCTTTTAAAAAGATAATCGGCTATCATGGCACTGAGGACTGCATCGCCCAGGTATTCGAGGCGTTCATTGTTCTCATCAATGCCTTCGCGAACGGAACGATGTGTAAGGGCTGTTTTGTATAAAGAAATATTGACGGGCTTAAAACCTAAAATGTTCTTAAGCTCCTTCTTAAATGCTGAACCAGAGTACTTACCAGAAAAGAATTTGAAAAAATCCACAAGCGTTAAGCTACGAATAAATTATGAAAACAGGAATTAGTTGATCAGGGATCGGGAATTGGGTCCTATAATTCGCTATCGCTTTACACACAGAAGTTCACAAACCTTTAAAGTATTATTGAATAGGAAGCCTAGTTCCCAATAATCAATTCGTAATTAACTCTTGTACTTCCTCACGATCACACAAGCATTATGTCCCCCAAAACCGAAAGTATTGCTTAAGGCAGCATTTACCGTCCGCTTTTGTGCCTTATTAAAAGTAAAATTGAGTTTGGGGTCCAATTCAGGATCATCCGTAAAATGATTGATCGTTGGAGGCACCATATCATGAATGACAGCCTGGATACTGGCGATCGCTTCAATTACCCCGGCCGCTCCCAGGCAGTGGCCTGTCATGGATTTTGTAGCGCTGATATTTAATTTATAAGCATGCTCGCCAAAAACGGCGGTGATCGCTTTTACTTCGGCGCCATCACCAATAGGCGTTGATGTACCATGCGTATTGATATAATCGATCTCTTCCGGTCTCATGCCGGCATCATCCAATGCAACGAGCATTACATTCTTAGCCCCTAAACCTTCCGGGTGCGGTGCTGTGATATGATGTGCATCGGCTGTGGCCCCGCATCCCATTATTTCACAATAAATTCTTGCACCTCTTGCTTTGGCATGCTCTAATTCTTCCAATACCAAAATGCCGCATGCTTCACCCATTACAAAACCATCCCTGTCTTTATCATAAGGACGGCTGGCTGTTTTAGGATCGTCATTCCTTTCACTCATTGCCTTCATAGCATTGAATCCACCAACACCTGCTTCACTGATCACAGCTTCGCTGCCGCCGGTTAAGATGATATCCGATTTATTCAACCGGATCAAATTAAATGCATCCATGATCGCATTGGTACTGCTGGCGCAGGCGCTTACTACGGCAAAGTTGGGCCCGCGGAGATTATGCCGCATGCTGATCTGGCCTGCAGCAATATCCAATATCATTTTGGGAATGAAGAATGGATTGAAACGGGGTGTGCCATCTCCTCTTGCAAAATCTGTTACTTCATGCTGGAAAGTAATAAGACCACCGATACCGCTGGCAAATACAACACCTACCCTGTCGGGATTGATATTTTCTTTGTTCAGTCCTGCATCGGTCATCGCCTGGTCGCTTACTACCAATGCAAACTGTGTAAAGCGATCGATCTTTCTTGCTTCTTTCCTGTCGAGAAATTTAACCGGGTCGAAACCTTTTACTTCGCAGGCAAATTTGGTACGGAACTTTGCTGCATCGAAGAGAGTGATCATATCCGCTCCCGATACCCCGTTGATCAATCCATTCCAGTAATCAGGAACGTTATGGCCTAACGGAGTCAAAGCTCCCATGCCTGTAACAACTACCCGTTTTAATTCCATAGCAGCAAGATAATTCAGTTTATGCAAAGATAAAACCGCCTTCGCTGCACAGTCAAAAGTCAGAGAAGGCGGATGTTAGTTTGATTCCCGTATGCTGCGGGAAAACAATTATTTTTTACTTGGCATGTTCGTCCAGGTAAGCGATAGCCTGACCAACAGTAGTGATGGTCTCAGCCTGCTCATCAGGAATGGAAATATTGAATTCTTTTTCAAATTCCATGATCAGTTCTACTGTGTCCAGTGAGTCTGCGCCCAAATCATTGGTGAAAGAGGCTTCATTAGTTACTTCTGCTTCGTCAACTCCTAATTTGTCAACGATTATCTTTTTAACTCTTGATGCGATGTCTGACATGTTCTTAAAGTTTTGATTACAGGGAGCAAAAATATACTTTTTGACTTAATCAGCATCGGAAAGACCATTTTTTCCGGTTTTGGGCCAATATCCTGAAAACGAGGCTAAAAACGGCAATAAGATCGGGAAGAGGACATGAAATAATAAATTCAACCCGTTGGCAGTATTACAAGTTATTTGTAAATTGTCCAAAGGACTCCATTTGGAGAAACCCTGAACAATTTTTTTTCTTAGTTATGGCATTAAAGATCCTCGATCACGGAAGTACTGAATACCGCCAGATGGTGAAGCTGCGGGACGACATCCTGCGCAAACCTCTTGGCCTTGGATTTAGTCCGCAGGAACTGGAAGGTGAAAAAGACAATATGCTGATCGCCGCTTTTGAAGATGAGGATATGCTGGGCTGCTGTATGCTGGTAGAAGAAAATCCGCAAACTGTCCGTCTCCGTCAAATGGCCGTATTAAATGATCTGCAGGGAAAAGGTATCGGACGTGCCTTAATGAATTTTGCAGAAAACCTGGCAAGGGACCATGGCTATAAAACTCTTTCAATGCATGCCCGGCAAAATGCAATCGGCTTTTATGAAAAGATGGGATATAAAATTTCCAGTGATGAATTTACGGAAGTAACGATACCGCATTTTGTAATGGAAAAAAGGTTGTAACTAAAAGATAAAAATTAATAACTAAAAGTTGGGCGTGATATAATTTAAAGTATTCTCAACTTCTCCCGTATTAAATAATTTTCTATTAGAAAAAGAAAATCCCGGTCTTAAAGAACTTTTAGTTTTTATCTATTAGTTTTTCACTATTTCTTCTTCACTTTCTCCTTCAATATCTGCCTCAGCTCAAACACCCCATCCTTATCTATACATCCTTCCTTGGGAACAAGGATAAAAGAACGGTTATCAAAATATAAATGAAAGAAATGCGGGCTTTCAATAAAAGTTTTCAATGCACTCCATGGCCATGTCTTTGAACCTTTCTCATGTCCCAGCGTAAATCCATCTTCTTTAAATTCCATACTGAAATTATGCTTGAACGTAACGGCTCTCCGGTAAACCAGCGAAGGAAGAATGAACCAGAAACTGATCATTAACACGATCCACAGGAATGAACCCACGAAGCAAGCCATGGGTGTGATCTTCTTCATAAAATAAAGGACCAGTGAAGCCAATGCAAAAACATTTACCATTATCAGCATGATGCGTATCTCCGGCCGGCTGATGAAATGATAACGCAAAGCCTGTAACACTTGTCCTTTATGGTATCCAAAATAGATCAACATATGAAATGCTATTAAAATTAAATTCCACCGATCTTAGCGATCGTCCACTTGCCATTTTCCTTTTTCATTTGAATAATAAGTCCGGTACTGCCTTCTTCCTGTGTTACCCCGATCGCCACTTCTGCTTTATCGCCATCGATCTGCATGTTCCATGGTTCACTCCTGTTAAGAAGCTCCAGTGTATATTGGGGATCCTCCTGGCTATTGGTGTACCAGTCATAATCGAACCCATAAGGAATATCATCTTCCACATCTTTTCTGAATGCAGAATCACAGCGTTCAAAAAATCTTTTTTGATCACTTAAAAATCCATTACCCAGTTGCGGGATCGAATCTTTGATGAATTGCTGGTATTTTTCCACTTCATTCCAGTTGATCTTATAAGGAGGCGCATCTTCTTTTTTTATACCGCTGTACAGATCATACTTCATCAGTTTTGTATAGTTGGTATTATACCAATTATAAAAACTCCGTAACAACAACTCTTATTTCTGCAGAATCTTTTGCAGGATCAGCGGTAGTTGTTGTTTGCTCCTGCGTTTCATTTCCTGTAGTTTGTTTTTTGTCTTTGCAGGAAATCATTATGACCATTCCTGCAAATAAAGGCAACAAGATCTTTTTCATGTATTGTAATTTATGGTGTCTTTAATTCTTTTTCCGAAATGCTCCATTCTCCCAGCGGTTCTCCTTTTATTCCAAAATAATTCACTTTCAATTGCCGTTCTCCTCTTTTTCCACTAAAAGAAAAACGGGCATAGTTTTGTTTTTGGTCGATGCCTACGATCCTGTAAGGATTATTTTTTTCCGGGCCGCCAAATGCATGTGTGCCCGAAGTAAGCGGCGATACAGTAACATCATACAAAGAATATGTACCCGGCCTGTCTACTTTAATTATTTCGCTGTGATGGCGATCGCCGGTAAGAAAAACAACGCCGTTTATTTTATTCTCTTTTAAAAAATTCATCAATTCATTATACTCGGCAGGAGAATCAGACAATTTATCAAATGGTGAAACAGGATTGAGCACCTGGCTTCCCATGGCAATGATCTTGAATGTAGCGCTGCTATATAACAATGAATTTTTCAACCAGGCCATTTGTTGTTTTCCCAACAGCACTTTACCGGGATTCGGTTTTCCATCGATCGAATCTTTTGTTGCATCCGCACTGCGCCACCAGCGATCGTCTGTCAAAAATATATCCGCATCGCCCCAGCTTACCATTGTATAAATTCCCTGCCCGTTCTCTCCATACGAAGGATTGCACCAATATTTTTTCCATATTTCGCGGCTGGTCTCTTTTAAAATATAATTAGTGCCGATATCATTGGGGCCATAATCATGATCGTCCCACATTGCATATTGCGGCATTCTTTTCCAAAAATCCTGCAATACAGGCAATGCCCTGTCATGACTGGCCCTGTTCCAAAGTCCCCATTCACTGTAATAATCTACTTCACGGGTGTACCATTCATCGCCGAGCCAAAGCATGAAGGCTGCACTTTCTTTTGCCATTGTTTCAAAGATGGAAGAATCGCCGCCATAAGGTTTACCCGGTCGATCATAGACGGGCTCATTGAAATAAGCGCAGGACCCTGTCAGGAAATTGAAATCAGGTACGGGTTTGCGCCATTGCCAGAGATCTTTAGTTGTAAACTCGCCGCCTTTTGCAGTAGCTTTTCCATTGATCCATACCTTATATTGATAAGTAGCATTATACTCTAATCCTCCAATGGTAAAGCAAACAGGATTGAAATCATTTCCCAATTCTCCTTTATAATTGATCGTTCGTGTACTCTTACTATCAGCTTTCTTATTGACCTGTAATGAAACGGTTTTTACATCCGGCGAAACTTCGATCCATACTTTGGCATCACGTAATTCTATTGGCCCGAGCATCGGCCCGGAAATAACACGGGGCTGTGCAGTAACGGTAAAAGATAAAAGGATAAAAAGCGGGAGATAAAAAAACTTTTTCATCTGCAAGATTTTGGTAGCGCAAGATAACACCAAAAAAAAGTGATAAAAAACAAAAAGCCGTCTTGTATAAGACGGCTTCTGTAAAATAATATATTTTCTTACGGTTGAATACGAAATAAACTGCAAACCTGGGAATAAGACATAGCCTGCAACTGTGCCTGGGAATAAGTACGGCCATTTATAGTAGCCATCTTTTCTCCGGCGATACGTCCGGCAACACTACCCGGTATCAGTATATAACGGAATTGACCACCGCTATTAAGATTGGTTGCAACGATCGGGATATAAGGATTAGCGATCATCCAAAAAATGTAAACGATCTTTCCTAATGCCGGTCTTGAATCGATCATTGTATTATTGGCCGGAACAGGATTAGGAACATAATAAGGGATCTGAACCGGTAACTGGTTAGTAAGTCCGCCTCTGAAATAAGATAATATTACACCCTGGTCTAACATAGCCTGGTTAATACCGGGAGAAGAAACGATGAACCTTTTTGCATTGCCACCATTCAAAGATGTCATTACTGTATCTGCACCCCAGTTTGCGGGTTCAGTTGTCCATGCACCATAAATAACATTAGCTGTACCGGGAGCACCCTGAGGACCAGTAGGACCCGCAGGGCCGGTAGGACCATTTGGACCAGTTGGACCAGCAGGACCAGTAACGCCAGATGGACCTTGCGGACCAGTAGCACCAGCAGGACCTTCGGGACCTTCTTTAGTACAATTAACTGCAATAAAAGCAAAGGCTAATAACAAAAGCGTAAGAAGTCTGAACTTTCTCATAAAAGTTGATTTGGCTGTTTAATTAGTTTCGGTTTAAAAGTAAAGGGAATTTTCCGATTCACCAACTGATTTTAAAGGTAAAGGAAAAAAGCCCAATTCATTACCCGTTTTTAAAAATATTTTTATGCCGCAATATAGGCCTCAACCGCATATATTTGTTCTCCTTCAAAAGATATTTTATGTATAAAAAAACAGGTTCTTTTATCCTCGTTTTCCTTATGATTTCTGGTCTTGCATCTGCACAATTTAAAAAAGGAATGCGGATGGTTGGAGCCGATGTAGGCAGCATATTTTTTAACTCGGGTACAGCCGATGTAACGTACCCTTCACCTACCAATGGTTACACCTCTAAAACAACCTCTTTTGGAGTTAATATCGCACCTTCTATGGGTTGGTTCATTTCTGATAATACTGCTATTGGTGTTTTGTTGAATATCAATCCTTCAGGTACTAAAACCACTTACGAGGCTACAGGCAATACTTACCAGCAGGATAAATCATCCATTTTTAACCTGGGCATTGGTGGCTTTGCTAGGAATTATTTTTCATCGGGTTCTTCTTCTTTTAAACCATTCGGGCAACTCAGCCTGAACCTTGGAATCAGCTCCCAGAATACAGATGGTTTTTTTTATGGCGGCAGCGGCTTAGGCGCTTACAAACAAACCTATGATGGCAAATCATCGGGAGGATTTTTTTTCAATGCAGCCTTAGCACTTGGAATGACAAAAATGATCAATACACATACAGGGCTTGATATTTTTGCAGGATATAATTTTTCTCATAACAAAAGCACTTATAAAACGGTTACCAAAAGAGATGATGGTAACAACGGAAGTATTGATGTAACATTTGAAAATAATCCTACCACCAACTTCTCAAGCCATGGCGTGGTAGTGGGCGTAGGTTTCCAGATCTTTCTTGAACCGAGGAAGTAAAGTAATTTTTAAGGCTAAATTTTAAATGCTGAAATACTTGATTTCATTTAGCATTTAAAATTTAGCCTTAGCACTTTTTATATACCTTATTTACTTAAGATCTACTTGCTCATCATCTGCTTGGCTTCGATACTCAACGTAGCATGTGGTACTGCCCGGAGACGGGCCTTATCGATCAGCTTACCGGTAACACGGCAAATACCATAGGTTTTATTTTCGATCCGCATCATGGCTTTTTCCAGGTGATCGATAAAAGTGATCTGCCGGCTTGCCATCTGGCTCAGCTGTTCTCTTTCCATGCTTACACTGCCATCTTCCATGGTCATGTAACGGGCTTCATCCATATCGCCGCCTTCATCTTTACGGGTTATCAGTCCCTGTAAATAGTTCAGTTCTTTTTTAGCAGCATCCAGTTTCTTCTGAATGATCTCCCTGAATTCAGCAAGATCGCTATCAGAATACCGCATAGTAGGACCTGATGAGAATTGTGTCAGCGAAGCATCGAGAACCGACTTGGTGAATTCGGGTTCATACTTTACTGAACTCTTCGTAGTGGTTTTTGGTATCACCACTTTCATGGGTTTAGGCGGTTCCTTTTTAATGACTGGTTTTACTTTTTGTTTAATTGATACCAATGATTTAGGATCGGCCGTACCCGGTTTTTTTACAACAGGTTTTACAGGCTCAACAGGTTTGGCAACAACTTTCGGTGCTGGCTTAACCGGCGGAGCTTTGGCTACAGGTTTCTTAACTACTACTGGTTTAACAGCTTTTTTTGGAGCTGCTTTTTTAGGCACAGGTTTATTTTTCACAGTTTTCTTTGTTACCGGTTTTTTCGTGGCCGGTTTTTTAGGGGCGGGTTTGGCGACCTTTTTGGTGGCTTGTTTTTTCTTCGTTGCCATAAATTACCCTTTTTTTGAAACAATCACATTTAGCGAAACATCGTTTATTTCGATCTCAGTTCCGTCCTGGATCTCAGGCACAAACTCCAGCTTATCTGCCAGAATTTCGGCGCAAATATAGTCTTTAAACTGAGCTAAAGAATCTTTTAATCCATTAGCTGCTTTTACCCTCACTTCTATCCTGTCTGTCAACTCAAAACCACTGTCCTTGCGGATCTTTTGAATGCGGTTCACAAATTCACGGGCATTTCCTTCTGCTTCTAATTCGGGGGTCACTGTTATATCCAGTGCTACGGTCAGGTTGCCTTTATTAGCCACTGTCCAGCCGGGAATATCTTCACTACTTATCTCCACTTCGGCAATCTGTAATATTACAGGTTCGCCGTCAACTGGCAAATTATATTGACCTTCTTTTTCGAACAATGCAATGTCTTCCTGGCTGAATTGGGATAATGCTAACGACACCGCTTTCATTTTCGGTCCCAGTTTTTTACCCAAAGCCACAAAATTCGGTTTGATCTTTTTGCTGATAAAGGTATTGTCGGGATCCAGGTATTCTATCTCTTTTATATTCACTTCGGCCTTGATAAGATCCTCTATTTTCTGCAACTGTTCTTTGATGGCTGAATTCTGTGCAGGTATCAATACTTTTTGCAAAGGCTGGCGCACTTTTAAGTTCACTTTTTTACGAAGTGATAATATCAACGATGATGCATCCTGGGCCAGTTGCATCCTTTCTTCCAATGACGCATCGATGGCCCCGGTATTGGCTACAGGATAATCCGTATGATGAACCGATTCAACGTTGAACCGCCCGGTGATCGCATTCAGGTTTTGGAAAAGGTTATCGCTGAAGAAAGGAGATATCGGTGCGATCAGTCTTGTCAGCGTTTCCAAACATTCATACAAGGTTTGATAAGCGCAGATCTTATCCTGTTCGTATTCTCCTTTCCAAAATCTTCTCCTGCATAAACGAACATACCAGTTGCTCAAATGCCCGTCTACAAAATCTTCGATCACACGGCCGGCTTGTGTCGGTTCATAATCATCCATGTATTCGCCGGCTTTCTTTACAACGGTATTCAATGAAGAAAGTATCCAGCGATCGATCTCGGGACGATCTTTTAATGGAATATATTCTTCTTTAAAAGCAAATCCATCCACGTTGGCATAAAGAGAAAAGAACTGGTAGGTATTATAAAGTGTACCGAAAAATTTACGTTGTACTTCTTTGATACCATCAAGATCGAATTTCATATTATCCCATGGCGATGCATTGGTAATAAGATACCATCTTGTAGCATCGGCACCGAATGTTTCGATCGTTTTGAACGGATCAACCACATTGCCCAAACGTTTACTCATCTTCTGGCCATTCTTATCCAGCACCAGGCCATTCGATACGCAGTTTTTATATGCTACCGAATCAAATACCAATGCAGCAATAGCATGAAGTGTATAGAACCATCCTCTTGTCTGGTCTACACCTTCGGCGATGAAATCTGCGGGAAAGAGGACCTTCCCCAGCCCCTCCGAAGGAGGGGTTTTCGAAGATGCATGGTATTTGAAAAAGTTCTCTGCACTCAACGGACCAAATTCATTTGAACTTGTATCGGGCAATCCCCATTGGGCATAAGGCATGGCGCCTGAATCGAACCAAACATCGATAAGATCGGGAACTCTTTTCATTGGCTTACCCGATGCACTTACCAGGATAATTTCATCAACATAAGGTTTGTGAAGGTCCAGCCTGTTAGCTGTTAGTTTTGAGCTATTAGCCGATCCTAATATCTTATCCGCTTTGCCCGCTTCTTCCTTTAGCTCTTCAATTGAACCGATACATTTTTCTTCTTCTCCATCTTCTGTTTTCCAGATGGGCAATGGCGTTCCCCAAAATCTTGAGCGGCTTAAATTCCAGTCAACCATATTCTCCAGCCAGCTGCCAAATCTTCCTTCGCCGGTTGATTTCGGTTTCCAGTTGATGGTCTTATTCAATTCTACCATTCTATCCTTGATAGCGGTGGTTTTGATGAACCATGCATCCAACGGATAATATAATATCGGTTTATCAGTTCTCCAGCAATGCGGGTAACTGTGTTCGTATTTCTCAACCTTAAAAGCCCTGTTCTCTTTTTTTAATTTAACAGCAATGTCAACGTTGACATCAACATGATCTTTCTGATCCTTATAATTCTTTACATACCGATCACTGAATTCGCCGAGACCATCAACAAATTTTCCCTGCTTATCAACCATGGTGAGGATACCAAGATTGTATTTCTTTCCCATCTTGTAGTCATCTGCACCAAATGCGGGAGCTGTATGAACAATGCCGGTACCATCCTCCGTCGTTACGAAGTCGCCCACAACAACCTTAAAGGGTCTTGCGCCCGGGGTTAATTCATCAATTACTTTTATAGAGTTGGCTTCATAAGGAAGGAGCTGTTCGTAGTCAAAGCCTTCGATATCTTTTCCTTTGAATTCTGCTACTATTTTATAAGGAAGCTCTCTGCCGTCATTCTTATAGGCTGAGAAATCGCTATTTTCATTCTCTGCTTTGAAATATTTACCCAATAATGCTTTTGCCAATACGACATACACCGGGTTGTGTAAATAAGGGTTATAGGTTTTTACCAATACATAATCGATAGCCGGGCCAACAGTCAATCCCAAATTAGATGGCAAGGTCCATGGCGTTGTCGTCCATGCCAGGAAAAAAATATCGTTATCCGATACTCCCTGTTCGTTGCCTTCTATTTTCTTGAATAAAAATTCGCTTTTTTTATCTCTCACTGCTTTGAACATGGCTACAGCAGAAGTATCCTTTACATCTTTATACGTTCCCGGCTGGTTCAATTCATGCGAACTCAATCCTGTTCCTGCTGCCGGTGAATAAGGCTGGATGCTTACACTTTCATACAGCAATCCTTTTTTATACAATTCACTCAGCAACCACCATAATGTTTCAATGTATTCATTCTTGAAGGTGATATAGGGATCGTTTAGATCGACCCAATAACCCATTTTGCGGGTGATATCATCCCATTTGTCTTTATAACGCAATACCGCTTCGCGGCATTTTTGATTATATTCTTCAACCGATATTTTTTTACCGATATCTTCTTTCGTGATGCCCAATTCTTTTTCAACGCCGAGTTCGATCGGTAAACCATGCGTATCCCATCCGCCCTTTCTTTTTACCTGGAAACCTTTCATGGTCTTGTAGCGGCAAACGAGATCTTTCAATGTTCTTGAGATAACATGGTGGATGCCGGGCATTCCGTTGGCGCTTGGCGGGCCTTCATAAAATACAAAAGGAGTAGCGCCTTCGCGAAGCGTTACACTTTTTTCAAATGTCTTTTTTTCAGCCCATTGAGCCAGTATTTCTGCCTCGAAAGCGGGCAGGTTAAGGCCTGAAAATTCTTTGTATTTGGTTGATAATGTCATTGTAAGGGGGGCAAAGGTACGGAGAGAAGACGGAAAGACGAAGATGGGTCTTGTACTGAAAAAATCTTTCGGAATACCAGGATTTTCTGATTTATTGACTGGTAAATTAATAGACATCTTAAGTTTCAGCAAGGATAAGGAACCTGAAAGCAAGCGGTCAGCCATCAACAGGTTTAAAATTACTTCCAAATCGCAGTTTTTGGCAGTCAAAATGGCTGATTGCGAAAAAACCCGGTGATTAATGTGAGCCTGCAGCAGTCTTTTCATCGTGCCCCATAAAACGGGTGATCTCTGCTTTGATCTTTCCGTCAATATCTTTGCCGGTTATTTTTTTATCCAAATATTCTTTGGCTTGTGCGATCAGGTATTCATGTAAGAATTTTCCGTCGATCTTATTTTTGAGCGAGATGGTATCATGTGTATCGATATAATCGGCCCATACTTTACGAACCCTTCCCCAATAATCTTTATTGTTTTCCCAATAGTCCTTTGCAGCCTGGCATTCTTTCTCCGGTAATCTTTGATAACTGTTCAGGCCTTTTTCTTCCACCAGCAATTTATCGGCTCCATTGCTGCGAATTATTTTTTGATTGTCCTGCTCATGCAAATAACCGCTATCGGTTATATTGATACGATTGGTCCTTTTTAAAATATTATAATCGCTGCGAACAGAATATTCTCTTCTTGGCAATGGTGCATCAGTTGTGTTTTGCCAGATGATCTTTCGATCGAGGTTTACAAACTGGCTGAATCCCTGGTATCGGGGTTCGTCGGCAACTTCCCAAACAGTTTGCGTCCATTTTCCTTTTACCTGTTCGGCAGGAACAGTTTCTTTTACCCATGTCCTGTCACCTTTATATTTCCAGATAACGGGATTCTCATAACTCCATTCTTCCCGCCAATGTTTTACAACGGTGTTTGTTCCCACTACCAATAAATGCTGAATGACGATTTTTTTATCGCTTACTTCAACAGGCAGGGCCAGTTCGGCGGTGCCGCCGGTTTCTTCACGGTCGTGGTATTTATAATTGGCGTCGGGAGAAAAAGTTTCAGCGTATTTAAAATTCACTTCAAAACAGCCGCAGAGCTTATCGATCGCCTGCCGGATCTTTTTTATCATTTACATTTTGCGCCGTTGCCGTCAATGTTATTGCCCATACGAATACTAATCCTGCTAATCTCTTCATTGCCTTACCTTTTTATGACACAAAGGAACGATTATAAAAAGCTCCGGGGTTACGGAACTGGTAATCTCAATTACGAAAAGTGGAAAAACAAAATAAAGGATTACCCTTATTGCTTACTACAGGTAATCTCATTTTGCTTCATTGTTTATTTACATGGTAACTCTTATTTCCCAATTAATTGATTTGAACATTACAATTTATTTAAAGTTTGCGGGTTAGAGCAAGAGAAATCCACCTATGAGAAATTATAAGCATACGCTATTACTTTTTGTATTTGCCGGCTGCTTTACAGCATCCCGGGCGCAAATATTCAGTGTTGGGTCCAGCGGCATGACGATAAGTTCCGGTACTGTTTTTTCAGCCGACAGTCTTATGCTGACGCCTTCTATTGATTTTACACTTAGCAATGTCGCCCTCAATAAAGAAGATGAATTAATACATGCGGCCATCAGCCCTTATATAGAAAGAGTGTACAGGTTTAGCAGCATTACCGCTGCTTACCAGGGAACAGTCAGCATGCATTACCTGCCAAGTGAGCTGAATGGCATCCAGACACATGACCTGCGGGTAAGCATTCACAATGGTGCTGTATGGCAGCAATTCAGCAGTGCTGTTAATAATGAAGCCGCCCATTATGTGCTCAGTAATTTTTCCCCGCTTGTAGCGATGAACGAAATAACACTGGGCAGCGTATTCAACCTTTTACCGCTTACATGGCTTTCTTTTACCGCGGCTAAGCAAAACAATACAGAAGAAGTGCTGCTGCAATGGAGTACAGGTCATGAACAAAATACACTCAACTTTTCCGTGCAACACAGTACAGATGGCGTACGATGGAATAACCTGGTCATTGTCCCTCGGGATAATTCCGGCAATACTGTACATAGTTACAATGCCGTACATGCATCACCCGCAAAAGGAATCAACTATTATCGCATACAGCAAAACGACGTGGATGGGAGAAGAAGCTTTAGTGACATAAGGACCGTATGGTTGAGTGCAGGCAATACGTCTTTCAATGTACTGGCCAATCCTGTTACAAGCAATTCATTGCAGGTAACTGTCAACGGGCAAATGACTTTATCTCTTTACACCGGTGAAGGAAAACTGATCTGGAATAAAAATGCTGATCCCGGTATTCAAAATTTTGATGTAACTGCCCTGGCAAAAGGTCTTTATTACCTGAAAGGAAATAATGTGACCATAAAACTGCTTATCCAATAATCCTTATCATTTGTCCATATCCAAAATCAATCCAATGAAAAACCTTTATTTCTTAGCCTTCCTCGTGATCTCCTTTTCAGCTGCTGCCCAGGTAGGCATTGGTATCCCGATCGCAAATCCAAGCGCACAACTGGATGTAAGTTCAACCACCAAAGGTTTCCTTCCTCCACGCTTAGACAGTAACCAGCGTAATGCGATCGTTGCCCCGGTTGCCGGTCTTACTATTTATAATACACAATCTAAAACACTGGAATGTTATAATGGAACAAGCTGGAACAGCACAGCTCACTATATCGGCGAGAACTATGGCGGCGGTATTGTATTTTATGTGTACGATAACGGCCAGCATGGTTTGATAGCAGCTACTACCAATGCCAATGGCGGAGTAGGTGTAAGATGGAGTGCCGGTACTTATACAACAACAATGGCCGTTGGAGGAAGATCGCAAACGGGAACGGGTATGGGTGCAGGGAAATTGAATACTCAACTTATCATTGCCAGCCAGGGAACGGGTGATGGCGCTACGTATGCGGCAAGAATATGCCAGGACTATTCTGTTACCAGCGGAAATGTAACTTACCAGGACTGGTACCTGCCTTCTCTTGAAGAGTTGAACCTGTTATACCTGCAAAAAAATATTGTGGGTGGATTGGGTAATTCCAATTTCTGGAGTTCCAGCGAATCTGTTTCCAATCTTTCGTGGATAAAATTCTTCTGGGATGGAAATACTATATGCAGTGCAAAGAACAATGCGTTCATGGTACGCCCCGTAAGGGCTTTTTAATTGTATTATCTTATTGTTTCAATAAATAAAAAGAGGCTATCCGTATGGATAGCCTCTTGAAGTATTTACAATTGAACCGGGGTCCTTATTGAACAACTACCTGCTGGGTTTCTTTGAACCCGTCGGATGTCATTTCCAGTAAGTAAGTGCCCCCGATCAATATCCTGATCTGGCGAATGCGGATAAAGCTTCCTGTTTGAATCGTTTTTCCTGCCATATCTATCACCCGATAGGTGATCTTCTCATTTGAATTTGTCCGCATCGTTATTGCCTGGTCCCTGTAAGCAGGGATCGGGAATACCTGTACAATGGATACCTTGGTACAATTACCCAACTTAAGCGCTTTTGCAGTGCTGAATGCTTTCCTGTTATCGAGATCTACTGCTACGATACGGTAATACATGGTCTTCTGCATTTGGGCTACGGAAACAGAATAGCTATGGTTTCCGGATCCTTGTGACGGAACCGTTTTTACAGTTGTATAATTAGATCCGTCAAAGCTCTGCTGCACTTCAAAATTCAACACATTCTGTTCGTCCATTGTTTTCCATGAAATGACACCGTTGCACACATCATCCTTCACACTTACATCGGTGAAATTAAGCGGCAGTGCAACGATCACGAGGAAACCGGTCTGCCCGTTATTATTTCCTGCAACATCACCCTGGGTAACATTATTCGCACCTATAAGGGGATTGAAAACAGGATCATAATCTACGTTACCAACAATAAGATTCGGCCCGCCAATAGATGCTCCTCTAACTGCAAGCAGAATATCGGCCAGGTCAAAACTACCAAAGCCACCGTTCGTATTCATCAGCTTTATGCTATTACCTGCTCCGGCAGTCAGGCTCAGGATCGTCCACCTCGGATCACTTCCTCCCGCTACACCCAGTAATTCAGCATTGGCTCCAGCTGTAACTGTTACGATCAGGGAGTTGGAAACAATGTTGTCATTGCCACCGTTACCTGTTGTAACATTCAGGTTTGCAACGCCATTATTTGGAACGATACCGGTTGCAGGGGCTACCCAGCCCATGTCCAGTTGCGGATCTGCGTTCTGCGCTATCGCAGCACCCAGGGTCACCAGCAGCATCACTAAGGTATTTAAGATCTTTTTCATGTTTTTGAGTTTTAATGGGGTTTTACTGAGCAGTAAGCGTTTTAATGTTAGTGTTATTATTATTGTTAGAGTCCCCGCCTGTACCATTCTGTATCGTTGCTGTACAGTTATACGTGGTATTGGCTACAGTAGTCAGGTTCCTTGTAATTGTAAATCCAACCCTGCTTGTTCCGTTGGCCGGTATCGTGCTTGCTGGTTTCAATGTCACTACCCAGAAGCCTGAATTTGGATTACCCGGGTTACTATCAACATAGGTCCAGTCACTGTTATTGTTAGCCGTTCCGCCTCCTACATTTGAAACACATGAACTGGTACAGGTAGGAAGAAGTGTAAAGCTATTGCTTTTATTGAGCCTGAAAATAACCGGGCTGTTGGAAGCTGCGCCACCTACTTCGATAATATTTACAAGGATATCTTTTTGAGATCCTGGTGTCGGGAATCCTAAGTTGTCAACGGAAATGATAGGTGTAAAGTCTGCCAGGTAAGCCGTCGCCTGTGAACTCAATGTCCATGGCGAGAAGCTTGGTGCACCAAATGGATCCGTTGTATAAATATCGCCTGTGATACCGGAACTCAAACTTGCAGAGATCTTCTGCCAGCTGCCCGCTGTAAAGCGATAAGCATAGATAGACGCCGGGTTCTGGCCGTTGATATTCGTACCGATATTCAGATACCTGAACCGAACCGAAGCCCTTGAAGATGACGTATTGGATGGTATGATATTCCAAACCGTACGTATCGACTGGTTCAGCGGGAAGGCCGGTGTTATACTGCCTGCAGATGTAGTAGTTCTTGTGAGGATGAGGTTGCCCAGGTCAGCACCTGCGCCAGCCTGCGCTCCAAGATTCACACCCAGCATATCGATCGCACCGTTATTCACCGTACGGCTAAGCATTTTGGCCCTGCCGAGGATATAACTGGTTGCCTTTTCAGGAGTGCTGCCGGTCATGATATCATTTGCTGTTCCGCCAAACTCGATCGTATCTGCTACCGCTGCGGTGCTTAAGATACCGCTATTGAAATTCATCTTTCCATTGATCAATAAAGGATGCAGACCACCGGCGATCCTTGATGGGGCCGTCCATGAACCTGCGATCTCAACGATCGAGTATTGCGGTGAAGCGAATGCTCTTGCTGCAGTATTGCCGTTCATATTTACAGTAGTACCACCCATTATTACAAGGTTCGATGTGGTATTGGTAGCAGTGATATTGCTGAACTGGATCGCATTATTGCTGCCCGCGACTGGCGCAGTGATCGTACCAGTAGCTGCATAGAACTCTGCCTGGTCTCCGTTGACCGACACAGGTGTATTACTTCCACCCGTTACAACTGAAGCGCCATCGAAATAAACCCTGGCCATATTTGGCGCAGAAGAAGCTGGTGCATTCACTTCTATTCCCGTATTGGTACCGGATGCATTAACAGTAGTTGAGCTTCCTAATACTATGGTCGAGCTTCCTGCTGTAGTATTCGAACCGGAGAATGGAGCGACAAGCAATGAAGCTGTTCTTGCTCTTATACCTGTTTGTGAATTGGAAACCACTGTTCCGTTCACATTCACAAATGTGGTACTACCCGCTCCAAAATAAGGATCGATATTATCCAGGTTGATGCCGATCACTGAATTTGCGACAGTACCACCGGTTATCGTTACAGTATTGCTGGTCGGTAAATTCCACAGGTTAATACCGCGGCCGAATGTTCCGCTTCCACCGAGGTTCCCTATAGTATTGCCATTCAGGTTCACATCGGCGCCGGCCTGTACAGACCATATATTAATACCCCATGTAAAGCCTGATGTACCTGTTACACCTGTACGTGCATTAACAGTATTGTTATTAATATTCAGCACACCGCCCGGAGCATAGAACAAATTGGCGTGGATACCGAATGCATCCTGGCCGACCGTTACATTATTATTGCTCCAGGTCATTGTGCCATTGCTATAGAAGTTCTGCAGGTGCAGACCTATCTGGTCGTTTGGCACATCGATGACGTTGTTCGTAATGTTCGCATACGCATTCGTAAAGAGGATGACACCCTGGCCACCATTTACAGGATCGTAACCGAAGCCACGAACCAGGTTGCTGTCGATCAGGTTACCTGTCAGGACAGCACCGTTTGATGCGAAGGATACACCACGCTGTGCAACGTTCTGTATAAAGTTATTCTTAAGTGTAAGGTTATTGATATCTATAACTGAACCTGCGCCCACTGCATTTACATTCGTAAAGCCTCTTCTTGCATCGATATCAACACCGCCGCCTGTTACCGTGCTTGGGCCGGGTATAGTGTCGTTATTACCATCCAGTACAAATCCATCGAATGTGATCGCATTGCTCAGCAATTTCACGATATCATTCGGATTGTTAAGCGGGTTGCTTACCGGTGTTGTAAGTACCGATTCGATCGTTGGATTTGCTTTACCCACTACGAATGCAGCGTTACGGGTTGTAAGGTTGGTATTACCAGCCTGGCGACCCTTGAAGCTGATCGATTTATTCGCCACTACATTCTCTGCATATGTACCTGCATCAACCCAAACCGTGTTACCGGTTGGTTGTGCAACGCTGATAGCTTTATTGATGGTTCTGAACGGTGCAGCAGGAACACCCGGGTTAGCATCGTTACCCGGAGCTGTTGTATAACCGTTACCGCCATCATTATCGTTTACATACAGGTTATCATCATATCCGCAAACACCAGCAGGCTGGAAGCCGATCGCCCCACTCGCATCAGCACCTGATTTCAGCCATGGTGCATAGTTGGTTGCTTCACCTACCGCGGTCACGAGCGCATTACCACCCGGTACACCCCACCAGTTACAAGTGAAGTTGCGGGTAGCTGTACCAGTACCTGTTGTATCTACGCCATTGCTGAATGTAGCATTGGTGATGGAGTTATTATTAGCAACTGTATTGCTGCTGTAACCCGTTTCAGTTTCAAGAACGAATCCTGTACTGTTATTCGTAACATAGTTGTTCTGATAGTTAGCGGCCACATCCGAGCTGCCGAATCCAAACAAGTTTGTTGTCTGGTATACACCAACGCTATTGGCTACGCTCAGACCATCTATTTCGTTACGGAGCACCTGAACAGTTACAGGGCTACCCTGTCCTGCAATTACGATAGCGGTGTCTGTATTAGTAATAGTGTTCTCGCTTATTTCAACCGCTACATACGGGATGAAAGCCATCACACCATATACTGCGTTGGTAATTGTGTTATTCCTGATCACATCAGCTACTGCCGGTGCACCACCACCATTGTTATCGGTATGGATACCTGCGCCGGTAAGATTGTTACCAGAGTAAGTAGTACCGGTAGAATAGTTCGATGAGATACCATCTGCAGAAGCAGTGATCGTATTACCGTTAATTGTACCCGAGCCACCAAAATTGAGTATCGCTACTGAACCCGGATCACCCTGCACATTCATCACTGTATTATTATTTATGCTGAACGTATTATCAGTAGAAGTATAGATACCCCTGTAGAATGTGTTCTTAACAGTGACATTATTTACATTCAGGTTATTGAACTGCGTGAATGGAATATACAGGTGATCTGTTACGATACCGATCCTTGCATCCACATTGGCGCCGCCAACGTTGATACCGCCCGGTAATGATGGGTTATCACCATTAACGGTCAGGTTTTGTATCGTTACATTCTGCGCCTGTACCAGGAAGACATTACTGCTGCCAGGACAAAGCGATGAACCGCCACATATATCCGGTGCAGAGATCGCAGGCATCACGATGGTGTTTGCCTGGCCATTACCGTTTATCAGTACAGGTGTATGCACCAGTACATTTTCCATAAAGGTTCCTGTACTTACATTCAGTGTATTACCTGCTGAAGCAAAGTCAACACCATATTGTATCGAACCGAATACGGTATTGGTCTGAACAGGATTGTCTACACGTTTGTCGTAGCTGTTTGAACCCGTTGGCACTGCTGCCGGTGAGTTCAACTGAACATGTACTTTATTATTAGCGTATGTATCGCCGTTATAAATTATACCTGCTACAGAGTTGTATCCAAATCCGCCGCCATCTGCAAGCATACCTGCTTCATTACCGTTGAGGTTGTTGCTGCCGATTGTTGTGGTATTACCGGTCGGTGTATTCGTTAAGTCAACACCAGTTCCTACCAGTATGATACCCGAAGCAAGATAGAGATGCGGGTTAGCACTGTTGTACAGGTTCGCTGTTATTGTATTACCGGTTATGGTACCATAAGCACCGTAACCCAACTGGATACCGTTCTGTGCATTAAGACCTGTAATAGCCTGGCCGGTAACCGTATTATTGGTTATGATAGCCTGGGTATTGATCTCGTTGACGAGGATACCTGTTTTCTGGTAATCCACCACTTCGTTATCGTCGATGGTAACGCTGTGAGACAATGGAGTATCCCATGTATGATTCACAAATACGCCGCTACCACTCTGGCTTCCGCTGAATGTCGCATCGCGGATAGCCTGTACACGGCTCTTCGTTAATGAACCGCTTGCTTCGAAGTAGTAAACACCGAGATAATTCGGGATCGTTCTTCCGCCATCGCCATCGATCAACAGGCTATCCAGGTTAATGGTATTGCCTGCTTCATGAGCGTAGATGATCGGCTGGAATGATCCGTTGGCATTCGTTACTGATGCTGGAACAGCCGGCGCCTTGATCCTTGTTGTGAATGCACCGCTTCTTCCTGCACCGATAATGCTTATTGTTTTATTGATATCTACCTGCGTAATATATGTACCACCGTCCACGTAGATCGTGTTACCCGGTGCTGCTACCGCAAGTGCTTTCTGGATCGTGAGGAACGGAGCAGATGCAGTACCTGCATTCGCGTCGTTACCCGGAGCCGTTGTATAATAGTCGTCGCCTGTGTTCAGGTCGTTCACATAGAAATTACCCGGACCACCGCATGAACCCGGAACTGGCTGGAAGCCTGCTGTACCCGGAGCGTTATCCGTTCCGTTCGTTAGGTATGGAATATAATCCACGTTACCGTTGATCTCAGCAAACACGATGTTACCATCAGCGCTGCCATACCAGTTACACGTTGCATCAACCAATACTGCGTTAGCATTATTGACAGCGAAACCAGTATTACCGGAAAGATCATTGTTATTGATACCGGCGATCGTTCCTGCAGATGCTTCTATACGGATACCATCAACAGTATTGTTCGTAATGAAGTTTTCCGAAGTAAGACCCAGTATACCGCTGTTGATGACACGTACACCTGTTCCGTTCGCAGAAATTGTATTCCTGTATAACGGACTCACCGTACCGCCATTCACATCTATACCGATCACGTTACCGGTAATAGTTAAACTATTATCATGAATGTTTGAACTGGCATCACTACCTGTTACCAGGATACCCACGGGGCTGCCTGATACATTCGTGTTGCCCCTGATCTCTGCAGATACAGTTGCGCCATTCGTATTGGATGGATTATCATTTACCCTGATACCTGCGATCGTTGCACCGGTAACAGTTACGCCATCGATCGTTGCTGATGTATTATTTGCATTCGATCCTGCGCTTGGATAACCTTCGAAGTTGTTTACGTTGATACCAAGACCAACACCTGTAATAGTACCACCGGAGATCAATGGAGCCTGCTGGTCATTCCATACAGAGATACCCACAGTTGGCAGAGCGGTGATCGCTGAACCATTGATGATATTATTAGAAACCGTAGAAGCAATTCCGGTTCCCATAGAAGATACCAGTATCGCATCCCACGCTGCTGTTTCACTCACATGCGCAACACCGGTGATCGTATTACCGCTTACCGTGTATGGCGATGCTGCTGTGTAGGACAGGTTATGGAATATACCTCTTCTGCGGGCCGAGATCGTATTACCTGAAATAGCCTGGTAAGTGGCCGCACCCGGGTTGGCTGCATAGAAATTACCTGTCTGCACACCGATCCTTACATTGGTCATACAGTTGTTGGTAACAGCTGTGTACTGGTTATTGTACACCAATACAGCACCACCCCAGAGATTGATACCTGAAAGCGGATCATAGGTTCCGAGATCCGTGAATTTATTATTCGAAACAACGTTTCCTGTTGAAGGAGTTCCACCCGGTGCATCATTGTCTACACCAAAGTAAGAAAGGTTCCTGATGATATTATTTGTAACACTCAGGTTATTCACGTTGTTGACATACCTGCCTATACCTTCAGCAGCATCCAGGTCAGCACCATTGGTGCCGAGGAAGCCACTTGTCAGCAATGTATTATCTCCATCGATCGTGAAACCTGATATAGATACATTGGAAACCGTTACGGTGAATATGACATTGTTAGCGATATCGGATGTTGCAGGTACCACGATGGCTTCCGCCACTCTTATACCTGAACATGCATCGATCGCGGCATTCGGGCCTTCGATCGTAAGTGATTTATTCACCACCACGTTCTCAGCATAAGTACCGGCACAAACAGAAAGCGTATGACCGTTTGCTGTTGTTCCTGCATTGATAGCTGCCTGGATGGTTGGGAAATATGTGTTATTGGTTGTATTGGTCACCGGCAGGTACTGAACAGTTGCACTTGTTGTAGCAGTTGTACCATTTGCGTCGGTGATCGTGATACTGTATACACCGGCAGGGAGCGGTGTGATATTATATGGACTTGAGATATTCGTTGCAGAACCACCTGTCCATGTGATATCATAGGGAGCTGTACCACCGTTGAATGTCACCAGGATCGAACCTGATGTTTCACCGCAGATGATATGATCCGGAACTGCTGATACAATAATAACCGGTGTACCTGTACAGAATCCTGGTACCGGCTGGAATCCAACCGCTATCAGATCATTATCTGTACCATTGGTCAGCCATGGGTTATGATCGATATTGGCTGAAGCAGGACCGTAAATATCAAGCGCTGTACCCGGGTTGGTTGCACTACCGCCATAAGCGACAGGTATCTGCGCTGCATAACCTGGTTCAGCACTATTGGCAATAGTAACTACAGGCGCTGAAGTAGCACCCCACCAGTTACACTCGAAATTCTTGATGTTCGTACCCGGTGCAGGTAATGAACCACCTGCCTGGCGGTCTACCACTTCACCGTACCAGTTACCATTGATATGGTTATTATTAAAGAAGCTGTTTGCTGCGCTCTGAACAGGAACATTTGTTCCGCCACTTGCATCCAGGAATACGATACCCGCTGTCCAGTTGTCTCTCACAAAATTCTCCTGGAAGTTGGTATTATCTGTCTGGTTGCGGAAGATCAAACCTGTACGGTTGAAGTCAATTACGTTGTTATGGATATTATTTCCATTACTGTTATTGACATCGATGCCTGTACGGTTACCGGTGATCAGGTTATTCCTGATCTCTGCCCATACGGTCAAACCCTGTACGGCAACACCCGCACTGTTCAGGTTAGGATTATTCCAGTCTGTTGTATTATTTCCTTCTCTTGTAATTTTAAATCCGTCAACGATCACTCCTGCAGCGGCTATTCGAACCGTTGCACCATCAGCACCGCCGATCGCACCACTTATTGTAGTGTTGGCAAGGCCGCTACCCAATAAGGTTACTTGTTTGTTGGCTATTACATCTTCGATAAAGATGCCGGGTCCTACATTTACTGTGAAGCCTCCAGAAGCTGCATCGATACCTCTTTGAATAGCTGCTGTAACATTCGGTGCAACAAAGCTGTTGACAGTTACATAATCGTTATTGGCTTTCACCAGCACGAATCCTAATGTAAGCGCATCTATCTTATGCTGGATCTTATCTTCCAGTGCAAATAATGAAGCCTGTGTCATCGCTGCGGGTAATTGTAATCCTGCACCTGCATCAAAATTATTGTTCGATGCATCGAGGTTCACAGCAAATGGAACGGTTGGTGTTGCATTCGGGTTGGTAGTTCCTGTTGTATTGTCCAGGTAAATGAATGTACCAACACCTGCATTGAAATCATTCTCATTACCGGCCGTACCGATCGTAATGGCTCCGAATACAGGGCTGTCATTGTCTTCGTTGTAGAACGAAATACCACGGCCACCTGCTGCACCCGATCCGTTGAATGTATTGTTCGTGAATGTTCCACTCACCATCGGCTGGAAGAATCCACTTGAAGAACTTCCTTCTTTTGTATTCACCGTGATATGACGGTAAGTAGTTGAAGCAGGAGCCGGCGTGAACGCATTGTTATCAACCGTTACCGCCTGGTAATTCTCAAGGCTCAGACCCCAGTTGTGACCCGTAAATGTATTACCGGAAACAGTAGTTGTCCTTGCAGTATAATTGTTCTTTAAGCGCAGGGCTGAAGTGTACGTGCTTCCAACTATACCATTGAATATGTTATTGGAAACAGTGAATGTACCTCCACCTCCGTTATGCTCTGCCAGTTCCACGCCACCACCATTGATATTGTTATTACTGATGATGGTATTGTTAGGATCTGCAAAACGAAGCTGTATATCCTGGCTTACTGAGCGTATTGTATTGTTATCAAAGAATCCTGAAGATTCATCTAAAGCAAAACCTGATCTGAATCCTGCATCATCTGTAGGATCACCCGGTGTGCCGTTGTCGAAATAAGTAATGACGTTGCGTGTACCTGTGATATTACCTGAAGATGAACCAGACACTCTTAATGTACCGTAGTTCACAGAGACGGCGTTCCTCAATCCAAAGGCAGGACCATAAGCGGCCGTACGGTAAGGATTGATATTATTGCTGTCCACAACAAGGTTATTTACTGCAGCTGCGCTTGCGATCACCGCACTACCGAGGTTCGTCATGTTCACATTCAATTCGAAATTGCGGATACTCACATTCGGCTGCGTTACATCAAACAAGGCAGGTCTGCCTGCATTGGCCGGTGTTCCGCTATAATTAACTACCGGCTTGGTAGCACCGATACCACGTAATGAAACTTGTTTGTAAACAGTTACCTGTTCATTATACATACCGGATGATACGGTGATCGAATCCCCGTTAACGGTAGTAGGAGCATCAATGGCTGACTGTATGGTAAAGTAGTAAATATCCTGCGTTACGTTATGCACTGGCGGAACGATACATGTACCCAATGGCTGGAATCCAACACCTGCGCCATCGGCACCACTGTTAAGAATAGAAGATACATATACAGAACCACTGTTCATTGCTGCGATCGCAGGGAATGATACAGTACCATACCAGTTACAAATAGATGGTGTAGTTCCGGTAGGTCCTTCGTTAACGATGGCAAACCCACCTGCTGTTATATTGGTGAAGCTGTTAGAGCCAACCGTAAGCGGTGAACCTGCATTCGTACTGGCTGCACCTTTCCTGGCTACAACTGCGAACTGCATCTTATCAAACTTATTGTTTTCTACAAGTACCGGTAATTCACCGGTATCGTAATTCGGAGGCGTATTCGCTGTGAAGGGTCCGCCGAGTGAAGAGATACCTGTGTTCCATCCGGAGAATTCGTTGTTCTTATAAACAACATTTTTGGTCAGCCCGGAATGTGATGTCTGCCACATACCAAACTGCCTGTTCGTATTGGCCAGGTTGGTCGGGCTTGCATTGCTGAATATATTTCCGCTGATCTCGATATCAGCATTTGTGTTATGTCCATTCTCCCAGATACCACGGATCACCGCTTCACCAGATGGATCAGGGTCACCGGTTACCGAGAACGTATTGTTCGTAATTCTTAAACCGTCGTATAAAGTACCACCACTTGTGTTGGATTGCATCACTATGGTTGTAGAACGGTTCACACCATCACTTGTACCTGTTCCGTCGATGTTAAAGCTGTTACCACTGATCAGCTGGTTTGTACCAAATGAATAATGGATACCGATATTCTGTGCGTTACCGGTTTCGCCACCCGTTGTTCCATTAAGATCGACTGGTATATCTATCTGGTTATTGATGATCTTGAAATCATTGAAAGCTGTTGCATTACCTGTACCATCCATGAAAGCACCGATAGAAAGATCGAAATCTTTTATCACCAGGTTAGAGAGTGTCCATCCCTGGTTGCTGCTGGTGGGAAGGTTATTATTAAAGAAGAAAGGTCCTTCAAACGATACGTTTGAAAGATCGCCGGGTCCCTGTATCACACCACTGCCTAATGCAGTAGCTGTTACCGTTGCATTCACAACAGGACTTGGTACCAGGATCGAGTAATCATCAAGATCATTCGGTGCACCGGCCATCTGGTCGTTACCCTTCGCCCATTCGTTCATGGCTGTCGGGTTACCGAAATTAAATGTCCCTATCACTGTCAATGTCTGGTTATCTACAAGACAACCCACGGCATTCGACAATAAACGGTAATGGTTATTCGCCATTGTTGTATTCGAACCGGCCGTTACACTGATAGCAGTTGGTAACTGAACACCGATGTTCGGGCTGGCATCTGTACCATAGTTCAGCCAGTTCGCATAGATCTTAGGACCTACACCTGTAACCGCTGAACCTGAACCGCCGAGGTTAGTAGCGATAGCCGGGCCTAACACTGTACCGTACCAGTTACAGGTTACGTTTACATTGGTAGAACCTGCATCATCATTCGCAACACCTGCGCTTGTATTGGCGGCAAGATTATTATAATGCGCCTGGATATTAGTGTTGATACCAAAGCCATCGTTAGCGACCTGGATACCTCGTGTATTCGTACTAAGATTGTTATAGGAGATCACTATATTATTATTACCACCGGCTACCTTAACAGCCCTTGGGCCTGCAGCATGTGTGATCTGGTTTTCTTTCACCAGGGCACCGTTGATACCGGCCAAATAAACGGCTGAACCGGCATTGGTATTACCATGTATATAGTTCCTTGTTATCGTTGCGTTCGTATGTGCACCCGGGGCATATGAATCAAACAGGATCTCCGCATTCAATGAATTATTCCTGAACTCATTTGAATCTATAACGAGCCCGGTTGAAGAATAGGTATAGATGCTTACACCGGCAGAAGCAGCCGGAAGAGGCCTGTTATTGGCATCAAAAAGGTTATCGCGAATGATATGTCCTGTTCCCAGAGGATAAATGCCTTTATTATTATCAGTGAAAATATTATTTATGATCCGTGCACCGCTTGTTGCCGTACCGGAATAAATTCCGCTTTCAAATGTACCCGCACCTTCTCTTACAGTGAAGCCGTCGATGGTAACATTATTGGCTGCAATAACGAAACCACTGTGTGCACCGGCGTTTCCTGTAAGGATAGATTCTGCACCACGACCACCACCGTTACCGGCGATGCCTGCGTTGTTACCGCGGATGGTCAGTTCTTTGTTTATATTAACCTCTTCATTATATGTACCTGCCTGTACAACGATCACATGACCGTTCAATGTTGTACCCGCATTGATAGCTGCCTGGATATTACAATAGAACAGACCGGTATTTGTATTCTGTACAGGACCTGTTGTTGGAACAATAGACAATGTAACATCCCCGGTATTAGGTGAGTTATACTGAAGATCCCAAACAAGTCCGCCCGGTAATGCTGGTGTATTGACAGTAGCGAATGTTCCGCTGATCGCAGTAGACGTCATTATAGTAAATGACTGACCGCATGAAGGATTAAAGCCGCCAAATAATTGTACATCGAGTGTACCGCTAAGTGTAGCCGTTCCTGTTACCTGGAGACGATCGTACTGAGTACAAACCGTAGTGCCACCGATCTCGATGGTTTCAGTTCCGCCGCCGTTATTATAACCTGCGCCGAAAACAGTGCAACCCGGAGACTGGCCCGGAGCTACAAAACCACTGTTGGTGAATACTGAACCGGCAAAAATTCCTTCGCCTTTATAAGTTCCGTTGTTATTGAAAGTTCCTGTGCTCGTTAATGTATTATTATTTATAAGTGTTGCGCCGGAAGCAACTGTAATTGTTCCCGCATTATTGACCGCTGTGGTCAGTGTGCATGTTCCCGAACCAATAACTACCGTACTACCGGAAGGTATTGATGTGCCCGGATAAGCCGGTGACCATTTTGTCGGGTCGGTATAATTACCGGGACCAGTAAACGTAAAGACCGGAGCCGGAGTAGAAACACAAATAGTGAATGTGCCACCTGTACCAGTTCCATAATCATATACACGTATATAATAGGTATTTCCTATTGTAAGACCTGTTGCGTTGATCGTTTCAACGGCGCCACCTGAAGTTAGATCTGCGCAGGCAATATTTGTTCCGTTGCATGCACCTGAGCGAAGATCTACAACGGCATCAAAGGTACCATCACCATCAACTACGATCGTAGCGATTGTATTGTTGGCAACAAAACTGTACCAAACATCGTCATTGGATGTCCCGTTGAATCCATCGCATAAAATTGAAGACAGCGATTGTGTACCATTTAAGGATGTGCCGGCAACAGGTGTGCAGGTAGTCGGTATAGGTAAAGAGATAGCGCCGCTGCAATCGTCATTAGCCGGTGGTGTTCCTAATGTTGTAAAGTTGGCGGCAGCACTCCATGCGCTGAAACCATTTCCACCACCTGAACAATTCTGTCTTACATAAACAGTATAACCTGTAGAAGCAGTTAGTGGCGGATTCAATGTATAAGGGGAACTAACACCTGTGATGATCGTACCGGTTCCTGCAGCATGACCTGTAGGACCCCAGTCGAGTTCAAAAGTACCGGTGCATGAAGCACATGTCCAGCTGATACTGGCTGTAGTACTTGTAATAGATCCTGCAGTAACAGCTGTTGGTGCAGTACAAGCCACAGGGCAATCTATCTGGAAGGTATGATTGCTTGTTGTACTTGCAGATTCAGCATCTAATAAAATAAAATAAGTAGTTGATGCGGCCAATGTAAATGTCCATGTAGCTACGCCACTCAGATCTTTGATACAGGTCCAGCCTGTAGGGCCGCAACCACCAGCTGCTGGTTTGAAGAAGTAATCAATAAATCCTGTACCGCCATTTATACCTGTAACGTTTAAGGTATATGTTCCGGCAACGGTAGATGTAAAAGAATAAAGTTTTTCTTTACCCGGAGTGGTAAAGCCGCATGAAGTTGCAGGCGGGTTGTATATTCCTCCGGCAACACCCAGGTTACCTGAAGTGGCCGATGATCCGCAGGTAAGTGAAGTGGCCAGTGAACAATCCAATGTTGTATTAAATGAAAAAGGACCAGTCCATGTAGAAGATCCTCCACCACCTGAACAATTTGTACGAACATATAAATTGTAAGCTGTCGCTGCTGTCAAACCAGGTACATCATTTACAGATACTGTTGGAGCTGTTGTGAAACCAGAAGTTGTTAACCCGGCACCACCACTTCCTCCCGCACCAGATGTTCTTATTTCCCAATCATATGTTGCAGGGGTGCCGGTTCCCGGCGCTACCCAACTGATATCGGCAGTTGAAGAAGTTATATCAGTTACGCCCAGCGTTATTGGCGCACCGCAGGATGGAATATCTGCACTATTTGCGCCTATATAAAAATCCTGGGCTGTAAGTTGTGCTAATGTAAGCCCACTCCTTTGTCCGTGGGGTAATGTTGTACCTGCTTGATTTGTACCGACGGTACTGGTCAAAGTTGTAATTCTTGGATAATTGGCTGTCATCGCTGCACCAAAAGCATTTACTGCTGAAATTGCTAATTCAAATGAAGTAGCATTCGGTGTTGTGCCAAATGCACTTACTGTCCACTTTCCGTTAAATTGTTTATCAACCGTATATGCGGGAGAAGCATCTACAATGGCAACTGGTGAGGTTCCTGCTGCATCTGTATATTTAACTGCAATTATTCCCGCTGCTGAAGCTGTATTTCTTTCAATCCATACGTGTCTCACATTTCCTGAAGGATCAAGAAATGGAAAACCACCGCTTGTAGCAGAGAAAGCTATAGGTACAGACCCTGATGTAATTGTAGTACCAGTTTGACCAGCAGTAGTTCCAATTGCAAACGTACTGCCAGAAGTCATCCCTCCGGCTGTGTAGGTAAAAGTACCTGTTCCTCGTGCCGCACCTGTACCCCATAATAAAGCACTGGCAGCTGGAGTACTTATTTTTCCTGTAGTAAATGTAATTGCTCCGGTAACTGAAGCTCCCGAGAATCCAGCTGCACCCGAAAGATTATTTAAAGCATTACTAAATGTAATACCAGTTGAGCTGGAATTATTAAACACCAATGCAGTAAAATTTCCAGTTGGGGAAGCTGTTAAATTTCTAAATGTTCCCGGTCCACCTATTGTTTGTGCATTAGGAGCCGCTGAAATTGTTATAGATGAACCGTTCAGGAAAGTTCCGGTAGCTAAGGCCAAAGATGTGATTGAAGTGAACGTACCACCTGAATTTACAGTAAGATCTCCTCTTAAAATTACTGTAGCTATCCTGCATTCGCCGCCGTTATTAACGGTAAGGTTTCCTAAAATCGGTTGTTGAAATGCGCCGCTAACAAACCTGTTTGTTCCAGTAGGCCCTTCAACTATCATATTACCAAAAGGCATTCCCGTCGTGGTTGCCCATGTGTTTATTCTAAATCCATTTGTTGAATTTCCACCCGCATCGGTTGATGTCCCGTTACCAAAACGTATTGTGTGACCAGTGGTGACATTTACTGGTCCATTGGTCGAACCTGAAAGATTTAATGTCTCTGAAGCTGTTGAATTTGCATGAGGATCAACAATTGTGAAAGTGCCTCCAGTCAGATTTATACTTGTCAATAATGAGGGCGATAAACTTACAATTGCTAAGCCAGAAGCAACGCTTGTCGCTGCCACTCCACCATTGTTACCATCAACATTAATATTGCCTCCTGATTGATTAAAGATGCCATTTGCTGATAAAATAAATCTTCCATTTATATTCAATGTACCAGTTCCACTAACAGTAAGTGTTCCACCGGAACCAATAGTAAAAGTAGTATTGCATTGGGCCGTAATACTGACAGTAAGCGTATTGCTGCCGATTGTCAGACTACCTGCATTGATTGTAAGTTGTCTTACTGCCGCATTTGCGGTATTCAGGTTCATTACAGAACCATTTTGTATAGTATAGTTATCCGCATTTGTAATAGAGGCCGGAGATGCACCCGTGCCATCGGCTGCGGTACCCCATGAATTCACATCTGTAAAATCTGTAGCAGCGCCTTTGGAAAAATAATTCACCTGCGCCTGCGCCCCGACACTACTTAAAACGACAAAAACCCCGATCAGGAGTTTTATAAATAGTTTGCGGCGTACAATACGGTTAGTAGTTGTTGCAGTTGTTGTTCCCATGATCTTGCAATTGTTATTGGTGGTAGTGGAATTCGTTCTCATAACTTCTGGTTTCGCGGGCAATTAGTTAATTTATGTTATCGGGTAAAACGGAAATACGGTTTGAATGATCCGGTACGCTCCCATACAAAAACACCTGCAGGTTGCCTTGCAGGTTGTTTAAATAAAATATCGCACACAGCGATGATGCTGTTGCAAAGCGAAATAATAAGGGCAGCACTACGAAATGCCGGTGGGTAGCATTGAATCATGTATAAAAACAATTAAATATGGCGGCTAATCGAAGGATGGAGGAGGACCTTAACTGATCTTCATTTGCAACGTTTGTTTTGCGGATAGGCCGTCGTTACAAAGGAAAATTCCCTGGTAACCTTGCATAGTTTTTACGTGTTTTACTATACCAGGTAGGGGATTTATCCCACGAATATAGGGTCATCACGTTTAAAATTAAAAATTTAACACTCTTAATTTCAAAAGAACTGCAGAAACCTGCCACCGTAAAAATACTTATAAATTGTTGAAAACTATACCAGTAACGGGTATTGGAAGAAAGCGGAGATATATTAGGATTTAAAAAATTGTTTTGAGTCAAGTGTAACTAAGTGTTTTTTCCTTAGTTGCCCTTTTGTAAATGACATAAAAATGGAGCAAAAAGTCAAGCCGGGTCGAATGCGCAGATAAAAAAGCACTGCGGCCAACCCGATTTTTCTTGCCATTTGTAAAAGGCGCAATAACTCAGGGCTTCTGTGTCCCTTCGGCCCTACTACTTCAATGATCTTAGCTGATTTATCACTCATCGTTTAGTCAACCATGTACTCCCGGTGGTTCCGGTTGAGTCATTACCGGGTATTCAACAATCCTTATTTGCTCATGGTTCCCAAGTAGTTATATAAATTAAAGAGGGATCAGGTCATACTGAAACTTTGGCTTTCCTCTCGTTCCGCCATCACTGCCCACACCCATGCTCAGGCATTTGAGTTTATAATAATTGCCCTGCGCATCTTTGATGATGTAAAAACGATCAAGTTTCGCACCGGTAGCAGGTTGTGTACTTCTCCAATTGCTGCCGATGGTCCAGCGGCCCGTAACCAATGCTGTTGCGTTCACACTGTCTTTATTGAAAGCAATATACGCCGCTGCCGCGGTTGTTGCATCAGCATATGTTTTTTCTTTTACCTGTACATTGGAAAGATGATTCACGGCGATCAGGTCGGAGAAATTATAGGGAACGATACCGGCCCCAAAATTTGTTTGAAAAAGAGAATAGCTCCAGACAATATCCCATCTTGTTTTCTGCGGTTGCCCTGTTGTTAATTCGCCATTCTCAAAAGAGATCATTTTAAAATGGAAATCATTATCCTTTGCGATCTGTAAGGTTTGAAAGCTGGTAGCGGTGATCCTGGCATATTGTAATGTATAACCACCGCCTGCATTTCTCAGCACTCTTATTTTCATCCAGGGTCTTGCTGCAATGCTACCGCCGCTACCCCTGTTAATGATGATCACTTTATTACTGGCATCGGTGGCCGATACTTCCGGAATGATAGAACCTGTAACAGAACCTGCGATATCGTCAAAATAAACAAGATCGGCCGGCAATGGATTTAACTGGCTCACCGATAAAGTAAGCCCGATCGTATCGGCCGCACCAACAACGGTAAGATCATTTTGCGTTAATACTTTTGCCCCGGCACTTGAAGTATTATTCAATATCACACGGAAATCCGGACCGCAATAAAAACCAAGATCCCAACCGGCTCTTGCAACAGCGGTAGTTTGATTCGTACTCAGGTCAAGATAAACAGCATTACCGGCGGCGCTTCCCGCTTCACTGCCAACCAATCCATTCAACTCAACCTGTGAACCGGTTGAAGGAGGAACTATAATGATCGGGTCCTTATCTTTTTTGCAGGATACAAATACAGTAGCTGCGATGGTTGTTGCGAATAAAAATCTTTTCAGTTGATCCATGATCCTTCGTTTTATAGTTATTATTTTTTCTTTATGATCCGGGCCGCTTAGCGTCCGGCTCATGCCAGGTCTATTTTTTACTCCATTGAAAATTTAATCCGAGAAAATAAGAGCGGCCATAATTCACCGCTAATGAACCACCGGCATTATGTATGCCGCTTGCCTGCGCTGTATTATTTACAGTAGTTACATCAAAAAGATTCCTGATCCCGCCATTCACGGTTATGTATTTGTTGATACCGGTTGTAATAGTGAGGTCTGCCAGATGAAAGGCATCTGTTTTTGCTACGTAAATAATATTATACCCCAGGTTATTGATCCCAAAAACAAATGAAGGCCGCTGGCCACTGTATTTATAAAACAATGACAGTTTTGTTTTCAACTTATCAAAACTGTAAGTGATATTGGAATTCACTTCCGGTGTCCATAAAAAATCCCTGTCATCATCTTTGACATAATTCTTATCATCATATAAACTATTATAAAAACCGATATAAGAAAACCCGAGCGTTGCTTCCAGTTTTTTCCAGGCAAGACTTGTTTCCAGTGTTCCGCCGGCCGATTTAGATTCCAGTACATTGAAATAAGTATAAACAGTATTGCCATTTACGATCTTCGATGCAAGATCGATCTGGTTATTGAATGCATTATAAAAAAGGCCGAGTGATGAACCCAACTGCAGATCTGTTTTTCTTATGATCGTCCAGTTAAGAGAGCCGTTAAAACTATTTGAATGTTCCGCTTTCAGACCGGGATTACCTTCTATATCATGATTGGCATCATGAAAAGAAAAATATAATTCTCTCAATGCCGGTGAACGGAAACCATAGGCATACGCCAAACGGAGATCAAGCGTTTTACTCAATTTGAATTTTGTATTGACAGAAGGGATCGCCGGTGGCGCATCGTACACTGAGTTCTTAATAAAACGCAATCCCGGGCGGATATTCATTTTATCGGTCGGTTTGAATTCAGCCGAAACAAATAATGCATAATCTGTAATAGATGGACTTCCATTGATCCTGGCGCCGCTTGCTTTTTCATAATTGATATCAATACCGGGTTGCAGGGAAATTTTCTTAGATATCTCGTAGCTCGCTGTATTCCTGAAAACAAAATTTTTGAATCTGGATATATCCTGGTCGCCGGAATTCGCAGTCAATTCTTCTTTGCCTGTTTGAAAATCATGCTTAAGTGTTTTTGTTTTCCTGCTGTAATCAGTAAAAGAAAGAACGGATGACAAATTCAATTTCTCATTGATCTTCCATTGATTTTGCAATTGATGCATGTAACGGTTCGTTGTATAATATTTATCAACGGCCTGCCATGTATTGATATTGATCGGCCCGCGGCTTGCTATTTCTTCATTCAAACCATCGATACGGTAATAGAGATCGATCGAATTATTGCGATAACCTATTCTTGCATTGCCCAGCCATTGTTCTTTGGGCCGCCATGACCTGTTTCTTCCATATTCATCGCCGCCAAAGCCATCGAATTCATTATGTGTTCCCCCGGCGGCAACATTCCAGTTCTTTTTCGCTGTGCTGATACTGATACTTTGCAAATGATTACCTCTGTAACTGAAAGGATAATATTCGCTGCCTGCAGTTTCTTCCTGTGCTTTTGCATTTACGAAAAATGAATTGGCCGCCGGTCTTTTGCTGATGATATTGATCACACCGGCCAACGCATCCGATCCATACGAAACAGACATAGGCCCTTCAACGATCTCGATCCGCTCGATTGTATTTACATCAATTTGGTTCAGGCTTTCTCTTGTATCGCCACGATCAACCAGCGGCACGCCATCCAATAATATTTTTACATTGCGGCCATCCATTCCCATCAAAGAAACATTCGTTGTACCCAGTGTATTATCATTGGAAAAACGAAAACCCAGTTGATTATTCAATACCTGCTGAACATTGGTAGCGCCGCTTAAGCGGATACGTTCATTGTTAACTACCCTGACCTGGTACACGGAATTTTTTGCGGATTGCGGCCTGTGCTGACCGGTTATTACGATCGTGTTTAATTGTTTGACATTGGTGCTGTCTTCCTGTGCAATGACAGAGATCGTTAACAGCGATACAATAAAGCTTGCAGATATTTTTCTCATAAATCAGTTATTACGATGCAATCTCATTCAACATCATTTATCTTTTATCACCTTATTGTAAAGAAGAATAAGAACGATGATGTTTTACAAAAAGATGACAGCGATGTGTGAAAGAACGATCGTGTTTTTTATTTGACCACAAATGTGAGTGACCAAAAGTTTCCGGGCATCCCGTATCAGGAAAACAAGTTTCGCAAGATGGAAACTGACTGATACATGACAGATCGAAGTTTTTTTTAAACCACCAAAGAGATCTTAAAGTTGCCTGGGCCAAAAGCCAAAGTCATGCTTCTGTAAAAAAGGCGGATATTAGTGTTTCAAAAATATTATAGCATGAAGCTTCTTCTTCTATTTTTTGGTTTTGTCTTTTGTACCCGGTCAATGTCGCAGGATAAAATTGAGGATCATTATAAGATATATGATACAAGGACAAAACAGGTTATCGGCCTTGATAAGATCATTGAAGATTGTGCAAAGGCCAATGTCCTGTTTTTTGGTGAAGAACATAATGACAGCGCCTGTCATTATATGGAGAAAATGATCTTTGAAGCATTGGATAAAAAATATCCCGGCAAGATCGCATTGAGTCTTGAAATGTTCGAGACCGATGATCAAACGGCATTGAATGATTATTTAAAAGGTTTTATTCCCGAAGACCGTTTTTCAAAAGATGTAAGGTTATGGAATAATTATAAAGATTACCGCCCCATGATAGAATATGCGAAAGCAAATGGTAATGCTGTTATCGCTGCCAATCCTCCGCGCCGCTATGTAAGTATGGTAACACGCCGTGGTATGCGGTCGCTGGATAGTTTATCAGCGGATTCAAAAAAATTCCTTCCGCCATTACCTTATGATACCTTGAGTGGCCGTTACCGTGAAAAATTCATGGACATCATGAAAGGAAGCCCGGGATCGGCCAGTGCCAATATTTTTTACAGTCAGAATTTATGGGATGCGGGCATGAGTTACAGTATGTATAAATTCTGGAAGAAGAATAAAGACAAAAAGATATTCCATTGCGTAGGCCGTTTTCATTGCGATGAAAAACTGGGAACGCTGGCGCAGTTACAAAAAAGAAAACCGGGATTAAGAATTTTAAACATCAGCAGTTTCAGCGATGCTTCTTTTTCTAATCCCGATTGGCCGGCATTCAGTAACCTCGGCGATTATATCATTCTTACCGATCCGGGTTTGAAGAAAACATTTTAAGAAGTTGTAAATTTTAAGTTCTACGTTTTAAGTTGAGAGCATAGTATAAACCCGCAACTTAAAACTTAGCACCTAACACTTATAACCTTAGCTTGATGCCACCATTGATAGCAAATCCTTCTGTATGTGTCCAAATATCATCAAAGGAAGGATTGTTATGCGGATCATTGGCAACTCTTTTGAATTTACCCTGTCTTGTGTCTGTAAAATTCTCGAAGTTGATATAAACAGAGAATTTTTCCCAGAGCTTTTCTGCCATAAAACCGAATTCCCAATAATCATCTGTTTTAAACCCGTTGTATAAAAATTGGGAGCTGGTATAATATCCTTCCAGTCCAAGCTTCAGGAATTCATGTTTCTCATAGATCAATGCTGAATTGAATTTATGTTTCGCCACCATGGGTAAAACCTGGTTGCCCGTTACATATTTTGCATTGGCATCCGTATAGGTATAGCCCAGGAATAATTTGAAATTATGCTTATAAATAAATTTTGCATTCGTTTCAAATCCCATACTCTGTACAGGCTTTGATGCATTTACAAAAAAATAATCCGGGAAGGCATTGCTTTGTAAGATCAGGGGTTTATCGATCCAGGTATAAAAGAACATCTGGTTGAATGAAAGATCGAGATCCGTACCCATTTTAGTTTTATAATTCAGGTCCGCCGTACCGCCATAGCTTTTTTCCGACTTTACATTATTCAGCTGAAGTATATCCTGGTATTGCACCGTTTCTGTTCTTTCGGTAAACAATGTTGGCAATTTATAACCCAGGCCTGCGCCTATACGGGAAGAAAGTTTATTGTTGTATTTTACCAGCAATGATATCCTGGGCAATACAAAGAACTCATTATTGGAATAAATGCTATTACTGTAACGGGCATGATCAAATCGCAACCCGCTTTCCAGTTTTACTTTCTCAGAAGCATCCCATGTATCCTGTATAAAAGCACCGGCTGTAAAATTTGTATTATCCCTGTTACCCGAACTAACACCGTTCTCATTAAAGTCATCATACACTATCGTAGCACCGGCTACAATGGAATGCTTTTCTTTATTCATCAAAAAAGAAATATCCGTAAAGCTATTATAACTGATACCATCAAAATGATAACCCGGTATTTCAATGTGCCGGTCAAATATGGAAAAGCTTTGTTTTACGGTCAGGTTTTTTTTATCGCTGATCCTTTTTTGTAATTCAAGCGTAGTGATATTGCGCACTGTATTGTTCTCTTCAAAGTAACTGTGAAAACCATCGCCTTTTCCTTTTATCCATTGTACATCGCCGCCTGTTCTTTTCCCTTTGGTAAAACTGTTACCGATAATGATCGTTGTAGCCGCATTGGGATAAATAAAGAGTTTTGGATGGAGGGTAAAGTCAAATGATCTTGGCAATTCAGTAAAATCATCTTTGTCTACATCGAACAATTTTTGATTATTTACAAGGGCCAAAAAAGTATAGCCTGTCTTCTTTCCCTTTTTAGAAGAATAATAACCGAAATTGGTTTGCCCGATATTGGATTGATTAAAAAGAAAACTGTTCTCTGCTTTTTCCCTTGGTGTTTTAGAAATAAAATTCACCACACCTGCAATGGCTCCTCCGCCAAATAATGGCGATACGGGTCCTTTGATAATCTCCACTTGTCGCAGATCCAGCGGTGGTATCTCAAGCACACTCAACCCGCTGGCAAAATTTCCAAAACTGGCAAAGCCATCTTTCAATAGCTGTGTATAACGTCCGTCTAATCCTTGTATGCGTATACTCGCATTACCACTGGTAGCGGATGTTTGCTGTACCTGGATGCCGGTGCTTTCATGTAACAGCATTGAAACATTGGAGGGCCGCATATTGCTTTTTTCATCGATCTCTTCGAGTTCGATCGTTTCTACTCTTGTAGGAACATTTTTAATATTACGGCTTGTACGGGTAGACTGCACGATCACTTCTTCCTCTTCCTCCTCTTCTTCTTCCATAAAAACATCGATCACATCCGTTGATGCCAATGGGAAACTGTATTCTTTTTCAAGACCGGGGCGGCCCACATAAGTGATCTTTATAATGAATTTTCCTGCCGGGATATTATTGATCACAACAGTTCCGGTACTGTCTGCCACAACCGTTCTGTTCAATTTTTCAATAGTAACTGTTGCCCCGGATAAAGGTTCTTTGTGATGCGCACATTTAATTGTTGCCTTAAAACTGTTTTGCGCATGCATGACCGCTGCAAAAAATAATGCAGCAATACATAGAAATATTTTTCTCATTAAATAAGTTTAAGTTGATAAAATGCAATTCTCCTTTGGAGATAAGTATCAACCTAATTTGGGCGGTTGCCAGAAATCAATATCGGCTTCGGTAAGTGAGGGCTGCTGGTATTGTGTATAAACCGGGGAAGATATATTTATTGAAAAATCAAATTGAACAGGTTCGTATGCAATGGTAGCGGTAGCACAGCCTTCGCAATTAAAAAAAGGAGAGCAACTGCCGCAACCATCATCATCGCCATTCTCATGACCGGAGGATTGTCCCGCAGCAGACAAGTCCTTTTTATCATCAGGACAATTGTCGATCGCACAGCAAGGCACTGTGGCAAGCAGGATAAGATAAAAGGCAAGTATATAACCTATAAACTTCACGTCACAAATCTATAACAAAACCCGAGGCTTTTTTTATTTAAAATATTCTTTCCCATTTTCGCCGACATAGCCATCCTTACCCTGCAGTTTTACTTTGTAAAGAACAAAAGACCAGTTAGCATTTACACTCATGCTCGTAGCATATTCAATAGCATCATATTTTGGCGGGATCACCGGGTAATAAGTAGTAGGAAGATAAACCCCCTTTTTATTTTCTTTTTGCAATTCAAAAGCGGATGCAAAGCCGGCCAGCGGGCCGATCATGCTATATTCAAAAGGAATAACAGTACCGCCCTTTTCATTTACGATGCCAAATTTCCCATTCTTCGACACAGCAGCTAATGAAGCGATCCCGGGATTTACAAAACTACCCCAGGCATTTGTAATAACGTAGGAAACAGCATCGTACTCTGCCGGCACGATCGTTTTTATTTCAGTATCGGAAATATATTCAACTACGCCTTTCTTTCCTTTTATGGTAACGAGAAAATAAATTTGCGAAGCATACATTCCCATTACTTCAAATCTCACGACTTCATCGGCCTGCAATTTTTTTTGTACTTCTTTCCTGTATAGCTCAATGGTGTTCTCAATAGCAAAATCGCCTTCAACATTCACAGTACCCAGCATTGCGTCCTTCATTTCTTCTACATCGCCGCTTTTTAATTTTGCCAGCTTGCGGGTCTTTTTATGAAAACTAAAAAGATCTCCTTCTTTATCCAGGACAAAATAATTCTCTGTTTCTAATTTCGATGAAAGAAAATCGATCCTGATATCATCATACTCCACGGGTACAACACCGATCCCATCTTTATCGGCAATACCGTATTTTTTTCCCTGCTGAATGATGATATACTGATCGACGCTGTAAAAGTCATCGTAAATAACCGGCATCAGTAATTTTCCCTGGCCGGAAATATATCCCGACTTATTATCCTTGTAAACCCTGTAACCATCTTCAAACGTTTCGATCCGGCTATAACCCGGTTTGATGATCTCGACACCTGCCTTGTTTACTACTCCCGTATTGTCGCCTTTATAGACAAACCCGAAGTTTCCTTCAAAAAAATCAACACTGTCATAAGCCGGTTTGACAGTTATATTGCCCAACGTATCGCTATAACCCCATTGGTTTCCTGCGCGGTAAGGCACCCATACTTTTTGTTGCTGGGAAAAAATTATTCCTGAAATAAACAGGCTTAAAAACAGAAGCAGTTTCTTTTTCATACGGTGATTGACGGTAAAAATTATACTATCGATGCATTAACGAAGTAACAATTCGCAAGGTTTGAGACCTGTATGTTTTTTGAATGCAGTAGAGAAATGAGAAATAGAAGAATAGCCCAACAGCATGGAAACTTCGGTAACGCTTAATCCTTTTTCATACAAAAGATATTTAGCATGTTCCATCCGCTGGCTTTGGTAAAAATCAAATACCGTAGTGCCGAACATTTCTTTGAATCCTTTTTTCAGGTAACATTCATTGATGGCAACTTTCCGGCTCAGTTCTTTGATCGTAATAGGTTCGCCGATATGCTGGATCAATACTTCTCTTGCTTTGATGATCTTATCCCTGTCGGCTTCATTGGCCAGGAATTTACAATTCACCACATCGATCTCTTTTTCACCCAGCATGCAATCCAAGCTATAGAGCAACAGCATCTGTGTTTGCGCATTGATGAAAATATTTTCCAGTGAACCGGAGTAAGTATGGTTCAGCAGGGCTTCCAGTACCATTCTTGTTTTACCACAAAGCGGTAATATCTTGGTAAAAGAAGAAACATGTTCGAAATTGAGAATATCGTCGGTCAGTGTGCTGTTCCCTTTTCTTGGTTTAATGAATTGCGATAACTGCACCGCCGAAAAACGGAAACTGACCACATCCACACTATCCACTCTTTCCATACAACTTTTGGATGCGCTGAACTGGCACATATCGCATTCCGTATCTTTTTTACGGCAATAAACATTACCGCTGACGCAGAACTTTAATTCCAGGTAATTTTCCCGGGCCTCATTTTGCTGGTAATGATAGACCAGCATACCCGTGTCTTCAACATTCCATTGAAGATTACGATAGTATCTTTTAATAGTATAATGTACAGAACCGGGTATTTGCTGCTGTTTTTCCTGCAGCAATGACATCTGTTCAGGCATGGGAGCCTGCTTATACGCCAGGGATAATATTTCGGGGGCTTTATACATTAAGAGTGCAAATTTACAGTGCAAACATCGATTTATTGCAATCGAATCAGGCGAATAGCCCGACTGCCTGACATTTAACAATCTATCGCTAAAAAAAGTTCGGTTTTTAGCCGTATCTGCTAACTTTGCCTGCCTGCCGGCAGGCCGTCTATTCAAAAACTGCATGATCCATCCTCATACTTATATCCATCCGAATGCAAGGCTGGCGACCAATGTAAAAATTGATCCTTTTACAGTTATTCACCAGGATGTAGAGATCGGCGATGGTACCTGGATAGGTTCCAATGTTACGATCATGGAAGGAGCCCGCATCGGAAAGAACTGCCGCATCTTCCCCGGAGCTGTTATTGCCGCTATTCCGCAGGATCTGAAATTCCATGGCGAATATTCAACCGTTATTATTGGTGATAATACAACAGTAAGAGAATTTGTAACCGTGAACAGGGGAACAGCCGACAGGGAAAAAACAGTGATCGGGAAGAATTGCCTGATCATGGCATATTCTCATTTTGCACATGATTGTTTATTGGGGGATAATTGCATTGTAAGTAACAATACACAAGTGGCGGGACATGTAACGATCGGCGATTGGGCTATCCTTGCCGGTATGTGTGCGGTGCACCAGTTCGTAAAGATCGGCAGCCATACATTCGTTGCCGGGGGTTCTTTGGTTACCAAAGATGTTCCTCCTTATATCAAAGCCGGACGTACACCGTTGAGTTATGCGGGGGTGAATTCTGTAGGATTAAAAAGAAGAGGCTTTAGTGTAGAAAGGATCAATCATATTCTTGATATCTACCGTGTATTATTCAATAAAGGAATGAATACCAGCCAGGCGGTTGAATACATTGAAGAAGAAATGCCGGCTACCGATGAAAGAGATGAGATCGTAACATTTATACGGGAAAGCGGCCGTGGCATTATCAAACGATTCACCAAAGGAAGCGGCGATGACGATCTCCCTGTCTGATGCCGGCAAACGATACAACCGGGATTGGATCTTCCGGCATATCAACTATACATTTGAGAGTGGCCTCTCCTATGCTATTACCGGGCCGAATGGTTCGGGAAAAAGTACGTTGCTGCAGGTATTGAGTGGGGGCATGATGCTGAATGAAGGAAGTATTCAATATGCAATTGGCAATAAGCAATTAGCAATTGAGAAAGTTTACAATCATGTTTCTATTTGTGCGCCTTACTTAGAAGTTGTTGAAGAAATGACGCTTAAAGAATTTTTGGATTTTCATCATGGCTTCAAACCTTTTTTAGCCGGCATTACCAATGAGCATATCATTAATTCGCTGGGATTGGAGAAAGCGGTCAATAAACAAATACGTTATTATTCATCGGGGATGAAACAAAGAGTAAAGCTGGGGCAATGTATTTTTTCCGATACGCCCATTGTATTACTCGATGAACCTTGCACCAACTTGGATGCGGCCGGTATTGCGCTTTATCATTCATTGATCGAAAAATATTGTAAGGATAGATTGGTGATCGTAAGCAGTAATGATGAAGTGGAGTATAAATTTTGCGGGAATAAGATAAATATTTCCGACTATAAATGACCCGGGCTTTTATTATTTGATAAGCGGGACTACGACAAAACCCAGGAGTATAAAAAGTACCCAGAAGATCATTACGGTAATAAATGCACCCGTAACGATCCGGTCCTTTGTTTTTTCTTTTTTGGATCTTGCCATGCTTACTGAAGTTATGAATTCTTCCGAAACACCCGCTTCCACCAATCCTTCTTCATACAAGGCTGTTCTATCAACCGGTAAAATACAGCGCTGAATAATAACACGGATGCCAATAGGATTATTGCATAAACTATTATCGCCAATGCGCCTTCCAGGGAAAATATGGAATTCAATCCTCTTGCCACTCCCGACATGATCAATACATGTAACAGGTAAATAGAATAACACATGCCCCCAATGATAGTGATCCATTGCAGGCTCATTAATTTCTTTAGTTTCCCGTTGAATAACACCAGGTAAAAAGCGAGGAACAGCAGCATTTGCTTGGCAAGAAATAACCAAACGCTATTCAGTGAAATAAGAAAAGGTGATGCTGCTAATATTATAATGCCGCTGATAAAGCCGATATTACTATTCAATTTCAATTTGTGGCCTGTTGAATAAAGATCGGCCAGCAACATCCCTGAAAAAAAATAACAAAGAAAATTCGGTAATATGATGGGATGTTCCCATAAGCTATCCCATGCATATAAAGAAGAAGCAACGATCAATAATGCAAGCAACAGTCGCCGGAACAAAGTATGTTTTATTAAAAAAATAAAACAAAGGAAAGGCGCCAGTAAATAGAATTGTACTTCCACTTCCAGCGACCAGGCCACTCCCAACACTGACGATGCACTGTTATAAACGACATTATGAATATAAATTGAAGAAGCTCCCAAATGCGGCAACTGTTCGTTAAAAGATTCTCCTTTATAAAATACCAATAACAGGAATGCAATTAATAAAGCTGCGAGATAAGGCGGCTCCAATCTTGTCAGCCTGCGTAAATAATATTTTTTTAATGATACCGGTTTATCGCCCGGGATTTTTTGTTTGATAAATGGCAATGCAAGTATAAAACCGCTGATCATAAAAAAGAAAGACACACCATGACCACCTTCCACTATAACCGCTGCAACATATTTATTAGCTAATAAATTACCATTGAATAAATGTTCATTCATCATCGTGGGTAAATGCATCCATGCTGCTACCCAGAAGATCGCCATGAAACGAAGACCATCGATCTCGGGAATGTATTTTCCGCCGGAAGTGATGCGGCGGAATTTTTCTAAATCGGTCAGACCGCTTCGCGGCATAGCAAAGAAAGTTTTATAAAGTTTAAAGCGGTCAGACCGGTAGCGGTTATCGCTGGCTGGCAATTAGCAAATTCAGATCGGTATATTTCAGATCGAATCGCTGGCTGAGATAGAAATTCGTCAAGGCTCCTTTAAAAATATAAATGCCGCTTCGCAAATGAAGCTGGTGCCAGATCAGTTTTTCAAATCCTCCTTCCGATCCTGCTTCGAGCAACAAAGGCATCAATACATTGCTGATCGCCTGCGAAGCCGTTCTTGCAAAACCCGACGGGATATTCGGAACACAATAATGTATCACACCATATTTCATGAAAATAGGATGTTCATGCGATGTGATCTCTGAAGTTTCAAAACAACCGCCCCTGTCGATACTTACATCAATGACAACTGAACCCGGCCGCATATTACTTACCATTTCTTCCGTTACCACCATGGGCGTTCTTCCTGTTTCGGAACCCAATGCTCCTACCGCCACTTCACAGGTCTTTAATTGTTTTGCGAGCATCCTTGGTTCAATGACCGATGTCCACATCCGCTGCCCGATATTATTCTGTAATCTTTTTAAACGATACACATTATTATCAAACACTTTTACCGAAGCGCCCAATGCCAATGCTGCTCTTGCAGCATATTCTCCAACGATACCTGCACCAATGATAATAACTTTTGTTGGGGCAATACCGGAGATACCTCCCAGCAAAACACCTTTACCATGATTTGCCGAACCGAGATACTGTGCTGCGATCAGCATAACCGCACTGCCGGCGATCTCACTCATGCTGCGGACAATTGGATAAGAATCACTATCATCTTTCAAATTCTCAAAAGATATAGCCGTGATCCTTCTGTCCATCATCCCCTGCAGAATATTTGCTTTTAAAACGGATTGGTGAATAGGAGAAATGATCGTTTGATTTAACTGGAGCAATTCAAGATCCTCTTCAATAACGGGAGCACTTTTTACAAGCACAGGTGCTTTATATACATCGGCTCTTTCATAAACGATCTTTGCACCGGCCTCGCTGTAATCTTTATCCCTGAAATGTGATCCTTCACCGGCATTATGTTCTATCACTATCTTATGACCATTACTGACCAAAACACTCACCGCATCCGGCGTTAATGATACACGGTTTTCCTGGAAAGCAGTTTCTTTGGGAATGCCAAGCGTCATGCCTTCTGCCTTCGGCTTAATATCTAATGTCTCTTCTAAAGTTTCGTAGCTGAAAGAAGTGCTGATCTTTGGTTTCTGCTGACTCATGCTGGATTCTGGTTACTGGATTCTGGATACTGGAATCAAGAATCCAGTATCCAGAATCGATCTATTCAAATGTACCTAATTATTGGCGATTTTTAGCCGTCTTGTTTTATCATCTATCAACTCAATATATGCATGCAATGTATCGGCCGGAAATATGCCCGGGGCCTTTTCGGGCCATTCAACCAGGCAGGTATAACCACTGTTTAAGCAATCTTCCACTCCTGCCCTGAAAACTTCCTCCTCGCTGTTCAGCCGGTAAAGATCGATATGAAAAAGAATTCTTTTGGTCCCTTCACAATCATACTGGTATTCATTGATGATCGAAAAAGTTGGGCTGCCCACCGTATCCTTCACTCCTTTTTCATCGCATAAAGCATGAATGAAAGTGGTCTTTCCAACTCCCATTGGCCCGTGAAATGCCACAACTTTTCCGTCATTTATTTGTTGCCAGAAATTGTTTGCAACCTCGTTGATATTCTCTTTGGAAAATGTCCATTCCATCTGTCAAAATTAACTGATATAGCAACCATGTTGTAAACATATTTCCCGATTCGGAAATAACGGCCTGCTCTTTGGAATAAATTTGCGGAGTATGTTTAAGATGTTCCAAAGGTTCAAGAGGTTTAAAACGTTATCGTGTTAATGTAAGACGATTTACAGCTTCGGAAACTATTTGAACTTTTTAAACCTCTTGAACCAGTACTGAACTATTACAATAACCAGTTTGATTATGGAACATGTTCAATGGAAAGTAGAAGGAATGGATTGCAATACCTGCGCCATCAGCATTTATAAATACCTGGAAAAACAGGGTATGAAAAATGTGAAGGTCAACTTTGCTACCGGCGATGTCATCTTTGATGCGAATGAAAAGATCGCTGAAGAAAAAATAAGCAAAGGCATCAATGATCTTGGTTACAAAGTAGTCGATGCCCCGGCTCATGCACATGGTCATGATCATGATGAAGAAGGCGGCATCAAATTTCTTTCCACCCATATGCACCGGTTCTTGTTTTGCCTTCCCTTTACAGCCTTGCTGATGTTGCACATGATCCCGGGAATACATATTCACTGGTTGATGAACCATTGGGTGCAATTGGCACTGACCATCCCGGTCTTTATTGTAGGTATGAGTTTTTTTGGCCGCAGTGCCTGGAAAAGTATCCGCAACGGGATGCCGAATATGAATGTGCTGATCGCCATCGGCGCTACAGCATCTTTTGTATATAGCTTATACGGATCATTGACCGGCCAGTCGGAGCAGTATTTATTTTATGAAACAACAGCCACTATCATCACACTTGTTTTTTTAGGCAATTATCTGGAAGAAGCCTCGATTGCTTCTACGCAAAGAGAATTGAACAAACTGGCCAAATCGCAAAAGATAATGGCCAATATGATCGCATTTGACGACGAGCATAAAGAACAAATTTTTTCTGTTGAGAATACACAATTAAGAGTTGGCGATCTTATTTTAATTAAAAGCGGTGAACAGGTTCCGATCGATTGTAAAATTCTTTGGGGTGATGTTCATGTCAATGAAGCCATTATTACCGGCGAAAGCATTCCTGTTCATAAATATGCGAAAGACAAATTGATCGGCGGAAGTGTTATCAGCGACGGAACAGTGAAGGCGCAGGTAACGGCGACGGGTAATGATACCATATTATCAGGCATTATTAATATGGTAAGACAAGCGCAGGGAGAAAAACCACCGGTGCAACAATTGGCGGATAAAATCAGCGCTGTGTTTATTCCTATTGTATTGGGTATTGCTGCGCTTACATTAATTGCCAGTTGGATCATTTTAAAAGATCTTACTCCTGCATTGATGAGAAGCATTGCCGTTCTTGTTATTGCCTGTCCCTGTGCAATGGGTTTGGCAACACCGGCGGCTATTGCTGTTGGATTAGGAAGAGCCGCCAGGAAAGGAATTCTTTTTCGCAATGCAACAAGTCTTGAAACATTCAAGAACATTAAACAAGTGGTGTTTGATAAGACGGGGACATTAACAACAGGACAGTTTGTAGTTTCTGGTTATAGTTGTGGATCATCAATCGTGAATGGTGAAACCAAAGACTCTATTTACGACCTGCCTTCCGGGGAGGCAAGTTCACAATTGACGATTGACGAAGAATTTAAACGAATAGCCTATTCACTGGAGAAATATTCCAATCACCCGATCGCAAAAGCAATTATCAATGAATGGTCCAAAAGGACTTCTTCGGAGAAAACAAAAGATGAAATAAAATGGAAAAAGATCGAAGAGATAAAAGGATTGGGCATACAGGCTGAAGATATGCAGGGAAATAAATTCATGGCTGGTTCTTTTAAAGCCGCAAAAGAATTTACCGGTGATGCTTCACACAATATATATGTCATAAAAAATAATCAGCTGCTGGGATGGATCGATGTAAAAGATGAGATACGGCCGGAAGCAAAAATGGTGATCGATTATTTACACAGCAAGAACATTCAAACCATATTATTAAGCGGCGACCGTAAAGAAAAGTGCGATCAGCTGGCTGCGCAATTAGGTATTGATACCGTTATTGCTGAACAAAGCCCCGAACAAAAACTGGAAAGGATAACGGAACTGAATTCCGCTGCTCCGACAGCTATGGTTGGCGATGGCATCAATGATGCACCGGCACTGGCCAAAGCAACGATCGGCATTTCCATGAATGATGCTTCGCAAATTGCTGTGCAATCGGCACAGGTGATATTGATGAATCATGGATTGAAGAATCTTCCGACCGCTTTAGGTCTTGGCAAACACACTTATATCACTATCAAACAAAATCTATTCTGGGCCTTCGCCTATAATATTGTGGCCATACCTGTTGCTGCTTTTGGTTTATTAACACCTACGTTTGGCGCATTGGTGATGGGCTTGAGCGATGTGGTGCTGGCTATCAATTCTGCCCGTCTTTTTATAAAGAAGGTTATATAAAAATTACAGGCTCTTTAACCAAATCCGATATCCTCTTTCATTAAATAATTCTACTTTCACTTTCCCGGAAATGAAAAACATCCTGTGCCGTCATAAAATTATTATTGCGCTTTTACTGTTTCAAGCGGGCATCGCTTCTTCACAAACGAATTTATTATTGAACCCGGGGTTTGAAGACATCAACACCTGTACGGAATACACAGCAGAATGCGGAGTAGAAGCATGGTTCTACCTGAAAGATGTAAAAGCACAAATGCTGAGTAATGAAACCGGCAACAATACGATGGGAAATAATTCCTATGGCATTTTCTATAGCTGGAATGAATACACAGATTTTATCCCGATCATCGGAACGATCCTCCCTTGCGGCATGCAGGCAGGTAAAATTTATACTTTTAAAGGAATTATTTCTGCAAAGCTCAATCCGAAATTATCTTTCAAACCAGGTGTTTGTTTTGGAGAAAAATTTTATGTACCCGGAAGACCTTTTGCAAAACAAATGAGCCCGGACAGTATTGTATCGCTGAAAAAAATCCCCGGCTCCGTCTTTTATGAGTTTGCATACAGTTTTACAGCGACAGGTAAAGAAAAGTATTTAACATTCGGGTTTTATGTTGCTGAAAACGAAATAGCGGGAAGAAAAAAATTATCCGTCCCGCAAACCGTATCCATTGTACTCGATAATTTTCAATTGACCCCGGAAGACAAAAAAGAAGTTGTTTGTGCCGATTTCATGAGCAACAAAGAAAGTATCTATGCATATAATTTCCGTCACCGGGAAATGGATTATTCTTTATATGGCAGAGGCCAGGTAGCTATTGCATTCCCGGAGGAGGACAGCAATTATTTTACACAAATAAAAGAACCACCGCCAGTCCTGGTCATACCAAAAGCCGATACATTAAAACTCGGAGATGTTTTCTTCGATTTCAATAAAGCCAATTTAAAACCGGCTGCAATGAATATATTGTCAAATTATTTTATAAAAAATAATTCGGGCAATACTATTGACAGTATCTATATCGAAGGACATACCGATTCTATTGGAAGCGATAAAAGAAATATAGAATTAAGTCAGCAACGTTCTGAAAGTGTAAAGAACTGGTTGCTTTTGAATAATATTATCACTGATCGAAATTCTGCCATTCATCCTTTTGGCAAAACAAAACCGATCGCCGCTAATAAAACGGCTGCAGGAAGAGCATTGAACAGAAGAGTGGAGATCATTGTCTTCAGAAATAAATAACAGGTTGCCGGTTTTATATCTTTCATGCCGGGCTATAACTCATGGCTGAAAATATTTTTATTGTTACCTTGGGCAAAAGGAATAAGATTGCGGGTTCACGATACACATTTCACAATTCACGACATACTTAAACAGTATTGGGGTTTCGATAAATTTCGTCCATTACAGGAAGAGATCATCAATTCTATACTGGATGGAAAAGATGTATTAGCGCTGATGCCAACCGGTGGCGGCAAATCTTTATGTTATCAAATACCGGCTATGGCAAAGCCCGGACTTTGCCTTGTCATTTCTCCATTGATCGCATTGATGAAAGACCAGGTGGAAGGCCTTCGCAGAAAAAACATCACTGCTTTTGCTATTTACTCCGGCATGAGCCGCAAAGAAGTGATCAATACATTTAAAGTTGCCAGTGATAGTAATTGCAAATTCTTATATGTATCGCCGGAACGCCTGGAAACAAATTTGTTCAAAGAATATTTACCGGGATTGGGCATCAACCTGGTCGCCGTTGATGAAGCGCATTGTATCTCGCAATGGGGTTATGATTTTCGTCCGCCGTATTTACGCATAGCAAAATTGAGAGACGAATTGCCCGGCATACCTGTATTAGCATTGACAGCTTCAGCAACTCCTGATGTACAAAAAGATATTTGTGATAAACTGAGGCCGCCCCAAGCCCCTCCGAAGGAGGGACTTACCAGGACCCTGATAACAGAAGATCCATTACATGATTGGAAAATTTTCCGTCAATCATTTGAAAGGCCGAATCTTTCTTACAGTGTTTTTAAAGTTGATTCAAAGATCAATAAGCTTATTGAAATATTACAAAAAGTTCCGGGCAGTTCTATCATCTATTGCAAAAGCCGGAAGCGTACAAAAGAGATCAGTGAGTTATTACAGTTACAAGGCATCTCTTCCGATTTCTATCATGCCGGTTTAATGCAGGAAGAAAGAAATCGCAGGCAGGAAGAATGGATCAGCAATAAAAAAAGAGTGATCGTTTGCACCAATGCGTTTGGTATGGGTATTGATAAGCCCGATGTACGCAATGTGATACATGCCGACGTTCCGGATAGTCTTGAAAATTATTACCAGGAAGCTGGTCGTGCCGGCAGGGATGGCAAAACTTCTTTCGCCGTGTTATTACATGATGAAAGAGATATAGCAGACCTGGAAAACATGACCAACCTGCATTTTCCCTCTCAGCAGGATATCCGGAATACGTACCAGTCGGTTGCCAATTATTTACAGGTACCCGCTGGCGAAGGCGAAGGGCAATATTATGATTTTGATATCAGCGATCTTCTTCGCAAATTCAAATTGAACAGTCATACAACACTCTATTCATTAAAAGCATTGGAACAGGAAGGCTGGCTGGCATTCAATGAACAGGTATTCATTCAATCATCGGCTGGGTTTATCACCAATAAAGACCGTCTTTATTCTTTTGAGAAGGAACATCCCGATCTCGAACCAATTATTAAGACCTTACTCAGATCCTACGAAGGGATTTTTGATCATCCTGTTTCAATTTCAGAAAAAATGATAGCCGGATTGATGAAGAAAGATCTGGAAGAAATAAAAAAACAACTCATTCAATTAGAACAGGCCGGTTTAATTAATTATGAACCGCAAAAAGATACACCCCAACTTTTAATACTCCGCAAGCGCATCAAAGCAGAAGATATTGTAATCAATATGGTCGCTTATAACCAACGTAAGGAACAATTTTATAAAAGAGTAAAAAAGATCATCCAATATATAAAAGAAGTTACGCTTTGCCGGAGCCGTATCATTGGTTCTTATTTCGGCGATGGATCAGTAAGGGCCTGCGGTATTTGTGATAATTGTTTACGGCAGAAGTCAACGGCATTAAGCAAAGAAGAATTTGAAACATTGCATCACCGGATCATCAATATCATTAAATACGAATCACTCCACACCAAAGATCTTTTGCTGAAACTAAATGGTATAAAAAAAGAAAAAGCCTGGAAGGTGTTGGAATTCCTCCAGGCTGAGAATAAAATTGAAATGGACAGTCGTGGACTGGTAAAATTAAAATCTTACTGAGCTAATTGTCTCATCATTTCTGCACCTGACTGAACGCTCCTGTGCTCAGTGATCTTTCCTTCGCTGTTGAATTTAAAAATATCAACGTCTTTTAATTTTATTGTCTTACCTGCCGTTTTCATACCCATAAAATCTCCTTTGAATGTAATGGTCCACTCGCCAAAAACAGCCACATAATCTCCATCAGCAATGGCCCATTGGTTTTCCATTTTATATTCAGATAAGTTATCACGCCATGCATGAAGGGCAACTTTTAAACTATCCATACCTTTTGTTGGCGGCATACTTCCGTCGCCATAATCTGCTACATCAGCTGTACCATCTTTTACGGTAGCATCTATATCTCCGGCGGCCAGGGCGTTTACACTGGCGAGGGCTGTTTGCTTATTTTTCTCTTCCTGGTTTTCGGCGCTATTCGTCATCTTATCATTGTCTTTCTTCTCCTCCTTTTTGTCGCCGCAGGCTGTAAAAAGTATGGCTGCAAAAGCCATCAATGCAAAGATCTTTTTCATGTGTTGTTGGTTTTGTTTTAAAATTTATTATTATAAAATATTTCCTCCTTTGATTTGTATATATTAAACCGATCGAAGAATACGGCAATCATATACGGGATAAATACCCGGCCGGTTTTATTTATGTTCTAAAAATTTATATACAAGATAGGATGACTGCGCATCGTGTACTTAAAGGTTGAACAAATTTTTAAAACAAGCTTTTCCGGCTCCGGCTGCGGCCGCCCAATCCCAAAACACCCAATAAGGTTCTGACGATCGAATTGCCCGCTGTCTTTGTCATACTTTTTACCGCAGGGTCATCAAAAAATTCTTTCTCTTTTTTTATTGCAGGTTTCTTTTCCTCTTTTTTTTCTTCGTTTTGCTGTTCTTGTTCTTCCTGTTTTTTGGAAGCCTCGCCTAATTTTTCTGTGAGTATCTCATAAGCACTTTGACTATCGATCACCTGGTTATACTTGGCAGCGATCTTTGAATTACTTATCACTCCGTCTATTTCCGCATCGGTCAAAATATCCATCCGGCTTTGCGGTGGCCGTATCATGCAATGCACCAGCGGCGTTGGGATTCCTTTTTCATTCAATATTGTGATCAATGCCTCTCCTATTCCTAATTGAGTGATCAGGTCCTCCGTTTTATAAAATTCTGTTTCAGGATAATTCTCTGCTGTTTGTTTAATTACTTTTCTGTCAGCCGCTGTAAAAGCCCTTAATGCATGCTGCACTTTCAATCCTAATTGCGCCAATACAGATGCCGGCACATCCATTGGATTTTGTGTACAGAAATAAATACCGATTCCTTTTGAACGGATCAATTTGATGATGGTTTCGATCTGTTGCAATAAAGCGTCGCTGGCTTTTTGAAAAATAAGATGTGCTTCATCGATGAACATTACCAGTTTCGGTTTGTCCATATCGCCTTCTTCGGGACAAGTGGCATATAATTCTGCGAGTAACTGCAACATAAAAGTGGAAAATAGCTTGGGCCTGTCCTGCAGGTCGGTAACTCTCAGAACGGAGATCATTCCTCTTCCATCATCGGCGATACGCATCAGGTCGTCCACTTCAAAACTTTTTTCTCCAAAAAAAACATCGGCACCCTGCTGTTGCAACTCGATCACTTTTCTCAGGATCGTTCCGGTTGAAGTGGTCGATATTTTACCATAGGTTTTTTCCATTTCCTTTTTTCCTTCATTACTTACAAACTGGAGTACTTTGATAAAATCTTTGAGGTCTAAAAGCGGAAGCTTATTATCATCGCAATATTTAAAGATCATCGCCACAAATCCGCCCTGTGTATCATTCAATCCTAAAATTTTTGAAAGTAACACCGGGCCAAATTCACTTACCGTAGCTCTTAACCTTGCGCCTTTTTGACTGCTCATTGTCAAAAGATCGGTTGGATAAGCAGAGGGTTTATATTCTATCGTTAGCTTCTGGCACCGGTCAGTTATTTTATCATTCAGCGTTCCGGCTGCGGCAATACCGCTCAGGTCGCCTTTTATATCCATCAACACTACCGGTATACTGGCATCACTTAATGCTTCGGCCAGTACCTGTAATGTTTTTGTTTTACCGGTACCGGTAGCGCCTGCGATCAATCCATGACGGTTCAACGTTTTAAACGGGACTGATACATCGGCGCCGCTTACTACATTCCCATCCAATACAGCACAACCTAATTTGAGTGATTCGCCCTGGAATGTATAACCTGCCTTAACTGTTTCAAGAAATTTTGTGCTGTCTGCCATAAAGTTTATTTAACGATGTAGTTGTAAATGTATCTAATACCGCATTACTTCCAATGCGATCTTCCACCCGTCTTTTTCTCTTCGCCAGATCCGCATATAATTTTGCGTTTCGCCTTTGATGATAGCCGTGCCAAAAGTATATCCCATATCGGGTACTTTTGAAACACTCCATCCTTTCATTTCACATTTGATACCGGCAGGAGTTGAATCGATCAGCATTTTCCGTTCTGTGGATGTTGAAGCCGGTAAAAAATTATTCCGGGTCATGATGCTTTCCTTTGACAAAATTATTGAATAAGCGTTGGCCTTATTTTTTTCCAGCAGCCGATTAAAATTATTATCCGCTATTACCAATGGCGCCAGGTGCGGGATAGCTTTTGTTATGGGTTGCGGCTCTTTCGGTGTATCCAGTATTCTTTCTTCATCACTGCCCGGTTGCGTATTGTCTATTCCAAAATCAACCAAAAATTTCCATTGATTATTTTTATCGAGATACCAAACAGTACTGTATTGTCCCCGCGCAATAATTGAATCGTTGATAGAATTCTGAAAGGTCCACGGACCTGTTGTATAGCCAAAATCTTCCGAAGCGGATATTTCGGCGAATTGCGGATGCCAGTTCAATACACCCGGTCGTTTTTCTCTTTTATTCCAAAAATCAATTGCCTTTACAGGCTGGCCTTTATCAAACATAATGCTGTTACTGTCGATGAATTGCTGAAAAGCTTCTTTGGTGCTGTGAGCAACAGAATAAGCGGCAAAATTTTTCTCTGCCTGGATAAGATTGTCGATCCCTTTCTGAGCGATCGCTGACTGCCCGAGAAAGAATAGAATTACAGTGTTGAGTGTTTTATTCATTATATGGTTTAAAGTTCTCTTTTATGTTCCAAAGCGGCCGGTTTCGGCTGATCTTATGGCTTTTTTTAAATGGTTATCCGGGTTGCGGGGCATGGCACAGTTTTTATATATACTATACAAATGTAAAAAGCAAAGGGGTTGGAAAATGAATGTTTTAACAAAATATTCGTCCCGGTTACTTGAACCCCCGAAATGCTTTAACTTTATTTGTCACAATTAAAACCACCAGAAAATGGAAGCAAAGAAACCTAAGATCTTATTATGCGAAGATGATCCTAATCTCGGAAGTGTATTGAAGAATTATCTTGAACTGAATGACTACGATGTAACTCTCGAAAGGGATGGCCGTCTTGGACTCGCTGCTTTCCAGCGGGAAAAATTCGACCTCTGCCTGCTGGATGTAATGATGCCGAATATGGATGGTTTTACACTGGCAGAAGAGATCAGGGATGTTGATCCTGATATTCCTCTTTTCTTTTTGAGTGCAAAAACAATGAAGGAAGATGTGATCCAGGGCTATAAACTGGGCGCTGATGATTATATCACCAAACCTTTTGACAGCGAAGTATTGTTGCTGAAAATAAAAGCTATTTTAAAACGCAACGAAGAACAGAATAAAGAAAGTGAGAACAAAGAATTTGATCTTTCAACTTATCATTTCAACCCCAAGTTGCGCCAGTTGATCCATGGTGGCGTTACACAAACATTATCCCCGAAGGAAAATGAGTTGTTGAAAATGCTGGCTGAACACCTGAATGATCTTTTGCCAAGAGAACAGGCATTAAAAAAGATATGGGGCAGCGATACTTATTTTAACGGCAGAAGTATGGATGTGTACATTGCCAAACTGAGAAAATATTTGAAAGATGATCCGAAGATCGAGATCGTAAATATTCATGGAAATGGTTTCAGGCTGGTAGTGCAGGTGCCATAATATTTTAGCGCAAAAAATTTTAAAAGTAAATAAGGTATATAAAGTCTGCGTACTTATATACCTTATTTACTTTTTATACCTATGTAAACAATGTTCCAGCATTCCCAGGCTTCATCTTACCGAGATGTTCATATGCTTTAGCAGTCACTTCTCTTCCTCTTGGCGTTCGTTGTAAAAAACCTTCCTGTATCAAAAATGGTTCATACACTTCTTCCAGTGTTCCTGCTTCTTCACCAACCGCCGTAGCGATGGTAGTAATGCCAACCGGGCCTCCTTTGAATTTTTCAATGATAGTAGCCAGTATCCTGTTATCCATATCATCTAAACCATGTTCATCCACATTCAATGCCCTGAGTGCATGTTGTGTGATACCAAGATCGATCTGGCTGTCATTTAATACCTGTGCAAAATCCCTTACCCTTCTCAGCAATCCATTGGCAATACGTGGCGTGCCCCGGCTTCTTCTTCCAATTTCTTCTACGGCATCGGCATTTATTTTCGTTCCTAATATACCTGCGGAACGAACAATGATCCTGTTCAATATCGTTGCATTATAATATTCCAGTCTTGATTTGATAGCAAATCTTGAAAGCAAAGGAGCCGTCAGCAAACCGCTTCTTGTAGTAGCGCCGATCAATGTAAAAGGATTCAAATTGATCTGCACACTTCTTGCATTGGGCCCGCTATCGATCATGATATCGATGCGGTAATCTTCCATTGCCGCATAGAGATATTCTTCTACTACATTGCTCAGCCGGTGGATCTCATCAATGAATAAAACATCGTTAGGTTCAAGACTGGTGAGTAATCCTGCAAGATCTCCCGGTTTTTCAACAACTGGTCCAGAAGTTTCTTTGATATTCACTCCCATTTCATTGGCCACGATCCTTGACAAAGTTGTTTTGCCCAAACCCGGCGGCCCATGAAATAAGATATGATCCAATGCCTCGCCGCGAATCCTCGCTGCTTTAATAAATATTTTCAGGTTCTCGATGATCTGATCCTGCCCGCAGAAATCAGCGATATTCGACGGACGTATATTATTTTCGAATTCTTTATCCGCTGTGGTAAGAATATCTTTATCGTTATTTAAATGAGGGTTGGGCATGAATTTTCTTTCCTGATTTTTGTAAAGCTAATTATTAATCAATAAAAACTACTTGTTATGAAGATAGGAGTTCTTGGTTCGGGTGAAGTGGGACGTACATTGGCCACTGCATTGTTAAAAGAAAATCATGAGATAAAATTAGGCACCCGGGATATCTCCAATCCCGCTGTTATCAGTTGGATGGCTAAGCCGGAAAACCAGGGAGCAAGCGTTGGTACATTCAGTGAAGCCGCTGAATTTGGAGAAAGCATTGTGCTTGCAGTAAAAGGAAGCAAAGCCCTGGAAGCAATTGGTATTGCCGGTTCAGGAAATTTCTCAGGGAAAGTTGTTGTTGATGTTACCAATCCTATTGCGGATACACCGCTGGTCAATGGTTCAATAATATCTTTTTTTACCAATGCAAATGAAAGTCTTGCAGAACTAATTCAGAATAATATCCCGGATGCAAAAGTGGTGAAAGCGTTCAATAGTGTTGGCAGTCATTTAATGTATCAGCCTGCATTCAATGATGGCTGGCCTACTATGTTTATTTGCGGGAATGATAAGAATGCAAAAGAAGAAGTTATAGCTACTTTTAATGGGTTTGGTTGGGATTTTGAGGATATGGGAAAAATAGAAGCAGCAAGAGCCATCGAACCGCTTTGTGTACTTTGGTGCATCCCCGGATTTATAAGCCAGAACTGGAATTATGCTTTTCACCTGAAAAGATAAACGTCAGCATCCTCAAAGTACATATTGGTTTAACTGAAGGATGATATCCGGGTCGGGACAATTGGCAAGCCAATTCTCTTTTTCCGAATATCTGCAAACGCCGGGATAATCTCCTTTCCATCCATCCAGGTCATTTATCACCTGGAAATGTAAATGCGGCGGCCAATGTCCGTTCTCGGCCGGTATACCAAATTCAGCAAATACATCTCCTTTGCTTATCCTGTCACCTTCATGTATATTTTTTATCGAGTTGAGACCAAGATGTCCATATAATGTATAAAAACTTACCCTGTCAAGTTGATGTGAAAGAATGATAGTGGCGCCATAATCACCAAAATCATCATTGAAGGCAAAGCTATGAACAATGCCATTGAGCGGGGCCAGTACAGGAGTATGAGGTTTGCCCCAGATATCAATACCAAGATGTAAGCGTCTCGGTTCTTCATCATTTGCAGCCGCATCAAACACTTTGCTCCCGCTGTATACGGTTCTGTGTTCATTGTATCCACCGATACCATAACGGGCATTGGCTTTTTCTAATTGCTGATTGATATAGCCGATAAATTCATTGATATCTCCCAGTATGTTTTCTGAGATCGTTTCATTGGCTGCTGTAAGATCCAGTAAAAGTAATTTGTCCTTCGCCGGATCAAAATGAACAACAGGTCCAAATTCTTTTTGATGCGCTTGTAAAACTGACACCAGACCGGTCTTAGCCATGCGGTTAAAATTATGGGTAAAGTTCGAACAATTAAAAAAGGCATCCCGGGTATCCGGAATGCCTTGTATTGATCTTTAAATATCTTTTACTTCAATATGATTACCACGAATCCTTTCTCCGAACTTCTGATTCCGTCATCGTAATAGAACTTCACGAGATAGCTACCAGAAGGCAGATAAGAAAGATCGATCGGTACAACACGGCCATATACCAGTCCTGTATAAACAGGAGATACAAGCGCCTGGTCGATACCATTCTTAACAACCTTTCCATTTACAAGACGTCCGTTCATATCATAGACCTTCATGCCAAGATAGTTGTACAGTGTACTATTGATACGGATACTGAACTTACCATTATTGGGGTTCGGATACAATATCACAGCATCGTTACTTAACAACCTGACACGCTCAGGACAATCTTCCACTTTTGCAACTACTGAAGCTGTATTGGTACAACCAGCAGGGCTTGTGTAAGTATAGGTCAGTGTATATGTTCCGACAGCAGTTGAGGCTGGAACAAAATTACTGCCTGAAACTCCAATACCTGTCCAGGTACCACCAGATGGTGTAGCTACCAGCGGAATCAATGTATCGCTGAGGCATATCCTTGTTGGCAATGGAGCAGCAGTAACCACAGGTCTTGCATTTACTGTAAGTATGATAGCATTCGAAGTAATAGTGAATCCGCAACTATTAGTAACGATCACCCTGTACCTGTAACCATTCATTGCTAATGTTACATTACTAAGTGTAAGTGTTGGTGTAAATGATCCGCCTGATGTCAGGTTGGTCCATGTTGCACCTCCATCAGTGCTTACCTGCCATTGGAAGATATTAGGTGTTGGTGTACCACCGGCCACTACGCTTATTGTAGCATTGCTGCCTTCGCAGGCTGTTGTATTTACAGGCTGTGTTGTAATTGTCGGAGCTGAACCAACATTCAATACAACGCTGTTTGATGTAGCCGGCGGAGCACAAGTACCGGAAACAATCACACGATAAGTTCCGGCATTAGCTGCCTGAACATTGGCAATAGTTAATGTTGGGCTTGTTGCACCTGAAATGAAACCACCGTTGACGAGGTTAACAAAACCGCCGCCGTTATTGAACTGCCACTGGTAAGTAAGTCCTGCACCTGTTGCCCCTACTGTATACGAAACAGTAAATCCAGGGCAAATTGTTTGCGTTGCAGGTGTTGGTTGAGTAGTGATAGCCGGCAGTTGGTTAACTGTTACGGTCATTGTAGCCGGTACAGCATTACATCCTAATGCAGAAGCATTACCGGTATAAACTGTGGTCACAGTAGGATTAACCCAAACTGTATATACAGGTGTGCCTGCAACATAAGGTATTGTTGCTGCGGCATTAGTAAATATTGTATTCGGCGTCGTTGGTGCTTGTGTCAATATAACCGGTGAAGGTATATTGAATGTAATGCTCCATCCTCCGATCAATCCGGCGTCGCCACCCTGATCATCTACGGCATATAATTTCCAGTCACCATTAAGGTTGCCGGTAAACGTAGACAATAACGGATTAAGCGGCTGGGTAAGAGAACCAGGACCAGGAGCCGGGAAAATATCCGGATTTGGAGGATGATTGGTCGGCTTGTAATTTCCTGTAGCATTGAATGCATTATCTGCAAGACTTGCTGCAGCAGCATCGCTGAAATTCAGGTTTTGACCTGTAGCCAAAGCAGCACCACCTGCATCAGACATCAGGATCACTTGTTGTGTACCTGAAGGAGATACCAGTACAAGGTCAACATCATCAGGGAATGTATGGTTGTAATTATTGATCTGCACTGATCTTACCGTTACACCTGCTGCCGGCATTCCTGCAACACCTATTATACTTGGATAAGGACCTCCGTTACCGGAAGTACCAGTACCCGGTACATTGATCGTTGTATTGTTACTGAACGTTTGAAGTGCTGCACCCGGAGTTGCATAAACATCTATCTGTTGTATCTGGCCAGCACAAATTGTAGCTGCAGAAGGATTGAATGTAATAACAGGTATCGGGTTGACTGTTACATTTACCGGGCTGGCAACTGAACAACCAAACGGATCGGTTGAGGTAAGTGTGAATACATGATTACCTGCAGGAATATTTGAAACAGTAAAGTTACCCGTTGCATTGGCCACACCTGTTGATGGGTTTTGCGCTATTGTACCTGCACCGCCGGTAAGTGTATGTGTATAGTTACTTGGAGTAGGGGCTAATACTTGCCAGTCGATAAGAGTACCCTGGTCAAGAGTTGCTCCGTCCGTAACTGTAAGTGTCCAGTTACCTGTAGCTGTACAAGGGAACACCAATGGCGACCATGTAGGATTTGGAGTACCGTCAGCTAAAGAAGGACGATAACTTCCCACCGCAACGGTTCCCCCTGAATTTGTTTCAGGAATTATGGGGGCAGCAACTACATCAAATGTATAAACGCCAGCAAGGTTATCATCATTTCCTACAATGCCTGCAGGAACACCCGGTCTGTCAAACAGGAAGGTAACTCCGCATGGACTTGTTACTCTGAAAGCAAGATCACCTACCCATGTATGAGTGGCATTTATTCTTACCCTCAGGCTGGCTGCGTTTGGAATATTGATACCGGCAGGAACAACAATTGTACTGCTTACCCCTGTTGGATTATTATCAGGAATTGGAACGTTGATCGTACCAGAAGTTGCAACAACAGCTATCGTTGATAGTGTGATACCATTCACAGCAGTACCGGTAATATTTGTAGAACCACCGGCGCATAATGTAGAAGGCGTAGCTGAAACGTTGATATGAGAAATACCATCAACATTTATAACTACTGGTGGAGAAGTGGTAGCAGCGCCACCGCCATTCGTACAGGTTACAGTTACTGTATAATAAGTAGTAACGGTTGGAGACGCAGTATAAATGTTACTTGTTGCACCAGGTATTGTTGTAAATGGCCCGCCAGCGGCCGGAGCCTGGTTCCATTGGAAACTAAGCGCTGAGTTAGGTGAATAACCGCTCGCAGTTAATACCACGTTCGTTCCTCTGCATACTGTAGAAGTAGCCGGGGTTACAGAACCTGGCGAAGGAACTCCTGCGCAGGCCGGCGCACAGGTCCGGACTAGTGTATATACACCCGAATTTGTATTAAAGCCCGTAACCAAAACATAATATGGAAAGCCTGCATTTGTATTGAATGTTACCTGTGACCTTGTACCGCAACCTGCAAAGTCATCATTGCCGGTTACACAAACAAGAGCACCGCAACTACCTGTGAAAACTCCAATTTTTGTATCAAATGTAGAAGTACAAAGACTCAGTGTAACTGGTGAGCCATCGCCATTAAAAGTATACCATACTCCCGGCGCTGTATTTAATGGAGTAACGCAGGTTCCGGCAGCGGCATCTGCTGTTGCCAAAGCTGTACTATGCGTAATAGATTGACCACAATTAATAGGTAAAGCACCTGTACAAAGGTCATTTACAGGAGGAAGACATGTTCTTGTTAATGTAAAAGTACCGCTTTCTGAAAGGAATCCTGTCACCAAAACAAAATAGGTAGTACCCAGTGTTGTAGATACTGTTACCTGTGACTGCAATCCGCAAAAATCATCGTTCCCGGTAACGCAGGTTAAGGCTGCACAGGTACCGGTATATACCCCGATTTTCGTATCATATGAAGAGCCGCAAAGGCTTAATATATTATCAGTTCCTGTACCCACAAAAGTGTACCATACACCCGGGGCTGTATTTAATGGAGTAACGCAGGTTCCGCCATTGAGATCTATTGTTGCAGTAGCTGTAGTAGCAGCTATTACCTGCCCGCAGTTAATAGCGATAGCGCCAGCACAAAGATCATTAGGCGGCGTAAGTATAGCACAGCTTATATTGAATGTATGTGAAAAGGCGCCTGTTCCTTCCGGATCAAGCAGGATATAATATGGAGTACCTCCTGTAAGTATACCGATCGGATCGGTACCCGCTGCACTGTTATCATCAATACAGGTCCAGCCGGTATTGTTGCAACCGCCAGATACAGGTTTAAAGAAATAATCGATGAAACCGCCGGTAGCAGCCGTAATGTTAAGGTTATATAAACCGGTAACGGCAGGGGTAAACGTATAAAGTTTTTCCTGGCCCGGTGTGCTGAAACCGCAAGCTGTAATGCTCCATGCTCCGGCTCCGTTATGTACTGAAGTAACATTGGTAGCGCAAGCTGGTATGCTGCCAATAGTCAAACAAGGGTCGGGAGGAGAAGGGCAACTTAAACACTGTACAGTTCCTGTATGACAAGAACCATCAGTTCCGCATGATGCATTTGTATTGTAGTGGATAAACAAGCTACCGGAAACGGTACAAACCACATTGAGCGGTGGAGCTCCAAAACCAAGAACAGTACCACCAGAAGTGCCCTGGCGTATGGTTATGAAATTACTTGCTCCGCCTGTAGCATCGAATCGATAAGTTGAACCGGCAGTACAGCCTGTAACTGTACTAAACTCTCCCGCAAAAGCACAAGTGGTAATTATCGTAGGGGTGGTATTGATGGTAGGTGCTGCTACCGTACCAAAATTCGACCCGTTGGTACACTGACTCTGCGCCGCAAATCCTGTAAGTAATAGTAACGAAGTTACCAGGAAGTATATTTTCTTCATAAGCTTAGTTTGGTTGTTAGTATGTTATAACCCCCACCCATTCCGGTGGTTTTACGGGGGGAAGTTAAGGCTTTTTTTGAGTGCAACAATTTTTGGTCATAATTTATTTACCCGGAACAAGTTCGGGCTGCTGCAAGGCCCGAAATATGATTAAAATATACAATGAAAAAGACAGGAATAACGGGTAGAAAAAATTGCCTGCGGGACATAGTTTTATCGCCCCTGATCTTATTAAAAAAAAGGGGTCATATCACTATATTGATCATCTTATTTTTTACATAGATCAGCTTTTTCGGAGTTTTACCATCCAGCCATTTTTGAACGGCAGGATCCTGCAGAACCAGTTGCTCTACCTGTTCCTGGGTGGCATCCAAAGAAAGGGTCAGTTCCGATCTTGTTTTTCCATTGATCGCAACCGGGTAAGCCTTGGTTGTTTCTTTGACATATTTTTCTTCAAAACGGGGGAAAGTAGCGTTTAGAATAGAAGCCCCCTCTAAATCTCCCCGCAAGGGGGAGACTTGCGAAGACCCTAAAATATGATAGAGTTCTTCCGAAATATGTGGTGCATAAGGAGCCAGCAAGATCAATAATGGTTCAAGTATTTTTCTTTTATGACATTTCAGATCGGTAAGGTCGTTGGTAGCGATCATAAAAGCGCTGACACCGGTATTAAAACTGAAACGTTCGGTATCGCTTTCAATTTTGCGGATCGTATGATGCAACACTTTTAATTCTGCGGCGGTTGGTTCGTCATTCGTGACGATAAGGGCCTCCCCAAGCCCCTCCGAAGGAGGGGTTTTAGACTCCGCAAAAAACAATCTCCAGAATTTTTTCAGGAAGCGATGAACACCTTCGATGCCTTTTGTATCCCAGGGCTTGCTCATTTCGACCGGGCCGAGGAACATTTCATACATGCGGAAGGTATCGGCTCCGTATTTCATTACGAGATCATCGGGGTTGACTGTGTTGAATTTTGATTTGGACATTTTTTCTGTTTCAACTCCGCAGATGTATTTGCCGTCTTCCTCGGTTATGAATTTTGCATCACTAAACATTGTCGCTTTTTGACGATACTCATTCATATCAAGTTCAATTCCATCAACCATATTGACATCTACATGTATTGCCCGAGGCTCATCGAACTCCATACTCAAATCAGCAGGAACGTTTTCATCAGCAGTATTATATTCTTTAAGCGCTTCAATTATTTTTTTAGTTAATAAAAGACGGCTGGATTTGTCATTGAAATTATCTACATATGATTTTGAAATAAAAATAGGAGGGAATTTGAAGTTTGGGTATTGGCCATCATAATTATAAACAACTTTTAAATAGTAGACAAATCTCGAACTCCCCTGTATCATCCCCTGGTTCAACAATCTCTTAAACGGCTCATCATGTCCGATCAAACCCAAGATCAAATAAAAATTTCGTCCACATACGACTGTACAATAAATGACCGACCGCATGTTCCGTTCCTCCAATATAAAGATCGACCTGCCCCCAATAATCGGATGCTTTGCGGCTGCAGAATTCCTCGTCATTACCGGGATCCATATATCGTAAAAAATACCAGCTGCTTCCGGCATAACCGGGCATGGTGTTGACCTCCCTCCGGCTCCCTCCAAAGGAGGGAGTGTTGACCCAATCTTCCAAATTTGCCAATGGGCCCTGCGCATCCGGTCCGGGTTTCAGATCATCCATATGCGGCAACTCAACGGGCAATTCAGATTCATCCAGCGCATAAGCAATCTCATTTTTCCAAACAATAGGAAACGGTTCGCCCCAATACCGCTGGCGGCTGAATGCAGCATCCCGCATTTTATAATTCACTTTTCGCTTGCCGGTACCGGCCAGTTCCAAATGAGAAATGACGATATCGATCGCTTTACGCATTTCGATGCCATTTAAAAAATCACTGTTCTCCAGCTTTGCCTCATAGGTTGGATTGGCATCTTCACCATTATAATGTTCACCGATGATATTGGTGATGGGAATATTGAAATGCTTTGCAAACCTGTGGTCCCTTTCATCGCCGCAGGGAACTCCCATGATAGCACCCGTACCATAACCGGCCAATACATATTCGGATATCCAGATCGGAATTTCCCTTCCATTAAATGGATTCAATGCATAAGAACCGGTGAACACGCCGCTGATCTTTTTTTCCGCCATCCTTTCTCTTTCACTGCGGCTTTTTACATAAGCAAGATATTCATCAACGGCTGCGGATCGTTCAGCCGTTTTTATTTCATTCACTATATCCAGTTCGGGAGCGATAACCACAAAATCAACACCGAAGATGGTATCGGGACGAGTAGTGTATACCGTCAATCCTGGATCGTCAATCGTGAGCGGGCCATTGACGATTGACGATTCACGATTGCCGATCTTAAAATCTATTTCTGCGCCGGTACTCCTGCCGATCCAATTCGTCTGCATCTCTTTCATCGCATCGCTGAAATCAACTTTATCCAGCCCTTCCAGCAAACGATCCGCATATTCCGTTATTCTCAGGTACCATTGCCGCAATGTTTTTTTCACCACAGGATGACCGCCTCTTTCACTTACTCCATTCACTACTTCATCATTGGCCAATACAGTTCCCAGGGCTTCGCACCAGTTCACTTCACCATAACCGCAATACGCCAGTCGTCTTCTCATCAAAATATCCGCTTTCTCTTTTTCGGAAAAAGCATTCCATTGTTCCGCGGTAAAATGTTTTCCCGGAACAGGTTCACCATTCTTCGGCATGGCGCCTTTCGTTTCATACTTCGCAATAAGTTTTGCTATCGGCAATGCCTTCTTTTCGGTATGACAGAAATAACTATTGAACAATTGCAAAAAGATCCACTGCGTCCATTTATAATATCCCGGTTTGGAAGTATTCACTTCACGGTCCCAGTCAAAACAAAAACCGATCTTATCCAATTGACTGCGAAAATTATTGATGTTGGCCGCAGTAGAAACAGCAGGATGAATACCATGCTCGATCGCATATTGTTCGGCCGGTAAACCAAATGCATCATAACCCATCGGGTGCAATACATTAAAACCTTTCAGTCTTTTATAGCGGCTGTAAATATCACTGGCAATATATCCCAGCGGGTGCCCGACATGCAATCCCGCCCCGCTTGGATAAGGGAACATATCCAGCACATAGCATTTTGGTTTCGGTGAATCGTTGGATACTTTATATATCTTATTCGCCTGCCACCATTGCTGCCATTTTTTTTCTATATCTCTGAAATTATATTCCATACCCGCGGCCCCTGAAGGGGAGTTAGCTGTATTTCCTTTTTTTTCTTCCACTCATTATAATTTATAGTCGTTATTATTATTTTGTCATCGTCCCGTTCCCTGGTCATCGTCCCTTGCGTCGCACTCTTGTGCTGCAGGAACTTTACTCACCTGTAGTAAACGCCCAAAATTGCTCAGTAGAATTACCGAACGATGAAGTGTGATTAATTGATTCTCTTCCACCGGAAGAAAATCAATTAACAGACCACGGGTCGCAACAGTTGATGATAGTAGTCCGGGATGCCGGCTATCAAAAATATCATTTAACAAATCTTATATCTCAAATGGCAATATGAGCCATGGTCAATCGTTAACCTACTTAATAACAAGCAAGTTGAACAGCAAAAATACTGATTGTAGCCTGAAACTGTTATTTTTGCGGCATCCATGAACCTAATAAAACAATCGCATGTCCCAATCCGGAAAAGCTTCTATCAAAAGGGGTAAACCTTCCTACTTCATGTCCATTCTCGGCGTTACTCTTGTTTTGTTCGTACTGGGAATTATTGGCTGGTTGATCCTTAATGCAAGTAAACTGGGTAAGCATTTCAGGGAAAATGTAGAAGTGAACGTTGATATCAGGGAAAATTTAAATCCAAAAGACAGTGCTGCACTGATGCAGTATATAGGAGCAAAACCCTATGTAAGAGAATATTTTTACATCACTAAAGAGATGGCCCGCAAGATCTATATCGCCGACGGGAATAAAAGCTGGGATAATATCCTTGATTACAACCCGCTTCCCAATAGTATCAGTTTTAAATTGAAAAAAGAATTTGTAAATACCGATACCCTGGCGGCCATCAAAACCGATCTTGAAAAACAAACTTATGTGACCGAAGTGGATTACCAGGCCGAGCTGGTTGATTCATTAAATAAAAATATCAGGAAATGGAGTTTGATCCTGCTGGCCATTGCATTGCTGCTTGCATTGGTTGTTATCATCCTTATTGATAATACCATCAGGCTGGCCATGTTCAGCAACCGGTTCCTGATCAAGACCATGCAAATGGTAGGCGCCACCCGCTGGTTCATTGCCAAACCAATGAATATAAAAGCGATCATCAACGGCGCTATCAGCGGAGTGATAGCTGTAGCAGCTATATGGTTATTTGTGATATGGGCAGAAAATTATGAGCCTGCTTTAAAAGCCATTCATGATTCCGGCAGCCTGCTGTTCCTGTTCTTCGGCCTTATCGTTATCGGTATTGGCATTACCCTGTTCAGTACCAACCGCAGTGTGTTGAAGTACCTGAAAATGAAATTGGATGAACTGTATTGACGTGAACCGGCAATCGTGAATCGTGAATAGGAAACCCGGTAGTTTTTGTATAAATGAAATTTTTCGATACGGGCAACCCGGGTATGAGGAACAACCTGTTGACGATTGACGATTGCCGCTTGACGATTTTTCCTATATTGCACCGCCTAAATTTTGAAAGAATGAGTGAAACGAAAAATTCCCCGTCGATGTTCAACAAGGAAAATTATATGTGGATGCTGATAGGCCTTGTGGTGATAGTTATCGGCATGTTGCTGATGTCCGGGGGAGCCAGCAATAAAGATCCTAAGGTTTTTGCGGGCAGTGAAGTATATAGTGCAAGACGGATCACGATAGCTCCCATCCTTATACTGGCCGGGCTGGTGATCGAGATCTATGCCATTTTCAAAAAACCAAAAGTGAAAGAAACCATTGGTTGATTCACCAATAAGTTAATAAGTTTACAAGGCGATGCTGATAATGTATCGCCTTCTTTTTTAACTATAAGGTCCCGGTTTCACCCGGAGGATCGGGGCATACCTAAAAACTAATTCGCTACATGAATATCATCGAAGCAATTATTCTTGCCATAGTGGAAGGACTGACAGAGTTCTTACCGGTTTCTTCTACCGGGCATATGATCATCACCAGTTCTATGCTGGGTATCCAGAAAAATGAGTTCACTAAATTATTTGAAGTATCCATCCAGTTCGGCGCTATACTGGCTGTTGTTGTTTTATACGGAAGAAAATTCTTTGAATTCCGCCGCTGGCAATTCTATGCAAAACTCGCCGTGGGTGTTATTCCTGCATTGGTACTCGGCTATTTTTTTTCCGGCGAAATTGATGCGTTGCTCGAAAGCCCGACCACCGTTGCCATTGCGATGCTGGCCGGCGGTCTTATCTTAATGGTGATCGATAATTTATTTAAAAAACCCACGATCGAATCCGATGACCAGATCAGTTTTCCCAAAGCATTTATTGTAGGTTGCTGGCAAACCATTGCAATGATACCCGGTGTAAGCCGAAGCGCTGCCAGTATCATAGGAGGAATGTCGCAAAAATTCACCCGTCATCTTGCTGCCGAATTTTCTTTTTTTCTTGCTGTACCTACCATGCTGGCCGCATCGGCCTATTCTTTATTTGTAAAAGGATGGGGATTAAAAGATGAGTTCGGAAATGCAATGGTCGATATAAATGGGAAAGCAATTTCACGTACAGGTTTTGAGATCATACGATCCACCGAAGAGAATACCGTCAATTTTATTACCGGCAACGTTGTTGCTTTCGTTGTAGCGATGCTGGCTATACGTTTCTTCATCAACTATCTTAAAGTATATGGCTTTAAAATATTTGGTATCTATCGCATACTGGCCGGTATCACTTTATTGATATTGTTGCTGACCGGTGTGATAGAAGGATAGATACGGTTTAAGGTTTGCGTGGCAACTTTAAACCCTTAAACTTTTAAACCTTTAAACTTTCTCTCTTGGTTTCCCTATTTTTACTGAAAGCATATTTATGCAAACGGCTTCCAAAAAAATAGTGAATGGCTGGGCCATGTATGACTGGGCCAATTCATCGTATAACCTTGTTATCACTTCCACTATTTTCCCCGCTTACTTCGAAGCGATAGCAGCCGACAATAAAGCCGTTTCCAAAACAACGGTTACTTTTTTAGGAAGACAATTCGAGAATACCGCTTTATATAATTATGCGCTGGCATTTGCTATGCTGATCGTCGCAGCCATTTCGCCATTGTTGTCTTCTATTGCCGATTATAAAGGCAACAAGAAAAATTTCATGAATTTTTTCCTGACGATGGGCAGTGTTGCGTGCGCCTTACTTTTTTTCTTCAATAGCGCAACGGACAGGACAAGCGTCGTTCCCAACGCCAACCTGATGATGGGGATCGCCTGTATGATCATTGCCTGTATCGGTTTCTGGGCCAGCCTTGTTTTTTATAATTCTTTTTTACCGGAAATAGCTGCACCGCAGGACAGGGATCGTATAAGCGCTAAAGGATTTGCCTATGGCTATGTAGGAAGTGTATTGTTGCAAATAATTTGTTTTGTATTTGTTTTCTTTCCCGGTATCCTCGGTGGTTTTGAAAATGACAATGAAGCATCAACTATTCAATTCCGGCTTTCCTTTTTATTAGTTGGATTGTGGTGGTGGGGATTCGGGCAATATTCATTAAGACGTTTACCCAAACCTGTTCCGGCCGGCAGCGGCGACCTGAAAAAAAATATTTTTTCAAATGGCTATAAAGAATTGCAGAAAGTATGGGGCCAATTGAAACAACTTCCTTCGCTGAAACGTTTCCTTCTTTCTTTTTTCTTTTTCAATATGGGTGTGCAAACAGTGATGCTCGTTGCCGCACTATATGGAAAAAGCGAATTGGAGATACCTACCAGCAATCTCATCATTGCTATACTTATCATACAACTGATCGCTATACCCGGCGCTTTTGCTATTTCAAAACTTTCTTCCAAAATTGGCAACCTAAAAGCACTGATGTTCCTGGTTGTACTATGGATATTACTTTGTGGCGTGGGCTATATTTTACCCAAAGGCGGCATATATGAATTTTATGCGCTGGCCGTAGGTGTTGGTTTTGTAATGGGAGGAACGCAATCATTAAGCCGTTCTACCTACGCTAAACTGATGCCCGTAACAAAAGACACTGCTTCTTTCTTTAGTTTTTATGATGTAACGGAAAAGATCGCAGCGGTTGTCGGCATATTCAGTTTTGGTTATATAACAGAAATGACCGGCTCGCAAAGAAGTTCTGTATTGGCACTGGCATCCTTTTTTGTGATCGGGTTGTTATTACTTTTTTATGCAAGAGCTGCACCCTCTAAACCTACCTAAAGGGAGATTTTGGTTTTCCTAAAGAATTAATTTTACTCCATGAAACTCTATTCAATAAATACAGGTTATTTTAAACTCGATGGCGGTGCCATGTTTGGCGTTGTTCCGAAATCTATCTGGAATAAAATTAATCCTGCCGATGAAAATAATCTATGCAGTTGGGCCTTGCGTTGTTTATTGATCGAAGATGGCAACCGTCTTATTTTAGTTGATAACGGGAATGGCGATAAACAGGATGCAAAATTCTTCAGTCATTATCATTTGCATGGTGATGATACACTGGATAAGTCATTAGCGAAATATGGTTTTACCCCGGATGATATCACCGATGCATTCCTGACACATCTTCATTTCGATCATTGCGGTGGTTCTATCCGCCGGGAAGGCGATGGATTAGTTCCCGCATTTAAGCATGCAACTTACTGGAGCAATAAAGAACATTGGGATTGGGCAGTGCATCCGAATGAAAGAGAGAAAGCATCTTTTTTAAAAGAAAATATTTTACCCATTGAAGAAAGCGGCCGGTTGAAATTTGTTGAAGTAGCCGGCGGCATAAATAATAAAATAGGCGAAACATCTTTTGCTGAAAACATTTCTGTTCGTTTTGTCAGCGGCCATACAGAATCGATGATGCTGCCGCAAATAAAATATAAAGGAAGGACCATTGTCTTTATGGCGGATCTTTTACCTTCCCAGGGTCATATCCCTCTTCCCTATATCATGGGTTATGATATGTTTCCCCTGACAACATTGAATGAAAAGAGATCTTTTCTGAAAGAAGCCGTCGAAGGCGATTATATTCTTTTCTTCGAACATGATCCGAAGTATGAATGCTGTACGCTGCAACAAACTGAAAAAGGAATAAGGACGAAGGAGTTTTTTAAGCTGGAAGAGGTTTAGATGGCAGGTGATAACTGACAGATGATAGTTTAGCGAACAAATTTTTATAAATACACTTCACTATCAACTGTCATCTATCCACTATCGTCTTTACTTTCTTTTTATCAGCGATGTCAGCGGATGCCTCAGGTTATTATGGCTCATCATATCGATCTTCACTTTTCCTACTACCAGCGGACTTTCTATTCTTACAGGAATATGGTTGGCATCATCTGTTACCCATACGGTCATATTCTCGCCGCCATCGAAGATCTGTCCTTTCAATAATAAGGGCTTTATTTTAATAGCCATGAATTTCCCGTATTTGGTCTTTATTTCCTCTCTTCCCATATAACGGATATACATATTGAATACCTCGTTATCGAGGAACATCGAGAATGGAATTTTATCCTCGGGTTTTAATTGCGAAAAATCAAGGTTACGGGCATAATACATACAACTCACTACATCCTGCACACAAGCCGGTACCTTATATACACCTTCAGTTGTTACGGCTGTATTCGCAGTTTTATTAAAAGTAACATTCTGGTATTTTTTATAACCGCCTTCATTCACATTACGGATGAATTTCAATGGCTGCATGGTAGAAGTGTCAATAAAGGTTTCATACTTATCCCTGACCTTATATATGAAGTCATACGAAGAGTTGGTCTTTCCTTCACCGCTGATATGATAGACCGGGCGGTTATTGATCGTTTCCAGCTTACTGGTAAAAGTAGCATTGCCTGCATGGAAATAGGCACCTGCTACGGCATAATACACACTGAAGACAACCTCTTCTTCCACTCGGAAAGAATTATTGCGGATGCCACAAAAATTATCCTGCGGCACTGTGCCTATTGCAGGAGCAGCAGGCGAACCTGGTGCAATGCTTCTTATAGTAAAGCTGAACAATATCAAAGCCAGCGGAGCAAACAAACTATACCTCTTCATTTTTATTTTTTTTCATTTTTGTTATTCCCAAAATTAATAAACTGCCAACGGCTGCCGGTACAAACAGGTTGATGAACCAAATACCTGTTGCCGTAAACCCGATCCCTAACATATTCGGGCTATACAATGTTATTATCGTTCCCATAACAAATCCCCGCTGCACCGGTTCGATCAGGGTGATGGAAGGAATGACTGCCATGACCACAAATGAAACACTCACCGCCCAAAAAGTTTGCCACCATGAAATATCTACATCAAATAAACGAAACAGCAGGTAATATTGAACGATGAACACAACAAACCTGATCGCTGATAATGACAATAACCGTAACAGCAACGTTGCATTGAAATCTTCCAAAGCCTTTACCAGGTAAGCAAAGCGGCTGCTTCCCGGTAAACGATCCACCCACTTAATAAGTAACGAAAGACGAAAATAAAATAGTGTTAAAACTAATGTCACGGCGATCATCCCGTATAAAATTACCTGCGACCATATTGGAGAAACCAGTTGTTTTGTTTCGGCAGCCGATTGCATGTATAACCAGCCGATGCATCCCATCACCAATGTAATGATGAGCTGGCTGATGCTGGCCACAATCGTAATAGAGATCGTTTTTAAACGGTTACCTTCTTTCATATATAATACCCGTCCCAAATATTCGCCGACACGGTTAGGCATTATCACCGAAAATGAAACACCGGATAATATCGCCCTGAATGCTTTTAAAAAACTTACCGGTTGTATGGGCCGTACAGCGATCTTCCATTTGATCGCTTCAATGGACCAGTTAACGAACATTAAAACAATAACCGCAACGATATTCCAGGCAAGCGGACCGTGTAATGATCCTTTGATCCCTTCCCAGGTAGTTTCAATATTGGGTTGTTTTGTTATTTGCTTGTATAAAGCCCACGACAAGCCGATGAACAACAACGGGCCAAGGAAGTAGTTGAGGAAGATTTTGCTATTTTTGTTCAGCTTCATTGATCCTGTGGTACATTATTTATTTTATCAGCTATCCGTTTAATAATAATTTTTTAATTGAAACACATAGGCACATAGTTAACAATATAATACACACATAGGTGTCCTATGTGGTAAAAATATGCAAAAGCCTGCCAGAATAATATTGGGTATCGATCCGGGTACAGTGATCATGGGCTATGGCATCATTACTATCACCAACAATAAAGCTTCTTTACTTGAACTGGGTGTATTAAAGCCCGGAACAATAAAAGACAATTATAAAAGACTGCAATTAATTTTTAATACCGTCAGCGGACTTATCACAAAATACCAGCCTACCGATTTTGCGATCGAAGCTCCATTTTTTGGAAAGAATGTACAAAGCATGCTCAAACTCGGAAGAGCACAGGGTGTAGCAATTGCAGCGGCGATGCGGCATGGCTTGGAAGTAACAGAATACTCGCCTAAAAAAGTAAAACAATCGGTAACTGGTAATGGCAATGCAGGAAAAGAACAAGTAATGAAGATGCTGCAAACATTATTATCATTCAAAGAAAGCCCCAAACATTTTGATGCAACCGATGCATTGGCCGTTGCTATGTGTCATCATTTACAAGCGGGTTCTTTATTGGGAAAAATTTCCAAAGGAACGAAAGGATGGGATGATTTTATAAAGGATAATCCGGGAAGAGTGAAGTAAACTTATACTCCCTATTTTAAAGATAACAACCAGGACTTCATTTTTTTTATAAAGTACGGCAGCACTAAATTCCACTACATCACCTGCTTGTCTTCATTCTGCCATAAACTTTAAAATGCCGCCTTAGCCTAAATACTAGGCAATACAGTTTCATATAAAGTCTAAATTCAGATTCATTGACATTACTTACCTGCTTCAATGACAACATAATGAAATAACTGTAGCATTGTTTAGTAAAATAAATTTACTTTATACACTGTTTACAAACCTTATACCATGAGAAAGAAAAATTATTTACAGCATTTGCTGTTCCCTGTATTTCTTTTTGCAGGCAGCAACAGCTTCGCACAGCAGCCTCCCAACATGAAAATACTTTTTTCAAAACTGGACAGTTACAACTCATTGCCGGTAAAAACCCGTGAAGACGATAGTTTAGCTGTCGGTGTTTTAGGAGGCCTATGTTATGAATACAGGTTAATGAATATTGATTCCGCAATGTTTTATTACAATGAGGCTTTACGTATAGCAAAAAAAATAAAATCTGCAGGTAGCATTGCAATTATTCACAACCAGGGAGGAATTGTTTACAGGCAAAGAGGTGAATATGGAAAGGCGCTTGATTATTATAACAAAGCTTTGGATACCTGGCATTCTTTTCAAAATAATAATCCGGATTATTATTATTCAACCGCCATAGTTCAGGAAGGAACGATTTTAAACAATATGGCTGTCGTTTATATGCAGCTTGGTGAAAATACAAAAGCGCTTGATTTACTTATTAAAGCATTGAAAATTGATGAGGCCAAAGGCAATAAGGACAAATCAGCAAATAAGCTGGGCAATATTGGCAATATTTTCAAGAACCAGGGCCAATATGACAAGGCGCTGGAGTATTACCTGCGGGCAATTAAGATCGATGACAGTGTTGGGAATAAAGGAAGAATGGCGACATGTTATGGAAACATGGGTTTTGTGTATTGGAAAAAAGGAGATAACAGTAAAGCAAAAGAATACTATACAAGATCAGTTAGCATAAGTAAAACTATTGGGAACAAACAATTGCTAAGTAATAACTATGGCAATATGGCTATAATTTATGAAGAAGAAAAAAACTATACGGAGGCACTGGATTATTACAATCGATCTTTACAGCTAAAAGAGGAAATCGGAGACAGGCCGGGTATTGCAAACATTCTTACCAATATCGGAGGTCAATATTTAGACAGGAATATGCTTTCGGAAGCAGAAACTTATTTACTGCGGGCTAAATTAATTACTGACAGTATCGGTGAAAAGTCTGGTCAAATGGAGTTGTACCTGAATTTAAGTTTACTGTATAATCAAAAAGGACAATTCCGGGAAGCATTCCTGTATCAAAAAGATGCAGCCTCGATCAAAGACTCTATTTACAACCAGGAAAAAGAAGAAATTACCCGTAAGGAAATGAGCTATGAATTTGAAAAAAAGGAAATTTCAGCAAAGGCTGCTTATGACAAACAAATTGCTGTTGAAAAAGCAGATAAGTTACGGGGTATTGCAGAAGTAGAAAAAAGAAGGATCCTGGCAGAACTGAATAAAAATCTTGAATTGACCGCGGCGGATAAAAAACTAACAGAGGCTGAATCAGATAAAAGAATAGCCATTTCGGAAGCGGACAATAAAAGGCTGCTGGCTGAAGCCGATAAAAAAAATATTAAAATAGAGTCGGCAAAAAAAATTGCAGATGCTAAAATTGAAAATGAAAGACAAAAACTTATCCGCAATTCTATTGCAGCAGGGGCAGGCATCATCATCCTGTCATCTTTTTTCATTTTCTTCTTCTACAAACGTAAAAGGGACGCAGACCAAAAACAAAAAGAAACCGCCCTTAACCTGAGAATTTCTGAAAATGAAATGAAAGCCCTGCGTTCGCAAATGAATCCTCATTTTATTTTCAACGCCCTTCAATCCATTCAGACATTTTTAATGAACCATCAGCCGGATGATGCCAATACTTATCTTTTAAAATTCTCAAAACTGATCAGGCTTGTATTGGAGAATTCACAACATAGTGAGGTACCTGTTAAGGATGATATGCAGGCGCTGGAATTGTATATGCAACTGGAAAGTATCCGCCTCCTTCATCCACTTACTTATAAAATCCATATAGATCCTGGTGTGGATATTGAAAATGACACTATCCCTCCGCTTATCTTACAGCCATTTGTTGAAAATGCGATATGGCATGGCTTGCAGTATAAACCGGCTACAGGGCATATTGATATTAACCTGTCAAAAAAACAAAATATTCTTTTCGCAACTGTAACTGATAATGGAGTTGGAAGAAGTAATACAGGAAACAGTAAGCCGGCAATTGTAAAACACGATCCGCTGGGTATAAAGCTGACGAAGGAACGTCTGAACAATTTCAATGAAATTAAACAAGTCAATGCTGGTTTTAAAATCATCGATCTGTTTGATGACATGGGGCAAGCCGCTGGTACGAAAGTGGAACTTTCGCTACCTTTGGTCAGATGATCAAAACCATTATTGTTGAAAATGAAAAGCCGCAAAGCGATTATTTAAAGGCTTTGCTTACAAAGCATTTTCCTGAAGTGGAAGTTTTAAAAATATGCGATACTGTTACCGAAGGAATAAAGCAAATAAATGCACTGCAACCCCAATTAATTTTCCTGGATGTAGAATTGGATCACTCTTATACCGGTTTTGACCTTTTAGAACAGACCCGTTCTGTAAATTGCGAAATAATATTCACTACCAGTTATAATAAGTATGCCGCCAAAGCATTTCGTTTCTGCGCCCTGGACTTTATCGAAAAACCTTTTGGCTTAGAAGAGTTGAAAGAATCTATTTCCCGCTATAAAAGCCGGGCGACTAACAATTCCAGCAGAAATATCGAGGTACTCCTCGATAATATTAAACAACCGGATATTTTAATGCAAAAAGCAGGGATACCGGTCCTGGGTGGTTTTGATTTTATTACCGTTTCAGAAATTATACTTTGCAGGGCGATGGATAACTGCACTACTTTTTATCTCACTGGCAACAGGAAGATCACCGCTACCAAAACACTGAAATGGGTGGAAGAACTGCTGCATGATCATTATTTTTTTCGGGTACACGACTCATCCCTTATCAACCTGAACCATATAAAAAGTTATAAAAAAGGCGGCGAAGGCGGTGTGGTTAATCTTACCGATAATCTTGAAGCCGATATTTCCCGGAGAAAAAAAGATGCTTTCCTTAAAGTATTGACCGACCTGAAGATGATCTTCGGCAAATAGTTTCCTTTTATTTTTTCCAGGCCTGGCATAAACCCTGTGTTTATACCATAAACTTTTATTTTCCGCCACGTACTATTTGCGGATCAAAATGCCGCTATGGGTATAGTATGTTTAATAAGGTAACCTTTTATCCGCTTAGAAACCTTAAAATGAAAGTTCATGAAAAAGATAAACCTGCTGCTTCCCATTTATATACTACTAACAATACTGATTGTTTCCTGTGATAAGCCTTGTACAATTGTCTGTCAGAACGGAGGATTTGTAACTGAAGATTGCGGATGTAATTGTCCTTTAGGATATACCGGTTCTAATTGCCAAATTGTATTGCCGCTAAAATCAGTGACGGTTACCAGCATAATCGTTTATAATTTTCCTACTTCCACATCGGGCCTGTACTGGGATCCTGGCACAACATCAGGAAAATATCCCGATATGTATATCAACATAAATGCAGGCACAACTGCGGCTGCTGTACAAACTTCAGCCGTTCATAATAATATTACTAGTGTGCCCCAAACATATGCGCTTAACCCTGTAACATTATATAATCCCCAAAATAATTATACCATCAGTTTATATGATTATGATCCATCTGATCCCGATGATTTTATGGGTGGTATCTATTTCAAACCTATTAATTACAGGGCCGGCTATCCGTCAACAATACATTTGTCTAATTCCTCAATTAATATCGACTACACCATTTATGTTACCTGGAATTTCTGATCATGCAAATACAAACTTCACCGCAAACCATTAAACCTTACAATTAAAATAAAACAAATGAAAAAGAGTTATGTAATCGCAGCCATTTTATGCTTTTGTCTTTTACAATTCTCTAACACTTCTTCAGCCCAATCGGACACGGAGACAAAAGAAAAATTTTTTATTGAAGGAGTAAAAACAGTCAAAAAAATTATCGATTGGGCAATTCATGAGTGGACCCGCAAGTGGTGTGTTATAAAATATTCAGATGGCTATTGCATATTTAACCACTTTAAAGGTAAAAGAACTACAGCAGATGCTATAAACCACTCTATGGGCAGGGGTGATTGTGATTGGTGGCCCTGGCCTGAAGGCAGTAAACATGTTTGTTTAGACACTGAGGCGCATGCGGAACAATTGATCAAAAAGCACGGAAAAATTAAAGAAATACGGTGGATCGATCATCCTACGGGCAAGTGTGGAAAATAAATCAGGAATCACTTTGCCTGTATTTTATCGAAAGCAATACAACTTTAAAAATGCATTTTTCCATATGAAAAAAATCAGGTCTATAATTTTAAAAATGAATTTTTTCGTTCTGTTTGTTTCATGTACAGTCAATTCATTTTGCCAGGTCAAACCCCAAAAAACCAGCATTAAGCAACCGGTGATTGATAAAGGAACGATTATCATTTCAGCCAGCAAATCATGCATTATTACAATAAATGGCGTCCAGGTTGATATTTTAAAAGATAAGGAAGTTAAGACGATCAGTTACCCGGTTGGAAAAGTAATATTAAAAGGAGAGTCTGACTTTTGACAATTCAATTTTCATTCTAAAAGAAATCGCTGTCGAAAAAAATAATAATACCCTGGTAGTTTTGGATTTTGAAAAAGAAATTGAAATAAAAATTGATCAAACCAGAGAGGCCGCCATACAATCTGCAATTGCAAATTATAAAAATGCATTTTATCGGGCCGATTGTAAATCAGCATTGTTAGACTCCCAGGTTAATACTATTCTCAAGTTAAATTATTTGCGTGTTAAGAAATGTAATACATGCAATGGTAAAAAGGAAGTACTAATTCAGAAAGAATGCAGTTTTTGCAACGGAACAAGTATATCCAATTGCTCCTACTGTAAAAATGGAGATGTTTCTTGTACAAATTGTAAAGGGATAGGTAAAGTCAGGTGCAGTTGTGCATACGAAACCCTTGGGGACATAATACTAAAGCGATATCATTATAATGCTTATTGCAATGTATGCGGGGGTAGTGCCGGAGGAAAAGGCCAGCTTAATTGCAGTTCCTGCGATGGCTCCGGAAAAACATCTTGTTCATACTGCGAGGGAAGCGGTGAAAAGAAATGCGGGTATTGCAAAAAAGGGTATATAACCAATAAGGAATGTTGTGACGACTGTAAAGGAATTGGAAATGTTGTTGAATAATTTAAAAAGCAAATGAGAGCAATAATCAATACTTCCCTTATTAAATGGATGGCGAATACAATTACAGGTTAGCGAATATCTTCTCCTGCACCTTCTTCAAACTTTCATCCGATGCTTTTGATTTTGATTGTGTGAAATTCAGATCATTGGAAGAATTAATTGGAACCAAATGTATATGTGCATGCGGCACTTCCAATCCTATCACTGATATACCGCAACGATTACATTTAAATGCTTTTTCAATTGCTTTGGCGATCGGCTGCGCAAACAGCAACATTTCACTTAAGTATTCCGCCGGCAGATCGAATAAATTATCGACCTCAGTTTTAGGTACAACGAGCACATGTCCTTCTCTTAATGGAAAAATATCGAGGAAGGCAAAGAACTTCTCATTCTCCGCAATTTTATACGAAGGAATTTCTCCTGCAATGATCTTTGAAAAGATTGTCATACCGCCAGTGGTTTTAAACTTTAAATGTTGAATTTTAGATAGAAGAGACCGGAGTTTCACTTTGCAAAGCTACAATCTCATCATGGCAATAAAAAAGTCCTGCATCGGCAGAACTTTTATCTATTAGCTTTTAGTTATTCACTATCATCTATCCGCTATCACCTGTCATCTTACGCAGTGATCTCTTCGATCTTGAATTTCAATATTCCCGCCGGCGCCTGTACTTCTGCTGTATCACCCACTACTTTACCCAATATACCTCTGCCGATCGGTGAAGTGACAGATATCTTTCCCGCTTTCAGGTCTGCTTCCTGTTCACTGACGATCTTATAGGTCACTTTCTTTTTAGTACCCAGGTTGGTCAGCGTTACTTTTGTAAGAATGGATACTTTGCTGGTATCGATATTCGCTTCATCCATCACTCTCAGGTTGGCCATCGAACCTTCCATCATTGCGATCTTTGCTTCGAGTAATCCCTGTGCTTCTTTGGCTGCATCGTATTCAGCATTTTCTTTCAGATCCCCTTTTTCCCTTGCTTCTGCAATAGCACGGCTGGCGGCAGGACGTTCCACTCCTTTCATCCTTTGCAGTTCCGCTTTCATTTGCTCCAGTGTTTCTTTCGTCACATATTGTAAACCTGACATAGCTACCTCCGTTTTTATGCCGCAGTGAAGACACTTGCGGCGGCAAAAAAAATAACAACGCCCCAGGTGTAGCTGAAGCGTTGCACTATTGAGTAACAAAGATAAAAAACTATTTTAAAACCAAAACAGAAATAAGGGATAAAGTACCATAACACGGACCCTGAGTATCATTTTCGTTTAAAATCATAGACCCGGTTCTCGCTTGAAATATGCTGTTCACCCTTCAGCCTGTCATAATCATTTTCAAAATGATAATCATGAAATTCAAGTTCAATAGGGTCTTGTAAAAGGCGTATGAATTTGATCCGCAAATATGTCATTTCCTTTTTTTCCCAGGCACGGCTATCGGAATTATAATAAGTCATCTCATGTTGGCCGGAACGCCAATTCCCGTCCAGGGTATCTCCGTATTCTGCATACCTGGCCGCTCCATCTTTATCAAAAATAAAAACGGCATTCTCATGCCCGGTCGAAAAATACTCCTGCCCGGAAAAAGTGACTCTCCACGCTTTTTCTATTTGCCAGCTACCGCTAAGGCGGTTCTGCGATTCTTTGGAACAGGATAAAATAAAAACAGAACAAATAATAAGAAATGATAAGGTTAGATATCTTCTCATGCAAAATGGTTGATCAAGTTTACTAAAACAATCTTGCGATGAGATGTCCAGAAGTTTTTTTAACAAACAATTACTGACCTGCAGAACCGCTAAATGGATCGATGGTTAAATTGTTTGATTGTTGTTGTTGTACATAGCTATCCAACAATCAATCCATAAAACAATTCTAACTTACTCTTCCTTTCTCCGGTAATATTTAAAGATCAAATTTCTCCAGCAACACTTCCGCCATTTTATAAGAAGCCTCATAACTATAACCGGCAATATGCGGTGTGATGATAACATTGGACTGATCGACCAACCAATCCAGTTGTTGTTGCTCGATGGGGGTATAAGTATTCAATTGTTCATTTTCCAGTACATCCAGCCCCGCGCCGGCAATTTTATTTTCGATCAATGCATTTACCAAATGTCCTACCCGTACCACTTTGCCGCGGCTTGTATTTAAGAACCAGGGTTTTCTTTGCAACGCATTGAAGAAAGCGACATCACCCATATAATGTGTTTCGCTGGTAAGCGGCACATGAAAACTGATCACATCTGCATAGCGGCATATTTGTTCGAGGCTTGCTTCTTTGATATATTCATGCGCAAAACCGAATTTATATTTATCATAAGCTAGTACTGTCACATCAAATGGCTTCAGCAGTTTTGCAAAACTGCTTCCCGTATTTCCAAAGCCGACCAGGCCAACTGTTTTGCCATTCAATTCCACTCCCCTGTTCTCATCTCGTTTCCAGAGGCCTTTTCTTACTTCATTGAATGAAGAAGAGATATTATTCATCAGTCCCAACAATAAACCCAATGCATGTTCGGCCACTGCATCCCGGTTTCCTTCGGGGCTGCTCTCGCATTTTATTCCTTTACTGGCTGCATATTCAACATCGATCAGTTCCATGCCGCTGCCAAGGCGGCCGATCCATTTTAATTTTATTGCTTTATCAAGAATTGTTTTATCAATAGCGAGTCTTGTTGTTACTACTAACCCATCCGCATCATGAATAATGGCAGACAATTCATCATAAGTAATAGCAGGATCGTACAATACTTCATATCCCTTTGTTTGAAGTGTGTCCGACAGATACGGGTGCGCCTTTCCTGTTACTATTACTTTTTTCATTTCATTTTAAATGTTAGCTCCGCAAACTGGCCAACGGCAAGTTGTTCAGCCCTCTTATTAAACAATTCATCTTCCAGTATTGTTGCATCGAACAAAGCTTTTACAGCATTGCGCAACGTTTTACGCCGCTGGTTGAATGCTGTTTTGACCAGCAGAAAGAAAGCTTTTTCATTGCTGATAGCAGGCGGATCTTTTTTGGGTAACAACCGGATGACGCCACTTTTTACTTTTGGCGGCGGCTGAAAACATTTTTCATGCACATCAAAAAGATATTCCACATCAAAGAAGGCCTGTGTCAATACACTTGTCACGCCATAGGTTTTATTTCCTTCCGAGGCGGCCACCCGTTGCGCCATTTCTTTTTGGAACATACCGATCATACATTCCACATCATCTTTCCATTCCAGTATCTTAAAAAGTATTTGGGAGGAAATATTATAGGGGAAATTGCCGATCACAGTAAACTTGCCCGTAAATGGTTTGTCGATATCGAGAAAGCTTTGGTGAATGATCTTGTCTTTTAAAACAGGATAAGCAGCCAGCAGGTAATTTACTTTTTCATCATCCAGTTCTACAGCTTTGAAGTCGATATTTTTTATTTCAAGAATGTATTTTGTCAATGCACCGCCACCCGGCCCCACTTCCACCAGTTGTGTAAAAGGATGTTGTTGTAATAACGCAACGATCTTGCGGCTGATATTCTCATCCTTTAAAAAATGCTGGCCCAGTGATTTCTTCAGGGTAAACATAACTGCAAATGTAGCAGATACATCCGCAGAAATAAAAGAAGTGCTAACAACGGAGTAATCCTTTATAAAAACAGAACCGCTTAAAATCATAAAGGCTGCTTTCTTACAAATAAATGATCAAAAGACAAAAAAAGTTTGGTGATTTTGCTATTAAGCCATACCTTTTATAAACTTAAGGCTCCTATCAAAGGGGCTTTTTATTTTTAAACCATCCTAAACCACCAATTATGGAATACCTTCAACTCTCTCCGGCAAACTTGCATCGTCGTGTTTTTCTTAAAGGAATAGGTTATGTATCTCTCGGATTATTACTGGGAACACTTGGAGGATGCGAGGCATTGGAAGAGTCTATCCGAAACAGGCCAATAAGAAGAAGGTTGCGTACCGGGTCAGTTGAGGTTGATGCAGACATTGCTATTTATGCAGAAGCCGTTCGTTTGATGAAGGAACTGAATTCCACAGCGCCAGCTGATAAAAGAGGATGGAATAAGCAATCAGCTATTCACGGAGTGAATAATGTTGATTTTACTTTTTGCCATCACGGAACCGATCATTTTTTTTCCTGGCACCGGGCTTACCTGTTTTACTTTGAGAAGATATGTCAAAAACTTACGGCTAATCCAAAGTTCGGATTACCTTATTGGAATTGGAACCAGGACCCCGGTATCCATTCAGCATTTCTTAATACTACCAGTTCTCTTTATGATTCCAGGTTTCGAACATCGATGTCGGGAAATTCCGCTGTCTCAGGTCCGGTTTTAGATACGATCTTTATTGATACTAATTTTTTTACATTCGGCGGGCAAATTGAAGGCACTCCGCATAACTCAACACATGGTTATATTGGCGGCCCTTTTGATTTTGGAAACTATGGGTCACCGCTGGATCCAATATTCTGGCCTCATCATTGTATGGTTGATTATTGCTGGGCCAAATGGAATATTGAAATGGAAAGAGATAATCCAAACGATGCCGCCTGGAATAGTACAGAATGGGATCATTTTGCAGATGGCGAAGGCGGCCCCACTGTAATGACGGCAGGAATAACAACTATAATGCCGCTGCTGAGCTATCAATATGAAAGCAGCGCTATCGGGAACAACCCTGCGGCAAGAGCAGTTACACACAAAGCCGAATTCAAAAAATTAGAAAAAAGGGTCAAAGAAGGCGCAGACATAAAGTTTATCGTAAAAGAAAGAATTCCTATTCTTGAAAAAACAACTATAAGTATTGCAAAACCATTTTCCCAGGAAACAAGACAAACACCTTCAAGTATTGTCCGGATCATAGATAATAAAGAAAAAGAGATCATTTTTGCCAGTATTGAATATGCCCAACTTCCTCCCACAAGTGATTTTTTCGTAAGGGTATTTATCAATAAACCTGATGCAACAACAGCTACGCCCATTACAGATCCGCATTATGCAGGAAGCTTTGCTTTTTTTGGGACCGAACCCAAACAATCTAACGGGCATGAGGGACATGGAGGCAATAAACACCAGCCAACATTCCTGGTTAACATTGTTCCAACTTTGCAAGCCCTCAGGGCAAGAGGTGAGCTGAAAGATGACAAACCCATTTCCGTACAACTGACCGCAGTGCCATACGGTGAGCAATTTGAAAAACCCGAAACACAATTGATCCTTAATAAAGTTGAGTTAATAATTACTCCGGTAATACTACCATCCACCAAAAAATAAATAGCTTAGAAGAAACAAACAAACATGAGCGGGATCGGGTTAATACTATCATCCGTTATATTTTTTTTATCCTGTAATGATATAATGCAGAAAAGGAAAACACCTATTATTAGCAATACGATAAGAACGGATTCTACATACCTGCTTACAGAAAGCAACAGGAGCATACTGTTTCCTGTAATGAAAAATGACGATAATTATAAATTCATCGAATTTACAATCGGCGAAGTGTCAAATCCCGGAAGATATCATATTGCGTTTGAAGTAAATTTTCAACAAAAAGATAAAAACGAAAAAATATTCCTTAGCACTTTTAGTTCGTATCCCGCCGGTAATTCGGGCCGGTTCCTGGTAGCAACAAAAGGACTTCTTAAAAATGACGGCAATGTCGAGCTAACATTCTTATTGCCGGAAGATCTCAAAAAAACAGATTCGATCCGAATAAAGATCAATTCTATTAAACTGAGAAAACAGTAGTTTGATGACCATGTGATTATTTATTAACGACCAGTTTTTCCGTTACCGATTCCCCGCCCATACTTACCTGTATAAAATACATTCCGCTTTCAACGCTTCTTATAAAAGGAAGATCGATATTATTGATCCCATTTTGTACACTGCTGACCTGGCGATGTACAAGTTTTCCACTCACATCAAAAACATATATCGAAGCTTCTGCTGCTGTAAAAGAATTGATCATAAGAGATGCTTTGTCGGTAGCGGGATTAGGCGAAACGACTATTTCCCCAATCCCTCTTTTAATAAGTATGGCTCTTATTTCACTAAACCGCGATTGACCGGCGCTGCTAATTAGTCGCAGGCGATAAAAAGATCTTCCGCCAAGCGGATTCAGATCATTATAAGAATAATAATTTACAGATGATGAACCATTACCTGTTGCAAATACAGTTCCCAATACTGTCCAGTTCATATTATCAGCGCTGCGTTGTATCTCAAACCCGGTAAAATTATCTTCGCCGCTTGTTGTCCATTGGAGTTTTACATTTTTATCACTGATAAGGCTGGCATCGAATGAAAGCAAGTTGACAGAAAGAGGAAAATTATCTACCAATATCCTGTAGTCTTCCGTTTCACCATCTTCATAATAACCTGTTGACCTTGTATTGTTCATTGCATGACTGGCTTTGGTAAGTCTGATCCTTAAATAAGTGTGACCGCCATTCGGTATAGGAGTTGGCGCTGAAGGCCAGTATAAAAACCTGCTTTGCATGGCGGTTGATGAAGGCACTACAGGTTGTGCCTGGCAAGCTTCGCCCGTATCAAAAGTTCCGTTTCCATTGAAATCAAGCCATGCGATCAGGGTAGCATTAACGCCTGTATGATTGTATACAAAAACCTGTGCCATATAACTGCCATAACCAGGATCAAATACGGGAACAAATGGAAGACCATCTTCATCGCTTCCGTCTGCATCGGCTAATACGGAAGATGTTTTATTCCATTCCCTGTCGAAAGTAGCCCCGATACGAAGAGCAGTATCTCTTTCATGAACGGCCGGGCTCCATGGATCAGGATCGTAAGAAGCCGGTGCATCGCCAAAATCGCAAAGCGGTCTGAATGCTTCACTGCAATCACCCCAGGATCCGCTCGGTGTTGATGCACCAACCATTACTATATAATCCTGTGCAGTATTCACTGTACCATTATAATTATACGGAACAATAAAACCGGAACTCGGAGGATTGGTTAATGTGTTTCCCTGGTTATATACATTTTCAGCCCAATCGATAGCCAGTTGCCGTGGATGATGAATACCAGTTCCTGCAGGAATATATTGCGTACGCTGCCCTGTCATTAAATTGAAATGATACCATTCGGGATCGCTGGCAGCGCCATCGAAATCATACATCATTGCATTATTGGTAACGCCGATATCACTCCAGTCGTGTATAAGTGTAGCATTTCCACTTATAGTGCTGTCACTGCGGGTTGCATATACCTGGCTGGCTCTTATCGGCGCCTGTGCAGCATTGAAATCGATCCGCCATACTGTATTTTCTCTTCCGGAGTTCCTGCTATTATTGGAAGATTCTACTCCGAAATAATAATAACCATTATAAAAACTTGCCGAGCCGGATTCAACGCCCTGGTCATAAGTAGGTATGCCCAATGTAGTGGTAACATTTGCAACCAATGTTCCAATAGTTTCAGCATCTATATCATATTTCCAGATAGTCTTGTTAGCGAGTGAATTTGTGGTCAAACTATATGTATAATATAATATTCGGTTCACCGGATCATAGGCCATACCATTCACGTTGGTCCATCCGGGATCAGTAAATAAAGGCTTTGCCCTGCCGTTAGTCGGATCCAGCATTAAAAATTCATTATCGACTACGGTTAATATATAAGGCGGCATTCCGGTGAATGGCCTGCTGATATTTCTCCAGTTATTAGGAAAGCTGCCGCTTACACAGGCATTGATATCAGATAGCCAGAACATCGGGTCGTTTCCTCTTGCAGTGATAACAATTTTGATAACTCTTACCGGGCCCGTAACATTTATAATAGCCGATCCCTGGTTACTGTTTGTAGCAAGATTGGTTACATTGGTTGTGCCCACTGTAGGAGCAGTAGGAGTACCACCTAATGTAAGAATAGTAGATGCCTGCAAAGTAATGGTGGGCGCCAATGCAGTTCCGGATGCATCTCTTGCTGTGATACGATAAGAAGCAACATTATCGATATCATATAATGCAAAGCGGGCATTCGTTACTACCTGGTCGAATGTGATCACTATACTATCGCCACTTATTGTTGGAGTGTATTGTACATCCTGTCCTGTATAGCCAGCCAGGTCGCCTGTATGTGTTGCATTTTCTCCGCCTAATGTGAATGAAGGAGTAGCAGCAGCGATGGTAAGTCTTGTAGTACCCATCACAAAATTTTGGGTACTGGCCATCGCATTCGTTACAAATCCGCTGTAGCTTCCTGTACTAACAAGATAGTCAAGATAATCCCAGTTAAGCTGCGATTGTGTATATCCTGCAGGGCATTGTGCCCGTACACCCGGGCTGCACAGCATCACGATCACCCACGCAAAAAAAGCCTGTGTAAATTTTCTTTTCATAGAACGGATTTTGTTGAATAATACTTCTCATCACTGACAGTAAAATATTTTACTATCCGCCGGTCATTCGCGGAAACAAATCATTAAATGGCAACTATGCCATAACTAAGAATCAGGGTTCGATGCTCTTAGTAGCAGGGCTATTTGTGGAGGAGACGGTGTAAAACTATAATGAAAGTACGGCTGTTCTTAAATGCGTGCAAGGAAGTTATACCTGTATAATGCCCTCTGGCAGACTTCACTTTTTCTCATACGTATTTCAGTATTTCATGAAGAGGGTCTCAATGAAAAACCCCCTTCGTTTAAGAAGAGGGTTTATAAAATCAATTCTGTAAAAGTTAGCGTTAATTATTGTTTTACAAATTTGTCGACGCTCAGGGTCTCATTCTGGCTGTTAATGATCTTGAGTATATATACATTAGCCGGAAGACCAGCAGCGTTTATATGGTATTCACGGATAGTATTATCTGCGTTAGCGCTTCTTTCACTTATCACTCTTCCATTGAGATCTAAGGCCTGGATAGTTATCCTGTCGGGACCATTGAGTTTTAACCGTATGGTCAGGTCATCTTTTACCGGGTTTGGATACAATTGCAGGAATTGGATCTTTGGATTGAAAGGAACATTGATCACATTGCTGAATGATTCTTTTGTATCAACATCTACTTCCTTTATACGGTAAAAATTATTTCCTACAAAAGGATGATTATCGATCAGTTTGTATAAAGCATTTCCTTCAATCCTGCCGATCGATGTAAAAGTGACACGGTCTGCAGATTTCTCTACTTCGAAATGATGGTGTTTCTGATCTACTGCAGCATCCCATTTCAATTCTACCGTATTATCAGCCAAAAGTTTTCCGGTAAAGCTGAGGAAATTTGCCCCCAGTGCAACCAGCGGGGTATTGGTAGTAATCACCTTCAGGTCATCAATAAAAAATCCTTCATCTTCCGCAGTATAAAAAGAGGATGTCTGGTCAGATGTAAATACAAAACGTAAGCGTACATTATTAGAACCGAGCCCGGCACTAAGATTAAATTCTTCTTTCATCCACTCGGTTTCTATCCCGGTCAAAGCAGCCTGGCCGTTGATAGAAGTTCCTTCATTAGTACCCGGTTCTCTTACCGTTGTTTTTCCGGCAACAGGATTCCAGGTTCCTCCGCCATCGATGCGAAAGTTGTATCTGCAGTTTATCATGAAAATTTTCCGCAAAATGTTTTGTCTGGAAAGTCAGGTAAGCTGCAGTTGCCGAGGCCAGGTTAAAAACCGTGTTACATTGTAAAATGCGAATGGATTGAGCTGAATAATCAGTTCCATTTGCACTTTCTGATAAAGCATTTCCTGTAACGCCGCCAGTTGTAAATGTCCAGTTAGCGCCTGTATAATTATATCCAAAACCGCTGGCCACCGTTCCTTCTGTAATATTGGTCCAGTTCGTTGTGAGCGAGCCTTCCATATTATCAGTAAGTGGCGTACTTGGATTATAGAATTTTGTGATCGTATCGGAGTAAGTATAACCTTGTGTTTGTACTCTCCACGCAAATCGTACACGTTGCCCGTTCGTTATTCCTCCTGGTAATGTATAACTGATATTTGCAGTATGAGTAGAATAATAAGCGGAAAGATTAGCGGTTGTTACAACAACCGGTGCGCCAACTGTTGCAACATTTATGATTGGAACCAATGTTACAGTGACAGGCTGGTTATCCAATCCTAACCTTCTTAGTTTAAAATTGAAATTTCCTGAAGTTGCAGTAACTGCTATATCAGTATTATCCTGTATGTCCACATATGATCCTGCAGAATATATCATTTGAATATCCTGGTAAACCATTCCCTGGCAAAGACCAGTGATCGCTGTAGAAGGTGGCCAGAAAGTTGAGGCGCCGGTTGTTCCATATCCGCCTTCGCCTGTCATACCCATTATGGTCGATTTTAATCCGCCATTCACTCCTGAGCCAATATCGCCTCTGAAAAACCAATCCTTAACACCACCAGCTACTTCATAACCGAGTGCCTGTACGCTGTTACCCGCTCTCATTCCATTATACTTACCCATCAGTGCGGGAATAGCTTTGTACCAGTTTATTTCTGCGGTGGTCATTGCATCAGCACCGGTATGAAGAGCCGGTCTTCCGAAGGGTAATGAAAAATAAGGTCCTACCGAATGCTGATCATTGGCTACAACAATATGTTTGCTTCTAATAAAATTTCTTACTGCTAATGCTTCGGGTTCTGAAAATGCTGCTGTTCCCCAATAAGTATCATCACTGGGATCGCTACTGCCGCAACTTGCTTCGCCGACAGCGCCTGAACAAAGATGCCAATCCACGCTCCAGTTACGGTTCAGATCGACGCCCATATCACCACCACCATTATTTCTCCTGTTCTTTCTCCAGCCTGCACCGGCGCCACCATTAAGCCTGTTGTATTCCCAACCATCGGGGTTCATACAAACAATGATATAGATCTCCCTGTTATTAACAAGATCGCGGATCTTTTGATTGTTAGCGGCCGGCTGGTATTGTTCGCAGAGATATTGCATTAAGAAAATCATGCTGCTGCCGCCGATGGCTTCTCTTGCATGTTGCACACCCTGGAAGAAAGCCTCCGGTTCATTACTTTCATCGGTACTTGCATTGTCAGATATTTTTACCACATATATTATCTTGCCTTCTACCGAAGTACCAATACGAAAAGTATCTACCAGGTTGCTTCCTGAATAAGTATTATATAAATTCTCTATTGCCGTTACCATTTGTGCATAGGAATAATATCCGCCAAATCCTGCCTGTACTGTAAACGCTGAAGGGACTGAAATGATGCTGGCCACTGTTGAATTGGGTTGCTCATATGCTACACGGCTGGTGCCTCCATTTACAGGAGTTCCATCCATATTAAGAGTACCATTTCTTCTTCCTTCAAAATAAGGACGGTTTATTTTTTCCAGGTCACCGATCACATCATCGACGAGTACCTGGTAATTAAACCTGGATTGACGAAGCAAATTCATTTCTTTTTGACTGATCTCTGCTTCAATAAATCCTCCCTGTTCAACAAAATGGTCGAGCTGAAGAAGTGCGATTATTTGCAGTCGTTCCGCAGAGGATGCCGGCACGGGAATTTTTACCCGGCTCAGCCTGTTGGGATGTTGTGCTAAAAGCGATGTAGTAATGCTAAGGCACAATACTAGTAGTGCGGCTTTAATTGGTTTCATAGATATTCTGTTTTTGGATATTGGATTGGCTTATCTTTTTATTCTTTCTTCACAATTAGTTTTCTTGTAAAAAATTCGTTGTTTACTTCAACCTTTACCAAATACATTCCGCTACCAAGTCTTTTCACCACTGGTAAATCGATCGTGTTAAATCCTTTATATAATACAGTTGTTTGCTTATACACGATCCGGCCGCTTAAATCAGATACAAGAACGGATGCTGTTGCATTAAAAGAAATATTAACAAGCAGCGATGCCTTGTCTGTAGCAGGATTAGGTAATAAAGTAACCTGCTGAATACCGTTGAGCGTTACCGATCTTACTTCACTGTATGTAGATTTATCATCCATACTTATCAACTTTAACCGGTAATAAGATCTGCCGGCGAAAGGACGATGGTCGTTGAATGAATAAGATATCTCTCCGGTAACACCATTTCCTTTTGCATTAACAAAATCAAGTTTTTCCCAGCTGAGGTTATCGGCGCTTCTCTGGACTTCATATCCCAGGAAATTTTCTTCTCCTGAACTATTCCACTTCAGTTCTATATTATCATTTGCCATTGCTTTAGCATTAAATGATAATAAATCTGCCTTCAACGGATAATTATCGACCAGCACCCGGTAATCTTCTACTTCTCCGTTTGCATAAAAGCCGACAGGGTTTGAGGTGGTCATACCATTGGTTGCCGAAGTAAGACGTAAACGCAAATAGGTAAAGCTGCCGTTGGTAAGGGTTGTGGAAATTCCCGTCCAATACAAATAAACATATTGAATACTCGCACTGGAAGGTACTGTAACACTTCTTCCTTCAGCGGCGGAAAAAACACCGAGTGTAGCAGCATAATCAAGCCAACCGCAAAGAGTAGCATTGGCACCGGTATTATTATAAACAGCCACCCGCAAAAGGTAGTCTCCATGTCCGCGATTAAGAACTGGTACAAATGCCAGTCCATCATCATAAGAATCGTTAGTGGAGGTAACTCCTGTTTTCAACCATTCTACATTTATATTGGCACCGAGGCGAAGTGTTGTTCTGCTGGAGTCATGTACTGCAGGATCACCGGTACCAGGATCATAAGTAGCGGGTGCATCGCCAAAATCTAAGAAAGGACGAAAAGCTTCGGCTGCATCACCCCAGCTTCCACCACCCGGAATAGCCGGCGTTGATGTAATGGTGTATGTGGAGCCGGTATGTCCATTTGTTAAATTGTATTGCGTGATCGTTCCATCGATATTATATACTTTTTCATCCCAACCAATTGCAACCTGCCGGCCCACAATACTTCCTGAAGGATTATAATTCGTATTAACTCCGGTTTGCATATTAAATACATTAAAATCTTCATTACTGGCGGCGCCATCAAAATCATACAATATTCCATTTGAGCAGCCTATATCACTCCAGTCATGAAGAATATTTCCACTACCATCATCGGCAAGAGATGCATATACCTGGCAGGAACGGTAAGGGACATTGGCGTTGAAATCGATCCGCCATACCATTGACATTTTTCCCTCATCGAAATCATCGTTGTATCCTTCGATCCCCAGGAAAAGAGATCCATTATAAAATCCCGCGGCACCGGATTCTACTCCATAGTCAAAAACAGGAACCCCGATCGTTGTTACATCCGCAAGGACCGTACTGATCGTTCCGGTGTTCACATCATATTTTTTTAACGCTTTATCCGTGGAAGGGCTACCGGTAAGACTGTATGTATAATATAAGAACCTGTTATAAGGATCGTAAGCAAGTGAGTTAATATAGGTATTGCCCGGGTCGGTAAATAACAGGCGGCCTACCCCGGAAACTGTATTGGTAAAATAAACATTATTATTTACAACGCTCAGCACATAACCCGGCATGCCGGTAAAAGGTCTTGAAATATTATAATACGTAGCAGGAAAATTTGTAACCACGCAGGCATTTATATCCGAGAACCAAAAATCACCGGCTGCATTACTAAAAGTAAGAGTGATGGTTTTTACAGAAAGGGCTACATCAATATTCACAGTACCTGTATTGGAACTTGAAGATGAACCACCCGAAGCACCATCTGCCCTGGGTAAAGTTCCGGGATTACTGTTGAAACTAACACTTCCACCACTTGGCTTCGATAAGGTAACCGTTCTGTCAGTACCTCCTGTATTTTCTGCAAGTACAGTAAAGCGCTGACTATTGTCAACATCAAAAATGGACATTTTGAATGCAGTAACCTCGGCATCGAAAGTAATAATGATCGTTCTTGAAGTTGTTGAAGTTGTCGAGAACTGGATATCGGCACCTGTTCCATAACCTCCGCTTTCGCCGGTATGAGCTGTATTTTTGCCGGTAATCGTGATATTACTGTTTACCGCCATTGTTAGCCGGTTAGTGCCCAATGCAAAACTCTGGTTGTACGACAATGTGGTACTGACAAATCCAGAATAGTTACCGGCATTAAGCAGAAATTCCAGGTTATCCCAATTCAGGTTGGCGGTAGTACATTGGGATCTTAATCCAACAGATGACGAAAGCAGGAGGATCAAGAAAAGATAAACATAGCGTAGTCTTTTTTTCATAGCTTGGATGATGGTGTCTTTCAAATGGATTTGGATCGTAATACACACTGTTATTCTTCACAACACATGTTACACTGAGTGTATATTTGTGTAAAAATCAGCGTTTCCCCTTAAAAGTGCAATCATTCTCGTAGATTTTCATCTACAATTGAGTAGTAATCCTGACTACAAAAGATGCATTTTCGATTTTCCTACGGGCTTTTACTTATTTATGTACTGAATCACTCTTATAAAATCATTATTTTTACCGATAACTTTTTTTATGTCGCAAATCAAACCGGTTATTGGCATCAGCTGCGGCGATCTGAATGGAATTGGCATCGAACTGATCATTAAAACTTTCTCCGACAATCGTGTACTGGAACATTGCACACCTGTGATCTTTGCTTCCAATAAGGTCATCAACTTTTATAAAAAATCAGTACCCGAAAGCAATTTCAATTATCAAAGTACCCGTGAGTTCGGCCGTATCAATGCCAAACAGGTGAATCTTTTTAGTTGCTGGGAAGAAGAAGTGCCGGTCAATCCAGGGCAATTGAGCGATGTAGCCGGAAAATATGCCGTGCTTTCTTTGCAAACCGCTGTAGCAGCATTGAAACAACAACAGATCGATGGCCTGGTAACAGCTCCTATTCATAAAAAAAATATTCAATCTCCTGAATTCTCATTTACAGGACATACACCTTACCTGAAAAGTATGTTCAATGTAAATGATGTAGTAATGATGTTATGCGCAGGAAAATTCAGGGTGGCGCTGGTGACCGAACATGTACCTGTTGCAGACATAACAAAACATATCAGTAAGGAAAAGATCGTCAGTAAACTAACTATCGTTCATCAAAGCCTGCAAAAAGATTTTGGAATTGATAAACCAAGGATCGCTGTGCTGGGATTAAATCCGCATGCAGGCGATGAAGGTTTGATCGGTAATGAAGAAGAAACGATCATCAAACCCGCCATCAGGGAAGCAAAGAATAATAATATGCTGGTAGTGGGACCTTACAGCGCCGATGCTTTTTTTGCCCGTCGCGGATATGAAAAATTCGATGCCGTGCTGGCCATGTATCATGACCAGGGCCTGATACCTTTTAAAACATTATCGACCGGGGAAGGTTTTAATTATACAGCCGGTTTGCCTGCAGTAAGAACATCACCGGATCATGGAACAGCTTTCGATATTGCCGGAAAAGGAATAGCAGATGCTTCTTCTTTTATCATCGCCCTTTTTGATTGTATCGATATCATTAACCAACGTAAAGAGTATGAAGAGAACAGGAAGAATCCGTTGAAGAAAGTTACACCGGCTATTCTTGCCAATGCGGTGGATGAAAGGATCGATGAATAGTTTCTTTATTGATCGAATACCGAATCGGGCACGCCTTTATTAATCACATAATTCGAATACACGATCTCTACTGATCCTTTCTTACTTTTTGTATTATCTTTTTTGTCTTTTTGAGTTCCGTTATCATAATCGATCGTGATGCCTTTCGGCAATTTATAATCCCGGGTGTTGAATGTAAGATTTACTTTATCCGGCAGGCCGTAAGAAGAATAATTTTTATAGGTCATCAGCAGTTCATAAGTACCGTTTTCCTTTGTACTAATCACCGACTTCATCACCAGTGTATCTTTTTCATTGATATAGAGAGTGGCCCGGGTGATATTTTCCTCATCGCTTAACGGGAATATTTTTACCACTTTGCAGTTGATGTTGTTTATTTTTTCAACGCCGCCATCCAGCGCTTCAAAATTATCAAGGCCCAATACATTGTTCATATTAATGTTCACCGAACCTTTTGGAATGAAAGAAATTCCTTTTTCATTTTTAACTTTCAGCTTATTCGGTTTTTTATAATAGATATTGACAGTAGCAACCGGCGCTTTAATGAACAGAACATTGGTCTTCATCTTGCCTTTCGCCGTATAATTATCAACTTTATCATATTTCACTTTTACATTTTTCAACAACTCTTTTACATCCTGTGCCGGTAAAACGGTCGCTGCGATCAAACCCATTAAAAGGAATAAATACTTTTTCATATTGTTTATTAACTCAAAATATCTTTTCTCTTAAAATATCTTATCGTTATAAAAAGAAATAAAGAAATATAACCGACCAGTACCAGGGCGCTTCGTATCATCGCCGAGGGATTTTCAATGGAACGGTCGATGGTTATGCCTTCTGCATTTTTCTCTACATAAAAAAAACCTTTCCACCCGAGCATATGTGTAGTGAACGACCACTTGTTGACCGTTTCTTCAAACACCGGTACTTTTAATTGCTGAACAACGGTAAATACGATCACAACACAAACAGTGATGACGATCGGCCCCAATGAATTTTCCGAAAATGCAGAGAACATCAGCGCCATGGCGGCGATCGTTGTTAAACCCAATGCCGCAAAAACGAATGCCGCAAAGAAGCGCCACAATACATCGTTGTCCCTCATCATATGAATACTGTCTTCTTTGAATACGGCAAGATCGCCTTTACCAAACAACAAAAGGCTTCCGAATAAAGCGATGATCGCCATCCATATCAGCAACAATACAACATATACTGTGCTGGCAGAAAATTTGGCCATCACCAATTCGGTTCTTGTAACCGGTTTTCCTGCAATCAATCTTAATGTACCTAAGTTGGCTTCACCGGATATCATATCGCCGGCGATCAATGCTACCAGCAGCGGAACGTGGATCAATATGGTGTGCAAAGCGAAGACACAGACATAATACCCATTTAAGATCTTATCATACGGAATATCGAATGTGTCGGTTTGTGTATCGGTAAAATAGCGAAGAAAATCCTGGCCATTTACTTTCAATGCGAATTGTACCAATAGAACGATCATAGCAATGGCAATAAAAGCAATGAACGTACGGGGCCGTTTGAATATCTTGAACAGTTCTATTTTTAATACTGTCAGAAACATTTATTCTTTTGTTTGCGCCAAAAAATAATCCTCGAGCGAATGAACCGGTCTCAGGCTCATTACCGCTATCCCGTTTTCCACCAGATCTTTATTTAATTGCGGGATCTTTGTTTTATCAAATTCCATTCTAATTGCACCGTTCGTTTTTTCTTTCATAAAATTTTTCCAATGCGAATGCTGCAAAAAATTCATCGTGGCAGGTATATCAGGCGTGATCAGCTCGATCACCGATTGAACCGGGTTGAGCAATTCATTCACATTTCCTTCCACTATTTTTTTCCCTTTATGAATGATCAGCATATGATCCGCCACCATTTCTATTTCACTCAGCAGGTGTGATGATACGAGTATTGTTTTGCCAAGATCCTTACTCAGGTGAGTGATCATGTTCCGCATATCGGCAATGCCCTGCGGGTCCAGGCCATTGGTCGGTTCGTCCAGTATCAATAATTCGGGATCGTGTATCAGTGAACAGGCAAGACCCAATCGTTGTTTCATTCCCTGCGAATAAGTTTTTACTTTACTTTTTGCTCTTTCAGCAAGACCAACTTTTTCCAATTGATCCATCATTTTCTTTTCAGAAATTTTTATCCCGCTTAGTTTTGCAAAAATCCTGACATTCTCCAATGCAGTAAGATATTTATACAGGTCGGGTCTTTCAATGATAGCACCGGTACGACGAAGGATCTCACGTCGATGTTTCTTTAAATTCATCCCGAACATTTCTATATTACCGGTAGTTGGTTCCACCAAAGTGAGTAACATTCGTATCGTCGTAGATTTACCCGCCCCGTTCTGCCCGAGAAAACCATATACCTGCCCTGCATTTACAGAAAAGGAAAGACCATTTACAGCTTTTACTTCGCCGAAATCCTTGGTCAGGTTATTGACTTTTATAATTGTATCACTCATTATAATAGCTACGCAAACAAATGTATTAAAGCTTGACCGGCTGTTTGAATCATTTAACTTTTTAAAAAAAATTATTTGAAAATGCTTGCATATACCAAAGCCGGATAGTAGGTTTGTTTCGGTTCAGAAAACCACATTTGCCCTCGTAAAACTACGACAAACATCCGTACCGATGCCGTGATTATTTCCCGCTTCAAGTATGGTTCGATGTAAAGTAGCTGATGCAACAGGTATTTGTCTGTAACCGTATCATCATCCAATATTTCTATGGGTAACTATGATCAATCCCGATAGCATCGGGACAAAACCCTGAGAAATGACAAAACAAATTGCTTTTATATTGATCGTTATGTTGCGGATCTTTTTTAATCCGTCGCATAAACAAAAAGATTCGCCCCCTTTTGCAAGCCCATCGCCTCTTCCCACATCCACCATTCCTGCCGACCCGAACCCGGTTATCAGGACGAATTCCAATGAAAGGCTAATAAAGAAATGGATAACTGGCGATAACAGGCCGGGATTATGTTATAATTCTTCTAATGTTCCCGGTTTTGTAAAGAAGAGTGCAGCAAAGAAGTTTTCTTTTGCATCAAATGAAGGAATAAACCTCATTCTAAAAAACAAAAGCTAAACAAAATGTCTACTACCCGGAAAGTGCTGCAGGAAGGTTACTCCCGTTTAAAAAAGACGATGGAAAGATTATTGAAGCCTGCAGAGAAAAAAGCTCAGCCCCAATATGCATTGCAACCTATTCGTACAAAGAAATTTTAAGGTACCCGACCATACATTTTTCATACACTTAGAGTATCAATTGAGAAAAAAAGCCCTTTGTCTAAAGGGCTTTTTCTATTTTCCATTCTTTCCAAGATAAGATTGCAAACTTGTTACATACTCTTCAAATGCTTTGATCCCCTGCTTTGTTATTTTACAGATCGTTTGCGGGTAATTATCCCTGAATTGTTTGATCACCTCGATATAACCTGCATCTTTTAATTTTTGTATCTGCACACTCAGGTTACCCGCAGTAGAATTGGTTTGCTCCCGCAGAAAAGTGAATTCAGCTTCCTTCACACCTATCAGGAGTGACATAACAGCTAATCGCAACTGTGAATGTAATATGGGATCAAGATCTTTAAACATTCGTTGCTGCCCGCTCTTTTTCTTTTATATATATACGGTATTCTTTTTTCATTAAAAGACCGGGAATGAACCAGGCCATGATAGCCGATGCAGCAGTTAACAACAGATCGATCTTAATAGGTGTAAATAATGCGATCACACAACTGGCCCAGCAAAATAATCCGCCCCATAACATGGGTTTGAATTTACAGGCAGCGCCGGTGATGAAAGTAGGCAAGCCGTATAACAACAGGTATAACGACATTGCATATTCACCAAACTTATAGTCGGTCCAGTCGGCCCGGCCTTTTGCCAATTCATTATACCGTTCGATCAATGGATTGAGATTTCCCTGGATCGTATTGCTGATCAGTACCATTAAAAAAATACAGATGCCAAAGCCCATCCAGATATAATCCATGTACTGATCGTCGAAAGACCGGACCTTTCGTTCTTTATTTTCTTTAATGGAAAAATAGATCTGCGGAATAACAGCTACAAAGGTCAGCAGGTAAATATCAAATGGCAAACGATAACCAAACTGTAGTTCTGCTAATTTCTCCAATGAGCAAAAAGCGATAACCGCTCCCCACATGATAGCGCTTATGCCGGTATCGTAATAAGCATCCTTTGCCTTATTGATCATCCGGGCGATCAACTCAAGGCTTTCTTTCTCGGATAATTTTTTTTCCTGGTCTTCCATATACTATTATTATTGGTTAGCGATCCTGTTTTTGCTGCGAAGCATATAAGCCGGAATGATATAACTTATCAAAATAGCGGCGGCACCAAATAACATCTGGTAATCATATTCAACCCAGGCTGCTCCAATAGCCAGCGCCCAGGCGATCATACCTCCCGCTTGCAGCGGCCTGAATTGAAGGATACTCCCGGAAACAAAAGTTCCCAATCCATACAGCAAAATAAAAAAAGGAAATACGGAAGAATCCCACCCGATCCTGCTCAATATCATACTCAAAACAAAATAACTGGTACCCATTCCTATCCAGAGATATTTCATGCTCTCTCCTACATAGGTCCGGGCTTTTTGTTTTTTGCCTTCCCTTGCACCATACCAAATACTAAACACCACTCCGACGATCACCACTAACCAAACGAGGTAATGCTTTTCATACTGCACAATATTTTTCAGTACAAATTGGCCGGCGCAGGCAATGAATGTAAGCCAGCCCCAGACCAGGAAGTAAATACTATTGTCAGACATATCCTGCTTTGTCTTACTTATCATTGATTGGATAAGATGCAGGCTTTGTTCGGGTGAAAACTTTTCGTCAGTCATAAAAATTGATTTTATTACTAAAGACTCATAAAGTATTTCAACTGGCCGGCTCCCCATGTTGGATGAATACTGCTGGCTGGTTTAAAAGTTTTCATTTTTTCAAAAGAATCTTTGAAAAGTTTTTTCCCTTCTGCCTGGCTGCCGCCATATTCCTCTGGAGTATAATAACTATCAATTCCTTCAATCAGGTAAACTCTCGGGTTCGTGGGGTCCAATTTTTTTGCTGTAGCCAGGGCTTCGTCACTGGGGCCTTTATATATTAAGTACCTGTTCATTGGGTCAGCCATCATTTTTGCAGTGTTATACATTTTTTCCAGTAGGTAAACTTCTGAATTGTCTTTTACCAGCTCCTGTGCTTTTTTCAGCAATGGTTCTGCCCTGTCGGCAAGCGGATCTATTTTATCCAATTGTTGCGCCTGGAAATACATATTAGCGGCATTGATATGACAAAGAGCTGCATAATAAAAAGGAAGCCATTGTGTTTTTTCGGCATTGGCGATCCGCTCAAATGAATTAGCGAGATCGGTCAATCCATCAATTGTATGCGTTGTGTCTACCGATGGAACCAATGCTTCCATAGCTTTTACATACTTCTCACTCTGGGCAAATAAAGCCGTTCCGATGAGCGAGGTGAAAAGAATAAAAATTGTCTTTTTCATTGTTTGTTATTTTAAAAATTATGATGTGTTTAAAAAAGTCTGTCGATAGATTCCTGCGAACGGTCGATACCAAAGCTGAAGAAAGCGCCGATGTAAACAAATATCCTTGATGGCGGTACGATCTCCTGTTTGCGGGCGCCATTATAAGAATACTGGTATCCATACACCTGTTTTAAATTAAGGATATTACTGATGGATAAAACATATACTGCAAAATTCTTTGCATCTTTTTTACCGATCGTTGGCAAATAATTAAGCGCAAAACTAAAATTGTGATAATCGGGAACAAGTCCTTTATCGGCGAACTTATAACCGCCGCTGCCATTGGGAACTATATTATAATAGGTTCTGCTGCTGGCATAGTTATAAGCACCATTGAATTGTAATTTCCAGGGCATCACAAATTTTTTGATAACGAGTGATGCGGTATGTTTTGCCGCAAAATTGGGTCTTGTAGCAAAAGGGAAATTCAGGAAATCTCTTTTTGTATCCAGGTAAGAATAGGATATCCAATAATCAAGTTCTTTGAATGTTTTTTTATCTCTCCAGAAAAATTCAAATCCTTTTGCATCGCCAAATCCATTATTACTCGTGGCAACATCCTGCCCGCTGACATTACTTGTCTTGATAAGATCATCATATTTTTTATAAAACACTTCGGTCCTGAAACTTCTTTGTGCTGTTACTCTCATGAATTGGGCGATAAAATGTGTCGCTTTCATAAATGTCAGTGCATTCAATGCAGGCAGGTAGCGTCTTTCCGGGTCCTGGTAATAAATTCCGTAAGCAAAGGATAACTGGTCCTGTTTTGATAATTTATAGGCCAGTGATAATCTCGGTGCAATATTCGTTTTATCGACTGTTGTAGAATGTTCCAAACGAAATCCTGCTTTAGCGGCAAGATCATTCGTTATATAAATATCGCCTTCTGCAAAAAAAGATGTGATCGCCTCTTTAAGTCTTTCCGAAAATTGCTGACCATTATAACTGGTGAATACCGATCTTTCATTGCTGTAATTATATTCATTACCAAAACGAAGAGCTGATAATCCTTTGAATTTTTTTTCCACTACCAGCTTCGCATTAAAATAATTTCCATCCAGCTTAAGACCAAATTGTTTGAATTCCAAACCCGCTAACAGGATATCATTTTTATTGGCATCCTGCATATTGCCATGAAACTTGTCTTTATTAAATGTGTACCCCGCCCCGGCATACAGTTTCCATTTTTTTCCAAGATTCTCTTTCCATGATAAGTTGTGATACATATTGAAATTATCCAGACCAAACCTGTCCCGGTAACCAATAGAATCAATACTGGGAGCAGAAAAATCAAGACGACCCGTACTGAAATAAGCATAATATTTTATCATGCCTGTTTTAGAGGTTTTAAAACGGAAGTTCACATCGCCGGAATGATATTCGGGATTTCTTGAATAACTCTGTTTTTGTTTGATAAGTGCAAAAGCAGGAGCCAGGTTAGTATAAGCATAACTAACACCATAAGAAGATCTTTTATCTTTTGATAAACCCTGGTAACCACCATTCACACCGATCACCGATATACCGAGATTCGCCGAGGTCTTGTCCGGCAGGTCAATTGATTCTAATATCAATGCCGAAGAAAGCGCCTGGCCATACAATGCGGAATAACCACCGGTACTGAAAACGGTTCCTTTAAAAAGAAAAGGAGAAAACCTTCCATATGATGCGATATTAGGAACACTGCTATTAAAAAAATTATTGACCAGTGTGCCGTCGATAAAAATTTTTGTTTCGGCTGCCGTACCACCGCGAACGAATAATCCTTCACTCTCCCCTACTTGTTGTGCACCGGGCAATGTTTTCAGAGCACCGGTAACATCGCCGTTAGCGCTGGCGGTAGTAACAATATCGATCGGGTCAAGTACAGCTGCGGCTTTTTTTCTATCGCTGGCTTCAAAAGTTCCGGCAGATATAACAACAGCCGATAATTCACTGATCTCTTCTTTCATCGTTGCATTGATGGTAAGTGCAGCGCCATCTAATTTCACCGGTTGTTCAAATGCTTTGTAACCGATCGACGTAACAGTAATTATTTTGTCTCCTTTTTCAGTTGTCTTAAATGAATATTTGCCTGATGAATCTGTTGTGCCGCCATCATAACTATCTTTTATAGCTATACTGGCGCCGGGAACAGGATGACCTTTGGCATCTTTCACAACTCCTTTTATTACTGTTTGGCCGGCAGCGCCGATAAAGAAGCTGCTCAACAGCAGTAACACTAAACCAAGGATCATTTTTCTCATAACAAAATACAATTAGAACACAAACGTAAAGTAGTTTATAATATAAACCAAATTTATTTAAAACAAAAAAACCGCCCCGTTGTGTACGAGACGGCCGGAACCGTCCAGAAAAAAATATTTTTAAAAGAGATATGCCTGCCTGGCTTTTTATTAGCCAACTATATTATCTCTGCTTTGCTCTCTGTTTATTTTTACAATGCGTACGTCTGAGTATTGTACAGTGCCATCACCATTTACTATTTTCAAACGGTAATAAAGGATCGTTGATTTGATCTTGCTGATATTATCCGGGAACATATAATCGGATCTTTCTGTGGTATTACCATAAGCAAATACCAGGGCCGCATCATTGAAGTTAGTTCCGTCAATGCTTCTCTCAACAATAACGTGGCTAAGATTATTTTCAAGAACTGTTGCAAACTTTACTTCTACCTTATTATTATTTAAGGCAGCGGTAAAAGCAACCAGTTTGAATGAGTTTGTAGTTGTTTCAACTGAAACCGGCTGTGCGGGGCCTGCTTGTTTAACTGTTGAAGATTGTGCCCTTGCGATAATAGCAAAAGTGGCTAAAGAAAAAAACAGTACTGATCTCAGAATGTTTTGTGTAATCGTTTTCATCATTTTCATTTTAGGGTTCAAGATTAAGTTTGTACGGCTTTTCTCAGGGATTGTTCGACTGTGATACAAACATAATACGCAGTCTTTTTACTTGCAAGTTTTTCGAGGATTATTTCGCAAAATTTTCCGTATTTTCTGTAGTGTTTTTACGATGACTAATGGTTACTCATTAATAGCGTTTCCTATTACACTTACTGTTCGTATTACTACGAATACATTTTAAAAAAAGGATGCAACAGCTGCGTCTTTTTTGACATAAAAAAACCGCCCTGTAATCCAGGACGGCCTTTATTCCCCTATTCTCTATTTATTATTTTGTCTTGATGATACGTATGTCTGAACACTGTGTCTTGCCATCTCCGCTGATCGAAGTGATCCTGTAATGAACAGTGGTTGATTTTAATTTGCTGATATTATCGGCAAAAGCATAATCTGATTTAGCAGTAGTATTACCATAAGCAAACACCAGGGCTGCATCACTGAAAGTAATGCCATCGGTACTTCTTTCTACGATGAAGTGGCTCAGGTCGGTTTCAGATTCCGTTGACCATTTCAGTTCCACTTTATTATTATTACTGCTATTAAGCACAGCTGTAAAAGAAGTAGCTTTTGCAGGAACGATGCCTTCGCCGGAAGTACGTGCATTAGAAACTATAGATACAGTTGAGATCGTGAGAACCAGGATAGCTTTCAGGATGTTTTGCTTAAGAGTTTTCATGTGTTTGTTTTAGGGTAGCCAGGATTATTTTTTTTCTTTCTGCAGAACTTGTCCCCAGGTTACGATGAGATCCGATAAATGAGTTGAAACAGTGCGGAAGATGATTCCGTTTTGAGAGAGGTTTGTTTCAGGGTTCGGATTTCGTCGTTTTCTAAGGGCTTGTTCGATGCTGGTACAAACATAATACGCAGTTCTTTTACTTGCAAGTTTATCGGGGAATTTTTCGAAAAAAATCCTATACTATACTAGTATATCTACGATTTATGTTTAGCATAAAACAGAAACGGTATCATACTACAGAAATAAAAAGGTAAAAAATAAAAAAGGCCTCAACTTTTGTTGAGGCCTTCTACTTACATATAGTGATTTTACTATTGACCGTTCTTTAATACTTTCTGATAAGTTGTACCAGCTTTCTTATCGGTGATCTCTATCAGGTAAGGACCAGCCGGCAATTGTGTAAGACCATTGATGGCGATCGTGGTAATCCCTTTCGATACACTTTGTGTAACCGTCTTGATATTTCTTCCACTGATATCGATGATGCTTATATCCACTACTGTTTCACTCATAGCAGTGATACTTACATTGATCGAGGACTGGAAAGGATTGGGCCATATAGTTACCCCGGGTTTTTGCGATAACCTCAATGGAACAATATTACTGTACTTGAACTTACCATCGATATCGGCCAGCTTCACCCTATAATAGATAACATCATTCTGCATAAGACTGCTGATATTATCCGGCTGCTGATAATCCCGTTTGGTACTGCTGTTTCCGGCAGCAGTGATATTGGAACCAACAGCAATAAAGGTCCTGTTATCCAGGCTACGTTCTACCGTAAAGTGATCAGTATTATGTTCGGAAAGTGTCGACCATTTCACCGTAGCGAGATTGCCATTCAAATTAACGGAAGCCATAAGACCTTCTGCCGGCAATACACCGGCCCACACTAATGTATAGGTGGCAGGGCTCGGATCTTTCAGCAGGGCGATATCAACATAAGAATACCTGAATGTTATTGAACTGGATCCCATTGTTGCACTGGTGATCTTCACTCTCAACAACGAAGGATTGAATGCATTGATCAATTGTCCTTTGGTGACCACTATATTATTATACTGCAGTTCGGCATTATTAGGAAGACTATCGATGATCAATGCCTTACCTGTAAGCACTCCTCCTGCTACATAATCTTCCGGATCATTACCACTCAATATTGGCGGATTAGCGCCACCATTCAATACAATGAACTGGCCGATGGTAGGATAAGGAATGGTCGTAAGATAATTATCAGAATTCGGCAATCGCTCGATACCAAAATTTACATTGGTTACATTGCTGATATTTGTATTAACAGCGATCGAAGCGTTGAATACTCCTGCTTTGATACCGGTACCAGCCAGGTTATTTACTCCATACGCATCACCGGTGTTGGTCCATACTCCACTCACTCCACAAGTTGGCGGAGGTGTATCTCCCAGGTTCACACTTGAGGTAGAAAGTACTGCTTTATAATTGGTCAGCACATCTGCAGTAGGGAATGAATATGTTCCTGCTGCTGAATTCACTGTTGTTCTGAATGCAACTTTGTTTGATGTATCCACCAGGTACGCATACACCGGGACGCCGGAGACGGTTCCCATCGCCGATCCATTGACAAGATTATCTGTTACACCATTGGCATCATTATAAAAAGTACCGCTGATACTGATCTTGTTTTTAGCGACTCCAAAATCATATGGAGACAGGCAGGTAACAGTGCTTGTTGCAGTAAAAGCATGCTGTAATAAAGTAGTCGTATGATGATAAGCCGGCACCGAGCTTACATCCAGTTTTGTGATATAACATTGCGGATAGCGGAGGAACTGCACTTTTACATTATCGATATAAACCGTATCGCCATCATCTACCAGATTATTTGTAAGGAAACGGATATAGGTGGTTGTATTTGCATACAAAGTAATATCCTGGTTATAAATAGTAACATAGTTAGCATCGGCCGTTCCATCACCGGCTATCGTAAACACGGTACCGAATGTTGAACCATCGGAAGAAGCCTGTACGATCACATCTTCACCGGCTGCCAGGTTTGCACTTTTTCTCCTGTAAGAGAATGAAAGGAAAGCATAAGATGCTCCGCTTAAGTTAACACGCCGGGTAGCAGATACATTATTATCCTTTAACCGGAGCGCAAAACCAAATCCACCATCTTTTATAATTTCAGCATCATTGGCAGGCACTGAACCATTCACACAAAACCCGTTTGAAGGATCATTAATATCACTCCAGCTACCGATCCAATCTGCATTACCATCATTTCCCGAAGCGCAGGTACTGGTTCCGCCTGTGCCATCAAAATCATCTTCTACAAATTTTTCAGGATACGTAACAAACTGGTAAGTTCCTGACTGATCCACGATAACAGAATCTTTCAATTCATTCGCGGTAGCGGAAGCATCACAGTTACCATTGATATACAAATAAACTTTTGTTCCGGCCACACCTGTGCCACCATCATTATTGATGCCATCATCGTTCTTATCAAGAAACACATTACCGGATATTACATTCTGATTGAATGGAGCAGGACATACTGCAATATCTACATATACAGTAGCCATGTCACAAACAACCGGTGAAGGTGTTGAACAAACATTATATTCAAAAGTGTCTTTACCTACATAGCCGGGAGCAGGTGTATATATGATAGTACCGTTTGCGTTGATCAGTATCGTTCCGTGATGTGCCTGTAATAGTCCTGTATTATTTACAGTAGTCGGATCGATCACTGCAAGGAAACCAAAATCATTCAGCAATACCGGGATGGTTACAGGTTGATTAACCATCGTCCTGGAATAATCGTCATTCGCAAAAATTAATTTTTGTTTACAGAAAGGTTGTATTGTTGAACCCACATCCCAGCTTGGATTTGCCTGTACAGCAGTTGATGCATCTTCGCCGTAAACAGCTGCCAGCTTTGTTCCATCGCAGGTAAATACAGCCAACCCGCTCTGGTCATTATCACTGATATCTTTTAATCTTCTATGATTAAGTGCATTGAGAGTAAATGATTCGTCATAACGCATACCACATGGACTTATTAAACCGCTTGTGCCACTTACATTACCATCATACTTCACATAAATAGTTGTATTGGCTGTTGGTGTTACCCATACAGGATTATCATTCCGGGAACCATCGATAGATCCGGGCGCCCATGCAACAGTTGCAAAATCAGTAAGCCTGTTTTGTGCGATCAGGTTAAACGACCAGTCATATTCATGTCCCTGGTTTCCGCCGCCGCCGGGTGTATAAGAATCACATATCTCAATAGCAGTAAATGATTCTCCTGTTGGATTGGTAAACTTATAGGCTGCACTTGTAGATCTTACTAATGGAAAACGAACTACAGTTTTGGCCGGCAGGGTTATGTTTCCACTGGATGGTACTCCCGATGTCCAGTTAATAATAAGCGGTCTGTTCAGGCTATTGTACAACATTACTGCTGCAGAATCTTTAACAGCAGTGCTGCTTCCCGTAGTTGGAACAGGAGAATAATAAGTATGATAATACCAGGTAGCAGGAAACAAGGGGACATCACGTGATGACCAGCTATCGTTACCGCCGAAGTGAAGATCGATACCGATTGGCAATGATGCCGCAACGGTAGCGCCGGTTAGAACGCCGCCGTTAACATGGTAAACCTGTCCTTCATTGATCGTAGCTGTCGTTTCAAACGTACCATTATTATCCTTGTCGATATTGATCACAGTATTGTTTTGAGACGCCCTTATAAAGAGTGATGTATAATTAAAATCCTGGCTGTTGAAATTTTCTCCAACAGGAATGGTAAATGATGTTCCATAATCATTCACCGGCGCAACGTTTGTTTTCATACACTGCACCTGCATGATCGAAGGTTCACCACACACCTGCGTTACAGTTATTTGTCCGCTGGAAAATATCTTATCACGTCCATCATATTTAATAATGGATGCGACCCTCGGATTAGTGGCGATAATATTGTCAAGTACGATACTACCTCCCGCAGGAATGATATCATTATTATAACCCGGTGTAATACCATTATAAGGATTACCATCACCCCAAACCTGCGTAGTAGCCTGCATAGGGTTCAATGCATTCGTTTCGTATCCATCTTCCCAATGATCCCAAACGATCACCATGCCGGGATAAGGCATTTTCATACTGATGATCGTACGAATATTATTACTTACGAGTGCGGTATTGGTTGAACTATCCAGCGCAATGCGGGCTTCATTCTCAGAGAAAGGAAGGTAGAATGTATGGCTCTTCGTTGCTTCGGAACAAGGATCTACCAGGAATGGATTGATTGTAAAGAATACCTTTCCTGTTCCGCAAAGCCCTGTACTGTCACAAATTTGGTATGTCAGTGTATCCTTACCTGCGTATGAACCATTGGGAAGGTAAACGATCATTCCATTTGAATAATACCCGGTACCATTACTTGGTTGAGTAAAGACAGTGAGAGCTGTTGGTTTTATATTATTGTTGGCATCATAATCATTGGCCAATACATCCACAAGGATCGGGGCCCCACCAGCTCCTGCTGTTGAATCATCTACTGCCACCGGGGCACAAACCGTACAAACGGTAAAATTCAGCAGTTCGGAATTTTTAATGATATTCTCATATCCTTCTCTTGCAGTTGCCATCAGGGAATAATTACCTACGGTAGCTGAAGTTGTCCATGAGTATTCATATGTACGGGTACATGCTGATGAATCTATACAAGTTGCCTGCATTATAGTACCCGGAGGTGTTATGGTAACAGAGAGTCCCGTAATATCCTTATATCCGAAAGGGGTGGTCGCTACTGACCTTGCATAATAAGTAGTATTAGGGTTACCGCTGATCCTTACACTGCCACCCGGGTAAGGTGCATTGTAAACTTTAAACGAAGTAATATCGATAAATGTAGAAACAGGTAGTAAACTTATTCTTGATGGCTTGGTTGCACTGTGATACTCGATCTTAAATACAACACCTGCTTGTGCCGTTGTAAATTGTAAAGCAAGCGCCTGGCCTGTTGGTACTGTTGCATCTGCTCCTAATACCCCTGTCCATGTAAGAACCTTTGTTGTTGAATTATAAATAGGGTTACTGAAACTAATGATGTTGGTACTGCCATATTTTAATGTAGCAGTAATAGCAGGGCTGGCTGGCATTGTACCGCTGGTGATACTTACATACGCTGCTATAGAAATTGTTTGCCCTTTGATCACAAGATCATTACATAAAACCGGGCTCTGCGTAAATGTAATATTGGTTACTGTTCCAGCGCCCGTTGTCGCAATATCACCTGACTGAACCGTTGCTGCGATACCTGTAGATACCGGATCGACCCTGTCAAGGATCTGTCCCGGTGTTGAGAGGTAAAGTGGTGTTTGTACAACATTTGCATTAATAGTTATGATATGTGTTGCTGTAGAAGGGCCATTACATCCTGCTGCATTTGCAGTAACAGATGAAGTACCATTCCAGCCTGCTGTCCATGTTACTGCACCTGTTGCGGCATTAATAGTATTACCACCGCTAACACTGGCTGCATCGAGAATATAAGTTATACCGGTAGTTGTCGTCGCTGTTGCTGTATATGTTACAGTGCCCGCACCTTGTGTTCGCACCGATGCAGCGCCTAATGCAAATACAGGAATACCAACTGATGCAGTAATTGTAATTGTATGTGTTGCTGTTTTTGGTCCATTACATCCGGCTGCTGTTGCAGTAACGATCGATGTACCACTCCATCCTGCTGCAAACGTTACATCGCCTGTAGATGCATTGATAATATTTCCGCCGCTGATGCTGGCTGCATCAAGGCTATATATTATACCAGTAGTTGTGGTTGCTGTTGCAGAATAAGATACGATACCGTTTCCCTGGCAACGGGTTGATGTAGTCCCTGCTGCAAATACAGGGGTACCTACTGTTGCAGTTACTGTTGCTGTATGGGTTGAAGTAGTTGGACCACCACAACCTGTTGCAGTCGCAGTTATAATTGTTGTTCCGCTCCATGTTGCTGCATATGCAACTACACCGGTAAAAGAATTAATTGTATTACCACCAGTAAGACTGCCAGCATCGATAGTATATGTAATAGCAGTTGTATTAGCAGCAGTTGCCGCATAGCTTACTGTTCCGCCTGCCTGGCATCTTGTAGAAGTTGCTCCCGATGCAAATACAGGAATTCCTATCGTTGCATTCGTTGTAGCAGTATGAGTTGCCGTTCTTGGGCCGTTACAGCCTGTTGCTGTTGCAGTAATAACAGATGCGCCGCTCCATCCGGCTACATAAGTCACCGCACCGTTCGATGGATCGATAGTATTGCCTGCAGTTATACTCGCTGCATTCAAGCTATACGTTATTCCTGTATTGTTAGTTGATGTTGCTGTATATGTTACAGCACCTGCACCCTGGCAACGACTTGAAGTGGCTCCCGATGAAAATACAGGTGTACCAACTGTTGGTGTTATCGTTACAGTATGTATTGCAGTTGCTGGTCCGCCGCAGCCGGTTGCTGTTGCAGTAATAGTTGATGTACCGCTCCATCCTGCCACATAAGTTACAACACCTGTTGAAGGGCTGATGCTGTTACCTCCGCTGATGCTGGCTGCATTAAGACTATAAGTAATACCGGTTGCTGCAGTGGCTGACGCATCATATGTCACTGTTCCTGCTCCCTGGCAACGGGTTGATGTTGCTCCTGCTGTAAATGCCAGCGTACCCAATGTTGCATTGGTAGTAACAGTATGTGTTGCAGTCGTGGGACCATTACATCCTGATGCAGTAGCTGTAATTGTTAATACACCCGTCCATCCTGCTATGTATGTTACAGCACCGTTTAATGGATTTATAGTGATACCACCACCGATACTGCCGGCATCAAGACTATAAGTTATGCCGCCATTATTAGTTGCTGTTGCGTTATAAGTTGTTGTTGCTGCTCCCTGGCAACGGGTAGAATTTGATCCTACTGCAAATACCGGTGTACCTACAGCCCCTGTAATAGTAATAGTATGTGTTGCTGTTTTTGGTCCGTTACAACCCGCTGCACTTGCAGTGATCGTTGTTGTTCCTACCCATAAGGCAGAAAAATTTACAGCACCTGTAGATGCATTGATACTACAACCACCAACCACACTTAACAGGTCAATGCTATAGGTAATAGCGGTTGCGTTTGTAGCTGTAGCTGTATAAGTTCCCGTTCCGGAACCAAAACATCGTGTTGATGTTGCTCCTGCTGCAAAAACCGGTGTACCTACTGTTGGAGTTATTGTGATCGTATGTGTTGAAGTAGCAGGAGTACTGCAACCAGTTGCCGTTGCCGTTACAATAGTTGTTCCGCTCCAACCGGAAATATAATTTACCGCACCCGTTGTTCCATTGATTGTAATACCGCCGGAAATACTTGCAGCATCAAGACTGTATGTTATTCCTGTTGCATTGGTGGCAGTAGCTGTATATGTTACAGTGCCATTTCCCTGGCAACGGGTAGATGTTGCGCCCAAAGTAAATGAAGGTATTCCTACTGCCGATGTAGTAGTTATTGTATGAGTCGCGGTTTTTGGTCCGCTACATCCGGCAGCGCTTGCTGTAATGACCGATACGCCACTCCATCCTGCAACATAAGTTACAGTACCGGTAGAAGGATCAATGCTATTACCACCCGTGAAGCTGGCCGCATCAAGACTGTATGTTATTCCTGTACTATTTGTTGCTGTTGCACTATAGGTTACTGTACCTGCGCCCTGGCAACGTACAGATGTTGCGCCTGATGAAAATACAGGTACAGATACATCCGGTATAATTGTAACAGTAAGACTACCGGCACCGGCAGACCATGCCAATGTTGTGTTGTCCTGTGATCTTATATAATATGTACCAACTGTAGTTACAGTGTATGTTGTACCCGAATTGGCAGTGCTCGTGCCTGTTGCACTTGTTTGCCAATACCAGGTTTCTCCTGCGGGTGCTGTACCATTTGCTGTAAGTATAACACCGGGGTTAGAACATTGCGGTGCATTCGATGTTGGATTGCCCGGGTTGGCCGGCAATATAACCGATGCGCCATTCACAGTTACGTCATCGATCGTCCAAACCGTGCTATTCTTTTTTATTTCAATCATGTACAAACGGAATGTAACAGCGCCGATATTTGTAAAACTACCAGCAGGCAAAGTCACAACAGCTGTTTGCGTATTTTGATTAGCTGAACCCGTTGCAATATTCGCTGCATAACTATTAAGACTTGAACGAAGTACCCAGGCTGTATTGCCGGTACCAGGACCACTTCCATTCTCATCAACGCTATGTACAAAAGATAAAGAGGCAAGGTTTAAAACATATCCTGAATTGGGCGTAACCGTAAATTCAATATACTTGGACAAATTTATAGCAGGTCCTGTATTCCAGTTTGAAGAACCAAATTGGTTATTGATCACTTCGCATGTTGTACTAACACTGGAAAAATCACTGAAGACCGCTGTAGCAGGCTGCGTCGAAACTGCTGGATTTTGATTGGGGCATGCACCTGTGCCGGTAAATTCATAGACACCTAACTGTGCCGATAAACTTATGGATGATAAAAAAAGAAAAACAAATAATAGTGTTTTCGAAAAACTACTTGTTCCTTTTTTGTTCTTTGCAATACGCAAAGCTTCGTTAGCGGGTTGCACATCTCCCAATAAAAATTGAGTACAAATTTTCATTGTTCTTCGGTTGAATATTAGATTATACTTAGTAGTACAATTGCTCAATTGAGCTTTTATACCCCTTGCCTACAACGAAAAGCGACGTGGAAAATTGAAACACGCTGGATGTATTTCCAGCATAGAGATTTTTTTCATAGTCGGATTGCGATGTTTTCGTAGGGTATCTTCGATTCGGCTATAAAAGTAGTACACGTATTTTATACTTGCAAGTTTCCTATTGGTATTTTCATTTAAAAAATATTTTTCCATAGTATTACTACGATTATAAGCGTGAATCAAATGAAATGAAAGAGGATTTGAATAGTGATTTTACTATAAAAATCACGACGCCTTCCATTAATCTTTCATATTCATGTTCCAGGTCAATTACAATTAAGATGTTTTTTAAATTTTTTTTTATTAGAAAAAAGATCCGCTCCGCTTGAAGCAGAGCGGATCTTTATTTAAACTTTTCAATTCTGAATTATTAATGGACCTGTATCTTTCTTACTTCTGTTTGTCCCTGGCTGTTTGATAAACGGACATTATAGATGCCAGCAGGTAATTTGCTTACATCAATACTCTCTACCTGGCTGGCCTGGTCTTGTTGCTTGCTTAATACTGCCTGGCCCAGTTGATTGATCACATCGATGGTTATTTGCTTGTTCTGCCAACTGTCGGGCAATTGAATATTTATTTTATCATTCGCCGGGTTTGGAAAAATGCTTACACCCGACTTACTGTTGAAATTAACGAGTCTCACTTCGCTGTATTTAACCCGGCCATTCAGCTCTGTAACTTTGATACGATAGTAATTGATGCCGTTATAAGGAAAAGCATCGATCTTACTATAGGTGGTGCTGTTAGCTTGTGGTATTATTGTAGACAAGGCAATGAAGTTGCGGTCATCAGTTGAACGTTCAACAACAAAGTCCTTCACTTCATCTATTCCGCCAACAGTCCATGTAAGCGATGATGCAGTGTTTTGTTTTACCGCATTAAAACTTATGGATACAGGCAGGATGGCGCCGGTAACAATGCCAATATCAAAATTGTGATTCGTACTGCTTGTATTAAAATTCACATGGGCATATCCCCCGCTTTTGATCGCATCGTTATCTATATTATCTGATGTTGCTCCTCCTGCATCAGTAGTAGCAAGATGATAACCTCCGGGAATACCCAGCCTGATCTGGTAATCAAATCCCGGTAAAATAGCATTGTTGGCAAACCCGATCCATGAAGCCGGTTTACGGGGATCGTTAGCAACATTTAATGTTGAGAAATAATAATTCCCGTTTGCATCAGTTGTGGTGGTGGCCACTAATACATTTGTGCTCGTATATAAACTTACTGTTGTGCCTGTTGGTACGCCAGCAGTTGTTTCACCTGCATCCTGGTAACCATTATCATTTGCATCGAGCCAAATACGGTTACCAATTTCAATAGGCTGCGCATCCGTTAGCAATTCAAGATCTCCCACCCCATTAGATTTTCCGTTATTGGCCGGATCTCCGGGTGTACCGGTTGTAGTTAATAATAATTCCAGTCGTTGTGACATATTACCGGCATTGGCTCCCGAATTAAAACATTTATTTATTCCCTGCGCATAGCTTGTTATGATAGGATCCATCAATGTATGAGCTACTTCATTGGAACCTGCGAGCAATGCAATGCCGCCATTACTTTTTACATAATGAGAATTAATACCGGCACTGGCACTATAATTTAAAGTGGCCGGTGTATTATTTGTTTCAAAATTGTGGTTGAAATAAAAATATCCTCCTTGTGTACCGGGGTTTGGTCCGCCCGCCGGAACAGTTCCTGATGTGCCTCCCCATCCGGAGCCAAATTGTCCGCCCCATGCATTACCTGTTGCACCGGTCCATGAGCCGCCAATTGCAGGAGCAGTAACAGCGAGACCTGCAGAAGATGTAGCTACTCCGTTTGTAATTACTCCGCCAAGGTTTTCAATAGCAAATGTATTGGCACCAATATTTTTTCCGGCTCTTAATAATTCACCGGAGGTTAATCCACGGAAATAATTATTAGTTGCAAATGCAGTGGTAGGTTCCCCATCATCCATTAGATTTTGATAACCCGTTTGGTCACCGAAGCGATCCCTGATACCAAGTATCATAGAACCATCGACATCGAATTCGATATCGCTAAGCATTGGTTGCGGATAATAAATACCTCCTGAAAATGCTCCTGCTCCTGTATTATAATCAACTCTTATCGGGTCGGATGCAGTTCCATTACCATTATTTTGCCAACTGCACCACCAGTTATTTTTAGTAGGATACCTGTAATCGCTATTACTAAATCCTCTTCTTCTTGATAAAGGAAAACGAAGTACTTCGGTAAAAGTTCCGCTGGACGGATTAAATTCATAAACAATTCCTCTTAGTCCAACGGTATCGGTAGTAAGATTAAATGCAGTGTTTTGTTCTTTAACTGTAACGCCTCCAACATATACTTTTCCATTAGCAACTTTACAAGCCATCGGGTGCCATACTGTTCCTGCAATGCCCGGATCGGTTATTACCCAACTGCCCGTTACATCTGCAGCCGAAAAACTTGCTTTAAGAGGATTGCCGATATTAATACGATGTAATTTTTTTTCAAACATATTTACGATGTACAGGTCACTTCCATTTTCACTCAGGTCAATTCCACCAATACCTCTTTTTCCAATTTCAGAAAAAACACCAACATCACTGTTACGTCCGCTGGAAGCAGCCGGTAATGTTACTGTTCGTGGAGTGGTACCTACATTGATACCGATCGCCGATACATCTACCAGTAAAGTAGCTGCGGCCGGCACGCCAGTTACACTGATTTGGCTTTTATAAATAGCACCAATTCCATTGGGGCCAAAACTGCTATGACGTTTAAGATATGCTGCCATTAATAATGTACGGCTGCTGTGCTGAAAAGCAAGGCCGAATGTTGTACCTGTTTGACTGTTTGCCAAACGTCTTGTAGCGCCTCCATCATTGGGTGTGCCATTGCCCATATCCCATGGAAAAACATACAGGTTACTATTTGTTCCTGCTGTTCCGCCACTAACAGCGTTACCATTAGTAGCAGCAGTGGTTGCGATATAAGGATTGGCTGTACTGGAATACCAGTCTTCGCTGGCAATAGCATAATGAACAGAAGCGGATGGAGCGGAAACAAACTGAATATTTGAACCATTGCCTGCTCCTGATTTTGAGCTGGACGTTCCATTCAATGCAGTAAATTCTATTCTTACAGCAGTACCGGATGGAATTTCACCCGCAGTAAAATTGTAAGTACCTGCAACAGTAGTGGTCTTGGTTGCTCCCAACTGTGTACCGGCAGCATTGAATGCTTTTACCTGCACACCATAAGCTCCGGGTTCTATAGGAAAGCCGGAAGTCTGCTGAGTTCCATTAAAATTAAAATCTTTGAAAACGGTGCCCGATACCTGGGCGTTGGTTTTAATTGCCGATACAAAAAGCAATAAGGCGAAGGTCGCCCTGGTTAGGTGGTTTGTCATAACTAAAGGATTTTAATTAATAAGTGTTTAATGACTCGGTTCGTACTAAAAAACACTTATTAAGCCGACAAGATATAAGACATTCTATCTACTGTCAACAGCTTTTTATAAAAAGAATACAGTGTGGAATAAAAACCGGTTTTGCTTTCAAAAAAATATTTTAAAGTTCTGAAAACCAGTTGCGAAAAAAACAGCAATGAAAACTTACGATAAAAAATAGAGTAGAACTGCGCCTTATTACAGCAGGTGGATTTTACTGTTTAAAGACCCATTTAGCGTTTTCAGTATCGTAATTGTAAGTGTAGATAGTCTCCTTTTTTTCCTGTTGAGGGATAAGATTATAGTTAAACTCAATTCCATGAATAATAAGATCGCCATATTGATCGGTACGGATACGACGTACTTTATCATCTCCGTTGGTTCCAAGGCCCGATAAACTAAATTCAAATTTGGGTTTACCTGAAAACTTTCCTTTGCTGGTAAGTATTACAGAAAAAACATCGCTGCTTCTGCCGGTACCAAAAAATAATCTGCGTTGACCGGTACTATAAGTGATGCCTAATCCCATCGCATCGGTTGCTGTTATTTTGTCTATTATTTTTTTTTCATCCAGGCTGATCGCATAGATAGCTCCCCGTTCATGCTGCCTGTCGCTTCCTGAAAGAGTAGAGACATACAAAGTATTGGTCTCACATAATAATATCATTCCAATAATGCCAAATGGATTTTGAACAGTACTCGTATCCATTAACGGCAATCTCATAAAAATTTCCATCACACCTGTCTTCGCATCTATTTTATAAATAGTATTTTGATTAGCAACCGGGTTATCCAATACAGAAATAAATGGTGCAGGAGCTGTATAAATATTACCATGGTTATCCAATAATATCGGAGCCAGCCACCCGGCCTGCCGCCAGCTTGGATGTTGCACTGATCTTATGATCTTCGAATTAGGATTGCCGGGTTCTTCACTTTGCTGCAGAACCAATCCCATTGTACGTTTATCAGAAGTACTAAAAAAAGAATTGGCCTGGTCAAATCCCATTGATTGAATAAAAGAAGGTGTTCGCTTACAATTATTGGCGGAGAATTCTACTTTTCCTTTTTCCTTGCAGGAACTAAAGATCAACATAGTGATCAATATCGTGAGCCATCTTTTCATTCAATAAATTATTTGTTTACAACCGGCACAAACATAGGCCCGCAAAAACAGGGATATGCTTTTGTGGTCCAGGTACCATTTTCCAACACATTTTCTGCCCAGCAATATTCATTTCCTTTGCGATCATCATTTCTCATTTGCGACACATACCATATTACCAGCGATGAGTTATGAATATCTTCCGGTTGCGGTTCGATAAATTTTTCAGGACCCTGGCGATAATCGGTATTACAACACGGGCCAATCGTTACCAGGTCATTTTCTCCTTCATCGCGGCTGGCAAGATGTTTAGTGACATACACAAAATTAAAATCTCCCCTTCCCGCATCATTAAATTGTCCACGACCCGGTTCCATAAAATAACCGGAGCCTGCGCTTCCAATTTTATACTGGTAGCCTTCGGATGTATAAGCAGTCAGGTTGTTTTGTTCTTTCCAATTTTCTTTTTGCCAGGGTTGCCAGTCATTTTGATCCCATTCATAAAAATTATTTTGATCCCCGGCAAAAGCAATGCGAAATACCGGCCGGTAAGTTCCCGTATTACCACAACCTCTTCCTACGCTGGCACAGGACACCCGAAATTTTCCATCATTATAAAATTCATATCGCTGACGGTAATTATAATTACAGGCAGCAGGCCATGCTTCACTGCGATAAGTTTGTTCAAGCACAAACCCAATTACAATATTCTTATCATCTTTTAGTTCTGCAACCTTTGGTATTTCCCATGCTACTACCGCCGCCTGGCTAAAATAGGGACAACCTACTGCATCGCTATATCCAAAACCATCGGTGCCGCTATAGCTTACATGCCAGTCTACCAGTTTAGCACTTCGTAAAACTGGTTTATTATTAAATGAAACATCAGAAATTCTTAACCCATCACTGCTGGTGAGCATATAATTCATATTCCAACCATTCTTATTTAGTTTTTGTTCCACTTCGCAATAACAAGAAGTTATTTTATCATCCTGCAATTTTTTTTCTGTTATCATACGAGCAGCAGGTCCGCTGTTTCCTACATCCGTCCACCGAATACCCACCAAACGATGATCGGTCAGGTCAACTATTGCCCACAATGCTTTATTATCTTTTATAAAAGTGGGCGCCACACAAAGATGACGGCTTCTCTCGCAGCGGCTTCGGTTAAGTGATGTTTTCGTACTGGCCATCAATGCATCTTTTTCTGCCGGTTTTACTCCCAGCGCATTTTGCACTTCTGGTGATTCAATTGCAATTTTAATAGCGAGGTCTTTTAAATACAAAGAAATATCCGGTTGTGCATTATCAGTAGAATAACTGCTTAACAATTTTTGCTGCTGCACATCCACTAATGCGATAGCTGTATTATTCAGCGCATAATTATACATCTCGACCCGGAATGTAGTTGGCAGGTTATAAGATGCTTTAACAGATACCATATCACTTTGCCTGGCAGGATATACACCAAATATTTCGTTCCGGTAAGGAAGTTTGGAAACAGGATCTTTCAAATAACTTGTAAATCCAGGATCATTCAACGCAATAAGCTGGGCCAATGATTGTTCCTGGTTGAGTTTATCCTTACATAATAGGACCGGTACCGGGTTTGTCAATGCAGTTTTAATTTCATTCACTCTTTCCTGTACAAATGGAAAAGTGACCAGGCTGTCTGTTGCGGTAAGTATTGAATTAATAGCATCCTTGTCATAGCCGGCATGTATTTTTTCTGTTGACCTGCTATTTGTACAACCAACAGCCATACAACAAATAAAAAACAGGAATAAGATCGGGTGATCAATTTCTTTTTGTTTCATCTTCAGAAAATGGATTGGCATAAGCCGGGTTTTTAAGAACAGATGAATCGGAGAGACTCAACAAAAAATTTACAAGGTCCCTTCGTTCCTGCGAATTTAATTTGAATCCGGTTACCAGCGGATGTTTATATGGATTGTTTCTCCCATCGCCTTTTTCTCCTGCCTGCATATTCCTGCCGCCGTTTTCATATACAGTGATCACATCATCTAACATAGTAGCACTGCCATCATGAAAATAAGGAGCCGTAAAAGCAAGATTACGAAGAGTGGAGACTTTATATTTTCCCATATCCGCAGAAATGCCAGTCACCTTGATGAGTCCCTGGTCATATCCGGGATAGCTGCCTTTTCCATCTACATTATAAAGACCAGTATTAAAATAAAAATCAATACCGCCTTTCGCATCTTTCAATACAGGTGTGTTGAAATCAGATCCTCCATGGCAAGAAGAACAATTTAATTTATCAGAAAAAAATAATTTCATTCCATTTATTGCCTGCTGGTTCATTGCCGTACTATCTTTTTTATACCTGTAATTATCATAAGGTGAATTAAAAGATAAAATGGTTTTTACAAAGGTGGCGATGGCATACTGAATGTTTTTTATGCTGACAGGATCCTGCTCACCCGGAAAAACTTTTTTGAATTGCTGCTGGTAATACTTATCCGATCTTATCCGTCCGAGGATCGTATGTTCATTGCCTTTTATTCCCAGTTCAACGGGGTGTTCATTGAACATGGGATTGTTAATTTGTTTTTCAGGAAAATGGAGGCTGGGATCTGCCGCTGTCAGGTATTTGTTTAAAATGATATTGATCAGTGGCCGGGCATTTCGCTGATGAAGATCACCGAAAGCCCCGATAGACCGGTTATAGTTATCAGTAAATGAAAATTCCTGTGCATGACAACTGGCGCACGCTTTTGTATTGTTGACAGAGAGCCGCCGATCGTAGAATAAGTGGCGGCCTAGTTCTGCTTTTTGTTTTGAAAAAGGATTGTCCTGGTCAAAATAAATACTGTCTGTAATAAATCCGGGAAGCAAAGCTCTAAACTTCGCTTCATTATTTTTATTTTCAGTACAACCAGCAAAACATATAAGGAATAGTAAGAGGAGATAAAGAATGTTCCTGGCTGTCATCATTCATTAAAAATAAAAAATCCTGCTTTGCGGCAGGATTTAATTATTAAGGATATAATAAATTATTTATACTGCGGGATCAATTCATTTGCCAATTGTACCATCTTCTTAATTCCATCTTCGGGAAGATTTCCTTTCTTGAATTCAGCCATTACTTCCGGCAACCTGTTATCCATTTCCATTAAGAAATGATCTTCGAATTCTTTTACCTTTTTCACAGAAACTTCTTTGATCAAACCATTTGTTCCGAGATAAATGATAGCTACCTGCTTTTCCACAGCAAACGGAGTGTACTGAGGTTGTTTCAGGATCTCCACGTTGCGGGCTCCTTTATCAATTACAGATTTTGTAGCAGCATCAAGGTCGCCACCGAATTTAGAGAATGCTTCCAGCTCACGATAAAGTGCCTGGTCGAGTTTCAATGTACCCGCTACTTTTTTCATTGATTTGATCTGTGCATTACCACCCACACGGCTTACCGAGATACCAACGTTGATCGCCGGACGAATACCAGCATTGAAGAGGTTACCTTCAAGGAATATCTGGCCGTCAGTAATAGAGATCACATTCGTAGGAATATACGCCGATACGTCACCAGCCTGCGTTTCGATGATCGGGAGAGCTGTTAATGATCCGCCGCCTTTTACAAGATGTTTAATACTATCCGGAACATCATTCATATTCTTTGCTACTTTATCATCACTGATAACTTTAGCAGCTCTTTCCAATAAACGGCTATGCAAATAGAATACATCACCAGGATATGCTTCACGACCCGGGGGACGACGTAATAACAATGATACTTCACGATAAGCTACCGCTTGTTTTGAAAGATCATCATAGATGATCAATGCAGGGCGGCCGGTATCACGGAAGAATTCACCGATAGCAGCGCCGGCAAACGGAGCATAGAATTGTAACGGGGCAGGATCGCTTGCAGAAGCTGCAACGATGGTTGTATATTCCATTGCACCCGCATCCTGTAATGTTTTCATAACACCGGCAATCGTAGATGCTTTCTGGCCGATCGCTACATATATACAATAAACAGTTTTACCTGCTGCGTAAAATTCTTTTTGATTAATGATCGTATCGATACAAATAGCTGTCTTACCTGTTTGACGGTCACCGATCACCAACTCTCTTTGTCCACGGCCGATCGGGATCATCGCATCGATGGCTTTGATACCAGTTTGCAAAGGTTCTTTTACCGGCTCACGAAAAATTACACCGGGAGCTTTTCTTTCCAATGGCATTTCATAACGTTCGCCGGTGATAGGGCCTTTACCATCGATAGGTTCGCCCAATGTATTTACAACACGGCCAACCATTCCTTCTCCTACTTTGATCGAAGCGATCTGGCCGGTACGGCGAACTTTTGAACCTTCTTCAATTTTACCTGTTTCACCCATCAATACCACACCCACATTATCTTCTTCAAGGTTCAATGCAATTGCTCTTACACCATTCTCAAATTCTACCAGTTCACCATAACGAACATTGCCAAGGCCGTATACCCGGGCAATTCCATCGCCTATCTGCAATACAGTACCTACTTCTTCCAGGTCGGCTGATGCATTGAAGTTGCTTAACTGCTGGCGCAGTATCGCTGATATTTCATCCGGTTTGATCTCTGCCATTTCTTTATGTTTAACGTTTATAGTTTATTGTTTAACGTAGGTCCCTCACATTGCCAGTTTTCCTGTACTTGTAAATACCCGTTTATGTGTGAGCGACCTCAACTTTTAGTTCTTAATTATTAGTTTTTATCTAACCTTGTAAACGAAATCATTATTCTCAAACTGTCTTGCTATCGTCTGCAGATCATAGAGCACACTTCCATCAACCAGTTTATCTCCTGCCTGCAATACAAATCCACCGATCAGTTTTTCATTTACCGCTGTTTCCAATTCAATATTGTGCATCTCGCTGTTCTCCCGCATATGCTTCACGATCTCTTTTTTCAGTTCTTCGCTTACCGGCACAGCTGTTGTTAGTTTTACTGTGTAGATACCTTTATGTTTCTTGTATTGCTCAATGAAAGCATTGGCTACTTCGGGTAAAAAACTTTCCCTGCTTTTTTTGATCATCAAACGGATAAAAGCTGTTGTGATCTCGCTAACATTGGTTTTCGTAACCGCTTCGATGATCTTTACTTTTGTATCTGCTTTAATGACCGGGCTGCGAAGAACAGCTACAAACTCACGGCTCGCTTTACATACCGCCTGCAGCCATTGCATATCAGCAAAAATATTTTCCAGCTCACCTTTTTCAATGGCAAGATCGATCAATGATTTGGCGTATCTGCCTGCTATACGTGGATTGAGCATATTTCAATTTGAAAATTCCTCGATTTGAAGATTTGGAAATGATCAGGTATCACATTTTCGAATCTCCAAATCATCAAATTAATTCAGTTTTACTTCATCAACCAGTCCTTTAATATGCGATTCCTGGTCTTTTTTATCGGCTAATTCTCTTCTTAATACTTTCTCACTCACTTCGATCACCAGTTTACCTACCTGGTTCTTTACATCTGTCAGTGCAGCCATTTTTTGTGTGTTGATAGCAGCCTGTGCTTCGAGAATGATCTTATTGGCTTCGGTCTTCGCCTGTTCTTTTGCTTCGTTGATGATGCGTTCTTTTGTTTCTCTTGCTTCTTTCAGCATTTGCGCTCTTTCTTCTCTTGCTTTTGCAAGCAATGCTTCATTCTCATTTTTCAATTGCGCCATTTCAGCTTTTACTCTTTCTGCTGTTTCCAGTGAGCTGGCAATGGTCTGCTGGCGGTCCTTCAATCCTTTTACGATCGCAGGCCATGCAAATTTTTTAAGAATGAAAAAAACGATAAGGAAGGCGACCAATGTCCAGATCAACAATCCAAATTCAGGTTTTAAAAGAGGATGCATATAAAAAATCAGTTTGTTAGTTCAATATTTTGCTGAGTAAAGAACCGAAAGTACAAGAGTGCGACGCAACAGGCGATGATAGTAGTACCAAAGCTGGTTACATAATCACTCTATAAATTTTAAGAACTTCTCCAAACCTTTTATGGGTTTGGGGTAAAATACTGCATCCTCCGCCCTGTGCTTTGGATGCAGTAAAGTGTTTCTTACAACACCATTGCAAGGAAACCAACGATGATCGCAAACAATGCAGCACCTTCTACAAGCGCCGCTGTAAGGATCATGTTAGAACGGATATCGTTCAACGCTTCCGGCTGACGGGCAATAGCCTCAACAGCGCCTTTACCGATCTGGCCTACGCCAATACCGGCACCCATCGCTGCAAGACCGGCACCAACCGCACCACCTGCGTTAGCAATTCCTGCAAGGAGTTCAAAATGTAAACTCATGATTCTTGTTTTTTTATAATGAATAAAACTATCCTATACTATTACAGCATCATCATGATCATGTGCATCGCCGCCATGATGACCTGCTTCAAAAGCCTGTCCCACGAATACGGCTGTAAGCATTGAGAAAATGAAAGCCTGGATAAAGGCAACCAGTATCTCAATAAAATAAATGAAAATGGTAAAGGCGATAGAGAACACTGATGTTCCCCAGCCTGCATATACATTCAGGCCGGCAAAAATAAATATCAGCGATATCAGGCATATGATGATGATATGCCCTGCCACCATGTTCGCAAAAAGACGAATGATCAATGCGAACGGCTTGATGAAAACACTCAATATCTCTACCGGCACCAGTATCACTTTAACCCAACCCGGTACACCGGGAGGATTAATGATATGTCCCCAGTAATGTTTATTCGAACTGAATAAAATAACAACAAAAGAGATCAGGCCCAGCACAACTGTAAATGCGATATTACCGGTAACGTTGGCCGAGCCCGGTATCAATCCAAATATGTTGTTGATGAGAATGAAAAAGAAAACAGTTAGTATGTAAGGGAGGTATTGTTCGTATTTTCTACCCAAATTAGGTTTGGCTACTTCATCTCTTACAAAAGTGATGATGGGCTCAACAAGATTCTGTACTCCTTTGGGTGCTGTATTTACTCCTTCGCCTCTTTTATATCTTTTGGCTATCACCAGCATGATCCAAACCAAAATGATCAACCCCAGGATCATCTGTACCACATTTCTTGTAAGAGAGATATCATACACTTTTACGGAACGATCCCATTTGCCTTCGGCTGTTACCGGGATGATCTTTCCAGCATTCAAACCTTCTTTCTTTGCATTGACACCTTCTTCTTTTTCCATTTCAAGAATACTCTCTTCTGTCAAAAGCTTATAGCCTTTGTAAGGTTCGTGGCCATGATGAAATTTGGATGACATGAAAGTCGTGAACCCTCTTTGCGGGGAATATAAAATAACAGGAAGCGGGATTGTTACGGGATGCGGTTTGCCATTTTTATAGATGTCAAGAAAATGGAATTCATGTGCATCGAGGATGTGGCCAAAAATGACCTCTGTAGCATTAAAACCTTCTTTTTTGACGGTTGAATCAGCATCGCCATGGCCGGCCATGGCCGGATTGGAAATAACCAAAGAAAATACGCTGAAAACCGCTACCAGTAAGGATTTGAATCGTCCGAAGGTCATACCGTTCCGAAATTTGCGGCAAAGATAGGGGTGCGGGGGGTAAAAACCTTGGTTTTAAAATGGTTTCTGGTTTCTCATTTTCCGTTTCTGGTTTCAGGTTTCTGGTTTCACGTTATCGTGCTATCGGTAAAGACTTTATACATTAAAACGACCCAACCTGAAACCAGAAACCTGAAACCTGAAACCAGAAACAATTATGCAATTGTCTGGTGTTTTTCAAACTGCAATTGATAGAGTTTATGATAATACCCTTCATTCGCCATCAACTGCTCATGCGTTCCCATTTCCCTGATCTCTCCTTTTTCGAGTACAATGATCTTACTGGCTTTGCGGATAGTAGAAAGACGATGAGCAATAACGATCGATGTTCTTCCCTGTATCAGTGTATCGATCGCATGCTGTATCAGCGTTTCGCTTTCCGTATCTACTGATGAAGTGGCTTCATCCAATATCAAAATAGAAGGATTGTATAATAATGCCCTGATAAAAGATAAAAGCTGCCGCTGCCCCAATGATAAAGTAGCGCCTCTTTCCATCACATTATAATCATAACCGCCGGGCAGTCGCATGATGAATTCATGCATCTCTATCAGTTTGGCTGCTTCAATTACTTTTTCCCTGGATATCTCCGGGTTTCGCAAAGTGATATTATCTATTACCGAGCCGGAGAATAAAAAAACATCCTGCAATACAACGCCGATATTTTTTCGCAGGGCTTCGAGTTGATACTCTTCAACATTTACATCGTCTACTTTAATGGTTCCTTTCCGGATATGGTATAAACGATTGAGCAAACTGATGATACTTGTTTTACCGCTGCCGGTATGACCCACGATCGCTACGGTTTCTCCCGGCTTCACCGAAAAGTTGAGATCTTTCAAAACATAATTCTCATCATTGTAAGCAAACCATACTTTTTCAAAATCGATCTTGCCCTTTATTTTTTGCGGAGCAAAATTTCCTTCCTTATTAATATAATCGTCATTGTCCAGTACTTTGAATACTCTTTCACTGGCGATGATACCCATTTGCAATACATTGAATTTATCGGCGATCACACGAAGCGGGCGAAAAAGCAAATTCATGAAAAGGATGAACGAGGTCACTTTACCAAATTGTCCCGATCCTTCCTGCGAGGTCCACCATACTATCAATCCTATCGATAATGCCAGTACAATTTCCACTATCGGGAAGAAAACAGAATACGCAAAGATGGCTTTGACATTCGCATTGCGATGTTCCCTGTTTATCTTTTTAAATTTATCAAACTCTTTATCTTCTGCAGCAAATGCCTGTACGACCGGCATACCTGTCAGGTGTTCCTGCACGAATGCATTCAATGCCGCTACTGCATTTCTTACTTTAAAAAAAGACTTGTTGATACTTTCTTTGAAATACCAGGTTGCGATCAAAATGATAGGGAATGGTATCAATGCGATCAATGTGAGCCAGGGATCGATAGTGATCATCACGACCAGCACGCATACAATGGAAAGAAGATCCGCAATGATAGGAACAAGGCCATCTGAAAAAATATCATTGATCGATTCAATATCATTGATCGTTCTTGTTGTAAGCGTACCGATCGGCGTTCTGTCGAATTGCGAAAGATTAAGGCCGGTTATTTTTTTATAGGTTGCTACCCGCAGATCTTTTACTACCGATTGTCCCAATAAAGCAGTTGTAAAAGAAAAAAGAAAGCGCATCGCTGTTTCTACCAGTATCAATCCTACCTGCAGCAGTGTGATATTGATCAGCATAGCTGCCAGGTTGTTCGTAATAAAATCGTCGATAGTTAATTTTATCAGCAATGGTCTTACCGGGGTAATAGCTGCCAGAATGATCGCCAGTACAACGGATAAATAAAATTTCTTCCGGTAGGGTTTGGCATAATGAAATACCCGTCGCAACAAAGCAAAATCAAAAAATGTTTTTTTGGGCAAGAAGGAAGATTATGGAAAGCAAATTTAAGCGATAGGTAATAACTAAAAACTAATAACTAAAAGATAATAGTGTGGCGTGCTCAGGTAAAAGTCATTCCTGGATAAAAATGCTTTTAAGACAGGAAGCTATTCGGGACAATGAGAAATTTCGAACAAGAAACAACTATTCGTTTTTCACTTTTAGTTGTTAATTATTCACTCATCCTCATCATTTCCATCGCAATGCGGTACGCTTTAATGAACAGGGCGCCTAAATTTTTATAAGGAGGAACATAATCTTCAAAGTCTTCCGACTTCGCCTTTTTTTCCAACTCTTTCCAGAAAGGAACCCATTCAATGTTATTGCCTGTTCTGATCTTTTCGGTCAATAATTCGAAAAAAGGCCTGTTCACTTTGGTATCTCCTATCTGGCGGGTAGCAATAACATGTGCATCGGGAGAAACATCCAATACTTCTTTTAATATCATGAAGCCGCCGCAGGATCCAAGGAAAACGATCTTTGAGGTAGCCGCCATTTGCTCCACTGTGTACGGAGCTGTATAACTATGACCCCTGTGTATCGACACCATCGGGAAAAGATTATTTTTTACGAGGTAACTACATAATTCTTTTTGCGCTTTTTCATCGAAGCCGCCTTCTTCCGGTAACGGTTTATTGGCATAAATAGAAACCGGTTTGCCTTTTGTTGAAGTGATCGTCACCCATTGATCGTTACCGGCGATCTTCCAGTTGCTGTTACTGAATGTTCCAAGAAAACCTTTGAATATTCCCTGCCCGTCTTTATCACCATAAAAAAATACCTGCATGATCACACGGCCACTATCATTTACGAGAGATTTATAAGGCACTTCATACACCGGCGGTATGCCCAATTCTTTTGTCAGGTCGATCTTGCTTGTACTGTCTGCAGAAAGAAAAAGTTTTTCCAGGATATGGTAAATGGCCATCCCTCTTTTATTCCCCGACACTTCATTCTTTTTATAATTGTTTCTTACATTTTTCAGCATTTCCACCGCTATCGGTTTCAGCATATCGGCAATACTTGCATAAGAGTCGGCAACATCCACACCATTTTCAAGTTCTGTACCTTGTTCAAGATTGCCGGTAAATGCCCGCATGAGTTTTTGTGCATCTGTTTCTTCGCCTTCTTTTTTAGCGGGCGGGAAGTTGGCAAGGAAATCTCCCAGCATATTATATTCAGCCGCCATTTTGATGAACTTTCTATATTTATCAAAACGAAGAACGGCCAATAACGAATCAGGTTTATTATTCACCTTTTTCATCATCAGCGGGTACACTCCTTTTACAAAACTGGATGTATAGATCGTACCATCGGATGATACGGCGAGATAATATAATTCTTCCGGTGTAAGCGGCTGGATCGATGCAAATCTTATTTCGGCAGTTTCTGTATGCAGGCGATTGATCTCCGTTACAAAATTTTCCCTCGCCTTTTGTTCCATTCTTTTTTGCAGGGTATTAAATTCCATCGCCGTATCCCTGTCCTGCGCCCTTGCTACATAATTCATCCTTGTTTTTACCAGCAAGCGATAATAAAGTACCGAATCATTTTTTGCCTGGTCAATATCATCCAGCGTCATCCTTCCTTTTAAAATATTATCCAGGAAACAAAAATATTGCTGGCCATCTTTACTGCGGGCCATTCTTACTATTGTTGTTACCAGCGAATCATCTTTGATATTGCGGATAACAGCGCCAAGCTTATTACTCGCCTGCGCATAATCATATAATTCTTTCGGGTTTCTTTTTGCCGCAATTTTCACGAGGCTGTCTGCGAACGGAACATCGGGGTATTGTGTAAGCGTAGTAAAGATCCTGTTGGGATAAAGAATGCAATACTTTAATATGATCGCATCCTTTGAACTTTTAAATCCGCTGTTCTTCTCAAAAGTTATCTTATCAGCATTGATAAGACAATAAGCCGTTTCATAAGAACACCTGCCGATGATACCTGCAATGGATAATCCCTGTTTATCATTTTGCATACAATCATCATAGCCTTTGATGATATCCGGTAAAATGCTGGGACTTACTTTCCGGGTTTTTATATTGCTGCTGAAGAATTGTAACTGGTATTCCAATCCTTTCAGGTATTTTATTTTTACCTGGTCCTTCAGTGTACTGTCATTCTCGATCTTACATTGCAAAGCATCCACCCGGCTTACCAGCGCCTGTGTAAGCAAAAAATTTATTTCTTCTTTGGATGTCGGTGTGTATTGATTATCATTTTTACCATCCGATTTCTGAATACTCTTTTGCTGTTCATCTATAAAACGATGAAAGAGCTGCCTGTTCTGCGGCGGTTTACATTCAGGATTATCGGTAGTAATTGCAGCAGAGAACATAGCCTGCGAAAAGGCGGGCTGATCAATGCATGTTACAAACGCAAAAAGAACAAAAAGGTATTTTGGGATCGCTGTCATAAGGATTCGAAACTCAAAGTTACTAAGACCGCCACAAACGGATAGATGAGATGTGTTTTCACTGATTCAGACGCATTTAGGCTTACAAAAGCTGCTTTGGCGCTGTTAAACAGGAATTGGGAAAAGTTTCTACATTAATTTTTCATTAAGTCTGGGTAAACAGGTCCCCACAGATTTTATAGCCACCTGATTTCCGTTTAGGTTTGCGCTTCGAAGAAGTCTCCAAAAGATCCATAAGGGCTCCGTTGGAGAGTCATTGACCTTCGGACAAACTTTTATACTACATGGAAACAAAAGCCCGAAAAGTGCTGATCGCAGACGATGAACCGGATATTTTGGAGATCCTGAAATATAACCTGGCCAATGAAGGCTATGAAGTGATCACTGCCAAAGATGGAGACGAAGCATTGGAAAAAGCCCGCCGCACACAACCCGATCTTGTTGTACTCGATGTAATGATGCCTAAAAAAACGGGTGTAGAAGTTTGCCAGTTATTAAGGGCTCAGCCGGCTTTTAAAGAAACACTGATCATTTTCCTGACCGCCTTAAACGATGAAGGCACACAGATAAAAGGTTTGGAAACGGGCGCCGATGATTATATAAGTAAACCTGTCAGCCCCAAAGTTTTTCTGAGCCGGGTAAATGCTTTGTTCCGCCGGGTAAAGAAAACCGAGGCCCGTATACTGACCATTGATAATATAACGATCGATCCCGAACGGTTTATGGTAAAAGTGAACGAGCAGGATGTAGTACTGGCGAAAAAAGAATTTGAATTGCTTTATTTATTAGCCATCAGGCCCGGCCGTGTTTTTCTTCGCCATGAGATATTGAACCAGGTATGGGGTAATGAGGTAATTGTCGGCGATCGTACGATCGATGTACATATTCGTAAGATCAGGCAAAAGCTCGGTATCGACTGTATCACTACGGTGAAAGGAGTTGGGTATAAATTTGAATTATAAAGGTACAAGAGTGTCCGATACTTTAAAGTTTCCCAGCTAAACACGACTTGTACCTTGAACCTTGTTCCTTGTGCCTTCCTGCTTGTAACTTCGTATTATGTTTTCAACAAAAAATATTTCTCCCCGCCAGCTTTCTGCATTCACAGCATTGGTACTGGCTGTACCGGTAGGACTATCGGTTTTTTTTGTTGAGAAGAACCGGATATGGGCGGCAGCAGCATTTCTAATCATTTTTGCGGGAGCTTACCTGCTTATTTCATTTGTACTGGAAAGATTTATTTACCGCAAGATCAAACTCATTTACAAATTCATTTACCGTACCAAAGCCACCCGCAAAGAAGAAACCTATTATAAATATATACTGCCGCAAAAAAGTATTGATGAAGTAAGAGAAGATGTGGAAGCATGGGCCACCCGGAATGAAGAAGAACTGGAACTGCTCCGGAAAAACGAACAATTCCGGAGGGAATTTCTGCAAAATCTTTCGCATGAATTCAAAACACCTGTATTTGCTATACAGGGTTATGTCGATACCTTATTAGCCGGCGCTTTATCAGATATGGAAGTGAATAAACGTTTTTTGGAAAAAACATCCAAGAACGTGGACCGGCTCACGCATTTATTATCCGACCTTGATGAAATATCAAGTTTGGAAAGAGGCGAACTGGTTTTATACAAAGAAAATTTTGTGATACAGGAACTGGTAAAAGATGTATTCGAAAGTTTATCCATCAAAGCTGATGAATCCAATATTCATTGCAGCATTAAAAAAGGATGCGAATCGCCGCTGGTTGTATTTGCCGATAAAGAAAAAATAAGGCAGGTACTCACTAATTTACTGGAGAATTCCGTTAAGTATGGGAAACAGGGCGGCAGCATTACCGCCAGCATCTACAGAACGGATGGCGAACATATTTTAATTGAAATAAGTGATGAAGGTATCGGTATCAGTGAAAAACATTTGCCGCGGATCTTTGAACGTTTTTACCGTACCGATGAAGGCCGCAGCATTGATGTAAGCGGCAGCGGACTTGGTCTTTCTATTTGCAAACATATTATTGAAGCACACGGGCAAACCATACATGTGCGGAGTACGGAAGGAGTTGGAACTACGGTTGGATTTACACTGGATGCAAAAAAAGATAATAACTAAAAACGAATAACTGATAGTTCTGCTGCAGTAAAAGAAGTATAGAGACAGGTAAAGCCTATTGAACAACGAAGCACTATTATCTGCTAGTTAGTAGTTGTTAGCTGATTTTAGTAAATTTACATACATTAATACCCCTTCTATGGTGATCAAAAAAATAACTGCAGTTATTTTTTTCCTTGGCTGCATGCTTCTTGCAGGCGCACAGCAATTCAACAACCTTGACTTCTGGCAAAAATGCGATACCTCCAAAACAGGATTGTGTTCCTGGGATCTTTCCTGGGGCAGTAAAGGCGCTGTAAGACCTGATGCCAGCGATAAAAAATGTATGCTGATCGAAGGCAGCAAAGAAAATTCCGTTGGTTTTGCCGAACAATCTTCCACCGTTCTTCCGCGAAAAGAGATAAGCATCCTCACCATATCTGCATGGATAAGTTCGGAAAATGTAGAAGGAAAAGGAGCCGGTATCAATATCGGTTTATATGATAAGAATGATGATCTTATCGCTACAAAAGATATGGGTGGTTTTTATTCGGTTGACTGGGTACGGGGAACAACTGCCTGGAGAAATTATACGGTATCGCTTGTATGCCCGCTAAATGTTGCGAAGATGAAGGTCGGCGCCATTTTATTTGGAAAAGGAAAAGCAAGGTTCAGGAATTATAAGATCATGTTCACTTCTATTGAAAAAAGAAAACCAAGCGCTTTAACCACGCAATATATTTCTGCTGTTTGCGATACGATAAAAAAACATTCACTGCTCAGAGATTCATTTGATATAAAAGCGATGAAAGGCATTGCTATGAAAATAGCGGGACCTTCAAAAAATTATACCGATTGTTATCTCGCCGTGAATTATTTACTGGAATCATTGCGGCCTTATGGCGATGAACATTCTTTTTTGATGAAAGCAAATGAAGTAACGAATTGGGAAAAAAATGGATCCCAGGTCTCCGCCATTCAATTCCCTGCGTATAAAGTGATGGACAGTTGCGGTTATATTTTAGTACCGCCTTTTCATGGCGGCAATCCTCAGCAAATGCTGGCTTATGCCGACAGTTTGCAAAATGCTATACAAACATTGTATGCATCCGGTATCAAAGGATGGATCATTGACCTGCGGCAAAATACCGGTGGTAATATGGAACCGATGCTCGCCGGGCTGGGTCCATTATTCAGCGCCGACAAATTAGGATCATTGGTGGATGTAGAAAATCACAATGACGGATGGTATTATAAGAATGGAAAATATTATGGCGACAGCGAACCCGGATGGAGTGTATCAAAACCGGTAAAGCTGGAAAAACAATTACCTATCGCTGTATTGACAAGCAATCAAACCGGCAGTTCCGGCGAGATCGTTGTGATCTCTTTTATCGGGAATGCAAAGACAAGATCATTCGGGCAATCAACCTGGGGACTCACTACCGGCAATGGAAGTTTTGCATTAGCCGACGGCTCTAAAATATTTTTAGCCTCTACTATTATGGCCGATCGTAATGGAAAACAATACCGCAGCAGTATAAAACCCGATGAAGAGATCGGGGAAACGGTGGTGAAACAGGATGTAGTGATACTGGCGGTGGCGGGTGATTGGATAAGGAAGCAGCGATAACCTTTTCAAAAAAAATTATAGAAAAATTTGCGTAGTTAAATAGCTACGCATATATTTGTAGCCAAATAGCTACATAATGAATTTACGACGAGATGTTTTCCAGGCCATTGCCGATCCCACAAGAAGAGCCATACTACTACTGGTAGCTTCGCAATCCATGACGGCAGGCGCCATCGCTTCCAACTTCGATACAGCAAGACCAACCGTTTCCAAACACCTCTTAATACTCACCGAATGTGAATTGCTCAAACAAGAACAAAACGGCCGGGAGATCTATTATCACTTTAATGCAAAAAAAATGAAAGCAGTAGCCGAGTTTATCGAACCATTCCGCAAAATGTGGGAGGATCGCTTTAATAAATTAGAGACCATCATGAAAAAATACAAATCGAAAAAATAAAATATTATGGAAAGGAAAACAAAGATCAATGCCGGAGACGGCCAACAGGATATTGTGATCACCCGGGAATTCGATCTGCCGGTAGAATTATTATTTAAAGCGCATACAGAGCCGGATATCTTTGAACAATGGATGTCACACGAATATGGAACAACGAAAGTGTTGAAATTGGAAAGTAAAAAACACGGCGGCTGGCAATTTGAAACGATCGATGCGAAAGGGACCAAACTCTTTGGCGCCAATGGAGTATTCCACGAGTTTAACCCGGATAAGCAGATCATCCGGACTTTTGAAATGGAGAATACAAACTTCCCGGTTCAACTTGAGTTCTTAGAATTTGAAAAACTTACTGATGACACGTGCAGGCTCACAATGCAAATAGTTTACAGATCGGTTGCTGACAGGGATCAAATGCTGAAGTTACCTTTTGCGCAGGGTTTAAATATGGCTCATAACCGGTTGCAGGATGTGCTGGGCAATTTAAAATAACAACTCATGACAACCAGGAATAAGATTATTTATTGGATAGCCACTGCCTGGCTTGCATTGGGAATACTTTTGCTGCTGCCCGTATTGGTTGCGCTATCATGGCTTTTCAGTCATGATAAATACCGGGATGTAAACAGGAAGATCACAGTTGATCATTAAATAAATACTATGAATCCGAAAGTTGATTGGTACTTCGATAAAAACGAAAAATGGCAAACTGCTACCCGGAAATTGAGAACGATCATTCTTGACTGCGGGCTAACTGAAGAATTGAAATGGGGTTGTCCCTGTTATACCTACAATGACAGCAACATCGTTTTAATACATGTATTTAAAGAATACTGTGCTGTTTTGTTTTTCAAAGGCGCTTTGTTGAATGATGCCAATGATATTCTTATTCAGCAAACGAAAAATGTGCAGGCCGCAAGACAGGTTCGTTTTAGCAGTGCAAAAGAAGTAGCGACAAGGGAAAAGATCCTGAAAACTTATATCTATGAAGCCATCGAAGTGGAAAAAGCAGGTTTGAAAATAAAGCTTAAAAAGACCACAGAATTCAGCATGCCAGAAGAATTTCAACAAAGATTAAATAAGATGCCGGGCTTGAAAAAATCTTTTTATGCATTGACGCCGGGACGGCAACGGGGATACCTTCTTTATTTTTCTGCAGCGAAACAAGCAAAAACAAGAGAAGCAAGAATTGAAAAACATACCAGGCAAATTCTCAGTGGAAAAGGATTGGAAGATCAAACGAAAAAATCTTCAAAAAAATAAAATCATCTTATGAGTAAGAGTACTAAAAACAAGTTGTCAGCAGAACAACAAAAAGAATTCCTCCAAACATTGAAAACCCGTTTTGAGAAGAACATGAGCCGTCATAAAGGGCTTGAATGGATCAAAGTACAGGCAAAACTGGAAACTGTTAATGATAAATTGTGGTCGCTTCATCAAATGGAAAATACCGGCGGTGAACCGGATGTTGTTGGTTTTGATAAAAAGACAGGCGAATATATTTTTTATGATTGTTCGGCTGAAAGTCCCAAAGAACGCAGAAGCATTTGTTACGACCATGAAGCATTGGAAAAAAGAAAAGAACATAAACCAGCCGACAGCGCTGTTAATATGGCGGCGGATATGGGCATTGAACTTCTAACTGAAGAACAATACCTGGAGTTGCAGCAATTGGGAAATTTCGATATGAAAACATCGAGCTGGATAGTAACACCTTCCAATATCAGGAAACTCGGTGGCGCCCTTTTTTGTGATCGCCGCTACGACACTGTATTTTTATATCACAACGGTGCAGACTCTTACTATGCTGCAAGAGGATTCCGTGGATCACTAAGAGTTTGACCAGATAAACTACGTTTTAGAAAAATAATATGCGCACAATATAACAACGATCATTTTTTTTCTTTTTGTACAAAACATTTTTGGACAACAGGCAAATAGCAATTTGAAAATTTCCCCGTTGACAAACGATTTTTATATTTATACAACTTATAATCTTTATAAAGGGAGCCGGATACCTGCCAACGGAATGTATCTCGTAACGGATAAAGGAGTAGTTATTTTCGACTCGCCGTGGGACACTACGCAGTTTCAACCGTTGCTGGATACTATTATGCAAAGACATAATAAAAAAGCAGTGATGTGTATCGCTACACATTTTCACGAAGACAGGACAGGCGGACTTGAATATTACAAACAACAAGGCATCAAAACATATACAACCCGCAAAACGGATGAGTTGAGTAAAGAAAAAGGCATGAAGCGGGCGGAGTTCCTGGTAGATACCGATACTGTTTTTACCATCGGGCAATATTCATTTCAAATTTATTATCCGGGCCAGGGTCATGCACCGGACAATATTGTAATCTGGTTTGCAAAAGAAAAAATTTTATACGGTGGCTGTTTGATAAAAAGTGTAGAGGATGAAACGCTTGGCAACTTATCGGATGCCAACATAAATGAGTATGCAACTACGATAAAAAATGTTCAGCAAAAATGCAGGCATCCAAAATATATCATACCCGGGCATAATGATTGGATCAATACAGGATCATTACAACATACTTTACAAATGGCGCAGGAACTTAAAAAGAAAAATATCGATCAATGAGCCGGTATCGCCAAATTGAGATATGATGATCGAAAAATAATTCCGCAAAAGAACATAATTTAGTTTTCTAAAATATCTGCCTGATGAAAACAATGACCTGTAAACAACTCGGCGGTGCCTGCGATAAACCATTTCATGCAAATAGTTTCGAAGAAATAGCGGATCAAAGTAAAAAGCATGGCATGGAAATGTTTCAACAGGGAGATGAAGCGCATTTGACCGCTATGAATGAAATGAAAGAACTGATGAAAACACCGGAGGCGATGAAGACATGGTTCGATAATAAGAAAAAGGAATTCGATCTCTTACCGGAAGACAAATAACATTCAGGCCTTTACTTTTTTTAATAAAGTCGCCTTTCTTTTCTTCCATTTAGTAAGATCGCCCGGCTCATAAAGATTGTTTCCTTTTTTATCCGCCAGGCCGGTAGCTTTTAATATTTTTTTGCTGATAGCGGTTATCTTTTTATTATAAACAGGTTGCCGTTTCTTAAATTTTTCTTCAAAAATTTTAATAGCCTTATTGATCAGTTTCAATTCTTTTGCCGGCTCTTTTAATTTCCGGTAAAGGATCATGAGCCGGTTCAGCGTTTTTTCGTTGCCGGGATCTTCCCGAATGCTTTTTTCCAGCAACGCTGCTTCTTCCGCCTGACCTGTGCCGGTGCCCGCTTCTTTTTCCTTATTCAGATGGACCACTTTCATATTGCGGGAGATGTTTGGATATGATCGCTGTTACCTTTTGCTTTAATGCTTCCGGGCAATTGGTGTTGAAGAGCAAATGCACGGGATCCGTTTCAAAATGATAACATTGGCTGGGTTTCAACTGGCTGCCATCTACGGTCACCATTTCGTTATCCAGGTCGTTTAATTCACTGACCAGTATTTCTAATTCTTTTTCCATTATTTATTCACGGCATATAATATGCCAGCATTGATCTTTATTACGAACCGGGCTATCTTTTTTGGATGGGGTTTTTCCCAACTTCAGTAAATTTATCTTCAGAAATTTATTTATATGCCGGCAATTAAACCCACAACCGTCACCCAATATATCAATGCTGCACCCAAAGAAGCGAAAGCGAAATTGCGTGAGATACGCAGTATCCTTAAAAAAGTAGCGCCCAAAGCAAAAGAGGGATTGAAATGGGGATCGCCTGTCTTTGAAGAAGACCGTATCCTTTTTGCTTATTCCGCATTTAAATCGCATTTGAATTTCATGCCAACGCATTCTTCACTGCTGCCATTCAAAAAAGAATTAGCAAATTATACTACCGGCAAAGACACGATCCAATTCCCTTATGATAAACCGTTGCCTAGATCACTTATCAAAAAGATCGCTGCTTACCGGGCCAAAGATGTGCGGGAAAAAGGGGCCCGGTGGATGGGAATATGATTTTTACCCTTGCGTTGCATCGGTAAATCCTATTTTCACTTCGGTGAGAACAAACTTACATTTTACGATCCGGGCAGGTGTCAATAATATTTTCGACAAACATTATTTTACAAAGCGGCCTGCTTTTTATCCGGGCCCTCGCATTTGGTCAAGCGATGGAAGAAATATGTATATAACTGCCGGAGTTAAATTGTAGCGGCGGCGCCACGTTGCGTGAAAAAAATTATTAATTAGGTTTAGCCTGCACATATTCTATAATTTATCAATAACATCCCGGTATCCTCTTCCCGACAGGAATAGCAATACCTTTTATTTCCACTTCTTCGGCTGTATAGGAATCGATCTTGCCGAGTGAGACGATAAAGGAACGGTGAATACGTTTGAAAAGATGTGCAGGTAATAAAGCCTCGATCTCATGCGTACTCATTTTGGATAAGAATATTTTTTTAGTGGTAACGATCTTAACGTATTCCCGCTGGCTTTCGATATAAAGGATCTCGTCAAACAATATCTTCACTTTCTTTTTCTGCACATTCAGGAATAAATGATCTTTTGTTTCGGCAATTTCATTCGTCTGCTCTTTTATTCTCTCACCGGTTTGTACTTTATTCACCGCCACTAAAAAACGTTCGAACTCGACAGGCTTTAATAAATAATCGGTCACATTCAGATCGAATCCTTCCACCGCATACTGGTGATAAGCAGTTGTAATGATAACCGCCGGGGGATGACTTAATGTTTTTAAAAAAGCCATGCCTTTTAATTTCGGCAAATGAATATCGAGGAACATCAGGTCTGTATTATTAGTACGTAACCAGTCCGTGGCAAGAATCGCATCTTTGAATGTTGCCTGCAATTTCAAAAATGGGACCTGCGCCACATAATCCGACAGCACTTTTACAGCCAGCGGTTCGTCTTCAATTATGATGCATTTTATTTCAGACATGACTTGCCAAATTAATTTTTAATGTTGCAGTGAATACTGAACCATCTTGCTTTACCGAAAGATCATAATCCTTATATAATAACTCCAGTTGCCTTCGCAAGTTAGAAAGCCCGATATTCTCTTTGATCTTTTCTTCTATTGATGTTTCTGTTGAATTCTTCACCACAAAACTCAATTGCCGCTGGTTAACGATCAGCAAAATATCTACAAAAGGTTCTTGTCTTGTTTCCGATACCCCATGCTTGAAAGCATTTTCCACCAATGGAATAAGCAACAATGGCGGCAATGCTTGTTTTTTATCTTCAATGTCATATTTAAAATCGATACGCAGGGATTCGTCATAGCGTAATTTTTCCAATTCAATATAATCGCCGATGATCTTTATTTCCTGTTCTATTGAAATATACTGGCCGCTTGTTTCATAGAGCATGAACCGCAGGATCTTTGATAAACGCAAAATGGATTCCGGCGCCAGGTCGGATTTATCTCTTGCCAGTGAATAAATATTATTTAATGTATTGAATAAAAAATGCGGGTTGGTCTGCGACTTGAGATAGTTCAGCTCAGCCGTTTGTTTTTCCATCCGTAATTGTTGGGTGGCCTGTTTTAATTTTATATAATTATAAATATGCCTGGCGATCCCAAAAAAGAAAACAGATGACATACTGTAAGACATTTGGGATTCGAGCGCATGTTCGACCGTATCATATTTTACTAAATAGGTGTATATGCCGGGTATATTTCCGAAAGCCCTCCATAGGTAGAGTCCAAACGACCACAACATGACATGTCCAAATAAACAAACAATACCCAGGAGAATATTATAGAAGATCCTTTTCCTTTTTCGTAATACAAAAGGAATAGTATATTCGAAAAATAAAAAATTAACTGCAACGATATAAATAGCCCGCCAGATATTATTGAACAGGAGCGGGAGGAAATTACCAGGATAAGCGTGGGCAAAACCAAGCGACCATAGAAATATAAAAACAAGCCCGGCCCACAAATAAAAAATAACCCGCTTCCTGTCAACCGGTATCTTCATCTCATTATTTGAAGTAAATATCGGCAAATCTTTCCCTTCTCCTTTTTTCACTCACAGAATTGACTTTATAGTAAACGAATGACGGGGAAACGTCAATTGTCAATTGGCATCGTCAATAGTGAATCGCGAATCATCAATACCTTTTAAATTGGAATTTTCTGACCGTATTCACAAGAAGGATTTTCAAAAAAAATTTTACTCTCCTGTTCACGATTCACTATTGACGATTGACGATTCACTATCCACCATTCACGAAAGTCGGGTTGTTTATTTGCTAAAACCTGTTGTTCATAGACAACTGCGGCAGGTATCCCCCTTAAATAAATATTCTTGTGAAAAATCAGCAAACATGAAAAAGAGTTTATCCTTATTTATCATTATTGCATTATTGATCTCTCAACTGCATGCACAGGTAGAACCCAATGCCGGCAACTGGAAAACATGGTTCATCACATCGGGTAAAGATCATCGCCTGCCGGCGCCCTCCTCTTATAAAGAAGAAATAGTACAGGTGATAGCCATACAAAAACAAATGGATGATGCTGCCATGCAGCAGGCCATTTACTGGAATGCGGGTGCACCCGGTTACCGCTGGCAGGAAATGATGAATAAATTATGGACTGTTGATACGGGCCGGTATGGTGCACTCGCTAATTTATTATTGGGCACCGCTACCTATGATGCTACCATTGTTGCATGGGATACAAAGTATGCTTATAAACGCCCTCGTCCATTTATTGCGGACAACAGGATAAAAGTTTATACGATAAAACCGGAAAGTCCTTCTTATCCCTGTGAATATTCTGTTGCTGCCGGTGTAGCTGTTACTATTTTTTCACGTTTCTATCCTCATATGGCTGATTCTGTAAAAAAATTAGCGCAGCAATTGATGGATGCAAGAGTCATAGCCGGTGTTGCATTTCCCGGCGATACCCGTGCAGGATTTGAATTAGGACAACGCATCGCTGAAAAAGAAATTGAAGTCACTAAAGATTATGTCACAACCGCACAATGGGATGGAAAGATACCCGACAAACCAGGTTTATGGAGAGGAAGGTTCGCCATGCTTCCAATGGCCGGTCAAAATAAAACAGTTGTTTTAACAAGCGGCAGTGAATTTCGTCCGGGTCCTCCTCCTGACTTTGCAAAAGAAATGGCAGAGATGAAAAACTATAAACAAAATTTCCGTTCCTTGTCCAATGCTTTTTATTGGGCCAATCAATCATGGTTCTCGGACAACCTTGCCAGGAAAATATTTGAGAACAGTCTCCAGTTCAATCCTCCGCGGGCTGCCCGCATCAATGCTGTTATCAATGTTGCAAGTTATGATGCTTTTGTTTCCTGCTGGGATGCGAAATATACATATTGGGGAATTCGTCCTAATCAGTATGATACTACATTTCGTCCTGCGATATTAATTACGCCGCCTTTTCCCGGTTATCCTTCGGGTCATGCAATGATCTCCGGTACAATGGCTGAGATCTATGCCTATTTTTTTCCTGCTGAAAACGAATTATTCAGGCAGAAGGCGAAGGAAGCAGCCGAATCAAGATTCCAGGCGGGCATTCATTTTCGTACGGATAATGAAGTAGCGCTTGAAATGGGCAAAAAAGTTGCCGCTAAAATAATTCAGAGAGTAAAGAAGGATGGCGCTGATCAATAAATGCTGTTAAAGAAATAGGGATGATGAATAAGTAAAAAGTCAAAAGTCAAAATTAAAAACCGTATTTAATCGGAGACTATTTTGATTTTTGAATTTTTACTTTTGAATTTTGCGTAAAGAAGTTTGTAAATTTGAAGACAAACATTCTTTATGCGAAAACTTATTTTATCAGTGATCGCAAGCCCCTTGTTATTGATCTCCTGCAATAACAAAACCGAACCTGTTACTTATTCCATCGATTCACTCGATCTTAAAAGAGGCGAAGTTGTTTCCTGCGGCCCGCAGGATGGCGAAGCTTTTGGCACCGTTTCCTTCAGTGCTTCCGTGCCCGAAAAATTCCGGAATGATTTTAATATCGGCGTGGCTCTTTTACATTCATTCGAATATGATGAGGCCGAAAAAATGTTTGCCAAAGTTATTGATGGTGCGCCCAATTCGGCAATGGCTTACTGGGGAGTTGCCATGAGTAATTTTCATCCGCTATGGGCGCCGCCTGCAGCGGCTGAATTAGAAAAAGGAAGAAAAGCAATTGAAATAGCCCGTTCTATTAAAGACAGGTCAAAAAGAGAATCTGATTATATTGAAGCGATCGCTCAATTCTATACCGATGCCGGTCAACTTGATCACAAAACCCGTGTATTGAAATTTGAAAAAGCGATGGAAGCTATCTTCAACAATTATCCCGACGATAAAGAAGCAACGGTCTTTTATGCATTAGCGTTAAATGCCGCTGCCGATCCTACCGACAAAACCTATATAAGGCAACGCAAAGCTTTTGGATTGCTGGATCAATTATTTGAAAAAGATCCGCTGCACCCGGGCATTGCACATTATATCATTCATAATTATGATAATCCCGAACTGGCGACAATGGCATTGCCCGCTGCAAGGAAATATGCGGGCATCGCTCCCGGTTCTGCGCATGCACAACATATGCCTTCACATATTTTTACCAGGTTAGGTCTTTGGGATGAAGCGATACAGTCAAATATTGCTTCTGTTAATTCAGCGAAATGTTATGCAGAAAAAGCGGGTATCAATGGCCATTGGGATGAAGAATTGCATGGACTGGATTATCTCATGTATGCTTATTTGCAAAAGAAAGATGATCAGCATGCCAAAGAACAATTGGATTATTTGTATACGATAACAAAAGTAGAGCCGATGACATTCAAAGTGGCTTATGCTTATGCTGCTATTCCTGCACGCTATGCATTGGAAAGAAAAGATTGGAAACAAGCTGCTTCGCTGCAATTATTTCCTGCCGATCTTCCCTGGAATAAATTTCCCTGGCAGGAAGCCATTACTCATTTTGCAAAATTGATGGGGAATGTTCACACTAAAAATATGCCCGAAGCCCAAACTGAATTGAATAAACTGAAAGTCTTACATGATACGTTGAGCAAGCAAAAGAATAAAGCAATGGAAGCGGCGCAAGTGATGGTGCAGATACAATCAGGAGAAGCATGGATACAATTCAAGAATGGGAATAATGAAAAAGCGCTGGAGTTGATGCATGCAGCAGCCGATACAGAAGATGGGATGGAAAAACACCCGGTAACTCCGGGAGCCGTGATACCGGCGCGGGAATTATTAGGAGAAATGTTATTGGCAATGAACAGGCCCGCTGAAGCATCAGAAGCCTTTGAAGCAAACCTGAAACTACATCCTAACCGGCGCAATGGTCTTGCCGGCGCTGCGTTAGCTTCGCAATCTGCCAAAGCTGATTAAATTAAGGCGAATAAGTAGCCAGAAAATAAATTTCACGCCATCCCGATAACTATCGGGACAAAGGAGCGGCGGCGCTACGTTGCGTTCGTTTATCGTTGCGTTCGCTGCGGGAAATGATCTATGATTTATGTGTAGACTACATAATCGCCTAAATTAATACCAGCTTCTTCCCTCTTTTAAACTTTGAAGGACATTAGCCGCTTCATTGTTCATACTGGTGCCGGTGGTTTTATTTTCAATATCAAATAAAAAATACCTGCAATCCTTTTCGCTGTAATTGAATACGACAGGCATCACTTGTTGCCCGTTTTTATAAAATATCATATGCCCGTTAAAGCTGCACGAATCTGTTGCTCTCTCTTTCCCATTGAGAAAACCTGCCAGTTTACGGATCGCTTTTTCCTCCGTGGTATTTACCATATTGAGTACCTGGTCGCTTTGCGGATCGGTAAAAGTGATAACAAGGCTATCACAGCCGGATAATTTTTTGCTGACCGCAGATTGTTTGCCGCAGGAAATACAAAACAGGATGACGGTTATATAAAATGCTGCTCTCATTTTTTAATTAAAGTTATAAAATTCCATTTTTATTTTACCACACAGGCACAATAGAAACATAGGACCACATAGTTAGCGTCTATGCGTAACTATGTGCCTGTGTGGTGAAAAAATAAAAAAGCCACCTGCGTTTGCAAATGGCTTTTGAAAGATCACAGCTATGCTTATTGATAATTGAATTTCGTCCATCCTTTCCACCAGCTTGACAATTCGCCGGCCGGCGCTATCGCACCGCGGAAAGTGATCGTCTTGTCAAAGAAAGTATCTCCTGCAAATTTGCTGTCGGTAAAACCTCCGCCCGTCAACACTTTGGCATTACCGTTACCGGCAGCAAAAGGAGTGGGATCCGGCGCTGAATAATTAAATGGCTGCACAAGTTTAACATCAGTGCCGTTCGCAAGAATATCATTGTTATAATAAGGAAGCATGAACCATGTTGTAAACAACGGATCGGTAATGATCGTAGCACTGCCCGGTCCCGGGGGTGTATTAAAAGTAAATTTAGTATTGACAGCCGTTCCTGCAATGGTAATATTCCTGAGACGAAGACTGCTATCCTCGACATTCAGCATGGTAGATGTTCCTGTTGTTGCATCTATTTCAATACCCAGCGGCCAGCCCATAATGATCGTATTAAAAATAGAGATCGCCGTATTCCTGCGGATATGAGCAGCGCCGCGGAATAAAGAATTACCGATATTATTTGTTGTTGCCCGGGGACCGATAGCTGTTATGTTACTGAATATTGCCGAGGTCTTTGGTCCAACAGTACCGCCACCGGAATTATTATCACTCTCGAATGTTTCCGATCTTGAACCATCGGCCAGCAATGAATCGCGGATCGCTAAGCCAAACTGCACTTTACCGCTATAACCATTATCCGTATCAAAATCATCATCCAGTGTTTTGTATGCAATAAGGAATTTGCAATTCACCGTTCCGCCAAACCATTCGAACGCATCATCTTTTGCATAAGCAACTTCAACATGGTCGATCGTAGTGCCACTGCCAACTGCTGCCAGTGTAAGACTGTTGATCTCTTTATCGGGCTGAAAAGCATAACCGGCGTATTCTATCCGTACATATTGTAATGTTCCTGAATTATCAGCAGGATCAGTTGTTGGAACTATTGCATCACCCGAACCTGCCAAACCATCGCCAAAACCATTATCGATACCACCCTCTACCTGGTAAAGACCATTGATGCTATTATAATTTGTATTGATCGGCGCTTTTCCGCATAATACAATGCCGCCCCAATCGCCGGATTGCGGATTAGGCGATGCAGATGTAAATACGATCGGCTCGGAAGCTGTGCCTGCAGCAACGATCTTAGCACCACGGGTAATAACCAATACCGCTACACTACTACCGGTAAATGATCCTTTGATAACAGTGCCCGGTTCAATCGTCATCGTATGATTACCGACCATATAAACAGGGCCCTGCAAAATATAAGTATTCTGTTTGCGCAGGATCGTATCTGCATTGATACGGTCTTTCAATATGATGGTTTGACCGCCGGTAGTTCCGCCGCCGCCAACATATACTATTTGCACTTCGCCGTCTGTTTCAATCTTACGGCAACCCGTGATAGCGATCGATGCAAGGGCCGCAATGCAGAAGATGTACTTTTTCATTTCTCTATTTTTAAATTTTTATTGTTAGTAGTTATAACGAGTAATTAAATGACAGGCTGAATGTTGTTCCGTTCTTTCTTGTAAAACGGAATGGATCTGTATCCTTCTGGAAGGTTTTTTTGCTGTTAGCGTTCTGGTAGAAATATTGTGTTTTGTTCAAAAGATCCGATACGTTCAATCTTATTTCTCCTTTATTCTTAAATATTTTTTTTGCGAATTGCAGGTCAAGCAATGCTCTCGGCGCTTCATAGATATCCGGGGCGCCGGCGAATGCATCGCCTACCAGATAGATCCTTTCACCGATCTGGTTGAATAATAAAGTAGCATTGAAGCCCGCTTTTTCATGATCGTAAAGCAATCCGAAATTCAATACATAAGGAGACTGGCCCTGCAATGACCTGTCAAGTTTTAATATCGTATCATTTACTTTACTGTTGATATAAGAAGCATTGGCCTGGAAAGTGAAATTCTTCAGCGCCGGCGAGAAGTCAAGCTTCTTACGCATTTCAATCTCCACACCAAATGATCTTGCTTTTTTAGCATTCAGGTAAGTAAAAGTGCTGGCGCCGCCACCGCCGCCATTCAGGAATTGCTCGATGGCATTCTCAAAATGTTTATAGAATATTCCACCGGTAAAAACTTCGCCGGCTTTGGGATATAATTCATAACGGATATCAAAATTGGAAACCTTTGTTCTTTCAAGATCGGGATTGCCCTGTACCGAAGCATTCAATTCAAAATCATATAAGTTTAAAAAAGTAAGTTCTCTCAGTTCAGGACGTACCACTGTTTGCGAACCGGTGATGCGCAGGTTGGTTTTTTGATCCAGTTTTACCGTTAAGTTCAGTCCCGGTAAATAATCAGTTATTTGACTATGCGTATGACGCGGGTCCCATTTTTTTACACTGCCTACCAACTGATCGTAATTTTCTACTCTCAATCCCCAAACCAATCTTATTTTATTTGAGAACTGGTTATCGAATTGAATAAAGCCGGCATTTAAAATTGTATTGGCGAGATAACGGAAACTATTTCCTTTGATCGCATCGAAGCCGAATTTATTATCGGTGCCATTTCCAAAATTCTCAGGACGAAACACCACAGCAGGTGCCAGCAGTTTCAAAGCATTGTTGCCAACCGGTAAATTATTAGCGAACAATTGTGCATCATACAAGCGGTCTTTTACCTGGAACATATAACCGGCTTTCAATGTTTGTTTTTGTTTAAAACCATTGAAATTGTAAGTAAGATCGCCGCCGCCTGTATAGATATAATCACTCAGGTTTTGATATATCCTGCTTCCGCTTTGTTGTGAAAGTGTTCCGGAAATAAGCAGCAAATAAGGATCCTGTGTACCCGTTGTTTTTGTATACAATATCCTGCGCTGATCAGGAATATATCCATCGAGAATATTAAAAGCGCCATACCATTTTAACCTGAGTGGCCTGGCTAATGTGTGTTCGCCGTTAGCCTGTATCGTGAAAAATGTATTTTGTTTAAAAGTAAATTCCGAACCTTTCAGATCTTCCAAACGGCTCACATCATAACCGCTACGTTGTGTAACCGAATTATTGGTATTGATATTAACGATCGATTTAAAAGATATCCTGTTCTTTGGATTGAACTGTAGTGAAAGACTTCCCAATGCGCCGGCGCTGATCTCCTGTACATATTTATCATCGTCGTAATTGGAAACAAGGCTCACGGCATAAGTGTTTTCATCAATAACATTTACACGGTTCAGCAAACGAAGGTTCTTATTGGTCCTGTTATAATTGATACCGAATGTTCCGCCGATATTTTTTCCGAAAAGTTTACCGCTGAATCCGCCATTGGCCTGGAAAGAAAAATTAGGACCCGCATTACCGGAAGAAGGCATCCAGTTATTACGCATTTGTTTTCCGATCGCAGTTTTTTCAGCAGGCGACAGCATATCGAACTCCGCTTTTCTCGTGTACAAAGAAGGAAGCGCCCTTGTGCCATCATCCGTTCCCAGCCAATCCATTTTACCGCCTTGCGGATCTTTATAAAATATTTTACCGGTTGTTTGTGTATTGAAACCTGTTCCCGTTTGTACAGTAAAAAAATTCTTAGAAGGAATATCTTTTGTATTCACCTGTATCAAACCACCGGCCCATTCACCGGGTAATTCAGGAACGAATGCTTTATTGATAACGATATTATCGATCATCGCTGCGGGGATCAGGTCGAATGAAAATGTTTTCCTGTCGGGTTCGGTACTTGTCAATAAAATTCCATTCAGCATTGCCTGGTTATAACGATCGGCCAGGCCTCTTACGATAATGAATCTTCCTTCCTGTATACTGGCGCCGGGAGTACGTTTTAAAACCTCACCCGTATTTTTATCGGGAGAACGGCGAATACTTTCTGCAGAAATAACAGAAGCAACCGTATTGGTGTTTTTTTGAAAAGCGATAACGGCATTCACCGATTCTTTACGGGCAGATGTCGTTTTTGCGGAGACAACTACATTATCACCTGTCTGTGCTTTTACCTGTAAAGTAATATCCAGTTCATTTATTTGTCCGGAGATAACTTCTACTTCGTTGATGGCCTTTGCTTCGTAACCAACAGCGGTAAACCGGATCTCATATTTTTTACCGGGAGTAAGACTGAGCGTAAAACGACCTTCTACATCTGTAGTGGTACCGCCCCCACCAACGATCTTGATTGAAACGGAAGGAAGCGCTTCATTTTTTTCATTCAAAACTTTTCCGGTGAGTTTTATATTCTGAGCCTGCGCAAAAGAAACAAATGCTAAAAAAAATACTGTGATCGTCAATCGGGTGCGGCGGTGTATAGTCGGTTTCATTTCGGCAAAGATGAACCCGGGAGGTTACCCGCATGTTACTGGCATGTTATGCAATTATGACGGCAATGTTACCGGGATGTTACCGGCGACAGCCCGCTGCCGGTTCCTATGCCACCCGGGAACTATATCCTGAAACTCATTGCGACTGTAAGCCTGTTCTCATTTTTCCTGAGATCAGGGCGCCAGCCTGCGGTGGGTGTATCGATCCATCCATCCGGAGAAGTAGTACCCCCATGCCCGGAAAAATAAGGAACATTAGATTTACGATAACCATATTCAAGCCGAAGTGTAAAATGTTCGTTCGGCATGATATCACAGGTTGCTGTAGCCTGGAAGATATTCAGTTTTTGCGCTGGGTCGGCGGCAATAGCATCGGTAAAATCATTGGGTGCAACAGGCGATGGAGAAAAAGCAAGATACAAGCCGGGATTAGTGATATAATCGCCTCTTACAGTTAACGCCAATTTGTTTTTATTGAACCAAAAACGATTGGCCACAGAACTGCCCGTCATGTATTGTGATGATCCGCTTACTCCATTGCCATTTTGAAATCCATAATGATTATTGATGCTGAATGCAGCCTGTGACAAACCTTTTGACGATGCTTTGTTCTTATACCGGAACACTACACTGTTATCATGATGGAAGCGAAGTATATTGTTGCGGCTGTCTTTGCCGAGATAAAAATTCCCAACTACCTGTACATTATCATTCGGCCGCCAGTAGTTTGAGTTACCGATACCAATGGACTTGTTCCAGCTATTATACGTTTGCCAGCCATTCAGCAACCAGAGTTCTGTTTTGAAATATTTGGAAGGATATACCTGGATCCTTGCGCCGGAAAAATAAAATGGCGTGAAGTCGCAGACCATGCTTCTTTGATAATTCCAGTTCTCCTGCGTGACATAACTCTCCAGCCCGATATAACTCATAAAGATGCCCATCTCTATATTAATGCCCTGCCATTTATTAAAATGATAGCCTGCCGCTGCTTCGCGGATATATTTCAGATTATTGATGCTGGTATTTCGCCCTCTTGCAACAGAACCATCCAGTTCCTGGACAATAGATCCCATTTGTCCGTATTGCAACCAGATACGCCCAATGATATTTTTATAGTTTGTTTCTATGCCAAGGCTGGCAAGGTTCAATGTAAATTCCTTATGCCTGCCGATGGTAGAAGAAATGGTATGAGTGTTGTCATTCGGGTTATGAAAATCGTAATTGAAATAGGTATCGAGAAAGGCTACGCCGGTAAAAATAGTTTCGCCGGTTTTCTTATCGGTGAATGTCAAAGGAAAATTCTGCTGGCGGTTCTGGCCATTTATCCAGCCGGTACTACTTTGAGAAAAACAGGGGACAGCTAAAAATATAGCTGCAGCGATCAAATATGTTTTCATCATGCTATAGTTTGATTATTGTTTCTTGTTAATTGTATATTTTGTACAGGATGATATACCAGCGGTACATGCTCCACTTCAACATCGCTTTTATCGAGACCAAAGGCTTTTTCATCACTTTGACCAAGTCCCTTCAGGTAGAAATAGGAATTCAGCAGGAGGCCATCTTTTAATACGAATTCATTCTCTGCAGAAAGGAATTTCTCAATGACAATGAATTTGAAATCGGGTTGCGAATTATATTTCGTAGAACCGTCCGGGCGGATATGCAGGTTGAGTTCTTTTTTGATAACAAGGTCCTGTACTATCTTTTTAAAATACAATTCCGTCCTGGGTTGTATCCGGAAACCTGCATTGATGGTTACTTTGATCACCTTATCATCGATCAGTTCCGATACATCGTAGGTAAGCGTATAAGGATGACCCGTGCGGTTGATATGAACGAACCAATACACATCGGCCCGTTTCGGTTTTTTTGAAAAAATGGAATTGATGATCTTTTCTTCTACCTGGTGCCTGTTATTTGCCTTGGTGAGATAAATAAGATGGGTAGAAAATTTTGATACCTTATCATCCTCACTCAGTTCTTTGATCGTTGGTGCATATTTACCGAGATCGACAAATTTGGTAAACCGGTTATTGATCTTTCTTGCATAGAACCAAACATACATGACAGAAAAAATGAACAGCTCGAAGAAGAGGAACATCCATCTTTCCCTGATCTTAGCTATATTGGCAATAAAGAATGAACTTTCTGCAATGGCGAACAGGAGAACGATAACTGCTACGAGTCCCTTATTCCATTTTCGTTTATAAATAAGATAGTAACTGAGTAAAATGGTCGTCATCATCATGGCAACCGTGATGGAAAATCCATAGGCAGCTTCCATATGGGTTGAGGTGCGGAAATAAAGCACCATCAGGATGCAGCCGATCCATAGGATGACATTCACACTCGGTATATAAATCTGTCCTTTAAGTTCCGATGGCTGCCGCACCCTGACCCTTGGCCAAAAATTCAGGTTCATCGCTTCGCTGATAAGAGTGTATGAACCGCTGATGAGCGCCTGCGATGCAATGATAGTTGCCATCGTTGCAATAATGATACCCGCGACCAGGAACCAGTGTGGCATCATTTCAAAAAAAGGATTGCGGCCAGCCAGCAATGGTTGTCCCTGGTGCATGATCCATGCAGCCTGTCCCAAATAATTTACGACAAGACAGATCTTTACAAAGGCCCATGTTATACGGATGTTCTTTCTTCCGCAATGACCAAGATCAGAATACAATGCTTCGGCCCCGGTAGTGCAGAGAAATACTGCGCCGAGCAACCAAAAACCTCCGGGATATCTTGCTAATAATTCATATGCATAATAAGGATTCAGCGCTTTGAGAATGGCCGGGTATTGCATGATCTGCGAAAGCCCCAGCACAAAAAGCATAACGAACCAAACAACCATAACCGGCCCGAATGCCCCGCCCACTTTATGTGTTCCAAATCGCTGAAAGAAAAATAATGCAGATAGAATAACTATCACGATGGGCACTGTAGGTAAATCAGGAATTACGGATTCCAATCCTTCTACCGCTGATGAAACGGAGATAGGTGGTGTGATGATCCCATCTGCTAATAAGGTAGTCGCTCCCAATATGGTGGGGATCACTAGTTTTTTTCCATAGCGGCGAACCAATGCATACAAAGAAAATATCCCGCCTTCGCCATCATTATCTGCTTTTAGTGTAAGCCAGATATATTTTACCGTGGTTTGAATGACAAGGGTCCAGAATACACAGGACACGCCACCCAGCACCAGCACTTCATCAATTTGTTTTTCTCCGACAATTGCTTTTAATACATACAACGGGCTGGTACCGATATCGCCGTAAATTATTCCCAATGCTATTAACAGTGAGGCAATAGTTATCCTGTTCGAATGAATGCTATTCGATTTCATGACTGGAATTTTTATATGTCAGTGGTTATTTTTTTGCAATGAACCGGTAGCCCACCCCCGACTCGGTGATGATATAAGCGGGACGATTAGGATCGGTCTCGATCTTTTTTCTTAGTTGTGCAATAAATACTCTTAAATATTGTGATTGATTGATATAACCCGGCCCCCAAACTTCTCTTAACAAATAATGATGCGTCAATACTTTTCCGTCCTGTTGTGCCAGCAGGCTAAGTAATTTATATTCGGTGGCTGTCAGCTTTATCGTTTCTTTATTTTTCTTAACCGTTCTTGCCGCAAGGTCTATTTGTAATTCACCTGCATCGATCATGGGGTCGTTTTCTTCAGAGATCACACTGCGTATGGCTGACCTCACTCTTGCCAATAATTCTCCAGTGCGGAAAGGTTTTACTAAATAATCATTGGCCCCGTTGTCAAGTGCTTTTATAATATCTTCTTCACTGCTTTGCACAGAGAGAATTAAAACAGGTTTGGTGTACCACTCTCTTAGCTTCGTTAGTACAGTATGCCCATTTTCGTCGGGCAGGCCCAGATCAAGAATGATAAGATCAGGCGGATGACTGGCCGCTATCCGCAATCCTTCTTTAGCGCTTTCCGCCGATTCCACATTGAAATTGTTCGTCTCCAATGTTATTTCCAGCAGCCTGCGTATCTGCACCTCATCATCTATGACCAGTATTGCTGCGTTATTCATTTTTCAGGTTATTTATATACGATGTCTCAGCAGGTATTTCAATAGTGAAGCGGGCGCCATGCGGTACATTTTCCAATAGTATTGTTCCGTTATGCGCTTCTATAAAACCTTTTACAATGGAAAGTCCCAACCCGGTACCACCTGCTTTGGAATTGCTGAGACGATAGAATTTATCAAACACTTTTTGCAGCTCATTATCCGGGAAGCCGGGCCCCCGGTCCTCTACTATCAATAATAAATGGCTGATCTCTTTTTTTATTTCACTATGCTCCCCGGTGCCGGCGTCAAGCCTGTATATTTTCTCCGTATTGTTCTTTGCCGTAATGAGTATATCAGCATATGCGGGTGTGTAGACAGAAGCATTATACAATAAATTATACAGCACCTGTTCCATCAGGCCAAAATCAAGTTTGTATAAAGGAAGATCTTGTTCAATGCTGACATGGACCTTATGATCTTTTAATTGCTGTTCCAGCCGGTTGATAACCGCATAGATCAGTTCATTGATATCACACCAGTCTTTTTTAGGTTGAACGAACCCGGATTCCAGCCGTGACATGCTCAGCAGGTTTTCTACCTGTTGGTTGAGCCGCAAAGAAGCTACAGAAATGTTCCCGGCCAACTCCTTTCGGTTGTCATCGGATAATTTAGACGATTCATCCAGCAAATTATCCGTGGCGGCGACAATCGTAGCAATAGGGGTCTTCAATTCATGTGACAATGAATTGAGAAGTGTGTTGTAAAGTTTTAATGTTTTTTCTTTTTCTTCTTTTTCTCTCACTTGTTTTTCTGCTTTGCGGATACGGTTGGTAAATACACTGCTTACTGTGGCAATGACAAAATACATCAGGAATAAAAAAGCATCTTCTGCCGTACCGATATGAAAAGTAAAGCGGGGAGGAATAAAGAAGAAGTTCCAGGCAAGAGCACTCAGCGCCGCAGCAAGCAATACAGGGATAATATCAAAAACAACTGCGATCAGCGATACAACAAGCAATAGTATAAAAGCCACTGACTTGTATCCCAGGAATCCGGAAAGAAAATAACAGATCCCTGCCGTTGTTATGATCATCCCGGTACTGATAAGGACCTGGTAAAGGAGATTTATTTTGGAAAAGGGACTTTTCATGTTCCGTAAATCACAACAAAGGTATACCAACACTTATAAGCAGAACATAAAGAGAGGTAAGGACTATATAAAGATTTCGTAAAGAAAAACCAGTTTCTCCTTAAGGAATAGAGTTGAGTGAATTGGAAAAATAGTTCAACCTGGTTTATTTGTTTGAGCGGCCATTCCTGGTGTTGCGTGCTGTTTTGTGCGATACTTCTCCGCGGGTCTTTTCAGCAGTATTACCAGAGGAATGAATCATCCAGCGACGAGTCCCCGTTCGTGTCTTTCAGATCCTGGCCACCAGCCCGGATACATGTAGGGGAAGGGATCGATAATGTTCGTAAGTGGTTTAGCGAATCATCGCTAAATCATCACTTAACCATTAGTGAAACATGGGTAAACCATGTACCATCCATGTACTATCCATGTGTTCTTCATTGGGGGGAATACATGTTTAACACATGAATAGTACATGGATCACTCATGGTTGAGGCCATGACAACTGATGAACTAATAACTAAATCATCATGAAATGCAGTAGACTTAATGCTAAAACGTTTTCAACGAGTGTACTACAAAAACAGGACTAATCCCGACACTGTAAAATTTTCTCAGGACGATACACTGCAAAAAATTCTTCCTCAATCATTTACAAAAAGAAAAGTGTACAGATGTGTACGAACGTGCATAAACGTGTACGAAGATGTATAAACGTGTATAAACATACAATAATGTACAATAATGTGCAGATAAGTGTACGAACGTGTACGAAGTGGAAAACGTGGTTTGGCGTGGATGTATGTTTGGGAAGAATTACAACGCGGAAGCTTCGTTCAAAGACGGACCGGAGGAACGACCGGAAAAGCTTACTTCCGTGAAAGTGATCCAGGTACTAAATCAAATTTTTAATTATTAAAACAATTTTTATGGCCAGAATAACCAGGAACCTGCTTGTAAAAGGAGCAAGTGGTAATGTAGCAAAACAGTTCGTTTACAAAAAAAGAGGTAAGAAAACCCTTATAACAAAAATGCCCGAGTTCAATGAGAAGGCGGTCCCCACAGAAAGACAAACAGAGGTCCGCGATCTTTTTGCAGCGGCATCCTTATATGCAAAAGGCGCTTTGTCTTCGCCGCTTTTAAAAACAGAATATGAAAAAAAGGCAATTGCTGGCAAGACAGCTTTCAATATCGCATTCCGCGATTACCTGAAAGCACCGGTTGTACGATCCATCGACACGGAAGAATATAATGGCACTACGGGTTCGTTGATCGTTGTTAATGCAAAGGATGATTTCAGGGTTGCAGCAGTAAAGGTTAGCATCCGCGATGCTGCCGGTGTATTGATCGAAGAAGGCAATGCTATATTGAATCCTATCGATCTTAACAAGTGGACCTACACGGCTGTACAGTCCAATCCAGCACCTGCGGGATTGACCGGGTGCATTATTAGCGCTGCGGCGTTTGATATTCCGGGCAATAAAGGAAAACTGGAAGTGACATTATAAAACAGCATATGCATTCCGATTTACAATAATTCCCCCGGTATAAAGCCGGGGGAATTTTAGAAAATAATCTATCTACGGCTATTCAATTCAGTGAAACGTGAATCGTCAATCGTGAATCGTGAATGTGTTTCCGATAAACGGTATCTCCGATTGACGATTGACGATTCACGATTGACGATTCACCATTGACGAATTAAAATCTAAACTGCAACCGGCACGTCAATATATTATCCTTTATATCTGTCGTATTGCCCGCAAGCAAAGTGCTTTCATTTTTTACAAACTCATAATATAATACAAGCTTGGTTTGCGAATTCATATGATGTGCAAAGCCGATACCCAATGTGCTGAATTTTATATCCGCTGTTGTAAGATTGGTACCCGCTTTCCCTATTTCCTGTTTTTCAACTTTGATATTTGGATCATACCAGTCATATTTAATGATCAGTTGGTTTTTTATATTGATGATATTCTGAAGAAAAACAAAAAACGCTCCGTCATAGTGCCTGACATATGTGGGCACAGGATTACCGTTAGAATTAGGTAATGTTCCGGGATTAGTAGTAGAAGCGGAAGTGCCCGGTTGTGTACCAAACCAGTATTCGGCTCTCCATTCGGTTTCGCCCCAGCCATGATGCAGTTTTACCTGTACATCCCCTCCGTAATAATGACGGGGAGAAGATCTTCCAAGATTAGCATCCGATGAATCCACAACAAATATTTTATCGCCGTTAACAGCAGTGCCGCTTTCATAAACGTATTTGGTTCCGTTTCTCCAGCCGCCTCTTAAAAAAGACAAACCTCCTGTGATATCAACCTTATTAATTTTATATGGCTTGATAAAAATCCTTGAGATGAAATCTTTATGGCTGTCAAAATCTGTTGTACCCGATAAGCCCTGGCCATTAAAAAAGCCGGCATCGAATTTTACATGAGAAAATTTATTTGTTTTCTCCTGCGGTTCGAAAGTGAGCATTACACCAATATCTCTTTCGGAAGGCATTAATATTTGCGACATCCTTCCCCGTTCCGGCGCTTCCCTGAATGCAGACGAAAGATTGACCTCGTACCCGAAAGGCCGGGCAAACAAGCCTGCCATCATCGAGAATAAATTTTTCTTTGTCTCGAATAATTTTAAGAACATATCCCTGACAACAACACCTCTTTCGGTAGCATCTACCTGGAAAGAGAACAGGGCTTTGGGGGTCAATTTGCGGGAAGGAAGCAGGTAATCGATCTTTACCCTTGCCCTTCTCAGCATAAAACGGCTACTGGAAAATTGAGAAAAATTTCCGCCGGCAAACGAAGGTGCACCGTCTGACTGCGCAACCTGGTATTGCGGTTGAATATACCCGGTGATCCTTACATTCTCCATGCGTTTTAAAAAAGGCCGGAGCGTATCCCTTATAAAAAAGGAAGAGTCAAGATCGGTCAGGTATTTTTGCGAATTACCTGCTATTGAAATGAAAAGGATAAAAAAACAGGTAAAAATCCCCTTTTTTAAAAATTGTTGTGCCACAGACATTAATTGATCCTAAAATTGATGCAATATAAAAGGTTTGTTATTGAAAGGTTACCCTAATTTTATCTCTATATTAATTAATTATTAATTCTCAAGCCTTCGGCTGCGGCCTTTGATCCGCCCGTAATTTCGCAACCTACCGTTATCATTTTTTGAGCCGGTACTAAAACAATCATTATGGCACTTAACAACTTCCTGAAGATCTTTATGCCGAAGAACAAGATCTTTTATGAACTCTTTGAAAAAGCGGCAGATAACGTTTCCAAAATGGGGACCCTGCTGCGGCATGTGGTGGGTGAATCGGATTTTGATAAAAGAGGTTCCCTGATCATGCAGGTGGAGGATCTTGAACATGCCAATGATGAAATAACACATAATATATTTACCGAGCTGGGCCGGAACTTCATCACTCCTTTCGACCGGGAAGACATTCACTACCTCGCTACTTCGCTGGATGATGTAGCAGATTATATTTATTCAGCAGCCAAAAAGATCAATTTTTATAAGATCAATCCCAATGACCCGGGCATGCACAAATTCTCCGAGCTGATCGAAGAAGGTGCACAGCAGGTAAAAATTGCGGTGGGTGAATTAAGGAATATGAAGAACATGCGCAACATCACCGAAGCATTGGTAAAGATCAACAGTATCGAGAACCAGGGCGACGATATCCTGGACTTCAGCATCGACAGGCTTTTCAATACCGAATCGGATGCCAAAGAAGTGATCAAGAAAAGAGATATCTACCAGGTGATGGAGATCGTTACCGATAAATGCGAGGATGTGAGCAATGTGATAGAATCCATTATTATTAAATACGCATAAGTAATTTGAGAATTTGAAAATATGGCAATTTGAAAATTACGCTTATGAATGTCCATGCTCTCCCGCCACGGCGGGATCAAATCAACTCATTTCAAATTAAGTTATGACCACATTAGTTATTGCGATCATAATACTGGCCCTCGCCTTTGATTATATCAATGGATTTCATGACGCCGCCAATTCCATTGCAACTATCGTTTCTACCAAAGTGCTTACGCCGGTGCAGGCTGTTCTGTGGGCAGCTCTTTTCAATTGTGTTGCGTATTTTATTTTCCAGGACCATGCCGTGGCCAATACGATCAGCAAAACGGTCAATAAAGAATTCATTACGTTGCCGGTCATTCTCTCGGGTATCATCGCCGCTATTATCTGGAACCTGATCACCTGGTGGTATGGTATCCCCTCTTCTTCTTCCCATACATTGATCGGTGGATTTGCGGGAGCAGCTATCACGCATGCTATGATGACAAGAGGCGCAGGCATATCATGGGGGAAAGTGGTTGAAAGCGGCATCATCCTCAAAACCATCCTCTTTATTTTTCTTGCCCCGCTGATCGGAATGATCGTTTCTATTTTCATCACCATCGTTACCGTGATGAGAAATGTGTGGATACGATTAGCGATCATTGCGGCTGCTACTATCATTACATTTCTATTGTTCGACATGTTTGAGAACAGTAAAATGCAGGAAAATGCCCAGAAGTTCCTGAAGATGGATAAGTACAAGAGTGATATTTCTATAGCAAAAAACAAATTGGAAGTAAAGCCCGGAGACAGTATCGCTATGGCTGACCTTGCTTCAGCTGAAAAGAAAATGGAGAAAGCAAAAGCTACTTATAAAAATATCAAACCGTTAGTTACTCATTATGATAAGCTGGGCGCTACCTACATAGCCAATAAAGCATATACCGAAGGCTGGTTAAAAGAAATTGAAGTAAGCCGCTTGAAAGACGATGTACGCAATGCCAACGATTACCTGAACCTTGAAGCACAGTCGGTACAAAATGATTCGATCAAAACAGAATTTGCAAAAGCAAAAAGACTGACCGAAGATTATAAGATGCCGTTACAATTATATCTTGATAAACAAATATCGCTCGACAGCGCCCTTCACGCCGTTAACAGCATTTATCATATCAAAGCAAAGAATATCGATCTTGTAAGAGAAAAGATAGCGTCTTTCAGTGTAGAGAAATCGTTCAGGAAGGACATATTAAAAGCAGATAACAGGATCATATCATGGGGCATTGTGGGCATCTCGCTGGTCTTTTGCCTTGTTTATATCTACACAGAAAAAATCAAAACCCCTACTGCCCGCAGCATGAGTGTGATGTTTAAAAGATTACAGCTATTCAGTTCCGCTGCATTCAGTATCGGTCATGGAGGTAATGATGCGCAAAAAGTAATGGGCATTATCGGCGCAGCATTGATCGCCAGCGGCGCCATACAGGATTTCAGTCACCTGCCCAATTGGGTTCCTATTGCTTGTTACCTGGCCATTGGATTAGGTACGATGAGTGGCGGCTGGAAGATCGTAAAGACAATGGGAACAAAGATCACTAAAGTAACACCGCTTGAAGGTGTATCGGCGGAAACGGCCGGTGCTTATACTTTATTCTTTACGGGACAAATGGGAATTCCTGTTTCTACCACGCATACCATTACGGGAAGTATCATTGGCGTTGGAGCTACCAAACGTTTATCGGCAGTACGATGGGGCGTAACAGTAAATCTTTTATGGGCCTGGATAATGACCATTCCTGTTAGCGGATTACTGGCAGCAGGTATTTATTACGTTGTTCAATTCTTCGACAGATAAATCCCAATAAGGCACAAGCGATAAGGTACAAGGCACAAGATACAAGGTACAAGAGGTCGTTTATAGTGCAAGCTTTATGCTTACAAACAATATTGTAAGAAAACTGTTATTATCATAGCACGCCGCTTGTGCCTTGTTCCTTGTTCATTGTGCCTTGTTCCCTGTTCCCTGTACCTTTGCATTTCTATGGCTAAAATACTTGTAACAGGCGGTTGCGGATATATCGGTTCTCATACTATTGTTGACCTGATCGAAAACGGATATGATGTTATCTCGGTTGATAATAATTCCCGCTCCAACCCTATCATCCTGAAAGGCATTGAGCAAATAACAGGTAAAAGAATAAAGAATTATAAAGTTGATCTTTGCAATTTTGACGATACGCATGCAATTTTCCAGGAGAATGAAGACATTAGCGGCATTATTCATTTTGCTGCATATAAATCGGTTGAGGAATCGGTAAAGCAACCCTTGCTTTATTATGAGAACAACCTGATCTCGCTGATCAACCTGCTGAAATGTGTGCAGGAATTTCATATCTCACGTTTTGTTTTTTCTTCTTCCTGCTCTGTGTATGGCAATGCGAAGACAATACCTGTTACAGAAAGTACGGCCTTAATGCCGGCAGAATCTCCTTATGGCAATACCAAACAGATGAGCGAACAGATCGTAACGGCTTTTGCTAAAAGTTCCGATGCGCAATCGATACTGCTTCGCTATTTCAACCCGGCAGGTGCACACCCTTCTGCTGTCATTGGTGAAATGCCGGTTGGCAAACCATCGAATCTTGTTCCGGCCATTACACAAACTGCTATCGGTCGTATTGAAAAAATGTTTGTGTACGGAACCGATTATTCAACAAGAGATGGTTCCTGCATCCGTGACTATATACATGTTTGCGACCTTGCCCATGCACATACTTTATCATTGAAATACCTTGAAGAAGAAAAGAATGAAAGCAATTGCGAGATATTTAATCTCGGTACGGGTAATGGCGTAACGGTACTCGAAGCTATTCATGCTTTTGAAAAAGTAAGCGGCGTTAAATTGAATTATGAAAAAGGTCCGCGAAGATCCGGTGATGTAGTTTCAGTATATGCCAACAACGATCTTGCCAGGGAAAAACTTGGATGGGAAACCCGTTATTCTCTCGAAGATATCATGGCATCTGCCTGGAAATGGGAACGAAGGTTAAAAGCCGATGAAACAGTGTTTGGAAGTGTGCCGGGGGAACTGAATTAAAGTCGTTAGCCGGTATCATTAGTCTTAGCCGGAGTTTAAAAAAAAAGTGATTCTTTATTGGATTGAGAGTTTCTGACTAAAGACTAATGACTAACGACTAAAGACTATTATAGTAGGCGATCACTTTCCTCCAGTCATCTTCTTTACGGCATTTTATTTTATGCTGCCCGACGTATTTTTTTAATTCTTCTTTCTTATCCGGAAAAAGAGAAAAAAATGCTTCCTGTCCTTTGTCTATCTTTTTCATTACGCCATTATGGAGGAGATAATATGATTGCGCCTGCTCAAACACTCTTGTGATACTTGCATTGCCATATTGCTTTTTGTCAATATAACTGACCGAAAAATATTTTAGCAAAGACGCTTTTCCCGTATCGATCACCTGGTAATATGATCCTTCATCTTGTTTATCCACGGCAGGAAAACCATTCTCAAAAACCATATCATATATATTCCTGCTGGTATCGGTAAACCGGATCTTTTGAATAGGCACTGTGGAAGACAACTCGGTTCCATCCGCCATTTTGAACAGCACCAGGTTTTCCTGCAGGTTGAATTTTATATATACGTCCTTATACGCTTTTCCTTTTTTGATATAAATATCGGCCTTGTGGTATTCCTCGGGATAAAAAGGAGAACCTTCCACATTATATTCCACTTTTAAATAAATAGGTTTACCATTGATGTCGGTCATCAATTCATTGACATTATTAAGATTGCCGGTAAAATTTCTTTGTGCCCTGGTACCGGGCACAAAAATTAATTGCAACAAAAAGAATAATACAATTACGGGGATATTACAGGATGCGTTGACCTTCATATAAGTCATTTACCTAGTTAAAGGTATTAAAAAGAAAGTAGTGCTTACGTTGGAACATTCTGCCTGGATTTCACGCAGCCATCGCTCCGAACCGGCGTCGCCGCGATCGTTGCACCTTTTCGTCTTGCGCGAAATTAATAGCAAAAAGAAATACACCGTAACAAACGCCGCATTTCCTTTATTTTGCAGCAATTTTATGACTATGCTCAAAGAAATTCAATCAACCGGTAATAAGGATACCCGCAGCGGTTTTGGTGATGGTATTGTAGAAGCTGCCAGGAAGAATTCAAACGTGGTGGCACTTACGGCCGACCTTGCCGGCTCACTCAAACTGAACCAGTTCATGAAAGAATTTCCTGAACGTTTTTTCCAATGCGGTATTGCCGAAGCTAATATGATGAGCATTGCGGCGGGATTAACGATCGGTGGAAAGATCCCTTATACAACTACATTCGCTAATTTTTCTACCGGTCGTGTGTACGACCAGATCCGCCAGTCGATCGCATACAGCGGAAAGAATGTAAAGATCTGCGCTTCGCATGCAGGACTTACACTGGGAGAAGACGGCGCCACTCACCAGATACTCGAAGATATTGGCCTGATGAAAATGCTGCCGGGAATGACAGTGATCGTTCCCTGTGATTATAATCAAACAAAAGCTGCCACGATCGCTATTGCAGAATATGAAGGGCCTGTGTATTTACGTTTCGGCCGTCCTTCATGGCCGATATTCAGCAAAGAAGCTGATTTTAAAATCGGGAAAGCACAGCATTTTTCAGAAGGAACAGATGTTTCCATTTTTGCCTGCGGCCATTTGGTATGGAATGCGATACAGGCCGGCGTTATCTTACAGGAAAAAGGCTTCAGCGTTGAAGTAATAAATATTCATACCATCAAACCGCTGGATGAAGAAGCGATCCTGAGATCTATCCGCAAAACAAAATGTGCTGTTACGGCCGAAGAGCATAATATCATTGGCGGGTTAGGCGATGCTATTGCTCAATGCGCTTCGAAGAATTTTCCCATACCGATCGAATATGTAGGCACCAAAGATACTTTTGGTGAAAGCGGTATACCAAAAGACCTGTTAAAGAAATATGGTCTTGATGTGCCGGATATTGTAGCGGCTGCTGAGAAAGTGATGAAGAGACGTGAATCGGCAATCGTCAATCGTGAATCGTGAATACGGAGTCTCCGATTAGTAAGAGAATCTTTTAATTTGCGGGAACCATTCCCGATTGCCGATTCACGGTTGTAGTGAAAATACTATTAAACAAAACCCATTTCCAATATTCTAATCAAGCCAAAGCCCGACAAACATGTCCCTGACCACAACCAGCGATAGCGAATTGCTTGTACAATTCCGTAACCCGGTTACGAAAGAAAAGGCCTATACCGCTATCATAAAAAAATACCAGGAAAAATTATACTGGCATATACGGCGGATGGTAGTTGATCATGACGATGCCAATGATGTATTGCAAAATGTATTGATACGGGTTTGGAACGGATTGGAAAATTTCCGTGAGGACAGCCAGTTATATACCTGGCTTTACCGGATCGCCACGAATGAATGCCTGACCTTTATCGAGCAGCAGAAAAAAAGAGCCGCGGTCAGCTTTAGCGATGTGGAAACGGGGCTGAGCAATAAAATAAAAGCCGATAAGTATTTCGATGCCAACAAGATAGAATGGAAACTCCAACTGGCTATCCAGCAACTCCCTGAAAAACAGAGAATTGTGTTTAATCTGCGGTATTATGATGAAATGCCATACGAGGAAATGAGCAGAGTGTTGGAAACCAGCGAAGGAGCGCTAAAAGCCAGTTATCATCATGCTGTTAAAAAAGTTGAGGATTATATGCTAAATCATTAAACTTTGGGGAGCAGAATCCATCTTACAAAGGCGAAAATGACACAGAGAAACAACATATTGCAGGAATTAAACGAAATGAACAGCGCACTGGCGAATATTTCAACAGGAAATATTTATACGGTACCGGCTGGTTATTTTGATGGATTAGCTGCAACAATGTTGAACCGTATCAAAGCAATGAATGCTGCCAATGCAGTTGAAGAGTTGAATTATTTGTCGCCGTCATTGAATACTATTTCTAAACAAAATATTTATTCCGTTCCTGCCGGGTATTTTGAAAACCTGGCTGAAAATCTGATGCGATCGATCCGTGAGGGTAATGATCAGCTCCATAAGGAGTCCGTTGGACAGACAGCAAAAGAAGAAATAGAAAGCCTATCGCCCTTGCTGAGTGGTTTGAAAAAAGAAATGCCTTATAATGTTCCGCAAGGTTATTTTGAAACCATTTCTGAAAAACCTGTACGGGAGGGAACAAAAGTTGTTTCTATCACTCATCGTAAATGGTTCAGGTATGCAGCAGCGGCTGTTGTAACCGGTGTTATTGCATTGTCAGGTTTTTTACTATTTGGAAATAAGAAAGATGCTGCCGAGAGGATCCTCGCTAAAGTTGAAAAAGATGTAAATAAAATGGATGATGTTGAAAAAGATAACCTGGTTGATTTTCTTGATGCCGGTATGAATGGGAAAGAAACTGTAAAGGTTAATACAGGCAGCAGATCACAGGAAATAAAAGATCTTTTACAAGATGTTTCCGAAGAGGAATTAAAAGATTTTCAACAACAAACAGAAGATATACAGGATGTCCTAATGACAGACTAAATAACAATGAAAAAGTGGATCGTCATATTATTCTTGCTCGTTGTGCCCGGCTTTACGTTACTGGCACAGGATGAGGAAACTGCTCCGCAGGAAGGAAAGATACAGGAGAGAATGAGAACCTATATCCAGAACAAACTCCACCTTAATAAGAACGAAGCCGAAAAATTCACTCCTATTTTTATTCGTTATTTCCGTGATTTTGTACAAACTCACAGGGAGAATAAAGGGGACCGGTTAGTTCTGCAGCAAAAGGTGGTTGAACTTCGCTTGCGTTACAGGGGAGAATTTAAACAGATATTGGATGAACAGCGGGCTAATAAGGTGTATGTTTATGAAGACCAATTCCGAAAAGAAGTAGTTGAAATGATCAAGGAAAGAAGAAGGGAAGCAAAACCGATCCGAAGAAATAGAGCTATGTTCCAATAAAAAAAATTGTGTTTTTATAGATCAGTAAGAACCAGCTCTTCCGAGTTGGTTTTTTTTAACCGTTAATTGACACTAATTCACGATAATAAAAACACTAATTAAGGTTTAAATCAACAGCATTAGCTGCAGACATGTTTTTATTTTTCATGCATCAATTACCTGAAAGCATCACAGGTCAAACCCGGTATTTTAATAAACTTTTGGTGAGGATAAGCTGAATTTTAAAAAAGAGTAGTATGTTCCTATTAGCATAATTAGCGCTGATCATTAATACAATTAGCGTCATTCATTAGCGAAAATTGGCGTTTTAATATCGTGATAAAAAAGAAAGGTCCATTTCTCCTCTTTACCTTTCTCCCACCACTCCCTTCTTAATTCCATCGCTTTCTTCCCGTCAAAATCATATTTGGCAACAAAGCGGTGTTTCATTTGATGTAATTGCGGAGCATCGTCTCCTCCGAAGAAAATAATTTCCCCTTCTTCTTTTATCCAGAATACCTGGTGTTGCGGAGAATGAGCGGCGGTTATTTTATACTCAATATAATCATCGATCATTCCATCTCCTTTCAGCAAAACAACCCGGTCATTGTTTTTCAAGCATTCCAATTCTTCTGTGATAAAAGACGGGAATCCTTTTTCAAAAGCAAATGCCAGTTCAGTTTGTTGTACATAATAAGTTGCCGAAGGCAATGACAACCTGGCTCCCAATCCTTCTCTTTCATAGCCGATCCCGCCTGCATGGTCTTTATGCAAATGCGATAATAAAACTTTTGTTACTTCCGATGGATTGATACCCGCATCCATAAGGTTCTGGTGCAATTGTAAAGTGCCGTTCTCTTCTCCGAAGGAGTTCTTTTGGACAAAACCAAGGCCCGTATCTAATAATAAAATATCTTTTGAAGTAATGACAACAAAGGGCTGGATCTCTACTAATAAACTCCCCGCAGTTCTTTCCTGCAGGTTTTCCTTTTCTTCATCGAATGGAATAAAGAGTTTGGTCTTATCGATCGTGAAACTGCCTTCGGAAAGAGGAATGATCTTCATGACAGGAATTATTTAGCGTAATACCATTTGCCGATCCGCATCCAATTTTACCAGCACAAATAAAAGAATAGTAAAGGTCAGCAATGACGAACCTCCATAACTTAAGAACGGAAGAGTGATACCGGGTGAAGGAGCCAGCCCGATCGTCATGCAAACATTCAGCGCCACATGAAAGAACAAGATACCGGCAACACAATAAGCATATACCCTGCTGAATGTACTTCGTTGCCGTTCGGCTAAAAAAACAATGCGTAGCATCAATCCAAAATAAAGTAAGAGCACCAGCATGGATCCCCAAAAGCCAAAGCTTTCTCCGACTGTTGAGAAAATAAAATCTGTATTCTGCGCCGGAACAAAATCACCGCCAGTTTGGGTACCCTGCAAAAATCCTTTTCCCCAAAATCCGCCGCTACCAATAGCGATCTTGGATTGTTTTACATTATAACTTTCTCCCTTTGCTCCTTTGTCTTTATCGGTTGCACCGAGTTTGGCATATTCCCTTTGAATAGCAGCGGTCCTTTCTTTGCTTTTAAATTTATAATCATCAATACCAAAAGTGGACAATATCCTTACCACCTGGTGAGGTTTCAATATTTTTTCAAATAAGGCAGGAACCAAAAATTTTTGGACACCGACACAAAGTAGCCAGACCACTGCAGTCGTTACGATTATCCCGCGGTTCTTTTTTATTTTTTTCCTGGCGAGATAAAGGAACCCAAATGCCAATGCCGTTAGAATGATGAACAGTGTATTTTGTTTTACAACAATACTGGCAATGATGAGAAGAATGATCGATGCGAAAATGGTAAGATATGTTCCCGGAAGCCCTTCGCGGAAAAAAGCAATGGCAAAAGAAAAATAAACAAGGGCTGCGCCTGGTTCGCTTTGTAAAACCGATAAAGCTGCCGGTGCAAATGCAATGGCCGCAGCAATGATCTGCGATCTCGGTTTGGAAAAATCCAATTCCGGTTGCGACATATATTTTGCAACAGCAAGCGATGTAAAGATCTTGCAAACTTCCACCGGCTGGAGGTTCATAAAGCCAAGTGGTATCCAGCTTTTTGATCCGCCTACTTCTTTACCAACAACAAAAGTGACGAGAATAAGACAAAGGCCAAAGAGGTATGAAAGGTTGGCCGTGGCCGTAAAGAATTTACTATCGGTGATCAAAATAAAAATGGCCATCACCAAACTCACGGCAAAGAAAAAAAATTGTTTGCTGTATTCTTTTTTAAAACCCAGCAACCCCTGCATGATATTATCACCGGCCCGGTATTCAACGGAAAAAATACAGATCAAACCGATCATGCAAAGCGCCAGGTAGATCCATATCAAGAGCCAGTCTGTTCCTTTTGCTATATCCGGTGTCCGCTGATTCATTTATCGCTTAATTGCATTTTTAGTCAACCCGTTCTTCCGCTGATTGGCCGGATCAAGCATTTGTGTTCTCAGGTTTCTTTTATCCTGGGTATCTTTCGGTGGAGTAGTTCCTTTATTTTTTTCTATTCGGATCTCATTCTCGGCCGGGTTATCTATTGACTGCAAAGTATCCCTGATCACATTCAATTCATTTTTGAGGCGATTATCCTCTTTACTTCTTTTCAGCGAATCCATTTTTATCATTTCCTGTTTCATCAATGGCGGGATCAGGTCAGTATTGGTAATTCTTTCTTCTACAGGTTTTCTTTTTGAAGAAATCGTATCGTTGATATATTTTTCGATCAATAAACTAACGATCGGCGCAGCATAGGTTCCTCCATATCTTCCGCTATTTTCCACCACACACATAATAGCGATCGTTGGATTTTCTCTTGGTGCAAAGGCGCAAAAGAAAGAGTGGTTAGGTTGTTTTACCAGTTGCCCTTTTATCACTGCATAGTTCTCTACCGTTCCGGTTTTACCGCAAATGGTAATGCCTTCTACCTTGGAGCCGCGGCCTGTTCCGCCATCCATTACTCCCTGCATTCCATCATGCACTGCTTCAAAAATACTGTCGGGGATATCGATCGGTATGATCTTCGTTTTATATTTCTCCAGCAATCCGAATTTATCACCGCCCTCTATCGAGTCAACAACATGCGGAATATAATACCAGCCTTTATTGGCGATATAAGCCATTTCATTCGCCACCTGCAAAGGAGTAGCCAACACTTCTCCCTGCCCGATACTCATTGAACGGAACGTACAAAAATTCCAATGACCTTTTCCATATCGTTTAGGATTATTGAAATACTCCGGCGTAGGGATGAAACCACTTCTTTCGGTTGGTACATCAACACCCAGCTTATGGCCGAGGCCAAATGCAGCCATGTAGGCATGCCATGAATTCAGGCTGCTGTCGATATCGGGGAACTTAGGATTATTGATCACCCGCTGCATCACATTGGCGAAATAAGTATTGCAGGAATGTGTGATAGCTGTTCGCAAAAAATAAGTTCCGGGATCCAGGCAATGCATCGGCTTGCCGCTGCCACAACCATAAAATGCGCCGGAGCAACTAAAGGTCGTACTCGTTGTGATCACACCATCATGCAAACCAACCAATGCCTGTAATGTTTTGAATGTAGATCCCGGCGAATATGATGCATTTACGGCCCTGTTCAATAATGGCTTTCTCGGATCGGGATATAATTCTGAAAAATGTTTTCTTCTTTGTGCACCCGTAAGTAAACCTGGATTATACGTAGGACTGCTCACCATTGCTATGATACTTCCCGTTTTGGGATTGATGGCCACGATGGAACCTACTTTATTGGTCATCAGTTTTTCACCGTATTGCTGCAATTCAATATCAAGACTTGTATATAAATTACTTCCGGCCATGGCCTGCCTGTCCATTGATCCATTCTCATACGGTCCTTGTATCCGGCCGAATTTATCCCTTAGCAATACCTGTACTCCTCTTTCTCCCATCAATGCTTTTTCATAACTGGCTTCCATACCGGTCATTCCTGCATAGTCGCCACTTACATATCCGTCCTCCGCATGTTTCTTCAGGTAATTAGTATCTACTTCGCCGAGGTAACCGAATATATTGGCGCCGGCATCGAAAGGATAAGAGCGGATCGGGCGTTCCTGGATATAAAATCCCTGTTGAAAACGCCAGAGGTTTTGTTGCAGCCTCGCATATTTCTGTGGCGAAAGCGACGCTTCAAAGACAGAAGGTTTTTGAGAAGAATTTTTTATAATAGCCGCTACGATCCTTTTCCTGTATTCGGCCGTATCAATTTCCAGTAACTGGCAAAAGAAACTTGTATCAATTGCTTTCGCCTGTGCCGGGGTGACCATCAGGTCGTAGGTCAATGTATTATTAAGGATAGCCCTGTTCTTGCGGTCAAGGATCAAACCCCGCGGAGGATAAATCGTTTTTCTGAAAATAGCATTTTCATCTGCCAGCCGGCCATACTTACCGGAGACAACCTGCAGGTAAAATAATTGTGCGATAATGACAAAAAAAGCAACGAGGAAGATAACACGGATGATACGGCTTCTTGATTGGTTAAACACAGGCATAGAAAAAAGGGCGGGCTATAATATGATCCCGATAGCTTTCGGGAGAGTTTGAAGAATTATTTCTATTGCAAAGTACGAATTCGGAAAGGCCGTTTCCAAATCTATTTGATAATAAAAAAAGATTTATGAAAATTTTCGTTGGTGAAAAGGTAAGACATGCATCGTCATGGAGTGTTTGTCCGAAACCGGAGTCTTCTCGGAAAGATCAATTCCACGGTAAAGATCATCAGCATACTTATCAATGTTGTGGAAATAACTTTGAGAACGAATTCAAGAAAACTGCCGAAGCTTAACCATTCGAGGAACACCATGTAGCCATGATGCAATAAGGTGAGGATAAAAACATACAGGGCATAACGTGTCCATTGCATGGCTTTGGGAGAAGGTTCGCGGTAAGTAAATTCGGCTGCATCTTTGGGAGCCAGTATATTAATAATATAGGGCCGGATATAACACACCAGTACACAAGCCGCCGCATGCAGGCCCGGTGTCATCATAAAATAATCAAGTGTGATGCCCACCAGGAAGCCGGTAAAAAGTAAACCCCAGCGGGTAATGGAAAAAGGAAGCCAGAGAAGCGGCAGGTAATATATATAAGGTACAATGAATTTGTGCAGGTGCGGGTTCTTGATCTGGTTCAGCACATACACCTGTACCAGGATGAACAGGATGATCCGGAACGTATTTTTTAAAAAATCATTCATCGGGGTCTTTTTGACGCTTCTATTTTTTTCTTCGTTTCGATATTCAGCATGGTTTGTTCGTTTCGATCCGTGTTCTCAATGATATGAACTTGTTGGAGGTTATAAAAATTGGTAGCCGTCTTAACCTTCAACAGGTAATTTCCCGAAGTATTGTCAACGTTTATATCAACAATGGTTCCTACAAAAAATCCTTTGGGAAAGGTCAATGAGTTATTTGCGCTTGTTATCACACTATCGCCTTTTACAACAGGAACGGTTTTGGGTATCCGGGTCAGCAAAAGGTACCGGGGATCTTTCCCGTTCCATTCTATGGTGCCAAATTCACCGGTCTTCTTTAATGCTGCATCCAGTTTACTCTGTACATGTAATAAACTCATCACCTGGCTGTAGTTAGGACTTACATTGACCACCACTCCCACCACGCACCCGTCGGAACTGACGACTCCCATATTATCTTTTATTCCCTGGTTGGTGCCCCTGTCAAGTTGAATATAATTTTTCTGTGAGCTTACTGTATTATATACAACAATAGCCGGCCTGAATATATAGCGGCGGTAAGCTCCCGATGTATCAAACACCAATGAATCGGCTATTGCTGACGTGGAAGTATCACGGCGGGCAAAATTGCCGGGCAGTAAATTCAGCGTGGAATCGATATACCGGTTCAGCCTTTTGTTCTCCTGGTTCAGGAAAAAATAATTTTCTACTTTATTGAATTTGGAATTGACCCATCCTGTCAATTCATTGGCCATACCCATTCCTTTGGCCCGGTGAAACCGATTATAGGAAAATAAAAACCAAAGCGCCAGTACCTGCAGGAACAGGAAAATGAAAAAATTAGAATAACGGCGGATGAAAAGGAAGATGTTACGCATACCCCTAACCCCTAAAGGGGAATTTTAGAAGAGTCTTTTTAGTTTGGATTTGCAAGAGCTTTAAGAAAATTTATTTATCGGAGTCTTCTTAAGCCCCTCGTTTTAGGAGGGGTTTGGGGAGGCTTATCTCATTACAAAAGGATACTTGTCATAATTTTTCAATGCAATACCCGTACCTCTTACCACACTTTTCAATGGGTCGTCTGCAATATGAACGGGTAGTTTGATCTTATTACTTAACCTTTTATCCAAACCTCTCAATAAAGCACCGCCGCCGGTGATATATAAACCACGGCGATAAATATCGGCAGCCAGTTCGGGTGGTGTTTGTTCCAATGCTTTGAGGATAGCTTCTTCAATTTTGAAAATACTTTTATCCAATGCTTCAGCGATCTCCTGGTAGCTTACCATGATCTGCTTGGGAATACCTGTTACAAGGTCACGGCCATTCACCGGGAAATCCTGCGGCGGGTTATCGATGTCCTTCATAGCAGCGCCAACCTGGATCTTTATCTGTTCGGCTGTTCTTTCACCGATCAGTAAACTATGATAACGGCGAAGAGCTTCCATGATATCGGCGGTAAATTCATCACCGGCGATACGAATACTCTGGTCGCAAACAATTCCGGCCAATGCAATAACAGTGATACCGGTAGTGCCGCCGCCAATATCGATGATCATGTTCCCGACCGGTTCTTCCACATCGATACCAATACCAAGTGCAGCTGCCATGGGTTCATGAATAAGATAAACTTCTTTGGCACCGGCTTGTTCAGCACTGTCACGAACGGCTCTTTTCTCTACTTCGGTAATAGAAGAAGGAATGCAAATCATCATCCTCCAACTGGGAGGGAAAAGTTTTTTATTAGGATAAACAAGCTTGATAAGTTCCCGGATCATAAGCTCGGCTGCGTTGAAATCCGCTATCACACCGTCTTTCAGCGGACGAACAGTGCGGATGCTTTCGTGAGTTTTCTCGTGCATCATCAAAGCCTTTTTTCCAACAGCCAGTACTTCTTTGGGATTATTACGATTAAGAGCAATAATACTCGGCTCATTCACCACTACTTCGTCGTTATGTATGATGAGGGTATTGGCAGTACCCAGGTCGATCGCTATTTCTTGTGTAAACCAGTTAAAAAGTCCCATTAAATTGTATCGGATTTGTAGTGAGCAAAGGTGGAGGAAATAATTTGAATTATCAAAGCGAAACTCTTGCCAGACAAGGATTTTTTAGTTTTTTTGTTTCGCAAGATCAGATCATCCATATTGGATGGCATCCGGCAAACAGTTTTACGACAATGAAACATTTTTATAATAACATTCACGGCTGGTTTACATTTCCCAACTTATACACCCGGATGGTCTCTCATTTTCCCAATGGCAGTCACTTTGTTGAAATAGGTGTTTGGAAAGGTAAAAGCGCTAGTTACATGGCAGTAGAAATACTTAACAGCAAAAAGAAGATACAATTCGATTGCATCGATACCTGGGAAGGTTCCGACGAACACCTCGATGTAGGTGGTGAAGCCTTCGAACCAAACCTGCTAACGAATAAGGAATGGATCTGGGAGTCATTCCTTAAAAATATTTCTCCCGTAAAAGAAGTGATCAACCCAATAAGGAAACACTCACTGGAGGCGGTCGGTCTCTATAGCGACAATAGTCTCGATTTCGTTTTTATCGATGCGGCGCACGATTATGAAAATGTGACGAAGGATATACAAGCCTGGTTCCCCAAAGTAAAAGCAGGTGGTATCATTGCCGGTCATGATTATACCTGGGGACCCGAAGTAAAAAGGGCAGCCGATGATTTCTTTGGAGCAAAAGGTTTGAAAGTATTGGAAGAGGAAGGATGCTGGATAGTTAGCAAACCCGCATAATTGATATCGAAAACCGAAGGTTCTTTTTCGGCTAACTTCACCCAATGAAGATCATTACAAGAACTGTTTTGATTTTATCTTTCGTCAGTCTCTTTGCTGATATTGCCAGTGAAATGCTTTACCCGATCATTCCCGTTTATCTCAAAGAGATCGGTTTTTCTATTATATGGATCGGCGTACTCGAAGGCTTTGTGAATTTTGCCGCCGGTATCAGCAAAGGTTATTTTGGAAAGCTAAGTGACGAGAGAGGCGAACGGCTTCCCTTTATAAAACTTGGATATTTTCTCAGCGCCATTTCTAAACCACTGATCGCTTTTTTTACTTCTGCTTTCTGGATATTCTCGGTAAGAACACTGGATCGTTTAGGTAAAGGCATTCGTGTTGCTGCAAAAGATGCAATGCTATCACAGGAAGCTACAAAGGCCACTAAGGCAAGAGTGTTCGGGTTCAACCGTAGTTTGGATACGGCCGGTGCTACCATCGGGCCCGCTATCGCTTTAGTATTTCTTTTATTTTACCCGGGAGAATATAAAACGCTTTTCTATATCGCTTTTATTCCCGGTATCATCAGTGTTCTTTTTCTTTTCTTTTTGAAAGAAAAAAAACAACCCGTTTCTACATTGCAAAAAGGGAGTTTCTTTTCCTTTTTTAAATACTGGAAGATCGCAACGCCGGAATATAAAAATCTTGTTTCGGGTTTATTGCTATTTGCCTTGTTCAACAGTTCGGATATTTTTCTTTTATTAAAAACAGAAGAAGCTATCCGAAAAGAATCATTCATTTTTTTGGGCAAAACATTCGACAGTAAAACGATCACTATTGCCGCTTATGTTTTTTATAATCTTGTTTTTGCATTAGCTTCTTATCCACTCGGTGCATTAGCTGACCGGCTGGGTTATAAAAAAGTTTTTTTAGGAGGATTGATCCTTTTTGCCTGCGTGTATGCAGGCTTTGCTTTCGATCCATCAATGGCCGGGATCTTCATTCTCTTTTTTGTTTACGGCATTTATTCAGCAGCAACGGATGGTGTGACCAAGGCCTGGATCACCAATATTGCGCATACAAAAAATACTGCGACCGCTATCGGTTTTTATACTTCCTGCCAAAGCATTTGCACTTTGCTGGCCAGTATTATTGCTGGATTAGTATGGGATAATTTTGGAAGTACGAGTACTTTTATCGCCACTTCTATTATTGCTATGATCGTTTTTGGGTATTTACTGCTGAAAGTCAGGAAAGACCCGGCCTGAACGGTCTTTTTTTTAAGCAACTTTTCCCTTTGGCACAGTAATGGCAATTTATACTTATTAAACAAAACCCAATTTTTATGAGAAAGGTTTTCGCCTTTATTATTTTATTATCGATCGCATCATTATCGCAGGCCCAGAGTAAATCATCCAGCGGATCATCTTACCGCACGGCTCTCGGAGTAAAAGTTTGGGATGGCGGCGGTATCTCTTTCAAACATTTTGTAAGCGACAACAATGCCATTGAACTGATCGGTTATTTTTGGAACAAGGGAATGAGAATAACAGGTTTGTATGAGATACATGGACCGATCACCGGCGCCAGTGGTTTGCAATGGTATATTGGACCCGGGGCGCATATTGGTTTTTACAATACCAAAAATGGCGATGGCTCCTTTGCGGGCATTGATGGTGTTCTCGGTCTTGATTATAAATTCAACGGCGCCCCTATCAACATTTCACTCGACTGGCAACCTTCATTCGAATTCGGTGCCGGTCGTGGTTTTGTCGGCAGTTGGGGTGGGTTGGGTATTCGGTATACTTTTTAACTAGTCCGAAAGATGGAAAGTCGGGAAGTCCGTAAGAAAGATTCTGTTTAGAATACTTTCTTCCGGACTTTCTGTCTTTCTGACTAATAGCTTACTTTGTTGGAAACTTCAACTATGAAAAAGGTTTTTGCTTTATGCCTGCTTGTTACCGGGTTTTCATTTTCTGCATTCTCCCAGGAAGACCTGCGAAAGATCGCTGATGATTTTCAAAAGCAAATGAAGAACCCCGCTGTTCTTTATGGCCGCAATAAAGCAGTTGGTAAATATTATGATATCCGCGGTTTTAAAATGTATGCCGAAGTATATGGAACAGGAAAACCATTGCTGATCATTCATGGCAATGGAGGCTCTATCAATAATTTTGTTTACCAGATACCTTATTTCAGCAAAAAATATAAAGTGATCGTTGCAGATAGCAGGGCACAGGGAAGATCGGCCGACAAAGGCGATTCATTGACCTATGAAATGATGGCCGATGATTATGCCGCATTGCTGGATGCGATGAAGATCGATTCTGCTTATGTGATCGGCTGGAGTGATGGCGGTATCAATGCCCTTTTATTGGCGATTCGTCATCCGGAAAAAGTAAAGAAACTGGCTTCGACAGGCGCTAATCTTGTTCCTGATACAACTGCAGTACCGCAGCAAATATGGGATATGGTGATGCCTGCATTAACAGAACTGAGAAATAAACCTGGTAAATCGGACGAAGAAAAAAATCAGCTTAAACTTTTTAACCTGCTGGCAGAACAACCGCATATACCGCTCAGCGACCTGCAAAAAATAGCATGTCCTTCTCTGATCATTGGTGGCGACCACGATGTAATAAAAGAAGAACACAGCATGCTGATCTATAAAAATATTCCCAAAGCATATCTATGGATATTGCCGGGATCGGGTCACAGCACACCGGTAGTGTATAAAGATGAATTCAATAAAGTGGTGGATCGTTTCTTTTCTACTCCTTACAGGATATTTGACGGGGAAGGAAGATTTTTTTAACGCTAATACGCTAAGAACACTAAGGGACACGAATTAACGCTAATTAATTAGCGTATATCCTAAATGCTTTTCTATTTCGGCTGGCAATGCCGGCAGTTTTCTTCTTTCAATCAAAAAACTATTGAGTTGTGCGATCTCTTTGAAGATATAATGTTTATCCGCCGCCGATTTTAAATAATCTTTTCCGCTGCTGCCACCGGTGCCGATCCTTGTTCCGATCATACGATGTACCATATTCATATGCCGGTAACGCCAGGAACTTAATTGTTCATCGATCTCCAGTAAACTATTTAATAACTGGAAAGGCAATTGCAATAATGGGTAGCCGCGGTATAACATGATGAATAATGCGGCCCGGTTTGCTGCAGATGAAAACGTACCGGCAATACTGGTGTCACGATTTGAAATCGTGTCACCGGTACTGCTCCCAAAGATCTCATCGAAAGCACTTGCATTATTTTTTTCCGCTTCGGCCAAACTATCCTGGTAGATCTTTTTATAATTATCCCAGAAAGAATCGTCGGCGCCGTCTTTCAAGAAAGGCATTCTTTCCAGCCACGCATTTACTAATTGAAGTAATGACCTGTCACCTTCTGCTTTTTTGATCACATCTATATGATGGGTTTTTAATTGGGAAGTATAATATTCTTTACCATGACGATGCTCAAATTTCAATCCCAGTTTTGCTTCCAGTTCTTTGAATTGCCAGCTTTGAAAACCCGATGCAGGGCGAAGCATATCCCGGAAATCGAGAAAGTCCATCGGTGTCATTGTTTCGAGGATATCTATCTGGTGAACCAATACCCGCAGGATGGTCACACAACGATTTAAGCGATGAACAACAGTTTGCAGTTCGGGTGAATTATCATTCAATGCCGGCTTGCCCATGATAGCAACAACAGAGTTGACCTCGTGATGCAGTTGCTTGAACCAAAGTTCATATGCCTGGTGAATGACAATGAAAAGCATTTCATCATGTGCCGAAAAATTGTGTTTATCACTTTCGGGAAATTGAGCATCCAGTATCTTATCCAGTTGCAAATAATCGTGGTAATGTACTTCCATGATCAAATTTACGAATTACGGGAAACTTCGATCATGGGAAAGATTTTACAAGGGGAAACAAATCGTAAATTGTAAATCGTAATTCGTAAATAAGATTAACTACTCAAACTCGTAACCGATATCCCTCCGGTATTCCATTTTCAGAAAAGATACCTTTTGCATTTCTTCTTTAGATATCTCTACTGCATCAAATACGGAGCGGCCATAGGAAGTGATACAGAATACCCGGCCACCGTTGGTAATTACTTTATTATTATTAACAGATGTGCCCATGTGGAACAACATGCTATCTTCCGGATTTATATTCTCCAATCCGGATATCTCGTGACCCTTTTCATATTCGCCGGGATAACCTCCGCTTACTGCTACTACCGTGCAGGCTGTTCTTGGATCCGTCTCGATCTTTATTGTATCGAGTTGCTGATCGGCCGCGGCCTTTAATAATTCTACCAGGTCGTTTTTTAATCTTGGTATCACTACTTCTGTTTCGGGGTCGCCCATGCGGCAATTATATTCGATCATATAAGGCTCATCGTTCTCGATCATCAATCCAAAAAAGATAAAACCCCTGTATTCCAATCCTTCTTTTTGCAAACCCTTCACCGTTGGTCTTATCACTTTCTCTTCTACTTTTTTCATGAGTTCTTTGCTGGCAAAAGGAACAGGGCTGATGGCTCCCATGCCGCCGGTATTCGGTCCTTTATCTCCTTCCTTTATTCTTTTGTAATCTTTTGCTTCGGGCAGTATCACATAATTTTTTCCATCCATTAAAACAAAAACCGACATTTCAATTCCATTCAAAAATTTTTCTACCACTACTTTTTTACCGGCTTCGCCATACTTGGCCCTTTGCAGCATCAGGTCATATTCTGCAATTGCTTCGAGATGATTTTCGCAAATGACAACACCTTTTCCCGCAGCCAGTCCATCTGCTTTCATCACGATCGGTAATTCATGTTGCTGTAAATAAGCAACGCCATCCTGGTAATTATCCAGTGTAAATTCTTTGTAAGATGCGGTCGGGATATCATGCCGCATCATAAATGATTTGGCAAAAGCTTTACTGCCTTCGAGCTCTGCCCCATTTTTATTAGGGCCGATAACATCTATATTTTGCAATGCAGGATGGCTGATGAGAAAGTCGGTAACACCTTTTACCAAAGGTTCTTCCGGGCCGACGATAACAAGATCGATCTTATTAGTAACGCAGGCATTTTTGATAGCTTCAAAATCGGTAATACCAATATTGATATTAGTACCGCAATGAGCAGTACCTGCATTGCCAGGGGCAATGAATAATTTTTCGCATAGCGGGCTTTGGGATAACTTCCAGGCAAGAGCATGCTCCCGGCCGCCAGAGCCTAACAATAAGATTCGCATAGTTGGTTTGGGTAGTTGGATCTTAACGCCTTATCAATAACTGTATCTCCGTTAAAGATACAATGAAAAATTTTTGAATGGAAGCTTTTCTGTACTTTGGTTTATTATATTTACAAGAATCTATTTTAAACTTAAAACGATTGTATGAATCAGCCTGCACAAACCGGCAAACATCCAAAAGCGTTATACATATTGTTCTTTACAGAAATGTGGGAACGCTTCGCTTATTATTTAATGGTAGGTATCCTGTTTATTTATATGACAGACCCTATTGGTGAAGGCGCCAAAGGTTTTCCCAGTAAGATCGGCGCTGATATCGTAGGGAGTTTTATTGCTCTTGTTTACTTAACGCCTTTTATCGGCGGATTAATTGCAGACCGGTACCTCGGTTATATTAAATCAATTTTTCTCGGCGGTTCATTAATGGCAGCAGGTTATCTCGGGCTTTCATTGCCGGGCGATACTGCCATGTTTGTATCATTGGCGCTGATCATTGTAGGTAATGGATTCTTCAAACCAAATATTTCTACTCTTCTTGGAAATATCTATAACAGGGAAGATCTGAAACCACTAAAAGATAACGCTTATAATATCTTTTATATGGGCATCAATATCGGTGCTTTCTTCTGCAATTTTGTTGCAGCCTATTTGCGTAATGAATATGGATGGGGATGGGCATTTGCAGCAGCAGGTGTTGGTCTCATCATTGGTCTTATAACACTGGCCACTACTATAAAGAACAAAGAAATTAAAGAGGCCGATATTAAAAAACCTGTCCAGGCAGAAGACATGCCTTTATCCAAAATTTTAGGAACAGTTTTTCTTCCTGCCATCATAGCGGCAGTAATTGGCTGGTTTGGCCCATCTGCACTTCTTGGCTCACCGCTAATGGGAACGCAGGCCAATGATGCATTTATTTTTGCCTGCTTACCTATTATTGCCTTCTATGTTTCATTATGGGTAAAAGCAAAAGGCCAGGACAAAAAAGGTATCGGTACTTTATTATTCATTTTTGCGATCGCTGTAGCATTCTGGACGATCTACAATCAAAATTCAACAGGGCTTACACTCTGGGCCCAAAAACATACTGACAGAACTCTTTCTCCGGGAACGGAAAAAATTGCCAGTGTATTCGCCCCCATGCAAAAAGTAACCGATACTCCGCGGTTGGTCAACAAGCTGGATCCTTATATGCGGGAAGTAAAAGATGATAGTGGAAATGTGATACAGGAAATGGGACCCGATGAATATTTTGCAAACGTTCCGAAAGACAAATGGCCGCAAGGAAAAGATGTAAAGCTTTTTAATACAGAATTATTCCAATCCATCAACCCGTTGTTTATTGTAGCATTGACCTTATTCTTTGTACCATTTTTCAGCTGGCTTCGAAAGCGGCGAAAAGAACCCACCACCATGTCTAAGTTTGGAATGGCTTTGTTCATATCCGGCTTATCGGCACTGGCGATGGTTTTTGCCATCATGTCTGTTCCATCTATTTACACGCATAAAGCATCGGCTATCTGGTTATGGATCACCTATTTTATTTTTACCATCAGTGAAATATTCCTCAGCCCGATGGGATTATCACTGGTATCCAAACTGGCGCCGCAACGATTGACCGCATTGCTGATGGGAGGTTGGTTCCTTTCTACTTCTATCGGTGGAAAATTAGCAGGTGTAATGACAAGTTTCTGGGACGACTTTACCGATAAGAAAATATTCTTCCTGATATTGGTAGTGGCTGCATTTATCGGCGGCATCCTGATCTATTCAAGAATTAAAACATTGAATAAAGTGGTCAAAGACAAAACAGGATTTGATTAAATAAGAAAACCACATTTTTTAAAAGGAGTTGAACCATTCAACTCCTTTTTTATTTTCTCTAGCCCCATTTTCATTATCTTACTAGCTAAACGATCCCTGTATGTGGAAGAAACATCCTAAAGCATTACCCTTCCTGTTTTTCTCTGAAATGTGGGAAAGGTTTGGTTATTACCTGATGATCGGCATCTTTACTTTATATCTCAAAGATTCGGTGGCCGGTTTTAATATGGATGAAAAAGATTCTGCCAGTCTCTATGGTACTTTTATTGCGCTTGTTTTTTTCACTCCCTTCCTCGGCGGACTGATCGCCGATCGTTATCTCGGCTATCGCCGTTCTATTATTTTCGGCGGAATATTGATGGGCATTGGTTATTGCATGATGGGTATCCACGATGAAAAGATGCTGTATGTTGCGATGGCCCTGGTAATAATAGGCAATGGTTTTTTCAAACCCAATATTTCCACCCTGCTGGGAAATGTTTATTCTACGCCGAAACATATGCACCAGAAAGATGAAGGCTATAATATCTTTTACATGGGTATTAATATCGGCGCATTCATTTGTAATTTTTTTGGCGCTGCGCTGTACAGTATATTCAGCTGGCCCGCCGCTTTTGCAGCTGCCGGTGTAGGAATGTTCATTGGCGTGGTCACTTTCATTGTCGGCACTAAACATTATAAGGAATACGATGTAAGAAAACCTTTGCAGCCCGGCGATTTTCCGCTCTGGAAAATACTTGTCACGGTGCTGCTTCCCTGCATTGCATTCGGGATCATCGGTTATTATTTTAAAGGAGTTGGCACCGGCAATAATTTCATTTTCGATTCAGATTCTACCGATGCCTTCATTTTTGCCTGTATACCGGTACTCGTTTTTTATACTGTCTTATTAATAAGAAGCAATAAAAATGAACGTCCCGCTATGGGCGCCATGCTTTCTATTTTCGCCGTTGTTATTTTATTCTGGGCGATATTCAAACAAAACGGTTCCGCATTGAATACATGGGCCAGCCGCTATACCGACAGGGAAGTAAGCGGGTTTGTTGGTAATTCTTTGCATGCATTGAAACAAACAGATAAACCGGTCAACACAACTTATAAATTAGATACTGTAACAAAGATCGACAACCAGTTCCGGAAAGTGAAAGTGGATGGAAAAGAAGTGAAAGAGTTAGGCTATCCTTCTTATTTTAAAAATATTCCTCCGGAAAAATTACCGAAAGAAGGAACAGTATTAAAAGCATGGTTGCCAAGTTTAAGTCAATCCATCAATCCATTTTGGGTAATCGTTCTTACTCCTTTGATCGTTGCCTTCTTTACCTGGCTTCGACGAAAAGGAAAAGAACCTTCTACCCCAACAAAAATTGCATTTGGATTATTGATATCAGCCTTATCAGTTCTCGTAATGATCGCTGCAGTGAAAGCCGGAAACAATGGAAGTGAAAAGGTAAGTGTATGGTGGCTGATCGGCAGTTATGGCGTTATTACTATTGGTGAATTATTTTTAAGCCCAATGGGGTTATCATTGGTTTCAAAATTAAGCCCGGTCCGTATCACATCGTTGATGATGGGCGGATGGTTCTTATCCACTTCTATCGGGAATAAATTAAGCGGCATCCTCGCCAGTAAATGGGACCAGTATGAAGATAAGGCCAGTTATTTCTGGCTGAATTTTATTTTACTCGGCGCCGCAGCTGTATTTCTTTTTATTTTATTGCGATGGTTGAATAAAGTGATGAAAGAAAAAGGAGTGAATTAGAGTCGTTAGTTATGAGTCGATGGTCGTGAGCCGGAGTTTTTAACCAGGAATATCTTTAGTTTATAGGAACATGACCAATGACTACCGACTAAAAACTAACGACTAGTTTTTCTTATCTTCCAGTAATAAACCTCCACTGCTATGTCAGAGCAATTAAAAAAATTTAAGCCCTTTGTAGCCCCGGAAACAAAAATGAAAGAGCTGACCGTAAAGGCAATTCTTTTAGGATGTTTATTCGGTGTGATCTTTGGCGCCGCTACCGTTTACCTGGCATTGAAAGCAGGTCTTACAGTTTCTGCTTCGATACCTATTGCCGTTATCGCCATTACATTGGGCAGAAGATTTTTCAAGACCACTATTCTTGAAAACAATATTATCCAAACGGCAGGATCGGCGGGTGAAAGTATTGCAAGCGGTGTTGCATTCACTTTACCGGGATTTCTTTTTCTTACTTCTAAAGACAGTGCTGAATATTTCAATTATCTCACTATCCTTATACTCGCCATTGTTGGCGGTTTACTCGGAACATTGTTAATGGTTCCATTGCGAAAAGCATTAATAGTAAATGAACATGAAAATCTTCCTTACCCGGAAGGAACTGCCTGTGCCGATGTTTTAAAAGCCGGCGAGAAAGGCGGCAATTTTGCTAAAACAGCTTTTTGGGGATTGGGTGTTGCATTGATATATGCCACTTTTCAAAAAGTATTTCATTTCATTGCAGAGGTTCCTTTTATGGCCACTAAACAGGTCAATAAATTTTTCCCTTCTGCTAAAGTGAGTGGAGAGATCACTCCCGAATATTTGGGCGTAGGTTATATCATCGGGCCGAGAATTGCCGGCGTGCTGGTAGCTGGTGGTGTGTTGAGCTGGCTTGTATTGATCCCATTGCTTTCTACGGTGATCGATCCTGACCTGATCGCTTCGCAACTTCATAAACTTGGTTACCTCGCCGATATTACGAAACCAGGTGGTAAAGGTGCCTGGGATCCGGTCAATCATACATTTGCCGATTTTTCTTCAGCAGTTTATTATGCTTATATCCGGCAGATCGGTGCCGGCGCAGTAACAGCCGGTGGTATCATTACACTGGTTAAAACATTTCCCACTATCGTTAAATCAATTAAATCGAGTGTTGCAACACTTAAGCAATCAAAAGACGGATCTGTTACAACATTAAGAACAGAAAAAGATCTGAGCCTGAAAGTTGTTGGATTGGGAAGTCTTGGATTGGTCGCCCTGATCGCTCTCTTACCACAAATACCCGGTGAAGGTTTTGTTCAAAAACTATTGATCGGTGTACTGGTGGTTGTATTCGGTGCTTTGTTTGTTACTGTTTCATCGAGGATCGTCGGGCTGATCGGATCTTCCAATAACCCGATCAGCGGAATGACCATCGCTACTATCATGGGAACAAGCCTGATATTTTTAAGCGTAGGCTGGTCTGGTCCAAATTATGAACCATTGGTATTGGTTGTTGGCGGAATGATCTGTATTGCTGCTGCGAATGCGGGAGCAACTTCGCAGGATCTAAAGACAGGTTTTCTTGTTGGGGCCACTCCGCGAAATCAGCAGATAGCTTTATTTGCCGGGGCTATTGTTTCATCTATTGTAATTGGATTAACAATAAAAGTGCTGAATAATCCGAGCGCAGAAATGCTGTCGCAGGGAATTACTAATGCGATCGGTACAGAAAAATTTCCGGCACCACAAGCTACTTTGCTGGCAACACTGGATAAAGGCATTCAATCAAAGAGCCTTGACTGGCAATTTATTTTTGTTGGCGTATTCCTTGCGATCGTAATGGAACTCTGTAACATTAAATCTTTGAGTTTTGCAGTAGGAACTTATTTACCGCTGTCTACAACCTTGCCTATTTTCATTGGAGGCGCTATCAAAGGTCTTGTTGATCGTCGTGAGAAAAAAATGAATATCAATAAATCTCCGGAGGAGGAAGAATTAGGAAAAGGAAATTTGTTTGCAACCGGGTTAGTGGCAGGAGGCGCTATCGCCGGAGTGATCATTGCATTTATCGGAGCCTCCTCGGGTGGAGAACGATTCCTTGCCGGTGTGAATATGGAGCACGGGCTTTCTTCCTCCGGTGCCCTCGGCCCCAATGGCTATTTTATATTGGGAACATTGATCTTTGCCGTAATGGCATTCATGCTCTGGAAAGTGGCGACAGGGAAAAAGAAATTATAAAACATATTTTTTTAAATAAAAAGTCCCGCCTAAAACGGGACTTTTTTTATAACCGGTAAATGATCTTAAATGAAATTCATGTGTTCGTATTTTTTTCCAAGGATCGCTTTATCGTCTGCATTCAGCCATTTGTTTAATACAGTGGAATAAACATTTTTAAAATCGACTTTATACTTCAGATCGCCTTCGTCAAGATCGGCAAGATCCGGTAATTCATTGATCAATCCTTTTTGTTTCAATCCGCCGCCCACTAAGAACATATTATTAGCTGTGCCATGATCGGTACCGCCACTTGCATTTTGCGACACTCTTCTTCCAAATTCAGAAAAGGTCATCAGCATTACATCATTGAAACCGGTTGTTACTCTTCAGATCCTTTACAAAAGACTTTACCGCATCATTCATTTCGGTGAACAAACGTTGCTGTTGTCCTTCCTGGTTGATATGCGTATCAAAACTTCCCAATGAAACATAATATACTTTGGTATTGATATCGGAAAAGATCAGCGAAGCGATCGTCTTCATGCTATTGCCAAGATCGGTCTTTGGATAGTCGGCTTTGGTCGGGTGCAACCTGCTTTGCTTGAAAATATAATCGGCACTTGACAAGTGTTTCCGCCATCGTCTTGTATAAATAATCCACCGGCTGTTCTCCTGTAGCAGCAGTATGATTCTTCATTACATCCTTGAAGAATTTTTCGTTCGCTGTTCCATATAAACGTTGCGGATCTTTTACAGCAATCCCTTTTATATGTTCACCTTTCATTGAAAGGCTGAGCATATCATCGATCTCGATCGCCTGTGTCGGCTTATCACAACCACTGCATTGTGCATCCAGGTAACGGCCCACCCAGCCTGTTGTCAGGTATTCGCTGCTTTGACTGGCAGTATGCCATATATCCATGCTGCGGAAATGTGAACGGTCGGGATTGGGATAACCTACATTGTTCATGATCCCCAGACTGCCGTCATCATATAATTCTTTGAACGCCGTCAATGCAGGATGAAGTCCTGCTTCATCGGTCAGTGATAATGCTTTTGTTTTTTCAATACCCAGCCTGGGTCTTTCTTTATAATAAATATCATTTCGTACAGGTATCACTGTATTCAATCCGTCATTACCGCCACTGAGTTGTAATATCACCAGCACTTTATTCCCCGGAGGAACCATTGTGCCTCCTTCAAATGCTTTCAGGAATTTTGGTAATAACAGCGAGGCTGTTGCCAGTGAACCGATCTGTATGAATTCTTTTCTTTTGATAAACATAGTATAATGTTTAATGCTAAATTTTAAATGCTAAATATCTGATTTCATTTAAAATTTAGCCTTTAGCACAATTGATATTCCGGCGTACTCATCACCTGCAATGTCGCCGTCTTAATAAAACTTTCCCGCCCGCTATTATCAGCATACTGATTTATCAGGTCTGGCCTGACCTGGCTTTGTACCTGTAATAAATTACTGCTGATCGTTGCTAATAATGCTTCTCTTGGTATAGACTCATAATGCTTTGTATACAATGACCAATCGATATTAACGATCAGCGGGCGGTTCAATCTTTTTACAGAATTCACTGCTTTTGCTTTCGGATCTTCATCGGGATCATTTTTTCTTCCCATCATTTGATCATCATCATCCTTCGGTCTTACATTGAAATCATCCCTGTCATTCAGCATTTGAGGGATACGCATACGCAACATCAATGTAGAACTGTCGATCCATGTTTTTCCACCCGGCCATCCTGCCACATTCGGCGGATAGAATAATAACTGGCCCAATGCCCTTTGTAATAACAAGATCGCTTCATCTTTTTCAAATGTCATGGGCAGCATCCGCTGGATACCGGCCATCAATTCGATCGGTGATTTTATTTTGCAACCGATATTTTTGGGTTCATAGAACCAATCGCTGGTAAAAATATCTTCGAGCAGTTTAGCAATATCATAATTGTTCTTGTAGAACCTGTCGGCCAGCCATTCTACTTTATCATTCTCGACCTGGTCGTTGACCAGGAACTTATATAATTTCAGCGTGATATACTTTGCTGTTTGTTTTTGTTGCAACAAAATATCCAGTACTTCGCCGCCATCAAAATTTCCTGTTTTACCCAAAACCGTTTTGCTGCCATAGTCATGCTGCATTCTTCTGAAAACAAATTCTCCTTTCAGGTTGGCGCTCCAGCCGGTGAAAGCTTTTGCCGCTTCCTTTACATCATTCTCTGTATAATTACCACGACCCAATGTAAAAAGTTCCATCACTTCTCTTGCGAAGTTCTCATTGGGATGATCTTTTTTATTTTGCTGGTTATTCAAAAAATTCAGCATGGCTGCTGACCTGGAAACTTCTTTCAGCATCGTTCCAAAATTGCCCGTCGCATTTCTTCTTATCACATCCAGCAATCCCTGCTGGTAAAAAATATTAAGATTGCGGCACGCAAAATGACCATGCCAGAAGAAAGCCATTTTTTCTCTCAGTTGTGAACTGCTGTTCACCATTTCATGCAGCCAATAGATATTCAGGTTGCGGATGCTTTCACGATTCTTTTGCTGCACCATTTTTCTTTCATCCTTATCCAATTCTTTTTTCTGCATCCGGCCCGCATCTTCCAGTCCTTTGTACAATCCATCGAGATAGTTATCGGCCACATTCACATACTCCGGTCTTTTATCCGACGCTTTTACCAGGGCCTTATAAAATTGTTTGGGAGAATATTTCGAAAGATCGCCAAGCTGTTCGACAGCGGGGCCAAAGCCAGCCCGCCACATGAGGTGCTGGTTCTTGATTTGATTGGTCAACGACATGAGGCTAAACGTTTTGTTACAGACTTAAAGGAAGGTACTAAGTTTAAAAAGGATGCTTTAATATTGACGTAAAACGTTAAAACAACCTTCTTATTTTTCTACATTTGTCTTATTGCCGGTTTATGCAGCTACGACTCATCAAATTTTTATTGCCTTTTACTATTTATATCGGGTCTCTCCGTTCATTTACTATGCATGGCTGGGTAATATGGCTGCCTCTTTTATTTGCATGGTTCATCATTCCCGTAATGGAAATATTTATTAAACCCGATCCTTCTAACCTGAGCGCTGCCGAAGAAGAGCTGGCTAAAAAAAATAAAACTTATGATGTTTTATTATATGTTGTTGTAGCGGCTCAATATTTTGCGTTATACCTCTTCCTGGATGGTATGAAGAATGACACTCTCGAATGGTATGAGATCATCGGGAGAGTTTGGGTAATGGGAATGCTTTGCGGTGTATTTGGGATCAATGTAGGACATGAACTTGGTCACCGGGTCAATAAATTCGAACAAACATTAGCCAAAGCTTTATTGCTTACTTCTCTTTACATGCATTTTTTTACCGAGCATAATAAAGGGCATCACAAACGTGTAGCAACAAAAGAAGATCCCAGCAGTGCCCGCTATGGAGAAATGGTTTATCTTTTTTATTTCCGCACTATCATTCTCAGTTATTTCAGCGCCTGGCATATTGCCAATGATGAAACAAAGAAAAAAGGAAAGCCCGTTCTTTCATTGTATAATGAAATGGTTCAATTCACTATTATACAAGTTGCTTTTATCGGCCTGATATTTTTTGTTTTTGGCTGGCTGGTCACTTTATATTTTCTACTGGCGGCTCTTATCGGAATCCTTTTATTGGAAACTGTGAATTATATCGAGCATTATGGTTTGCAGCGCCGGTCAACCGGTGATGGCAAATATGAAAGAGCGATGCCGGAGCATAGCTGGAACAGCGATCATGTGGTTGGAAGAGTAATGTTGTTTGAATTAAGCCGGCACAGCGATCATCATTATCTCGCCAGCCGTAAATACCAAGTACTTCGTCATCATAATGATTCTCCGCAAATGCCAACAGGTTATCCCGGCATGATGATATTATCGCTTTTCCCGCCGCTTTGGTTTTATATTATGAACAAGAGGATTAAGGAATTAAGGATCAGGAATTAGAAATACAAGACTCTCACCACCTAATTCCTAATTTACCAATTCCTAATTCCTATTTAGCACAATTAGCTTTTACATACGCCGTCACATGCACTTCATTCACCCGGCTTACACCGGCACGTGGGATCATTGTTTTTAAAATACCATCCCAACGCTCAGCTTTGTATTTGGCCGGATCGGGCAGGTCATGACATTTTCCGCATTGATTGGTATATACTCTTTGTCCAATAGCAAGATCAGGTTTTACATTGGCCACCGGCGATTCCGGTTTTGGAGGATCGGTAGTACGTTCAGCGATCGTCGGCATAGCTTTTTTATTACAGGCCAGCATAATGCCGCTCACTATTATCAAAAGAAGAATTATTTTTTTCATGATGAAGAACAGACAAAAAATAATACGCTTCGTTTAAGGACTGAATAAATATTTTAGCCGGCTGTCCGGACGTCCGGGACTACTATCATCGTCCCTTGCGTCGCACTCTTGTACGTCCGGTAATTCTACTCAGCATATGCAACTATTTCTTATCCTATTCAAAAATTATCAGAGAGACGATGCGCCAAAATAATTATGCAATACAGCCGGTAATTTAATACCATCGGCAGTTTGATTATTCTCCAATAAGCAAGCAACGATCCTCGGCAATGCCAGCGAACTTCCGTTCAATGTATGCACCAGTTGTGATTTTCCATTCGCATCTTTGAAACGGATCTTCATCCTGTTCGTCTGGAATGTTTCAAAATTAGAAACCGAGCTTACTTCAAGCCATTTTTCCTGCGCTGCACTGTACACTTCAAAATCATAGGTGAGTGCAGAAGCAAAACTCATATCGCCGCCGCATAATTTTAAAATACGGTAAGGCAGTTCCAGTGTGTTCAATAATTTTTCGACATGCGTTACCATTTCTTCCAGTACATCATAACTTTTTGCGGGATGAACCAACTGAACGATCTCTACTTTATCAAATTGATGCACCCGGTTCAATCCGCGAACATCTTTTCCAAAACTTCCCGCTTCTCTTCTGAAACAAGGAGTATAAGCCGTCATTTTTATTGGCAATGTTTCTTCTTTTACTATTTCATCGCGGTAAATATTGGTAACCGGAACTTCAGCAGTCGGTATCATATAAAAATTATCCGCCTGCATATAATACATCTGTCCTTCTTTATCGGGAAGCTGGCCGGTTCCATAAGCAGATGCCTCATTCACCATGAATGGCGGCAGATATTCAGTGTACCCGGCAGCAGTATTATAATCTAAAAAATACTGGATCAATGCACGTTGCAATTTGGCTCCCTTTCCTTTGTATAATGGAAAACCACTGCCGGTTATTTTAACGCCGGTCTCAAAATCAACGATATCATATTTTTTGATCAGGTCCCAATGCGGAACGGAACCAGCCGGAAGAATTGGTTTCATTCCTCCTTCTCTGATTGTTACATTATCTGCCGGAGTTTTACCTGCCGGTACTTTTTGTGATGGAAGATTGGGAAGCAGAACTAATTTCTCATTTTGTTTTTTTTCTGTTTCTGCTAATTTATCGGCAATAGGTTGTAATGATATCTTCCATGCAGCCACTTCCTGTTTCTTTGCTTCGGCCGCATCTTTTTCTCCTTTCGCCATCAACTGCCCGATCTCTTTTGATGCCGCATTTATTTTTGATTGCGTGGTATCCGATTCAAGCTGCAGTTTTTTTCTTTCATCATCCAATGCAATGATCTCGTCCACCAGCCCGGTTTCTGTAAAATGCTTAATAGCCAGTTTTTCTTTTACTGCCTGTGGATCCTGTCTTAATACCTGCAATTGCAACATACAATTCTAAAATTTTCGCAAAGGTAATGGATATAGTTTCTGGTTTCAGGTTTCTCGTTTCAGGTCATCGTGCTATTGTAAGAACTTTCCGATTTTGAACGGCCCCACTTGAAACCAGAAACCTGAAACCTGAAACTTGAACGCCTCTATCTTTGCCGGATGTTCATGCATGACGACTTACAACAGCGCTGGTGGAACCTGGAAGCTAAACTGGTAGAACGGTTCGGCAAAAAACCGGATATGGAAACCATTTTATTTTTGATCGGTATCCAGGAGTTTGGTGATATCAAAGAAAAATTTACCAAAGAACAAAAACAGGACCTGATGCATATTGCCGTTTGTTCCCTTCTTTCTCACAGCGGCTTTTATGAACTGGAAACCGTGGATGAGGATGGCTGGCCGCATTTCAAACAATTGAAACAAATGCCCGACATGAATGCGATCGAACAGGAAAATTTTTTAAAAGACCATATTTTACTTTACTTCGAAAACAATGATATTTAACTATGAAAAAATTATTTCTTTTTTGTTCATTAGTTATAACGGTATCGTCGTATGCACAAAAAGATTCTGTTGTTACCAATAAAGACAGGAAAAAAGATATACTTCTCCGGACAAGTATGGGAGATATGGTCATCCGCCTTTCTGATTCTACTCCTTTACACCGTGATAATTTTTTGAAGCTGGTAAAAGTCGGTTTGTATGACAGCGTGTTGTTTCATCGTGTCATTAAAAATTTTATGATACAGGCAGGAGATCCCGACAGCAAACATGCTGTTGCCGGCGCTGCATTGGGAAATGGCGGCCCCGAGTACAGGGTGCCTGCAGAATTTAATCCTGCTCTTTTTCATAAGAAAGGAGTGATAGCCGCCGCCCGTGATAATAACCCTGAAAAAGCCAGCAGCGGCAGCCAGTTTTATATTGTACAGGGAAAAATATTTTCGGCTGCAGGATTGGATTCTTTAGAAACATATCGTTTGAAAAGAAAAATACCTGCCAACCAAAGAGAAGTATATCAATCTTTAGGAGGCTCTCCGCATCTTGACCAGGGCTATACCGTTTTTGGCGAAGTAGTAAAAGGATTGGAAACATTGGATGCTATTGCAGGTGTAGCAACAAGTACGGGCATTGACAAAGACCGGCCATTGGAGGATGTAAGAATCCTTAAAGCGAAGCTGGTCAAGAGAAAGAAGAAGAGATAGCAGATGACAGATGATAACTGATAGTTTGTTTATAAAATTCCTGCGTTCTCCTATTTTATTTATAAATAAAAATGGGGGTCGTTTAGAAACCTAAGCTCTAAACGGCCCCCATTATCATCTATCAGTTATTATCTATTAATTTCCTATTCCACCACCACCTTGTGTTCTTTTCTTTTCTTCTTCTGATGCATCTTTCCGCTGGCGGGAAGCTTTTACGGTATTGCTTCCAAATCTCCAGCTGATACTTGTGCGAAGCTGGCGGCTTTCAAAATTACCGCTGGCTTTCGTGTATTGCCCCGCGAAATCACTTGAGCCGCTGAATTTCATACTGAAGAAAATATCCGATACGGAAAGTTTAAAAGTTCCTTTTCCTTTGAAAATAGTTTTCTGCACGCCACCATCAACAGACCACATGGCTTTACTTTTAAATACACCCTGCCAGATAGAAGGAGTATTATACCATCCGCTCAATTCTGCAGTAAAGTCTTTCTTCTTACCAAACTTCAGCGACTGTTGTGTAAAGATGTTGAACGATGCAGCTTTAAGATCTACTATCCTCGAGCCGCCGCCGAAATCAGCTTTGTATATTGAATAGTTACCACTGAAGTTAACAAACAACATATAAGTTTTATACATGAACGGGTAACTGATGTTCAATGCTACTACATCCTGTGTAGCTAGATTCTTGCGGGTAAGAAAACTTTTCGATTTATCAGTTGTATCAACCAATTGTGCAAATACATCGGCTACATGACTATAACTTAGTGATGTATTCAATTTGTATTTATACGTATTCGTCAATGTTACGATATTGGTGTATTGCGGGCGCAGGTTGATATTACCTTTTTGATAAGTGTACTCATCCAGTTTGAATTCAAAAGGATTCAGATCCTGGTAAGCCGGCCTGTCGATACGGCGGCTATAAGAAAGACCCCATTGGTTCATCGGGTTCTTATTGAAAGTAAGCGCTGCACTTGGGAAAAGATCGGTATAATTTCTTTTGAATGTCTGCGGGTTGGTATTATTGACCGAGCCATTCGCATTCAGTGCATAAGAATCACCGGTAGAATTGGTGTTCTCCATTCTTACACCTACCTGGAACATTACGCCTTTTAATTGTTTATTATAGTTAACATACAGCGCACTGATATTCTCTTTATAATCGAATTGATTACTGCGTGTCATATCAAGCGTCTTTTGCTCAGGGTGCAACTGCGATACATCATAACGCTGGAAATTATTTTCTGTACTGATCGAAGCTATCTTTCCTCCTATTCCTAATCTTCCTTTCTTGAAATTCTGTTCGTAATCCGCTTTGAACGTATAAATATTGATATCGGTAGGTGAAATAAAACGGTAGATCGTCTGGCTTAATAATACCGTTTCAGCAGGATTATAATAATAGTTAGGTTGTAACTGGTTGCCTTCATTGCGGAACAAACCATAATCTGCATCAAGGTTCAACTCATGTCCCGATGTATCGGCAAAACGATAGTTCAGGTTAAAGTTGATATTGTTACGCTCCATCTGGTTGGTATTATTGGCCACCAGGATACGATTCACTACGCCTGTCGGTTTGTAAATGATAGGTGTACGATTGTGGTTATTGAATTCATTCTCGCCAATATTTCCATTGATAAGGATACCAAAAGTGTGTTTGTTATTAGCAAACCAGTCCAGCCCCGTTTTGAAACTATGGCTCTCATTACGGAAGATCATATTTGCCTGGCCATCAAACACGGTATCCAGCAGGCTCCTGTATAAATTGAATTCGTTGTTCTGCTTGGTATGATTGTAATTGTAATTACCAAAAATGTTTATTCCTTTATTACGATGGTTGAATGTAATGCCACCATTGTATTTGGGGAACACGCCAATATTATATCCTGCATTAACAGAACCATTTGTTCCGAATGCTTTATTCTTCTTCAAACGGATATTGATGATACCGGCATTACCTGCTGCATCATACTTAGCAGAAGGATTGGTAATGATCTCGATCGCTTCGATCTGTGCCGACTGCATTGATTTTAATTGAGTAGCCAGGTCTGTGCCTGATAATGGTGAAGGTTTGCCATCGATATAGATCCTTACGCCATTCTTACCTGCAAGGCTGATGTTATCATCCTTGTCTACCATTACACCCGGAGATTTGCGCAATAATTCAAGCGCATCATTACCGGTAGCATTAATAGTGCCTTCGATATTCAGGATCATTTTGTCGGCTCTTACTTCCACCATTGGTTTCTTGCTGGTAACTGTTACAGCGCCTAAGTTAGCCGCAGCTTTTATTAGAGTAATAGTACCGAGATCCATATCGCCGGAACCGCTTACTTCAAAAACCTTTGAATAAGCAGTAGCATGCCCGATATAAGAACTGCTGACCAGGTAATTTCCCGGTGTTGCCTGGAAGCTAAATTTTCCATCAGCATTTGTTACTGCCAGTTTTACTACTGAAGAGTCTTTGGCTCTTAAAAGTGAAGCCGTTGATTTATCAACCCCTTTTCCCTGGTCATCTTGTACCACACCCGTTACCTTTTGGGCATTTAAGCCGAGTGATAAGAAGAGACCGCCTGCTAAAAACACAAATAATTTTCTCATTTTTCGTCCTTGTTTTTGATTATACCACAAAAGTACCTTGTGTCATGCAATTGTAAAAGCTATTCCCGACCAATAGCGTAAAATCGTCTATGAACGGTATTAATTTTCCGGTGAAATGTGTTGTTTTGAGTCTGCAAGACGGGAAGAGTGGAAATCCGTAAGAATATCTCTGTGGCAATAAACTGTCTTTCGGACTTTGCCGCTTACCGGCTTCCGGTCTTGCCAGTTATCAGCAAATTCCCTTAGGTTTGTGCCTTAAAACCATGAGTATGAACATTCCGTCAGATCTTCGTTATACAAAAGACCACGAATGGGTAAAATTGGAAGGAAATGTAGCCACCATCGGTATTACAGATTTTGCCCAGCGGGAATTGGGAGATATCGTGTATGTAGAAGTTGATACTATCGGCAAAGAACTGGAAGCCGGCGCTGTTTTCGGTACAGTAGAAGCGGTAAAAACGGTTTCAGATCTTTTTTTACCGGTAAGTGGAATTATTTCCGAATTAAACCCTGCCCTGGCCGGTAAACCGGAATCGGTAAATACTGATCCTTATGGTGCAGGCTGGATGATCAAAATGACCGTTACCGTACCGGGTGATGTTGATACTTTACTGGATGCTGCAGCGTATGAAAATCTTGTCAGCTAAAATCTGTCTTTGATCGCTCTTCGTATATTAACCGTTACAATAATTTTTGACGAAATCATTGTATCTTAACCATCTATTTGAACTCCAAAACCACATACAGCGAGCAAGAGCTGGTGGATTTGCTACAGCAGCGCAACGAGAAGGCCTTTGGGTATTTATATGATAATTACTCGGGGGCATTGTTTGGTGTTGTTAATTCCATTGTTACGGATAAAGAAACAGCCAGTGACGTTTTACAAAATGTTTTTATAAATATCTGGAGGAAGATCGAGTCCTACGATCCTTCAAAAGGAAGGCTATTTACCTGGATGCTGAATATTGCCAGGAATGCCGCTATTGATGAAATAAGATCGAAGGGTTTTCGTGACTCGCAAAAAAACCAACCATTGCCCGAAAACGTAGATACAATGGCAGAAGCATCTGCTACAGCACCTGTGTATAATGATGTGGGATTGAAAAAAGTATTGTCGGGGTTAAAAAGCGAGTTAAGAGTATTAGTAGATCTTTCCTATTTCCAGGGCTTTACCCATGAGGAGATATCAAAAGCGATGAACATACCATTGGGTACGGTAAAGACCAGAATAAGAACTGCATTAATTCAGTTAAGAACAATGATAGAATAAAAGTGAACGTACAGGAATACATATCAAGCGGAATTGTTGAGAGCTATGTGCTCGGGCTTGCTTCTGCCGAAGAAAGAAGGGAGTTTGAGCAAAGCTGTGCGCAATATCCTGAAGTGCTGAAAGCAAGAACTGATTTCGAATTAGCATTGGAAAAGCAAGCCATGGAGAATGCAATTACCCCACCTGCATCTTTGAAAGAAAAGCTCATGCTTACTCTCCAACAGGATATTCCTGCTGGTCAATCTAAAGTGATATCAATGCAAAACTCCGACACACCCCGCAGATCAGGCATGCTTCGTTTTGTTGCTGCCGCCTCTATTATTCTTTTGTTAGGCGCCGCTTATTTTGCTTATAATTTTTATAGCAAGAATAAGAAACTGAACGACACTGTCAAAAGCAAGCAAGCCGAAATTGATGAGATGAAACAGTTTGAGGAAATGGCCAAAAGGCCTACGGTAAATGTTGTCGACCTGACGCCGACCACTCCCGAGAAAGCCTCAGCAAATGTTTACTGGGATTCTACCAATGCTGATGTTTACATGGTTGTGAAAAATCTTCCCAGGCTTCCTAATGATAAGCAATACCAGCTTTGGTCTATAATCAAAAGCGCAGACGGGCAATTACAACCCAGCAGCATGGGCTTATTCGATATAGGTGAAGGTCAGAAAGTTATCCTGAAAATGCCTGCAGTAAAGAAAGCCGACGCTTTTGCTATTACCGTTGAGGAAAGGGGGAATAAAGGCGGGCCGAACCTGAAGCAGCTTCAGACCTATGGCGAAACTAAGGGGCTTTAATACCCCAGAAAGTCCAATCTTTCAACAACTAAATCTGAAATTTTCAATTCTACGTAATTGGAACCATAAGCTATTGCTATAGTAGTTTTGGTTCTATAGTTGGTTAAAACAAAGGGGCCTCGTCCGGGGCTCCTTTCTATTTATTCAATGTGAATGTTGTAAGCTTTAGCCTCTCCTGTTTCATCATATTTTGTGAGCAATAATAAAATGGGGAAAAACTGCTCACGGATCTGTAGCCAATTATGCTCAGTTTTATTTAACTCCCCTGCGCTAATATTGCAGAAATAAAATCATTGACAAGGAACATCACCTCTTACCTTCTTGCCGCCTGCTGGCTTATTTTATCCATTATTCTGCTTACTATCCCCGGCTCATCAATACCAAAGGAAAACTGGCTGGATAAAATTTGGGCCGACAAATGGATCCATATCGGGCTATTTGCCATTCTTGTAATACTATGGTGCAGGGCGATCTCCAAAACCAGCAACGAAAAAAATTCATTGAAGAAACACTTTATCATCATTACTATCCTGGGAATAGCTTACGGTACAGGGATGGAATTTGTTCAGAAACATTTGGTCTCAAACCGTTCTTTTGATCTTTGGGATATAGTGGCCGATACAGCAGGATGCTTAGCGGGACTTGTTTTTAGCGTTCGCAGTTATATAAAAAAATAAACCCCTGTAGAAACAGGGGTCGCAACCAAAACTAACTGCTTATGAGAAAATTGACTGTCTTTATAATGAGTTTCGAATAATCGTTGTTACCAATCTATAACGCAAATTTACTGCCGGTAGTATGATGTTTGCTGTTAATGAAAGTTTAAAAGCCCGTCTTCAGTATTTCCACTTATTCTTCCGCCGTAAAAACTTCAATAACAGCCTGTAGCTATACGATGCTGATCGCTATTACCATTTCATAAATTTGTAAAGAACTTTTTAAAATCAGGGTTAACACATAGTTCTTATCAACCCCTGCTACCATATAGCCAAAAAAGATGCCACACTGCTTTGAGCATTGTGGCATTTTCAAAAAAATTATGAGCGGTTAGTTGGAGAAAAAGCCTTTTATCATATCCATTAATCCATCCCCACCACCTTGTTGCTTGTCCTGTAAGTTGTTTTGCGCTTTTTGAGTAAGATTCCCAATGATATCCTGGATATCAAAACCATTACCGGCAGCACCGCCGGCATTCCCTCCTCCTGTAAACTTATCAAGCAGGTCCTGTAAAGGCGAACCTTCATTATTTGAAGTTTGCTCAGCCTGCCCTCCTTTTCCTAATAATGAATTGACCAGGTTATCCATTGTTGCTTTCTCATTATTGGGATCATTTGTTTGCCGTATCAAATTACTGATCGAACCCGGAATAATATTATTGGCAACACTACTGGCAGCAGAAGAACTCATTTTATATTTACTTACCAGCTTACTGATAAAGAACCCGATCATCATCGTTACGATCGGATTTTTTAACAAGCTCCCGATACCACTACCGGAACTATTACTGCTGTTACCACCGCCTTTAAAAAGATCAAGGATATTCTGGAAGCCGCCGCCTGCAATGATATTTTGAAATCCACTGGTGATGGTACTCGTTGCATCGGCCATCACTTCCTTGTTATGTTCATTGGGAACTTCAGGATTATTTACCACCGAATCCTGGCCAAATTGTTTTACAATATTGAAAAGCTGGTCTAACATACAATTTTGATTTAGATGATCAGGTTATTTACTAATAACATTTTCAAATCGCTACAATTAATTCTGCTTCGCTAATTTCTCTGAATTTTCGGCAAACTGCAACGCTTCGAGCAGGTCTTTGATATTACCATTCAATATATCATCGAGATTATATAATGTAAGACCAATTCGGTGATCCGTTACCCGGCCCTGTGGAAAATTATAGGTCCTTATTTTAGCGCTTCTGTCGCCGGTACTCACCAAGCTCTTACGATGGCGGGAAATTTCATCCTCTTGTTTTCTCACCTGTTCTTCATACAACCTGGTCCGCAACATCTGCATCGCTTTTTCTCTATTGCCCAATTGCGAACGTTCTGTTTGACAAATAACCACGGTCCCGGTGGGTAAATGCGTCAACATTACTTTTGTTTCCACCTTGTTTACATTCTGGCCACCGGCTCCACCGCTTCTTGCCGTTTCCATTTTTACATCGGCAGGGTTCAATTCAAAATCCACTTCTTCTGCTTCAGGCATTACTGCTACTGTAGCAGCAGATGTATGTACCCGTCCGCTTGCTTCCGTATCCGGAACTCTTTGCACCCGGTGCACACCACTTTCAAATTTCAATGTACCATATACATCATCGCCGGTTACTTCCAGTTGGACTTCTTTATAACCGCCAACGCTTCCTTCATTTTCACTAAGCAGCGCTGTTTTCCATCCTCTTCTTTCGCAATAGCGCATGTACATTCTTAAAAGATCGCCGGCAAACAAACTCGCTTCATCGCCACCGGTGCCCGCTCTTATTTCAAGAATAGCATTTTTCTCATCCTGCGGATCTTTCGGTATCAGCAATTGGCGGATATGCGCTTCTATTGCTGTTTTCTTTTCTTCCAGTGCCGGCGCTTCCATCTTTGCCAGTTCACGCATTTCTTCATCGCCACCTTCCAATCCTTCTTTATAAAAATCTATATCGTCGAGTATCTTTTTATAGTCATTATAAGCCGTGACTATTTTCTCCAGGCTGCGATATTCTTTACTTGTCTCGGCAAATTTTTTATTGTTGCCAACGATCTCGGGGTTGGTCAATGCGATGCCCAACTGGTCAAATCTTGCTTTTATGGCTTCTAAACGATCGATCATAATAATATTCTCAGGGCGGCAAATTTAGCGAATAAGACACCCCAAACCCCTAAAGGGGCTTACGAATATTCATTAAAGCAGGAACTATTCTGCCAATGCTGCATATTTTTACAGGATGGCATTTAAAAAATTCAAAGCAGATAAGTTATTTGACGGTTATCGTTTCCTCGAAGACGATAAAGTTTTAATAGCAAGTGAAGATGGAACTATCGATTCAATTGTTTCTTTATCCGAAGCCGGCGATGATGTGCAACAATTCAGCGGTATCCTTTCTCCCGGTCTTATTAATTGCCATTGCCATCTTGAACTGAGTCATTTAAAAGATGTGATACCACCGCATACGGGCCTGATCGAATTCTTATGTTCTGTTGTTACCAAAAGAGAAGCTTCCCCAGGCCCTTTCGCAGAAGGAGTTCACCAGGACCCTGAACAATTGAAGATGCAAGCTATTATTGCAGCTGAAAAAGAAATGTATGATAACGGCACTGTAGCCGTTGGCGATATTGGAAATACAGCCGATACAGCCCTGGTAAAAAGTAAAAGTAAGATCCAATGGCAGAATTTTGTTGAAGTATTAAGTTTTACCGATGAAAAAGCAATTGAGAATTTCAATCACTATAAACAAGTTGCAAATATTTTCGAAACCCAACATCCAACTTCGAACATCCAACATCGAACATCTATCGTTCCCCATGCACCGTACAGCATCAGTCCAAAAACATTTATACTGATCAATGAAGCAACAAAGGACCAGGTAATTTCAATCCACAACCAGGAACATCCTGCCGAAGATGAATTGTATAAGACCGGCGGCGGCGATTACCTGAAACTTTTTAAAGTATTTGGTATCGATCGTTCTCCTTTCCCGGTGACGGGCAAAAGCAGCATCCGTTCTGTATTGCCTTATTTTAATAATGGACAAACGATACTCCTTATTCATAATACATTTATGCCCGAAGAAGATATAGTATGGGCCAATGAATATGCAAATGCGAACGGGTTAAAACTGGTTTATTGTATTTGTATCAATGCCAATCTTTATATTGAAAACAAAGTGCCGCCGGTCGATCTGCTGATGAAACATAATTGTCATATCGTATTGGGCACCGATAGTTATAGCAGCAACTGGCAATTAAGTATTGCGAAGGAAATAGGATCGGTTCATAAACATTTTCCGCATATTCCTTTGGAAACAATTCTGCAATGGGCAACCAATAATGGAGCGAAAGCTTTGCAGTGGGATGATCAACTAGGAAGTTTTGAGAAAGGGAAAAAACCGGGAATCGTTTTGATCAATTCTTCTCTTTCTGTTTGTTCGAGGCTGTTGTAGTTTCCAGTGTTGCTATTTTATGCAGGATGAGTGAACGTGGGATCGTTTGCCCCTCCCATATCTTTGGTTCATCGGATTGATACCAATCCCTTTGCTGCGGCCGATGTGTGATCCATTTTATTAAAGTACCTGTGGAATCTAAAAATTCGGTCTCTATTCTAAAATCTCTTTCGCGGGTTAAATCATGAAACCACAAAAGGATATTCGTATTATTCATAACCACGCCAAAAATTCCTTGTTTGTAAACAGGATTGGTGGATGAACCCGGGAAACTGCTTTCGATTAATGTGCCATTTTCAACGTACCTGTGCCAGCCGGTTATTTGCGGACCAAAAAAATTGTTTGACATCTTGCTTGAAAACGAAGTGTCAATAAAAGCAATTTCAATGATAAAGGAATCCTGGTCGTTTACCCATTGCCATTTTCCTGTAAGGTGTTCGGGAGAAATGTTTTTCTTGGCTGTCTCCTGGGCATTTACTACATACATGCTGAAAAAAGCAAGAACGCAAACACTATATCTAAAAAATTTTAGCATGGTATATTTATTGGTGAACTATACGCATTTAATCCCTTTACCTTCCAATTGTTAAGATCCGGGATCGTCGCATGACAATAATTTAAGCCCATATTCTCTGCATTCAACATTCGCAAAAATCCAGCCTCGTTTCCATCATGGGTGCCATTTCTCAGATATCAAATTAGTTGCATAGGTTGTCCACTGAAAGCTATTAAAAGAAGCCTCATCTTCTAAATGAGATTGCCCGTATTGCAAAAAAGTTTGAACATCGCTTACCTGCAATACATAAGTTCCGGTTTGTGTTACTATAGCAAAAACAAAATTAGAATCCGCCATACTATTATTATACAGGTTATAAAGGTATCGTATGTCTTGCGGAGAAAAAATAGAAAAACCACCTAAAAAATGGGAATGATACATGCCGGAAATTGGCGATGTTGGAGAAATATTTGGTAAATAGGGTTCGTTAGGATTGCCGTATATAACCTGGTAAGCGGGCAAGCGAGTTAAGGTTTTCACTCCCATTAGCAGGGATATCAATTTCCAATGAGAAAACCCTTACGCCAATATCTCCCGCAGCACCGGCAAACTTTTCATCGTTCCAAAATCATGGATATGCAAACGATAATAATCTTCAAACCGCTGTAATAAGTGCCGGCGAAAATCATGATGGAGTTTTATACCTTCTAATTCGTCGGGATGCTGCACTTTTAATAATTGAGAACTGGTCTCCGCCTGTTTATCTTCTAAAAAATACGGGTGCTGCGGTTGTTCATTTATAAAACTTCCTTCCTGCAGGTCGAGAAATTTATTTCTTTCATTGTAATTATCATCGATCCGGAAACCAAAATGAAAAGGAAGATGCAACGCAAAGAACAAAGGCAGGTTGGCAAAAACAGCCCCGCTGCTTTCATCCAGTTTCAAAAAAACATCTTCCGTAAAATGAAAAAGTCCGGGATTGCTTTCCGGTTGCTTCAAACATTTTGTCAGCAATTCTATCATGAATAAAGCCACCGCATTCTTTGGTACATCACTGAAGATAGTCGCATAGAGATATGACCATTTGAATTCTTTGATACGGTTCAGATGTTTTAATTCATTGTGATAAACGACAAGATCGAGGATCGCCGCGGGTTGAAATAAATTGGCTTTGCCCGTTCCTTTTTTTGCAGATGTTCTAACTCCATTCACCAAATAAGATTGCACACCGAATAATTCTGTGAAGATGGAAACGATGATACTTGTTTCTCCATACTTCACCGTACGCAGAACGATACCTTTTGTTTTATGTAATTTATCTGTCACTTGCTAGTCCGTAGGTCCGAAAGTCGGGAAGTCGGGCAGACGGAAAGATAGATAACTCATGCATGAATTTCTTCCCGACTTCCCGACTACATCTATTTGCTAATAAAAAAGATCTTACCCGCTTCTCTTTCTTTCTTGCCATCATCATTTATCAATACGAGATAAACACCGCTTGATATCTTTTGTCCTTTATAATTTCTTCCATCCCATACTGCCTGTCCGCCCAATGCTCTTGTTTGATAAACCAATCTTCCATCCAGTTCGGTGATCTTTACAATAGCATTGTTCACCAATCCGCGGATAGCGATCGTACCTGCATAACCCGGCGGAACAGGATTCGGAAATACCAATACAGTTTCATTTTTTTCTCCGCCTTCGGTAGCTGTACTGCGGAAAGAACAAATTCCTTTTGCGGTAGCGAAATACACTTCGCCTGTTTTTCCATCAATGGTAATTTTTTTTACATCGCTGCTTAATAAAGGACTGTTGTCTTCGGTAAAACCATAGATCACTTTTTCTCCGGAAGTACTGATAAGGAAAACGCCATTTTTTGTTGCCACCCATTTTCTATCGGCGCCATCCACTGCAATACTGCGCACTTCCTGTCCTTTGAATAAATAACCGGCAAAATTTCCATTGGGAACAATGGGCCAGGCAGCATCGCAGGCAGGTGAGCCGAATAATTGTTCGGGGCATTGAAAAACCCCGATGCCATCACCGGTTCCTACCCAAATAAAACCGCTTTTATCTTTTGCCACACACAATACATCATTGGATGGAAGGTTGCCATTACCTGCACCTGTTCCCAATTTTCTCCAGCGATCGTCTGTAATATTATCTATTGACGAACCGTGATCATAAACGATCAACCCATTGCCGAGCGGCGATACGATCCATTTATGATCATTATCATCAATGACGATCTGTGATAATGCATTTTGAAAAATAGAAAAAGGCAATGAGAAACTTTTCCAGGTGTTATCATTCTTTCTTACCCGCAATGGTTGCGCAGCGCCGAAATTTGATATCCATAAATTATTTTCATTGTCGAATGCCAGACCAGCCAAGCGGTAACTGGCAGGATCGCCAATAGTGGGCCCGGTAAAATTTTGTTTGAATATCTCAAAGACAGGCCCGGGTTTTATATGTAACAATCCGCCGCCATAAGAACCCGTCCAAACAGTTTCATCTCTTTTATCGATAGCAACAGTGATATGATCGAGCAATGTATCAATGGCTGTGTACCGGTAGCGGTTGATATTATTCCAGGAACCTTCTTTAAAAATATAAATGCCGTCGCCATTGTATTGATAATTCCAGGCGCTGTTCACTGCCCCCGATGTTGCATAAAAAATATTATTGTAAACGATCATTTCACCGCTGGCCAATCCCTGCGGCGAGTTGGGAATATATTGCTGGTATGATGAACCTGATCCAAAATGAGATAAGCAGGCAAACTGGTCGGCTACCCATGGATCATTATTATACAAGATCGCTTTGCGGGGAAAAGATATAACGCTAATCGACGCTAAAGTTGCCGAAACAGTTCCGTCGGCATTCAATATAATTACACGACTTGTACCATTTGCCTGCCTTTCACAAACCTGTATTTTATTTTCTGTTGTATTGATACTGACGAAAGGCCATGTATCGGTGTACAACAATGTCCAGCTTGTTCCGTTCTGAACAAATAAAGAGTCGTTCTTCTGAACGATGACCTTATTCTGCACAGTGATCACATTTTTGCAGGCGCCTGCCGGCAAACCATTGCTTCCGCTTATCAATGACCAGTTATTATGATCGGCGGGATTGGATGAATTCATCGCTGCTTTTTTTAATCCTTCTTCTGTTGCAGCATAAAAAAAAGTCCCGTCGCCGGTAAAGCCATTTGTTTTTATAAGATTGCCTCCGTTCCCAATGAACCATGAATCTTTTACTTCATATTTTTCTCCGTCGATAACAATAACGCCCAGGCCGGTGGAGAGGTAATAATTCTTATTCAGCGGGTAAATATTGTAAATGTTCTTATCGCCGGAAATATTATCCCGTTTTATATCCGGCACATTGTAAATATCATTCCGGTAAATGATATCGATATTGCTGTTGCTGTAAGCAATGAATAATTTATGATTGATCTCGTCGTATTTGATCGTACTGATGCCGGTCTCATTCAATCCTGTTACACGACTTGATCGTTCAACAATATTTTCTGCAACGGTTACGGTAAATAAACTATAAGGAGTGGCGCAATAAATTTTTCCATCGCCTGCTGTTACATCGATAGCGCTGTTATAAGGCAGGTGTTCTCTCCATTGCCCGATAGCAGGCAGCGGCGATTGGCCAACCGACAGTATTGACCGGAGAAAGAGTATGAGGAAAAGAATATATCTCACTTTTCAAAATTAACCACAGATTTCAGGATTAACACAGATTATGCAAAAATGGGAAATCATTGCCCCATAGAAGAAACATTAAACTTTAAACCTGAAACCTTAAACCTTTTATTGTTTCTTTGCAGCGATGTGGCACAAGCTCGGAAAATTTATTCTTAAATATCGTTTACCGCTGTTGATCGCTCTTGTAGCCATTACCGGTTTTATGGCTTACGAAGCCAGCCGCGTACAATTGAGCTATGATTTTTCAAGAGCGATCCCCACCAATAATCCCAAATACAAAGCTTACAAGGAATTCAAAGAAAAGTTTGGAGAAGATGGCAACCTGCTGGTACTGGGCATTCAAACAAACAGCAGAGAAGAGTTTTTTAAAGAAAAATTATTTAATGATTATTTCGAACTGCAAAGAAGACTGAAGAAAGAATATGGTGTGGAAGATATCATTTCCATTCCTACGGCGGTCAATCTTGTAAAGGTCCCGGAAACAGAAAAACTCAAAGCCGATACTATTTTCCCTGACAGGAAATTGACGCAGACCGAAATAGACAGTGGTGCAACGATATTCCTGAATCTTCCATTTTATCGCCAGCTTTTATACAACCCGGATACGCATGCATGGCTGATGGGTGTCCGCATCAGGAAAGACCTGATGGCAAAAAAAGAGCGGATCAGTATTGTAAATAATATCGGGAGGATCGCCGATGAATTTGGAAAAGAAAATGGTCTTACAGTTTATAAAAGCGGGTTGCCGCATATACGTACGGAACTTTCCGTAAGGATCATCAAAGAGATGCGGATGTTCATCATTGCGTCTATTATTCTTTCTGCAATTATCTTATTACTTTTTTTCCGCAGTGTAAGCGCCATGTTGCTTTCGCTGGCGGTAGTGGCGATGGGTGTGATCTGGAGTTTTGCCACTATTCATTTACTGGATTATAAGATCAGTATCCTGAATGCATTGATACCTCCGCTGATCATTGTGATCGGTATTCCTAATTGTATTTATTTCCTGAATAAATTTCATACGGCTTACAGTGAAACCGGCGATAAAAAGAAATCGCTGGTGATGATGATCGATAAAATGGGAGTGGTCACCTTATTCTGTAATCTTTCCGCTGCCATTGGCTTTGCTGTTTTTGCATTGACACAAAGCCAGATATTGAAAGAGTTCGGTATCGTCGCCGGTATCAACATTCTTGCATTATTTTTTATATCGCTGTTGTTCATACCGATCGTGCTGAGTTATTTACCGCCACCGAAAAGCAGGCATACAAAATATTTGGATAACCCGAGATTGAAGCGCTGGCTTGACCGCCTGGAAAGATGGTCATTGAATCATCGAAAAATCATTTATGCCGTTACATTGGTAATCGTTGCCGCTTCGGTAACCGGTATGTTACGATTAAAGAGTCTTGGTTTTATTGTGGATGATCTCCCCAAATCGGATAAGATCTATACCGATCTCCGTTTTTTTGAAAATAATTTCAAAGGGGTGATGCCACTTGAGATTGTGGTGGATACCAAAGAAAAAAGAGGCGCTTCCCGCAATTACAATAATCTTCTTCGTATCGATTCGCTTTCTGAATTTCTTGCGTCGATGCCGGATATCGGCCGTCCATTGAGTATCACCGATGGATTAAAATTTGCCAAACAGGCTTTTTTTGATGGCGACAGTAATAACTATTCGATGCCGCTGGAGTTTGACCTTCCCGCTCTTTCCCAATATTTGAGTCCGGGTAAAGACCAGGGCAACACAAAGAATTCCTTTGCGAAGCTGGTCACTACTTTCATGGATAGTTCCCGGCAAAAGGCCCGGATCAGTGTAAGTATGAAGGATGTGGGGAGTAAACGGCTGCCAAGGATATTGGACAGTATTTCGAAAAGGGTGGACCAGCTTTTTCCAAAACCCAAATATGATGTACAACTGACAGGCACCAGCGTTACTTTTCTGGAGGGAAGTCATTACATCATCAATGGACTTAAGGATAGTATTTTCTGGGCCTTTGTACTGATCGCACTTTGCATGCTTTATTTGTTCCGGTCGGCAAGGGTTCTTTTATGTTCATTGATACCCAATATCATTCCTTTACTGATCACTGCGGGTATAATGGGATGGGTCGGCATTCCTTTGAAACCCTCAACAGTATTGGTTTTTAGCGTAGCGTTGGGTATTGCTATCGATGTTACGATTCGTTTTCTTGTCAATTATAAACAGGAGCTTCCCCATAATAATTTCGATATGAAAAAAACGGTGATCGATACTATTCACAGTACGGGTATCAGCATCATTTATACTTCGCTTGTACTGATCGCCGGCTTTATAATTTTCTGTTTTAGCGGCTTTGACGGTACGAAGGCGTTGGGCTGGCTTACTTCGCTTACATTGGTAACAGCTACATTAACCAATCTCGTTCTTCTTCCTTCTATTTTGATCTCGATGGTAAAAATGCGGAAATAGGCAGCTCTTGTGATCTAACATTTCACGCAACAGCATGTAACAACCAGCTAGTGCTTTTTATGTGTAAAGCATGTACTATTCATTACTCATCCAGGCCTGATCCATGTACTATCCATGTAGAAACCATGTACTAAAACAGTGTTCCTCCCTATGGGGAGTACATGAATAATACATTGGATAGTACATGGATCAGGCATCTGTCAGGCCAGGATCAGCCTGTATTTCAACATGTTAACTACATTCCGACCGGTACAGGAAATACAAATTTGTTTATAATAAATTAAAGATCAAATAAATAAGTAGAAAAAGGGGCGTAAAAAACTGCACTTTAGCCCTGCTTTTCTATTCCGAATGGCCATTTCCGGAGTAATCCTGGGGTAACGGTCTTTATCCTGATTTGTGTTTTTTCAGATGGGCCAAAACAGGAGTTGAAAAGCAGCATGAAAGGGCCGAAAATTGTCGTTATTAAGGCAAGGCTCAGAAATTCATTATCAACCGACTGGCTGTTTTCTGTAAATCAAACGTTTTTTTTAATTTTTGTTTAAGGTTCGTTAATTTCAAGCCCTCTTTTGACCCTTGCGGTCAAAGGGGATTGACTTCAATTATATATTAAAACTAAATGCTCATGAGAAAATTATTTTTACTCCTTTGGGGAGTTGTGTTTTTTGCCACCCAGGCATTGGCACAGCGCACAGTCAGCGGTAAGGTTACCGACGATAAAGGCACTCCCTTGCAGAATGTATCAGTACTGGTGAAAGGAACAACAACCGGTACAGTTACAAAAGTAGACGGAACTTATTCCCTTACAGTTCCAGCAGGCGCAAAGACACTTGTTTTTTCCGCTGTGGATATGATCCTCGTTGAAGTTGCCATCGGCAGCGGATCAACGGTAGATGCAAAACTGAAAGCCGAAGACAAAACAATGTCGGAAGTAGTGGTTACGGCATTTGGTATCAAGAAAAATAAAAAAGATGTTGGTTATGGTCTGACGCAGTTAAGCGGAGCAGAATTAACGCAGGCACACACTACCAATATCACGAATGCACTCGCATCAAAAATACCTGGTGTAAGAACACAGGGAAGCGGTGGTTCTTTTTCCAGTTCAAGTATTTTGATCCGCGGCTTTACAACCTTTACCGGTTCTAACCAGCCTTTGTTTGTTATTGATGGAATTCCCATTGATAACAGTGGTGGTGGTACTGCTTTGCAGACCGGTACACCAAGATCAAGCCGTGCGATCGATATCAACCAGGATGATGTTGAAAGCATCACGGTATTAAAAGGTGCATCTGCTGCTGTATTGTATGGTTCAAGAGCAGCCAATGGTGTGATCCTTATCACTACCAAAAAAGGTAAAGCTGGTCAGAAGAATTCAATTCAGTTCTCCAGCACTTACCAGATAGAAAGCATCAACCGTCTTCCGGACTACCAGAATCAATATGCACAGGGAACCGGTGGTGTTTTCAATGCTTCTTCAAATATGTCATGGGGTCCGCTTATCAATGGACAAACGGTTACTACAGCTTATAACCCTGCAACCAACCTTAATAACAGAACTGAAGTATTGCAGGCTTATCCTAATAACGTAAAAGATATCTTCCGTCACGGGCATAACTGGCAAAACAATATTGCCTTCTCCGGCGGTACTGATAAAAATACTTTCCGTTTTTCTTATGGCTATTTGAAAAACACAGGTATTCTCGAGAACAATGAGCTGACACGTCATAACTTCTCATTGAATGCAAGTTCAAAAGTCAACAATTTTCTTACTGTATCTGTAAGCGGTAATTATTCTAATAATGCTTCACGCAGAACACAACAGGGAAACCAGTTAAGTAACCCTGTATTCCGTGCATGGTTCACACCGCGCAGCTATAACCTGAGCGGACTTCCATGGGAAGATGCAGCAGGTAACCAAACTTATCTTGGACAGGTAGCAGGTGTTGAGGATAATCCTTACTGGACCATCAAACATAATCGTTACAGGGATGAGATCAACCGGTTCATTGGAAACGTTTCTTTCAACTTCAGGTTGACAAAATGGTTGACATTCGATTACAAAGTAGGATCTGATGTTTATTCTATTTTCCAGCATGCATACGACCAGATCGGTGCCCGCGGACAAGGAAACACGGTTGCCAATGGCGCCGGTGGTATACGTGAAACAAGAAATAACTATCGCAGCCTTAACTCTAATGCATTCTTATCAGCCAGCAAAAGGGTTAAGAACTGGAGCGGTACATTCCTCTTCGGTTCCGAGTTCCAGCAGATATACAGCAACGCTGCTCAATTGGATGGTAAAGGAATTATCGTAAGAGACTTCGAACAATTAAGCAATACAACTACGTACAGTCCTTCTCCTGCAAGTGGTTCTTCTAAAACAAGATTATTAGGTCTATACGGAGATCTTTCATTAAGCTTCAGGAGCATTTTATCGATCAATGCTACACTGAGAAACGACTGGGCTTCTACATTCAAGATCGGCAACAACTCTTACCTCTACAATGGAGTGGGAGCTTCTTTGAACGTGACAGAATTATTCCCTAAACTGAGAAGCAAGATCATCGAAACTGTGAAGATCAGGGGTAACGTAGCTACAGTAGGTAAAGCCGGTGACTTTGTTTATTCAACTGATTCTTATTTTGCCGGTGCTGCATCGGCTGATGGTTTCGGACCTACTATTACTTTCCCTTTTAATGGAATACAAGGTTATACTTTGAGTAATGCTGCCGGTGATCCGGGTCTCGGGCCTGAGTTCACACAGAGCAAAGAGATCGCTGTTGAACTGGTGCTTTTCAAAGGTCGTTTCAGTGTTGAAGCAACCCGTTATAAGCAAAAGTCAAGAAAGCTGATCTTTGCCGTTCCGGTTTCTGCAACTTCTGGTATCACTTCACAGGTAAAAAATGCAGGCAACCTTACCAACAATGGTGTTGAGGTTGGTGTAACTGCAACCCCGATCAAAACAAAATCATTCAACTGGACATTCAACCTTGCTTACACACAATTCAAAGCGATCGTTGATAAACTTGAAAATGGTGTAACAAATATCTTCCTCGGTGGATTCACAACTCCTAACATTCGTCTTGTTGCCGGTGAAGAATATGGCCAGATATATGGTAATGCGTATGTAAGAGATCCAAATAAGGGTAATAAGATCGTAGTAGGTGCCAACGGGCTTCCATTGATCACAACAGGTGTTCAGCAGATCGGAAATCCTAATCCAAAATATGTAATGGGGATCACCAATACGTTTAGTTTTAAATCGATCACTCTTTCATTCCTGATGGAGATCAAAGAAGGTGGCCAGATCTACAGCCGTAACCTTGCCGATATAATCCGTACCGGTACAGCTGCTGAAACAGCTAAGTATCCAAGATTCGAGGCTAATGGAGTTACTCCAACACGTCCTTATATTTTCGATGCAGTATATACAAACGGATTACCTAACACTACTTATCTTTCTGCTGAGCAGTATTATGGAACTACCGGGGTATTTGCAGCTGCGGAAGGTTACATTTATAAAACGTCATGGTTCCGTGTAAGAGAAGCTTCGCTGATGTTTACTTTACCAAGTGCATTCCTGGGAAGAACTCCATTCAGCGCCGCTTCATTGAGTGTGTTTGGACGCAATCTTTTCCTTCACAGTCCTTTCTACCCTCATTTGGATCCGGAGCAGAGTGTATTAGGTGTAAGCAATGCTGCTGGTTTGGAATTTAACGCATTGCCGCAAACCCGTACAATGGGTGTTGGATTAAACCTCAGCTTCTAATTTTAAAAAAGAAACATTATGAAACTCAGATATTTCAAATTTATACTGCTGTTCACAGGAATTGTTGCCACAACTTCCTGCAAAAAAATGCTTGACATTAATAAGGACCCGGATCGTCTTCCTGATTCAAACTCACCGATCGCCCAGTTGCTTTCATCAGCACAGGTGAACCTTGGTTTTGAAGGAGGAAGTGACCTGTATCGTTATTCAGCAGAGATCGCACAACATATGTCGGGGCTTGCGTCTTCGGCCAACCAGACATGGGAATACTATCGTTATAATATTACCGGTAGTGACCAGAACAATGTGTGGAGCAGCATTTATGCTACCACATTAAGTGACCTTGAACTGATCATCAAACAAGGCTCTGCAAGCCCTTATTATACGGGTATTGCCAAGATCCTTAAAGCTTATGAATATTCATTAGTAGTTGATGTTTGGGGTAACGTTCCTTATTCCGAAGCACAACAACTGACAGGTAATACGCAGCCTCATTACGATGATGATGCTGTCATCTATCCAAAACTGATAGCATTGCTTACAGAGGGTATCACTGATTTGAATGCAGCATCCAGTTTATTAACTCCGGGCACCAATTCACTGATCTATACCAACGGAGGTAATTTCGCAAATGCAAGAGCACAATGGATAAAATTTGCTAATACACTGAAGCTTCGTTTATTCATCCATTATAGCAAGATCGATCCTACTTTCAGCAATACACAGATCACTACACTGATCAATACAGCTGGTATCACTTTCCTGGCGGCGAATGCGGATAATTTCCAAATGCCTTTTTTCGATATAGCTAACCAGCGTAACCCCATCTCGGCATTTGAAGTAAGCCGTCCAGGTTACCTGTATGCCGATCAAAGGATGTTATCAATAATGAATCCTAAGTTCGACCCACGTCGTCCTTATTATTTCACTTCATTCCCTTACCAGGGAATACCAGCTCCGGTAACATTAAGTACGTCTGCAGCTACTGTAGCCGGTAATGTGCTGACATTTGCTTCTACAACAGGCGCTGCTACCAATATGGTTATTACCGGAACGAATATTCCTGCGGGCACTACTTCTACAGCGGTAACAGCAACTACGATAACATTAAGCAACAATGTAACAGGCGCTGGTGTTGGTGCAGGCGCTTCGATCATTATTTCGCCGAATGCTTTTGTGGGTGTGTCTGCTGCTGCTCCTCCTGCATCACCTAACAGTAACTATAGCCGTATTCATACTTTCTTACGTGGTAATGTAACAGCCGGTGTTGCCCCTCCATTTACTTATTCAGGTGCTGCGCCTCAACGTATGTTATCATTTGCAGAATACAATTTCATCCGTGCTGAAGCTGCCTTAAGAGGAGCTCCGGGCAGTGCCCAGGCTTTCTATACTGCCGGTATCACAGCCTCTATGCAGGAAGTAGGCGTGAATGCTGCGCAGATCGCAGACTATCTTGCTGCGAATGGTACATTGAGCGGATCTACTGCACAGCAAATTCAACAAGTGATCGAAGAGAAGTACATCGCTTCTTTCGGTGTTTCTGTTGAGCCATGGTCTGATTATAGAAGAACTGGTTTCCCTGCACTTACTGTTCCTACCAATGCGATCAGTTCCGTTACTGCAGTTCCAAGATCATTGTTCTATCCACAATCTGAGATCGATCTGAATCCTAATGTTCCCGGTCAAAAACCATCGAGCTTACAGGATAGAGTATTCTGGGATAATTAATAATCATTGAACTTGTAGAATAAAAAAAGATCCCCCGCAATGCGGGGGATCTTTTTTATGCGGGTATTTATACTGCTGTTTATTTCAATACTTCCGCCAGCTTCGTATCCAGTTCAACGCCTCTTAATCTTTCTGCAATTATTTTTCCCTGCGGATCTACTAATATATTATAAGGAATACCTTCTTGTCCGAAGCCGAACATTGCAACCACCGGGCTTGCCCATTCCTGCAGATCGCTTACATGTGTCCATGTAAGGTTATCATCTTTTATTGCTTTCAGCCATTTACTTTTTTGACCGGGCTTATCGAGCGAAACTCCCAATATGTCAAAATTTTTATCCTTGAATTTATTATAGGCTGCTACTACATTCGGGTTTTCCATCCGGCAGGGTCCGCACCAGCTTGCCCAGAAATCAACCAATACATATTTTCCGCGGTAAGAACTTAATTTCACTTCCTTACCATTTACATCCGGCAAAGAAATTTCCGGCGCCTCCTTTCCTACCCATCCTTCACTTTTATTCATACTGCCATCCAGTATTTTTTTGATAGCGATCACTCCGCTGTGAGACGAAAATTTTTCAGCGGTCTCATTTACGATCTTTTTTACTTCATCATTATTTAAAGGTTGCAGTCTGAATGCAGGATTATTGGCCATTGTCTGGTAATTACCCAATTCAAACATCGTGAGTGCCGGGTTCCCGGATCGTTGTAATGATGAGATCACCAATTGCTTTGCCTCCAAAGAGATCCGGCTATTTTCCTGTTGTATGGCAATAAGAATGCTGTCCCCGGCACCGCTTTGTTGCAGGCTGTCAGCTTTCAGATCATTAAAATAAACAGCCTGAAGTTTTGTATTCAGACCCACCATAAAATCTTTTAACTGGCCGGATGCTTTTGATCCTGTCACTTCATAGCTTTCGGCATAGGCATTCCCATCTTTAAAAGAAGCGTTCACTGTTATTTTGGAAGCGTCATTAATGATCGCCGCTAATGGCGGATCATCATTATTGCCGATACGTATAGTATAAGCAGAAGCTTCCTTTACATCTGTTTTTAAAACGTATTTGCCGTCTTTTTCCAGCAGCATCGAATCAACCCGTACCCGTTGCATGGTTGTCATGGGGATCTCTTCCAGGTAAATGATAGTTCCCGGGCTATTCGTTATCGTACCATTTACTTCGAATTTTTTTACGCCTGAACCGCTTTTACAGGATGCCAGGAATAACAGAACAGCTATTACGCTTAGTATCTTTTTCATTCTTTTTTATTTATGATTTCAATTTTTCAATCAATAATTCATTCACAACTTTAGGATCGGCTTTCCCTTTCGATCTTTTTATCACTTCGCCCACAAACATAGCCAGCAACCCTTTTTTTCCTTTTTTATACTCGGCTACTTTATCGGCAAATTTTTCGATGACCGCATCAACGATCGGCAATATGGCGGAAACTTCCGATTCCTGGATAAGGTTAAGTTCTTTTGCCGATGCGCCCGGATCGCTTCCCGGATATTTTATTAAATGGGTGAAAAGTTTTGTAGAGCCGGAAGAGAAACTAACCGTACCGTTATCAGTAAGATCGATCAGCTTAGCCAATTGAGAAGCATTAACCGGGAATTCATGGATCTCTTTTTCATTTTCATTCAACCAGGCTTTTACGGGACCAATGATCCAGTTAGCTGCTGATTTATAATTAGCCGTATTTTTTGCAAGCTCTTCAAAATAGTCTGCAAGATCTTTCTCTTCGGTAATCACTGTGGCATCATATTCAGAAAGGTTGAATGATAAGGAATACCTGCGGATCTTCTCTTCTGGTAATTCCGGAATTGTTTTCCTGATCCTTTCAATGAATTCATCCTGCAGATGAAAAGGTAACAGGTCCGGCTCGGCGAAATAACGGTAATCATCGGCATCTTCTTTATCACGGATCGCAAAACTGGTTCCTGTATTCGCATCAAAACTTTTTGTTTGCTGAACGATCGTTCCTCCCTTCTCCAGTATCTCTATTAAATTTTTTGATTCTGTCTCGATCGCCCTTTTCACATTCCGGATAGAATTAAGATTCTTTACTTCTACTCTTGTTCCCAATTTTGTTTCACCTTTTTTTCTTACCGAGATATTGGCATCGCAACGCAAACTTCCTTCTTCCATATTTCCATCGCAGATACCGAGATAGCGAACCAGTTTTCTTATTTCTGTGAGATACGTAAAAGCTTCTTCGCCGCTGCGCAGGTCGGGTTCGGTCACGATCTCTATCAATGGAGTGCCCGCACGATTGAGATCGATACAAGTATTTACAGGATCTGCATCATGAATACTCTTGCCTGCATCTTCTTCAAGATGTATCCTGTTGAGCCGTATATTTTTTTCTACGCTCCCGGTTTTGATCGTAACAAAACCTGCTTTACAAATAGGAGTGGTATGCTGCGAGACCTGGTAACCTTTTGGAAGATCGGGATAGAAATAATTTTTACGGGCAAAATAATTCTGCCGTTCAATTTCGCAATGACAGGCCAGTCCCATTTTCACTGCAAATTCAATAGCCTTGCTATTCATTTTTGGTAAGGTACCGGGGTGAGCCAATGTGATGGGACTTACATGCGTATTGGGTTCTGCACCGAAAGCAATACTATCACCACAAAACAATTTGCTTTTGGTAAGCAATTGGGCATGCACCTCCAGGCCTACTACTATTTCGTATTGATCTTTATCCGTCATTTTTCAGGCGGTAAAATTAGTCATATATCCGTCTGACGGGTAAAAAAAAGCCCCCGGAAATAAAACCAGGGGCAATGCTTATGAGAAAACAAAAATTATCAGAGGTCGGCTGTTTTTATTTTGCGGGGTATTTTTACTTCAACATTCTGGGTCTTGCCGCTGCGTGTCAGTTTTACCATTATTGAAACTTTATCCTTGCTTTCACGGATGATCTTTGCCATTTCATCAGCGCCATTCACTGCTTTACCATCCACTTCTGTGATGACATCGTCCTCTTTTAAACCTGCTTTTTGAGCGTTGCTTTCACTATCCACTTCAATTATTTTTACTCCTTTACCATCATCCGTATCCTGGACGGACAATCCAAGTTTAGGAGTGCCGGTGCTACGGCTCCAATTCTGGCCATTGATACGGGGCAATGTCTGCACCTTCGGCATGATCTTATCAAAATTCATATCGCCCATATCCATTTTGAAATTGCCCATTCCTTTCCATTTGGTCAATTCAGCTGTGGTCTTTTGTTCTTTTTTATCACGGAGATAAGTAATAGCTACTTTTTCACCTGGCTTATGTTTCTTAATAGCGGCAGTCAGCTCATCAGGGTTTGTGATCTTTGCATCATCCACTTTTGTAATGATATCATTTTCTTTTAAGCCTGCTTTTTCAGCACCGCTTTCTTTGGTAATGCTTTCGATCAATGCACCTTCTTCCACTTTTTCTGTTGATACACCCAGCATGGCACGGTTGGCATCTTCGGTCATAAAACTGAAATTGTCATTCCCGCCAGAGCTCCAACCGGTAACGCCCGGGATCCTTGACAAGCTCTCCAGCGTTTTATACTTGTGGGTGCGTACACTTATATCACCATTGTCTTTGTATTCCTCTACCGGTTTTCCATTGATCGTCACTTTATCGCCATTCACTTCGATAACAACTTTTTCACCATTATCATTTTTACGGGTAATGACGATCTGCTGAACATCTTTCTTTTCCTTGACTTCTTTCTCTTTAGCATCTTTATCTTTATCTTCTTTTTGCGCCAGCAATGAAACCGGGGCAAACAAAGCAAGACCGAGAGAGAGAGCAGCAATTTTGAACCACGTCTTTTTCATCTGTTTTAATTTTTATTGTTTTTGCCAGAATTGAATTTATCTACGTTGAGTTTCGTAGCCAAATATAAAGACATTTTCTGAAATACGAAATATTTCGGAAATGTTAAAACCAGCCAGTATTTTCAAAGGTAATATCAGTGGATAAACGGGCTATTAGCTTCATAAGTTTTATGCAAAAGCCCATCGATAACCTCCTCACCAAGGTAGATCATCCCGCATTTTTCCAACACCCTGATTGAGGCCGTATTAGCGGGAAGAGCCCGTCCCACTATGCGCTGATGGTTCAGCTTTTCGAATGCATATTTAAGGCAGGCATGGGCCGATTCGGTGGCAAATCCCTTTCCCCAGGCTGTTTTCATGAAGCGATATCCCAGGTCGATCTCATTCATTTCAGGCCGGGTTTTTAATCCGCACCAACCGATGAATTCCAAACCTGGTTTTATATGCACGGCCCAGCGGCCATGGTTATATAATGCATATTGAGGCAGGATAACTTCTTCAAGCACTTCTTTTGCTTTATCGATATCGGCCATCGGGTCGAGTGTATAACGGATCACATCCGGATCAAGATTCAAATTATAGATAAGAGAAGCATCCTCCATCGTGAAGGTGCGGAGCAATAATCTTTCCGTTTCAATGATCACATTCATTGCAGTAATTTTTTTACTGCTTCGATCACTTCTTTTAATTGACCTGGTTCCTGTCCGCCTGCAGTAGCCAATGTTTTTTGTCCGCCGCCGCCGCCTTTGATCAAAGGAGCAACTATTTCTTTAATGATCTTTCCGGCATCCAGTTTTTTTGCGACAACAACTGTTTCGGAAATGCCAACCGCAACAAATGGTTTACCGCCAAGATTAACACAAAGCACTGCCACATGATCCCGTAAATGATGCCTGAGGTCGAAACAAAGTTTCTTTAATGCATCCGCATTACTTACTTCAATGATATCGCCGATAAAATTTACCCCATTGATGATCTCATCTTTTTGTAACAATTCATTGCGGATAGCGACGAGTTGTCTTGCCTCCATTGCTTCCACATGCTTTTTTAATTCAGCATTTTCCGCCTGCAGGTTTTCGATAGACTTCTGAATATCTTTTGGATTCTTTAATGATTCGCGAAGGACACGAATTAACGCCAATTGGGTACTGATGAATTCTTCCGCTTGCTTACCGCAGATGGCTTCTACCCTGCGAACACCGGCAGCAACAGCAGATTCGCTGGTAATTTTAAATAAGCCCAGTTCGCCGGTGGCACCGACATGTGTACCGCCGCATAATTCAACGGAATAGTTTGGATCGATGACCACTACTCTAACCACATCGCCATATTTTTCTCCGAATAAAGCCATTGCACCGAGTTTCATCGCTTCATCCTTCGGCATTTCTTTGATAACAACAGGGATATTCTCTCTTATCTTTTCATTTACCAGTGTTTCCACTTGGGCAATTTCTTCATCGGTTACTTTGGCGAAATGAGAAAAGTCGAAGCGAAGATGTTCTTCATTGACCAATGAACCTTTTTGTGCAACATGATTGCCCAATACTTTTCTTAATGCGGCATGCAAAAGATGGGTAGCGGAGTGATGTAATTCGGTATTCTTTCTTTTATTGGCATCCACTTTAGCGATCAATGTGCCGGTCAGTTTTTCCGGTGATGATTCCGTGAAATGAATGATAAGATCATTTCTTTTTTTGTATCAATGATCGTGAATCGTGAATCGTCAATCGTTAATACACCCCGATCGCCAACCTGGCCGCCGCTTTCGGCATAGAAAGGTGTTTTATCCAATACAATTTGGTATAGTTCTTTTCCTTTTGCTTTTACTTTCCGGTATCTTAAAACTTGGGTGTCGGTTTCTAAAGAATCGTAACCGATGAATTTATTGTTTCCTTCTTTTACGATGATCCAATCTTCTGCATCGATTTTAGTAGCAGCACGAGAACGATCTTTCTGTTTTTGCATTTCAATTTCAAAATTTGCTTCATTAATTATTTTTACTCCTCTTTCCATTGCTATAAGACGAATCAGGTCAAAAGGAAATCCATATGTATCATAAAGCTTGAAACAAACCTTACCGCTTATAGTGATTTCATTATCTTTCTGAATTCCTAAATGCTTTATCTCGGAAATTTCCTTAATCAAATCTACATCTTCATTGAAACTCAAATCGTCAGTAGTCACAGCTCCGATAATTGAGTCTAAAAGAGTTAATCCTTTGCCTAATGTTCTCAAAAACGAATCTTCTTCTTCCTTCACCACTTTACTTACAAAATCAACCTGCTTGTATAATTCCGGGAAAACATTTTCAAATTGCTTTGCCAGGACAGGAACCAATTGTGTAAGCAATGGTTGTTTATAATCCAAATAAGAATAATAATAACGAACGGCTCTTCTCAATACTCTTCTTATCACATAACCGGCACCGGTATTGGATGGCAATTGTCCATCGGCGATCGTAAAACTGATCGCTCTTATATGATCGGCAATGACACGGAATGCGACCTCCCTCCGGCTCCCTCCAGAGGAGGGAGAGCCCGGCTCCGACAGGTCGGATCGATATTTAATATTTGTAATTTTTTCAGTAGCGGCGATCGTACCCGTAAAAACATCTGTATCGTAGTTAGAAACTTTTCCCTGTTTCACTCTCACCAGTCTTTCCAATCCCATTCCTGTATCTACATGTTTTGCCGGTAATGGCTCAAGGCTTCCGTCTTTCTTTCTATTGAACTGGATGAATACATTATTCCATATTTCCATCACCATTCCCGTATCATCATTATTCACTCTTGCATGTCCATCATTATTGGCTTCGGGACGGGTATCATAATGTATCTCTGTACACGGACCACAAGGACCGGTATCACCCATTTCCCAGAAATTATCTTTTTTATTTCCATTCAATATCCTGTCTTCGGGTATCCATTTTTTCCATTCATTGTAAGCCTCTTCATCCCGCGGCAATCCTTCTTTTGCATCGCCTTCAAAAATGGTAACGTATAAACGGTTCTTCTCGAGGCCATAAATCCTGGTCAGTAATTCCCAACTCCATTCGATGGCTTCTTTTTTAAAATAATCGCCAAAGCTCCAGTTGCCCAGCATCTCGAACATGGTATGATGATAGGTATCGACTCCCACTTCTTCGAGGTCATTATGTTTACCGCTAACCCGCAAACATTTTTGTGTATCGGCTACTCTTGGGTTCGATGGTTTTTTATTTCCTAAAAAATAATCTTTGAACTGGTTCATACCCGCATTGGTGAACATCAGGGTCGGATCATTTTTTATGACGATAGAAGCCGAAGGAACGATCTCGTGTCCTTTAGAACGGAAAAAATCCAGGAATGCCTGTCTTATAGCTGCACTTGTCATATAGTGAATAATGAGTAGTGAGTTGATGTGAATGGTGAATCGTGAATGGTGAATCGTGAATGATAAATCGTGCTGGTGAATAAAAAAAATCTGTTCACTCACGATTGACGATTGACGATTCACGCTGCTGAGTAGCGAACCGGACGCCGAAGAGTGCGACGCAAGGGACGATGATAGTAGTACTACAGCTGGTAACATAATTATTTACTCCTTTTTAAATGAAAATCTCTGCTGTCGCAGGGGTTGATTTTTGCAGTTTATCGGGCTATATTTGTCATCCCCTGTAAACGGCTGCAAAGGTAAGGTAATAGCAAAAAAAAGAAATCATGCAGGCGGCAGGGCTGATCTTTAACCAATGTAATACTCTCCTTTAAGGGTTGGGGGTATGAAAAAAATCAAATACTACTATAATACCAATACGCTTCGTTACGAGAAGCTGGAAACTCCCATGCGGGTAAAATTGCTCCGCATTTTTGGTTTTATAGCAGCGGCATTGGTTACAGCCGGGCTGATCTCTTATTTCGCTTTCCAGTTCATCGGCTCTCCCAAAGAAAGAATATTGCAACAGCAAAATGCGAACCTGCGGGAAAATTACCGGCAACTGAGAGACCGGATCAAATCCATTCAGCAACAGATGGAGGAACTGGAAAAAAGAGATAACGATGTGTACCGGGCGATCTTTGAAGCCAACCCGATACCCGACAGTGCGAGGGCCAAAGAAATGGCGACGCAACTGGAGATCATGAGTGTTGAAAAACTCAAAGACAATCAATTGGTTTCTGCTATCGATGTAACATTAAAGAACCTGACCAGCCGGATAGAAGCGCAAAAAAGATCGTATGAAGAAGTAGACAAGCTGGTGAAGAATAAAGAAGAATTGCTTTCCCGAACACCGGCCATTCAACCGGTAAGCAATAAAGATCTTAACCGTATCGCCTCGGGTTTTGGTTATCGTATCGACCCGGTTTATAAAACCACCAAGTTTCATTCCGGGCTTGATTTTGCGGCTCCGCAGGGTACGCCTATTTATGCTACGGCAGATGGTACTATAAGTACGGCCGGTAACAGCGGCAATGGTTATGGCAATCATGTTATCATCAATCATAGTTATGGTTATGAAACATTATATGGCCATATGGTGAGAGTGAAAGTGAGGAACGGGCAAACTGTTAAAAGAGGTGAAGTGATCGGCTGGGTAGGAAGTACCGGAAAAAGTACCGGCCCGCATTGTCACTATGAAGTTCATAAGAATGGCAGCAAGATCGACCCGATCTATTTCTTCTATAATGATCTTACGCCGGAACAATTTGACCAGATATTGAAGAAGGCGGCGGCGAGTAACCAGAGCTTTGATTAGATAAAAACTAAAAGTGAAAAACTAAAAACTGGTCTCTCGCCATTTGAAATCCTACTACAGCTTCGAAGATCAGCCAGGTTTGTAAATCAACTTTTATCTTTTATCTGTTAGTTTTTATCCTTCGGAGTTTTCCACATAATCACATCCCCTGTTCCTGCTAAAACACCCTATTGTACCTTTATACAATGGCAAAACAGCTTACGCAAATAACTTTTGATTTTGTTCCTGAAGAAACAGAGGATACTTCAACCGATATTTCTGCCGTTATAGTGGAAGAAAAAGAAACGATCATCGTGAAAGAGCCTGTTATGATCACAAAAGAAGAAAATGTAGTAACGCCGCCGGCTGGAAAAAGAGGACGCCGCTCTTTAAAAGATATCGGTATCAATGCCGACCTGATCAATATCCCTGCCGATGAGATACTTTTTCAAAAACAATATTATTCGATCGGGCAGGTTGCCGAAATGTTCCGGGAAAATCAATCATTGATCCGCTATTGGGAAACGGAATTCGATATACTCCAGCCCCGGAAGAACCGCAAAGGCGATCGTTTTTTCCGCCCGGTGGATATCAAGAACCTGGTAATGATCTATGACCTGCTCCGCCGCCGCAAGTTCACCATTGAAGGCGCCAGGGACTATTTGAAGAAAAATAAAAGGGCCGATGAAAAATTTGCGATGATACAGTCACTGGAGAAGATAAAAGGATTTTTGCTGGAATTGAAAGCTAATTTATAGGATGCTGGATCCAAGCCCGCATCCAGAATCAAGCATCAAGCAAGCAACCTTAACAATTCTCTTTTCATCTGTATCCGGTTCCCTTTTACATTTGCCATCTAAGTTTGACGATCATGAAGAAGTTATTGCCCGTTTTTGTTTGTGCCCTGATCTGTAGCATTACATCCGCCCAGCACCAATACGAAGTATTGGTAGAACGCCCTAATGAAAAATCATTGAAAGGAATTATTTCCCGGGAAGTATTGACCGGCGATACTTCCTTTCACTGGTATGCGAATGGCCTGAAAGGCTATAATCCGAATAAAGCCGCTATTGAAGGATTAAAAGCCAATAAAGATTCGATCCAGTTGCTCACTTTTATGGGTACCTGGTGCGATGACTCGCATTACATCATCCCGAAACTTTTTACCCTGCTTGATTCGGCAGGTTTTTCTGCCGACAGGTTTACACTGATCGGCGTTGATCGGCAGAAAAAAACATTGAGTCATTTATCGGAGGCGCTTGGCATTACCAATGTGCCGACCATTATTGTTTTGAAAAATGGCAAAGAACTTGGCCGTGTTGTTGAGTACGGTAAAACCGGCTTGTTTGATAAGGACCTTGCAGAGATATTACAGGCCTTAGGGAAAAACAGTAAGATAAATGCTAACAGATAAAAGTTGAGCTTACGATTGGGCTGTTCTTCGAAAATGTAAGAAAATCAGAAACTATGAGATACCAGTTTTTAGTTTTTCCCTCTTAGTTTTTATCCACTGAATCACTCTCCTTGCTCAGCCGCACTTCTACATTGGCCCCGGCCATTTCAATTTGCGATCCTTCCATCAGTTTTAATACCTGCAGGTTGATCTCTTCTTTGATACTATTGAATTCTTTGAACGTAACCGGAGCCGTATAATAATCTGAAAGAATGAGAAAAGCATTGTTCTTTATATCGTCGAGAAAAACATTCGCATCCTCAATATCTTTTCTTTCCAGTATTTTTTTGACATCGCTTATCAATGCCTGTAATTTGACCGAGTTTGTTTGCAGGGAAAGTTCCAATCTCAGGTCGCCGCGGCGTTGTGTACGTAAAGAAAGATTATCGAGTACGCTATCCACCATTTGTTTATTCGGTACGCTTACCCATGTTTTTTGGTCGGAACGTATCCTTGTACTGCGCAAACCGATCTTTTCAACCGTGCCGGTTATGTGATGCACTTTTACCAGGTCGCCGGTGGTAAAAGGTTTATCAAAAAAGATGATGAATGAGGCGATGAGATTTTCCAGGCTTTCTCTTAATGCAAGCGCAATGGCGGCGCCAATGATACTCAGGCCCGTGATCATATTGCCGACATTCACATCAAATACATAATGCAGTGTCATCAGCACCCCTACGATCGAGAAGATCACTTTAAAAAAATCCCTGAAGAATACGACCAGTTGGTTATCCGATTGGTCGGGTGTCAGGTTCGCTTTCTTCTCAAGAATTATAGCAATAAAATCTATGACACGCAGTAATAGCCATATAAAAGAAACGATCAGGATAATAGTACCAATACTGTGTATGATCTGTTTGACGCTGTAATCATATATCTCAGCATTCAGGTCGGCAGGAAAATTTAGTTTATGAAGAGAAATGAGAGATATCAAAATGATAAGGAAGAATCCCAGCGGTTGTATCAACAGGTTGGTGAAAGACCTTTTGTCGACATCTTTCCAGATCTTATTGACCACCCGGAACATTAAGCCGGCGAGATAACGGGAAATAAATCTTTTCAATAAAAGAACAAAAAGAATAACCCCTGCTACAATGAAGTAACTCTTTACCGTATTATCCAACCATACCTGTTCCAGAAAATCATTCATGACGTCTTATCGTTTGACAGTCAAAAATATCGAATTGGAAGTAGAACCCTTTATTGCAATGAGTAAATTTCTATGCTATCTTTTTTCAAAGCGTACAGCCGGGATGAAGTGAAGTTAAAAGCCTTGCTCCGGTAAAGTTCTTCCGGCATTTTCCATTCGTCGTAGAGAAAGGTACTGATCTCGTAACGGTACAGCGTATCATTCCGGGAGCCAAAGATGTATTTACCGGCTACTTTAAAATTCTGCCAGCCGAATATCATGATATTATTTCTTATGGTACCGAAATAATCGAACACATACACGCCTTTCAGCGAATCGTAGAGGTAAACATATTTATTCTCATCAAATATTTTTTGCGGCGATGGTGATTGCCCTAACAAAAGACGGAAATCAGGGGTTTCCAGTAATAATTTTCCATCCTCATCAATTTTTTTCAGTTTGTTTTCCAATTCATCATACACCCATATCTTATTATCATAAGAAAGCCCGATGGCTTTGGCCTGTAAGATATTTTGTTTGCGCAGGTCGATCGTATTGCGAACAGTGAGTAGCCTGTCAAGCGCTACGATGGTTCCAAAATCCCGGTAATACAATAATATCTTCATAGGATTCGAAGCATCGATCAAAGTACTGTTCCCGAATTTCTTTACATCATTATATACGGCCACCGAATCGCCGTTGGAATTAAGTTTCTTTACCTGGTTCCTGCTGTTAAGAATATAAATATTGTCAAGGTTATCTACGGTAAAACTGACAATATCTCCTTTAATTGTTTTGATCAGTTTAAAAGAAGTATCGGCCTGCGACCATGCACCGATCGACAGCATTAAAAATAAAAATATGAGCAATTTTTTTTTCATCACGTAAGAATTTTATTTACCCGGCTGCAGTTCCCTGAGCATCTTCGTTGCGTCGCACTCTTCATCGTTCTGTTCGCTATTCATCCATCTTGAACCCCTTTGGGGTTCTGAAAACATTTCGTTCATTTATTCCCCCGGCTTTCATCCGGGGCTATTGACATTCGACCCGTGCGGGGTCCATCACTTACACATTCCTTATTCCTGATTTCTAACAATCTTATCCCCTTTACCTTTAAATGATCTCAACTCCATTTTCTCCCCGTCAAATACCGCATAGGTAAAATAATTGATCCAATCGCCGAGGTTGATATACCGGCTGTTATTATTCAGACGAAAATCAATAGGAAGATGTCTATGCCCCAACACAAAAAAATCAATGTTTTTTTCTTTCAGCACTTCTTTGCAGTAAATAATGAGCCATTCTTTGTCTTCGCCAAGGAAAGTTTCTTCTGTTGCCCCGGTTTGCGCCCGGCTGCGACGGCTCATATAATTGGCCAGGCCCATACCTAAACGTGGAGGAAATATCCCAAATAACCATTTGCTTACAGGGTTACGAAAAATTTTTTTTAACCGTTTATATCCATGATCGCCGGGACCCAGCCCATCGCCATGACCGACCAGGAATTTTTTTCCATTCCTTTCAAATTCCTGCGGCTTATAATAGACCGGCATGTTGAATTCTTTCTTGAAATAATCACGCATCCACATATCGTGATTGCCTACAAAAAAATGCATGGGTATACCCGCATCCGACAGTTCGCCGAGCTTTCCCAATAATCTTACATATCCTTTTGGCACCACACGCCGGTATTCATACCAGAAATCAAACATATCGCCCACCAGAAAAATTTCGGCTGCATCATTTTTTATTTCATCCAGGAACTGAACGATGATCCTTTCTCTTTCGAGACTGCTGGCATGGTCGGGAGCGCCGAGGTGGAAGTCGGAGAGGAAGTAGATCTTTTTATTATCAGGTAAAGTCATGATGAAATTTAAATTTCTTCTTTTGAAATACCTGCTTGTTTCAAAATACTCATGAAAGTTCCTTTCGGAATGTTCCTGTTGCCGTGAACTGGCACTACTTGTGTCTTTTTTGTTTCCTTATTAAAATAGATATGGTGACTGCCATTTATCCTCTTCAAGGCATATCCTTTTTTTTCGAGAAGCTGAATCAGATTTTTTGGAGAATAATCCATGAAGCAAAAATAAGCGAGTATTGTATCGGCGAAAGCGGGAATCTTAATTAACAACTCATAATTGAGTAAGAATCTTTATGCAGAAAGCTGTAAAGAATATTCCAGCGTATCATTATCATCCGGCACCGGCTCTCCTTCTTCTTTTAAAACGGCAATATATCCTTCAATAGCTTCTTTCGCCATTTCCAATGCATGTTCTACGTTAACCCCGTATGTAATGCAACCGGGTAAAGAAGGTACTAAGGCTGTATAAGTTCCTTCCGGTTCTTTTCTTAAAACAATACGATATGTTTTATTAATAGACATGCTTAAAGTTACTCATTTTTTTTCTTGCAGGTATTGGATCAAATCGCCGGAAGCGATCAATGGGCGGCCGCTGATATCGCCATTGTACCAGTATATCCAGGCATGCGTGACTTTCCCATTCAGATGCACTTCGGTAATTTCCCTGCGGTATAATTGTACTTCATCGGGCTCAACAGATACACCTTCATAATCGTCCAACTGCCCGATAGCCCATGAAAATTCTGAAATATTTTTTGCCTCGTACAATTCTCCAATGATAAAATGATTCTCATTGGTAGGCAGGCCGGCCGGATAACTTCCCATATCAAATAATCTTCCTCTTACTTTTGCTTCGCCAACAAAACTGAAAAAACGGCTGATGTATTCATACACGGGACTTTTGAATCCGCTCCGTAATGAGCCATAAACAAATAATTGATAAATGCCGGGATTCGTCATGTTGTAAAGATAAGACAGGTTCGCACCTAATTTACGAATTACGATTTAAGATTTACGATTTTCTTCAGTACGAATGCCGTTCTTTAAATCATCGAAACCCTACTATTAAGCAGGAAAGTCAAGCATTAAAACAAATCGTAAATCCCAATTCGTAAATCGTAAACATTATTAGTTTTCTACAAGGAAAAGATACACTTCCTTCGGCCCATGCACGCCTACCACCAGTGTCTTTTCGATATCAGCCGTACGGCTGGGGCCCGTAGCAAAAGTGATCAATGAAGGAAGGTTAATGCCATATTTATCTTTTGCCGCCTGCAACGCATCTTTAATATCATACACGAGCTGGTTGGTATAAGCAATGCAAATATGGATCGGTGCATATACACTTGCCGTGCGCCCGCTTGCCTGCGCTGTACTCATTACAATGCTACCGGTTCTTGCTACGAGATATTCACAACCGGTAATGGATACATCACAATTGGCAAGATCGCTTTTTATGATCCTGTCGCTGATCTGCGAAGCAACCGGTGCGATGAGTTTATCCTCGAGGCAAAACACTTTTTCCCAATTCTGTTTTCTTATAAGACTTGCTAATTGAAAAGCAAGTTCCTGCTGGTTGATACAAAAAATAAATTTACCCTGCAGCCTGGTGAATTGTTCCGCAAATTCTATTTCCGCTTCCTGTTCCAATAGAGTAAAGACAGGTTGGTTACCCTCGCTTTGCGGAAAAGGCAAAGGCGTTGAATGACTCAACGCCTTGCGGATCTTTTTTAAAATATTTTCTTTAGAAGGAGAAACGTTCATGTTCTCTGTCGGTTAAATGGATGGTGCCAATCCCAGGTCTCCAGGCTGCTCGTTAGTTGATTTTTTATCGGCTTCCTTTTTTACTTCTGCTGCTGCCGGTTGTTCGGGTTCCTGCGCCATAGCGGTATCTTCTACTGCCAATGGTTTTTTCTCTTCAAATGGCCGCTTACCGATCAACGCTTCTACATCACTCTGGAATAATACTTCTTTTTCCAGCAAAGCGTTTGCCAGCTTTTCTACATCATCTTTCTTTTCAACCAGTAACTTCTTGGTCCTGTCGTATGCTTCATCGATCAACTTACGTACTTCCTGGTCGATCAGTTTCGAAGTTTCCTCCGAATAAGGTTTGGTAAATGCCGTTTCCTGCTGCGGATCATAAAAACTAACATTCCCTACTTTCTCATTCATTCCGTAAACAGTTACCATTGAATAAGCGATACGGGTGATCTGCTGAAGATCATTCTGCGCACCGGTAGAGATCTTGCTAAAGAATATGTCTTCGCTGGCTCTTCCGCCGAGTGTCATACAGATCTGGTCGTTCAATTGATCGGTATTGTACAGGTATTGTTCTTTTGGTGTGTATTGCGCATAACCTAATGCGGCAGTTCCTCTTGGAACGATGGTTACTTTCAGTAATGGATAAGCATGTTCGAGATACCATCCGCAAACAGCATGACCTGCTTCATGAAATGCAATGATCCTTTTTTCATCGGGAGAAATGATCTTGTTCTTTTTTTCCAAACCACCGATCACCCTGTCCACTGCATCCTGGAAATCTTCCATGCTCACGGCTTCTTTTCCTTTTCTTGCTGCGATCAATGCCGCCTCATTACAAACATTGGCAATATCGGCGCCGGCAAATCCCGGAGTTTGTTCTGCCAGTTTATGTACATCAAGTGTTTTAGAAACTTTGATAGGCTTCAAATGCACTTTGAAAATAGCTTCACGTCCTTTCAGATCGGGTTTATCGATAGATATCTGCCTGTCGAAACGACCCGGTCTTAATAAAGCCGTATCCAATACATCGGGCCTGTTGGTAGCTGCCAATACGATAATGCCAACATCGGTACCAAAGCCATCCATCTCAACGAGCAATTGATTCAATGTACTTTCTCTTTCATCATTGCTCATCATTGCATTCTTTCCTCTTGCACGGCCGATCGCATCGATCTCATCGATGAATATGATACAGGGAGCTTTTTCTCTTGCTTGTTTAAAAAGATCTCTTACACGGCTGGCACCTACTCCTACAAACATTTCAACAAAGTCGGAACCGCTCAGGCTGAAGAAAGGAACCTGTGCTTCACCGGCAACAGCTTTTGCCAGCAAGGTTTTTCCCGTACCCGGAGGCCCGATCAGCAATGCGCCTTTTGGAATTTTACCACCGAGGTTTGTATATTTTTTTGGATTCTTTAAAAAGTCAACGATCTCCATCACTTCCACTTTCGCTTCATCCAGGCCGGCTACATCTGCAAACGTAATGTTGACCTTTGTTCCTTTATCAAATAAAGTAGCTTTTGATTTACCGATATTGAAGATACCACCGGGACCGCCACCACCACCGGCGCCGCTTCCCATTTTGCGCATCAGCAATACCCAAAGGCCGATGAATAATAAAACAGGGAGAAGGAATTGAAGTATTCCTCCAAACCAGTCTTTTTCACTGTCAGGAAATTCCGGGATCTCTTTTACGGTAAGGTTCTTTGCATAAAAATTGTCCATCTCTCTTTTAAATGCATCGCCACTCACGATCTTGAAATACATATGAGGGCCATCCTCACTTATCTTACCTGTAACGCCTTTTTTTAATTTATCCGCATACTTATCTCTTCCCAGCTTGGTGAGGTAAATTTTTACGGTCTTGCGATTATCAATAATGCCGATCTTTTCAATATCATTATTGTTATTGATCAGCATATTCTTATAATCCAGTGAAGATATTTTAGCCATATTCCTCGAGAAAGGACTGAAAAGCTGGAAGCCTATCAATACAGCAAATATGATCGCATAGATCCAGTAAATACTAAAACGGGGACCTTTCTTTGGCACCTGGTTCGGATCGTCTCCTCCCGGGCCGCCGGGACCTGGTGGTCTTCCGCCAAAACGGGGTGGCCGGGTATTCTCTGGTCTGTTATTCTGTTGTTCTTGTGGCATATTTATTTTTAAAACTACTACTTGCTAATTAATGATTTTCTTATGAAAAGGTTTTAGCAGGTATAATATTTAACATTATCCATTGTGTTCTTCGCCTGCAGCATCGCTCCACATTTCTTCGAGGCGATAAAATTTTCTTGTCTCTGATTGCATTACATGTACCACTACATTTACGTAATCGATCAGCACCCAATGCAATTTCTGGTATCCCTCATGATGATAAGGTCCTTCATCGCATTTTTCTTTTACACGATCCTCAATATTATCAGCAATGGCCCTTACCTGCGGCTGGTTACTTGCTTCGCAGATTATAAAAAAATCGGCAACAGCTTCCGGTATTTTTCTCAGGTCAAGGGATATGATATGCTCGCCCTTTTTTTCCTGTATCGCAGCGATAATGGTTTTGATGATTTTTGAGTTCCTGGTTAACCGGGTGATTTTTTTCTTCCGGTTGGTCAGTGATGACAATTGTTCCAATAATTATTCAGTTTATAGTTTTTTGTTTATGGTTTGAGTTGATCAAAGGGGGTTTCGAAACAAAAATCAACGCCCATAAACCCGAAACACTTTTACTTTGTCAAAAATAGCAATTAATTGCCACACCCCCCCGGCCATAACCCCCTTGGTTTGCCATTCATTGAGCTGCAATCTATTGACAGTACCAACAACTATGCCCGAGAACAGATACATGCTGCATTGGCACAGCATGGAATGACCATTTTTACCCATGAACAACTGGCCGGAAAAGGGCAGCGGGGAAAGACATGGAACTCGGAAAAAGGCGCAAATATCATGATGAGTGTGATACTAAAACCGGATCCGATCAAATTGGCCGAACAATTCCGGTTGAATGCCTGCGTAGCTGTAGCGATCCACGAATTTTTTAGCAGCTATGCCGGTGACGATACCAAAGTAAAATGGCCCAACGACATTTATTGGCAGGACAGAAAGGCAGGGGGAATTTTGATCGAATCGATAGTCAGGAGCGGGGCGGCGGCGGCCGGTAACAGTCCGGCCTGGGATTGGTCGATCATCGGGATCGGTATCAATATCAATCAAACAAGTTTTCCTTCTCATATTCCCAATCCTGTTTCATTGAAACAGATCACCGGTCAACATTTTGACACAATAAAATTGGCCAAAGAATTATGCGATGTATTGGAAAAAAAATTCATTTTATTGGTGAATGATGGCTTTGAAAAAATATATGCAGCTTACCTGCATCATCTTTATAAAAAAGATAGATCAGTAAGATTAAAAAAAGATAACCGTGTATTTGAAGCAACGATAAAGTCTGTTTCTCCTTCGGGAAAATTAATTGTTCAGCATGGCATCGAAGAAGAATTTGATTTTGGCGAAATAGAATGGATTATATGAAGGTCAAATAAATCATATTTGTCACATCTGGTTTTCATTTGACCTATATGATCAATTTGACCTTCATGACTATTTCTTATCACGCCATAGCGTGAACTTTCTTGCAATAGTAAAGCCCCAGCGAAATTCCCCATGACTCCATCTTTTTACATTATACGGAATGAACCTGGCTTCCTGTATTTGCGTAGCATTGGTAAAATTCAAACTGAATACATGCCCCGAAGTCAGTATCTCTACTCCTATGCCCAGCGGATCATAGAATTTCATAGTTGGGGTGAAATTGACCGGTGATGCAAAGGCCGCCCTGGTCTCATCTTTCCGGAAAGGATGGATATAATCAACGATGATATTTACTTTCCTGCTTACTGGGAAACGTACCACTGCTCCCAATGAAAACATCGTCGGTTGCGGGTCACCCGGAAATGTGAATCCCTGGATAGTGACCGTAGGATTCAACTGCACACTTACTTTCCCTATTTTTTTTGCAATGATCAACTGGAATGTCTGGCTCATCCGGTCGCCAAGGTCTTTGAATTTTAGAAAGGCGGTCTTGGCCGTATCCAATGATGAAATACTATTACTGAAGAATAAAGAAACTGCAACAGGATGTGAAGGATCATTCTCCAGTTGACGCATCAATTGATATTTTAAAGCGATCTCGTAATTCTTTTCTACACGAAGCTGGGGACGGGGATGCCCGCCTTTGTACCTCGCAATACTTGCATCAAAGCGATCGGTAAGCCCTATATCAAAACCGATCTTTATATCCTGGCTATTGTCCAACCCAAAGAAATTTTTAAAGCCGCCGTTGGAGCCGCCGATATCATCAAAATAATGGGATACAATAAACTTCATTTTTCCCTTGCCAACCGTTTCGGTGGTATTGGACAGGATAGCTTTTCCAAAACTGAATATCTCTACCGGCTTTTTACCGGCCGAATCCTGTGCGCCCAGGCAAAAAGAAAGTAAGACACAGGGAATGATCAAAACCTTTTTCATGTGCAGTATGTTTTGTGAACGCTTATAAATCGTTGGCAAGCAAGCAAGGGTTGCCTGAAAAAAGGTGAACACCAGAAGTAAAAAGTCAAACGGGGAACGTCAATTTCATTTATTTTTCATCGCTGCCAATATTTCTTCGGCGTGGGCTTTATTCTTTGGTTTTGTGAAGATCTTTTGGATGATGCCCTTTTCATCGATGACAAATGTGGTACGAAGAATACCCATATACTCACGGCCAAATAGTTTTTTCATATCATGAACGCCATAGGCAGCCGTGATCTTATTTTCATTATCGGCGATCAACCTGAAAGGGAGTTTATATTTTATTTCGAACTTCTTTTGTGTAGTTGAAGTATCCGGACTTATGCCCAATACTTCAAATCCATTTTTTTGTAATAAAGAATAATTATCCCGCAGGTTGCAGGATTCGATAGTGCAGGTAGGAGAACCGGCTTCCGAATAGAAATACAAAACCAGTTTCTTCCCTTTATGATCGGCCAATGAAATTTTTTTTCCGTCCTGGTCGATGCCGGTAAACATTGGAGCTTTGTCGCCCTCTTTTAATGTTACTGCCATGAAATATAATTAACAGGATAAAATATTTTAAAGAAAATTATTTTTTCTTCTTCGTTGTTGTTGTCTTTTTCTTTGTACTCGCCGCTTTCTTCTTACTACTTCCCTTTTTCTTTACCGCTTTTTTCTTTGGCGGCGGCGTATAAGGATATCGTTTGAACCACCATTCTTTGGTCGTACTGTTTCCAACAAGGTCTTCTGCTGTTACTTTTAAATGATGTATGCCGTACGGGCAACGTTCATCGAATATGTATATCCAGTTCCTTATTTTATCATTGGTGAACCGGATCCATTGGCTATCCAGTTCAACACGGAAATTTTTTATAGCGCCAAAATTATCCGTCGGTGTAAAGACGATCCTCGAAGCCGGACTCAGGTTCACGGTATCTCCTTTTCCCAATTCATTTATTTGCGGTGGCACAACATCTGCCAATACCTGGAAAGCGCCAAAGTCGTTGAACTTAGCCGTCAGCCATTCACCATCCCACACCGCTTTTCTTAGTGTATTGCCTTTTGAACTTCTTGTAATGACCAGTTTATTTCTCCAATCTTCGGGAACCGGTTTATCAGGCTTTATTCTTACAGTAACATTTTGATGAAGAGGAATTGAAGCATCATTTACCTGGTGCGTGGCCGACACAGCATAGGCTGAAGAAGAATTATTACGGTAATATAAAAGCTGAACGGAATCATACACACAGGATTCCGGCAGGTACATTTCAAACCCCGCTTTTTTTACAAGGTTAGTTTGATCGGGAACAAAATGAGGAAGCGCAGCATTGGATGATGGTAATACAGGCAGGCTGTCATCATGCTGAATAATAAAATTCAATACCGCTGAATTATTATAAGTATCTCTTACTTCAATGGCAATGGCATGTTGATTGGTATCTGCAAGATCAATAACACCGCTTCCCGCAATTTCTTTATATACATTCCCATTATCGCCCGGCAATTTGGAGAGGTGTTGCAGGAAAGCACCGCCATTACTGCGAAATTTAAAATCTATTTGCGAATTGATATAAACCGTTTCTGCATAACTGATACTATCGAGTATGAATTCAACCTGCGGTTCATCATCAAAAAATAATTTGCCCGAATAAATACCATCCTGGCTTCCCTTGCTGCTCATTTTATCATAGGCCTGGATCGCAAAACTTATTTTTTTCAATCCTGTTTTAAGAATAAGCGGTTTCGGTATAATATAACCGCTGTCTGTATTTTTTATTGAAAAAAATTGCGGCACCTGGTCATACACACTTTTGGTCCTGTCATACATCGCCAGTTTTATAATAGATGGCGCTGTATAATCCTGCACGGGAAATCCCAGCAATAAAGGATTCAATCTTTCTTCTGTTTTTGTATCGAATATTTCAAAATGTAAATGCGGGCCCTGCGAGCCGCCGGTATTTCCGCTGAAAGCAATGAACTGTCCTTTACTCACCGGGAATTGATTTTTTGTAAAACTCAATTCCACTGCCCAGCTTTCTTTTTCATACTGCTGATCGGTTACATATTTTTCCAGCTCCGGGTTAAAATCATTCAGGTGCGCATATAATGTAGAAAGACCATTGGGATGATTGATGATGATGAACCGTCCGAAACTTGAAGCCCGGATGCCGATACTTGCAATATAACCTTCGGCTGCAGCGTAAACAGGTTGATTTTCTTTTTGTGCAGTTCGGATATCAAGACCCATATGCCAGTGATCGGGTCGTAATTCACCAAAGTTGGACTGTATATCCATTGGAATTCCTAGTGGATTCCGAAAATAATTTCGCAGGTGATCGGCGGGCTGTGCTTTTATTTCATAATTAAAAAGCAAACCCAATGCAATTGAAAAAAAAATTACCCGTTTCCTATTCATAATCATTTGCAAATTACTACATCAAAAACCGTGACAGGCTAATATTTACATAATTTTACTTTAAATGAAAGCATCTCTTCTTTTTATAACAATATTTTTCTTTTCCCTTGTTGCTGCAGCGCAGGATTGTTCGGTTGAATCAGCATTGCTGAAAGGAACTTATTCCGGTGGATGTAAAAACGGGAAAGCAAATGGCAAAGGCAAAGCTGTTGGTACCGATACATACGAAGGAAGTTTTGCTGCAGGTGTTCCAAGCGGGCAGGGCATTTACCGCTGGAGTAATGGAAATGAATTTACCGGCTGGTTTGTAAAAGGATTGAAAGATGGTTTGGGTAAATTGATATACAAAAGAGAGAACCTGAAGGATAGCGTACTCGAAGGCTTATGGAAAAAAGATGTGTATGCCGGCAAGCCTAAAGAACCTTATCGCCTGATCTATCAAAGTAAATCCATCACTGAAATTGATGTAGAGAAAAAAAATGGCAATAATAAGATCACTTTTTTTATAAGCTCTACTTCCGGCACTGCCCGCAATTTGGAAGGAGATGAATTTCCCAAAATGAAAGTGGATGAAGTGCAGATACTTTCCGGCACGATCGGCCGGCTTTATTATAATAATGAGAGTTCGGGTAAAAGAACCGAATCGGTTATTGAAAATGTTCAGTTTCCTGCCCGTATGAAGGTCCTTATCGGTGCAGAAGAAATAGAGATCGAATTCATGGAAGCCGGTGATTTCACTGTTAATGTGAGGATCAATAATTAAATTTTACGCAAAGACACTATGTAAAAAAAATAGTGGGTTATCCCACGTTGCGGCGCAGCGCCGTTGCGGGATATATTTCCTGACGTTGGAAATTCTTTTGGATGCAACCTTCTCCCCCATAATTACCACTTTGGGGTATAGGTGTTAACGCTTATTAATTGTACCTTTTCGCCCTTTATTTTAGTTATGTCGAAACGAATGCTGTGGTTCCTGCCACTCACAATATTATTATATGCATGCCCCTTTGAATCTAAGGTGCCGATGGCTTCAAAACCCGTTGAGCCGGTTGACAGCAACCTGGTGGGTTATTGGTACGGCATTATCAAAGATTTCAGCGATATGTATGGTATTGAAGCACTCGATATCACCAAACAATCGGATTCTGTTTACGCCGTTACCCGTTATGGCAAAGCCATAAAAGGAGATATCATTTTACCCGATACGGCTTATTTCACTGCTTATACTTCTTATATCGGCGAGCAGCGCTATTTTAATATAGAAGGATTTATAGTAACGGTTACCCCGCGCAGGAAAAAAGAACCCGAAATAAAAAAAGAAAAAGTGTATTACGTAGCGGCCATCAATCTCCGCCATGATACACTTTCTGTAAAAACGATAACGGAAGGTTTTTCAACAAGAAAGATATTTAATTCACCGGAAGAGTTTCAGCAACTGGTAACAGATATGCGGGCTCAAAACAAGAACATTTACGACGATCAATATTCTCTTTCTTATCGTAAGATCCAAAAGCCCCAACCGCTCAAACCCCTTTAAAAACCACCACATGGCTGTATTGATTTTAGTGATCTTTTTATGTGCTCTCAGTTCTTACTTCATAGCAAGAGCCGTGTATAAGATAAATATAAAAAACAAGGTTAAGAACCCGATGGTAGCACCAGTTATCATTTTCATTTTTACACTCGCTATTTTCTTATTTGGCATCTTTCTACTGCTCGGCAGTATGTTCCGGCGCTGATCAGATTTTTTTCTTGCTTCTTATCAGCCATTCTGCAAACAAAAGATTGGGAACAAAACCTATCCATGCCTCGATCATATACAATGTAGCGGGAGCTATTACGAACAAAGACGATAAAATAATTTTCCATGTTCGTAAAGTAATGGCCGAAAAGGTCAATGCATAACTGCGGATCATAAACTGTTTATGCTTTTTGATATTTCCTTTTCTTATTTCTAAAAAAGCTTTCAGGGTAAACCAGAACCACAGGCTGTCGAGAATGATAAAAGCAATTTTTGATGGTAATTGTCCATTGGCATAAAAAGCCATCAGCATACCGGTGGGAAAATTGACAAAGAGAATATTAAAAACATAAAACCTTCCCATGATGCGGTGCAATCTCTTATGCTCCGTTAAAATATAGGAGGAGAATTGAGTGAAGCCGGCCAACAAGGTCAGTACCGCCGAAAAAACATGAATATAAAAAGCGGTACGCCAAACCTGGTTGTGAATGTATTCCTGTTTTACTTTTAAAAACCCGGCGTCCGGCTGTAATGTAAAATGCTCCGAGATGGCCCGCAACATCAGGAAAGTGGTAGTGCAGAGGATAAAATATACAATTGTATACCGGGCTGTATTTTTTAAGACGGAGATCAACGGGTGGTTTGAATTCAAATTTACAGGGAAAGGCATTGCCAGGGGTATCGATTAACATCTTCTATCCTGTATTGTTTTGAATTTTACCACGCAGGATCATAGGCATATAGATACACATAGACGACTTTAATTATGTGGCCCTGTATTTCTAAATATTTACGCAATAGAATTCAAACTGCCCCGCTACCATATTTTCAGTAGAAATTAGCCTTCTATTTCCTACTATTCCCTTAGTTTTGCTCCCCGGAATACCTATGCATTGAATACTGCTCCCGCTTGAAGCGGGAGAAAAAAAAATGCCAAAAGACGCCTCAATCAAGTCAGTCCTCATTATCGGTTCCGGTCCCATTATCATCGGTCAAGCCTGCGAATTCGATTATTCCGGTACACAAGCCGCCCGGAGTTTAAGAGAAGAAGGTATAAAAGTTATTTTGATCAATAGCAATCCCGCTACGATCATGACCGATCCGATGATGGCCGACAGGGTTTATTTGCTACCGCTTACCGTTGAAAGTATCGAACAAATATTACAGGAAAATGAAATTGATGCGGTGTTGCCAACAATGGGCGGACAAACTGCATTGAACCTTGCTAAAGAAGCAGAGGATCTTGGTTTATGGAAACAATATAATATTCGGTTGATCGGCGTTGATATCAAAGCGATCGACAAAGCAGAAGACCGGGAAAAATTCAGGCAATGGATGATCCGGCTTGGAGTTAGTGTAGCGCAAGCCAGAACCGCCAATTCATTTTTAGAAGGAAAAGAATTTGCCCAGGAAATAGGATTCCCATTGGTAATTCGACCTTCATTTACATTAGGCGGAACCGGCGGTGGATTTGTTCATGATAAAGATGAACTCGATGAAGCATTGAACCGCGGACTGCAGGCATCGCCCATTCATGAAGTGCTGGTTGAAAAAGCAGTGTTGGGCTGGAAAGAATTTGAATTGGAATTATTAAGAGATGCTGCCGATAATGTATGTATCATTTGTACGGTAGAGAATTTTGACCCGATGGGTGTTCATACCGGCGATTCAATAACGGTAGCGCCGGCCATGACACTTAGCGATACCGCCATGCAATTGATGAGAAACACAGCGGTAATGATGATGAGGGATCTTGGAAATTTTGCCGGTGGTTGTAATGTTCAGTTTGCATTGAATCCCGAGACGGAAGAAATTATTGCGATCGAAATTAACCCGAGAGTGAGTCGTTCATCAGCACTCGCATCGAAAGCAACAGGTTACCCGATCGCAAAGATCGCAGCCAAACTGGCGATTGGTTATAATTTGGATGAGTTGGAAAACCAGATCACCAAAACAACATCCGCTTATTTCGAACCGGCATTGGATTATGTGATCGTTAAAATACCGAGATGGAATTTTGACAAATTCAAAGGAGCTAATGATACACTTGGTTTGCAAATGAAAAGTGTGGGTGAAGTGATGGGCATCGGGAGAAGTTTTACCGAAGCCATTCAAAAAGCCTGTCAGAGTTTGGAGAATAATGCCGTCGGTCTTGGTTACTACGGCAAAAGCCTGATGCATGCCGATGATCTGCTGGAATATATCAAGATACCGAAATGGGATCGCATCTTTCGTATCAAAGACGCATTGATGGCGGGTATATCTGTTGGAACGATTTCGAAAGCAACAAATGGTATTGACAGGTGGTTCCTTTACGAGATACAAAAGATCTGCAATATTGAAAAAGAAATAGCGAAGTACGACCTGGAAGATATGCCGCTCGAATTATTGAGAGAAGCCAAAGTGAATGGCTTTAGTGATGAACAGATCAGCCGCATTCTTGAACACGGCGATGAAGAAGATGTTTACAATAAAAGAAAAGCGGCCGGCATTACAAGAGTTTATAAAATGGTAGACACCTGTTCCGCGGAGTTTGAAGCAAAAACTCCTTACTTCTATTCTACTTTTGAAAATAGCCCGCAAGGTGGCGGCATTACAGGTTCCAATGAATCGAAGGTTTCGGATAAAAAGAAAATAATTGTTTTGGGATCGGGGCCCAACCGTATCGGCCAGGGAATTGAATTTGATTATTGCTGTGTGCATGGTTTATTAGCAATAAAAGAATGCGGTTATGAATCCATCATGGTGAATTGTAATCCTGAAACTGTAAGTACGGATTTCGATATGGCCGATAAATTGTATTTCGAACCGGTATATTGGGAACATCTCTGGGAAATCATCGAACATGAAAAACCTTTTGGTGTCATTGTTCAGCTGGGCGGACAAACTGCATTGAAACTTGCCGAGAAATTGCATAAAAAAGGTATCAATATCATCGGTACTTCATTCGACAGTTTGGATATTGCTGAGGATCGTGGCCGTTTCAGCGATATGCTGAAAGCACTTGATATTCCTTATCCCGATTATGGAACTGCCTGGTCGGTGGATGATGCGATCAGTGTTGCGAATAAAGTTGGTTACCCGGTATTGGTTCGTCCATCGTATGTATTGGGCGGACAAAGAATGAGAATTGTATTGAATGATGAGGAAGTGGAAAAAGCGGTTGTGAGTTTATTGAAACATATTCCCGGTAATAAAATTTTGGTCGATCATTTTCTTGACCGTTGCCAGGAAGCGGAGATCGATGCGATATGTGATGGCGAAAAATTTCATGTGATGGGTATCATGGAACATATTGAGCCGGCAGGTATTCATAGTGGCGACAGCAATGCTGTATTACCTTATTTCAATTTATCGCCGCTGGAAGTACAGGATATGGTTGACTATGCAAAGAAGATAGCATTGGAATTAAAAGTAAAAGGATTGATCAATATCCAGTTTGCGATAAAGGATACAAAAGTATATGTGATAGAAGCGAACCCAAGAGCATCGAGAACAACGCCATTCATTGCGAAAGCATATAATAAACCTTATCTTAACTATGCAACAAAAGTTATGCTCGGCGAGATAAAAGTTTCGGATATACCGGAAGAAAAATTCCTGGATGGTTTTGCGATCAAAGAACCTGTTTTCAGTTTCAATAAATTTCCCGGGGTAAGTAAAGAGCTGGGACCAGAAATGAAATCCACAGGTGAAGCGATCCGCTTTATTAAAAATTTAAGAGACCCTTATTTCCGCCAGTTGTATAAGGACAGGAGTATGTATTTGAGTAAATAGCTTTTTCGCCCTGCTTATACTACGAATTGGCGATAGCAGCCGGTCAATTCTAACGATGATCCTATTTGCCTGGTAGTTCATCAGCCAGTTTCTTTTTACTTTTGAAAAAAGAAACAATGAACAAAGAGACTCAATCTATCATCCGCCGGATAGAAAATATAAACAGCGGTCAACCCTGGTTCGGCAGAGCTGTGTATGAATTACTGGAAGAAGTGGATCCGAAAAAAGCATATGAGCAACCCAATGGCTCAGAACATTCACTGATCGAATTGCTTTACCACATGAATGTTTGGGCAGATTTTACATTAAAGCGGCTGGAAAAAGATGCGGAACATGATATGTCATATTTCGAAAAGCTTGACTGGCGAATGATCGATCCTAAAAAACATACATGGAAAAAAGGATTGACCGAATTCAAGTCGATCCACAAAAAAATAATTGCAATATTAAAAAAGAAGGACGATGCCTTTCTAAAAGAGATCGTTGATTATCGTAAATACAATTACCGTTTTCTCCTGAACGGGATGATCGAACATAATATCTATCACATTGGACAGATCGCTTATTTGAATAAGATGCTGGGTTAAATGATCAGCTGACTCTTTTTCATAACGTATGGGATAAATGCTGCATTCCCGGGAAAAATCACATTGAACAGCGTCCAAAAGACCATGACTTTAGATAAAGAGAAAGCTATCTTTCATCACAACCTTATCCTTTGCATTTCTGGAAAAGATCACCATTTTTAAAATTGTTGCCTGGCATTATAACAGGCATTCTTTTGCAATGGCATTTGCAAGCCGATGCAATTAGCTGGTTAACTATCCTGGCGATCAGCTTCATCGTTTTACTCCTCTTTTTCTTTATTCCCTTCTTTAACCGTTATAAATTTTTCATTTTACAGGCTATCGCTGTCAATGTTTTATTTGTTGCCATCGGGGCATTGCTGGCATACAACAAAGACATACGGAATAATAAAAACTGGCTGGGAAATTTTTATCATGAAAAAGATGGATTGTTTGTTACGCTGAATGAGCCGTTGGTACAAAAAACAAAGTCCTTCAAAGCCAATGCAACTGTTAGTTATATCGTTCATAATGGAAAACGGGTACCTGTAAAAGGAACTATTATTATTTATTTTAAAAAAGATACATCGCTGGCAGAGCTTGATTACGGTTCGCAATTATTCTTTACAAGATCGTTACAGGAAATAAAAAATGCAGGCAATCCCGGCGGTTTTGATTACAAACGCTATTGCCTTTTCCAGGGGATCACTCACCAAATCTTTTTAAAACCAAATGAGTTTGAAATATTCAATGGGAAAAAACAAAATGGGTTTCGGCGGTTCATTTACAGGTCAAGAGAAAAAGTGCTTGCCATGCTTCGTAAAAATATTCCAGGCGATAAAGAACCCGGCTTAGCAGAGGCTTTGCTGATCGGTTATAAAAATGATCTTGACCAATCGTTGGTACAATCTTATACCAATACCGGCGTAGTCCATATCATTGCTATTTCCGGTTTGCATCTCGGACTGATCTATTGGTTGCTGGCAAGTTTATTCAAGCCTTTGCAAAAGCGAAAAAGATTAAAATGGTTACGCCCCATATTGATCATAGCAGGTTTATGGTTATTCAGTTTGCTGGCCGGTGCACAGCCATCCGTGCTTCGTTCGGCATTGATGTTTACCTGTATTGTGATGGGAGAAGGATTAACAAGAAGGACTTCTATTTTCAATACGCTGGCTTTCTCTGCATTCATTCTTCTTTTTATAAATCCTTATTGGCTATGGGATGTTGGTTTCCAGCTTTCCTATGCCGCTGTTCTCAGTATCATTATCTTTTTAAAGCCAATCTACAATTGGTTCTATATAAAAAATAAAATTCTCGATCTCGCCTGGAAACTAAACGCCATTACACTGGCGGCCCAAATATTGACCGTTCCCTTAAGCATTTATCATTTTCATCAATTCCCTGCTTATTTTCTGCTGACGAATTTTATTGCTGTTCCTTTATCAAGTATCATTTTACTGGGAGAAATTTTTCTTTGTGCTATTGCATGGCTGCCGGCAATTTCATTATTTACCGGAAACATTTTAAAAGGGCTGATCCGGTTCATGAATACCTGGATCGAGAGGATCGAATCGCTTCGTTTTTCATTATGGGATGGATTACAAATAGATCTTTTACAAACTATACTGCTTATTATTTTTGCGGTCGCAACCAGTTATTGGCTGATGGAAAAGATAAAGAATGGTTTGATCTGTTGGATTGCTGGGTTTACTTTTTTTTATGGTATTTCGTTCCCTGTCATTTATTCAAAGCGGTCAGCAGCAAAAAATAATAATATACAATGTGTCGCAGAAAACGGCCATTGATTTTATTGATGAAAGAAAATATTTTTTTGTTGGCGACAGCGATCTTGTTGTCAATGATCTTGCACGCAATTTTAATTTGAAGCCTGCAAGAATTCGTTACCGGGTCAGTCCTGCCCTGGCGTTGAATAATTTTGAACGCAGCGGAAATTATATTCGTTATGCCGGTAAAAATATTTTACTGGTAGATTCCTCCATCCATTTCAAGCCTGCTATTAATAAACCGACGGTTGACCTGCTGGTGATATCAAAAGATCCACGCATCTATATTTCAAAACTAGTTGCCGCATTCGATATCAAACAAGTTGTTTTCGATGGTTCGGTTCCGGCATGGAAAACCGTTCATTGGAAAAAAGATTGCGATTCCTTACATATTCCCTGGCATGATGTAACAAAAAAAGGAGCATTTGTGATGCCCCTTTGAGTCTTGCGCTTAATTTTATTTTTATTTTTTCTTCAATAACAATTTCGCATTCGTCCATGTATTGGCTGCATCGATAAAGGTCAGCAGCTTATCAAAATTCTTAGCCGGTTCAAAATTGCTGAGATAATGTTTTTTGATCTTAATGGTCACTTTTTTATCTGTAGCCGTTGCTTCCGTGATAAAATAGCCGGTCTCATTCTCCACTTTGGTATTCAATGCTGCAATACCTTCTGCAGTATAACCATCCGGGATATCCAATTCCACTTCACATTCGATACTGCGGGCAAAAGGCATGTACACATCGATATCTCTTTTGCGCTGCTCATTCTTTACCTCGAGCGGTTTGCCCTGTATCTTACCGATCTCGATAATGATATTGTTACCCGCTTTTTTTACCAGCCCGGCCATATTGAATGATGAACTGTAAACGAAATCAGGTTTTGTATGACGGGTACCCATGTTCTCGATCTTATGATCTTTCAGATCGGTGATATCCTGCTCGAACCATTCTTTTGCTTCTTTTTCAAAACTGCCTTTTTGTTTTTTCCTGGCTTCGGCAAAAGCATTTTTTACTTCTTCCACATATTTTTTTGTCCGCTTTCCATCTTCGAGTTCTTCGATCAACGATTTCTCTTCTTTGAAAGCGAGTCTTTCCGATTCATAAAAATCTTCATAGAGAATTAATCTTCTTTGTTCGCCTTCTTTATACAAACCTTTCAGTGTTGTGTTGCGGTTAACGGCAAGCAATGATCTATCGGCCGATAACGATAATTTTATTTTTTCGATCCTTGCATTATCCTTTGAAGGACTGACCGGCACGGCAAAACCCGGCGCTATATCGGTAAGTCCCCGCATTTTTTTCATACTCATCACAGCCGCGGGGTGATCGAATGTAAAACTCCTGGTATTCTTTACGCCTTCGATCTCTTCGGGAACGGTAAAAGGAATACTATAAGGCGATCGCAGGCTAAAGAATTTTTTAGTGCCGGGTATGTAAGTGGTTTCGATCAATTCGCCGGCACTCATCACTTCATTGATACGATTTCCTGTGCGGTATTCGCTGACAAGAATGGCCGGGTCGAGGCCCGATGTTTTGAATATACAAAAGAGACCAAAGGCAAAACCGTTATATTCCTGGGTACTAATATTTACTTTTTTACTGAGATAATCAATATCAAAACCTAAAATACGATTGAACCGATATGTATAAAATAACAAAGCGGCCCTGTCGGCATCGGACATATCTTTATACACAAGGCCCATTTTTTTTGCCCGCTTTTTGGTTTCATCCTCTACTTCCTCAAATTGCGCTTTCCCCTGTTTCATCCAATAGCTTGAATGATACTGCATAGAAAGATCTTCGGCTTTATCTTCAATGAAAGTTTCCCCATCGGTTATTTTAACTACTTCCCCGGGCCTGGTCATGTCCATCATCTTTGCGAACATGCCTTTATATCCCAATGAAATATTCATTCTTATATAGGGCAACTGGCGGGGATAAGCCACCCACAAAGAAGTTTCGAAAGGCGGGAGATTTGTTTTCTCCACATCCACGATTATTTCTTTATCAGTATTTTTCGAAACCTTTAATTCCGGTGCGCCATTATAGCTCTTGTATTGAATAGCATATTTTTTTCCGAGTTCTGCATGAAAAGACAAACTCATGATCGGTGCATCATCAAATAAAGGAACCCTGTACACTTTGGTACTATAGTCATTCGTCAGGGATTGTTCTGTTGAAATAAAATAATCGAGTATATCGCCGGGCTGCAGATCGGGCACCGCCACTTTAGCCACTTTTTCCTTTGCTTCATCTTTTGTCAATACAATATCGTCGGTATTGATCTCTTTGATAGTACCATTGGGTTTAATGACCCTGAAGCCGATATAGGTTGTCAATTTATTGGCGCCGAAAAAACCACTTACTTTTTCAAAACGGGTAAAGCTCAACTCCGAATATTCATCAATAGCGCTTTTATCATTCAGCTTTACCATTTCTCTTACCACTTCATTCAGCGTTTGTTCTTTTTTGCCGGCAAAACCAAGACCATAAAAAACAATTTTTGATCTGCTGTCTGCTGTAAGATCCGTATGATGCGCCAGTATCACTTTTGACGAACCTGCATATTGCTGCGGTATATCTTTTACTTTGAACTGTGGTTTGTTCCAGGCAAAAACCTGTTTACGCACTTCTTCCGATTCCTTCCGGTATTGCAGTTCTTCTTTTGACTGGGCCATTACCGTTGCAAAAGAAAAAGAAAGGAACGCCAATACCATTACGACTATTTTTTTCATATAAGTTGTTTAGTTTTTTTGTGTGAGGATGACCTGTTGATTGTAGAAACCAACAAGCTCATCAATATCCTTGTTCCATTGTTTGAAATTTTCAGGCCTGATCTCTGCGTGGCTGATAACGATTTCATTCCTGTAAATGATCTTGCCGGGTTGTTTGGTATAAGAACCACCAAAACTATATCCTGCTTGTTTTATATCCAGTTTATCGGGTAATGTCGTCGCTTCTTTTCCTGCCGGCAATGCGATTTCTGTTTCGAAGATGATATGATTTTTAAAATTGAACCAATAAGGCAATTTCCGTTTTGCCGTATCGGGTTTAAAACCTTCAAGACTACGGCGGTTATTGGTTTCAACATATGTTTCTTTATCAAATACGGTCAATACATCTTTCCAAACAACATCATACTCCACTTTCAGATCAGCATTATAGTTGGTAAGATTATCGATCTTTAAATTGCTTATCTCGAAATTCGGTTTTCCATCAGACAGGTATTGCTTCAATGCATTTTCCTGTTTATCCATTTTTATATCATTCAATGCCGACAATAACCATTCTTTATTTTCTCCTTTCCATGTTTGTATCACATGCCCTTTTAAATTATTACCATCGATCGTAAATTTTCTCGTTTCGGTAGCCGTGTTTTGCAAATGAGTAGCTACCGGAACTTTTTCCAGTAAATACTGGTTGCCGTTCTCGATCAACGTTTGGCGACCCTGTATACGTTCGGCAATTTCTCCAAATCCAATATATTTTTCTGTAGCATCGAGGAAAACCGGTTTGCCGCCTTTTTTCATCCATGCACAGATCATATGATTGTCTACCGATAAAGAAGGTGTGCTGTAATCATACGCAATATGTTTGGTGCCGATCCAGCATCTTCTTGCATCCATTTTCAATGAACGAAGCATAACGGTCAATAAATTGGCCATGCCTTTACAATCGCCATATTTTTTACGCAATACTTCCTGTGCTTTTTCGGGTTTGAAACCGGCAATGCCATCTTCAAAAGCGATATAACGGATATTATCCTGCACCCATTGGTATAATTTCTTTACTTTATCTTCTTCCGATGCAAGACCTGCTGTCAATTCTTCCGCTTTTTCTTTCACCGGTTTTTCATCATCACCGATCTGGTCCACCAAACCTTTATACCAGTCGTATTGTTCTTTTACCGTTTTAAAATAAGTGTATTGCTCATCTTTTGGTTTGGCAGATTTGCAAAGCACCAATATATGCGGCGCTATGTAGGTCAATCCCGGTGCAGCATTTTCATTGCGCATAGCGGGAATATTTTTCATGGTGAACTGGTAAACAGTTTCATCGCCGCCGGGCAATATTTGTTTTTGAATATTGTATTTACCAAAATTGTATTCTTTCACTTCTATTTGCATCCAGGAAGGAACGATCAGTTTTATTTCCTGTTCAGCAATTTCAAGATCGTCGGGAAAAAAGATATTGGTAAAATAACGGGGGTCGAGGGTTGTCTTGGTGAATTTTACCTGCGATGTATTTCCTTTTTTATTCAATGGCAAAGAGAAATAACAAATATGTGCATCGGAATAAAAGATACCGTTAGCGCTGTAATATTCATACGCCGGGGAAATGCCATGTTTTTTTGAATCATCTACAAGGATATCTACATCATCGATCGTTTCAACGCCATTATAAAATTCAACGATAGGAATACTTGTACGATAATTATTACAGGTGTACACACGGGTGCTTACTTCTTTTATCTGCACAGGGTTGGCTGTATTTCCTTTTACAAACCTGAATTCTCTTTTGACCTTGCTGATCGTTATATTCTTTTCGTCATCCGCATCAGGCTGGGCATTGACCTGGCACACGATTGCCATAAAGGCAACAAAGGCTACTAATTTTTTCATGATCGGGGTAATAAATTACTGCTTAAAAGGTGGCGCTGTTTAATTGCAAAAAACAAGACGGCAATTTAAGAAATAACCAGAAAATTAATGCGTATGTTGAAAGTTAAGATTGACCCATAACTTACCTTTGCGGCACCTGCGATGCATGCCACGGTTCAGAACCATGTCATGCCTATTCAACCCAACCACTTTATGAGCAAAAAGATTCAGTCAGCACTCATCTCTGTTTTCTACAAAGATGGTCTTGAGCCTATTATTAAATTATTGAATGAGTACGGTATCACTATCTATTCTACCGGTGGTACTCAGGGCTTTATTGAAAAATTGGGCGTGAAAGTAACGCCTGTTGAAGAACTCACATCTTACCCTTCCATTTTAGGCGGCCGGGTAAAAACACTGCATCCTTCTGTATTCGGAGGTATCTTGGGGAAAAGGTCCGATGCCGTCCATGTTGAGGAAATGAAGCAATATAATATTCCCGAAATCGACCTGGTGATCGTTGACCTCTACCCTTTTGAAGAGACCGTAGCTTCTACCAATGATGAAAAAGCAATCATCGAAAAAATAGATATCGGCGGCCCTTCTATGATCCGCAGCGCCGCAAAAAATTTTGCGGATGTAGTGGTGATCGCTGCAAAAAAAGATTACGCAGCATTAGAACAACTATTGATTGAACAAAAAGGAGAAACAACGATCGAACAAAGAAGATCTTTTGCCGTCAAAGCATTTGAAATGGTGGCGCATTATGATGTGGCGATCGCCAGATATTTTAACCGTTCAGCGTCATCATATTTTTTAGAATCTATCACCAACCCTGTCTCCGTTACGGTATGGCGAGAACCCGCATCAATCAGCCGTGTTTTATGGCGACCTTGAATAATTTATTTGAAAAATTGAACGGCAAAGAACTTTCTTATAATAATCTTGTTGATGTGGATGCGGCAATACAGTTGATAAATGACGCCTCCCCAAACCCCTCCGAAGGAGGGGCTTTAGACTCCGATAATAAAAAGAGATTTACACAAACAGCCGCTGAGAACCCTCCTTCGGAGGGAAAGAAGGCCACATTTGCGATCATTAAACACACCAATGTTTGTGGCGTAGCGCAACGTTCAACTATAAAAGAAAGTTGGAATGCGGCACTAGCCGGAGATCCGGAAAGCGCTTTTGGTGGCGTATTGGTTTGCAATGGAACAATTGATAAATCAACAGCCGATGCGATCAATGAAATTTTCTTCGAAGTATTGATCGCTCCTTCTTTTGATGAAGAGGCATTGACGGTATTGAAGTCGAAGAAGAACAGGATCTTGTTAAGGCACAAGGAACAAGGAACAAGAGTTTCAGAAATGTATAAATCTTTACTGAATGGAGTTTTAATACAGGGAACTGATGAAGGTAATTACACAGAATGGAAAGAAGCGGGCGGAAGAGAAACAAGTGCTGCCGAAAAAGAAGATCTCAATTTTGCCAATCTTGTCTGCAAGCATTTAAAGAGTAATGCCATTGCATTGGTAAAGAACAAACAACTTATCGGTAAAGGTTGCGGACAAACGAGTCGTATTGATTCATTGAGACAAGCTATTGAAAAAGCAAAGCAATTCAAGTTTGATCTGAACGGTGCAGTGATGGCAAGCGATGCATTCTTTCCTTTCAATGATTGTGTGAAGATGGGACATGAAGCGGGCATCACGGCTTTTATTCAACCCGGCGGTTCGATAAGAGATAATGACTCGATCGAATATTGTAAAGAAAATAATCTGGCGATGGTAATAACAGGTATGAGACATTTTAAACATTAAAACTAATAAGCCTCCCTTTAGAGAGCTGGAAGCATGAACATTTTTGATTTCCATAAAACCATTCTTCAATCTTCTGTCGATTCTTTAAAAAAATTATCGGTATTCAATCCGCTGACCATTCATAAAAAAGGAGCGAGATCCAAAGCACTGTTTTGTCTTGCCCTGGTTTGTATTTTATGGGGCACAACGTGGATCGCATCCAAAGAAGGTGTAAAAAGAATGCCCGCATTGCAGATGGCCAGCATCCGTCAACTGATCGCAGGAATATTGTATGTAGGATTCTTCATCTATAAAAAAGTTCCTTTTCCGAAAGGAAAAGAATGGATACCGGTACTTGTATTAAGTTTTCTAAACTTTATGATCAGTAATGGTCTTAGTACGTTGGCGCTGCAATACAAGATCTCTGCAGGATTAGGTTCGATCATCGGCGCAATATTTCCTCTATGGATCGTAGTGATCGGGTTATTTGCTTCCAAAGGCAAAATGCCTTCATTGGCCATCATCGGTCTGCTCCTTGGTTTTGCCGGCGTTTGTGTGATCTTCTATGATCACCTGAATGATTTTGTTGATCCCAAATTTCAACTCGGTATTTTATTTTCCGTGATCGCTACATGGACATGGGCGATCGCTACATTGTACACCAAGAAACAAGCGGTGAAATTCAATCCTTATTTTAGTCTTGGATTGCAAATGCTGATCTCCGGAATTTGTCTTTATTCATTTACCAGTGCCAATGGTACCGCCATTTCATTGACGGATATACCCTGGCAATCATGGAGCGCTATTGCATATCTTATCATTTTTGGATCATTGATCGCTTTCATATGTTATTTATATGCATTGCAAAATTTGCCGACGGAACAAGCGTCGATCTATGCATATGTAAACCCGATGGTGGCTGTTATTTGCGGTTCGATCTATTTCGGTGATGCTGTCAATGAATTTATCATCATCGGGGGATTGGTAACGCTTGTTGGCGTTTATCTTGTTAATAAAGCATTCAAATCATCGGTGCCGCCCGCTGAACAACCGGAAGGGGAAGGCGTTTAAGCCGGTCAGACGGAGACCGTCGGACCGGTCTGACCAGCCACTTCATTAAAAAATCCCGCATACACTTCTCTCCATCCTTTGAATTTTTCATCAGTTCCTAAAAATGTATTGTGCCAGATAGTAATGAACGTACCGTTCACTTTTTTTATTTCATTGTAATAATGTGTCATTTCATGCAGGGCCTGCCAGGGAGTAAGTTTTTGTTCGTAAAAAGAATTAGCCTCCATATAACAGAAAGGATAAAGCAATAAAGGGGTTTGCTCGTCCTTTTCAAGATCATACCAATAAAAAGGCGAAGCCACCGAAGCCCGGAAACCATTGATACTTCCATAACCCATGGAAAAATCTTCTTTGATACCGGCATCGATCAGTTGACGGAATGTATCGGGCAAAGTAAATCGAATGAAATGCTGGCGGGATGAAACGATCTTTTGGTTTGTTATATTTTCAAGTGTTTCTATTTCTTTTCTTAAAAGAAATAGATCATCGCCGCTTTGCCATGAAGGATGAACGCCGATCGAATATTTTTCTGCATGTCGTTTGATAAGCGATTGCATAGCCACTTCTGCCGGTAAGATATTTCTATCGTACTTGCTTGTCTTCTCCGGTACAAGAAAAAAATAACGTGGTTCTGTTTTAGAAGATTGATGAAGTGAATCCATCCAATCGTAAGAGTCAAAAGGATCCCTTTCTTTATTCTTCAATACTTTTTTTCTCAGCCTGACCTTTTCCATGCCCGTTGTAAGAAGGTCTTTAATAACAGCACCGGTACGTCGCCACCAACTTTTATGTTTATAAGAATACGCCTCATCGATATCATACGTGGGAAGAAAAGTGAATGGTGAATGGTGAATGGTGAGTGAGGGGAACTTTTGTTTTAGTTTCTGTGCAAATTCTTTTACCCAAATATTAATAAGCGGGATATTCAGAAAATCTTCCCTGAATGCGAGTGAATTTTCATGCGCATAACGGATATAAAGATCTTTTGTATGCGGCAGGTATTCTTCATAACGGCTCAATAAATAAAAAGAAGCAGCAAAAATATCAAAATGATGATCACCGCCGGTCTTAAAGAAAGCTTTGTAACCATTCGCTTCAAAACAACCCGTCTCTTGTTCTTTGATATCTTTTTCAAACAACAAAGGATGCGGGAACAAATGCAACTCATCTTCTTCGATACGCCTGTCACTGTAATTCAATTTCGCCCCGGCCGACTTTTTATATCTATCCGCATCATCTGTAAGTTCAAGTGGCTGACCGGTAATGGCCGACCCGATGAACCCGGTGATATACCTGAGACGTGGCGTTATCGTTGGACTGTAAATGATCATTGGTTCCTTCTTCCGGAAACGAATATACTTATACGCCTGCACATCAACTATGTGTCTATGTTGTAAAAATTAAGCAGATAGAATATAAACTCATTCCAACCGTAGGGCGAATGCATCCTTTTAGAAGTTTGCCACGACTAATTAATAACCAAACCAAGGCCCGAGGGTGAAAAAACTTTCAGCCATACTGCTTATCTGCATTTTTGCTTTCTCCCAATATGCCCGGCAATTCAATTACCTGGAATGTAAGTTCCTCAATACATTCAAATCTTCAACGCTGAAATGTGATTGTGAAAAATTGACTGGTTTTGAACAAACAAGCGACGATCGATCTTCAGTTCCCAAACTACACCTGCATATTCATCTGGATGAATTTTTTGCAAAACCTGTTGAAGTTTTAGTTTCTTCTCCATATTCATTAACAGTAAAACGTTCATTGCCGTATGCTGGTAATGAACCTGATGGCATTTATCCCAGTCCATGGCAGCCGCCGAATAGTTGAATAATATATCGTGCTTTTTGCTATCAATTAATAATTGGTAGCGCCTGCTATTTAAATTATTCAACTATAAAATTATTGTATGAAAAAGATCATCGTTTTATTACTTATAACAATATCACTTTCTTCATTTGCTCAAACGGCTGCTGAAAAACCAAAGATCCTTTATGGCATTTGTACAAAAGACAGTCTTGCTGCCGAGCCTTTTGGCAAATGGTTTACCGCCGGTTATGATAGTTATGTTGCCAACGCTGACCTAATTAGCGATCTCAAAAAACAAAGTTTCGACAATATCAGTATCAAAATTTTCTTCGGGACCTGGTGCGGCGACAGCAAAAGAGAAGTGCCGCGATTTTTAAAATTATTGTCCGCTGTTTCATTTCCTGATAAAAAATTACAATTGATCGCTGTTGGAAGCGGTGATTCATTGGTAAAACAAAGTCCCGGGCATGAAGAAGCAGGTTTGGGGATATTTCGTGTACCGACTTTTATTATTTATAAAAATGGGAAAGAAATTAACCGCATCAATGAATTCCCTGTTTTCTCTCTGGAAAAAGACCTGCTGGTTATTTTGAAAGACCAGTCTTATTCGCCCAACTATCATTCATTCAAAATTATCCTGCAATGGTTGAATGATGGAATTTTAACGGACGAGAATAACAGTATAAGAGGATTGGCTGAACAAATAAGGCCATTGTTAGCTGATGAGCATGAACTCAACAGTCTTGGTTATTTATTATTAAAGCAGGGAAAAAAGAAAGAAGCGCTGCAGGTTTTCCGCATGAATTATACATTGTTTTCGGAATCTTCCAATATCGCTTCAAGTTTGGGTGAAGGATACTATGAGAATAATGATTACAAAAAAGCGGTTACGTTCCTTGAAAGAGCACTTGGAGCTGAATAAAGATCCGAATACGATAAAAGATATTTTGACGATCCTGTATAAAGCGAAGGAAAAAGAGAAGATCTAGAGGATATTGACCTGTTGAATTTAACACATAGATTCTGTGTTAAGAACCAAGTGATTTAATTTATTTATTTTCGTGCGTTAGGCGGCTTTATGCCAGCCTGTTTAGGGAGCAACATTGTTGCTCTCTAATTTTTTGAGGAACTCCTTGTCATAAGGTTTTTTTGTTTTAAAAATTGTATAAGTGAGTTCCAGTAATTTTCTTTGAACGGCTACTGCTGCTTTCATTTTGATACCGTGTTTTGATACTAATCTTGCAAATATGTGTTTAAAACGCTCATCGCATCGGATAGCAGCCAGCCCGGGCAAATGCATTGCTTTTCGAAGATATTTATTTCCTCTTTTAGATATCCTTGGTTTGCCATTCACCGATGTTCCGGATTGCTTTTCTTTTACATCAAAGCCTGCGTAGCTTGCCAGTTGCCGTTTATTGCGAACCAAATCAAAACCATTGGTTTCTGCCAGCACTATAGCAGCAGTAAGCATACCGATACCTGGTATTGAAGTTATCAGTTTAATGGTTTGCTGTAACTGTTCTTCTTGCTTTATAAGTGCTGCGATCTCTTCTTTAATTTGCCGCTCCTGGTCATTAAAAACACTGATCAGCTTTTTCAATCGTGCTACTGTGCTCTTATTAGGCATAGCTTCTGATTGTTCGGCATGAAGCTGGTTTTTGGTCATCGTGCGATGTTGAACAACCTGATCCCGTTCTCGTGTTAATTGACGCAGGGTTTTAAAAATTCCATTCGGAGCTCTCCAGTAATCCAGCTTTCTTTCCAGACCAAACCGGGCAATTGCCTGGCTGGCTGTTTTATCAGTGATAGTTTTTGTATCCAGGGTCCTGAAGTAATTACTGATCTTAGCGGGCAACAAAATGCTTATTGCATGACTGCGCTCATTAAGAAAATACGCCAGTGATTCATGATACACGCCTGTTGCTTCCATTACATACATGGTTTCAATAGAAGGGTCCATCCATTTGTGTACCCATGAGAGTAGCGACATAAAACCCTTGTTGTTATTGGCAAAGCTTTTACTGCTGTACAGTTCACAACTAAGATCATCGCACATACGGCCCAGACAGACCACCAATTCCTTTTGAGCAACATCAATGCCCACTACCTGTTTTAAGATTTTTTTCATGACCAATGATTTTTTAAATGAAAATCTCCCTTCGTTTTGTCTCCTGATTGGATATTCTGGATATAAGGCAAAACCTTATTCCTTACATTCTGTTCAAACTCGAAGAGATCAAAAAGGAGGAGAGCTTATCTATGTGTCAGCATGCTAAAAAGCTGCTTAGGAACATATCCTTCTCCTCCTCTTTTTCACTTTTTTATTTCAAATCTATTGGTATCTTAACTTTCAAAGAACTAAAAAACAAACATAGGAGATACATAGGCATCATAGCAATCACTATATGTCTGTATATTTCCTATGTATCTATGTATTTTAATTTTTCCCATACTTCTCTTTCCACATTTGATTGAAAGACCTCTTCGGGAATTCCATTTTGCCACGATGCGCCGACCAGCCTTTTACCATTGTATTCACTACCCAATTTTTTGTTTTGCTGCCGGCCATATTCATCCAGCTTCTGCGCAACATTCCCTGCTTCCACATTTTCCAGGCCATGCGTTCACCGAATTTACTATGTCCTTCTTCCACGGCTTCGTGACGATTTTCCAATAACAATTCATGCAGATTTATTTTCACCGCACACACTTCTGTACAATTACCGCAAAGCGAAGAAGCATAACTAAGATGTTTCCATTCGCCCAGGTCTTTTAAATGTGGCGTGATAACAGAACCGATCGGCCCGCTGTATGGAGTAGCGTAGGTATGACCACCGATATTTTTATAAACAGGACACGCATTCAAACAAGCGCCGCAACGGATACAGTATAAACTTTCTCTTTGCTTTTCATCGGCCAAAATATTGGTGCGTCCATTGTCGAGTAAGATCACATACATTTCTTCGGGGCCATCTTTTTCATTTGGTTGTTTTGGTCCCGTGATGATGGTATTATAAACAGTTACCCGTTGCCCGGTTCCATAAGTAGCCAGTAATGGCCAGAATAAACCGAGGTCCGTCATCGATGGAATTACTTTTTCAATACCGGCAATAACGATATGCGTTTTTGGCCAGGCACAACTTAATCTTGCATTGCCTTCGTTTTCTGTAACAGCAATGCCGCCGATATCAGCAATAATAAAATTGGCGCCTGTTACTCCTACTTCAGCCTGCACATACTTTTCTCTTAATATTTTTCTTGCAGTTAATGTCAGTTGTTCCGGCGTGGCTTTAGGATCAGTGCCCAATTTTTCTGCAAAAAGTTTAGCAACATCTTCCTTGCTTTTATGCATGGCAGGAGTAACGATATGATACGGCGGTTCGCCATCCAATTGCTGGATATATTCTCCAAGATCGGTTTCGATACTTTCAATACCGTGTTTCTCCAATGAGTCGTTCAGGTGAATTTCTTCTGTCACCATACTCTTACTCTTCACCAGTGTTTTACATTTTTTTGCTTCGCAGATCTTTTGAATAGCATCGAGAGCCTGTTGCGCATCCTCGGCCCAGATCACTTTGACGCCCCGCTTCATGATCATCGCTTCGAATTGCTCCAATTGTTTATCCAGCGTTTCGATCGCTTTCCATTTCAGGTTCTTGGCTTTTTCTCTTGCGAGGTTAATATCCGAAAATTGTTGCTTGCCCGAAGGCACAACGGCATTATACTTACCGATATTAAAATTGATCTTACGGCGATGTTCCTTATCGGCCGCTTTAATTGTACTCTTTGCAATAAATTCTGCTGCTGTCTCTTTCAAAATGCTTTATTTTCCTGCATGAAGTTTGACCGCTTCATCCAGCGCATTATAAAATTCTTCCCCGTATTTTCTTGTCAATGGTTCTTTCAGAAATTCATATACCGGTACTTCTAATTTTTTTCCCAATGCACAAGCCGGGTTACACGTTTTTTCTCTTGGCTCATAATTCACCCTGTCATGATCGCCTCTTTTACCTTTTGAAATAATGATCGGGAACAGGTGACAACTGATGGGTTTTTTCCAGGGGATCACTCCATCATAATAAGCATGTTCAAATGCACATTTGATAATTCCGTTCTCATCTCTTGATCCATACACACAAATTTCTTTGTCGTTACCCAATGTCGGCGTTACCCAACCAAACTCTTTATTGTAAACATATTTTCCTTTTCTTTCTATTTCGGCGATAGCTGCAGGAGTAAGATAAGGCTTCACTCTTTCATAGACATCAAGGATAATATCCAATTCTTTTTCATCCAGCGGTGCGCCGGCATCGCCTTCTTCGCAACAGGCGCCTTTGCATTTGTTCAGGTCGCAGACAAATTGCTTTTCTGCTACTTCATCACTTATCAATATATTATCAATTACTATCAATTCTTTGTTTTTTGTTCCGAATACCTTTGGCAAAGGTAGTTCTGCTCAGCAAATAATGAACAGATGAACCAGGAATAATGAATGTTGAAGTTGAAGAGCCTGCTTCCTTGTTCTACATTCTTTGTTCTCCTGTTCGACATTCGAATTATTAATCTGTTCTTGTTTTCTTAAAAAATTTATTTTTGATATGATGACCCGCAGCGGTTAACCGGTTATGAGAAGTAAGATAATGCAATACTTTATGTTCCATCCAGTGATGAAGAGGCACCAGCAATGCCGCCAGGGCTATCATAAAGAGAAGGTCTTTCAAAGGTTCGCCATGCGTATAATAGTAGATATTCTTTTTAAATACCAAAAAGATAAATTCGAATAACATCAGGAATACAAAAAAACCAATGGCCTTTATCAATCCGCGGGATACTTTGAACATACCCATCACGGCCAGTGTAATGAATAAAATGATTATCCCAAAAATGATCCCCATATATTGGATATTGTTCCTCCTTCGTTTTGCCTCTTCCTGTTGTTTTAATAATTCTTTTCTCGCAGCTTCCTGTTGTTTCAATATTTCTTTCTGCCGTTCATCTTCATCTTTAGCTACTGCATCCAGCAGGTCCTTTTCTTTACCGAGTTTATTTAAACTGTCCTTATACCTGCCATCCAAAGAAGCATATCGCATGGCTTCTTTATAATTCCCTTTTTGCTGGTAGATAGAATCCAGGTGCCGGGCCACATCACTCATTTGATCAAGCTCGCCGATCTGGTCGGCAATCTCCTTTGCTTTTAAAAAATAGCTGAGCGATCTATTTATTTCCCCGGTCTTTTGATAAAGCATTCCCAATTGGTAATAATAGCCGAATTTATTACTGACATTGACATCCTTTTCAAAAAAATCACCTGCCTTACTATAAAAATATTTTGCCGAATCATATTTATTCAATTTCATATAAATAAATCCATACGACAAATCAATAAAATGAGAGAAGTTCACTTGCTGTAAGAATGCTTTGAGTTGCGGATGCGTATTAAAATAATCAAGCGCTTTTTGAGGTTGATCTGAGTCTGATATAATTATTGATGATACTTCGGTAGGTCATTGCTTTGATAGGCTCGTATCGTAAAGAATCTGCCAGTGCCAATGCCTTCTCATAATAAAAAGAGGCCATTGGGTAATCTTTTTTGTAACCATACAGATCACCGGTACGATTTAGTTCCTGCACTTTCAGGTAAGGCGCCTGACCTGTTTTTAGTTGAGCTATCAGCTCCAATGCCTTTACCTGGAAATCGATCGCTTTATCAAAATCTTCAACGACCGCATAGAAGCCCGATAACTTATTGTAACCCGAGCGGTGCAATGTGATATTCTTAAGATCATCCGCTATTCTTACACCCGCAAGAAGATTTTTTAATGCCAGCAATTTTTCATTTTTCCCCATGAAAGCGCTACCGTATTGCAAATGTATCCTCGCTGTAATGCTGTCTTTTTTTACGACCACGGCATAAGAGTTGGCCTGGTTACAATAGTTCAGCGACTTTTCATAATCCGGTATATTCATACTTACTTCCGATAACAGCAGGTAAGATTTTATAATAAGCGTATCTATTTTATTCTGATGGGCCAGTGCCAGTCCCCGGTTATAATAGTTCATGGCTTTTTCAATATTATCCCTTCTGCCAGCGAGGAAAGAAAATCTTTCTCCATTGATCAATAAAGCATTTATCATTCTATCTCTCTTGCGGGAGGCTTCGGCTATTTGTATCAATTGCTGACCATATATATCCGCTTCAGCCGGGTTTGTATTCATTAATATTCTGGAAAGATTAGCTGTGATATCAAATTTTTCCTGCTCGGATATGGATCCGTTTAACATCTTCTTTAATGAATCAACCAATGCCGGTCTTTGTGCAATTGTTAAATGGGATATAACAATAAGGACGAAGAGGAGTAGCGGTTTTCTCATACTTAAAAATAGCTTTTTCCCTTTAACATAGTTGTAACAGACGTTTTTTATGGAGAGTTTTTGTCCGGGGCATCTCGGTGTTATCACAACCCAACTGTATGCAAAACACAAGAGCCATAACCCTTCAAAGATCGGCGAAGGTTTTATTCCAGATGTTGTTCTGGGTTCCTGTAGCCGGCTTTAGTTTACTGCTTATTTATAATACACTTCCCTATTTTACTTTCAGCAAGAAATTCAGTTTTATTGAAGAAAGAAGTTTTCTTTTTCAAAGCAGTTTCTATAATGCCTGCTTTTATATTCATATCACTGCCGGTGCACTTTGTATCGGTACAGCCCTTATCCAGTTTTCGAGATATATCATGAAGAAGTCGAAAGCGATCCATCGCTTTTCAGGTAAGATTTATGTGGCGGTCGTTATCTTTCTCGGTGCACCCACCGGTCTGTACATGGCATTTTTTGCGAAAGGAAGTTTTGGTGAAAGAGCATTGTTCATGTTCATGGCAGGCTGGTGGTTCATCACCACTTTATATGGATTGACAACGATCCATAAAAAAAATGTACTGGCCCATAAGATATGGATGATGAGAAGTTATTCGATGGCGATGACTGCCGTTACATTCAGGCTGTACCATATCGTTTTTTATTTGCTGGGATGGGATCATTTGAAGAATTATGAATTGTCGCTTTGGATCAGCGTGATCGGTAACATGCTGTTTGCAGAATGGATCATTTACCGGCAGAGCAAACATTATTTAAGATCGTTCACTACATAAATGTTCAAAGGTTCAAGAGGTTCAACAGGTTTAAAACGTTGTTGAAAGCCCGAAACTTCTTAAACCTCTTAAACCTCTTGAACCTCTTGAACCTCTTAAACCTCTTAAACCTTTTAAACCTTTTAAACTATATAAAATATGAAATCGATCTTGTACGTAGGCGCCACGTTGATGATCGGCGCCAGCATTTACGGGTTTGTTGACTACCAGCAAACAAGTCACAAAAAAGAATTCACCAGCATGTACAAAGAGCAGGAAGTAAAAGAGCCTGTAGAAGTTGTTGCTGAAAAAACGGCTGTCGTACCTGGCAAAAAAGAAATAACAGCCAAAGAAGAAAAAACTTTTGTTATCACTCCTGTAAAAAAAGAAGTAAAGAAAGAAACAAAAAAAGCGGTGAAGACAAAAAAGAGAAAATTAAGCAGTAAACTTTTCAGCCGTGGCGCTTTGGATGAGCGTTATATCAAAGAAGAAGTAAAACCGGAAACAACAAAAGAAAAAACAGTATCCGTAAAAAGTGCCCCAGTGGGCTCCCCTGGAGAAAATAAAGAGCAGTAATTAATGCATACAGTTCTGCTCTCATCCTCCCGCTTCGGCGGGAGGATTTTTTTTATTTACCTGCTGAGGCAGTTCGCCATTTGAGCGTATTGATCAAATGCAATACATCTTTTTTCAGAAAATCATTCACAACACCCAGCGAATCTGAATTAGGCGCCGCATCGAAATACAATGCGCCCCTTAAAAAATGTTTGACCGAATCAGTAAGGAAGAATTGATTGGCCGTAGCTGTATTTCCACCCAAAGAAAAATAAATACCTTCTACTCCGTTGGGCGTTTGCATGAGGCTGTCTTTGATACCGGTTGATATATCGACGTGTTTGCGGTAAGCCATTTTAAAACCATCCTGCACCAGTGAATCAAAACTATTTTGCTGGTTGATCTCTTTATAGCTTACATAGATCCTGCCTGCAAACTGCGGCACGTCTATATTTACCCACCAGTCGCCGGCCTTGTCATCAAAAAAAGTACTGTCTTTAATAACACTTGCATACTCCGGGTATTCAAATGTGTAAGGATAACCGGGATTGTCAAATACCTGGTATTTTTTTTCCGGGAAATCAACTTTAAAATAGCCTTTTCTTTTCCCGGCTGTATAATCACTGTTACATGCTAAAAAAAGAAACAAGGCACAAGGGACAAGGAACAAGAAGAGTGATAGAGAAAATTTTTTCATTTGAATATTATGACTTGGGTTTTATCGTCACTTTCACTAATTGAATACGGTTATTATCGGCTTGTAAAGGAGTAAACTCAAAATCACCGCTATTTATTGTTGTATCTATTTCAGGAAATTCTCCGGCCAGTTCCAGCACCAATCCTGCCAGTGATTCACTTTCGCCTCTCACTTTTTCAAAGATATCTACAGGTAGCCGCATCACTTTACATACATCATGCAGCATGGTCTTGCCTTCAAAAATATAATTGCTATCATCCAGTTTCCGGTTACCGGTTTCTTCCTCGTCAAATTCATCTTTGATCTCGCCGATCACTTCTTCTAAAATATCTTCCATGGTAACGATACCACTGGTGCCGCCAAATTCATCCACCACGATCGCAAAATGCGTTCTCTTTTGCTGAAAATCTTTTAACAGGTCCTCGATCAGTTTTGTTTCCGGTACAAAATAAGGCTGACGCATAAGCGGGTGCCAGTCCTGGTCTTCACCTCCATTTAAAAACGGGATCAGGTCTTTGGTATTGATCATGCCGGCCACTTCATCCAGACTTTCTTTATAAACTGGCAGGCGAGAATAGTGTAACTCTTCTACTCTTTTTACCAGGTCATTAAAAGAAAGGTTGTATTCGATACCACTTATATCCAGCCGGCTCCGCATAACCTGTTTCACCGAAATATTCCCAAACTTCACAATGCCTTTCATTATATTTTTTTCTTCCTGCGATGCTTCTTCATCTGTTTTTACATCGATGGCTTCATCGAGTTCTTTTATGTTCATCGCTTCTGTTTTGGAACCGCCTGCCCGTTTACCGATGCCATCGGCAAGTGATACCGCCCAGCGGCTGATGCGCCGCAATAACAAATGCAATGCTTCAATTAAAAAAGAGCAACTGTAAGCAAAGCGGAGATTGTTTTGTGTGGCCCATACTTTGGGTAATATTTTTCCAAAGAATATCAGCACAAATGCGATGATGACAACTTTTATCAATATTTCAACCAATCCGCCTGACCTTTCAAAAGGAATAAAACGGCTGATCAAAAAATTGGAAAGAACGATAATGCTGATATTGATAAATGTTCCTGCGATCAATAATGATGCGTACACTTCTTTTGGTTCTTCCAGTAAACCAACGATACGTTTGGCGGAAACATGATGTTTTGTTTTTAATACATCCACATCTTTTCTGCTGAGAGAGAATAAGGCCACTTCGGCGCCGGAAATAGTAAAGGTCAAAAGCAACAACACAAGTAATGTAATGCTTAAAAAAGTAGTGCCCTGTATATTTATAGCCAGGAAAAAAGAAGCAAAATGATCTGTAATGAAGCTAAGTACCGAATGGCTGTCCAAAGGAAATTTTTTTGTTTGCGATAAAGGTAAATCACGGATTTAAGAATTGATAGGATTTCACTGATTGGCAGATTAAATGATTTCACCGATTACTTTTAAATTATCCGTGAAATCTACGCTAATCCTTTAATCCGCGATCAGAAAGGAAGACTCTCCGAAGGATCGCCCATCGGCATATCGCTGCCGCCGCCTACACCTTCTACTCCTCCTCCTTCCGAAGATGAATGATTGCTGTCCATTCTTTTATCGAGCATAATAAGATTATCGCCCACTACTTCGGTGGCAAATTTGCGGTTGCCGTCCTTATCGTCCCAACTACGGGTACGAAGACGCCCTTCGATATAAACAAGACTGCTTTTGTGTAAATACTTTTGAGCCAGTTCGGCCAAACCTCTCCAGAGAACAACGGTATGCCATTCTGTTTGCGATACTAATTTGCCGGTGCGGTCTTTGAAAGTTTCAGTAGTAGCCAATGGAAATTTAGCTACGGCAATATTGCCTTCCAGGTGCTGTACATCCGGGTCTTTGCCCAGGTTGCCGATCAGCATTACTCTGTTTACGCCTCTCATATATTTATTCTTTACGGTTAATAAATCGTCTAAGAGTCTTGGCTGTTCTTTAAAGTTAGAATTTTTTTGAATTCTATTGGCGTAAATATTCACCGCATAGTATCCCATGTGATGAATTTCCAAAATGACCCCATAACAGAGATCAGAATAAACTTTGCTGACTTGCTTTTTCCCTTATAAACTGGTTGATCAGTTGCGGAAAAGCATAGGGTTTTAGTTTTTGCTTTGACAGCCATTGCCATCTATCTTCCTGCCGGGGTTTTTGTTTGATCCGGAGAGTGATGAATTGCCCTGCAATCAACTGATGCGAAAGTTGTTGTTTATATAACGGAGAAACAGCGATCAATTCATATTTATCCTTTACCAGCCATTTCTTTTTTTCAGCTTCTTGTATCATTTTTTTTACCGGTAATTCATTGGCCGCTTCTATCATTGGAAATTCATAAAGACTTTGCCAGATATCTTTTCCTGTTCGTTGTTGTATAGCGATCTCATTTTTATTTTCCAATACCAAATAATAGAACCAGCGTTTTTTAATTGTTATCTTCTTTTCTTTTACCGGCAGTTCATTTATTTTTTTATGCTGAAAAGCATAGCAATGTTTTTGAAAAACACAAACCGGGCAAAGCGGTTGCGGTTTGCAGATCACTGCGCCAAAGTCCATGATGGCCTGGTTATAAATGCCCGGCCGTTTTTTATCAAGCAATTCTTCTGCAAGTGTTGTAAAATATTTTTTGCCTTCGGTAGAATCAACCGCGGTAAAAATGCCGAACAACCGGGCCAAAACCCTGAATACATTTCCATCTACAACCGCATGCGGCAGGTTGAATGCAAAAGATGAAATAGCTGCAGCCGTATAAGGCCCTACTCCTTTCAATGCTTTTATTCCTTCATAGGTTTCGGGAAATTTTCCTTTTAATTCTTTGGAAATATATTTTGCCGAGGCGATCAGGTTCCGGCATCTTGTATAATAACCCAATCCTTCCCAAAGCTTGAAGACCTTTGCATCCGGCGCTTTGGCCAATTGATGTACACCCGGAAATGCTGTAATGAAGTTGTTGTAATAATTCAAACCCTGCTCCACCCTTGTTTGCTGAAGAATGATCTCGCTTAGCCATATTTTATACGGATCCTTCTCGCCTTTCCATGGCATTTGCCGGTTATTTTTCTCTTTATTCCATTTTAATAAAAGAGAAGCAAAGCTTTTTTTTAGTTCCTGTTGACTGATCTTTTTCATAAAAAATGGCTCAAGCTCCAGCATACGGGCGGCTAAATATCCCTCATTTTGAACTGGCCGGTGAATATCGGGTTAAAAAATTTAGCCCTATTTAGTTGACTATCATATTATTTTATCATAAATTGTCATTCAATAAATCATTAAAACCTGCAACCATGAGAAAAGCCGACCTGGTAAATCAGATTTCTGAAAAAACAGGGATACCCAAGGTTGATGTCCTTGTTACTCTTGAAACTATGTTCAAAGAAGTAAAAGACACTCTTGCTGTTGGCGAAAATATTTATATCCGTGGCTTTGGCAGTTTTATTACAAAGAAAAGAGCTGCAAAGATCGGCCGCAATATCAAAAAGAATATTGCAGTGCATATTCCCGAACATTATATCCCCGCATTCAAACCTGCTAAAGAATTTGTTGCCGAAGTAAAAAAACTCAAAGAAGTAAAACCTGATGCCGGCCCGGGAGAAGATGCTAATTAAGTATCGCAGATTCCATTGATTATAAGGATCAACACAGATTTTTTCCGGAGAAAAGCCCAAGTATATTGGCCCAACTGCATTACTACTATCATCACCTGTTGCGACCTGTGGTCTGTTAATTGATTTTCTTCCGGTGGAAGAGAATCAATTAATCACTCTTCATCGCCCGGTAATTCTACTGAGCAATTTGCATGTATCGCATAAACATGCCAATCCTGTAACCCTTAAATCATAAAATCCGTGATCTGTTTCAGGGCTATCTTTGCCCTCTCCGAAGAAGTCCTTCGGACTTAATTTTTCTGCGTGAAGAAACCTCAATGGATCGTAGTGACTGTGTCTGCATTATTGGTAGCAGGTATTTTTATATATGGAAAAACCCTGCCCGGGAAAAAACCGGTTGTTGCCAAAACAAACAAAACCGATGCGCATGATCATGCCGAGATCACCATTGATACTTTCCTGGTTTTGGCTAAGAAAAATCTTAGTACTGAACAGGTAATGAGGATAAATACATTGGAAAATTCTATTTCAAGAGGCGATGTAAAAGACCAGCAGATCCATGTTTACCATCAACTGGCCAGTTTTTGGTCGGATTCAGCCAATGTTTTCGAACCTTATGCCTGGTATGAGGCCGAAGCCGCCAGATTGGTAGATTCGGAAAAAAGCCTGACATTTGCTGCCCATTTGTTTTTGGAGAACCTGCAAAATGACCGGGTGGCGGAAAGAAGGGAATGGAAGGCTTTGCAGGCCAAAGATTTATTTGAGAGATCTTTGAAGATAAATCCGGATAATGATTCATCCAAAATAGGCCTTGGCGCCTGTTATTTGTTTGGAGGGATCAGCGAAACCCCGATGGAAGGAATACTGAAGATCAGGGAAGTAGCAGAAAAAGACAGCACAAATATCTATGCGCAGATGATGCTTGCGCAGGGATCGCTGTTATCGGGGCAATATGATAAAGCTATTAACCGTTTACAAAACGTGAACCGCTTACAGCCAGGCAATGTGGATGCGATCTTCATGCTGGCTGACCTGTACGACCGCACTGGTGATAAAGCAAACGCCATTACCTGGTATCGGAAAAGCCTTCAATTTATCAAACAACCGGAAGTTGCCAGAGAGATCAGCAAAAGAATTGGAGAACTATCAAAATAGTTTCCCGCAATTCTACTGGCTCATTGCTAGAATTTGAAAACCTTATTATAAACAAGAATTAAAAAATTATTTGAGTATGCCTTGTGGTAAAAAAAGAAAGCGTCATAAGATTGCGACGCACAAGCGTAAAAAAAGACTGAGAAAGAACCGTCATAAGAAGAGGAACAAATAGTTTTAAGTTATAAGTTTTAAGTTCTAAAGTAGGGAGCTGATATTTTGCAGCAACTAACTTAGAACTTAAAACCTAAAACTTACAACTTTTCCCAGTCCACCGGTTGTTTGCCGTATAAGTTTGCCCCGAAGGGGTTCCTTCGGAACACCCCGCCAATAGTCCCCCGCACAGACCTCAGCATCCATACGGGTTATTTTCAACTGGTGTTTAAAGCCTTAAGGTGATTCATTTTTGTATGCTGTAATGAACAAAGAACTTATTATTAACGCAGCGCCGCAGGGAGTTGAAATAGCACTTCTCGAGGACAAAAAGCTGGTAGAACTGCATAGCGAAAAAAGCGATGCCCGTTTTGCCGTAGGCGACCTGTATCTCGGAAAGGTTAAAAAACTGATCCCCGGGTTGAATGCTGCTTTTGTGGATGTTGGATTTGAGAAAGATGCATTTCTTCATTATACCGACCTGAGCCCTTATGCAAAGTCACTTCTGAAGTTCACCACTATGTGTATGAACGATAAGAGTGACCAGGGACTTGATTTTGGAAAGTTCACTATTGAGCCGGAGATCATCAAGACCGGTAAGATCAATGAAGTATTAAGCGGCAAACCCAATATACTTGTACAGATCCTGAAAGAACCTATTGCTGCCAAAGGCCCCCGGTTAAGTTGTGAAATTTCATTACCCGGCCGTTTCGTTGTATTGACCCCTTTCAATGATATTGTAGCTGTATCCCGGAAAATTCATTCTTCGGAAGAAAGAAAAAGATTGCAGAAGATAGTGGAAGCGATCAAGTCAAAGAATTTTGGAGTGATCGTTCGTACCGCTGCCGAAGGAAAGAATACTGCCGAACTGCATGAAGATCTTTCGGCGCTGATAGAAATGTGGAAGACCATCCAGCAAAACCTGAAAGGAGCTGCTGCGCCTACCAGGGTATTGAGCGAACAAACAAAAACAACCAGCATCCTACGTGACCTGCTGAATGAAGATTTCAATAAGATCGTTGTAAACGACCGTAACATTTTTGCGGATACCAAAAGTTATATCCAGCGCATTGCACCGGAAAAATCAGATATCGTTTCTTATTACCAGAATGGCTCTACTATTTTTGATTCATTCGGCATTACCAAGCAGGTTAAATCTTCTTTTGGTAAAACAGTGAATCTTGACAGCGGCGCTTATGTCATCATCGAGCATACAGAAGCATTACACGTTATCGATGTGAACAGCGGTTATAAAAGCGTAAGCAATAACCAGGAACAAAATGCGCTGGAAACAAATCTCGAAGCGGCGGAAGAAATAGCACGTCAATTACGATTGAGAGACCTGGGAGGAATTATCGTTGTTGATTTTATTGACATGAAACTTCCGGAGAATAAACGGAAGCTGATGGAAAAAGTGGAAGAGTATATGAGTCCCGACAGGGCCAAGCATGCTGTTCTTCCGATCTCCAAATTCGGTATCATGCAGATCACCCGCCAGCGGATGAAACCGGAGATGAATATCAATACACAGGAAGCTTGTCCGAGTTGTAATGGTACAGGAAAAATATCTTCGACATTATTACTGGAAGATGAAATAGAAAAAAACCTCGCTTACTTACTTACACATAAACATTCCAACCTGAAACTGGTTGTACATCCTATCTTATATGCCTATTTAACAAAAGGCTGGCCATGGAAAACAAAAATGGCTCAATGGAAAAGAAAGTACGGGCAGAAAACCAAACTGGAATCAAACAGTAATTATCATCTTACCGAATACCGCTTCTTCGATCGTGATGAAGAAGAGATCAAGTTGTAGATAATAATATAAAATAAGGTGTATATCTAGTCAAAACATAAGCCGTCTGCAATTTTTCTAATACTATATTTTTTGTCGCTCCGTAGGAGCAAAAGGCGGTAGCGTGGATATAGCAAAGAACCCCGCCGTGCCGTAGGTACGGAACGATGATCCCTGCTGTTTTGCTCCTAAAGCCATCCATAGGACCGGGCAGGCGGTGCCGCCAGGCTACCTTCAAAGCAGCCCACGGCGGCGACCGGAAAACCGATCCGGCTATCAACTTCCCGGCTCAGGTTGACAGGCTTATTCTCCCGGTTATAATGTCCTGATAAAAAGCCTTTAACGGGGGTCATTTTCACCTCATATATCCTTTTTTTCCGAAGCATTTTTCTGGCTATTTCCTGGCCGGAAAGACCCTTGGCCACGCCGGTTTTTAAATATTTTGCAACCTTGGTTTTCAGGATGGCCGGAACCAATAACTGACGTCCAAAAAAGATCTCCGGCTCCCAAAATATTCCAATTTGCATTATCCTTTTTAAACTTGTTCTAAGCTTAGATCTTATCAAAATTACCACTGTTTCGCAAGGGTCTTTTTTTCCGGTGTTTTTGAGATTTTTAGTTTATTTGCCGGCCTTTTTTCAAGGCAACTATTCAGTTTAAGTATTATTCTGTATTTGATTTAAGTTTGTGATTTTCAATATTTTATATAGTATTTTATTGCAATAGGCCGGGCCTTAATTAGTAGAAAAATAGTACGGGTAAGTTATGCACAGCGTCAAAAATTTATTTTGAAATGTGAGGCATAATTGTAACTTAGCAATAGAATTTAATGGGTTAGTAAGTAAGGGGGTCAATCGTAAGATTGGCCCTTTTTACATTTAAAGAAACACTTCAACACATTCATTCCTTTCTATCATTTTTTTTTCTTCATTCGATCAATAAAATCATTTCAATTGTTGTTTTCAACATGATTCGTTGTTGAAACATTTTATAAAAAAAGATCAATCATATTAACTTTAATACATGAGCAAAGTAAAGACAGCTTTTTTCTGCCAGAATTGCGGATATGAAAGTGTTAAATGGTTAGGTCAATGTCCTTCCTGCAATCAATGGAACACATTTGTTGAAGAGCTTGTTCAAAAAGATAATTCAAAGAGCAATAACGGATGGAAAGATTATAACGAAGAAAAAAGAACCAGTAAAACGATCTCATTAAGTGAAGTAAAAAGCGGCGAAGAAAAAAGATTACTGACCGCCGATGTTGAATTGAACCGGGTATTGGGCGGAGGCATCGTTCCCGGAAGTTTAGTGTTAGTTGCCGGCGAACCCGGCATCGGTAAATCAACTTTGTTTTTACAAAATGGATTGTGGATGAAAGATATCTCCGTTCTTTATATCAGCGGAGAAGAAAGTGAACAGCAAATAAAAATGAGAGCAGAACGATTGAAATTAAAGAATGATAATTTCTATCTTCTTACCGAAACTTCAATACAGGTCATTTTCCAGGAAATAAAAAAATTAAAGCCTCAATTGGTTATTGTTGATTCTATACAAACATTACAAACTCAATTCATCGATTCATCACCCGGCAGCGTATCGCAAATAAGAGAATGTGCCGCAGACTTCCAGCGATTCGCCAAAGAAACAAATACACCTGTATTCCTGATAGGTCATATCACTAAAGACGGAAGCATTGCCGGACCAAAGATCCTCGAACATATGGTGGATACGGTGCTGCAGTTTGAAGGTGACCGCCACTATGCCTATCGCATTTTACGAACATTGAAGAACCGCTTTGGCAGCACAGCCGAATTAGGCATTTATGAAATGACCGATGAAGGCATGAGAGGCGTTTTAAATCCAAGCGAGATATTAATTACGCAAAAAGAAGATCAGCTGAGCGGTATTGCCATTGCAGCTACTATCGAAGGCATACGGCCGCTGCTGATAGAAGTGCAGGCATTGGTAACCCAATCGGTATATGGAACTCCGCAACGCACCGTCAGCGGATTTGATCTGCGTCGTTTACAATTATTATTAGCAGTATTGGAAAAAAGAGGCGGCTTTCATTTTGGAGTGAAAGATGTTTTCCTGAATATAGCCGGCGGAATAAAAGTTGAAGATCCTTCTATCGATCTCGCTGTTCTCTGCGCCTTACTTTCTTCGTATGAAGATGTTTCGCTGCCGCAACATATTTGTTTTGCCGGCGAAGTAGGTTTAAGCGGGGAGATAAGAGCCGTTAACCGCATCGATCAGCGAATTGCCGAAGCAGAAAAAATGGGCTTTGAAAAGATCATTGTTTCCCGTTATAATCAAAAAGGTTTATCGAAAGAAAAACATAATATCGAAGTGGTAATGATGGGCCGGGTGGAAGAAGTTTATAAATATTTTTTTTAAGCCCCTCTAAAATCTCCCCTAAAGGGGAGACTTACGGCGACTCAGAAATTAAATGGTAACATTAAAGGAAATAAAGCATTCTTTTCTTCATCTGCTCTTCCCGCATGTTTGTACAGGATGCGGCAGTGATCTTCTTAATGAATCGAACGAATTATGCATGCGTTGCATTGATGCAATGCCGGAAACAAATTTTGAATTGTATCCGGATAACCCGGTCGAGAAACTTTTTTGGGGACGATTACCACTGGCTGCAGCCACCGCTCAATTTTATTTTACCAAAGAATCATTGATGCAGCACCTGCTGCATCAATTCAAATACAAAAACAATAAAGACATAGGATTTCAGCTTGGTAAAATAATGGGAGAACAGATCAAAAGGTCGGGGCGACTGGAAGTGGACGCATTGATACCATTGCCTTTATTTCCGGCAAAAGAAAAAAGAAGAGGTTATAACCAGGCTACCATTCTTTGTGACGGCATGGCTGAAACAATGAATATTCCCGTATTGAATAAAGTGATAACCCGCCCGCAGCATACAGAAACGCAAACCAAAAAAGGCAGAATAGAACGCTGGAAAAACATGGAAGGAAAATTTATCCTGGCCGATCCGGCTGCTATCAGCAATAAACATATACTACTGGTTGATGATGTAATAACAACCGGCGCTACACTGGAAGCCTGCGGAAATGAATTACTGAAAGCTGAAAATGTACAATTGAGTGTGGCTTCACTTTGTATTGCCTCACGATAGTATGTACGCAGAGTCCCGCCGGGAACGCAGAGGGAGATTTAAGGTATGATCTCTGCATGATTTATTAATCTCGAATACTTCAGTTATTTTTGATGATAATGAAGACCCCCGCAGCATTTGCCATATTCCTGCTTCTGCTATTTGTATCCTGCCGGAAAGATTCTTTTATCACTTCTGCTGATGCAAGGATAACTATCACTGCCGATACATTAAAATATGATACGGTCTTTGTTACAGCCGGTTCTGTTTATAGAACATTCAAGATCATTAATGAGAATAACCAGAAACTGCGTGTGTCATCTGTAAAATTGATGGGAGGAACCACATCGGTTTACAAGATGAATGTGGATGGAATAAGCGGCACTCAATTCAACGATCTTGAAATAGATGCCAATGACAGTTTGTATGTTTTTGTGCAGGTGAATGTAAACCCGAATGCGGCCAATCTTCCTTTTGTTCTTCGTGACAGTATACAGGTTAGTTATAATGGCAATAACAAACTGGTGCAATTAGAAGCCTGGGGACAGAATGCTCATTTCTTCCGCAGCAAAGTAATTGCCGCCAACGAGACATGGATCAATGATCTTCCTTATGTGATAGTAGGTTCATTAACGATCAACGCTAATCAAACCCTGACGATCGATAAAGGTTGCCGCATCTATGTTCATGCCGATGCACCCATTTTAGTAAATGGAACATTACTGGCAAATGGTTTAAAAGATACCGCCGACAGGATCTATTTCCGCGGCGACAGACTGGATGATCCATATAAAGATTATCCCGCCAGTTGGCCCGGCATATTCTTTCTGCAAACTTCGAAAGACAATGTGCTGAATTATACCGTGATCAAAAATGCTTACCAAGCCATTGGATTGCAGGATCCTTCACCAAATGCCAACCCCAAACTTATTTTGAATGAATCGGTGATCGATAATGCTTATGATGCGGGTATCATTTCAATCAATTCAAGTGTAAGAGCAAGGAATTGTTTAATAAGTAATTGCGGCAAGAATCTTTTCTTAGTGAAAGGCGGCGATTATCAATTCACGCATTGCACGGTGGCCACTTATGCCAACCAGTTCATTGAACACAGGGACCCCGTTTTACTGCTAACGAACTTTATCAACGTTAATAATAATCCTGTTACGGCTAACCTGAATGCCGTTTTCCGCAATTGTATCTTTTGGGGAGAGAATGGATTGGTGAATGATGAAGTTGTTGTTTTAAAGAATGGCAACACCCCTTTCAATGTAAATTTCGATTATAATTTATGGAAAGTGCAAACCGCTCCGGCCAATATCACCAGTAACCAGATCATCAATAATCAAACACCTGTATTTGATAGTATCGACACACAGCACAATTATTATGATTTCCGGTTAAAGACAGGTTCGCCGGCCATCAACAAAGGTGTTAATGCCGCCGTAGGTATCGACCTTGATGGAAGATCAAGACCTGTTGGTCTGCCCGACCTCGGATGTTTTGAAAAACAATAGAACCTGTTCGTATCTCTGTTCTCATAGATAAAATCTATATTTTCAATCAACAATGAATTTTTCAAATCATATAATAAAATGCGGCTTTGCAGCAATGCTGATCCTTTTTCTTTCCTGCGATGAAAAGAAAGGATCAATTGTTACCGGTAATTCTCAATTCTATATTTCACCCGAAGCAGTTGACAGTATGATAAACATCGAACACAATATGGAAGTACGATTGAACTTCGACATTCCCGAACTGCAAATACATGGCAATGTAAGCAAGATGGTCATATATAAAGGCGAAGAATGGGATCCGGTCAATCCGGGCGACACGATCAATTTCTTTACTTATATCAATGGCCGGCCCGAAACTTTTTCGAATTATAAAGGACTCCAGTTTGAATTCTTTTATACTCCAAAAGATCAGCTTGAACGATCGGTTTACCATTACCGCGACATACTGACCGATAAGGTTGAAGGGCTTATTTACACCGATTACGAATATGACGAATTTGGGAACCTGCTCTCTCAATTTCAATATAAAATATCAATAGCGGGCGATGTCAAACTTAATTATTATAAAAAGTATGACTACCATTACAGCAATGACACCCTCGTAGTTTATTGTAAAGGCGTTGATACTTTTTATCCCGGGCACGAGCGATCCGAAATAGAATACAGGTTTTTAAATGGAAGGATAATATCGGAAACAGGAAAGAAAAGAAGGTATCAGAAAAATTATTTCTACAACAAAGATTCTTTTCTGATCCGGCAGGAAAATAGTTTTGGCGACGGTAAGAATTATTTTATTTACGACAGAGATCCGCAAAACAGGATCACCAGGTATCTTGATTCTTTTAATTATGCCGGAACAAATTATCACACCAAAGGCGGGTACTATATAAAGTATATTGATAATAAACAAGAGACCCGCTATTTTGTCTATTCTAATAATAAAGACCAGTATCCTGAAGACCGGAAATATTTTATAACATATTCGTTTAAGGACGATCGGATTATCAAAGAGGCCTGGGAGAATTTTTTCATCGACCATAATTTCCGGACAGACGCTGCCGGTAATTGGTTTTTAGAAGAATCGGTGCAAATTTGGACAGACGAGGAAGGAAAAGATAACAGCCCCGCAAAAGATTATACGTACAGGAAAATTGAATACGCAACTACCAAAACAGTTGGCAAAAAACCTTCGCCCAACAAAAAAGCAGAAGAATTAAAAGAAAAAATATTGAGTACGAACAAGGATTTCCTGGGTTCGCCCTCACACTAATTGTATGTCTGGCCGTCCCGGTCTGACACATATACCTGATTTCCTTTTAAATTTTCTTGACCCTAAACATTTTTTTACTTTCTGCTTATTGCCTATTTTTCCCGGCTAATTCTGTATATGAATAACGAAGCCACCGCCGTTACCGGCAAACAATTCGACGAAGCCACAGTAAAATATATCGTATCGCTTTTCAAGGATGGAAAAGAGCCTTCCTTCATCGTATCCAACCTTGTAGAAAATGGTTATGATTACGATACTTCTTACGCTTATGTAACAATGATACATGAAAAGATGGCAGTGGCGCAGGTAACACATGAAAAGAAAAACGCCCCCTGGAATCTTATTTTCGGTCTCATCATTCTGACCATCGGTATTGCCATTACTGCATCAAGTGCAGGCGTCATTGCCTATGGGGCCATTATTGTGGGCGCCGCAAAAACACTACAGGGTCTAGCTAACGTATTAAGCTGATAACATATGAGTAAAAAACAGTTGTACTTCCTGGCAGGAGCCATATTCATATTTATTTTCATTAACTGGCTGGTACCAATTTATATCATTCATGATAATGGATTACTATTGGGAGCTGTAGCGGCCGCTGCTGCTGCCATATGTACCTACAAGGCCTTAAAGCCTGATACAAAAACAATGTACACACCGGAAAATTATGAGTCCGGCAAATCAAGAATGACATTGGCGATCGTTGGTTGTGTGATTGCTGCCGTAGCAACTATATTGACCATGATCTTTACAAGCGGCCCGAGAGAAGATGCATATATAAAAAAACATAGTGTGGTTGCCGAAGGGCTTATTGTGGATGGCCGGTCCGAAACAACAAAAAGAAGAGGCTCAACCAGCACTACCTACAAACTGGATGTAAGATTTACAGTAAATGGAAAAGGTTATGAGGAATCGGTGAATGTGGAAGGAAGCGACTGGAACAATGCCGGCAAAGGAATGCCTGTGCTGGTATCGTACGCAAAAGATCATCCCGGTATGTGTAAGATATTATTCAATGCCGACCAGGTAAAAAAATATACCAATTCAGACCGGATAAAACCATTGAACCTTGATGTACTTACACAGGTATTCGACAAAGAAAGCAATGAGCTGATCGCCGGTTTGAAAAAATTCTCAATGGGCTGGAGCATTCAGTCGGAAGACGAGACCGTGTATTATTATAATTCGGTTTTTAAAACAACATTGGTTAAATCTGAATTGATCTATTTAATAGAAACAGGAAGATCTGACAACTTCAATTCATTACTGGCGGATGCAAGAAAAAATATGGAAGTGGTATATGATTCTTTGACGAGCAATCCCAAAGAAGGTGTGCTGTTCAAAAAAGACAGTTTACAAATACGTTTCCAGCAATACAGGGAAGCAAAAACAGAAGATAACAACGAGTATGGATTTCCTATGATGACCTACACAACCAATTATGTGGTTGGGCTTAGCAATAAAATGGGACCAATATTATTGCCGGGCGATCTTGCTCCCGACCTTGACGATCCAGCTACCATGAATGAGCTTAGGAGAAAAGCGGCGAAAGAATCGCTGGAAAGAATGAGGAACCAATAATAAAGATCATTGGTTATTGCAGGACACTCACAAGAAAGGGAGCTTATAAAAAGAAAGAAGCAACGATTGTCGCTTAAGCCAGGGTTTTTAACGCTGATGCCCGCATTTTGTAATTTTTTTATTTCTATGTTTTTTTTTCGCTTACAACTTGTAAGCGCTTACCATCTCTAAAAAAAAATGCTTACCGTTTTGTAAGCGTTTAAAAATTCACTTCTGTTTCGCTTACAACTTGTAAGCTTTTGAAAATTCAATATTGTTTTGCTTACACTTTTCTTCGTTCTTTTTATTTTCTTATTCGCTAACTGCTTCATGGAATAAATATATGCCGGACGCCGGGCGGGATTTCCTCTTATTGATACTTACTGCACTTTATTAAACATTATTGCACATTATTGATCATTTATGCACTTTATTGCACTTTTCTTTCTTCAATTTGCTGCAGGTAAATTTCTTATAAAGGGCGGCTCTGTAGAAATGGCTAACGCCTCCGTTAAAAAGCGTAACTTCGGTATCCTGTATCAAAATACTTTATCATGAAAACATTATTCTTTACTATGCTATTATCGGCAACATTAACCGGCGGTGGCGGCTCGATCTATGATTTTAAAGTAGAAGGTCTTGATGGATCGGATATCAACTTTGCCGATTTCAAAGGAAAAAAGATCCTGGTCGTCAATACGGCTTCCGAATGCGGCAACACTCCCCAATACAAAGAACTGGAAACATTGTATGAAAAATATAAAGATAAACTGGTGATCGTTGGATTTCCTGCCAACAATTTTGGCGCACAGGAACCCGGCAGCAATGAGCAGATAAAAGCATTTTGTACCAAAAATTATGGCGTTACTTTTCCGATGGCAGAAAAGATCTCTGTAAAAGGAGACGATATCCATCCATTATATAAATATCTTGTTGATCAGTCCAAAGAACTGGCGAAAGCCGTTCCTGCCGATAATTCAAGAGACCTGGTATGGAAAAAGTTCTTATCCGATCCTGTGATCTGGAATTTTACCAAGTTCCTGCTGGATGAAAAAGGAAACCTGGTCGCAGTATTTCATCATAAAGTAAGCCCGATGAGTGAGGAGGTGCTGAAGTATTTAAATTAGAGAATAGGTAACAGTGAATAACTAATAGTGGAGATAAGGATTAGCTATTAGTTTTGTAGATGTAGTCAAAACATAAGCCATCTGCAATTTTTCCAATACTATATTTTTTCATCGCTCCGTAGGAGCAAAAGGTCGGTAGCGTGGATATAGAAAAGAACCCACCGTGCCGTAGGTACGGAAAGATGATCCCTTAATGTTTTGTTCCTAAGGAGCAAATGAGCTTTCCGATTATTGCTATTAGCGGCATATAGCCCTTCTGGGGCATTTGATCCAACTTATGCCTTGACTACATATACCTTAATTTTTATCTATTCACTTTTTGATAATAGTGATTTTTTTACCAAGCCCTTCTATCACCGGTATTTCCTTACAGCCCACTTCATTCATCCAGAAATTTTCATCTTTAAATACGTCGATCACCAATGGAAAATCTCCATCCTGGGAAACGATAGCGCCACCCGGTTCTACTAATGGAAATAAATAGTTAAGACAGGTCTTTGTACTTTCTGCCAGGTCAACATCCATATATGCCAATGCGATCTTTTCTTTGAACAAAGGCATTGTATCCTCAAACCACCCTTTATGATACGTTACAATGGATGCATCGCCGAAGGCAGCAACATTTTTTTGTACTTCTTCCAAACTTCCTGCAAAATTTCCTTTATCGAACCAGCCTTTGATAGAATGGCCCTCGGTACTTTTTTCATGCAGCTCTGTATTGACAGGCAATCCTTCAAAAGAATCGAAGACATGCAGTTTTCTTTTTTTATGCGCAGCAAATAAACTGATCTTGGCCGTGCTTGCACCTTTGAAGGCACCGGCTTCTACAATACATCCTTCAACATTGTCCGGCATTTCGAGTATCTCAACCAGGAATTTCAGGATATGACTTTGATTATGCGCCGACTTTACATTCGCATCAATATGTTTCAATTTGCCCAGCCATTTTTTTTGCTCCGCAAAAGATGGGAAATGACGGGCAAGTTTTGACTGCAGCTTCGTCAACGCTGCATATTCTTTTATTGAACTGAATAAACCCATTGTTCTGGTTCCCGGTTTTAGGTTTTAAATTTAAGTTAAGTGAACTTTTCTCAACTTAACACTTAAAACCTAAAACTTAAAACCAGTATTTTCGCCATTCATGCAATTCTCAGATATCATAGGCCAAAAGCAAGTAAAAGAACAACTGGCAGAACTTATTCAGCATAATCGCCTTAGCCATGCATTATTATTTATCGGTAAAGAAGGAAGCGGCGCTTTACCACTGGCCTTGTCATTTGCCCAATATATCGTTTGCGAAAAAGTAAATGGAAAACATACGGCGATACAGGCGGGCCCTTCTCTATTCGGAGACCCGGAACCTGAAACGTTAAACGTCAAACGTGAAACGGATAGCTGCGGCATCTGTTCAGCGTGTACTAAAGCCCATCAACTCGTTCATCCCGATATTCATTTTTCTTATCCAACCGTAACAAAAAAAGCCGGAGAAAAACCGATCGCTACTGATTTTATCGTTGAATGGAGAGATTTTATTCGTTTGAATTCGTATGGGAATTTGTTCGACTGGATCGAAATGATCAAAGAAAAAGAGAATAGCCAGGGAAAGATAACAGCGAGAGAATGTGATGAGATCATCCGCAAACTAAGTCTGAAAAGTTTTGAAAGCGAATACAAGATCCTCATCATGTGGATGCCGGAAGAACTGGATAAAGAAGGAAATAAATTGCTGAAAATAATTGAAGAACCGCCGCCGAATACATTGTTCATTTTGATCACCGAAAATGAAGAACAGGTCCTTCCTACCATTGTCAGCCGTTGCCAATTGATAAAAGTGCCGGCGCTTGAAACAAAAGAAGTTGAAGAAGCGCTGATCGATCGTAATAAAACAGATGCTTCCATTGCAAGACAAGTGGCCAGTGTAAGCGAAGGCAATTACCGGGAAGCAATGCAATTGGTGCAGCATGCGGAAGAAGACTGGCAGGCTCTTTTAAGAGAATGGCTGAATGCCATTTTAAAGACCGGGCCGGTAGCCCAAACCAAATGGGTGGAAGAGATCAGTCGCCTGGGACGGGAAAAACAAAAACAATTTCTGCGATATTTTAATCATTTGCTCCAGGTAGCCTTACATGTAAGGATCGGTCAGACGGAGACCGTCAGACCGGGCACCGAACAGGATTTTGCTGAAAGATTGAATAAAATAGCCGGGATCGAACAACAACAGGCTATAATCGAAGAACTTGACCGGGCCAGTTACTATATCGAGCGAAATGCCCACGGAAAAATGCTATTTCATGCGCTGACGATCAAGTTATATCATATTATACAGGATAAAATCGTGTTTACGGAGGTTTGAGGGTTAGTATTATTCAGGATAAGATTGTATTTTTGATGGAACGAGGATCGTGAAGCGTGAATGGTGAATTGTGAATGAGAACCCTGAAACCGAGAAATTCTTAAAGATGTCTTTTCTGTTATATCAAGATATAAATGTCTCACACTTATCGGATACTGGTGCAACTTGTCCAGTAGAATTACCGAACGCTCAAGAGTGCGACGCAACAGAAGCTCAATAGAATTACTGCAGCCGGGTTCATCATCTTTCCTCAATTATTAGTTATTAATTATTAGTTTTTATCTAAACACATGAGTTGCGCAGGTTGTAGTTCAGCGGGTGGCGGTAAACCGAACGGATGCAAAAGCAATGGCGGATGCAGTACCGGCGGTTGTAACCGCATGAATACGCATGACTGGTTGAAGAACCTGCCTATTGCCGACATGGATAGCGCCTGCAAAGTGATCGAAGTGAGTTTTAGCCAGGGCACCCGCAAAGATTTTTTCCGGAATACATCATTACAGCCTTTTGAAAAAGGGGATCTTATTGCCGTAGAAGGCGTAAGTGGTTTTGATGTAGGTGAAGTTTCATTGACAGGAGAAATTGTGCGCCTGCAAATGAAGAAACGCAATGTGAAGGAAGAAAATCCTGAAATGAAAAAAATATTGCGTCGGGCTACCGATCGTGATATTGATATAAGAGATCAAAATAAAGCAAGAGAACCTGAAGCCGTGATCCGCAGCCGTGCCATCGCAAGGCAATTGAAACTGGATATGAAAATAAGCCAGGTGGAAATGCAGGCGGATGGACGGAAGGCAACATTTTTTTATATCGCCGATGGCCGGGTTGATTTCAGGGAACTTATTAAAGTTTACGCTTCTGAATTCAGGGTGAAAGTAGAGATGCGGCAGATCGGTGCAAGACAGGAAGCGGGTAAAGTAGGCGGTATTGGTAGTTGCGGCAGAGAATTGTGTTGCTCAACATGGTTAACCGATTTTAAATCGGTGAATACAGCAGCGGCCCGTTACCAGAATCTATCTATCAATCAAACAAAACTCAGCGGACAATGCGGCCGTTTGAAATGTTGTTTGAATTATGAACTCGATACTTATCTCGATGCATTGCAGCATTTCCCCGATAACTGCGATGTGATACAGGTTGCCAAAGGCAATGCATTCCTTATCAAGAAAGATATTTTCAAAAACCTGATGTGGTATACATTGCCCGACAGCAATAAACAATATCCATTGACGATTGATAGGGTTAAAAAAATAAAAACGTTGAACCAACAGGGTATTTCTCCTGAAGAACTGGAACCGGTTGATGTAACCAGTTCTAAAGCTGTAGAGAAAGAACCGGAAACGGTTGAACTGGTTGGGCAGATCAGTTTGCGTACACTCGAAAAAGCGGAGAAGAAAAAGAAACAGCAACAAAGGGACAAGGCACAAGGTTCAAGGCACAAGGGTGGACAACAGCAGGGAGGCAATCAGCAAAGGCAGCAAGGTGGTGGTCAACAGGGACAGCAGGGAAATCAACAAAGAAGGCAACAGGGCAATCAACAACAAAAAGGTCAGCAGGGAAATAATCCGAACAGGAATCAGCAACGGCCGAATAATCCTAATAATCCCAATCGTAACCAGCAGCGGCCAAATAATCCGAATCGTAATCAACCAGGATCGGATAATCCGAACCAGGGGAAGGATAAGCAGTAACTTTGATTTATTCGAATAAATATTAATTTTGTCGAATGAAATCTCCCAAAGCAATATCAGCTACATCATTGGGGAAATATAAAGTCCGTCTGGCATTTGAGGATGGAGTAGAAGGCATTGTTGATCTATCCGATATGACAGGCAAAGGAGTTTTTGTATTCTGGGATAAGGATGATAATTTCAGTAAAGTTTTTATTGATAAAGAATCCGGTGCTATTGCATGGCCCGGCAATATTGATATCGATACATTGAACTGCTACCTCCAGATAAAAGAAATGTCTTACAACCAATACAAAAAAAAGGCAGATGCCTTCCGTTAGTCGTTTTCCTGGGATCGTAATTTATTTTTGGTGTATATGTAGTCAAAACATAAGCCGTCTACAATTTTTCCAATACTATATTTTTTCATCGCTCCGTAGGAGCAAAAGGTCGGTAGCGTGGATATAGGAAAGTAACCCCACCGTGCCGTAGGTACGGAACGATGATCCTTAATGTTTTGCTCCTAAGGAGCAAATGAACTTTCCGATTATTGCTACTACTGGCATATAGCCCCTCCGGGGCATTTGAATCCAACTTATGTTTTGACTACATATACACCTTATTTTTATTACCGGGATCATAATCCTCCGAATTTTCATGCTGTTTATGGAGAATTTCAAGTCGAAATTATTATTGAAGATCTTTCAGTAGATGTAGGCTACCTGCCTCCAAGAGTTTTAGCTCTTGTTATGGAATGGGCTTTATTACATAAAACTGAGCTTTTGGAAAACTGGGAAATAGGACGCAGGGGTGAAATATTTAAACAGATAGCCCCATTGATTTGAATTGTTGATGTGATGGCTTGGTTGAATAGTATTTACACTATGAGTCGGAAACAAATTCCCTAATAGATTTTTCGGCATTCTTCTGATTCAATTTTCTATTTGAGCTTTTTGAATTACAGGAAAATAAAATTATAAGCGCAATTGGTGGCGATTGAAAGTAGTTTAATATCTTTCATTGAGTTATACTTAGCGGTTAACTTATTCGTATTATATATTTCAAATCCCTAACGCCCGGTAGATCGCATCCTGTATCTTACCCCGAACACCCAATTGTCCGAGTTTGTTACCATCTCTTGTCGGATACACCCGATTCGATAAAAAAACATAAACAAGATCGGCTTTCGGATCAACCCATACACAAGTGCCGGTAAATCCTGTATGACCAAATGTTTGCGGCGAAGCCAGCGAAGCAGGATAAGGGTCTTTGCGGATCTTATTATCTTTTTCAGGTTTATCAAAACCATAACCACGGCGGCTGTTACGGCTATGATAAGCAGTAAAAAGATCGATCGTTTCTTTCTTCAAATATCTTTCGCCATTGAAAGTCCCTCCATCGAGTAACATTTGATACAACATCGCAAGATCGTATGCATCGGAAAAAAGTCCTGCATGTCCCGCCACTCCGCCAAACATAGAAGCGCCTTCATCATGTACATCGCCCTGCATGGTTTGCCGGCGAAAATGTTTTTCTGTTTCAGTAGGCACCATACGATCGGCAGGGAATCTTTTGCGGGGAGAAAAACCGGTCGTTGCCATTCCCATAGGTTTATAAAAAGTTTGGCTGGCATATTCGGCCAATGTCATCCCGGTAATTTGTTCAACGATCTTTCCTAAAAAAATAAAATCATTATCGCTGTACACATATTTATTTTGCGGACCCAGGTTACTTTTTAAAATGCGGCTGACCATTGTATCCTGCCAGTCATTACGCATAAAAATATTTTCAGCAACACGAATAGTAAAACCGGGTTTTGATCTGTCGGAATAAATAGCAGGATTCGGTGTGCCGCTTGCCTTATCCACCGTTTCTGTATAAAAAGCAATGAAGGGAACCAAACCGGCCTGGTGTAATAAAATATCATCGAGTTGCAAACCGGCTTTATTCGTTCCTTTTACCCATGGCAGGTAATCGCCTAATCTTTTTTTTAGATCGATCTTTCCTTCCTCGTATAATTTCATCACTGAAACCGTTGTTGCAGAAATTTTTGTAACAGAAGCCAGGTCGAAAATACTTTCATAGCTCATCGGCGGAGAAGGCTCGTATTTATAATTGCCGAATGCTTTATGATAAATGATTTCTCCGTTATGAACTGCCAGCACTACACAACCGGGAAATGCTTTTTGCGTCAGCGCATCATTAACAATAGAATCAACAGCGGCTAATTTACCAAGCGATTCAACCGGTTTTTCTTTTTGCTGCACGATACCATCGCCCATTTTGTATTTACAAACACCTACCGGCAATGTTCCGATCGCTTTGAACTTTCCCTGTAAAAGATCGGCTGCTGCCTGTTGTGAAATATCATCATCCTGGTAACAACCTACTAATGTCCACGCTTCACAAAAACTTTTAGCAGCCAATACATTTCCAAAAACAAAAGTTTCGGTTTTAATAAAATTCAATTTTTTCCAGAGACCGATCGCTGCTGCACTCACCCCATAGTTATTATCAAGCCGATTGCTGAAACCGTGAATGCCGACGATGATCGCATCATACTTACCATCTTTGGGAACGGCTTTTAATATTTCCGCAGCTTTATCGCCACTGTCTTTATAAGAAAATAAAAACACATCGGCATTGAAATCCTCTTTCAATCTTTTACCAAAATCATTCAGTTTGGTTGTACCGATGCCAACATAAGCGATCTTCTGCCCTTTCTTCAAAGGAATATCCGCATAATCATTTCTTGAAGCCGTAAGTGCCGCTTTGGTAAGGACTGTAATTGTTTTTTCCGCTACTTCTTTCCTGATAGCATCTGTTTTTGCATTCAGGTCATTGAGCAGGTTATTAGTTTCGATCGGCTTTTTTTCATTCAACCCTAAAGAATATTTTGCAGCCAATACTTTTTTTGTTTTTTCATTGATCTCATCCCATGACAATCTTTTGTCTGCAATGGCTTTTTTTACTGCATCAATTGTTTCGGGAACACTGGCCGGTAAACAAAGCATATCATTACCGGCGATCAATGATTCCACAGAGATCGTTCCCCCGGGAAAATATTTTGTCACTCCCTGCATTTCCAATGCATCGGTGAAAGTAAGCCCGTTGTAATGAAGATCTTCCTTCAGCAATTTCGTTACATTATTTTTCGAGATCGATGTTGCCCTGTTCGCTGTATTATCTATCGAAGGAATATATAAATGTGCGATCATCACACTGCCGATACCTGCATCGAATACCGCCCTGAAGGGCACGAGTTCCATCGAATCGAGCTCCTGCCTGCTCTTATTGATGACAGGCAGATCAAAATGTGAATCCACCGCTACATCACCATGACCGGGAAAATGTTTGGCGCAAGCCATAATGCCGGCATCCTGCATTCCTTTCATATAGGCAACGCCGAATGCGGCAACTTTTTCTTTATTCTCGCCAAAAGAACGATGCCCGATAACGGGATTATTCGGATTATTATTTATATCAACCACCGGCGCATAGTTCACATGCACACCGATGCGTTTGCATTGTTCGCCAACTGCCAGGCCCATCCGGTAAACAAGATTCTCATCATCCATTGCGCCCAATGTCAACTGGAAAGGAAATTTAGTAACACTATCGAGCCGCATTCCCAATCCCCATTCGCCATCGATGGTTATCATCAACGGTGTTTTAGCAATGCCCTGGTAAAAATTAGTAAGGTTGGCCTGCCGTATCGGTCCGCCCTGGAAAAAACATAAGGCGCCCACATTATATTTCTCAATATCCTTCGTCACTTTGGCCACATGATCGGCGCCGAGATTGGAATGGGCCCTGATGACCATCAACTGGGCGATCTTTTCATTATCACTAAGTGAATTGAAAACACTGTCTACCCATTGTTCTTTGGTCAGTTTACTTTTATACTGGGCTTGGGAGAATAAAGGAAGACAAACAAACAGGAAGACAGCACGTTGTACTCTATTCATACTATTTTTTTTATACTTCAAATGAAAGAGTTTTAAAATTAATTCATTTCCATCGTTGATTGGCTGTTAAATTTCATACCTTTTATAAACTCCTCCCCCTTCGAATCCTCAACCTTTTCCTAACATTAAAATTAAGCCATCATGAAAATTCACCTTTCGTGGCCAATCATCATTTCTATTTTGCTGATCCCCACATTACCTGCTACTGCACAAACCGGCCTGGTACAAAAAGAATTTACTGTGAAAGAAGGAAAAATAATCGTTTCCCTTCCGGATGATATGCGGCAAGGCGATATTATTTCCGGAACAGTAATAGCTGAACCTTCCGGCAATAATGAAAAAGAAAAGAACAGGAACGCTGCATTGCTCCGAACATACAAGGTGAGTGCGGGTACTATCGTCACCAGTGTATCCGATCAGCGGCAACCGATAAAATTTAACATAGCGGAGTCGAAACCTGCTTTCCTGGTTTTATCGGATAGCAGGAATAATACTATTAACAGTTTACCTGTTTCTCTAATAAATGATCCATCACCTTCTCCGTCCGCTATTACTATGCCCACTCATGTAATGACCGAATCATCATTTCTTATTACCGGGCCATTTGATGGAGATATTGCTACAACGAAATGCCGGATAGACGGAAAAGAAATGGAGATACTGGCAGAATCACCCAGGCAAACTATTGTTACCATGCCGCTGGTCCCATCCGGCGCCCATACGATTACCATTGAAGAAAAAGGGATCGGCACTAACGAAAAAATATCTGCAGTGAACATGGCACTCAGTTCACCCAAAACCATGGGTCTTTTTGAAGGCGAAAAAACAACTATTACAGTAGAAATTACCGGTTTGCAAGATCTGCCTTCCGATGCCACACTTACTGTTACCAATTTAAGTGCCTCTACAGTTATTCTCTCCGGGGGCATTACACAAGTAATAACCATTACTCCATCACAAGTGAGGGGAAATGGAACGTTTAGACAAATTTTTAATGCCCAAAGCCTGGCCGTCGGAAACTTTGATGTTAATGCCAACCTGCAATTACCCCGGCCCGACTCGGTACAATACAGCCCTCCGCAAAATATAATGCCTGCAGACGGTAAAGTATTTACAAAAGAAGAAGCAGAGCAACCTATCCTGTTCGAATGGACGCCGGTATTGCCAAAACCTAAAGCAGATATTATATATAAAATAAGGGTGGTAGAAATAAAAGCAGGCCAAACAAAAGAGCAGGCTGTAAAAACCAATACAGCAATAGCAGAAGCTGAAATAAAAAATACAACACAAACAAGTTTTAAACTGCCGGGGGTATATGATAGCCTGGCCTGGAATGTAGAAGCAACGGGTGGAGAAATACCGGCGAATTATAGAAAAAGTAAAGAAACCCGTATTAGAATTGGCGGTGCAGAACATAAAAACGATTGGCCAGGTAAGCGCTATGCTCCTCCTGTAAATCAAACTCCGGCCGATGGCAAAGTATTTACTAAAGAAGAAGTAGCGCAATCTATCCTGTTCAGCTGGACGCCGGTACTGCCCGCTCCTGCAACAGATGTGTTATACAGGATTCGTATAGTAGAAATATTGTCGGGACAAACAAAAGAGCAGGCTGTAAAAACCAATAGACCTTTTTTTGAAAAAGAAATGAATAATCAAACGCAATTCACTACCGGGAATGGCTCTACTATTGTTATTTGGCCAAGAACTTCGAATGCTGCTTATGCCTGGTATGTACAGGCAACTTCTGCAAACGGAACTGATTACGGCAACAGCAACCCGGGTACGTTTAGTGTAAGCAATTGTTTCCCGAATGTGCATTTAAGGCTTGATTCAGCAAGATGCTCTCAAAATTCAGAGATAATAATTAAAGGGACAATATTTGCAAATACGTTCCCGGGTGTTATAGTTAATAATATAGTGTTCAATAAAATTGTCGAATACCCGTCATATACTCCAGTTTCATACAACAACCTGTCTCCTGCAACAATAAATACTGCTGTCAATACAGCTTTTTCAATAACAGCCAGGGATGCACAATGCAAAAAAGTATTGGTTGAATACAGTATTACCTATACTTGTTTTTCCGGCACTATTACAAGTCACCGCTCCGATACAATAACGCTACCCTGTTGTTGCCGTCCATGTGAATTGAACAGAGTAAGTGCTTCAAATTTATCCATGACCGTTTTAAATACTGTCGATGGAACAGTAACTGTTATTAATAATGTAACGGCTTCGCCAAATAATGTAATAAAAATAGTAGCAGATCTCGTGGCTGTTAGTATAATTCCCAATAACCCGGATTGTAACCGTTGTGATAAAGACCGGAAGAACCAGGACAATTTCATCGGTCTAAACAGGATCCTCATAAATAGTTTGCAATGGACAAATGCAGGCAATGGAACTGCCCCACCCAATAGCTCAGCCCGCATAACCCGCTCCCTGGTTTTTACCAGTACAAATTTTACCGGTGTAAATATGTCGGGCACTAATCCTATCCGGCATACAATAGGGTTATCACCCGTTTCATGTTGCGGCGACAAAGTGGAGATATGGATAAGATATTCTGTTTGGGATAGAGGTTGTCATGTTTGCGAAAAAGTGGTAAAATCTACTTTAAACAGGACGGGCGCCTGCACTACTACAAGCGGCGGCGGCAATAACGGTTCCGGCACTACCGGCGGTACTCCTCAAAGCAAGAAAAATTAATTACAATTAAAAATAATTACGATGAAAAAAATAATTATTCAAACGATGCTGATCCTCTTAAGTACAAAGGGGGTTTGCCAAAACTGCACAAAAATATCAATCAGCACTCCGGCAGGCTGGGAATTAGTATCAAGGGCTCCGGCCAGTTGTACCGGCACACTATCTACTGTATATCCATTATATCATTATACCAGCAGCAGTGCCAGCTGGATAGGACTTGGCGACTGTCTGACTTTTGTTTTCAAAAGGGATTTCTATGTATGTGAAGAAGGTGATTTTGTTATTGCCATAAATGCCGCTTCAGACAATACATCGGATTTTTCGATCGATGGAACATCTTTTCTTCAAATAACCAGTAATAGTTCAAGTGCTTTTACAATGTTACACCCTGCAAGTATAACGCAGCACCTGCTACCCGGAATGCACACTATCACCGCAAGTGTAAGTAGTAACGGAGGATATGGAGGTTTTCTTTTAGAAGGAGATATTACAACTTCGAATGGTTGCCTGGTTAATAGTTGTACCAGTTGCTCCTGCAAAAACGATTTTCCTTTTTCCTGCGACAGAGACTATCCCGAAAGCTATCCGTTTTATGAAGGCACTTTTAGTATTGAAAATTTTATTGTTCGTAGTCCTAATACAATACCTATTACAGAAATAAAAGTAAATGTTGAAAATTTTCAACTGATCAGCAATTACAATGGCTGTTTAAAATGCAATAACACACCAGCTTTGCTGGGTTCCGTTTTTGGAGCCAATCACATCGGCACGGGTACTAACCAGCTTATACTGCAGTCATATGTTACTTCCCCTTCTTTACAAACAACCAATAACGAGATTAGATGGCAAAACCCCACTGGCGTTACATTAAATACAAATGACCAAATTAATATACTATATATAGCTCCGCCTGCCACCGATTTGCCGTGCTGTGCAGATTCAGCAAAGATTTGTATAAGGTTTAGTTACAAGGATATTAATTGCGGGTATTGTGAAATTTACAACTGCTCCACATTTCCACTCAAAAGCATGAACGGAGATGCGGCTAATAAAAACATAAGAATGGCAACACCCATGTCAGAAGATTTGCTGAAAAAGTTGAAAAAAACGGAAGCTCCCTTATTGCCGCAAAAGAACGACCAGGCAGAACTAAGCGATGACGCTATCATGCAAAAAATATTTTCGAGCCAGGGTTTTTTACAAGCCTGTGAAATAATTGCTTTTGACGGAGAAAAAATAAATTCCAAAAATGCAAAGATCAGCAGGATGGATTCCTCTTATGAGGCAGTATGGGAGATTATCAATGAAGATGGTTCACAAAATGTACATTATTATAAACTGGTTTATAATAATGATGGTAAAAAGGAGTTCGTATATTTTGATGAGGAAAATAAAAATTATTCTAACAGTCTTCCCGGTATAACGGCCGGAGCAAAATTGAAGTGGCCTCCTAATTGGTGGCCATTTCCGGGCGGAGGTGGAGGCAGCGGGTTATGTTTGTCTGATTGGTCTCCCTGGAAAACTACAAGCACATCATGCAAATATTCGTTTGCTTGTGTTTTCAAAGGACAGAGGGCGCAATTTCAAAGCCAAAGCCGTTATTGTAATCGCAATCCGAATAATGTTCAGTACCGGAATGTAAAAGTACATTGCGGTTGTTAAGTGCAATCAAGAGGATGGCTGATAAATAAAACATTCGTATGTCTTATGTCTCCAGGCCTGATAATTTGCGGCATCAATCGATCTTACAGGTTTATGTGGTACACAGATTTTATACAACCCTTTTACTGTAGCCTGTGAACCTTGTGGTAAAACAAAGCTGGCATACACCCTGAAATCGTTAACTATACAAGGTTGTTGCAAATGCTTATTTTTGGCAGCTAAACTCAATTTGTGCCCGACAAGATTTTATTACTGCCCGATAATATTGCCAACCAGATAGCGGCAGGCGAAGTGATCCAGCGTCCTGCCAGCGCTGTAAAAGAACTATTGGAGAATGCAGTCGATGCAGGCGCAACAGAAATTAAACTTATTATTAACGATGCCGGCAAATCACTGATACAGGTGATCGATAATGGCAGCGGCATGAGCGAGACCGATGCGAGAATGTGTTTTGAAAGGCATGCTACTTCAAAGATCCAAACGATCGAAGATCTTTTTCATATCCGTACAATGGGTTTTCGTGGCGAAGCGCTGGCCTCGATTGCGGCAGTGGCACAGGTTGAATTAAAAACAAAAAAGGCGGACGAAGAAACAGGGATATATATTGAAGTAGAGAACAGTGCTGTAAAAAAACAAGAACCCGTGGCTGCCGCGAACGGCACCAGCATTGCGATGAAGAATTTATTTTTCAATGTTCCTGCACGAAGAAATTTTTTGAAAAGTAATGCTGCGGAAATGCGGCATATCGTGGATGAGTTCACAAGAGTAGCGATGTCATTTCCTGCTATTCAATTTTCTCTTACTTCCAATAACCAGCAAATGTTTCATTTGGAAGCGGGCAGCTTGAAACAACGCATCGTTCAGTTATTGGGAAATAATTATAATGCAAAGCTGGTAACGGTAAAAGAAGATACCGATTACATGAACATCTATGGCTTCGTTGGCAAACCTGAAACAGCAAAGAAGACGAGAGGCGACCAGTATTTTTTTGTCAATAACCGTTTTATCAAAAGCCCTTACCTGAACCATGCGGTAATGAATGCTTACCAGGAAATGATCCCCGGCGATAGTTTCCCTTTATATGTTCTCTTCATTGATCTGGATCCAACCGTGGTGGATGTGAATGTGCACCCGACAAAACAAGAGATCAAGTTTGAGGATGAGAAAATAATATATGCATTTGTACAGGCAGCCGTCAAACATGCGCTGGCGCAATTCAGTATAACACCTGCCCTGGATTTCGACCTGGATGCTTCGATACAACAATTATCTTCTGTACAACAACCTTTCACCGAAAAAAAACAGGAAGCGGCAACATCCACTTCTATATTCAAAGGCTTTACACAAAAGAACCAGGCGCATTTTATTGATAAAGGCGAACGAAGCGAGTTGAAGCATTGGAAAGAATTTTATGAAGGTGAAAAGGAACAAGGCGCAGGGGACAAGGCACAAGAGGTTACTCATACCGGAGACTTATTGACGATTCACGATTCACGATTGACGACTGAAACAGAATTAACCCAACTCCTGAATACGTACATCACTCTTCCATCAGCCAACGGTTTCCTTCTCATTCATCAGCAGTCGGCACATGAAAGAGTGTTATACGAACAATTAAAAAATGCAAGTAAAGACAAGCCGGTGATCACACAAAGTAGTATGTTCCCTGTCACACTTGAATTAACACCGGCCGATACGGCTGTGATGACTGAAATAAGCAGCGACCTTCAATATCTCGGTTATATCATTGAGCCTTTTGGAAAAAATACTTTTGTCATACAAGGAACTCCGGCCGATGTAGATTCCGGCAATGAAAAACATATCATTGATATTTTACTGGAACAATACAAACATTTCAGCCCGGAAGTAAAATTCTCTAAAAGAGAAAAATTGATCCGTTCACTGGCAAGACAACAATCGGTCAAAACCGGTATTCGCTTAACCGAAAGAGAAATGCGGCAATTGATAAACGATCTTTTTTCATGTGAACAACCGAATGTAACACCGGATGGCGATCCTACTTACCTGGAGTTTAAGCAGGAACAATTGGATAAGATGTTTGGCAGATAAAAACTAATAGGTAAAAATTATTTAAAGATCAATATCTTTTTTATTAAAAAAGCTTTACCTATTTTAATACAGTGAATATCTACAATAATGAAAGAACATTTTTACTGTGAGAACTATTATCTATTAGTTTTTAGTTATTAGTTACTACTTCTTCTTCGATCGCCACAATTCATAGCGTATAAACAAGTGTAGCGATTTATTCTTTTCTTCCTGTAATACGCCTCCCGGAAGAATAAATCTTATATATGGCTGCAGGCCGAAAGAATAATTGGCGCCAAACGAAAGCCGCTTCCACTTATATTGTAATTCAACACTTGCCTGGAAAAAAGAATTCACAAAATTGCTGTCGGCTCCTCTTGATGTAAAGATCGTACCTGTTGATATTGCCGTATCGCCCCCGTTAAACAGATCGATCTGCCTGATATCCCTTGACGAAACTGCGCTGCTGAATTTGTTCCATACAACTCCCGCCCCTATCGATAAATTCGGGAGCACAAAATAATTCACTGTCAATGGCAACTGGTGATAAAAGGTTTTCCTGAGATAGCTGCTGGTAACATTGTATTTCTGAGGAGAGATCGTATCGCCTCTGCGGCTATATAAAAATTCTTTTACTAATTGCGGAGCGCCATACCTGAATCCTGATTGGATGAACCAGGTTTTTTCTTTTTCCATTCGTATATACACTGATGGAATATAATCTCCCAGCGATCCTTTTCTTCCCAATGAACTATAAGGCACTAATGTTTGACCCGCCACCGGTAATTGCTGGTGCAAACCAATCCCGGCACTAAAGATGATCGTCTTCTTTTTCGAACTATCGGTTTTTGATCTGTTATCGTTTGCCACCGCCTTTTCATCCGGTTTTTTTATTACAGAATCCTTTGTTAGTTTTTGGATCGTATCAACAAAAGGATCTGCTTTTGTAATATTATTAATAACAGAGTCTGTCTTTGGTTTGTCGATCCCTACTGCAGATATGACCGAATCTTTTGGCAATTCATTTTGTTTCACTTTATCGGGAATATTTGTATCGGTAACATTTTTATCTGCCGGCTTTTTTTTCTTACCGGGCACTTGCTGGTCAATTTTCAACGTCGGCCTTTTCTTTTTCCCCGGAATTTTTTGTTCAGTAGTAAACAGGCTCTCCCCTTTTGTACCGGTGGTATTTAGTTTTTTTATTTCAGGGGAAACAGTTTCAACATTTATATCACTGCTATCTTTTTTGTTCGGTTGTAAAATGCTATCGCCGCTACTATGCGCCTGTGTAACGCCTGTATCTGTATAATTGAACTGCGTATCTTTTTTTATATCGCTTCTTTTTTCACCTAACGTATCTGTTCTTTCTGTTCCTTGCTTATTGGTAAACCATTTTTCAGGGCGGAATATCCACCATGCGAGTCCCAATAAAAGAACAGCCAGCAATGCCCAGCCTGCACAGCCGGTCAGCCAGAATGGTATCACTCTTTTTTTATCCTCTTCATCGAGCCGGCGTTTCATATCCGCCCATGCCATATTCTCATCCGGCAAAGGAAGATCGATCCATTGCTGGCTCAATGCTGATTCATATGGTAACAATTCATTCATTAACTATGTTGCTCATTTATCATTTTTTGTAATTTTTTTCTTGCTTCGCTTAAATGCCATTTACTCGTTCCTTCACTGATGCCCGCCAGTTTTGCGATCTCTGCATGACTATATCCTTCCATTACGTATAAATTAAAAACAGCTTGTGTTGCCGGTGGTAATTCTCTTACCAGTTTTAGTATCGCGGTGGCCGACATATTGGAAATAGCAGCAGGCGGCACATGTATATTGGCCGCCTGCTCCAGTTCGCCCGTACCCGATAAGGTTTGTTTTGCTTTGATAAAATCCAGGCAACTGTTGATCACAATGGTACGGATCCACGTGTAAAAGGAAGCTTTTGCTGCATCAAAAATTCCGATGCTCTTATACACTTTATAAAACCCGGTATTCAACACTTCCAATGCATCTGTTTCATTTTTTGTATAGCGAAGACAAAGGTTCATCATGGCCCTGTAATAGTTGCGGTACAACTGTTCCTGGGCTTTGCGGTCATCTTTTTTACAACCGTCGATTATGTTATTGATCTCTTGTTCTTCGATGAGCTAAATATAATGCCTGTTTATTTTTTTGATCCATTTAATTTCTTCGCATCCTGAATGTGCAACTGATCGTATGCAAGGGAACAAGATTCGACGTATCCCTGAATTGTCCTGAAAATCCTCCTTCAAAATAATCTCCCGGCAATGAAGCATGATTGGTGAAATTGATATTGATCGGCGACTCCTGCGCAATACGCTGGTAATTTGTTGTCTGAAGGGTCCTGAGCGGGTAAGCGGCCGTTGCATTAGCGCTTAAAAAATCAAAATAAATGAACGCTGGTGATCTTGTACCATGCATCCATGTGTATAACGTATAAGGAGGATTACTGATAATGGAAGAAAAGGAATGTAATGAATCCCCACTAATAGCATTGCTATAATTATAATCGACCCCATCTAAATTATAATTAATATACTCCAGGGTGGAAACTCCGCAGGCAACGATATTTCCTACATCAGTAAGAGGATATATTATATTATAGCTTGCTGAAATACTTTGCTGTTGAGTGTTCTGATCCATACCATATATCGTACAGGTGTACGGCGTACTATTACAGGCATAAAATGAAGTTTCAAACAAGCCGTTAGCATTAGTGGGGCACCAGCGATAGGTATAATCATAATATATCATTGCGTACCCATTCGCAATGGGCGCTCCGTTGCAATTCACCAACCTGCCCTGTATAGTAGCAAACTGAGGAATGTTATTCGTAACTGTAATTTCTCCCAGGTCAACATCTGCAGCAAAGGGTCCTATATTTTGATTATAGATAGTATAGTAACAATAAGGACCAGACAGACGAAGTATCAGAGGAAGATTAGCCGGTATCGGGCCGCTTACCTGTCCCAATGAATCGGTGTACCCGTGTGCCGAACCGTTGATACCGCCGGTGGATGGAAATACCGACACGTAAGTATAAGTAAGCGGGTTACCATTTTGATCTTTAAACTTTGCCGTAAAATTTACTCTCGGTCCCGGATAATCACAGTTCCAGTAAGAAAAATGTTTTACATCGCCTGTGTACACAGAACCGTTCTTTGTCGCCTTTCCTTCTTCTTTCCAAAGTCCTGTTTGTTCATCCAAATACCAAAGACTGATGGTTGCGGGTGCAGTGCCAACAGCCGATGCCGGTATTGGTGTGGTCAGCGTTGATGATTTTCCGGAAGCGATCTGCAATTTTTCTCCGGATGCTGATACTAATTCAACAGCCATCATTCCATATGATGTAAGAACAACTGATTTGTTATTGACATCTGTGCCGGCAAACGAACCAGGAACTTCTTTACCGATATCTGCCGATGTAGGATCGATGTATGCAGCATATACAGTAACAGAACCCGAGTAAGCTGCATTGGTTTGTGCATTGACAACGGAATTGGCAGGTAAACTTATTTTAGCTCCATTGATTAGTGAAACATTTCCGCCGGAAGAAGCATTGATCGTACCGGCAGTTGTTTTTTTGATCAGCTTTATCATTACCCGGTTGGTTCCCGAAGTAGCATTGAATGTCCGGAAGGCTTTAAAATAGCCTGTCTTTTCTGCTATCACCAGGGCAGCCCGTTTATCCAATGATGCATTATTGATACGGAAGTAACCTTTAGCATCAGTAATGACTGTTTTATTCCCTACTTTAATGGAAACACCCGAAGCAGTATTACCGGTTTCATCAAAAACAGTTCCCTGCAAAGAAGCCGTGATCGGGGAAGATCCCGGAATGGGCGAAACGGGATCGCCGCTAAAACTTACTTCTTTCTGGCAATTAAAGGTCAAAACAGAGATGCATATCAATAAAACGGGATATAAAAGCCTTTTCATAATAATGATTTCAGGCATATACTGGTGAGGAGAAGGAAAGGTTGGGTAGAAAAAGAAAAAAATAAGAGAATAGCACGCTGATGACACGGATTTGACGGATGCCCGCAGATTTTATCCGTTTAATCCGACTGATCCGCGTCATCAGCGTTCCATTAGTATTTATTACGAATGCCCTGTAAAAATTTCTCTATCGCTTTTCTTACATCTGTAGCAGAAGCCTGGTGATTATTAATGAGTGTAGAAAAAATAAGCAGCTTTCCTTTTTTTGTATATAAAAAACCACTGAAAGCGACGACGCCGGACAATGTTCCTGTTTTGCCATAGATATAGCCGCTGTCAGCTTTATAATAACTGCTGATCGTTCCTTCGCCGCCGGTAGGAAGAATGACCTTAATGCGTTCCATTCCAAATTCATTCTTCATTTTATTAAGAATGGTAACAAAGTCCTGCGGTGTAAATAAATTATACCGGCTAAGACCGGAACCATCTACCCATCTTGGTTTTTGCGGAAGGTCTTTAAAATCTGTTTTTAATAATGTATCGATGATCTTTTCATCGTTCATTACGCCCAGCCTTTCATTGCTTACCATTAATAAGGATTGTTCTGCAAAAAAATTATCGCTGCGGTGCATCATGGGTTTGAGCAGGGAATCGGTGGGTTGTGAGTGAATGGCCCTTAAATTTTTTATGCTGACAGGCATATCCCCGGTGTAATTACCAAAGCGTGCCTGTTTTAAAGTGTCTTTAAGAAAAGATATTATAACGCTATCGGCGGGGATAAAAGGAACAGTTTGGGAGGAGAATTTACTTTCAGATCTCATCAACAAAAAAAGGTTACGGTCTTTCGCTCTCTTTACATAATAACGATCTGGCAGGCTATCGATATAATAATGACGGATACTTGTATCTAAAAATGATAACTTATCGTCTGTCAGATCAAATGTACTTATGCCGATATCCTTAGTATAAGGTATTACCCGGGCGCCTTTTCCCGATCTTGTAAACCTTATAGCATTTCCGTAGACCGGCATAAAGCTTCTTTCACACATATAGTATTCGTCATAATCATTCCATGACCACCCGCTTCCAAGCCCTTCTTCTTTCCAATGATCTGACACTATGCTTATCCATCCCTTAGATTTTTTTAAGAAATCGTAAACAGGCTGATTCGGAAAATCCGGGTGAAGAAATGTTGGATCTCCTGATGGTTTGATAACAAGGGACATGTATTGGCGATCTTCCGCATATTGCAACCCCACCAAACTATCCCCCAAATATTTCATCGCTGCATAACAGGTAGGAATTTTTGTATTGCTGGCCGGTACAAAATATTTATCGCCATTATAATTGTACCAATACTTATTCTCTGCCGGATCATAAATACTGATACCGACATGTGCTGTTGTCAATGCTTTGTTGGTGAGAACATCTTCATTCGCTGATTTGGAAATTTGTTTTTGAAGAGAACAGGAGGAGAAAATTAATAATGAAGAATTAATAAATAATAATTCAAAGAAACGACAGTTCATTCCTCTACGCATTACTCTTACTTATTAATTTTTAATCATTAATTGCTAATTACCCCCGCTCCTGCGCCCTGCAGCCATCGTTCCGGAATTTCATTACTGCTGGCGAGTAAATAATCTTTATAACTGCAGGCAATATATTTTTTATCGGGCAATTGCATCCACCATCTTCCTGTTTTTTTGCTTTGCAAAAAAGTAGTTTCTACTTCTGCAAATGCCATATGGTATTCATTGAAGGAATCTCTTTCATCCAGCTGGGCTTCTCTCCGTCCACGGCTGCGCCCATCGAGCACATACCAAAGCATATGGCCGATCTGTTTGGCGGTCAGTTCATCCCTGTCATGCTGCGCATCGTATCCATAAATGCCGATCGTATTTACATTCGGGCTCATGCCTGCATAGCGCATCAGCACACAAGCTTCTTCGCCGGTAAAACCATTGGGAGAAATTGTATTTGCCGGGGCATAGGAATTAGCGATGGCTGTTATATCAAAAGAAAAAAGATTACTGTTTCGGATCACCGGCTCCATCTCATCGATATTTTCTTTTACACTGCCGACACGATAGCAATCAAAATGCAATTTGTCCATCGTCTCCAGCATTCTCGGGTGTACATAATAACTCTGGAAACCGATATGATTATAATGCCGGATAAAATTGGGCTCGCCGGTCAGCATGTCCATCAAAAAATTCTCATGTTTGAATGGTGAATCCAGGTTAAGATCGATCAATGCATCCACGCAACTGGCTTCGATCAGTTTTTTATTATCGGCGTATGCATTGTATTGCGACAATGTAAGATCATGCGAACCGCCGAGAATGATAACGGTCTTTCCGTCATTCATCAATTCCTGCACCACTGTTTTCAAGGCCGCATAGGAATCTGTATAAAGAGATCCTGTTTTGATATTACCCAGGTCGGCGATCTTAATATCCTGGTGCCAGTAATAGAGTGAATAAAAATGACGGCGGATAATGTCCGGCCCTTCGCTGTGTCCATGGATCAGGCCGCTGCCTCTTTGTTCGCCGCAACCTATCAATATAATTTGCGCTTCATCCAGGTCGGGAAATTCTTCATGGTAAATGGCGATCGATCTTCCCAACTGTCCTTCTTTATAGGCTTCATCATGCGATATCTCGTGAATATTGACCGGCTGCAGGAAATCTGAAATATTTAGGTGATCTGACATCGGGAACCGAATTTATTACAAACCTACAGGTTTACAATGAAACTCTTCACCATATAGAATTATAGAAACATAAGGCACACATAGCTGGTCGCCAATAGGAACTATCTTCCTTATCATCCTATGTGGTAAAACCGGGCCGATGTACTACAGGCAGCCAACTTTCGTTATAAAAAACCCGTTTGAATAAAAACGACGCTTAAGTACCCGGCAGTAAAGTTGAAGCATTCTTATCACCCGGTATTTTATATTTAGTATAACTTGCTACCATGGCCATAAAAAAGTTATTGCTGTTATTGGGCTTTTCTTTTTTTCTGCTGAATTGCTTTTCGCAAAACAGGATCATCAGCTTCCTCGTCAAAGAGGCAGCTTCCGGAGAACCCATACCTAATGTATCTATCGTGGCCAAAGGGGATGCCATACATACGGTTAGCAATAACAACGGCCGGGCAAGCGTAATCGTACCTTCTGGCAATGGCAGATTAGAGGTAATTTTTTCAAGCATCGGATTTAGATTACAAACAATAGACCTTATTCTTCCTTTGGCTGCCGGCGATTCTATTTTCATCGTTTCTATGGAAAAAGAAGAAAAAGAATTGGATGAAGTGATCATTTCTTCTTCCCGCACCAATTCAAGAATAGAAAATACACCGACAAGAGTGGAGGTTCTCGCCGCTGAAGAAGTGGAGGAAGAAAGCGGCATCAAACCATCGCATGTCGTCAGCCTGCTGGGTGATGTAGCCGGTATACAGGCACAACAAACTTCTGCAGTTACCAATAATTCGGAACTCCGCATTCAGGGTTTGCCCGGCAGGTACACACAGTTACTAAGAGATGGCATGCCGTTGTTTGGTGGTTATGCGGGCAGCTTTAGCATACTGCAGGTTCCTCCGCTGGATCTTAAACAAATCGAGATCATCAAAGGATCTAATTCCACTTTATATGGTGGTGGCGCTATTGCCGGTATGATCAATATCATTTCTAAAAAACCAAAAGAAGGACAAAAAGAAAGATACCTGCTGATCAATCAATCAACATTAAGAGAAAGTAATCTTCATATTTATTTATCGGAAAGACATGGCAAAGCAGGTTATACATTTTTTACCGGCGCTAATTATCAGCGGGAAGAAGATGTCAACAATGATGGTTTCAGCGATCTCGCCAAAACAGAAAGTGTTTTTATTCATCCCACTTTCTTTTTTTATCCTAATGAAAAAAATACGATCTCGGTTGGTATCAGCAGTAATTATGATGATCGTAAAGGCGGAGATATGGAAATACTTTCCGGGTACTATAACAGTTCGCATCAATTCTTTATTCAAAACCAAACCTTCCGTAATACGTTCGATATCATTTGGGACAATAAGATCAGCAGTACCGATAATTTCACATTGAAAGGAACTACCAGTAGTTTCAACCGCAGTATCGGCACGCCTGTTTTTGGAATGAAAGCCAAACAGCTTTCTTATTTTTCAGAAGCCTCTTATTTTAAAAAATTGGCAAAGCATGATGTGGTAGCAGGCATGAACCTTACCGGCGAAAACCTGCGAAAGAGATTACCCGACAGTACATTCATCAGCAATTATAATTATTTCGCTGTTGGTCTTTTTTTACAGGACGACTGGAAGATCAACCGGAAGTTAACTATTGAAACAGGTTTCCGTACCGATTTTCATAATATCTATAAAGCTTTTTTATTGCCGAGGTTTTCGGTATTATATAAAATGAGCCCGGCCGTTACTATGCGGGTGGGTGGTGGATTGGGCTACCGGATCCCTTCCATATTCACCAGCGATATTGATGAAAGAGATTACAAAAAATTATTACCGCCGGGTAGTCCCGTAACTCTGAAAGCCGAACGTTCACAAGGCGCCAATTGGGATATCAATTATTATCGCCACACGAAGAAAGGCATTATCACTTTGAACCAAACATTTTATGTAACCAATATACAAGACCCGGTTATTCATGATACACTGGCCAATGGCCAGATTTATTTTAGCAATGCACCAGGAGCCGTTGTTACCTATGGTTCGGAAACCTATTTTTTATGGCAACATGACGGTCTTGAAGTTTACCTCGGCTATACATTGACCAATGCAAAAAAGAAATACGATTTGGCCCATCCTTATGTATCGCTGAATGCTAAAAATAAATTTGCCGGCGTGATCGGCTATGAATTCTCCAAACACTTCAGGGTACTTTATGAAATGGCTTATACCGGCAAGCAATACCTTGATGATGGCACTCAAACGCCGGGCTTCCCTTTTGCGGCAGCTATGATACGTTATGATGTCGGCCATTTCACTTTTGTATTGAATTGCGAAAATATTTTTGATTATCGCCAGACAAAAAAAGAATCGATCGTTATTCCTCCCGATACTGATCCCCGTTTCAAACAACTTTGGGCGCCGATCGACGGAAGAGTGGCGAATTTGAGCATTAAAATACGTTTATAAGTTTAATGTTTCGGGTTTATGGTTTAACGTTAGCGTGCTGCTGCTAAAGACATTTACATAAACGAAAACCCAACGAGAAACTATAAACCCGAAACGTTAAACGTCCATACCTTATTTTTGTCTTATGGAACAATTGTTATCACAGATCAATACGTATAAAAAGGAAATAGAAACTGCAACGGCTGCTGATGAAAAGCAGGCGGAAGAATTCCGTATCAAATGGCTCGGCACCAAAGGCATTGTAAAAGCCACCATGGGTGAAATGAAGAATGTGGCGCCTGAAAACAAAAAAGAAGCGGGACAAATACTAAACGAGTTCAAACTATTTGTAGAAAGTAAATACGAAGAATTAAGATCTTCATTGGACCCAGGACTAACGACTACTGACTCACGACCTGATCTTTCTTTGCCCGGCGATGAACTTCCGATCGGTTCAAGACATCCTGTTACATTAATGCGGAACCGTATCGTTTCTATTTTTCAGCGATTGGGTTTTGCGGTGGCTGAAGGACCGGAGATCGAAGATGACTGGCATAATTTCGGCGCATTGAATTTGCCCGAACATCATCCTGCCCGTGATATGCAGGATACATTTTATATTCAGCAATCCCGAAGCTTCGGGACGGATTGGGTTTTGCGAACGCATACCAGCAATGTGCAGATAAGAGAAATGGAAAAAGGCAAATTGCCGATCCGTCTCATCATGCCCGGAAGAGTATATCGCAATGAAACGGTTAGTGCAAGAAGTCATTGTTTCTTTCACCAGGTGGAAGGATTATATATCGATGAGAATGTTTCTTTCGCCGACCTCAAACAAACATTATATTTCTTCGTAAAAGAAATGTATGGCAAAGATGTAAAGGTTCGTTTCCGTCCTTCTTATTTTCCTTTTACCGAGCCCAGCGCCGAAATGGATGTAAGTTGTTTTATCTGCGGCGGCAGTGGTTGTAATATTTGTAAAAAAACAGGTTGGGTTGAAATTTTAGGATGCGGCATGGTGCATCCGAATGTTTTATCCAATTGCAATATCGATCCTGAAAGATATACCGGTTTTGCATTCGGTATGGGCATCGAACGACCCGCGATGCTTAAATACGGCATCAATGATATCCGCTTATTCAGCGAGAATGATGTACGTTTTTTAAAGCAGTTTACTTCGGCGATATAATTGACCAAGCTGCATTGCTACTAGCATCGTCCCTTGCGTCGCACTCTTGTACGTTCTGTAATTCTACTAAGCAAAATCGAAGTGCCTGCTTCTTAAGTCATTCTGCTGAATACTTAGTTTGTTTATTCAAAAGCCTATATTAGTGTAAGAAAATTCATTCTTACCATTTGAAGCCTTATCCATGCAAAAGAAGATCAAAATATTTCTTGGCTCCTCACAGGAATTAAAAATAAGCAGGGATGAATTTGAGAAATTCATTCGTCGCAAAAATGATAGCTGGGCCAACAGGGATATTTCTCTCCAACTTATCATATGGGAAGATTTTGTTGATGCAGTTTCCAAAACCCGTAAACAAGATGATTATAATGCAGCCATCAGAGAGTCTGATATTTTACTGATCCTGGTCTTTTCTAAAGTAGGTCTGTATACGAAGGAAGAGTTTGAAACCGGGTATGATCAGTTTTTAAAAACCGGTAATCCTCTCATATATACTTATTTTCAATATCCTCGTATTGATGAAGGCGACCGGACAAGAGAAGAAGTAAATAGTATTTTTGATTTTGAAGACCGGCTTAAACAATTGAAGCATTTTAAAACAATCTTTAAAAGTGTTGAGTACCTGCAACTTAAATTTAGTGAACAACTTGATAAATTATATCCTTACACTTTACCAGAACCTCCGCCTACCCCATCCAGCACTACAGGCTTTCCACAGTTGCTTACCAATATTCCAAAACACGATGATGAATTTATTGGACGTGAAAAAGATTTAGAAATTTTGAAAAAAGAACTTGAAGCTTCTTCAAAGATCGTTTTGATGAATGGGTTGGGGGGTATTGGAAAAACAACGTTGGCCAAGAAATTTGTACAGGATAACCTTGACAATTATGATCATGTTGCGTGGGTAGAAGTAAAGACACAGGATACCGGTCATGAACAAAACATGAGCATCACAGAGGCTTTTGCATATAATGAAGTATTGTCAAAGAGTCTTGGCCTAAATTTCATAAATGAAAACAATGAGATCCGCTTCAAGTTGATCATTCAGGCTTTATCCAATCTTCCGGGTAAAAACTTGCTTGTTATTGATAATGCAAGAGAAGATCTGAACAATCAGGATATTAAGGATATTTTACCACGACCTCCAAAATGGAGTATCCTTGTCACAAGCCGCAATAGTTTTACAGGTTTTAAGGTGCTTGAAATTCACACCTTATCGAAAGATAAAGCAAAAGAACTGTTCAATGTTTATTATGGAAAGCCTGCAAATGAAAAAGATATTGAAGAATTGTTAGAGGAAATAGGTTGTCACACATTAACGATTGAATCATTAGCCAAAACACTTACATATCCCGGCCAAAAACTTACTGTCAGGGAGGCCCTGGAAAAAATAAAAGCCCGACAACTGTTTTCTCCGGAACTCCAGCGAAAAATTGAATTAAATCATAGTAAAAAGGAAACGGAAATTTACATCCATCTTATTCAAACTTTTAATCTTTTGCCACTATCGGAAAAAGAACAATGGCTAATGAAGCAGTTTTATTTTCTTCTTCCCGTAGCCAATTCTATTGATGTATTAGAAACTCTTTTTAATATAACCGAGAATGAAGCAAAAAAGGAGCTGCATGTCAACCTGCACGAATTAAGTAAGAAGGGATGGCTGCAAGTTAATAAGGAAGGTTATTTTGTTCACAGGGTGACACAACAGATAATTTATTATGAACTAGAGCCACACATAAAGGACATCACAATATTTGTTAGCAGATTAAGCAGTCTTTTATATACCAATCCCTTAACAAACTATGCAAAGCTTTTTTTTCTTATACCATATGCAGAATTCCTGTTAGCACAATTGCCAGCAAGCGATCAGGATCATGAACAAATAATGCTCCTTCAAAATAATCTGGGAATTATAGTTAAGGATTCTGGCGAGGATAAAAAAGCAAGGGATTATCAGGAAGCGACGTTGCGTAGTGCTATAAAAAAATTTGGGGAACAAGACCACCGGGTTGCTATTAGCCGCTCTAACCTCGCTACTACATACAGCAATCTTGGAGAATATGAAAAAGCAAAGGATTTACTCGAACTTGCCCTGGCCAGTAATTTGAAAAATTTTGAAGAAGAGGAGCAAACTGTTATTCTTACCCGCTCTAACCTGGCAAGTGCATATTCAGATCTTGGTGAATATGAAAAAGCAAAGAATTTGGTCGAAGTTGCATTGATCAGTGCTTTAAAGATCTTGGATGAAAAAAACCCCATTATTACAATATGTCGTTCTAACCTAGCAAATATTTACCTTAATCTCGAAGAATATGAAAAAGCAAAAGATTTGTTGGAACTTGCTTTAGAAGGTGATCTGAAAAATTTAGGAGAAGAGCATCCGGATACTGCTGTTACCCTATCTAATCTCTCCTCAGTTCATTTTGGGTTAAAAGAATATAATAAGGCAAAATCTTTTGCAGAAAAGTCATATAAAATAAGGATTGCGGTTTTGGGCAAAGATCACCCTAAAACAAAACTTATAGAAAAAAACCTGGAAGCAATAAACAACATTCTTAAAGAATAATTCCCTTTTTCCCGAACTTGTACAACTCAAACTCCCTGCCATTGCGCTATTTCATTGCTATATGTCTTATTGTTTTCTCGTCTACCATAAAAGCGCAGAATATCACCGGCACCTGGGAAGAGCATTCAGAAACACGTTTTACTTCTTATACCAAACTCTGCATAGTTAATATCTGCGGTAAGTATATCGGCTTTACTTACGACAGCGATAAGGATGGCGGCTATTGTAAAACTGATTTTGCCGGCGCTTATAATAAAAAGAAACAGCAATTGCGGGGCGAAGGCGTTTACTTTATGGAACATACAACGGGACACTATCTTGTCATTTATAATTTATACTACAAAGCAAAATACGGGCAGGAATATTTAGAAGGATTGGTTTACAAAAAACCTGATACAACAACCGAGATCTTCGACCCTCTCCTTGATTCCATTGACAAAGATCCTGATGAACCCGAATTTCTGCAATTAGTAAAGACAAGCAACAAGATCGATAGTACGGCTTATATGAAACTGATGGCAGCAAAGCCCTGTAAACCCGATACTCCGATAGCAGTTATTACACCGCCGGTTGTTACAGCGCAAGTTGCAGGAGAACCGCTTGAAGAAAAAATAATAAAGAAACCCCTTGCCGATACACCGGTTACGATCTCTTCGCAGGATCGTTTACTGCAACTAAAAATGAACAGGATCAACGATACGTTGTCTGTTATTGATATTACAGAAAAAGAATTGCTGATAAGAGTAATGGATAATGCTATTACCGATGGCGATACGATCAGTATCCTTCACAATGGAATTCTGATCGCAGAAAAAATACTGGTGTCAGGGAAACCTTATCCTGTCAAATTCTCTTTAAGCAAAGAAGATCCTTATCATGAGCTTACACTTATCGCACATAATCTCGGCTCTATTCCTCCTAATACAGCTTTATTACTGATCAGTTCCGGAGGTAAAGAACATAAACTTTATGCTTTTGCCGACTTGAAAAAAAATGCAGTTATTATTTTCCGCTATATAGGACAATGAGCAATTCACAATTGGCAATGGGCAAGGAGCAAGGAGCAATATACAAAAGGAAACCCTGTGTGAAACTATGTTTCCTATGCCCTATGCGGTGAAAAATTATTATAGAACTTAGCGATCCTGATACTCACTTTTTCTTAAAAAAATATTTAACCCCTGCCTCAAAACTGCTGTATTCAAAATCATGCAATCCCTGCTGGAAACGGAAAAGCAAACCGAATCGTTTTATTTTTTTCTCCAATGCGAACCTTGCGACAACAGGCTCATCACCCGAACCTTCAATGTAACCTAAATAACCCGCCACATTTGCCTGGATACGCCATTGATCCTTGTTCCATTCCATCCCGGCGCCAAATAAAAATGCATCGTCCTGTTGATGTTTGTCAGATTGTAATTGCCAGGAATAAAATCCCAGCATACCGGTAAATTTAAAATATGGACTAACCGGTTTGCCAAAAGAAAGATCGAAATAATAACCGGCCGCATCCGAAAAGCGGGCCGTTCCCAATCCCGATGAAGTAGGAAACCGATAGCCCAGCCTCAATGCAAGATGTATATGTTTTCTCCATTTATTGAATAACCGGATATTGGTATTTAACAACATATCCCCGGCCGCTTTCTGATCATAAAAAAAATGAGAGAATACATGCCGCTTTTCTTTTATCGCCTGGCTCATAGTATAATGCTCATACGGCATCCATGAAAGATCAAAAGAGACCAGGTCTTTTACCATGCAATAATTTCCATACAACGTAAGGTTTTGTGTATTATCGCCATCGGAGAGATGCAGGTTGGCCGTAGCGCCAATAAAAAAATTACTGTCGATCGTACCATTGGAAAGTTGCGGCACCGGCAATGCATTCGGCCCCATATAAGCCGGCTGAATGATGATATATCTTTTCCAATGACTTACGCCATCCCAATTTACCGTTTGCGCCCATTGCTGAAATGTTTGCGCCTGCCCGCAGAAGGATTGAAAAAAAATAATGATCACAAAAAAGATCCGCATCCTGGAATTCATTTATTAAAAATACATTTCTCTGTTACATAAAAAAAGCTGCCGGTTGGCAGCTTTCGGTAAAAGTTCTTTGATCCTTTAATTTCCTTTTGGATTATAAAAAGCAAGTACAACAGAAGCAGCAACGGTTATCCATAAACCAACGCCTATTACTTTGACCATATCGCCGATAGCCACTTTGCTGATCAGCAATGGATCAATGACAAGCAGGAAAATACAGGTCAGCAATGGCAACCAGCAAAGGAAATTTCTGCCAAGCGGGTAATTCCCGTTGTTCAATGCGCCGATCAAAAGCAAAACTCCTGAGATCGGGATCAAAAGGGGAATATATTTTTTCCAGTCACCGCCGGGACCTTTGACAGCGTCAAATCCGCTGGCACTCATTCCCATTACAGATACATAAGGTAGAAAGAAACAGCCGATCAAAACGACGGCGAGGATCATCGTCAACGTTTTTTTGTTCATTGTAGTTGATTTTGGTGATTATTAAAATGGTTTATGGGTTACTTGTTTTTTTAGCCGGGTTATATACGAGCACAACAATTCCGGCAACAAGCGCTAACCAGAATCCTATACCTAAAAATCTGAAGATATATCCGATGCCTTCGCCTCCGCCATCAATAAGACCACGGATAATAGGATATAATATTCCTACCAGTGCCAGGATACCTAAAACAGGCCTTGCTAAAATATCTTTATTCAATGCACCGAGAATAAGCAATATTCCGGCGATAGGTGTAAGCAACATGATATATTTATCCGGCGAATCATTGCCGCTGGCACCTTCCGTTATCCCTCCTCCGCCTTTGATGATATCAAAAGCACTTACTTTAAATAAACCGGCGAGATTAAGATAAGGAAGAAAAAAAGATACGATCAAAACAATTCCGAGGATAATGGATAATGTTTTCCTGTCCATAGTTGTAGTTGGTTTGGTGATGAAATTTATTATGAAGTTTTAGAAGCCCGCATTCGCATATAACAAAAAACAGCTGCCGCCAATAAAGCGATAACCGAAATATAAAACCACGGTGTAAAACCCAATGAAAGTTTGCCGGTATCCATGTCAAGATTGAAGGAGTCTGTTTTCTCCTTGATCTTATCCGCCGCTTCCCTGGCAAGCAATCCATTAAACCATTTTTTTACTTCGAACATCAGGGCGATCAAACAACCGGCTGAAAGTATTCCGCAGATCATTGCGCCGCCGGCAGCGCTTTTTGTTTTACCTCCAAAAGAAATTGCAAAACCAAGAATGGCTAATGCAATGGCGCCGATCGCAAAATAAGATGCATTCCCTTCTTTCTGACCTGCCAGTTTTTCCAGCAGGTCTTTGGTAACATCCTTACCCATCATCGTTGCGCCTTTCCACTCTTGCGAGAGAACAAAATTCAATCCGCTTTTGGTAGCGGCTGTCGATCCTCCGCATTTGATCTCGGTAAGTGGCAAAAGAAATAATAAGATGGCAACTATAAAAGCTACCGAAGAAGGGATCTTAGTTCCAAACATTCCGGGAGCTGCAGACCTTGGCGCATAGTTAGTAGTTGGCTGGTTAATATCCATCAGGGAAATTTGGCCTTAAGGTAAGAGAAACTTAGCATAAAAAACAATTCTGCTCATTCGGGTGGTGATCATTTTGAATTCATACGGAGGATGCGGGAGGATGCAATTTATTAAAACTCAATGCAAAATTCTCTTTGCTCCCTGTAAAACAACGCTAATCCATCACTCATCCTTCAGTCAAACATGTATTCTCTCCAATGAAGAACTGATGATCGAGTGATGGATCACTGAAGGATTACTGATATATTCCCGGTGATGAGATCTCAAATCCATTAGTTACCGGATGAGTCACTATCCTCATTCGATCCTAAGAAAGGCGGTATGAAGTGTGGACAACTTATCTTTATAGCGTAATTTATTAATAGTGAACATTAACAGCATTTGTGTTTGCGGCGCCGGTACGATGGGCAGTGGTATTGCACAGGCTATTGCGCAGCCGGGTTTTCATGTATTGTTGTATGAACCTAATACAATAGTTCTTGAAAAAGCAAAAACAGCTATTGAAAAAAATCTGCAGGCACTTACTGATAAAGGAAAAATAACCGGCGGCGAAAAAGAACAAATATTTCAGCGTATCCGCTTTACCGGTGATGTACAAACCTGTATCGCCGATCTTTTTATCGAAGCCATCATTGAAAAAGAAGAAATAAAGATCAGCCTCTTTAACCAGCTTGCAGCATTAAATCATAGCGAAGTGATCTTTGCCAGCAATACTTCTTCTTTATCTGTTACAAAGATCGCAGCAAAGCTGGCCAATCCTTCAAGAGTGATCGGGATGCATTTTTTCAATCCCGCTACGATCATGAAACTGGTGGAAATAGTGAATACGAAATACACGAATGCACAAACGACAGCAACTGTTATTGAGTTGACAAAAGCCCTTGGAAAAGTGCCGGTAATTTGTAAAGATTCACCGGGGTTTATTGTCAACAGGGTTGCAAGACCTTTTTATATCGAATCATTGCGGCTGGCGGAAGAAGATCTTTCTTCATTCGAACAAACGGATCGTTTATTAGAAGCCACCGGTTTTAAAATGGGACCATTTAAACTGATGGACCTGATCGGCAATGATATTAATTATGCGGTCAGTTGTTCTGTTTATGAACAAATGAACGAACCGGAACGATTAAAACCTTCTTTTATACAGGAAGAAAAAGTAAAACAGGGGAAGTTGGGTAAAAAATCAGGCGAAGGATATTATTCATACTAAATAGCATTGAGCAATCAACCAGTCAAACAAAATACTTGTAACGGGCGGCACGGGCTTTTTGGGTTCTTATATCATTAAGCAATTGGTGGAAAAAGGTTATCCTGTCCGGGCAATACGCCGCAGTAATAAACCCGATAGCCATCGGGTACCATCCTGGATCTCCGGCGAAATTTTTAATAAAGTAGAATGGATCGAAGGCGATGTATTGGATGTTGTCGCATTGGAAGAAGCGATGGAAGGCGTTGATACCGTCATTCATTCAGCCGCCGTCGTTGCTTTTGTAAAAAAGGAACGAAAAAAAATGTACCACGTAAATATAGAAGGTACTGCCAATGTGGTCGATATTATGCTGGAAAAAAATGTAAAGCGTTTGGTCCATATCAGTTCTGTTGCTGCATTAGGAAGAACGGCCACCGGCGGACATGTGAATGAAGAAAAGAAATGGGAAGAAAGCAAGGTCAATACGCATTATGCGATCAGTAAATTCAAAGCGGAACTGCAGGTATGGCGCGGAATGGGCGAAGGCCTGGAAGCTGTTATTGTAAATCCAAGTACCATCCTGGGTTATGGCGACTGGAACAGCGGCAGTTGCTCTATTTTTAAAAATATCTATAAAGGATTCAAATGGTACACATCGGGCGTCAATGGTTTTGTGGATGTAGAAGATGTGGCAAAGGCTACCATTCTTTTAATGGAAAGCAAGATCAGTGAACAACGTTTTATTATAAATGGCGACACATGGCCTTTTAGAAAATTACAGGAAACCATTGCCGATGGTTTTAGTAAAAAAAGACCTTTTAAAGAAGCCACTCCTTTTTTATTGGGTATTGCCTGGCGCATTGAAAGGCTGAAATCTCTTTTTACCGGTCATACTCCATTATTAACAAAAGAAAGTGCCCGGGTTGGGATCAGCCGTACCTGGTTTGAAAATGATAAATTACTAAAAGCCCTGCCGGGATTCTCTTTTACCCCGCTGGAAGAAACAATTAAAAAAGCCTGTGAAAAATACATGACCTCGCCCCAACCCTCTCCAAAGAAGAGGGCTTCGGAGACTCCGGGGCTGTAAGATGATCTTATACTATAAAGTTTTCGTAAGTATCCTCCTTCGGAGGAGATTTAAAGGAGGTCTGTGCAACCGAAATGAAACAAGCGCTATCTTTAACCTAATCATTTCTCTATGCAAAAACTTCGTATTGGATTTTTCCTGCTATTAGTATCTATCCCGTTCATGGCCAGCGCACAGTTTACTGTTACCGGCGTGGTGCGGGATTCAACCAGTCGTGAACCATTGGTATCGGCCTCTGTTTTTTGCCAGAATACCACTTCCGGTTCTTATACCGATAAACAAGGTGAGTTTTCATTGTCATTAAAATCGGGCGGGTACGACCTTGTCATCAGTTATACCGGTTATGCAACGCAAACTGTACGGGTAAATGATGCTACCCGGTTGGAAATAGTGATGGTCAAAGAAGATAAGAGTATGAGTGAAGTGGTCATCAAAAGCAGTAATGAAGTAGCCGATGGCTGGGCCAAGCATGGTGATTTCTTCGTCAAGAATTTTATTGGCGCTACTCCCAATGCGGCTCAATGTGAAGTGCTGAATCCTGAAGTGCTGAAATTCTTTTTTTACAAACGAAGTAATAAACTGAAAGTACTGGCTACCGATGCCATCCAGGTCCGCAATAATGCGCTTGGCTATAACCTGCGTTACCAGCTTGATTCATTTGTTTATTATAATGCCACCAATATCAGTTCTTACAGGGGTTATTGTCTTTACTCTGAAATGGAAGGTAATGACAGCCTGAAAAGAGTTTGGTCGGCGGCCCGTGCTAAAACATATGCCGGATCGAAAATGCAATTCATGAGAAGTTATTATGATAGCACTTTAAAGGAAGATGGCTGGATCATTGAAATACTGGATGAGGGCAATACCAATAAATTCAGTAAAGTAGACATGTATGATAACAGTTACTATAATTTAATTACATACACCCGGGATAGTATTACCTATACAAGAGATAGTATCGGAACGGTGATAGATAGCGTTATTCACCCGGTGGCTACCGGCCAGGTAGATATAGAAATATTTTATCCCCGGAAAATAAGTATCACGTACGTTAAAAAAAGACCGGAGCCGGAATACCTTAAGAAAATGGAACTTCCGAAGAATGTACCTTATCCCATTTCATATATCGATCTTAAAAATGCAATTGGTATCATGGAGAACGGTTATTATTATGACCAAAAAGATTGGGTGAACCAGGGCTATTGGAGTTGGAAGAACCTGGCCGATCAGTTGCCGTATGATTATTTCCCGCCGGATTAAAGGTTGCCTACATTGTGCAAAGCTACCGGCACGGGCATCGGTCGTTTTATAAAAACTATCTGTGTATGGGCAGGTACACTATCTTCTTTTTACTTTTCTTTTTCCCTGCAATAACGCATGCCCAATTTACTGTAGCAGGAAAAGTAATTGATTCCCGCAGCAAAGAACCGCTGAACGGCGCTTCAGTATTTTGTGAGAATACAACGATCGGCACTTTTACGGATCAGCAGGGAAATTTCTCACTCGGTTTAAGCCCGGGCGGTTATACTCTTATCATCAGCTATACTGGCTATAAAATACAAAAGTTCCAGGTCACAAGCGGCTTGGCAAACATGGATATCCGGATGGTAAGGGAAGATACAAAGCTCAAAGAAATAGTAATAAAGGCCCGATCTACTTTGGTTGAAAATGGGTGGGACAATTATGGAAAATTCTTTACCGACAATTTTATAGGAACAACTCCCAATGCTGCTTATTGCTTTTTATTGAATCCTGAAGTTTTGAAATTTCATTATTATAAAGATCTTAATAAGATCAAAGTGTTCGCTACGGCTCCCCTGAAAGTGAAGAATGAATCGCTGGGTTACCTGTTGACCTACGAACTCGATTCTTTTGTTTATTATTTCGACGATGCTATTTTTTCTTACCGCGGAACTTGTTTATACACTGAAATGCAGGGCAGCGAAAAAGAGCAAAAAAGATGGGCAAGGAATCGCAGCCTTGCTTACGAAGGTTCTGTACTTCATTTTATGCGCAGTTATTATAACGGCACATTGAAACAGGCGAAATGGGAGATATCACTGGAAGAAAAAGACAATGCCAAGCTTTTTTATGTTGTATCCAACCCGTATGATACTTCTGTTTATATTTCTTCAAAAGAAAAAGAAGGAAAGGTTGTGATAAGGTATCCGCGGAGAATAAAGATCATGTATGCTAAAATGCCCGAACCCGAATACCTGGAAAAATATGGTTTATCGGTCAAAAAGACCAGGAATCAATTCTCCGCAGTTGACATGATAGAAAATATTACCATTAAAGAAAATGGTTATTACTATGATCCGTTTTCATGGGTCAGTTATAACTATTGGAGCTGGAAGAACATGGCGGACCAGTTGCCCTATGATTACTTTCCGCAAAAATGATCTTTCTTAGAATACCCGGAGCTTATTCTTTATCCGGCATTTTATTTCTTATTTTGTAAGAAACCTGCGCTTGTGAAATATATCCTGCTTTTATTATTTCTTTTTTATAGCAGTATCGTATTTTCTCAAAGCGCTCCTTTTTGCATTGAAAAAAGCAGCACGAACAGTTATGTTGCCGGTGGCGACAGTTCTCTTTCTCTTTATAAAACAATTTTACAGGAAGGAAATAGCAAGATCTTACTCTTTAAGATCAAGCCTGTTACTTCGGCGGAAACAATTGTTATCGCTAAAACAGGTGCTGCCGGAAATATCACCTGGACACGGGCCCTTGTATCCCGGGATGATCAATACATCATTCAGCAAGCGGAGGCGATCGTTCTTCATGATAATAAGATATTCGTCCTTGGTATCGCAACGCCTGTTTATAGCAGTACGCAATGGATGGCCCTGATGATATGGCTGGACGAGAACGGTTCGATCCTTTCACAAAACGCATATGCTATCACTAATACCGAAACCGATGGTATTTCATCGCCTGAGAATTTAAAAATAACAGAATGCACTTACGGAAGTATAGCCATTTTATCCAGTCATCGTTTAAAGACCAATTCCCGGAGAATAGGGCTTATTACCAGGATCAGTTCTTCAGGAACACTGGAATGGCAGCGAACACTCAGCAGCCCGGTAGGATTTTATTCGCCCATTGGAGTTATTTCTTATAATGATAATATCATTCTGCAAAGCACTATAACAAAAGGCGACTATCCTACCAGTACTATTCTGAACAGCACCCGTTTGTCATGGGCCTCGGGTGATCTTATCAATGGAAAAAGCTATATAGAAACCAGTAATATAGGCGGCCCCGGTATCGGGACCACTCTACTTACCGATGATCATAAAATAAAAACACTGGCCTATTGGCGGATACCTTACCACTACCAGATCTATTTTTCTTTTACACAGGACAGTTCGCTAACGATGCTGCGTTCGACAACATTTCATACACCATCCACCGGGGTAAGTTATTGGCCCGTATCCAGTGCTTTGAATAAAAGAGGTATGAGTTTTATTAAAACAGCGGGAAGCATTGATCGAACCAATACAGGTTATTTTATCAACAGCATCGATGATAATATTTACCAGCAAAAGAAAATAGACAGGTCACAGGATTTCGACAATTATACTTCAGGTTTTGACAATGAAGTAGCATTTGACAATGCCGATTCGGTTTACTTGTACTGGAGCGGTACAAAAAACGGGAAAGGTATTGTTGGCTGGCTAAAAACGGGTATTTATAATACAGCCGATTTTTGTTCGACAAAAGATTCTTCTTTTATTCTAAAAGACGAATACCCGATGAATGAATATAACTGCCAGCTGGAAATGTCGCCGGCTGGTTTTTATACCAATACTTCTTTTCCTGTCAATTCTTTTTCTCCCACAATTACAAAAGAGATGATCTGTGAAAAGATAACCGGCTTTTGCGATCCAATAAAAATAAAACGGCTTGATACCATTTGTTCTCTTACGCAACCTGTACGTATCACAGTAAATAAAAATCCTGAATGCCGGGGATCGGTATTGTTTCGCTTTGATACACTGCAGGTAAAAACATGGCAACAACTCAACGACACGACCTTATTATTGGAATTTGACAAAAGCTGGAACGGGTATATTTATGCATCCGCTTCTTTTTGCCCGCTTGTAAAAGATTCTATCCCGCTGGTTGTAAATGCACCGTTACCGGGCATTACTATTGGAAAGGATACTGTTTTATGTAAAGGAGATTCGCTGGTGCTGTATGCAGGAAATGATTTTGCTGTTTATACATGGCAAAACAACAGTAGCGGTTCATCATTCATTGTAAAAGATGGCGGCGTTTATTATGTAACGGTCAAAGATGATTGCAGCAGGTATTATTCTGATACCATCAGGGTAAAGATGATCGATAAAAAAATCGACCTGGGTACTGATATGTCGATCTGTAAAAAAGAAAGCATCGGGTTAAAAGTGAAAGGCAATTTTTCTTCTTATCAATGGGGCCCTTCCTATAATATCAGCAATACAAACCTTGCGATAGTTGCGATATACCCCGAAATTTCTACAAATTATTATGTTACTGCCCGCACAGCGGAAGGTTGCGCAGTAAAAGATACAATTCTTATTACAGTGAAAGATTGCCCGCAACTATTTTATATCCCATCAGCTTTTACGCCCAATCATGACGGTAAGAACGATGTATTCGGGCCCGTCATACTGGCCCCGGTAGAAGAATACCAGTTCAGTATTTTTAATCGCTGGGGACAAAGGATCTTTTATTCTACCGATAAATCAAATGGATGGGATGGAAAAATAAATGGCATCCCGCAGGACAGTAATACATTTATTTGGATGTGTAATTATAAATTTTATGGACAGCCGGTTGTAGTAAAGAACGGAAGTTTTATTTTGATACGTTAAGTCATCATTTCTTTCCCATTACTTTTTCCCAAAGCAGCGGGATACGTTTTATCCAAACGAATTCTTTCATTTTTTCCCTTGCATCTTCTACCGGTGATCCAAAATAAACCTTGCCGCCCGCAATAGAATCCTTCACCCCGCTTTGCGCATAAACTACGGCGTCCTTTCCTATTGTCAGTGTCTTACTCACTCCTACCTGTCCCCAGAGTATCACATTATCCCCGATGGTAGTAGCGCCGGCAATACCAACCTGCCCGGCAAAAAGACAATTCTTTCCAACCACGGTATCATGGCCCATATGAATAAGATTATCCATTTTTGTTCCCGCGCCAATGATCGTATCATGACTCACACCCCGATCGATCGTGCAATTGGCTCCAATTTCTACCCAATCTTCAATGATCACACGGCCGCAGCTGTTCATCTTTTTATAATGAATATCCCGGTTGGTCTTTTTATTATAATAAAAAGCATCGCTGCCGATCACCGTGCCTGCCTGTATCGTTACATTATTGCCGATGATACAATGATCCAGTATAGTAACATTGGGATGAACTGTGCAGTTGTTACCGATCTGTACATGATTGCCGATATATACATTGGGCATTATAACGGTTCCCTCGCCAACAGAAGAAGATTCGCTGATCATTTTCATCGAAGGAGCAAAGGGCCGGTAATGGTTCACGATCTTCAGGTAAGCTTCAAAAGGTTCATCAACCACTAATAATGCTTTGCCTTCGGGGAAACCGGTTTCTTTATTGATAATGATAAAAGTTGCTTCTGAATTAATGCAGGTATCATAGTATTTGGGATGATCGACAAATGCTAGATCACCTTTTTCTACTTTATGCAATTCATTGATGCCGGTTACCATACCTTCTTTGTTACCGGTCAGTTTTGCGCCGATGATCTGCGCTATCGTAGTAACCGGAACAGGTTTTTCAAAACGCATAATGATAAATTTTGACAAAGTTAGTAAGCTGTAATTGCTGACGATATTTTAAAAAATGACCAATAATCATGTATTCGATCATTATTTACTGTTTTTGATAAAAAATATTTTTAACCCGGTAAATGCGTACTTATCGCATATAATGCAGTGATGATTAAAAATAAAAAGTTGTTGTGTTGTTATTGACCAGGATTAATATTTAAAAAATACATTCAATGAAACCTGCTGTCACCAAGGGTTACATTGAATTGAAAAATATTTATTGGTATAAAATTTTTATTGCGATCGATCATAATGATCGATAAAGAGCATCAAACGATTGTTTGAACATGCTTCGTTTATCCACAGCAACAATCAAAATGTTAATAAAATAATTTGGAAATATTTTTTGGTTAATAAAAATTATTTCTAATATTGTGTAGGGAAATTCATTTCCCGTACTTACTAACCCATCCATATAAATGTCCCTCCGGTTACTCCGGGGGGATTTTTTATTTATTGTTCCTGGTTGGATCAGGGATTTTAAAACATCTTACCGCAGCACGATACATGAAACCAGAAACTTGAAACCGGAAACTAAATTCAGATACCTTTACAATTACCTAAAAAATAGTTATGCTGAAATCAATGACCGGTTTTGGACGGGCAGAAAAAAAAGTAACTGATAAGACCTTCCTGGTTGATATCAAATCGCTTAACGGCAAACAATTTGAATTGCAACTCAAGCTTCCTTCTTTTTTAAAACCATATGAGTTTGATATCCGCAGTTTATTATCTGAAAAATTGGTACGTGGCACGATCGATTGTATGATCAGTTTAAAAGAAACAGGCAATGCCAAACCTGTTACTATCAATACAGAACTGGCTAAAGCCTATTACAAACCACTGGCCGAACTATCCGCAGCGCTGAACCTGGACCCTTCTCATATTCTCAGTACGCTGGTAAAACTGCCCGAGGTCATTACCCCCAGCAGCGATACCCTGACAGAAAAAGAATGGGATGAATTTGAACTGGTATTGCAATTGGCTATTGATAACCTGAATGCCCATCGCCTGAATGAAGGCCGGTCGCTGGAAGATGACCTGCTTGTACGTATTAATAATATCCAGAAGCAACAGGAAGAGGTGGTTAAACTGGAACCATTGCGCCAGCAAAAGATCCGGGAAGGGCTAACCAAATTATTGAATGATAATGTAGGCAAAGAGAATTACGATCCCAATCGTCTTGAACAGGAGCTTATATATTATATAGAAAAGATCGACCTGAGCGAAGAACAGGTGAGGCTTACCAACCATTGTGAATATTTCAAATCATTATTGGCCGACCAGGACGAATCGAAAGGAAAAAAACTTTCCTTTATCCTGCAGGAGATCGGGAGAGAGATCAATACCACCGGCTCCAAAGCTTATGACTCTTCGATACAAAAATGCGTGGTGCAAATGAAAGATGAATTGGAAAAAGCTAAAGAGCAGGTTTTAAACGTCCTTTAAGTTGCTGTTTCTTCTCTTACATTTATCTTTGAAAGATGAAATGGACAAAACGACTTCTCTTGTGCCTTGTCTCCTGTGCCTTATTCCTTTATTCCTGCGGCACGCTTGACCTGTTTGAAAGATCGGTCGCTATTCCCGGGCATGCGTGGAAAAGCAATTATAAACCTTCTTTTACTTTTACGATCAAAGACACTTCTTCACCCTACGATCTTTTTTTGATACTTCGTCATAATGATAAATACAGTTTCAACAATATTTATATCAACCTTTACGCACAAACACCGGGAACTGATTCTCCACAAGCCGCCCGCTATGATCTTGTATTGGGCACCGATGAAAAAGGATGGCTGGCCAGCGGCATGGATGATATCTATGAACATCGTATTGCATTGACGCCAACCGATCAGCCTTCTTATTTCCGGAAACCGGGCAATTATACTTTTACGATCGAACAGATCATGCGGGAAGATCCTCTCAAAAATGTATTGAATGTGGGCTTACGTATTGAAAAAAAGGAATGATTGTATCTTTAATCAATGCAAACGACCAGGCACAGAGGCGGCATATCGTATTGGATCATTTTCATTTTCTTAATGTCATTTTCCACTCTTTCTTATTCCCAAAAAAAGAAATACGATTTTTTACCGGGCAATAATTCCCGGCTCCGGTACACCTGGGGTCTTCCTCATTTTGAAGAAGAAAATACCATACATGAAGTTGCTAAAAAATTCAACTTCAGTTATTACCGGGTTGGTGGATGTATGATGGACCCTGCATTTGCAGAATACTGCAAAAAGCATAATAAAAAACTCGATCGTAAAATAACAAAGGAGTTTGGAGCGGATTGGAATGAAACATTCAACCAGGAATTCATACGTCTCTACAAATTGTTTCGTTTTGCTGATACCTTACTAATGCATGATTCTTCTTTTTGGGATCAGCAGGTAGAGGCCATGGTTAAAAATGCCGGGTCGGAGCATTCACAGATAATAGGTAAAGATTCTGCCATCGTTTCAATACTCACCGGCAATGATCCGCCTTTGATCTATTTCCGGGAAACAACCAAAGATTCTGTACTGCTCGTGATGATCTGCAGCACCAATAAGTGGGTGGAAGCCACTCAACTTTTAGTCTTTAAACAATTTGAATTCAACCTTGTTACCAAACAATTACTGCCGGTAGTTATAAACCCTGAAGACAGGATCACTACTTCGCGTAAAAAATGATCTTTCCTATGCCTGATGACAGCCGCAAAAGATTACGACGTACAACCTTTATTTACTGGTTACTCCTGGTTTACATCATTGCTGCATTGGTATGGTGGTTCATTTCGCTGAATCAACAGGATCGTATGATGCAATCATTTGAGATCAGTAATCTCCGGTCAACAGTTGATAGTGCTGCGAGTCGTGTTCTATATGAACAATCTGCAGAAAAAATTGCGAAGGAGCACCGGCAAAACAAATCCAAATACATTGGCGAAGGAAGTATCTTCCTGCTGTTGATATTGGTAGGAGCAGCTTTTGTTTATCGTTCTGTGCGGCGACAACTTAATATGCAGCAACAACAGCAAAATTTTATGATGGCTGTTACACATGAATTAAAAACACCTATCTCGGTAACACGCTTAAACCTCGAAACATTACTGAAATATTCGCTTGACCCCGAAAAGCAAAAGAAACTGATACGTACAACATTGGATGAAACAGCCCGGCTGAATTTTCTGACCAATAACATTCTTATTTCTTCCCAACTGGATGGCGACGGTTATCAATCATCCAAAGAAGAGCTGAATCTTTCCGGTCTTTTAGCAGATTGTTTGAATGATTTTAAGAACCGTTTTCCCGACAGGATATTCAAAGAACAGATAGAACAGGATGCCGATGTAAAAGGCGATTCGCTGTTATTACAGATGATGATCAATAATTTGCTGGAGAATGCTATCAAATATTCGCCAAAAGAATGTCCTGTATCAGCTTTATTAAAAAGATACCGGTCGGGTATCGAACTACAAATAAGCGATGAAGGACCGGGCATACCCAATGAAGAAAAGAAAAAGATATTCTCCAAATTCTACCGGATCGGCAATGAGGCTACCCGTAAAACACAGGGCACCGGTCTTGGCTTGTATCTTTGCCGTAAGATAGCCCGGGACCATAATGCAGACATTTCGGTGACTGACAATACTCCCCGCGGCAGTACTTTTACCGTCATTTTTAAAGTATGAAGGCAGATTATAAAGGTTCCATTTTATTGGTAGAAGATGAAGAGAACCTTCATGAAGCATTAAAGCTGAATCTTGAACTGGATGGCTTTACTGTAACGTCGGCATTTGATGGCGCTGCCGCATTAAATGCCGTGCAGGGGGAATATTTCGATCTTATCATCCTCGATATCATGTTACCCGAAATGGACGGCGTACAGGTAACAGAAACGATCCGCATCAGCAATAACGAAGTTCCTATATTGATATTAAGCGCAAAGAACAGCAGCGCTGACAGGGTATTGGGTTTAAAAAAAGGAGCAGACGATTATTTGACCAAACCTTTTAATCTCGAAGAGTTGTTGCTGAGAGTACATAAACTGATCGATAAGAATAAAAAACTGAAAGACAAATCAAGTATCGGCGATACATATACTTTCGGCGGCAATACCATTGATTTCAAAGCGCAGGAAGCCAATGGTAATAAAGGAGAAAAGATCCAGTTGAGTAAGAAAGAGACGATGCTGCTGAAACTCCTTATTGAAAATAAAAATGAAGTAGTGCCGAGAGAAAAGATCCTTCAGTCTGTCTGGGGTTATAATGTTTATCCAACTACAAGAACGATCGATAATTTCATTCTAAGCTTCCGCAAATATTTCGAAGAGGATAGCCGCAATCCCAAGTATTTTCATTCGGTAAGAGGTGTAGGATACAAGTACACCGAGTAACGACTCTTTCTTCCCGTAAGTTACTTACCCGTTCCGGCATATTAGTAATTACTCCTGTTATCTCCCTTTAACATGTTGCAACTTGGCTATCTAAACAGGTAGCTCCGATCAAAATATTAATTACTGCAACCAGTAATCATTAAAACCAGCATTATGAAAAAGACACTATTCTCTTTTTTGATCTTTCTGAGCTGTAAACTATATGCACAGACCAACACATCCCTTGGAACTTCTGCTTTCGCCAGTAATACAACAGGGTCGAACAATGTCGCTATCGGCTACTATGCGCTTAATGCAAATACTACCGGCGCTTCAAATACAGCTACAGGTGCTTTGGCTTTAAGGTATAATACAAGCGGTACTTATAACACTGCGAATGGCACCACTGCGCTTCAAAACAATACTACCGGTACACAAAATACCGCAGCGGGGTTTTGGTCTTTGCTGAGCAATACAACAGGTTCTTACAATACCGGCCTGGGCACCGGGGCCCTTCGTGGCAATACCACGGGTTCAGCTAACGTAGCTATTGGAAACCTGTGCGGGTATAATACCACTACCGGCTGGGAAAACACAATCATTGGTAATGCTTCCGGTTACAGTAATACATCAAGTTACCTTGTAGCTGTTGGCAGTTACAGTGGCTACAGCAATACAACAGGCAGCCTGAACACTTTTATCGGCACCAGCTCCGGGCGCCAGAATACTACCGGCAGTAACAATACTTTTTTAGGGATCAATACCGGTCAAAATTCGAATGGAAGCAACAATACCTTTATTGGAAGTGAAACCGGGGTCAATAATTCTTCCGGCAATAGCAACACGGCCGTTGGTTACAGATCTTCATTTCAAAATACTACGGGTGCAGAAAGTACAACAGTAGGTTTTCAATCCGGATTTAGTAATACCAGCAGCTTTTTAGTAGCGATGGGCAGCCTCAGTGGTTTTGCTAATACAAGCGGCTCGCTGAATACTTTTATCGGTACCAGCGCCGGCCGCACGAATACTACCGGCAGCAACAATACTTTTTTAGGAACGAATACAGGTTTTTCTTCGAATGGAAGCAGCAATACGTTTATAGGTACAGAAACAGGAAGGAACAATTCATCGGGCAATAGTAATACAGCTATTGGTTTCAAAGCTTCGTTCCAGAATACTACAGCCACTGAAAGTACGACCGTAGGTTTTCAATCCGGTTTTAATAATAACAGCAGCTTCCTTGTTGCCGTCGGTAGCTTTAGCGGTTTTCAAAATACAACCGGTAGTAATAATACATTTATCGGTACCAGTGCAGGACGTACCAATATTAGCGGTGGCAATAATGCCTTCTTAGGAACCAATGCGGGTTTTTTTACGAACGGGAACAACAATACATTCCTCGGAACAGAAGCCGCCAAGAATACTTTTTGGGCTTCTGATAATACGGCTGTAGGAAGGAATGCTTTGTCAACAAATATTACCGGAGGTAATAATACCGTTATTGGTAGCGGTGCTGATGTGAATGCCGATAATTTAGCTTTTGCCGTAGCTATCGGATCGAATGCAAAAGTATCTTGTGATAACTGTCTTGCTTTAGGTGGCAACACTTCCACTACCAGAACAAAAGTCGGCATCAACAATCCCCAGCCTTTAACCGATCTGCATGTTATCCAATCCAGCCAGGATGCTATTGAAAATAATTACGGTATTCGCCTGCAACATGTCGATGGGGATTATTGGAGGCAACATATGACCAGCGTAAACAACCTGTATTTTGATCTGAATGACAAGAGCGGAGGGATCTGGGTTGGTTTTATCTGGAACGGGGATATTTCTAATAGCAGCGATGAAAGATTCAAGAAGAATATTTCCCTACTCAACGATGATGTATTGGATAAATTGATGCAACTGCAGCCAAAAAAATATATGTTCAAAAGTCAAAAAGAAACACAACCCTACAGCTATGGGTTTATAGCCCAGGAAGTACAAAAGGTATTTCCTGAATTCATTGATCAAAGGGAAGACGGTTACCTCGGAATTACGTACCGTAATTTTGGTGTTATCGCTATCAAAGCGATCCAGCAACAGCAACATCTCATTGAAGATCTCAAAAAAGAAAATGAAGCTTTTAAAAATAAATTTGAAGAGATGGAAAAAAGATTGTCCCAACTGGAAAGCAATTGCTCAAAAACAACACCTCAAATAGTAACAAAGAATTGATCAATGCATTATGTGTAACTTACTTTTTATTATATCATTACTTGAAAAAAAGTTTAACGATACTGCTGTCAGGTTTTTTATGTTTACAACAATTACGTGCCCAGCATCAGCCATTCTTTATAAATATTACCGAAGCCGACGGTTTAAGCGATAGCCGGGCTACCTGTTTTTATAAAGACAGAGCGGGTTATGTTTGGATCGGTACAGAGAACGGGCTCAACAGGTACAATGGAACTTCGTTTAAAATATACAGGCCATTATCCCCGCAAAAACATAACCTGTCCGATGCATATATAACTTCTATCGCCCGGGACAGGAAAGGGAATATTTGGGTGGCAACAAAAAAAGGGTTGAACCGTATCGACATCTTTGCAGATACAACAGAGATCATCAACGTTTCTGCCGGCGAAAATATCCACCTTCCTTTTGAAAATATATGGGATGTATTCCCGGAAAACGATAGTGCTGTCTGGATCACTGTCGATACAAAATATTTTCTCCGGTACAACCCGCTAACAAAACAATTGCACCGCTTTGATTTTCGCCAGTTCATTGCAGACAATAAGATCGAATACACTCCGAAATATCATTCGGTATTTAAGATCGCTGCCAGGTCTGCAGATGAGTTGTGGTTGGCAACCACCGAAGGCATTTTTAGTTTTAATAAAAGGACCAGGGCTTTTACTCTTATACATGGTGTGGCGCTGGATAATATCAGTTTTTTTTATTACGATACAAAAGCTGAACGTCTGTATTGCGCTGATGAACGAAATATCCTGTATATCTATGAGAAAGGCCGGAACGGGATCATTAAGATTGATATGGGCGCTACCGCTAACAGGAACAAATCGCTTTTACCATATACCGGCGGCCGCAATGGTTTTTTTATTCCTGCACCCGAAGGACTGGGATGGGTTGATCAAACCAATACCGTAAATGCATTTATATCGGGCAATGTCAATAAAGAAAATTCATTACTGCCCGGAAAGATCACTGCCGTTTATAAAGATGACCGCGGCATTACATGGATCGGAACTGAAAAAGGAGTAAGCCGTTTTGTTCCGGTATTAAATTCTAACCTGCATGTTGCATTTCCCCGGAACCTGCAATATGACGCCAACTATTCACTCAAAAATTTTATATATAATAAAGACAGGGATGACTGGCTGATCGCCTCCTGGGCAGATAATATGATCTGGAGAGTAGATAATAAAACGGGCCGGGCTTATCAATTCAACAAACCTTTTTCTTTGCAGCGTGACACTTGTTTTGCGTTGTATTCCCGTCACCCGGATACTGTTTATTTTTTATGCAATAATGTTTTACTGACGTATTCCTATTCTACCAATAGCTGGAACAAACAAAATTTTCCTTCTCCGTGGAATGAAGGCACACTTACCTGTATGACGATCGACAATGAAGGGAAATACTGGTTAGGTACCCGTCGAAGAGGAGTCTTTGTTTTTGACCCGGTCAGCAAAACTACCTGGTCGCCCACTGCAAATGAATTGGACATTACGATCGTTCATGCTCTTCAATTCGACGCTGATAACAAAAGTGTATGGATAGGCAGCTATAGCAACGGGCTTTATTATTTCAGCACGACGGATAAAAAGTTTGTCAACATACCGCGGAACGATTCATTACCCGGTGCCTTTCATTCTTCGTTGATAAACGATATTACTCTTGACAGTAAAGGCAATACCTGGTCAGCTACATCCGGTGGTGGCCTCGTGAAATTTTCTCTTCGTAATAATATTCCTGTTCTCATCAATTATGAGAAAGAGAATGGTTTGCCGGATAATACTATTTTCAGCTTAAGTACCGATGCACAGGATCATCCCTGGTTTACTACGGTCAAAGGGATCGGCTGTATAGATGAGACCAACGATCGAAAAATCCTTTTTAATAAAGAATCGGGTTTGCCTTATTCAAAATTCAAACAAAGTATCGCCTGCCTTCCGGGCGATGTTGTTGCAACGGTTGTTGATAATAATTTATTTTCTTTCAATGCGCAGGCCTTGCTCAGCAGGAATGACGATCCTCTCCTAATAGATAATATCAGGGTGAATGATAGTAGCGGGATAAGCAGCAATGATCATTCTTTTGATCACAGCCAAAATACATTTCGGTTTGATTATGTTTTGTTTGATTATTCTTCTCCCAAAGCCGTAGAATATTTTTGTAAGCTCGAAGGTTTTGATAAAGATTGGATCTCCAATGGCAATCAACTAAGCATTCGTTATGCAGGCCTGACGCCCGGTAAATATACTTTCCTGGTAAAAGCCCGGAGAGCAGATCAAACATTCAATAAAGAAATAGCATCCTGGAGTTTTGTTATCACTTCGCCATTCTGGCAAACCTTGTGGTTTAAAATATTGGTAATTGCAGTGATGGTAATTGCAGGAGTATGGCTATACCGGCGCCGTATCAGGAAAATAAAAAAAGAAGAAGGTTTAAAAAATGAATATGAAAAAAAGATCGCCGAAACGGAAATGCAGGCTTTAAGAGCGCAAATGAATCCTCATTTTATGTTCAACAGCCTCAACAGTATCAATAATTTTATTCTTAAGAATGATCCTGACAATGCTTCGGGTTATCTCACTAAATTCTCAAGGCTGATGCGATTGATCCTGGATAATTCAAGAAGCGAATGGGTATTGCTGGAAAATGAATTGAAGGCATTGGAATTATATATACAACTGGAAGCGGTTCGCTTTGATAATGCCTTTAGTTATTCAATGGAAGTTACGCAGGATATTGATACGGCAACAGTGATAGTGCCGCCACTGATCATACAACCTTATGTAGAAAATGCTATCTGGCATGGATTATTGCATCGCAAAGAACCGGGCGGCAGAATAGATGTAAAACTCTGGAAGAATAACAACATGCTTTATATTGAGATCGAAGATAACGGTGTGGGCAGGGATGAAGCGAAACGGTTGAAAAGTAAAACAGCTACCAAACAAAAATCACACGGCATGAAGATCACCGCCGAAAGAATGGATATCGTCAACAAAGTTTATAATGTGGATGCCGGCGTTAGTATCACCGACCTGGATAATGAGAACGGCAAAAGCGGCACCCGGGTATTGATAACACTTAAATACAAAACACATGACAGCTATCATAGTGGATGATGAAAAGCATTGCCGTGAAGTGCTCGAACATCTTTTACACAAACATTGCAGCAGTGTGAAAATAATTGCTTCCTGCGCCGGCGGCGAAGAAGCGCTGACCGCTATTGCAAAACAACAACCCGATATTTTATTTTTAGATATCGAAATGCCCGGCATGAATGGTTTTGAATTACTGGAAAAATTCCATCAACCGGAATTTGAGATCGTATTTACAACCGCCTATAACGAATATGCCATCAAAGCCATTAAACACAGTGCCCTTGATTATCTTTTAAAACCGGTTGACAAGGATGAATTGATGCAAACAATTGAAAGAGCCAATAATCATAAAGTAGTAAAAGCATCGCAGCGGGTTGATAATTTGCTGGAGATATTGAACCTTAAAAAGAAAAGCCGGCGTTTTGCCGTGCCTACAATGGAAGGCCTGATCATGGTGGATCCGGATACCATTTTATATTGTGAAAGCGACAGCGCCTATTGCAGGATCTTTTTTATCAATACAGTCAAACCCCTGGTTATTTCCAAAACACTGAAAGAAGTAGAAGAAGTTTTACAGGATGGTGATTTTTGCCGCATCCATCACAGTTATTGTATCAATATGAAATGTGTGAAGAGTTATATTCGTGGTGAAGGCGGTGAAGTAGTATTGAACAATGGTATTCACCTGCCCGTTTCCCGTACAAGAAAAGCAGATTTTTTAAGCCGGCTTGAAAAGATCTGAGCTGATATTTTTCAATACCTCCTCTGTATGCCGCAGTAATTCTTCTTTATTTTCTGCTATATCGGCCCGGGTAAACATTCCCGCTTCGCATTTTCTTAAAACAAGATCAATAGCGTCAATAGTTGATGGCGTGATCCCGGTTGCTCTCATTTTTAAGATCAATTTGTCTTTATTCATATCGCTTCCTGAAAGCTGGAAATGCAGGATGAAAAAATTCCAGGCACATTGATGCAGGGTTGAATAAAATTTCCGGTCATCCCTACCGATCGCTGCATAAGCCGGCCCCAGCAATTCATCAACGGTTGGTAATGGTATTTTTTCTTCTTTAACAGGTTCCGGTTCTTTTTTATAGCGGATCCAATAGATCATTACGACCAATACAAGCGAAACAATGATAATGACGGCTATCTTACTCGCCGAATCATTGGTTGCTGTTATAGAAGTTTTTTTTGCTTCGCTGACTATATTCTTTTTTTCTTCCGGGCCAACTTCTATTGCAACAGGCGCCGATGAATCGGTTTTGTAATTTCCACGAGTATCAAAATAAGTGAACCTGACAGCCGGCAATTTGTATTGTCCGGGTTGATTACAGGTAAATGAATAACGGAACGTGCGGCTTCCTTTTAATGGCACCTGTGTTTTATCGATCTCATCTTTTATAGTTGGTTCGAATCCTTCGAGACCTTTGGGCCATTTAATGGACGGTGCATTTAATTGCGTAAAATTTCCCTGGCCGGAGATGGTGATCTCAAAAATTCCTTCTTCATTTTTGGCGATCTTATTTTTAATAAGCGCTGATGAAATATTGAATTTGCCAACAGCTCCATCAAAAGATGGAGGCTTATTGGGCAATGCTTTTATCTGTATCATCACCGGCTGCGTATTGATCTTCGTTTCAAATACATCGGTGTTCTCGTTGCCGGTACGGGTTTCATCTTCTGTCAACACCCCTTCTATTATTTCCTGTTCTGTTTTTTTATTGACCACACTTCTTGAAAACTCTACTTTGTTTATTACTTCCATCGCATCGATCGTATAAAGCCCTTCCTGTAAAGGAAACAACTGCACTTTGCGGATGGTATGAACATCGAACAACTTCCCGTTTATTTCTTCGGTCATTATTTCTTTATCGGCAAGGTTTACCATATCATGAACGGTAAAACCATAAAAGCCGGGATTCTTTACAATATCGGATCTTGATTGAAGCCGTGAATACAATTTGAATGTGGCCAGGATCGGTTGGCCCGCAAAACAACTCTTCCGGTCAACCATTACTTTCAGAAAAAGATTTTGCCTGATCTTTTCATAAGGATCCTCACCGGGTCGTAATATATAATCCGAATTACCGGCCGAATTCTTCTCTGCTGATTTATTGGCCTGTTGTTGCGAGACCACTTCCACAAACGCATCATTGCTTCGCTCAGGCTTCCCATCTATAGTAACGGTAGCACCGGGAATTCGGAACTTTCCAGGCATTGATGCTTCAAGGGTAAAAAAAACATTCGCATTTGTAAAAGACCCTGTGTATTGGTCTGGGCCGCTCACAAAACGAAACGATCTGAATGGCGGGGCTTTGAAGTTGGTGATCTTACTATTAGCGGGAAAAACATATTGCACCTGGAAGGACTCCCCTATTACGACGGGCTTGCCGGGAACAATAGTTTTAAACCCTTCCTGTGCTTTTAGTAAAAAGGGAAAGAATAGAAAGATGAGTATAGCAGTGGCGTTCCTCATAAACCTTATAAAAATAGAACAGCCTTTTAAAAAGATATCTTAAATATTATTAGTGGTAAATGTGTTTTTCCCGAATTACAGATCCCCAAGTTGTGGCCGGATAATAATATCCTCCACGCAGGCGGCCGGCGAAAGCTCTGATGCGGCATAGATCATTTTGGCAATATCGTTCGCTTCCATGATCCTTTTTTTGGAATTATCAAAATCGCCCCAGGAATTTGTCATCACCGCGCCGGGATGAACAGCCGTGACCTTTATTCCATGCGGTTTCATTTCTTCCCGCAAATTTTTACTGAACCCATAGAGTGCAAATTTGCTGATGCTGTAAGCGCCGCCATTTTCATAAGCCTGTAACGATGCGATCGAACACATATTGAAAATATGGCCTTGCCCCGAGTTTGCCGAAGGGCGTTTCATCATTACCGGCAATAATGTACGGGTAAGATGATAAGCACTGTATAAATTGGTTGCTATTTGATTTTCCAATGATCCATCGGGTTCGTTATGTACACTACCGGGCTCAAATGATCCGGCATTATTGATCAGGATATCGGGTATGGTATGTTCCAGCACCCAATTACCCAATGCGATCGCATTTTCTTTTTGAGAAAGATCGAATGCTTTTGCTTTGATAGTTATGGCCGGGTATTTTGTACCCAGTTCTTCCATCGTTTTGTACAAGGTCACTTCATTGCGGGCCGACAAAAAAAGATGATGACCATTGGCTGCAAAGATCTCAGCAATGGCTTTTCCAATTCCTCTTGATGCGCCGGTGATAATTACATTGAGTGCCATTCTTCACTATTAATTATGTTTGCAAATTACTTAACTAATTTCCAATTATGGGAGATAAGAACCGCAAATACAAACATCTTTTCTTCGATCTTGACCATACGCTTTGGGATTTTGAAGCCAATAGCCGGCAAACGCTGCAGGAACTTTATGAGAACATGCAATTACAGTCGAAAGGCATCAGTGATTTTGACCTGTTTCATAAAAATTATCTGGTACATAATGATAAACTCTGGGATCGCTACCGCAATGGATATATCAAAGTGGATGAATTGAGATGGAAGAGAATGTGGCTGGCCTTACTGGATTTTAAAATTGCTGATGAAAAAATGGCAAGGGAAATGGGTGTTATTTTTCTTGACCTGCTCCCGACAAGAAAAATTTTATTCCCTTACACGATCGAGATATTGGATTATCTCATTGATAAAAAATATATCCTGCATTTAATTACGAATGGTTTTGAAAAAACACAGCATAGTAAATTGAAGCATTCGGGCCTGGATAAATATTTCAAAGAAGTAATAACTTCCGAAGGCAGTAACAGCCTTAAACCGCATAAAGAGATCTTTGATTATGCTTTTCAAAAAACAAATGCGCAGCCTGGTGAATGTATAATGATCGGCGATTCGATCGATGTTGACATACTGGGCGCTATCAATGCAGGTATCGATCAAATTCATGTCAATCATCTTACGAAAGAGCCTGTGCTGGTAAATAACAAGCCGCCGACCTACACTGTTTATTCATTAAAAGAGTTGGAAGATATTTTTTAACCTTTGAGCCCGTATTCAACATTTAGAATTTAACATTCAAAATTCGTTACCAGGTAGCTATCACTGTTACTCCACCTTTCGGCTTGTCTCCTATTTTTACCTGCACTTTTGCACCGAGCGGTAATAGCAGGTCGACCCTTGATCCAAATTTGATGAATCCCATTTCAGCCGTTTGTTGTACCTGCTGGCCGGGTTGTAAATAGTTGATGATACGTTTGGCTACTGCCCCGGCAATTTGTTTTACCAATAATTCTTTCCCGTCTTTTCTATACACCACGGTATGCCTTTCATTTTCGGTGGATGATTTGGGATGCCATGCCACCAAATATTTTCCTTTGTGGTATTGACTATAGGCAACTTCACCGCTAACAGGATTGCGGTTGACATGTACATTCAGCGGACTCATAAAAATAGAGACCTGTATTCGGCGGTCGGTAAAATATTCGTCGGCCTGCACTTCTTCGATCGCCACAACTTTTCCATCCGCCGGGGCGACAATAATATCTTCCCCCATCGTTAATTTTCTTTTAGGAATTCGAAAAAAAGAAATGATGAATAGTACCAGGAAGAGCGTAACTGCAAAAACGATCCATACTAAAAAAGGCGAAGCATAGCTAAAGAAATAAAAAATACAAAGATTGATAATACCGAAAATGATAACGCTTATCGCAATACTCTTATAGCCTTCTTTATGGATGGTCATCAGCAAAAGTTGAATGCCAAAAATAAGTAAACAATACTTAACGCTTCCGCGGATGCTGAAATTTATAAAAATGCCATATGAACCGGATGCCGGCATTCAGGTGAAGCATAGTTACATTTCCCGCATAAGAATACGAAGCGGTAAAATGAAATCCTTCCGCTGCATTTTTACGAACACCTTTCACCGGGTTTTGAATATCACTGAGCGTTGTATGTATGAAGCGGGCGCCGATACCGGCAAATGCATCGAGTGCAAATCTTCCGTCGGTGATAATAGAACCAAATTGTACAGAAGCCGTTGTTACGGGGCTGTTGACAGCAGCGCTGCTATAATAAAAAACACTGTCGTCACCACGCTGTTCATAATAAAATGCATTCCGGTTGGTGAATTTCCGGCTTGCATGCGAAAGCTGGAAACCGATATACTCATGCGCCCATCTTTCTTTTTTACTTAATAAAGCATAGCGCAATTCTGATTTGAATTTCAGGTAATGCTTATCGAATTCTGTTGAATCATCACTGGCATTCTTATTGGCACGGAAAGCAAATTCTGCGAGCAAACTCATTCTTTCATTGAACCTGTATTCAACACCGGGCTGAATACCCAGACCCGGCTGTCCGATGGGAACAGATGTAGCGGTCAATGTAACGGCCCATCCTTTTGTACTGTCTTTTTGCGCCTGCATTGTGGTTGCGGGCAAGAGCAATAGTAGTAGTAGAAATGGTTTTGGCATAAAAAGATGACAAGCAAATTAAAGAATCGCTGCTTAATTCAGGGTCGTTTACAAATAAAGATAGATCCAAACAGCCGGAGTCGCCAGCAATAAAGAATCAAATCTATCCAAAAATCCACCATGGCCGGGCATTAATGCGCCGCTGTCTTTTACGCTGGCCATTCGTTTTAGTTTGGACTCAAACAGATCGCCGAAAGTTCCCGCAATAGCTGAAACACCTGCTATTATATACCATGAATTATCGGGAATGAGATCGTGATAGCCGGGCCCCGGCATAAAAACAGAACGATCAAGATTTGAAAAAATTAACCCGGTTAAAATTATTGACAATAAGATCCCTCCTAAAGTTCCTTCCCATGTTTTTTTAGGGGAAACTTTCGTTAAGGGAGTTTTACCAATAAAAGAACCTACCAGGTACGCCATCGTATCATTGATCCACATTGCCGCAATTATACAGAGAGGAATGATCACATAAGGGAAACATTGGGTTGTAAGAGGTCCAGGGATACCTTCACTCCCAATACTAAGTTTCGGCATCAGCATATCGATCATAAATCCCCAGCATAATGAAATGTACACAAGGCCGGACATTCCCATTATAAATCCTTTCTTACTGATCGGATCTTTTTGAAATATCCCTATCAGCAATAAGGCAAAGCCTGCTGCCGATACCGGTAATGAAAGGTTTTCTTTTAAATTATAACTGTTGATATGATAAGCGCAACCGCAAAACCACAACATCAATCCATACCCCATTACCATAAAACCAAGTTTGGTATAAATATGGAATGTTCTTTTATGGATCTTCTCCGTAAGTTTTAAATATTCCCACCAGCAGCCGAAATGAATAATAGAAAATAAAATAAGAAAGCTCCAGTGATCAATGAGCAAACCAGCCAGCATCACGGCCGCAAATATGAGCGAGGTGAGTGTTCTTGTTTTAAAAGTTTGCCAGCTAAATGCCATGATCAGTTAATTTCCAAAAGCGTTTTATTCAGGGTACATCCTGTTCAAAATCGAATGGATGGTTCTTTCCTTTATCATCAGCATACACATTGTCATAAGTAGTAACTGATCTCTTTTTCATCCATATTAAAATGAAAACTACGATGCCAAGGCTTATAGCTGCCAGCAATGCAATATTTGAAAGTTTTACCGACTCTTCATTATTCATCATCTCCGGGTTGAAATAGGCCAATATTATCAGGAAAGCATCATAGACAAAATGGGCAAGCATGGCTACCCATAAGCTTCCGCTATACCAATACATCAACCCCAATAAAACTCCCAGCAGTAACCGGGGAAGAAAGCCATAGAATTGCATATGCAAAGCGGAAAACAAAATGGCAGCGATTATTATTCCTGCCAATGGGCTCTTAAACATTTTGATCAATAATCGTTGCACCATGCCGCGAAAAAGTAATTCTTCTCCCACGGCAGCAAGTCCTGCAATACAAATTATATTAAGGATCAGGTCTGTGATCGATTGATCTGCCAGTAATCCTTTTATCAGAACGGCCGATTCATCTTCCGATCTTTTCATCCATTCTTCGATCCCGGAAGGGAACTGAACATTCCTGTTCAACTCTCCAAGAAGATTTGACAGTGGGATCGCCAGCAACATAACAGCAATACCCAAAAACAGGTAACCTGTATGAGATGGCTTTTTCAGGCCAAGGTATTTTTTAGTGTCGGTGCTAAAAAATCTTGCGCATAAAAAAACGGGTATAATAAATAAGCTGATAAACTGAACGATCTGCATGCCCCGGATAGCTGTGATAGTTCCGGGTTTAGAAAAATCATATTTTGACATATCATCCATATCGAGCACACTGATCCCGGAAACAGCAGACACTAAAAAGCCACCGATAAGTCCAACCACAAATAAACTAACCAATATCACGCAAATAAGAATAAGAAACTGGCTCCAGGCCGGCCTTGTTTTTAAAAACCCTTTCATTGATAAACTACAATTTTAAAGATGTAAATTTGCCGTTCTTTTGAAAGTGGTAAAGATAGGCAACATACAACTTCCTGATTTCCCGCTGCTCCTCGCCCCGATGGAGGATGTAAGCGACCCTCCTTTCCGTGCCGTTTGCAAGGATAATGGAGCCGATCTGATGTACACCGAATTTATTTCATCTGAAGGCCTGATCAGGGATGCTATCAAGAGCCGGAAAAAACTGGACATCTTCGACTATGAACGGCCTGTCGGCATTCAAATATTTGGTGGCGATGAAGAGAGTCTTGCCTTAGCTGCAAAAATTGTTGAGGTCACTAATCCCGACCTGCTCGATATCAATTTTGGTTGCCCTGTAAAAAAAGTAGCGATGAGAGGCGCCGGCGCCGGCGTATTAAAAGATATTGACCTGATGGTACGATTAACATCTGCCGTTGTAAAAGCCACATCACTCCCGGTTACCGTAAAAACAAGATTGGGATGGGATGATAAGACAAAGAATATTGAAGAAGTAGCTGAACGTTTGCAGGATGTCGGCATACAGGCATTGGCCATTCATGGAAGAACAAGAACACAGATGTATAAAGGCGAAGCGGACTGGACATTGATCGGTAAAATAAAAAATAATCCAAGGATCACTATTCCCATTTTTGGCAATGGCGATATTGATTCACCGGAAAAAGCGCTGGAATATAAAAATCGTTATGGTGTCGATGGCATCATGATCGGTCGTGCTGCCATTGGTTATCCCTGGATATTTAATGAGATCAAACATTTTGTACAAACGGGTGAACATTTACCTGCACCAACCATTGAAGATCGTTTATTCGTTTGCAGAAAACATCTTCGCCGGTCCATTGAATGGAAAAACCCAATTGTGGGTATCAATGAAATGCGCCGGCATTATGCCAATTATTTAAAAGGCTTGCCCAATATCAAAGAGTTCAGGAATAAACTGGTGACATTAAAAACGGAAGAAGAGATCAATGAGGTTTTTGATGATATTGCCCGCACTTACGATGGATACCAATTCGAAAAAACTCCTATTGAATTGGTGAATTATCATGAGAAGTGCCCGATAGATTAGAGAAAAACTAATAGTGAACAGATAATAGTTGTTTAAAGATCGAAGATTGCTCCTGATATGAGATAAACTATTATCTTTTAGTTATTATCTGCTTTTATTTCCAATACTCCTTCATCAATTCAACAGACCATGCAGGCTGACGAATTTCTGTTTGTGGTAAAAATTCTTTCATCACCGGTTTTATATCCAGGATCGGGGTCCCATCGATCGCATCTAAATATTTTACCCAGATCTTATTATCTTCTCTTTTTACCAATTCAACAATTGTAAGCCCGATTGCATTTGGCCTGTCTTTTTTTCGCTGGGAAAAAATACCGACATGCGGCCAATTCTTATTTCCTCTCGGGTGACCGCTGAAAACAATGTTCGTTTTATCCGACCGGTTGAAATGAAAAATTATTTCAAGATGCGAGAATTCATCGATGCCATTGAACGCTTCGGCAGGAATAGCCGGCGCCAATTCAATTTCGCTGATAATACTTCCCCAATGATCATCCAATATACCTGTTCTTGTATTTTTTACAAAAGCTATTGGTTGTAAAATAATATCCATAAAATAAAAATTCAGGATGATAATATATTATTCAGGTCGCTTAAGCGTCCCGCCTGTTTTGAACAGGCCAATTACAGAAACAAGGAACCATGTTCCTTCCAATATCACAAAAGGCCAGTAACCGATCAGCCAGGAAGCATAGCATGCAAGACCGGCACCAACAATATTAAGCAGGAAAAAAGATTTGCTTTTCCCGTTCATCCATCCAAATATGCTGCAGAAATAAGCCAGGAGGATCAGGCCGACACCAATAGTTCCAATAATATCCGTGTTGTTCATCCGCTTATTGAATCACTTTGATATAGAAATTTGTGAATGGCTGATCAATAGTTGCACCCGAAGCATTTGAAAAAGCTACTGTTACCTGGTTAGTTGCATTTACATTTGCCCACGCAATAATATAACCGTTGGGCAATGCCACAGCCGGCGAAATAGTTACCGTGTTGCCTATAGCCGCGCCGGTTACAATAACTATTATGGTGGATGAGCTGCCCGGCGTTACAGGTGGCGGATCAAGCGCCGCGGTGATCGACAGAACAGGACTTTTCATACTTACCCAGGCTGCACTTGCAGCGGAATAAATTTCAGGTGAATTTACTGCTACATCGTTATTGAAACGCATCATGCCGGTAATAGGTGCTGAAGGTCGTTGTGCTGTATTACCTACGGGAATGATCATAGATGATGTTGCATTTACATCGAATACCGCCCGCGGCTTTACGAATATGGGCGTTTCGGTAATGTTTACTGAATCACCAAAGTGGTTTAGTCCGTCCATAGTAAAAATAGCCCAATTATTTCCCGGCCTTGCTGCAGTCATGCTTCGCAGGAATATTTGGTAAGCATTGCCGTCTACCTTGTTGTTGAATGCCAGAGAATGTGATGCAGTATAACCGTAGTAATCGCCCAATATGCGGGGCACACCCAACGGCGAAGTGTACGACATTGTATTATTGATGCCATATAAAAGGCCTATCTGTTGCACACTATCTCTTACTCCCAATTGATTACTTAATCCCATTACAAGATCAACATAACCTTTACCACGAATACTTACCGTGTTTTGCAATCCTATTACCTGGAAAGTGCTATCCTGCCCGGCATAGGTGGCAAAACTGCGGAGGGCAGTAATGCTCGACAGTTTTTGTGTGGCAGAAGGAAGCACGGTTACATCCGATGCAAGTCCGAGATAAGATGCTTCAAAGGGATGTGAAGCAGCAAGGGTATCATTATCCGCTTCATACACAAAATAACCGTTTGCGCTGAACAGGTTGGTAGTTGGTCGTGGATATTTTGATGCGGTGGTTTTAAATATGAACCTGTCGCTGTTGCCTTCATCAAGATTGAATGCTCCTACGCCGGTAGAACTTCTGTAAAAACGGGTATCCGCAAACATCCATTTTTTCCATGCTGTATTATAATACATAGAATCGCCAATGTTCAATGCTCTTCTCAAATATAGTTTTGAAGAACCTGGTTCAAATATCCATTCGCTGCTGTCTGCTATGATCGGGTTCCATTTTGTGAGTGACAAATTATATTGAAATATCCCATTGTTGGTAGTATTGAAAACCAACAATCCATTGGGAGGAGAAGCGATAGTGGTCATTTGTGTGCTATCCATCCGCGGAAGTAAAAATCCCCGATCAGTAGCGCTGAGTTCGAGGATCGCTGCAGGATCGGGCGCACCCGCCGGTGTACCGATCTTTACTTGTGAAAATGCAAATGAAGAAAAAAACAGGAATGACAATACAACAAAAAGATGTTTGCAGTTCATGATTTTGGTTTTAAAAATGGTTAATGTATGCCCGGGAAGCAAGTTACAATTTTATTGGCACAGGATTTTCGTGCTGGCATAGCCGAAAATAAGGGATCGGATCATTTGCCGATCTCATTGATCACATCTTTACTCATTGGAGAAATCGAGGATCCGAAATAATTTGTCAGCACACCTTCTTCATTGATGATATACTTGCAAAAATTCCAGGAAGGAGCTTTATTGTTCCAGCCATTGAGCGTGGAATCGCTCAGCCATTTATACACAGGATTTTGTTCTGTTCCTTTTACTACCGAACTCTTTTGCATCAACGGAAAACCAACACCAAAATTAGCTTTGCAAAAAGCGGCGATCTCTTCGTCGGTTCCTTTTTCCTGTTGTTTAAAATCATTGGCAGGAAAACCAATGACCACCAGTTTATCTATATTTTCTTTATACAGTTTTTGCAATGCCCCGTATTGTTCGGTATAACCACAATCGCTGGCGGTATTGACCAGTAATATTTTTTTTCCTTTCAATGTTGCAAAATCAAAAGTAGATCCATCGTTCAATGTTCCTTTTAATGTATAAAAAGAAACGGGAGGTTGTTTTTGTTCGTTCTTCAGTTCCGTTACATTTTTGCCCCGCAATTTTGCCCACCACATCCAGGCGGGGTAAACAGCTTTCAAAACTTTTTGTCGCAGGGTCATATTCTTTGAATTTCGGTTAACATACATCACGTAACCGGCGAAGGCCGCCAGCAATAATACTACAACAAGCAGGAAACGTTTTAGTTTTTTCATTACCTGATCACCCATTTAAATAGTTTCAATCTTCCTTTCAACGGCGGATATTTTATTTTCGGATCGAACCATGTCGGCGTTTTCATGATCGCTTTCTTATGACTGAATGTATCAAAAGAATATTTTCCGTGATAATTACCCGTTCCGCTAAAACCTCTTCCGCCAAATGGCAAATTATGATTGGTCAAATGCCAGCTTGAATTATTTACACAACCGCCGCCGGCAGGAATCGCTTTCAGCCATTCGTTTTCTTTTTTCTTACTCGATGTATACACATACATCGATAAAGGGTTAGGATGCTTGTCAATTATATTTTTTGCATCATTCATTGTACTGAAAGAAATGATCGGCAGTACCGGCCCGAAAATCTCATCCTGCATTACCGGCGCATTCAATGGAACATCGGTAAGTAATGTAGGTTCAATAAAAAGTTTTTCTTTATCGGTTCTTCCGCCATAAACTTTTGTTCCATTGGATAAATAAGCGCTGATCCTGTTGAACTGTTTTTCATTGATGATCTTGCCGTAATTATAACTTTCTTCCGGCTTCTCCGTATAAAATTGCTGTATCGTTTCCTTTAGCGTTGTAATGAATTTATCTTTTACCGACTCATGCACTAGTACATAATCAGGCGCTACACACATTTGACCGGCATTGGAAAATTTTGTCATTGCAATACGCCGTGCCGCCACTTTAATATTCGCATCGCTTTCAACGATACAAGGACTTTTTCCTCCCAACTCCAATGTTACCGGCACTAATCTTTCCGCTGCCATTTTATAAATGATCTTTCCTACCATTGTACTGCCGGTATAAAAAACATGATCGAATGTGAAGTTGTTCATCATTTGCGGGATCACGGTAGCGCCATCGCCCTGCACATATAAAATATATTCTTTTGGAAAAACATCTTCAACGATCTTCTTCATCACTGCTTCGGTAGCGGGGGCAAATTCACTTGGTTTCAATACCACACAATTGCCCGCTGCAATAGCGCCGATCAATGGATTGATGAGTAATTGAAAAGGATAATTCCATGGCCCGATAATCAAAACGACTCCTAACGGTTCCTTCATCACCCGGCTGCTGGAAGGAAGGTTCAGCAGGTTTGTTCCCCGCCTTTCAGGGCTCATCCAACTCTTCAAATGCTTGATAGCAGCATTCAATTCGGCGATCACCATTCCTGTTTCGGTAACCCAGGTTTCTTCCGGACTTTTTTTCAGATCGGCATACAGCGCATCATAAAGATCCTGTTCATGCGACAGTATGGATGCTTTTAATTTTTTTAGTTGCTCTTTGCGAAAAGAATGATCTCTTGTTGCGCCTGAATCAAAATAGGTTCGTAAAGCTTGTAGTTTATCGGTCATGATAAAGGTTTGATCGAATGAATTTACGATTATGCCCAGACAACCTTTTAAAAATGTAGAATCTCCTCCCCATTTAATCTATGATAAGATCATTTTATCAGGCGATATAAATTTGGCCTGATTCTTTTATAAAGGAAGTATCACTCATCATTAAACAAACTGTATGAAAAAAATAATTACCTTTTTTGCCGTCCTTTTGGTAAGTATGTCATATGCCGTAGTATATGCGCAGGATAGTACCGGTAGTTCATCAACAACTGTAACTACCAAAGAAACTACTACAACCACTACCGAATGGTACACGCAACCATGGGTATGGATCGTTGGCGGCGCTGTATTTATAATAATACTGATCGCATTATTGCGTGGCGGGTCAAATAAAGACAAAACAGAAATATCCCGGAGCACAACTGTAATTAAAGACAGGAACCCTTAGTTGGCAAGCTGGTTATTTACAATTGACTCTGTTCTTTCCCGGTCCCGTGCCGGGATTTTTTTTTGCCCGCTGATAAAATAGGTAATTTCGGTTCATGACCGATGAGTATTACATGATGCAGGCGCTTAAAGAAGCAAAGAAAGCATTGGAAGATGATGAGATCCCGATCGGAGCTGTAATCGTTATCAATGATAAGATCATTGCAAGAGGACATAATATGACCGAACGGCTGAACGATCCCACAGCGCATGCAGAAATGATCGCATTGACCTCTGCTTTTAATGCATTGGGAAGTAAATACCTGCCGGAAGCAACATTATATATAACGGTAGAACCCTGTTTAATGTGTGCCGGCGCTATTTACTGGAGTAAACTCGCTAAATTGGTTTATGGCGCCGATGATGAAAAGAATGGTTATAAAAAAACAGCCGGAAACAACTGGCCTTTTCATCCGAAAACAGAATTGATAAGAGGAGTGATGAAAGATGAATGCGCCAGGCTGGTAAAAGATTTTTTTAAAAATAAAAGATAATGGCAAAAGCTATTAAACAAAAAAAGACGGTGGTCACACACCCGGTAACAGGCACTGAAAGAAAATTTGATTCTACTATTTATGAGCCTGTCAAAGCCGCTATTTTGCAAAGCCTGAAAGGAGCAAAAGGAAAAACATTTACCGAACTGACAGATGATGTAGTAAAGATCATTCGCAAAAAGATGCCGGCATTCAAAGGTTCTGTTCCCTGGTACACGATCTCTATCCGTCTTGATCTTGAAACAAGAGGCATTGTAGAAACATTTACCGAAAAAGGAAAAAGGCTGAACCGGTTAAAAAAATGATTTGCGAGAACCGAAACAATTGAACTTCTTCTCTGCATTTATAAATGCTCTTCCTACTTTTGCAATGGATCGTAAATCTTAAATCAAAAATCTAAAATAGTTATGGCTTTTACATTACCGGCATTACCATATGCACACGACGCATTGGAGCCACATATCGACACACAAACGATGCAGATACATCATGGCAAACATCACCAGGCTTATGTTGACAACCTGAATAAAGCGATCGCAGGCACAGACCATGAAAATAAATCATTGGAAGAATTGGTTGAATCAGCAGGATCTATTTCACCGGCGGTTCGTAACAATGGCGGCGGCCACTGGAACCATACTTTTTTCTGGAATAGCTTATCGCCTAATGGTGGCGGCACTCCCGGTGGTAAATTAGCCGATGCCATCAATGAAGCATTTGGTTCTTTCGATGAATTCAAAACAAAATTTGCTGCTGCAGGTATTGGCAGATTTGGAAGTGGCTGGGCCTGGCTGATCATTAAAAAAGATGGCAAACTCGATATTTCATCCACCGCTAACCAGGATAATCCATTGATGGATGTTGCCGATAATAAAGGCGTGCCTTTATTGGGTATCGATGTTTGGGAACATGCTTATTACCTGAAGTACCAGAATAAAAGAGCCGATTATCTTGCTGCGATCTGGAATGTGGTGGATTGGAAAAGAGTGGAAGAAAGATATTAATTAGAATTACGGGTTGCGATTTAAGATCTACGATTTGTTTTTACTAAGTATTCAAAATTACTTGCGTCAACTCTTAATGATCGGGATGCAAATAAATCGTAAATATTAAATCGCAATTCGTAAATAACAATTATGGCACCGGGTCATACCCGCTTCCTCCCCATGGATGGCAACGGCTGATACGTTTAATAGCCAGCCACATTCCTTTAAATACTCCATGCTTTTTTAAAGCTTCGGCTGCATAATGAGAACAGGTAGGTGTGAACCTGCACTTGGGTCCCAGTATCGGAGAAATGATCCATTGATAAATTTTTATCAATGCAATAAAAGGAAGACTTAATATGCGGAGAAATGTTTTCACTCAGTACCGGTAATTGTTTTATTCAACCTGTTCATGATCTTCGTTACTGTATCAAATACTTCTTTGTATACAGGAATTGTTTTGCCGGTATAAATAAGAAAGATATTCATCTTTTTTTTTGATGCAGACAAGCTTTCTTTCAATTCATTTTTTTGCAGGCGCCATGCTTCTCTTGTCAAACGTTTTATCCTGTTACGATCAACGGCTCTTTTAAAATTTTTAGTACTTACGCCTGTACCAAACTGTAGTGCCGGTCCGGCATTCTCATCAAAAAGAAAATGAACCCGGAAAAAAGTTGATGAAAATTTTTGTCCTTTAGCAAATAGCTCGTCGATCTGCTTCCGGCTTTTCAGCCGCTCTTCTTTTCCAAGTGTAAATGATTTTTTAGCCATTTGTATTTCGAGCTAATCTTCGCTCAGTGCAGATTTACACGAATTATTTTAGAAAACAAAATGGCCCCCGGTAACCGGAAGCCATCAATAATCTGATACCGCATTATACGGACAGGAACTATTTTAGTTTACTTTCATCGGAAACTGTCAGTTTCTTACGGCCTTTCCTACGACGGCTCGCCAATACCTTGCGGCCATTAGCGGTTTCCATACGTTTACGAAAACCATGAACTGTTTTACGGCGCTTACGATGAGGTTGGAATGTACGTTTCATTTTTTTATCCTTTTTTTTCCGAAGAAATTCCTTCAGAACCTTTGATGAAATAAGGTTCGGGAGAAGCGAACCAGGTTTCAATGGACCAACAAGTCACCACACTTGCCAGTTTGTGAAAGGATGGCAAAGGTAAGGGTTTTAAGGCTTAAAAGCAGGGCTCTTTGAGAGCTAAAGTTTGATAAGCCGTCCCTAAAAGGCACGGCCATTCTATTTAACCGATTTAATGGTTTCGAGGTCAATATGTTTTGAAAGTACAGCCTCCCCAAAAAAGATCGTAGCATGGTTATCAAAATCGGCTGCAGAATCGGTTGTATAAAAATCCCGGTGGCCGTTTTTGCTGCAAACCGCCTCTATTTCGGGATGGCGCAGCAGGTAATCTGCGAGGCTATGGGCCACTATTTCGCCCTGCGACACAAGCTTTACTCCTACCGGTAAATATTCTTCGATCTTTTCTCTCAATAAAGGATAATGTGTGCAGGCCATCAGCAAAACATCAATATTTTCTCCTTTCTCAAAAATGTTATGCATATTCTTTCTTACAAAAAAATCTGCGCCATGATGCATATGCTCGTTGTTTTCTACCAGCGGCACCCACATAGGACAAGCTTCCTGGAATACTTTCAGATCGGGAAAAAATTTAGCGATCTCCATCGGGTACGATTCGGATACAACCGTTCCATTCGTTGCCAATATTCCAACTTCTTTTGTTTCAGAAAAATTACCGATGATCTCTGCGGTTGGTCTTATCACTCCCAATACTCTTTTATTGGGCGCCAGGGCAGGCAGATCGTTTTGCTGAATAGTTCTCAATGCTTTTGCGGAAGCCGTATTACAGGCAAGGATGACCAATGAACAGCCTTGCTGAAAAAACCATTGTACACATTCCAGCGTATAATGATAAACAGTATCAAAAGAACGGTTGCCATACGGCGATCTTGCATTATCCCCTAAATAGAGATAATCATATTGCGGCAGTTCATGAATGATCTCTTTCAGAATGGTAAGACCGCCGTAACCTGAATCAAATACGCCAATAGGATTTTGTGAAGCCATGATACAAAATTAAGCAGCAGCTACTGTTTGCCTGAAAATAAAACAGTCCCGTTTTAAACGGGACTGCTAAATATATTATCAGGACTTAGTAAAGCTTATTAATTACCGCCGCCGGTTTTCGGTGTTATGGGTTTGTTGGCCGGCGGATTTTGCGTTGGTAACTTGATACCCAATTTCGTAAGAACCGCATTAAAGATATTATCCGCTTCGGGAGCAACAAGGAATACATTAACAGCCATTACATGCGTATATCCTTTTTCCTTTGCTACAGTCTCGATAGCTGTTTTAGCTTTTTTATAATAGGGCATAAGGAACTCCTGTTGTTTCTCCTGCTGTACCTGCTGTATGAATTGATCAGCGCCGCTGAGTTCTTCCTGCAGATCCTGGATATCTTTAAGCATTACACTTTTTAACTGCGGAGAAAGTTTCTTGGTCGTATCCTGGTAGTCCGCTACTTTTTTAGTGTATTCGCTTTGTTTGTAATTAAGCGTTGGCATGATGGAATCCTGGATGAACTTAGCACCCACAGTATCCATATTAACTTTATCGCGGGATAATTCGGGCATTACACCTACTACATCATCAATACTGATATAGGCGATCTTCGTTTGTGCAGAAACATTTGTTGCTGTTAGCAGGACAATCGCTGCAATCAATACATGTAATTTTTTCATGACTGTTTTTTTACTTTTCGATTAGTTCCCGTTTCAGCGGGAGATTTTTATTAGCTTTTAAAAGATTAAACCTTTAAATATTTGGTTGCGTTCAAAAAGACGATTTAACATCCGTCCATCATTATTTTACACCCAATTCCCTCAGCACATCTTCACTCTTGTCCAGTTTAGGGTCGGCAAAGATAATGGTAATACCCTCACTTTTATCCAGTACAAGATCATACCCTCTGTTTTGCGCCATTTTTTGAATAGCGTTATATACTTTGTCCTGGATAGGTTTTACGAATTCCTGTCTTTTTTTGAACAGATCGCCTTCAAAACCAAAGCGTTTACGCTGAAGGTCTCTCAATTCCTTTTCTTTATTAAAAAGCTGGTCTTCTCTCTTTTTCTTCAATTCATCGCTTAGCATTACTTGTTCGGCCTCAAATGATTTATACATATTGTCAAGCTCAACTTGCTTTGCATCGATATCTTTTTGCCAGCCTGAAGCAACATCATCCAGTTGTTTTTGCGCCGCTTTATATTCCGGCATTTTATCCAGTATATATTTTGTATCGATAACGGCATATTTAGTGCCCTGCGAAAAACCCATCATAGCAATGCCTGAAAAAAAGGCAAGCAGAAAAAACTTTTTCATACAGAGGAATTTTATAGTTAAATAATTCGGCGATTGAATAGTTTATTCCGGTTCAAAGCCCAGCATGAAGGTGAATCTTCCGGCAGCTTTCAAACCAGGCTGAGCTGAATTGATCCTGTCGAGACCTATGCCGTAATCAAATCCAAGCAAACCAAACATGGGCAGGAAGAACCTCATACCTACTCCTACGCTGCGGCGAAGGCGGAAAGGATTATAATCTTTATAATCATACCAGCCGTTGGCAGCTTCAAAGAATGTTAATCCATAAATAGTACTGCTTGGGTTCGTTACCAATGGGAAACGAAGTTCAAGCTGGTATTTATTGAATATGGTAAAGAAATTCTGTGCACTTTGCTGATCAGGATTTACCGTAGGATCCGATGATTGATAAACAGGATATCCGCGATGCGCTACGATATCATATCCCAATAAACCAAAGTTATTCGTAAGTCCTGCATCTCCCACCTGGAAGCGTTCGAACGGAGAATACTCAAGCTTCCTGTTATACCGGCCCATGAAACCGTATTTAGCAGCGATCTTTAAAACAAATTGCTTGTTCTTTTCAGCGCCCAATGGTTTACCGATCGGCACATACCATTCTGCATTGAAACGCCATTTATGATATTCAGGATTCTTATACTTGTCTGCTGCCGTTTCAATATTCTTATTGAACAATGAATAAGGCGGCGTGAATTGTACACTCGCCAGGAAATTAGATCCGCTTACCGGGTAAATAGGATTGAAAACAGATGAACGCTGCAAAGCGATCTTGAAACTTAAATTATTAGAAGTACCGGTTGGACTTGCTCCCGGGAAAATGTTATAGTTCTTTCTCTTGTACTGCGTATAGTTAATTGAATAAGCAATACTGAAATAATCATCAGGCCATTTCAATTGTTTGCCCAATGAAAGACCAATACCAAAAGTTTTTAAAAGAGTGTTCTCGTCATAAGTATAACGGCCTGCTGTCTGATCGTAGTAACCGTTCCTGTAAACACTTTTGTTCAATGAAAGTGATAAAGAATTCCTCTTTTTTCCTCCCAGCCAGGGTTCGGTAAAAGAAAAACTATACGATTGGTAAGCTTTACCATTTGACTGAACTCTTAAGCTGAGTTTTTGTCCGTCTCCTGTTGGCAACGGATCCCAGGCCGATTTTTTCCAGATATTTTTAATAGAGAAATTATTGAAAGTAACACCCAGCGTTCCTGTTAATCCAACACCTCCGCCCCAGCCGGCCGATAATTCCAACTGGTCAGATGATTTTTCTTCGAGTTTCCAGTTAATATCAACCGTTCCATCTTCCGCATTCGGTACAACACCCGGGTTAATGGTTTCCTGGTTGAAATATTGCAGGTTGGCCAATTCTCTTTGTGAACGGATAAGATCCGAACGGCTGAACAATTCACCCGGAATGGTCCTGAGTTCACGGCGGATCACATAATCTTTTGTCTTATCATTACCGGCAATGGTAACATTCTTGATCCTTGCCTGCGGGCCTTCCGTAATTCTTATTTCATGATCGATCGTATCATTATAAACGCCTGTTTCCACCGGCTCTGCACGGAAGAAAAGATATCCATCATCCATATACAGTCCGCTGATATCGCCGCCTTCCTGGGCAGCTTCTTTACCAAGACGCCTGTTGAGGATAGCAAGATTATAAATATCTCCTTTATTGATACCGAGTATCGCATTGAGCAATGAATCGGAATATTTGGCATTGCCCTTCCAGGTGATGTTGCCGAAATAATATTTTCTTCCTTCATCCACTTTGAAATCAATATTCATGTTACCCTTCTTCGTAACATACGTGGCCGTATCAACTATCTGTGCATCACGATAACCGATAGAGTTATAGTAATCCAGCAATTTTTCTTTGTCTTCATCAAATTTCTTGGGATCGAATTTGGCGCTGCTTAATTTAAAACGGAACCATGGATCCAGTAATCTTTTTGTTTTACTAATAGAAAGAAAACCCCAGTCTTTAATGTATTTGCTAAAGGTGTAATTGCTTTTTGTACCAAATGGGCTTGGAGTAAGTCCGTTGTCAGGATGGATAGTGAACTTACTCATTTCTTTGGTGCCCTTCAATTGCTTTTTCAATTTGATGGCATCCACATTATTATTCCCGTAAAAACCGATCTCGTTGATCTTGACCTTTTGTCCTTTATCGACATTGATAGTAAGCGACATGGAATTGGCAAATGTCGGGTCAACTTTTTCATCGATCCAAACCCGGACATTCCGGTATGCTTTTTCCTGGAAAAATTTTGTGACCCTTTCTTTTATCTCACGGCGGGTATTTTCAGTAATGATCGTTTGCTTGGCGAGGTTGATCTTTGCCTGCAGATCTTCTTCTTCTGATTTACTGATACCGACAAATTTAAAATTACCCAACCTCGGTCTTTCCTGCAAATTCACTTCGATCCAAACTTTATCTTCTTCTACTCTTGTTACAAAAACTTTTACGTTGGAAAAAAGTTTTTGTCTCCAAAGACTGGCAATGGATTTTGCAAAAATATCTTCACCGGGATGCGTGAACTTATCGCCGGGCTGTAAGTTGGCAATTGAATAAACGATCGATGTATCGAGATAACGAACGCCGGTAATATTTACGGCGGCAATTGTATATTGTTTGGGTATGCGTGACCTTAACCATTCAACTATCTTAGGATCGAGCGATGTTGGATGAGTTGTATCAACGGGTTCCTGGGCCTGGAGTAAGGGTACAGATAAAAGCATTACCACTATTATCCCACTAAGTCTTCGTAAAATTAGTTGCATGGTTGATTGTTCTGAAGCTGTCTAAAATTTCACTAAGCAGTTCTCACAGACCGCTTTATCAACCCCTTTAAAATTCGGGTTGAGGCGGCAAAATAACGGGAAAAAATTGAAGTCTTTGTTAAAGAAAGGGCCAAAAGAGTCTTAAAGCCTGTATAAATTTGGATTGTTGAATGGTTAGATGGTCAAATTGTTATCGCAAGACCCTATAAATTAATGCTGACACTTAAGAGTCACAGACTTATAGCCATTAAACAATACGGCAATCAAACCCGGATATTATATTGTAAATCTATGAAATGACCTGCTCACTCGTCTTTCCAAACCTTCTTTCCCGGGCCTGATAATCCAGTATGGCTTCGTAGAGGTTATCTTTTCTAAAGTCCGGCCACCTTACATTGGTGAAATAGAGTTCGGCATAGGCCAGTTGATAAAGCAGGAAATTACTGATCCGGAATTCACCGCTGGTGCGGATCATCAGTTCGGGGTCGGGAAATTCGCTGGTACAGAGGTATCGTTGCAGCACATCCTGGTCGATGGCTTCCACATTCAGTTTACCCTGTTTTACTTCGTAAGCAATATTTTTTACAGCATTCAGCAATTCCCAGCGGCCGCTATAGCTTAATGCCATGATCAGGTTCAACCCGGTATTATCTTTTGTTATTTCCAGTGCTTCATTCAATTCGTTGCAGGCATATTCGGGTAACATATTCATGTCGCCGATCACATGCAAACGAATATTATTCTTATCGAGGCTTTCTACTTCTTTGCGGATAGTGCTGACGAGTAATTCCATTAACCCTACTACTTCATATTCGGGACGGTCCCAGTTTTCCGTAGAAAAAGCATAAAGCGTAAGATATTCGATACCGAGTTCGGCAGAGCCTTCTACTATATTGCGCACACTTTCCACTCCGTGAAAGTGACCGAATAAACGATCTTCTCCTTTTTCGGTGGCCCATCTTCCATTACCATCCATGATGATGGCGATATGACGGGGCAGTTTGCTTTTATCTATTTTTTCCAGTAAGGCTGACATTAACGGTCTTTAAGAGAAAACAAAGATATTGGCAATTTCCCGTTATGTCGAGGTGATAATTGGCAGAAATAGTTTAAAAATCCTGCCAATTGTTTGAATACTGCAAATCGTATCCACGTAGTGCTTTGATCGTTTCCCAGTTTTTATATTTTATTTTATACCTGCTGTCATAGATATATTCTCCCCATCTCCAAAAACACAGCAAGTTTCTTTTATATAATCGAAAAACAACTGTATCGCTTGCATGCGGAAATGCTGTCTTATATGAATTAACTTTCCTATACAGTCCTCTTATATCATGCGCTTTAAATTCTACATAAGTCAACGAACCACTTTGATTACTGTAACGATAATGATACTCATCAAACAATAGCCTGAAAACATATTTTACAGGCGGAACATTTGATAATATTATAAGAAAAAGCACCCCAATACCCAAGGTTTTTTAAAAATTCGAAATGCTTTCATATTCTCGTTTATTATTAGTCTAAAATATTAGTTGCATGGGCCATAACTGATTTGATTAATAGTTTTTTCTACAAAAGGATCTTTTGCATTCCTTCTTTTCATAAAGCCGGAGATAGCCTGAACAAGCGGCTCCGATGAGCGATGAGAATTAAAAAATCTTTCTTCCTGCCATCTAACAGAATCATTTCTTGGGCTATCAATTTTACGGCATGAGTAGATCATTAACACGCAAAAGCTTATAAATAGAATAAATGAAAGAGTTGCCTTGAAAGGCGAGAGGAGGAATTTTTTCATGATAAGGAGTTTGGGTTCGTACTGATAAGGTAAGATTTCCCCCCGTAAATGCATAAAAAAACCCGGGCAATCTGCCCGGGCTTTAAATAATAATTACGTTAGAATTAGTTCTTCCCGTACACCGAGATCTTTGCTCTGCCCTTGAGAAACCCCTTTGTTTCGTACCAGAATTCAATTTTAGAAAGATGACGAAGCCCGCCATCCATATCGATCACACGACTTTCGCTTCCCTGTGCAAAACGGTTGCGAAGCTCAACATTTTGTACAGATCCATTATCAAAATAGATCTTCATATTGTACATTTTCAACGGGCCGTCTGTTACTTTTAATTTGATCTGGCGTACATCATCTCTCCAGTTACCGAAAGTGATGACATCATGATCAACACCGAACCCTACTTTTTTATCTTCCAGGAAAAACCAGTCACCGGGTTTGGCTGTGGTAACTGTATTCTTCAATGCAGTAAAACTAAAAAGCGATACGACAGAGAATAACAATAAGATTTTTGTCAGGCGCATAAAACGAATGTTTAAGTGGTGAAATAAATAGTTTTACTAACAGACTGTACGAATGCTACTATGGTTTAACAGGTTTAAAAGTTTAAGGTATTGAAACCCCAAACCTTTTAAACTTATGAAACTTTAAACTATTTAGCCGTCGGACACTTATAAGATTGCAGGTTGAAGGTCAGGTGGATCATCGCAGTTACAAACTGGTCTTTCTGGCGGCTCATACCTCTTGCCAGGCCGGGTACACCAATAGGGTCGCCGATTTCATAAGACCTGTCGTGAAGCAGTTGTCCGTTAGACGGGCTTCCATCAGGATTCAGCGGGAAAATAGCAGGATCAACATAGGTCTTGCTTACATCATCCAAATAATCTGTATTGGTAAAACGATGTAATATCTCAAAAGCTATATTCACTTTATCATTCAATGCATATTTGATACCGCCACCAAAAGGAATGCTGATGGCCATAGAACTATATTGTTTGCGATCGGCATAACGTGGATCAGTGCTTCCCTGTCCTTCGGTACCAAGCGGGCGAAGCTGTACTTTTTCTCCTTTCAAATAAGCATAAGGATCGTATGTAAAAATGCCGGCGCCTAAGGTGATATAAGGAGTAAAACTATAAGCCGGTTCCCCTGGCATAAAGCGGAAGAAATTAAAATCGCCCTGCAAAGAAAGCTCCCATACCTTGGTATTAAAACTCAGGTTACGCTGGTACATATAAACGTTATGCGAATTGTACTGGTCAGAATAACCGAGTTGAGCAAAACTGGCTCCGATCCTTACAGCAATATAATTTCCGAGGTTTTTGCGAAAGAAAGCAGTGGCAGACAATTTGGCCCTGTTCAATCTTGCTTTAGTGTTCAGGTCGCCAAAATAATGACCGGCGCCTACACCAAATCCAAATTCACCTTCCTGGGTTATAGCATTCTGGGCGTTTATTTGGCTGGTTCCAACTATAGTTATAAGGGCAACAACAGCGATGATCTTCTTCGTCATAACAGATAAATATGGTTCGGAATAAGTTAGAACGCTAAAAATAGCAATTTCTTTTATTGGGAGGATAATTTAGTTACGTTTATCAAGACCCCAGGTCAGTTTATTGCGGAGGGTCTGCAGGAAATTGTTTTCGCTCAGCCTGACCAGGTTGATGCTGAAATCTTCCCGTTTTACAGCCAGTTGTACATCTTTACCGATTATTTCCCGCCTTGAATCAAGAGCAACGATGATCTGTTCCGACCGGCTTTCTATCTCGAAAGAGATAATATTATCATCGGGTACAATAATGGGGCGAACGTTCAGATTATGAGGGGCTACGGGTGTTATTACAAAACTGCCGGTATCGGGAAAAACGATCGGGCCATTACAACTAAGAGAATAGCCGGTAGAGCCGGTCGGCGTGGCCACTATCAAGCCATCAGCCCAATAGGTATTTAAAAACTCGCCATTCAGGTACGTGTGGATCTTGATCATGGAAGCCACATCCCGCTTATGTATGGAAAATTCATTTAATCCGTATGGCACATTGCCAAACAAAGGGATATCTGCATCAAGATGTATCATCGTCCGTTTATCGGTAACATATGTTCTTTGTGCGATAGCTTTTACTGCCGTTCTCACTTCATCCCGGCCGATACTCGCTAAAAAACCAAGCCTGCCAAAGTTGATCCCCATGATAGAGATATTCCTGTTCCTTACCAGTGTAACGGTATCGAGTAAAGTGCCATCGCCACCAAGGCTGATGATAAATTCAATTTCATCTTTAAGATCTGCAGAGTCGGAGAAAGTAATGGTATCTGCAGGAAGATCGATGCTGTTCTTTATTTGTTCAAAGAAATGATGGAACACTACCGGCGTGATCTTTTGTTTAGCCAGTTCATCAAAAAAAACTTGTACATCTTTCCGCTGATCATCTTCCATCAAACGGCTGTAAATGGCGGCCTTCATCTGTTGATATTTTGTTTAGCCACGAATCTCCTGTTGATCTGCCACTAATTTGACCAATGACATTAATAAAATTATTTGCACAATTAATGGCTCATTTAGAAAATAGACTTTCTATGTAAAAATAACCCGTTTTCACCTAACTGGTTGAAGCTATATTCCAGCTTTAATACAATATCATAAAAAGTAATGATGTCGATACCGAAGCCGCCGGAGTAAAGCATTTTATTGGATAAAAAATTATCGCCCGGCTGAGGATTGTGTACATAGCCCGTATTACCATATATCTTTCCAACAAAACGAAATGGTATGCGCATAGGTTCCTTCCCTTTTTTCAACACCGGCGCTTTTATTTTAAAATTCAAAAGCTCATAGTATAAACCTGCTTTCAGGTAACCGCCTGCTACGCCATCGATCACATAATATTCATAGCCCTGCATGTAAGTATCTCCGTAACCGAGGAAACGCTGGTTGAAATAAGGTTGTTTGAAAGGAAGTTTCAATCCGCCATAAAGACCCGCATTAGCAAAAGATCTTTTCCCGATATGCCAGGATCCCGATCCCTGCAAACTCAACTGCCAGGCATTGACGGTATGATCAAATCCTTTTTTATTAAATGAGACCTGGGCTGCATAACCTTTAGTGGGATATGGAATAAAATCAACATCAAAATAGCTCATCGTATATACGAATTCCGGGTAGCTGACCTTTTGCCTTCCATTCTTATAATAAGTTGGATTCAATTTTAATACTGTATCATTCACTTCGCCGGCAGTATAAGAGAAGCCCATACTATGCCTTGTTTTTATTTTTCTCCGGTAAGTAATGATGGCATGAGCTGTAGCGGAATTGCTCATGAAGACATCATCTTGTTTTACAAATACCTGTTTGTCGTGAATCGTATTATAGTTGACTTCCTTATTTTTTGAAAAAGAAAAACCGGTACTGAATCCCCATTTCAAACTTTTATCGAAATAAGGCCTGTCATATCCCATTGATAATTGTTTGGTATAACCACTGCCAAAAGATCCCTTGAACTTATCGCTTCTGCCGGTAAAATTGTAGTAAATGAATTTAACGCCATAATTTACCCGGCTCAGGCTCGCCTTTTGTTCAACGATCCATTGGTTCAGGTTGCGGTCAACAGGTTTGAAAAAAGGGCTGGGAAAAAAATACCATCTTTCCCTGAGTGTAACAGCGATAGCGACCGTTGTTCCTTCTGTATTTTTTATTGTTACTTCTGCCGAATGAAAAAGAGAAGTGTTCATCAATTGCTTGTGAGCATCTGCAAATTTTTCTTTTAATGTGGTAGCTGTGTATTGTTCTCCTTGCCGGAATGGTATCTCCCGTAAGATAATAACGGCCCTGGTCCTTTTATTCCCGGTGATGATGATCTTTCCAATCGTATATAATGTATCAACAGGAGTAACAGTTGTGTCAGCAGGAGCCTGGGCAAATGCAGAAGATGAAATGATCAGCAGCGCAAACACCCCTACACAATATTTTATCACTTGCTTCAGCATTCTTTTTAAAACGGGTGGTCATGACAGGATAAAAATAAGCAGTGGAAGATCGTTGTCATCAGATCTTAAGATAATTCATCAGGTTATCGTAATTGCTGCGAAGCTCATTGGTATATAATTCTTCACCAAAGAAATATTTCACATTGTATTCATGACGCTGAAAAGCAGCAACGATATCAGATACTTCCGGCTTATTGATACGGATGGTTACCTGCATCAGGCCCGTTTCGCCATCGTTGGAAGTATTGAGTTGTGTTATCTGTGCATCATTAGTTTCTACGAGTTTGCTGATATCATTGAAAGAATACTGGTTGCTTTCTACTTCCAGTACGATCAGTCCGCCCGGTTCGCTCAGGCTCATGAACTCGGAAGAAAATTTCAACAGATCATTATAAGCAACAGAACCGACCAGGTCATTTTCTTCCGACACTACCGGCACTACGCTCAATCCATTTTCAGCCGCTACCTGTATTGCTTTTAAAAAATGTTCTTCTTCTTTTACCGATACATTAAAAAAAGATTGTTCCAGTGTATCCAATGTTGAATGATCGTTCTCTGCCTGTAACAGGTCTTCTTCGCTGAGTGTACCGACATATTTTTCTCCGTCAACCACCGGTAAGTGATTGACACGGTTATCATTCATCATCTCCAGTGCCTGGTAAACCTTATCCTTTAGGTGAAGGATCGGAAGTGTTTGGGATGCGAGTTCACGGGTTAACATGGATAGCGGCTTTTTTAGTAAGACCTCAACTGTCAGCCAACTGTTGCAGGCTCATTCAGTTTTTTTAAAAATTTATGCAATATGGCGTTGAATTCTTCGGGAACCTCCATCATCGGGGCGTGGCCACATTTATCTACAAAATGCAATTCGCTATTCGGTATCAGCTTGTGAAACTCCTGCGCTACGAATGGTGGAGTGATCGTATCATTCTGTCCCCATACTAATAACGTAGGAAGTTTGATCTGATTGAGTTCTTCGCCTAAATTATTACGGATGGCGCTTTTGGCCAGCGCAATGATCTTGATCGCCTTCATCCTGCTATTAGTGATACTATACACTTCATCCACTAATTCTTTGGTAGCGGTCTTCGGATCGTAAAAGGTCAGTTCGGTTTTTTTCTTTATATATTCATAATCCCCTCTTTTGGGATAGCTATCGCCCATACCGTTTTCAAACAGGCCAGAACTGCCTGTTAGTATCAACGATCTTATTCTTTCAGGATGCTTTAATACATGTACCAGTCCTACGTGACCTCCCAATGAATTTCCCAGCAGGTGTATCTCTTTATAATCTCTTGCTTCTAAAAATTTGTGAACGTATTTCGCCAGGCCACCCACCGAAGTATGCAGGATATCCATATCCAATAAAGGAAGTATTGGCACGATCACTTTATTGTGATGGCGGAAATATTCGATCAGTGGTTCAAAGTTGCTGAGGGCTCCAAATAATCCATGCAGAAGCACCAATGGTTCCCCATTACCTTCTTCCAAATATTTGAACTTATCCTGTTGTTTGATCTCGTATTGCATGGGCAGTCAATTCTGTTCTTTTTCCGAAATTAATCCGGGACTAAAATACTCGATTTGCCGCAATAAATCAGCGATAAAAGGCAGAAAAGGAAAGCCGGCAGCTCAATTACACGCAGAGGGCGCAGAACCCGCAGAGAATATAATATATAAATACTATCGTTCGTCTGTGTTCTCTGCGTACCCTGTGTGGTTATTTATTGAACAATACCCGCATGTATCTTCTTTGGATAGGCCGGAAATTCCAGAGTAAGATGATAAATATTCCTGCTAAACAACCCCATGCCCGGTTGTTATGATAAAACATACCGATCTCTATAAATACGATCAATAGTTTTATCAGCTCTAAATAAAATATCCAGCGCCGCTGATCCAGGATGGCTCCGCTGTTGACAAGGCTGGCCAGTATAAAAGCTGTAAGCAGGAATAGATGTATGCCGGGCAAATAATTCGAAAAAAGAATAACGATGAACAATAAGGATAAAGAAAAAATAGTTTGACCCGTTACATATTGCCGCATCGCCGGGGTGGATGAACGATGTGGCTGTACGTTCAGCAATTTTCTTTCGAGGATCGTTCTGAAACGGGGATCAAGATCATCGGGCTTTCCAAACAAGGCTTTCCATTTTGCTTTTAATCCTTTTGCATATTTAAAATTCATAAATACTTCTAAAGGAAAATGAAAATGCTGCCAGAGAAAACTATGACTGTTCAATTGTTTGGTCAACCCATACACAGGCTTTATCTCCTCTTTTGCCTGTACAAATGTGCCGAATAGTTTATCCCAGATAATTAATACGTCGCCATAATTCTTATCCAAATATTCGGGATTGGAAGCATGATGAACACTGTGATGAGTGGGCGTTACCATGAATTTTTCAAACCAGCCCCATTTCCCCAATACCTGTGTATGAATAAAAAAAGGATAAAGGCCATGTATCAATAAAAATACAGAGACCATGATCGCCGGGAAACCGATCAATGGTAATATCGACCAGAACATACTTCTTACTACGGCCTGTAAAACGGTGATGCGGGCTGAAACAGTATAATTAAAATCTTCGCTCTGGTGATGCACCACATGTACGGCCCAGAATAAATTTATTTCATGGGCGAAACGATGATACCAATACCAAACAAGATCCGTTAACAAAAAAAGAAGGAACCAGGTAACTACTCCTGCTTTGATATTGAATAGTGCATAATGTTTTTGTATGTGATCAAAAACAAAAAAGAAAACACCTGTCATAAAAACATCCAGCAATCTTTCTGCAATACCTACATTGATATTTGCCACCGATTCGGCGAAGCGGAAAAGATCTTTCTTTTTCTTTTTTGAATATAGATACTCGAGCCCCATAAAAAATAAAAACAAAGGCACCGCAAATGCGAGGTAATTTAATTTCATGAGCTTTGTTTTTAGTCTACAAAATTGGTAGACTTATACGAAAATACTTTAGTTGTCTTTATCCACCAAACGGGTCAAAGCATCGACATCTTAGTTGCAAGTTTTCCGAAAAATTCTTCCAGTTCTCCAAAAACATCTTTGAAGATGGGAATGATACTGCCAAAGCCATTGATGACTTTGGGTCCCCAGGGCTGTACGAAAGAATAAGTGACCGACTTATCAATGGTTTCCTGTTGAAGCAATTTCATTTGTTCAGCATAAAAAAGCAATACACTGAATACGATCGTATAGATAACGACATAAAAAATAATTCCGCCGATCCTGTTCACCCAACCCAGCATGGCTATTTGCACGGTTTTTTCAATAGCTTTTGCACCGAGCCTGACCAGCAGCACCACCAACAAAAAGATAAGGGCGAATGAAATGACCGGGAGCCATTCTTTGGATACATTTATATTCCGGCCGATAAAACCTGCAACAACCGTTGATAATTTCATAGCCGCTGCAATACCAATGATAATAGCGATCAAAGAAAATAAACCAACGATCAGTCCGCGGCTATAGCCATGCAGCACTGCCAGGATAAGAATGACAACATAGATAAGATCGATAAGCATGAATGGGTTTGTTATTAAACGACCAACCTTATGAAGATAATGCTAAGAATTTGCTAACAAAAGCAGATAACAGTAATATTTGCTTTTATTTTCAAATCACGGATTACGCAGATTGCGGGATTATAGGATTATTTTCTATTAATCGTATAACCCGATAATCCTTTAATCCGCGATCTTATTTCGCCAGCAACTCCTTAACAAGCGCAGAGATCGTTTTCCCATCCGCTTTGCCGGCTAATTGTTTTGTAGCAGCGCCCATTACTTTTCCCATATCAGCAGGTGATGATGCGCCAACATCAGCAATGATCTTTTGCAAGGCTGCTTTTATTTCGTCTGCAGACATTTGTTGGGGTAAGAATTTTTCTATCACCGCAATTTCTTCTTCTTCTTTTTTGGCAAGATCGGGCCTGTTCTGCTGCTGAAATATTTCCAATGAGTCTTTTCTCGATTTCACTAATTTCTGCAATAGTTTTATTTCATCTTCTTCTTTTAATTCACCGCCACCGCCTTCAGAGGTTTTGGCTAATAATATCGCTGCTTTGATTGCACGCAGGCTTCTTAATCCGGCTTCATCTTTTGCCAGCATAGCTGTTTTAAGGTCGGTCATTATTTTTTGTTCGAGGGACATATAGTGCGTTTAAGGTTAGCGTGAAAATTTGTAAGTCGTTTTCGTATTCCTAACTGGCTACTACCAAAGATTAAATTTTTACCTGTTTTAGGTTATAGTAAACCGATGTGCCATAATGAATCCACACGTTAAACCATAAACTTTAAACGATAAACTCATTAGTCTGCTTTATTTTCCTTCAATTGTTTGGCTCTGAATTTTTCATAAAAAGTTTTTGCAAATGCTTTCATCTCTTCTACCTGTTCATGATACTTGGTAGCACGGCCATAGGTATCTGCCATCGTCATCATGGTTTGATAAAAAAAATCGGCCATTTCATCCACCATCATTTCTTTTGTCCACAGATCGATACGCATCGCCGCTTTGTCTGCACCGTCCCAAAAAGAAAGCATCATTGCTTTAGACTTTTGTGCATTTTCTGCACCGGTATCGGTAGCGCTCCATACAATAGAATCGGGCACCCGGTTCTCGTCGGTCATTACCTCAATAGTTATCGTTGATTTATTCATAAATTAAAGTTGAAAGCACAAATATACTTGCATTGGGAAGTTTCGAAATTTTGAAATCGGGAAATTGTCTCCTTTACCCCATATTTCATTACTGAAAGCAAATTTCCCAATTCCACTTTTAAAATAATTTTTCAATGCTTTTCCATAACAATTCAGCCGTTCTATCCCAACTGTATTCTTTCGAAACCTCTTTTCCTTTTTCGATCAATTCTTTTTTAAGTCTTTCATCTTTATATAACAACATCATTTTATCCGCAATATCATTATGATCTTCCGGGTTTATATATAAAGCTGCTTCTTTGGCGATCTCCTGCATAGATGAGTTGGCTGAAGTGATCACCGGCACATTGGATCGCATAGCTTCCAGCACCGGCACACCAAAGCCTTCGAGCAAAGAAGGATAAACCAAACCATAAGCCGACCCGATGATATTTACCAGTTCTTCTTCCGGTACATAACCTGTGATCACCACATCGTCCCTGTATTTATAAGTCCTGGTATCTTTTATGAACGATTCGTATTTCCAGGCAAGTCTTCCTGCCAATACCAATTTCATATTTGTTTGCATTCTTTTTTTAAATACAGAAAAAGCTTTCAACAAGTTCAATAAATTTTTTCGGGGATGAATAGCGCCTGCATACACAAAATATTCTTTGCCCCCTGTATATTTTTCCCTGGTGGCGGTTCTTTCATTATCCGTTAAAGGATGAAAGATCTCTTTGGCTGCGCTGTAAACAATATCGATCTTATCGCTGCTTATTTTATAATTAGCAAGAATATCTTTTTTCGAAAATTCAGAAACCGTAGCCAACGATCCTGCTTTCTCCAAAAATTTTGGCATGTACCTTTTATAAAAAAATAAATGCGACCGACTGATAAAAGAAGGGTGATGAATAAAAGCAAGATCATGCACGACCAGGCATTGCGGAATTTTCGTTCTCAATGAACAAAATCCATCGCAGGAAACAAATATATCCGCTTTATATTTTTTAAGAACGGCGGGAACTTTTATATCGTACCAGAATTTCCACAGTAAAGGATGCCTTGCCGGCGGCCCCGCGACGACCGCTTTTACATTGGGACCAAATATGAATTTTTCATCGTAAGGCCTGTCGAAAATAAAAATGAATTCATGTTCGGGATGATCGGCAGTGATTCGTTTGAATATCTCATAAATAAAATAACCAACGCCTTCCAGTTGGTCCTGCAATAAAAATCTTGTATTGACCGCAATTCTCATGAAATTCAAAGAACGGCTTTTTTAAAATGCAGCATTGCTAATCCCCGTTTTGGTTTAAGTATTTTATCCAGCAGTTTTGTTACCGGAAGAGTTACCCGTTGTAAAAGAACCGATACCCGGCTCAGCCTTTCACCTTCTTTCCTGTTTCGTTTATTAAATAGCTTACGGATGGCGCCACAAACAAAATAACTGGCCTGCAGGGGCAGAAATTTTTTATCCTGCAAAATAAATCCCCCGTTATTAAAATGAACGGCATATTCATTTACCGTTCTGCCTGTATTTGAAAAATTCTCTTTTCTTTTTCTTTCGATCCTTTCATATATATATATGTCGCCTGTTGTTGCCCTGCACATTTCTTTTATCAATGCTGCTGCTTTCTTATCATCGGTAATATGCTGCAGAACGGTGGCGGTAAAAGCAATATCAAAACTGTTGTTTTCAAAAGGAAGGTTTTCTCCATTGATTTTTATGATCCTTGCTGCATGTTCATTTACTCTTTTTGTTGCGAGTTCAACCATTGCTTCTGAAATATCAGTGCCGGTCAGTTCAGCCGGCTGATCATTTATCATTTCCAGCAAATTTCCGCCCGGGCCAGAGCCTATTTCCAATACTTTCTTTCCTTTAACCGGCATTGCATGAAGTAGTTTTAAAAAAAGTCTTCGTTTATAATGATAATAAGGCTCGTCATCGCCGGCCAAAAAACTTTCCTGCTTTCTTTCCTGTATCCGGATCGCCACTTCATCCCAATAAATTTCCGGGCTATATTCTGTTTTACTCATCAGGATGAAATTTGATCTGTAAAGGTATCGGTTGCAGGATTTACTAAGCAGTAAAACAACTCAGGATTCCCGGTAATTCACTTTAGATGAAATGCTTTTTTACTTTCCATCATTACCTGTGTCCCCTTTCTTATTTTACATTGACGAATACCATATTAATGCAGGGATATTTTCGGTGAATATTCGTGAAAAATTCTTTCGAATATCTGGTGGTATTACAATTGCGGCGCTCAGAGTTTCTCCTTAGTTTTATGAATTGACCTGATGTACCGAAACTGTGCCTTATGAAGCAATCCTACACAACCTATCCTTATTTATTATATGTTATTGCCCCGAAAAATATTTTCAAGGGGGAAGCAAAAAAAAAATTGCATTAGTAATCCACATTCTCACAAGGTTGGTATCAATTTTGCTAATATTTCAGCCGGAAATTTATATCCGGAAACGGTTCTTTACATAAAATATTCAGGGTTGGTACAGCAAGAGATGGCAAGTCATCAATACTGTGTCAATCAACTTTACTAAACGACCTCTTAGGTGGAAGAGGATGGTGGCTTGTAAAAGGGGCCTTGGTTCGGGGCCCCTTTCTTTTTGCCCTGCCGGCCTCCCTAAAGGGAGATCAAATACCGTTTCCAAATTTTCCCTTATCTTTAAAGTCCTTTCCACTTCATTATCCCGGTTATACACGACACATTTCCGGTTCATTACTGAAGTTCATTCCACTTTCTCACATTTAGTTTAACTATTAAAATTTATACTTTGAGCTCAGCACCTAATTATGACGCCATGGATATTGAAAACATGGAGTATAATACAACAAGAAATCACCTGATCATGCGGGAATATGGACGCCATGTGCAGAAGATGATCGAACATATACTTACAATTGAAGATCCGGAACGCCGTCAGCGTAATGCCCAGGCCGCAATTGAATTGATGGGATTTCTCAACCCGCATTTAAAAAATGTAGAGGATTTTCGTCATAAGCTTTGGGATCATTTATTCCTGATCGCCGACTTTAAACTGGATGTAAAATCACCCTATCCCATCCCCACCCGTGAAGCATTAAAGGCCAGGCCCAAACCGCTTCCTTATCCCAAGCGTTATCCCAAATTTTCTCATTTGGGTAAAAACCTGGAAGTCATTATTAATAAAGCATTGAAAGAAGAGAACCCTGATAAGAAACTGGGATTTGCCAATGCCGTTGCTTATTATATGAAGCTGGCTTATAATAACTGGCACAAAGAGATCGTGCATGACGATGCGATCCAAAGCGAGTTGTCATCGATCACACAGGGACAGCTTACTTTCACCAATACGCCGTATGTAAAAGCTTTCCGTCCCCAACAGGAAGGAAGAGATAACCGCGGTGGTTATGGAAAAAGAGGCGGCGGCGGAAAATTTCAGCAGCGTGGCGGCGGCGGCGGTGGACGTAATGACAGGAGAGATAATCGTGGCGGCGGCGGTGGCGGATATAAAAAGAAGAGGTATTAGTAATTGGGGACTGGTACTTAGGGTTGCTGATCGAAGTGTTCCTTAGTTAATCAAAACTCAAAAAGAAATAGTTAAATGGTTGAGCAGATAATCTGTTCAACCATTTTTTATTGCCTTACAATCTTTCTTATAATTAATTTGCAAACAATATGGGTCTCATCGATCTTAAGACCTAATTCCTAATCCCTAATTACAAATTATCAATACCCCATAACTAATGTACTTCGAAGTAAGAGGAGGAAAAAAACTTTTTGGTGAAATAATCCCGCAGGGAGCCAAGAATGAAGCGCTGCAGGTTATCAGTGCTGTATTATTAACACCGGAAAAAATTACCATCAGTAATATTCCCGATATCACCGATGTAAACCTGTTGATCGAATTATTGGGTGAAATGAATGTAAAAGTGGAAAGAACGCAACGGGATACCTGCATCTTCCAGGCAGACAATGTCAATATTGAATATTTGCGCAGCGAAGATTATAAAAAGAAAAGCGGTAAGCTTCGTGGTTCGGTAATGCTGGCCGGACCCTTACTCGGACGTTTTAAAAAAGCATTCATACCAAAACCCGGCGGCGATAAGATTGGAAGACGAAGATTAGATACACATATCATCGGGTTTGAAAAACTCGGCGCTTCATTTACTTATCATGAAGAAGACGGCTTCTTTCATTTGGAAGCGCCCAATTTAAAAGGAACGAATTTATTATTGGATGAACCTTCGGTGACCGGCACGGCCAATATTGTGATGGCTGCTGTTCTTGCAAAAGGTATCACCACCATTTACAATGCGGCCTGCGAGCCTTATATACAACAGCTATGTAAGATGTTGCAGAAGATGGGTGCAAAGATTGCCGGAGTGGGAAGTAACAGGTTGAGTATTGAAGGTGTTGATCAGCTCAGCGGCACTTTTCACAATATTCTTCCGGATATGATCGAAGTGGGATCTTTTATCGGGCTTGCTGCGATGACGCAAAGCGATATCACTATCAAAGGTGCAGGCATTGAACATCTCGGTATCATTCCCGAAAAATTTCAGCAACTGGGAATTAAAATGAATTTTACCGGCGATGATATTCATATTCCTGCGCAGGAGAGTTATGAGATCCAAACTTTTCTCGATGGTTCGGTGATGACGATCTATGATCATCCCTGGCCGGGATTTACTCCCGATCTTTTAAGTATCGTATTGGTAACGGCGATACAAGCCACAGGATCTGTACTCATTCACCAGAAAATGTTTGAAAGCCGTTTGTTCTTTGTCGACAAACTAATTGATATGGGCGCAAGAATTGTTTTGTGTGATCCGCATCGTGCTGTTGTGATCGGTTTGGAAAGAGAACAAATGTTGCGGGGTATTGTAATGAGTTCTCCGGATATACGTGCCGGTGTTGCTTTATTAATTGCAGCATTAAGTGCTGAAGGAAAAAGTATCATTCAGAATATTGAACAGATCGACCGGGGCTACCAGGATATTGATGGAAGGTTAAGGAATTTGGGAGCGGATATAAAAAGATTTTGAGAGGATGGAACACGGATGACGCAGATGAGACAGATCAACGTGGATCATTTCCTACATGGGTAAGTACAATTATCGTTGTTATACTTTTTTATTCTGCTTTGAGAAAACTATACCCGGGCAAGCACTATCGGGGATAATCCGTGTCATCCGCGTCATCCGCGTCATCCCTGTTCCATTCACTGATCTATAAGAATCCCTCAAAACTGTATCACATCCCTTCTACCCTTTGCTAATACCTTTGCGTCTTTGTGAGAGGTCTCCCCTAAAATACAGCTATGATAAAAGATATTTTTGAAGATCAGCCCATTCTTGAAAATGAAAGAGTGTTACTTCGTCCCATACAAAAAGAGGATCTCGAATCGCTTCTTCCCTATTCATTGAATGAACCGGATATCTGGAAGTTTGGTTTGCTCACCTGTGCCGGTGAAGAGAATCTCCGCAACTATATCGATGGCGCTGTAAAGAATATGGAAGAAAAAAAAGAATATGTTTTTATAGTCTTTGATAAAAAAGCCAATCGTTATACGGGCAGTACAAGATTTTATGATATACAACAAGCATACTCCTACACACAACTCGGGTACACCTGGTATGGAAATGAATTTCAAAGAACAGGACTCAACCGTCATTGCAAATTATTAATACTTACTTATGTGTTTGAAGAGTGGGGATTGGAAAGATTAGAATTCCGGGCGCATGCGAAAAATGAAAGGTCGATCCAGGCAATGAAGGATATTGGTTGTGTGGTGGAAGGAATATTACGCAGCCAGATGCCGACAGTAGACGGGACGAGAAGAGATAGTATCGTGCTGAGTATTTTAAAAGATGAATGGTTTGGGGGAGTGAAGGAGTTGCTGCAAGCTAAAACTCATTGAGATGATAGATGATAACTGACAGATGATAGTTAGGGCCTCAATTATACCGAATTAATTACTCCCGACTAATACTTACATTTACTTTCTTATTTTTTATCAATAAAATAATTCACTAAATCAAAACAATGAATGACTGAAACAAGAACACTGCTGGACCTTGCTCAACAAAAAGCGATCGGCCTTTTTGATACTGTTGAGGCAAGAGGATTGATCATTCCCGGGAAATCGGAAAAAGAATTGTGTGATGAAATAGTTCAAATTGCCCGCGATGAGTTTGGTATTCACGATCACTGGCATAAAAAAATTGTACGGGCAGGCATTAATACACTGCAACCTTTTATTGCCGATCCGCCAGACCTGGTCATTCAACAAAACGATATTGTTTTCTTTGACTTCCATCCCGTGTACCAGGGTTGGGAAGCAGATCTTGGAAGAACATATGTTATAGGTAACGACCCATTGAAACTTAAAATAAAAAAGGATATCGAAGCCGCCTGGCATGAAGCAAATGCATGGTATTTTAAACAAACAGAATTGATCGGTGCGGCCTTCTTTAATTATGTTACGGACCTTACCAAACGTTATGGTTATGAATTTGGAAATGCAATAGCCGGTCATATTGTTGGTCATTACCCGCATGAGCAACCTGATGACCCCAATGATCCGTGCCTGGATGTTCATCCCGATAATCATACTGATATTTTTCAATTGGATAAAGAAGGAAATAAAAGACATTGGATGCTGGAACTGCATTTTGTGGACAGGATGAATAATATCGGTAGTTTTTTCGAGCAGTTATTGAAGCCTCCCCAAAACCAATAACTTCATATCATCTTCAACACATCAACATGCGATCAATATTAATCATCATTGCTATTGGTTTGTTTACACCATTATGCAAAGCACAGGATAGCTTACACGTTTTTGAAAACATTGCAAAAGCGCTGAAAGAATATAAGATCGATACTTCCGATGCGCCTGCTGATAAAATAACAGCGAAGATCGAAGAACTAAGATCGCTGAAAGCCGGTTTTAAAATAAATGAAGCTATTGAATTCAAGATCGGGGAAGAGATGCAGAAAAATGAAACTCCAAAAGAAGACCTTATTAAATTAAGCGAAAGTTTTAAAAACGGTACCGGTAAAAAATGGCTTGATAATGCAGTGACCTGGATCTACCGGCAGCATTTTTCTTATCGTGAATTAAAGCAACTGGTAAACTTTTATAAGACAGCGGCCGGGCAAAAGATGGCGAAAGCTTTTCCGATCATTATGCTAAAGTCGTTGGCGGCGGGTGAAACGATACAAAAGATCCTTACTAAAAAATAATTTTTTATCAATGAAATATTTTTTGATCATAACCAGCTTTCTCCTTTCCTCTCCCAGCTTTTCACAAAAAGACGCTAATAAAATTCCCATACTCATCCGCTGCGACGATATCGGCATGTGTCATTCGGTGAACGTAGCAGCCCGGCAAGTATTGGAAACAGGTCACCCGGTTTCAATGTCGGTAATGGTGCCTTGTCCCTGGTTCACCGAAGCAGCCGAAATGCTGAAACAATATAAGAACGTATCGGTAGGTATACATCTTACATTGAATTCCGAATGGAAACAATTCCGCTGGGGACCAGTGAGTGGTGTAAAAACTGTTCCATCATTGGTCGATTCATTGGGAAATTTTTTTCCTTCAAGAGGCGCTTTATTCGGCAACAATCCATCACTCGCCGAGATCGAAACAGAATTGCGTGCACAAATAGATAAAGCTATCAAAGCAGGATTGAAACTGGATTATCTCGATCATCATATGAGCGCTGCAGTGCAAACACCGGAAACAAGAGCTATCGTGGAAAAACTCGCTGCCGAATACAAACTCGGCATCTCCCGCTATTACGATGAAGTGGCGGCGGAAGGCTGGTACTTTGCATCGCCGGAACATAAGATCGATTCAATGCTTTTGCAATTACAAACATTGAAACCCGGCGGCACTAAATTATTCGTCATTCATATCGGATTGGATTCACCGGAGATGGCAGCGATGGAAGATGCGAATCCCTGGGGACCGAAAGATATGAGCAAGCATCGCAATGGTGAATTGAATGCATTGATATCGGCATCTTTTCAAAAATTATTATCCGATCCGAAATTCCGGCTTGTTAATTACAGGATGATGAACGAGGAGAAAGGGTTGAGTTCTATGAAGCGACCGCAGTAAAATAAATCGCCCCAAAAATTCCCCACAAGGGGGACTTTGGCTCACGAAATTTTGAATGGTGTTATAAGAATGACGCTCAAAAATGTCAGACTCCGGTTGGAGGTTTCCGTTCATTGTTTGGCAACAACCGTTCAGAAATGCATTTGTATTACAACAACCGTTGTTATTTTCTTTATGTAAATAACTAAATTGCTAATTCACTAAACCTTATACCATGCTTACCGCCACCTCCGCTTTCAGCCTTATCACCTGTAACAACATTAAAACAGCAGCGCTTATCGCCAATGCTATCCCGAGAACACAATTGCATAACCGCATTTTGTTGTTAAAGACCAGTAAAGGGAATTTCGCCAAGCTCTATGTTCAGTCGGCCGATAATCTTATGATCAGTGATCTTGTTGTGTACAATCCCGCAGGTTGTATCATCAAAACTGCTACCAACGTAGTGATACCGGCCAATTCTTTTTGCGATGTCGATAATGCAATATCAACAGGCAATAATGCCAATGCAGATTTCTGGTGGCATTCGGTGGGCCCGGCTGTCCCGGCATTGGAACCAAAGAACGGAGCCGGTTTTGTTCGTCTCCCGGATTTTGCGGATGTAAGTTTCAATACACTGAGCAGCGCTACTTATTCGGATCATCATATTTCCCGTGAATGGCTGAAGCGACAAGTATTGTATTGCAAAACAAGCCTCGGACGTTTTGCCAAACTGCATATCGAATGGGGTAATGAATTATTTGTTCGTCATTTGACCGTATTCAATGCAAATGGAACGCAACATCTTGCCGTCAACAACATCACGCTGCAGCAGACACAATCATTGGATCTTGATACCGGCGTTGTCGCCGCCAGTGGAAAAGATATGTATTGGGAGGCCCAGTCGGCTGATATCTCAACACATTACCTGGCAGCATTGAATGACGCAAAATTTTCTTTCGATTCTTATTACCAGTATGAAAAATATTTACCGTTATTAAAAAATAGCAGCATCCGGAGTGCGATGGTCATCAGCGGAGCCAGCGACCGTCCTTACAGTAACTGGATACAGGATGAAAAATTACAACTCAGGGAATTCATTTATTTACTCGAAACAAATAAACCACTTCCGCTTACCGGTCCGCCTGCATTGATAGCGGATACTTTTATAAGTCCCTGCGATGCATTGAAAATATATATGGCACATGTGGCGCAATGTTTTTGGGTGGATGCCAATAATAAAGTGAGCTGGGACCTGGTTGGCAATGCAGCTGATCACCTGCAACATCTTTTTGATATGCGCAAGCTGCTTAAGTTCACCGCCGGCAGCGGTCATAGCTTTGACACTTTTGTTATGGGAAAAGTAACGGACTGGAACCCGGCTCTATCCTATAAATTTTTAACGGACAATAATATGATCAAAGCGGATATGTGGGGAACTATTAAAGCAGTGGCCGAATGGGTGCGGGCCAACCTGTTCCATATTGTAGGTTTTACCAGTGCATTTGAGGGTGGTCCTTTTGATACGCAACAGGATCAGTGGGAAAATATCTTTGGTTATCGTGGTCTTCCGCCTGTTGATAAGATGATAACTCCTTTGCCCGGTAAGAGACATGTTACTCATGGCTGCTGGGGCACCGATGGATTTTTTGCAGCGGTATTACGCACTGTAAATATTCCCGTTAAACATGGCCTTTCGAATTTGAGTGGTAATCTTCATAGCCGTGCTGAATTCTTCAGCGTAGGCAAGAATCTCAGGCATGGAGATGATCCTTATAACCGCTGGGTTTTCCCCGGCATTAATAATGTACCGATCGAAAGAGTTTTCGTGACCAATGCCCAACTTACTGATTTAATAGATTCACCGCCGGCCCTTCCCGGAAAAACAGTACCGGAGACAGCTTCATTCAATCACAACAAGTTTTCAATAGACCTGGCCATTGAATTTAAAACGAGTTACCTGTTGAAATTCCGTTGTATGGATAAAACTTCGGGTATCAATACAGGGCCGGGATCAAAGGTTTGGGAGAACCTGCATGAGTTTTATACCGATGCGCAGATCGCAACGGTGGTAGCGGGTTGCGATACGGCGATCGCTGCTATCGGGGGAGGTTGTGTAACGGTGAATGCGAGTTAGCCTTCCCAAACCCTCCGTAAGGAGGGGCTTAGAGTTTGAATATTGGAAGTCGTTTTATTTATCCGGATAAAATCTATAAATAAAATTACTTCCCATGCGCATCTTTTTCAGCCATTGCAGGTCTTCCAAATAAGTAACACGCCGTGGCCGGTGTTTTTCTCCACCGGCCACACGAACTAAAGAATATCCTCCTGCATTTATATTGTCAGCGTTTATTACAGAATAATCTTACGATCACCGGAATTGAACTAAAGATCAGCGGTTGGTGGAAGAAAACACCAACCGAGGCGTAATGTTTCCTGAGTTTTTCTTACTTTTTTTGCCAGGAAAAAAAGTAAAGAAAGAATCTGCATTACATTTGCCCATTGCCCATAAATGAACAATAATAAACTCATCATAATAGCCGCCCCATCCGGCGCCGGTAAAACATCGGTGACCAAACATTTGCTGAAAGCATTCCCGGCACAACTGGTCTTTTCTATTTCCTGTGCTACCCGCCCGCCGCGCAATCATGAAAAACATGCTGTGGATTATTATTTCATTTCGGCCGATGAATTCAAAAGACGGATCGAAACAAAAGAATTCGCCGAATGGGAAATGGTGTACGAAGGAAAATATTATGGCACGTTAAAAAAAGAACTCGAGCGTATCTGGCAGCAGCATAAAGCGCCGTTACTGGATGTAGATGTACAGGGAGGTATCAATATCCAGCAACAATATCCAAAACAATCCTTGTCTTTATTCATCGAACCGCCATCGATCGAAGAATTGACGAGAAGATTAAAAGCAAGAGGTACCGAAAGCGAAGAATCATTGAATGCAAGAATTGAAAAAGCTTCTTCTGAAATAACGTATAAAGATCAATTCGATCATATTATTGTGAATGATGTGCTGGAGAGAGCTTGTGAAGAGGCGGAAAGGATCGTAAGAAATTTTTTGGATAGTGAGCAGTAATTAGGAGGTAATTGGTGGACGAATCATTATTAAGTGTACTTTCCCCCTAATTCCTAATACCCAATTCCTAATCCCTAATCCCAATACCTTATCACTATTTAAGCCTCTTCATCCTGATCATCTCGATCCTTGTATCACTTACCATCATGATCTCGAATTCATAATCGTCGATGATGATGCGTTCTTTTTGCCGGGGAATGGTTTCGTGGTAATTAATGATATAACCGGAGAGTGTTTCGGTTTCTTCTTCACCAAAATCAAAACCATATTTTTCTGCGAGATAATCCAGTTCCAAACGACCGGAAAAAATATATTCGTTCTCGTTCACTTGTTTTTCTTCAAACTCTTCGGTATCGTATTCATCCTGTATCTCGCCGAATAATTCTTCGAGTACATCTTCCATAGTGATGATACCGGCTGTACCGCCGAATTCATCCACCACCCAGGAAATACTTTTTCTTTCTTTGGTGAACTTGCCGATAAGATCTGTGGCGCTCATACTTTCCGGGACAGCAGAGATAGGCAATAAAATGGATCGTATAGAAGCGGGATCCTTAAAAAGATCCAGTTGATGAACATAGCCAATGATATTATCAATATTCTTATCAAACACGACCAGCTTGCTGAGTTTGGTCTCAATAAATTTCTTTTTCAGTTCTTCGACAGAGGAATTGCTTTCCACACCGACGATCTCTTTGCGGGGCACAAGACATTGACGTATCCTAACTTTAGGAAGCTCCTGCGCATTCTCCATCAACTGCGCATTGCGTTCCTGTTTTTCTTCATCGGCATATTGTTTGAAAAGATGTTTGAGATCGCTTCGCTTTAGTGGATCCTTGGTTTTATTCAACCGGATATTAAAAATATATTTCAATATCCATTCAGCAAGATCGATCAGCACAGCCGCAACAGGAAAGAACATCTGGTAAAAAAAATCGGCCACATGCGCCAATCGTACCAGCCATGTATTACTTTTTGCACGAAAGACAGCACGGGGAATGAATTCGGCAAAGATCAAAACGATCAAAGTAGTGAAGGCGATCTCTGCAATGATATGAACGGTATTGGAACCGACTTTTAAATATTGCCAGATGGGCCGCATCACCGAACTGATCTGCAAACCTAAAAAGACAAGAAAGATCGTAAAGCCAATAAGTGTTGTGCCCAGTAGTCGTGCGGGTGATTCAGCAAATTTGGCCAGCAATTCCATGGAAGATCCGCCATGTTTTTTTTTGATCTCGATATTGAGCCGGTTGGCGCTGTAAAAAGCCATTTCAATACCTGCAAAAAAACCCATCAGTAGCAGCGTAAGGATAAAGAACAGTATCGAGTTTACTTCGATCATAACGGTAAAGGTAGACAAGCGGGGCTAATTGGCTAAATGGTTAAATGGTTAACCGGGTTGAGAAGAGGAAACCGGGCAATTATACGGCGGTAAAGCCCTTACAAAAGCTCATAAACTTTCAAATTCCTGGAATTTTTACCACATAAGATCATAGGCACATAGATACACATAGATGGATTTAACTATGTGGTTCATGTTTCTATTGGTCCTGTGTGGTGAATATTTAATCAATTAAGCTCCCTGCTCCTATCTTTGCTCCGTTTATAATAACAATGGCAATATTCGATTTTTTTAGTAGGAGGAAAAAAGGTGAAGCCGGTGAAATGTCTTTCATTGATCACCTGGAAGAACTGCGCTGGCATGTGATCCGTTCGGTGATCGCTATACTGATCGGCGCCGTTGTTGTTTTTATTTATGCAAAAGATATTGTTGACAAAGTTTTATTTGCACCTGCCGATAATAGTTTTATCACATATAAATGGCTCTGCGATTTTAGTCATTTTATCGGCGCCGGTAATGCGATCTGCCTGGCCGGGGTAGATGCAAAGTTCCAGAGCAATACGATGACAGGCCAGTTCATTTCCACTTTTACGATCGCATTTATCGGCGGGTTCATTGTTGCTTTTCCCTATGTGTTCTGGGAATTCTGGAAGTTTGTAAGGCCGGCTCTTTCTCCCAAAGAATTGAAAAAAACAAGAGGAGTTATATTTTGGGTGTCGCTTTTATTCTTTACCGGTGTGCTGTTTGGATATTATATCCTTACTCCATTCATGGTCAATTTTTATTTTTCTTACACATTAAGTGATAAGATAGTAAACCTTCCTAATTTCTCTGATTATATAGAGAATCTAATTTATACTACTGTAGGTATCGGTGTTTTATTCCAGATGCCGCTGCTGGTGATGGTGCTGGCAAGGATCGGCATTATCACTGCAAGGTTTTTAAAAAAATATCGCCGTCATGCTTTTGTGATCATCGTGATCGCTGCGGCTATCATTACACCTTCTACCGATCCGTTCAGCCTGGCGATCGTCACCATTCCTTTGTATCTGTTGTTCGAAGCCAGCATCATCATTGCGTCCCGCATTAATAAGCGACAGGAGAAAGAGAGACAGAAAGAGTGGAGCTAGTGAAAGTTTTAGGTTATAAGTTTTAAGTTCAAAGTTTAGAGTTTAGTACCTTTGAAGCGGCTCACATAACTTAAGACTTAAAACTTATAACCTAAAACATTCCTCATGCATTCTCCATTTGATCTTCATAAACCTATTGCCATCGGCAGCGATCATGCAGGATATGATTATAAAGAAGACCTGATCTCTTTTTTGGAAGGAAAAGGTTTGGCCTTTAAAGATCTTGGTACACATAGTAAAGACTCGGTTGATTATCCCGACTATGCGCATCCTGTTGCATCGGCTGTTGAAAATGGTGAAGCAGCTTTTGGTATTTTAATTTGCGGCAGCGCCAATGGTGTTGCTATCACTGCTAATAAACACCAGGGCATCCGTGCCGCTATTTGCTGGGGCGAAGAACTGGCGCAATTAGCAAGAGAACATAATAATGCCAATATCATTTGTATACCTGCCCGTTTTGTACGGGAAGGCGATGCTGAAAAAATGGTCGGGATTTTTATGACGACTGATTTCGAAGGAGGCCGTCACAGCAAGCGGGTAGAAAAGATAGCCTGCGCATAGAAGGGTTTGAGTGGTTTAAAAGATTTAAGAGGTTCAAAAGGTTTGTTCCCCAATTCTTAACCCTTTTTAAACCTCTTAAACAAAGATAAAAAGACCGGCCATCCATATTTTCCCATTCCACTTGCATCAAGGGATTATTTTTATCTTCACTTCAATACTAAATAGAAATGTTTAAACAATTTATTGCCTGCCTGCTTATATGCAGCCCTTTATTTTTATCGGCACAAAAAAAAGATAAGAATGCAACGAAAGCTGCTTCTTCTATCACTACCGATGATCTGAAGAAACACCTGTATATTATTGCGAGTAAAGAAATGGAAGGAAGAAATACTCCTTCCGAAGGTTTGGATAAAGCGGCCGCTTATATTGAATCGCATTTCAGATCACTGGGATTAGTTCCGGGTAATAATGGCAGCTACCGGCAAGCTTATCCATTGTACCGGGATTCAATGGCAGGAGCTTCCTTGAAAATTAACGGCGCCGCGATCGAACTCAATAAAGATTTTCAGCCGCAGGCCAGCAACTATAATGCAGAGATGCGTTTTTCTGAAATTGTGTTTGCGGGTTATGGCATCAGCGACAGCAGTAACCGTGATGATTATAAAGGATTGAATGTTACAGGCAGGCTGGTAATGATTGTAGATGGCGCACCCGCGGATTATAAACCTTCATCAACAGGTAGAAATAATCCGTCAAACACATTCGCAAAGATCGCTGCTGCTTCGATGAAAGGAGCAACAGGACTATTGATCGTTAGCAGTATTTTCCCCAGGCCTAATACAACAAGTGTAACTTCCAATTGGGGTATGAGTGGCGGGTTCAAACCTGCTCAAAATCCTTTTACATTTTTTATTTCTGCCGCTATTGCGGAAAAAATAATGGGTGACGAAGGAAAAGATATTTTAGTAAAAGCAAAAACAGGACCGCTTGTTGCTAAAACCTATCCTGCAGAATTGGAATTGAGTTATTCCAAGATCACTAAAACAAGCTATGCGTCCAATGTGATCGGTGTACTGGAAGGCAGCGACCTGAAAAATGAATATGTTTTTATCACTGCGCATTATGATCATTTGGGTAAAAGAGATACAGTGATCTATTATGGCGCCGATGATGATGGCTCGGGAACTACAGCCGTATTGGAAATGGCGGAAGCATTTGTGAAAGCAAAAGCAGAAGGCAAAGGCCCGCGGCGTACTATGGTATTCATGACGGTAAGTGGTGAGGAAAAAGGATTATGGGGTTCTTCTTATTATGCCAATCACCCGTTATTTCCATTGGAGAAAACAACCGTCGATCTCAATATCGATATGATCGGCCGTACGGATTCCAGCCGCAAAAAAGGTGATTCATTGAATTATGTATATGTAGTGGGCGATGATAAGATCAGCACCGATCTGAAAACGATCAGCGAATCTGTCAATAAAAATTATATGAACATGGAGCTGGATTATAAATACAATGATCCCAATGACAAGATGCGTATTTATTTCCGCAGCGATCATTACAATTTTGCCCGCAAAGGTGTTCCCATTATTTTTTATTATGATGGAATGCTGGGAGCCGATTATCACCGCCCAACCGATACACCCGATAAGATCAACTATCCGTTGATGGTTAAAAGAGCGCAACTTGTTTTTTATACAGCATGGGAAATGGCTAACCGAAATGACATGTTGAAAAGAGATATTAAACTCGAAACACCGAAAGGTTTCTAAAACCGGGTTGAATCTTTTATTTCCTATCTTTTATAACAGGTTATTTTAAAAAAAATAAGTTATGAATACTACAAGCGGGCAGCAGGATATAATTTCCGGCGATTACGAAAACTATAAAGAAACGCAGGCGGAAATATATGCGATGGAGTGCAGGCGTGTAAGAAATTCCATGTTCTGGATCGCTGGTATCATATTGGCCGGAGATATGCTGGCGTTTGCTATAGCAGGCATTTTTACCAGTCAACTGATCCTTGCTTCTCTTGTTTTCCCGGCAATATTCGTTGGGATCGGTTTATTAGGCACAAAACAACCAATGGTATCTGCTATTTTAGGAACACTTGTATTCATTGGTCTCATCATCTTGCTTTATGTTGTTTCCGGCCAGATGGATGGTCTCCTGGGGATCATTATGAAAGCCGTTATGATCTATTTTTTATTCGCTGCATTTCAAAGTGCCAGAACAGCAGAGCAGGCAAAAAAGGAAATGCAATAGTACTTGAGCCAGGTATAGTGTTTAAAGGCTCTACGCAAACTACGATACCGCTTTCTTAATAAAAAAGATCCCGTTTCGGGTAACCTCCGGCGGGATTCGTTTTTTTATTATCTTAAAGAAAAATTTTTATTATGCCTGAAGATCAAATACAAGAAGAATCAAAGAAATCCGAAAACCCCATCTCTGATTATTATGATGATGAAAGAGTAAACCAGATGCAAGGTCATGAGCCCGGCATCAAAAAAGCAAGGAACGCTTTATTTATCACGGCCGGATTATTCCTGATATGGGAAGCGATCGCCATTGGCCGTGCCGGCATCCCGCTATCCTTACTGCCTCCGATTTATATAGCAATAGTAGTGGCCGAGGTCGGTTCTTTTATCGGTCTTGCATTTTGGACAAAAACAAAACCTCATACTGCAATAGTTGTCGGAATTATTTTATTTATTCTTTTATGGGTGCTGGCAGTCGCAGTATCGGAAGATAGGGCCAAAGCTTTTATCGGCGGTATTATTGTAAGGATCATCATCATTGTCAATCTTGTTAGCGCATTAAAACCGGCCAAAGCCTGGGAAGATCTTAAAAAAAATAGCTGAACGCATGTTCAGCTATTTCATTCTTAATTATATAAATTTTACCAGCCCAGTATCCAGGCAAATATCAATGGGGCAACAATTGTTGCGTCGCTTTCTACAATGAATTTGGGAGTCTTGATATCCAGTTTTCCCCATGTTATCTTTTCATTGGGCACTGCTCCGGAATAAGAACCATAGGATGTTGTTGAATCGCTGATCTGGCAGAAATAACTCCAGAACGGCACATCATGCATTTCAAGATCCTGGTACATCATCGGTACTACACAGATCGGAAAATCACCCGCAATGCCACCGCCTATCTGGAAGAAGCCAACACCTTTACCACCGGAATTATTTTTATACCAATCCGCTAACCACACCATGTATTCGATACCATTTTTTACGGTAGATGCTTTTAATTCTCCTTTGATACAATAGCTCGCAAAGATGTTCCCGGTAGTACTGTCTTCCCATCCCGGCACAACGATCGGTATATTTTTTTCTGCAGCAGCAACGATCCAACTGTCTTTCGGATCGATCTCATAATATTGTTCCAGGTCACCGCTCAATACTGTTTTATATAAAAACTCATGGGGAAAATATCTTTCTCCTTTTGCTTCGGCATCTTTCCATTGCTTAACCAAATGTTTTTGCAGGCGGCGAAAAGCTTCTTCTTCGGGGATACAAGTATCTGTTACACGGTTATAATGATTTTCCAAAAGATCCCATTCTTCCTGCGGAGTAAGATCACGGTAATTGGGAATTCTTTTATAATGAGAATGCGCAACAAGGTTCATCACATCTTCTTCAAGATTAGCGCCGGTACAACTGATGATATCAACTTTTCCCTGGCGGATCATTTCTGCCAGCGAAATACCAAGCTCACCGGTGCTCATGGCTCCTGCTAAGGTGATCATCATTTTTCCACCTTCATTCAAATGCGTTTCATAGCCTTTGGCGGCATCCATCAATGCGGCTGCATTAAAGTGGCGGTAATGATGTTCGATAAATTTGGAAACGGGTCCTTTGTTCATTTTTTAAAATTTTAATCCCGATAGCCATCGGGAGGCCGCCTTCGGATCCCGTATGTACGGGAGACTTTGCGAAAGAGCCGCAAAAATACATGATTGAAAAGAATTCACATTAGGTGCTCAAAGCTCTATTTTTTATTTTACCGCATAGGATCATAGGCACATAGGAACACATAGGGTTAACTATGTGGCTCTATGGTTCTATGTGTTGAAAATTATGCAGTCCGAAATGAAAGGGTTACACAAACACAAAGGGCATGAAGATGCAGAGTCTTTCTCTGTATTCTCCATACCCTCTGTGTGAAACTCAGGCAGGTTGTTTACTTATCCTTTTTTTCTATAGAAGCAAAGCTTCCTTCGGAAGTGATCTTTACTTTATATTTTTTATTATCCTGCTCTGCAGTCAATAAATAAAAAGTACCGTCGGCATTGGTGATCTCTCTCACTTCAGCAAAAGAAGCGGAAGGGAATTTTTTGTCCACTGCTTTCATCACGGTAATTGGCAACTGGTCGTAAAAAATGTCGCGGACACAACCGGCCAGTTCATTATCCTCATCAAAATAAGCAATGGTGCGGTGACCGGCGAGTATAAAAGTTGCTTTGTTGAACCCATCCTGGTTACTCCAGCTTACAATTTGTGCACCGGGAAATTCTTTTTTGAAAGCTTCCTTTACATCGGGACCAGGATCTAAAATAACATTGGCAAATGTTGTTGCAAGTACTGTCAGCATCAGCGACAGTGATAAAAAAAACTTTTTCATGGCTTTAGTTTTAAACGTAAATGATCTTTGTTTAATACCCTTCAAAGCTATGATGTACGAAACATTTCGTCAAGCACATTATGACTGGCGGAAACCAATGTTAAAGGTCTTAACGCAGAGAAAGGTTTAAGATGTTCAAGATGTTCAAAAGGTTTCAAAAGTTAGTTCTACTCAACCTCTTGAACCTTTTGAACATCTTGAACTTCTTAAACGTTAGAAATACAAAACCCCGCCTCGTTTGACACGAGATCGGGGCTTGTTTTACCACACACCAAAACTTACTTACGCTTTTTTTGCTGTTTTAAATACACTCCAGTCGCTGCCGCCTGTTGACTTCAATACAATTTGCGAATCGGCATTTTCTATAGTGAGATAATAAGAGGTCGCATCATTTTTTGCAACTTCAAAAAGATCGCCCACCCAATAGTTATTGTATTTTTTCTTCAGGTTCATTTGCAAGTGTATCGGAAGGTCTGCTGTGCTGATATAACGTGTCATACCCAGCAATTCGCCATCCGTATTATAATAAGCGAACACATATTTTTCATTATATACAAAGGAGGCTTTGTAATAATTATCGGCAACGGTCCACTCTACCTGGTTTGCATTGATAAATTCATTCTTAAAAGCATTCAGAACTTTCTGGCTTACATTTTCATCCTCTCCCGCAAAGGCGCTAAGTGTGGTAAAAGCAATTGCGAGGCTTAAGATCATCTTTTTCATGTTGGTTTATTTTAAAAAGGTTTAGGTGTTTTCGGTTGTCATTTTATATCCTGTATGACGTAACAAAAGTATTGCAGGTTACAGCCCGGTACTAGCCAATTATGTCCAATGGACTCCTTCGGAGATTAGTGGAGGCGAGTGTTAATAGCAGTTAACAGATGCTGCTGAATGCAAACCGTCCGGCATTTTTAAATACCGCTTATCCTGCCGGAATGCTTGCAGGTATATTGGATAATAAGCTTTAAAAGAGACCCGCAAAGGTGCAAAGGCACTAAATCTTTCAGGCAAAACACTCATACTACTGTATTTTGTTGCTATTCCAAACATCGGGAGATTTGTTCTACCATTAATACAAGTATATGAAACATACAATGATCGCCTGCCTTATTGCAGCGTTATTCCTTTCCTATGATCTTTTTTCTCAAACTCCTTCCAACTATGTTGGTACCTGGGAAGGAAAACTGGATGCCGGCGTTGAATTAAGAGTTGTTTTTCATATTAAAGCAAATACTAAAGGTGATCTGGCAACAACAACGGATAGTCCCGACCAGGAAGCTTATGGGCTTGAATGTGACACAACATTTATTTCCGATAAGGGAATTACTATCGAAATGCCTCAGCTTAATGCAGTCTATACCGGAAAACTCATCAACGATTCAACATTAGATGGTGAATTAACACAAGGCCAAAGTTTCACATTGGTTTTGAAAAAAAAGAACAAGCCTTCTTTGACAAAAAAAAGACCGCAATTGCCAGTGCCACCTTTCCCCTATAATAGTTATGATGTAGAATATGATAATGCCGATAAGTCGGTTCATTTCGGGGCCACGCTTACCGTACCAAAACCTGATCCCAATATCCGCTATATAAAAACGCCTGAATATCCTGTGGCAATATTAATTACAGGAAGCGGTCAGCAGGACCGGGATGAAACATTAATGGGACATAAACCATTTGCCGTTATTGCCGATCATTTGACCAAAGAAGGCTATGCAGTACTAAGAGTGGATGATCGGGGTATGGGAAAAACCAAAGGCGATGTTTTACATGCTACCAGCGCCGATTTTGCAAAAGATGTGGAAGCCGGGATCGAATTTTTAAAAACAAGAAATGATATTGATAAAAATAAGATCGGGCTTATCGGTCATAGCGAAGGCGGAATGATCGCCCCGATCGTTGCTTCACGAAGAAAAGATATCAATTTCATTATCCTGTTAGCGGGCCCGGGCATAAAGATCATTGACCTGATGGCAGAACAGAACGGCGCTATTCTCCGCTCGGAAAAAGTGAGTGAAGAAACGATCAATAGTTTTATGCCTGTGTATAAAAAAGTAGTATTGGCGCTGGTCGAAGGAAAAGATCCTGCTGCCGCCAAAGCCAATGCGTTGAAAGCGTTGACAGAGTGGGCAAGTGAAACCGCTGCTACAATAAAAGACACATTGGGTTTTACCGATGAAAAAAGGCAGCGGATATATATCGATCAGCTGTATCCTGTGATGACAAATGACTGGTTCAAATATTTTATTCTATTCGATCCGCAGCCTTATTTGCAAAAACTCAATACCAAAGTACTTGCTTTGAATGGAAGCCGTGATATACAGGTTATTTCAAGATCAAATCTTGCCGGTATAGAACGATCATTGAAAAAAAGCAAGAGATCCGTTTTTGAAATAAAAGAAATGGAAGGATTGAATCATTTATTCCAGCATTGCACCAAATGCACGGTGAATGAATATGGGGAACTGGAAGAAACATTTTCTCCCGAAGTTTTAAAGATCATGACCGACTGGCTGAATAAAAATGTGAAGTAGGTAAAAACTAATAACTAAAAGATAAAAGTGTTTCATAGTTATAAATGCTTTTTTGCTTTGCAAATTTTACTGTATGAAAAAAGGTACCGGTAAATAGTTTATTGCTTTCAACAACTATTAGTTTTTAGTTATTATCTTTTGGTTTTTATCTGATGAACTACCTCGCCCACGCATATCTCTCTTTTGGCCATCCTGAAATAATGGCGGGAAACATGATCAGTGATTTTGTAAAGGGAAAAAAGAAGTTTGATTACCCCAAAGCTATCCAGCAGGGAATAATGCTTCACCGGGCCATTGATACATTTACCGATGATCATCCTGCAACGAAAGAAGCTAAAGAAATTTTCCGTCCAAGCTACAGGTTATATGCCGGCGCATTTGTGGATGTAGTATATGATCATTACCTGGCAACAGATGCCAATGAATTTGCAGAGCAGTCGCTTTTTGATTTTTCGCAGCAGGTATATACTACCCTGGATGGATATCTTTCATTGTTCCCGGAAAAATTCGCCGCCATGTACCCTTATATGAAACAACATAACTGGCTCTTTAATTATCGCAACAAAGGGGGAACGGAAAAAAGCCTGGGCGGCGTGGTCCGGCGATCGCTGTATTTGACAGAAAGCGATACCGCTTATAAATTGTTTGAAGAAAACTACCAACCATTGCAGGATCATTACCGTCATTTTTGGGCAGACCTGAAACCATTTGCGCAGAGAGAATTTGAAAAACTGCTTTCTGGTCAATAATGTTCACACAAAGGACGTTAGTACGCTGAGAAAATGATCGATATAAATCTCTGCGGGGCCTGCCCTCCCTGCGTGCAACTAAATCCGAATGAATTACTTTTGTAAATACACTTGAATAATATGAAAAAGATCAGCTTTTGTTTGGCCGCTATTTGTATGTCGGTGATGATGTATGCACAATCAACTGCATTACCACCGGTAGATAAATCGCCGATGGATATGAGTTATTCGCCCAACAATTACCCGGTATTGAAAATACAGGATAAGTTAACCGAACCGCTTGTTGCAAGAGTGATCTATAGTCGCCCGCAAAAATCCGGCAGGGCCATTTTCGGAGGATTGGTAAAATATGGCGAAGTATGGAGATTTGGCGCCAATGAAGCTACCGAGATCGAATTTTACAAACATGTACGGCTGGGCGGAAAAAAGATCAAACCCGGTCGTTATACATTATATGCTATTGCCAATGAAAGTACGTGGACGATCATTGTGAATAAAGAAACAGATACATGGGGTTCTTTCAAATATGATGCAAAAAAAGACCTGGTAAGAACGCAGGTTCCTGTTCAAAAAACAGATAGCCCTGTTGAATCATTGACCATGGCATTTGAAAAAACGGCAAGCGGAACCAATCTTATTGTTGCATGGGATGCAGTTAAAGTTGCGATCCCTTTTAATTTCTGATCGTATGCAAAGAATCGTATCATACTTATTTTTTCCTTGTTGCTTTCTTCTTTTTATTGGATGCGGCAATAAAAAAAATGAAGCGGAAGAAAAACCGGGTACCTCTTCACCGGATACATCCCGCATAAACATAGTTGCCAACAAGGTGAATCCTTATGCTATTGTTGATGTATCGCCGATGGACATAAGTTATTTTCCCGTTGAGTATCCTATTTTAAAAATGGAAAACAGGATCAACACTCCGCCACTGGCAAGAATTGTTTACAGCCGTCCGCACCTGCAGGGCCGCAAGTTGTTTCAAAACTTACTTAAACTTGAAGAACCGTGGAGATTAGGCGCCAATGAATCAACCGAATTGGACCTGTACACCGATGCCACTATACAGGATAATAAAATAAAAGCCGGCCGCTATGTCCTGTATAGTATTCCGCAGGCCGATAGCTGGACCATTATTCTCAATACAAATATCGACAGCTGGGGTTTGCACCCGGATTCAACAAAAGATATAGCCCGTTTTATTATCCCGGTTAAAAAAACCAGCAATCGTATTGAATATTATACGATGGTCTTTGAAAAAACAAATAACGGCGCTGATATCTTAATGGCATGGGACGATCTTGAAGCAAGATTGCCGGTCAAATTCAACTAAAAGATAAAAACTACTAACTAAAAGTTTTTCCGATCCGCTGGTACTTTCCATTTACAAGGACTTTTATCTATTATCTGTTCGTTTTTATCTCCTCCTCTATCTTTGCGTATTAAACGATTAACTAATGAAGCCCGCTACAAAATTCATTCATGCCGGTATGGAACCCGATCCGTCTACCGGTGCGATCATGACACCGATCTATCAAACCAGCACTTATGTACAGGAAGCGCCGGCTGTAAATAAAGGATATGAATATGCAAGAAGCCAGAACCCCACCCGTAAAGCATTGGAAGATGCGTATGCGATCATCGAGAATGGGAAGTATGCATTAGCCTTCGGCAGTGGTGTAGCGGCTACCGATGCCGTGATCAAATTATTACAACCCGGCGATGAAGTGGTTTGTGCCAATGATATGTATGGCGGCACTTACCGTTTATTCACCAAAGTGTTTGAAAAGTTTGGAATAAAATTCGTTTACATTGATACGACCAATACCGATAATGTCAAAAATGCGGTAACGGATAAAACAAAACTCATCTGGATCGAAACGCCAACAAATCCTTTGATGAATATTTCGGATATAGCGGGTATTGCATCTATTGCCAAAACAAAGAATATTTTGCTGGCTGTTGACAACACGTTTGCATCGCCGGCTTTGCAAAATCCACTGGACCTCGGCGCAGATATCGTTATGCATTCTGCCACCAAATATCTCGGGGGTCACAGTGATGTGATACAAGGCTGCCTGATGATGAATGATAAAGACCTGCGGGAGAAATTATATTTTATACAAAAAAGTTGCGGTGCTGTTCCCGGGCCGATGGATTGTTTTCTTGTTCTTCGCGGAATAAAAACATTGGGCGTTCGTATGAAAGCTCATTGTGAAAATGGTAAGATCATTGCTCATTGGTTGCGCAAACATCCCAAAGTAGCAAAAGTGTATTGGCCGGGTTTTGAAGACCATCCCGGTTATGCCGTAGCAAAAAAACAAATGAAAGATTTTGGCGGTATGATATCTTTTGAATTGAAGAACGACAGCGTGGATGAAGCAAAAAGAGTTTTATCATCCACCCATTTATTCTCACTGGCAGAAAGTTTGGGTGGCGTTGAAAGTATGATCAATCACCCGGCGAGTATGACACATGCTTCCATACCAAGAGAAGAAAGAATTAAAAATGGCCTGGGCGACTCTTTAATAAGATTGAGTGTGGGAATTGAGGATGCGGATGATCTTATTGAAGACCTTGACAAAGCGATCGGGTAATTAACCACACTGTTATATGCGACAACTTCTTTCGCTTTCTTTTTTATTTGCATTACTCTCCTGTAACGGGCAGAAAGGATCTTCCGCTAAAGATCCTCTTGCCGATAAACTTGTGGGTTACTATAACAGGGAGCATTATGACAGTATCTATTATTTATTCGATCCCGGAATGAAAGAAGCGCTTTCGCAACAGCAAACGATCGATTTTTTTTCTGAGATGCGTAAAGGATCCGGTGATATCCTGAAACATGAATTGATCGATAAAAAACAGGGAGCCGACCGCTATAAAACTACTTTTTCAAATGATATTTCCTGGATGGCCATTGTTGAGGATCAAAAAGGTGAGATAAGTGGTTTATTGTTTACCGCCTATGATGGACCGGGCGCAATAATATCCGGCAACCGCAATACAACTAAAATGATGCTGCCATTCCACGGCGAATGGTTTGTATTCTGGGGCGGCGATACGGAACAACAGAATTATCATGTGGCAAACAGGGCGCAAAAAAATGCTTTTGATATTATGATGGTGGATGATAACGAAAGATCTTATAAAACGAATGGGAAAAGTAACGAAGATTATTATGCATTCGGACAACCATTGATAGCTCCGTGCGATGCGGAAGTTGTTTCTGTAATTGAAGGAGTGAAAGATAATATTCCCGGAGAAATGAATCCTGCACAGGTTACCGGCAATTCGGTCATTTTAAAAACTGCTGCTAATGAATATATTTTATTTGCACATTTTAAATTGAACTCCATCAAAGTAAAGACCGGTGATAAAGTAAAACAAGGACAAGAGTTAGGTCTTTGTGGAAATTCCGGCAATTCTTCTGAACCACATTTGCATTTTCATATACAGGATAAAGAAACTATGGCAGGCTCCACCGGCATCAAATGTTTTTTTGATAAGATCAGCGTGGATGGAAAAGACAAAACAGGTTACTCTCCCGTAAAAGGCGAACGGATCAGGAATGCTGATTAATGCTGAAAAAATTTCTTACTTATTTTACTTCCTGCAATGAAATATCGTTTCATTGTGCTGATTCTCACGGTATAAAATTCTGGCATTATATATGCCTTCCCATAAGCGGAAGAAGCTCCCCGGGATTTAAAATTTAAAAACGAAACATTATGTTGTACCTGATCGCATTGATATTGATCATTGGCTGGATCCTCGGGTTCTTTGTTTTTTCTGCAGGATCACTTATACATGCATTGCTTGTGTTGGCTATTATTGCAATACTGTTAAGGGTGATACGCGGAGGCAGAGTAGTTGATTGACCATTTGCATTGTATTTTTGCAAATGCCATCTCAGCGCTTGAAGGAATTTCTTGACAATAAGGTTGACGAATACAATCAACCTTTTTTTATTAAAGATGATCCCATCTCCATCCCTCATCTTTTTTCAAAAAAACAAGATATAGAGATCGCCGGTTTCTTCGCCGCTGTTTTTGCATGGGGAAATCGGACCACAATCATTCAAAAGTCAAAGGAACTGATGGGCCTGATGGACATGGCTCCTCATGATTTTTGTATGGATCATTCTGATACAGCATTAAAACGGTTATTGCATTTCAAACACAGAACATTCAACAGCACCGACCTTTTATATTTTATTGATTTTTTTAAAATGCATTACAGCAAGCATAAAAGTTTGGAGAATGCATTTACAAAACATGGCGTTACCATTGAAAAAATGCTGACCGGCTTTCATCATTATTTTTTTTCACTGGAACATGTACCGGTAAGAACAAAAAAACATATTGCCGACCCGGAAAGAGGATCGACCTGTAAAAGATTGAATATGTTTCTTCGCTGGATGGTGAGAAATGATAATAAAGGAGTTGATCTTGGTATCTGGAAAAAGATCCCGCCTTCCGATTTGATATGCCCGATCGATCTTCATGTTGCAAGAGTGGCCCGTCGCCTTGGTTTATTAAAAAGAAAACAAACCGATTGGCTGGCAGCGATCGAATTGACCGAACAACTTCGTTTGTTGGATAAAGAAGATCCGGTCAAATATGATCTCGCTTTGTTTAGCCTGGGTGTAATTGAAAAATTCTAAAAATTAAATAACCGTTCACGGCCGCCTACCCTTCTTTTTGCTCCTGCTGGTCGTACATTATAGCTGAACGTAGCAAGAAAGTATTGTCCCAAAATATTTCCCTGGGTGGTTGTGACCATATTCTGGTTGGCCCTTACCGAGATATTATTATTCCGGTTCAATATATCTATCACGGATAATTTTAGTACTGCTGCTTCACTTTTCAGCATTGTAATATTGAGCGCCGCATTCCATTGCACATTTTCTTTCGGCAAGCCTGCGGGAATACTTCCATTAAAAGAATAATTCAGTTGTGTTTCCCAGATAAGATGTTTGGGCCAGCGTAAAACCATTTCATTACCCCAGTTCTCATTGGCAATATTGAGTTTCCTGAAGGCGGGGTTGGTATTCCGGGTAAAGTTTTTTCCGAAGCTGTAAAAAATATTCCATTCAAATTTATCATTCAGGTTAAGTCCTGCACCGAACCAGTGATTATAGTTGAATGTGGTCTGCCAGCTATCTGTTCCATTAAATAAGAACCGGCTTTTGGTTATATTCATCCAGTTGCCTGTATTCCACATGAAGATGATATTCTGTTTGTTCTTGTATTGTTTATTAACGTTCCAGTTCATGCTGTAGTTCGTAGTGCCGTTTGCATTTACCGGCATACTCGTCTGTACGCCGCGGCTATCGATAACTATACTTTGTACTACATCGTTATTGGTAAATGCTGCGCTTGCATAACCTCCTGCATTGATATATCGCTTGGGATCATTGAAATAATAATTCACTGAAAGATTATTCCGCCTGAAGGGTAACAGGTCGGGATTTCCTTTCGTAATAAAATACGGGTTGCTGATATCCGTAACCGGGTTGATCATACCAAAGGAAGGCAACAACACATCCATCGAATAATTAAAGCTTAGTTGTTTATATACAACAGAAAATACCGGGAGAATATTAAATTGTTTTTGTTTCAGCAATGTTCCTGAAGTAAGCAGGTTGTTATTGATATGCTGTTGTAGGAGGCGGATAGATGGTGTAATGGCAAGGTCCTTCCATTTGTATTCAAGACCTGGTGTAAACATGATGCGGTTACTTATTCTCCTGAAATCGCTGCTGAGAAATGTATTGAACAGATCGAATTTTCCATTGCTGGTATTTTTATTAAAAGTGCTGACACCATTGTTCAGTCTTCCATATTCATAACGGCCGCCGATACGGAGTGTAAAATGCTTATCAAGCGGTTCGCTGTAATTGAAATTGAAATTAGCATCGGTTCTCGGTATGCTTTCCTTTCTTAATTGTGAATAGAAACTATCATACATCACCGGGTAGAAATAACTGATGCCGGATTCGGACACATAATCATTGAAACGATTATTAATATCCAGTGTTTGATTGAAATTGAACCGCCTGCCTTTTTTTGTTCTTGATAAAAGAGTGACAGCTATATTATGCTTGTAATAAAATAATTTTCCATCGTTGAATTGTGTAACGTTACCATCACTGAGTGGCCCGGTCTTGTTATTGTTCCCGGTAATGTGATTGAACCTGTCCTCATCCTGCTGACCGATAAGATAATTAGCATTGATAAGGATATTCGTTACCGAGTCCGGTTTCAGCCTTAGTCCCGCACCGATATTATGAGTATGCGTTACCATATCGCCGGTCAAACTTGTATTGTTATTTACAATAGTATCGGATCTATATTGATCTATGTCCGTAACCGTTTCCCGCGGCGCCCGTACATTCCCGTTAAAGTATTGCAGGTATATTGATTTCTTTTTATTAGGCGCCATGTTGAGATTAAAACCTGCTCCTTTACTTGTAGAGATGCCTCCAAAATTTTGTGCGCCTCCAAAGTTTATTCCGTTGATAGAAACTCCGCTGCCACCGTTATTGTTCCATACACTGGTGCTGTTACTTGAACTGTTACTTCTTATCCTGTCAAACCCGCCTGCCGATACCAGTTCTGAATGACTGAAACCTGCCTTGTTCAAATTATTCATATAGCCCAGCACACTTAACTGAAGTGTATCACGATAAATATTGGCAATACCGCCGGCCTCGTAAAGTTTACTGCTCCCGGCGCCCGCATACAGTTTACCAAACCATCCTTTCTTCACTCCTTTCTTCAATGTTATATTCACTACTTTACCAACGTTATTTGCATTATCATCGCCGTTACGCATCATCTCTTCTTTATCATCCACTACCTGTACTTTATCAATTATATTGGCGGGTAAATTTCTTGTTGCCATTTTGGGATCATCGCCAAAAAAAACTTTCCCGTCGACGAGTATCCTGTTCACCGGTTTGCCATTTACCATGATATTTCCTTCCTTATCAACCATAACACCGGGTAATTTTTTTAAAAGATCCTCCACTAATGCATTGGGCAGCGTTTTAAAAGAAGAAGCATTGAACTCGATCGTATCTTTCTTTATTATAACGGGAGGCCGTTCAGCAATGACCAATACTTCATCCAATGATTTTGAATCGGTAGTAAGAATAGCAGTGCCGATATCCAGCGTGGATTGAGCAGCCGTCAGAATGAATTCTTTCCTGTAAACACTGTAACCGGAATATGAAATCACTACCCTGCAATTAACATCGAGCGGGATGCCCGTTACTTTGAAATCACCATCCGGCGTACTGAGCCTGTAAGTGATAATAGCTGTATCGATGGCTTTAAAAACAGTTACGGTAGCAAAGCCAAGCGGTTTAACGGAAGATGAATCTGCAACTTTTCCTTTTAATGTTCCCTGCGACCATGATACATGGCTGACCAACTGTAGCAGTATAATTAATAGTAATAGCCTTTTCATTCTCATTGCGTGGTTGAACTCAAATATACGAGTTAGTTCGTACGAAGCGTACTGCTAGGTTACTTTTTTCTCCTTTTTTGATGAATGGCAATTAATTCGTGACAACCGACTTCTTCTTAATTTTAAATCGCCGATGAAACAAAAAAAGCCAATAGAGCAAAAAGAAGACCTGCTGAGTTTAGTTACAGGCAAAGAGTTTCCTGATGTGAAAATACTGGCTGCCCGTATCAATGATCTTATTGAAAAGGATTTTCAACAACTCATTTCCATCTTATACCGGATGGATGTCAGCGAACCGAAACTACGATCCGTACTTAAAGAGAATCCCGACAGCGATGCCGGCCTCCTGATCGCCAACCTGATGATCGAACGGCAGGCGCAAAAAATAAGATCCCGCCAGCAGTTTCGCCAGCGGGACAATAATATTGATGAGAATGAAAAGTGGTAACAGTGAATGAGGTCAGTTAGCTGAAGTCAGAAGTATTCCCTATCGGACGCTTCCGGCATCTTACGCCAGACTTCTTATATTATTTCTCTTTCCTCTCAAACATTAATTCCTGTACTTTCTCTTTATCTTCTTTTTCTCTTTTCAGATCGAACATAGTACCGAACACATGATCCCATAAAGTAGAACTTACTCCATAACCATTATGTTCATTTTTATAATGATGCAGGTGATGGTTCCTCCACAAAGGTTTCATCCATTTGAATGGCGGGTTCCATGCATGAATAGCATAATGCATCGTACCATACATCAGGTAGCCGAAAAGAAAACCAGGGAAGAACATGAAGGCATAGCTTTTCATGATCAGCCACATCAACCCAAATAAAGTAGATGAAATGATGATACTCGGCAATGGCGGCATGAATAATCTTTGCCTGTCGCGGGGATAATGATGATGATTGCCATGCAGTGTATAAACAAATTTTGTAGCGCCGGGAGTTTTAGGCATCCAGTGAAAAATAAAGCGATGTGCTATATATTCAAAAAGCGTCCAGAACATCATACCGGCCAAAAATATCAGCAGTATCCTTCCTGTTCCATAATTATATTTTGTTGCGCCGGTATAAATAAGAAACCCCATGATCGGGATATACATTCCCCATATCACCAGCGGATGCGCTTTGGTCAGCGCTTCCAGGAAATCGCTTTTAAATAAACGGGCCTGTCCTTTATTATGAATTTTTTCAAAATGCATGGCGCAAAGATAACCTTTTGAATAAAAAGCGAATAACCTCGTATCTTAAACCATCGTCAAATCTTTGCAAAAAGACAACTTGTATTGAAACTCAGCGTTTATCAACGGGTTTTTATGCCAGGTTGTACCGGAGATCTGGTATAATTTCCCTGCTATTCCCCGTATATGGCCCGTGTTTCCCCTGTATACAAGCAGGCGAAACACGGGCGAAATACGGGTGAAACAGGGGCAAATGTTTGATGATCGAAAAAATTTGAACCATGAAAAAACTTTGGGTGATCAATTTGGCGCTTTTGGTCTGGAACCCTTCATTTATCCATGCACAAAAAGAATTCACGGATAAACTGGATGCCTATACCCGGCAGGTCATGGAAAAAATGCCGGAGATCCCCGGAATTGCCATAGCTGTGATAAAAGACGATCAACCCATTTTTATCCATACTTATGGAATAGCAGATCGTGAAAAAGGGATCAAAGCAGATGAGAATACCCTTTTTTATATCGCATCTTCTACCAAATCGTTTACCGCCCTCGCCGCTGCTTTGCTCGATAAAGAAGGCATTATCAAACTGAACAACCCCATCATCGATTATGCCAAAGGGATCACATTCAAAAATCCTGTTCCTGCCAGGATCACTGTCCGTGATCTGCTAACCCATACCAGCGGCCTGCGAAACGATCCGCTCACTTTTCGCATGGCATACACCGGCGCTATTGACAAGAAAGAAATACTCGACGTTTTTGCCAATGCAACCCTTGTCATCGATTCGAATTACGGGAAGTATAGCTATGATAATCTTGGTTACAATATCTATGCGGTCTTGTTACAACAGACATTAAATAAAAAATGGCAGGACCTGTTACAGGAAAAAATATTCACGCCGTTGAACATGCAGCATACGACGGCATATATCTCAAAAGCTTCTTCACAAAACCGGACCGTTGCTTATCCTTATATTTTTACCCCTCAAGGACCGGCACATTCATGGTTGGATAAAACGGATAATAATATGCAATCGGCCGGTGGCATTTTTTCCAGTATAACGGATATCGGCACCTGGCTGAACATGAATATGAATAAAGGAAAACTAAATGGCATACAGGTTATCCCTGCCGATATCATTCAACAATGCCATGCCGGTTATACGAAAACACAAAGGGACCAGGCTCCTTTCCCGGGTGATGGTGAATACGGCCTCGGTTGGCAGATCGGTAATTATAAAAATGAAACTGTTATTTATCATAACGGCGGGTTCCCGGGTTATCGAAGTCATATTTCTTTTTTACCGGGAAAAAAGATCGCCGTTGCAGTGCTGATCAATGAAGGTTCTATTGGAGGACGGGCAGGTCATATGATCGCTACCTATATCTATGATTCGTGGTTACAGGGAGATGTTGAAGCTAAATATGCAAAACAACTGCAAGATCTTACGGCTCTTTTTGAACGATCCAAAAAAACCATTATTGATGCTTTTGCAGAAAGGGCCAAACGAACGCCCCAATTATCCTTACCGCTTGAAAATTATGCAGGAGAATATAAGCATCCTTATTACGGAACTATCCAGATTGCCGTAAATGGCGATGCGCTTGCTATAAAAATGGGCGAGATGCATTGTATTTCCTCCAATTATATAAAACCCGAAGGCATTCGTGTCGAACTTGAGCCGGGAACAGGAACGGGAATGATCTTTAAAAAGAAAGACGGTAAGATCGAAGGACTGGAGTATGAAGGAAAATCCTTTTTGAAAATAAAATAACAACCCGCCTTAACTTAGCGGTTCTTTAATTATTACTTATGAAAATGGTTTCCTACGTAAAAGAAGAAAGAGAACAACTTGGCGTGCTGATCAATAATATGATCTATGATATGGATGTATTGCATCCCGATCTGCCCAACAGTATGGGATTGTTTTTAAATTATTGGGAAGAAAGTTTTCCGGTAGCGCAAGCCGGCGAATTAATGCTGCGGGAAGGAACAAGATCAAGCAACAAATGGGTTGCCTTAAAGGATGTTCAATTGCTGGCGCCGGTTCCTTTTCCGCCATCCTGCCGCGATGGTTATGCATTTCGCCAGCATGTGGCGGCTGCAAGAAAAAATCGCAAAGCAGATATGATCCCCGAGTTCGATCAGTATCCTATTTTCTATTTTACCAATCATCATAGTATACAGGGACCCGGTGAAATAAAATGCATGCCCGATCATTTTGAAAAATTGGATTTCGAACTGGAAGCCGCTATTGTGATATGTAAACATGGAAAAAATATCAAAGCAGAAGACGCCACTGAACATATCGGCGGGTTGATGATCATGAATGACCTGAGTGCAAGAAAATTGCAGATGGAAGAAATGTTATTGAATCTTGGCCCGGCCAAAGGAAAAGATTTCTCCACCGTTACCGGGCCATGGTTGGTTACACTGGATGAATTGAAAGAATTTGAAATAGCGGCTAAAGAAAACCATACCGGCATCAATTGGAATTTATCAATGAAATGTTGGGTAAATGGCAAACAGGTTAGTGAAGGAAATCTCGGCGATATGGACTGGACATTTGCAGAAATAATTGAACGGGCCTCCTACGGTGTTGATCTTTATGCCGGCGATGTTATCGGAAGCGGCACCGTTGGTACCGGGTGTTTTTTAGAATTGAATGGCACCGGTAAATTAAACGATCCCAACTATCCGGAACAATGGTTGCAAGCGGGCGACCTGGTAGAAATGGAAATAAATGGATTAGGAAGATTGAGCAATACGATCGTTGCTGAAGAAACCGACTGGAGTATTTTGAAAAGAAAAAAATAAGAAGAGGCCTGTAATAGCAGGCCTCTCTTTGTTCTCACGGCTATAAGGACCTTGACTTCAACTTATATCACAACTTTATTGGCTCTTTTTGCATTGCCTTTATTCGAAACTTTTCCAAGGAAACTATCTTTTACTTTCAATTCCTTTTCGGCATTTACTTCTGCCCCGCCTATTCCTTCATTGGTGATATCCATTTTTTGAACAACAAAATCATAGGCTTTTAAACTTCCAACACCATTGTTTTTGATCTTTGCCTCATCAGCGCTTCCGCTAAGCATTACTGTTCCCACACTTTCATTTTTAAGATTTATGGTTTTAGCAGAAAGATTCAGGTTGATCGAACCAACACTGTTGTTCTTTATATCCAGGTTATCAAAACTTAATTTTTTCTCTGACGATACATTGCCCACGGTGCTAAGCTCCATACTTTTCAGGCTCTTGAAAGTGATATAAACCTTCATTCCTTTCGAACCTTTCTTTGTTTTGATATTTATATCATCTTCCATTTTAATAACAAGCTTCGAGCCTTCATTCTTTACTTCGAAAAGAGGCTGAAAATTATCATCGGCTTCGATCTTTACAGATTCTGAATTTCCCTGCTCCAAATAAACACTGAATACACCTGAAGCTTTCAATTCACTGAAGGATTGCACCGCTACATCCTTTGTAATTATATTGCCGCTGCCCTCGACCGTCTTCTTGTCTTTCCATTCTTTATCCTCTTTATGTTTTTCTTTTTGCGCAAAAGAAGTGAATGGTAAAGCGGAAGCCGCTGCAATTATTGTTGCATACAAAAACAATTTTTTCATGATCCTGGTTTTAGTTTAAAAAAATGACGAAATCCTTCGTAGAACGAATCTATCTTTTATTTTGTTACACCGCAGCCGAAAAAAATTTAAAAGGCGGATAGTTTGCATGAACGGTAGCCCGGCAACAGGCAACAGGCAATAAGCAACCTCATCTATTATCTTTACTACATGACCTTTGACCTGCAAGAACTTAAACCGGCTGAAAAGCAATATTATCTCCAGCATGTGATCGCTCCACGGCCAATTTGTTTTGCCAGCACGATCGATAAAGCAGGCAATGTGAATCTGAGTCCTTTCAGTTTTTTCAACCTGTTTTCTTCCAATCCGCCTATCGTTGTTTTTTCCCCGGCCCGCAGGGTTAGGGATAATACAACCAAACATAGTTTACAAAATGTGCTGGAAGTTCCGGAAGTGGTGATCAATATCGTCACCTATGATATGGTGCAACAAACATCGCTGGCCAGTTGCGAATTTCCGAAAGGCGTCAGTGAATTTGTAAAAGCAGGTTTTACCGAAGAGCCGGCCACATTAGTAAAACCGCCGATGGTAAAAGAAAGTAAAGTAAAGATGGAATGTAAAGTGATCGAAGTAAAGCCATTGGGAACAGAAGGCGGCGCAGGTAATCTTGTTATTTGCGAAGTATTGAAAATGCATATTGATGATTCGTTGCTGGATGAAAACAAGAAGATCGATCAGCGAAAAATTCATCATGTGGCAAGATTGGGTGGCGATTGGTATTGCAAAGTGGATGAAAGCAATCTTTTTATTGTTGAAAAACCCAATACACAACTCGGTATTGGGATCGATGCTTTACCTTCTTCTATCATTAACAGCAAGATCTTAAGCGGCAATAATATTGGGCAACTGGCCAATGTGCATGAATTGCCATTCATTGATCCTTCATTTGATGACAGTACATTGAAACAGATCATTCAGTATTATTCTGTCAACCCCGATGAAATGGAGAAGGAAATTCACATCTATAGCAAGCAATTATTAGATGCGGGAAAAGTAAAAGAAGCCTGGCAGGTATTGATGGCAGTTTCTTAATTAATAAATGCAGTGTTTAACGTTTGGCGTTTTTCGTTTAATGTGGAGTCATATACTCCGGAAAGTACTTATCATAGCACGATAACGTTAAACCAGGAACGAGAAACGTTAAACGAATCTATATCTCACTCTTTACTTAATTCAGAAAATATCTCGCTTAAATACATCCACGAATTTTTGATCATGATCTTAAAAGCATCCTTGCTTTTACCGACAATATCAGGCCCGGCTGCCAGTAAACCGCTGACAACACTTCTTTTTGTATAATATTCGCAGTGCTTTATCTCGGATTGGTCGAGTTTCATTTCTTTTTTATAGAGATCATAATGTATGATCGAGCAGATATCATAATAAGCCGTGCGGCTCTTGTCGTTTTTTGTCCCGGTCACTTCAACCCTTGTTTGTACAAAATGTACATCAATTTTCCTGACAACTATCGCCTTCGTTGCATTATTATTCGCTATCAAAGAAAAAATACTTGAATCTGTAATTGTTTCCGGAAATATTCCCCGAAGAACCGTTACCCGGATCGAATGCCGGGTTTGAATAGCGGAAGACAATACTTGCTTCAGGCTATCCGCCAGGTCACCGAATAATTCTTTTTTATTCTTCCGGGCCTTCATTTCACTTGCGTCAAAAGTGTTAATGACAAGGATATGACCCGGCAGGGAATCGGGTTTATTTACAGCAGCAATCCCTGCATTGGCCGTAGAAGTACCGGCAATACCTGTAATGATCCCTAATAAAAAAAATAAAATTGCCGTTTTCATCTAATTTAGTTTCTAGTCAAAAACTTCATCCGGTTATAAAGATAAACTTGTCATGATACGAATAAAAAACAATTATTTCTCTACCTTTAATAAGCACCATTTGTTCTTCTGCATGCGTAACCAAGGAACAATATTTCCTCTTTTTATTTTTCTTATTATTCTTTTACAGGGATGCGTTCCTCAAAAGAAAGCAGCCAGCGGTAAAAAAGATCTTTCTACCGAAAACAGCCAACTGGAAAAACATACTGAAAGTTTGAAAAAATTAGATGCGAAGCGCAGCATCAAAGAGAACCAGAACGAGATCGACAGCGCTGCCAACAGCCGTATCAAAAAATTCATTGATAAAACCGGCGCTGAAATAGATTCACTGGTCAAACAAAATAAGGTCATCATACAAGGCACCGAAGTAGACAGGAATGACTGGAATAAATTGCGGAAGGCGCTGTCAACAACCCGCTCCACCGAGCAACGTATCAATCAAAAGATATTATTTCTCGAAGATCTAATTAACCGGAACATGGTAATAAAGCTTGACCAGGATGTTTTATTCGAGCCGGGCAAATACACTGTTACTCCCGCTGTAGCCGGCGCTATTGGAAATTTTTTCGAGCCCGTAGCAAAGGAGATTGACATGTTCACACAGAAATATCCCGACTTCCCGTTATCGCTTGTTATTACAGCAAAAGGCTATGCCGATGGAACATCTATTGCAGAAGGAACATCGCTTTATAAGGATCTTGCAGAAGGAATAAAACTCAATGGAAAAAATGTAGATGCAAAAGAGTTGAATAAAGAGTTATCGGTAAGAAGATCCAGATCTGTAATAGAACTTTTTGAAAAATATACCCGGGGCCGCTCGATCAGCGGCGGCAGTGTAAAAAATATTCTATATCTCCACGAAGGCAAAGGCGAAGCATTTCCTAATCCAAATGCAACGGATTATAAATTAGATGATCCCCGAAGAAGAATAGTTTTACTTTTCTGGAGTGTGTTTCCGGAATAAAATGTTCAATGCCCGATTTTCAATGGAATGTTCCTTGAAAACCGGGCATTGTATATCGACCGTTTAAATTGATCTTACCATTTAGTTCCGAATACTTTTTTCAGCAGATCGCTTGTTCTCGCTGCTAAATTTTGCCTGATGTTCTTTTCTTCTTTACCAACAAGATCAAATAAAGCTTCCACTGCTTTATGGGTAACATGGCCGGCCAGGTCGGGATTCAATTTTTTGAACGTAGTAGGAAAGCTGTTGTATTTATTTACAAGATCCGAATAGTATTTGGTAGCATCCAATTTGTCAAGCGAATTTTTAATAACCGGTAAAAATGCCGCGACTAACTGATCGGTTGTTTTTACACGGAAAAAATGAGTAGCGCTTGTATCGCCATTTTTTACCAGGCCGATCGCATCAGCCAGCGTCATAGTTTTTATCGCATTAGCAAAAATCGGGGTGGCCTGGCCCGCTGCATCTTCAGCCGCCCGGTTGATCTGGAGAATGGCTTTATCAACCATATTGCCCATTCCAACATTCCGCAAAGTGTTCTCTATTTTTTTAGCATCGGGTGGCAGAAGCACTTTGTATAATGCATCTTTAAAAAATCCATCTTCCTTATTGAGTTGTAAAACCGATTTCGCCAACCCCTGGCTCAATGCTTCTTTGATACCGGCGCCGGCTTCGGATTCAGTTATTCCTTTACCAATACCAATATTAGGTAACTGGGAAAATGAACCACATGAATTGAAGATCAAACAAAAGGCTAAAAGGGCAGGATAAAATCTTTTCATAAAATATAAAATTTTTTGCATCGCAAGTTACTCTTCAAATATAAGACCATAAACTGCGGGCGGATGCTTTGACGAAACCTTATGATTTGCAGAAAGTTTAAGGCTTAAAAAATTTAAGAAGTTTAACGTTGAGTTCGCTAACGTTTTAAACAGTAAACCTTTAAATCCCTGAAACTAAATAACTATCTTTCAAATAGAACGACGCATTACTACAAGGAACAGTTGCAATAATCATCACCAAATTGAGTTTATGAAAAAGATCTTCCTTCTTTTTTTATTAGCAACATTTTCATTGGCTTCATTCAGCCAAAAGGTTGCATTATCCAAAGATGAGTACCTCGCAAAAAGTAAAAGACAAAAAACGACTGCCTGGGTCATGCTGGGTGGCGGAGCATCGTTGATCCTGGCAGGTCTTGCCGTTGGCAATAGAAATGAATCCTCCTTCTCTGAAGCCGGAACCGGTGTTATCCTTGGCGGAATAGGACTGGTTTCTATGATAGCAAGCATTCCAACGTTTATTTCGGCAGGAAAGAATAAAAAAAGAGGAATGGGCCTGGCTTTTACAAACGAAGGGGTTCCTTTGCTCCAAAACGGCAGCTTCACCAAATTGTCCTGTCCTTCGGTGACATTAAGGATACGGTTATAGATCAGCAATAGTTTTTGCGGCCTTTGCAAAACCCGTCGTTCCTGTCTGGCGACGGGCAGGTTGGGGGTTTAACGTATTGTTCCTCATGGTCACAGCCGGGGCTTTTTATTTGCCTGTATGCCCACTTCCTTTATCTTTGCCTGCCTGATAAGGTTCTGAAAAAGCCTTTTTTATGCGGCAAATGAGCCGGCAAAAAAGACGGGCAATATTTTTTAAAAGTCCCTATTTTTAAACTACTTTTCAGGCAAATTGATGATAGATAAAGGTCTGTCATAACGGGAAAGTCCCGAAATCCCGGTGAAATAAAAAGCAGGGCGCCGCCAACCGAAAAGCGATACGAGTAGGTAACTAAAATAACTGTTTATGAAAAAAGCGATTTTTATTTTCATTGCTTTCATGTTTTGTTTTGAGCTGACCGGCAATGCTCAAAAAGCCAGGGTAGGTCTTAACCTGGGTCTGAATATTGCAAACCTAAGCCGTACAATTGGTGGTTTTGATAAAGATGGCGACTACAGGATCGGTATCGCCGGAGGAATGCTGGTAGATCTTCCTTTTGGAAAAAAACAACAATGGTCTTTTCAGCCAAGCGTAAATTATGTTCAAAAAGGAACCGCTGAACAACCTCTTGCGCCCATTAATAAACAATATATAGCGCTTCGTTATGCTGAACTCGACCTGAATTTTCTTCGCAATTTCAAATGCGGAAAAGATAAAGGGGGTACTTTTTATTTAGGCGTTGGTCCTTATGCAGGATTTAATCTTCCTTCTAAAAAAGTATCGCATATTCCCGGTAATGATGTGGAAACCGATGTTAGTTTCGGCGACCAGGTTGCTAACGATCTTAAAGGAGTTGACTTTGGCGGTAATGTATTGATGGGTTATCGTATGCCGATGGGTCTTTCTGTTACTGTTAATTATTCACAGGGTGCAAGAAATCTTGCTCCTACTGATAATGGCGATAAAATAAAGAACATCTGTTTCGGTGTGCGGGTTGGTTATTTATTTAAGAATCCGGCAGCACCCAAAAAATAATTTTCACCAACAGGTGATGCAAACCCTGGCGCATCGCCGGGGTTTTGTATTTATTACCTTTGCGGCGACAATATAAGAATCGTGAATCGTGAATCGTGAATCGTGAATCGTGAATCGTGAATCGTGAATCCTGAATCCAGAATCCTGAATCGTGAATCGTGAATCAGAATCCAGAAATCATCAATGAGTACACATTTATCAGAGCAAGAGCAGTTGCGCCGGGAAAAACTGGCCGAGATCATTATGATGGGTATCGAACCCTATCCGGCCCCGCTTTATCCTGTCAACAGCAATTCGGTTCATATCAAAGAGAATTTCAAAGAAGAAACAAAAGAACAGTTTGCCGATGTATGCCTTGCCGGCCGCATCATGAGTGTAAGAGATATGGGCAAAGCCAATTTTGCCGTGATACAGGATAGCCATGGCCGTATACAATTATATATTCGCAGGGATGATATTTGTCCCGGCGAGGATAAAACACTCTATGATATTGTCTGGAAAAAACTGCTCGATATCGGCGATATCATTGGTATAAAAGGTTATGCTTTTATTACCAAGACAGGCGAAACTTCTGTGCATGTAAAAGAACTTACACTGCTCAGCAAATCGCTTCGCCCTTTACCAATAGTAAAAGAAGCCGAAGGACAAACCTTTGATGCGGTAACGGACCCCGAATTCAAATACCGCCAGCGTTATGCTGATCTTATTATCAATCCTGCGGTAAAAGAAACTTTTGTAAAGAGAACCAAACTCATCAGTTCTATCCGCAAGTTCTTAGATGACCAGGGCGCATTGGAAGTAGATACACCGGTATTGCAAAGTATTCCCGGTGGCGCTGCAGCAAGACCATTCGCTACGCATCATAATGCACTTGACATTCCATTATACCTGCGTATTGCCAATGAACTTTATTTAAAACGACTGATCGTTGGCGGATTTGATTGGGTATATGAATTCAGCCGCAATTTCCGCAATGAAGGAATGGACCGCACACATAATCCCGAATTCACCATCCTCGAATTTTATACAGCGTACAAAGATTATTTCTGGATGATGGAAACAACAGAACAGTTATTGGAAAAAGCGGCGATGGATGTTTGCGGGGCAACAGAGGTTCCGGTTGGCGATAAGACGATCTCTTTCAAAGCGCCTTTTAAACGCATCAGTATTTTTGATGCGATACTGGAACATACCGGTACAGATGTAAGCCAGATGAAAGAAGAACAACTTCGCTCTGTTTGCAAACAATTGCATATCCATACCGATAATACCATGGGCAAAGGCAAACTCATCGACATGATCTTTGGTGAGAAATGCGAAAAGAATTATATACAGCCGACTTTCATTATCGATTATCCTGTTGAGATGAGCCCGCTGACAAAAAAACACCGGGAGAAAAGAGGATTGGTAGAAAGATTCGAACTCATGATCAATGGAAAAGAAATTGCAAATGCTTACAGCGAATTGAATGATCCTATCGATCAGCGGGAACGTTTTGAAGAACAGTCAAAGCTGATGGAAAGAGGTGATGATGAAGCCATGTTCATCGATTATGATTTTCTGCGTGCATTAGAATATGGCATGCCGCCTACTTCCGGTATCGGTATTGGTATCGATCGTTTATGCATGTTACTTACCAACCAGGTTTCGATACAGGATGTATTATTATTTCCGCAGATGCGGCCGGAACCAAAACAGGAAACCAGCAGCAATAAAGAACATTCATGAGCGCTTTATTGCAAAATAAATAGAATGCGAATAAATGAGACCGGAAAGAAAAGACATGTCAAACAAGATAATGATTGCTCTTATATAACATGACAATGCGTGAGAGTCTATAAAATGCCGCCGGAAAACAATGGCTGCTAAGCGCTTCACACTATTTTCGCCGTAGATACCAGATAAAAAAAATAATGGTCAGCAGCGGCGGTAAAATCTTGATAAATAATATTTTTATTTTGAATCGCCGATCGATTATTTCCATCGGAAAGCAATTATCCTCTTTTTTATATTTTTCTTTTATACGTTCATAGCTCTTATGGTCTACGTTTACAGTATATTTCTTTTTTAATTCTTGCTTAAATCCTCTAAATACAAAAAACAGAGATATTAGGCAGGCGTCCATGATCATTGCTTTCTCTTGTGAATCTGATGGTTTTACCCGAATAAGAAGGAACAATGAAGCTAAAAAGCAAAGGATACCGGGCCAGGCTCTTTTTAACCACTCGCACCAGTGATAGGCAAGTGTTTTTTTATAAGAAGCCGTGCCCGTGACTGGTTCAATTTTTTTTAATTCGGGCTTAAAAATTTTAGTGCAAAAATCCCAAAGAATATAACATGCAAAAATCATCATGGTCCAGAATATTTCATTCCGGCTATCATTTTTTGTCTTTGCGTATAGCGTGTCCAGATCTTTTTCAGAAGATACATTCCCCCCGATCCCTGCCCCTGCAACAATACAGTAATAACATACAACGAGAAATATTTCCAACAGAAGGATAATAAACTGGTGGTCAAAGACAGAATTAACACCAATAAAATTGGCTCTTGCCTTTGATTTGTGCCAACCGATCCAACTTAAAACAACGATGAACATAGCAAGAGCCAATTGTGTGTAGAAAGACGGATATCTATCAATACTTTCAAAAAAATCGGGTTCGATGCTAATGATCGTTCCAACTCTAAGAGCTATCTGACCTATTGTAAGGCCATATAATACTATAACTAACTGGTTGCCCAGGTTGGCTCTTGTGGCTTTATAGAACTTCGTATCCAGCCATTTTTTCAATTCTTTCTCATTTTCCATATTAATAAGTTTTATTTTTCGATACTGTTTTCGAAACTTACAGTTTGTTCAGATTCACTTTGGCTGGTTTCGTTAATGATGTTTCCAGGATCGGCCCCAGAGCATTGTTTGAATTCTTTAAAGTAACTCTCTTTATAAAAAAAAATTCCCGTTTTTAAACGGTCTGGGGTGCAGTTTTTTACTCCCGTTAGCGATACTGTTCTTTCATGCCGCGGTCTGAATGAAACCCAGGAGTTGCGGGAAGACGAAACAGTTGAAAACAATTTTTAACTAACACCGTTTTCTTTGCATAACATTGCTCAATTTTTCATTCAACTCCATTCTATGACCCGTGAACAATTGCTCTTCGAATTGCAACATGATAATTTTGTAATGCTGAGATCTTCCCCGGTACACGGGATCGGTGTATTTGCAATAAAAGACATTAAAAAAGGGTGCCGTACGATTTTTTCAAAAGGCGTGGGAGAATGGATCAAACTATCTTATGCCGATGTGGAGCAACTGCCGGCTCATTCCCGCCAGCACATTGAAACCTATTGCCTCTATGATGATGAAAATTATTTTGTGCCTGATTATGGTTTTAAAGTAGTTGACCTTGTGTTATACCTGAATCATTCTTCCGAACCCAACATTATATCTCTAAACGAAGGCGAACAGTTTGAAGCGCTGCGTGATATTAAAACAGGTGAAGAACTGCTGGTTAATTATGAAAGTCTTGCAGTGGTAGAGGGATATTAGTGTGCCTGGTGTCCCCAAGAGCGTCAGACACATAAAGACATTGAATGATCTGTATTTATTTGTGTTTTACCTGTCAGGCTGTAGTGATTATGAACTATTAAATGCGGTCAATGTGGAGGAAGCGGCCGGGTGGGTTAAAATAATTGATGACCTATCCGGTTATTCCAGGAATTATTGAGGAGGTAAAGCGGGACCTGATAGTAAGTGCTGTAACATAGATGAGCCGCCGCATTCCCGCCAGTTTTTGTCAGACCGGAACGGTCAGACAAAAAGATCATTATACAATTTTGCCCCGGGAACAACAGAATACTTTTCGAGATCTGTAATACCTTCTTTGGCCAGCACTTGTTCATCAATAAATAAATTGCCGGTGCATTCAGCAGAAGATTGACGCAAAATATAATAAGCCGCATCGGCAAGTATATCGACAGTACGACTCATATTGGCAAGTATAGTACCGCCCAATAAATTTCTTACAGCGGCTGTATCGATCGTTGTTCTTGGCCATAAACTATTAGCCGCAATTCTATCTTTCGAAAATTCTTTGGCCCAACCGATCGTCATCATACTCATATTATATTTTGTCAGCGTGTACGCTACATGTTTATCAAACCACCTGGGATCGGGATTGATGGGAGGTGATAAAGTAAGAATATGTGCATTGGAAGATCTTTTTAAATACGGGATGCAAGCCTTTGTTACTAAAAATGTTCCCCGCACATTGATACTGTGCATCAGGTCAAAACGTTTGGCCTCTGTTTGCTCGGTTGTTGTCAATGAAATAGCAGAAGCATTATTCACCAGTATATCAATGCCACCAAATTGTTCAACCGTTTTAGTAATTACATTCTGGATCTGATCTTCAAAACGGATATCGCATTGCACCGCCAGTGCTTTTCCTCCTGCCGCTTCTATTTCGGCCGCCGCAGAAAAAATAGTGCCGCCCAATTTTGGATTCTCTTCTACGCTTTTAGCAGCTATAACAATATTAGCGCCTTCGGCTGCGAGTCGCAATGCAATTGCCTTTCCGATCCCACGGGTAGCACCGGTAATGATGGCTGTTTTGTTTTGAAATGACATACAAAAGGGTTGATTATTATTCGATCGCTGAAAGATAACTATTCGTTTTCGTTTTTGTCCCTGTTTGGTTCGGAATCCTACTTAGTAAAATGTTTATTATAGCCCCTATATTGGATCTTAAATTTCGCAATGGCAAAAGAATTGTCATACTTTAGTATTGACCGTCCCGTTTAATCCAAATGTCCTCGAAAAACTAATCCTTGAGCTGAAAACCAACCTGTGAACCAAACACTACGAAGATCATTTTCAACTACAGGACTCTGACTCAAAGGAACTTGAAAACCCCGGCTGCAACGGCGAGCCGGGGTTTTCTTTTAATAGATATGCAGACCGGAAGAAAAACAAAGACTCGTCTTACTGTCTTCCGGACTTCTCCTCTTCCGGTCTTTCCGTCTTTTTCTTAATGCTCAGGCAGAACAGGTTTTGTTTGTACGATCTCATCTATTCTTTGCATCACTTCAACAGTTAATTTTTCCGTAGCTGTTTCTGCTTTTAAATTTTCCAGTAGCTGATCTTTATTTGTTGCGCCGAGTATCGCCGTAGTTACATTCGGATTTTTGATACACCATGCAATACTTAATTGCGACATCGAAATACCCAACTGCTGCGCCAGGTCATACAATGCTTTTGCTTTATTTAAAAAGCTTTCCTGCATCCATCTTTCTTTTAACCAATCAAAACCTTCTAAACCAAAACGGCTTCCCTCCGGTATCCCGTTATTGTACTTACCACTCAATAATCCCGATGCCAGCGGGCTCCAGATAGTAGTGCCCATTCCCACTGTTTTAAATATCATCAGGAATTCATTCTCCATTTTATTCCGCTCCAGTAAATTGTATTGCGGTTGCTCCATCGCCGGACCGATCAATCCATACTGATGCGCCACCCGGTGAGCTTCCATTATTTCCACTCCACTCCATTCACTCGTACCCCAGTACAATATCTTTCCCTGCTGAATAAGATTATGCATCGTCCATACGGTTTCTTCGATTGGTGTGCCTTTATCGGGACGATGACAGAAATACATATCGAGATAATCGAGTTGCAAACGCTGCAATGCTTCATTGCATGCTTCGATCAAATGCTTGCGGCTTAATCCTGTTTGATTGGGTTTATTTCCTTTTCCTCTCCATCCCCAAAATGCTTTGGAAGAAACGGTGTAGGATGTCCGGTCCCAATTTTTCTTTTTCAATACACGACCCATCATTTTTTCGCTTTCGCCTAATGCATACACTTCGGCATTATCAAAAAAATTGACGCCGTTATCATAAGCAATGCCCATTAATTCGTCGGCAATACTATCATCGATCTGTTTGTGAAAGCTGACCCAGGATCCAAAAGAAAGTACACTTAATTGTAATCCTGTTTTTCCCATGCGGCGATATTCCATGTTTGTTGTTTGATTTTATAAAGGCAAATTTATGATGGTTGGCTGGTTAATTAAGGATCATGCCACTTCTTGTTGAACTGGTTACGGAAATTTCTTCTGATCTGATTAAACGGGAAAACCCGAACTGTGAAAGCCTGGCAACCAATTAACGAATCAACTAAAAATTACTTGGGAAAGCCGTTTTCAGAGACACGCAGCACTGAGGGCAAAAGATCGTGAAAGGTAACTCTAGAAAAATCCTGCGAGGCTTCTAAACCTTTACCGGGATATATTTTTTTATCTTTTGTAAGATATTCGGCATAGTTCTCAGAGTAAAATAATTTTGTGTTTTGATCCCACCAAAGATCCTTGCATTTCAACGTATCTCCTGACCGGTTGATCACTACCACGCTGTCCCATAAGTAAACCTTATTCAGGTTCTCAAAATATTTTCCTTTGCGGCTGTCGAGCCATGTCTCCAGCCTGGCGCTGTCATCATAAAAATCGCAATGAAGAGATTCGGGAAAATCCGAATAGAGTGTATCTCCAAAATACCGCTGCATCAACGGCGCAGTAAGTTTTGCTTTCAGTTTACCATTCTGGCTTAACAAGCTTTCGATATTGACAGCTTCTTCCTTCAATACCACTTTCTCGGTCAGTTCTTTAATGGTACGATCATCATTCTCGCAACTCAAAACAAAAAAGCAGCCTATTAGTAGCGCTGCTATAAAAAATATTTTTGTATTGAAGTTGGGGTTAATCATATTTCCGTTTTCCAAACCAGAAATCACTCAGCGAGAATCCAAGAGAGAACCTGAATAAACTTTCACGAAGCAAATTAGCGTTGTTTCCTCTTTTATTATACTCCAGTGCCACATTGATAATTGTGAACTGGTTGGGCGCCTGGCGGTTCAGGGCAACAGGTAAACCCATACCAAATGTTCCGCCTATCGTTGGTAAGTTCTTACCTACTTTAATATAATCAGGCCCAACAACAAATCCTGCCCGGTAGGTGATATTGCTGAAATAATTTTTTCTTGCCACCGGTGTGATCTGCCCGCCGATGCGCAATTCCCATTTGTTCCTTACTGAATCCGGCTGACCGAATAAACGATACTTGCTCCAATTCTGTATTGAGAAATCGGCACCGAATAACCATCCCGCTTCTCTCCTGTCCTTTTCCATGATCATTGGTTTTTGTAAAACAAAACCAATAGTAAATGAAGCGGGCAATACTATTTTTCCTTTTACATCTTTCTGATCGTACACACTGTCCAGTCTTATCTCGCCAAGATTATCATCAAACACAAATGTTTCTCTTAAAACATCTCTTGATGCATTGATCTTTTGTCCCCAGTTTCCAAAAGCGCCAACAGTCAATGATATCCTCTTAGCAGTATCAACCGGCACCTGGTATTGAATACCTGCATTCAGATACAGGCTGCCATAGGTCGTCCTTGTTTCAAAATTTCCCTGGTAATAAATCACAGAATCATTAATGAAACTTCTTTTTGTGCTATAATCTTTTTTGCCAAATAAATAACCGGCGTTCATACCTACACTTAATCTTTCTTTCATCCGTCCGCCTGCTTTGTCTTTATCAAATATGGCAAAGCCGGTACCAACACTGGCAATGTAAGAGCCGCCCGTACCTTCAAAGCGGGTAATGGCACTGTCAATAGGAAGGCCGGTTTGCGGATCACTTAACCTTTGATAATTTATTATTTTATAACTGATCCTTGAAATAGGGCGAAGGCCAAAACTCATTCCCCAATTCTTTTTTAATGGTATACCAACCTGGACATAAGAAAACAATCCATTACCGGTAACAAATTTTCTTGCAGGATTTGATTCCTGTAAAGTATGGTTCTCGAAATTCAATCCTACATCCAATATGGCACGACCCGAAATAACCTTCTTTGATTTCGGTTCTATAATGCTCATGAATGAAGAATAAGAAGCCGGGTTATTATAATTCACAGATAAAAAATCAGAATAGCCTGCTGATATTCCTGCCATGCCTCTTGTATTTATATTGCTTGTCGGAACAAGATCACCAATGCCATACCGGGAGTAGGGTGAGTTGTCCTGCGAAAAAGCAGGCATAGAGGGCACAAAAAATAAGATCAAAAACGCTAAGGATAAGCAGTGTAACGTATTGATTCTCTTAGGGGTTATTAACTTCGCTAATTGCATACAGACCTTTAAAAATTAAATCAGGGTCTGCAAATATCTTGTTTTTGAGGTGTGAAGCCAAATAGACTATATCACCCCCGGTTAACAGGACGTTAAAGTTCCTGTATTTCTCCCTGTAAGCCTCGATAAAGCCATCGATCTCCTTTGCCATCCCCAATACGACCCCGGTCAATATATTGGTGTCCGTATCATAGCCCATCAGGGGAATATTGCTATCCGCCTTCACTAATGGCAGCTTTGCGGTATAATAATTCAATGCTTTTAGCCGCATTTCAAGTCCGGGTGAAATAGCGCCACCAACAAACTCCTGGTATTTATTGATGAAGTTGTAAGTAATGCAGGTACCAAGACCAATAACGAAATTATTCTTACCGGGATGATAATGTACGGCGGCGGCGGTTAATGCCAGGCGATCGGCGCCGATACTTTCCGGTTTTCCAACAGGAGTAGTGAATGATACTTTGGTAAGGTGACTTAGTTTATGAAATTTGGTTGCCGACTTCAGCAGGTCTTCGATAGCAGGGTTATGATCAACAACCGATGATAAGATAGATCTCTTTGGATTGAATTTATTGATAAGCGCCTGGATGGCTTCCACGGTATCTTCAGGAACTACAATAACTTCTTTTAGTTCCGCATCATGAAATACGGCGACTTTTTTGCGGGTATTGCCAAAATCGAAGCAGAAGGTGATTGCCATACTAAATTTATTACACAAGATTAGGAATTGATCCTGACAGATTACTAATCAACTCAAAAGAAATGATTTTCAGAGCATTGATATTGTGCATTTTCTAATTTATATTTAGATACTCTTTTAAACCTTAAACCTAAAATTATGAAAAATCTCCTCCTTCCCTTATTGGGAGCAGTTCTTCTGTTTTCCTACTGTACTAAACAAAAAACAGACAATCCAGTTGACCCTATTAACGCAGTTAACAAGGAAAAAATACAAGAAGTGATCAATATGGCCGGGCGATCCGGTTCAATGGTTGATGCTTATGACATGTTAACGAGCGCAGAAAAAGCTTCTCTATGGACTTCTCACCTGGATAGCTTTCTTTTAAAAGCTTCACTAGATTCGTCACAAATAGCTTTATTAGATTCGTGAAAACATATCTTACCACGTCATTTTTCAATCCATTAAATCGAACAAGTTTAAGCGCAATAATTGATTCGCTACAAACTGTATGCAAAAGCGCTTTTACCGAAAATAACTATTTCGTGATCTTTGAAATTTGGGATGCAAGTACATCTGAATATGATAAAACGGCGCCTATAGGTATAGGAACCGGTCCAAACGGTCCGGCATATAGTTGTTATTGCAGATCCGACAGTTATTGCGGCCGGATTCTTGGCAATGACCTTGCCGGTTGCCAATGGAATATATGCCAGGATTCAAATGGAGGATGTGGTTTTCTGGGATTATATGATTGTCATGGAAGATGTTATTTAGGCCACATCACCTATTGACCCTCTTATTTAGCAATATATATGAAGCACCGGTTAATTGTTTTTTTCCTTTATATCTGTAATGGGTTTACTGCCCAGTATATGATGTCATTCGCAAGGGGCGAGAAAGCTGACTATATCAAATTACCGGTTATGGCTATCGTATTCTTTTTGGCAGGTTATACAGTACAATATTTTGAAAAACGGATAAATTTTAGTGCTTTTCTTTTTCTTGTTATCTCTCTCGGTATTTCGTTAATACCGGCTCTGCAGGTTAAAGGGCATTTTATTAATTGGGTGATGGAAGCATGTATAGCGCTCCCTGCATTTTTTACCGGGTTTTACATGGAATCCATGCGATCGAAAAGCAAAATACTTTTTTTCATTTCTCTTTGTTTGTATACTTATCTCGTATCTTTTATTATCAACCCGAATATCGTTTATAATAAAATGATTCACTTGAATTCCAAAACAGAACTATACGGAAAGCCCGTTTCTTTCAGCTACATTGACAAAAACGGGCTTTCTTATACTAATGAGACATTTAAAAATAAAGTTGTATTAGTGGAATATTGGTTTATCGGGTGCGCCCCGTGTTATTTAAAAATGCTGGAACTAAAAAAACTTGCAGAACATTATAAAAACAACAAGAATTTTGTACTTCTTACCGTTGATGCAGGGGAAATCGATTCTTATGAAAAATTTAGAAAAGAAGCTGATCTTTTATCACCTGGCATGATTAATACTTATGATAGTGCATCCCGAACGGGAATTATATTGGATGTAACGGGGTATCCCACAGAATTTTTAATTGACCGAAAAGGTATAATCCGCAATGAATTTGTAGGATATGGAAAAGATCTTAGGCTGATTTATCTTGACAAAACAATAAAAAAAATAGACGCTTTATTAAATGAAAAATAATTTACTCTGCGGCATTATTATACTGACGTTCTGCATTTCGTGCAACAACACTAATTCGGAAAAAGCTGAAATTAAATTTTCCCGGGATACATTCTTTTTTTACAATATCAGGAAAGGCGATTCTGCTGTAGGCGTATTCAATTTTACCAATATAGGAAATGCAGATCTCGAAATAATAAAACTTGGAACCAGCTGCGGGTGTACTAATGCTTATATGTCAAACAATCGTATCAAGCCCAACGAGAAAGGGCAGATATTTGCCACTTATCATAGCAATGAAGACTTAGGAAATATTGTCAAAACGATCATTGTCGAGAGTAACACAAAACCTGTTTTGCATGTCTTATACATTAAAGGCGTTGTCAACTAATTTACTCCTTCAGGTCAAATCCACTTAAGTTCTTAAAATGCCCGTTCAATATTATTTTTTCCTTCAATTGTTCCATCTCGGCGATCATCGGTATCACTTTGGCTAAATGACGTTTTAAATATTCCTGCCGCTGCCTTTCATCCAGCAAACCCAGCATCTCGTATTCTTCCTGTAGCGACAATCCAACATGATGTGCCACATCATAACACCTGATATCTGCATCATCCTTCTTAAAATCCTTACTTATATTCAGTAAGTGGTGCAGGTCGCGGATACTGTTCATCACTTTACGCATTACACCGGGATTTCCTTTTTCATATGTATCGGGATAGTTTACAATAGCGCCGCTGTATAATTTATCGGGCACTTCCTTTATTACTTCCAGTATGCGAAACACTTTCTCTCCTTTTGTTTTGATATCCATTTCCCCGTTATCATGCAATTTGGAAAGCTCGGTGATCTCTACCAGCGATCCATGATCCTGCATTTTATTTTCAATAACAGTAGGGATGCCAAATACTTTTTTACCAGCGTAACATTCACTGATCAGTTGCTTATACCTTGGCTCGAAAATATGCAGGTTCAGGCTTTCACCGGGATATACCACAATGCCAAGAGGAAATATCGGAATGAAGTTTGTCAGTTTTCGAAAATATTTATTGCAAATTTAGGAATATCGAACAAGGGATGAAACAGGTGAACAGAAGAATAAGGAATGAAGAATAATAGAACGGGGAAAAAACTGTGATTGACGGGCAATTGAACATGGAATGATGAATGAAGAAGTGGAAGTTCACATTTGTGATGAAAAAATTTAACCTGGATGAAAGACTTATTGATTTTGCAAGTCTTTGCATTGATATTGCCGAAGCACTTCTCAAAACGGTGGCAGGAAATCATCTCGCTGGTCAATTAGTAAGGTCGTCTACTTCCCCGGCACTTCACTATGGGGAAGCGCAAGCTGCCGAAAGCAGAAATGATTTTATTCACAAGATGAAGGTTTGCCTTAAAGAACTAAGAGAAACTTTCAATTGTCTACGACTGATCCGGAAAAAGAATTGGTTCGATACCATCAAACTTGAAAGTATATTAAAAGTAAATAATGAACTTATTTCCATTTTTGTATCCAGCCTGAAAACAGCTCAGCAAAACAAGAAATAGCTAACTTCAACATTCTTCATTCCTTGTTCTTCTGTTCATTGTTCCACAGTTCTCTCAACCTCGCATATTTCAGGAAAGTATAATAAGCAGTCATCCTTGCGCACACATAGCCGGCATGACCATCCAAAAAACCTAAACGCAAAAGATAATTTTGAATAAATGCAAAGCCCGGGGAGAGCCGCAGTTTGAACCAGGAAGCTTTTTTTCCCTGCTGAAAATATTTTTCAGCATTCATCATAGCATACTTTGTCATTTTCTGAGCATAGTCCTGCATATCTTTCATTGTTTGATGCAGAACATATCCTTTCAATTTTTTTATTGCTGTGCCGGCAGGCATTATCAATTCTTCATGCACCGGGGCATCATTCCACGATACTGCAGTCCGGTTAAAAAAACGGGCATGCTCATCCCGTCCCCATTCGCCATATTTTAAAAATTTATTGCCCAAAAAATTCTTGAATTTCATTTCATATAAGATAGAATGGGATGCAGGGCTTAAATCAAGTAATGATCCTTTCAATTCCTCATCTACCGATTCATCCGCATCAAGACTTAATATCCAATCATGCTTTGCCAATGCATTGGCCTTATTTTTTGTTTTGCCAAATCCTTCCCAGCTTCCCTGGTGAAGATGCACATCAAACCGCCGCACGACCTCTACCGTATTATCTGTACTGCCATTATCATACACGATAATATCATTGCTTAATCCTTTTAGGTTTTGCAATGTATTGCCAATGATATCGGCTTCGTTCCTGCAAATTATAACGACAGAAAAATCCTTCATTTCATTACAAGATTACATTTTTTCTGCCGATAGCCATTTCCGGCACCATAAAACTATAAAGGCATAAATAAATACACCAAACTGTATCTCAAGACCCGGATCGAACAGGAGGCTGAAAGCGGCCATTGCGTTCAATAAGCACCAAACCAATTTGTTTTTTGTTTTTGAAAAAAAAGGAATGATCATTACAAAAATAAAAACGATCGATCCCAACCAACCGCAACCTGCACCGTATATGATATATTCACTGGAAGGATAGATTTTATCCGCTTCGGTCATCTGCGGGTAATTCTTATTATAATATTTTCTTGTTTCACCAATTATATCGCCGAAGCCAACGCCTGTTACAGGCTCTTGCTGCATCACATTCATCCCTGCTTTCAAAGAAATGATCCTGACCGCATCATTGGCACCGGGCAGGTAATTTGTTTTTTTGAAATATTCAAGATCGTATAAAAAATATTTTACCCGGTTATGAAAAGTCGGTAATGTTTTATAAGCGACCAGGGGTAATACAAGAAAGATCAATAGAAGAGCAACATTATATTTCCATTTTATTTTTTTTACAAGGATCCATATCATCGATCCGGCAAGCATTATATAAAAAGAAAATAACCCCGTCCGGGCAGCAAGAATATGCAGGAAAACGATCATCCAGGAAACGACAATGACCAGTACCCAAAATCCGGCATCCTTGTTTCTTCTTTTCGAAAAACACAACCATCCCGCCAATAATACAGCTATGCTGACAAGCCAGCTAAAGCGAACATGATCGTTTTCCAATGGAGTGATCATCGTTTTCGCCCTGAGATATCCTTCATTGATAGCGGCCGCATTATTTACATAATGGAACATGCTCCATATTGAAGCGGCTGTTATCAGCCCGATAAAAATAAAAACAAGCCATTCCCATTGACGTTTTGAAAAAGTGAAAGGTCCTGCAAATGCAAGTGGCAGAAGAAATAACGACGCTTTTATAAGCATCATCGATTGCCATTCCGTTTTATCATCACTCCATAACCCTGATAGCAATGGCAGAAAGAACAACACAACTCATTCCCCATAAAACAGGCGATGAAAAAAAATTCTGAATATGTTGTTTAATTCGCGGATGAAAAAAAGAAATGACCGTAAAGGCGAGGATACTTACAGTCAATAAGCCCCGGGAAAAAAACAAAGCACCCATCATTATTATCATCAATATAAAAATGATGCGATTTCTCCAGTCGTACTCTAACTTTCCCTGCATACATTTGTAAACGTACAACATCCCGTTCATTCTATGTGGCAGGAGCTATTAAATCAATTACAGCAGGGCGATACAAAAGCATTGGCACGCTGTATCTCTTTTGTAGAGAATGAGCAACCCGGCTATGAAGAATTGCTCCGATCATTACCATCTGCTCCGGCAAAGATCATTGGCATCACAGGTCCGCCTGGAGCCGGCAAGAGTACATTGGTCGATTCATTGATCGGTTTACTGGCGAATGCAGGAAAAAAAATTGCAGTATTATGTGTTGATCCTTCTTCCCCGTTCAATTTCGGTGCATTGCTGGGCGACCGGATAAGAATGAGCGACTGGTATACACATCCCAATGTTTTTATCCGTTCGCTGGCAACAAGAGGTTCGATGGGTGGTTTGCATCCGAAGATCATCGAGATCGCCGACCTGGTAAAAGCTTTTCGGTTCGATCATATAATTATTGAAACAGTTGGTGTAGGACAAAGTGAAATTGAAATTGCAGGTTTGGCTGATGTAACCGTTGTTGTGGTTGTGCCCGAAGCGGGTGATGAAGTACAAACTATGAAGGCGGGCTTAATGGAGATAGCCGATGTGTTTGTAGTGAATAAAAGCGACCGCCCCGATGCAGATATGTTTGTAAAAAACCTTCGCTTGATGCTGGCACCTGCATTCAGTAATCATTATAATGAAGTGCCGGTATTAAAGACAACTGCTTCGCAAAAAGAAGGAACCAAAGAATTATTGGATGTTGTTCTTCATCAATTACAAAAAGCACACCTGACCGATAAAAAATTCTGGTTGCTGGCTGAAAGAGCATTTTACCTGATCGAACAAAGAAGAATGAAAGATGTTGATAAAATTGTTTTAAAAAAAGAGATAGAAGTCGCCTGGTTAAAAGGAGATTTCAATTTATATAAATTCATTGCTGATAAATAAAAGTCTTGAATAGTTTTAAACAACCCTCCAGGAGTTTATAACTCCTGGAGGGTTGTTTAAAAACCGCGTCGAATAAAAACAATAGAAAAGCATGGAAACAATCCCGAATGAAGGCTTACCCCGCACTGCATTTTGTGAACCTGCCGGAATTTTGGTAGAACCGGGCAAAGTATATTCCTGGTGTACCTGCGGACTTACAGAGAAAACTCCTTTTTGCGACAGCAATCATAAAAAAATAGAAGGCACTCCTTTTAAAAGTGTAAAGGTTTTATTTGATAAGGCGGAAGAGGTTTGGTTTTGCCAATGTAAGCAAACGAAAACGCCGCCGTTTTGTGATGGGAGTCATAAGATAACAACATTGTCTTAGAAAGGTTTACTCCAAATTCTCCCTGCAACCACCCATCCTGTTTAGCAGAATGGGTGGTTGCAGTTTTGTAAAATATTCATCCGCTGCTTTTCGGGATCCTTCAATTATCAATACGCCATTTTTAGAAGCCTTGGAAATAAATGCTCCAGTTCATGTTTAGTGGATTCATACCAATCTGTATTCAACCGCAAGGAGGCAACGGCAGAAGTATTTTTTTGGCTGACCTGTTGCTTTGTGATATCTTCCATTACTAAAACCTTTTTATGAAAATTTCAAGCAACCTTATTATTGCTCTATTTATTTTCTTTTCTTTTTCATGTCAGAAAGAAACTAAACCAGGCAACGAAACAAATTCGGTAATTCACAATTCCCCTGCTACAAATAAATTTGTTCTTGAAGAAGCATTTCCCGGCCAGAAAGGAATAGTAAAGGAGGGATATCTCTTTGGTAAACCAATAAATTATCAAGTGATAAATGGTAAGAATGTATTTGCAGGAGACATAATATTGCCTGGCAAACTTATATCAAATAGCCCACCCCTAATAGATGGAGCGGTAATTGGAGATAATAATAACAGATGGCCAAATCACATAGTGCCTTTTACCATTGACCCCGGGTTTCCTGATGTATTTAGAATAACAGATGCGATTGCCGACTGGGAAGCCCATACGCCTTTTAGATTCATTCCAAGAACAGGTGAAGCAGATTTTGTTACTTTTATACCTACCGGGTTTGGTGGAGGAATTTTTTCGGCGGGAGTGGGAAGAGTAGGTGGTCAACAAATTATTGGAATTTCCACTGAAGCTGTTACAGGTAATGTAACACATGAAATAGGGCATGCCGTAGGATTATTTCATGAACATCAAAGAGTAGATCGTAATAATTCCATAATAATAAATTTTAATAATATCCAGTCAGGGTTTGCACACAATTTTCTTACATATTCGCAGTTGAACGTTAATGGGTTTGACGCGGAGCCATTTGATTTTGGCTCAATTATGATGTACCCATCTTTTGCTTTTGCTGATAATCCATTAATTCCAACTATTACAAGATTGGACGGCAGTATTTTTGCCACACAACGAATCGGATTATCCCCCCATGATATGGATGTTGCAACAACTTTAACAGGATTTACTCAATGGGTAAATCTTGGGGGAAATCTTTCGTCTAAGCCAATAGCAATATCAAGATCTAATCATAGTGTAAATGTGTTTGGAAGAGGAACATCTAACCAATTAATGCATAGGTATTGGAATGGTAGCTCATGGAATAACTGGGAAGACCTTGGAGGCAATTTTCAAGGAGCTCCTGCAGCTTCACGAAGGGGAACTACAATTGTTGATGTTTTTGTACGTGGAACTAACAATCACTTATTGCATCGGTACTGGCAAAATAATGCATGGAGTAATTGGACAGACTTAGGAGGAAATATTTCTTCTTCTCCTGCTTCGATTTCAAGAGATGGTTCTACTATTAATATTTATGCCAGAGGTCCCAATAATGAGCTTTTAACAATTTGGTGGAGTGGGAGTGCATGGAGTGGCTGGCAGAATCTTGGTGGTAACATTACATTAGAACCTTCTGTTTCCTCAAGAGGAACAAACAGTATTGATGTTTTTTGCAGAGGAAATAACAATCAACTCATGCAAAGAAGCTGGGATGGCTCTACATGGCTTTCGTGGATTGACTTGGGTGGACAATTAGCTTCAAGCCCTACTTCTGTTTCCTGGAGTTCTAATAGAATTGATTTGTATTACAGAGCAAATAGCGGTTTATTAGAACATAGATCATGGCAACCAGATTCAGGATGGCGTATAGATCCTTTTGGAGGATTGCTAACTTTTGGTGATGCTGCAGTAACTTCACAAAAATACAATTCGCTCAATTTGTTTTCATTAAATAATGCAAATCAGTTAATGCATAAATGGTATGAATAAAAAGGGATCTTAAAATAGGGTCATTTACTTTGTATTAGATTAATATCAACCTCGCTATATATTAAATTTTTGTTGGGCAGATAGGTCCAAATTTATATTTAGGTGTAACCCCCAGAATGAGAGGTGTATTACTACGTATTGTTAGTCACAAGCAAGCCAGTAGTATGTTGAAACGAATTTGACATAAATAAACATAATCATTTCTGTCAGTCTAAAATATGTACCCCCATGCCTACCAACAAAGGTTACCAGAAAAAAAGGTGGCTTAATATAGAGGGGTAGTAAACTGGGGTATAAAAAAAATAAGTGATAGCATTCACCTGCTGGTTACCCCTTATCCTGTTTACCATCTGCATCGCATCTCTCAATAAAAAATCGGTGACGTCAACCAGGTAACGATCAGCTGTTTCTGCTTCTTCAGTAAATCCCCATAAAGTGGATTGGGCGAATGATTCCTCAACGGCTCTTTTTTCTGCAACATCATTGGTAACGGCCCTGTAATCGTAATTAGGTTGAACCAATAAAACTTTTCTACCCACTTTTGAAAATTTCACAATTCTTCCACCGCCGCTCAGTCCCCTGTCGAGGCCAATATCATTGGAGCCGAGACCGGCAGGCAATGAAACTCGATAACCAGCGAGTATGCGGATGAGAATGATACATTTCAAACGCTTGTAGTCGGAGGAACCTGGAAAATGACTAAGATCGATTGGCCTGTTTGTAATATCCAACTACTGCTACCCTTACCCCCTAAACGGGGTTTTTATAACACAGTTCTACAAATAATTTTCATTGCTCTTCTGTTTTTTCCCCTTTACTCTTCAATAGCATCCAGTAAGGCCTGACTTTTGTGGCCTTACTCTAAACCTATTGATCATGATAGCTAAAACCGCAGCCATTTTTTTCGGCGTCGTTTTCATCCTCATTGGAATATTAGGTTATATCCCGAACCCGATCGTAGGAGAATCTGCCGATGCGGTCTTTCATGCCGATTCAATTCATAGTATCGTACATATCGCCAGCGGTGTTCTATTCTTGTTGTTTGGAATAGCTGCGCCGCAAAATGCCTCCGGATTTTTAAAGATATTCGGTATCGTTTACTTTGTTATTGGTGTTATTGGACTCGTCAATATCGGAAGTGCCGCCATGACAAAGGTCTTTGGTTTCCTGCATGTGAATCAGTCAGACAATTATTTACATATTGGTTTGGGTCTTGTTATTCTTTTAGCCGGTATATTTTTACCTGCATCAACAAGGTCGTAGAAATTTATCATTGACATAATCACTCCGTAAATAAACTACTGGTTTCCGCATCTCTTCCCAATCACAACCGATCGGTGCGCCCGGTGGAATTTCTTTATGCAATGTTGGTTTTGCGACCGACGGGTCTTCCATTCTTTTCAATGCCAACAACAAATGCCCTTTATAAGTTACATCCGTTACCGTTTTGCTTTTTTGTTCAATAAATGTTTTCAGATCGGCCAATATTTTTTGCAAAATCGATTTTGTGATAAAAGAATTATTATCATTCACACTTGCCGCTAAAAGATAGGTGAGGAATACCTGTTCCGTTTGCAATTGTATCAATCCTTCCATCCCGGGAGATCTTGAGTTCCTCCATGTTTTATCGGTAAGCCTGTTGATCATTTCTTCTATACCCAAACCGCCGTTCTTTTCATATTGCGCCATCCGGTTCAGCCTTTCGGCATTGAATAAAAAAGAAAAAGGAAGATCGGCGCTGTTTCTGCCGGCGATAAAACATCGAAAGCCAATCCTGTTCTTTTACGGAATAATTCACGGGAGGCATCATAACCGGCGGGACGTGGAGGAATAAGTTTTGCAATTTTATCCGGTATTGCCAACACAACGGGATCGATACAATCCATCACTGCATTCAATGCTTTTAACTGTTCTGCCTTGCTTACCGCTTCAACGGCTGTTCTTCCGTCGCCTCTTAATGTATAGGTGTAAGACATGCCGCCAACAATTTTCGTTACAGCTTCCAGTTGATAACGATGATAAAAATAAACCGGTACCAATGCATCTTCCAGCATGGCCATCGGCATTCCGGTACGGATATTTTTTTCTCCAAACCCGCTCAATGCTTTTGCCCTTACTTTCATTACTTCCTTTAATTCATCCACTGCATTTATTCCATTATCCCATAAATGTGTGCGGGGATGAAATGCACCAGCCGGTCTTGCATCCTGGTCGGTCAGGAATTCCAATCCTTTCTTTTGTGCATCATCAATGATCTTATTCAATGCTGCTTTCTCATTCGTAGCAGCCGGAAAATCCTGGTAGCCCCATACAATACCAACTTTATCCCAGTCACCGATCTTATCATCGTATGCATCATTAAGATCGATCTCACCCGCAGCATTTATTTTTACCAATGGATGAGGATAATCCATCACACTGGCCCGGTTATCTGTACTGGCAATATAATTATGCATCAAGCCTAATGTATGTCCAACCTCATGCGCTGCCAACTGGCTTAATCTTGCCAATGCCATCTTCAGCATTTTATCATCGGCAGGCACCCCGTTCTCAAAAGGCGCTAATAATCCCTGTGCGATCAAATAATCCTGTCTTACTCTTAAAGAACCCAAGGTTACATTTCCTTTTATTATTTCTCCTGTCCGCGGATCAGTAATAGAAGCGCCATAACTCCATCCTCTTGTTGAACGATGCACCCAGTTGATCATGTTATAACGGATATCCATCGGGTCGGCATCTTCCGGTAAAATTTTTACCTGGAACGCATTGATATAACCTGCCGCTTCGAATGCCTGGTTCCACCACGCTGCTCCATTTAATAAAGCGCTGCGGATCGGTTCAGGTGTGCCATTGTCGAGATAATAAACAATTGGTTCAACCGCTTCACTCATGGCAGCGTTGGGATCTTTTTTCTTTAGCCTATGCCGGCAAATAAAATATTTTGCGATCGGTTCCGATACCGGTGTACTGTAATCAAAAAAAGAAATATTATAAAAACTGCTGCGGGGATCAAATACTCTTGTTTGATAATTCTTATCCGGCAATTGCACAAATGAATGATGCATTCTTAATGTGATAGCTTCCGGTGATGGTGTAACGGAATTGACATAATTACCTGTATTGCCATCAGTGTTGGTAAATGTTACCGTTGTTTCAAACTCTGAATTGAGCGGAAAATTTTTAATATGCGGCAAATAAAATGCAGAACGGGTTTTATCCAATGAATAATTGCCCTGCTGGCTGCCTTTTATCCTGTTCACCACCTGCATGGCATCTCTTAATAAAAAATCGGTGGCATCGATCAGGTAACGATCGCCTGTTTCGGCTTCTTCGGTAAATCCCCATAAAGTAGATTGAGCGAACGATTGCTCCACAGCTCTTTTTTCTGCAGCATCATTGGTGATGGCCCGGTAATCGTAATTGGGTTGAACCAATAAAATTTTTCTGCCCACTTTTGAAAACTTTACAATTCTTCCGCCGCCGCTTAATCCCCTGTCAAGGCCAATATCGTTCGAACCAAGTCCGGCCGGTAAAGAAGTGACATAAAGAAATTCCGAATCAAGCTTGTTTATTTCCAAAAAAATTTTGCCGGTATTCTCATCCCAATAAAAATTGAAAAAGCCTTCATACTTTTTCAGGGTCTTTGTTTTATCCTCTATCGAAGGAAGATTTTGTGCAGTAATGAATAAAGGCATTAATAAAGCGGCAAGCAACAGCTTTCTCATGAGCAGTGGTTTTATAACCTAAGTTAAGGCAAACAAAAGGTTCCAAAGGTTTAAAAAGTTTAAGAGGGTTGAAAGATAAGGTCATCCACCGGAGACTTAAACCTTTGAAACTTATTGAACTTTTAACGACATTGCAGCAGTATGAAAGTGATCGACTGCTTTACTTTTTTTAATGAGCTGGACCTGCTTGAATTCAGGCTGAAATTACTGGACGGTCATGTGGATCATTTTGTATTGGCAGAATCCAATATCACACATTCCGGTCAGTCAAAACCTTTTTATTTTGAAGAGAATAAAGCACGGTTCGATCGCTGGATGCATAAGATCATTTACCTGCGGGTAAATCAAAGCGCCGAAGGGTTGGTATTTAGCACCGAAAATTCTTATAATCCTCAAAGCTCCGCCTGGAAATTAGAGAATGGCCAGCGAAATGCACTCGCCGGCGCTTCATCCGTTATTGATGATGATGATCTTGTTTTAGTAAGCGATCTTGACGAGATACCGGATCCGGTCATACTTAAAAAAATAAAACCGGGTAACAGTCCTCTTGCATTATCTATGTTATTCCATTATTATTTTTTGAATTGCCAGAATACGGGAAATGAAAGATGGTGGAATGGAACGATCGCTTCAACGGGAAAACAATTCAAAGCAACTACTCCACAGGAATTGAGAGATAAACGCAATGATCTTCCCGTGATAAAAAAAGCCGGCTGGCATTTTTCTTATTTAGGCGGATTGGAAAAAATAAAACAAAAGATCCGTTCATTTGCGCATACCGAATTCAATAAAGATGAATTCCTCGATGATAAAAATATCCTTGAAGCGATGGAACAGGGAAAAGATATTTTTAAAAGGCCGGGTGTTCATTACAAATTCGTTTCTCCCTATTACTATCCTGTTTACCTGAGAAAGATCATGGTGGAATACCCGCAGCTGCTTCATTTGAGACCCGGTAACAATTTGCTGGATAAAATGTATTTTGGTATCAAGAATCTTTTCCGCTGATGTCAATTAGCCATCAACAAAATATTACAAACGACCGGCCGCTTGTTTCGGTGGTGATGTGTACCTACAATGGTGAAAAATATTTATGGCAACAAATAGATTCTATTCTTTCTCAAACTTATCACCATATCGAACTGCTGATCGTTGACGATGCTTCAACCGATCATACTGTTGCTATAATCGATTCCTATATAAAGAAAGACAGGCGGATAAGATATTTTGTCAATGAAAAGAATGCAGGGTATAATAAAAATTTTGAAAAAGCATTTAGCCTGGCACAGGGCGAATATATAGCGCCTTCCGACCAGGACGATATCTGGGAAACCGGTAAGATCGAAAAAATGATGAAGCAATGGCCGGCCGGTTCATCATTTATTTATTCTTTGTCAGGCGATTTTTGGGGCGATGACCTGAGCTCCCGAAGACCGGCGCCAAAAGTTCATTACAGTAATATCAACGATACACATAAACTTGTTTTCAATAGTCCCGTGCATGGCCATGCCTGTATGTTCAAAAAAGAATTGCTGAATAGCTGTACTCCTTTTCCAACCGATATTTTTTATGACTGGTGGATCAGCATGCATGCGGCCAGCACAGGTATCATTGGTTGCATACCGCAAACATTGACCTGGCACAGGGTACATGACAAAAATTTTTCCCGTGATCTTACTTCGATCAAAGACAAAGAAGAAAGAGAAGAGCAATTGCGGAAACAGTCTGTTCATTTTTTGGAAACATTCTTTGCCCGGCCTGTTGCCAAAGAAAAAGAAAAACGATCATTGCTTCAGTATGCTTCATTGCTGAAAACAATGGATGGAAAAAAATTTTCGCGGCCGATGTTCAATTATGTGATGAAGAACAGGAAACTGATCTTTCACTACAAGAAAAAACCTTTTGTGTTTTTTTCGCATTTTAAACATGCGCGGAAGATGGCGAAGAAAGGATTGTTGTAAGATGACAATTGATAGATGACAGTTAATAGCTGGATGCTAATTATCATCTATCAGTTATCCGCTGCTTTCTGGTTTTTCCACCAGCGATAAGCAATGTAACCCACTATTACAAAAGGAGCAAAGGCGAGATAAAGTATGCCGGAGTTCATTCCTTTGGCGGGTTTTTCACCCAATTGTTGCGTTGTCTTGGTACAAATAGAACATTGAGCCGGAGCATCAATGGAGAATAGTGAATATTGAATAGTAAATAATATGATCAGCGCCCACTTTTTCATACCCCGGAAAATTTTTGCAAAGATAACGCTTAACGCCTGACCAATTGCTCTGCAATTTCTTTGAATCGCTGACCCCAGGTATCCCAATTGAGTATTTCTTCATAATATTTTCGGCTGGATCGCTTCATATCCTGCATAGCTTGCGGATCGGAAACAAGTTGTTCAATTTTTTTTGCATACAACTCAGCCGGTGCATCGGGAGGAAACGCATATCCATTGATCCCATCTTTTACATATGTAGATACGCCACCGGTATTTGTTGTGATGGAAGGAATACCATAAGCCGAGGATTCGCAAAAAACAATACCGGCACATTCAGCACGGGTAGGTAATAATAAAAGATCTGTTTGAAAAAAGATCTGTTCGAGTTGTTGAAATTGTACGGGATCATTCTTATCCAAAAAAGGAATGATCGTTATTTTTTTTTCTGCAGAAAGATCGTGAGGCGGTACGCAACCAATGATATGCAAATGAGGATCGATGCCTCTTTGTTTTAACAACCGAAATGTTTCTACTGCAATATCCCCGCCTTTCCTGTCCCACTCTACTCCCAAAAATAAAAGCCGGCATTGACCGGATGCATTCAAATTCAGATCTGCTATCGACGGGATCGTATCGAGATTTGCACCGCATGGAATAACAGATATTTTATTTGCATCAATGCCATAATCATTCACGGCAGAATCTTTATTCCATTCCGATGCCAGCATACAATGTGCCGTTTTCTCAAATGCTTTTTTATCCAGCCTGATCCCCTGCCGAACGTTATACCCGGCAAGATTGCTGAAATAAGAATAATAACCCAGTATTTGCTGAAAGGTGGCATCCGTCATATAAATGATCGGGATATTCGTTTTTGCATAAGCGATCAATTGCGATGAAGCCGGAACAAATAACAGGTCCACCGGTCTTTTCTTCAGGTCTTTTTCCAATTGCTTGCTGAAATACTTTGAATAACTTCTGAGGAATTCAACAGCCGTTCTTTTTTTAAATAATTTCCTGTTCAGGCTTTTTTGCATCGTCAGCCATTCTCTTACTGCCCATGGCCATTTATAATTATAAGTCTCTACTTCATAATTTTTTTTGATCTGCTGGTATGTATAATACGTGGTGCCTGACCATGAACGTTTATTGAGCGGGTCCAGTCTTGATGCAAATCCGATCTTCATTTATAAAAATTTTCTGGCGATAAGGTTATACGTTGTGTTCTCGGTCCTTATTTTTTCCGGGCTTAGTTTTGAAAGATACTGACCCCATGAAAAAGACTCCCATAAATGATGAAGATACGCTTCAGGAAAATCAGTTGCTTTTTCAAACATTGAACTCAATCCTGCTTTATCATATAAAGGATAATGAAAAGCATAAGGACTAATTTGGGTGATCTTTTCCGGGTGATCCGCTGCTAATCTTTCAGGAACAAGCACCGAATGTTCATTCCAATACTTATCTCTTCCTGTCGAACGGAATGTTTTGTATTCACTCAACCACAAATTGATGAATTCGCTATTCCTTTCGGATAATAATACTGCATTACATAAACCGGTAGCATTTTTTGAACCTTCTTTTATCAATCCCAATTTATGTTTAAGCCGTTGCCGCCAATTCTTCGGAACATATTTTGGTTTTAATTCCTGGCCGATAACAAAAGAATGATCCAACAAACCGGTTAATGGTTTTACGCTGATCGTATCAAGATCAAGATAGATGCCGCCGGTTTCTTTTAATGCCTGCAGTCGTATCACATCGGCTTTATGTGCGACATGATGCAATGACCGGCCCATAAAAGACCCCGGCGCTACAACTTTATTCATTGTAAGAAATGGTTTTGCTTTCTGCCACCATTCTCCTTCCGGCTCATATTGATAATGGAATAAAGCTTTTCCCGGTTTATTCAATTCAACAGCTGATCTTACGGAGAGATAATGGCATAATGAGAACGGTTTGCCACCGAAGTCCGGGGCCATACCAAAAACAAAATGTAAAATATTCGGGATCATACTTTCCCCCATTTTTCCCTGATATGGGATCGTTCGCTGATATTAGTAAACACTTCCTGGTTAAACAAAAATGATCTGCTTGCAAATGCATTCAATTCTTCTTTCAATACCAATGCCGATAAAAGATTATCCGCTCTTTGTATCACCGGTGTTTGTTCTTTCACCAATTTTTTTGCTGCGCTTAAACTTATTGCATAAGCATGCGTACAATCATGAAACCCTGCTTTGAACAAATGTGCACTATGATCTTTTGGCAACCTGTTATTCAGCATTCGCATGGACATATTACTTGCGCCAAACAAAGCCATTATTTTATACCATGTGTTTTGCAATTTTTTACCGAAACTGCTTTTTTCATTTTTTAAATAGCCGAGATAAAACAATTCCCAACCGGCCGGCAATTCCTTCAATGTTTCCGGCAACAATGAAATATTTTTCTCATCCGGCACCACATCGTCTTCAAAAATCAAAACATGCTGCCAGTTATTATCGATCATGGCCTGGTAAATATTCCGGTGAGATAAGGCACAGGCGATCTCGCCGGTATTCAATGGCGGGTAATATTGACGGACGGCCAATGAGTTTTTTTTATCGTAATGATAATTATTACTGACAGATCCTTCCGTAAGATCATTCTTATCAACCCCATAAAAAAATTCAAATGAAATGCCGCTGAGGCGTTGCTTTACTTTTTCCTGACGCTCTTTAAAACGGGGAACGGTAAGTACCAGCACTTTGTCGAAATGCTGTTTTATAATTTCATTGAATTCTTTGAGATCAGGCATTGTAACAAATGTAAGACGGGAAGTCCGAAAGACGGCAAGTCCGGAAGTCAGAAAGTCCGGAAGACGAACAATTATTGTTCATGTCTTCCGGACTTCCGGTCTTTTATCTTTCGGACTATTTACACCGCTTGCGCTTCCATCTTCTTCTGCACTTTCTTTCTATCGTCTTCATTCAATATCACTTTGCGCATACGAATGAAATTCGGCGTTACTTCAATACACTCATCCTGCTGGATATATTCCATGCATTCTTCCAGTGTCATCAACGTTTTGGGAGCGATCTTAGTTGCATCATCACTTCCGCTGGCACGGTGGTTGGTTAATTTTTTTCCTTCTGTTGCATTTACCACCAGGTCGCCCGGTTTGATGTTTTCTGCAATGATCTGCCCGGCATACACCTCTTCTCCCGGATCAACAAAGAATGTTCCTCTATCCTGTAGTTTATCTATTGAATAACCTGTTGTCTTATCCTGGAGTTTTGAAAGCAATACGCCGTTATTTCTTCCGGGTATATTTCCTTTCCATGGCTTGTATTCGATGAAACGATGGGCCATTACTGCCTCACCGGCTGTATTGGTCAGCATTTGTGAACGAAGACCGATCAACCCTCTTGATGGTATCTCGAATTCGAGGTGTTGCATTTCACCTTTTGTTTCCATGATATGCATTTCACCTTTTCTTCTTGTTACAAGGTCGATAACTTTGCTTGCATATTCCTGCGGAACATCCACCACAAGATTTTCAAAAGGCTCGCATTTAGTTCCATTGATCGTTTTTACCAATACCTGCGGCTGACCTACTGTCAATTCATATCCTTCACGACGCATGGTCTCGACCAATATTCCCAAATGAAGGATACCACGGCCATATACATTAAAACTATCGCCGCTATCGGTATCTTCTACTTTCAAGGCCAGGTTCTTTTCCGTTTCTTTCATCAGCCTGTCACGAAGATGTCTTGATGTAACAAATTTTCCATCTTTACCAAAGAAAGGAGAATTGTTAATGCTGAACAACATGCTCATCGTTGGCTCATCCACGCTGATGATCGGCAATGCTTCGGGATTCTCTGCATCTGCAAGAGTATCACCGATATTAAAATCTTCGATACCTACTACAGCACAAAGATCTCCGGCTACAACTTCCGTTACTTTTTTCTTTCCCATTCCTTCAAACACATACAGCTCTTTCACTTTTGTTTTCCTGATAGTGCCATCGGCCTGCATCAAAACAACCTGCTGACTTTCTTTGAGCACACCGCGGCTTACTTTACCTATTGCGATCCTTCCGAGGAAAGATGAATAGTCCAGTGAAGTGATCTGCATTTGCACAGGTCCTTCATTTATTTTTGGCGGCGGTACATATTTTACAATACCGTCGAGCAGCGGGTTGATATTATCGATCTGTTCCAATGAATCATTGAACCAGCCATTTTTACCGGAACCATAAAAGGTCGGGAAATCCAATTGCTCTTCCGATGCATCAAGGTTAAAGAACAATTCAAATACCGCATCATGCACTTCATCGGGGCGGCAATTGGGTTTATCAACCTTATTGATAACGACGATCGGTTTTAAATTCAGGTGCAATGCTTTTTGCAAAACGAATCTCGTTTGCGGCATCGGGCCTTCAAAAGCATCCACGAGCAAAAGCACGCCATCGGCCATTTTCAATACCCTTTCCACTTCTCCGCCAAAATCGGCGTGACCCGGAGTATCAATTACGTTGATCTTAATATCCTTGTAAACAACGGCAGCGTTCTTACTAAAAATAGTGATACCTCTTTCTCTTTCAAGGTCATTACTGTCCATGATCAGGTCACCGGTTTCCTGGTTATCCCTGAAAACCTTGGTAGTATGCAGTATTTTGTCAACAAGGGTAGTCTTACCATGGTCAACGTGGGCTATTATCGCGATGTTTCTTATATCCATAACACTATTTTCAAACGAGCGGCGAAGGTACGCTAATTAAGCGGGGGAAGCAAGCGTAAGGGTCAGTAAATACAGGGCTAAAGCTGTTTAAAACGAAGATTTAATGTAGTTTTAGGTAAATACCTGCGATGAAATTCCTCAAAGGCTTTGGAATCTTTCTTTTTTTGTTGATCGTAGTCTATTTCCTTGGGCCGCAACCATCTCCGGCCAAACTGAATTTGGACCTGCCGGCTGTTCCTTCTGAAGCTGTCGCATTAGAAAAATATATCAAAGATCATGAGGCTCAGCATAAACTGAAGCCAAATAATGAAGCAAGGGTGATCTGGCTGAATGATTCGTTAAAAGAAAAAACGGAATATGCGGTGGTGTACCTGCATGGTTTCAGCGCTTCGCAAAAAGAAGGCGATCCCGTGCATTATGAATTCGCTAAAAAGTTTGGTTGCAATTTATATTTATCAAGATTAGAAGATCATGGTGTTGATACAACGGAAGCATTATCGAACGTTTCTGCCGAAAGATTATGGAACTCTGCAAAAGAAGCTTATGCTATCGGTAAACAATTGGGAAAGAAAGTTATTCTACTATCAACCTCTACCGGCGGAACATTAGCATTGAAACTTTGTGCGGAATATCCCGGGATCGCTGCCAACATCATGTTGTCTCCCAATATTGCGATCAATGATGGCAATGCATGGATGCTGAACAATCATTGGGGCAGGCAGATCGCAGAATTGATAGAAGGCAAACAAAGAAAGGTAAAAGATACAACGGCTATCTATGCTCAATACTGGAATAACCGGTATGCAACAAAGTCATTGGTACAATTAGAAGAATTGATAGAAACGACGATGAAAGAATCTACTTTCAGAAAAGTAAAACAGCCAAGCCTTCTTTTATATTATTATAAAGATAAAAAGCACCAGGATGCTGTGGTAAAAGTTTCTGCGATGAAAAGAATGTTCATGCAACTCGGCACACCGGAAAATATGAAACGACAGCTGGCCGTTCCCAATGCCGGCGATCATGTGATCGGTTCTCATATCAAATCAAAAGATGTACAAACGGTGCAGGGCGAATGTGAAAAATTTGCCGTTGAAATATTACATTTAAAAGAACAAAAGCTTTAGTTCACCAGTTGATTGGTTAACTGGTTAATTAGAGTTTTCAGAACAAAGTTCCCCAAAGACTGTAAAGAGTTTCGGTTATAGAGCCTAATTAACCAATCCCCAATTAACCAATTAACTATTTCATTACCTTTCTTTCTCAATTGCTTGCTATGACACGATCAAAGATTGCCGGTATCGGTATGTATGTTCCGAAAAATGTAGTTACCAATGATGACCTGAAGAAATACATGGAAACCAGCGATGATTGGATACAGGAACGTACCGGCATCAAAGAAAGAAGATATGCCGACCGAACAGAAGAAACCACTACTACAATGGGAGTGGAGGCTTCGAAGATCGCTATTGAAAGAGCCGGCATCACTGCACAGGATATTGATTTCATTGTTTTCGCAACACTTTCTCCCGATTATTATTTTCCCGGCTGCGGTGTGTTATTACAAAGAGCCATGCAGATGAAAGATGTAGGCGCATTGGATGTAAGAAATCAATGCAGCGGTTTTGTGTATGCATTGAGTGTGGCCGATCAATTCATCAAAAGCGGCATGTATAAAAATATTTTGGTGGTCGGTGCAGAGAAACATTCATTCGGACTTGATTTCAGTACGAGAGGAAGAAATGTATCGGTGATATTTGGTGATGGCGCCGGCGCTGTAGTGTTACAACCAACCGATGATCCTAACCGCGGCATATTAAGTACGCATTTGCACAGCGATGGGGCGAATGCGGAAATACTGGCGATGTTCAATCCCGGTACACATGCCAATCATTGGGTAAAAGAGCAAAAGCTTGCAGATTTTGACGATGCCGAGATCGGGGAAATGTTCATGAGCCATCAAATGATCGATAAGGCGCAAAATTTTCCAAACATGGATGGCCCGACCGTTTTTAAGATTGCAGTAGAAAAATTTCCGGCAGTAATAAAAGAATCACTGGAAGCAAATAATCTTCAGACCTCAGATCTAAGACTTCTTATTCCGCACCAGGCCAATCTTCGTATCGCACAATTCGTACAAAAAAAATTAGGATTGAATGACGACCAGGTCTATAATAATATTCAGAAATACGGGAATACAACTGCCGCTTCCGTTCCTATTGCTTTATGCGAAGCATGGGAGCAGGGAAAACTAAAAGAAGAGGATCTTGTTTGCCTGGCTGCATTCGGTAGTGGATTTACATGGGCCAGCGCTTTGTTAAGATGGTAGAATATGTTTCTCGTTTCAGGTTTCTCGTTTCAGGTTTCTGGTTTAAAGTTTCGTGATAAAGCAGATTTTCACAAATCAATTTCGGTTCCTGAAACGTTAAATATTTTTATGAAATGTACATTCAGCCTCATTCTTGCATCTTATTAGTATGAAAAAATTTTTACTCTTTTGTCTATTGATTACGATTGCAACATTCTCACAGGCGCAATTACCCTGGAAGGCTAAGCTGGGCAATAAGATCATTTTACAAACTGCTGGTGAAGATGCAAGCAAGAATGTTGTGAAGATCAAAGCAAGCCAGCTTTCTTCGAAAAACAATTTTATCATTTCTTATATAATGCCGGCCAATGAAAAAGATTGGGTAAGAACACTGATGATCGATGATAGCAGCGGCGCCGGCATTACTATCGATCCTCCCGCCATAAAAAAAGGAAAAACAGAAGCAAGTTTTACCGTAAGCGGAAAAATGTTGAAAGGATACTTATCAAAACACAAAAAGATACAGTTCTTTTATACATCGATCCCTTCCGATCCTCAAAAAGCGATGCTGGTAAGAGTAAGAAAAGTTCATATCTGTACGATCTCGCTTTAATTCTTTACAAACACGCATATTACGTCCCGCAATACCTTTTACATTCGGGGACGCAATTCCCAATACCCAATTACCTTTGGAACTAATGTCCCGGCGCATCATCTATATCATCAATCCCATTTCAGGAACAAGAACCAAAAAGGATCTTCGGTCTTTCATTGAAGAACAAACAAAAGCAAAAGGGTTTTCTTTCCAGGTTTTTCCTTCTGTTGCCAGCGGCGATTATTCTTTTCTTCATCCCATCATCAAAGAACAAAAGATAACGGATATCGTAATTGCAGGCGGTGATGGAACCATCAACCAGGCTGTCGCAGGACTAATGGATTGCGATGTGAACTTTGGGATCATCCCTTGTGGTTCCGGTAATGGTTTGGCCAACTCTGCAAAAATTCCCAAACAACCGGCCAAAGCATTGAATGTTGTTTTTACCGGTAAGCCAATTCCTGTTGATGGATTTTATATCAACGATCGTTTTGCCTGTATGCTTTGCGGGTTGGGTTATGATGCAAAAGTGGCGCATGACTTTGCCAACCAGTCAAAGAGAGGCCTGGCTACTTATGCAAAAATGGCTTTCAGGAATTTTATTTCGATGAAGCCTTATCCTTTTCAACTCCGGTTACAACATACAAATATTGAAACCGATGCATGGTTCATCAGCATTGCCAACAGCAACCAGTTTGGAAATAATTTTACGATAGCTCCAAAAGCAAGTCTTTCCGATGGCTTGCTTGATATTGTGATCGTAACCGGAAAAAATAAATTGAGTTTTATTTTGAAGACGCTTCGTCAATTAGCCGGCTGGAATAAATTACTCCGGAAGGAGTCCTTCGGACAAGCCCATTCATTGGTAAAAGGCAATAAAGGTGTGATCTATTTTCAAACGGAAAAGCTGGTTATTTCCAATCCTTCTTTAGCGCCATTACATATCGATGGCGACCCGGCGGAAACCAGTGCCGCATTTAAAATCGAAATAAAGAAAAAATGCTTCCGGCTTATCCAACCGGTGTAAATTATTTTCGTGTAAATTATTTTTATTTACATAAAAATAATTTACACGAATAACAGAAGCCGCCCGGCCCTTCCCCGTAAGCCAGCGGTATTTTCCGGCACCCTACCACCAGGATGGCCGCAACGTATTGATTTGCAGGGTGGGTTTCTTCGCAAAAAGATCGAGGATCTTCTGAAAACTTTTTTCGTTTTGCGATGAATTGATCGATCGCACAATATCTCTCTCTTCTCTTCTTGTCAGGTGAAAATTAAGTGCCGCTTTGATCTGTTCTTTATCGGCAGAATAATTAATGGATATTTTATATAACGGAACACCGGTATGTGTTGTATAATAACTCAGCATATCGTTCTGAAAAAATTCCATCATTTTGAACCAATTATGCTGCAGCAATAAAAAAGGTTTGGTAGCATGATCGGTTATATCATCTGATAAATACGGCAATTCCCATCCACCTGTTTGCCTGTCCCTTATTTGCAAGATCAATACACCGCTGGTATTTGCTTTGATCCAGTCTTCGAAGCATGCTAAGAACCGCAATGTTGTTTCCTGCCCGAAATTATCTCTCAACCCCGCATCCATTACATCGATAACGGGATCGGATGGCAGCCACACATTCGGCAACACAATAGGGAAAGTAGCATTCATCCGCAGCGCTGTCAATATTTTTATACTATAAGGATCTTGTTTTGCAAAAAAGGAAACGAAATCTATTGCATCGGGGTCCACCATTGGAATATTAGCAGTATCGGCCGGCGCCTGCATCATAAATCGTACGGGCTGTGTGCTGATGATCATTTTACGGCTGTCTCTTGTTACCACCGAATTAAAAAACATCAAAGGAATATTGGCGGCTTTTTCATCGGCTATATAATCCTTGAGTTGTTTATTCAAAAATCCTCTTGTATTTGAATTCAATTTTTGTTCAAATGCATAGCCCCTGTCTTTTACATAGGTATATGGTCCCACATGAAATTTTTGCGCCGGGGCAATAAGGTCACGGGCAAAAAAAGAAGTGAATATAGGGTTCAAAAGATCCCCGGCGATATCATTCACATATTGCTGATCCTGCAGGTTGATCTTTTTTCCTTTTTCCCTTTGTAAATATAATTCCCTGAAATAAGTGGCGCCTATCATTCCTCCGGATGCACCATTGATCAAAAAAGTTTTTTGCATGATAGCTCCTTTCGTCATGCTATCGAGTTGTTGCAGCACACTAAAAGTAAAAGTGGCGCTGCGATGTCCTCCCCCGCTGGTATTGAGAAATACAAGCAAAGGTCTTTCATCGGCCTGTCTTTTCTTCCATGCATCGAGGATGCTGATCATATTTTGTTTATCAGCCTCTACATCTTTTTTATTACAAAGCGCCAGCAAACCCTCTCTCGAATAAGGAGGCCTTTCCGTTTTATTCCAGTAATTCAACCCGTATGCTTTATTACGTGGATCGATCCAATCCTGTTTATAAAAAAAATTCAACAGCAATACCACTGCAATAAGATAGGGAATGCTCCAGCTTTGCAGGAAATAAGTGATAGCGCCGGCCACTCCTATCAGTATTGAAAAGAAAATAGTGATGCTGGCGCCGGCCGGTAATTGGAAAAATGGATTGTCGAGGAGAAAACCGATCAGTAACAAAAAAAGAAAAGCTGCGAATACAGAAAGAATGGCTGCAAAATGATGCCGTTTAAAAATAGAAGCAACAAACTCGCTGGTATAATGAGATACATCTCTTACCGGCCGCAATTTGAAAGGTGTTTCAAAATAGGACCGCACTTTGATCAGCTTCACATCATGCGAAACTTCTTTTACCTGTCCCAGGTGAGTGATATAAGAACCGGGATCCTTGATCACCGGCATCATTCTTCTCATGATGAAGCGGTCGGCCCGGAAAAAATAAATAAAAGATGCAGCCAGTATAAAAAAGAGTCCGCATAAAAATCCACCGAAAAGAAAAATGATCTCTGTTGTTGGTATCAGTTCCCTGTAATGAGCAAACCCGTAGGCTTTATAAAAATAAAATAAAAGGAATACACCGGGTATCACTGAATTATTGATACAATATTTTAAAAAAGGATTGGTAGTTGCTGCAAGAAAACGAAAATGCCGGCTGAACAGGATGAACGATGATATATTCCAGCTCATGATGAACATGGCGATAGCGGCACCAACGATCGCCGTGCTTAATGAATTAACGTCGCCCAAATATTCCGGCGCCAGGAATAATGAATCGGCACCAAAGGTTTTCATGAAAGAACCATTCACCGTGCTGAACAGTATGATCCAGAATAGTAACAGTACCTGGTATTTCCGGAGATGCAGGAAAACCAGTTGTATGGGGAATGAAAACCAAAAACCTTTCAACCATGCTTTCATTAAAAATAAAATGGGTGCTATTAAAAATAGCGATAATTGACTGTCCGGTCAAATGAGGCTGGTTTGTATTAACTGAAAGATCTTATTAAACACTCACCCGGGATGCTTTACTTCTTACAATATAGATCAGCCAGACCAGGGAAAGCAAGAGTAACATGGCGACCAATTGATGCGCTTCTGCCAGCCAGGTAAATGATCTTTTTGCGGTAGCATTTAACACTGTAAGTACACCAAGTAATAACTGCAGCAGGACCAACAGCAATGGAATTGCTTTTATTCTTTGAAACAATTTTGTTCCCAATATCTTATTGGCACGCCACCAGTAAATAAATAGCAATACAGAAATAATATAGGCCAGGCCACGATGAATAAAATGAACGATCAGCGGGTTGTCGGTTAAATAGGAAAGCCCGTTAAATGTCCGGCTGCCGAATGAATGAATAGCCGACGGTAAAAATTCTCCATTGATCGAAGGCCAGGTTGGCGCAGCAGGTGCCGCTTTCAATCCCGCCATAAAAGCTCCGTAGACAAGCTGGAGGGATAATAATACCGTCAGCCAAATAATAAATCTTCTCAATGGTTTATTGGCAACGAGCTGTTCTTTTTTTACCAGTAATTCCAATGCGAACCATAACGTATAACATATAAGACCCAATGCTAAAATAAAATGGATCGCCAGTTTATAATGACTTACATATAAGAGTTCGGAATCTTCGAGCCCGCTTTGCACCATGATCCACCCGACCAATCCCTGTAAAGCCCCGAGCAGGAAAAGTATGATCATCGGCCTTATCATTTCTTTTTTAAATCTTTTCTGAATTAAAAAAATAATGAAAGGGATCGCAAAAGCAACGGCGATCAATCTTGCCCAAAGCCGGTGAAACCATTCCCAGAAAAAAATGGATTTGAAATCGGCCAGCGTAAAATGAGAATTGATGAATTTGTATTGCGCTATCTGTTTGTATTTTTCAAAAGCTGTGTTCCAGTCCTGTTCATTCATCGGCGGCAGGGTTCCCATTATTGGTTTCCATTCGGTGATGGAAAGCCCGGAGCCGGTCAATCTTGTGATCCCTCCCAGTAAAACCTGTATCATCAGCATTCCTACTCCGATCAATAGCCAGATAGCAACAGGTTTTGATGATCTTTCTATTCGGGGATTAATCATTGCGGCGCAAAGGTACAGGTGATTATGCGGATTTTTGTTTTCCTGCAACGTCCGCAACGGAAAACGAACGCTGCGTCGCTGCAACTCTGCGGTCGTTGCGGGAAATAAAAAGCTGAATAGCGAACAGGACGTACAAGAGTGCGACGCAAAGGACGATCATAGTAGTACCAAAGCCGGGCTAATAAAAACTTCTTCACATCCTGAAATTGAGAAATGCTTTCCGGCTTTTTTTTATCATTATTCCTGAAATTGCAGCCTATGCTAAATCCATTTTATCAAACAAAATATACAGAAGCCGGTTGCGATGAAGCCGGGAGAGGTTGCCTGGCAGGACCTGTCTTCGCTGCGGCAGTTATTTTGCCGCCCGATTTCTATCATCCCTTGCTGAATGATTCCAAACAGGTGACAGAAAAAGACCGGAATGAATTAAGGCCACTCATTGAAACATCCGCCGTTTGTTTTGCAGTAGCCCGCGTTGAAAGTGATGAGATCGACAAAATAAATATCCTGAAAGCATCTTTTAAAGCCATGCACCTTGCATTGGATCAATTAAAAAAGAAACCCCGTTTCCTGCTGATCGATGGCAATCGTTTTATAAAATATAAAAAAATACCGCATCGTTGCATCATCGGTGGCGATGGTTTATATAATTCTATCGCTGCTGCCAGTATCCTGGCCAAGACCTGGCGGGATGAATACATGCAAAAATTACATGATGAGTTTCCTTATTATTCCTGGAAAACAAATAAAGGTTATGGCACAGAAGAACACCGCTCGGCCATAGAAAAACATGGGATCACCGTACATCATCGCCGGAGTTTTTCACCCTGCACCTTGCAAAGCCAGTTGTTCTGAAAGCTTCCGGTTTAGAGAAAGATCACAAGAGGACACGGGGCTCAAAGAAATTAGTCAGAATATTTTCTCTGTGTGACCCTGTTAAATTCCCGGCCGCTGATTAAACCTGCTTCGCCCGGAAATGTCTTATCACCAATAATTTTTACAATAAAACAAGCCATATATGAAAAAGATAATTGGATTAAGCCTGGTTTTTATCATGTTATCGGTTGCCGCTTCGGCACAGGGCAATCTCCGGAAACATCGTGCAAGAAATTGTACCCGTAACCAGGTCAGCGTGGGAGAAAGAACCGAACTCCGGCAGGATGTGGTTCGATACAGGGCACTTCAGCGCAGATCAAAAAAAGATGGTATCGTTACTCCAATGGAAAACAGAAGGATCCAAAGGGCAAGAACAGAAACCCGCCGCGACGCTTTTCGTTTCAAGCATAATAATCGCCGCAGACTGATATAATTCCGCAAATCACCATAAATAGAACCAGTGATGAATGAGAAGCACCTTTTAAAACGGTGCTTTTTTATTATGTACCCGTTAACTTTGATTTACCGGGCAATTCGTATTTTCACCCTACCATATATCTTTACAAAAAGCATTATATGCAGCTAAAACCGGTCACCGTTGTCGACACTATCGAGCCGGAGGTGTTCAAAAAAGAATTTTATGAACCCGGCCTTCCACTGGTTATAAAAAACCTGTCGAAAGAATGGCCCGCTTATAATAAGTGGAACTGGAATTATTTCAAACAATTGGTTGGTGATAAAAAAGTCCCGCTTTATCACAATGAAAAAAGCGACGCTTATACTCCTATCAACAAGGCAGATGATTACAAGACCTTTGGCGAATACATCGATATGATCAGCAAAGGACCCGCTGCCTGGCGGATATTCCTTTTCAATATTTTTGATCATGCCCCGCAACTCATCAATGATTTTACATGGCCCGAACATTTGATGAAAGGGTTTTTAAAAAAGTACCCGATGCTTTTTACCGGTGGCGGTGGCAGCATCACGCATATGCATTTTGATATCGACCTTCCTCATATTTTTCATACACAGTTTGCAGGAAAGAAACGGGTGCTGATGTTTCCTTACAATGAACAACATAAACTTTACCGCAAACCATGGGAAGTGCTGAGTCTTGCCGATTTTTCAAACTATTATGTTGATGGCAAGATCGATTATGAAAAATTCCCGGCATTGAAACTGGCCACCGGTCTTGATTTCGTTCTCGATCATGGCGACACATTATTTATGCCGGCGGGTTACTGGCATCATATGGAATATTTGGAAAGCGGGTTTGCAATGAGCCTGCGGGCATTCCAGCCATCATTGAGCGGTAAAATAAAAGGCCTGTGGAATCTTTTCGGTATGCGCAGCATCGATACGGTAATGAAAAAGACCACACCGAAATGGTGGTATCATAGAAAACATAAAAAGGTTTTTGCGAATGCCAACCGGGAATTGGCGGGTGTTTAACTAAAAACAAAAACTTTAGATAAAAACTAAAAGTGAATAACCAATAGTTCTTTAAGGCTCGAGTGAATTTTTAATCTCATTATTTACCAAAATCAAAGAAGAAGAACTCATTGGAAAACCCCCAACTAAAACGACCCCAACTTTTAGTTGTTAGTTATTAGTTAATCGTCCACACTTCATTTCCTCTTAACAGCTTGTCGAGATCGGCCGGTTTTTTTGCTTTGGCATCTTCAATTTGTTTTGCCATTACATCTTCATAACAAGGCCTGTCAGTTTTATAAAATACACCGAAAGGTCTTGGCAAATGTCCTTCGATCTTCGGGTCATCAAATATGCGGACGAGTATCTGTGCTTTGTAAATATCGTTCTCATCATGAATCCAGCAATCATCAGCGCTTACGCCGCCATCGCTAAAGTTGACGATCTTAGGAGTGAAGCCATCCAATTTTATTCCTTTATCATTACCTGCACCGAAAGTCAGCGGCTTGCCTTGTTCGAGGAATAAAGTTTCCTGCGGTTTAGATCCTTTCTCTGTAAATATTTCAAAAGCGCCATCATTAAAGATGTTACAGTTCTGGTATATCTCGAGGAAAGAAGCGCCTTTATGAGCATTGGCTCTCAGCAGCATTGCCTGTAAATGTTTGGGGTCCCTGTCCATTGTTCTTGCAACAAAAGTTGAATCGGCGCCCAATGCCAGTGCTAATGGATTAAAAGGATGATCGATACTTCCCATCGGGGTTGATTTAGCAACCTTGCCTACTTCCGATGTTGGAGAATATTGTCCTTTCGTCAAACCATAGATCTGGTTATTGAATAAAAGTATGTTGACATCAAAATTTCTTCTCAGTAAATGAATGGTATGATTACCGCCGATACTCAAACCGTCGCCATCGCCGGTAACGATCCATACACTTAATTCGGGACGGGATGCTTTTAATCCCGATGCCACCGCTGTTGCTCTTCCGTGAATGGAATGCATACCATACGTATTCATATAATACGGGAACCGGCTGCTGCATCCTATGCCTGATATGATGGCTATATTTTCACGGGCAATTCCCAATGTCGGCATTACTTTTTGTACTTGTGCCAATATGGAATAATCGCCGCAACCGGGGCACCAGCGAACTTCCTGGTCGGTTGAAAAGTCTTTGGCGGTTAAAACAGGGGCGGTTGTTGTTGTTTCACTCATGCTATTTGGGTATTCCTACAAATTTAAGTAAGAAAATGCTCAATAAGCAATGCTCAATTTTCAATATTCATTTTCCCTTCACCCCCGATTTATTCCTATTTTGCTCTGCAGTCGTTATACTTTTTGCTATGATAGCAATAAGCTCTTCTGTTTCTGCAAAAATGGGCCTTAGTTTTGTAACAGGTCGTATCATTTCTTTCTTTATTATGACTTTAAGAGCCGTTCTGCATTCTTTTAACTCTTTTAGTATCACCCCAAGTTTATGAATAAAGTCATCACGGGATTCGGCGCCCTGCAATTCACCATAATTAAATGTTGGGGAGTGACATGATTTAATAAGTTGTCCGGCGATATATTTCCCAGCTCTTGTTCCAGGCAGCGCTTCTACAACATCGATCATTCTGCACGTAAAATCTACCAGCCGGTCTTCAAGGTCATATTTTTTTTCTGCCTTAGCCATAATTGAGTCCTTACTTCAAATTGGTTACTTCGATTAATATAACAAAGGGAATTAAACATCAAATTTTGAGATTTTCCCAATTGAATATTGAGCATTGAACATTGCTTATTGAGCATTTTCTTTCGTTAGCTCTTCCCAATATTCCGCCGCCCGCCGTGTATGTGGTATAACGATAGTACCACCCACAATATTAGCAACGGCAAAAACCTCGTACACCTGTTCGGTATCGATCCCCAACTCATGCGATTTACCCAAATGGTATTTGATGCAATCGTCGCAACGAAGCACCATACTGGCTACAAGGCCCAGCATTTCTTTTGTTTTTACATCCAATGCACCTTCTGCATAGGTATTCGTATCCAGGTTCCAGAGACGTTTGATAACAAGATTGTCTTTGGAAAGGATCACTTCATTCATTCTTGTTCTATAATCGTTGAATTCTTTTACAAGATTACTCATGGTATTTGTTTTAAGTCCTCAAATGTAGAAAACATCGGCAATGCTTTACGTAGCGACAAATTGTGAGAGTGAGATAGTTTAAAATATGTAACCCGCAAAGGCGCAGGGGATACCCAAACTTATGCGTCTTTGCGGTTAAACTTCACCCTTCATCACTTGCTCGTAATAAAACCGCCATGAATTCGTACATTCAGCATCCAAATTTTACAGGATGAAAAAGATCACCACGCTTATTATTCTTTTCAATATCGCCTTATTTGCCGCCGGTCAAAATGGAAAAGATCCGGTAAAAGTGACCGATATGCTGAAGATCAGGTCTATCAGTAATATGAGCTTGAGCAAAGATGGAAGCAAGGCTGTTTTTACAGTTATTTCTATTGAACCCGATGGCGACAGTAAACTGGAATATAAATATGCGAACCAAATATGGATAGCGAATACCGATGGTTCTTCCGCTCCGAAGCAAATGACAACAGCCAAAGACGGTTCATCGCAGGCAGCATTTAGTCCCGATGGAAAACAGATCGCATTTGTCCGCAATGTTGATGGCAAGGCCCAGATATTTTTACTTTCTTTTGATGGCGGCGAAGCTGTTCAGCTTACAAAATATAAATACGGCGCTCTCACACCAAAATGGAGCCCCGATGGAAAACAAATTCTTTTCTCTTCCAATATTCCAATAAAAGATCTTTTGAAAGATTCTATTCTCAATCCCAATAAAGAAATTCCCAACTGGCCGGCAGAAAAACCCGGCTTCAATAATAATGAACAATTAAAACCCAATGCAGCTAAGCCAAATCCCGATGGAAATATGGATGAGATAAGAGCTTATCTCGATAATAATGCCACCGACAAAAAAGCAAAAGTGGCTTACAAACTGAATTTCCTCGACGAAACAGATGTGAACACCGATATAAGTTTCAATTATTTTTTTATTACCGATGTAAAGACCGATGCAAAACCTGCTGCTATCACCAAAGGATTCTATCGTTACAATTTTGCGGATTTTACTCCCGATGGAAATCAAATTGTTTTAGCCGGCGATATTGATTCGTTACAAAACCCCGATCGCTCTTTGAATGGAAGTATTTTTTTGGTAAATAAAGATGGAACTGGTCTGCGAAAATTATTGGGCGAAGAAGGAAAGAATTATAATTCTCCCCGCATTTCTCCTTCGGGTAAATGGCTGGCATTTCAATACAGCGGCACATCATTCGTATCTATTCCAATGCTTGCCATCATGCCGTTGAATGGCGGGGCTAAAGACATCATCAATATTCCATTTGACAGAAGTAAAGGGGCCCTTACCTGGAGTGATGATGAAAAATATATTTATTTTTCTGCGCAGAGCAATGGCGGGCAACCGCTTTACAGGATCGATATTGCTACAAAAAAATCCGAACAACTTACCGATCATAACAATGGTGTTTTGGGTTTTGATCTTTCCGGCAATAAACTCGCTTATGTAAGAACAGAAGTGAACAATCCTTTTGAATTATATACTGCCGATGCTTCGGCAAAAGATCCAATAAGGCTCAGCAGTTTTAATACAGAATGGATCGCTGCAAAAAAATTAAGTTTCCCTGAAAAACATTCTTTTACCAATGAAAAAGGAATGACGATCGAATATTGGGTGATGAAGCCAACGAATTATGAAGCCGGTAAAAAATTCCCTTTATTATTGGAAATACATGGCGGGCCTTCGGCAATGTGGGGACCCGGCGAAGCTTCCATGTGGCACGAATACCAGTATTTCTGCAGCAAAGGATACGGCGTAGTGTATTGTAACCCGAGAGGAAGCGGTGGTTATGGTTATGATTTTTTGCGTGGCAACGTCAATGATTGGGGCGCCGGCCCTACCCGTGATGTAATGACATCTTTGGATAAAACAATTGCCGAAGGATGGGCGGATACTTCTAAATTAGTAGTTACCGGCGGCTCTTATGCCGGTTATCTTGTTGCATGGATCATTTCACACGATCATCGTTTCAAAGCGGCTTGTTCGCAGCGTGGAGTATATGATCTTGCCACATTTTTCGGTGAAGGAAATGCATGGCGCTTAGTGCCGAATTATTTTGGCGGCTATCCCTGGGAACCTGCTACAAAAGCAACGCTGGAAAGAGAATCCCCGATAAATTATGTGCAGAATATTACAACGCCTTATATCATTTTTCATGGCGATAATGACCGGCGTACCGGTTTTGTACAAAGCGAAATGCTCTACCATAGCTTAAAAGCATTGGGAAGACCGGTAGAGTATGTTCGTCACCCGGGCGGTACGCATGAACTAACGAGAAGCGGTAATAATCGCCAGCGGATCGACCAGATGCTGAGGACCTATGAGTTTTTTGAACGATGGATCCATTCGGCCATGCAACCATTTTAACAATATTCCCGTATTTGAATTTATTATGATGTATAAAAACAAACTATTGGCCTTTTCAGGCATTATCAGCTTTATGATGCTGGGCATTACCGTGGTAAATAATACAAAACAGCAAGCGAGGAACCTGAAAGTGTTGCCGAAAGATATTTCCGACCAGAAGCTTGACAGCATTATGCATACGTATAATAAGGCGCTGGGAGTTGATTGTAAATTTTGTCATGCAAAACCATTGATACCGGCTTTCGGTACCGATCCAAATGCTCTTGATTTTGCTTCAGACAAAGAACCGATGAAAGAAAATGCGAGGGATATGATGCGGATGGTGATCGAGATGAATACCAAATGGTTTTATTTCAACAAAGATCAAAAACCCGAATACCTGACCACGGTGAATTGTATTATGTGCCATCGCGGAGAGGTGATGCCGCCGGGATCTCATTAGTCCTTACAGGATCTCAGCCATTTTTTTATTCCTTCTGTTATCTTATCCGCAACTTCTTTATGAAATTCGGGATCGAGTATTCTTTGCTCGTCTTCTTTATTACTTAAGAATGCAACTTCTACCAGGCAATTAGGATAATCAGTCGGGCCATTCAAAGAAAAATTGAAATTGCCGACATTTCCGAATTCAAAAAGTCCTAATTCAACCATACTTTCCAAAATGTATTGCGATAAAGGCCGGAAGCCAATATACCGGTAATAAGTGCTTACTCCTTTTACACTGTCCCTTACCGATGAATTAAGATGAATGCTGATCAAAAAATCGGGGTCTTCTTTTTTCAGCATTTCAATTCTTTCAACCATACTTAAAGAAATATCGTTTTCTCTTGTCATAAATACAGTTGCTCCTTTATCCAATAATTCCTTTTGTAATTGTTGTGCGATCAGCAGCGTATATTTTTTCTCCTGTATCTTACTCGTTACGCCGCTGGCGCCGGTATTATCTCCACCGTGACCCGGGTCGATAGCTATCTTCATTTTTTCAATATCAAGATCTGCAGGTTGCCGTTTTACTTTTATCACTAATTTTTTTCCCTGGTAATAAATACTGTAACCCCAATGCTGCGGATGTTTTAATTCAATGATCATGCGATACACATCATCTTCTACCTGTTCGTAATAAGCATTTTTAATTTCTTTAGCGCTTGATCGCTGGGTGATCCAGTTCGTATTGCTGGTAGCGCCAAAAACATCGATAACGATCCTCGAAGGATCGATCTGTTGAATATGCCGGTAAGGAAGCCGTTCATCTAACGTAATAGCTACATAATCGTATTTATCATCACCATTTACCAGCCAGCTACTCGTGAGATAATAGGGTTGAATTTTTATTGAACTATCTTTTACAAAACTCGATTTTGCCAGGTACGCATAATGATTTTTTGACAGCTGTACTTTATAGTTGACAATAGTACTATCAACAACTTTTATTATAACACTTGTATCAAGGTAGGTCATCTTGGCGCCGCCAAGCCTGTCTTCGCCGAGACCGTATTCGAGGAAAGGAAAAGTTCCTGTTGTTTTACCAACCAGGAAATTATTATTTACAGTTTGAGCGGCTAAGGAGAAACCATTAAAAATTATCAGCAAAAACAATAATCGTATCATCACAGAAAGATAACATAAAAATCCCCATCACGATTTCCGTAGTATTACGAAAAGCTCACATGGTTTTACTGAATTTTAGTATAAACCTTTACCAACAAGCACTACCTACGATCATCACTCGTTAATATTGTAAGTGAATTCCCGTAAGGGAAATCTAAACCGAACCTTATCCTAAGAAAAAATCATAGAGTATGAGTTGGAGTTCTACTTTGGGGCTTATTTCATCAATAGCCCTCTTCCTTCCGGTATTTTTTATCCTCGTCTTTAAACTCGGCGGATATAAAACCTTTCCTGCATTGATGATCTATTACATGACCGTCTGCAGCTACAATATTTTGCAGTTAAAGTATATCGATCCGGGCGACAACATCACCCATTATTGGGGCATTGCAAACAATTTACTGGATGCGCCACTGATGCTTAGTTTTCTTACCTATTTCAGTACATCTGCTGTTCTTAATAAACGGATGAAGATCGTTATCGGGTCCTTCCTGCTTTTTGAAGCAGTAGTCATTGCTTTAAATGGTCTGAATGTAAATTCTACTATCATCGTCATGGGACCCGGCCTTGTATTGGTAATAGGATTTTGTCTTCACTTTTTTGTACGACAGTCCAAATTCACTCTCATGAATGGTAAAGGAATGGGGAAAGCCATTATTGCCGCCTCTTTGGTATTTGCGTATGGCTGCTATGCGATCATATATATTATGTACTATGTATTTAAAAGCCAGTATGTCGAACATACATTCCTGATCTATTTCCTGGTAACTACTTTCTCTTCTTTACTATTGAGTACCGGGATCATCATTGAAAGAAAAAGGATACTTAAGCTGAATGAAGTGAAAACGGCACGCAAGGAACTGGCTGATATTTATAAAGACACGGTCAGCACTCCAACATTCCGTCATGGCCCGATGCTCGACTTTGATAAAGATCCCTGGCAGAATTAAAAGCAATACTTTCTTTCAGCGATCATTTTATCGGCAATTCTTCTTCTTGCTTCTTTGCTGTTGAAGGGTTCCGCTTTTGTAAATCTTTTCAATCCCATCAGTATCATTCTTTGTTCGTCGCCATCGGAAAAAGAATTGACAGCATCTTTTCCTGATTTATTTATTCTATCGGCTGCATCGTATAAATAAGTTCGCATGATGTCAAGATTATCGCTGCAGGCAGCTTCACCCTGCTGGTCGACCATTTTCATTACCCGCAACAAAACGCTTTCTGCATTATAGGTTTCGATAGCCATATCTGCAATATTCATCAATACTTCCTGTTCGTTCTCGATCTTCATCATTAGTTTTTGTACAGCAGCACCTGAAGTCATTAATATGGCTTTTTTGAAATTGGCTACCAGTTTTTTTTCTTTGGTAAATGGCGCTTCATCCTCTGCAGAAAAATCAGGGATACTCATCAATTCTTTTTGAACCGCCATTGCCGGGCCCATCAGGTCAAGCCTGCCACCCATTGCTCTTTTCAATGTCATGTCCAAAGTAAGCAGCCTGTTGATCTCATTCGTTCCTTCGTAGATACGATTGATGCGGCTGTCACGATACGCTCTTGAAATATTATACTCGGCGCTGAAACCATTACCGCCATGCACCTGCACACCTTCATCCACTACAAAATCCAGTACTTCGCTTCCATACACTTTCAGCATTGCACATTCGATCGCATATTCTTCTGCGCCGCCGAGCAATGCCTCGTTCTCCGGTTTACCGGAAGAAAGTAATTCATGTTCCTTATCATCGATCCATTTAGCAGTACGATACAAAGCCGATTCTCCCACGAAGATCCGGATCGCCGCTTCAGCCAGTTTATGTTTGATAGCTCCAAAATTCGATATCGGTTGTTTGAACTGTTCTCTTGTTCTTGCATATTCAACCGTATCGGTCAATGCCATTTTAGAACCACCGAGAGCGGCAGCCGCTAATTTCAACCGGCCGATATTCAAAATATTAAAAGCGATCTTATGTCCTTTTCCAATTTCTCCCAATACATTTTCAACCGGCACTTTACAATCCTGGAAATATAATTGAACAGTTGAAGATCCTTTGATCCCCATTTTATGTTCTTCCGGGCCTTGTGTAAATCCTTCGGTTCCTCTTTCTATGATAAAGCCGGTGAATTTATCGCCATCCACTTTTGCAAACACAGTGTACACTTGTGCAAATCCGCCATTGGTGATCCAGCATTTTTGTCCGTTCAATAAATAATGTTTGCCGTCAGCGCTGAGTTTCGCTGTTGTTTTAGCGCCCAATGCATCACTTCCGCTATTGGGTTCTGTTAATCCATAAGCGCCTGCCCATTCGCCACTGATCAACTTCGGGATATATTTTTGTTTTTGTTCCGGTGTGCCAAAATATAAGATCGGTAACGTACCGATACCCGTATGCGCCGCAACAGCCACAGAAAAAGAATGCCCGGCCCCGAGAAATTCATTGACAATTGTAGAGGTCACAAAATCTTTTCCGAGCCCGCCATATTCTTCAGGAAAAGAAACCGACAACAATCCCTGCTCACCGGCTTTTGCAACCAATGATTTCATCAAACCCGGTTCAAGGTTATCGATCCTGTCGAGCGCAGGATAGATCTCCGAAGCAAGGAACTGTTTACACATTTCCCGGATCATCAGTTGTTCTTCACTAAAATCATTTGCGATGAATGTGTCGAACGGAGAAGATTCTTTTATCAGCCATTCGCCACCTTTTAAAACTGTCTTTGTAGTTGTTGCGGTACTCATAAAGTTTTTATTTTAAATTTCTTGCGAGGCGAAGCAATCTCCCCGATGATCTTTTGTATTCTGCCGGAACGCTAACAGCGGCCCGATGGTTATTTTTTTTTGATCCCAACTTCAGTTCCCTGATCATCGTCCCTTGCGTCGCACACTTGTACTGCATATCGCTATTCAACAATATTGAACCCCTTCGGGGTTCTTTCACCATTTCGTTTATTTGTTTCCCCGGATTTCATCCGGGGCTACCAACATTTCGCCCCTTCGGGGCTTTCATTCACGATTCACCATTCACTATTCACTATTCACTATTCACCATTCACCATTCACTATTCACTTGAGATTATCATACACCACCTGCAACACTTCTTTACATACATCTATTTTTTCCATAGGCACAGTTTCCAATGCTTCATTCAATGTTTGTTCAGCCAGCGCCATTGATTCTTCCTGTAGTTTTTGCGCCTGCCTGGTCAGATAGATCAAATTGATACGCCTGTCACTTTCAGACGCTACTCTTTTTACAAGATTTAATTTTTCCAGGTTATCGATCAGCCGGGTGATGCTTGGCTTATCCCTGAAAGTAGCATTGCATAATTCCTGCTGGCTGATCCCTTCCTGTTTCCACAAATGATATAATATACTCCATTGCTCAATGGTTAAATTCAATCCGGAAGTATTGAATTTTTTTTGAAGCCGGCGGGCAATGGCAGTGGACGCTTTACCAGTGATAAAGCTGTACAATTCGCCTTTTTTAAATTGGTTGTTTGGCATATAGTTGTTTATACAACTAATCAAAATTAATATTATATTTGAAATGTCCAATTTAATTTTTCAATAAATATTTTATTTGTTCCGGGATATGGCATCGGGCCGGCTTGTATATAAAAATTCTGTTATCAGCTATCGCTGTTTTGGCTCAGGATCCAGGCCAGCATTGTGTTTCCACGGATATGGAGAAGATGCTTCATCTTACGATCTTTTAGCCAAATATGCCGGCGATCAATTCACTTTTTATGCGATCGACCTTCCCTTTCATGGCGAAACAAAATGGAATGATGGGCTGAACTTTACCACACAAGACCTTCTGAATATTATGGATGAACTCCCGGATCTGAAGAACAAGAAACCAGGAACCGGAAACCAAAAACTTACTCTTATAGGCTTTAGTCTTGGTGGCCGTATCGCATTAACACTTTGTGAAGCCATTCCCGAAAAAGTGGAACGAATGGTATTATTAGCGCCGGATGGATTGAAAACAAATTTCTGGTATTGGCTTTCGACACAAACCTGGTTGGGAAATAAATTCTTTTCTTTTACAATGAAACATCCGGGCTGGTTCTTTGGTTTTTTAAAAGTGTTGAATAAACTAAAACTGGTAAATGCAAGTATCTTCAAGTTTGTGAATTATTATATCGGCGATAAAGAAGTAAGACTTTTACTCTATGCCCGCTGGACAACTTTGAGAAAAATAAAGCCCCGGTTGTCAACGATCAAATCAAAAGTGAAGAAAAATAATATAAAAACCCGGTTGGTGTATGGCCAGCACGATCGCATCATTCTTTCATCGGTTGGTGAAAGGTTCGGGAAAGGGATAGAAGAACAATGCAGTTTAACCGTCATTCATTCCGGCCACCAGGTACTGCATGAAAAGCATATTGCTGAAATATTACCGGCTTTGCTGCACTGACCTCACCTTCCCCTTCTCCCTAACGGAGAGGGCCTGAAACCCTCAACCAGTAATAGTTTCACCTGGTCTGAAATATCTTAGTCAAACAACAATGATTAGTTTTGCTTCATTGCATGATCCTCCTCATTATTGTCATAGTATTATTTATTCTCTACAGCCTGCTGGTGATCTATTATTGGCTGGCATGGATATCTGTGCCTGAATACAGCGCTTCTTCAACAACAGGTATAAAGATCAGCGTTATTATTCCCGCCAGGAATGAAGAAAAAAATATTGGCGCATTGATAAATGCTTTGCAAAAACAAACGTATCCAAAAGAATTATCCGAAGTGATCATTGTTGATGATAACTCCTCTGATCAAACAGCCGATATTATTCGCCGGTATCCGGACATCAAATTAATTCAATTAAAAGAAGAAGGAATTAATTCTTATAAAAAGAAAGCAATTGAAACGGGTATTGCAGCCGCGTCCGGAGAATTGATAGTGGCAACAGATGCCGATTGTAGTTTTTCTCCCGAATGGCTTCAAACAATAGCGGGGTTTTATTCGAAAAAAAATGCAGTATTTGTTGCGGCGCCGGTAAGTATTAATTGTAACTCTTCATTGTTGCAAACATTCCAGGCCATGGATTTTATGATTTTGCAGGCCATAACAGGAGCAACGGTTAGTAAAAAGAAATTATCCATGTGCAACGGGGCAAATATTGCTTATTCAAAAAAAGCATTTGACGAAGTGGGTGGTTTTAGCGGCATCGACAATATTGCTTCCGGTGACGATATGCTGCTGATGCATAAGATATGGAAGCGATACCCGGACAATGTATCTTATTTAAAATCGAAAGAAGCGATAGCAATTACAGAGCCGCAAAGAACATGGAAGGAGTTTTTTAATCAGCGGATACGATGGGCAAGTAAAGCCAATCGATATGAGGATAAAAGATTTTTCCCGCTATTATTACTGGTATATCTTTTTAATCTTTCTTTTTTGGTTCTGGCTATTGCCGGATTTTTCTGTAATGTGTATTGGTTGTATCTCGCCGGATTATGGGTAGCAAAGACGCTGGTAGAATTTCCCCTTCTATGGTCGGCTGCTGTTTTTTTTAATAAAAGATGGGCATTGAAACTTTTTTTCTTCTTTCAACCGCTTCATATTATTTACACGATCATATCCGGGCTCTTCGGTCAATTTGGAAAGTATGAATGGAAAGGAAGATCTGTGAAATAAACAATGATCGATTGGCAATAGACAATAGGCAAACAATGCTGTCTGCACAGGTCTTTCCAATACTCAAACTCCTGTCGCCTATTGCATATTGTTTATTAAATTATATCTTTCGTTCGTATGAGCCGATCACAATCATTCCAGGCAGCAGCGTGGCGACGTTTGAAAAAAAACAAAGGCGCTGTGTTTGGTATGATCATTATCATGATCGCAGTATTGATCGCCGTTTTCGCTTATTTCATTGCACCCGATCCTTCGCCTTATGCAAATCGTATCATTGTAGAGATCGATGGCAAAAAACCCGGCTTCAAACAAAGTTTTATTAAAGTAAAAAAAGATAAGGATGTTGTTTCAACCGGTTTTTTTAAACAACTGATCACCGGCAAAGAAGATGTTTATCATTATGTTCCAATATTAAGTCATGAACAAAAAAGCGACAGCATTATTGTTCAGAAATATATTGATGAAGGTGTAACTGAACGACAGGCCTACGCTATTTCTCAAACAGCAGCGACACCTGTTATTACAAAAAAATTCTTTTTAGGCACAGATAAATATGGCCGCGATATTTTAAGCAGGCTTATTGTCGGTACCAGGGTAAGTTTAAGTGTCGGGCTTATCACTGTCATCATTTCATTGACCATTGGTTTGATATTAGGATCTCTCGCCGGTTATTATCGCGGAAGAACAGACAATATCATCATGTGGTTCATCAATGTGATCTGGAGTATCCCTACATTATTATTAGTATTCGCTATTACATTGGCATTGGGCAAAGGTTTTTGGCAGGTATTCATTGCTGTCGGTTTAACGATGTGGGTGAACGTGGCCCGGTTGGTAAGAGGACAAGTACTCGCCGAAAGAGAAAAAGAATATGTGGAAGCAACAAGAGCATTGGGGTTCTCCAATATCCGGATCATTATACGGCATGTATGGCCGAATATTATGGGACCGGTAACAGTATTGGCCGCTTCTATCTTTGCTTCCGCTATTGTTATCGAAGCAGGTTTGAGTTTTTTAGGTATTGGTGTACAACCTCCGCAGCCAAGCTGGGGATTGATGATAAAAGAGAATTATAATTTCATCATCACACAAAACCCAATGCTTGCATTGGCGCCGGGCTTTGCTATTATGCTGCTTGTATTAGCATTCAATCTATTGGGAAATGGATTAAGAGATGCTTTGAATGTGAGGGGAAAGATATGATCGCCCCTCCTAACCTCCCCTCAAGGGGAGGAACAACAACACACAAGCCCTGCTTATATAAAGAGTATTATAAAGTTTTTGGAGTTCTTGTCTTTGTATCTGTCGTTATAAGAATAGCAATACAAAGAAAGAAGATGCTTCCTATTTTATCCGTTTCAATAAGGTCGCTTAAAAAATTAAGAACAATGATCATCGTCGTTATTACACCGGCAGTGATGGCTGTTGCTTTATAAAACGGATCTTTTACACGGTGATATAAATACTGCGCATAATATAACATGGCTCCGAAAACCAGCAACAGAAGGATCGATCCCGGCAAGCCCTGCTCGATCGTTGTCAATAAAAAATAATTATGAACCGTTGAGTGATCATCATTATCACTTACCCATGTTTTAAAGGCCGGAACAGCATAACCTTTATAATTAGAATAGAATGTATTGGGACCATAACCCGTAAGCCAGTTATCTTTTATCATTCTCACCCCGGCTATCCAGCGGTAAAAACGTTCGGCTGTAGAAACATCTTTTAATTGATAGGTAGCAACAAGATGCTCGCTGAAGTCTTTATGAAAAATAGTGGTTTTGTAATCGCCGGCATATTGTAAATAACGATCGTTGCTTTTTATCCAGAAAAAAGCTGCTATCGTGATCACAATCGCAACCACATACCCGTAAAAAAGTAATTTCTTCTTTATCATCCACCAGGCGAGCCCGCCAATCAATAATGCTGCCCATGCTCCTCTTGCATAAGAAAAAAACAATGCTAATAAGGAGATAAGTATAATTCCTGCGACCAGCTTTCTTTTTTCTTTGGATCTTGTTCCGGCAAAAAAAGCAAACAATACCGGTATCATACAAACAAGCATTGCTGAATAATTCACATGATTGCGAAAGAACGGTACCGTGGCATCATTGATAGTGGCGAATTTGAATCCGTATTCATAATGCCGCACCAATACAATTATAGTTACAAGGAACATGGTACCGGCGATCGCAATAGCTGCAGTGCGTATGAATTTTCTCTCTTTGAAAATAATTAAAGGCGCCAGCAGGAAGGCACCGATATACCAGCATTTAGCCAGCAAAAATTTTAAGGAGATCGTCGGGTTTGTTGAAAAGACAACAGTGATCGTCATCCAAACAAGAACCGCCATTAATAAAAACAATAAAGGATGACGAAGTGTAGTTACCGGGATGGCCCGCGGCGAATAGATCCAGTAAGCGATAAAAAGGCCCGCAACAAAAAGCATCAGCATTTCATCGGGAAAATCTGTACCCAACCCGGAAGAAAAATTATATTCGAAAGAAAGCGGAAGAGCGATGAGCAATAATAAAAAAACAAAATTCCTGTTTTGCCAGCCGGCATAAAACAACACAGCTGCAAAAGGAATAGTTGCCAATACATATTGTTCCGTATAAGCTGCGAACGCAATTACGGCAATAAAAAAGCCTGCTAATAAAATAAAAAGAGATCTTTCTTTATGAACAGAGATGGTCACTGTACGGTATTTTTTCTTCTTTCCATTACCAATGCTGCGAGCAATGCAAAAAGGAAACTGAGAACAGCTGTGGCGATCATGATCTGCATTCTTTTGGGAGTACCTGGTTTCATGGCAGCTTTCGCTTTTTCCACAACAACAAGCGCAGGCGGTTTTATATCTATCATTATTTGATATTCGCCGATCAGTTTTTCATATTCCATTATTCTTCCCTGTAATTCTGCCTGCATGGATGGAGGCAGGCTGTCGGCTTGTTCCTGTACTTTTTGTTTTGCCCCTATCAATCCTTTCAAAGCGGTTTCGTTACCTGCACTTTGAAGATCGCTGTGTATGGCCTGGAGTTTTTCCAACAGAGCATTCGCCAATTGCGGCGCCAGGTTTTTATCGGTATCCCATACTTTCACTTTTAATTCTCCATATTCACTCTTCATCACTTTTGTATTTCCTTTCAACACTCTTGCTGATCTTGAAATAGCATCCCCGTCTTTTATTTTATAATGATCCTGGAGATTGAATTGCTGTGCTATGGCGAGATAAATAGTATCAAGCTCAGCGGTACCAACTATTTTATCGAGGTCATCGGGAGTTCCCAGCGTTGAATACAATGTCTGTATATTCTGATTAAAGATCTTTGATTTGTCCGAAGCAAAAGAACTGGCCGGCACGGCGGTGGCCACCGAGAGATATTTCCGTGGTTTTAAAAAAGTGATAACTCCCACCACCAGCAATGAGAGGATCATCACAGCGAACATTCGTTTCCACCAGCGGGCGATCAGGTCAAAAATATCAGGCATTGAAATTATTTTAGCTTGATGAATGTAAGATTTCTTTTGTTCATGCGATCTTCACATGCCGGCTAAAACTTTCTTCGAGTGAAATAAATGTCTCCGTTCTTTCGATCCCTTTTATTTTTTGTAATTCATCGTGCAATACGGATTTCAGTTGTGTGATATCCTTGCAAACGATCTCGGCGAACATGCTATAGTTACCCGTCGTATAATTCAATCGCACTATTTCCGGCATTTTCTGCAACTCTTTTGCTACGGCATCATACATAGAACTTTCTTTCAGGTAAATGCCGATAAAAGCGATCACATCATAGCCGAGTTGTTTCAGGTCCACATTAAAACGGTTGCCTTTTACGATCCCTGCATCCTGCAATTTTTTTATCCTGACATGGATGGTACCGGCGGATACAAAGAATTTCTTGCCCAATTCAGCATAAGAAATGTTCGCATCATGCATCATATGATGAATGATCTGGTGGTCCAGTTTGTCAAGATTTAATTTAGAGGCCATTTTAGGTATAGTTTTTAGAATAAATCTTATTAAAAACAATATTATTGAATAATATCTAATTTTTATAAATAATCATTGAATTTTTTGAAATGTGTGGGGTGATATCTTTATTTTTGTTCTATCAAGTTCTTATCATGGATTAAAGAATTAAAAGATTTCACGGATGGAGTATTAGTCCTAAAATCTTTTAACTCCAAAAATCTGCGATCTATTGTGGGGTGATGAAATGTGCGAAAGCACCGGCAGACATACCCTCTTGTCTCGGGGGTGGAGATCATAGGATAAACGTAAGGTAATGGGTTGACCACTAATGCATGCAGTGCCTTACAGCTAACTACTCCGTGGAGGTTCGAACCCTCCCCCTACAGCGATTTTTTCGCATAGTACTTACAGCCCTGGCTTTTTAGCCGGGGCTTTTGTTTTTATAAGAGTTTTTCCTAAAAAATATTCTTTCAACACAATAAAAAGTCCCTGCGATTTATTGCTCCTGCCATTGCATTTCTTGCAAACGCTTTCTATTTTAGCGCCGATATCCACTTAAAATCCAAATCATGAAAAAGCCATTATTCATTGTCGCTATTTTATTCACTTTCCTTTCCGCATCAGCCCAAAAAGAAAAAGTTTATACCTCGCTGGAAGAAGCATTGAAGACTCCTTCGGATGTGTATGTTCTTGCGCTTAACGATAAAAAACTGAACAGCGTTCCTGAAGAAATAACCAACTTCCCTAATCTTACGACACTTGACCTGGCGGGCAATCGCCTGAGTTCAATACCGGAAAGCATTAGTAAGCTAACAAAACTGGAAGAACTTAACCTCAGCAACAACAGGTTCAATACAGTGCCGGAAACAATTACCGGTCTTGGTAACCTGAACGAACTTGACCTGAGCAGCAATAATATTTCTGTTCTTCCAACAAGTATAACAAAACTCGCTAATCTTAAACTGCTTTATCTTAATAACAATAAGATCTCTTTTTTCCCGGATTATCTTTCTAAGCTTATAAATCTTACGGAGATCTATTTATACGGAAACCTGATCACTTCGATGCCGGAAAGTATTTCTAAACTGACGAATCTTGTAGAGATAGGAATTGGCGGAAATCTTCTTACCTCATTGCCTGATGGTATCAGCAAACTGGGCAACCTTAAATACCTTGCTTTGTCTTATAATAAGTTTGCTACATTGCCCGGTTGTATCACACGTATTGCCAATCTTACTGTACTTGATCTTAATGGCAATCGCCTTACAGCATTACCGGAAAACACCGGCAATCTTTCCAACCTGGAAGAATTATATCTTGAAACAAATAAACTAACGGCATTACCGGAAAGTATTACGAAGCTTGAAAAACTTACAACGATCAACGTAAAGCAAAATCAATCGTTGAAATTATCGGTTCCGGTCAAACAATTTATTGAAGACAAAAAAAGGTAAAATCATTTTTTATAAATGAATAAAGCCGGTCATGATGATTATGACCGGCTTTATTTTTATTGCCCCGTAATTATCCCTCAAGCCTGTAAGTGATCGGAAGGATCATCCATGTTTTTACATTTTTTCCTTTTACTGTACCCGGTTTCCATTTTCCCATATTGGAAACAACTTTTATAGCTTCTTCTTCTAAACCATATCCTACTTTGGTTCCAAGCGTTTTTACATTGGAAATATTTCCGTTCTCATCCACCCCGAATTGAACATTTACCGTTCCTTCAATACTATTATCAACAGCTTCTTCCGGGTATTCGATATTATTAGTGATATAACTTTCAATAGCACCTGATCCGCCATTATAAGCAGGCGCTACTTCTGCATAATTATAATAACCGGAATTATCCGATCTCATTTTCTCCGTTGTATTAGGCTCCATAGGAGTAACGGTTATTTTTCCTACTCTCCTGCCTTTTCTTTCTCCTGTTGCTGTATTGGTTGTCATCGACGTATCACCCGGTACCGTAGTAGTAGAGGTTACCGTATTGGTAGTTGTATCGACCTCTGTTGCTGTGGAATTTTTTCCTGAATAATCGTTATTGTCACAGGAATAAAACAAGGTTCCTGTAAATAATGCTATAACTCCTGCAAGTTTTCTCCATTTTAAATTGCTGACTTTCATAAAATTAATTTTTAATAATCGAATCAATATCAATTAATTCAAAGAAAGTGCCACTTAATGCCCGACCAGTTCTTCCAGCTTGATCAATTCAAGATCTTTTCGTGCCGGCGCAGTGTAAACTTCTCCATCGCATGAGTAACGGGCACCGTGACAAGGACAGTCCCATGTCTTCTCTGTAGCATTCCAGTTAACGGTACATTTTATATGCGTGCAGGCAGGATTGACAGCATGTAATTGCCCATGCTCATCTTTATATAAAGCAATAAAATGACCTTCATACTTTACAACCTTTGCTTCGCCGGGAGCAAGACCCGCAAGTTCTTCCAATTTTTCTTTGGAAAATCTATCGCCGATAAAATGACCGACAACATCAGCCGCTTCCGTTATAAATTTTTTAAATCCGGCTATTGGTTTGATCCGGTTGGGATCAAATAATTTTTCGTATTCGCTTTTACTGCCCACGATCATATCCGTAAGCAACATTGCAGCAATAGTACCATTGCTTATTCCAATTCCACCATAACCGGTTGCTACAAACATATTACCCGGGTGGCCCGGTAAATGTCCAATATAGGGTAACCCATCGGCAGGATCAAAGTATTGCGATGACCAGCGATGCGTTATTTCTGTTATATCATAATACTTCCTGACAAAGGCTTCCAGTCTTGTAAAACAAGCCTGGGTATTTTCTTCATGCCCTGTTTTATGATCTTCGCCGCCGGCAATAAAATATTTTTCTCCGTCAATTTCCTGTGTACGGAAATAATGATACGGATGATCCATATCATAAACTAATGCATCAGAATAATCTTCTTCGTTTTTTAATTTGACTGCGATAACATAACTCCTGTAAGGAGCACAACGAAAATGAAGCAGGTTAACACCCGGTGGAACATGCGTTGCGTAGATCAGGTTTTTTGCCTGTACAGAGCCAATACTGGTATTGACGGTAAGAATTTCATTTTCCTCTACACCTGTTACCCGGCAATGTTCAACAATTAATCCGCCGATCTTTTCAAATTCTTTTGCCAACGCATAAATATAACGTGCAGGATGAAGCTGACCCTGCTGCTTGAATTCGATCGCTTTTTCAAATGGAATTTTTATTGGTACGCCGGAACAATACTCCACATCAAGCCCGGCTTTTTGCGATCCTTCTAAAATAATATCAAGCTCTTTAGTTTCTTTTTCATCTCTTGCATAAATGTAGCCGGGCAGTTCTTTATAGCCGCAATCAATATTATATTCCTGCACATTTCTTTTTATTAGCTCTAATGCCTGCCGGAGTGCTGTAGCCATTAATTGCGCATTATTTTCCCCGAAATTCTTGCTGACAAGGGAAAATGGCGTTTCGGTAAACGAATTCAGGTGGGCAGTAGTTCCGCCGGTCGTCCCAAATCCAATATTCTGCGCCTCAGCGATCATTACCGATTTACCCGCTTTTTGCAATAATAAACCCGTAGTTATACCGGTAACACCGCCTCCGACTATCACAACATCGAATATTTTCTCCGTATCAATAGATCTTGACTGATAATCAGGCATGCCTTGTTGCCATAGACTTATATTTTCCCCGTCTCGTCTCATAAAATATTTTTTAGTGTTCAAAAACCTGCCATGCTGAGTATGTGACGCCGGTAAAAGCCCAAATAAAATGCCACGATAGCGGTGGTATAGATTTTATCTTTGCCCCAATGGGACAAAAAAAATTACAGCGTTTTGCAGAATTGGAGACATTTTCCAATGTATTGCAGTTTCCAAAAGATATCGCTGGAAAATGGAATTCCTTTTTTAAAAATAACAACCCGGTCATTTTAGAACTGGCTTGCGGAAAAGGAGAATATGCTGTAGGAATGGGCCAATTGTATCCCGATAAAAATTTTATTGGCATCGATCTTAAAGGCAATCGTATTTGGGTTGGGGCTAAAAAAGCATTGCAGCAGGGACTTACCAATGTTGCTTTTTTGCGAACACTGATCGACCAGGTAGCTGAATATTTTTCAGAGAATGAAGTTGCAGAGATATGGATCACTTTTCCCGATCCGCAGCTTCGTATGTCGAAAGCAAAAAAAAGATTGACACATCCAAAATTCTTGCGGCTGTATCAACAATTCCTGGTTCCCGGTGGCTTGATACATTTAAAGACCGACAGTCCCGATCTCTATCAATTCACCAAACAGGTGATAAAATTATATGACTGTATTTTACACAATGATAATAATGATGTGTACGGGCAGGAAACGATCGCTGATGAATTAAAGATCAAAACACATTATGAATCGCTGGATATTGCCGGCAGTAACCGCATTCATTACCTGTGTTTTTCATTGCCGGACATTTTACCCGGAAAAGAAAAAGATGATGAATTAAAACAATTGCTGAAAGATCATGAAGGAGTTGACTGAAGGAATAGATTTTTACATCAATGAAGAAGGGCTGGTGGTTCTTACCGAAAAATATCACCTTGAAAAAGGATATTGCTGCGGTAATGGGTGCAAGCATTGTCCCTATAAATATGAGAATGTGCCGGAACCAAAAAGATCAGCACTTTTGAAAAATGATGATCTGAAAAAATAAGATCGCTAAAAAATTAATAAGATAACTTCATAGCATGGCCACAAAGAAAAAATCGTCCGATAAACTAAGAACACTGAAGCCCTCCGGTAAAAGGGACGAGAATTTTTTCGAACTGGTATTTGAAGTGGCCCGGCAAATTCCAAAAGGAAGAGTGACCTCTTATGGCGCTATCGCTGCTTGTCTCGGTGCTAAATCATCGGCCCGCATGGTTGGTTGGGCTATGAATGGCGCAGGCAGGGTCAGACCTAAAGTGCCGGCCCACCGGGTAGTGAACCGCCTTGGCATTCTTTCCGGCAAACATCATTTTTCACCGCCGGGCATGATGGAAAAATTATTGAAAAAGGAAGGAATAAAAGTGAAGAATGATTGTGTGGTAGATTTCAAAACAAAATTTTGGGACCCTATAAAAGAGTGGGATTCTGATCTCACGATAAGCGGCATGATTTTTTGCTCTATTTACAGGAATTAAAATGTTCAATTCATAATTATGGCCAAATCCACCAGGTTATCTGCCAATGGTTCTACAATAAAACGGCATGAAAGAAAAGTGATCCTTACGATCGCCGTTTGCTGGACAATGGTAGATTTTCTTTTCTTCTGGTGGCGGAAAGAAACAGGCTTGCTTTCCGAAAAATATTATTTACCCGATGTCAATTTTACAAGAGAAGTATTGTTGCGGGAAGTAAATGTATTTATCATCAGTCTTATCATCGGTTATTTTTTGGTGTCGGCGCTTCGTAATTATTTGCGCAATTCTTCTCTTTGGTATAATCTCTTTATCAAAACACTTATCCTGATAGCTTTTGCTTTTCTCATGAATTTTTTTATTTACATGACCTATGAATGGCTGATAGCAGGAAATACACTCAGCCGTGCATTAGAAAAATTGGTCGATAATATCTTTCATGATCGCTGGTTATTGAAAAAAATGCCTGAATGGATCATTCTATTTCTCGGGACATTATTGGCGATGGAGGTCAATGAAAAATATTCAAGAGGTGTTTTTATCAATATCATGCTGGGTAAATACCTGCAGCCGACAGAAGAAAGAAGGATCATTATGTTCCTCGACCTGAAGGATTCAACTCCTATTGCAGAAAAACTGGGGCATAAAGAATATTTCAGGTTCATTCGTGATTTTATTTTTTATATCTCCTCCGGTTTTTTGGAAAACGATGGCAGGATCTATCAATACGTAGGCGATGAAGTAGTGGTTTGGTGGCCCGAGTCAAAAGCGAATGCCCGCAAAGCCGTTAACTCATTGTTGAGTGCCCGCAAAGAGTTGAATAAACAAATGAATCGCTTCAAAAGAAGATATGATACGTTCCCCGAATATAAAGCGGGCATACATACCGGTATGGTAACGGTAGGCCAGGTTGGTATCGTAAAAAAAGATCTTGTTATGAGTGGCGATGCGATCAATACTGCGGCCAGGATCAGGACGGCCTGCACGGAAACCAATCATAAATACCTTGTATCAAAAGATATAGTAGAATTGGTAGGCATGGAAACCTGGCAGGTTGAACCGCTGGGCCCTATTGATCTGAAAGGCAAGAACCAGGTATTGGAATTATTTGCATTAAAGATCTGACGGATCAATTTTTTATATTTTGCCGGCGATCATTATTTTTGCCGCGATGCCACCCAATTCTTATAATGCACTTACCAACCGCCAGAAAAATTTATGTGAATATGGCGGCATATTCGGCGTATTGCTTTCTCTCACCTGTTTGATACAACATATCGCTGTAGCGATCCCCAACAAGGCTACCAACCCAATGATACCGGGTTATATTTTTGCGGTCGGCGCTTTTTCATTGCTTGGATTGCAAAAAAGCTATGCTGTTATTTTGCTTATCATCAGCGCTGCCTACTCGGCATTTACCGAATATCAATGGATGAAACATGATTCTTTTTCCCTCGTTGTCCTCCTGCTTTTCATTTATCATATTATCATTATTGTGAGTGTTTATGCCGAACAGATCCCCGAAAGAATAAAACAAAAAGAAATTGCCCAAAGGAAAGAAGAGGAAGAATGGAGAGGAAAGATCTGATCCTTGTAATTATAGCTTTTCCAAAAAACATTCTATGCATGGTTAGCCGTGTACAAAAAGGTTAACGAAAATGGTATATGCACAGGATGGGTTCAACAAACACGTAAGAGGCGGCAAAGATCATTAATTGCCCCAGGATAATTTTTTTCTTAAAAAAGATCGGAAGTTTTGTGCTCATTAAAATTAAAATAATGAGTACGACCAAAACAAAACTGGTTTGGGCTGAGAATATAGCCCTTCAATTATTCAAAGCGGTTGAAGACCGGCATTTAATTACTGCAGGAAAATCAGAGAAACAACTTAATACCGGGATCTTTGAACTGGCTTCTGAATTATTTGGTATAGAAAAACATTGGCATAAAAGAATTATCCGTTGCGGCGCCAATACTTTATCGCCCTACAATGATAATCCACCGAATTTAGTGATACAGGAAGATGATATTTTATTTTTTGATTTCGGGCCGATCATCGATGATTGGGAAGCCGACCTTGGAAGAACTTATGTTATTGGCAACGATCCGGTCAAACATAAATTGAAAAAAGATATTGAAACAGCATGGCAGGAAACAAAAGAATGGTTTCATCAGCAAACAGCTTTACCCGCATCAGAATTATTTCAATATGCGGTAGATAAAGCCAAAGAATATGGCTGGAGTTTTGGCGGAGAATTGGCAGGCCATCTTATTGGTGAATTTCCACACGAAAGATTAGAGCCGGGAAATTTCCAGTTATATGTTCATCCCGGCAATCATACCGATATGTTCTTACCCGATGCGGATGGTAAGAAAAGAGAATGGATACTTGAATTGCATTTCGTTGACAAGGAAAAAAAGATAGGTGGATTTTTTGAACAGCTATTGACTTAATTAATTTCGCAGCTGAAGATATAATCTCCTCTTGTATTGATATAAAGTCTTGCCTGAACCTAAAAATCAATAATTATTTTTTCTGGATTTCTTAGTGCTATTACGTTGGCGAGACTGAAAACTGATTATCATTATCACCCATAATACGGGCTGATCATCCAATAAACAATAACGCCGCTAACCGCCACATAAAACCAAACAGGCCAGGTAATACGAACCAGTTTTTTATGTTTATCAAATTCGCCGGTGAATGCCCGGTAAGCCGAGAAAAGAATAAAAGGAAGAATAAGGCCAGCCAATGGTATATGCGTACCCAATAGAATATAATATGCGATCCGTTCCTTGCTAACAGCAGCTTTTTCTATCTCCGATACAATCCCGTCATGGTTCATGTCGCCAAACCTTGTTTCACCGGCTAATAAATGATGACAGATATAACTTATTAAAAAAAGAATAGAGAGAACCATCGCCGTCATCATCAGGTTGCGGTGCAGGATATAATTTTTTCTTTTGACAGCAACCAGTGCAACGATCAATAATATCGCTACAGCAGAATTGATCATCGCATTTACCGTAGCAAAAATATGTGCGTCAAAGCCCAGGTCTATTTTCATATGCACACGACCCAGCATCATTATGGCAGTAAATACTATCAATGAAAAACTAAAGATCAAAATCCTTGCTTTCCGGTCATTTTTTTTCCAAATAGCTGGCAACATGGTCATTTGTTTTTTCTAAAAAAATAAACCAACAATCCCACTCCGAGTATCGCAGCGAGAAAGACAATGGCGATCAGTTCCAGCTTGCCGGCAAAAGGGCTTTTACTTTTATTTGTTTTCTCCATTGTGAGCATGAGAAGATCTTCCGACAATTTTGCCAGCGAAGCAGAATCGAGCCCATGATAATATCCCCGTACATAACGGTTGCTGTCGATCAGTACAAAATGATCCGTATGAATAAAACTGGTATCAACACCATGCCCGTCCTCGGCCATTACTTTCATCTCGTTGATGATAAGATCATAGATCATTTTTTTTTCTCCGGTCAGCAGCCACCAATTCTCGGGATTGATTTGAAAACGATCAGCCCAATATTTCAATCTTTCCACTGAATCTCTTTCAGGATCGATGGTAAAAGAAAGAAAGTGAACTTTTTTATTCGTCCTGTCGCCCACACGTTCTCCATTATGAATTGATTCGGCCAATCGTTTCATATTTTTTGTAAGCCCGGGGCATATCGTAGGACAATGCGTGAAAAAGAAATCGGCAATAATAATTTTTCCATGAAGGCTGTCCCAGGATACAGGTCTTCCTTCCTGGTTAAGCAATGAAAAATCAGCAACCCGGTGCCATACGGTATCGATATGCCGTTTTCCTTTTCTTATTACTTCGATGGTAGTATCGGGCAGGTAATGCCGCGGCATTATAACGGTATGATCGCTTTTATTCTTGACAATAAAATAAGCCGTAAGCGGCAGGAGTATTGCCAGCAGCACTGCATATAAAGCTTTTTGATTCACTTGCTTTCGGTTAAAATAAAAACCATCCCTGTTGCGGATGGTTTTACTAAAATAATTTTTAAAGGACTATTATTCTTTCCCACCCGGGTGTGTTGCTGGTGTTTCCGCTTTTTTCTCTCCGTGATGATCCGATGTTGTTTCCAGGAAATGCTTGTCATATTTATTCCGGAGATTTTTGTAAGAGTTCCCCTCGTAAATAAAGGCAAAGATAAACCACACAAAGAGCATCAAAGGCACAACGATCGTCATGATCATGTTCCGGATCTCATCACCCAGGTGCATGAAAACAGAAACAATGTAATACGCTTTCGCCAATGTAAGGATACAAACCACTCCTTTGAACATCAATACCAGCATTGCGCTTGGATTGGGGCCCTTATGAATGGTATAAATGGAAAGCCCGATTATAAGCTCTATAATAGTTATTACAGAAAGCAGGATCGTTGTATTTCTTACTTTCTTCCTGAACACCTTGTCCTCAGCATGCCCATGATGAACGGTTACTTCCGGGTAAGCTGCTGAAGGTGAAATATCTTTTGTCGGATCGTAATGATTACTCATAATCTATATACTTCAAAAAATTATCAAATAAGATAAAAACACAGGAACACAAATACCCAAACCAGGTCCACAAAGTGCCAGTACAAACCGGCTTTTTCTATCATCAGGTAATGTCCTTTATTATGGAAAACATTTTTTTGCGTCATGATCAGCATAACAACATTGATGATGACACCGGAGAATACGTGGAATCCATGGAAACCCGTGATACCAAAGAAATAACCACCGAAAGCGATCGGGCCTTTCTCACGGATATGCATTTCAGCAATATCAACCATGCCTCTCAACTGTGCATCACTCATCGCTGCCAATTCTTTTGCGGAATGAGAATGATCATGACTATGAACAAGACTCACCAACGTTTCATGCGGAGTATTATTTAATGCCGCAGTCAACATCGTATTATCATGTACGAGTTTACCCCAGGGATTACCACCCATGGTTTGGCCGACCATTTCAATATGACCATTAGCATATACTGCATGTTCGCCGGTAATAAGGTGATGCCACTCCCATGCCTGGCAACCCAGGAACGCAAGTCCGCCAACGATCGTCCAGAATATCCATTTTATCACACCTGCCTTATCCTGTTTATGTCCTGCATGCACGGCCAATACCATTGTAACAGAACTGATGATCAAAATAAACGTCATCACACTCACAAATGCCAATGGAAGATTTGCATGACCAAATCCGGGGAATGCATTGAACACCACGTTAGGATCGGGCCAGAAATTCTGGCTGAAACGGATACTACCGTAAGAAATAAGAAAAGCCCCGAAAGTGAAAGCATCACTCATCAAAAAATACCACATCATCAGTTTGCCATACTCCAGGTTGAAGGGGCTCTTTCCGCCACTCCACCATTTGGTCTGATGTACTGTTGCTTGTGTTGACATAATCTATTTTATAAAATTCTTCCGAAGGAACCCCTTCGGGACAAAAAACAAATAATAAACTCCAATTTATCCTATCACTAAAAAGAAGATCAATAAATACAACCATAACAGGTCCACAAAATGCCAGTAGGTTGCCATCACTTCCACCGGTACAGAACTATACAGTTTCACTTTTCCAACAAACGCTTTGACGAACATGATGATCAAAGCAATGACACCACCGGTCACATGTAATGCATGCAATCCGAAGATCACATACAGGAACTGTCCCGATCCCGAACCTTTGAATGTTATCTTTTGTTCCCATAACTGCTGAAAGCCGATCCATTGTAATACAACGAAAGCAACTCCCAATAATAATGTTAACCCGGTCAAAAACCGGTACTGGTTCATTTCCCTTTGCTTAAAAGATCTTAATGACATCTGCACTGTAATACTGCTCACAATAATTACAGCAGTAGATATCCAGAACACTGTCGGGATGTTTATCGTTTTCCAGCCAGCCTGGTTACTTTTTACAATAAAGGCGCTGGTCAACCCGGCAAACATCATCACTATACTGCCTATTGCTACCCACATCGTAAACTTGTGGGGATGAACTTTCTTGCCCCTACCCCCTGAAGGGGAATTTTTATAGTCTTTTATTTCCAAGTCACTTACCATTAATCAACCTCTTATTTTATCAGACTCCAAAGCCCCTTTAGGGGTTGGGGTCATGCTTTACTTAATAAAAGAGCTAACATCACCACCGGTAGATACATATAACTTCCAAACATCACTTTTCTTGCCGAACCAATATCCATCTTCCTGTATAATGTCACACATCTTCCGATCATAAATAGATTCGCCAGCATTATCAATCCTAAACTTATTTTTCCCTGCACATCAGTGTACGTGCACATCCCGGTAAAATAAGGCGCCAGCGTAACCGGTACCAGCACCAGCGAATAAGCAACTGTTTGCAACGCTGTGAACTTTGTCGGTCCCTGTTCTGCGGGTAGCAATTTAAATCCTGCCGATGCATAATCTTTATGTGCCACCCAGGCGATCGCCCAAAAATGAGGGAACTGCCAAAAGAACTGGAACGCAAATAAGATCCATCCGCCGGTTGACAATTCATTATCGCCTGCTGCCCATCCTATCAAACAAGGCAATGCTCCCGGAACTGCACCTGCTAACACCGCTATCGAACTTACTTTCTTCAACGGTGTATAGATAAATGCATACAGGAACAAACTAAATGCCGCCAATCCCGCTGCCAGCCAGTTGAAAAAATAACCGAGAATAAAAACTCCCAACGCACCTGTTATGATCGCAAAAGCCCATCCTTCTGCTGCACTCATTCTTCCTGCAGCGATCGGGCGGTTCGCCGTTCTTTTCATTTGCGCATCGGTATCTTTTTCTACTACCTGGTTGATGGCATTGGCACTGCCTGTTACCAGCATCCCACCTGCAAAGAGCAAGAGTATCATTTTCCAAAAATCTACATATGCTTCCGAGCCTTTCGTTAGTGCAAAGCTCATCACACTACTGAACACCACCATGATACTCAGCGAAAGCTTTACGAGTTGCAAATAATCTTTAAGCTTCTTCATCGCCTTCGCTATATTTTATAAGAACAATTTTTTGTTCCCAACTTCAGTTCCCTGATCATCTTCGTTGCGTCGCACTCTTGTGCTTCCTGTTCTCTATTCCTCAATATTGAACCCCTGCGGGGTTGCGAAAAACATCTCGTTCTTTATTCCCCGGATTGTATCCGGAGCTACCAACATTTTACCCCTACGGGGTAATCAGAAACAATATATTTTCAATCTCCAAAGTCCCCCTTGTGGGGATTTAGGGGGCCGTTTTAATGCTTACTCTCATTCTCTCCCACCGGTTCTGTCTGCGGAATAAATTCTCTTCCGTCTTTAGCATAATCATACGGCCAGCGGTGAACTTCCGGAATTTCTCCTTCCCAGTTTCCATGCCCGGGACGGATCGGCGTTGTCCACTCGAGTGTATTCGATCCCCATGGATTTAGTGTTGTTACTTTTCTTCCTTTGAAAATTGAATAGAAGAAATTGAAAACAAACATCAATTGCACAGCGAATACAATAATGGAAACAATGGTTATCATTTTATCCAGGTCGCCAAAATTGCTGAACGATACCCATGAACTTTTATCCAGGTAACGTCTTGGCATACCGGCCAAACCTTCATAGTGCATTGGCCAGAAAATAAGATAAGCACCCACCATTGTTACCCAAAAATGGATATACCCAAGTGTGCTGTTAAGATATCGTCCAAACATTTTCGGGAACCAATGGTATATACCTGCAAACATGCCGAACATAGATGCTACTCCCATCACAATATGGAAGTGAGCCACTACAAACATGGTATCATGCAAATGAATATCGATCGTTGAGTTTCCCAGGAAGATGCCTGTCAATCCACCGGAAATGAATAAGCTTACAAAACCGATCGCAAATAATGTTGCCGGGGTAAAACGTATGTTCCCCCGCCACAATGTCGTCAGCCAGTTGAATACTTTGATAGCCGACGGCACAGCGATCAGCAATGTTAGTAATACGAATATCGAACCAAGGAATGGATTCAATCCTGTAACGAACATATGGTGCGCCCAAACAAGGAACGCAAGAATAGCAATGGCGAATAATGAACCCAGCATCGCCATATATCCAAAGATGGGTTTCCTTGAATTGACCGAAAGGATCTCCGACACCATTCCCATCGCCGGTAATAAGATGATATATACTTCGGGGTGACCCAGGAACCAGAATAAATGCTGGAACAGGATAGCGCTTCCTCCTTCATTCGGTAATATAAGCATGCTGCCATCCGGGTTAGAGAATACGATATCACTCAGGTAAAAACTTGTTCCGAGGTTGCGGTCGAATAACAATAATATCAACCCGGATAACAAAACAGGGAATGATAATACGCCCAGTACTGCAGTGAAGAACAATGCCCAAATTGTCAATGGCATCCTGGTCATGCTCATTCCTTTTGTACGCAGGTTAAGGATGGTAGAAATATAATTCAATCCTCCCAGCAGTGATGATACAACGAACAATGCCATACTTACGATCCATAGGTCCATACCCAGTTTGGACCCGTCCGATGCTTGCCCCAATGCACTCAATGGCGGATACACGGTCCATCCTCCTGCTGCTGGTCCTGTTGAAATGAATAAAGAAGATAACATGACAACACTGGCCATAAAGAAGAACCAATAGGAAAGCATATTGAGGAATGGCGATGCCATATCTCTTGCACCCAGTTGGAGCGGAATAAGGAAATTGGCAAAAGTTCCGCTCAGCCCGGCTGTCAATACAAAGAATACCAGTACGGTTCCGTGCATAGTGATCAATGCATAATAAAATTCCGGTTTGATCTGTCCGCCTTCGGCCCATTTACCAAATACCGTTTCAAGAATAGGAAAATGCTGATCGGGATAACCTAACTGTAAACGGAACAGTACAGAAAATAAACCTCCGATAATGGCCCATATGATACCGGTAATCAAAAACTGCTTACCGATCGTTTTATGATCCATGCTGAAAATGTACTTGCTGATAAATGTCTCTTTGTGATGGTGCACATGATGCTCATCATGATGAACTTCATGCGTTGTCACCACTTCAGTATGTACATGCGTTGCGTCGCTCATAATCTTTTATTTTAAAGGCGCCTGTTTCAAAGGCTCCCTTTTATTTTTCTTTTTGTACAGATGTCATTGCATTCAGAGCAGTATCCCCGGCTGGTTTAGACGGCGGATTTGCTTTCAAATATTGCGGTGTTTGTTTGGCAAACCAGGCATCGAACTCTTCCTGTGTTTCCACTATTACAACACCTCTCATTCCTGTATGACCCCGGCCGCACATCTGGTCGCAGGAAAGTTCATACACGAAATTTGACCTGCCTGTTTTCTCGATCATTTGTTTGGTTGTAAATCTTGGCGTGAACCACATGGTAGTTGGTGTGCCCGGCACCGCATCCATTTTCATCCTGAAATGTACAAGGCCCACATCATGGATCACATCTTTAGAGCCAATAACAAGTTTCACGGGTTTGTTTACAACGAGGTGCATTTCCTGTTCCATCCACACATCATCATGATTGTATTCATCCTCCCATAATTGCCCTGCAGGATTAGATTTTGCCGGATCGATATTCTTATAATATTTTTTTCCAAGCTCTCCGTCTTTACCCGGGTAGCGGAATTCCCATCCAAACTGTTTACCCGTTACTTCTACTACCATTGCATCTTTGGGTGCATTGCCGGTTATTTTAAACCAGTAATACAAACCAAAGCCAACAAGCACAGTAAGAGCAATAGCGGGTATCACCGTCCAGATCAATTCAAGTTTATTATTATGCGGATAGTAATAAGCTTTCCTGGTATCAGATTCCTGGTATTTATAAGAGAACCAGAACAGCGCTATTTGTGTAATAACAAAAACAATTCCTGTCAGGGCCAATGTGATCCACATCATCCGGTCAATATCAACGCCCTGGTAGGAAGCGGCGTCACCTAATATCTTTCCCCTGAGTTTTACATTGCAATAATAAACACCGATCAGTCCTGCGATAAGAAAAATAAGAAGCAGGAAGGCATTCACACGGTTAGCCTGTTTACGGGATTTTTCTTCACCACGTAACACGGCTACATACTCACTGGCCTTGCCTATCTGGAAAGTGATCAGGAAACCGAGTCCTAAAATGGCAACTATGAAAAATGATTGCATAATCTATTCTTTTAAAGTCCGGCCGTCACGGTCCGACTTATTAGTTCTATTATTTTTTAAGGTCAGACGGAGACCGTCAGACCCTGGTTTACGTATGATGAATCAAACTTTCTTTTATAAAAGGATGATTCTTTGCCAGCAATGGCGACTTGCTCAGCGATCTTGCTACAAGGAACATGATCAGCCCTACAAATCCCAGCGCCACTCCAAAATCCCACAATATCATCGGCACATGTGTTGTTCCTGTTTCCGGGTCGGTCATCGGGCCGGCAAATACCATTTGGAACAGATCCAGCCAATGCCCGAATATGATCAGCAATGCCATAAAGGTTATTGTTGTATAATTCCTCTTCGAGCCTCTTCTCATCAATATCAATATCGGCGCAATAAAATTAATAATGAACATCAGCCAGAATATGCCGCTATAAGGTCCGCCTGCTCTTGGTTTGAAATAAGTTGTTTCTTCCGGCTGGTTACTGTACCATATCAGCATGAACTGGGAGAACCAGAGATAGGTCCAGAAAATAGAGAACGCAAACATGAATTTTCCGACATCATGCAGGTGTTCTTCATTCGTATGTTCGAGGTATCCGTTGTTCTTTAAATAAACAATGAATAATGCGATCAGCGCTATACCGGCAACGAACGTACTGGCAAAAGTGTACCAGCTATACATGGTGCTGTACCAATGTGCATCAATGCTCATTAACCACATCCAGGGAATGGAAGACATTACCGTTAATGCAAATACAACAATATAGATCGCCGACCATACTGTATTCTTCCACATATATTTTTTGCCGGCTTCTCGTGATGGCAGGGGATTGTTATCAAGTTCTCTTGACATTTTTCTCATCTTCCATCCCAATAATGACCACGAGATGATCGTGAACAATGTTAATCCGACATAAAATGTTTTATTCAAAAACCCTTTCTTCCATGTTAGTATCTCATCGCCTTCAACCACTTTTGAGTCTGTCCAGTGATAAAGAACATGATCGCCATTAAAACAGATCATTAAAAGAATGATACCGCAGATCGTTCCAATAACAGGAACACAGGTTGAAATGGCTTCAGAAACCCGGCGGAAACTCATTTGCCATCCGCCCCATGCCAGTGTAGTGGCGCAGATAAAGAACATCACCGCATTTACTACTAATAAAAAGTAAACGCTATTGTGCAATAATGCTCCCCAAAAACGAGCCTTCTCATGCACACTATCTTTAGCACCATGTGTTATATATAAACCAATGATGGCAAGTAAACCGATCACCATTAAAACAATGGAGAAGGTTTTGTATCGCTTCGGTATTATGAATTTTTCCCTTACTGACATCCTGTTCGTTTATTTCTTCAAAAAAAATTATTTGCCGTTCGCCTTTACTGTTGTGTCGGCAGGATTGGCCGCTGCCGGATTTACAGCCGGTCCCTGCTTACTTTTTATATAACGGATCACCATCCATCTTTGCGTTGTACTCAACTGCGATGCATAGCTTCCCATATTATTCTTTCCATAAGTAACCGAATGGAACATGGTTCCTTCCCGCATCTTCTTCATATCATCGGCCATGAAATTTTTTGGTGCGCTCGGGAAAGGGCCGTTGCCATCTTTCCATAAAGGGCCGTTACCATCCAGTTTTGGACCATGGCAGATCCCGCAATAGATAAGATATAATCTTTCCGATTCTACCATATCAATGGCAACGCTGTCGGCATCCAACGGGCTTGTAACAGATGCCGATTGTATATAGCCGAGTGAATCATTTTTATTAGGATACATCCATAACATATCGCCTTTTGCCATTGTACCTGTTACAGGCATTGCCGTATAATTTGCTCTTTCTTTTTTTAACCCTTCTGTAGATGCATAGGTTTCATAAGCACGGCTGTAAGACATGTCCGGCATATAAGCTCTGCCCGGGCTGCGCCGAACCCTGCTGCAGCTTACCAGTAATGCTACTGTTGCTATGCATATTGTTATGAGAGATATTTTTTTCATCGTCAATATTTAAAATCCAACTCTGTAAACATTTTCAAATCTTCAGACCCTTTGAAGTCCCTCCTCCGGAGAGGATGTAGGTGAGGTCTAATGAGCTACTGCTTCGACTTTCTTATCAAATCGTTTGGTGTCTTTATCATAACGGCCCAGCCACCAACCGGTTTCTTTATACTGTACCTGTACATCAGAAGCGCCGAGACTTTGTAAAAAACTTATCGCTTCCGCTTCATTTGTTTTATCGGTACACTCCAATACCATTACAAAAGTATCATCGGTCGATCTTGGGTTAAAATGATCCTTCTTTACGAATGGCGCCAATTGACAGAGATAACAAAATGTAAGCACCATGCCTATCGACGAAAACAATACTGTCAACTCAAAAGTGATAGGTATCCATGCAGGCAATGCAAAAAACGGTTTCCCGCCAAAATTGATCTGCCAGTCCACGGTCAGCGCCCAGGTAATGAATCCAATTGCAGTGGCCGTTCCGCAAAGCGCATAAATGAATCCTGCCGTATGCAAACTTGTATCCCGCAAGCCCATTGCTTTATCCAAACCATGAATCGGGAATGGAGTAAAGATATCGTGGATCTTATACCCGGCACGGCGTGTCTTCTTTACCGCAGGAAACAAAACTGCCTCTTCGTAAAAACTACCCGTTATAAATTTTTTTACAGCCATTGTTACTATTTTGAAATTTTGGAATTGGGAAATTTCGAAATTGATCCCACTTCCAATTATTCTCTCTTTTTTCTATTGTCAATCGTTATCAGAACTTATTCTTATTAATCAGTCTCTGCAATTATATCCCAATCTCCCAATTCCCCTTTTCTCAATCCTCTACGCTCCGTGATCATGTCCATGTTCATGACTAAATTTATCCAGGTCGTCTTTTTCTATATCGCCCATCTTTTCTTTATAATTCTCGCCGCTGCGTTTCAATATATGTTTGATCTCTGCGATCGCAATTACCGGGAAGAATTTTGCAAACAGGAAGTAACAGGTAAAGAACAACCCGAACGTTCCTAAATAAAATCCTGCTTCCCAAATAGTCGGGCTATAATACGTACTCCACGCACTGGGCAAATAATCACGGTAAACAGAGGTAACGATGATCACAAAACGCTCAAACCACATCCCGATATTCACAAGGATCGACATAAAGAAAGTAACCGTAAGGTTCCTTCTCATTTTGCGGAACCAGAATATCTGTGGCGAAAGCACATTACATCCCATCATGATCCAGTAACTCCAGCCATAAGGACTGAAAAGATCAAGCCTGTTATCTTTAAAGGCCGCCCACTCATATTGGTTGGCGCCATACCATGCCATGAATAATTCCGTGAGGTAGGCAATACCTACAATGGAACCCGTCAGTACGATAACCTTATTCATCACATCGATATGTTCCCGTGTGATGTATTCTTCTAATCCCAATACTTTTCTTGTTACCACCAGCAATGTTTGCACCATTGCAAAACCCGAGAAGATCGCACCGGCAACGAAGTAAGGCGGGAAGATCGTTGTATGCCAACCGGGAACGACTGATGTGGCGAAGTCGAAGGATACGATCGTATGCACTGACAATACAAGCGGCGTACTCAAACCTGCCAGCACTAATGATAATGCTTCATGACGCTGCCAGTGTTTGGTACTTCCTGTCCAGCCGAAAGAAGCCACACCATAGAATAATTTTCTCCATTTCTTTTTAGCCCGGTCACGCAGCGTAGCAATATCAGGGATCAAACCGCTATACCAGAATAATAATGATACAGTGAAATATGTTGATATCGCAAATACGTCCCAGAGAAGCGGTGAGTTAAAGTTCACCCACAACGGGCCTCTTGTATTGGGATAAGGAAGAACAAAGAATGCATTCCATACACGACCCATATGCCAGATGGGGAACTGGCCCGCACATATTACCGCAAAGATGGTCATCGCTTCCGCCGCACGGTTCACACCGGTTCTCCAACCCTGGCGGAATAATAATAAGATAGCAGAGATCAGCGTTCCGGCGTGACCGATACCGATCCACCAAACGAAATTGGTGATATCCCAGCCCCAACCGATCGTTTTATTAAGATTCCATTGTCCCGTACCATATATAACTTCCATGGTAACGGAAACAATTCCGAAGCACAGGAATAATACAGAAATGATTAAACCGATCCACCATGCCTTAGTAGGCTTTGCCTCCACCGGGCGACAAATATCTTCTGTTACCTGGTGATAATCCTTATCGCCTTCTACCAGCGGAGCCCTTACCTGTGATTCATATCTGAGTAATGCCATAATCGTTTATAAAAGTTCCAAATAATAAATTTCAACACCCACAGATCCTGTCTCACCTATCTAAATATCTTTTTGCTCCTCCTGCGGAGCCATACCGGCCCGCCATTAGCTACTCCCTGCTTCCCGATTAATGCGCCCCTTCCGGTTTTGCCTCATGCGTTCCGCTTCCGCCATGTACTGCTTTATGTTTTTCTTTCCAGCGTTCATCCGCTTCTTCTGTATTCCTGATCTTAGCCATGTAACTGATATTAGGCAGCACGTGCAATTGTTCCAATACATAAAAACTACGCTGCTCATTCTCTTCACGAACCTTACTCAATGCACTTTCTTTATCATAAGCATTTCCAAACACGATCGCATTGGTAGGGCAGGCCGTTTGACAAGCCGTTTTGACATCGCCATCTTTCATTGCACGGTTATTCTTCTTTGCATCCAGTTTTGCATATTGCGTACGCTGCACGCAGAAAGAACATTTCTCCATCACACCACGGCTACGAACGGTAACATCAGGATTCAATACCATTCTTGAGATATCATCATTCATTTGAAAAACAACCGGGTCCAGTTTACCAACCAATTGCTGATCCTGGTTATCAGGGAAACTATCAGCGCCGGTATAATCAGCCCAGTTAAAGCGACGAACTTTAAAAGGACAGTTATTCGCACAATATCTTGTTCCGATACACCTGTTATAAGCCATTTGGTTTATACCTTCTGCACTGTGGTTGGTTGCCGCAACAGGACAAACATTCTCACAGGGCGCATTATCGCAATGCTGGCAAAGCATCGGCTGGAATACAACCGCTTTCAGGTTATCAGGATTCTTTTCATCGCTTACAAAGTAACGGTCGATACGCAACCAGTGCATATCATGGTAACGCAACACTTCTCTTTTACCAACTACCGGTACATTATTTTCCGCATGACAAGCCACTACGCAGGCATTACAACCATTGCAACTGTTCATGTCAATGCTCATTGCCCATCTTATCTCATGTTTGCGGGTATCCGCATCGGGATATAATGTGGCGTTCCCTCTGAAATTTCCGCCGGCTTTAGCATAAAACTCCTCCGTCATATGCTCCCTGTAGGAAGGAATTGTATTCGGCTGATTTTTGAAAGCAGCCAGCGTGGTTTCTCTTACAACTTCTTTCCTGTTCTCGTAAGAGTTATGCTTTTGCGTTTGAGCGATCTTATATTTTTCGTGAATATTTGTAGCTGTAACACCGGTCACAAAATAATCTACCGTTTCTCCATTATGCGTTGCATAGGGATAGAAATTCTTACCGACTCCCGCCGCCGTTTTACCCATTTCCTCATTTCTTCCATAACCAACAGCAACAGCGATCGTTTCTGCATCCATTCCCGGTAAAACAAGGATCGGCATTTGAACTTTCTTACCGCCAATATTCAGTTCGATCAATGGTTTTTCGGGATAGTATTCGTAATCATTATTCAACTTAATGCCGAGTTCTTTGGCTTTTGCCATAGAGATCATAGCATAGTTGTCCCAGGTAGCTTTGGTAACCGGGTCAGGTAATTCCTGCAACCATGGATTGCCGGCTTGTGTTCCTGAACCGATAGAAATTTTTTGATAAAGGACCAATTCACTGCCGCTTCCTTTTTTATATCCCTGTATCGCCGTAGTAGCTGCAGCAACGCCGCCGCCATTATAAGAACCGCCGGAAACAGTGCCCGCAGTTTCTTTTATTCCTTCCTGTAATACCGAATTATAACCGGCACCGAGTCTTTCGTTCCAGTATGTTTTAAAATAATCTTCGTATTCTGTCCCTGCAGCTATCGGGATATTGCCCCATTTCAACAATGAAGTTTGGTAGTAGCGGGTCTTGAATAAAGGATAAATAGTAGGTTGAATAAAACTTGTCACTCCCGTTTTTGGTTCTGCATCGCCCCAGCTTTCCAGGTAATGATGATTAGGAAGAACATATTCACAGAGTGAAGTGGTCTCATCCATTTTTTCAGTGAAAGAAACAGTCACTTTTACTTTCTTCAATGCTTCGGTGAATCTTGCTGCATTGTAATAATCATACGCAGGATTAGCACCGTAGATCATCAATGTGCCGACAGATCCTGCTTCCATATCAGTAAGCAGTTGTGCAAATTCTGTATCAATTCCCTGGCGGTAATTAACCGGGCTGCCCCAGTCAATTGTTTTACCATAAGCGCCGATCGCACTGTTGATAGCATTCACAATGACCTGGACATTTTTATCATTGCTTCCGCAAACAACCAATGCTTCACCATTATGTTTTACCAGGTCATCCGCAACTTTTTTAATATTCGCATCAAGTGTTGCATTACCGGTGGCAGAACTTCCACCACCAACAGCTGCCAATAAATTTACAGCAACATCTCCCGTTTCAGAAGGACGATGCGTAAATCTTTCATCGGCATTACTTCCTGTCATGCTCAGGAAAGATTCGAACTGGTAATGCTTGTTCATTGCAGGATTCTTCTCATCGATCTTGCGGCCTTTTGAATACGCTTTTGCAAATTCAACAGGACTCAGCCATGTACCGAGAAAATCGGCACCAAGACTTACGATCACTTTGGCTGCATCGAATTTATAAGAAGGCAATTTTTTTCCAAAACCACTGGCATCATTGGCCAGCAACATTCCGCTGTAAGAAACAGCATCGTATTGAATATGCTTTAAGTTCGGGTATTTTGAAATTATATCTTTTGAAGAAGAAGAAACGATCGTTGACGAAAGAAATACTATTGAACCGCCGGCGGCTTTCATTGCATCGCCCACCATTTTATCAAAATCATCAAAAGAAGGTACTTCTTCAAATTTTACTTCGTCTTTATTATCCTTATCTTTTTTTATTACCCTGTGTTTTGGAAAACGGCTACGATGCATATCATACAGATCAAGCACAGAAGCCTGCGCCCTTGCCGATGTTCCGCCCATTGCATAACTGCTGTTGGGAATTACGTTCTCTTCGAGTTTTATAGGACGTCCGTCTCTTACTTTCGCAATCACCGGCACCACATCGCCATCCTGCACATACGTAGTAGCATAATATTTTGCTTCGCCCGGAATAAGGTTCTCCGGTTTATTGGCATAAGGAATTGCTTTACGAACCGGGATCTTACAGCTTGCTGCCAATGCAGCGGCGGCTGTACTGAATCCGAGATATTTTAGAAAATCTCTGCGGGGCGCTTTAGCATCGGCCAATCCTTTATCATCAAAACCTTCAAAAGGAAGTTCTTCCTGGAACTCATCCTGCGATTTCTTTTGAAAATTCTCCGGGTCATTGATCTCTCCGAAACTTTGCCAGTACGTGTTTTGGCTCATAATACTATTGATTTGATGATTTGGAAATTTGATGATTTGAAAATGAGTTCCGCACTAATTCAGGTCTAATCACTTTTCATCTACATCAATTTTCCCAATCTGCTATTCATCTTTTATAACAATTCAATCTGTTTATTCCTCTTTTGATCTGCGTTTGTATTAATCATCAAATTTCAAATTAACACATCTCCAAATCAACTTTAATAATGGCATTTCTGACACTCCAGGCCGCCGATATCCTTTACTGTTACACTATCCATTTTACCGGACTTAAAGTCGTTATGGAATTTTTCATAAATGCTGTAAAACTTATTACCGGTACTGTCTGTATAATTAAAGTTCACTTTACTTTCCCGATGGCAGTTGATACACCAGCCCATGCTGAGTTCAGATACCTGCTTCACTTCATCCATTTCATTTATTTCGCCGTGACAGGTCTGGCATTGCACTTTTCCTGCTCTTGTATGCTGTGAGTGATTGAAATAAACATGGTCAGGAAGATTATGGATCTTGATCCATTCGATCGGTTTTGCCATCGATGCATTCCACACAGATGGATTTTTAGGATCGAAGCCCGATGCTTTATATAGTTTGCTGATCTCAAGGGTACCGTCTACTTCATCCCCATTTTCCCTGTATAACTTGGGTCCTTTTTCATAAGTATTGATCGCTTTATGGCAATTCATACAAACATTCACCGAAGGAATGCCGGCTGTTTTACTTTCCCATGCCGAGCCATGACAGAATAAACAGTTGATCTGGTTAAGACCGGCATGCACTTTATGAGAATAATAGATCGGCTGTTCCGGCTGGTATCCTTTTTGACGGCCAAGACCGATAGCGCCTTTGGTTACATAATATCCGCCCACAACAAAGAAAAGAAGAGCCATCAGGGCGATATAAACTTTGTTTTTATAGAATGGAACAGGCTCGGGGCGGCCAATACCTTCTGCATCGTCGCTCAGTTTTTTCAGGTTGCTGTTCACCTGCATTAATATCAATGCGATGATGGCAAGAATAAGAGAGATAACACCGAAAATGACAGCATTATCATTGGAGGTTTTTCCACCGGTTTCGCCGGGCGTAACTACTGGCGGCGTCCATTTATCTGCATACCCGATGATTGCATCTATTTCTGTATCAGTAATTCCGTCTGCGAATATTTGCATATTCGTTGTGGAAAATGGCATGACTGCTTTTGCACGGGCATTTCCTGCTGCTAACGATTTATTATAATCGTGAACCCATGTACGTATGGCAGCCATATCACCACCCCACCTGTCGATCACTCCCTGTAAATTAGGCCCGGTCGCATCTTTGCCCAAAGTGTGGCAGCTTGCACATTTTCCCATGAACAAAGCCCTGCCCGCATCCTGTGCTGAAACAATATTGATCGAAAAAATAAAAACAAATAGAAGTAGTGTAGTAAGTCTTTGGCCGATTGGTTTACATGGAATCATAGACTCGATTGAAACTGTAAAAATGTGGATAAATCCTTGCGTCAGGCGCAAAAATAAGTCAGGAACTTAATAAAAAGACAGTGGCTTTAACTTTTTTTTGATCCGCTACCAGACTGCGTTTCATGGGGTTTAGACCAATCTCATTGATAGCATCAAAAATGTTTGTCATAAATCAGTAAACACTCTGAAAAATCTTAAGAAGAAATAAACCGGCTGAATTTCCTGATAGTTTTTTGCTCACTTTTGCGACCATTCAGGATGCCACGGTTAAAAAACCGTGATATCCTTCAACTATGCTTGAACGATTACAAAAAAAATGGAAGGTATCCGGTTGGCAATTCGTGCTGATCATCGCCACTTTTGCGATCGGCGGTAGCGCTACAGGCTATATTGCCCGCAAACTGATGCCGGTCTTTGCAATTGGCCCCACATGGCTTTGGATCCTTATCTATATTTTACTGGTTACACTTCTTTGGCCGCTGGCAGTTCTCATCGTAAGCATTCCATTGGGACAATTTCCTTTTTTTATCAGGTATATCAGAAAAATAGGCGCCCGCATGGGGTTAACAAAGTCAAAGATCAAAGATCAAAGATCAAAAACCAATGTCCCGGATCCTGTACTAACGACTAACGACTCCCGGGTCCCGACCAATATTGCCATCTTTGCTTCCGGTACAGGTTCTAACGCTCAAAAGATCATTGACCATTTCCGCAAACATTCCTACATTAAGATCTCCATTATTGTTTGTAATAATCCTGCTGCAGGAGTTTTACAGATCGCTGCCACAGAAGGAATTCCTTTTTTATTAATAGAAAAAGAAAGGTTCTTCCGGGGTGATGCATATATAAAGGAGTTGAAACAATATGATATCGGCTTTATCGTACTGGCCGGTTTTCTCTGGAAGATCCCTTCGTCATTGATAAATATATATCCCGGCAGGATCATCAATATTCACCCGGCGCTTCTTCCAAAATATGGTGGCAAAGGCATGTACGGGCATTCGGTGCATGAAGCAGTGATCGGCGCCGGCGAAACAGAAAGCGGCATCACGATCCATTATGTGGATGATGTGTATGATAATGGAAAGATCATTTTCCAGGCCCATTGTCCCATATTGTCGGCCGATACTGCCCAATCACTGGGGCAGCGCATACACCAGCTCGAACATGAACATTATCCCCGTATTATTGAAAATTTGCTAAAATAAGTTTGATCATATTGGTTCAACCTTTACCCCCAAAGACTCTCATAAGATCATCCTTTTCGCATATAACGTCCATTTTGACCCCTTTGGCAAGCAAGCCGCGAAGTATCGGCTCCTGATTATTTGACTGTTATGACTTTACAGTTCCTTTTGCATTTTCTTTTGTTACTTGCCGCCAATAAATCATTTTGCAGCGGCGCATTTTTTACATAACACTCTTTATTGCAGGTTCTTTGCTGGTCACTTCTTTTTCTGCGAAGGCCCAGTTGTATAAGATCATTGGTACGGTGTATGACAGCAGCCGCAACTTTCCCATGGAAGCGGTAAGTGTGCTCAGTACTTCGGGAAGGGGAACGATCACTAATTCGGATGGCCGTTATGAGATCGATGTAGTAGAAAAAGATTCTATCTGGTTCAGTTACCTGAATAAACCCACGATGAAATTCCCGGTGCTGAAGATCATCAACCCATTTGAATTCGATATTTCCTTACAGGTAAGTGTGCCGGTATTAAAAGAAATAAAGATCCGCCCGAGGAATTATAAACTGGATTCTATTCAGAACCGGATCGATTATGCAAAAATATTTAATTACGAGAAACCTAAATTAAAACCGGTAACACCGCAATACGGCGCTGCCATGGGATTTGATCTGAATGAGATCATCAATATGTTCCGCTTCCGGCGCAACCGCAGCATTGCAGCATTCCAGGCAAGATTACTGCAGGAGGAAAGAGATAAATTCGTTGACCATCGTTTCAATAAAGGATTGGTTCGCCGCCTGACCATGCTCGATAGTACAAGGCTTGATAGTTTTATGCGGGTTTTCCGGCCTTCTCATTTTTTTACACAGGTATCCAGCGATTATGAATTCCAGGAATATATCAAAGTATCTCTCTATCGCTTTAAAAAAGGTTTACCTCCTGATCCAATGATGAAACAGGAGTTAGAAGAAGAATAGTCTTCGGGTCATTGCATCATGCCGAGATCGCAGAGATCATTGTCAGTCTCTTCTCTGCATTTCCTGCGTACGCTGCTTGAAATATTGCTTCCCCAATTCAAAAAAGAAAACTAATTTCCTCTTTCTTATCTTTTGTATTCACCCTTGCGAAACCGATCATTCGATTTCTTTTAAACTTCAAACCCCGAACATGAAAAAGCTCGTCATTCTTTTTTTGTGCAGTTGCTTATTCGGCATTAATTCCTATGCACAAAATGATGCTGTTCCTTCTTTTATAAAAGACAGTTTGGATAGCTATGTCAACCGGGCATTGACCGAATGGAAAATACCCGGCGTAGCTGTTTGTATCGTAAAAGATGGAAAGATCGCCGTGATGAAAGGTTATGGTGTAAAAGAAATGGGAACGAATGATAAAGTAGATGAGAATACTTTATTCATGATCGGCAGTAATACCAAAGCATTTACCGCAACTGCATTGGCCATGCTTGATGCAGAACCGGTGGCTGCGGGGCAAATAAAAAAATTCTCGTTGGACGATAAGGTACAAAAATGGTTACCCGATTTTAAATTATATGATCCATGGGTAGCAAAGGAAACTAACATACGGGATCTTTTATGCCATCGTCTCGGCTTTGAAACTTTCCAGGGAGATTTTATGTATTTCGATTCCGATCTTACTACTGCAGAAGTAAGAGAGAAAATGGGAAAGTTGAAACCAATGTATTCATTCCGCAGCAAATGGGGTTATACCAACTGCGCTTTCATGACTGCCGGTGAGATCATTCCAAAAGTAACGGGTCAATCATGGGCCGATTTTATTACAAGCAAAATTTTCAAGCCGCTTGGCATGAATAATAGTCTTGCATTATCCAAAGACATTAAGAATGCAAACAATAAATGCGCTGCACATACGGTAGTAATGGGTGACCTGAAAAAGATCCCTTATGGAAATATCGATAACCTCGCCCCGGCGGGAAGTATTTCCTCTTCGGTAAATGATATGAGCAAATGGGTGATGATGCAGTTGAATGCAGGCAAACTGGATGATAAACAGATCATACCCGCACCGGCATTGGGTCAAACCAAATTGCCTCATTCCATTCTTGGTAATGGCGGACATATGTTCAACAAAGCTCATTTTGTATTATATGGGTTAGGATGGTTCCTTGAAGAATATGCCGGAAGAAAAATTGTAGCACATACAGGTGGTGTAAATGGTTTTGTAACCAGCGTTTGTTTGATACCGGAAGAAAAACTGGGCATTATTGTTTTAACCAATACCGATGCCAATAATTTTTATGAAGCGCTTCGCAACGAGATACAGGATGCGTATCTCGGCTTGCCGTATCGTAACTACAGCAAAGTATATCTCGGCTTTCAGCAGGAAGATGAAGCAGAAAAAGCAAAACAATACAAAGCTATCCGTGATTCTATTGCGATGGATCCAAAGACAGCATTACCATTAACTGCATATGCCGGGGAATATTTGCATGATGTCTATGGCAAGATGAATATCAAAATTGAAAATAATAAACTTGTTATGCGTTTCGAGCATCACAAAGGAAGATATGGAACAATGGAACCATTGGGTGGCAACCGCTTCTTTTGTACCTACAGCGATCCTTTGTTTGGAATGAAGAAATTAGAATTTACGGTTGATGGAGAAAAAGTAAGATCGCTTACGGTTAGAGTAGCTGATTTTGTAGAGTTCACTCCGTATGAATTTTTTAAATTATAAGGGCTAAATGTTAAATGCTAAATAAAGTGTCTGCTTATTTAGCATTTAACACTTAACATCTAACATTAAATACATGGAAGTTCACCACCACTCCCACACAGCCCGTAAAAAATGGACGCATTATTTCTGGGAATTCATCATGCTGTTCCTCGCTGTGTTCTGTGGTTTCTTAGCAGAATACCAACTGGAACATAAGATCGAAAAAGAACGGGAGAAACAGTACATGCAAACAATGGTTGAAGATCTGCAAAAAGATACTGCTAATCTCCACCTGGGGATTGAGCGGTTTTTCAATAATGAAAAACAGGTGGATGCACTCTTTAATGCATGGCCCGAAATGCTGAAAGGTATTTATCCTGTTTTCTACAATAACAGCGATCCGCTATATGGGTATAAAAGTTTTATCTATACCGACCGGACCATACAGCAATTAAAAAGTTCGGGAGGTATGCGTCTCATCAAAAAAAAGAAAGCGACCGAAGGTATTATGGAGTATGATGCTTTTGCCAGAGACCTCCAGCTTGATATCGCTTATCTCGAACGCTTCCTGGAAAATTTTATTTACCTGCGTGGAGAGATCCTCGATATGCAGGCCATGATACAGGATATACGAACAATAAGCCCTGAACAAATAGTCCAAAGCGGCAAAACGTACCTCCTTACAACAGATCCGAAAATGCTGGCAAAACTGAGGAACAGGCTGCATGATCTTCAATTGATGTATGCATTTGTTAAGGATCGTGAGATGAGATTAAAGAAAACGGCAGAAGAGCTTATCATTACACTCAGAAAAGAATATCATCTGAAGTAAAAACAATTTTAAATGTTAAATGCTAAATTTTAAATCCGGTCATTTAACCTTCAACATTTAGAATTTAAAATTAGAGATATGACTACTGCAGATAAAAAGAGGATTCAATCCATCGACCTGCTTCGCGGGGTCATCATGATCATCATGGCACTTGATCATACCCGTGATTTTTTTCATAAAGACGGTTTGATGGGCGACCCGCTAAATCCCGACACAACCAATATTTTTTTATACGGCACCCGCTGGATCACTCATTTCTGTGCGCCGACATTTGTTTTTTTATCCGGCTTGTCTGCGTGGCTACAGGGCAAACGCAAAACAAAAAAAGAACTGAGCATTTTCCTGGTCACCCGCGGCCTATGGCTCATACTAATCGATCTTACCATCATGTCATTTGTTTTTTCAGCAGATATTCATTTCGGCTTATTCGTACTGGAAACACTTTGGTCCATCGGCGCGGGCATGGTTGTTCTTGGATTAATGATCCATTTGCCTTTCAAAGTAATTTTGGCAACAGGTTTGCTGATCGTCTTCGGCCATAATCTTCTTGATTTTGCAGAACGATCCGGCGATGCGCCTTCGGGACTTTGGTATAATTTATTACACCAGGTTAGTTTTAAACCATTGGGCGGTGGTCATTCACTTTTTATCCTGTATCCTTTTCTATCATGGGCCGGCTTAACATTACTCGGTTATTGCTGTGGTAAATTGTTTACCGATTTGGATCCGGTGAAAAGAAATAAGATACTCTTATGGACAGGAATTGGTGCTATCGTTTTATTTATACTATTGCGGGTCATCAATCTGTATGGCGATCCTGGTCCATGGAAAGAACAAAGTACAGGACTGAAAACTTTTTTTGCTTTTATGAATGTGCAGAAATATCCGCCTTCATTACTTTTCCTTTGTGCTACAATCGGGCCGGTGCTGATCGTTCTTTCATTATTAAAAGAAACAAAAAATTGGTTTACAAGATTTGCTATTGTATTTGGCCGTGTGCCGTTATTTTTCTTCCTCGTTCATTTTTATATTCTGCATCTTGCCCAGATCATCTCTTATTTTATACGGGGCTATAGTTTAGAAGAAGGACTGAAAGGAGTTGAAGGAGTTCCTTTCAAATTTGTTGCTCCCGGCGCAGGGTTTTCATTGGTGATCACCTATTTGCTTTGGATAACTGTTGTGCTGATAATGTATCCGCTATGCAGGTGGTATGACCGGTACAAAACCAATCATCCTGAAAAGAAATGGCTGAGTTATCTATGATCATTCGTCCTTTTCAACTTGCGAGTCGTTAGCCCCTTGTTCGTCTTTGGGCCGGAGTGAGCCCAGTAATCTTTCAAATCTTTCTTTATTGTGTTCATGACGATCATTCACCCGGTTTGCATGCTTTTTTTTAAAATAAAAGAAGAATGACAGGGAGACCAGGGCCGTCAGCATTATTATAAGTAGTAGCGTCATTTTCTTTGGCTGTATTTTGTAAATTACAATTTATTCCTGCAAGTATCTTTCATCGCAACACCAAACAAAACAATGAAACGGCTCATTCTTCTTTTATTCTTCCCGCTCCAATTATTCTGCCAGTCTTTTTCCAAAGATGAAATTGCCCGCTGGCAAAAACAAGCGAATGATGTAACGATCATTCGTGATAATTATGGCGTACCGCATATTTATGGAAAAACAGATGCCGATGCCGTTTTTGGTTTATTATATGCCCAATGCGAAGATGATTTTAAAAGAGTAGAAATGAATTATGTTGAAAAGCTGGGAAGGATGGCAGAAGTGAAAGGAGAATCGGAAATTTATAATGACCTGCTGATAAGAATGGTGATCGATTCCGCCGATGCAATGAAAGATTATAAAAATGCACCGGGATGGTTAAAAAAACTTTGCAATGCTTTTGCCGACGGCATTAATTTTTATTTATATAAAAACACGGGCACTTATCCTGTTTTGCTAAAAAGATTTCAGCCCTGGTATCCGTTTTTATGGACAGATGGAAGTATTGGTGCTATCAGCACGGCCGATGTTACAACCACTGAATTAAAAGATCTTTACACCAGCGGGTTCCCTGTTGCTGTCATTGAAAAAGACGAAGAAAGATCAACCGGTTCCAATGGATTTGCTTTTTCGCCGAAGGTCACCGGGTCGGGTAATGCTATTCTTTATATCAACCCGCATGTTACTTTTTATTTTCGTCCCGAAGTACATATAGTAAGTGAAGAAGGGTTGAATGTCTACGGCGCTGTTACCTGGGGACAATTTTTTGTTTACCAGGGATTCAATGAGCATTGTGGCTGGATGCACACCAGCAGCAATGTGGATGCAGCCGATACCTATATTGAAAAATTATCAAAGAAAGGCGATGGCTGGACCTATGAATACAATGCTGCTCAAAAACCGGTAACTGAAAAAAGAATAGCTATTTCTTATTTTGAAAAAAGAAGAACAGGAAATTTAAGCGGGGCACATTCATTCAAAGTTTTGTACACACATCATGGTCCTATTATGGCGAAAAGAAACGGGCAATGGTTGAGTGTAAAGGCCGATAATCGTTTAGCAAATGGTTTAGCACAATGCTGGCTTCGTAATAAAGCCGCCAGTTTTGAGAATTTCAAAAAAACACTTGACCTTAAAGGAAATATTTCCAACAACACCGTTTATGCCGATGCGGAAGGAAATATTGCGTACTGGCATGGCAATAGAATTCCGAAACGGGATACAAAATATGATTGGAGTAAAGCGGTGGATGGAAGTATTACAGCTACTGAATGGAAAGGTTATCACGATATCAGCGAAATAGTTCAATCTATCAATCCGTCAAACGGGTGGCTGCAAAATTGTAATTCCACTCCTTTTACTGTTGCCGGTACAAACAGTCCGAAAAAAGAAAACTACCCGGCTTATATGGCGCCCGACGGAGAAAATTTTCGTGGCATCAATGCCGTAAGAGTATTGAGTGAAGAGAATAATTATACGATCGATAAAGTTATCAAAGCAGGTTATGATACAAAACTCGCAGCCTTCGGGGTGCTTCTTCCGGCTTTGATAAGATCGTTTGAAAAAGCTGTCAATACCGAGGATACGATGTTCGCTTACCTTGCCGGTCCTGTCAGTGTATTGAAGGTTTGGAATTACCGTTGCAGTGAAAACTCTATCGCTGCAACGCTGGCTATAGAGTGGGGACAACGAATACTCCCTATGATCAACAGCATAGATGTTCCCGGTAATGAAAACGCAGATTTTGTAGAAAAAGCAAAATATTTTGCAAACAATGAGCCGGCCATAACATTGCTGTCGCCATTCATTGAAACGATCCGGGATCTCGAAACAAAATTTGGCCGCTGGCAAATACCATGGGGAAGGATCAACCGTTTTCAGCGGATATATCCCGATATCGATAATAAATTTGATGATACACAGCCAAGCTTGCCGGTTGGTTTTGCATCAGCGCAATGGGGTATGCTTCCTTCTTATACGAGTAAAACATTTCCCGGAACCAATAAAAGATACGGCGTACATGGCAATAGTTTTATTTGTGCTGTTGAATTTGGCAAAACAATAAAAGCAAGATCACTACTGGCCGGTGGCGAAAGCGGCGATCCGCAATCAAAACATTTTTTTGACCAGGGATCGATGTACAGCAAAGGCCAATTCAAAGACGTATTGTTTTATAAAGAAGATGTATTGAAACAGGCGGAAAGAAGATATCATCCGGGAGAATAATTTTAGATGTTAAATGCTAAATTTTAAATGAAGGGATGCTTTCTATTTAACATTCAACATTTAAAATTTAAAATAATATAAAATGGAAGTTCATCATCATAGTCATACAGCAAGAAAAAAATGGGCGCATTATTTCTGGGAATTCTTCATGTTGTTCCTGGCCGTTACCTTAGGTTTCTTTGTTGAGAACCAGCGGGAACATATGGTCGAACATAAAAGAGAAAAGCAATATATCAGAAGTATGACGGTTGACCTTGCTGCCGATACAAGCAAACTGGGTATCATCATGCGGCATTATGCGGAGATAAGAATGGGATTGGACAGCATTCTTGCAAACTACCAGCAATTTAGCGAAGGGCATTATACTCCCGCTTTTTTTCAATATGAAAGAGCTCTTTTTGGCTTTGCTGATTTTATTTATACGGATCGTACCATTAACCAATTGAAAAGTTCGGGTGGCATGCGATTGATCCGTAAACAGGATGCTTCGGACAGCATCATATCTTATGATGATGAAGCCCGGGATTTTTTATTGGAACAGGAAGGCCTGCAACGCATACTGAACAGGATGTCGGAACAGCAGTATGATCTCGTCAATTACCGGAGTTTCATTGCGCTGCCAAAAGAGGATCAGAAAAAAGTGGTGTATGCACCGGGGTATGACCTGTTATTGACACATGACCCGGTAAAAGTAGAAGGCTTTTATAATACGATCCGGTTGTATTCCCAGGCATTGCTATCGAAAATTATAGAAGCCCGCATATTAAAAGAAAGGGCAGCACGGCTGATATTGTTTCTCACAAAAAGATATCATCTGGGGAAATAATTTTAAATTTTATATGTTAAGTGTTAAATAGAACTATGTATTTAGCATTTAACCTTCAACACCTAACATTTATAATATGGACCAAACAACATTAGGTATCGGTACAAGATTGCAGCATACCCAGCACGGACCGGGTGTGATCGTCGGCATTAAATATGCCACTTACCTTATTTCTTTTATCAATACAGGTATAAAGGAAATTGATAAAACAGACATACATCTCGAAGAGATCATTCCTGCGGATGTTTCTGCAGAGATCGAAACGACCAGCGAAGTAGAAAGATCTTTATTGAAAATTTTAAAGATGTGGGGCGGGATCACTGAAAATGTACCGCTGGGCGATAAATGGATAAAAGGAATGATGCTGCTGCAACCGCTCGACAAAACATTGAAACCAAAAGAAATTCCTATCGAAGATTTCTTTCATAAGATCGTGATGCTGCGTGACAGGTTACGGGTGCTGGAACAAAATATCAACAGCAGCAAGAACCTCAGCGATGAAGAAAAAGTGAATGTTCAGCAATATATTACCCGTTGTTATGGCTCGCTGACCACCTTCAATGTTTTATTTAAAAACAAAGAACATCATTTTGTGGGTGATAAAGGCGGGAAGGAGGATTGATCTTTAAACAATGTACATTAAAAAAAGAGTTGCCTTACGCAACTCTTTTTATTTCAACAGCACAGAATATGTTCATTAAAGATCATTTCCGTTGACTGTTGCTTTTTTCTTTCCAAAAAGATTGTTGAGACTGCCCAGGTTCTTATTCAAAAAATCTTTTCCTTTTGTTTTAAGATCGTTTTTTTCCTGCGATGACATTTTGGAATACCTGTACACGCCATACGCTGCGGCAGCTGCCACTAACAATCCGATACTCTTTCTGCTCATAGTAATAGTTTTAATGTGATCAAACTGTTTTCAATCTTACTACTTAAAATATCATGCCACAAATAAAAAAGGAATACTGATTTCTTAACGGGAATTTTTTCTACAAAAATTTTAAGCTGTTTATATAAGAGCTGTTTTATATGTAACTTAACCCCATGAAATGGCTTTTTCTTTTTTTATTGTTTCCTTCTTTAGCACATTCGCAGGAGCCGATAGCTATCGGCTGCGATATACTTATTAAGAACGGGAAGATCATCGATGGCGCCGGTAATAGCTGGTACAATGGTAGCATTGCTATCAAAGATGGTAAGATCATCAAGATCGGCCGTGATGTAAACCTCAGCGCCAAAAGAACGATCGATGCCAGAGGAATGATCGTTGCTCCCGGTTTTATTGACGTACATACTCACCTCGAAGGTGATGAAGACCGGGACCCGACTGCACAAAGTTTTATTTATGATGGTGTCACCACTTGCATTACCGGTAACTGTGGTTCATCCAATGTTGATATTGGTAAATATTTTAAATGGGTCGATTCATTAAAACTTTCCATCAATGTAGCAAGTCTTATTGGTCATAATGATGTACGCAAGGCAGTAATGGGCCGGGCTAATCGTGAAGCAACAGCCGGGGAAATGAAAAAGATGGATGATATTGTTGATAAAGCTATGAGGGATGGAGCCGTTGGTTTGTCAACAGGATTGATATATATACCCGGCACCTATACAAAAACACCCGAGATCGTAGAACTCGCTACTATCGCTGCAAAGTACAATGGCGTGTATGCAACACATATGCGGGATGAAGGCGACAGTGTAACCTATGCTATCAATGAAGCATTGACCATTGGAAGGGAAGCAAAGATTCCGGTAGAAATATCACATTTTAAATTAAGCGGCCAGCATAACTGGGGAAGAAGCAGGGAAACGGTTCCGATGATCGAAGCGGCAAGAAAAGAAGGGATCGAAGTAACGATCGATCAGTATCCTTACACGGCCAGCAGCACATCGATCAGCACATTGATACCGGATGAGATATTAGCGGATGGACAGGATTCTATCAAAGCAAGATTACAAAGACCGGAAACAAAAAAATATGTGATCAGTTCCATGCTGGCAAGATTGAAAAAAAGAAAACTGAAACATTTTAGTTATGCCGTTGTTGCTTACTATTCTCCCGATACAAGTTATAATGGCAAAAGCATTGAACAGATCAATTTACTGAAAGGAAGAAAACATAAAGCAAAAGACGAAGCGGCAACAGTGATCGACATCATGATGAACGGAGGCGCCAGCGCCGTATTTCATGGCATGAGTGAAGCCGATGTAAAACGTATCATGCAATATCCTTTCAATATGTTTGCCAGCGATGCAACAATACGGATAATGGGCGCCGGCATGCCACACCCGAGAGGATATGGTACCAATGCAAGAGTATTGGCAAAATATGTGCGGGAAGAAAAAGTTATTTCGCTGGAAGAAGCGATACGAAGAATGACATCACTGCCTGCACAAAAATTTCAACTGAAAGACCGCGGGCTTCTTCGTGAAGGATATGCCGCCGATATTGTCATCTTCGATGAAAAAGAAGTGCAGGATATTTCTACTTATGATAAACCACACGCTTATTCAAAAGGATTTCATTTTGTGATCGTAAATGGTGTGCTGACAGTAGATAATGAAAAACATACAGGTGTAAGAGCAGGTATGACATTGAAAAATCAAAAATAAATATATATGTCACCTATCCTGATCGGTGTTATTGCCGGAGCTGTCGGAGGTATAGTTGGAACTTTGTTGATCTATCGAAACAAAGAGCAGCGGTATAATAATGTATTGAAGAGCATTACCGACCCTGGCCTGGAATATTCAGGACTTTATCATTATTCTTCATCCAAAAGATTTAGAAAGGCAACTAAATTTTTTGACTCTTATGGCATGCTCTATATCATCGGGAAAACGGTTTATTATAAACCAAAGCCAAATGATACGCCACTTGCTTTTGATATGAATGTTTGTTCTGTACAACAGGAACCCGACTGGCGCATGGTGAAATGGTTTTCGATCACTACGCCTGCCGGTGAAAAGTTTTATTTCAATTCACATAAACTTGGCTTTCTTAAAAACAATAGCGATGAAACGCTGAAAGGATTGGCGGCTGTTAAAGCTAAGAAGGCTTCCATGTAAAATTTGCTGTAAGGGGAAAGAGCGCTGCATGAAAATTTTATGGACATACTTTAAACCATACAAGTGGTGGATATTACTTGCTTTATCCCTGGCGGGGATTGCGCAAATATTCTTCCTCTATGACCCCATCATTTTTGGAAGGATCATTGATAATTATGCGCTCAATCCCGGCAGTAAAACCGAAAAAGAATTAATAAATGGTGTTACTTTCTGGCTGGTAATTGCCATTGTGATCGCATTGCTGGGGAGATTATTATTGGCTTTCCGGGATTATGTTATGCGCCTGATCGTTCAGAAGTTCGGCATGCAGATATTCAACGATGGTTTGCGGCAAACACTTCGTCTTTCCTTTGAAGAGTTTGAAGACCAGAGCAGCGGTGAAATACTTTCTGTTTTGCAAAAAGTAAGAGGAGATACCGAACGCTTCATCACCAACTTCATCAATATATTATTCTCTTCTTTTGTTGGTGTTGGTTTTCTTATCTGGTATGCTATTACAAAACATTGGGCTTTGATCCCTGTTTTTTTGATCGGTGTTGTTTTTCTTGGCGGATTAACAAGCATTCTCAGCCGTTCTATCAAAACATTACAGCGTTCGCTTATCCGCCAAAACAGGCAAATGAGCGGAACGATCACCGAATCATTACGAAATATCGAATTGGTAAAAAGTCTTGGGCTGACGTACCAGGAAATAAAAAGATTACGCCAGCATACGCAGGATATTTATGATATGGAAATGAAGAAAGTAAAAAAAGTAAGAACGCTTACTTTTTTCCAGGGAGCCATCCTTACTTTTTTAAAACAATCCATTCTCTTTATTTTATTGTGGCTCATCTTCCGCAAAGTATTATCAGCCGGCGAATTAATTTCCATGCAATTCATTTCATCGGGTATTATCGGGCCGCTGCAGGATCTTGGCAGCATCATTCTTTCTTACCGTGAAGCGGAAGCATCGCTGCAATTGTTCAATGAACTGATGCAGAAAAAACCGGAATACCGCCCCGAATCTCCCGTTGATGTTGGAGAAATAGAACATCTTCGTTTTAATAATGTAACATTCCGGCACCGGCATGCTACCAGCAATGCAATTGAAAATATTTCTTTTGAAGCGGAACCCGGCGATACCATTGCATTTGTGGGCCCTTCGGGTTCGGGCAAATCAACCCTGGTAAAATTATTGGTAGGGCTTTACACCCCGGTAAGCGGCGAAATTTTATACGACAATATTTCTTCCCGTGATATCCGTTACAACAGGATAAGAAAACAATTGGGTTTTGTTACACAGGATACGCAATTATTTTCGGGAACTGTTCGTGATAATATGAAATTTGTAAAACCCGATGCTACCGACGAAGAGATCAACATTGCATTGGAACAGGCCGCTGCTACCAATATTGTTTATAATACCGGCAAAGGGCTTGATACTATTTTAGGAGAAGGCGGTAAAAAAATTTCCGGCGGGGAGAAGCAGCGCTTGTCTATCGCCCGGGCATTGCTCCGCAAACCACGTTTATTAATTTTCGATGAAGCCACGTCTGCATTAGATTCATTAACGGAAGAACAGATAACAGAAACGGTCAAAGAGATATCTGCGCTGAAACAACAAATAACTGTTTTGATAGCACACCGGCTTTCCACCATCATGCATGCCGATACAATTTATGTTTTGGAAAAAGGTAAAATAACAGAACAGGGAAGCCACAACGAACTAATTGATAAAAAAGGTTTGTACTATGCCATGTGGCGGCAGCAAATCGGCGAACGAAAAACAGTTGGTAGTATTTTGCCTGCAGAGGAAGATGAGCAAAATTTATCCGAATAATTCCCGGTCTTATTTTTTTTCTTTTTCTTTCGCCATAATTACCGGCCTGAAACCAATGGTCGGAGCGGGTTCTTCATAATTTGCTTCTGCTCTTATTTGCACATCGCCGCCGTAATCATCCCAGCTTCCGCCTTTAGCAAATTCCATTTTCGCTGGATCATTTCTGCAGCATTGCCACACATATTATATAACCCATAATCATTAGGATAAAAACTTTTCACTGCTGCCGTATAAAAAGAAGCGTTTAAACCTCCGCTGCCTGCTACCGGCCATGATTCTCCCACTTCGGCTTTGCCGGTTTGTCCTGTTCCTGAAAATGGCCCAGTCACTTACTCTTTTGAAGTTGCAAAGGAATTCTCCTTTTTTATTTCTTAAATAATAATTTCCCCAGGGAAACATAGCCTGGCTGCGCCCGCCCATCGCGGCCCATGTCCATTGTTACTTTTTTTGGAAGTCTTACTTCTATGATAAAACCGGGATTATAGTTTTGTATTTTTTGTTGGAGCCATTCGCAATATTTTGTTGCGCCTTCATAACTTATATTGACCATCGGGTAATTATTAAAAGCCGGGTGACTATAATAATATTCCACCACCGGTTCACCATAACTCATTGTCATCCGCCAACCCAAACTGTCGCAGGTTATTTTTTCTTTCTCTTCCTCTGTCATTCCGGGTGATACTTCTGCTAAAAACTGCCGGTATTGCAAATTGGTTACTTCATATTTTGACATATGGAAATTCCCGATAGTGCTATTTTAGATGAATCCATCGGATTCTTTGTCTTGTTTGCCCGTAGTAATAAGAATCTTCTTCAGCAGTTGCCGTATAATAGGAACCGGCAGGAATAAAATTAAACTCTTCGGGCAATCTTAATTTTTCCTTCTTCCTTGTATTGAATGCTGAAAGCAATAAAAAAGCAGTTGTACATGAAAGAAGCAGTTGTTTCATAACCATTTTTTTATGAAACGTAATGCCCGGCAACTTTAGTATGATATACATGCCGCAAGCAGGTCATTTTCCCTGTTCCTTTTTCATTTCTTCAATAAAATCTTCAACAGATTTTTCTTCTGCCCTGCATTCCATATGCGCAAGCTCCATCATCTCTATATCTTCCGGTAGCGTAAGTCCTGCTTTCTCAAATTCTGTTTTTACTTTGGCATACCAATCATCGAATGGGATTTCTGTGTACATATCTTTAATTTAATAGCAAAATATTACCAGCCGCCACCACCACCACCGCCGCCGCCGCCGCCGCTGCTTCCACCACCAAATGAAGAACCGCCGCCCGACGAACTGGAAGGTGGCGTACTTGCAGATGATATTGCTCCACTGAAAGAAGAAGCGAATGATGAACTAAAACTGTTGTTATCTCTTCTTAAACTTTGCGAGAATGAAGAAGTAGCTGCTCCGCCCAGGTAGGCTGTATTGATAATGTCTTCAAATTTTTGACCCCACTCTAACTCGCAACCCAAGGCGATCGCAAAGGGTAAATATTTTTCATACAGCTCCAGTGATCTTTGCGGCGGCGCCATTGCGTCAAATCTTTTTTCATCGGCAGCGGAAAGAAACATACGGAACCCTTCTATCTTATCCATCAGCTTTCTGCCGTCAGGACTATAGGCGGCCAGTAGTTTTGAAAATATTCTAAATACCTGTGCACATAAGATCCAACCCAGAATGAAATAACCGATCTGCCAGTAATTTCCAACGATCATCGCTTTTATCACTCCCCCGATCAATGCCCATAACCCTGCTGCAAAACAAACGATCATCGGTAATACGGTATAAGACGTATTCAGCACAAACAAACCACGATAACCTTTTCTGAATCCATCTTGCTTATTAAGATAATTTTCTTTGCAATGCTTTTCTATTTCTTTGTTCAGGTCAGCGAGGTCTTTATTATACTTTCCTTTTTTAATGGTGCTGCCAACCATATCCTGGATATCGCTTTTAAAATCCTGGTAGGCACTTACCGGGGATTTTGAATGTTTATCACTCTTCTTTATATGGTATTCATTATGTTTAAAAAGCAGGCCTTCTCTTTCTACATCGATCTTTATATGATTCCGTACTGCTGCATCCACAATGGTAGCTGCTGTCAATTGCCGGGTGAATTTTTGATAATAGATATAACCCAAACCGGCAGGAGGATAACCAGCAGGAGGTTCATATTGCGGATAGATCGTTCCTTTTACAGGATCACGACCATAGCGCCACCAGAAAATGAAACAAAAAATAGCGCTGAACAATGCAGCCAATGGTAAAAAGAAAACAGCTTTATTATTCCATATATAATATTTTATTCGTTGCCAGGTTCCCATGCGGGTTACAAAACCTTTGTTCCAGGAAACAGCAACCGTAAGGCCCTGCTTTGGTAAAAGTGGTTTTGTTGTTTTAAATATCCCAACAACACTATCGCCCATTGCTGTTTCGGTAAAATTGCCATCTTCATATTTTTCACCCTGGAAACCTGTATAATATTTGGCGGACAAAAGACCTGCACCCTTTGGAATGATAATGGTACATTTTGCCGAATCGATCCGGAAGTTCCAGCCATTGCCTGTTACATTCCAATACAATTCATCAAAATTCTTCAGGAATTTAAGCTGGTGATCTGTTTCGTAAGTGATCGTATAATTATAATATCCTGTTGGCAAACTGATATATTCATTGCCGATATATACTGCAATACCATTCTTTGCAGTTTTTGTATGGTAATTTTCTTTCGACCCGTTTTTCAATACTTTTTTCAATGAAAAAGTAGTATTCTGAAATATTTTATACTTGTTGATATAGTAAAGCGGGAATGTTCTTACTATTCCCCTTTTGATCTCGTTGTTCATTGCACCGGCCTGCCTCATCGATGAATCATTTCCATATATCGGGTTGGGACTTCCGTCGCCATTATAGATCCTTATGTTCTCTGTTACCAATAGTTTTCCGTCATGCTGCACCCTTATCGTGCTATTAAAAAAAGCGATCCTGTCACTGGTACTGAATACGAGGTAAGAAGAAAGTGTCGTTGTTTTAAAAAAAGTTCTTTCTACCGCCGCTTTCATGGCAGCAGTATAAAGTGCTTTGATCCGGTAAAAATCTTCGGAGCCTTTTGCAGGATATTTTTTTGCGGGCAGTGTAGCTTCTATTTCCTTGAATGACTGGACGATCTCCGTCTTGCTTTTTAGTATCAGCATTGCTTTGAGACCGGGATATACTTTTGCAAATTTATCGGCGGGAACCATGTTTGCTTTGAAAACATCCATCGAAGAATTGTAAAGCAAAGAATCCATTTCTGCATCGGAAAAATAATTACGGGCAGCCTGTGTATAGAAATACGAAGGAGTTTTTACTTTTTGCGCAGCAGCAAAAAAAACAAAACACAGCAATATGGCAGTAATGGTAATGGATCGCATGGAAAGTAGCTGTAATGATCAGGCTTGTTCAAACTTTACTTTGGGCGCTACTTTCGCTGCTGCATCTTCGATAAAGAAAACAGCAGGCTTATAACTAAACATACCCGCTACGATATTTTTAGGAAAAACAGCAATGCTCTGGTTGTATTCTCTCACCGTACCATTATAATAACGACGGGAATCATTGATCTTTTCTTCAATGCGGGCCAGTTGGCTCATCAGTTCCTGGAATTGTGTATCTGCTTTCAGATCGGGATATGACTCTGTAAGAGAAAGCATATTAAGCAATGCCTGGTTCAATCCTTTGGAAGCGGTATTCTGTTCATCAACGGTAGCGGCAGCGGCACTTTGATTACGCCACTTAATAACTTCCACCAGGGTTTTATTTTCATGGCCCGCATAGCCTTTGACCGTTTCTACCAGGTTAGGAATAAGATCATTCCTTTCCTGCAGGCAGGTACCTACGCCACTGGCGCCTTCTTGTGTAACAATGCGTTCCTTCGCCAGTTCATTAAAGACTGAAATAAGACCGATGATAAGGACAAGGACAACAACGCCTGTTACAATAAGGATAATAGTAGAGCTTGACATGATTGTTGATTGACTTAAGAATTAATTTTTGTTGCTACTGTGAATATATAGTTATTCCGGTAAAATATTCCCGGCCGATTATTTTTTGATCCGGAATAAATAACTGGTCAATAACTCAGCAGCTTTTGTACAGCTTCGCTTAACCTTGATCTTGCAAGGAAATTATTCTCCAATTCAATATTGAATGGTATAGGAGTATCCAATGAAGCGCAACGCATCACCGGTGCATCCAAAATAGAAAAACAATTCTCCGCGATCCAGGCGGCGATCTCTCCGCCAATTCCGCCGGTCAAAGTGTCTTCATGCAGGATCAATACTCTTCCTGTCCGCTGAACCGCTTCACGAATGGATAAATAATCCAGCGGCGCCAATGTTCGCAGATCAATAATGTCAATGGAAATTTCAGGATGTTCTGCTGCATGATCTTCTGCCCAATGCACACCGCTTCCATAAGTGATAATAGAGATCTCATCGCCTTCTCTTACATGTCTTGCTTTGCCGATCTCAATTTCATAATGATCTTCCGGCACCGGTCCGCTTACCGAACGATACAATGCTTTATGCTCAAAATACATTACAGGGTTCGGGTCGTTGATCGCAGCTATCAATAGGCCTTTGGCGTCCATGGGCGTACTCGGGTAAACAACTTTTAACCCCGGCACTTTCGTAAACCATGCTTCATTGCTTTGTGAATGAAATGGTCCTGCGCCAACGCCGCCGCCTGTTGGCATCCGGATCACCACATCGGCATTTTGTCCCCAGCGATAATGGATCTTGGCTAAATTATTTACAATTTGATTAAATCCTACTGTAACAAAATCGGCAAATTGCATTTCCATCACACTTTTATATCCTTCCAGTGATAATCCCAATGCAGCGCCGACGATTGCGCTTTCACACAATGGTGTATTTCTTACTCTTTCTTTTCCGAATTCCTGAACAAACCCTTCGGTTATTTTAAATGCTCCGCCATATTCTGCAATATCCTGTCCCATGAGAATTAAGTTGGGATGTTGCTGCATGCTTTGATAAAGACCTTCTTTTATTGCATCAATCAGTCTTTTGTCGTGAATCGGCAATGGTGAATCGTGAATGGGTTTCGAATTATCGAGAACCCTGATTGACGATTCACGATTCACGATTGACGGCGCATAAACATCTTCCATTTCCTCTTCTGTATCTACAACAATTGGTTTTGTATCAAACCCGGTCGCTAATTCAGTTTCAATTTGTTCTTTGAACTCGTTCCGGATATCAGCCACTTCCATTTCATTCATTAACCCGTTCTCGATCAAATATTTTTCATAATTTTTGATCGGGTCTTTTTGTTCCCATAACCTGAACAGGTCCTGCGGTACATATTTCGTTCCGCTGGCTTCTTCATGTCCCCTCATTCTGAAAGTGAGACATTCAATTAAATAAGGTTTCTGATTTTTTATACAATGATCCCGTACACCTTTAACCGTATCATACACTGACAAAATATTATTGCCATCGATCGCCACGCCTTCCATACCATAGCCTTTGGCTTTATCCACTAAACTGATGCAACGGTATTGTTCATTCACCGGTGTGCTTAATCCATAACCATTGTTCTCAATAATAAAAATGACGGGCAGATCCCATACAGCCGCCACATTCAATGCTTCATGAAAATCTCCTTCGCTGGTTCCTCCATCGCCGGTAAATGCTAAAGAAACTTTTTTATCCTTTCTTAATTTATATGCTAATGCTACTCCATCAGCAATGGCTAACTGCGGGCCCAGATGAGAGATCATTCCGCAGATATGATGTTCCTTATTACCAAAATGAAAACTTCTTTCTCTTCCTTTGCTATATCCTTCCTGTGCGCCCTGCCATTGCTTGAATAATTTATTCAACGGCATATTGCGGGTGGTAAAAACGCCAAGATTCCGATGCAATGGCATGATCCATTCATCTTCCTGCAATGCAAGCGTAGCACCGACGGAGATCGCTTCCTGTCCTATTCCACTGAACCATTTGGAGATCTTTCCCTGCCGAAGCAATACCAGCATTTTGTCTTCGATCATGCGGGGCCACAGTAATTTTTTATAGAAATCAATAAGCTGTTCGCCCGATAGATCCTTTCTGTCAAAAGTCATAATTGCAAACCTATAAAATAAACAGCTATCCTTTTTCTGTTTTGTTAAATCAATAAAAGAATAAACTATTTTATTTCCTGCCTGCGTTATCACATTCTTCACCGTAAACACACAACCATGCCACAACCACTGAACCGCAGGACGGCTTTATGTTCGTTGCTGTTAAGTCTCGCCGTTTTTACATCGCCTGCATTTACCGGGCATCCTGAAGAATTTAAGATCGGGAATGCCGATAATCCCAAAATACAGGTAGCAATACTGCTTGATGTAAGCAGCAGCATGAATGGCCTCATCGACCAGGCTAAAAATCAACTTTGGAATATGGTGAATATATTGAGTAAAGTGAGATGCAGTGGTGCAATACCCCAGATAGAAATTGCATTGTATGAATATGGGCGATCCACCAATGATCCTGCGAACGGATATGTAAAACAGATCAGTCCGTTTACCAATGATCTTGACAAACTTTTCCGGGATCTTATAAACTTAAATATAAATGGCGGAGAAGAGTATTGCGGCCATGTAATGCTTAATTCTCTCGACCAGTTGCAATGGGATGCCTTATCGACAAGCTACAAGGTTATTTTTATTGCCGGAAATGAAAGTTTTTTGCAGGGATCGGTTTCTTTTACAACAGCCTGTACAGAGGCAAAGAGAAAAGGGATTGTTGTAAATACGATCTACTGCGGCGACAGGTCCCGTGGTATCAGCGATCACTGGGATCTTGGCGCTGAATGTGGCAATGGCAGTTATTCAAATATCGACCATAATGCAAAACCACTTTCTATCAAAAGTCCTTATGATGACTCAATAATCAGGTTAAAAGATTCGCTTAACGAAACATTCATTGTATATGGCAAAGAAGGCAGGCGCTACTACAACGCAATGATGCAATATGATACGATGGCAGTATATAACCTCAGTGATCCGACCAGGCTTACTCAATATGCTATTGTAAAAGCAAATAACAATTTGATCAGCAACCCGAAATGGGACCTTGTCGATGCCATGGAAAAAAATCCAATGATAATTGATACGCTGGATATGAGAACGCTGGATGATAGCATAAAAAATAAAAGCAGGAAGGAACTAAAGCAATTGGTAGAACAAAAAATTTTCGAAAGAAAACAGATAAGAGAACGGGTAACAGAACTTGCAATAAAACAGGAAAAATATATTAAAGCGGAAAAAGAAAAAATTAATGAACCTCAGACAATGGAATCAGAGGTAGAAAGAATAATACGGGAACAGGTAAAAAGGGTGAATATGAAAATAGAATAGTTATCAAATAACAACCAGCTCATAAAAATCGTCCGGGTTAAAATATTTTTGAGCCAGCAGCCGTAACTCTTCGGCAGAAACCGTTTTGATAGTATTAATAGAATCGTAGAAATATTTTTCGGTCAACCCGTTCAGGATAATATTCTTCCACCTGGAAATGATCTGGAACGGGCCGTCAAGATCGCCGAGGATACTGCCCATCATATAATTTCTTACCAGCAAAAGTTCTTCTTCATCCACAAGATTTTCCCGGATATCCGCCATTTCTTTATATACTTCGCTGATCGTTGCTTCGCAAACATCTTTACCCGCTTCGGTACTGATCATCATAGCCGATTGCTGAACATGATTCTGCAAATAACTATGAATGCCATAAGTGTATCCTTTGTCTTCCCGGATATTACTCATCAGCCTTGATCCGAAAAACCCGCCGAACAATACATTCAACACATGTACTTTTAAAAAATCGGGATGATGCCGGTTGGGAAATGGTCTTGCCAGACGAACAGAACCCTGCAATCCATCTTTATCATTAATGATCCTGTATTTTTTTTCCGCTGCGGGTGCAGGTGTTGATCGTACCAATTCTATTTCCTGCACCGGCAAGGTCGCCGAAATGCTGGTTTAATAATTGTTCAAGATCAGCCGGTAACTTTCCTGCAACGAACATAATTAGTTTTCCCTGCTGGTAATATTTTTTATAATGTGCCAGCAATTCCTCTCTTTGCAGTGCATCAAAATCTTCCATGCTGGTGTATGTGCCATAAGGATGATCCTTGCCATATAAATAAGCATCGATCAGCCGGCCGGCGATAAAATCACTTTTCTTCAAACTCACTTTCAACCGCTGCTTCATATTCTGCTTATAGAGATCCAATTCTTCCTGCGGCATTACAGAATCGATGATCAGTTCTTTTACAGCGGGTAATAATTCACCAATATGTTTGGTAAGACAATGCAATGTTAGAGTAGCTGTTTCGTTGTAGCAACCCCTGTTCAAATAAGAACCATAATATTCAAAATGCTCATTGATCTGGAAAGCTGTTTTGGAAGAAGTGCCATTACGTAATAAAAAATTGGCGGTTGCTGCAACCAGGTTCTTTTCTTCAAACCAATTGCCCGCAAAGAATACCCATTCCAAAGACATTACTTCTTCGGCGCCCGCATCGATCGCATATACTTTTACTCCATTTTTCAATACGATCTCCTGGCATGGTTTAAGATGCAGTTTGAAGTTCACTGCATCAACTATTGCGGGAGATTGTTTCCTGTCTGTCATATAATTCCTTTCCTGTTTCAAATATTAATTAGAAGATAAATAATGAAGCGTGCTGCAATTCTCCTTCCGGAAAATATTGCGGCTCTCCTGCAAAATATCTTCGGTTGTCACCGATCCATATTTTTCCAGTTCAAAATTCATCCATGCTGCATCGCCGAGTATTTCATAATAAGCAAGGCTATTGGCCCGGCTCATCACACTCATATCTTCAAAAGCGATCATGCTTTCTGTTTTATTCTTTACTTTTTGTAATTCGTCTTCGCTTACCAATTCATTTTTCATTTTTTCCAACTCTTCTTCCACCGCTTTCTCTGCCTCTTCTATTTTTATTCCTTTCACCAGTTTTCCTTCTATCACCACCAATCCTGCATCGGTACTTCCAAAATGATGACATTCGATATTGCTGAACAATTGCTTTTCTTTTACCAGCGACTGGTATAATCTTGACGAACCGCCGCCGCTTAAAATATCTGTCAGCAGGTCGGTGATATAATATTTCCTGTCGAGGCGACCGGCCATATGCCAGCATTTATACAAAGCATCCAGCGGCACATTGGTTTTTATTTCCAGTTTTCTTTCTTCTGTTTGTGGTAATTCCTGCGGGAGATTTCTTTTATATTTTTCCCCGGAAGCAATATCGCCAAACCATTTTTCCGCCAATGCTTTTACTTTTTCAACAGTTACATTTCCGGCAACGACCAATACGGCATTTACCGGGCGGTAATGTTTAAAGAAAAAATTTTTCACATCGGTAAGTGTTGCATTTTCGATATGTGATAACTCTTTCCCGATCGTCATCCAGCGATACGGATGTCTTTTATAAGCGAGTTCTCGCATCTTATGCCATACATCACCATAAGGTTTGGTGAGGTAATGTTCTTTGAATTCTTCTATCACAACCTTTCGTTGTACTTCTAAACTTTTTTCACCGAAGGCCAGTGAAAGCATCCGGTCGCTTTCGAGCCAGAAAGCCGTTTCTAAATTTTCTGCCGGTATCTGTATATAATAATTGGTAAGATCGTTGGTGGTATAAGCATTGTTCTCCCCGCCGGCCATTTGCAATGGCTCATCATAATTAGGAATATTGACCGAGCCGCCAAACATCAGGTGTTCGAATAAATGAGCAAAGCCTGTTTGTTCGGGATCCTCATCCCGGGCGCCTACATCATACATGATATCCATCACCGCCATGGGTGTGCTGAGGTCCTGGTGAACAATTACACGCAGTCCATTGGACAAAGTAAATTTTTCAAACTGGATCATAGTGAGATAACAATTAGGAGAGATTAAGGTTGCAAAGATAGTGAGTCGCCGGTGGGGAATGGCTGAGTAACGAGTGGAAGGGGTTTTATGGTGTAGGGTTTTCCCACTAGCCACTCACCACTTCCCACTCGCTATTCAAAAGATGCTCTTTATCTTGAATTCAACATCGCTGATCACTCCGTTCCTCCGGAAAATGATCTTTACCTTTTCATTCGGTATTTGCAAAGCGACCTTATACTGGTTAAGGTTCAGCGAGAAATTCTTATTTACTCCCAATACTTCATCTCCTTCTTTTAGTCCCGCTTCTTCGGCCGGAGAGCCCTTGGCCACATCGCCTATTAATATCAGGCCGCCGATATAATATAATTCTATTCCCGAATAGGAATAATCAAAGGCTTCGCTGTAACGTGAGTTGGGAATGATATAAATATCGCTTTTGGCATAATTAAGTATGACGTTGAATCGCCGGAGAATATCATTTCCCAATAATCCTCCCATGTAAGGATAATTGGTCACATTGGTCTCGTCTTCAAAAGCATAACACAGGTACATTCCTGAAACGATAAGGTCCCACTTTCACTTCTTTGATCACCATCAGTTCCATATCGATCTTTCCTCCTAAACCCTCTCCTTCTTTTACCCAGGTTCTTTTCTTTTTATAAAGAAAGGGGCTGTCGGCAATAAAATCTCTTGTCAATAACATACAGACACCGGCGCCCATATCATATAAAAATCTTGTGCTGGCCATTTGTTCATCTCTTACTCTTGCTGTTTGTGCAACGAGCATGTTGATCGTTGGTTTTAAAAGATAGCCACCTCTGGGATACCGGATGGTACCTTTTGCCAGAAAGAAACTTTATGGACATCATAATCGATCTTTAAAATGTAACGGCTGAAAACAGAATAGCCAATGATGCCATCGATCTGTTCGCCATATACTGCTGTCAGAATGGAATAATCATTGACGTGGAAATCAAGGCTATCGATCGTAAGACCCGGAAATTTTAATTGCTGGTTATACAAAAAACCAACTTTATGAATAGTGGCGATACCGCGGATCGTTCTGTCGGTAGGTGTGGGTTTCAGTTTGAGATATTCAGCCGTTGAGGAGTCCAGTGAAATACCGCTGCTGCCGGTATCGAGGATAAAGTTGAGTGTGTCGGGAAAATTGCTAAATTTTGCCTGTACGATCACAATACCCCCGGTCAATTGGATAAATGGAATAGTGGTTATTTCCCGTGAAGGTGGTTCAATAAATTCTTCCTGGGCGGCTAAAGGAGCCGATATAATCAACAGGAATGCAATTGACCATATAGAAAAGAATCTTTTCATTTGCCGGTAGGAGTATTTTCTCAAAAGACAGTTATTTCGACTATAAAGATGCAAAGCTTGTCTTCAATTACATAAATATAGCTTTCGTTTCACAACGTCATTTTCCTGTTTATCCGGCCAAATAACCGCTTAGCATTTTTTAGATGGATAGATACAGATGATAGTTTTTGACCCCAATTATCATCTGCCCATTATCATCTATCATCTAACTTTGCCTTATGCAATTGGATGATCTTTATAAAAAAGCCCTTGATTTCGGTTTTCTATCCAAAGAAGAAGCTGTATTCCTATATCATCATGCCCCGTTATCAGACCTGATGTTCATCGCTGATGAATTAAGAAAAAAACAGGTGCCGCACGGAAAAGTGACCTGGCAAATTGACCGGAATGTAAATACGACCAATGTATGTATCGCCAATTGTAAGTTTTGCAATTTCTATCGTATACCCGGCCATGCGGAAGCATATATCACCGATATGCCAACGTATCGCAAAAAGATCGAAGAGACATTAAAATGGGGAGGCGACCAGTTGTTGTTGCAGGGTGGTCATCACCCGGATCTTGGTCTAAAATTTTATGTTGATACATTCAGCCAGATCAAAAAAGAATTTCCGCAGATCAAATTGCATACACTGGGTCCGCCGGAAGTAGCACATATTACCAAACTGTCCAAAGGACCCAATGGGGAAAAGTCAAATCACCGGGAAGTATTGATGGCATTGAAAGAAGCAGGGATGGATTCATTGCCCGGGGCCGGTGCGGAAATTTTAATTGATCGTGTTCGTCGTTTGATATCAAAAGGAAAATGCGGTGCGCAGGAATGGCTCGACATTATGCATGAAGCGCATAAATTAAATATCACAACATCGGCAACGATGATGTTTGGTCATGTAGAAACGATCGAAGAACGTTTTGAACATTTGGTAAAAATAAGAGAAGTACAAAGTCGCAAACCCAACGATGCAAAGGGCTTTCTCGCTTTTATTCCATGGACCTTCCAGGATGTAGATACATTATTAGCAAAGATCCGCGGTGTGCATAACCTGACAACGCCGGAAGAATATATCCGCATGATCGCCCTGAGCCGTATCATGCTGCCGAATATTAAAAATATACAGGCGAGTTGGTTAACAGTAGGAAAACAAACAGCACAAATTTGTTTACATGCCGGCGCCAATGATTTTGGAAGCATTATGCTGGAAGAAAATGTAGTGAGTGCTGCAGGTGCGCCGCATCGTTTTACCTATAGATCGATACAGGATGCGATACGTGAAGCGGGCTTTGAACCGCAACTGCGGAATCAGCAATATGAGTGGAGAGAGATACCGGAGATGATTGAAGAGCAGGTGATCGATTATTGATAAATGGAAAGCTTCATGACAAAAACAGAGATTTCCGGAATTGCGCCATTCTTTATCGTAAAGAATGTTCCTGCTGCATTGAGTTTTTACCGCGACCAACTCGGATTCGATATTACGTTTCAGGGACCCGGCGAAGACGATATCTTTTTTGGTATTGTCCAACGGGGCGGGGCGATGATCATACTGAAAGAAGTTGGTGTTGATCCCGTTCCGAACTATACAAGGGATATCAAAAAGGGCATTGCCCGCTGGGACGCATACCTCCATGTCCCGGATCCCGATGCACTGGCAGCAGAATACGCGTCGCGAAATGTTGAATTTTTTACAACACTCCGTGACAATGAAAATGGCGATGATGGCTTGCGTGGATTTGAATTAAAGGATGCTGATGGATATATTTTATTTTTCGGACGGCCCGGAAATGGACAAGAATAATTTATAATAAGACGGGTGTAATATTCAGCAAAGGCGGTATGATTCTTCGGAATCTGTGTAATAGCAAAAACCTGCCTGTCGGCAGGCACCAACCAATGATCTGTCGATATCCTTTACCCCGTCCCTTACCTGATCCTTATAATGAGTCATAAACCCCGGTTATCTTACAATGCTGCTTTCCTTTAAACTTATAGATAATTTTTCTGAGTTTGAGCCTGAATTAAGAGATTCAATGCATCAACTCAGGTATGCAATTTTTGTTGAGTATCTTAAATGGGGTAACGGGATCAGGATAGAAAACGGAAAAGAATATGATGACTACGATAATGACAAGGCGAAATACATAATCGGTATTGATCGCGACAATATTGTACAAGCATCTTGCCGGCTAATACCAACTAGTTGTAATTACATGCTTGCTGATAAATATCCGTATGCTATCGTGGATGGTGAAATACCAAATTCTGATAAGATATGGGAAATATCAAGATTCTGTATTTCAAATAAAATTAGAAAAGAGAAAGATGGTAATGGAATGACTCAATTAATAATAGAAATAATGAAATTTGGTTTGAAGGCCGGGTTAACAAACTTTATTTCATTGAGCACAGATGGATTTATTCCTGCGATTAAGCAGTGCTCTGCGTGGATACCAAAGTACCTTGGCCCTAAGACAGAAACGGGTGATGACTATTCTTATGCCTTGCTTTTCGACGTAAATCAATTAGTACTTGAGGAAACCATTGCAAATCATCTTAAGTAAATAATTCAGTTAATAAATTCACTCCAACGCCCTTTTCACTTTCAGCCGGTACCGCCGCAGGGCACGGGCTTCTCCGGACAGCGCTTCTATTTTGATATGCAGTTGGGCCTGTTCGGGCTCCCAGCAGGTAAGCAGGCGATCATAAGATTGCTGTTTTAAAAGTAAGAGCCATTCCAGTTCCCTTGCACGTAAAGGATCTTCTTTTATCTCATCGACAAGACGGGTGATAACGATGATCCAGTTATCGCTATCCTTCGCCTTCTCTTTCATTGCGGCCAGATCTTTTTTCATCTTCTTTACCTGCAGGCGGCACCATTTTTCCCGGTCCTGCATAACAGGGATCACTTTGCGGTACTCATGGTTGATAAACAGCCTGGTTTCAAGAGAACGGTAATTAGACATCTCCCCTTTTTCAAGCGCATCGAAGTCGCGGCTCATTTTTGCCAGCATGATGCCGGAGGAAGCCGGCAACCCCCTTTTCCCGAGCTCAACCATGCTCAGATGCGACCTTGAAACCTTCAACATTACTGCGAAATGCTCCTGGGTAATTCCTAATTTTTTCCGCATTTTTTCATGAAAATTGTCTTTATTTGCCATTTTTTCCGCTTTTATACCTAAAAGATAGCATTTTTAGATGTGGCAAAATTTTTATACAGGTAGTTTTTTGCCACAAAGAAACGGATCACAAAGCCGGGAACTCCTCCCTTGTGGCAAAATTTATTGAAAGGCAAAAATTTGCCACCGTTTAAAATGGGGATTTTTTAAATTTTAAACGGAAATTTTTCTTTTTTGATCCCTGGTTTTGATCAAATGCATAGATATGACCGGCAACAAAAAAAACCCGGTGTACGGCTCTCAATAATTCCGTCCCTTCAGGGGAGACATTGCAGGTTACGCAACAGGTTTTAGGCATGAATGGTCCGGGGGCTGAAGCCCCAATATCTCCGCAAGCTACTCCCGAACGAAGCCGAAGGATTGCCAGAAAAAAAAATAAATAACAATAAAAGGCAGGCGATCGATTCTTAGATAAAAGATAAGACTAAACAGAGGTCCTTCTCACTTATTTATTTACCTGGTAAATAATCCTGCCCCCCGGCAGTTAATTTTAAAAATATCGGTGTCATTATAAACTAATCGTTCTGATGCGTGTGAAGGATCAGTTTTTCAAGAAACAGGAATTCATCCAGCGGCGCAAGATAAATCCGAAGCCGGTTATTTCTAATCTGTCAGACCGGGACGGTCAGACAGATGCCGAATTAATACCTTTGCGCCATGAGATCAAAAACATTTTTCTGGTTCCGCAAAATTGCATTTGCCGAAGGCATTTCATTCCTTGTTTTATTATTAGTAGCGATGCCATTAAAATATTTTGCAAAGATCCCCATCGCTGTAACGATCGCCGGCGGATTACATGGCGTACTCTTTGTCGCTTTTATAATATTGGCGAGAGAAGTAAAGAACGATCATAAAAAAGATATGAAATGGTTCGGCAAAGCATTGCTGGCATCCATTTTACCTTTTGGTACGATCATAATGGACAAACAATGGAAAAAAGAAGAATTGGCCATTAACAATTAATCATGAAAAAAGAATATTGGGATGTGACCGATGAACAGGTCATTGAAAAGACCGGTAAGAAGATCGCTGAATGGATCAAAATATTAGATAAGTTCAAAGCAACAGAGAAAAAATCGAATGATGTAGTCGCCTATCTGCAAAAAGATCATAATGTGCCCCGTTATTGGGCAAGAACACTGACCACGCATTATCTAAGATCCAAAACATAGTTTACTGCATATACCGGCGACCCGATCGATCTAACAGACCGGGACGCTTTCAACGGACCGAACCTTTTTAAAAACTGTAACTTCACCGTATATCCAAAAGTCTTTTGTATGAAAAATTTTATTCTTATTCTTTCAGTTGCGCTATTCTTTGTTTGCTGTAATAATAGTTCGAATGAACCCGAAGAAAATAAAGAAGATACTGCAGCAATATCGTATAGCTGGGAAGCAACGCTTACCGATTCCGGCAAACTGAAATTACATAAAGTGGAAGGAGCCCCGGATACTTTAACCGCTGCCGCTGTCACAGACTTTCTGAATAAAAGATATCCCAATGTTCAGTTGAAACTATTAAGAACATCGAACGATACTTTATATATGTCCATCCCCGAAGCTAACTACCTCACCCAACAGATGGGTTCTACGGGTCCGCAAATTTATTTCGCCGATGTAGTATATAATCTTACAGAGATACCAGGTATCCGCAATGTGAATTTTGATTTCGAAGAAGGCGATCATGCATCGCCGGCGGTATTGAACAGGGAAAATATTAAAGAAGATGATTAAGGAGAGAGGTTAGTGGCTAGTAGGATACAACCCCCACTAGCCACCAGCTACTTCCCACTACCCTATTTCGGATACTTCTCGATCTTTTGATTCACCGGTTTCACCGTTCTCAAATAAGCATATACAGCTTTCAGATCGCTTTCCTTCATTTTAGCATACATATGCCACGGCATGATCGTATTTTCTTTTCCCGGATCCCTGTTCAGCATTTCATCCGATGAATTGTTTTTAAATTTATTGAGAAACATTTCTTCTGTCCATGAACCGATACCTGTACTATCGGGTGTGATATTGGCCGTTGTTACTTTAAAAATTCCCGCATCAAATGTAAATCCACCAGCAAATATCCTGCTGAAATCGGGTTGTCCTTTTTCCATTGGTGTATGACATTCTGCGCAAGCGGCCGCATTCACCAGGTATCCGCCATAAGCAACTTGTTCCGTTTCGGGAGGCCGAACATTATTATCAACCGATGGTTGTAATGCCGGGGCAGGATAAGCCATACTCATCGGTATCATCAACTGTCTTGCAGGTATTTTATTTTTAATTGGTTTTAATGAACGCAGGTAAGCAATAATAGCAAACAGATCCTCTTTTGCCATATGATTGAAACTTGCATACGGCATTATAGGAAATAATGTATCGCCGTTCTTACTAATGCCATGTGTCATGGCTCTTAGTATTTCATCATCGGTCCATGTGCCGATACCTGTTTCATTATCGGGCGTAATATTTTTTGCATAAACAACACCGGGTATACCGGCCAGCTTTTCGTCAAACATTTCACCACCCATTCCCTCCGACCCGGCTACCATCGGGCCCGCAAATTTTGTAAAATCTCTTTTGCTGTGGCAATCCATACAGGGAGTAACATAATTGGCAAGGTATTCTCCTCTCGCAATTACCTGTTTCAATGAATCTTCTTTGTTATTCGCCTGTGTGCCGGATTTTTTTCCTTTACAGGAACTGATGTTAATGGCGAGAACAGCCAACATAAAAACGGCTGTCATCACAAGAAATTTTTTCATGATGTGTTGGTTTTGGTGTAAAACTGATGGCAAAAGATAATAAGTTTTCCCGAAAATCCATAGCTCGTCTTCCCCGATAAACCCGTATTTTCATAGATACAATCAACCTGTTTTTTTTATGATCACCGCTATACGATCCGGTAAATGCCGGCTGGTAATACTAATTTCTTTTCTTTCTTTAAATGCTCTTCATTTACCGGCGCAGCCGCGGGAACAAACACTGCATAACCTGAACAGTTTACTGATCAATACAGTAATGGACGATATCTTCAACCCCGTGGTATCAAGCCGCATTTATACTTATCCCAATATTACTTTTTATGAATGTATAAGACAGGAAGATCCTGCAAGCTTTCCAACATTGACAGGCAAATTAACCGGGCTTACTGCATTGCCTGCGGCTGAAAAAGGAACCGATTATTTTATTGCCGCTGCTGTTGCTTATTCGCAGGTGGGACAAGCACTGATCGGCTCGGAATATAAAATGGAAGACTGGCGAAAAGCATTTATTGATTCTGTAAAAAAGACTTCGGTCGACACTGCTGTTCTTTCAAGATCCGTTCAATATGGAAAACAATTTGCAGCGGCTATCATTGCCTGGTTGAGAAAAGATAATTATGGCGAAACAAGGGCCATGCAACGTTATACCTACACGCAAAAAGACGGACACTGGCAACCAACTCCCGTTGATTTTTCCCAGGCGCTTGAACCTAATTGGGGTTTTATGCGGCCGATGACATTGAAGTCATCGTCGCAGTTCTCGCCGAAAGAAAAGCTTACTTATAACATGTCGAAAAGTTCGGTGTTTTATAAAAATGTAATGGAAGTTTATAAGATCGGCAAAACACTGGATAGTGCAAAAAGATCGATCGCATGGTATTGGGATGATAACCCGAACATCTCCGTTGAAAGAGGACATTTGAATTATTTTATCCATAAAGTTTCTCCTGCCGGGCATTGGGTAATGATAACAAAACAGGCTTGTCTTGAAAAAAATGTTTCGCTGATCAAAGCATCACAGGCTTATGCACTCACCACAATTGCTTTGTATGATGCATTCATCGCCTGCTGGGATGAAAAATTCAAAATAGATCTTATCCGTCCTGTTACGGTTATTAAAAGACATATCGACGAAAAATGGGAGCCGCTTATTCAAACTCCGCCTTTTCCTGAATTTACCAGCGGCCATGCTGTTATCAGCAATGCAGCAGCTGCAGTTTTAACCGGTTTATTCGGCGACAATTATTCGTTTACCGATAATACCGAAATACCTTTTGGCATCAAGCCCCGCAATTTTCCATCTTTTCTCAAAGCAGCGGAAGAATCATCGATGAGCCGTGTATATGGCGGTATTCATTATCCGGAAACGGCCCGTATCAGTGGCAAACAGGGAAGAGAGATCGGAAAATATGTTTTGAACCAGTTATTATCACCTGCTAAAACCAATAAATAATGTATAAGTTTTTTATTGCGCTGTTCTGCTTTATCATTACCAGCAATGGTTATATGTCGGCGCAGGATAAAAAATTATTTTCCTCGCTGCCTTCTTCTTATACAGGTGTTACTTTCCGCAATGATATTTACGAAGACAATAAATTTTTCTATTACGATTACATGTATCTCTACAACGGCGCCGGCGTAGCTGTAGCCGATATTAATAATGATGGTTTACAGGATATATATTTCAGTGCGACGGGCGGTTTTAATAAACTTTATATGAATGCCGGTAATATGAAGTTCATAGATATTACCGACAAAGCCGGCGTGAATGGCGGGCAAGGCATCAAGACCGGCGTGAACATGATCGATATTAATAATGACGGGTGGATGGATATCGTGGTTTCCAAATCGGGACCATTTGATATTCCTTTCCGGAAAAAACTGATCTATATAAATAACAGGGACCTGACTTTTACGGATAGGTCAAAAGAGTACGGGCTGGATGATGCAAGCCACACTACGCAAACACAATTCTTCGATTATGATAAGGATGGTGATATGGATGCTTTTCTTGTCAATCATTCCATGGATTTCAATAATAACATGGTGATCAATGCCAAAATGGTGAATGGAAAAATGGTGATGATCGATGATACGACAAGACAATATGTAAGCCTGCGTTTGTATGAGAACAGGAACGGCCGTTTTGTTGATGTAAGTAAAAAAGCCGGAATCTCTACCAGCACTTTTGGTCTCGGTGCTGTTGTGGCCGATATCAATTTAGACGGATGGCCGGATGTATATGTGGCCAACGATTTTAAAAAACCCGATCTTCTTTATATCAATAACCGCAACGGTACTTTCACCGACAAACTCACTTCTTATTTCCGTCATATCAGCCAATCTTCGATGGGACTTGATATAACGGATATCAATAATGATGGCCTTGAAGATATTTTTATTTTAGATATGGCCTTTGAAGATCCTGAGCGGCAAAAAAGATTATTTACCCAGCACATGAACTATGATAAATTCATGTTATCCGTTCAACTGGGATTGTACTGGCAGTATAATCACAACACACTTCAAATAAATAATGGGAATGGAAGTTTCAGCGATGCGGCGTATGCGGCAGGTATTGCAGAAACGGATTGGAGCTGGGGCCCTTTGGTTGCCGATTTCGATAACGATGGCTGGAAAGATATTTATGTTGCCAATGGTTATAAAAGAGATGTGAATGATTGGGATTATCGTGGTTATTTTATTGACTCGATGAAAAACCTGATCGCTGCAGGCCAACAGGTGGACATGATGAAATGGTTCAGCCAGGTTCCTTCTGTACGGGTAAAGAATTGTTTTTATCACAATAACGGCAAATTAAAATTTGATGATTATTCGGAAAAATGGAGCGATGCGCCTCCTTCATTTTCCAATGGTTCTGCTTATGCAGATCTTGATAATGACGGCGATCTTGATATCATTATCAATAATGCCGACGACGAAGCTTTTATTTTAAAGAATAACCTGAATGAGACGAGCCCTTCGAAATATATCCGTTTCAAATTTTTTAAAACAAAAAATTCGCCGGAAGAAATATATGGGCCTGTTGTAAAACTGTATCACTCCGATGGTACCATGCAAATGAATCATTACGATCCGCAGCGTGGCTATATGTCAACCAATGAACATTTTCTTCATTTCGGGCTTGGTAAAGAACAAACAGTACCTTCTGTTGAAATTACTTTTCCTTCGGGCAAACAGCTAACGCTTTCAGATGTAGCGGCAGGACAAACTATAAATTTATATGAGTCTGAAGCGATACCGGCCGTTCCTTTACTTGAAAAAAGAAAAAAATTATTTACTGACGAAACTGTTAAGACCTCATTTAATTATAAGCATACAGAAAATGATTTCATCGATTTCAAAAGAGAACCTCTTATTCCATACAAGTGCAGCCGCAAAGGACCTTTCTATGCAAAAGCCGATGTGAATGCTGATGGCAAAGAAGATATTTATATCGGTGGCTCTGCCGGTAATGAAGGAACATTGATGATCCAGAATGTAAATGGTGGCTTTAGTAAAAAATTACAGCCCGCTTTCACAAAGGATAAAGGTTTTGAAGACGGCGGCGCCGTTTTCTTTGATGCAGATGGTGATAAAGATAATGACCTGTATATAGTAAGCGGCGGCGCACAATTTCCCGCAGGTAATGCTTTGTACCAGGATCGTCTTTATATAAATGATGGTAAAGGGAATTTCATTCGTTCCTTAACAGCGCTTCCAAAAGAAACTAACAACGGCTCACATGTAATAGCCGCCGATATTGATGAAGACGGCGATATGGATCTTTTTGTCGGTGGCGGAGTAATGCCCGGAAAATTTCCAAAACACGACAACAGTATGTTATTGCAGAACGATAAAGGAAAATTCACTGACATCACAGCTGCAGAAATGAAAAATACGGGGATCGTGAATTATGCCGCATGGGGCAATGTATATGGCGGCCCGGAAAATGAATTGGTGATAGCGGGAGAATGGATGCCGTTAATGTTATTTAGAAGAGATGGAGATAAATGGATCCATGAAAGTCCTATGGCAAACATGGAAAATTATAAAGGCAAAACGGGATTGAATGATATCAATGGCTGGTGGAATGTTGTTAAGTTGGCTGATATCGATAAAGACGGTGATCTTGATATCATTGCGGGGAACCGTGGTGTTAATTCAAAGATCAGGGCAATGATGGACCAGCCCTGTACCATCTATGCAAAAGATTTTGACAACAGCGGCAGCTATGATGCTGTACTCGGGTATTATATCTATGGCAAATGCTATCCTATGTATCACAGGGATCAGCTGATCGATCAAATGCCTTTTATGCGAAAAGCTTTTTATCGTTATAAAATGTATGCGGGAAAGACCATGGATGATCTTTTTACCGCCGACCAGAAAAAGGGGATGGATATTTATACAGCTAATTGTTTTGAATCCGGTGTTTTTATCAATGACGGGAATCAAAACTTCCGGTTCATGCCTTTCCCGGAGATGGCACAACTGTCAACCATCAACGACCTGGTTATAGATGATTTTGATAAAGATGGAATGAATGATCTTATCGTTGTGGGTAATTCTTATGATGCTGATGTAAGCACCGGCAATTATGATGCAATGGCTGCACTTTTTCTAAAAGGAGATGGTAAAGGCCATTTTACTGCAGATACAAAAAGCGGTTTGCCAACAGAAGGTGAAATAAGAAGGATCATTCCGTTGCAAAACAAATTTATCTTATTGCTGAACGGTGGGCCTGCAAAAATTATTACTAAAAATTAAATAGGGATTAGGCGCTGATGCAACGGATAAGATCGGCGGCGATCCGTATGTTCCGCGTCATCTGCTTTCTATTCACCCTGCTATAAACCGATACCCGATCCCTTTAATAGTAATGATCTCCAGTGAAGGATCTTCTTTAAGATAGCTGCGGAGTTTGGTGATATATACATCGAGGTTACGGGAATTAAAAAATGAATCGTTACCCCAAAGAAGATTCAGTATGTCTTTGCGATCGATGATCTTATCCCTGTTCTCATACAAGAGTTTCAGTAATTCACTCTCACGAAAAGAAAGTTTTCTTTCTTCTTTACCATCACTCAGTTGCTGACGGTTGACCAGGAAAGTGTATTTACCCATCGTAGCACTGCCGCCGCTGATCTTTGTAGTATCCTCCGACCTGGTACGCAGCAAGTTTTGAATACGAACGATCAGTTCTTCCATACTAAAAGGCTTGCGTACATAATCATTTCCTCCCAATGAAAATCCTTTTACCACATCTTCGGTTTGTGTTTTAGCTGTCAGGAAAATGATCGGCACTTCTTCATCGAGCTCTCTTATTTCATCGGCGATCGCAAAGCCATCTTTATTCGGAAGCATTACATCCAGCACACAGATATCCGGTTTCGTTGTTTTGAAAAGGGCAAGCACTTTGGCGCCATCGCTTTCCATGATCACTTCAAAACCCCGGCTCTCCAAACTTTCCCTTACGATCTTACCGAGAAATAATTCGTCTTCTACATATAAAATTTTTGTCTTACTCATGATCTTAATGGTCATGTCACAGTTTACAACAGTGTCATGACTCTTTAGGTAATGTAATAGTAAATTTTGTTCCAATGCCGGCCTGGCTGTCAACGGTAATAATACCGCTATGTTTTTGAACAACCTGCGCTACATAACTCAGGCCTAATCCATATCCTTTTGCATTATGTGTGTCGCCATGCGGAATACGGAAAAACTTATCGAATATTTTATTCTTGTATTCCGGCCCGATACCGATACCGTTATCTGTGATACTTAATACAATATTATCGTCATCCTGTTTTATCAATATATCAATAGCAGGTTCTTTTTTCCCATACTTCAACGCATTGTCAAGCAGGTTAAAGACCACACTTTGTAAATGAAGCATATCTGCTCTCAGGGTAGTATCTCCTTCAGCCATTACCGTAACCCTTGCGTGATGTTTTTCCAGTTGCAGTCGCAAGGAAGCCACCACCTCATCCACCACTTTTTTAAGATCTGTCATCTCAAATTTCAGATCGATCTCTTTCTTTTCAAACATAGAAAGTTTCAGCACCTTGTCAACCAGTAATCCCAGTCGCTGTAATTCATTGGAAGAAATATCAAGATATTCTTTGGTACGTTCGGGATCCTGTATCGCATTAAAATTCTTTAATGCTTCGATCGCCACACCAACCGTTGCTATCGGTGTTTTTAATTCATGCGTGATATTACTGATGAATTCATTCTTTAATACGGCCAGTCGCTGTTGCCGCAATAATGTACGGTACAACAATACAAAAGAAAGAATAGTAATGCCGAGCAATATGATAGAGAACAGGATCGGCAAACTGATCCTTCTTACTAAATAAGGAAAAGTATTGCCAAGGTTGAGCCGGTATGTTATTGGTTTTGTAAAGCCAATTGTCACTTCATTAAAAGTAGGTTCAAATGTTGTTGAACTATCAAGTCTTACCACGGTAAATGGCACATTTAGTTTTTGTGTTTGCATCGCTGCTGTGTACGCATCGTCGATGTCACGGAGTTTTAATGAATCCTGCAATGAATCCACTCCATACAAAACCTCGAAAATATCGCCTTTACCCATTCCCGGTGGCGGCAGCCTGCGGGTTCTTTTCAATGTATCACTCCGCCATGTTACAGAGTTATCCATGGAAATGATCAAACCCGCTTCTGCCGGTTTTTTTACCAGCGAATCTTTTAATTTTTGTTGAATGGCATTGATCCTTGACATTATTTCATTCTTTGCAACGATCTGTACTTCCTTTCCGCCGGGTCCAATATCTTTTGTTATAAAGACCTTTGTTTTACCATGGTGCACGCTATCGATCAAAAAACCTTTCAGGTTTAATTTCGCCACCTGCAGTTCCTGCATCGTTTGCCGGAATGTAACTTCTGATTTAATGGTCAGTGTTTTTTTCTCCCGTTCGTAATTCTCTTTCAGCCAGTACAACTGGAAACCGGTGATACCGAGAATGGTAATACCCATTAAGAATGCCAGCCAGCGAAGCCGGCTTCCCCGGGAGGGATGCTTGATCATTCCAGTTTTTGATCTGTTCTTCATCAATTATAACAACAAAAGTAATTCAATACTCCCTGCATTAACAGCGTCATTAACCTTTATTAACCTAAAAGCAAGGTGGCTTAACTTATGTTGCGCCGTCTGCTGTATAGCTTTGATCTTCGAAGGAGTTCTTCGAACAAAATTAAAACTACGCAAATGAAAAAAATAGTGATCGCCGGTTGTCTTCTGTTGTCTGCAGGTTTAGCACACGCACAACAAAAAGAAGGAAAAGTAAAATATGAAAGTGTTTCATCCTTTGTGGTTCGTATGAATATCAACGGTGAAGAGAACTCTATGCCGCAAACAAGAAAAGATAATTTTGAATTGCACTTTACCGGCAATCAGTCACTTTGGAAATCAGCAGAACAGGATGCTCCCAATGAAGCGATGGGCGGAGGAGAAGAGAGCGGCATGCATCTCGTAATGATCAATCCCAATTCTGACAATGTCGTGTTCACTGATTTTGAAACGGGAAAGAAAGTTGAGAAAAGATCGCTGCTGGACAAAACATTTATCATTGATGACACGATCAATAAATTAAAATGGAAAATGACCGGCGAAACAAAATCGATCCTCAACCATAATTGCATGAAAGCAACGACTACAAGAGTATCGACACGTACGCAGATGTCAATGGACAATGGAACGATGGAAAGAAAAGAGATAACAGATACCGTTCCTGTTATTGCATGGTTTACCACAGATATTCCTGTTTCGGCAGGACCTAATGAATACCAGGGTCAATTGCCCGGCCTGATCCTCGAAATGGATATCAATAACGGAAAAGAAACATTCACTGCAAAAGAGATCGCAGTAAAGCCCGATGTTTCACTTATTAAAGAACCTTCCGGTAAAAAACATTATACCCGCGCAGAGTACAAAAAAGAATCTGACAAGATGATGAAAGAAATGCAACAGAATATGCAGGGCGGTCAGCGACAGATACGAATGAATTAAAATAGATTTATAGTCATGAAGAAGCCTCTCCGGGGTACGGGGAGGCTTTTTATTGTATGCCAGACTACGCCCTGGATCAAAACAAATGCTTTGATCTTTCGTGATTCCGTGCTGTATTTTTCTATCTTAGTATGATCAATACAGCCGCCATTCCCATGAGCAACAAAGAGATCTTATTGCGATTTATTCAAAACAACGTTTCAGCTCCTGTTAATGCGCTGGAAGAGATCGTCGAACAGTTTGATGAAATATCGATCTCCAAAAATGATTTTTTCCTGAAAACGGGTACGTACACGAATAACTATATGTTCTTGTGCAAAGGATTTCTCAGGGCTTATAGTTTTGACCAGGAAGGTAACGAGGTTACTACCGGTTTTTACAATGCTCATTCTGTGGTGTTCGAAGTGTATTCTTTTTTTAACCGTACCCTTTCAAAAGAAAATATACAGGCACTTACAGACAGTGAAGGTTTGGTTATAACTTTTGATAAACTCAATCATCTTTTTCATTCTTTACCGGCCTTCCGGGATTTTGGAAGGGCTATGCTTGTAAAAGGGTTTGTTGCATTAAAATACAGGACACTTTCAATGATCAATGAAACCGCCGAAGAACGCTATAACAATTTGATCAGTTCAAATCCCGAAGTGTTTCAATATGCGCCATTAAAAGATATCGCTTCGTATCTGGGCATTACAGACAGTTCATTAAGCCGGATCAGAAAAAACATTACGCAGAAATAATTTTTGTACGCGGAAAAAAGTGCCGGGCATTCGTTCCTTGCGTGAGATATTTCTTGCCAAATGACAAGCCGGTCTCTTCATTCTCTTTTCATCTTTGTGATGAAAAATAATTGATCATGAACATCATTCCTGTTTCCTGCTACATTGTTTTCGTATTGTCAACGTTATTTGCCGGCTGGGCATTTTATAAAGCCTCGCGGAGATCAACTGCCGTAATTATAATGATGGCTGCCTGGCTGCTGTTACAATCGGCTATTTCATTGACCGGCTTTTATACCGATACAAGTTCGATGCCGCCACGGTTCCCCCTGCTGGTATTGCCTGCTATCATTTGCATCATCCTGCTTTTTGCAACAGCAAAGGGAAGAATTTTTATTGACGGTCTTGATACCCGCTGGCTTACGCTTGTACACATCGTTCGTATCCCGGTGGAAATCGGCTTGTTGATCTTATCGGTCGAAAAACTTGTTCCGCAACTAATGACATTTGAAGGAAGAAATTTTGATATCCTTGCTGGCCTTAGTTCAATTTTTATCTATTATTTTTCATTCGTAAAAAAGATCGTCTCCAAAAAAATATTATTACTCTGGAATTTTATTTCGCTTGGTCTTTTGTTGAATATTGTAATAAATGCGGTGTTGTCTGTTCCAACTCCATTCCAGCAATTTGCTTTCGATCGGCCCAATGTTGCTCTTTTATATTTCCCCGTTACAATGTTGCCTTGTCTTATTGTTCCCATCGTGTTGTTAAGCCATCTTGCAGCAATAAGACAATTGACAAGAAGTAACAAAGCAAGCAAGCTGGTGATCATTACATAGGATCATTGATTCATAGAAACACATAGATAACTACGTAAACAAATGTTTCTATGTGGTGAAAAAAAACTCTGTCATAAATTTGAGTCCGGAACTTATCTTTAAATATGATCCAAAAAGATTTTGCTGATAAAGTAACCGCCCTCGTAAAAAAAGATCCTAATATGATCGGGCTTGCCGTAGCCGGTTCATGGATAACCGATGAACTGGATGACTATTCTGATCTTGATCTTATCCTTGTTACAAAAGATAAGACCGGGAATGATAAAGAAAAGATGATGGCCTATGCAAAGAGCTTTGGCAATTTTATTTCCGGCTTTACCGGCGAACATGTTGGAGAACCCCGTTTATTGATCTGTTTGTATGATGATCCATTGCTGCATGTCGATATAAAATTTTTGACGCTGCCTGAATTTTACGATCGTATTGAGGATCCTGTTATATTATTTGAAAGAGATAACCAGCTTTCCGATATTATTAAAACAACAAAAGCCGAATGGCCGCAGCCCGACTTTCAATGGATCGAAGATCGTATGTGGACATGGGTACATTATATTGCAGGCAAGGCGGCCCGCGGAGAATTTTTTGAATGTTTGGATGCCCTTGGTTTTATAAGAGCTAAAGTGCTGGCGCCACTTTTACAAATGAAAAGCAAAACAACAGTTAGAGGTTTACGAAAAGTAGAGAAGAATCTCGCTTTACCAGATCTTGAAGACCTGGAGAGTACGGTTGCTCAATATAACAAAGCCTCTATTCTAAAAGCATTGGATAATATGATCAGTATCTATAAAATGTTGCGAATAAAATTATTTACCGGTAAAATTCAATTGCAGGAATTAGCTGAGAAGAAAGCGGTGGCCTATTTCCAGAAAGCCAACAGGTGAAAAAACTCTTTCGGTAATAGGATAAATTCTTCTATCTTCAAACTGGTTAAAGCCTTTGTAGTGATGCAGGGGCTTTTTTTGTGTGATAACTAAAAATTCTGCGGATCAGATCACTTTCAAACCAAACTATATGTTTACAAATACCGGCTCAGTCTCTTTAATGCTTTACGGGATATTCATTGTTATCACAATTATTGCGATGTTCGTAGCCTTTCATCATATAAGGAAAGGGGTCATCGATTCCGAAAAATTAGATAAGATGATCGAGCTTTTCAAATATTCAATTGTTACTACTGCCATCGCTACAATAACATTAATAGTTACCGATCTCTTCAAAGAAAGGGAATATGATAAAAATGAAATGGAAGCTTTTAATCATTATATCCCTTATGTTACCGACACAGCGGGCACTTTAGATAAAAAGATAAATTTTTGTAAGTTCTTTTGTTCGGTAACACCGAAAGGAGGATTAAAAGAAGGATGGAAAACCTATACGGCCTACTTAGAAAATGAAAGAGATAAATTAAATCTTCTTATTGAAAAAAGTAAGTACACCTTACACGAGATCGAGAATAAAGATACGCTGCCCACAAAAGAAGAAATGCAGAGCCTTGAATCGGCTGAAATTGAAAAACAAACGATCTTATCCAATCTTAATGCCACAGAAAGCACTCCTTATCTCGTCATTCTTGGAGCAGATGTAAACCCGGGCGATGCAAAAGCCCAGCTGGAATGGGCGATCAAAATAGATCCTAACGCTACAATATATAAGAAAAGGAAATGGTACCGTACAGTGATACCGCTTACAAGTTACCAGGATGCAAAAGCAGTAGCAGGTAAAATAAAACAGGATTCTGATGGAAGACGGGAAGCTTATGTAGTTTCTCTTAAGACCTGGTGTAATTCAACTGAATTCTCTTCTACCGAGAATTGTACAATTTGCAATTGATCATTTTTATTTACTTCTGATAAAAGAAGATATCGATACCGCTATTTTGAAAAAACCGGTAGCCGGACCGGTAAAATATTGTAAGGCTGAATACAAATGAATTTTTTCTGATTAAAGTCTAATTTAAGTGCATGAAAAGATCAATATTATTAACAGTACTCTTAATTGCTTTTGCGATCAACTTTGTTTATGGGCAAACGGAAGCGGAAAAAAAGATGATCGAAACAGAAGTTAGAAAACTTGACAGCCTTCATGCCGCCGCTGTACTAAGCGGCGATCTAAAAGAAATGGATAAATATTGGACGGAAGATTTTATGGTTACCAATCCTTTTAATGAGATCGACAGGGCCGACAGGATCCGTAATGGAGTTGTTACCTACGCTTCATTCCAAAGAATATGTGAAGCAGCGCAAATACATGAAAACACTGCTATTCTAATGGGAAAGGAAATTGTTGTACCAAAAGACAGATCGCCGGATGCCGGTAAAACAATTAACAGGCGCTACACTAATATATGGATGAAAATAAATAACCAATGGAGGCTTGTGGCAAGGCACGCCAGTGTAATTTGTTCCTGACAGCTGCTTAATTCCTCGTTTGTTTCGGCATATACTCATCCAGATAATCATTATATGTTTTATTCCAGTCGTTCAATCCGGAAGACCTTTCTTTATTCAGCGCATTATTGGTATTATTAAAATCCTTCAATGAAGCATTGATATCATTTACGCCTTTATTGAACTGGTCGATATCGGCCTGCGTCCTTTTGTTTTGAGGTTTGGATTCAAATTGTTTTTTGATCTTCACAAAATTCTCTTCCTTCAAAATATAATCGGTAAAGGCCCCGCTTCTTGCGGCTTCTGACTTATAAAAGTTCATCATATTGCGGCAGGCAGCGATCAGCGAAGCATCATTGTTATAACCTTTTACTCCTTTTAATTTTTCCAATGCTTCATCCGCCAGTTTTTTCAGTGAATTGATATTTTGCTCCATACTTACCAGGTTCTTCTGGTTCATCGATTCGATCAGGTAACCTTCCTGCTTATACACTTTGAAAAAGATCAAATACACTTCATTCGTATGTTTCAATACTTCACTTGCTTTTTTTGACTTGTCCCCAACCTCCGATGTATTTTCAACAAGATTGATCCCGTTTTTCTTTGCAAATTCTTTTTGCATATCATGTTGCTTATTGCCCGCCTCGTTCAGTTTTTCATATGCCTTGCTTTGTGCCAGCATATACGCTTCCATCAGGTCATAGCTTTGTTCGGCGATCTCTTCCATGTTAACGATCTTTCCATAATCGTCATTGAAAACGCTGTTCAGTATTTTCAGGTAAGCAACCGTTGTATCTTTTAAGGTCCTGTCGCCTTTCCATGGCGGCATGCCTTGAATGTTATAACGGGTTTCATTGATGGAATTCACTACATCCGTTCTTCTTTTTTCCACTTTGCGGGCACTCTTGCCATGCGATACGGCGCTGAGATAAACAAGGTATTTGGTCGTCAATGCCTGGCTCGCATTATTAATATAGTCGAGATAAGCTCCTGCATTCTCATACTGCGCTGTCGAACGCAAAGGCATACACATTGCAAAAACAATAGTAAAAAAAAGACTGGCTTTCAATAGCTGTTTCATAACGCTTCGTTTGATGTGGTCTGGCGGTTCCCGTCTGACCATTAATTTAATTTTTAGCTTTCTGTAAATTAATCAGATCCTGTAATACGGCAAAAGCCTCTTCGATATAAATATCTTCGGCAATATTCAGCAGCCATACATCATTCACTTCTTTGGCATAAGCATTACTCCTGAAGATCTCTTTATCCCCCGCATGATTTTCTATCGTGAATTTTTTTGTCGGCCTTCCTTCATCATTGATCACCGATGTTGCAGGATCATTCTCTTTCATCCATTTTTCAAAGCTGTCCCATTTTAGCGGAATGGTCCGGGTCTTTGTGGCCATCAGTTTTTTCTGTGTTTCAATGAATTTTTTTATTTCTTTAAAATCATCGCTTGTTATTACTCTCGCAGCGCTTGTTTTCGACAACTCGCTTACCGGTAATGCAGGCAACGGTTTATAATAATTATTTCTTTTTGCGCTATCCGGCGTCAATGCATATTTCATAAATTCTTCCCGGTATTCCATTGCATCGAATGCATCGGGCAATATCACATCCGGGGAAACGCCGGTGAATTGTGCCGAGCCTCCCGTGACCCGGTATATTTTTCCAACCGTGATCTTCACTGCATCTTTATTCGGTACCGGTTGTGCTTTACTTGTAACGGTATCCATTGGAAAAACAGCCTGGCCCGTGGCTTTACCAAAAGTTTTGCTGCCAACGATCACTGCCCGGTTATAATCCTGCAACGAGGCGGCCAATAATTCTGATGCAGATGCACTCTGTCCATTCACCATTAATACCATCGGGCCATCATAAATAGTACCCCTGTTCGGATCTTTCAAAGTCAGTTGTTTTCCATCCTTTGTTTTTTCTGCACACAAAGGACCTTCATCGATGAATATCCCTGCCATATCCAACGCTTCGCCGACAGAACCGCCGCCATTATAACGTACATCGAGTATCAGCCCTTCGATATTTTCTTTCTTTAAACGGATGATCGCTTTTGCCACATCGTTTGCACAACCGGAGCCGGTCTCATTTTCCCATTCGGTATAAAAGCCGGGCAATAAAATATAACCGATCTTTTTTTCTCCTTTCAGGATAAATCCTTTTACAATATTGTCTTCATTCTCCAGTTTCTCTTTTTTCAAAAATACCATGGTCGTAGTTCCATCCGCTTTGCGGAATTTCATAATGATCTTGTCTTTCGAAGATTGATCCAAAACTTCATACGCTTCTTCCAGTGAAGCATTGCTCAGGTCCACTGCTTCTTTTCCTTCCCATTGCAGGCTTTGTAATTCATCACCTTCATGTAATTCACCGGACTTCCATGCAGATCCACCGGGAACAAGTTTATCGATAACCACCTGCCCTTTATCGTTTTCATCCAATTCAATACCGAATGATAATGCTTCTGTACTTAATTGTTCCTGGAACTCCTGTCCTGTTTTCGGTGAAAAATAATTGCTGTGCGGATCAAAACAGGATGCAATAGCATTAAGATATAGTTCTGCGATGAATGCATCATAGCCACCGGGATATTCCAGTATTTTTTTAATGCCTTTCTTTTCTGACTGTTTTAATTTTTCTCTTGTTGCTGCTTCCCCCGATGCCAATGCATCTTTAAAAGTTGTTTTTTTAGTACTGTCCTCTGTTATTTCATCATAGATCCTTCCCATCACCCGCAATTTTGCTCTTCTTGTCCAGCGGGATGCCAGTGCGGCATTGTCGGCAGAAAATTCAAAATTGTCTTCTCTTGTAGTGATGATATTCTCATTCACAGAAAAATCAAATGGCTTTTGTAATATTTTATCGGCCAGCGTATCGGCTCTCATCAGCGCTTTTTTATACAGGGCGCTGAACTGGTCGAAGAAGCCCCAGCTTTTTCCTTTTAATTCATCGTCGAGACTAAGACTGAATGCTGAAAGCTGTTTGAATTCAGGTTCGGTAAAAAATATTCTTCGCCTGTCGGCCGTATTGATCACTGTTTTGAATACCGCCAGGGAAAAACTATCATCCACCGGCCGGGGTGAATAATGTTTTAGTTCGATCATTCTTTTTACTACAATGGCTTTCTGCTGTACTGGCGGCAACTGCGCATGCAGGATGGCGGCAATAAATAAAAACAATAGCACGGCGGCAATTCTCTTCATGATCGTAAGTGTGGTACTCTAAGCTAATTAAACCGCCGGGAAATGCGAACTATTTGTCCCGGCTTTTATTAGTTTTATAAGAAATTAATTGATATGAGACAAGTCCTTTTGCTTGTTTGGCCCTGGTAAAAACAGATATTCCTTCTATGGTTTTTTGAAAAATGTATTTGGCAAAAAAGAAGAGCCTGTCCGGTTCTTGTGCTGATTTCTGAAATTGATTCAAAAGAATGAAAAGTGGGGAGTTCAATAGCGTGAGTAAGCAAACTAATCTTGAGAAAGATTTTTTCAACCCGCTTTCTGTAAAATTGGATGAGTTGAAAGATGGTCCTGGTACATGGCTGGCATGTAGAATTTGTATGAGGCTAAAGCCATCTCAATTATGTTCCCGGTCCTCCGGTCTAAAGACCGGAGTTATTCCATGTACCCATCACTTCATGATCATCTTCATTCCGCCACCACCTGCATTATTCAAACCGGTTTTACTAAGGCTATAGGTAAAGCTCAGCAAAAAGAACCGCTGCAGTGTCAGCACTCTTGAATCTTCAATGTAGTTATTGTTTGTATTCCGGCTGATCCCGATATTCTGATTCAGCAGGTCTTTGGCAGAAAATTTCAATTCGCCCCGGTTGAATTTCAACATTTGTTTGCTGATACTTGCATTCCAGATCGGCACTTTGGTGTTGAACCCGGCGGCCCGCTGGCTGTTGATCGTGTACATAAGATCGGTACTGAAATAAAATCCTTTCGGCATTTCCCAGTCAAACGATGCAGTAAACTCCTGTGAAAGATAATTAGTGTTCAATGCGGGCTGCAATGAATACTTTGTTTTATTATAATTGATACCGGCGCCCAAAGCAACACTGATCTTTTCCGTCGGGTTCATATCTAATCGTATATCCGGGCCCAGCGTTACCGTCCTGATCGTATTCGTAGCAAGAGTTCCGGAAGTCGTATTGATCAGTTGCCTGTTCCTTGCATAGCCACCGCCGCTGCCGAGTTCAATACTTCCTTTCAGGAAACGAACCGGCATACTATAACTAATATTAGAATTGATATTATAAACACCATTCACATTCACAGGTTTTGTTTTCCGTACACCTGTCTGCAGGTTCACCGAATCGGCATTCACTATTTTATTTTGTGTAGCCGTCATATTAAAGAACATAAAAAAGTTCTTATTCTTATACGGCGACAACATATTCAAATGCGCCATCACCGTATGATTGAATTCCTGTTTCAGATCGGGATTTCCATTTCTGATGTTCAGCGGGTTGCTATTATCCGGCACCGGCTGCAACTGCGACATAGAAGGCTGGTTGGTCGATGTATTATAACTAAGCGAGAATGATTTGAATTTGGTAAAACTATACTGGAACCTTGCGCCCGGTAAAATATTGCGGAAACTTTTACTGATCAAAGAATCCTTGGTGCCGCTGATGATCTTTCCTTCCAGCTCTGCCTGCTGCCACGAAACGCCAACAGCATAATTGAACTTTTTTCTTTGCGTCCGCAAACGAAGACCGGCGCTTGTATAACCATATGTATTTTCAAAATCATTACTAAGTGTATTGTTCAACTGGTCATACTTTCCATTTTGTTTATTAAAATCATGCGTGATCTTTTGCGAAGTGCTCTTGCTGGTACTTTTCCCGGCACTCAATTCGATCAACGAACGTTTCCACAATGGCTCGGTATATACGGCTCTTGCATTAACTCCTTTCAGGTCGCCCCGGGTTGTATTCAATTGATTCAGCGTATCTTTTTTCAGTAATGATCCATTGGGATTATAAAAATTAGTGATAGAAGAAATACTTCCGTCTCCCTCGCTTTCATTCAATGTTGTTTGCAGTGACAAAGAGAATGTTCTTCCCTTGCGGGCAAACTTTTTTCTCCAGGTAATATCATTACGGAATGTATAGCCTTCATTATTATTGGTTGTATTGCTGAATCCTTCGTTGGTCAGCGTTTTGCCTGCTGATAATGTCTGGTAATCCGTTTGCGAGCGGTTATTTGTTTTTTGATAACTGAAAGAAGGAACGACACGTATCGAATTCAACGAATCAAGCTGGTACAATAAGTTCAGGTTGAGCCGATGATTGTTGCTGTTATTATTACTGAATGAATTCTGATTATAAAAATAATTACTGGGTAAAAGATATTCACGCTGGATATGGCTCTCCGACTTCGGATCAAAGCTGTTATAAAAATAATTGCTTTGAAGATCGAGCTTTTTACCAATGATATTATTATAATTCAAGCCGCCGCCCCAGGCTGTATTGATGCCGCTATTACGGTTGCCGCCATTCATTCCCATCGCCGACGCATCATTGCTGTTTATATTGATACTGACATTGCCGCCGCCGCCCATGCCGTTTTTCATTCTTGACAATTCACCGGTAAAAGTGAGAATGTCCATAAAAGAAAATCCTTCAGTATTGGTATTATTGCCCATGCCAATAGCGGAGAATTGCCTGGCTCCTTTAAATGAATTCACATTGAACTTTCCTTCGTAACGTTCTTTATTACCAACGCCGGCATTTACTTTGCCGAACATTCCTTTCTTTTTATCTTTTTTTAATTTCAGGTTGATGGTCTTCTCCGAATTACCATCGTCAAAGCCGGTAAGCTGTGCCTGGTCGCTTTGTTTATCATAGACCTGCACTTTATCTATTGCATCGGCCGGTAGATTCTTGGTTGCAAGTTTGGGATCATTCCCGAAAAACTCTTTGCCATCCACCAATACTCTCTGCACGGTTTCTCCCTGCGCTTTGATCGTTCCGTCTTTTTCTACTTTTACTCCCGGTAATTTTTTCAGCAGTTGTTCAACACTTGCATTAGGCGCCGTTTTGAATGAGCCTGCATTATACTGTATGGTATCATTGATCAGTGTGACCGGCGGCGCTTCATTCGTTACCACTACTTCGGCCAGCACTTTGTTCTTATCATTCATCACCACATTGCCCAGTTCTTTATTCTTATCATTATCAGAAATAGTAAATGGAATATTACTGTTATGGTAATTGACATGGGTGATCATCAGGCGATAATTCCCGTTGGCAAGATTCTTTAATTCAAACTTCCCGTCATTGCCCGTCATGGTAAAAGATACCAACGATGAATCTTTTTTATCCAATACCGTGATCGTAGCGGCGCTAACAGGTTGTTTGCTGATGGTATCAAAAGCTATTCCTTTTACGATACCATTCTTTTGCGCCATTAAAGCTGTGGTAAAACAAGCCAGGACAAGTAATAAGTAAATTTTTCTCATAGCTAAACCGTTTCAGCTACGAAAATATTCTGAGCCGGTAAGACAATGGGTTAAAGGGGCTTTGTTTAATGTTAATGAAGGTTAAAGAATATAGAACGGATGAACAAGAGAACAAGGAATAACGAATGATGAAGTCGGGGTCGGTTTACTTCGACGTTCTGCCTCCTTGTTCATTATTCTACATTTGGCAAGATCAAAAATATGACCGGATAACAATAGAATAAGGAATGACGAATGATGAAGTCGGGGTCGGTTTACTTCGACGTTCTGGATTCCTTGTTCATTATTCTTCTGTTCTACTCCCCCGCTCATCATCCTCTCTCTCCGTATCGTATATAATGATCTTTACTTTCCATTCCATCGGCTCGTAGGCCTGCAGCGATATTTCTACTTTTAACTTATCGCCGGCGGAAAGTATGGCTGAAGAAAATTTCTTCTTATTATCCGGCTGCACATAATCTCCTTTCAATTTATACTGCTGGTCGCCGCTTTTAACAGGAAGATTATTGAGCTGGTTGAATAAAGATCTGAATTTTTGTTTGGCTTTTTCAAAACTTTCAGTTGTCAGCATCAGCGCCTGCCAGCTATAAATTTCTTTTTTGGATGAATACTTTGTGATCGTTGTTTCTTCTGCGCCGTTCGCTTCGAAGAGACAGGCATAATCGATGGTCTGCGTTGTTTGAGCGATCATTTCTCCTTTCAGGTTGGCAAACTGATTGGGATGATCTTCGATGACCTTCTTTACATCGTTCGTAACGCCGTTGATAACAGGAAGCTTTAATTGCGCAGAAGAGGTCTTGAAAACAAGTGCAGATATAGTAATCAGCACAAGTGATTTTACTGATCTTTTCATCAATGTTGGATTTAATTGGTTATTAACTACCGTCAATATTATAAAAAATAATTCTTATTATATACTTTTAGAAGAAGTTATCCGTTACCCTAAGTATAAAACCATACCCTGATGAAAAACAAAAACCTCCGTCATCATTACGAATCGGCAAAGATCTATAAGCAGTATTACAAACCTTCATTCAGTCCTGTTCGTTTATTAAGATCGCTGTTCGCTGTTTTCTTTTCCGGTTCTGCTATCGTAGCGCATCATCCAAAAAAGAAATAATTTTTCAATAATAGTTTACTAACCCTTCACAATAGTAAAGGGGCCTTCCTGGTGGAAGGCCCCTTTTAATTTTTTCTGAAGAAAATGCTCAATGCTCAACGAGCAGAGACTGGTGTTGAAAATTGAACATTGAATATTTTTCATTAATACATCCGCATATTCCGCATATTCCTTTCCATGAACTTCGGCATGCCCGGCTGACTGGCATTCTTTCCTCCCATCCTGTTCAGGTTGAAAAGAAAACTTACCATGAAATAACGTTTCAATACCATGCTGTTCACATCTTCAATATAGTTGTCGCCATTGTTACGGCTGATACTTTGATTCTGGTTCAGGATATCATTCACAGAAAATTTCAACTCGCCGTTCTTCTTTTTGAATAACTGCTGGCTGATACTCGCATTCCACAATGGGATACTCTGGTTAAAACCATCGGCTCTTCCCGAGTTGACATAATAATCAAGATCGGTAGAAACGATCGTTCCTTTTTTAGAAGTATAAGAAAGATCGACCGAATATGTTTGTGAAAGATAATCTTCGTTCAATGATTCATTCACCGAATACTTCACATTATAATAAGACAGGCTTGCATTACCCGACAGGTCCCATTTTTCCTTCAAACTGAAATTGGCACCGGCCGTTTGTGTCAATGTGATCGTATTGCCCGTATTCTTTTGTTTATACAACTGGCTCACATCGCGGTTATACAATGCCATTGTTGTGAAATTCAAACTTGAGCCTTTCAGCTTTTTGTTTTTGAATGGCAGGCCCACCGTAAAAAATCCACTGGTCATAAAAGCGCCATTAAGATTCACCGGCCTGCTCAACTGCACCGCCCTGTTGATCGTATCGATACTGTTCACGATCTTATTCTGCGTCATATTAAAATTGATATTCGCCGCCATGAATTTAAAAGTGAGAATATTGAACGTATTATAATTAAGGTTGAAGTTGTGACTGAACTCCTGTTTCAATTCGGGGTTACCGGTCTTTACATACAATGGATTGGTAACATCCAGTACATTCTGCAATTGAGAGATCGAAGGCTGGTTGGTTCTTCCACGATAATTTATTCTTACACCTTTTGTACGGCTCGGCGTCCAGTTAAAATTTGCTACCGGGAAAAAATTGGTATAGGTATTTTTTGATACCGAATCTTTGTTTGTCATAGCAAGAAAACTTTCGCTTGTCAGCGTGGCCCGCTGCACACCAATACCCAACTGGTAATTATATTTTTTCTCCTGCTGCCGGAAGTTGATGCCGAAACGATTGGCTGCAAAAATATTTTCGAAACGATTCGTCAGCGGCAGGTTGGCAATATCATATTTACCGGAAACGGCATTGTAATTAAATGTCTTCTTATCCGATGTGTTTGCATTATGCGTATATGCATAATTGAATTCGATGATCTTGTTCTTTCCGATCGGTTCAGTATAGGAAATACTTAATGTATTATTATGTGTAGTTGTCTCCTGTTCATTTTGCTGATTTTGATCGCTGCTTGCCTGTACAGAACCATCTGTTTTATAAAATATGATCGGGGAAATATTAAAGCCTTCGCTTTCGCTTTGACCATACGTATTCGACCAGCCTAAAGTAAGTGTGCGGCCCGGTGTATGAAATCTTTTACGAAAAAGAAGATTATTACCCAGGTTAAAGCCATCTCTTTCATTGGTATTCGTTGTCCTGCTCCGCAACGCAAGATATTCCTGCAACGGGGTTTTTGAAACGGTTGAAGAACTATCCTCGTTCATATTTTCCGAATGCTGTACCGTAAAACTGGGTGTATATAAAATTGAATTCATCGAATCCAACTGGTATTCCAGTCTCATATTGAAACGATGATTCTGGTTCTTACTGTTATTGACCGAAGTCCTGGTCATGTATGAATTAGAATCGCTTGGGAAAAATGTCTGGCGGAAAGTATTTTGTTCCTGGTCGTTATCTGAATTAGAAAAGAAATAGCTGCCGCTGAGTTTCAGCTTTGACCATTCATTATTAAAATTAAGTCCGGCAGAAAGTGATTTGGTAATTCCCGAAGAACTTCCTCCTATTCCAAACATATTGGCCCCGCCTCTTGTGCTCATCATTTGCATACCACCGCCGCCAAAGCCTCCCATTCCACCACTTCCACCGGCGTTACCGCCACCGCCACTCATTGCACTGAAGCCACCCATCGAACTAATGATATCGGAAAAAGAAAAGCCTTGCTTGTTTATATTATTGGCATTGAAAAGAAACGATATTCTTTGGTTGCCATTGAATTTATTGAAGGTGAGATTGCTTTCATAACGGGCGCCATTCTCTTTATTATAACCACCGCCTACCAATGCTCTACCAAAAATTCCTTTGTTCTTATCTTTTTTCAATTTAATGTTCACCGCCTTCGTTTTACTGCCGTCATCGATCTTGCTGAACTTGGCCTGGTCGCTCATATCATCAAATACCTGCACACTTTCCACCATATCTGCTGTAAGATTTTTTGTCGCCAGTTTCGGATCATTACCAAAAAACTCTTTGCCATCCACATATACTTTCTGAACCGTTTCGCCCTGCGCTTTTACTGTCCCGTCTTTATCAACCTGCATACCCGGAATTTTTTTCAGCAGGTCTTCTACTGTTGCATTCGGTTTTGTTTTGAAAGCATCGGCCCTGAATTGTACGGTATCTCCTTTAATGATCACCGGGGCATCATTGGTTACCGTTACACCTTCTATTGATTTGAATTCTTTCGGAACTTTTAATTCGCCGAGATCGATCGCCTTATTGGATTCAGTAATAGCAATTGTTTTTTTCACGGTTTCAAAACCAAGGTGTGTGATCACCAGTTGATAATTACCTTGTTCGAGGTCTTTTATTTCAAAAACTCCTGACTTATTGGATATAGTAAATGTAGAAAGGGAAGAATCTTTAGCGTTTATTAAAGACACGGTGGCTTCGCTGATCGGCTGTTTGGCAACAGTATCCATCAGCTTTCCTTTGATGCTGCCCTCGGACTTTTGAGCCTGAGCTCCAAGTACTAAACCGAAAAATAAAAGGGATAAGGTAAAAATCTGCTTCATAATCAATAAAATAAGTGTACGAAAATAGACGTAAGGAGGCGAAACAACCTTCGGAAACCTGTTAATTTTTAGGGGGAATCCGATGAAAAGTGCAATTGCGACGATAAACTGCCATTACTGCGGGGGAAACAACACATCCTTGTTCCTTTGCCATAAGGCCCCGTTCAAAGTATTATTGCTCAAAGAAGAGTATTTCATACCCGTAGCAAACAGAACAAAATAGCCGCCATATAGCCCAAGCGCCAGGTCCCTCTTTCCATGATTTGCAAGTACGCCTATCGCAGCAATGCCTGTTATCAATCCTGCGTAGTTCAGTATTTTACTGATGGTCTTATATTTTTTTGCTTTCAGGTATAGATCAAGCCCCAGGTCCGACATCGAAAATTCCCTGCCCAGGTCTTTAAAAGTAAGACGCTCATTTCCTTTCATGAAGCTGCTGCCGTTACGATAGATGGTTTGATTGGTGTATTTGAATCGCAATGAATCAGAAACATCTCTTTGCGAATATGTGTTTTGAAACACAATACCGGTTAGCAGCAAGAGAACGACCTTTTTCATTAATTAAGTTTTAAAAAAGATACCCCGATGAAACGACCTTATCAACAAACGATTTTAGCGTAGCGTTTGTGCTCAATTTAGCGGTGCTGTCGGGAACGAACATTTCTTTATGCATCCAGGCGCTGTCTTTGAAAGGAACGGCCTTCACTCTCCAGTAAATGCTATCTATAATGAACATGTCTTCGCTTTGCTGGCTATTGAATACCTGGACCGCCACTATATTTCCTACCGGGTCAAGCTTGTCGCCAATATTTTTTGCTGTCCGGTCATTGATCCCTCCGCTGTTAATCAGGCTTGTGAGCGTCGAATTCATTTCAGCAACTATTAACGCCATCAGTTGATCCTGATCTAACACTTTTATTTTTTTTGCTTTCAAGTAAAAATTGATAGCATTTCTGATACTATCGGGAATTACACGGGTATTATATTTATAGGAGATGTATACGGGTAATCTTGGCGATCCGCCTGTCACGTTCTTATTTTTCACAAAAGATAAAATGAGAATGCTAATTGCGATCAATAAGGCTAAATACCTTTTTTTCATGACTCAATTTATTGAATCAAAAGCAAACCTGCGCTAATCAAAGTACTGAGAGAATTTCCCTTTTTTTTGTGAAAAACACCGGTAAAAAATGTTTTTTCCTGATTTTCTATGCCTTTAGAGAGAAAGAAAACTGGTGGGGTTGTTGCTTTTAATTAAATAATATCCCCACGAGTCATTAAGGTATTTCTTTAATCGTCATTGTGCAAGGCTGACAGGAGCAGGAAATAATATTTGTAACAGGATTCCATTGTTCTGTACAACCACATGGGCCAGCACAATCCACTTCATATTTTTTCTTTCCAAAAACCATTACATCTCCCATCATCTTTGGTTCCACATCTCCTGTAATCAAATAAGTTTTTTGGCCGGTACTACCATCGGCAAACTGAACAGTATTCCTGAGTATCAGGTACTCGCCATGCCGTTCTGACTGTGAACTAATGATTTTTCCTCCATCAGTGTTAGTACCCTTTTCCATTGATGAATTTGACCCGGTAGTTTGATCAGCAGGTGTATTTTTTCCTTTGCTGCATGAAATAAAAAAGACGGTGGCTAAAAAAAGTATTAGAACTCCTGTTTTTTTAATTGTTGTTTGCATAGCTTAAGAGTTTAGGTGTGCAATATTGCTATTAATGCAACAAAAAATTTTGCATAAACAAGGTTTAATAGTTTAAAAAGAGAATTTTCACTATTAAAGTAAGAATTTCCGGGGAACAAAAAAATATTCAGAGACTGTCTTTTAGCTCTCTGAACCGTTTTTTAACTAAACAAGTATTCTACATCTTCTCTCGACAGCGATTTCACAAACGTAGCATCATCGGAAATGATGTCTTTGGCCAGTGCCCGTTTCTTTTCCTGGAGTTGTAATATTTTATCTTCGATCGTATCCTTACAGATCATCCGGTAAGCAAAAATATTTTTTGTCTGACCAATACGGTGTGTACGGTCGATCGCCTGTTGCTCCACCGCGGGGTTCCACCAGGGATCAACGATATAAACATAATCCGCCGCGGTAAGATTAAGACCCACACCTCCGGCTTTTAGTGAAATAAGGAATACTCTTACTTCGTCATTATTCTGAAAACTTTGTATCGCTTTTTCCCGGTCAGGCGCTGAAGTACTTCCATCAAAATATTCATACTTTACCCCGAGTTCTTCAAGCTTGGCCCTTATCAATGCAAGCATGCCGAGGAATTGAGAAAATATCAACGCTTTGTGATTGCCGATATTTTCAGTGATCTCCCTGGCCAGCTCATCGAGTTTGATAGAATGGTTCTCAAATTTTTCCTGCTCATTCAATATCGCCGGCGAATCGCAGATCTGCCGCAACTTCATTAACCCCTGTAAAATGGTAAGCTGTGATTTTTGTATGCCCTGTGTTTCGATCGTACCTAATATCTGGTTGCGGAAATCATTGCGGTAAGCATCATAGATATTCCGTTGCTCATCTTCCATTTCGCAGAATAAGATCATCTCCTGTTTTTCCGGGAGATCTTTTGCTACCTGTTCTTTTGTTCTTCTTAATATGAATGGATAAAGTATCTTTTTCAAATGTTCCTTTCTTTCCTGTTCGCCAAACTTATCGATCGGTATCGCAAATTCCTGGCGGAAGAATTCCATTGTGCCCAGCATGCCGGGATTGAGGAAATTCATTTGCGCAAAAATATCAAACGTATTATTCTGCAGCGGCGTACCACTCATGCAAAGACGGTTCTTCGCATTCAATAAACTCGCTGCCCTGGTTACTTTGCTGGATGGATTTTTGATCGCCTGGCTTTCATCGAGTGTCACATAATCGAATTCAATACTCATCAGTAATTTAATATCGCTTCGCAATGTGCCGTAAGTAGTGATCGTCACATCATGGTCCATCAATTCTTCTTTCACTCTTGTTCTTGCAGGGCCATGATGAATGCGGTACGTTAATTTGGGTGTGAATTTTTTAATTTCATTCTCCCAGTTATAGATCAATGTGGTTGGACAAACAACCAATGCTTTTATTTTTCCCGTATCATCTTTATAATATTCCAAAAACGAAAGTGCCTGCACGGTTTTACCCAAACCCATATCGTCAGCTAATATTCCGCCCCACCTGATATCTTTCAAATAATTGAGCCATTGATATCCTGCCACCTGGTAAGGACGAAGGATCATCTTCAATCCATCCGGCGGTTCTATTTCTTTTATCTTATTGAACTCACGGAGATTTTGATATTTTTCTTCCAGTTGCAGTACCAGTTCTTCTTCATCCCTCGATTCAAATAATTCATCCACCACACTAACATGATAGCGGGATAATTTCAATGAATTGGTTTTGCCTTCGCCCACCCGGAAAAGCAATGAATATTTTTTTAACCATTCTTCGGGTAAGATACCGAGTGTGCCATCGCCCAATTGAACGAACTGTTGTTTATTGGCCAATGCTCTTTTTACTTCTGCTACCGATACCTGCTGATCGCCGAAAACAATATCAACTCTTGCATCGAACCAATCGGTATTGCTGCTGATGAATATTTTTGTCTGCGGTTTGGCTGTATTGAAACGAAAATTCTTTAATGCTTCAAAACCATACACCGGCGTCTTCATATCTTTCATCGCATCCACAAAAAGAAAGAACCAGTTATTCTTCAATACATCCGTTCCTTTCAACGCCAGCGAAGCCGAATCTTCATTATAAGCAAACCCCGAATGCAGGTTTTGTAATTGCTGGATAAATTCATTTTCCTTTTCCCGGTTGCGATGGATGATGATCACCTTATCGCCCTGCGGCACTACCATTTCATCCCTATCCCGTGGCTTGGTCTCGTATCCTTTATAGGTAAAGGATGGCTGGAAGACGAGATAGTCTCCTTTCTCCAGTAAAAATAATTTTGCTTCGGGATTACCATCTTTTATTTCATGCACCAGCGATCTGTCAAAATCAACTTTATGATCTTTCGCCAATGGCATGACGAAGGAGTTCAGGGTTTTATTCCATTCATCAGCGGGCACCGGCATTTTTCCTGTCGGTAAGAATTTATCGATCAGGTGAATGACATCGTTATTTTTCCAAAGCCATGCCTGGTGATTATAAATAAAGAATAATGGCGAACTGCTTTCATTGTCGCCAAGGTCGTATTCAATGCCGCCTGCTTTTACACGGCATTGTATCGTATAATGCGAATTCTTCTTAACAATAAAATGCGGCCGTGCATCTTCCGACTGCAATTGGAATGATTCAAGATTACTTGTCTTGAATGTTTTTTTATCCGGCAACAGGAAAATAAAAGAATTATCTGCGCTGTCTGTAAAAAGTTTTTTTAGTTTGGGTAATAAATATTCCGTCATCAATTCTTTCGTTTCATCCGGCAGGTCATCTTCTTCCTGGTGAATGATATTTTCCCAGATACCGGAAAAAGGAGAATTGCGGCTGATATATTTATTTACTTCAGAGTCCTGCAATTTGCGAAGCAATGTCAGTAGTTCTTTATCTGGTTCGGAAAGATTATCGCTATTCACATATCGGCCGATATCGAGTTTTTCTACTTTACCAACAAAGGCGTTATTCTCATCATTCGGTTCACCCATCACCACATCCAATGTGAAATGCGGGAAATTTTTTTTACCGAGATTAAATACAATACCAAGCCGCTGCGACGGATGCGTTGAGATCGCTTCTTCCACTACCGGCGCTTCTATTTCTTTTTCTTTTTGCTGGATCAACACCGGTTTTGCCTGCGTTGCAGTCACCGCTACTCTTTTAATGCCCGGATCGAGTACCCGTAAAAAGGGTTTGCCATCTTTGTAAGCAAATTCAAATTTTCCTTTCAGATCATCGCTGAGCGAATAGCCGTATGCTTCCAGTAATTTATTCTTTTCTTTATCCCAGTTGCGGATGCTCTCGAAATAAGAAGCGCCGTGTGCATTGAGCAATTGCAGGAACACGATCACTTTGGGAAGACATAGCGGGTGTTCCGTATCCTCAAAATCGCAACTGGTATCAAAATTCCTTTCTTCGTTTTTGCGGATAATTACTTTATAGGTCTTTCCCTCCAGCGTAACGCTTGCTTTCACTGTTTCATTACCGGCAGATTCGATAGTGGCTTTATTCGTTCGTAAAAAAGTTTCTGCATCGGTAAATACTTCCGGTGATGAAAAAAGACGAAGACTTTTCAGGTCTATCGTTTTCATCTTTATCGTGGTATGCTTTTGATCGTATTGTATATGCTCAGCCTGCAGGTGTCCCCTGTCGATCAGTTCCTGTAATTGAAATAATGCGGCTGCTTCATGGCGGCATATATCGCCGAGGTTATAAGGGCAGGCGCAGCGAAGCGATGTCGAATCTCCATCTTTGAACTTTTGAATATAAACTTTATAATAAGTAGCGTAGCTATCGTCTTTCACCCGGAATACGGCAGAACCAAACAGGTCGTCATATTCTACCAGTTCTACATAACCGATAGCATGGATCTTTTTTCCTCTGCGGATCACTTCATCCGTTCCGTGTGTGTACACATATTTAATAAGGTGCGGTAGAGCCATGGTGAAAATTTGATGATTTGAAGATGAGATGATTTGAAGATGTAAGGATCCGCATCTTCAAATTTTCAAATCATCAAATCGAATCAACAGGCGATAATCGTTTTGGGGATTACCCATTGCCTGTTGACCATTGAAAAAAGGTCAATCGGCAAATGTAAAAGAATGTGAGGCGGATTTCCTTGCAAAATGGAATAAATAAAAAATAAATTTTGTCGGAAAGAAGTAAAAAGAAAATGGAGTATCTTGGTTGGTTTTTTTGCCTCACCCAACCTCTCCTTCAGGAGAGGAACAAGACCAGCCCTGACTTATTATTTTGCTATCAATTTCCCTTCCCTATATACAGGCAAAACATTTGCTACATCCGGTGTCAGGCAAAATTTAATATCTTCTATCAATCCGAATCGTTCAACGAGGCGATGATAATGTGTAAGGTTGGGCGCAAAACCGACCAGGTCTTTTTTGTTTTTATCATACATCACTTCCGCCATCAACGAACTATCGCAATGAATAGTGAATTGTTTTTTCAGCCGCTGAATAATAGCGCCGGCAAATAAAGTGTCTTCCAGGTTAAACCGGTCCTTCCAGCCGGCGCATCCCAATACCACATTCTTTTTTTCTTCCTGTAAAAAATCACAAACGGCTGAAAGATTGGGAAATGACCCGGAAATAATTGTATCGGCATTTTTATCCGTTGCCATATGCAGCAATCTTGTTCCGTTGGTAGTAGTAAGGATCAGCGTTTTTCCTTCAATAAAATCCCGGCCGTATTCCAATGGTGAATTGCCATGTTGCAATCCTTCTGCAATAAGCCCGTCTCTTTCTCCTGCTGCAATGCCATCAATATTTTTACCGATCTCGATCGCTTTGGGAACCGAATCTACCGGTATCACACATTTAGCGCCATTGTATAATGCGGCGGCAATAGTTGAAGTGGCACGAAAAACATCTATGATAACAACAATGCTGCTGCTCAGATCATATAAATGCAATAAAGCCGGCGACAGCGATGTATGAAGAGTGGGCTTGTTACTCATAATAGGTAACAACAAAAATAAAGGAAGAGAAATAAATCGTATTCTTTATGTTGGTCGGTGTAATTGAGCTCTTTCTCATCTTTTTAAAAAGATAAAATACAAAAGGCCAGTCACCTTCAACCAATTTCCCCGGTAAGTGTTAAAAGCTATATATTTAGCAAGACAGCGGGGGTCAGCATCAACATGAAAACACTAATATTTTTTTTATTGCTATCTCTTTCAGGAAACTTACTTAGTCAGCCTCCCGGCAAAGACACTACAAAAGTTTTGCAAACTGACATTTATTCGAATTTTAAAACAGCTCCGCAATCATCCTCTTATATGGGCACAATAGGACTGGATAGTGCCGATCAAAAAAAGTTTGAAAAAACAATTACAGGCAATACCCGGGATTATGGAAAGACAACCCAAAAAGCTGATGCCTTATTCAAAAAAGAGGATCTTTTAACAGCTGCCTTGTTATATACGCAGGCCTTTAAAGAGAATAATGACCAGGGGAAAGTGGTTCATCGTTATAAAACGGCCTGTTGCTTCGCTATGACAAATAATATTGACAGCGCTTTTTTACAACTGTACAGGATAGCAGAGAAAGGCAATTATTACGATTATAAAGAAATAGAAGCAGAAAAATTCCTGAAGGTCTTACATGATGACAAACGCTGGGCGCCTCTTATTGAAATAATAAAAAATAATTCTAAAAAAATAGAAGACAAGCTAAATAAGGAAACCGAAAAGAATAATAATCGCTGATATACCGTTGCTTTTTTCCCGAGAACTGTTTCTATTTATCCAATAACTTCTTCCATTTTTCCGTTTCTGCAAACTCTTTGATCGTTCTGTTACGCTGCTCCAATAATTTTTTCATATAGCGGGTAAGATAAAGACTGTTGAACCATCTTCCCAGCATACCAAACGGAGATTCGAAATGAAAAAGATCGATCAGTATCGTACCATTATCGCAGGGTTTGAAATAATGCTCGTGTTTCATTTGTTTAAAATCTCCTTCCAGCTGCTCATCGGTAAACATTTCATTCTTTTTCATTTCAGAGACCTTTACCCGCAACAAACGATCCTTAAAAAGATGACGGGCCTTCCATGTCACCGTATCATTTTTTTCGATCAATCCAAATCTTGTTCCGGCTACGGCTTCTTCTTTATGTCTCGACATGGATTCTTTGTGCAGCCCGATATGACGGCTGAGATCGAACACCACATCATGTGGCGCAGCAATAAATGTTGTTAAGTGAATTGTTGGCATAAACAGGAATGTATTAATTTGAAAATTTGAAGATTTGAAAATTAATGTCCTCAAAGAAGAAAGACATTCCAGGTACAAGACGCCCAATTTTCAAATCGCCACATTTCCAAATTTTCAAATTGAATTGTCAAAAATCATGCAAAAGGTATCTTGGAAACTTTCGCCTGTAACAGTTTATCCCGCACTTTAATGTAAATATCCGAACCGATCGGTGAATAGGGCGTTCGTACATATCCCATCCCGATGGCTTTACCAAGACTGGGCGATTGCGTTCCCGAAGTAACATGCCCGATCGTTGCTCCTGTATAATCTTTTATCTCATATCCCTGGCGGGGAATTCCTTTTTCGAGCATTTCAAATCCAACCAGCTTCCTGTTCACGCCTTCGGATTTTTGTTCGGCAAGAATTTCTTTCGCTGTAAAATCTTTGGTGAACCTGGTGATCCATCCCAATCCTGCTTCCAGCGGTGATGTTTTATCATCAATATCATTACCATATAAACAATAACCCATTTCTAATCTTAATGTATCTCTTGCGCCCAAACCAACCGGCTTTATTCCCTCTGAAGCGCCTGCTTCAAAGATCCCATTCCAAATTTTTTCAGCAGCATCGCCTTTATCTTCAAAATAAATTTCCACTCCGCCTGCACCGGTATAACCTGTTGCACTTACCAGTACATTGTCCACTCCTGCAAATTTTCCTTTTACAAAAGTATAATACTTCAGGTTGAGGATATCCATTTCTGTTAATGACTGCAGGATCTTAACAGCGTTGGGACCCTGTATCGCCAGCAAACCAGTTTTATCAGAGACATTGTGCATCTCTGCGTGTTTCTTATTATGACGTTTTATCCAGTCCCAATCCTTTTCGATATTCGATGCATTTACAACCAGCATATATACATTATTCTCTTCGATGCAATACACCAGCAGGTCGTCAATGATACCGCCTTCATCATTGGGTAAACAACTGTATTGCGCCTGTCCCACTTTTAATTTTGATGCGTCATTGCTAGTCACCCGTTGAATAAGATCAAGAGCCTGCGGCCCTTTTATAAAAAATTCTCCCATATGACTTACATCAAACACGCCGGCATTTTTTCTTACCGCTGCATGTTCATCATTGATACCTGTATAGCTAATGGGCATATTATAACCGGCAAAAGAAACCATTTTGGCACCGAGCGCAATATGTTTATCATTAAAAGGAGTTAATTTCATTCTGGCAATTTTATATGCCGCAAATGTAGAGCAAATTCAGGCTTAAAAAACATTTGGGATCGCCCCCGCTAATTCGTTGCTATGAAGATCAGGATACTTTTTATACTAGTTTTTTTATCCGGCAACCTGCTTGCGCAAAATGATACTGCCGCAATAAGAAAGGCGGATTCTCTTTTCAAAGCTAAAAAATATGATGATGCTTTGGCGATCTATTCAAAGCTTATCAAACAAAATCCAAAAAACGACAAAGCGCTGAAAGGAAGAGGCGATGTTTTTTTAATGCAGGAAAAATTGAAGCCGGCAGAGCAGGATTTCCTGCAGGTCATTCAACTCACAAAAAAATGCATTGATTGTTATGTAAGCCTGGCCAATATCCGGAGGGTGCAAATGGATACAGCCGCCGCCAATAAATTTATTGCCGAAGCCTTTAAGATCGATAGTAACAATCGCCGTGTTTTCCTGTCAAGGGGCCGGATCCGTTTTGCCGAAGAAAAATTCGATCTCGCTTTAGCGGATTATGAAAAAGCGATCCGGCTTGACAGTTCCTATGCCGCTGCCTATTTCTATAAAGGAATGCTGCATTTCCAGTTGGGGGAATATGATAAAGGATTTAATGATATGAACTCTTCCATCAGGCTTGACACCACGATCGCATCATCATGGTTTCAGCGGGGCAATTATTATGCAAACAACCAGCAATGGGATGCCGCTTTGAATGATTTTAAAAAAGCTTTTGCCCTCGATAGCCTTAACAGTAATTATGTAATGAATATCGGGGCCGTTCATTTATATAAGAACGATCCCGCAGCGGCTTACGATCATTACTCAGCGGCTGTTAAACTGGATGAAAAAAATTATGAAGCGCATTATTACAGATCTGTTGCCGCCTACAGGATGGAAGACATGGATCTTAGCTGCTCTTGTTTAAAAACAATGCGATCGAAATTACCCGCAAAGACAAATGATGAACAAATACTTGACTGGCAAAACCAAATGAACGGCCATTTGAAAGAATATTGTGATACCGGTTTTTCAGGGTATTACTATCAAAGAGGGATCGCAGCGTATAATAAAGGCAGGTTCGAAGAATCGTTACAATGGTATGATAGCGGCTTGAAAAAATATCCCCGCCATTTTATGATGACCAATTTCCGGGGCAATACGAAACTGGCGCTGGGCATGAATAAAGAAGCGGAAGAAGATTATACGGCGTCGTTGGGTCTTATTGATAATATCGATAAAGAATTAAATGAAGCCAGTAGTTACAGGGATGAAAGTGCCGAAGCGCAAAAAATGTATAAAGCATCTGTAATAGCTTTCACCTATTGCAGCCGTGCAGAAGTAAGGACCAACATGAATGATCTGAAAGCTGCAGAAAGCGATGCAGAAACAGCATTGAAAATGATGCCTGCGGAAATGCCGGAGAAAGAAACCGTTTACAATACAAGAGGAATACTTTACCTGCTGGATAATGACAACTCCAATGCTTTGAATTATTTCAATAAAGCGATACAGGCCAATCCACAATTTATTCCGGCGTATATCAACAGGTCGCTTGTTAAGATCAATCTTGCTTATAAGACCAGGATCATTACTTCCCGTTTCTCTATTCAGAATAAAAGCATCAGCACCATGCTTGATCTTCCGGCGCTGAAAAAAACGATCGTTAAAAAAGAGAATCTTGAAGCAGCCCTTGCAGATTGCAATAAGATCATCCAGGTAGATCCGCAAACTGCCAATGCTTATCATTTAAGGGCGGTGATAAAAATATTATTGGGCGAAGGCGACTACTGTTACGATCTATTTAAAGCAGAACAACTGGGATCGCAGGAAGCAGCAGCCATGATAATAGATTATAAATGCCGCTGATCTGCTATTCGCAAAAACTTTTTAGCATGAAAATAGAAAAGCCCTGTTAACAGAGCTTTTCTTTCCCTTTCGGGACTTCAACCATCCCGCCCGAAGCGGGATATCAACCAAGTTGATCAGAAATATTGTAACGAAAAAGGAGACGAAGGGCCGGATGCAAGATCGGTTTCCTTATTGCCCTGCTCAATTTTTTTAGCGCCGGCATTAGGTTTTGATTGTTGCGTGTTCTTCTTTTCTTCCAGTTCTTTCAATTCTCTTTTCTTTTCTTCGATCCTTTTTTGAAGGTTAATGCTGTCGTTATTATTTTCATACCGATAATCATTTTCGGGTTCGGTAATTTCTGTTTTACCATCGGGGCCTACCAGGATACCGCCGGCACTCATTGTATAATCGACATTGATACGATAAGGAAAATCCTGCTGCTCCCTGGTCTTAAATTCAACACCGGCCACCCTGTCTCTCCTGTCACTTCTTTCAACTTTTATATTGAACGAATTTAATTTTCGTTCGATAGATTCATCAAAACGGATCTTTTTTCCAACCGGTACATAGATCTCCAGTTCTACATTCTGCACCCTGAACTTGCTTTCTTTGGAAATAGCATAGCCATTAGCAAGATCAAGAATGCTGTCTCTCGAACTAACACTGTATTCAATTTTTTCTGCACGGTTGATCGCTTCTTCTCTTGTTCTGCCGAAACTATATTTCTTCATCACAACCCTGAATGAATCTGTACCTGGATACACGCTGATCTTTATGGCTGCTATTTTTAAAGTGTCTTTTGAAATATCCCAGCCATCGGATTCGTCATTCATCCAGCCAAAACCGCCGCTGTATTCTAAACCCGGCTGTGATACGGCCACGATCATTTTATTATTTGACGGCTGTGAAATGGTTATGGGCGTATCCCCGCTATGTTCGTACTGACGAAAATCTTTAATGATGCTTGATACAAATAACACTCCCACTACCCAACCCATGGCCCATAATCCGCCGAATGTCCACCCGAGATAATTGTTCTTTGATCTTGCCCGGATGATCCTTCTGATGATCCATGTTACAAATCCTATCAATGGTACGATCAGGAAAAGTATCAGTGTACCCCATGCAAAGAATTCCTGCCATTTACTTGTCCATAAAAAATTATTGATCGGCCACCAGGCTACTCCGCCAAATAGTACTGCTATCAGCGCAACAAATAAGGAGAAGGCAATAGTTCCGGCAATAAATAAAAAGAATACTTTAAAAATGACAGCGATCGCATGGCCGAGCCCACCACTCCTGCGACGGGTACTTTCTTTGAATTCGCCGGCCATTTCTTTTCCTTTGGCGCTTATATTTTGCGCTGATGTTTTTACATCTTCCCTCCAGTCTTTCATCCTGTCCTTCATATTACTCATCCCTTCTTTTACATTCTGGCGGATACGGTTCACATCCACTTTTTCTCCACGCATTTCCATTTTTTCGTAATCGCTGTTTGCTTCGGGTAATACGATCCATAAAATGATATAAGTAATAACAAATACCCCTGTTAACGATCCGAACCCAAGGTTAATAGCGAAATCAAAATCATTATCCCATGTCATCCTGTTGATGATACGGATAAAAATGCTCAGCAGGATGGGTGCGGCAAATATCAGGCGGATGCCTGTTGCTTTTTTACCAAAATAAGCAGCAAGGCCTCCTGCTACTCCGCCGAGGATCCTGTTGTCCGGGTTACGATAAAGTCTTTTACCGGTATAACCTTCCAGGTCTTTTGGCGGCAATACGATCCATAATATGATATAAGCTATAAATCCAATGCCGGTTGCAAAACCAATAATGGCAAACAATAATCTTATAACAGCCGAGTCAACATTTAAATAATTAGCGATACCACTACATACACCGCCGATGAATTTATCATTGGAATCGCGGTATAATCTTCCTTTTGGTGTTTTTTCTTTGTAAGTGTACTGCTGCTGCTGCTGTTCTTTTTGTCCGCTTGCTGAAGAAGTAGTTGATGAAGAAGCCTTGTCTTCTGTTTCTGCCGCTTCAAAATCTTCCACCGTTCCCATTGATGCAATGATCTCATCAACGTCTGCATCGTTAGTTGTCTCGGCGCCTTTGCGGATCTTTTCCTGTAATAATTCTGCTATACGGCTTTCGATATCGTTGATGATCTCATCACGGCTTTCTTCATTGGCAAAATAGCGGCGCAAACTTTCTATATAAGCCTGCAGCTTTTCATAAGCTGAATCTTCGATCGGTATCACCCGGCCGCTTAAGTTTATATTAATGATCTTTTTCATCGTACTAATTATTTGGTTGAAGTGGTTGATGTTAAATGAACGAATCGCCGGGTTTTTTACTGGTCAATGCATTCACGCCGTTGGAGAGTTCATTCCAGGTTTGTTCAAGCTCTTTATAAAAATCTTCTCCTTTGGAAGTGAGCAAAAAATATTTTCTCGGCGGTCCCGAATTACTTTCTACCCACCGGTAGGTAAGCATCTCTGCATTTTTCAGGCGGGTAAGCAGGGGATATAAAGTGCCTTCCAGGATCTGGAGGTTGGTGGCTTTCATTTCCTCGACGATATCGCTCGGGTAAGCTTCCCCGCGGCGAATGATCGAGAGAATGCAAAACTCCAGTATCCCTTTCCGCATCTGGCTCTGTGTATTTTCAATATTCATTTCCTTTCAGTTTGTCGTTTATAGAACAAAGATAGGGTGATGTTTGGTACTATGCAACACAAAGTACTAAATTTTATAAAATAATTTTTGTCAGGATTCTTTTATCCTTACTAAATCATTTATAATCAATTTTTTAAATAAAATATTGATAAACTCTCTTACCTGCAATTGGGTGATGAGCGGTAAAAAAAATGCCTTCTATTGGCCGAAGAATGCCGAAAGGGCTGTTGTGTCAATTTTTTTTCAAAAATTTTTGACACAATTCTACTTGAAACAAAAATGTGGCAATTCCTACGCTTTAGAAAAAATTGACACAATGACTATAAATCATATTTATACAGGTTGGGGAATCGTAATGTCTTAAAATTTGAGTGGTTTCATTGACTCTTTTCCAGGATTGCTTCATCCGCTTGCCCGGGTTTAACTATTGCATAGCGGGTTACCCGGTGAATTGTCATCTCATCTAAAATATCCACTACGTTTTTATAGACAGAGGATCTTCCGGGTTTTATTATGACAACCATTTCTTCTCTTCCGCCTTTTATGTTATCGAGTTATTTTTGTTTGTCGCTGATTATTTTTCCGATACCTGTTTGTTCATCCCATGAAATAGGAATGACAGGATTTATAATGCCGGCATCTTTTTCTTCCCCGACATAATAAAACAGTTTATCATTTGCTCCCGCCAAAAATGTTATGCTTTTAGATATTGCAACCGCTGTAGGTTTTCCATCATGCGGCATAAAAATTTTCATTGCCCTTGGCCGGCTTAGCTCGGTTGTTACTACAAAAAAACTGATCAATAAAAAACCAAGATCAACCATTGGCGTCATATCGATAGTAAGACGATGTTTGATCATTCTGCGCACACCGGATCTTTTGCGTTTGCTGCTGTTTTCGGCGGTATTGTTTTGCTGCATCATAAGCGATGGTTTGATATATGACACCGCTAAGAATAATTTCCATATTAACCTGCCGTTTATTGTACCAGCAGGAATGCCGCCCAATAATAGGGCGGATATTTTTTCCGCATGATGGATTGCGCCATGGAAAAGGCGGCTTCAATAGTATTTCCTTTTAACCAATGATCATAGAAAGCTATCATCAGCTCGGAGGTTTCTTTATCCGGTACTTTCCATAAACTCACGATCATTTTTTTGGTACCGGCCAATTTAAAAGCCCGCTGCAAACCAAACACACCTTCGGTTCCTTTAATATCGCCAAGCCCGGTTTCGCAGGCGCTCAATACAACGAGATCGGTATTGCCCAGGTCCAGTTGCGATATCTCGTAAGCCGTAACAATGCCGTCTTCCACTCCATCGATCGGCGATCGGCCATTCCATACATAGTTGCCGCCTGATAAAATAAGACCGCTTCTCAATAATGGATTACCGGAGGATGCCAAAGCATTTGCTCCGAATACAGATGAATTACTGCTTTTAGTTTTTTTCGCCGCCATAAAAAAACCATGTGTTCCTATAAATAAAACCCGGGGCGACCGGCCATCGAGATCTTTTAAATTCTCTTCGGAGGCGGCTATACCGGTAAAAACCTGCGATGATATTCCGTTACTATCAAATAGTTTTTTTATTTCACTGACCTCTTTAGCTGTACCGCCAAGCGACGGCCAGCCTCCCGTACCCATTTCCTCTTTTCCCGGTGTATAAAGAGTGGTTGAATAATTTTTTGCCGTTCCCTTTTTTATTTTCTTCAGTTGAATGCTGTCAAGAGAAAAGTCGGGGTTGCCGAATAAAACAGCGTTGCCCGGTTTTAGATGACCTGCCTGGTCTCTCCATATAATTTCTCTTGTACTTGTATACTGGCTGAGCTGGTAATGATCCATTAATAATGAAACAGAATCTACCGTCAATGCACGGAATGCTATGCTATGTAGTTTTCCGGCAGGGGAAAAGGATATTTTTTTTATATCCTGTAAATATTTTTCAAGCGGTTTCCATACCAGTTGATATAATTTTCGTGATACGGATAAACTATCATTGTTCCCTTTTACGTTTCCGGGGTATAGATTATTGACCAGCACCAGCGAGGTATTTCTCCTGTTACCGGTGAGTTTTATCAATTCATTTTCTTCGAACAGCGGAATAAAAACAGGAGCAACCAATCCCTTCTTTATTATAAATGCGCCATAGAGGATGCTGTCTGTAATATCTTTATTGATCAATCTGAAACTGACAAACTCGATAGCCGCTTCGTCATCAGCAAGCTTTGCCTGGATATCATTTGTCTTAACATTAATGCCGGCTTTCATATCCCTGAATGAAGACGACAACCGGACCAGTTCCTTTTCGAGTGTTTGTGTTTCTTCTTCCAATACCGGCAAGTCGGTTCTCCTGTTATTTTCCGGTAATGAATATTCTTTTGCCAGCGCCGTTTTATTTTTTTGCCATTGCATCATTTTATTCCTGACCACTGTATCCTTACTTGAACGTATCGCTTCCAGTACATTTTTGCTATCGGTTAGTAAAAGCGATTTTACCAGCAGTTGTATATCATAATTTTCCCGGTAAAAAGAAGGCGGTGCCGGCGGGTAATAATATAATAAGCTGAGATTGGTTTCCTGTAAAAAAATATTAGCGGCGGTATAATTCATTTTCTCTTCTTCTGATAAAATAGAAAACGTATTCAGCAGGTTGAGTTCTTTTATTTTATTCACCTTTGACAATGTCGGTACGGCCTCTTTATACCAGCCCTGCTGCATGCATAATAAAACAAGGTTATTGAGGGTGGCAGCATAAGCAAGATGTTTATCACCCAACTTTGCCCTTGTCAACGCGCCGGACTGCACATATGTTTTTTCTGCCAGGCTCACTCTACCGGTATGCGCATAGAGATAAGCAAGATCATTTAATGCCCCTGCAAAAGCATCGCTGCTGTCATTTTTTGAGATTCCTCGATCGTTGCCACTTTCGATAATAACGGCTCTGCTTTATCATATTGCCCTGTTGCTAAATACAATTGCCCGAGATCTCGTAATATACTAAGTCGCAGCGGCCAGCTTTCATCATGACTCTTATCGGTAAGTGCCATTGCATTTAGCAATATTTCTTCCGCCTTTTCATATTCGCCCTGCTGATCGTATTCGGAACCGAGATTGGTAAGACAGGTTATATATTCAGCGCTGTTCTCTCCTTTTATTTTTTTAAAGACCGAAGCGGCTTTGCTGTAATAAGCTCTTGCTTTCTCATGTTGCCCAAGATCGGAATACAAGATAGCAAGATTATTCAGGCTGTTAGCATGATCCTCGCTTTCTTCACCGCCGATCTTTTTTCTTATCTCCATTGCTTTAAGCATCACCGGTTCTGCTTTTTCCGGATAGCCCATATTTTTATAAACAAGCCCGATGTTATTCAGGCTTGTTGCATAGGTTGATCCCCTGTTGCCGGATGCTTCCAGCTTTTCTATTGATTGATTGAAAATGCCGGCAGCTTTTTCATACTCGCCAACACTTTCATATACTTTGGCTAACCTGTTGGATGCAGAAACAAAAGCCGTGCTGGTATCGCCGGTAATTTTTCTTTGGTATTCCATGGCTTCGATCAACCAGGGAATTGCCTTATCGTCACGACCCATACTATTATAAACGATGGCCAATACACTTATTCCATCATTGTATTCTTTTGTATCGGTACCTGCCAGTTTTTTATTGATCGCATTCATCTCCAGCAAAACCTGTTCGGCTTTCGGAAATTGAAACCCGTTTATGTAAAGTGTTGATAAAAGACCAAGATATTTTGCATAGATGGCATTCTCTGTCCCGTATTTTTCTTTTACAATGACAATTGTTTTTTCTGCAAAGGGAATGGCTTTATCAAATTTTTGTTGCTGGTAATAGTATAGAAGGCTATCGCTAACTTCTTTAAATGATTGTGCGTTGGCCGGTTGGAATGCAACGGCTAAAACGAATAACAGGATATAGCGGCTGATCTTTTTCAATTGCGTTTAAATGTATGCGGGCATATTGTAGTCATAAAAAAAAGGCTGATGGTTGCAGCCCCTGTTCAATGGTTCGGGACCCGCAATATGCGGGGGCCCGACCTTAAATGCTATATTTAAAATTCTGCGCTGCCCGGTGTTCTCGGGAATGCGATCACATCGCGGATATTGGTCATGCCGGTAACAAATTGCACCATTCTTTCAAAACCTAATCCAAATCCTGCATGCGGAACGGTACCGAATCTTCTTGTATCGAGGTACCACCAAAGTTCTTCCGCCGGGATATGCATCTCTTTCATTCTTTGTTCCAGCTTATCCAATCTTTCTTCCCGCTGTGATCCGCCAACGATCTCACCAATACCCGGCGCCAGGATATCCATTGCCGCTACTGTTTCTTTTCCGGCTTCACATCCATCATTCTGCCGCATATAAAATGCTTTGATCGCTGCAGGATAATTATAAAGTATAACAGGTTTTTTAAAATGCTTTTCAACCAAGTATCTTTCATGCTCACTCTGAAGATCCATTCCCCAGCCGGTAATCCCGTATTGGAATTTTTTCTTCTTGTTGTGATTGCTCTCTTTCAATATATCGATCGCATCGGTATAAGTCAATCTTTCGAAATTATTATTAAGAACGAATTCCAGTTTTTCGATCAAACCCATTTCGCTGCGCTTATCCTGGGGTAATTGTTTTTCTTCATCAACGAGGCGCTGTGCAAGGAATTCAAGATCCTCTTTATTATTATCTATTGCGTATTTGATAATATAGCGGATAAATTCTTCTGCAAGGTTCATATTGTCTTCAAGATCGTTGAAGGCAACTTCGGGTTCGATCATCCAGAACTCTGCTAAATGTCTTGCCGTATTGCTGTTCTCCGCTCTGAACGTGGGACCGAAAGTATAGATATCGCCGAATGCGGTGGCGCCTAATTCTCCTTCGAGTTGCCCGCTAACGGTAAGATTGGTACTGCGGCCAAAAAAATCTTCTTTGAAATTAATAGAACCGTCATCGTTCTTCGGCGCTGTTCCATCGATCGGTAATGTTGTTACCCGGAACATTTCACCGGCGCCTTCTGCATCACTTGCGGTGACGATCGGCGTGTGCAGGTAAACAAATCCTTTTTCATTAAAGAATTTATGTATAGCAAAAGCCAGGGCATGACGAACCCGGAATACGGAGCCGAATGTATTGGTACGAAAACGGAAATGCGCTTTTTCTCTCAGGTATTCCAGCGTAGGTCTGTTCTTTAATTGCAATGGATATTTTTCTGCATCACTATCTCCCAATATTTCAATGGAGACTGCATTCAGATCCATTTTTTGTCCTTTGCCCAAAGAAGGAACGACCTTGCCGGTCACTTTCAATGAAGCAGATGTGGTTATTCTTTTCAAGAGCTCTTCATCGAACTGGCCAAGAGTGGCCACTACCTGTATATTATTATTGGTGCTGCCATCATTCAATGCGATGAACTGGTTGTTGCGAAAAGTGCGTACCCAACCCATTACTGTTACTTCCTGGCCTGACGGTTCCTGTGAAAGAAGTTCTTTTATTTTGATTCGTTTGTTGAACATAGCCGGCAAAGATAAACACTGATGGGGCTGATTTGAAAGGATTTTCTTGCACCGAACGCAAAGGGAAAAAGTGCGTTGCGACGTTGCTCCATAGCGACCGCTGCGTGAAAATTAAACAAAGCCAACTTCGGCAGCTATTGAATGATACACTACAGCTCTGCTATTGCTGAATAGCGAACAGAACGTACAAGAGTGCGATGCAACAGGCGATGATAGTAGCACTGCAGCCGGGTAAAAATTCCCTTTAGGTGTCAGACGCTCGGCGAGACGTCAGACACCGGTTTCCCAAAAATTTTTGATTTTGCCAAATTTGGCGTATCCTTGCAACGGAAATGGGCTGATAAGTATAGTTCTCCCAGGATTTAAGTTCATCATTTACCCGCCGATTTCATTCAACATAAACTCAAAATCTCAGATTTTTAAGATTGGTTTCCGTGAGTATTAACCTCAAGATGTATATATGTACGACATTCTCCAATTGAACGACATGCTCGTTCCTGAATTGCTTGACATTGCCGAGCAACTTAAAATACCCAACGCAAAAAAATTAGGCAAACAGGATCTTGTCTATAAAATATTGGACAGCCAGGCCATTGCCGGCTCCAAAGGCGCCAAGCCCAGCGATGATGGCAAACGCAAGCGCATCATTAAAACAACCACCAGTACCGGGAGTGAAGAAGCCGTAGTAGAAAGTAATGGTGAAGAAAAATCAATTATTAAAAAACCCAATATGCCCGTAAAGAAAGATGACAAGACCCCTATAAAAAGAGCTCGCAAAAAACCAGATGAAAAAGAACCCGATAGCAACCGGAACGAACAACCTGTTGTTGCAGAAGAAACGCAGCCGCAGTCGATCCCACAACCCCAACCGGAAACAACTACACATGTAGCACAAACAGCACAGACAGATCAAACCGGCCAATCCGAACAGAGCATGGCCGAAGCCACTGCTGCACAAAATAAAGTTTACCCGCAACGCAGGGAACAACAATTCAATATCGAATTTGACGGCGTGATATTAAGTGAAGGTGTATTGGAAATGATGCCGGATGGTTATGGTTTCCTTCGTTCTTCCGATTATAATTATCTCTCTTCTCCCGATGATGTATATGTTTCTCCTTCTCAAATAAAATTATTTGGATTAAAAACGGGCGATACTGTGTATGGTGCTGTTCGTCCTCCAAAAGAAGGTGAAAAATATTTTGCTTTATTAAAAGTGGATACGATCAATGGAAAAAGTCCGGAAGAAGTTAGGGACCGTGTGCCGTTTGATTATCTGACACCGTTGTTCCCGTTCGAAAAATTAAATCTCTTTACTACTCCATCCGATTATTCAACCCGCATCATGGATCTTTTTACGCCCATCGGTAAAGGCCAGCGTGGATTGATCGTGGCACAACCTAAAACAGGTAAGACGATGCTGTTGAAAGCGCTGGCCCACGCTATTGCGGAGAATCATCCTGAATGTTATTTAATGGTGGTGTTGGTAGATGAAAGACCGGAAGAAGTTACCGATATGGAACGAAGCATCAAAGGAGAAGTAATTGCTTCTACATTTGATGAGCCGGCTGAAAAACATGTAAAAGTTTCTACGATCGCATTGCAAAAAGCAAAACGTTTGGTTGAGTGCGGACATGATGTGGTGATATTATTGGATTCAATTACCCGTTTGGCAAGAGCCCATAATACAGTGGCGCCTGCATCCGGTAAAGTTTTATCCGGTGGTGTGGAAGCAAATGCCATGCAAAAACCTAAACAATTCTTTGGTGCCGCCCGTAAAATTGAAGGCGGCGGTTCCTTAACGATCATCGCAACAGCGCTGGTTGATACCGGAAGTAAGATGGATGAGGTGATCTTTGAAGAATTCAAAGGAACCGGTAATATGGAATTGCAATTGGAGAGAAAATTATCCAACAAACGTATCTATCCTGCTATCGATATCGTTGCATCGTCCACACGCCGTGACGATCTTCTGCTTGACAAGGAGGTATTGCAACGCATGAACCTGCTCCGTGTTTATTTGACCGATATGAATGTGGAAGAAGCGATGCGTGAATTGCAAAACAGGATGAAGGGAACGAAGAGCAATGAGGAGTTTCTCGCAAGTATGAACGGATAATTCAATTTGAAGATTAATTGATTTGAAAATTTGATAATGAAGCTGTTCAGGACCCTGAACAGCTTTTTGTTTTGATAGCTCCCTTCATTTCAAATTATCAAATCTTCAAACCGGCTAATTGCCTAATTTGCCAATTGTCCCATTGATAATGCCTGTTGAAAAAATACATATCGAACAATTTCTTGAACTGGCGAAACAATATCCCGTTATCGATGTTCGCAGCCCGGGAGAATACAAGCATGCTCACATTCCCGGCGCACACAGTCTTCCTTTATTTTCTGATGAAGAAAGAAAAATCGTCGGCACTGCATACAAACAGGAAAGCCGTGAAGCAGCTATAAAACTCGGTTTGGATTTTTTCGGACCGAAGATGCGGCTTATGGTTGAAGAAACGGAAAGGATAATTGGCAATAGACAACAGGCAATAAGCAATGAGAAAAAACCTTTGCCCGTTACCAATTGCCTGTTACTTTATTGCTGGCGCGGCGGCATGCGCAGCGCAGGCGTTGCCTGGTTACTGGACCTGTATGGATTTAAAGTGTACACACTTGCCGGCGGTTATAAAAAATTTCGCAATCATGTGCTGGATATTTTTAAAAAGACATATTCATTTAAGATATTGGGCGGATATACCGGTTCGGGTAAAACAGAATTATTAAAAGCATTGAAAGAAAAAGGCGAATCGATCATTGATCTTGAAGATATCGCCAAACACAAAGGTTCTGCTTTTGGAAATATCGGGATGCCGGCGCAGCCGACGCAGGAGATGTTTGAGAATTTGTTAGCCCTGGAACTCCAAAACAAATCGTCAACCGCCCATCGTGAATCGTCAACCGTCAATGGCGAATCGGGTTTTCTGCTCATTGACGATTCACGATTGACAATTCACGATGCACCCATCTGGTTAGAAGATGAAAGCCAGCGCATCGGCCTGGTAAATCTTCCCAATGATCTTTGGAAGGCGATGCGGCAATCGCCCATTTATTTTTTAGATATCCCTTTTGAAGAAAGATTAAAGCAGGTTACCGAAGAATATGGAAACCTGGATAAACAAAAGGTGATCGAAGCCATCGGGAGAATTAAGGAGAAACTCGGAGGACTCGCCGCTAAAACAGCGATCCAGTTCCTGGAGAGGGGAAATACGATAGAAAGTTTCCGCATTCTCCTGAAATATTACGATAAGTATTATTTAAAAGCTTTACACAATCGGGAAGGGTTAAATTCGTTATTATATTCGATTGAGTGTAAATCCGTAACCCCTGAAAATACCATCCAGCTTGTCCCTCATTCCCGGCATCAATACCAAACGTCTTAAGCTAACAACGATACTTTTATTATCGCCCCTGTTTTTCTTTGCCCAAACATTAACCGGTCTTTGGTCAGGCGCCATGAGCAACGACAGCATGACCGTAAGAAAAGATCAATCATTCGAAATAGCATTGACAGAATACAAAGGCAAGGTGTACGGTTATTCCTGCAGCGAGTTTATTGTGAATGATACGCTTTTCTACATTGTAAAAAGAGTAAAAGGAACGATCGAAGGTGATGTATGTGAAGTGGCAGATGATGAGATCATTGCTTATAATTTTCGTGGAAAACTGGATAAGGGAGTAAAAGTAACCAGCACTTTTCGCCGCAATACCAGCGACAGTAGCTGGTACCTGGAAGGAACATGGAAGACCAATGCCACCAAAAAATATTATTCCGTTACGGGTAAAGTTGGATTGAAAGAAGAAAAAGATATGGCGATGTCAAAGCTGTTCCCGCATCTGGAAGAACTGAATCTTTCCAACGATGTTGCTTTCTATAAAGAAAAGAAAGAAGCTCCCTTTGTTGTAAAAATTGCAAAGCCTGAAAAGATCCGGTCAGAATATAACGACAAGCCACAATCATTACCGGTAAACAGCGATGTAGCGATCGTTCCGGGCAAACCCAATTTGCAAACTGCCGAACCGGATGCTTCCTCCGTTTCAATAAATAAAAGAGGAGAAGACCTGTCAAGACCCGGCAGAAAGAATATTTCTCCTTCCTCCATCGATCTTATTCCCTCTTCGGTAAATAAAACGATCGTTGAAGCAGATGTATCGTCGGTATCTATAAAAAAACAGGATGCAGATCTGGATAAAACCAATACAAAGAGCATTCCTTCATCTTCCATCGATCTTACACCTTCTTCGGTGAATAAAACAATTGTTGAAGCTGATATATCATCGGTTTCAATAAAAAAACAAGATATTGTTTTGAATAAAACCGATACAAAGAATATTTCTTCCTCATCGATCGGTCTTGCGCCTTCTTCTGTAAACAAACCGATCGTTGAAACTAAGAAGCCGCCTGTTACTGCCAATCCTTCAGCAACAAATACGGTTGCGGTTAATAAACCTGTTACGAATAAGAACGAAACACCAATAAAAGATCCCATTGTTCCTGTTACAAAAACAACAACAAAACAGGATCCGGTGGTCGTAAAAACTCAACCGGTAAAACAACCGGATGTTGCTGTTACAAAACCCGGAACAACAACCGCCGCCGTCAATGATCCCACAACTAACCCACAAACAATTGCTGCTATTGAAAAAACCGTTGAAAGAAAAACAGATGCCGAGATCATAAAACCGGCGGCTATGATCGAAGGAAGAAAATCAGAGTTCTCCCAGGTGGTCAATTTCGAATCAGACAGTTTGGAATTAGCCCTGTATGATAATGGCGAGATCGATGGCGATACAGTAAGTGTTTTTCTGAATGGTGAAGTGCTGATGGCAAAACAAGGATTAAAGTCAAAGGCGATAAAGAAAACGATTTATATCACCCGCGGCATGGAAGATTTTACACTCGTTCTATTTGCAGATAATTTAGGAAAATATCCTCCCAATACCGGTTTGCTGGTCGTGCATGATGGTGATGATACTTATAATATCCGTTTTAGTTCCGATATGCAAAAAAGTTCGGGTATCGTTTTCAGAAAGAAAGAATAGCACGCAGATGACACGGATGCGGCGGATTAGCACGGATCTATCTGCGTTTATCCGCTTAATCCGCGTCGTCCGTGTTCCATTTCCTGTAAATGCCTGAGATTTGCACAATGACTGACGATTCACGATTGACGATTCACGACTCAATAAAACTCACGCAATATTCCCACGGCGCCGGCTGCGGTTGCAAGATCTCACCGAAAGTGCTGGATGAAATTCTCAAAAGCAGCATTGCATTACCCGATAACGATAAATTACTGGTCGGCAATCATAGTAAAGACGATGCGGCCGTATATGATATTGGCAATGGAATGGCATTGATATCTACAACAGATTTTTTTATGCCGATCGTGGATGATGCTTTTGATTTTGGAAGAATTGCTGCCGCGAATTCCATCAGCGATGTATATGCGATGGGTGGAAAACCATTGATGGCAATTGCAATTCTCGGTTGGCCGGTTGAGAAATTACCTGTTCAATTAGCACAAAAAATCATTGAAGGAGGAAGAACGATCTGTGCAGAAGCAAATATTCCATTGGCGGGCGGACATAGTATTGATTCTCCCGAACCGATATTTGGTTTGGCGGTAACGGGTATTGTTCCAATAGAAAATCTAAAAAAGAATAATACGGCGCAGGAAGGCGATCATTTATTCCTGACAAAACCATTAGGCGTTGGCATTTTATCAACCGCACAAAAAAGAGGATTATTGAAAGAAGAGCATCTTTCTGTAATGATCGAACAAATGACAACGCTGAATAAAATTGGTGAAGAGTTGGGAAAAATAAAAGGTGTAACGGCGATGACGGATATAACGGGCTTTGGTTTGCTGGGCCATTTAATTGAAATGGCCGAAGGCAGTGGACTCAGTGCAGAGATTTATTATGATAAAATTCCAATTGCTGCCGGCGTGAAAGAATATATTGCCCAGCGAATTTTTCCTGATGCAACAACAAGGAACTGGAGCAGCTATAGCGATAAAGTAAAATTTGAGAAGGGAGTGAATGTGATGGAAGCATTTACTTTATTGCCCGACCCGCAGACGAATGGTGGAATGCTGATCAGCGCTAATGAAAAAACCGTTAATGAGATAAAAATGATTTTTGAAAAAAATGGGCTTTCTGATTTTGTTGAGCCGGTTGGGAGGATAGTGATGGAGAATGAGAAGAGGGTTTGGGTGAAATGACCAATTTTCTCCGGTTCTCAACAATTGTTCAAGTGTGCTTATTATGTATATTTAAATTGTTTAAACGTAACGGTTCCTTTTAGTCATAGGGATTGAATAAAGATGATTAGGATGAAAATCTTTATAAGTGACTTCCAAAAACTACCTTTGATATGGAAAATAATAAGGATAATTAAGCATGGATTACATTGAAATTAAAGGCTACAAATCAATAAAATCTGCGAAGGTTGATTTTAGTCCTATAAACATTCTTATTGGGGCTAATGGAAGCGGAAAGAGCAATTTTCTTTCTTTTTTTGAATTCCTAAATCGGCTATATGAACAGAAGCTGACAGAGTATGTTGCCTTATCGGGTGGAGAAGAAAAAATGCTTCACAAGGGGAGTAAGATAACCAATAGTATTTATTCAAAAATTAAACACGGCTTAAATGGATATTCTTTTGAAATAAAGAAAGGAGACAGCATGTTTGTTTTTACTTCGGAAGGCTTGTGGTATGACAAAAATCCTTATCGGGAAAATCCAATAGATATTTCCAATTATCAAAATGAGGCCAGAATTAAATCTTATTCTATGCCGCGAGCGGATTATATCAGGGGTTATTTAAACTCGTTCAAGAAATACCATTTTCATGACACCGGTAAAAACTCCCCTTTTACACAGCCGAGTAACATACAAAATGACACTTACTATTTGTATGAAAAAGGAAATAATCTTGCCGCTTTTCTTTTTGGAATTAATCAAACTAACAAAATAGTTTACAATAGAATTCTTAAAACAATACAGTCTATTGCTCCTTATTTTTCAGATTTTTACTTTCAGCCTAATAACGAAAATTATATTCGCTTGCAGTGGAATGATAAATACAGTGATATTGTTTATGGTGTAAATGATTTGTCTGACGGCACAATCAGGTTTATTGCATTAACTACCCTATTTATGCAACCGAATTTACCTACAACTATAATCATTGATGAGCCTGAACTGGGGTTACACCCTTCCGCAATTTCGAAGTTAGCCGGTATGATCAAGTCTGTTGCTATAAAAGGATGCCAGGTAATTGTTGCTACTCAATCGACCGACCTATTAAGTCATTTTAATCCTGAGGATATAATTACAGTTGATCAGATAAATGGCGAAAGCTTTTTTAAGCGTCTGGATAGTAAAACATTAGTTCAATGGCTGGAAGACTACACCATTGATGATCTTTGGAAACGAAATATAATTACCTCTGGTCAACCAAATTATTAAGATGAAAAGAGTAATTGTTATTTGTGAAGGAGATACTGAAAAAGAGTTTTGCACAAAACTTATCAACCCCTATTTCGTTTCAAAAAATATTTTTCTTCAATCTCCATTAATTAAAAAGTCGATGGGAGGGGTCGTAAAATGGAGTGAGCTACGAAAGCAAATTCTTCTGCATCTAAAGAATGATACCAAAGCTTTTGTAACAACTTTTATCGATTATTACGGTTTATATGCAAAATATCAGTTTCCTGGATGGGATGAGTCATTAAAAATTACAGACAAAAATATAAGGATGGATTTTTTGGAAAAATCCATGTCAGAAGATATTGGTGTAGATTTCCAACAAAGATATTTACCTTATATTCAGCTCCATGAATTTGAAGGGCTGCTATTTAACGATATTAAAATTTTTTATGAACAAATTCCGGCTAATGAATTAATAGGTAATGATGAGCTTAAAAGGACTTTTAATGATTTTGAAAACCCGGAAATGATTAACGACACAAGAGAAACATCTGCATCGCACAGGCTAATGCGGATAGTAAGTGGATACAACAAAGTTGTTTATGGAAATATTTTAGCAGACGCAATCGGTCTAGAAAATATTCGTAAGAAAAGCATCCGGTTTAATAATTGGTTACAAAAAATTGAAGATATATAGCACTTCTGCATATTATTAATTTCCGAAGAATCTATTAGCATCTGTAGTTACCTCCTCTCCAAAAAAACCTCCGCCATCATACATCGTACACTTCCACCTTCCACTTCTTCAATAGTAGGAACAGCAACAGATAAAATTTTTCCATAGGCTTCGAGCATTTGTTTTTGTTCTTTGCGCAAAGAATCAAATGCCGTTTTTCCCATTATCAAATATTTTTCTCCTTTGGAATTTTTTACCTGTAACATATTGCCGGCAAAACAATGCATCTGGTCTCTTGTAATAGCCACCACGCTGTGCCCTGTTGATTGTAATAATTGCCGCACAGCGATCAGTTCCCATTCTTCTTCGATCGATTCTTCGCAAAGCACACAAAAATTTTCTCCCAGCGTCATCACTACATTGGTATGATAGACCGGCATTCCATTTTTATCCGTCGCTAAAAAAACAATGGCCTGGCAACCATTTCTCGCCGCATATTTTTCCAATACCGATAAACTTGTTCTTTCCGATACGGCCGCATAGATCATTTTATTATCATGATCGATCACCATACTGCCGGTTCCTTCCAAAAACCTTCCTTCTGCTTCGTATTCACTCCAGTCCTGCACATCTTTTACATTGAATGCGGCGGCGAGTTGCTGTAAAATATCTTCCCGTTTTTCTGCACGACGGCTCGGCGCATACATCGGGAAAACAGAAACGATACCATCCGGAGACGTGCTCAGCCAGTTGTTGGGAAAGATCGCATCGGGCTTGGCGGGTTCGGTCGTATCGTCGATCACCATTACATCGATATCGTGGCTGCGCAATGTCTTCACCATATTATCAAATTCCTGCAAAGCTCTTTGCTGCAATTCTTCTTTGCTTATACCGGGATGATTTTGAAAATAATTATTGGCCGCCGTTTCTTCATTGAAACCAAAAGCAGCCGGGCGAATCATTAATATGGTGGTGGCGAGTGGCATGACTACCAGAACGGTTCTTTCCAGGTATTAAAAACAGCAAGTATTGTTACAATTTTTGTCTTTTTGTTGGCCAGGTAATGAATAGAAAAAGGAAACTTCCTGAATGCAGCACATCTTACCTGCCCATATTTTAGGGATGCAAAAAAAGGATTCAGCGAGATTGATTTGTAAGTCTGTTGAAAATCGGTCAAAAAACGATTACCAAGCCCAAAAGATACTTCATTATAATAATCAACCGCTTCCTCTATATCTGTTAATGCTTGTGATGAAAAAAAGATCTCAAACCTTTTCATACCCTAAGGGATTTCAAACGGCGAAAAGATTCTCTGGAAGTGACAAGCTGCCCAGGCTTAGCTTTTATACTTTTAATCCTTTTTTGAACTTCCTTTTTCTGCCAAACCGGTACAGTAAATTCTGTATTCTCAACTTTCACATAATCCAGGTTGTGAATCAAACTGAGGAATGATTTTACTTTCTTAGTGGGAACCGATAATACAAGTTGCGTCATATCCAAATTTACATTTTTTATTCCTGATACAAAAGACCGTCAATTTTTTTTGCCAATTTATGATCTTTTTCGGTGACAATATCCCCGGCATCGTGAGTACTAAGCCAGATCTCTACCGTATTATATACATTGGTCCATAATGGATGATGATCCATTTTTTCCGCTTCGATGGCAACTCTTGTCATGAAGGCAAAAGCTTCGCTGAAGTTTTTGAACTGGAATTTTCTGCAGAGCTTATTATCTTTTTCTTCCCACATAAAATAATTTTAAATGTTAAGGGTTAAATTATAAATAGCAGGTTCCCATTTAGCATTAAAAAACCAGGTGCTCTTTATTTTTTATTTTTTCATTGGTTAACTCCAATACTAATTGTACGCTGTTGATCATTTTGATCGTCTGGATCGTTTCCTGCAACGATGCATCACTTACTTCATCGCCTTTCATCATCCATAAAAAATCGAGATGTTTGAATTCCGGTAATAAATATTCACCGTCAAACTGGTTATTATAAACATAATGCGATAAAAAACGTGTTGGCTCTGCATATTCATACACCGAAAAAAAATAACTCCGCTTTTTTTTATTGAGTTGTATCTCCAGGTCGTTATTGATACGGAAGCTGAGACCGATCGTATTATTAAGATGCCAGCAGAACTGATAATCTTTTACCGGGGCCATAATGCCAAGTAAACGGGTGTCGTCAAAAAAACTATCCGTCATTCCTTTGGTGTCCAGAACAAATTTGGAGCTGCGCTCGGCCATGGGTTAGAATTTGCTAGAAGCAAATTACGAAATAGCACGCTGATGACGCGGATAAGCGGATAAAAAACGGATTTTTTTTGTTTTTATCCTTGGAAGTCCTTCTCTTTTAAAAAATTATCTTCAATACAAATCTTGTAGATGAATTGTTGCATAAAGAAATTACGGATAAAATTATTAAAGCATTTTATACATGTTTACAACGAACTTGGTTTTGGCTTTCTTGGAGAAGGTTTATGAAAATGCAATGTTCATTGAATTACGAAGAATTGGTTTAAGCTGTCATAAAACAACAGTCTATCAGGGTTTATTATGAAGTGTGATAATTGTCGGAGATTATTTTGCTGATATAGTTGTTGGGGATGAATATCATACTGGAGTTAAAAGCAGTAGAAATAATAGCTGGAAGAGCATGAATTGCAATTGATAAACTATTTAAAAGCAACGGATAAAGAAATAGGTCTGCTTATTAAACTTTGGAAAGAAACCCGAATTCAAAAGAAAAATTTTTGCAAACGATAAGAAAAAAATCCGTGTAAATCCGTCCTAATCCGTGTCATCAGCGTGCCATCCCCTAAAACTCAACATCCGCTTCCATCACTTCATCACCTCTCTTAAACTTCACTTTCGTCTTATCGCCTTTCTTGAATTTGCCCAGCGCCTGCATATAATTCTCCAATGAATTGGTATTATAGTCACCGATCTGGATAATTATATCTCCTGTTTTTAATCCTGCTTTGTTCGCAGGCTTGCCTTCCGATACGCCATCGGCTCTTACCCCTGTTCCCGAAAAAGTATAATCAGGCATGATGCCCATCGAAACGCTGAATCTTGCTGATGTAGTGGTTTGTGTTTCTCTTGTTTTTAAAAAAGCAAGTTTACCCTTATCGTCCAATGATTCGATCAACTGAACAATATGCCCAATGATAATTTTTTCGCCGGCATAATTCACTTTATCGGCATCATCGGTCGGTTTATGATAATCTGTATGCAAGCCCGTAAAATAAAATAATACAGGAATATCTTTTCTGTAGAACGATGTATGATCGCTTGGCCCTGTCCCGCTGCTATCAATTTTTATCGTGAGTGAAGGCGCTGTTTTTTTCAATTCATTGGGGTTTTCAAAATAATCTTTTGTAATAACGGTTGCCCAGGTTGGCGATGTACCATAACCGCCAATTGTTATCGACTTGCTTGTATCATTCAATCTTCCCACCATATCCATATTGATCATATAGTTCACTGTCTTCAGATCGATCGTTGGATTTTCAACAAAATATTTTGACCCGAACAATCCCAGTTCTTCTCCCGAAAATGCAATGAAGAGATAATTATTGTTCTTTGCTTTTGACCCTTTCAGCAATGAAGCCAGTTCGATCAACGCTGCTGTGCCGCTTGCATTATCATCGGCGCCGTTATGAATGGCTCTTTCATGCGATGTATGTCTTGAATTGCCGTCTTCACCATATCCCAAATGATCGTAATGCGCCCCGAGAATAACAGTAGTGGCTGCCCGGTTATCAATATAGCCGATCACATTATGTCCCACCCTGTTTTTTATTTTTATTTCCGTATCTATTTTAACAGCGAAGGTTTCTGTCTTATCGGCAAGATATTTTTTTGCCGCTTCTTTACTTATATATAAATAAGGTATCGGCACTTCTGCTGTTTTATCCTTTACTTCAAATTTCAATTTATCATCGATAGATGATGAGTTATAAAAAATAACAGCGGTAGCGCCTCTATCATTTATTCCTTTATAATTTGTGCGGATGTATTCAGGAAGATCAAAATGCGGGTTGCTTTCATTTGTTTCCAGTGTTTCTTTCAGATCGATGAACCAGGGCACACCCACTTCCTGCAAAGCCGGTGAAGACCTGGCATCAATGACCTTATACGGGCTAAAAGGAAAAACAAAAAAATCGGTTCCTTTTTCCAGTTGGTTGCCGTTTATGATCAGCGATGCGTCTGGTCCCATTTCTTTGCCATCATCCACAATAAAATCCTGCGGGTACCATTCTGATCCTTTCGGTTGAAGCTTTGCTTCTTTAAATCGTTCCATGATATATTTCATCGCCAGCTCTTCGCCTTCCGATCCTGTACGGCGGCCTTCCAGTTTATCATCGGCCAGGTATTGTATATGAGCTTTTAGATTATCGATCGTTTTTGCTTCGGTATTGCCCAGTTCTTTGGGTCCCGAGCATGCGGCCAATACAACGGTCAATAAAAGGACAAAAAGTGGTTTGATCTGCATATTTAATAGTTGGCGCTAAAGGTATCGACAGCATGGGTCTTTCTTTGTATATCTATTTCATTTTTAAGTAATTTTTTCCTTTTAGAGCAGTTCTAAATCCGAAAATCGTAACCTCCTTCCCCTGCTGCTGGCTACATTTGCAGATTGTCGCATTGAAAAAAAATAAACTACATATTGCATTAGTAGGCAATCCGAACAGCGGAAAGAGTTCGCTGTTCAATTCCCTGACAGGCCTCAATCAAAGTGTCGGTAATTTTCCCGGCGTAACGGTCGATAAAAAAACCGGTTCTATTACTTTACCGGGCAATGAGTCCGCCGAAGTAATTGACCTGCCCGGCTCTTATAGCCTTTATCCCCGCCGGCAGGATGAATGGGTAAGCTATAAAGTATTGCTTAACCAGGATCCGGAGATCAAGGCGGATATTACGGTTGTTGTTGCCGATGCGAGTAATTTAAAGCGAAACCTTCTTTTTTGTACTCAGATCATTGACCTGAAGTTCCCGGTTGTCATCGCTTTGACCATGATGGATTTGGCGAGACGAAAAGGAATTAAAATAGATATTCCATCTCTTGAAAGAGAACTTGGCGTTCCTATCGTTGCCGTTAATCCAAGAAAAAATAAAGGCATTCTTGAATTAAAGAAAGCTATTTCGCTTACTGCGCATCAATCCAATAAATTACCGGCAAGAGATTTTATTGATAATAAAGCCCTCGCCGCGGCGCCTGTTGAAGAAGTTAAACTGCATTTACCCCAACTCAGCGATTATACAGCGATCCATTACCTGATCAATCATGAATCTTTTGTATTGGAAACCGGTATGCAGGAAAAGATCGGAAGGATAGGGCAAAAAAATAATTTCAACCCGACCAAAACCCAGGCAGAAGAAATTTTACAGCGATACGGTCGTATCCGGCATGTAATGCAGCAATCGGTTTCGGAACCGGACCCGCTTCAAAAATCATTGTTCACGGAAAAGCTGGATAATATTTTATTGCATCGCCGCTGGGGTTATCTTATTATGCTGGCGGTATTGTTCCTTTTGTTTCAAAGTATTTTTTGGCTGGCGCAATATCCCATGGACTGGATCGATCTTGGTTTTTTAAAATTGAACCAGGGTTTATCATCTGTATTACCCGAAAGTCGCTGGACAGATCTTTTATTGAACGGGATCGTTGCGGGATTGAATGGCATTTTGGTTTTTGTACCACAGATCATGATATTATTTGGATTGATAACGCTGCTGGAGGATTCCGGCTATATGGCCCGTATCAGTTTTCTTTCAGATCGTTTAATGCGAAGCGTTGGCCTCAATGGAAAAAGCGTAATGCCGATGATCAGCGCATTTGCCTGCGCCGTTCCGGCTATCATGAGTGCAAGAAATATCGAGAATAAAAAAGAAAGATTGCTGACGATATTGGTAACGCCGCTGATGAGTTGTTCGGCAAGATTACCCGTTTATTTTATATTGATCGGGATCGCTATTCCTAAAACCTATTTGTTTGGCTTTTTAGGTGTACAGGGATTGGTGATGATGGGACTTTACCTGCTTGGACTTTTCATGGCATTGATCGTTTCTTATGTAGCCAAATGGTTCATTAAAATAAAAGAGAAAAGTTTTTTCATTCTTGAATTACCTACTTATCGTTCGCCCCGGTGGAAGAATATTTTTCCAACCATGCTTAGCAAGGCAAAGATATTTGTGATGGATGCCGGTAAAGTGATCATGATCATCAGTCTCATTTTATGGGGACTTTCTTCTTTTGGTCCGGGTAATACCATGCAAAAGGTAGAACAAAAATATGCGCTGTTAAAAGCGAAGCCCGGCGCCGATACCGTTCAACTCAGCAAAGACCTGCAATCCGAAAAGCTGGCGAGTTCTTATGCGGGTATCATGGGAAAAGCGATCGAGCCGGCCATTGCTCCATTGGGCTTTGATTGGAAAATAGGTATTGCATTGATCACTTCTTTTGCGGCAAGAGAAGTTTTTGTGGGAACCATGGCAACGCTTTACAGTGTAGGTGCCGATAAAAAACAGGAATTAATACTCAGGCAAAAAATGAAAGAGGCCAAGAGGCCAAACGGAAAACCTGTGTTCGATCTTGCTACCGGTTTATCGCTGATGATCTTTTATGTATTTGCCATGCAATGTATGAGTACGCTGGCGGTAGTAAAAAGGGAAACCAAAAGCTGGAAATGGCCGGTCATTCAATTGATATATATGACCGGGCTGGCATATGTAATGAGCTGGATCGTGTACCAGTTGTTTAAGTGAAAATTTTTACCGCACATAGCTGGAATAATAATAAAAGTAGCTATCTAATAGCGTTGCCTTATTTGCCATTAGAACGATCCCGCATTTTTTCTTTCGATTGAACGCCATATAACTTGAAAACCCACCTGTCATACCATTATGCCAGGTAAACCCCGGGTAGCCCAATAGTTTTGAGAGTATATTATTTTTAAAATGCCATCCAAGCCCGGTATTTTTAGTTCTTTGGATATGCGTTCTAAGAATAGCTTCCGTGACTGGTGTATCATAATATCCCAAATTCAGTTTCAAAAATTCCGCCATATCATTATTTGTAGAAAGAAAGGAACCGGCTCCATCTAAAACGTCTCCTGTCCAGAATGGCGATACCAGGTTGTTATTAGTATAGCCTGTAGCTATATTTTTATCTTCCGAAAATTTTTTTAAGGATCCGGTCCTGGGCATATTCACCGCGGAAAATAAATATGTACCGGTTAACTCATCGAGTGAAGCAGAAAAAATAGTTTTTAAAATTTCACCGAGAATTCCATATCCCAAATTGGAATAATTATATCGTCCGGTTCTTGTTATTCCTTCCGGTTTCATAAAAAAATTTTCCAGGTCATGCCTGTTCAGAACTGAATAGGGATCATCAGAATTATTCATTTTCGAAAAAAAACTATCAGGAAGCCCCGGCAGGCCGGAGGTATGAGTCAGGATATCCTCTATTTTAAAGTCGTCAAAAATTGGATCCAGTTCATACTCACCCTTTAAATAGTGGCTAACGCTTTTTTGAAGATCAATTGCTTTTTTTGTTTCTAAGATCGAATACAAAGAAGCTATGATTGGCTTGGTTAATGATCCAATTTCAAAAAGGGTGTCATTGTTAATGCCTGATCCTGTCTCTTTTGAGATATCTCCAATATTAATTTGTGCAGGATTTTTTTCTGAAAATATAAATGTTGTAAGCCCGGGAATTTTATCATTGGTCGTGTACCTGGTAAATTTTTTATTTATTTTCTCAATGTTTCCGGGTGTCACCTTAAATTATTTTATTGCAGGTTCCCAACTACTACCATGTTCAAAATAGCTCCACAGTAATAGCGATATCTTTCTTGCCATTGTCCAGGCTTCATTATTATGATTCCATTGAATGTCTTTGTTGTTCTTGGTAAAAATGCAGAATATATAAGGTTTGTTCGGCCCGTTTACGATCATCACTTCGCTTCTTGATGCATTCACACATCCATTCTTGCTAAAAACTTCGATGGTTGGCGGAATGACCGAGATCGCTTCGTTCTCATCCCAATAGTTTCTGCCGAGACAGCGCATCATCCTTTCACTGGTTGCCGGAGAAAAGAGTTCTTTATGATATATCTTTTCAAAGATGGTTCCCATTTCTTTTGGCGTGGTTTGTCCCCAGCCAAACTCTGTACGGTTATTTTCTCTTCCGGGTGTTCTTGAATTTACTCTTGTAGATTTCATTCCGATGCTGTCAAGAATCTGGTTGATCCTTGTTCCGGTTCCGGCAATACTTTGCAACCAGAGACTGGCAGTATTATCACTGGTAGTAAGCATCAGCATAATGATTTTTTTCAATGCTATTCTTTCATTGCTTTTAAAAGAACCCAATATATCAGAGCCCGCATACAGCAATGAATCCTTATAAATAAATGAAGAATCGTATTGCAATTCACCTTTGTTTATTCTGTCCATGATGCCAAGCAGTATCGGCACTTTTACAATACTGGCCGTTGGAAAAATAGTATCGGCATTGATCGCAACTATTTTACCCGTATGCAGATTTTTTACATAAATACCGATGTCGCCATTGAAGCCGCCGATAGCTTCACGAAGTTTTTTTTCTAACTTTTTATCTGTCTTTTGTGCTGATAAAAAAAGGGGCGTAAAAATTAATAATAGTAAAAGTGTTTTTTTCATATTAGTGCGATCATTAGATCTTATTAACTATCGGGTGTAGCAATTTCATGATTTTTTTTAACAGATAAGAACATAGTAAAACATAGCTGCACATAGACATTTTCTTGGATGCTATTCTAATATCTATGTGTTTCAATTATTGGTCATAAAATCGATAACCAGGTTGCAAAAAGCTTTGATGCCTGTTTTCATTCCGCTTTCATCAATATAAAAATCAGCGGTATGATGTGGCGGCGCTGTCTTTGGATCTTTTCCTTTGGGCATTCCGCCGAGGTAAAAGAAAAATGCCGGGGCTTTGGTACCATAATAAGAAAAGTCTTCGGCGCCTGTTACCCATTCTCTTTCCTTTACATTATTGATACCCGCAGCTGTTTGCAATGAAGGGAGCATTTTTTTTACAAGATCAGGATCATTATAAGTTACCAATGTTTTTGTATCGATGGTTGTTTCGGCTGTTGCACCGGAAGCTTCGGCAATTTTCGAGCTTGTCCATTTTATTTTTTCATGAACAATTTTTTGCATGTCTTTATCGAGGGTTCGTATTGTTCCGTCCAGCACACATTCTTCGGGAATGATATTATTCCTTACGCCGCTATGAATTTTTCCAACCGTAATAACAACCGGCGCTTTTGTCAATTGCATTTGACGGCTCACAATTGATTGTAAGCCTTCGATGATCTGTGCAGCTATTTGAATAGGATCGATCCCAAGCCACGGTTGTGAGCCATGACTTCCTTTTCCTTTAACGACAATATGGAACCAGTCTGATGAGGCCATGAATGCGCCGGGTTTATATTCGATCTTTCCGGCTTCAATATCGGATTCGATATGGAGTCCGAATATCACATCCACTTTGGGATTGTCCATTACACCTTCTTTTACCATCAATGGCGCACCGCCTTCTTCTCCTTCAGGTGGTCCTTCTTCGGCGGGCTGGAAAATAAATTTCACCGTTCCTTTAATATCGTTTTTCATTCCCGAAAGGATCTCGGCGACACTCATCAGCATAGCAACATGTGAATCATGACCGCAGGCATGCATCACCCCCACTTCCTGCCCGTTATAATTTGCTTTTTGTTTTGAAGCGAAAGGAACATTTTCTTTTTCAATGATCGGCAACGCATCCATATCTGCTCTTAAAGCAATACAGGGCCCGGGTTTTCCTCCTTTTAAGATCCCCACCACGCCGGTTTTAGCGACACCTGTTTTTACTTCTAATCCTAATTTTTTTAAATGCTCTTCTATCAGTTTTGCAGTTCTTGTTTCACGGTTTCCCAATTCGGGATGTTCATGAAGGTCTCTTCGCCAGGCAATGCATTTGGTTTCTATTTTATCTGCTTCGGCAGCTATTTTTTCTTTGAGTTTAGCAATATCGCTTTGGCCAATAGAATACAGGCTTGAAAAAAAGACGGTGCAAATCAAAAGAGCGATCTTCATCTTATTATTTTTTATGAATTTACAGTAAATGACGGTTCGATTCTAATCCTTCGGCGCTTTCCGATTTTATTTATATTTAAAGTTCAATGCTGCTGCTGCGTCACATTCCTTTTCTCAAGGCTGTTTTCATACACAGCCTAACTGCTTTTGGCGGACCGCAGGCCCACCTGGGTATGATGATGAAAACATTTGTCCATCGACGCCCTTATGTAACCGAAGATGAATTGATGGAATATAATGCGTTTTGCCAGTTATTGCCGGGAGCATCTTCCACACAAACATTGACGTTGATCGGGTATAAACGGGGAGGCGTACCATTGGCAATTCTTACGCTGGTCATCTGGATGCTACCCGCCTGCATTTTAATGGGAGCGTTATCTTTTTTATTGGAGTATATCGATCAGCGGAATTTGGGTACCGATATTTTTAAATTCATTCCTTCGATGGCTGTTGGTTTTTTAGCGTATGCCGCTTTTACTGCTTTTCCATTGGCAATAAAAAATCCGATCACCTGGATCATTATGATATTGGGGGCCGCGGCCACTTATTTTTTATTTGGTCAACCCTGGGTGATCCCGGCGCTGATCGTTTCTGCGGGTATTGCGACCAACTTTAGCCGCAAACGTATTCCGCAGGTTGAACAAAAACCACGTAAGATCAAATGGTGGAATTTCTGGCTCTTCGGAATAATTTTTATTGTAGCCGGTTTCGTTAGTGAAATGGCCCGTACACATGATTGGCCGAATAGAAAACCGATCAACCTTTTTGAAAATACTTATCGTATGGGCAGCCTTGTCTTTGGCGGCGGACAAGTTTTAATGCCGATGATGTATGAACAATGGAGTGTACGGCCGGAAGTATTAAAAGCAAAAGAAAGAAATCCCGATGCGGTTCAGATCGATGAAAATTATTTATATAATGCAATGGGAGTTGTAAGAGCTGTGCCGGGTCCTGTTTTTTCCATTGCATCTTTTACCGGCGGCATGGCATTAAAAGAGATGGGAACCGAAATGCAGATCATCGGTTGTTTGATCGGTACGATCGCAATTTTTTTACCCAGCGCTTTGCTTGTTCTTTTTTTCTTTCCCGTCTGGAATAATTTGAAAAAATATGCCGGGGTTTATCGTTCGCTGGAGGGGATCAATGCCGTTGTTGTAGGAATAATGATCGCTTCAACAATTTATATGATGAAGGATATTTCTTTTTCAGGCGATCGTCCTGTCAGTAGTCTTATCAGTGTACTGGTAGTTCTCGGGACATTTTTATTATTGAATTTTACAAGGATCGCAGCGCCTTTTATTGTGATGGCTTGTTTTCTATTGGGCTATTTTTTCTAACGATCATTTTTTATAATAACCGCCTTTTTCAATTTCTTCCAATACTTTTTCCGGTAACATGTAGCGAACAGATCTTCCTTGTTTGATATGATTGCGTATTTGCGTAGCGGATAATTGCAGGAGCGGAGCATTGAGGATTGTGATCCTGGTTCCGGTATTATTATCAACTTCAAAACCCGGGCGCAAATAAACATAGATCTTATAGTTCTTAATTATCCATTCTGCATTTTTCCATTTATGAAGGTTTTGAAAACTATCGCTTCCCATTATAAGAGAAAATTCATGTTCGGGATATTTTTCTGCGAGGTAAACAAGTGTTGTACTTGTGTAGGATGGTTTCGGTAATGAAAATTCTATATCCGAGGCTTTAATTCTCAGATCATTTTCTGTTGCCAGGCGAACCAACTCCAGGCGATGATATTCGTTTAGCAGATTAGATTCTTGTTTGAGTGGATTTTGAGGAGAAACAATAAACCAGATCTTTTCAATATCGGTTTCATTCAAAACATGATTAGCAATAATTAAATGCGCTACATGAACCGGATTGAAAGAACCGAAATAAAGTCCAATTTTCATTGTAATTAATTGAAAATCAATTGTTTATTTCAACAAGGATATGTTCTGCCTCATTTAGACGAAGGCTTAGCCGGTAGCCCGCTACCTTAACAGAGATCGGGTCTCCGAGCGGGGCTATCTGTTCCAGTAAGATTTTTTCCCCGGGAATGCATCCCATTTCCATCAATTTGAGGAAGATCTCATTGTCGTTGAACTCTTTGATAATTCCTTCCTGTCCCGGTTTTAGCTCTGAAAGCCTGGCAATCATGTATAGTCTGTGTTAATCAACAAAGCTACTTTTGTCGATTGGTTTTCCTTTACGAATTTTGAAATTATGGCCTCAAGATCAAAAGTTTGCTTCTTTTTTGAAAAAGCGGGGGTTAGCCTGAAGAATAGAACGGCGCTGAAGGGCTTTATTGAATCGATATTCAAAAAAGAAAAGAAGAGGTTAGGTTCCATCAACTATATCTTTTGCTCTGATAAAAGGCTTCTTGATATCAACAGGCAATTTCTTAAGCATGACTTTTATACCGATATAATAACTTTTGATCTTTCGGAGGGGAGTTCTATTCAAGCCGAAATATATATCAGCATTGACAGGGTGAGGGACAATGCTAAAGAAAGCAACTCCAGCTTTACCGGGGAGCTGCACCGGGTAATCTTTCATGGGGCGCTGCATTTATGCGGTTATTCCGACAAAGCTTCTTCAGAACAAAAAAAGATGAGGAGCCGGGAAGATTTTTTCCTTAAACTATATTTTAAATAAAATCATGGTTCCACGGGACACTGTTTCTGATTGAAACAGTGTCCCGTGGAACCTGTACTTTTGTGAAAACCGTTATATGGCCAGAAAAAGGTGGACCCGGAATACTAATGACACTCCGAATGCTTTAAAATTCAGGGAAAAAAGAAAATGGCAGATCACTCTTCGCCGGTATGTTCTCGAAAAAAGTCCTTGCCCTGCATATGCTCCTTATTTTGGTTTAGACATAAAAAATATGCGTCAGTGGTTCGAATACCAGTTTCATTCGGAGATCGGGTGGGAAGATTTTGGGATCAAGTGGCAGCTTGATCACATAATACCTGTGACCTATTTCAATTTTGCAGATGATGACGAACTCAAACTTTGCTGGAATTTTACCAACCTGAGAGTGGAAAAATTTCAGTTAAACAAGGATCGGGGAAACAGGCTGGATGTACTTGCTGCCAAAAACTATTTTCGGGAATTATATGATACAACCAATTATACGCCTTGCCTGAATTTGCTTCATAAGATCGATCAGTTGGAATTATCAGAATTTGTCAGCACGGAAAGTCAGCAAGCCTTTATAAATGATCATCGGGAATACCTGGAAATGATTGAAAACTATACTGAGTTTGAGTTTGAATTACTCAATAGTGGACGGGATATAGAGGAGGTTAAAAAAGAAATTGATTTTATAAAAAAACTAAAGCAGCCCGAATAACACGATACCTTTGCCGGCTTATGTTTCCTGAATATGATGTAATCGTGGTTGGTGCCGGCCATGCCGGTTGTGAAGCCGCGGCCGCCGCCGCAAATCTTGGTTCCAAAACCCTTTTGGTGACCATGAATATGCAGACTATTGCCCAAATGAGCTGCAATCCCGCAATGGGAGGAATTGCTAAAGGGCAGATCGTTAGAGAAATAGATGCCTTGGGAGGATATTCCGGAATTGTTACGGATCTGTCGACCATTCAATTCAGGATGCTTAACCGTAGTAAAGGGCCGGCCATGTGGAGCCCGAGAGCTCAAAACGACCGGATGCTTTTTCATATTAAATGGAGGGAAAAGCTGGAGGAAACTCAAAATCTTGATTTTTACCAGGACATGGTCAAAAGTCTTCTTATCAAAGGAAATAAATGTTATGGCGTAGTAACCGGCCTTGGACACGAGATCAAGGCAAAAACGGTTGTACTAACTAATGGAACTTTTCTGAACGGGATCGTTCATATCGGAGAAAAAAACTTCGGTGGCGGAAGGATGGCGGAAAAAGCGGCAACCGGAATAACAGAACAACTGGTTTCACTTGGCTTTGAAAGCGATCGTTTGAAAACAGGTACGCCGCCAAGAGTGGATGGCCGCAGCCTGGATTATTCAAAAATGGAAGAACAGCCAGGAGATGAAGAAGTTGTTGGCTTCTCTTTTTTAGATACCGAAAAACCCAAAAAACAAAGAAGCTGCTGGATCACTTATACCAATCAAACTGTTCATGATATTTTAAAAACAGGTTTTGATAAAAGCCCAATGTTTGCCGGCAGGATCGATGGGGTGGGCCCAAGGTATTGTCCAAGTATCGAGGATAAGATCAACCGTTTTGCAGAAAGAGAAAGACACCAGCTGTTTGTAGAACCCGAAGGCTGGAATACGGTGGAGATTTATATAAATGGATTTTCAACTTCATTACCGGAAGAAACACAATACGAAGCTCTTCGTAATATTGTAGGTTTTGAGAATGCAAAAATGTTTCGCCCTGGTTATGCAATTGAATACGATTATTTTCCCCCGACCCAATTAAATTATTCGCTCGAAACAAAACTCATCAGCAATTTATTTTTTGCGGGGCAGATAAATGGCACAACAGGATATGAAGAAGCGGCTTGCCAGGGATTGATGGCCGGCATCAATGCGCATCAAAGATCAAAAGATCTCGGGCCTGTTATTTTAAAAAGAAGCGATGCATACATAGGAGTGTTGATCGATGATCTTATCAGTAAAGGGACACAAGAACCTTACAGGATGTTTACATCAAGAGCTGAGTTCAGAACTTTATTAAGACAGGATAATGCCGATCTGCGATTAACCGAATTAAGTTATCGTCTTGGTTTGGCTTCGCAGGAAAGAATGGATAAAGTGATCGATAAGAAAGGATCGGTTGAAAAGATCAAAACCATTTTGAAAGAAATGCCGGTCGAACCCGGTGAGATCAATGGCTGGTTCGAAAAGATCAATTCATCGAAGATCTCAGAAAAACAAAAGGCTCAAAAGCTTTTATTAAGACCTGATGTTGAATTGCCAGATCTTGCAGAAGAACTTCCAAAACTCAGGGAAGCACTTCTTCCTTTTACAAAAGACATGATAGAACAAGCTTCGATACAGATCAAATATGAAGTGTATATCGAAAAAGAAAAAGAATTAGTTCAACGAATGAGCCAGCTTGAAGAGTTGGAAATTCCGGAAACATTCGATTATAAAAAGATCATCTCTCTTGGTAATGAAGCCCGTGAAAAGCTTATCAAAATAAAACCCCGTACACTGGGGCAGGCGAGCAGGATATCGGGGATCAACCCAAGTGATGTGCAAATACTAATGGTATTCATGGGAAGATAATACCGGCATATATGCAAGACCGTATCTTTAAAACATCTATCTGTCAACCCAACCGTCAATAAATGAGGTCCATTTTTTTTCTTTCAAAAACTATAGCTTGTCTTGCTGTTACATTTTTCCTTTTTCATTCATCCGGCAATGCGCAAATGCGCCAGATCTATTCGATCCCGTCAAGCAATTATAATAAAGTACAAAAATTCAGTTTCTATTCCGCCTCTTCGGGTTTTATCGCTTCTTCCGACGATGTTGTTGATTGGGTTGGATTTACTTCAGATAGCGGAAGAACTATCATAAAAAGATTTATCACCAACGTCAACTATAATAATTACAATGTAAACCTCACATTTGGTTTTGGCATTAAAGGAGTAAAAGCATTTAACCAGGATACGATCGTTGTTTATGGAGATTATGGTTTTGTTCCTGCGATATTGTATTCCACAAACGGCGGCCTGTCTTATCTACTGGTGTATCATTCACAGTTCAATGCATTCCAGCTAAGCGGTGGAATTACCGACATGGTATTTCCCGAAAACAACAATATAGGTTATGCGACAGATGCCGACCGCATACTAAAAACAACGAATAAAGGACAATCCTGGTCGGTAGTAAGAACAGACCCCGACAGTTTTTTTGATTTTCTCGATGGTATTGATAACAACAATGTATTTGCTTATTCGACAGCATACAATGCGAGTAAGATATTAAAAACAGCTAATGCAGGATCCGGCTGGCAGATAATGATAACACCTCCGGCGAATATTATTTATCACCTGGATTTTATTACCGCTAATAAAGGCTGGCTGAATCTTGCCAGCAACAATACCGATAGTCTCCGGTTGTATTACACTTCCAATGGCGGCAGCTCGTGGACACAAAAAAATCATTGCGAAGCAACGCCTTTCTATTGTTATCAAATGGAATTTGTAAACGATAGTACCGGCTATGGTATCGGCAACTATTTTGATACTTATAAAACAACCGATTCAGGAAAAGTATGGCAACCCTTACCAAGAGATAATAATTATTCCTATCTCGGCTATTCTCATAATGAGATACAATGTTTAAATGAAACCCAGTTGTGGTGCGGGGCGATCCAGGACTTTATAGAGATCAGCACTAATGGTGGCGGCACCCCGATCCCAACTTCTTTTTTCCGGGTCGATACGCTGGGTTCTTTTCCCGGCAATATTGTAAAGCTTATCAATTACTCAAAACCCAACTACCAGTTTAAATGGTTTGTAAATAATGTGCAGGTAAGCACTAATTATCATACAACCTATACGCACAATGTTCTGAGTCCTGTCGATAGCATTGAACTGGTTGTTATTTCCGGCGCAATGACAGACACGCTGAAGCGATACCAGTATTTTTCCATTCCAAACCTTCCCGCTATCACTTCTTTTTCTCCAACTACGGGAAGCACTGGTACTTTTGTTACGATCAATGGTTCCGGTTTTACTGCGGCAACCTCTGTAAAATTTGGCGGCGTCAATGCGGCTTCCTTCAATGTTGTTTCGAGCACGATGATCACGGCGATAGTCGCTGCAGGCGCAACAGGTGCTGTTTCTGTGGCCAATGTCAGCGGCAGTTATTCGCTTCCTGGATTTACTTATTTCCCCGTATCGTCTTCTCCGCCACCGGTGGTCTTTGGCTTTACTCCTGCGTCTGGTTTACCCGGCGTTTTAGTAACTATTACAGGAAATAATTTTGGCCCTGCGGTAAACGATAACATTGTTTATTTCGGCGCTGTAAAAGCAAATATCACTTCTGCTTCCGCCACACAGATCGTATGTACGGCTCCTGTGGGAGGATCTTTCGAAGCCCTTTCTGTATTGAATACAACGAATAATCTTTCCGGGCAATCATTGAAACCCTTCGCAATCACTTTCCACGATAGTTCCAACTTTACCAGGAATTCTTATAAAGAAGCATTGACCTTTAGCTATAACAGCAGCACAAAACATGTTTTTGGAAAAGATCTCGATGGCGACGGGAAACCCGATCTTATCAATGTATTGGGCACATTTAATGGAGATTCGATCATAGTTTACCGGAATACCACCGATGGAACTAATTTTTCATTCGCCCCGAAAAAAAATCTTGGCATTGTTTCGCCATTTGCATCGGGATACTTTGACGTTAAAGAAATAGATGGTGATGGAAAGCCCGACATTGTCAGTTCTACCAATGGTACAGATGTTACAGTATTGAGGAACACAAGCACGCCGGGAAATATTTCTTTCGCCAATCAGCTTTCTGTTCCTGCCTTAAGCGGCGGTAACCAGGATGTAGTTATTGCAGACCTTGACAATGATGGAAAAAATGATATTGCTTCCGGGAATTTCAGCAGCAAAAATGTAACCGTGATCAGGAATACCAGTTCTCCCGGTTATCTTTCTTTCGGTGCGCCTCTCAATTTTGCTACACAAAATAATCCCGTAAGGATCGCCGCAGGAGATATCGACGGGGATGGAAAAATAGATGTTATCTCTTACAACTATGTTGTATCCGGCGGCAACCCAACCGACTTCTCCTGTTTTCGTAATACAACCGCAGGCGGAACAATATCCTTCGCTACAAGGATCGATGTATCAGTTCCGGGATCTGCTGTTCAATCCCGTACATTGAACATTGCCGATTACGATAACGACAATAAACTGGATGTTATCATTGTGAATGATAATAGTTGCAATATTTTCAGAAATACAAGTACTGCGGGAAATATTTCTTTTGCGCCGGTAATAACTATTCCTCTCGCCTGGGGCGGACAAGGATCGTGGATATCCAATGTTAGCGGGGATATGAAGCCGGATATTATTGTTGGCAATTCCGGCGAGCGGTATTTCTCGTTGATCCGAAATCTTTCTACGCCGGGAACTATTGCCAATAATAACGCTGTAAATATAGAAGGTACCGTAAACCAGTCTATTCCTTATTATACAAATGCTGCCGACTTCAATATGGATGGGAAGATCGACATTATTGTAAGTTCTGCGCAAGACAAAGTGCTTACTATATTCAGTAATAAAATGGGCAGCACTTTGCTGTTTGGACCCAATGCCGGTGTTTGTGCCGGCGGTATAACATCGTGGCCCTCGGATGTTACCGGAACAACTTATCAATGGCAGCAAAATACCGGCAGCGGTTTTGTTGATATAACCAACAACAGCACTTTCTCCGGCGCCCAATCGCTTACATTGATGATCTCGAATGTTCAATTAGCATGGCACGGATATCTCTATCGCTGTATCGTTGATGGTAATCTTTATAGCAGCCATTTCGTTTTACAGGTAAATACCAATGCTGCTCCATCGCTTTCGATCAGCACACCCGCTACTTCTATCTGTTATGGTGTATCCGCTACGTTTACTGCGAATGGTGTAAATACCGGCCCGCTAACCGGTTATTCCTGGCAGGTAAATGGCATTAATGTTCCGGGAAATAATACTTCCACTTTTACTTCGAACACATTGACCAATGGCGCCCAGGTAAAAGCTTTTCTTTTTAATGCATGCTCAACCCCGAACAATGCCACCAGCAATACCATTACGATGAATGTGACCGGTGATCCATCTTCCGTAAGTATCAGCACTCCTTCAACAACCGCCTGTGTTAATTCTTCGGTTACATTTACTGCAACTCCTGCAGGCCCGGGAGCTTCGCCTTCTTATCAATGGCAGGTGAATGGTGTGAATGCAGGAACTAACAGTACAATATTTACTACCTCATCGCTTGCAAACGGCGACCAGGTAAAAGTTATCATGACAACTGTGCCAACAGCTTGTGGCACTAATCCGCCGGTAACCAGTAATATTATCACAATGAATATTACCAACCCGGCCACTCCAACAGTGACGATCTTGTCAACAGCAACATCGATCTGCCAGGGAGAGGGTGTTAACTTTAATGTTGCCGCCAGTACAAATCCCGGGTCATCGCCATCTTATCAATGGCAGGTGAACGGAGTGAATGTGGGATTAAACCTGGCGATCTATTCTTCGAGCTCTTTTAATAACGGCGACCAGGTAAAAGTTATCATGACAAGTTCTGCGAGTTGCATCACAACGAATACTGCAACAAGTAATATTATTACGCTGACAGTTAACAGCGCAGTCACTCCAACGATAACTATATCGGGAACCACTACCGTTATCCTTGGACAAAGCAGCATTATCGGCGCTTCAATTACCAATGGCGGAACACCCCCGGCCTTTCAATGGCAGGACAGTACGTTCACTCATTCATGGGCGGTTATTCCCGGAGCTACATTGCAAACAATAAATTATCAACCGGCTCAAACAGGTGTAAAGCTTCGTTGTATTTTGACAAGTAATGGTGGTTGTCCTTCGCCTGTTTCTATTACGAGCAGCCCATTGGTCTTTACCGTCAACTTTGTTACTGCCGTTGATCCTGTTCCGGGAAGCAATTATGGTATCGCTTATTTCCCCAACCCGGTAACAAACATACTTTATATCGATAGTCTCAGGCTTTCGGATAAATGGCAAACGCTCGAAGTAACCGGCATAGATGGAAGACCCGTCTTATCAATTAAAAATATTGTCAACAGAACGATGGTTTTTGTAAATGTTATCCATTTACCTGCAGGAATGTATATAGCAGTATTGAGAAGAAATAATGGTGCTGCTGCTTACCTGAAATTTATTAAGCTATAGAGAGCCGCCTTTTTTATTAACTCAGCTTCTGGAGATTTACTTCACGATGCGTTAATGAGTTGTGCGGTATGCCCGAAATCTTTCCCCGGCAATTAGCAGCATGGCATTGACATTGGAAAGGTTCCATATTCTCATCCAAAAATTCTGCATAATCCAGCGTAAGTTCTTCGCCTTTGGAAATATTTTCTAATGCTAAAACATTCAGCCCGTCAAATGAAGTATTGGGATCGCAGCTATGATTTTGCGGCGCCCATTCCGAAGGATCATCATCCCAAAGAATAAAAAGTTCTTCGCTCACGGGATATGCATAGCGCCGGAAATGCATTTTTTCATCTTCATTCCAATTATTCTCAACAAAACGTTTGGTGATGATCCGTTGCGACCTGCCTTCGCCTTTAAAAATGATCTCGCCTTCTTTAATATTGCGGCCGGCATAAATACCATAGCCCGCAATCGAATTGCCTTTCATTACAAATGGCTTTTTGCTTCGCAGGTGACGGGCAACTCCTTCTTCGATTATATGTTTCAGAAAACCATCCTGGCCTATACCATCGAACTTCAGGATAAAATCCGCCGAACCTTCAAAACCATCTGAATAAAAAACAGAACAGGTAAAATTTATTTCCAAGAACCATATCTCGCCCTTATCATTTACCCTGAAATCAAGCCTTGCATAACCAACGCCATTGAATCCTTTGAATATCTTTTCTGCTGCCGACCGAAGTTCTTTATCCAATACTTCATCGGTACAGCCGACATTACAGTCGGGATGAAGCTCCGATGTTTTTAACGCATAGGTCTTAAATTCTTTTCCCTCGGGAAATAAATATTCAACAGGGCGAAATACGGTGCAGCTATGCACATCGGTATTGGCGGCCACCAAAACAGTGAATTCTCTTCCCGCAATATATTCCTCCACCAGCAACGGCCCGTATTCTTCAATGATGCTGATACATTTTTGCTGTAATTCGATCTTATTATGAACCAATGATTGTTCATCAACGCCAAGACTGTCGCCTGCTTTCGCCGGCTTTACAAACATTGGGAACTTCAAATGTTTTATCACTTCATCCACTTCTTTCAATTCATGAATGATGACATAGCCCGGAGTTTTTACCCCTTCGCAATAAGCCATGTATTTCATCAACTCTTTTGGCGGATCGTATAGTTTGGATGTGGGTCCGGTAAACGGAAGGTTCAACAACTCCATTGAATAGATCACATCGATGCTTGGCACTTCCCATTCAAGATAACCTTCGCAAAGGTTTACAAATATGTGATAACCCTCTTTACCGAGTTGTTTCAGTTGTTTATAGGTAGTAAGCTTATTGAGAAAAACAGTATGCACTTCGTGTTCGGGAATAAGAACAGAAAGATCTCTTGGTGGATCGTAATTCTTGTAATCAACTCCGGTGGTGGAGTAGTCCGGCTGCAGTACACAAACTTTCATGATATATTACGGTAATGAGGCGGAGAATAAAGAAGCCGGTTATTTAACGGTGACCGCTTTTTTTGCTTTATTCGTCCTGGTCTTTTTTATTCCCGCTGATCTTGTTTCACTTCTTCTCAATGCATCGTTCAGTATCTCTGCAATGATCTCTGTAAAAGAAACATTGGACACTTTAAGTATGGCCCCGATAGAAGTATAGTCTTCGTCTTCACTTAAACCACACTGCGCATTTACCTCCAGCATATATAATTTTCCCGTTGCACTGTCCTCCCGGATATCGATACGGGTATATCCTTTACCTCCGCATGATCTATATGCATCAAGACTTAATTTTTTTAAAGCGGGGATCAAAGAAGGCTCAACCGGGCGATACTCATAGAAGTTCTCATTCTGCGGCATCGGGGTTTCATCTTCATATATTTCCCAAAGGCGGTCGAAGGAGAGGAATTGCTCAGAGGCCGGAAGCGATTCATGAAAAACTCTTTTTACCGGCTCATATACTTTACAATTACCCGGATCATCATAAGAGCCGGTAATAAATGTGGTGTATTCGGCCCCGGTGATGAACTGTTCTACAAATAAACCATCGATCAGCAGGTTCCAGCCATGATAGCCTTTATAGATCTCTTCAACCCGGCTGATCAATTCTTCTTCCGTATGCACGACATTTTTAACCGAAACACCCATGCTGCCGCCGGAAACGGCCGGTTTAATGATCAAAGGAGTTCCAACTCTTTTACAAATACCTTTTACAGTACCTCTTTTTTCCGTGATCACCCTCCAGTTAGCAGTAGCTACCCCGGCTTTATCAAAAGCTTTCTTCATCGGTATCTTGGAAGTGGTAGTATCATAGAAATGAGCATCCGAGCCGGTATATATTAATTTATGTTTTTCCAATTCATGAATGACAGAGATGCCGGGCGTACCGTTTACTTCGTCTCCATCGCAAAGATTTAATACCAGGGGAGTTTTTCCATTCTTGCTTTTGGCAATGGATGCGATAATGGCTTTATAATTATCCATCGTAACCGGCTGCCATTTCCATTGAGCTTTGAGCTCGTCGAATACTTTGGTGTATTCTTTTATACTTTGGGAAAAATCGTAATAGTGTTGAATGTTAGGATCATCCGATTCAAGATGCGGTGCCAGTACCCAAATAGTGTATGGCTTTAATAACCGTATAGCTTCTGCTGTCTTCATCACAAATCAGGCTACTTTTCTTGTCGTTCTCTTTCTTTTGGTTAATTGTTGCTGAATAAAATCAGTGAACCGGTATTTTTCCTGTGCTTCTTTAGAAAGATACGACGCTCCTTTTATTTCTCCAAGACAATGAACGCTTCCGCAATAGCATTGAAAGCATTGTGTCATTTCCCATTCGGTAGAAGGATAGAAAAATGTCATTTCTTCCTCGGGTTGTAATGGTTTTAACGCCATCAACTGCATGGTGGTTGTATTAAAGAATACATTGGGATCACAACTATGATTGATATACTGCAAGAACTCCGGTTGCAATGTTATGTGCTTACCTGTACCAACCTGTACCGTTAAATAAGTTGGTTCTGCAGAAATTGTTCCTGCGGAAAAATCAGCAATTATTTCACCGGGCTCATAGGAGCGGAGGGCAAATAATGCATTTTGTCCATTGGTAATTTTTTGTCTTCGTACAGCGAACTCATGATTGCTGACGGTTCGGTAGCCGAGGTTGGTTGGGGTTTGCATAAATGAGTTAGTAAGTAATATAATGAAGATATATATAAAGTTTAATGTAACAAATCTATTATAGCCAATAAAAATTAAATGTGAATAATTAATAGATAACATAGAATAACATTTATAGCTCTTCATCAAATGATCTGCTTATTGCTATCAATAAAATCACTGTTCAATAGAATATGATAGCGGTTAATCCATTGTACATTTGTCGTTTTCTACAATGAAAAGGATCGTTTGTTTATTATCATTATTAATAACTGTATTGACCGATACGGCGGCGCAATGTGGTTCACCTGTCAATAGCTTTCCCTATACAGAAGACTTTGAAACAACCGATGGCGGATGGGTTGCCGGTGGTGCCGGTAGTGATTGGGCATGGGAACTCCATCCAAATCTGTTATAACGGGTGCAGGAGGAGGAAGCAAATGCTGGGTCATTGGCGGATTAACAGGTAACTCTATACCAATGCCGAAGCATCATGGTTACAAAGTCATTGTTTTGATCTTACCGCTCTTCAATATCCATATATTGAATTCAAAGTGTTTTGGGAAATGGAACAGTCGTTCTAATCGGCTGATTGCTGGCTGATCCCAAGACTTGCCATTACCAATCTTATTTCACCAAAGCCAATTTCATCGCCAAGCCGTTGCTTTAACGGGACGATGGATGTTCCTTCAAAATCTTTCAGGGCCGATTCGATCAAAACGATCTTTTCCCGGCTTACTAATTCATCCACCTTTATTTCGCCGTTGCGAACAAATTTTGCAAGATGCCCTTCAATTGTTTGAAGGGTAAGATATCTTTCTTTTGCAATTTCTGCGGTTGTCTTTCCTTCTTTATACATCCGGAAGGTTTCGGCATGTGTATCTCCTTTCTTTTTAGCCGGGCCGGTTCTTTCCTTCTTTTCCTTTTTCGGAGATCTTTCATGAATAAGAGAAGCAAGCTGTCGTTGCTCACAGTATTCCAATATCACATCCAGGAATAATTGCCCGTATTGTTCAATTTTTGCATCGCCAAAGCCACTTATTTTTCTCAACTCCGTTAATGTCTGTGGTAAATAGCGGGCCATTTCATCAATAGTAGTGCTGCCCGCTACAATATAGATCGGGAGGTCTTTGCGGGAACAAATACTTTCTCTCAATTTTCTTAATTGCTGATGAAGGACGGGATGCGGGCTGTCTTCTTTTTTTTGCGATGCTCCCGCATATGCATTGATACCAAAAGCCGGTAATATAAATTTTTGCTTGCGGCTGTGATAAGATCCCATATCAAAGTTGCCGGTAAACCCTTCCAGTAAAAATATCTTCATCGCCAGTTCTGCAAAGATCTCTTTCAACGTTTCATTATATTCTTTAGCATTAAGGCGGCTATCGGTAACAGCAGGTGATCGCTGAATAAATTGTATCGCTGATCGTATTTCGGTAATAAAATAACCCGCCGCTGTTTGTATCCTTTCCTGCAAGGCGGTATTTTCTTCTAATAATTTCTCCTGCTGAAACAATGATCGTAGTTGTGTATGAAATTTTACCGCCGTTGTTTGTGTTTTACTAAGGTTGGCCAATAATTCCTCTGACCACGGCAATGTTTCAGGATTAAATGACGTGCTGTATTCCCCGAGGTATTCTATTAATTCTTTTGTGCTGCCGATGGCGTTAGTAAGATCAAATAACGAGATCAGTAATGATCGCTGATAGTCTTTTCGTGCCGCGGCAAGTTCATCGTTGTAATTGATCGTCTGTAGCAGCCCGGTTGGAGAATTGCTTTATTCTCGCATCCATAAAAAGACTTTGGGATCTGACCCGGCTTTGCAATACCATTCCTTCAAGATTTGTACAGCGGCTCAATGCCACATACACCTGGCCCGGGGCAAATGCCTCGCCTGCATCAATAATAGCTTTATCAAAAGTGAGGCCCTGGCTTTTATGGATCGTTATCGCCCACGCAAGTCGTAACGGGTATTGTTGGAAAGAGCCCAGGACATCGGATTCCAATTGACGATTTGTTTTATTCACTGTGTACCGGATGTTTTCCCATTCTTCTTTGCCCACTTCTATTTCATAAGAGTCTCCTTCACATTGTACAAATATTTTTTCTGCTTCCAGTCTTGAAACCGTTCCGATCTTTCCATTAAAGAATCGTTTTCCATTTTCAGCTGCATCGTTTCTTATGAACATGACCTGGGCGCCGGTCTTGAGGTACAATATTTCATCGGCCGGATAGGCCCGGTCAGAAAATTCTCCTTTGATCTCTGCTTCATAGGTAAAAGAGCTTCCGTCGAGGCCGCTAAGTTCTCTTGCATTTATTTCCCTTGCCTTATCATTATGTGTAGTAAGAATGATATAACCATCCTGTTTGCTGCGGCGAAATGAAGGTTGAAACCGGCGTTCCAGTATTTTCATCCCGTCTTCATCCAGTTCGTTATTACGTACCTGGTTCAGCACGGCAATAAATTGTTCATCGCTTTGCCTGTATATTTTATTAAACTCGACATACACAGGCGGTTCTTCCTGTAATACTTTGCTGTCAAAAAAATATTGTCCGTTATAATGATCAGAGAGCAGCCGCCATTCCTGTTCTTTTACAACGGGCGGCAATTGCAGCATGTCGCCAATGAACAATAACTGAACGCCGCCGAATCTTTCATTTGGCCGCTGGCGAATATGACGAAGTACGGCATCGACAGCGTCCAGCACATCACAACGTACCATGCTGATCTCATCGATCACCAATAGTTCAAGTTGTTGTAATACTTTTCGTTTGTCACTGTTGAAGCGAAGCCGGCTTAATAAACTATGACGATTGACAGTTTCTTCATTATTCCCGGTAAAACCGGTTGCCTCGGGAATGAATGGGGCAAATGGTAATTGAAAAAAAGAATGAATGGTAACACCGCCGGCATTGATAGCGGCTACGCCGGTTGGCGCTACGATCGCCATTTGTTTGTGACAGTTTTCGCGGATATATTTTAGAAAAGTGGTTTTGCCTGTACCGGCTTTGCCCGTAAGAAAAATGTTTCGGTTGCTTTGATTGACCAGCTGGGTAGCCAGTTGAAACATTTCATTATTTGTATCGGGAGTAAATGTTGACACGGTAGTTTTGCTTTTTTGCCACGAACCTGGTAAGCAGGCAAGTTCATCTAAAATATTTTATAATAACTACAGTAGGCCACAAAATCCAACAGCTTTTTGTGTTTTTTTTCTGTGATTTGGTTGCCGGGATAGATATGTTATCGATCTGCATCGGCAATATGGATTAGTTCTTTGGCAGCGTTTTTACGAAAAAAGCCGGAAGTACACTTCCCGGCTTAATCCAAAATTATACGAACAGGCACTTAGTCCGTAGGTCCTGATTTAGGTTTAACCCATTTCTTCTCAAAATAAACTTGAAAATGTAAACAAAGATTCCTCCAAAAATGCTCTGCATTATAAATCATAAGTTGGAGGATCTTTTTCCCGTTTGCGATTTTATTCTTTGACTTCTATTAGTCATCTTTCTTGCCGCCGCCTCTCAATAAGGCAACCAGCAAAAGGATAAATACAGCGCCACCAACGATCCACACCCATGGTTGCTGATACCAGTTTCCGCCATCTTTATTTACATTGATATCTACATCGATCTTCTTATCGTCTTGCGCCCAGACCTGTAAAAACAGGAAAAGAAAGAATATAACAGCGCCGGTTTTTTTTAAAAGAGATTTCATGATTATTTTTTTATGGTTATAAACTATCATCGGCAGGATCACTTGTTGATTTTTTTTCTCCGGTTTTTATATAAGCAAAAACCAAAACAGCGAAAATACCTACGGCAACCAACCATGCCCAGGGTTGTTTAAACCACGGAAGATCATTTGTACCGGGTTCTATCTCGGCCGCCCATGACTTTATGAATAACAAAAGAAATATGACGACGCTTACGGTTTTTATTAAAAGAGATTTCATAATACATTGTTTTGTGATACTATTAGAAATACCATGCCAACCGGTATTTTTATATAGATCAATGCTGAACAATGGCGCACAAGTGGTCATTTTGTAGACTTTATTCCCCAAATGCTTTTGTGAAACAGTGTTATAATTATATCTTTTGAAAAAATTTGATGCTGATCAGAACCATAGCTACTTTTTTATTATTGATAGCCGGTTGTTCATCGGGGTTTTCTCAAAACCCAACGCTGATGTTGCCTGTTGGACACAGCCACGGAATATTACACGCTTCATTTAGCCCGGATGGAAAAAAAATTCTTACCGTAGGATCCGAAGGTGTCGCCAAACTATGGGAAACAGGTACAGGCAAGTTGCTGAAAGATTTTAAAGCAAGCGGCGACGGCTCTATTACAATGGTAACGAAAGCAGAATTTGTTGCAGGAGGAAAAAAGATACTGGTAACTTATGAAGCCGGATCAAACGAGGTTTTATTATATGATATAGCTACCGGTAATGAATGGGATATCTGGAACCGCGGACTTACAGCCGATCAATTCAGTCCCGATGGAAAAAGGATGGTTATTTCCGATGATTTTCTTGGCGATACCATGTATAGCGTGGATACTTACAAGGCATTGATGCCATTAAAAAAAAATAATGCAAAAACTCTTTACACCTATACTCCTGATGGAAAAAAATTCTTTTCTGCTTCCAGTGAACCCAATGAGAAAGACGAATCCCTGGCAACCGTCCGGGCCTGGGATGCTATAACAGGAAAACCCCTGACCGGTTATAAAAAGTTTACTGATGCGGTATATTCTATTCACGCAAGCCCGGACAGTAAAAAAATTTTGTTGTCCTGCGATCATTCGGGATTGATCATTGATGCAAATTCCCTGGCACTTATTTCAAGTTTGAAAGGATATAAATCGCAACAGGGGATCGGCGAGAATGTTATCGGCGACGAAACGATACAGTTCAGTCCGGATGGAAAAAGGCTGATCCAGCGGGCCTCGACCTTTTATGATAATGGAAACCAGGAGTTTTCTCTTTCATTTACAATGTATGACTCTCTTATTGTATGGGATATTCAAACAGGAAAAGTTTTGTATAGTTTGAGCGGTTTACAACAGCAGCCGGGTTTCTCCTCTTTTAGTCCCGATGGAAAAAAAATAATTTTTACGGATACAAGTCATGTCGTGAAAATCGGAGATGCTGCATCCGGTAAAGTTTTGTTTGAATTATCGGGGCATACTAAAGAAGTGCTGAAAGCCTTCTTTGGCCCGGATGGAAAAACGATCATTTCGGCTTCTGCTGATAATACAGTTAAACTATGGGATGCTGCAACTGGAAAATTGCTGAAAGAATTTAAAGGCCATACCGGCGCGGTAAATGACGTACGATTCAGCACGGATGCAAAAAGGATCGTAACCGCTTCTGCCGACCGGTCGGCTATTGTTTGGGATATCTCAACAGGAAAAGAGCTGACAACAATTAAAGGAAGAACAAATGATATTGTTGATGCACGATTCGATCCCGACGGGAAAAGCGTTGATCTGAGATATGAAAATTATAACCTGATATGGGATATATATAATGGAAGATTATCGCCAACAACAAAAGACACTACCACCGGAGAAGTATTAAATTATGATCTCAGTCCCGACAGCATGTTTGTTGCTGCCGTTTCGGCTGACTTTCTTTTTTTATCGCATTACGCAACCGATAACTATCTCATCTACGGAACCGGTCTGACAGGAGAGCGGGAAATATACAAGCTCGTTCGATATAGCCCTGATGGAAAAAGATTATTGATCATCACTGAAAAAAATATTGCCAAGCTATTTGATATCAAAACAAAAAAACTGGTCTTATCTTTTGTTGCGATCGATAGCGCCAACTTTCTTGTTTCCGATCCAAAAAGTCATTACGATGGTACAGAGGCCGCCCGCAAGCTTATTCATTTTACCTGCGGCGAAGAAGTAATAGAGCTTGACCAGGTAAAAGATCAGCTCTGGGTTCCCGATCTTGCCGGCAGGATCATTAATGGCGATAGCATTAATGCTGCTACACTTGATGAACTCAATATTTGCAAGCTCACTCCTTTATTAGAACAGGGAAACAGCGCTACCGAATATTATTTTAAAATAAAACCCCGAAGAGGCGGCATTGGTAAAACAGTTATCAGCGTTAATGGTATCGAATTCAATTCTTATTCGCCAACCGAATTAAAAAAAGCCGGCGCTGCTTATGAAATAAGAATACCCAGGGATCAACTGAAAGCCTTCTTTGCAGAGAACCAGGAAAATATTATTACCGTAAGGTCGCAAACGGCGGACAATTCTACTTCTTCAAGAACGCTCAGCATTATCGAAGATCCCGACAAAGAAAAAAGAGCGCCGCCAAAACTTTTTGGCGTAATGGTCGGTGTAAGCAATTATAAAGGAGAAAATATGGATCTTGAATATGCGGCGATCGATGCTGCAGATATTTCATCAACGGTAGGCGATGCTGCAAAAAAATTATTGGGCAACGATCATGTGTTCATGTATAATCTTACTACCGATAGCGGCCATATCTTCCCCGAAAAAAGATCGATTAAAAGAACCTTTGATGATATTGCCGCCAGGGCCGGGCCGAATGATATTCTTTTTATTTTTCTATCGGGTCATGGTGTGATGCAGGATAAAACAAAACAGTTCTATTACATGACCGCCGATGCATCATCACTCACAGATGAGAATATGTTCAAAGATGTGGGTGTTAGCATGACCGAGTTGACCGATTGGATCAAACCACAAAATATTAAAGCGCAAAAAAGGATTCTTATACTGGATGCCTGTAAAAGCGGCCAGGCTATCAACGATATGATGCCCGATCGGCGTTTATTGGCTGTAAAAGGCGATGGTAATGCGCAACAGGTAAAAGCCATTGACAAATTGAATGAAAGATCGGGCTTGTTCATTTTATCGGCATCGGCCAGTAGTCAACTGGCTTTTGAGTCGGGAATTTATTCGCATGGCTATCTTACTTATTCTTTATTAAAAGCCATTAAAGAAAAGCCGGATATTTTAGAAGATGGCAAATATTTGAATGTAAGCCGCTGGTTCAATACTGCCGCACAAACAGTAAGTGAAATGGCGAAACAGGACCGGGCAAAACAGGAACCGCAGATCGTTACCAATACAGATTTTAATGTTGGCCTTGTCGATAATGAAGTGATCGCAAAGATCAACCTGTCGGAAACAAAGACATTATTTACTTCGGGAAATTTTTTGAACAGCAGCATTATCGATGATGATCTTGGCCTGAGAAAATTAATTGATAACCGGCTGGATGATATAGCACGAACAGAAACAGAAAAGAAGATCGTTTTTCTGCCATCGACCGGTTCTTCCGAAGCTTATTCTCTTACCGGTGGTTATTCGGTAAAAGAAAAAGAAATTACAATAAAAGTAAATCTTAAAAAAGATAATGCTATAAAACAGCAGTTTGAAATGAAGGGCGCAACCGATAAACTGAACGATCTCGCCGATGCGATCATAGCAAAAGCTATTGAATGGATCGAAGAGGATAAATAACCCGCAACGCTTTGGATTAAATACACGAAGGGGACGCTGCGGCCGTAGGAGATTTTAATTACTAATATGATCGTATAACATAATTGGTTAACTCCTTTTTGCCGCTCAGTTTCTTTTACTAACTTTCCTGTTATGAAATTGGATAAGCTCAGACCCGATAAATACCTGAAATATCTTTACCTGCCCAACTTGTTCACTACTAAAAGAACAAAAGAGATCTTATCGGTCAACCCAACCGTTATTCCGCAACGGGAAGAAGCGAAAGATGTCGTTATCGCCGTGTATGATTATAATGCCGGGGCGATCGAGGAAAAAAAGTTGTTTACCGTCACCGATAGCTTTAAGTATAAGAGCAGCGGCCGTACTACCTGGATCAATGTAGATGGTTTACGCAAGGCCGATGTAGAAGCGATCTGTGCCAATTTCGATGTTCACCCGCTCGTTATTGAAGATATATTAAGCATCAATCAGCGGCCCAAGCTGGATGAAGCAGAGAACAGTATTTTTTGCCTGCTGAATATGCTTTATTATAATCATGAAAAAGACCTGATAGAGCAGGAACAGATCAGTATCATTCTTGCCAAAGATGTGGTGATCAGTTTCCAGGAAGACGCACACCGTGATGTATTTAATTCTTTGCGGGAAAAATTAAAATCGCCGATCGCCAAATTAAGACAGCGGGGCGCCGATTATCTCTGTTATTCATTACTTGATATGATCGTTGACCATTATTTTACTGTAATGGAAAAACTGGGCGACCGTATTGAAGAAGTGGAAGAGGAGGTAGCAAGAGGAAATAATCCAAGAGCCCTGGCAAATATTACACACCTGCGAAAAGAGCTGATCATTTTAAAAAGGAATTTTTCGCCGGTGCGTGAAGTAGTGAATGGTTTTTTGCGCAGCGAAAGCGAATTGCTTGAAGACCGTCACTCCAAATATTATAAAGACGTTTACGATCATATTGTACAGGCCATCGATCTTACAGAGAACTACCGTGATATAATGGTGAGCATGCAGGACCTTCATATCAACAATGTGAATCTAAAAATGAATGAAGTGATGAAGGTGATGGCTATCGTTACCTGCCTGCTGGCGCCGGCTACTGTTATCGGAGGTATTTTTGGGATGAACTTCGATCAGAATGTAAATTTCTTTCATCAGCGATGGGGCTTTTATACTGCAGTTAGCATGATGATCCTGTTTCCGATAGGAATGCTGATCATGTTCAGAAAGCGGGGATGGTTCTGATCACGATTTCAATCACGGATTTAAGGATTAATTGATTTCACGGATTGTAGTGCTCATAGAGTAAACTCTCTGCACTAACCACAATTTTATAAAGGATGAAAACGGTAATTCTTAGGGCAATGATATACCTGTTTACCGGACAAAAAATGAAAGTCTTAGAGTGAGAAAATCTTCAAGAAACAGTTTCCAGACAATGTGAAGTGTCTGACTTGTATAGAGTGCCATTGGGAGGGCATTAAAACCGCTATTGGGATGGGAAAGAACTACTGCTTTTCGGGTTACCCTACTGGTGCAGTAGTATTGACTTGTTATTCAAAGATAGAAAAAAACAATAAACGATTGTGTTTTTCACAATGTTCCTCTTTCGGTCATTATTATTTTAGAGTAACAAATTTGTAGGCCGAAGAAATTCAGCCGAAGCCGGCGGACGCAAACCCTCCGGCTTTCTTATTAAAAAAAGTAGGGCTAAGGTAGAAACCGAAGCCCGTTTTTAATCCGTACCCTATGAAAACTGATTTGAATGTAATATTATTATGCGACTTTCTTTTCCTTTTTTATCTGCTGTCGCACCGATTTATGAATGATGGGGCTATACTTGTCTAATCTTTTTTTCATTGAATCAATATACTTCTTGTTGTTGTCAATCAATACAACATGCCGGTGTAGTTCCATTCCTGCAATTCCAGTAGAACCACTTCCCGCAAACGGGTCTAATATATGGTCATTTGCTTTTGTAAATAGCTTTATAAAGAACTCTGGTAAGCCAACAGGAAAAACGGCAGGATGCCCCATGTCTTTGCCTACTAACGGAATGCTGATCGTATTACCAGGCAATACTAAATCCTTATTAACCCATTTTCGCAAGTCCCTACCAAAGCCGCTATCATTTTCGCTATTGTGTCTTTCTGCACTTTTACCCGTCAATTTTTCAAGTCGTTTTGGTGCCCAATTCCCAATAGGCTTTTTAACTGCATCCTGATACATTTTAAACTTTGGCTGCTTAGTAAAGTGAAAACAATATTCCCATTCATCCCTTAATCTATTAGGCCAGTAGCCGGGCATTGCATTGGGCTTAATCCATAGGTAATCATCTACGCAATACCAGCCTAAATCACATAATGCCATTACTGTTTTCCAAACATATCTATCTCTTACACCTTTAATGACTTTATCCTTTATGTTTAATACAAAAGAGCCATCATCTTTTAATACTCTCCAAAATTCTTCATGAAATGTTTTAAAGAAATCTGGATAGTCTCTTGTACTTATACTATCGTAATGTTTTCTCCTGGCATCAGCATACGGGGGAGAGGTAACAATAAGGTTGAAATTTTTATCAGGAAAATTACTTTTCAATACTTTTCTTGCATCCCCTTTCCAAATGTCCAATGAATTATACTTAATCATAAATTCCCTGTAAAAAGATCAACTAATTTATGAGCGTCATTAAATTTACCCTGTTCATCCAGCAGCCCGAATTTTTTACATTCATCTCCGAAAGTCTCTATAACAACTCCGGGTACTTCGATTTCTAAACTTGACTGCCGTCCCTCTGCAATTAAAACATCTAAAACCGCTTTTGCTATTTCATCATAGGAGAAATTAGAAAAAAATGGCCAAAAGAAATCCGATAACCAAACTTCTGTATTAGATGAATATGTTGTTTGAGTTTCCCTATTGACTTTAATGTATCGCTCTCCTTTTTCCATTGCAATACCAAATACGCAGATATAGCTTCCGTTTCTATTCTTATCGCTGATAGCAGCCCCCTCCAGCGCATGAATCGCTTTAGGCCAATCTTGACCACCGAGAGTATTGCTTCTATTTTTTATAGAAACGTAAATACTTAGCGTGTCTCCTGTTTTTTTATATCTAATGACAGCATTAAAATCAGCTTCCTTTAAATTCAAATCTGATACGGAATCAAATCTTTTTGAAAGTCTGGCTGCGTCTTTCGCTATGTGTTGGTATCTCCAACCCGAGTTCATTCGTCCCTTTTGAATTAGGTTATTTCTAAAATTATCTCTTGCGACCTGGGAGTATGTTTGATTTATACAGTCATAGGCCGATGAAGCGGGATCTCCGCAGTATCTTACAAAATAATGGAACAGTTCTTTCCCCTTTTTCACGTAGAATTTATTTAATGCCTCGTCAGCCAATCCTTCAGGCATTTCTAATAGTTCTCTACTTGATTTTTTGTTTGCATAATCAATAGCAGCAACTATTAACTTCTTTAAGTCGTCGGCTGTAATTCGTTTTCTTTTATGGCCAACTAATTTTGAAATGTCGAGATACCCGTAATAATCATCTTCTTCATTATTTATTCTTATATACGGCTGTACTCTAATAGCTTTTAATACCTTTTTCTTAGCAGCGGCTTTTTTCGCTTTAGCCATTGTCTTTGTCTTTTTTAGTGTCCCGAACAATCAAATACCAGTCGTTGGCTAAAGGTAAATAGCCATAGTCAAAACAATAGTAATAAGTTTTACTATTATTTGTTATATGCAGACTTGTAAAGAATTTGAAATTAAATCCCATCTTAGATAGGCTGTCCTTATTGGCCTTTATGGTTTCCTGATCGGCTAGAACGGTTTGTAATATCCTTCTATTCTTTATTAGGGCATTCGTTGTATTTCGTACTATTGGGCTGTGATAGTTGTCAGCCTTTGTTTTGTTATGGGCAGTCGTCCGGCATTCATCAGAACAATATTTCTTATCCGCACGGCCAGTTATCTGATCGCCACAGGTCAAACACTTTCTTTCTATCAATACAAAAGGCTTCATAAACTATTCTTTGTCTTTTTTAGGAGGCGGTACCTTTAAAAGCCCCTCTAATTGCTTATCAAAAGAGCTTACTATTTTTTTTTGCTCTTCTTCGTTTGGTAATTTATTCGGATCTTTTATTTCATCAAGAAGTCTATTGAAATCAGATTTATAATTCTTGTCTTGAATTACTCTGAACTTTATGTATTCATTTTCGGCAAAATCATCGGCAACATCCTTTCTTATTTTTCTAGCATTATCTAAAACCGAATACTCATTAAATTGAAGGAAGGAATCTAATCTTTTCGCCCAGTCCTCCATTTTAAGGATTCTATTTCTTTCGACTTGCAACTCTGCATAATCCAAATACATATTTACAAGTGTGTTTAATTTCCGAAGTTCATCCTCTTTTAAATAGTTCTTCGCAACAGTTACATCTAATTTTTGAACCTTTCCTTGTTTGGCTGCATTTTTCCAAGTCTTTAATCCCATATGTGGCAACGTTGCGTCAGCCCTGGTTCTTATTATTTCAGCAGACGTTTTTCCTACAATAGCAAATTCAAGTTTGTTTTGAACTTTTGCAAAAAACTTGTGTGTTTCAGGATCATTTTTATCATAATCAACAGCCGTTGCATATAGGTCAGTTATCTTTTCATAGAACATTCTTTCAGATGCTCTAATCTCTCTAATCCTTTCTAATAATTCTTTAAAATAGTCCTTCCCAAAAATTCGGTTACCCTGTTTCAGCCTTTCGTCATCTAAAACAAAACCCTTTACTAAATATTCCTTTAATATTTTTGTTGACCATATTCGAAACTGTGTGGCTTTATGGGAATTAACCCTGTAGCCTACGGCTATTATTGCGTCTAAGTTGTAGAAAGAAGTTTTATAGGTTTTCCCGTCCTCGGCAGTATGTTCCAAAATGGAACTAACTGATTTCTCACTTAGTTCGCCGTCCTGAAATATATTTTGAAGATGTTTGGTTATTGCTGGCCTCTGAACACCGAAAACTTCCGACATCCCTTTCTGACTCATCCATACTGTTTCATCCCCAAGTATTACCTGAGCACTTATCTTGCCGTCATTGCCATTATAAAATAAAAAAGCCCCTTGCTTTGCTAGGTCTATCATGTTATTTATTTAAATCTTCATACTTCAACCTCTTTCCTGCAAGACCAGCCAGTATAAAATCAAACCGGGTCTGTGTCCCAAATTTACGGGTATTGAACCGTAACGTATATTCATCAATATAACTTTGTAAATGTGCTTTACTTACCCAATGATAAATACCGTCAACCCCTCTTTTTAAATGACTCCAAAAGTTTTCTATTCCATTTGTGTGAGCCATACCATTAACAAACTGCTTTGCGCTATGGTTTACTGAATAATGTTCAAAGTCTTTTTTAAGATGCCGGTAAGCCTGTAATTCGTCAGTCATAATAACACTACCGGAAGCAACGTTCGCACCCGATCTGCTATAACCATAGCTTTTATATTGCCGCCTCTTTCCCTCAATCCTATTACAGAAGTCTTGCCGGATATAGTTGCGCCTTCTACATTCTTAATCTTTTTGTTTGAGTGCTTATAGTAAGACTGGCCGCCTATTCCGCATTCGTCAATCTCAACCGCGTTACCTACTACTGCTTTAAAATTTGGATGGTCAAAACCATAACGTAAACGATGAAGTAAAAACCATGCTGTTTTTTGAGTTACTGAAATATCTTTTGCAAGTTGGTGGCTACTGATACCCTTTTTATGAGAACTAAAAACATACAAGGCCATGAACCATTTTTGCAAGGGGATTTTTGTATTATTGAAAATTGTTGCAGTCCTTATATTGAAATATTTACCAGTTGTCTTGCACTTGTATTTATTACCCGCACACTCATAAACCCTCGATGTGGGGTCAAAAGGGCTAACAGGATTGTCGTTCCATTGCAGCTTTTCCAGATGATCTATGCAGGATTGCTCCGTAGGGAAGGCTTTTGGCAGGTCGAAGATGCTTTTGAACTCTGGAAACATAACTGGCTGGTTTAGATAGCTAAATTAAGTAGTTAACTACACCAATCCAGATTTACTTTAGTATTTTGGTGTAAACAGGTATCATTGCCTTCTTAGCGGTTAATCCGTGAAATCAATTAATCCTTAAATCAGCGATTCTTTTTGAATACCGGCACCGTACTGCAAGGCTCGCCGTACATAATACTTTTCGCTACCGGCCGAAGGATCTTTGTGATCTCCATATAAACATAATCACCGATCGGTGTTTCCCCGCAACCTTTTATCACGACCCTTTTATCTTCAAACTCGCTGCTGTTGATAGAAGATAGATTTTTCAGGAAAAGTTGTTTGTGCAATTCTTTCTCGTCGCCCATTACAATTTCTTTTGCAACAGGTTGAAGATATGCGGCGACCAGCATCCATGCCCAAACGGGGATAATGGCATCCACCGAACAATACAAGGCAACATTTTTATTTTGATAAACAGACCAGTCCGTATTCTTCAGCGCTTCCCTGAAATCTTTTTCCTTTAATATCATTCCCATGAACAAATGATCCTTCAGATCAAATGAAGCTATTTCTCCTTTTGGAAAAAAAGTTTCCGGATCCAGTGTTACCAGTCCGCTTTCTGCCACTCTGTTTATTATCGGGTCGCTCATAATAAGGGTCTGTAAAAATAACAAATAAGCGAAGCTCTTGTTTGCGACTTCCGCAAAACAAAACCCCGGGGCATTTTACTCCGGGGTTTGCAAATTGTTCGTTTATATGTATTAAAATCTTTCGCTTCGTTTATCTTTTATTTTCGCCGCTTTTTTCAATCCTTCTACGGGGCCTGGCTGTTGTTGCTTGGCTGCCTGGTACCTGTTTTTCCGCTGGTCTTCCACACTTCCTTCCATTGAAGAAGTGGCGCCGATGCTTTCAACACGTATCACATACACGCCGCTTGTTCCTTCGATCGGGGTGGTTACAACTTTTCCATTATTAGCAGAATTAAATGCTGCGCCGGCTACTTTTGGTTCATTTCCGATCCGGCCCATAGATCTGATATCCATGCGGAGGCTATCAACAACTTCTATTGTTTTTCCCAATTTAGCCGCTGCATCTTCCAGTGTAGTTACCGTACCGATCTTTTGTTTGATCATCTCCGCTTTTTTCTTTTTGCGAAGTTCAAACTCAACAGCCGGTCTTGCTTTTGCTGCAGACGCCGTGCCTTCATCGTTTATTTCTGTAACGATAGCAACGATGTAATTACTTTCTACTTTTTCAGGCTTCAATATTTCACCCAGTTTTGCTTTATAGATCTCCGACACGAATGTGCGGGAAGAGATCGAGACGTTACTCATATTATTTACCTGGTTATCCAATGGGCCGATACCGACGCCAACACCTTTTACAGCACCTGCAGGCTTTCCTGTTTTTTCATACGCCGCATCAAAAGATTTTTGATCCTTGCTGTCGCCAAATAAAGCATTTGCCAGATCCTGCGCCTGGGTTTCTGTTTTGTCGCTTGGCGCTATATCTTTTGCGAGGTAGGCGATTTTATAATTCGGATTAAAATTTTTCTGATCCAGTATCTCGATCAAATGATATCCAAAAACTGTTTTTACAATTTTTTTGTCTCCTGTTTTTCCATCGAAAGTAAAGTCATTGAATTCTTTCACCATCGTACCCGTTGTATAATAATCCGTATTGGGATTATTGGGATTGGCCAACACTCCGCCTCTTGCACCGCTTCCATCATCAGATAATTTTGCTGCCAATGAATCAAATCTCGCTCCGCCCCTGATCGCCGCATCAATGCTATCGATCCTTTTTTTCGCTGTGCTGTCATCCAGCAACTGCTGATTGGTATTCGGATCAAACGTTTTAATAAGAATATGTCTTGCTTTTACTGAATCGGGGCGGATCTTTGTATCAAGCATTTTCAGCATAACATAAGAACCTCCTTCCAGGTAGGGGCCAAACACTCCGTTCTTACCCAGTCTTATGATACTATCTTTTCCAACCGGTGGTAATTGAGCAGATGTAAAATAAACATCGGGTGATTCTGCATTGATATCACGACCATAGAAAGGGGCGATGTCCTGTGCAGTATCAAATTGTGGTTTAAAATCAACCAAAATCTTTTTGGCATCAGCAGAATCATCCCTTGTTGGTGATGCACTGAATGCAACAAAACTTATACTCCTTGATTTAGTTTGCTTGTATTTGTCTTTATTCTTATTGATATAATCAGCTATTTCTTTATCGGAGATGCTGATAGCACTGTCTGGTCCAAGAACAGAATCCGTGTACAGCATTCTTACCAATGATATTTTACCAACCTGTGCATTGTCGTTTGTTTGTTTCTCAACAAACCAACGGGGATAGTTAATGCTATTAGCAAAAAGTGAAGTGTATTTTTCTCCCATCCTGTATTCGTCTACCTGGCCGATATATTCATTTACACCATCTTTCTGATCCTGTGGTGTTTTCCTGTCTTTCATTATCTGGTCAAGCTGTTGTTTAGCCCTTAGCGGATCATACATTCCTGTTTTATCGTCGGTGCCAAGTCTTTTGATGAATTCCGGAGCGCTATTCGGGCCATATACGATATCGCCTCTTTCTTTTTTTCCGATCCTCATTCCAAGACGACGAAACTCTTCACGCAAGATCAGCCTGTTGGTTTCTTCATTCCAGGTTTGATCCAATGCATCTTTTTGAAGTCTTGATGGCGGTGGCGCAGGATACCCCTGTTGCTTATACATATCTTCTGTCCTGGCAACATTCTGATCTACTTTTTTCTTAAACTCTTCGAAAGGAATAGATCTCCCATTTACGCTGCCAACGCCGGACGATCCGCTTCCGCTGAAAACATTTCTTCCTCTGCCGGAAAAATAATCGGTCAGAATAAATCCAACGAGGGCCAAAGCGATCAATGCGACAGAGATCTTTGCGCCTTTATCCCTTATAGTTTGAATAATAGACATAGTGTACCTGTGTTTAAAAAGGATGGCAAAAATAGGGGCTTTTTGGGGAAAACAGGTGAGTAAAATGGGTTTAGTTGACTGGTTAAATAGTTAATTGGTTAATTAGGTCCTTATGCGGAAATTCTGCACTAAAACCCTAATTCCCAATCCCCAAATAAACAATCGGCAGGCGGGTTACCTACTTTTTCTTGGGGTGAACCAGTTTCATTTCCTGGACAAGGTGGCCGGCCCCGGCGAATTTGTCGATAATGAACAATACATAACGGATATCCACCATAATATTCCGGCAGATCGAAGGATCATAATTTATATCACTCATGGTTCCTTCCCAAACCCGGTCGAAGTTGAGGCCGACAAGATTTCCATATCCATCAAGCGCCGGGCTGCCCGAATTACCGCCGGTAGTATGGTTGCGGGCAATAAAGCAGACAGGCATTTTTCCATTACTTCCATATTGGCCATAATCTTTGGCCTTATATAATGAGCGCAATTTTTCCGGCACATCAAACTCATAATCGCCCGGCTTGTATTTCTCCATGGCGCCATCGAGGTAAGTATAGAAACCATATTGCACGCCGTCTCTCGGGTTATATCCTTTTACATTACCGTAGGTGACACGCAATGTGCTGTTGGCATCGGGATAAAATGTTTTTTCTTTGAACACATCCATTTGCGCCTGCATATAAGTTCTGTTCAGTTTATTGATCCTTGCCTGTATATCATTCAGATTTTTTGTTACCGAAGAAGAATAAGTACTTACAAGATCTTTATATAATAATACCGCCGCCTGTGTTTTATAATAAGCCACTACTTCGGCGGCCGGTTTTTCCAGCCTTTCCATTGTTGCTTCTTTATTATCCATATCTGTTGAACCATAAAGGTCGGCGGCCATTTTTGCAAAATCATTTGCCCTTGCCTTCGCTATTTCCATCAGAACAGGAGATTGATATTTTTCTTGCTGATCCTTCAGGTACATTTCTATCAATACCTCATATAGTTTTTGATCGACCTTTCCATTGTATTCTTCATACAATGCGTTTAATTGTGTCTTTGCCTGGTCGAGCCGTTGCTTATAGCCTTTCTCCCCGTCTTTTTCATAAGCAGTAACTAATGCATTCATCCACCCGGCTATTGCCAGCAATTCGATCTTACTTGTTATTTCCAAATAATAATCTCTTGCATAACCATAAGGTTTCAATTCGGCATACACCGAATTAAGTTCATACATAAGATTCTGATATTGCGCTTTCCATTGGGGATTAGCGTCTACTCTTTTTTGAAACTCGGCTTCGTATGTTTTCTTTTTAACCACCGCATTGGTGCTGGTCAATCCCATTACTTCACCCTGCCATTTTTTATAAGAATTTTGAATAGTTGCATATTTAGCTGCATACTGAATTTTAATTTGCTCATCGCTTCTCATAAAACCATCGATCACATTCAATGCTTTATCCCTGATCGCAATTTTGGCCGGATCATTTACCGTCATGATCTGTTCCACCGCTGCTGAATGTAAATACTCGTTTGTTCTTCCCGGGAAACCAAATACCATCGTGAAATCTCCTTCTGCTGTTCCATCCAATGAAATGGATAAAGATCTTTTCGGAACATAGGGCACATTATCGGCTGAATAAGCGGCCGGTTTATTATCCTTGCCGGCATAAATGCGGAACATTGAAAAATCGCCGGTATGACGGGGCCACATCCAGTTGTCGGTATCTTTTCCAAAATTGCCGATAGCGGAAGGCGGCGCTCCAACCAGTCGTACGTCTCTATAGGTTTCGGTGATGAATAAATAATATTGATTGTTCTCAAAAAATCCTCTTACAAAATTTTCCTGGTAAGTTTCTTTCTTCGCATTCTTTTTTATCAATTCGATATTCTTATCTACGGTCGATTGTCTTTCGCTTTCCGTCATGCCGGCAGAAACGCCGCTTAATGCCAGGTTCGATACATCTTCTATCCGGACAATAAAAGTGGCGAATAAGGCCGGGTTCTTTAATTCCTCGGTATAATTTTTTGCCCAAAAACCATCTCTTATATAATTATGTTCGAGGGTTGAATGATTTTGAACAGCATCAAAACCACAATGGTGATTGGTAAGAACAAGTCCTTTGGAAGAAATGATCTCGCCGGTACAGAAACCGCCAAAACTTACAATAGCATCTTTCAGGCTGCCATTATTGATACTATAAATGTCTTTGGCGCTGATCTTCATTCCCAGGCTCTTCATCTGTTTTTCATTCAGCTTACTTAATAATAAAGGAAGCCACATGCCTTCGTCGGCCTGGGCAAATGATCTTACGAATACTAATATTATTACAAAGAAGACTTTCAGGTATCTCATACAGTAAAATTTACAGCTTTAAAAGTAATACTTTCTATTGTATGCTATTTTCCATTTATAAATAGGTTGCAACCCGGTTTTAATTCCAATTGCGTAATTTTTTACCGCATAGGATCATAGAAAAACTAGTTACACAGGTTTTGAAACCTACTTATCATCCTAAAATCATATATAAGGTTGGAGAACATTGACCGCAATCATCATAATCGGTACTATCAGCGATCTTTTTCTCCCCAGCACTTTGTGTATAGCTTTGTTTTTCTGTGTATAACCGTCATGTGAAATGTGAACATGAAACTGGATTCTTAGCTTCTAATATTATTTAATAGCCCGGTTGATGGTCCCGGTGTTTTTATAGCAACAGTTATTCAGGTTATTCTTCTTTAATTAACATCAGCGGATTATTAAAGTTATCCTTTTGTTTAATTAACATGAATGTGGACACAGAGCTCAAACCCGCCACTACTGCTAAAACAATTTGTGGATTTCCCTGTTTATAATGTTAATTAAAACAAAGAAGTAATTTTGCCAAGGGACTTTTCCACTAATCCACAGCTGTAATAATAATAGCTTCTTTTTTATAAAATATCTATTACTATTATTATTGTATTAACGCAGATCGAAAAAATGTTTTTTGAAAAATCAGTTGGCTTAGCGGAATATTGCCCAGCATTTCAAAACGGCAAACATGAACAGCGGCATACTCGATAAGGCGAAAATGGAAGTAACGAAAAACGGTTTCCTGGATATTGACCTCGACCCGGAACTGGATCTTTTTGCCGAAATAGAACGTTTGAAAAAAGAAAAAAATGCTGTGTTGCTGGCGCATTACTACCAGGAGCCCGACATCCAGGATGTAGCGGATTATATCGGCGATAGTTTGGGTTTGGCACAGCAGGCAGAAAAAACAAAAGCCGACATGATCGTTTTTGCCGGCGTACACTTCATGGCGGAAACGGCAAAAATTTTAAACCCAACAAAAAAAGTTGTTATCCCCGATCTCAAAGCAGGTTGTTCGCTCAGCGATAGTTGTCCGCCGCCCTTATTCAAAAAATTCAGAGAGCAGCATCCCGATCATGTGGTGGTGAGTTATATCAACTGCAGCGCCGGCATCAAAGCATTGAGCGATGTGATCTGTACCAGCAGCAATGCTAAGATCATCGTGGAAAGTTTTTCGAAAGAACAGCCGATCATTTTTGCGCCCGATAAAAACCTCGGCGCTTATATCAACAAAGTAACGGGAAGGAATATGTTACTCTGGAATGGCGCCTGCATGGTGCATGAGATATTCAGTTTGGAAAAAATAACGAAACTAAAAGTCCGTCATCCGAATGCAAAACTCATAGCACATCCTGAATGCGAGGACCCGATCCTTCGCATGGCCGATTTTATTGGCAGTACAACGGGTTTATTGAAATACACAGAGTCGGATCCCACGCAGGAATATATTGTTGCTACGGAGACGGGTATCCTTCACCAGATGATGAAACATTCGCCCGGCAAAACTTTTATTCCTGCTCCGCCCGATAACAGTTGCGCCTGCAATGATTGCCCGCATATGAAACGTAATACGCTGGAGAAACTCTATCTCTGTATGGAATATGAGATACCGGAGATAACGATGGATGAAGAATTAAGACTGGCAGCGAAGAAGCCGATGGATCGGATGATGGAGATTAGTAAAGCAGCGGGATTGTAGTATCTACCGGGTAATTACAAATCGTATATTAGGAATTGATCAATTATAAACCAACTACCATGTTAAGATACATTGCTGCTATAACAGGATGTTTATTCTTCCTTGCCTGTAATAATTCAGGAAAAACAAGATCTGAAAACACAGATACAATAAATAAAAAAGACAATGTTGTAAAAGAAATGGGTTGTCCCGGTGACCCGGATACATCATTGGCAAAAATGAATTTGCGGGATCATAACTCTGTGCAGGCGATCATCCCGGATGACAGTAAGCCAAATGACCTGGGCGAATATTATTTTTATTCAAAAGGGCATAATGAAACATTGACATTGGTGCAACATCCCGGTGATGGAAATTTCAGTATCAGTATTTTTAAAATAGAATGGTCAAACAAAGCCGAGAAGGGATATACTTATTTAGACGATAGCAGTTTTGTTTCAGGCAAGGGTATTAAAATTGGAATGAGTAAAGAAGATATTACCGGCAAATTGGGTAATTGTTATACGGCAAAAGATAGTACAGCCGATACTATTGAACTATACTATCGAATAGAAGCTCCAAAGGATACAAAAAACGGATTATTAGCCCGTCATAATATGCCGATCTATTATGCTTCCTATAGATTTGGGAAGAATAAATTGGAGAAATTTGAATTTGGTTTTGAGTATCCATGATATCTTTTTTTATGATAAGAATGTTGCCTGTAGTGAGTGATTGCATTTATATTTATCTCCTGTGATAAAAAAGACAACTCCTCCAAATACGAAGGCGTTTGGGAAAGAGTAAGAAAAACATCGTTGGCCGATAGCCAGATGCTTGAAATAAAAAAAGTGGGGGATCATTTTTTTGTAAAACACTTTCGTTCTGATGTTGCCGATACAATTGGCATACCCGATTCCGCTTACTTTAACGGGGAGGGCTTGCTCCTCCTAAAGAATGGCGGCAGTATTCTCTATCTTCCCGAAACAAAGCACATTCTTGTACATGGCATAGAACATCAGCAAAAGAGATAGCCGTTGCGTCGCTGCGGCGTTGCGAGAAAAAAAATTAATTAGCGATCTCTGCTATCACCATCTTCGTACACTGACCTTCCCTCTTCTCCGGGTTCACAAACCTGATATCGATCTTCGTTATTTCATAATCCAATGTTTCAAAACGCCGGCCGATCGTGTACTGTTGTTTTATTTCGGCTTCATCTCTTATATCATACAATAACCAAATCTTTTTACCGGGAGATAAAATAGAATCGGCAAATTGTTTCCGTAACGTCTTTGTATAAAAATTGAATGAGGAGCTTTGTGTTTCTTTCCAGAAGTAAACATTATTAAAATCTACTTTGCCCATTGTCAATTTTGCTAATTGATTTCCGCCCTGGTATTTTAATAACTGCGGATAAAAACTGTTGTTTAACAAAAAGAACACAACAATGATCGAGGCGACCGGTACAAGCACAGCTTTCTGTAACCGGTTATACATATTGCTTTTGGTAAAGTAGAATACAGCCGCTAATAACATTATCACGGCAGGAATGATCCCGATCTTTTTTACCGGGAAGGCCCATGCATTAATAATAATACCAACAAGTAATAACAAAACAGAAATTACCAATTGAATAATAAAAACTGGCCGAATCCATTTTCCCGGCGATTGCGATGAAATAATAAATACCGAAGCCATTACAGCCGCCACCGGAAAAATAATATTGAGATAATGCGGGAGCTTAAATCCTGAAAAAGAAACCAGCAGTAGTATCGCAACAAATGTTGAGACCGTCAGCCATTCGAATTCCCGGCGAATAAAATTCTTTATTCTTTTTACCACAGCGATGTAAACCAAAATACTCCATGGCGCAAAAGCCCAGAGAAAAGAATGCAAAAAGAAAAAATGATCCTGCTTCGATGTATCGCCTGTTTGCCCCCCAAACCGCTCAATATTTTGATTGAATAAAATAAATTTTACGCCATTGATATGATCTTTTCCTCTCACTGTTTTTTCAGGATGAAGATTGTATTGCAGGTAATAGCAATACAATACCGGCGAAATAAAAACGGCAAACAACAATAACATCAGCAACCATTTCCAATCCAGGAATAGTTTATATTCTTTTACATAAAGTATATAAAAGAAGGCGCCGATCGCCGGGACAAATACAGCGATCATTCCTTTGGTTGAAAACCCCAATGCCAATCCAAGCGCAGCGCCGGCGACACTCACCAGTTTTTTTGTTTTAATGAATTCCACCAGTTGCCAGGTAGCAAAAGCGATCGAAGCCGTCAGCATTGCTTCCATCCGCACATCATTATTGGAGAGCATGAAAGCAAAAGCAGAAGCAAGGATCAATGCCGCAAGTTTTCCTACTTCATTATTATACATTGTCTTTGCCAAACGATAGGTGGAATAGACACCGAGAATTGTAAAAAGAAAAGAAGGAAGTTTATAAGCAAAAGAAGTAACGCCGAATATCTTATAACTAAAAGCGGAGAGCCAGAAAAGCAAATGAGGCTTATCCAAATAATCGCCGTTGTGATCGACCAGTGAAGCATAATCTCCCGTAAGATGCATATGCAATGCAATATTTGCGTGGTGTGCCGAATCGTTATCCATCAGCGGGACAAACAAACCGGTTATATATACCAATCCCAATAAGGCAAAAAGGAATTTATAAATGTTGTCGGGAATAAATGGTTTCAAGCCGGTGATTTTATGCAAAATAAGGAAAGGATTTGGGCAATTTCTTTTAAGCCGTTGCGTAACTTTACCACATAGGTATTACTATTGGCCTATGCTTTCTATTGTTCCGTGTGGAAATAATAAAATCCTGCACTATGACGATTTTATGAATGGAAAAGGAAAGATTGCAATAGTTGCTATCTTAGAAGCAAATCAATGTATGAAAAAGATAATTGCTATCAATAATGATCCTGGTGATCAGCACAAGGTCTTTTGCAGAGAGAACCGACAGCATTCCGGCCTCGCCCGCCGATGTTTCATCGGTTGATGCGATCATTAAAGCCGTTTATGATGTTATCTCCGGTCCCGCTGGAGAAAAAAGAAATTGGGACAGGATGAGAACATTGTTCATGCCCAATGCCCGAATGATGCCCACCGGAAAAATACAAACCGGCGAAGGAATGATAAAAACGTACAGTGTAGAAGATTATATCAATGGCCTTGGGCCCATTCTTGAAGCCAACGGTTTTTTTGAATCAGAGATCGGCAGAAGGACAGACCAATTCGGAAATATTGTACAGGCTTTCAGCACTTATGAAAGCCGGAAGACAAAAGCGGATGAAAAACCGTTTATCCGCGGCATCAACAGTTTTCAATTATGGAATGATGGCAAGCGCTGGTGGGTGCTCAGTATTTTATGGGAAGGTGAAACAAAAACAAACCCTATCCCTGAAAAATATATTGGTCTGTAAGATTCCGGGAGTGACCACTAAAGTGTTTTCAACAATTCGGTAACTTTTTCTTTGATAAGGTCTCTTACGCTATTGAAATTTTCTTCACTCATTTCTCTTGGATCGGGAATTTCCCACTCAATGAATTGTTTGGCGGGCATCCAGGGACAAGCATCGCCGCAACCCATTGTTACAACGGCATCAAAAGGAGCATATTCTTCTATTTGATCGAGGGATTTGGAGCGATGTGATTTCAGGTTATATCCCAACTCTTTCATTGCCACGATCGCTTTTTGATTTATTCTCCCCGAAGGTTTTGAACCGGCACTGTAAGCTTTTACCGAATCACCACCGATCATTTTGGCAAAAGCCTGGCTCATCTGTGAACGAATGCTATTTTCCACGCAAACAAAGAGGATCTTCTTAACCATGGCGGTAAAGGTAAGGGTCTCGTCATTGACGAGACCCCTTTCTTTTTAGCAACAGCCCCAATCTCCGAGGCCGCCGCAACAACCACCGCCATTTTGTGAATTGGGATCGTTGTGTTGATGAATGTTTGTGTTCATGGCTTTACTTTTATAATGAAAAAATAAGAGACGACTTAACAACAGGCTTTTTCATTCTTTATTTTTAAATTATTGAATAAAGAATTGAATTCACTGTTGAACTTTTCAAATGCTTTCCAGTTGATACAATAACAACTCCGGGGGCCGTCGACAGTTCCGGTTATCAATCCTGCAGTTTTTAATTCTTTTAAATGCTGTGATACGGTGGACTGGGCGAGGGGAAGCAATTCAACGATCTCCCCGCAAATACATTCATTTCTTTGCGCCAGCACTTTGAGGATAGCAATGCGGGCGGGATGAGCCATCGCCTTGGCAAAATTGGCCAGGTCCTGTTCCTTTTGTGTGAATTCTTCTTTTTTATGAATGGCCATATAATCAAATCTTATATCGCAAATATACGATAAGATTTTCCATACGACCAAATCTTCTCCGGATGTTTTTTAAATTATTCAGGAAGCCACCGATCTGCGTTTTACAAGAGAGATAATGACGCCGCTTACAATGATACACGTAATGCCCAGCCAGCTTACCCAATCAGGGAATGCATCGCCCAGCATCAGGCCGATGAACACAGAATAAATAATATTAGCATAACCAAATACCGAAACGATCCCGGCTTTATCGGCACCATAAGCTTTGGTAACAAAATATTGCCCGAATAAAGCTGCAAGGCCCATCAGCAAAACCCAGCACCATTCGATCCCGGTGGGTAATTTGAAGTCAACGATGAATAAACCATCGGGATGAATACCGGTTGTATAATGAATGATCATCGTGATCAGCGGCACAAGAAATCCACTCAATAAAAAAGAAAGAACGATTATTCTCGGGTCATAATATTTTGTCAGGCGGTTTACGGTAAGATAAGCGATAGCAGAAGTGACTCCCGATATCAATCCCGCCAAATGATAATACCAGGGCAGGTGCATCACGGGTTTATAAATTAAAAGCATTCCCGCAAAGCCCAGTACAACAGCAAGCGCCACCCGGTTGCCATGAAATTCTTTAAATAAAAAATAAGAGAAGATCGCAATGAACAAGGCCGAAGTAAGATTATAGCTCATCGCCGTGCCGAGCGGGATATGCAGTACGCAGTATAATAAAGTATAGAGGGCAATGGTTCCCATCAATCCGCGAAAAGCAAGACGCAGGGGTTTACCTCCTTCCTGTACCGGTGGTTTGATCAATAATCCCGGCAATAAAAAAACAAGCCCGACCGCATTGCGATAAAAGACCAATTGACCTGCATTAAAATTTTCTTTGAGCGCTTTGGCGGCGCCACCCATTACCGAAAATCCAAGAGCAGCGAGCAGCATGAAAAAAATCCCTTTGTATCGGGCATCAATGATCAAACTATTTTATTAATTATTTAAATGTAAGCAGTTTTTCGACAGCAGCTTCCAGCGTTTCTTTTTTCTTTGAAAAACAAAACCGCAAGACTTTATCGTCCTTTCCATTTTGATAAAAAGCAGAAACGGGAATGGTGGCTACACCGGCTTCTTTGGTCATACGAATAGCAAGGTCCTTATCCGCTTCATCGCTGATACGTTCATACGTACCGCAGATAAAATAACTGCCAAAAGATTCCTGCATCGTAAATCTTGTTTGCTTCATCAGTTCTTTGAAATGATCTCTTCTTTCCTGCATAAAAGAGGAAAGAGACAAGTACGCATCTTTATTTTTTAAAAATTCAGCCAACGCTACCTGCGAAGGAGTGAAACAGGAAAAACAATTGTATTGATGAACTTTTCTGAATTCTTTCATCAGCGGCGCGGGAGCAATGCAGTAACCTAATTTCCAACCGGTACAATTGTAAACTTTACCAAATGAAAAACAAACAAAACTTCTTTGCAGCAGGTCGGGATACCGGAGAATGGACCGGTGCGGAATATTATCAAAGATCAAATGTTCATACACCTCGTCGCTGATGATAAAGATATTTGTTCCCTCAACGATCTGCCGCAACTGTTGTATATCTTCTTCACCAATAACAGATCCTGTTGGATTATGCGGCGAATTGATGATGATCGCTTTTGTTTTGGAGCTAACCGCATTTTTTACAGCCGCCCAATCGATATGATAATCGGGATAAACAAGATCGATGGTAATTGCTTTGGCGCCATTGATCTCAATATTGGGAATATAACTGTCATACGCCGGTTCAAAAACTATCACTTCATCACCGGGCTGAAGAATGGTGGTAAATGCAGAATAGATAGCATAGGTGCCGCCGGGTGTGATAGTGATCTCCGTGGCCGGATCTATTTTGGTTTGATAAAGGAATTCAACTTTCTCTGCGATCGAATCCATCAACGGGCGCCAGCCCGGCATCGGAGAGTACTGGTTGAAATTATCTTTCATGGCTTTATTCACCAATGATGTAAGTTCATCACTCATCGGAAAATCAGGAAAGCCCTGGCCAAGATTGACTGCATTGTATTCGGTTGCCAATCCACTCATAATGGTAAAAATGGTGGTGCCGACATTGGGAAGTTTGGATCGTATTGAAGGATTCATACCGGTAAAATTAACCGTTTGCTCAATTCATTGTTTAACTTCATTCGATAATAAGAATGATATTGTTTAAAAGACTTCATGCCTTTTTTAATCCCGAACAATTCCAGGGACGGGGTAAAACAAAAAAATATTTTGAAGGCTGGTATTTTAAAGTAATAAACAAAGAGGAAACAAAAGCCTTTGCTTTTATTCCGGGAATTGCCATGGATGAAAAAGGAAATAAACAAGCATTTATCCAGGTATTGGACGGAAAAAAGAAAACAGCAACCTACCATAAGTTTGATGCTTCATTGTTTATTCCTGCACCCGGAAAATTCTTTGTTACGATCGGCAAGAACAGTTTTTCGGAAAATAATATAATGCTTGATCTTCCGGGTATAAAAGGAGAGTTGTTCTTTGACGGTAATATTCCATGGCCCAAACCATTTTATTCGCCGGGCATTATGGGCCCCTACGCATTTGCTCCTTTTCTTGAATGTTATCATGGCATTGTAAGTATGGATCATCATATCACCGGTGAACTTGAAATAGCGGGAGAAAAAATAAATTTCAATGACGGGAGAGGATATATTGAAAAGGATTGGGGCCGCTCTTTTCCTTCTGCCTATTTCTGGATGCAGAGTAATCATTTCAACCGGCCGGGCATTTCATTAAAAGCATCGGTGGCGAAGATCCCATGGATCAGGAGATCTTTTACCGGTTTTATTGCAGGACTTTGGCTTCGGGATAAACTGTACCGGTTTACAACTTACAACCAAACGAAGTTGAAAAGATCATTGGCCGATAAAGAAAAAGTAGAGATCGTTTTGGAGAACAGGAAATATATTTTGGAAATAGTAGCTCACAGGGATGGAACAACCGCTCTTGCTTCGCCTATATCGGGTTTAATGGACGGAAAGATCGAAGAAAGCATGACAGCTGCGATCGATGTGAAAATGACAGACAAAAAGACCAGGAAAATTATCTTTCATGATACCGGAAGAAATGCCGGGTTGGAAGTAGCCGGCAAGATCGAAGACATCTTTATTTAGTTTTCTTCTTTTTGCCTGCCACCAATTCATAAGAATGATCGATCCATTCTTTTAATTGTTTGGCAGAAACAGATCCATCGACGACGATCGTATTCCAATGTTTTTTATTCATATGATAACCGGGTCGTACACAGCCGAACTCTTCTCTTAATTCGATCGCTTTATCCGGATCGCATTTTACATTAAAGCTTAACTGCTCTTCATCGAGACCGGTCAGCAAAAAAATTTTACTATTTACTTTATAGACCAGTGTATCCGGTCCGAAAGGAAGTGTTTCTTCCGCGCCGGGTTTGGAAAGACAATAGTCCTGCAGGTCTTCTATGTTCATTCCCCGCTGTTGAATGAAAGAAATAATTCGCTGACACGGATCTTATCCTGTAATTTTTTTACAGCCGGCATATCGGAATTTAGTTCCGTATCTCCATACACAGCATTATCACCGGCAGGATTTTCTGAAAGATCAAGATTGAAGTGGACCTTAGAGTTTTCCAATGCGCCTTTATTCATGGAAATGATACCACCGCCATAGTCCCAGTCAAATCCTAAAAAAGCAACAGGCTTGCCATTCAGCTTCAACAACTCTTCTAATGTTGTTCCTATTTTAATTCCTTCCGGAGTATGATAAGGAGCATTTTCGGTGTAACAACGTATCATCGCAATTTGTTTGTGGTATAAACTATCCTGCCAGTAGACAATGAATTCCAGTTTGCTGCCGGGGTATACGATCGTTACATCAACCGAATCGACACACTCGGCGCCGCAGATACGTTCGTCTTTTATATTTACCGGATCATACATTGCCTTCAAACCATCAATATCAACGGTAGCGCTTATTAAACCCCAGGTAGTATTGGTGACAAGGGTGGTGTCGGCTCCCAGGTTCGCCAAAGACTCCCGTATATTTTCTTCTTTTTTCTGATCCTTTTGTTTGCAGGATAATATCAAAAAGGCGCAGGCAATAAAAGAAAGAATGATTCGCATAGTATTGTTTTAGGATTGAATAATAGCGGTCGCTTCTATTTCTATTAAATATTCCGGGGCGATCAAACCTTTTACTTCTATCATCGATGTACAGGGCTTGATCGTTGCAAAAAATTCGCCATGTGCTTTTCCATATTCTTCCCAGCGGGAAATGTCGGTGACGAACATTCTTGTCCTTACCACATCTTTTAGCGAAGCGCCGGCTTTTTGTAAAACAGCTTCTATTTTTTGAAGGATGAATTTAGTTTGTTCATATGCATTATTGCCGCCCACCAAATTACTGTTATCATCTACGGCAACCGTCCCGGTTACTTCAATGATATTACCCACTTTAACCGCCCGGCTATAACCGACAATATCTTCCCATTTGGCGCCGGAGGAGTAGTTAGTTCTTTGCATTTGGCTAAGAGTTTAAAAGAGAGGAAAGAGAGAAAGAAAAAGGAGCAGAGCAAAAACTTCTGAAAGATAATAAGACATCCTTCATTTCTGAAATTCTCTTTATCTCTTTCCCCTCTTTTAAACTCTTAGCCCTTGATCTCAATATTTTCTTCTTTCAACAACGGTTCATTATTCATGCGTAAAAATATCTGCGCCACTGTTATCACATCTTTCTGGCAATAGGTAACGATGCGTTCCAAATTCTTTTCTTTCTCCTGGGGAGTCCTTACGGACCAATATACTTCCCAAACCATACTGCCATCAATATCATCCTTGGGTGTTGCTATGCCCAATGTATGCGCCAGTAAATTCAATGAAGTATAACTTTTAAAATCGCCGAATTTCCAAAGCTCGAGTGTATCGAGATGGCAGACCTCCCATGGTTTTTTGCCTGCAATATTTAAAAGCGAGGGAATGGGAACATCATTTACAACCATGCGGCGGCAGAGATAGGGAAAGTCAAATTCTTTCCCGTTGTGGGCGCAAAGATATTTTTGTTCGCCGCCGGACCATTTATTCAGCATTTCAATAAAGTCATTCAATAATTTCTTTTCATCATTACATGAAAAACTTTTAATGACGATCTTTCGCTGGCCAGCATTTCCCTGCAATACACCGCAGCTGATACAAATGATCTTTCCAAATTCCGCATAGATGCCCGCACGGGGATAGATCGATTCGACGGTTTGTCCTTCGTGGTATTTCAGCAATCCGGCAGATTTGGTATCCCATAATCGCCGCCAGTCGTCCGGTAGTGATGAATATTCCGGGAACTGCGGTACGGTTTCTATATCGAGGAATAAAATATTGTTGAAGGGAAAGAGTGCCATGGTTTTTCTTTAAAAGTAATGCACGGTAAAATAAAAACCTTGCTGCTTTCCGAAAAAGATCGGTGGTTTTAAACAGAGTAGTGTTCGGGCGGAAAGAAAAATACAAAAGAGGCTTTAAACGAAAGTCGCTGAGAATTCGCAAAGACATAAATTTATTTGCGCTTTGCGATAAACTTATGAGTCTTTTGCGTTTAAATAGCGCCTTCAATAAAACCGATATGATTGCCAAAAGGATCGGCAACGACAGCAACATGAATAGGGCCGCCGACATTGGTAACATCCTGCACCAGTGTTGCGCCAAGCGAAAGGAATTTCTCCTTTGCTTCTTTCACACTAGCAACAGCCCAGAATGATTCGCTGTGATTACCAGCGCCAACTTTTTCCATAGAAGGATCAAGCCCGATCTCGCAACCATTGATATCGAAGCCGACATAGAACGGTTCATCAAAATAAGGCTGAATGCCGGTAGCTTTTATATACCACTCTTTGGCTTTAGCGATATCATCCACATGATAAATAACGGTCCTTAATTTTTGCAGCATAATAATTATACATGTTTATCTCCCATATTTCTTTTTACTTCCGCAACATATTCTTTGATCTCCTGTTCTTTTTCTTTTTTGCAAATGAGCAAAACATCTTTGGTATCGACAATAATAAAATCATCCAATCCCTGTAACAACACCAGTTTATTATCCGGCACATGCACAATACAGTTTGTTGCATCTACTGTCATTACTTTTTTCCCGGTCACGGCATTTCCCAAATGATCTTTCTCCATGTTTTCCCAGGCGCTGTTCCAGGTACCAAGATCGCTCCAGCCAAACGAAGCGGGAATAACATATACGTTATCGGCTTTTTCCATCACACCAAAATCAATGGAAATATTGATGCAAAGCGGATAGATTTCGGCCAGCGCAGCCACTTCTTCATTGGTATTGAGCTTATCTTTTTCCGCGGCGAAGAGTTCATACATTTCCGGCATATGTTTTTCAAATGCCAGTAATATCTTTTTTACCTGCCACACAAATATGCCGGCGTTCCATAAAAAATCTCCGCTGGTAATAAATGTTTTGGCTAATTCCGTATTGGGTTTTTCGGTAAAGGTTTTTACTTTATAAACACCGGGCACGGCTTCAACGGTCTCATGCTGAATATAACCATAGCCGGTATTGGGATAAGAAGGACGAATGCCCAGTGTTACCAGCGCATTCATATGACTTACAAAATCAAGCGCCATTTTACAGGTCGCTGTAAATTTTTCTTCTTCCAGTATAAGGTGATCGGATGGCGCAACGATCAATGTTGCCTCCGGATCTTTTTGATGGAGCTTAAAAGAAATATAAGCTACACAGGGCGCTGTATTTTTTCTTGATGGCTCGCCTAAAATATTTTCTTCGGGAATATCCGCTAATTGTTTTTTTACAATAGGAATATATTCCTGCGAAGTGATGACAAAAATATTTTCCGCAGGAATGAGTTGCCGGAAACGATCAAAAGTTTGTTGTATCAATGTTTTGCCCGTACCGAGAATATCCAGGAACTGTTTTGGAAAATCAGTGCGGCTCATCGGCCAGAAACGACTGCCGATACCTCCCGCCATTATTGCTACGTAGTGATGTTTGTTCATTTGGTTCTAAAGGGCAAAGCTAATTTAATTAAGGCTGTCAAGAATATAACTAAGCTGGTTGTCTTCATTATTTTTAAATGCATCATAGGTATCGGGTACAATATGGTCGGGAATAACGCCTCTTCCTATATTCTTTTTTTCTTTCACCGTATAAATAATATGTGCATAAGGAAATACCAATTGGAAGGAGGAACCGGGTAAAATATATTTAAGGGTTTGAAAACCGTTTCCCGAATGAGAGCCGCCGGCTGTTTCTTCGCCAACTATTTTGCCAACACCGCTATATTTGACCATGACGGCAAAATAGGAGCCGGAAGAAACGGTTGCAGGATTGGTTATAACAAAAACGTTACCGTTAAAGAGATGATCGCCCGGCTCCCACCTTTCGATCAAAGAATCGGCATAATAATAATTGCCGTTATTTTTTCTGCCAAACTCATTCTTAAGATCATAATTGATATCGTCTTTGTCCTGTTCGGAAAAAAACGGGTCGAGGTATTCAGGATAAGGGATCCGTTTTATTTTTGAAAAAACATAATCGAACCCTTTAAAAGGCTTTGGAGTTAAATAAGAAAAAAGTAAAAAAGCAGAACTGAGTTTACCGCCTTTATTTTCCCGCAGATCAATAATAAGCTTCGTGATGTTTTTTTTCTTCTCCAGCAATTCAAATGTATTGGAACAAAAATGTTCAAAGGCCACCCGCTTTTGATAATTGTCAAAATCAAAAGTAGGCAGCCGGAGCAAGGCATAGTTTTTTTCATTATTGATCGCGAGGTCATAGTCCACTTCCATCCCATCAAAATAATATTTGTAACTATCATTCCTCACATTCCATTCTGCATAGTCGATCGGCTCTTCAGTGATGGTTTTGCGGCGCCCGGATGTATCGATTATTTTCAGTTCAAATTTTTGTTGCGTCCCCCATTTTAAATAATATTGAAAAGAAAGATCTTTAGAAGCCATTTTTATTTGTCCGGGCCGGTGAAAACCCTCGATAGAATTATAAGAAGAAAGATCATGTAAAAGACGACCGGCGGATATGCCGTTAATAGAGAGTATTTCCGTTCCTTCCGGCAGATCATATCCCGTTACATTCACCAATAATTTGTTGTCTACCCATAATACAGGGTAAGGGAAAAAATATTTCCTGTTCTGAAGCGTATCATAAATATGACCCGGTAAAAAAAGATCGGTGTGAGAACAACCCGTTTCATTGGCGATAAAATAAAGACTGTTATAAAGATCGCGGAGGGAAGAAGAGCCGGTAAAACTATTGTACACACTATCAAAAAGCTGTTCGACCTTTTCTTTTCCCTGGTATAAAGCAAGCGAAGGGTGAGCCGACTCCAGTACATTTCTGAAGACACCGAGATCTTCTTTCACTTCATTTTCCGATAGTTTTTTCTCCAATGGATCTTCTGCCTGTTTGGTATTGCAACTACAGAGGAAGAACGGTGAAAAAATAAAAAATAGTAGTAAAAATTTCATAACGGGCTATATTAACCCTTCTCTTATCAGGTCGTGCAAATGTATGATGCCTAAATATTTTTTATCCTCCGTTACTGCGAGCTGGCTTATTTCATTTTTGCGCAACATATCCAATGCATCCACGGCCAGTTCGCCGGCCCCGATGGTTTTTGGATCCGCCGTCATGATATCGTCTGCTTTTATGGTGGAGATCGCTGTATCTTTTTCCAGCATCCTCCGCAGATCGCCATCGGTGATGATGCCGAGTAAATTATCATTGCCATCCACCACAGCAGTTATGCCCAATCTTTTTGCAGTGATCTCTACAATTACTTCTTTGATCGTTTGGCCGGATAAAACTTTCGGCTTTTCATTATGTGTGTACAGGTCGGCCACCCGCAGGTATAATTTTTTTCCAAGGATACCGCCGGGATGGAATTTTGCAAAATCATCGCTGTGAAATCCTTTCAGGTCCATCAAACAAACAGCCAATGCATCGCCCATTACCAATTGTGCCGTAGTGCTGGTTGTCGGCGCCAGGTTATTCGGACAAGCCTCCTGTTCTACCGTTGTATTTAAAATGATGTTTGAATTTTTGGCGAGATAAGATCCCAGACTTCCCACCATCGCTATCATCGTGTTGCCAAAATTTCTTATCAATGGCACCAATACTTTTATTTCGGGACTTTCACCGCTTTTGCTGATGATCAGTACCACGTCATCCTGTTGCACCATTCCAAGATCGCCATGAATGGCATCCGCCGCATGCATGAAGATCGAAGGAGTACCGGTAGAGTTAAGAGTTGCAACGATCTTTTGTGCAATGATGCCGCTTTTGCCAATACCGCATATAACTACACGGCCTTTGCAAGCCGCAATAGCTTCAACCGCTTTTTCAAAATCATCATTGATGAAAGAAGCAAGACCGGCAACAGCCCGGGCTTCAAGCTCAATGGTTTTGAGAGCAACTTGTTTGATAGATCCAGACATAATTCAGTGGCCGCAAATTTAGAGGATTTGCTATTAAGGAGGCCGGCGGAGAAAATGTTTAGCGACAAAAGACGCAGAGAATACGCAACGTACGCAAAGAATTTGCGCTCTTTGCACTCAACTTATGCGTCTTTGCGGTTAAATAACTACAGAGAAATTTAACGCTAACGATTCTTTAAAAAGATATTGCTGTCGTAAATTAGCAACCCGCTTGCTATAAGCATTGACCGGTATGTTTACTACTAATTGCTGACATCCCGGTCATTAGGTAGAGGAAACACTTAGTTCTGCCGGATTTTGCCCCCGCAAAACGGGCTGTATAAAATTTATAACCAATATTTGGTGCGGGGTTCGGACAAAAAGAAGTATCTTAAATAAATCTGCATTTTGTAGCATCCCGATAGTCCCGGGTTAGGGGCGGCAGGAAATAAATAGAGTAATGGGAACATCAACAAAGAAGCCGGCGCCGAAGAAAGTTCAGCCCGCCGGAGGAAAAACCATAAAGAGCAAGGATACGGCATCTTCTAAAAAAAGATTTGATCTCCATAAGTCGTTGCAGGAATATTTTGGCTTTTCTGCATTTAAAGGCACACAGGAAAAAGCAATTGAATCATTAATGGCCGGCCATGATACATTCGTTATTATGCCAACCGGCGGGGGGAAAAGTTTATGCTACCAGTTGCCGGCGATGGTCAGCGAAGGTGTTGCATTGATCGTTTCTCCATTGATCGCATTGATGAAGAACCAGGTGGATCTTGTCCGTGGTTACAGCAGTAATGATGAAGTGGCGCATTTTCTTAATTCAACATTGAATAAAAAAGAGATCAAAGAAGTACACGATGACCTTTTGTCGGGTAAAACAAAAATGTTATACGTCGCTCCTGAAACAATGACCAAACAGGAGAACCTTGAATTCTTTTCCGATCTTAAAATTTCTTTCTTCGCTGTCGATGAAGCGCATTGCATCTCTGAATGGGGACATGATTTCCGCCCCGAGTACCGCAGGCTGAGAGAAATGATGATACAGATAAATCCCGATGCGCCGGTCATTGCATTAACGGCAACGGCAACACCGAAAGTGCAAAGCGATATTATCAAGAATCTTGACCTGAGAGAACCCAATGTTTTTATTTCATCATTCAACCGGGCCAATCTTTATTATGAAGTATTGCCCAAGATCAAAAAAGCGCAGACCGATGAGAATATCGTCCGCTTTATCAAAGGAATGAAAAATAAAAGCGGCATCATTTATACACTCAATAGAAAAACAACAGAAGAACTATCCGATATTTTAAATGCAAATGGCATCAAAGCGGTTGCATATCATGCGGGACTCGATAGCAAGCTGAGAGCCGACAGGCAGGACCAGTTCCTCAATGAAGATGTGCAGGTTATTTGTGCCACGATAGCATTTGGAATGGGTATTGATAAACCGGATATCCGGTTTGTTATCCATTATAATATTCCCAAATCAATAGAGAATTATTACCAGGAGACCGGTCGTGCCGGCCGTGACGGGCTCGAAGGAAAATGCGTTCTTTATTATTCGCATAAAGATGTAAGCAAGCTCGAACATTTGATGAGAGACAAACCGCTTAGCGAAAGAGAAGTGGGCGCACAATTGATCAATGAAACGGTTGGTTTTGCAGAAACAGGTGTTTGCCGCCGTAAAGTGCTGATGAGTTATTTCGGCGAAGAATATGGAAAAGATAATTGCGGTCAATGCGATAACTGTAAACATCCGAAAGAAAAAGCAGAAGCGAAAGACGAAGCCGTTCTTGTTTTAAAAGCGATACAGGAACTGAACGAGCAATTTGCTACGGATTATGTTGTACAGATCGTCAGCGGTAAATTAACACCGCAGATACAAATGTTCCGGCATGAAGGACTCAATGCATTTGCCAGCGGCAATGACAGGGATAATCATTTCTGGAATTCGCTTATTCGTCAATTATTGCTCGGCGGCTTGCTGAAAAAGGATATTGAAGAATATGGCGTGTTGAAATTCACCAAAGCGGGCGAAACATTTTTAAAGAAACCGAAATCATTCAAAGTTGTATTGAATAATACGTATGAAGATGCAAATGCGGATGATGAAGAAGCTGTAGAAACTACCGGTGGCGTGGCGTTGGATGAGAAATTAATAGCTATGCTGATGGAGTTACGGCAAAAAGAAGCGAAGAAAAAAACACTTCCTCCCTTTGTTATTTTCCTCGAAGCGTCCTTGCAGGATATGGCGACATTCTATCCTGTTACAATGGAAGGCCTTGAAAAATGCCAGGGCGTGAGTAAAGGAAAAGCAATAAAGTACGGCCGGCCTTTTGTTGAATTGATAAAAAGATATGTCGAGGAAAATAATATTGAACGCCCCGATGATTTTGTAATGAAAAGTGTGGTGAACAAGAGCGGCAATAAAGTTTATATCATTCAAAACACCGATAAAAAAGTTTCTCTCGAAACAATAGCCCGCAATAAAGGCTGGCGTATGGATGAGATGCTGGAAGAAATGGAAACCATTGCAGCCAGCGGTACCAAGCTCAATCTCAACTATGCGATCGATGAAATGCTGGATGAGGACGACCAGGTCGAGATCATCGAATACTTCAAAGGTTGCGAAACATCTTCGCTGCAGGTAGCGCAGGAAGAATTAGCGGAGTTCAATTTCAACTGGGAGCAGTTGAAGATCATGCGGATCAAATTTTTAAGCGAATACGGAAACTAAAAAAGGGCTATGAAATTTTATACAGGCATCGTTCTGGTAGCATTTTCTTTTTACTTTTTATCTTGTTCTAAATCCGGTGGCGGCGATGATGGAGGCACCCCGGTTGTTACACCAAAACCAGATACATTATCTGCAGGCTGGTCAAAAGTAGTAGTAGGAAATCCCACAGAAATATTCACCGATGTTTTTTTTGCTGATGCATCCAATGGTTATTGCTGCAGTCAATATGGTATTTACCGGTCAACGAATGGCGGCGTTACATGGTCGCCTATTTATGCAGGAAGGGATTTTATCAATATTGCTGCAAAAGGAACCAGCGCTTGTTTTGTGAACCGCAGCGATACGATGTATTATACGGCGAACACCGGCGCTACGGTACAAAAAAGAAAATACACTTCTCCTGATGTAGCGGCGCCGTACAGTTTTGGAGATGTGATCTATACTAATTCGGGAACTTGCTTTGCCAGCAGCGGCAAATATTTTTTTAAATCCACTGATGGCGGTGCATTGTTTGATACGCTCTTTCGGTTTTCAAATATTTCCAGTGGTTTGAACAGCCTTTCTTTTTTAGATGAAACAGAGGGATGGATCGTAAGGGATAATGCTATTTACCGGACCATTAATGGCGGATATTTCTGGGAAGTTTATAACAGGCCCACGCCACCAACCCCGTTCCTGATCACCTACTCATCACTGCCGTTTGGATATATCACTGCCCCCAATACGGTTTACAGAACATCGGACAATGGCAATAGCTGGCAAACGGTTTTTAGCGGAACTGTTCCCGGCACTGGTTATTATATTGATATAGCGGCGATAAACGATCAGCTTGCTTATATGTGTTACGGTAATAAGATATATAAAACAACCAATGGCGGAGGTCAATGGACTGTTGTAGCGGCATTGGGAGAAGGCGTATTCATCGAGGTGCATTTTACAGACGCCAATCATGGATGGGCCTGTGCTACGGATGGTATTATTTTGAGGTTCAACCTATAGGATCAAATAAGCGGGTATCATATTTGTAAGCCGGCAACATCGTTCTTTTAAAGGAATCCCTTATTTTTGCAACCCACTTCGAAATTCGTATTTCCTTGTTCGATATTCGAAGTTCAAGGCGGTGCGGTAGCTCAGTCGGTAGAGCAAAGGACTGAAAATCCTTGTGTCGGCGGTTCGATCCCGCCCCACACCACGAAGAAAGAGAAGCAGTTATAACTAAAATGTTGTAGCTGCTTTTTTCGTTACTACAACTATACTACAACATTTCGCTTTCAAAGTTGCGTTATCTTGATATACTATTATTTGATACCTTGATTCTGTTTTCAAATGCTAGGCTTGCTCCTTTAAAAATTCACAAAGACCAAATCATGAAAATTAATTGCGTAAGAATCAGAAATTTTAGACGTTTAAAAGACGTGCTGATTGATTTCGAGCCAGACATTTCAATTTTTGTAGGAGCGAATAATAGCGGAAAAACTTCTGCATCCTATGCGATTGATATGTTTATAAATGGACAGAAAGACAAATTCTCTCTCTACGATTTTACCTCATGTTGCTGGGCAGACATTAATAATATTGGCGATGATCTCTTCAACAGAAATTAATAAGAGGATAAACAAACTATTTGACTTTATGGAGAGTTGCCTTGCTTGAATAACCAATTAAAAGGTAAATTGAATATTGCCGGTATCGACAAACTCCAAATTCCGATTGCATAAACGACAAAAGCCCAAAAACTTATTACAAGTATAAGAACGAGCAAAGTAGTCCAGTCGTTTTCAAATTGGGGAATTCGCCCTCTTAGAAGATCAATAAAAGACTTTTGCTGACGGTACTTATTTTTTTTCTTCATAGTTTCTTTTTTTTAGAATACTACTCAACATTTAATTTTTGTTTCACTATCTAAGGCGTTAAGAGATTTTTGTTCCTTATAAAACCTTATCTACATAGCTAATCCCGAATCGAACGTGGGAAATAAAATGCCTATTCTCTAATTAATCTTCATATATTTTATTATAGACTGGAAAATCTTTTTTTAATTGCATCTCTTCTTTACAAATTAAAATTGGTTTCTTCAGTCGGGAAAGTACGGGGGTGTGCCGCCCTTCCTTTTATATGAACTTCCGTGCTGATGCGTTATCAGGTAGTAAACTAGTCAGGATGGGTCTAAGGAAAGGGACAAGAAACAATCGACTGACTATCAATTATTAAATTAAAGTCCACCCTTTCTTTCTCAAAATTGCTTTGTCGGTTTCAAAAATGGAAGGACAGGAAAGTAACAGGCCTTTTTCAACTGGTTTATTTCGGTACTGAAAAAATTTCTCGTGATGGTATGAAACAAAAATCAACGTAACTTTAAGTAGAGTTAGGGTCTGACATTGTGCGCTAGGAATTATTCTATTTCGGTTAATCGCTTCTAACTCTAAAACATAGCCCATCTAAGTGATCTTATTAGAGAAGGGCCAAACAACTTCGCAGTGAAGTGTTTGGCCCTTTTTTGTTCTAAATGGTGTAAGAATGGGTTGACTTATAAAAATGGATTTGGATTTATTCCTTGAAAAAATATTTCAGGGGGGAAAAAACAAAATCAAGTAAAAGAAAATCTCTTCATTGATTTGTGGAAGGGCAGAGTACCTATAATGGATAATAAATATTTGGAAGTGCTTTACGTCCTGATCGTTGCAGCATTCTGGATTTTTATGGCGTGGCGAATTAGTATTTGGTCGCTCGCCTTGCCAAGCATAAGTGGCTTGTGGGATTTATTTCTAAAGGGTCGCTCGCCTTAATGCTATATCCCTTTTTTGTTGCTATATCTAATGGGCACGAAAACATCATCCATGAGATGTTTGCTCTTTTTTCAACAAGCGTGCAATCAGATCAAGGAAGGAAGAGATTATTCCTGTCCAACGCTCCATATAATTGATGCGATATATAGGCAATCCATAACGGTTTCGATGAGACAAGATCAATAAACATCAGCTTTCCTGGGTTCCAGGGGTGTATCGTAAATGGATTTATTTAAAGCTTTTGAGCCGATTAATTTGGCTAATCGGCTCATTTTTTACTTAAATTTGAGCCGAATATGTGTTATAATCGGCTCATGACGTATAATTGGCAGCAACAGGACTGGCCGGATTTCACCTATCATCTGGCTGAAATTGAAGAGATTATCTTTTCGATAGCGGAAGAGACTGGCCATATCAGCGGCATTCTAAAAGCCTTGCCGGACAGCGTCAAAACCGAAACGCTAATAAGCATCATGGTAGCCGAAGCAATCAAGACCTCGGCCATAGAAGGCGAATATCTTAGCCGCCCCGATGTCATGTCATCCATTAGAAAACATCTGGGCCTTAATGAAAAATCGGAAGTGGTCAAAGACAAAAGAGCCAAAGGCGCGGGGCAATTAATGGTTACGGTGCATAATAGTTATGCCGAACCACTAAGCGATGAAATGCTATTCAACTGGCACACTATCCTTTTGGGAGAAACAGGACAGATTAAAGTAGGTGCATGGAGAACGCATGCTGAACCTATGCAAGTCGTCTCGGGCCCAATAGGAAAAGAGAAAGTGCATTATGAAGCACCGCCATCGAATAAAGTGCCTGAAGAAATGAAACGCTTTATTAAATGGTTCAACGATACTGCACCCGGCGGGAAAAGCAAGATCAAAAAAGCTCCCATTCGTTCGGCAATCGCTCATTTATATTTTGAAACCATTCATCCCTTTGAAGATGGCAACGGAAGAATAGGAAGAGTTTTAGCGGAAAAGTCATTTTCACAAACTGTTGGCTGTCCTGTCATGATGAGTTTGTCGCAAGTTATTGAAGCGGATCGAAAGTCTTATTATGATGCGCTAAGCAAAGCGCAACGCAAAAATGAAATTACTGCCTGGCTCGAATATTTTGTGAATGTGATTTACAAGGCACAAATTTCGGCGCGGGAATTAATAGATTTTACATTGAGGAAAACGAAATTTGTCGATCATTATAAAACTATCCTGAGTGAAAGACAAATGAAAGCAATATTGAGAATGCTGGAATCTCCCGAAGGTTTCGATGGAGGGATGACAGCAAGAAAATATAGTTCACTCACTAAAACTTCTAAAGCAACTGCCACAAGGGATTTACAGGAATTGGCTGACCTTAAAGCATTGCGTCCTGAAGGGGCTGGCCGAAGCGTTCACTATGTCGTGAATTTGTAGGCTGTATTTTACACAGCTTCTAATAAATTTTTTTGTGTACTTGTTTTCACGGGTGTTGGATTATAGGACTCACTCGGCTCAAAGGCTAAAATTGTATCTAGTGCATCATCTGCGTCTTTATGGATGAAGTTACCCATATACCCTTCTGTTGTTTCCAATTTTGAGTGTCTGAAAAGGTATTGAAGCGTTCTGACATCAATGTGCTTTGCGTTTTGTGCAAAAGAATGTCGGGCAATATGCATAGTTAGCTTTTTATCGATGCCTGCTTTTGGTGCGACGTGCAGGCGCAAACATTTATCCAGGGCGCTGATCTTGAAAGCGATTGTTCTTTGCGTATTGAATTTGTCGACGAAGTCACAGGCTTTCAATTATTCAAGTCAGAATATTGAATCAAAATTCTTTACAGCGTACAGATCCGCCGATCCGCTGGAAACTTCATTGGTGAACTTTATTAAAAGAGAAAACGATAAAAAACATTTTGTTGACAGAATAGTAAAGCAAATTGGCTTTCCCCATTGGGATAAAGCGATCCGGAAAAATGCAAAATTTAAAAATCAAGGAAGAGGGGCATCTGATTCGGCTTATGTTGTCTATGTTCCTTTTGCAAGAGATTCACAGAACTATGTGAATGCATCAATGGTGATCCATGTCCAACCCGGCGATACGACATTCTCTTATTTATGCGATTGGCAGTATGCACAACTCTATAACAGCACAACAAGCGTAACTGATACCGCCGAATACTTCGCCGCTTTTTTTATGATGCTTGACAACGCAGTATTCGGAGACAAGACATTTAATATCACTGACAGCAACTTATTTAAAAGCAATAACGACAGAGCTTATTATGTAAGCTTCTCAGACATCTCTGCCAGCGGTCGTAATAATTTGTTGACTCCAATTACAGTGTGTACAGATTTCACGGTTTATTTTTTTGTGGAATGTCCATATCCAAATTCAGTTGAATGCATTAATGGCTGCGACCATTGTATCTTCTGCATGGATCATTATTCCTATGATTATTGCTGGGAAGAATATGTGGATGATGGAAGTGGTGGGGGCAATCCTGGTACAGGTGGCGGCGGTGGTGGAAATGGTGATCCGCCTCCATGTCCCGGTGGAGGAGTTTTGAGAGGCGAACAAGTTACCGATCCTTGTCAACCTGGATGGGAACCATCTGGTGGCGGAGGCGGCCATTTGGAACCCGACCCTTGTGCAAAAACGGCATGGCTTAAAACTGATTCATTATTTAAAGAAACGATTAATGAATTCAAAACCAGGTTAAATGAAGACAAAGAGTATGCAATGGTGCACAGGTCTATGGGTGGAAGATTCGGAGCTATCGGTGTGCCCGGCGATTGCGAAGTAAATGTGGGTATTTACCCCGGTACAGCAACACTTAAAACATATATTCATACTCATAATAATGCATGCCCTTGTCCGATTTTTAGCCCGGAAGATTTAAAAACGATCGCTGATCTTATCGATATAAATGAAACTCAATATCCGCAACACGATTTACTAGATCCATTATTTTCATTTTGTCTTTTAACTGATAATGCACTTTATGTATTAGTTATTTCAGACCTGGCTACGTTTAAAAATTTCATGAAGCAATATATTTATGATAGCAGCCCTAAAGACATGATTGCGCTAAGTAAATTGTACGATAATTATAAAATAAAAAGAACAAATGCTTCTGATGAAAACGAAAAAATTTTTTTACAATTCCTGAAAGAACAGAATAATGGTCAGGGTGCGGGTGTGCGACTATTAAAAGCCAATAATGATATAACAGGGTTCAATGAAATTGCTTTAAATAGAGCCGGAACAGCTTTAATACCCCCTATTCCCTGCAACTAAAACAAATAAATCTCAGTCTAAATAAAACTGTATGAAAAGGATAGTTATAATTTCGCTTTTTATATTGGCTTACAACTCTCTTCAAGCCCAACCGCCAGCCCCTGGCAGTAATGTCACAAATCAGTATATTGATAAATTAGAAGGAACCTGGCGATGGGTAAACGGGAGTGACACTCTTACACTACGCCTTAAAAAGATTAATACACAATTGGGCAATTATACTGAGGATGTGATTTTAGGCGTTCATGGCTATGTCAAAAATGGAATAGTTATAGAAGATTCGTTGAACCAGTATAATAACATGATTATAGAGTACAAAAAAAGTACACTCATGATTTATCAAGAAGATAATAGCGATACATCAAAATTCATAGGCAGTATCCAGGATTTAACGAAAAAAAAGACTAATCGCCTCCATTTAACTTATGCTCCCGGAATTCCACCTACAATATTGTTGCAGCTTGAACCAGCGGAAGGTGTCCATAGCGATCCCAATTTTCAATATGGGGTGACCTTGCCAAGGCTTATTATTTTAACTAAGCAATAATTGATTTGGCCATTTTCCCCCTTTAATGCACGGAGAAAATTAATTTAGCCAAAACTGGTACAACATAGGGACAACAATCAATGGTCTTATATGGCTTGATATGGATTTATCTGTATTGGGCTAGCGCTGACACTTAAGCGTTTCGCATTAAATGAAATCATATCAAACCATTCTAACCCATTATTGAAAATCCTTGTGCCGGCGGTTCGATCCCGCCCCACAGCACGAAGAAGAATCAAGCGATCATGAAGTAAAACTCACGGTCGCTTTTTTATTGGGTATAGTATGCAGGGCGGTGTGTAATTTTTGAGATTGCTGTATCTTACAGGGAGCCATTAAACCTTATCGCTTATGATGCCCAAACGAATATTTCTGCCGGCATTGCTATTGGCCGCACTCCTGATTTATATTTCCTGTCGAAAGATTGACCGGGAAGACAATAATTATTCAAGTCAGAATATTGAATCAAAATTCTTTACAGCGTACAGATCCGCCGATCCGCTGGAAACTTCATTGGTGAACTTTATTAAAAGAGAAAACGATAAAAAACATTTTGTTGACAGAATAGTAAAGCAAATTGGCTTTCCCCATTGGGATAAGGCGATAAAACAGAATGCAAAGTTTAAAAATCATGGAAGAGGGACATCTGATTCGGCTTATGTTGTCTATGTGCCTTTTGCAAGAGATTCACAGAACTATGTGAATGCTACGATGGTGATCCATGTCGAGCCCGGCGATACAACGTTCTCTTATTTATGCGATTGGCAGTATGCACAACTCTATAACAGCACAACAAGCGTAACTGATACCGCCGAATACTTCGCCGCTTTTTTTATGATGCTGGATAACGCAGTATTCGGGCACAAGAGTTTTAATATCACCGACAGCAATCTATTCAAAAGCAATAATTCCCGTGCTTACTATGTAGATATATCCGATAGTTTTGCCAGCGGTCGTAATAATTTGTTGACTCCAATTACAGTGTGTACAGATTTCACGGTTTATTTTTTTGTGGAATGTCCATATCCAAATTCAGTTGAATGCATGAATGGTTGCGACCATTGTATCTTCTGCATGGATCATTATTCCTATGATTATTGCTGGGAAGAATACGTAGATGATGGAAGCGGCGGGGGCAATCCTGGCCCCGGTACAGGTGGCGGCGGTGGTGGAAATGGTGATCCACCACCTTGTCCCGGTGGAGGAACAGCACGAACTGACCAGATAACCGATCCTTGCCAACCGGGGTGGGAGCCAAATCCGGGCGGAGGCGGACATTCGGAACCCGATCCTTGTGCAAAAACGGCGTGGCTTAAAACTGATTCTTTATTTAAAGAAACGATTAATGAATTTAAGATCAGGCTAATTGAAAACAGAGAATACGCAATGCTGCATAAGTCTGCGGGGGGACGAATAGGATCCTTTCAGGGTGTTCCCGGAGACTGTGAAGTAAAGGCGAATTTCTTTCCTCCGAACACACCTAAAATTAAAACTTACATTCATACGCATAATAATACTTGCCCCTTGCCAATTTTTAGCCCCGATGATTTGAAAAGCATTGTAGATGTTATTGACACGAATGAAAATTTATATCCGCAACATGATTTAATGGATTCCCTGTTTAGTTTTTGCCTTTTAACCGACTCTGCCCTTTATGTTCTTGTGATTTCTGATCCACAAAAGCTTAGAGACTTAGCCAATACATTTTTTTACGAGAATAGCCCGAAGGATATGCGTGAGTTGACAAAACTGTATAATACATACGATATAAAGAGATCGATCTCGACAGCCGAAAATGAAAAAAGATTTTTACAGTTTTTAGCTAAACAAAATAATAAAACAGGAGTTGGGCTACGACTCTTAAAAGCAAATAGCGACCTGACAGGATTTAGCGAGCTTATTTTAAATAGAGATAAAACGGCTTTAGCACCGCCAATTCCATGCAACTAAACCAATTAAACCGTGGTCTTAAAAATTATTGTATGAAAAGGATATTTCTAATTTCAATCTCGATATTGATCTGCAATTTATTGATGGCGCAGCCGCCGGCGCCAGGAAGCAATGTTGCCAATAATCATATCAATAAGTTTGAGGGAACCTGGCAATGGGTTAGCGGGAATGATACCGTAATCTTACGTCTTAAGAAATATCAAACAAGCAATTTGATGACTACACAGAAGATGTGCTTTTAGGTGTGCATCGGTACGTCAAGAATGGAGTCGTAATAGAAACCGCTTTAAATAATTATGATAGCATGATCTTGATGTACAAAAAAAGCACAGCCTTACTTTATCAAAATCAAAATACAGACACATCAAAAATTTTTGGCTCGCTAAAAGACCTGACTAAGAAAAAAACTCTCAATCTTTTTCTCATATTTGTGAATGGGTTTCCGCCCACAATTGCATGGCATTTGGAACCTGCCGAGGGAGTACATAGCGATCCTAACTTCCAATATGGCGTAACATTACCCAGGGATATTATTCTGATAAAACAGTAATTTTAATTGGATCGTTTATGTTGTCTGTAATTCTTTAATGTCCCAATCTCCCAACCTGGAGTAAGCCGTTGAAGCTGGTACAACATAGGTACAACATTCAATGGTTTTATATGATTTTATATGGATTGATTTGAATAGATCATAATCGGCATTCAATCATTTACCACCAAACGAAATCATATCAAACCATTTTCTACATTATTGAAAATCCTTGTGCCGGCAGTTCGATCCCGCCCCACAGCACGAAGAAAAGAGAAGCGGTTATAACGAAAATGTTGTAGCTGCTTTTTTCATTACTCCAACTGTTCGTCCTCAGCGCTTAATAAGAAGCGTTCTGCTTGCGCCGGCAGGAAAAACAAAAAACTTTCAGATAGCAATACAGATCATTCAAAATTTTTGTAAATTCGATTAAGCGTAATAATATAGAAACTTACTAAGCTCTTTGTTTTGTTTGCTTCGATTGTAACTTGTTTTTTACGCCGGAAAGGATCCGTAAGCGATCTTTTTATAACTCCGGCAATCGCTAACAACTTGTGATCGGCTACAATCTTCAAAAAAAACGATCACATAACTGTGATCGAAAACAAAATCGGAAAAAAAATGATCACACAACTGTGATCAAAAAAATTTCGTAGAAAAAACGATCACAAAAATGTGATCAAAAAGATTTTGTAAAAAAGGCGATCACCAAACATCAATGTGCCGGGCTTGGTGCATGCACGCCTTCGGCGATCTCTTCGATCATTTTTTTATTGAACGCTTCCAGGTCGGCCGGGCTGCGGCTGGTTACCAAACCATTGTCAACGATCACTTCACGATTGTGCCAGTTAACACCGGCATTCTTCAGATCTGTTTTAATAGAAGGATATGATGTCATATCCTTTCCTTCCAGCAAACCGGTCTCAATTAATAATTGCGGGCCATGACAAATAGCGGCTACCGGTTTTCCCGCATCTAAAAATTCTTTGGCAAAATTGACAGCTTCTTCACTGGTCCTTAATTTATCGGGGTTCATTACGCCGCCGGGTAATACCAATGCATCATAATCTTCAGATCTGGCATCGGAAACGGGAACATCCACTTTTAGTTCAATACTCCAATGATCATGATCCCATCCTTTTACTTTTTCTTTTTGCGGAGAAACGATATGCACGGCAGCGCCTGCATCTTCCAGTGCTTTCTTAGGACTTGTCAGTTCTATTTCTTCAAAGCCGTTCTCTGTAAGAATGGCGACTTTTTTTCCATCGAGCTTTCCCATGATGATATATTTTGAGTGATAGAATGATTAACGGGGAAGCGGCACAAAAAGCAGGCCTGAATAATCAGAATTATTTTTTCTTGTTAGGGTTAAGTACAGTCCGGTGCTGAGCCATTTTGCTGAAGTTTCTAAAACTTGACACGAACGCTATTCAGATAACTTAAACATTTAAATGAAAAAATTAGTTTTCTCATTAACCCTATTGCTTGCAGCTTGGGGAGGTAATAATCAAAGACCTTCAAATGAATCAATTAAGACCAATGAAATGACGAAACATGACTATTATTGGAACACCCATAACAATTTGGAAACATTGAAATTGCAGAAATGATTTTCCCAGACCAATTCTTTGGTATGATGCAAAATCTGCGTGTGAAGCATTGGGCAGCAACTGGAGATTGCCTACAATAGACAAGTTGATTAGTTTTCCCTAAATCGAGTGGTAATTTTAATGGCGAATCAATTATTGGAATCGTATGCCAGTTAAAAATGACCCGAAAAATATGTTTGGGCGCATAATTTCGTTGGAGGAGAAAAACTTACTATTGGCTTTACGAAGCTATTACCCAACATGCATGGCTTGTCCGTGCTGTTCGGAATTATTAACGGTTGAATTATTACTTACTATGATAGAGTATTTTTATCAACATTGCATTTCGTTCATTATTTATACTATTTCCTTACCTTTATCACCACCGCCTTCGAAACCGGCGTATTACTTTTTTCCGCCACACTGCTGATCGGCACCAGCACATTTGTTTCAGGAAAATAAGTAGCGGCACAACCTTGCGGAATGGGATAGGCTACTACAATGAATTTATGCGCTACCCTTTCTTTGCCACCGGTATAATTATAAAGATCGACAACATCTTTTTCTTTTAAACCAAAACGATTCATATCGCCCTGGTTCATCATGATAACCCTGCGTTCATGATAGATACCACGATAGCGGTCATCCAAACCATAAATAGTTGTATTGAACTGGTCATGACTTCTTATCGTCATCATCAGCAATTCATCTTCTTTTAAGGATATGGGAGAAGTAATTGCTGCATTGAACCTTGCCTTGCTTGTTCCTGTATCAAATTTTCCATCCCGATTGCAATTGGGCAAATAAAATCCGCCGGGCTGACGAACCCTTTCATTATAATTCTCAAAACCCGGTATCGTTCTTTCAATATCATTGCGGATATGATCGTAATGATCTAAGTACAGGTCCCAGTTGACCTTGCTTTTTTCTCCCAGCACAGCTTTTGCCAGCCTGCAAACAATGACCGGCTCACTCAATAAATTTTTCGATATCGGTTTTAAATTCCCTTTGGACGATTGTACAACACCCATCGAATTCTCACAGGAAACAAATTGCTCTTTATCGTTCAGCATATCTTTATCACTTCTTCCAAAACAGGGAAGTATCAATGCTTCTTCCCCATGTACCAAATGACTACGGTTTAATTTGGTAGAAACATGAACCGTCAGTTTGCATTTACGCAATGCTTCCGCCGTGAATAATGTATCGGGAGTGGCAGAAAGAAAATTACCACCCATGGCAAAAAATACTTTTGCTTTTTCTTCATGCATGGCATGGATGCATTCCACTACATCATAACCGGACGTTGCCGGCGGAATGAACTTGAAATTATTTTCGATCGCCTGTAATAATCTTGCCGAAGGCTTTTCATAGATACCCATCGTGCGGTCGCCCTGTACATTGCTATGTCCGCGGACCGGGCAAGTGCCGGCGCCTTTTTTTCCAATACTTCCTTTTAATAATAAAAGATTGACGATCTCTTTGATAGTATCAACCGCATTTTTATGTTGGGTCAATCCCATGGCCCAGCAGGCAATGATCTTTGTTTTATCTTTTAAAATTTCTGCGACCTGTTTTATATCCATCATATCAATACCGGCTTCTGCAGCCAGTAGTTCTGCATTTTGTTTTTGCAGGTGCTGAATGAACGAGTCGTATCCTTCAGTATTTGCTGCGATGAAATCTTTATCAAAAACTTTTCCCGGTGAATTCATCTCTTCTTTCAGTAATAAAATTTCTATGGCCTGCAACAAAGCCATATCGCCATTGATCTTTACCGGGAGAAATATATCGGCTAATCCACTCTTGCGTCCTAATAAACCATTTAGACTTTGCGGGTTGTTGAAACCCATGAAACCGGTTTCCGGCAAAGGATTGATCGCAATGATAATGGCGCCATTGGCTTTTGCTTTTTGCAAAGCCGTCATCATGCGCGGATGATTCGTTCCGGGATTCTGCCCGAGTATGATGATCACTTCTGTCTCATAAAAATCTTCCAGCTTTACCGAACCTTTACCGATGCCCAATGATTCTCCCAATGCAACGCCGCTGCTTTCATGACACATATTGCTGCAATCGGGTAAATTATTCGTTCCGTATTCTCTTACAAAAAGCTGGTAAAGGAATGCAGCTTCATTACTTGTTCTGCCCGATGTATAAAAAACAGCTTCATCGGGAGAGGCCAATGCATTTAATGATCGCCCGATCTTATCAAAAGCATCTTTCCATGATATCGGTTGATAATGAGCGGCTCCTTTCGGTAAATACACCGGCACGGCAATACGTCCTTTACCGCCGATCTCATAATCGGACAGCAATGCAAGATCATTCACTGAATTTTTTGCAAAGAATTCTGCACCGATCGCTTTAGCGGTTGCTTCATCGGCAACAGCTTTGGCACCGTTCTCACAATACTCGGCGATACGGCTGCGCTCATCATCGGGATCGGGCCAGGCGCAACTCGGGCAATCAAAGCCGCTTTTTTTATTGAGTTTATTCAGCGCTTTTAATCCGCGGAAAAAACCCGCTTCTGCAAATACTTTTTTTAAACTATGAAATACAGCAGGCAAACCTGCAGCTACTTTTTTAGGCTTGCCGAGTTTTATTCCTGTGAATTTTTCAGGATTCTCAGAAGAAGGGATATCGTGTTTATTATTATCCAGCGTTGATTTATTTAAAGTTACAAAGACCCGTTATTCTTTTACAAGTGCTTTCGATAGTATTTCAGCGATATTGTAATAATTCATTAAAACTTTTCGACTATCTTTTAAAACGTAAAAATCAGGATTTGAAAAAGTATATGTTCTGAACATGTCTGCCACTTTGAATGTAAGTGAATACATGGTTCCGCAACCCGGGCCATCGGGTTTGTTCTTTACGTCCCAGAGATCGGGCAGTGAAAAAATATTATTCTTTCTAAGCTTGTCAAAAATTTTATCCAAACCTCCGGCAATGATATACTTGTTTACACCGGGCAAAAAATGAAAGTCTTAGAGTAAGAAAACTTCAAAAATGGCTTCCAGACATGAAGTGTCTGACTTGTATAGAGTGCCATTGGGAGGGCATTAAAACCGCTACTTGGATGGGAAAGAACTATTGCAAGCTTACTATTGCTTTTCGGTTTACCCTACTGGTGCTTTAGTATGGAGTTGCTATTCAAAGATAGAAAAATTATGTTTATTCTTTCTTTAATTTATTAGCCATAGTAAGAGCCATGTTAGGATTAATGTCAACAAAGCTATTTTCACCTTCATTGTTTTCTGCCTTCGAGTCTGTATCAGTCCATTCGTGCTCGCAATCGGGACACCTGTAATGTGAGCCATTTTCATCAACAATTTCCAAATAAGCATTTTCCATTTCGCATGATGGGCAACTTGTGTTCATAATAATTCTTTTATTTTAAAAATGGTTATCAAAATATACGCCTTTTCTTTCAGAAAAAAAGCATAAAAAATGAGGTTTTCCTCAGCCAAAAAATAGAGTTAAGAATTAAGTTGAGAAGCAATTGCATGCATGATGAAGCCGAGCCGGGGGACGTATTACTCTCCTGATTTTTATGAATTAACCCAATTATTAAGAGTTGTGGAAAATGAGGGGGAAAAAGTGTGGGAAGCAAGCTTAAATTTGTGGATTCCCACCGTGTTGGACAGGCATTGCGAGTGCCCGTCCTGCATAATTAAACTTCGGAGTATTGAAGTTTTGACCCTCAAATATACAAATATTTGGGGGTAACAAAATTTTATTGTCTCAACATTACTCCGAATGGCACTGTCCAAAACGTCAAAGAAAAAGAAGTCTGTTGTTGTTCCATATTATAAGACAGATTTAGGTCAGGCATATTTAGGTGATAGCCTCAAGTTAATGAAACTAATTCCGGATAATTCGGTTGATCTAGTACTGACATCACCGCCTTTTGCATTAACGAGGCAAAAGGAATATGGCAATAAGCAAGAGCAGGAATATTTAGATTGGTTTGTTCAATTTTCAGCAGAGTTTTATAGAATAATAAAGCCAAGAGGTTCTGTTGTCATTGATCTTGGGGGAGCTTATTTACCTGGCCATCCTGTCAAAAGTATTTACCAATACGAATTGCTTGTACGATTGTGTAGAGAACAAAAATTCTTTTTAGCGCAAGAGTTTTTTCATTATAACCCCGCTCGCCTTCCCTCACCAGCAGAATGGGTTAACGTAAGGAGAATAAGGGTAAAAGATGCGGTAAACACGGTTTGGTGGCTTTCAAAAACAGAAAATCCTAAGGCAGATAATAGGCAAGTTCTTAAACCATATTCCGACAGCATGAAATCGCTACTCAAAAATGGGTATAAAGCACGGTTAAGGCCAAGCGGACATGATATTTCAAATAAGTTTTCAACAGACAACGGCGGAGCTATCCCTCCCAATCTATTAGAATTAGCAAATACTGAAAGTAATAGTTATTACATGAAAAGATGCAAGGAATTAGGGCTGAAATCCCATCCTGCACGTTTTCCAAAAGACTTTGCTGAATTCTTTATTAAATTCGCTACAAATGAAGGAGATTTAGTTGTTGATCCATTTGCGGGGAGTAATACAACTGGCTATGCCGCCGAGCTTTTAAAACGCAAATGGCTGTCAATTGAAATTAGCCAACCATATTTAGAATGTAGTAAAATAAGATTTGAGGAAGAGCCTGACTTGTTCAATCAAGAACCAAAATTGAATGGCAAAAGCAAATCACAGAAAGTACGAGCTGCTTGATAATATTGTCCAAGCTATTCAAGAAAGCGGCTGGAATGTTCTTTATGCAGCCGATACTGCACACCATCCCTTTCTTTTAAAAATTTATAGAGGGGAGGAAAGCCACCTTATAAGAGTGTATGTCTGGAATCTTACTCATGGAGGAGGTGCTGCCAGAGCTGCTGATGAATATCGAATCCAAATAACCGGAGTAGATAGATTTGAGCAACCTCCTGGTCAGAAAACGTTAATCTTAGGTTGGTGGGAACCAGTAGGGGTCTTCGCGGGATTTGACTATAATAGACACAACGGACAACTTGGCGCATCTCCCTCTATTCAAATAAGAGAAGAGAATTTACGTCATGCAGAAATTAATGGATTCTCTCCTTGTGATAAGGGTAATGGAGAAATCGCAATTGCCTTTAGATCTGATTTTTTTGGTGAATATGTTAGGAATTTAGAAAGCCTTCATCAAGTTGGTGCAACTGCGCAAGAGATTGAAATAGTAGAGCAGGTGGCTGCTGGAAATTTGGAAGTAAATAGCGAAGAAGTTAGAGGGCTATCACAGCAAAGACAAACTACAATAGCAACTATTACAAAAAAACTTCGCGACATAAGTTTTAAAAAGAGAGTATTAACGGCGTACGGAAATCAATGTGCTTTTAGTGGGATCCAGCTAAAATTAGTTGATGCAGCCCACATTTATCCTGTTAGTGAATTAGATTCTACAGATGATACTTCAAATGGACTCGCATTGTCTCCAATGTATCACAGAGCTTTTGATCGGGGATTGATTACATTAAATGACGAATATCAAATCCTAATCAACGAGGTCAAAATGAGAAAGCTAAGAGAAATAGGGCTTGATGGTAGCGAGGTTTTTTTTAGACACGGGCTTCGACCAATGATTATTGTCCCGCCTGCCGTTCCTGATAGGCCCAATGTTCAGTTTGTACGGAATGCAAACGCTCTGAGGGGATGGTAACTTGATGATAACCTAATTAATATTCCGTACAATCAAAAACCAATCATTGTCCAACGGTAGGTAGTCATAGTCAAAACAATAGTAATAAATTTTTATTGTTACTTGTTGTATGGAGGTTTGTAAAGAATTTGAAATTAAACACCATATTATACAGGTTATTCTTGTTGACCTTTGCCGTTTCCTGATCCGCCAAAACGGTTTGTAATATTCTCCTATTTTTTATAAGGGCGTTGGTTGTATTTCTTACAATAGAACTGTGATAGTTGTTAGCCTTTATTTTGTTATGGGCTGTTACTCGACATTCATCAATTGAAATAATAATAAGCCATTTCATATGCTAACAGGCTTTATTCGGGTTAGGATAATTATCGCTCTGATCTTCGAATGTATGATCGAGGCAAACAAAATCTTTTTCAATCAGAATAAATAACTCTTTGTCCTCGCCTGTTTTCATTTTAGTATCAAAGCCAATAATATCTGTTGTTGTCCATTCTTCGGTCATTTTTTCCGGGACAAAAACACTGATACGGCCACCGGCAAAAGAAGCTTCAAGGTCTGTGATGTCTTTTTTCTTTTGTAAACAATAATAAAAAGCCGGGCCATTTAAAAACTCCGTCCTGTTCTCTAAAAAACCAAGCTTACCAAAATCATCAACTTCTGTTTTGGTCAGCCGGAGTCGTATTGAATTATCTTTTATCCTGATCTTCATAATAAAACAATTTAACCACAGATTACACAGATTTTCATTTCACCGATCACACTGTGTTATCTGCGGCTAAAATCCGTGTAATCTGTAGACCGTTCAAACAATACGTTGTACACCCGAATAAATATTAAATCTTCCGCCTCTTAAAAAACCAACGAGCGTCATATCACATTTTTTGGCAAGCTCGACCGCCAAACTTGAAGGAGCCCCCACTGCACACACAATTTTTATTCCGGCCATCGCCGCTTTTTGTATCAATTCAAAACTTGCACGGCCGCTTAATAATAAAATATATGAACTATCCGGGGATTTGTCCAACCTTTGAAGGGTTAAGTTTTTTGTTTCTAAAAGAACGGCCCCGATCAGTTTATCCAATGCATTATGACGGCCTACATCTTCACGGGTCAATAATAAATTTCCATCGAGATCAAATAAAGCCGATGCATGTAACCCGCCGGTATGTTCAAATACTTCCTGTTGTTGCCGCAATGTATCCGGCAATTTTGTAAAGACAGAAGCAGTAACGACAATTTCATCCTTCGTTCCCTTATGATCGAAAATATTTTTAACGGCTTCAATGGATGATTTACCACAAACGCCGCAACTTGAAGAAGTATAGAAATGACGCTCTATTTTTTTCGGATCGAATGAAATACCCGGCTTCAATTCTGCAATGATGATATTATCGGCGGCAGAAATACAATTGCGTATATCATCTTTAGCAGTGATGATACCTTCTGTAAAAAGAAAACCGGTTGCCAGTTCTGCATCATGGCCGGGAGTGCACATCGTTACCGAAATATTTTTTTGCAGCCGGTTATTTTCATCACCATAAATAATTCTTATTTCCAGCGGTTGTTCGACAGCTAAAAAGTCTTCGGCAGGATCGGATGCAAAAACATTTTTATCGCTTCCGGGAGAAGTAACCTTCACAATCTGAACCGCTGCAATGGAGGAGGAACGCATTCATCAAATTTACTTAAATAGTAGGGAAGACGGGAAGTCGGAAAGTCGGGAGGGGAAGTCGGGAAGTCCGGAAGTTGGAAAGACTGAAAGTCCGGGAAGTCGGAAAGCAACTTCAAAATGCGGAAAAATCTTCCGGTCTCTCCGTCTTCCCGACTTCCCCGCTTTCGGTCTTTTTACGACAACCCCGAAATCTTTCCATGCATTATCAATATCCATTCCTTCGGATGCAGGAATTGCGGGCAAGCCGGGCATACGCATCATATCACCCAATATTGGAATAACAAAACCGGCACCGGCTGCAAATTCAAATTCTCTGACTGTTACAATAAAATTCCGCGGCCGACCGATCTTATTTTCTTTATCGGAAAAAGATTTTTGTGTTTTCGCCATACATACCGGCAGGTTGTCAAATCCCAATTCTTTGATCATCTTCAATCCTTCTCTTGCTTTGGGAGAATATTCAACATCATCGGCGCCATAGATCTCTGTAGCGATCGTTTTTATTTTTTGATCGACGGGAATACTCCAGTCATACAGCGGCTTGAATTTATTGACGCCGCTTTCGATGATATCAACAACCGCTTGGGAAAGTTCGATCATACCATCGCCACCTCTTGCCCAGCAATCGCTGATAAAAGCTTTTACGCCATGCCTGGCACATTCATTTGTTACAAATTCAATTTCTTCTTTTGAATCGGAAACAAAATGATTGATCGCAACAACAGGCGTTAATCCAAATTTTTTACAGTTCTCGATATGTTTTTCTAAATTCTCAAAACCTTTTTTTACTTTTTCAAGACTCGGATCATTGTATTCACTTTTCTTTGCACCGCCATGATGACGCAATGCTCTTATCGTTGCGACCAGCACCAATGCATCCGGCTTCAATCCCGAATAACCACATTTGATATTCATGAATTTTTCCGCACCGAGATCTGCACCAAAACCCGCTTCTGTTACCACATAATCCGCCAGCGACAATCCCATTTTAGTAGCAATGATCGTATTCGTTCCCTGCGCAATGTTTGCAAACGGGCCGCCATGCAGGATCGCTGCATTTCCTTCCAGTGTTTGAACAAGATTAGGTTTGATCGCATCTTTTAAAAGAATGGCCATTGCGCCCTGGGCATTCAGTTGCCGTGCATAAACGGGTTTACCGGTTCTTGTAAAACCAACCAATATATTTCCCAAACGAAATTTCAGATCTTCAAGATCTTTTGCCATGCAAAGAATGGCCATCACTTCAGATGCTGCGGTGATATTAAAACCATCCGATCTTGGAACACCGTTGGCCGTGCCGCCCAAACCGATTATGATATTGCGCAGCGCCCGGTCATTCATATCCATCACTCTTTTCCAAAGAACAGCCCGTGGATCTATATCAAGATTTTTATCCGGCTTGCTTTGAATATTATTATCGATCAATGCAGCCAATAAATTATTTGCTTTTTCTACAGCGCTGAAATCGCCGGTGAAATGAAGGTTGATATCTTCCATCGGGATCACCTGCGCATGCCCGCCACCGGCTGCACCGCCTTTGATACCAAAGACGGGTCCCAATGAAGGTTCTCTCAAAACAGCCATAGCTTTCTTGCCGATCTTATTCAATCCATCGGATAAACCAACAGAGGTTGTTGTTTTTCCTTCACCGGCGGGAGTGGGACTGATAGCGGTGACAAGAATGAGCTTGCTTTTTTTTATTTTCTCTTCATCGATCAGCTTCAATGGAAGCTTGGCTTTATACTTACCATAATATTCAAGGTCATCATTGGAAATACCTGTGTTGCCGGCAATTTCTTTGATGTGATGAATAATGGCCTTCTGGGCAATGGCCAGGTCGGGGTTGATGTTGTTTGACAAGCAGTGTTGTTTTAAGACCTCTCCTCCTCCAAAGAAGAAAAGGGTTGATTAAAAAACATTAAGTTACTTTGAATTTTTTAAACACATAGGTACAATAGGAAAACATAGATACACTGGGCTTCCTATATTCTCTATGTAACGCTATGCATCTATGTGTTAAAATCCATAGTAAAAAATATATTACCCTTCGTATTTCTTCAGCTCTTCAATGGAATTGATATTGGCAAATTCATTTCCCGCGAACCACTCTTCCTTATCAAAACTAATCAACCTTGTTTTCAATCCCATCAATGCCTCAGTGATTTTTAAATGATCCTTACCGATCAAATCTTTGAAATGCGGGATGCAGCTTTTATCATAAACGGAACAAAGAGGCTCTTCTTTGTCTTTATGCATTGTTAGAAGAACATCGGCATCCTCACAATTTTTAACCAAATCTTCCAGGACATTTTTCGAGAGGAAAGGCATATCACAACCTACGACAATATTTTTTTGAGAAGAAGAATTTACAAGTCCTGTATAAATACCACCCAATGCTCCTTTTTCTTTATAGATATCGGGATAACAGGGAAAGCCGAATGCTAAATAAGCAGGATCCCGGGTGACGATGATAATGTTGCCGGTAATTTTTTTTACCGCATCAAGCACATGTTCGATCAATAGTTTCCCGTTAAAACTCACAAAGCCTTTATCAGTTTTCATCCGGGAACTTTTGCCTCCGGCGAGGATAATTGCCGTTATATTTTTTTCAACGGGCATGAAGGCTATAACTTTTCAAATAAAGCTCTCAGCTTCTCCCTCGTCATTATCTTTTCCCAGTCTTTTCCCAATGCATTTTCCCAGAGTGGTTTCATTCCCAATGAAACATTGATCATCGTATCGAATTGTTCATCGCTCAATCCTTTGCAAATTCCTTTCGGGATATCGATCTTATTTTTTTCTGCCATGAATTTGAATTCTTTTACTCCTTCGGGATAATATTCTTCCAAATGGTTCATCACAATGCAATTGCCGATGCCGTGTTTGGTGCCCAGTAAATAACTCAAACCATAACTTACCGCATGCGCCACTCCCACCTGCGAATAAGCAATGCTCATTCCGCCGGCATAAGAAGCCATCATGAGTTTATCATCGCATTCGTTATTCCATTCGTTGCTTTTTACAAATACATCACGGCAAAGTTCCAATGCTTTTGCCCCGTAACTTTTACTGAATTCATTCAAATAAGTTCCTTCCAAACTTTCAATACAATGTATATAACAATCCATGCCGGTATAAAAACGCTGATTGGCCGGGGCATTCGCTGTTAATTCGGGATCGAGAACAATTTGATCGAACGGTGTAAAATCAGAATTCATTCCCAGTTTTTTTGTCGGGCCCGTCAACACTGTTGTTCTTGAAACTTCTGCACCGGTTCCGCTAAGCGTTGGAATACCTGCTTTATAAACGCCGGGAAATTTTACAAGATCCCATCCCTGGTAATCGGCAGACGAGCCGGGATTATTCATCATTAATGAAACAGCTTTGGCAAGATCCATCGTACTGCCGCCGCCAATACCGATCACACCGCTTACCGATCCGAACTCATCTTTTAATTGTTGCGCCAGCTGATCAACATAGGTTGTTTTGGGTTCATAAGTAACATCGGCAAAAATGATGGTATCATTTCCGCGAACGGGAACCCGGTCAACAAGCGGCTTTCCATTAAAAAAATGGTCCACTAAAAAGATCATCGGCTTACCATCTTTACGATGCGGAGCTATGATCTCGTCCAATTGACCGAATGAACCACGGCCATAAATAACATAGCCGACCATTTTGAAATTGCGGAATGCCATAGAGAAAGTTTGGCCACGAAATTACACGAAATGGTAGTTGTTGTGAAAGAAGTTTGCCACCGATGAACACGAGTAAACACAGATCAATTTACTTTGGGCAGAATTATTTTAGATGTATATGTAGTCAAGGCATAAGTTTGATTCAAATGCCCCGGAGGGGCTATATGCCAGTAGTAGCAATAATCGGAAAGTTCATTTGCTCCTTAGGAGCAAAACATCAAGGATCATCGTTCCGTACCTACGGCACGGCGGGTTCTTTCCTATATCCACGCTACCGACCTTTTGCTCCTGCGGAGCGATGAAAAAATATAGTATTGGAAAAATTGTAGACGGCTTATGTTTTGACTACACCTTATTTTAATATGCTTTCATGGCCCGAATCTGAAAAATTGTTTATATAATTGAGTTTAATTACAACCGAGCCACCATGCCACAAAAAACAGAAACTATCTCCATTACAGGATACGATGAAAGAACGCTTACCGCCCTTGCTTACGGCGCACTGGAATCATTGAAATGGACCCTGAAGTATGCAGTAGAAAAGCAGGTCATCGCTTATACGCCCCGCAGCTGGAATAAATACGATCATGAAATAAATGTTGAAGTGGCGGGTGAACAACTTACCGTTACCAGCAAACATATTCATGGCGAAATCGCCGACCTGCCGGGAAGAAATAAAAAATTCATAGCGGAATTCCTAAAAACATTTGATTCAATAAAAACAACTGCAACCGAAGAACAGGTGAATGGCTGGAAAGAAAAAATTTCATCACTGCAGGAAGAAACAATAAAAGTTGTTGAGGAAGAAGTAAAACAAAGCCAGGAAGTTGATAAAGTGATGAATCTTTCCAAAAGCAACTTATATGTCACTTACGGGATCATGGCAATAAATGTACTCGTATTCGTTGTCATGGTAGCTTCGGGTGTTGCTTTGCTCACGCCAACCGGGATCGATATAATAAAATGGGGCGGTAATTTTTCGACACTTACATTATCGGGCGATTGGTGGCGTTTACTTAGCTGTGTCTTCGTTCATATCGGCATCATCCATCTTTTGTTCAATATGTATGCATTGTATATGGTCGGCGTCTATCTTGAACCCATGTTGGGCAAAGCAAGATTTATTGCAGCTTATCTTGCAACCGGCGTATTTGCAAGTCTTGCCAGCCTTTGGTGGCATGATGAACCGGTCGCCAGTGCCGGGGCATCGGGAGCGATCTTTGGAATGTATGGTGTTTTTTTGGCGCTGCTCAGCACCAAACTTATTCCGAAACAGGTAAGGGATACTTTATTAAAAAGTATTGCCGTTTTCATTGCGTATAATTTGATCTATGGTATGAAGTCGGGAGTGGATAATGCTGCACATGCCGGCGGATTGATCAGTGGTTTGATCATAGGTTATGTTTATTACCTTGGATGGAAAGGAGAAAATGCGGAAAAAAAGAAAGCAGTATTTGCTTTTGTTATATTGATCGCCGCAACGGCGGCAGGATATTTATACCTGCAACAAAATAAAGTAAGCGCTGCGCAAAGAAACCAGGTCATTTCCATAACCAGTGGAATGGGATATAAAGACGGGGCGAAGTTCCTGGAACAGTATGATGCATTTATTACGATACAAAATAAGGCAGTGGCGCCTTTGCAGGATAGCTTGCTGACAGAGGATGAACTTATAAAGCAATTGGACGAGATATCAATTCCCGAATGGAACAAAGCAGGCGAACTGGTGAACGAACTAAAAGAATATAATGTTTCGGAAAACTATAAGAAAAAGATCGTTGTTATGGGAGAATATGTTGAGGCAAGAAAAAAAGAGATCGAACTAAGAAAACAATACATCGTAACGCCAACGTCTGAAAACAGGGAGTCGTTATCTGATATAGTTCATAAATTGAATCTCCTGGTTATTCAGCTTGATAGCTTATAGAAGTTTTGCCGCTTTTTCAAGGTCTTCCGGCGTATCGATCTCTATTCCCATATAATCCACCACTACCATGCGGAGAGGAATTCCGTTTTCTAAATAACGGAGACATTCGATTTTTTCGGCGGCCTCTAAGGGTGTCATTGGCCAGTTGGTAAAATTCATCAACGCCTGTTTGCGAAAAGCATATACACCTATATGTTCATAATAATGGGTTGGAAATTCCCGGTCTCTCGGGTAAGGGATCACACTGCGGCTGAAGAAAAGAGAATTCATTTGTTTATCAACCGTCACTTTTACAAAATTGGGATCCATGATATCGTCGCGGTCGGTTATTACCTGCATCAATGAAGCTACTTGTACGGAAGGGTCTGTGAATTGTTGTAATAATTTTTCCAGCGGTTCTTTTTTTACAAAAGGTTCGTCGCCCTGTACGTTCACGATGATATCGGCATTCATACCGGCAGCGGCTTCGGCGATACGATCGCTGCCGCTTTCATGTTCTTTCACACTCATTTTTGCTTTACCGCCATTCGAAACGATCTCATCAAAGATGATCTTGCTGTCGGTAACAACGATCACTTCATCAAACAAACCTGTTGCTACCGTATTATCATATGTATGACGAATAACGGTTTTGCCGCCGAGCGGCTGCATGAGCTTAGCGGGAAATCTTGTAGCGGCATAGCGTGCCGGGATCATTGCAATTTTCTTCATTAGTAATTCGTGAATCGTCAATCTTCGATCGTGAATGGATCTTTATGGTAAATCTCATTGACGATTCACCATTCACGTTTCACATCTACACGCCGCCGCTGAAAAAAATGACCAGTTGATTTTCCTGCATGTACATTTTAAACTCGTAAGAGGCGCCGTCCTCAAACCTTATCTCTATCCTCTCGATAGAAAAAGGACTTGTATCAGTAGGATCGTCATCGCCCAATGGCCGCACAATTTTTATATCGTACTCCCGCCCGTCTTTTGTAAATTTTTTACTGCTGAGAGGGAAATTCATCTTTTTCTCCAAATACATCTTTGAATTCCGGTATCAGCCTGCAAAGCAAAAATCCCTGCTGAAGAGAAAAGTTGGGTAAAAAATAAGTATCAGAATTATATTCATATGCATAAAACTGGTGATACTCGGCGCCATTTTTATACAACTGTTTGGTAAGCTCCCAGCCGCTTTCTGTTATTTGATTCATGGTGCCATGCCGGGTCACCGCTTTTGCGCCGGCCGCAAGAGAGACCTGGGCAAAATATTGTTTCATCTCTGTAATGGTAGTCGACCTGGGCGGCGCCCAGGGAAGTAAATAACTGTCGACGATATAACCGGTCTTATTATTGAATTTTACTTTTTTCCAATAGCCTGTCATTCCTTCCGTTTCGATGTCTTTCCAGTCACCTTCTTCATCAAGGGTGGTAACTTTTGTTCCGTAAGGAATTTTTTCCAGCACTTTGGAAGCGGCTTCAGGTTTTTCCCGCATACTTAACCCGCTTTTAGCCGCTACATAAAAAGTACCGAAGGGTTGTGCCATGCAATCAATTGTAAAAACAATGAATGCCAGCAAAAATAATTTTCTCATATCGATGATTTGCCCGAAGGACTCCTTCGGAGGTGGTAAAACTTAAGGATCCGGTTTCTGGAACGGCTTTTTCAAAAGCAATAAAAGGTCCTCATCTTTTTCATCGGGATAATCTTTATCGATCCCGTACCGCAGTTGTTTTGGCTCGAGGTATTTATAGGTTCCCAGCAGGCGGTCCCATACAGAAAATATAGCGCCGTAATTACTATCGGTATAAGGTTGTTTCCAGTGATGATGCACTTTGTGCATATTGGGAGAAATAAAAATATAACTCATGGCCGTATCAAGCCATTTGGGTAAACTGATATTCGCATGTTCAAAAGCAGTAAAGAAAACCAATACCGTTTGATAGATCATCACGGCATACATCGGCGCACCGGTAACCAATATGCCCATGAAAAAGAAAAGGCCGCGAAGAACACTTTCAACAGGATGATGACGAAGCCCGGTTGTTACATCCACATTGGTATCGGCATGATGAACTACATGGAAGCGCCATAATAATTTCCACCTGTGTTCGGTAATATGCACCAGCCAGCCGCCGAAAAAATCAACTACGAAAATGGTTATTAAAATAGTTGCCAGTGTGCCGGCGCCTAACCAATATACCAAACCGAATTGTTGCGAAGCACACCAATCGCTGAGCAATACAATAAGGATAGCTAAAAAAGTATGGATGATAAGATGAATAACGGTCAATCCGAAATTAACGCCGGCATGCCGCAACCTTGTTTTTCTGAAACGCAATCCTAATAATGGAACGGCGCCTTCGAGTATCCAGAAAAGTAAGAGCCCGCCGACAAGGATGGCCATCCGTTCCAGCGGACGCTGTTCAAGCGTTTGAAAATGATCGATAATATCTTTCCACATAAAAAATAATCAGTTGAAAAGGTACGAAGGAAAAAGCAAAATCAGGATGAACTATCCGCCTGCTTTTCCTCAGCAGGATATTCATTCCCGCAATCAAAACAATGATAAACCATATCGACCTTGGGCGCAAAATCCAACAGGAAGAAACCCAGGATAACGCTAAACCAATTGGAAGCTTTGCGGGGAGTACTTACGAACTCAACATTCAGCGAATTGCATTTTGGACAGGGATGCGCAGCTTTTGTTTCGTTTTCGATAATGCGTAAAATAGTAGCGGCTTGTTCTGCCTGGGAAGAAATAACCATCAATTTAATACCACCGATCGCATTTGTCAATATCGGGTCGATGGTTACCGTGTTCTCATCCTTTAACCAGCATTCGATGCCATCTTCCTGCAAGCGGCCCATAGCAATATGCGCTGAAACATAATTATCAAAACGTCGTACCGGAACAAAATCCATAAATAGAAATTCAGATATTGAAAAAGCCCCAACGATCATTGGGGCTTATAATTTTTTAACGTCCGTATTCGTCGCCGTAATCTTCAGCATATTTCTCATAACGCTTGATCATGGCAATGTTTTTCTTTTCTATATCGGTTAAAAAGCCTTTGATGTCAACCGTATTGGGAACATACCAATCCTGCATTTCAAATTCGTATCTCAGTTCTTTCTTTTTAAAACAAAAACCATGACGGGCAAAGATCTCGTTACGCATGAATTCAAGTTCACTCTTCGGTAAGGTTTCTACATCCTCTGGTTTCAGCAAACGTTGCGAAGCTTCCGGGTAAGCGCCGGCATCTATTTTGTATTCAAATTTTTTACGTCCTAATGTATAGTCTTTCGCAGGTTTTTTTGGATCGTTGGGTTTCCAGCTTCCTTTAACTTCATTGAGATTGCTTTTAGAGATCCGAAAGTTAAATACACCATCATCTTTATGATCGCCGGGCTCTGCAGCGTGTATTTCATAAATACCCTCTTCTGCCAGGCTGAAAGTTCCTGCAAAAGGCCTGTCGTTGCCGCCTACAATTGAACGGCCAAGTATAGAATCGCCCAAAGCTTTGGTGATGAGCAAAGTGATCTTATTATTGCCAAAGGCGCCGACAAAAGAGCCCAGGATTTCCTCCACTGCTTTAACGGCAGGAGGCGGAGTTTGTATATCGGCTGAGCGGGCGGTGCCGGTATCATCTTTATCAGTGCCTTCTTTCTCAGACTTTTGATTATTACAGGCGATCAGCAATGAAAGGGCCATTATGGCGAAGAAAAATTTTCTCATGGTGAATGATTTAAATTTGTAAAGGGAAAGGGAATATTGATTTTAAAAATAAGACAAATTTTACGGCACACAAATATTTGGAATGCGGGTCTTTTGTTAACGCTCGCTTTTTTTACCTGGCTGATGGCCGGGATAACGGTTAATTATATCCCCTACAACACCGATGTTGGTTTTTTACGGATCAAACAGCAATATATCAGCATTGATCACTGGCGGATAGCCTTTTTTATTCATGTATATGCAAGTATGTGGGTATTATTGGCCGGGTTCACTCAATTTTCAAAATGGATACAACGAAATAATCCCGGGCTTCACCGTGTGATGGGCTATATCTATGTTACGAATGTCATTCTTATTACGGGCCCGGCGGGAATGCTGATGGGTTTTTATGCCAATGGCGGCCTTCCGTCACGAATTGCATTTGTAACGCTGGCCCTGCTCTGGATAATTTTTACCGTGATGGCCCTGGTAAAAGCAAGACAAAAGGATTTTAAAGCGCATCGCAATTTTATGATCCGCAGTTTTGCCCTCACTTTATCGGCATTGACATTAAGATTATGGAAATATGGCATCACCAATGTCGCCGGATTCTATCATGTTGAATTACCACCGATGGATGTTTACCGGACCGTTGCATGGCTGGGCTGGGTTCCGAATTTAATTTTTGCAGAATGGTTGATCAGGAGAAAAAGAAAGTCTTCTTTTAAGAAAAGTCCCCAACCTGTTTGATTTTGAAATTTTGGATTGGGAAATGGGAAAATTTTCCCGGGATGCTGATATTTCTCAACAATATATGAGTTAAGAAAATGCAGGGAACAGCGATCTTGATGCAATTTCAAAATTTCCCAATCCCACTTTTCCCAATATGCCTTATTGATTTAGCATCAACGGCATCACCAGCATCAGCAATTCTTCATTCTCATCCTGCTCGGTTGGTTTAATGATACCGGCTTTGGTGGGTGTCGACAATTCAATATTTATTTCATCGCTTTCGGCAGCGTTGAGCATTTCTATCAGGAATCTTGCATTGAAAGCGATCATCAGGTCTTCGCCATTATACTGGCATTTCATTCTTTCATTTCCTTCAAAACTGAAATCAATATCCTGTGCGGCCAATTGTAATTCGCTGCCGCTGATACTAAGCGCAACCTGGTTGGTACTTTTATTACTAAAGACGCTTACCCGGCGTAAAGCACTTTGAAAATCACTTTTGTTGACCGTTAAGCGATATGGATTATCGGAAGGTATCACCACTTTATAATCGGGAAAACGTGCATCGATCAAACGGCAACTCATTTGTGTAGTGCCATGCTTTACAAACAAATGATTGCTGTTGTAGCTAACAGTTATCTCATCTTCATTGGAAGGAATGGCAACTTTTAAAAGATTCAGCGGTTTTCTTGGCGCAATAAAAGAATCACTCTTCGGGCATTTTACATCTGTTCTTTTATAGCGAACCAAACGATGCGCATCGGTAGCCACACATTGCAATCCTTTTTTATCCAGTTCAAAGAAAACACCGGTCATCGCAGGACGCAGGTCATCATTGCTGGTAGCAAAAAGGGTTTTATTGATCGCCGTTACCAGCGAAGAAGCGGTCATAGTAAAAGAAGTGGTATCATCAGCCACCGGTTCTTTCGGAAAATTGTCCGGGTTTTCTCCCATCACTTTATACTTACCATTATCACTGGTGATCTCGATACCGAAATTCTTATCAATATTAAAAGTGAGCGGCTGCTCGGGAATATTCTTTAATGTATCCAGTAAGATCTTGGCCGGGATACAAACTTTTCCGCTGTCTTTGGCTTCGATATCAAGCTGAACCCTCATCACCGTTTCCAGGTCGGTGGCCACAACCGTCAGTTTGTTTTTCTCAACTTCAAATAAAAAATCCTCGAGGATCGGGAGCACGGTATTAGCATTAATAACACCGGCGATATGCTGCAGTTGTTTCAGTAAAGAGGAAGAAGAGGCAATGAACTTCATCGTCAATTGGTTTGTGGCGAAACTACTGATTTTTGGTTTACAGTCAGCAAATTGAAGGCGGCGGTGGATTACTTACCGGCTCATCCTTATTTTCCCAAAACGGGAAAGGAAATTTACCAGTAAAGTGACCTCCTTTATGCCTTGTCCCTTGCAACGAAGTGAAGTCCCGCTTCTGCGGGATGTCTTTCTTTATTATCTTGCTTCTTCTCAAAAAAACAAACATGTTTGACAGACTTTTTGGAAAGGGGAAGAAAAAAGATGAACCGGCAACGGGACCCGATATTGTTTTTGGCCGCTATTCAGATAATAATAAACCATTGGCTAAAGTAAACCGCTGGACAGATGCGGATAGTCTTTTCAAAGAAAAAAAATATGTCGAAAGCATGGATGCTTTTTTTGATTACCTGCGGGATGATACCGTACAGAATGTAGTATATGAACGGAATGGTCCCGAAGGCCGCTTTGAATTTTACCAGGGCTCCAAGATCGTAAGAGGTAATTTCAGTAACGGAGTGCTGAAAGCCGAAGTAACACTGGCCCGCATGCCACAACCATCTGTGCCGGTGATGCGCCGCTTGCTGGAAATGAATTTCAGTTTATTCTACAGCCGTTTTGCACTCGATACCGATCGTCTTTGTATGCGTTTCGACAGCGATGTGGAAACAGCCAGTCCCAGCAAATTATATTATGGATTAAAAGAAGTGGCGACCAAGGCAGATAAGCAGGACGACCTGTTGGTGCAGGATTTCTCAATGCTGCAAACAGCCGACAGCGAACATGTTGTTGCGATCCCTGATAAAGAGAAAGACGTGAAGTATGAATTCCTGCAAAAATGGCTGAAAGAGACCATTGACAGCACCGCAGCGGTAGATGCAGAGAAATTTTCCGGGGGCATTGCGTATATGCTTTTATCATTGGTATATCGCCTCGATTATTTAATTACGCCGGAAGGAAAAATATTGAATGACCTGGAAAAAATTGCCGGCATCTATTTTAAAAAAGATGAACGACCTGTTACGGAAAAGAACCGTGACATGATAACAGAGTTCAAAAAGATACAGGCATTATCCAAAGAAGAACTTTTTAAATACCTGTTCCGTTCAAAATATACCTTTGCCATCGTAGCGCCGCAGCAGTATAAGACGATTGCGGATTCTATTCATGGCGCCAACCAGAATATGTTTTGGTACAGGGATAATAACTATCCTCTTTTTGCTAATCACATCTCCGAATATGGACTTTCGTATTGCCAGTATTCGTACAGTTTACCGAGGGCGATCACCGAGTTGTTCCATTTATTTATGATGATCAACCATGCAGATTATTTTACAGCGCTTGGCTATAAGGCTACCTATTACAATACAGCGAACAACCAGTTTTCTTCATCGGATATCATTGAGAAAATAAAGGAGATACAGGCTCCGCTGGAAAGACAAATATCCTTTGCTGGATCTTAAAACGCAGAACCTGAAATTTGACAATCTTGTAAATTTCAATTATTCATTTACAACCGAAATGGAATTATTAAATACTGATTCCAAATAGAAAAGTTTATGGTTTATCGTTGAGTTACTGCAGTCCGGAAAAATCTTACCATATAACGACAACCTTAAACTTTAAGCTAAAAACGTTAAACAACCACATGGATCCGCAACAAATAATAGAGCAATACCAAAAAGCAATTATCCAGATCGCTACATCGACGGGCACCGGTACCGGTTTTTATGTAAAAGAATATGATATGATCGTTACCAATGATCATGTGGTAGCGGAGAATGCGGAAGTAACGATCGCCGGTAAAGCATTTGATAAAGCCCTTTCAAGAGTTTGGTATACCGATCGCAAACATGATCTTGCTTTCCTGGAAGCGCCGAAAAATATAGAATTGCCCGAAGTAAAACTGGGGCAGTACGACCAAATGAAAGACGGTGATGTGGTAGTGGCGATCGGACATCCCTATGGATTGAATTATACAGCTACACAAGGCGTGATCTCTAAAGTAGACCGCATCCGCGAAGGATTAAAATTCATTCAGATCGATGCGGCGATCAACCCCGGTAACAGTGGCGGCCCATTGGTAAATATGAAAGGCGAGGTTATCGGCGTCAATTCATTTATCATTCGCGGCGGCGATAATTTGGGATTTGCATTGCCGGTAAATTATTTACGGGAAGCCCTGCAATTATATTTACCCAATAAAGGACATGCATCCACCCGCTGTTTCAGTTGTGATTATTTGGTAACTGCCGACAATATCGATTCAACAAAATATTGTCCAAGCTGCGGTACCGAAGTAAAACTTCCGGTTGTTCCTGAAAAAGAAGCGGAAGCTGTGGGCGCCGCCAAAACCATTGAAGAGGTTTTAAAAGAATTGGGCAAAGATGTAAGACTGGCAAGAGAAGGAGTGAATAACTGGAGTGTAAAAGAAGGTTCGGCCAAGATCAAGATCGCATATAATGCGGAGAATTATTTTATTGCCGGCGATGCTTATCTCTGCCAGATGCCGACCGAAGCGGCTAAGATCAAACCGCTGTATCAATTCCTGCTCGAAGAGAATTACCGCACCGAAGGCCTTGTTTTAAGTTGCGTTAAACAAAACATTGTACTGAGCTGCATCATTTATGATCTCGACCTGACAAAAGATAGTGGTGTCGATGCTTTTCGGAATCTTTTTCAGAAAGCAGATTATTATGATGATTTCCTCAAGACCCAATATAGCTGCACCGATCGACTGGAAGAATAACAGTTGGATGTTGGAGGTTCGAGGTTGGATGTTATTAGGCAAGAGTGTCCTTGTTCCAAACTTTCCGATCAAAGGAAACCCAACATCCAACTTCCCACCCCGAACCTCCAACATTAATAGTTTACGGATATACATCAAATGTTTGCAGATAAACAATCCCGCCGCTAATCTGCTTCCCTTTTTCTATTTTTAGTATGCATGAGACGACTGCTTAAGCATAGTATTGTTGTTATTGCCATTCTTTTCCACCAACAGGCAAGAACACAAACCACTCAAACGATAACCTATACCACTAAGGAAGGATTATCGTCCAACTCGGTTTACCGGAGCGTTATTGATCAGCGGGGTTTTTTATGGATAGCAACGGAAAATGGTTTATCCCGTTTCGACGGAAGAAAATTTGAAACCTATACTACCGCCAAAGGATTGACCGATAATGAAACGGTTGATCTTTTCATTGACAGCAGCGGCACTATTTGGTCCATTCCTTTTCGCCGCTCTCCCTGTTATTATAATGCGAAGAAGGACCGGTTTGAAAATGAAACAACCGACCCGGAATTGAACAAGATCGATCTTGCCAATACACATAAAGTACATATCCTGCAATACGGCGGCCTCGCTTTCAGTAATAATCTCCGCCAATTATTCATCTATAAGAACGGAAAGACAACGGTATTCAAAGATTTTTTACCGCTCAGGTCGGTTCCGATACAAAAAATAGTAGAGTATGAACCCGGCCAGTTCATTTTATTTGGAGAAGATACGATCCGTTATTTCAGTAATGGAAAAATAACAAGAAGCATCCCGCTCCGCAAAAGACTGATCGCTACCGAATATATCAATCATAAGATATACCTGGTCCAGGATAAAAGTATTCTTACTTATACGATAGATAAGAACGGCGGGATCCATAGCGGCCCTGAAAAATTATACCCCTTTGAACTGAGAATATTTTGCAATACCAGTAAAGGCTTTGCGATCACTTCGATCAGCGCCAATACCTACCTGGTCGATACGTCTACGCTGGAAATAAAAGAAAATATTTATAACCAGGTACAGGTAAGAAATGTATTGCAGGACAAAGAAGGCAACACCTGGCTTTCTACCATGGAAAATGGGTTAATAAAGATCCAGCAAAAAAGGATATCTTCTTTTACCGGCGTGCCGGAGATACAACAAAATTTCAATGCGCTTCTTAAAACAAAGAACATTCTTGCCGGTACTAATAACGGAGAAATATATGTGTATGATGGATTATACAATATCCGGCGCATTCCATTAACAGATGAACGGAATATCGATGCATGGGTAAGAAAGATCGTGAGTACATCGAAAGGGATGTATGTGGCTACTCAAACAGGTTCGTTTTTTTTGGACGAAAGACAAAACATCAAAGAAAGGTTTTTTGGAGCGATGAACCGCTCTACCAAAACCGCGGTGATGCTTAACGATAGTATAATGGGCATGGGCACGCATTCGCAGGCATTTAAATATAACCTGCGGACGGAAACCTTCACCGACAGTATTGCCAAAAGAATTATTTCACTTGTTTCAAACAACGAAGGAAAAATTTATATCGGATCCAATGATGGCTTTTATCGCTGGGATAAAGACTCTTTGTTTGCTTTTAGTTCAAAACAAAAAACATTTGGCTACCGTGTCAACACAATGGCCTGTTCGCCCGATAATATTATTTGGGTCGGCCTGGGATCGGATTCTTTATTAGCAGTGAAAGACGATAAACTCATTGCTGCACTTTCATTGGGCAGCGATATTCCCGGTAATATCTGCAAATCTCTTTTTTGCAATAAGACCGGCGAACTATGGCTTGGTACCAATAAAGGATTGAATAGAATTCATTATGGATTCGTCAATGATAAATTTGCGTACAGCAATACTTATTTTGGTACAGCCGATGGTTTGATCGGCGAACAGGTAAATGATATAACATTCAATAACGACACGATCTATACAGCAACAAGCGGCGGGATCAGTTATTTGCCCGCGAATCTTTCATTGCCTGTTGCGGATATTGCCACTTTCATCACCCGCATCAGTATCAATGGCCAGGATGAAGAATTGAAAGAAAGCTATGCTGTTCCATTCAGCAAGAATGATATTACGATCGATTTCTCCGGTGTAGATCTCACCGGTTTTGTGCCATTGTTTCAATATAGTGTAAACAACAGCGACTGGAAGCAAACCGATAAGATCGAATTGAAAAAATTATCGCCGGGAAATTATACGATCAAAGTAAGAGCTATTAAAAGAGATGGAACCGCATCGGCGCAACAGGCAGCGGTGAACATAAAGATCAAAACACCTTTTTGGAAGAACCCGTTATTCTGGACAATTGTCGTCCTTGTTTCTTTTGGCGCCATTATTTATTTTATACAAAAAAGAAATAAACAACGGCAAAAAGCAGCCGTGGCCAAAGTATTGACGGAAAAGAAAATTGCCGAACTGGAAATGCAGGCGCTGAAAGCACAGATCAACCCGCATTTTGTTTTTAATTGTTTGAATTCTATCAAAGGGTTTATCTATGATAAGAATTATGAGCAGGCGGATAAATACCTGGATAAATTTTCCGAACTGCTTCGCAGCACGATGGATAATGCCGATGCCGCGATCATATCACTGGAAGAAGAGATAAGATACCTGGATACATATTTACAATTGGAAAAACTCAGGTTCGGTGATAAATTCGATTATACGATCAAAGCGGAACCGGATATCGATATCTTACAAACCTATGTGCCGGCAATGTTGCTGCAACCCTATGTGGAGAATGCGATACGGCATGGCATCCGTTACCTGGAAAATAAAAAAGGAATGATCACAATACTTGCTCATAGAGAAAACGATCATTTGGTTTGCGCCATAGATGATAACGGTATTGGAAGAGAAAAAGCAGCGGAGTTGAAAAGTAAAATGCATATCGAATACCAGAGCCGCGGTATGCAGTTGAGCAAGAGAAGAGCCGAGTTGTATGATATCCGGCAGCAGGTGATCGACAAGAAAGATGAGAAAGGAAATGCAAGCGGAACGACAATTATTGTCAGCATACCGTTTGAATTGAAACCATAATAGATAAAAGATAAAAACTAAAAGATAAAAGTTAGAACTCCATAATCAGGAGACACCCACTTTTATCTATTATCTTTTAGTTTTTATCTGGTTCATTCGTGTAATTTGTATTTAAATGAAATCGATTTCCACCATAATCATTGATGACGAGCCGAAGAATATTCAGCTGTTACAAAAAATGCTGGCCGTTCATTGTCCGCAGGCACAAGTAATGGCAACGGAAAGCGATGCAAAAAAAGCAGTTTCATTGCTCGAAGAAAAACAACCGCAATTGTTATTTCTCGATGTAGAAATGCCGCACCTGAATGGTTTCGATCTTTTGAAAAAGCTCGAACCCGTTCCCTTCGAAGTGATCTTTGTTACTGCATACAGCCATTATGCGATCGAAGCATTCGAGCATCATGCTACAGGTTATATCACCAAGCCTATCAATACGGAAAAATTGATCGCGGCGGTAAATGTAGCCGCCAAAAGAATTGAAGAAAAAAGCGTCAATAAAAATCTCTTCTCTTTACTCGAACACAGTTCCCGGCAAACTGCGCCGGATAAAATTCCTCTCTCGACCAGCAATGGGTTGCTGTTTGTCAAGATCGCCGACATCATGTTTTGCGAAAGCAGCGGCAACTACACTCATTTTTACATGAACGATGATAAGAAGATCGTTGTATCGAGACAACTTGGCGAATATGAAAAGTTGTTGCCGGAAAATAATTTTACCCGGATCCACGACAAGTATATCATCAACCTTGGTTATATCAAAGAATATATCAAAGGCAGCGGCGGCGAAGTGTTATTAGAGAATGGTAAGGAAATCCCTGTTGCATCGAGACGCAAAGAAGATTTTTTAGCAAGGTTTGAAAAATGGATAAGAAGAAAGGGGTGATCTGAATTATTATTATTTCCTTTCTCCCAATAGAGTTCTTATTTCATTGGCAATTATGACGAGCCCGTAAGTATCCGGATCTCCTTCTTTATATTCCTTGCCTGCAAACCGGAGCGGCGTAAAAAATTTGTTTTCATTGCCCGGACCGATATAACCCAGCAAAATAATTTTATTTGACAGATCGAATTCGCTGATGTTTTTTTCAAGCAGGTCAGAACCATTGATATGAATGTACTGGTTCAATGTCCGGGTATAAAGAATAAAATACCTTTCATTTTCTTTTACTGTCATTGTAAATTTGGGATCCCAGCGCTTCGCAATTTTTAATGCAAAGGATCGATGCGTTCTGTCGTTGATCACAGGCATAGGCGTCATCATCATTATAAGGCCCCCGGCATTTTCAAATTCAAGAAAACCTTCATCGCTGACCAAAGAGCTGAACCCGGGGATAGAATGAAGGGGGTTGTCATTCTGGTCAACCATATAGATCAAAATGTCGTTATCAACTTTCCGCAAAGCATTGGCAAGCACAGAATCTTCGGCAGCTTCTTTTTTATCTTTAAAAAAAGCATCGATCCCTATCACTTTAGGTTTGAGGCTGTCAATTTTAAGAAGCAGTTTTCCAATAAAAGCACGGTCGCCTTCTTCAAGATTTATAAGAATGATATCCGGGTCGATCTTATAGGTGATCTCGACACCAGGCGGTTTGCATTGCTGAAAAGAAAAAAGGAGAAGGAAGAATATAATGATCCTGTTTCTCATATCGAATTCAAAAGTAAAAGAAAGTTGCTGGCGTAACAAGGAGATGTTTTACCACATAGGCATCCCTCTATGTGCGTATTTCCTATGTTTCTATGATCCTGTGTGGTGAAAAAAGCCAGGCATCAAGTAAATCTGGAACTGGCGGCCCATTCACACATATACAACCACGGCCCGCATCTATACAATCCGGCAAAAAACCACCAATCTTCTTCACATTTTTACATTGGCAATCTTTTTTATAAGCCACCATCAATCTTCTGCTAATGAAACAAATACTCGCCATCCTCTTCCTTGTTATATCCGTTACAGCTATTTCACAACGGACAAAGGAAAATAACCCGGGAAAAACAGAGACAGTACCAACAACAACGGGTAATCCTAATAGTAGCGGACAGATCAATCTCATTAGTCCCGCAGATGGAAAAATCTTTGAAGCAAACGAGATATCACAACCTATATTATTCCGCTGGGCGCCGGTAGTACCAAGGCCACAGACACCCGTGACTTACCGGTTAAGAGTTTGGCAATTGATGCAGGGACAAAACGCAACACAAGCCATGAGTTCCAATCAACCTATTGTTACAAAAGAAGTATCGAATATCACACAAGCTTCTGTGGCTATGCCGATCGGGCCTTGCAAGCCTCCTTATCTCTGCGATTTTATCTGGTCGGTAGAAGCCTTGAACAGTAATGATAAAGGATCGGGAAAGAATTACGGAAGAAGCGGTGTTTTTACATTCAAGGCCAATGAAAAAAAGTTGAATGCAAAGAACCAGGGCGACCCCGTTCATGGTGTCGATGTCAAATTAGGATTCGAAACAAAAAGCAAATGTGATCCAATCCTTGGCGTTGATATAAAACTCGGGATCATTGCCAGGAATTCACAAGGCGATCCCGTGCATGGTGTCGATGTTAAATTAGGAGCCATAACAGCTAAAAACAGTAATGGGAGTTCTATACCCGGAGTTGATGTTAAGTCAGGAACCGTTACAAAAAATTTAAATGCACAGGGAGATCCTGTTCATGGTGTTGATGTTAAACTTGGAGCAATAGCAAGAAGCCAGGGAGATCCGGTTCATGGCGTTGATGTAAAATTAGGATTTGAAGGAAAGCAAGCAGATCTCGATCAGATACAAAGCGTCGACCTGGTAGTTACCGTTAATGCCACCGATGCTAATGGCGATCCCGCTCATGGTGTTGATGTTAAGTTGGGCGCCGTTGCAAAAAATATAAAAGGCGATCCTGTTCATGGAGTCGATGTAAAACTTGGTTTAAGAAATGCAGCACAGGGTGATCCCGTTCATGGCGTGGATGTAAAACTGGGCGCCGCTTTAAAAGACGCTACGGTTGATGGGCCTCCTCATAGTTTTCCGGAATACATGAAGCCTCATGCTATGAACCTCCCTATTGAAAAAATAGTGTATGATGCCGCAGGAAATATCATTGAAATAATACTGCGAACAAAAGAAGGATCTCCCGTACCAAAAGTAGTGGTGGCCGGAAGCAATTCAATATCCGGCGAAGAAAATACACCGAAGAAAAAATGCCGTACAGTTTATTGTCATAATCCTCTTCATCCACCCGGTTGCGGATGGCAGGAATGTAATTGAGATAAAATGATTTGATTTTTTATGTTCTACTAAAATTTCTTTATGAGGAAACTAAAACTCTTACTGCTCTGTTTACCATTTTCTTTTTTGGCAAATAGCCAGGCAGGACAACTCAACCAGATCAATATTCCCAATTTCACGGTAAAGAATATTTTACCGGGCAACAATTGATAGCTGGATATCTACCCCGGCCGCACTGATACTGGTAGCGCAAAAAGTTCCCGGCGCCCGGGTAAAAGAAACCGTATTGGTTTTACAAATACGAAGCGGCAGCGCTATGATCTGCGGCACAACAGTAGGAACCGCAAGGCCGATCGATCCTTTTGATGTAAGAACATTCAATACTGCCGATCTCGTTGGCATGCTTGGCAATTGTCATGAACTGAAAGAAGGAACTTATACGCTTTGCGCACAATTCTACAATTTGGATAAGATCGCTGTAAGTCGTGAAGTGTGTAAAGATTTCAGAGTGGAAGCAACGAATGTTGAATATGCACCGCCGACATTGATCACGCCTGAGAATGAAAAGAAATTTTCGTCGACCCAACTCGAAGGGCCTGTTACTTTTCGGTGGACGCCGCTTGTTCCCAAACCAAAAGAGCCCGTTACTTATCGTTTAAGAGTATGGCAATTGATGCAGGGACAAACAGCAACGCAGGCATTGAGAACAAATACTCCATTGATCCAAAAAGATGTTGACAACCTTACACAAACAACAGTCAATAGTATATTGACGGGCCCTTGTAAACCACCTTATCTCTGCGATTTTATCTGGAACGTACAGGCATTGAACCGTGCGGGTAAACCAATGGGCAATAATAATGGAACAAGTGAGCCATATACATTTAGTGCAACGGAAGAAAAAAGGAAAGGACCTGATAATGTATTTCCGGAAGACAAAAAAGAATTTAAGCCCGATGAAGTAAAACAATCTGTAACGTTTCGCTGGACAACTCTTGTTCCCAAACCAAAAGAACCGGTTACTTATATTTTAAGAGTATGGCAACTGATGCAGGGGCAAAACGGCACACAGGCCACCACCTCGAACCAGCCAATAGTAACAAAAGAAGTAACGGATCTGAACCAGGTTACAGTCAGTGGTATTTATACCGGTCCTTGTAAGCCACCATACCTGTGCGACTTTATCTGGAATGTACAGGCTGTAACAAGAGATGGCACACCCGGCGGAATAAGTGAGCCGACTGTATTTAAGGTAACAGAAGAAGCGGGTAAATGTCCGGCTAATACATTGCCCGAAGACAAAAAGAAGATCAGTTCTGCGGAAGCGAAACAAGCGATCACATTTAAGTGGACAAAAACAGCAACACCCGGTGAAGCGCCAACCTATCGTATAAAAGTATGGCAACTGATGCAGGGGCAAAATGGAACACAGGCGATGAGATCCAATCCGCCAATTGTAACAAAAGAAGTCAGGAATGTAAATGAAGTAAGCGTAAGCGGTATATATACCGGCCCTTGTAAACCACCTTATCTCTGTGATTTTATCTGGGCAGTTGAAGTGATGGATGCATCGGGCCGCATTACTTGTACCGGCGAGCCGACAACATTTAGTGTAACAGAAGAAACAAATACTTGCCCGGCGAATGTATACCCGGAAGATAAAAAGAAACTTACTATCCGGGAAGCAAAGGATGCGATCACATTCAAATGGACAAAAACAGCAACACCCGGTGAAGCGCCAACCTATCGTATAAAAGTATGGCAACTAATGCAGGGACAAAATGGAACACAGGCGATGAGATCTAATTCACCAATTGTAACAAAAGAAGTGAGAGATCTGAATGAAGTAACGGTAAACGGTATATATACCGGCCCTTGCAAGCCGCCTTATCTCTGCGATTTTATATGGAACATTGAAATGATCGATGCATCGGGACGCAGTACCTGCAGCAGCGAACCTACTGTATTTAAAATTGCGAATAATGATATCGATATTCAGATCGACAGTTTGGATGTGAGTTGCTGCAAAGACGGCAAACAGAATATCTATCTTAAAATAAAAAATAATCTCGCCACTCCTGTTAAGATCACACAAATAAAAATCGATAAGATAAATGGAGTAACAGCGAGCATCATTCCATCGCCGTTAACACCAACATTATTTGTTACTATTCCGGGTAATGGAACGCAAATATTCACCGGGCAGATCAATTGTATCGATACAGCAAAGATCATCCGCATATGGGTGGCTGCAGAAGATCCGGCCGACAATGCTATCACTGAAACAGAAGTGGAAGCCGATACGCTGCATTGCCGCTGCGATGCATGCGATGAAAAAAACTTTATATTGAAAACACCCACTCCGGGCCAGATCACCACAACAGCGAACAGTATTTCATTTAATCAAACAATAACTGTTACTACCACCCCGCCGTCCAAACCGATCAAGACGATAGAAGCAGAACTGGTGTATTTTGAAATGATACCGGAGAATGATCAGTGCATTCCTTGTGATAAAGATGCGGGACAGTACGGGCATTTTTCCAACGGAAGCAATAGCCAGCAATGGACTGCTCCGCAAACAAGTCTCAGCATTAATATTACTACGCCTAACACACCTTGTTGCGGTACAACGTTCCGATGGTGCATACGGTACAAAATTACTTTCAAAGACTGTACGGTCTGCAGCAAAGTGATCTGCTACGAAAAGAAAAAGACCGGCTGTACTCCCAGCGGTGGCGGTACAGGAACAGACAACCCTAATCATAATCCTCCAAAATAAACTGCAATGAAAAAGAATACCTACTTCTTGGCGATCTTGCTTTTCGTTGCAGCATTATTTTCTGCGACGGATAAATTGTCCGCTCAATCCTGTAACCAGGTTGAAATATTATATACTGCACCGGATTGTTTTGAAAGAGATTCACACGACCCGATCGGGGGCGCCGGTGGACAACAAAAAGGTTGTAAAGAAATTTCTGTTTGTGTTAATCAACCTTACACATACACTTCTTCTATAACATTACCGGGATGGACCTTTAACTGGGGAGTGACGGGCCCAACAGCAGTTACCATCAATCCAAATAATACAAGCCCGGGTGTAAATATTGTATGGCCGCAGATCGGTGTGTACACATTAACGCTTACAGCAACGGATCCATCGGGCAATGTGTTTACTTATTGTTTTAAAATAAATGTAAAGGAAAAGCCCAACGCCAACTTTACATTTAGCCCGAATAATGTTTGCGCCGGCTCGTGGATCACATTCACCGGTTCCACTACGTTCTCCGGAAGTTTTATGTCTTCCTGGAATTTTGGAGATATACCATCAGGAAATAATAACTATGCAAGCGTTTCAGGAAATACTCCTGTTACACATCAATACAATGCGCCGGGAACTTATACTGTTACATTGATCACTTACAGTTTTGTTACAGTAGGTGGCAGCACTCCTCCAAATCCAAACGAACCGCCATCGATCAAAACATGTTGTGCCGATACGATCACTAAACAAGTAACGATCAAGCCCGGAACATTGCAGATCGAATGTATCAGCACAGTTTGCCCTGGTGATACAGTGAAATATCATGTAGTAGGTTGTGCGGGTGTAACATGGGGAACCGTTATCGGGGGAACAGCGATCGCATCAACACCAACTACCATTACGATAGTTTGGGGCAATGGAAATCCGCAGGGGCAGATACAGGCAACATGTCCCGGAGGTTGTACTGCATCTGTACCGATACCGATCATTCCAACCAATCCTGTTATTGTTGGTAATACAAGTCCATGCAATACTTCCACAACATCCTATACATTACCTGTATTGCCCGGCACATTTTATACCTGGACATTATACAATACTTCCAATAATAATTTTTATAACAACCTGATCAATACTTATCCTGATAATAATACGGTTTGGATCAACTGGCAGCTTGCGCCTCCCGGCACTTATACGTTAACGGTCAATTTGGAGAACAAACATATTTGTTGCAGCAGTACGGGAACACTCAGCATCACTCCTTCGGGTAAATGGAAGGCAATGATGGATCAAACAATTTGTACCGGGGCTCCGGGAGCAAGCCTCTTTACCACTCCGGGACCGGGAACATTTAGCTGGACCATTTTGCCGCCGCTTATGGGAACAACACCGCCAACATTTACAGGACCATCATTCAACCCGATATTCCCTAACCCCGGAGTATATACTGTACAGGTTATAGAAACGGCGAATACATATTGCAATAGCGGCGTTGCTAATCCGCAGCAAGTAAAAATTACTGTATTGGCTACAATGCCCCCGGGAATTATTAATGGCCCCGATTCGGTATGCGTGGGCTCACAACATACGTATTCAATGAGTACGCCGGCACCACCGGGATATCATTATGCATGGTCAATAACAGGAGGAACAGGATGTTTTCAACCGACTTGTCTTCCTACTGCTATCGGCAACAGTGTAATAATTCAATGGACCGGGTTGACCGGAACAATTTCAGTGGTGTTGCAGGCGAATGGTTTTCCATCTTGTCCTTCTAATCCGGTTATAAAAAAGGTGTACCAGGCTACACTGGGAAATATCACCGGAACAATGAATGTATGTGTGGATGGAAATGGATATTATACAATAACAGGAGGCACACTTCCACCAGGAGAAACGATCACCTGGTCGATCGATCCTCTTTTCACAAGTTTGGGAACGATCATAGCAGGACAAGGATCAAACTCAATAACTATACTCTGGCATGGTCAGCCAACAGGAGGACCGTGGGGTCCTGTTACACTCCGGGCTTCTACCGGTTGTGGCGATAAAACACTATCGGGTATTATGATCTATCCTAAGTTTTCTATCAGCATTACAAAAACAGGAACTGATATTTGTAATGGTGGTGTGACCCTTACTGCCAATGGTGCACCGGGAGGATCTGCTTATTTGTGGAGTCCCGGCGGGCAAATAACTTCTTCTATCAGCGGGATCATTACTCCGGGTAATTATACTGTTACTGCTACAAATCCTCCACCAACAGGCGGAGGCGGTTGCGTTGCGCAGGCCACTTACGAAGTAGTAGATCCATTCGTTATCATACCAACTACCTGTGGTGTGGGTTTCTGTAAGGGTACTTCGACCAATGAGATATTGGGAGTAATAGTTGTAAAACCAGGTGTGGGTCCTTTCACGTTCCAATGGTATAACGGATTTTTTCCCGGAACAGCTATATCAGGAGCTACTACTCCAACCTATACAACGCCAACGCATGGCAATTATAGTGTGGTAGTAACCTATGGCAGTTGTACAAGATACCTGAATTACACAGTGAAAAAAGTTTGTTGCCCCGATGTGAATCATCCAAACATAACAAGTGTGGTTCGCAACAGTTGCAACACATTTACATTTACCGGCACTACACCTAATCCAACAGGAGCAGTCATTACATGGAATTTCGGAAACGGAGTATCAATGGGAGGTGCATCAGGTGTGCCGATCACTTATACTTATCCGCCGTCAACTATACCGGGAGATTATTGTGTAACATTCTGTGTTGGTCCGCCAACGCCTAACCCCACCAGTTGTACAGGTAATTGTGATGCGGAAACAGTAAGGATACCATTACTTGCAGCGTTCACTTATAAATTGGGTTGTAATGGTTGTTTGTCGATCACGAACCTGACAGCTATTGCACCTACCAGCGGAGCCGCAACGGTTAATTACGTATGGGATTTTGGGGATGGAAGTCCGCTTGTGACAACCACTTCGCCAACAGCGCCTCCGCATTGCTATACTTCACCGACGCCGAACACTTATAATATTATTCTGACGGTTAATTATTCCGACCTGTCATTACCAATACCATTATCATGTTCAAGCGCCGATACGCAAACAGTGAATTGGGCTCCGCTTGCGATCAATGTCAATCCACAACCGGTTTGTACGGGTGTGCAAACAACGTTCGGTATTTTAGGCACACCATCTTTTTCTATTGTTAGTTATACATGGGCTTTTGGCGATGGATTTACAGCTTATACTCCATCGAGCACACATATATATAATACACCGGGAGCTTTTACTGTTACATTAACTGTTGTCGATGCATTGGGTAATACCTGTACAAAAACAAAGAACATTACAGTAGAACCGGGCATCGGGCCTTGTCCTATATTACCCGGATATATTTGTCCCGGCGGTTCGGCTACATTAACGGCACCGAATGTTGCTGGTGCTACATATTTATGGCAGATAGAATCTTCTCCTGGAGTTTGGACGGCAGCACCCGGAGCCAATACCGGCATGACCTATTCAACTACTGTTGTTGGTTTTTATCATGTGGTGATCACGGGGCCTGCGCCAGGTTTTTGTAAATGCACCAGTAATAAAGTAGCAGTAACAGCGGTTACAAAGCCAAAAGCAATTATTGCAGTAGCGCCTTCATCTAAATTGTGCGGACCGGGCGCTGTAACATTAAGCAGCCCGAATCAATTACCGGGTTATACATCCCAATGGTGGAATTTCAATTACACCAATAATTTCGGATCCGGGATGACGATCAACTCGCCGACCATTTCATCCACAACAACTATCAATCTTGTTTTGACAAATGAATATGGTTGTTCCGATACCTGCTCATTAGTTATAACAGTTAACCCGGTACCATCACCACCTGTCATTGCGCCGCCACCGGGTTTATGCGAAGGAGCTCCTATCACATTGACAGAAACTTTCTATGGAACTAATATAACCTGGAATAACGGGGCAACAACTCCGGGCACAACAGTTGTTTCCGCCGGAATTTATACGGCCACTTATACTAATCCCGTAACCGGTTGCAGCAGCAGTTCAAGCATCACAATAAAAAGAAGACCACCAACCGATCTGTTCCCGCATTTATGCGATAGTATTTCCTGTCTTTGCCGTGATAGTACAGGAGGGTTTACCATCTATGCACCTAAACCGCTGGTGGGAGCTTTCTTTTCCAATTATAATATTCAATGGTTTTTTAATGGAGGCCCGGCAGGAACGGGGCCAACATTTTCGCCGGCACAAACAGGAACCTATCATATCATCATTACAGATCCAATCACAAATTGTAAGGATACCAGTCTTACTTATTCCATCATCGTTCCGCCATGCGATACCTGCGATTGTAAAGAAAGTCATTGGGGAGATATAATAATGAATGAAGGATCGCTTCCTGATAATGGAAAAGGAGCGGGTGTAAAAGCCAATATTGCAAATGTTGGCGGCAATCCTTTGAAATTAAAGTGTAAAAATAATTATAACCTGAAATGTAACCAGGCATATACTTTCAATGCATCGTATATCTGTAAAGATTCGCTTTGCCCGCCGAAAGTTACCTATTCATTACAACCGCCAAGCGGAATGCCGCAAACGGGTACTGTTGCATTCAGCCATACATTCACACAGAATGGAGTTTATATACTTACACTGTATGGCTGGTGCGGAAATAAGATCTGCGACAGTTGTGTGATCGATCTTACGGTTAAATGTGACCCTTGTAATTGTAAAGAAAGTAAATGGGGTGATATTATAATAACGAAGGGAGTGGTCGACGAAAAAGGGATTCTTCCTGGCCCGATAGGGAACCTTGCAGGAAACGGACCGCCGAAACCAAAGTCTGCTGAATCAGTTAATGGAGGCGTACAATCTTTAAAATGTAATAATAGTTATACATGGCCCTGCAATCAACCGTTTACCATCAATGCTTCTTATAAATGCAAAGACTCACTTAATTGTCCGCCAAAAGTTACGTACTCGTTACAACCTCCGACCGGATTGCCTGTTACAGGAACAGTTGGATTCTCTTACACGCCGACACAGAACGGAACCTATATTCTTACATTGTATGGTTGGTGCGGAGACAAGATTTGCGATAGCTGTGTCATCAGGCTTACCGTAAGTTGTGAATGCGATTGCAAAGGAAGCAAATGGGGAGAAAAAATATACTCGATCAATGGTGCAGGTAAACCGATCAAGTGTATGAAACCAACAGAACCGGCATTGGTTGTAAAATGTAACGATGTAATTACCGTCAACGCTAATTATATATGTACAGACGCAAACTGTCCCGGAACTGTTACCTATACATTTACGGGTCCATCGGGAACCACCAATGGTAATCTGCCGCTGACATTTGCCGCTAACCCGAGTGGAACATATAGCGTTACAATATATGGTTGGTGCGGAACTACAAAATGCGACAGTTGTACTATCAGGTTTGTAACGGAATGTCCACCGCCGGAATGTTGTCCGTATAAGATCAAAGTAGATACGACCCAGGTTACTTCTACTTATAATCAACAACTGAATGCTACCGTACTTACCGGGAACTTTACGATCAGCGGTTTGGCCGGGATACCATTGACAGAAGTAAGAGCCGATGTACTGAGTTATACGATCACGGATAATTATAATAAAGAGTGTATGAAATGTGTGAACCTCCCTTATTCATGGGCGAGTGTGCAATCGGCCGGCAATCTTGGAACGCCTGCCGTACCGCCAAAGATCACTATGTATAATTCGACGGTACATCCATTCAACCCGACAGGAGCGGGAGTATATCAAAACCCAAGAGAGGTAGTCTGGAATAATGGGAATACATTTATTATTAATAACGGTTCACCGATAGGAATGAACTTCCTGTTACCGCCACCGCCAGCTATTGATTGTTGCGAGTTCAAAGGAAAGATCTGTGTGAAGTTTACTTTCCGTGATGATCTATGCCAGGAGTGTGAAGTAGTAGTTTGTTTTGAATTTGTAATAAAAAGTAAGAAGCCATTCTAACGTATGAAAAGAGCCCGATTTAAACCGGGACTCTTTTCATCTGATTAAAATAAAATAAAGCTGACAGATGAGAAAGCTAATAAAACCACCAATTATTATCCTGCTGTTCATAGGCTGCTTTAATGTCGCCGGTGCACAGGAAGACTCTTCAAAAAAGAAATTTAGCATCAGCGGAACGATGGGAGTGAATTATGAATATTACGGGCTCCATCGCAAGCCAACAGGCTGGACCGGCTTTATGCCACGCAAACCCTGGAACCAGGTAAGGTTTAATTTTTCACCCAATATGAAACTTGGAAAAAATTTTTCCCTGCCTTTCAATTTCAACTTTGCGGTGAAGCCAACCAACTATGCCGGGCCTTACAGCGGAATAACCAAACAAAGTTTTGGACAGTTCATCACCAACCCGATGAATAGTTTTGGATTGAACCCAAAATATAAATGGGCCGAATTGCAATTAGGAACACAGTATTTGAATTATTCTGCGCTGAGCACGGGCGATATTGGTGTATTCGGCGCCGGCGTTGACCTGCGGCCCGGAACGTATATGATCAAATTCTTTACAGGCTTATCACAGCAGGGAATAAATTTCTTTAACGGGCCGCCGGCTACGAATGGCGCCTATCAACGGAAAAACTGGATGCTTTCATTGGGTAAAATGAGAGAAGATAAATATGAAGTGTCTTTTAATTTTGTAAAAGCAAAAGACGATACAACATCTGTTGTTACTCCGCCGCCGGGTATAGATCCGCAGGAAGGATTTACAATGAGTGTGGCGGGCAAAGCGTTTATAAAAGGCGGATGGTATATAAATGCAGAAGGCGCACAATCATTATACACCAAGAATTTATTATTACCGGAAGACACGAGCAAACCTTCTTTCAAACCTTTTATCAAAGGACATACTTCTACGGTAAAAGATCTTGCGGGTGATTTTGGCGCAGGAAGAAGATCGCAAAACTTTGATATTGGCGCAAAATTAAAATATATCGGCGCAGGATTTCAAACGCCGGGTTATCCATTCATGCTGCCCGACAGGTTTGATTATACACTCAACACAAGGTTCAATGCTATAAAAGATAAGAACGGGAGTTATAAAATGAATGTAGTGGCAAGTATCGGTCAGCGGGTGAATAATGTGAGCAGTACAACGCTTCGTGCAAAACAATTTATCGGCAATCTTAACTGGTTCACACAATTCAATGATCACTGGAGCCTGAATATAAGTTTCAACAATTTTGGATTCCAGGCTCCCGGCGGTATCAATCCTTATGGGATAAGGAATGTGAGTAACGATCTTGGCATCAATCCATCGGTAACCTGGGGAAATGATAAAGTGATCCACCTGCTTAGTTTCAATTATAATTATAGTAAGTACGATGAACGGGATGTACTGAGCGGCAATACGACATCCAACAATACACATACAGCATTGCTGACCTATGTACCTACTTTTTTACAGGGAAATATTTCTCCGGACTTCACCGCTATGTATTTTTATAATTCGGTGCCGGGATTTAAATTAACATTGATAACACTCAGCGCCGGCGCTTCTATGCAGGCAGCCAAAAAGAAAATGAACCTGCGGGCACAGTTACAATACAATTATTCTAAAACAAATAGTTTTAAGAATAATAATAACATCATTGCCACACTGAGCAATGACTGGAAAATATCGGACCGGGTAACATGGAATATCTTTATCAGTACGAATCAATTCAAATACGGGAATGAGATAACACCTAATAATGCAAGTTATCTTGAAAGCAATGTTCGCACAGGATTACTCTATACGTTTGGCAAATAAATAAAACACTATGAAGAAGATATTTTTAATAGCCGCCATTTGTCTTGTAAGCAAGATATCATTGGCTCAATTGAATACAAACCTTGTGATGGTACAAATGCCACCAGGTACGTTGATGGATTGGGATATGAAGACATTGACCTTCCTTATTTCCAATTCAACAGGCGCCAATTTCAAAGCAGTGATCAAAGCGGAAATAAAAACGCTTGACGGAACGGTTGTTGGCACTACCAATCTTGCCAAAGCAAGATTGATAAATGTTGGCGGTCAAAACACAGTGTTATATGCACAGGATGTTATACCGTTGGATGTGATGATCTTCAATGGTAAATACAAATCATCATTGGATAAAACAGGAAAGCTGCCAGCAGATAACTACCAGTTATGCGTTCAAATAGTAACAACCCCGGATTACAGGCCACTGAGTGAACCCAGGTGCAGGAATTTTACAATTGCCGCTTACCAGTTGCCAATACCGGTGATGCCGGCGAGTGAAACTATATTGGAAATAGAAAAAGCACAAACAGCGATCACTTTCCGCTGGACACCAGTATCGCCAAGGCCCGCAGAGATCATTACTTATCGTGTTACAGTTTTCGAAGTATTGGAAAATCAAACACCGATGCAGGCATTGAGAAGTAATCAACCGATACTGGCAAAAGATGTTATCGGCACTACTCAATATATATGGCAACCGCAATTGGGGATGACCATGTGTTGTAAGGATGGAGATGTAACAGGAGATGGGAAAATGAAAACAGATAGCGGGGGCGTAAGAGATTATTTTAAGGAACCAGCTCAAATGCAAAAAGATCCGCTTGATGCGTATGTATTTATATGGACGATCCAAACTTTCGATCAGTCGGGCCATCCTTTTGGTGATGGAAATGTGAACGGCGATGGTATCAGCGAACCCAATTTATTTTTTGTTGACCGGAGACCTCCGGCAATGAGAAGATCCGGTCCCCCGGTCCGTACGATCTTTTTGAATAATAAACCTAAAGCGAATTAAGACCCTGGCATGGAAACATAACCGAAACTTTCCCCCGACAATATCGTCGGGTTTTTTTTATTGTACACTTCATAGTTGCGCTTCAGCGGAACGAAATAGTATTTTTACACCGATGTATAAAAAACAACTGACCAGGGAACAGGCATTGCAAAAATTAAAACATTACTGTGCTTACCAGGAACGTTGCCATAGCGAGGTAAAGGAAAAATTATACAGCCTCGGTGTATGGAAAAAAGATCATGATGAAATTATTGCCACGTTAATAGAAGAGAATTATCTCAATGAAGAAAGGTTTGCTTTCGCTTTTGCCGGGGGAAAATGGCGGATAAAGCAATGGGGCAGGATAAAAATAAAATATGAGTTGAAACAAAAACAGGTCAGCGATTATTCAATAAAAAAAGCATTGAAACAAATTGATGAAGAGGAATATATGAAAGTGCTGAACAAACTGGCGCAAGCAAAATATACCGCACTAAAGAACGAACAATACCTGGTAAGGAAAAAAAAGACGGTTGACTATTTAATGACAAAAGGATTTGAATCAGACCTGGTAAAAAGAGTAACGGAAAAATAATGTATCCCCCACCGTTACAAATGTTTTCGTACGTCGCCTTTCTTAGTTTAATAATTTTTTGGTTGAAAATATAAACGTGCAGATACTTAATGCATTATAATAATTATTTGCTGCCGTGAAACACTCTGTAACTCCCGGCTATAGTCATACGAAATAAGTTAAACAAAGCTCTCTCGGGGAAAAACACCAAAATTTTCGGGAAAAAAACATCTGCGTTTAAGCACTGTGTAAAAAAAAATTTTTCGTGAAGGGACGTTTTTAAAAAAACATTAGTCTACATTTAGTATTAGGAAATAAATACTCGACAAATTCGATTGTATGATTGTTTCCACGAAAACCAACAAACCTAAACTCTTATCCAGGAAAAAAAGACTGCTTTTTATCCTAAGTATTTCCTTTGCTTTTACTTGCCAACAATCATTCTCCCAGCAATTACCACAGAATATAAATTTCAAAAGTAAAAAGCCTTTTAAATTTCCTTTACCGGGCAAAACCGATCTTTCTCTTTATAAAGATCTTTTTAAACCAGGTATAAAAATTAATAGCCTCTGGGGAGAATCAGGATTTATTTCTAATAAAGGACTTTTTTCAAACGATTCTCTTGTAGCCGATAACCTGCTTCAATATAATACGAGGAATGTTGCCAGTGTCAGCATTGCGGGCATACCCGTCATGGCTGAATATACTTTCCGGAGATCAACACCTGCCTTTTCTGATCTTAGCCCAACGCAATGGTATAAAATATCCTTTGATGTTGAGAAGTATAAAGAGCAATGGAAAAAAATTGCTGAAAGATTATCGCCGGAAAGTTTATCTGAATTCGGTAAACAATATAAAGACCTGGAAAAAACATTTAAAGACAGGATCGTCAGCCGTTATTCCGGGATGGTAAAAGATAAATTGAAAAACCAATTCGATAGCATCAGCCAAAAAATAAATCCGCTTGAGCTTGCAGAAAAAACACCGGAAGAACTGACCGCATTATTCTTTGGACAGGATATCCCATCGCTTATTGCAAATGCTAAAGAAAAATTGAAACAGACGGAAGGCTTTGAAATGGTAAAAGAAAAAAAAGATTCTGCTCTTAACGAATTACGAACAAAGATCGAAGAACTGGAAGCCAAACAAAAATATGTGGAAGAGCTTGTCAATACACTCAAACAGGCAAAGTCTTCCGGTATGATGGGCTCGATGAAAGAATTGTTTGATCGATCAACGGAGGAATATCAAAAATTGCTGGCCAATCCACAGGAACTCGCACAGCGGATGGCGGCAAAATATCATCTTAATGGAATTGCAAAGCTTATCACCATTCTTTCGCAATTTAAGTTGGGAGGACAAGCCGTTCCATTTGCGGAGCAACAGGTAACGCCTTTTTTATCAAAAGGAATTTCTTTCGAAATAAATATCAAAGACAAATTCATTGGATTTTCTGCCGGCCGTCTTTTCCCCATGATCAATACACTGCAGTTTCCGGGTCTTGATAGTTTAAATGGAAACAAATCTTACCAGCCCAATTATTGGTTTTTGAATTATCGCAAGGGTAAACTGACAGAATCTCATAAAGGAATAAAATTGACGAGCATTGAAAACGCCGGCACGAATGTGAACCCTTTACAATCGCCGGATTTCATTAAGAAAAACACATTGCTGTTAAATCTTTATTCAAGGGAAAGGATATTTGGAAATAACTGGTTAAGCGCCGAACTCTCCAAATCGATAACTGTAAGTACAAAACAATTTATCATTGATAATTCAGGAAGATCTGTTGAAAAAAAACCTGCCATTTTTGACTGGAACAATCTTTCCGTCAAAATAAAAATGGAAGGTGTTGTTGAAAATATAGGACTTAGTCACCAGGCATACTTCAATAAGACCATTGGTACGTTCGCCAACTTCACTACTAACTATCCTGCCACAAATGGATACGAGGCCGGCTTTTCAGTGAGAGTAAAAGAAAAAGGGAAAAAATTATCTTCTTACCTCAAAGGTTCTTTTCGCAATTATGATGTACCGGGTTTTACAGGATCAAAATGGAAAAATACAGACCTGCGGATGAGAACAGCTTACAAATTAAAAAAAGGACAGTCTGTTCAAATTACTTCCAACTGGCATGATGGTTATAAAACATATTTTCTTTCCTCCGAACAAAGAACGATCAGGCAACAAAGCAAAGGCATTGGTGCGGATGCAAGTCTTGTAAATAAAAGGATCTTCGGACTTTTCAATACATCCTATGTTTCGGTAAGCATGCAGAAAGATTATTTTCCTGTAACAGGTTTACCCGGAAAAGATAAGATCGTTTCCAATTCGGTATCTGTATTACTTAATCAAACTTTTTTATACCGGGAGCATTTATTACTGATGAATATCAGTTACACACATGTTTCGCAGGATATCGATGCGCTGTTATACAATACACAACTCGATGCAGATCTTGGCGGTACATTCCGTATCAATAAAAATATAACGGCAGGTTTCTCCATGGTATATGGTTATTTAAAAGGCGCCTATTCCAATGCAGGTATCAGGGCTTCTTTTTCCGGTGTATTATTTAAAAGGATCGAATTAGATATAAACAGCGATGTAAGGAAAAATATCACATTATCAAACCCGCTTTTCAGCCAGTTCTTTAACCTGAATTGCGGTATCAAATACAATATTAAAAAGTAAGCATATGGTTAAACGTATCAGCCGGCCGCTCGTTCTTTTATTTGCTTTAACAGCAATGGCGTTTCAGCTAAAGGCCCAGGTCAATTTTCTTTTTAATGCATCAGCATCAGGTAAAGACATGAGAGGATTATCAGTGGTGCAAATGATCAATACGACAAGAGAAAATTATACGGGCAATATTGATATTGAAGTGAAGGGCGCCGACCACAATGTAACTGTTGTAAAAATATTTATACCGTCTGTAAGTATTGTGCCCGGTAATAATTTGATTCCGTATGCAAAATTCAGGGGCGCAACGGTGTATTATGCTTCTACTGCTGAAGGAGATTATGTAAGACAAACAGGCAATATGCCGGAAGGCGATCTTGAGTTTTGTTTTAAACTGACGACCATATCAAAAGATAACCCTGCAGAAATTTATGAGAATTGTTTTTTAGGAACGAATATCATTGCTACACCGCTTGAATTGATCTTACCGGATAACGGAGATAATTTTTGTGAGAAGCGGCCAAGATTTTCATGGCAACCTCCTTTACCATTAGCGCCGGGCACTTCTTATACAATGAAACTGGCGAAGAAAGGAACCGATCAATCGCAGGCAGAAGCATTATTGGTAAATGCGCCGCTCATTTTTCAAACAAATCTAAAAGGACATATTCTTCCTTTTCCTGCGGGCTCTCCTGATCTGAAAGAAGGCATCACCTATGTATGGCAGGTAACAGCGGAAGCAAAAGGAAAACAATCTTTTTCCGAAGTATGGGAATTCACCATTCAGTGTGATAAAACAAAAACAACTGATAAAAGTTACCGTGAATTAAAAGCAGAAGATGATGGAAGTTTTTTAAGTACCGGGGCCGATCTGCGCTTTGCTATTTACAATTCATATATAGCCGGCGCTTTAAAATATTCAATAAAGGATATGTCTGATCCGGGTAAAAAGATCAAAGGGCTTCCTGCCATTGAATTGCAGAAAGGATCCAATAATATTTTACTGGACCTTAAAAAAGTTCAGGGTATCGAAGAAGGACATGAATACTTGTTGACGGTGATATTGCCTGATGGGACTAAAGTTTCGCTGAGATTTAAATACGAAGAGGACAATGAGTAAACAAATCATGAGGATCATGTTATACGGATTATTTTTTTTAATGGCTTGTAAAAGCAAAGAGAAAAAAGATCCGTTGGCAGCGTATGTTTCAAAAGAGGAAAACGGGCTGACAAAAAAAATAAGATCGGAGAATATTGAAATAACCAGCCAATTTGTTCCTGAAAAAGAGGATAACAATCTATATAAGTTCATGGTATATGTGAGCACAACACGGGAAAGAATGACAGATAGCATACTATATTTTTTTAATTATCACTCTTCGGATTATTTCCGGTTGATATCCGGAACGGATACGCTGCAGCCTGTATTAAGCGAACGTATAGCGAATGGAAAAAGAGAGATCAACCAATTCACGGTATTGTTTGATAATGGATCAAAAGAATTACAAAGCCCCGTTTCGATGGTATTTCTCGGGAATAAATTATTCAAAGACAGTCTTGCATTTCATTATGAGTTAAATGATATTAAGAAAGCTTCAAAATCACTGTATGGTTATGAGTAAATCAAGATCAAAACAAAAGGCGATCGCCTGGGTGCTGCTATTAGTTTTTTCAGTACAAACTTTTTGGCCCACCACTGCATATGCGCTTACGTCAGGACCTACCACACCTGAAATGACCGCATTTCAACCAGCCTCCATTGATAATATGGTGGACCTGTTCTCCGGCGACTTCTCGTACAATATTCCTTTGCTGGATGTGGGAGGTTATCCTGTAAATATATCATATCATTCAGGATCAGGACCCGAAGAAGAAGCAAGTTGGGTTGGTTATGGCTGGAGCCTTAACCCCGGCGCTATCAACAGGCAATTGCGTGGTTTACCGGATGATTTCAATGGCGATGTAATAACACAGGAGGATAATAAAAAACCCAATATAACAGTAGGTGGAAATGTAAATGCATCGATCAAAATATTCGGTAACAGGTTACCGAAGATCAAGATCGGTAAGAAAAAGAAAAACCTTGACGGAAGTGTGAAGGTTAAAATAGGTATTCTTCATAATAACTATACGGGATATAAAGGAATGATCGGGATAGGGCCCGGATTCAATACGTCAGATGATGCAGCCGATCTGAATACAAAAAACCTGAGCGCCACTTCCACTGATTTTAGTGCGGCAGCAGGTCTTAATGTCGATAATCAATCGGGAGTAAATCCTTATGCAAGCTTTGATATGAATTTCAAGATCAAATCAAAAAAAGAAAGAGATGCAGAAACAAAACTTGCGGAAAAAAATGAAGAGTACACCAAAAGCATCCCGGAAGGAAAAAAATTCAACCGTGTAGATTGGGAAAAAGCAACAAAAGATGAAAGGGCCGCATTGAACGAAGCAAGTATCGGCAGTCAATCACAAAATGCAGCTCATCTTAGTTTTAATAGTTTCCAGGCACCAGGGCTGGTTCAAATGCCAATGATATCCAAGAATTTTACAGCTTCACTTTCATTGGGTATTACTTTATTTGGAGGAACTGTTTCACCGGGCATCGAAGGAACATTTTCAAAACAGGAATTAAAGGACCAGGTAAATACGGCACCGGCTTATGGATTCATGAATGGTCATATTGCCAAATCAAGAGAAGAAGCGATCCTCGATTACAATATGGAAAAAGAAAGTCCATATTTCAAACGCTTACCGAATTTGGGAGTAACGGTATTTACACCCGATCTTTTTAGTGTTACAAGTAATGCAGGCTCTATGCAATTCAGGCCTTACCTGAGAGGAGCCGGTATTTATTTTCAACCGCATAAACATGATGTTGATAAAAGTCTCGATATCGGTTTAGAGCCGGCATTTGGAAATATTTTTCACTTAGGTATTCCTCTTCAAATACAAAAAACAAACAGTTTATCCGGTAAATGGACAACAAAGAATGATTACCTGAGCCTGGGAGATTTTAAACCAACCGATACTAACGATCCCTCTAAGCAAGCTTTTTATTTTAAAAGAGTAGGAGAAAAAAATCGGCAGGATAATTTGTATTTTGATGCGATCGGTAATACTTCACCGGTAGCGGTAAAACTGGATGATAGTTTTAGTGCATGGGCATTTGGCAATGGAAAAGCCTCGCAACAAATGAGGAAGAACACACCGGGACTGTTAACAGGTAACTCCACAAAAAATTTCCGGGATAAAGCCAATCATTCCATCACCTATTTAACAGCAGCAGAAGCGGATAAATATGCATTGGATAAACAACTTGTTTCTTATAATGAAAATATGTTACCGACGGATGCGGGATCAAAGATCAATATCAGCCGTTTGAATTATTATCGCAAGGGTCATCATATTTCCCAGTACACTATTACACAGGATGACGGGCAACGAATGGTATATGGAGTTCCCGTGTATAATATTGAACAGGAAGAAGTAAGTTTTGCCATACCGCATAATGCCCTTGCAATGAGTAAAGGCATTGCAACTTACAATGCCGGTGACAACAGTATCAATAATAGAAATGGAAAAGATTGGTATTATCATAAGTATAAAACACCATCTTATACAACCGGCCATTTACTTTCGGCGATACTTTCTCCGGACTATGTTGACCGGACGGGCAATGGTGTATCCGATGATGATCCGGGTACAGCAGTGAAATTCAATTATTCTCTTGTAAATAATGGAGGCGAAGCAACAAGGTATAAATGGAGGACACCTTATACGAATGAAGCATCAAACCAGAATACAGCAAACTATAACGAAGGTTATAGAAGTATAACAGATGATGATAAGGCAAATTATACCTATGGAGAAAAAGAGCTTTGGTATTTACATTCCATCGAGTCGAAAACAACGGTGGCGCAATTTATAGTTGCGGCCGATAGAGAAGATGCGGCAGGTGTTGTGAACAAAGACGGAGGCGTTGATCAGAGCCTTAAGCAAAGAAGGTTAATGGAGATCCGGCTTTATTCAAAATCCGACCTGTATGCCAATCCCGGTACTGCCGTACCGATAAAAGTGGTGCACTTCCAGTATTACCCGGATTACCCGCTTGTTAATTTATCGCCGAATAATACACATAGCGGTACCAAGAGAGGAAAACTGACACTTCAAAAGATATGGTTTACTTATGGCAATAACACGAAAGGACAATATAACAGTTATGAATTCAAGTACACGATCCCTTCCAACAATATATATGAGGATATGCAAAGTGACAGGTGGGGAAGTTATAAACCAAAATCCGCGAACCCGAATGGCTTAACTAATCTCGAGTTTCCTTATTCAATACAATACAAAGCCGAGGCCGACATTTTTGCTTCGGCCTGGCAACTTTCCGAAATAGAATTACCATCAGGAGGTGTTATCACTGTACAATATGAAAGCGATGATTATTCTTATGTGCAGGATCGAAGGGCCGCACAGATGTGTTTTATTACCGGTCTCGGAACTATTTCAGGAACCACAGGCTTTCCTACTTCGGATAAAGTATATGTGAGACTACCGGTAGCCACCAACAATGCAGCATTAAAGAAAAGATATTTTGAAGGATTAAAAAGCCTGGCATATAAGGTCTATATGAACCTGGATGGTAAAGGCCATTGGGAATATGTTTCGGGCTATGCGGATATTACCGGTTATACGATCGCAAATCCCGGTGCCGGTGGTAATGGCGATATCGTGGAAATAACCGTTGGAAAGATCAATGGATATAACCCGATCGCAAAATCAGCATGGCAAAAATTAAAATTAGATCTGCCCCGTTATGCTTACCCGGAATACGATAACCTTGATGCAGAAGGAATGGGTTTTATTAAAGCGATCAAAGCGCTGGCAGCGACCTTTGGCCGGTTCAAAGACATTATTGAAAATTTTGATCATCGTGCAAAACGAAAAGGATTTGGCAACGAGATCATCGCAGCCAAATCCTGGGTAAGGCTATGTACCCCCATTGGAATTAATGAATCAACAAAAGGTAAACTGGGCGGGGGCCACAGGGTAAAACAAGTCAAGATCAATGACAAATGGGCTACGATGAGCGGAGTAGCTACTGCTGAAACAGGTATCTACGGACAACAATACGATTACACCACAACCATAAGCGGACCTACCGGCGCAACAGAAACGATCTCTTCCGGTGTTGCCTCTTATGAACCGGTGATGGGCGGTGATGAAAACCCTTTCCATGAACCGATCAACTATGTCGACAAACATCTTTTCGGGATGCCAAAATATTTTTATCTCGAAAGACCTATGGGAGAATCTTATTTCCCCGGATCATCTGTTGGGTATAGTAAGGTTACAGTAAGAAATCTTGGTGCGGATGGCAATGTTGGGGAGAATGGCTACTCTGTAACTGAATTTTATACAGGAAAAGATTTTCCTACAAAGGTGAATGACCTGCCGATGGAAAGAAAACAGCCCAAGCTAAGTTTTCTTCCAAGTTTATTCGGCGCTAAACTTACCAACGGTGTTACCGTATCGCAGGGTTATGTAGTGGAGAATAATGACATGCACGGCAAACAAAAAGCAGAAGCGGTGTATGGTAAAAACGGGAATGAGATATCGTCTGCCAAATATTTTTATAAAGTAGATAATCCCAATGCTGAAAAACTGGATCTTAATAATACCGTTTCAGTGGTTGACAAAACAGGTAACATCACACCCGGAGCCACAGTAGGGATGGATATAGATATGTTCACTGAAATGAACGAAAGCTCGATGGAGAATATGGGTATAGCTATTGACCCTTCTTTTGGTATTACGATCTATCCGCCGATTATCATTAAAATATCTATTAAATTCCCTTTACCCAAGCCTAATTATGAAAGAAGGTTATACCGCGGCTCTTCTACCATTAAGCTGGTGAACCGTTACGGAATACTCGAGAAGTCCGTCAAAACAGTAAATGGCAGTACCAGCACAGCAGAAAATATGCTTTGGGATGCAGAAACAGGAGATGTTTTACTTTCTAAAGTAAACAATGAGTTCAAAGATAATGTTTACACTTTCAGTTATCCTGCTCATTGGATGTATGATGGAATGGGTTCGGCATTTAGAAATGAAGGCGTGTACCTTCCGGGTTTTACAACTCTTGCATCGGGTAAACTGGTAACAAATTACAACGGCCTTATTGCTCCCGGTGATGAATTGATTGATGTTAACGGCACCAATAAATACTGGGTCACTAATCCCGATGAGGATCACAATAATGATCCTGTTTACCAGGATCTGTACCTGGTAGATAAAGACGGGAAAGTGGCTCCCATATCAGCCGCTACCAATATGAAGATTCTTCGTTCGGGAAGACGAAACCTGGCCATAGCTTCTGTTGGCTCTATCGTAACTATGAACAACCCGATATCCGGAACTTCTCTCAGCTTCGGTACAGGCAGCAATGTGTTACAATCAAACGCTGTTAATTACAACCAGTACTGGCCGATGCCGATAGACTTTACTCCCGGATCAGGAATACCAACGGATTGCGGATCTTCTAAATCAGGAAAGACGGAGGCTAGTTTCTCCTGTACCTGCGATTGCCTCAAAAAATTCTTTGATTACCTGATCTGGAGCAACAACCTTTTTATTCAGCAATCACAAAATATTACAGTAGGACAATTGATCGCACAGGCGAATGCGAAATGCTATAATATAGGAAGCTGTCCTATACTTGATAATAATCTCAACCAGCCTTTCTTCGCATTGACCAGTGCTACAACGGGTACGATCTATACAGCGCAAATTGGTAGTTGCACAGTATCCATTACTTCCAATAGCGGCAACCCTATTTCTTTTTACAGTTTGGTGAGCCAGGCTTGCAGTGGTACACCTGTTGTCAACTATGCAGCGCCTACCGGGGCCACGCAAACTATTTCTACTACCTATACCATGAGCTGCGCCACTGTATTCAAACATTATAATAACGCACCGGGTTATCCTACAGGTTGGGTTCCTACACCCAACTCCCCCAAGATCATGATGGGGAACCCTGTAGGTGGCGGAGGTGATCCCTTCGTATCAACCGAGGTTAATTTTCCTGTAGCGGATGCGTTACCGATCAATGCAACGATCGTAAGCGCTAACTTTTATGCGTATGCGGCACCGGATGGATATATGCCTCCCACTTATCCGAATGCTCATTCCGCTTCCTATAATCCATCAAATCCCAATAAGATCATCGAACTGCAGTTATTCGGATGCCCCATTTGGGATTGTACCACATTTATGGCTTCAGGAAATGGGGCTACGGCTATCACACCGATTGCTACTGCGCCGTTCCAGGATTTTGTATTCGATGTGAAAACACAAATGCAAAACAAGCTTGCACAAAAAGCATTAAACAATCAGAAAGGGATTGGGACCTTCGGTTTTTGGGGCGGCGGTTATACTTCCACAAGACATTACCTGACATTTGCCTCTAATTTCCATGCTAATACTTCCAAGCATCCAAGACTGGAAGTAACTTATACTGTTCCGGCTTTGACCACGAATGCGGCTACGTTGCAGATCAATTCCTGTTCAGGAGGTCAATGCCAGCCACCGGTATTTAATCCTTATGTAACCGGGGTGCTGGGAAACTGGAGAGTAAAAAAACAAATGCAGTTTGATACTAAACGTGTAAATATTAAAGGCAATGTTTTAGATCCAACAGGAACAGATCTTCGCAACTCCGGGCATTTTGAAGCCTTTACTGCGTATTGGTTTTGGAATACCGGCCAGGGCAGGTGGCAGGAAAATCCGACCAACGAACCACAATGGCAATGGACAACTACGGTCAGCAAGTTCAACAAAAAGGGACACGAGATCGAAAATTTCGATGCACTGGACAGGTATACCTCTGCGTTGTATGGTTATCTCCAATCAATACCAATAGCCACATCGGCTAATGCGAGATACCGGGAGATAGCTTATGACGGGTTTGAAGATTATAATTTTAATCTGGGTCTTCCTAACCCGCCTGTTACGGATAGTTGTAAGGTACAGGATCATTTTAGCTTCCGTAATTCGTTAGGTGCTGCTGCTTCACTTGATAATACAAAATCACACAGTGGTAAGTATTCATTGAAACTTACCGGCACAGCCATGGTCATAAAACCAATGCTGGCGCAGGAACCATCTCTTATTCACGCTATCGATGCCAGTTATCAGTATAAGGTTTCAAATGGTTACCTGCGGTTTGGCTTCCTGCCGATCCCGTCGAAAAAATATATTATCAGCGGATGGGTGAATGATGGTCAGCCAAAATCAGCAACGATCAACGGGCTCACATTCAAAGTAAATAACATTACGTATAATTTGAATGATAATGCAACCAGCCCCGCGATGTTCAGCAAAATACATGTAGTGGAAGGATGGAAGCGATTCGAAATGGTGATCACCTTACCCGCTTCGGGAACCTTCAAGCTTGAGTTGGGAGGAAGTAATATCAATGTAGATGATATACGTATTCATCCCTACGATGCCCAGTTGAAATCATTTGCTTATGATGCTTCCTCATTGCGGTTAATGGCGACAATGGATGAGAACAACTTTGCCACTTTCTATGAGTATGATGACGAAGGCACTTTGATCAGGGTGAAGAAAGAAACAGAAAAAGGTATCAGCACGATAAAAGAAACCCGCAGTTCGATCAGAAAGAAACTTTAATAAGAACTAAAAGAAAAGGATCATGAAAAAAATATTCAGGAATAAAAAATTTCTCTACCTGCTTCTCCCTGTTGCGGCACTTGCATTCATTGCAGGCGTGCCGGTCGATGATAATAAAACATTGCTGGAACAGCTTATTGCTGCATTTCCTTCCGGGGAAGCCGATGAGGCACAGCAGGAGAAATCACAAAAGTCGCTGGACGATGTATGGGAAGAAATGCAAAAGATATCTGACCAGAACGACGAAGACTCGGTCATGCTCACCGGGAAGATCCGGTTGGTCGATAATGCGGATGAGGAAGGAATAAAAGAAGAACAAAACTTCTTAATAAAACAAGCCGGCGATAACCAATGGCTTCATCTCGATTCTTTTGACCGGGTACAGTATGATCAGACACTTTTCCTGATCAATCATACAGATAAGGAAATTGTTATCCAGCCTCCCGGTTCTGTAGATTCTTTAATGAATGCGGTTAAAATGATGGATCCGAAAAAATTCAAAAAGATGCTTATTAAGGACGGAACAACTGCGCAGATAACCATTTTGGGTACAGAGAAAATGCTGACAATAACTCCCGGCCTGATGGATGCAGTGAACCGTTACGAGATCATTTATGATGCAGCTACCTACGAGATCAGGAAGTTCAGGGTGTATTACACAAGTGTTCCATACCAGAATTACCTGGAGAACGAAAGCAAGACAACTATCCCGGAAAAAGAACAGGCACAACCAGCAGAAACAGAAGAAGAGGACCCCGACACTTTCGAAGCCGATATCACGGAATACATGCTTGAGTTCGAGATCGACAAAAAAGAAAAAGGATGCGATATGAATTTCCTGGACAATGCTTTTTATAAGATCCAAAACGATAATGAAGCTGTATTCGTCGAAAAATTCGGGAAATATAAAAAAACAAGGATCGGGGAGTGAAATAAAAGTATCGGGTTAATTAAATAATCATGGCAGTTTATGAGAAATTATTCTGACAAAAAAAGACGTAGCAAAAAAGTACTGGCTGTACTTTTTATCCTGTTTGCATTTTCTTTTAATGCAATAGCAACAGAAGAACCGCAAACAGTAACGGTGAAGGGAGCAAGCCTTATAAGCCTCCCGATAAATTCTCCGATCACCACTGCCGACCCGGTTTTCGGGACCGGCGGCTGGAGTAACCAGCAGGCATTTGGCGTGCAAAATATTGTAACGTTTGAAATAGATTTCAATAATACTGCCAATAAATATTTCCAGAATCTCACTTTCACAGCCACTTGTACAGTTGATATCCTTTGCTATGGTAACCCCGCATCTCCTGCAGCGGTAACTCAAACATTCAACAATATTGCTTTACAGGTAAATTTTAATCCTGCAACCGGCGCTTCTTATAAAGGACTTGCAGATTTTAAGTTCAATGGCGCATATAGAGTAGATGTGATCTATAAAGGTATTGTTGCTCCCGCATTGTCACCGCTTTCTAATTACCCGGTATTTTCACTTACTAATAAACTGATCGTAAACCGCCAGTATAATTTTGTTGATAACAGCACAGATATTCTCCAGTATACAACCGATGGAAATAAATTGACCGTAAGCTGGGTGCCTACCAATTACCCGGGCGCAGAGTCATTTGATCTTGAATGGACCTATGTGGATGTTACCGCTACTCCCGGAATTCTCATCAACCTGGCAAGAGCTTTTGGTCAAACAACAGTAGGACTTTCTTTCCTCGAACCGCTGTACCGTAATAATAGCAGCAGGGTAAATGTACCGGGAAATCAATACACGTTCAATCTTAATTATAATAAAGGATTTATTCTTTTCAGGTTGCGGGGCGTACAGTTCCGTAATAGCGATGGATTAAGATTGGAAGGGAACTGGAATTATGCAGCAGACGGATTACCCGGCTCTATGTATTTGCATTTCGACCAGGGTATAGTAGATGTGGACTGGCATGAAGAGAACCTGAACTGGCAATATAATGCGGAGTATGCCGAAGACGGAAAGAAAAGAGAAGAGATAAGTTATTTTGATGGTTCTTTACGTTCACGTCAAACCGTTACCCTCAATAATGCAGACAATGTAGCTATTGTTTCAGAAGCGGTATTTGATGCACTCGGCCGGCCGGCTATGACTATTTTACCGGCTCCTCTTTACGGCGAGAACCGATTAAAGTATAACAGGTTATTTAATCTGAATAATAATCCCGTCGCTACTCCTATAAGTTATAAAGACATCCCTTATGTGAATTGTAATATTTCTGCCTCTCCGCTAAGTAGTTTATCGGGGGTTGAAAAGTATTATTCTTCTTCCAATAATTTTATGTCAAACGCCAATGAGCCATGGCATAAAGCTATTCCCAGATCAGAAGGATTTCCTTTTGCTGTTACCTTATATACCCCGGATAAAACAGGACGAGTCAGGTCACAAGGCGGGCTGGGACCAAATTTCCAGATCGGTTCAACCCACGAAACAAAATATTTTTATGGCAAACCTTCTCAATACGAACTTGACCGCATTTTTGGCGCAGAAGCAGGAGATCATACGCATTACTTAAAAAATATGATGCAGGATGCCAATGGCCAGGTAACCGTTTCCTATGAGAATAGCGAAGGAAAAACGGTGGCTACTGCATTAGCAGGGCTTCCACCGGGTAATGTAGAAGCTTTATCATCCTCCGCCGAACCAACTACTATTATAAAAGACATCATACTTACTCCCTCCTCTTTCCAGGTAAATAATGCAAGAAGCAGCCTGGAAGCCACCAATACATTTTTAGTATCAAGTACCGGGAATTATAAATTCACTTACAAATTTGTACCCGAACAATACACAGAAGTGTTTAGCGGCGGCACGCTTTGCTATACCTGCAGTTATGATCTGCTAATAACATTGAAAGATGAATGCGGTACAGAATTGCACAGGATAGAAACAAAAAATATAACACCGTTCAATACTTCTTGCGCAACTCCGGCAGAAGTGACCAACTTCTTTAACAGCCTTATTAATAAAGTAGGGGAGTATACCATTTATTTTGAATTGGCGGTGAATAAAGAAACACTGGATGCATATACCGATCATTATCTCCAGAATAATACAGATATAAAGAAGCTGAATTATTTCCTGCTTGAACAACTGATCGAAGAAAACCTTGCTGAGTGTTATAGCGATTGCGAAGCTTGTAAAGCATTGCCGCCGACACAAGCAGCATTCATCGAACTCATCAGGGCTTACTATGTTAAAGAAGGATTACCATTTAATACTCCTGAAAGTAATTATGCAGCACAACTTTATACAACCATTCAAACTAATTGTGCAACACTGGGGCAGCAATGTTTACCAAGTCCCTGCGAGGAAACGCTGGAGCTTATTAAAGCAGACGTAACACCGGGTGGTCAGTACGCTGAATTTGACAATGACTATAACCTCATCGATCCCGAGATCAACGTGCTGGCCCGTTATCAAAACCCGCCGCTCCCGTATTCGCCTGCTACTATTGAAGATGATAATGGCAATATTGTACCGGTAACATCGCTTACACTAAAAGAATTTATTGAAAGCTTCCAGGATAGCTGGGCCGCTTCATTGGCGCCGTTTCACCCGGAGTATTGTTATTATACATGGTGTACAATGAATTCAGCCAGCCAGGCATTCAACCAGAAGCTGGAGAATATGAACGACCCGACGGAAGCAACAACACCGCCCACTATTTATTTTGACAGGACCAACCCTCTTAAACTATTACAGCTTGATCCATTCTTCCAATTTGGGGCTTATGGTTTTGCTTATCGCAGCCAAATGGAGGCCGATCTGAATAATTATTCTGTTAATGTATTGAACATAACAGGGCAGACACCAAAAAGTATTTTACAGGTCATTGATTTTCTCCTGTATTGCGGCAATCAAACACCGGTTATTCTGTGGGACAATTGCAATATCCCGACATCAAGCCTTTGCCGCAGTGATTTTAAAGAATGGCTTTTATATAAAGAATGGTATATGGACCGCAAGCTGAAATATTATACGCTTGCGATGAAACAGGCATTACCGACTTGTAATAATTGTTATATACCTTCTTCCGGCGGAGATCCGGGTACTTATATTAATTGTATCCCTCCGAATATATCCGACTTCAGCATATCACAAGTAGATAATAGCTCTGCGGATGGCATCAAACGGATATTAATAAAATACAAAGGCGGTAATGATGTTGTGAGCTGGCCGATTTTGGTCACTGTTGAAATGAGCGGAAGTCTTCCAACCCTCACCCAGGATCTGATCTTCACGCCTGGTTTCGGTTCACAGGAAATGATGGTACAGGATGGGTTTAGCACCTTTAAGATAATAGGGGTGGCTTGTGCGCAACTGACCGGCAAAAATGCTCTTACAGGAAATAAAATTTCAAATTCAAAGAGCGTCAATAGTAATAATATCAACCCGGTAAAAAATAATTTCAAAAAAGAAATAACAGCCAACATTACAGTAATAGGAAAAAAACCTGATGGATTCCCTTGTCCTACAGCCGATGATTTTTCTGTAACCTTTGGAGGATTTGGTTGCCAGGTTATGGTATGTTATAATGGACCAGCGATCCCCGACGGTTGTATGATAACTGTAAATGTGACGATACATTATCTCAGCCCATTCGGTGGAGAACAGATGTTCAATTATGTACCTACTTTCTTTGCAGGTCAGAGTCCATGTCAGTCTGTTAATGTACCCAACTGCGGTGGCGTTCTGGATGCATTTATTACTGATATTAGCTGCTCCTGCGATTGGAGCTGCCCAACAGAAAGTGCTTTTGTATTTGATCTTGTTCAGGTCGGATTTGCCCAGGAACTGATGTTATGTTATAACGGACCTGCTATACCTCCGGGTATGATAGTAAGGGTAAATGTTCTTGTAACAACCTGGTGTGAGATCATTCCTTACACCATTGAATTTTGCAGCAGTAAAGCCTATTGCCAGCTCGTGCATTATTTCCCGGATAGAACACCCTGCGGTTATGAATCTGCGATCATCCAGGATATTACTTGTTTGCAGGGACCTTGTGAAGGAGGGGATTGTCCTACAATCGAGAACTTCATTATAAATAATGAAACAGGAGAAGTATGTTATACCGGTCTTTCTTTCTCGGGCTCTGCAACTGTTTGTGTTGAATATATGGATGCCTGTAAAGAAATGCAATTTGCCTGCGTAACAGTCAGCAGCAGTAATCCATGTGGATTCTTATCGAACTTTAATCCGCATTGCCCTATCGCTATCATCAATAACACTACTGTTGTTTGTAATGGAGACTGGCATTGTCCTTCGCCTACCGATGCCTATTTCACTTCTACACAGCAATATAATTATACCACTCTTACATGGGATATTACAACTTGTTATATAGGGCCAGCTATTCCTGCGGGCACAACTGTTTACCTGCCTATTACGGCAACGAATAAAAAATGTTCACCGCATCAACCGAAAAGAGAATACGTAGCAATGTTCTGCCAGTCACAAACCTGTTTTACTTATAAAATAGATATGCCTGTTTTGTGCGACCTGAATTGGAAACTGGAATATGGATCTGTCGATTGTCAGGATGAACCTTGCGGAGGATCCGGAGGAGCATGCCCGGATAGTTCAAAATTCACAACGCAGGTTGTGGGAGGCTTCTGTGCCTTCAATTCCGGGATTCCAGGCTGCAAATATCCGTGTTACACATACAGGCGGACCTTTAAGTATCGCTCCGCCACTAATGAGAGTGAAGGTCAAAGTGGAAATAATCACACAAAATATTATTACCGGAAAACTCTATACACATTACAGGTATGTGTGGTTTACAAATGGAGACAGTTATAAAGATCTTTGTTATTATTATATAGCAAACCGGAATATCTTTTCCATCAGGCCGGTATCAACAGAATGTAAAGGTGCCTGTCCTGCCGGTGATTGCTGCGATGATCCACGCTACAGTCTTTACGAAGGAAAGGTCAGGCGCTTCCAGGATTATATAGAACCGGATTTTGCAGCGGTACAGAATAGTTATTATAATAATACAGGAAATGAAACAGCCTATCCATTGAATACTTGCAAGAATGAATGTGAAATGATGGCTGATGGATGGATGGAAGACCTGAAAAACTGTACTACCAATCCTGTAACATTAGAAAGACTTCGCCGGCAATTGCTGGATGTTTGTAAACAAAGTTGCCAGGCACAACAAGGAAGTAATGTGATCCATCCTTACAGCGATGTTAATCCTTCGCCTAGTTTTGAGAGTGTGATCATTGCAGCCTTTGGTGGCCTTACTCCAACCTGCGCTTATGATCTTATCAGCGATCCTTATCCATGGGGCAAAATACCGATCGTTGAAAAAACATTTGCAACAGAAGCAGATGCTGCCATCTGTAATCGCCTGCAGCAATTAATTACGGAAGCTCAGAATCACAGTTATGCAACAACAGTGGCCGGAGTACATCAATACCTCAAAGATTATTACAGTCCATATTATGATCTTGAAGATGATGAGCTGCAACAACTATTTACCGGTTGCCAAACTTGTAATGGAGTAATGAAATTACCGGTTGAATTACCGCCTTTCATGAATGGTAACTATAAGGAATGCTTGCCTTGTACAGTGTATGAACAAAAGAAAGCACAATTCCTTGCAAAATATCCGGGCATTACTCCGGCACATGATAAATATGAGATATTGTTCCGCAATTATATGAATCACCAGACAGGCTTCAGCCATGCATTTGCCAACTATTATGAGTTTGAAGAAAAGTGTACACTGAACCAGGGCAACTTCAGGACCTTTGGCCGCATTTGCGAAACGCCATTGGCCATGGAAATGGATATTAATTTAGTTAACCAGTGCCTGGATGAAAAATTCTATAATGCACTTTCCAATGCTACGGTGATCTACACCCGTTATATTGAAGAAATAAAGAGGATATACCGTAACAATTACACGGCGAAATGTTTGTCCGCAAAACCAAAACTGGAATCAGAAGCAAAATTGTACGAGTATCATTATACACTTTATTATTATGACCAAAGCGACAATTTAGTGAAGATGGTGCCACCGAAAGGTGTAGCTTATCTTACCGACGCAGAGATAAATACATTATGGACCAACAGGAACCAGTTCATTGTTCCGCCACATACACTTGCTACTACTTATCAGTACAATAGTTTTGACCAGGTAATAAAACAATATAGCCCGGATGGAGGAACATCAGAATTCTGGTATGATCGTTTGGGCCGTATTGCTATCTCACAAAATGAAGAACAAAAAACACCGGTCAATGGCGGCGCCTCTAACCGGTACACCTATACAAAATATGAAACCATATTGGGTCGTATTACTGAAGTAGGAGAAAAATCAGGCGCCGGCAGCATAAACTTTGATACAAAGAATGACGGACAGTTACAAAACTGGCTGGCAAGCGGTACCGATATCCAGATCACTTCAACGATCTATGATCAACCGGATGTGATCACCAATCCAAATACGGCTATTACCAATGAGCAGCAGTTCTATACCAGCCGTAAACGGGTAGTAGCAACCATATTCCGGAAGATAAGGTATGCGAGTCTGTCACAATATGATGCGGCCACACATTATAGTTACGATATATCGGGCAATCCTAAAACAATGTGGCAGGAAAATACAAGACTAAAAGAAGCCGATGCAAGTACACAGGGAGTAAAACGCTTGGACTATGAATTCGATCTTATTGCCGGGAAGATGAATAAAATATGGTATCAAAAAGGAAAAGGGGACCAATATATTTATGTATATAAATATGATGCGAATAATAGGGTAATAGCGGCACAGACAAGCCGCGACGGATTGGTATGGCAGGAGGATGCCCGCTATAAATATTACCTGCATGGACCACTGGCCCGGCTGGAACTGGGTAACCTGAGGGTACAGGGCACAGACTATGCGTACACTTTGCAGGGATGGATGAAACACATCAATTCGCCGGTAATAAATGAAAAAGGAGATATAGGACGTGATGGAGATCCTTCTTTGGCCGGTAATGTTTTTGGCGGAGTAGCAAGAGATGCATTGGGTTATACCATCAGTTATTTCAACGGGGATTATAAACCTATAGCTCCGGGTAGCCCGTTAAACTTCACGGAAACTGTTCCCAATACAATGGGAACGGGTAAGGAACTCTTTAATGGAAATATAAGAGCTACCACATTACAGATAGCGCAATTAGGTACGGGTAAAACGTACAGCTATAGTTATGACCAGTTGAATCGTATTGTAAAAATGCGCAAGCATGAAACGACATATTCGGACGCAACGCCATCGCTTACGATCGCAGCACCGACAAGCGAATACCAGGAAAATGTGAGTTATGATCCGAATGGCAATATCGTGTCTTACCTGCGCAATGGTACAACAGCGCAACCTGGTATGGATAATCTCACTTATAATTATGTGGCGAATAAGAACCAATTGGAATATGTTGATGATGGTGTGTCTGCTACAAATTATACGGAGGATATAGATGACCAGGCAGCCGGTAATTATTTATACGATAAGATCGGTAATATGAGAAAAGATATCAAGGAAAACATTGCGCAGATAGAATGGACGGTATATGGCAAAATCAGGAAGATCACTAAAAACGATGCGGCCAATACTACTATAGAATACGAGTATGATGCTACCGGCAATCGTATTTTCAAGAAGATAACTACCAGCGGCGGTTCTATTGAAGAGACCAAATACACTTTCTATGTGCGGGATGCCAGCGGCAATATAATGGCGGTCTATACCCGGCAGGATAATGCTGTAGTGAAATGGGAAGAACAGCATTTATATGGAACCAATACATTGGGAGTAGAAACCCTGAATATAACTGTAGCGTCCAGTGCACCGGTACCGGCCCCGGGCGGATCGATGGCCGATGGCTTTGATTATGGTAAAAGAGTTTATGAATTAAGTAATCACCTTGGAAATGTACTTGCTACCGTAAGCGACAAAAAAGTACAAGTACAAAACGGAAGCACGGGCACCGTTCTGTATTATATGGCCGAGGTTGTAACCGCTTCGGATTACTATCCGTTCGGAATGACAATGCCGGGACGGAAATACGAACCCACAACTAAATACAGGTACGGATTTAACAGCCAGGAAAAATCTTCGGAGATATTTGAAAACTCTACAACAGCATTATTCTGGGAATACGATGCCAGGATCGCAAGAAGATGGAACCTTGATCCCGAACCTGAACTTGGCGTCAGTGAATATGCATGCCTTGGCAATAACCCAATATGGTTTTATGATCTCCTTGGCGATTATAAAGATTCGACAAGAACAAAAGGAATGAATTTCTTTGTTGTTGGCTCTAAAACATTAAGAAAGGCAGACAGAGATAATCATGCACCTTCAAAAGGTATTTTCAAAAAGGTCAGGGCTTTCTTCCTTAGTGCTTATACCTGGGATTTCTTAAAGGCTAAAGTCAAGAGTTTCTTAAGCTTTGGAAAATTAAAAGTTATTGAGGCTGACAACGCAGCAGATGCTGTTAGCAAGATCAAAGATAAACTTGGTACCAAGGGATACATAGCCAATCTGACTCTTGATTATCACTCCGGTAAATTAGGTACCGATGCGTTCTATAGTTCCAGCATTCCAGCTGTTCTAAAAGACTTAAATAAAGGATTTATGGCAAAAGGTTATACTACCGTCTTACTCGGCCAGTGTAAAGCGGGTGATGATGGCGGCACATTTGCGGGTAAGCTGGCAGACATGTGGGACAACTCTACGGTTATAGCTAATGTATCGTATTGTTCATCGCCAAGTTTTTGCCTTAAGAGTACTTTTAACGGGTTTAGTCCTGCAAAAGATGGTTATTACAATGATAAAGACGCTATATTGAAGATCGGATTTAATGTTATTTCTGATGGTTCCAGCAACACACACAAGATCGACTTGATGGTAAGGTTGAGCAATAATGGAACGATCATAGTTACATCAAATTCTTACGGCGAAAAACGAAGGCAGCGAATTGCACGAAAAAAAGGAGTATGATGAAATGTGGTAAAGCTGTATTGTTAAACTGGTTACTATTCGGGCCGGTATTAGCAGGCTGTTCCCAGCATGTTAATCGAATCGTAATTCATAATAAGACGGCTGGTTTTTTAAAGATCGAAACCAGCCCGGTTATTACATCTTCCACAGGAGGATGGGAAAACGGCATTAGTTATTATAAAAAAGACAGTATAATCTGGAGGTACCGGGGCGGGTACCAGATCTATGCAAAAATACTTTCGCCGAATTACTGGATATCGGAAAAACGCGGGGATACCATCAAGCATGTACCCGGAGAACATTATGCTGATTATTTTTCTTTCAGGGAAGACACAAGTGTACATGGTCAATACTTAATGTATCCTGACTCATACCTGCAGATCGGCGAATTTTTTTATAGAAAAGATAAAATCTCGGGCCGGGATAGTATGCAAACGCATTTTTATATCAATACACTGAAGCTGTTTACAAGATCTGATACATTGATCTCATCCGGCGATTTGGATATCGTCAATATGTTGTCGAACTATACTATCATAAAAGAGAGAAAAAAAGATTGGGTCATAGAAATAAAATAAAGTAAAGTGGCTTTCTATTCTTTGAAAAATTCAAAGAGAAAAAAGATATTAGTTTATCCAATGACAATTTGAATAACTTCAACACCGGTTGCTGTTTCTATTTTTATCCAATACATGCCACGGCTTAATGCCGGAAGCTCTATTGTAAAGAAACCCTGCTGGCCACGTAGATCTGAGAAGTATGCCATTATATACCCGGATAGTTCCTCCCTGTTGAACGATAAACAAACGGTTACTGGCATCGCCGGCATAGGTAATATCAACAGGTGATGACAGGCCGGAAATAAAACCATTAAAAGAAAGGACTGGTTGAGCGTTTGTTTTATACGAGAGAAGAAAAAACAGGAAGAAGGCGAAAGTCGCCGGGAGTATAGTTTTCTTTCATAGCAAAAGGTTTGATCGTTAGGCATCAAATTCAATGCCCGAAGAGCATCCGGGTTACAAATACCCGGTAGAAAAATACGAGGGAGGTTTACGTGATGCGCTTTACTTTTGCTTAAAGGAAAAAATGACGACACTCTCCATCACTATTATACAAACGGTTCTTCATTGGGAAAATAAAAAAGCCAATCTTCAAATGCTGGAAGAAAAGATCAACAGCATTAAAGAAAAAACAGAACTGGTAGTGCTGCCTGAAATGTTCAGCACGGGATTTAGCATGAAACCGGAATTGTTAGCAGAAACAATGGAAGGAGAAACAGTGCAATGGATGAAAAGAATTGCGGGAGAAAAAAAGGTAATTCTAACAGGGAGTTTTATCTGCCGTGATGTGGAAAGCGGCCATTATTACAACCGTCTTACCTGGATGCTTCCCAATGGAGAATATGGCGTATATGATAAACGTCATTGTTTTGCTTTTGCAGGAGAACATGAACATTATATTCCCGGCAAAAAAAGATTGATCGCTTCTGTAAAAGGATGGAAGATCAATTTGCAGGTTTGTTATGATCTGCGATTTCCTGTTTGGGCGAGACAGCAGTCTTTTGATCCTTCCCGGAATGATCAACCAGAGTATGATGTATTAATATATGTGGCCAACTGGCCTGAAAGAAGAAGCCATGCATGGAAAACATTGTTACAGGCAAGAGCTATCGAGAACCAATGTTATGTAGTTGGAGTGAACAGGGTTGGCGAGGATGGCAATAATATCCATCACAGCGGCGATAGTATGATCGTTGATCCGTTAGGAGAAATTCTATACACAAAAAAAGAGGAAGAAGATATTTTTACTATCACGTTGCAAAAAGAACAGTTGGATACTATCCGGACAAAATTTCCTTTTTTAAGAGATGCAGATGAGTTTCAGATAATAACTAATTAACAAAAATCAGCAAGTTCAGAACTACTCTTTCTTTGAAGAGTTATCATCTTTTACTTTTTCACTTTTATCTATCCTTATTAACTCTATTGCTTTTTCAACTTTGAAATCTGCATTGCGCCGGATCGCCTCGACTGTTGGAAATGCTTCCACTTCAGGTTGTACGCCTCTCCCGATCTTAGGAACGGTTTTATCTATCACCAGCCTGAATAATGGTAATTTGAAACGTACACCTGTTTCGGGAAGTGTTACATCCGGTAAAAGCCAGGCAGAATTACCATAAGCGCCGCCGCCGGTCTCTTCACCTACTATTGTTACATTATCCTGTTTAACGACAGAACTTACAAACAAAGTTGTTGCCGAAAAAGAATTACCGCCGGTAAGCACATACACTTTCCCATTATAATGGTTATGTTTTTTTGGTTTGAAGTAATGTCTTTCAAAATATCCGAAATGATAATAACCATCCTTTCTTTTTTTAGTAAAGAAGGTCATGAAGAGTTTATTCCAGAACTGGTCTTTTATATAGCGATCGTACCGGCTTCTTTTTTTTATTGAATACAAAGTGTCGCAAACTTTAAAATCGTGATCGGAGATGTATTTACTCAGCAACGTTGAATTGGTTACGCTTCCACCACCATTGCTACGCACATCAATGATAACATGGCCAATCTTATTCTCTTTCAATGCCCGGAATGAATTGCGAAAAAATTTACGCAAGCCAACGCCTCTTCCAAATGTCGCAAGATTCATCATAGCTGTATGATTCACGGAATCGATCTGCAATAAACGGGAGTTGGCTAATTCCTGCCTTCTTCTTTCCCTGCGGGATGGTTGCGGCGCTCTTCTCAATGGACGGGTATCGGTTCGTCCAGCAGTATCTGTTGCAGGATTGTAAACAGGTATGGTTATATTTTTTAGCTGACCATTGAGAGCAAGATATTCAATATCATATTTTTCAGAAAGACCATACAGTGAAGTGAACAAAGAACCAAAATAACCACGGTTGCTTAACGATTGAAACCGGTGAGTGCGGTTGTAACCATCGGTAGAGATATATTTAAAAAGCGTATCGGTCAATTCAGCTTTTGTTTTTCCATTTATTTTGGTGATAACAGTTCCTCTTTTTAATATCGAATCTCTCCTGTTAAGGTTGATCGTTACTGCCATTGCATCTTCCCAGATCTTAACGCTTAAAGGAAATATTTTTCCTGGTTTTACCGTGTCGCTGTATTTCAACCATTGTTTGGATGAACGTACGGTGGTATGGCCACAACTGACCTTTGCCGTAACATAATTCAGCACTTTTCTGAATTCGGGCTCCGTCATTGAATCTTTTAGATGCTGTTTTCCCCAATCAAAATAATTGTTCATACTGTCTTTGGATATGTACCAGTATAAACCCGGATGATGTTCTTCTAAAATATTTCTATATAAAGAGTAGTCTTTTTCTACTTGCCCAAGAGAATATTTTTTTGTGGGGGAAACAGAAGACTTGCCAACGGAACAGCCGGCAATAAATAATGGTACGGAAAACAATATCAATAATCTCCTCATATTCTTTAGATCCTGTTGATCAAATTAATTCTGATACACTTATTTAATGTGGTTCCAGCCCTGCGCCGTGATGGGATGTTTACCACCACCTTTTGTAATGATATGCGTTCCTTCTTCTTCTGCTGTCATATATCCTACGACACTGATCTGTTCATTCAACGTTAGTTTATCGTATTCCGATTGCGGGATCGTAAATAACAATTCATAATCCTCGCCTCCACTTAACGCACAAGCGGTAGGATCTATTTCAAATTTGAACGCTGCTTTTTTCATTTCTTCGGCTACCGGTATCTTTTCTTCATATAAAACACAACCTAACTGACTTTGTTTACAGATATGCAATATCTCCGAACTTAATCCATCGCTGATATCGATCATCGAGGTCGGGGCGATCTCCTGGCTAGCAAGAAATTCAATGATATCTTTTCTCGCCTCCGGCTTCAGTAGTTTTCCTATTACATACGTTTCTCCTTCGAGATCGGGTTGCACGCCGGGACTTTCCATGAAAATTTTCTTTTCCCTTTCTAAAAATAACAAACCAAGATAGGCGCCGCCAAGATTACCGCTTACACAAACCAGGTCGCCTTTTTGAGCTGTACTTCTCTTTACAAATTTATCCGGAGCCACTTCTCCAATAGCGGTGATCGAAATGATAAATCCTTTTTGTGATGAAGTTGTATCTCCGCCAACAAGGTCAACATCATATTTAGTACAGGCAGCATATACACCTTCATAGAACTCATCGATGGCTTCCAGGCTAAAACGATTACTGATACCAAGGCTGATCGTTATTTGTGTTGGCGTGGCATTCATTGCATAGACATCACTCAGGTTCACGATAACACTTTTGTAACCGAGATGTTTCAATGGAGTGTACGCAAGATCAAAATGAACGCCTTCAACAAGCAGGTCCGTTGTAATAACAGTTTGTTTACCGAAATGATCGATCACTGCAGCATCATCGCCCACACCTAATATGGTAGATGCATTTTGGATCTCGATGTTTTTGGTCAAATGTTCGATCAGGCCAAATTCCCCAAGACTACTTATTTCAGTTCGCTCAATACCCATTTTTTTTAGGTTTTAGATTTTTTGATTTTAGACTGATCCCTGGTAAACGCATCCAGTTTTTTCAATGAGGTTTTTATTGAAGCTACCATTAGATTTTGTTTTAATTTTAAGATCCCTTTCTGTCATAGTGATTGTTTTTTTAACCCAAAATCTCAAATCAAAAAACAAAAACATCTTATAGTTCTTTTCTATTATTGATGACATCAACCATTTCCTGGTGTATTTTTCCGTTCGTGGCAAGTACTTTATGTTGGTAGACGGAAAATTTATTTCCCGAATGATCGGTTACTTTTCCTCCCGCTTCTTCAACGATCAAATAACCCGCAGCGCTATCCCATGCTTCTAATTTATGTTCGTAAAAACCATCAAACCTGCCGCAGGCAACCCAGCAAAGATCGATAGCGGCAGAACCCAATCGCCGCACAGGAACACCTTTGCGGACAAATCGTTCAAATATTTCTAATGGGCCGTTAGGCATATTGATATAAGTATAAGGAAAACCGGTAACCAAACAGGCATTAATTGTTTTTGATTGTTCGCTCACTTTAATGGTCTTATCATTCAGCGTAGCGCCTTTTCCTTTTTCTGCAAAAAACAATTCGTTGATATGCGGATTGTAAACAGCGCCCATCACAATTTCTCCATTGTGTTCGATGGCGATCGAAACACAATTCAAAGGAATGCCATGCGCAAAATTGATCGTGCCATCGATCGGGTCAATGATCCATTTATAATTAGAATCCCGGGCGATCTCGCCGGCTTCTTCGCTCAGGATATAATGATCGGGAAAAGCAGCTTTAATGACGTCAATGATCGCTTTTTCGGAAGCATGATCGGCTTCGGTAACAAGGTTGTTTACGCCTTCTTTATTACTGACTTTAAATTCCTGGTTAAAGAAACGCAGTATCTCCGCCGCCCCGGCTTTTGCGGCATTTATCAGTATAGGTTTAAGCATGGGCAAAGATAATCATCCTTCGACTTCGCTCAGGACGCTGTTTGCAAGGATTTCGGGAGTTGTTTATTCCTGATAAAGTATCACATGGAACTCAAAGAGTACACCGGGAGGAATAGTAGCAATTAACCCTGTGGTCTCAGTGTACTTTGTGTGCAATATTTTGAACTCTACCTGAAAACTTCGTACTTCGTAGCTAATACAACGTGTGATTTGACCCTGTCCGTTATCATAGTTAATTATAACGTCAAGCATTTTCTTGAGCAATGTCTTTATTCGGTTCAAAAAGCGATCAAAGACATGAAGGCTGAAGTAATAGTGATCGATAATAATTCCTCCGATAACAGCATTGAATATCTTACACCTTTATTTCCGGAAGTTCAATTTATTGCCAATAAAGACAACCTTGGTTTTGGAAAAGGATGTAACCAGGGTATGGCATTCGCCAAAGGCAAATACATTCTTTTTTTGAATCCCGATACATTGGTGCCCGAAGATTGTTTTCAACGCTGCATTTCATTTTTTGATTCACATCCCGATGCCGGAGCGCTGGGAATAAAAATGCTGGATGGCAGCGGACAATTTCTTAAAGAATCGAAAAGAGCTTTTCCTTCGCCGGCAACTTCGTTGTATAAACTGTTTGGGCTTTCAAAATTATTTCCCCGTTCAAAAACATTTGCAAAATATCATCTTGGCCATTTAAATGAGAATGAAGACCATGAAGCAGATGTGCTGGCCGGCGCATTTATGATGATCAAAAAAGAAGTGCTGGAAAAGACCGGCGGTTTCGATGAAGTGTTTTTTATGTATGGAGAAGATGTTGATCTTAGTTATCGCATACAGGAAGCCGGGTATAAGAATTATTATTTTGCAGGAAGCAATATCATACATTTCAAAGGAGAAAGTACACGCAAAGGAAGTATGAATTATGTGCGGATGTTCTACAAAGCGATGAGCATATTTGTTCGTAAACATTATAGCGGGAACCGGGCGGGGATCTTCAACTTTTTGATTCAAGCCGGTATCTTATTGAGCGCTGTTGTATCGGCTACCGGTCATTTTATCCGGCGCATTGGTTTGCCGCTGATCGATGCAGGTATCATTCTTCTTTCATTTTGGTTAATGAAAAATGTTTGGGCCAGCTGGGTCCGGCCGGAAACAGAATACGAACAAAGATTATTGTGGTTTGCATTTCCTGCCTATACCATTTTTTATTTGTTAGCAGCTTATTATGCGGGTTTGTATGATCGTTGGTATAAACGATCGGAACTGATAAGCTCAACACTATTTGCAACAGTCATATTATTGGCAGCGTATGCATTATTACCGGAGAACGTACGTTTTTCGAGAGGGATTCTTTTATTCGGATCATTGCTTGCATTTTTATTTATTAGCGTACTAAGATGGATACTGATCCGTTCAGCCGTACTGAGCAGTAATGAACACAAAGAAGAAAGTGCCAATACACTTATTGTTGGTTCGGCGGCCGAATACAAACAAACTGCCGCATTGATAAAAGAAGCAGGATTAGATGAAAAGATATTGGGAAGAGTAGCGATCGAAGAAGATAATGGAGCAGCGGTCGGGCATTTAAATAAAATAAATGACCTGTCCCGTTCAATCCCTTTCAGGGAATTGATCTTTTGCGAAGGAACGCTGTCATTTTCCAGGATCATTCAAATCGTACAGGAATTACCAACAGGTATCCGTATCAAATTTCATGTTTCGGGAAGCAATAGTATTGTGGGCAGCGATTCAAGAAATACGTCCGGCGAAGCAGTATCAAAAGAGAATGGATTTAAATTGGCCGACCCGCATAACCGCCGCTTGAAAAGGCTGATCGATGTCTTTATTGCAGTTTTTAGTCTTATTACTTTTCCTGTTCATCTTTTAATTGTAAAAAAACCATTTCAATTTTTTTCTAATTGTTTTGCTGTGCTCTTTGCAAAAAAAACATGGGTAGGTTATGCCATGGAAGAAAAAAAATTGCCGGGCCTGCGCCAGGGAATCATAGCCTGTAATGGCGCTGTTCCTGCCAGGGAACAAAAACTTCCGGCAGAAAGTTTACAAATGATGGATTACTGGTATGCCCGGGATTATGAGCCGATAAATGACCTTAGGTTAGTATGGAGAAATTACCGCAAATTAGGCGACTAAAAACCAAACTTGTTTTTGAGTTATCAATGCAAATATTTCAAACCTCAAAAAAATTTCCTTAAAAAAAATATACTCACTTACAGATCAAATAAGGCGGTCTTCAAGTAGTGTTTGTATCTGTTCATTGGAGGCATATCGAAAGAAAATGTATCCTGCCCATTTTGTTTCGAAGGCTACAGATAGCGATATGGAGAATTCGGAAACCTCCGGCCGGCTTGACTTCGCTTTTACTTGCAACTATATTGATGAAATAATTCATAAAGATTTTTCAGAAAAGAATGCCGAAATAGGAAGGCTTTTAAATCATACGATACATAACCCGGAAAAGTATTAATGATAAAAGATCTAACCCAATTGCCTATTATCAATTGCCAATTGTATATTGCCCGTTGGCTTAACATTGCGTAACTTTATCACAACACCTTTAACCACTGAATGGCGACTATTATAGATATCAAACTTCCGAGGGCAATTGCTGCAGCATTACGTATTCCTCCCAACGATCCGCGGCGGCAGCAGATAAAAGTGTTGAAGAAATTATTGAAGAAAGCAAGATTCACCGAGTTCGGCCAGCACTATCGTTTTGATGAAACGTTATTGAACCGTCATCCCGCAAAAAAATTCCAGGAACTGGTACCCGTTCATGATTATAATAAGATATATAATGAATGGTGGAAAAAAACATTGGACGGCGTACCGGATGTTGCCTGGCCCGGTAAAATAAAATATTATGCATTAAGTTCCGGTACTTCGGAAGCGGCGAGTAAATATATTCCCGTAACAAGAGATCTTTTGCGTAGCAATACGGTTAATTATCTTCGCCAGATATTGAGCCTGATAAGATATGAAGATGCAAATAAAAGGGCCATGACCAAAGGCTTTTTAATGATCGGCGGAACAACAGATCTTAAAAAAGGAAATGCGGGATGGTATGCAGGCGATCTTAGCGGGATACTTGCAAAGAAAAGACCATTCTGGTTCCAGAGTTTTTATAAACCCGGTGGTCGTATTGCTGCCCTGGGTGATTGGAATCAAAAACTGAACGAGATCGTTGAACATGCAAAGGAATGGGATATCGGTTATATCGTTGGCGTGCCGGCATGGTGCCAGATGTGTATGGAGATGGTGATCGAACATTATAAAGTAAAGAACATTCACGAGATATGGCCCAACTTCAGCTTCTTTGTTCACGGCGGTGTTGCATTTGAGCCGTATAAAAAAGGATTTGAAAAATTATTGGGTAAACCCATCGTGTATATAGAAAATTATCTTTCGAGTGAGGGATTTATCGGTTATAAAACAAGAGAACATGCCAAAGGCATGCAATTGATTTTAAACAACAATATCTTTTTTGAATTCGTTCCTTTTGATGATAAAAATTTTGACCAGGATGGTGCCATTGTTGCGAATCCCGATGCAAAAATGATCCACGAAGTAGAAGAAGGAAAAGAATATGCTTTGCTGCTGAGTACCAATGCAGGATCATGGCGCTATATTTTGGGCGATACCATAAAATTTGTTGATGTTGAAAGATGCGAAGTGGTTATCACGGGACGTATCAAACATTTTCTTAGTCTTACCGGCGAACACCTGAGTGTCGAAAATATGAATAAGGCTATCGAACTGGTCAGCGAAGAATTCAATATCAGTATTCCTGAATTCACTGTTGTTGGATTTCCATATGAAAACTTTTTTGCACATCGCTGGTATGTGGCCACCAATGACAAGATCGATGCGGAACAATTGCGTAAGCGCATTGATGAGAACCTGCGGGTGCTCAATGACGATTATGCTGTAGAAAGAGACAGCGCTTTAAAAGCAGTTTTTTTAGAAGTATTGCCGGAAGAAAAGTTCATGAAATTTATGGAACTGAAAGGTAAAATGGGCAGCCAGCACAAATTTCCAAGAGTAATGAAAGGAAAGACGCTGGAAGAATGGAACCGCTTTCTTGAAACAGGCCATCTTTAACTAAGAGATTAAAAGGTTTAAGAGATGTCAATAAACTTAAACGGCAATTATTTTTTACCGGCTGCATTACTACTATAATCGCCTGTTGTGTCACTCACTTCATCGTTCCGTTCGCTATTCAGCATTTTACTGGCTGTTGCAACAAATACTAATTGCAAGTGAATTCCGGCCAATATTTTCATCCTCTTTTCCTTCTTTTCTCTCTTTTACCTCTTAGCTTAATTTTTCTTGATTATGGAAGAGGTTTTTTACTTTTAGCTATTGTTTAATATATGGTTGAAGCGATTCTTAAAGGATTGGGCTTTGGTCTTTTGCTGAGCATCTCGGTAGGGCCTGTCTTGTTTTCTATCATCAAACAAAGTCTTAACAACGGGCATAAGGGTGGCCTCACTTTTGTTTTTGGCGTTTCTGCCAGCGATATAACAATGGTTTTATTGGTGAACCTGTTTACTACATTGTTTGAGCAATTGAAAAGCTATAAAGATCATGTTGGTATTGGAGGTTGCATATTTCTCGTGGCTACCGGCATTTATTTTCTTTTCTTTAAAAAGGTAAAAGTAAATGAAGAAGGAAAACAGGTTTTTAAATTCCGGAAAAGAGATTATGCTAAAATATTCCTATCGGGCTATTTCATGAATACACTGAACCCCTCTGTTTTTATTTTCTGGATCTATATTTCTACTGTTATCATTGATCTTTCGCTGCAGCAAAAGATCATCGCTTTTATAACCTGCCTGCTATGGATGCTGGGAACCGATATATTAAAAGTATTCCTTGCCGGAAAGATCCGTAACCGTCTTACACCTCATAATATTCATATCATTAACCGCCTCAATGGATTGTTGCTGATCGTTTTTGGAATTGCGCTTGTGTGGGGATTACTTGCTTATGGCGAACGGATATAACGATAAAAAAAATAAGCGAAAGCTGCTGCTGAAAAAAGTTTGGAAATGGACCAAACGGATCTTCCTTTGGATATTCATCATCCAGTTTTTTTATATCATTTTATTGAAATGGATCAATCCGCCGGTCACGATGACGCAATTTGTAAGCTGGGTGAGCGGCCAGGGTTTCAAAAGAGATTATGTTTCCCGCAAAAATATTTCTCCCAATGCCAAGCTGGCTGTTATATCGGCGGAAGACCAGTTTTTTCCCGATCATCATGGATTTGACTGGAAGAGTATTGCCAAAGCAAGAAAATACAATGCAAAAAAACCGGGACGAATAAGAGGTGCAAGCACCATCAGTCAACAGGTAGCAAAAAATGTTTTTCTATGGCAGGGCAGAAGCTGGATACGAAAAGGATTCGAAGTCTATTTTACTTTTATGATCGAATTGATCTGGGGAAAGAAAAGGATCTTGGAAATGTATTTGAACCAGGTTGAAATGGGTGAAGGAATATTTGGAATTGAAATAGCTTCGCAAATTTATTTTCATAAACCGGCAAAGAATCTTACACAACGTGAAGCCGCATTGATCGCTGCTTGTTTACCGAATCCCAAACGCTACAAAATAAATTCTTCCTATGTTTCGGGGAGGGCATCGAATATCATGCGGCAAATGAATAACCTGCTGACCGATCCTGATATCCGGAGAGTGATCGGGATGAACCCACCTTAAAAAAGAATGGTTTATTGTTGTTCGGTAACCATTCAATTCATACCTATTCAACAATCAATTTTATCTTTTCACTATTATGTGTTGGATTATAGCCCGGCACTCCAAAAGACAACATCACCTTGTAATGACCTTTGGGCAGTTCCGGTTTTAATGTGAAAGAACATTGCGCAAGTTTTTCATTGATCCTGTTAAGATTCAATGATACCGGCATTTCGGAAATGATCTTCTTTCCCCGGAAGAAAACAAGATGCACGCTGTACGACGATTGCGGATGAGCGGATAAATACGACCATTGATCGCTGCCGGTCATCGGTATTCCGCCATACATAAAACGTAACGAATCTCCCTGGTGAATTATCTGTTTTGTTGAAAAAGGAATATTGACCGTCTCAAATGAAAGAAAAGAAGAATCGTACCTGTAGCCAACATCGCCTATCGGTGTTTTTAAAGAGTCGGGGAAACGGGAAAGATCATAGATATCCAAAAAATAAACAGGCTTACCGATCATTTCGCTTTCTATCGGCCAAAAATTATAATTGTTCCTTCTTTCTTTATACAAATTTTGCGATAAGGTCATTTGGCCAGAATAGAACCAATATTTACTTGCACGTTGATAAGAATTACTAAAGACGACCGGCAAGCCTTTTGTTTTTTCTTTCATAATAGCGGGCCATTCTTTCCAGGCATGATAGCGTTTCTTTATTGCTTTTACCGGTAAAATATCTTCGATCATCACAATTCTTGCAAACAAAACAAGAAATAATGTAACAGGAAGGAGTTGAAATAAAAATTTCTGCCATTTTATTTTCTCCTGTAAATATTGATGTGACAGAATGATCAATGAAACAATGACGGGCGATGTCCAGTTGGCCTCTACTTTTCCCCTGAAAGAACTTAACAGGAAGAAAATATAGATACCGGTCATCGTAAACTTTAATGCTCTTTCCGTTTCATTTTTTGTTTTATAGAAAAAAGCGGCGGGCAATAAAATGAATCCCGCGATCGGCCCGGCCAGTATCAATTGGCCCGATAGATATTCTGCCGTAAAAGAAAATTTATAAGCATTTACATTACTTTCAAATAAGTGATAGCGAAAACTGATCCAGTTATGTTCCCATTGCCAGAGCAGGTGAGGAATGAATAACCCAAAAGCAAGCAGGCCTGCTGCATACAATTGTGGTTTTTTAAACAAGTTGATATTTGACAACAACGTAAACAGTACGATCAGCACAGCATGATATTTTGTATAAAAAAGCAATGCAATGGAAATCCCGAGCAGTAAAGTATTTCGTAGGGATGACTTCGCTAAAAATGTTTTATAACATAAAAAAAATAAAGCCGTAAAAAAGATCAGTGGAATGTCCGGCACCGCATTGAAGCCGCTTACCTGTAATATGGCGATCGATAAAGCGATGCCATAAAAAAGAAATGGATTCTTTTTCTCCGTTAGTTTTTCAATAATGAAGAGTGAAAGAACATTCAGGATCAATGGAAATAATCTTACACCGAGTTCATTGGGAAAAATTGCATAACCCATTTTTACCAATACAGCCGTCATCGGCGGATGATCGAAATAACCAAGATCCAGGTATTTGGAAAAAACCCAGTAATAGGCTTCATCATCCTGTAGTTCGGTCAGGCCTGCCTGGAAAATTCCCAATAGCAGCCATAAACCATAAAAACAAAGCCGGTGATTTTTTTGAAGAAATGCCCTCATGTATTAGCGAAAGTAAGTAGAGAAGACCGAAAGCCGGAAAGACAGTAAGTCCGAACGAAATTTTTTTATTGGTTTGGGACCCGACTTCCAGTCTTTCGGTCTTCCGGACTAAGTAAGACTATCAACTGCTACGATCGCCTTTTGCAATCTTTCTTCATAATTCCCGCTTATTTCCATCCAGGGAACCGATTGATTGATCATGATGTCTTTATAAATATTAAACAAACGACTTCTTGATCGTATATCCGGGTATTCCCGAAATTCATCCTGGGTCCAGGGCAGGTCGATATTACAAAGCAGGTAGAGATCGTATTTTCTTTCTATTATTTTATCAAGAATAAATCGATGGCATTTTTCAAATACAAATTCACACCAGACCTTCATTACATACATATCAGTGTCGATGAAAAGAAGTGAATGGTCGATGGTGAGTGGGGAATTTTGAGGATCCTTATTGCGGATTGTCAATTGCCTGTTGACAATTGCAGCATATTCATCTTCCAGCGCCAGTTGTCCTTTGGCGATCGTTAAAAGATCTTCATAAGAATATTTTGCGCCATTGGTCAATAAATACTCACGGGCAAATTCGGGACACCAAATAGTATTATAATGTTGCGCCAGCTGTTCACACAAACTGCTTTTGCCTGTACTCTCGGGACCAATGATGACGATCTTCCTGGGCATAAGCCAAGTTACGATGCTCCAATGATTCCTGAACAAACTTGCCGGTCCGTTGTTATTACTATGATATTATTTTTTCACTTTAAAATTGAAAACATGTACTACAATCAGTCATGCGCCGCAAAAGGCAATTACGGGAACAGGAACCTGCACGAAGGCAGGCAAGGTAAGCACCTGTTTAACCGGTCTGTACAAAGAGCTGCCGTAAACATTTACAAGTCCGAAACCAGTTTTGAAATGCTGGTCTTCGCCCCCGGTCGTGTTAAAGAGAACTTTCATCTTGGTGTAAATGGTAATGAATTGACCATTACGTATACGCCGCCCGAAGGTTTTCCCCGACCCGGGTGGATCCTGCGGGAATACAGCCGCGGAGGTTTTGTAAGAACATTCGCTTTAGATGACAGCATCGACACGGCTAACATTTCAGCTAAGTATGTTGATGGTGTATTGCAGGTTTCATTACCGGTAATTGCTGGTAAAGAATCTGCGAAGCAGGAGATCAAAGTGAGTTAACAAAAAAAACAGGTCATCGAACGGCGGCTATTCATTGGTCGCCGTTTTTCTTGCTCTCTTCATCCATTCGGTAAGACCGGCAACAGCCATGATAAGCAGTATAACATAATACACACTGGTCAATGCATAATTTTTTACATAGTATAAAGGGATAGATGCAATATTGGTTGCTATCCACCAATACCAGCTTTCAACTTTTTTCTTTGTCATCAGCCACATACCGGTAAAAGCGGTTGCAGATGCAAAAGCATCGGCCCAGGGAATGGCGCCGGGTGCAAAATCTTTTTTCAGCCAGGTCAATGAAATAAAAATGACCATATAAAAAGCGGCAAAGAAAACCAGTTGATATGTCCACCATTTTTTATCAGAGAATGTTATGTGAACGATATGTTCGTGCTGCTTATTTCTTTTTGTCCATAATATCCAGCCATAAATACTCATGATCGTATAGTAGAAATTAACAGCTGCTTCACCAATAAGATCTCCTTCGAAACTCAACCATACATATATGATCGTGTTGATAAGGCCAACAGGATAAACGAGGATATTTTCTTTACGGCTGAACCATACACTGGCAATACCAGCCAATACGGCTATTCTTTCAAACCATGAAGAATTTTGAAGATCAGTAACAAGTTGGTTGAGAAAATCAGGCAATGAAAAAAGATTTCGTCAAAAGTAAACTACTCTGCGGGCCTTTTGTATTTTTTCCAGCCTTTCAAATATTTAATGCCACCGGAAGTTTTAAATCTTGTCGCTACTTGTTGCCAATTCCCACGTTGCGATCTCCATACTATAAAATGAAGATGAGGGATGGCGGCGTAACCGGTTTTGCCACTTAATCCTATCACTTGTCCTTGTTTCACTGTATCGCCTGCATTCACCAATGCACCGTTTTGCTGTAAATGCCAGTAACCGGCGCGGGAACCATCTGCATGTTGAATCACAATATTATTACCATCACTCCTGTATTTTTTATTCCATCCACCCCTGTCACTGTCTTCTTTTACTCTTGTAACAATACCATCTCTTGCCGCAACGATCTTTGTTCCTCTTTTCATTTTAAAATCGATCGCCGCCCTGTTCTTGTGTGAGAAAGGTCCAAAGTAACCCTGCACAATAAAAGGAGAAGTTCCTTGTTCATAAGGCAATGTGTACACAAAACTTGTATCCTCTTTGATCTCCCCTTTTTGTAATTGCTTTACCTGTTTGCGCATAGGATCTTTGCTCACGGAGCAGGCAGTTAAGAACAGCATAAAGACGAGGCTGATATTTTTCATCTTTGTAAAAATAAGTTCATCTGTAAAATTCATCGCTTTATAATTATTTAATTCTTTTGTAAAATAAAACAGGTGTATCTTATCTTTCCTTTAAAATTATTTTATGACAACACAGGAAGTAGCCGATAAGTTCTATGAACTGTCTCAATCCGGTCAATGGGATAAGATACAGGATGAGCTATTTGCTCCCAATGCGGTAAGTATAGAACCGCCCGAATCGCCTGGCCTTCAAACGGCAGAAGGAATTGAGGCCATTAAGCAAAAAGGGAAACAATTTGCGGAGATGGTCGAAGAAGTTCACGGCGGATATTCTACGGTGCCGGTGATTGGGGGAAATTTTTTCAGCGTTGGTATGGGAATGGAATGTACGATGAAAGGAGCCGGCAGAATGAAACTGGATGAGATCGCTTTGTATGAAGTAAAAGACGGCAAGATCGTACGGGAACAATTTTTCTATTAAAAAAACTATGCTTTGGCCGCATTCAGTATTATAGTATGGAAAAAATAAACATTGCTGAAAAGCTTTCAACGTTCAATGACTATTTTAATCCCCGTATTGCCGGCGAATTGAACGGACAACAGGTAAAGCTGGTAAAATTCCAGGGCGAATTCATCTGGCATCATCACGAGAATGAGGATGAACTATTCTATGTTGTCAAAGGAAGTTTTGACATGCATATGAGAGATAAGATCATTACGGTTAATGAAGGAGAATTTCTCATCATGCCCCGCGGCATTGAACATAAGCCGGTAGCAAAAGAAGAAGTTGAAATAATGTTATTCGAACCGGCAACAACATTGAATACGGGAAATATTGCCGGCAGCGACCTGACAAGAAATGAATTAGAAAAAGTGTAGATCAGCTGCCAAACTTCAATGTGCCGAGTTCGACAATCTCTTTGTTTTCTTTCACCCTGAGAATAATGGTCTCTTTTTTTTGAGAAGCTTTGCCATAATTAGTGTACAGGTCAGCTTTAATAGCGATCGGGCCACTGATCGTTTGCTGGCTATTGCCAAACAAATTCACTTCAATTTTATATTTGCCGTTCACCGCTTTTTTCAAACTGAATTCTTCGGGACCAAAACCCTGCGTTACATCCTGCGACATCTTTCCACCGATATCGGTACGGTTATGAGAGTAATCGCATTTTTCTTTCGCCGGATCGGTAACCCAAAGATCGATATCAGTATTGTCGCTGCTCCAGCTGATAACAATACGAACATCGAGCGGCATTGGATAAATGAACCGGCTGTCAATAGTATTTGTTGCAACCGAATGTGCACTGATGATAGCATTCATTTCATTAATCGAAATTGCTTTTACATCCCTGAAACGGGTATCCCAATAACCTGAAATGACCTTGTACAATAATTCAACAGCTTTGGAATGATCACCGGCTTCATTATAAGCAAGGGCAAGATCACGGTATGATTGAGGATCTTCTTCCCGCATTTTCATAACATCTATGAATGTTTCAATGGCCAGGTCTTTGAAACCGGCATCCATCAATTGATTTGCGAGGTTCCGGCTTAATTCTGCACTTTCCAGTTTCATTTCTGCAACATTGCTCAGCACCTGCAATCCAAATTGTTTTTCATTTTTTTCAAAGAAAAATCTTGCAACATCGATAAAGAAAGAAGGTTTGTCCCCGTATTTCTTTTTCAAGTCAAAATATTTAGCGACACGGTTTGCAACGGCTGTTTTTTCAAGATCTGCCAAATAAGGTTCATCCGGTTTCCATGCCTTCATTTCTATAGCATTGTCTTCTTCCTCATTCCTGGTTGTAGTAGTCCAGCCGTAGGTTTGATCGACCAGGTCATAAGCACCGTCTCCATTGGAGTCCATCGTAAAATTCATTGTCCCTGCAATTGCTTCCAGGTTTGAAGCCGAAGCATTGCCACGGAGATAGAACGTTCTTACACTATCATATTGTGCGGACACTGCTGAACTATCAGCATAGATCACTGCATTATCAGGAGAGATAACGATCGTGTCATGATAAGTTTTTTTTCGGGGAGTATGATCCTTATTGTACCATTCTTTTAAATCATTCAGCGCCGCAAGCGCTTCATCCAGCGACGATGACCTGTTTTCTTTATCCAGATCCTGTTTTGTTTTCAGCAGGGCAAAATATTCTTTTTGTAATTCCTGCGGCGGAGTTATTTCATGCTCCACATAATCTTCAACACGATCCAGTACAATAAGAGAAGTGTTTTGAGTAACGATCGAATGATCTTTTCCGAGTTTTGTAATGGCATCTTTATTTAGTTCAAAACGCAGGTCAAGTTCGGCAATCTTCATTTCTGCCCATACCCGTTTGACGGCATCATAGTCGCTGCTTTCAGACCTGGTAATTGTGAAGGTTTCGCTTTGGGTTATTTCATTACCGTAACCAAGATCTACTTTTATCGTAGCCGAATTGCTTTTGAGTTTTCCGGCAAAAGATAGACCCGATGCCCGCACAGGAGAGACCTGCATAACCAATTCTTCTATTGCAGAAGGATCGTATGTGGTATTTATCACTTGTAATGATAAACTGCCCGTTTCCTCCATAGCATCCTGTATGTCCAGCTTTGAGAGGTCAACAAATTTTCCGTTCGATCTTTTGGCCACGTATTTCAAGAAAGAGAAATCTGCAGAAGGCGATGAATTGATAGCGATGACCGGGATGTCAGAAAAAATAATTTCTTTTTTTCCAAATGTACCAAGGCCATCAGAGAATAAAAGTATCTCGTCAAACTTGTAAGCAGTAAGATCGATACTTCCGAACTGCGTAGCGCCGTCATATTGAAATTCGCTTAATCTTTTCAATAATTGGTTGCCGTTGCCTCCGGTAATGGTAAAATTTTCTTTGGGAAGTGTACCGATATGAAAAGGGATCAAAGAAACGGTAACATTACTATTTGCTGAAAGATATTCTTTCAATAATTGTTTTTCTTTTTCAATATTCCTTTTATCACCGGATGCAGATATATCCCAAAACAACCCGATCGTTTTCGGTGGCGTTCTTTTTTTCAGAGAAAAATTTATGCAACTGTTAGCATAAAAGAAAGTTTCTCCTTTATAATTTTCAGTCAGTACCGTTGCCTCATTTTCTTTTTTTGGAATAGAAAAGGCTATAGCGTTATTGGCGACAAAATTCTCCCGGCTAAAAGATGCCTGCCAACCCCTTTGTTTTTTTTCAAAACTAAAACCCGGAAAATTATCTTCTTCCATTACCGGCCTGATACTACTTTTAATGATACTTGTTTTAACGGAGAATTTTCCGATCGGTTCTTTTGAATGTAAAGGAAGCTTATAGACCATATCCTGTTGCGGGTATTCCAGTATTTGTTCGGTGGCAATAATGATATGCCGCTTACCTTTTGCAGGCAAAGGATAGATGCGGGTCCGGAAATTATTTCCTTTGGTTTTTTCAACCAGGCCCGGATCGATCCTCCGGCGAATAGTGTTTTCGAATGCCACTCTTGCTTTAGCTTTTTCCACCACTACTCCTTCACGAAGATTTCCATCCATATCAAGTGCATAGCGGATCACATGTTGCCCGTCTGCCAATGGAAATTCAAGTTCGCCTTCCAGTATCCTGTCGTTGGGATTATAAAATTCTATATCAAATGTGGTAATAGCGATGTTCGATGCAACCAGTACATCCACCGACATCGATGTGACCTTTATATCGGTTGCTGCTGAATCATTCGTGATCCGCAATACAGGCATACCATTCGGCGGATCTGTGTTCGTTACTTTTTTCACCTGTGCGCAGGAGAACAAAAGGATAAAAAAAAGAACAATCCAGGTGGCGGTTGTTTCTTTCATAACAGGAGATTTGGTTTACAAATGGGATGGCACCCCGCAGGGTATTTCATAAAGCAACAGAGAATTTATTTCTTCATCAAAAAATCGGTGTGAAGCAAATGATAAAATTTGGCAATAAAAAAAGGGCCAGGGCCCTTCAACCAGTAATAAATGACTAGTCAATTAACTCTCGCACATGTTCTTTAGATTTTCTAAGGCCGTACCAAACTGGTGATCCAGGTTTTTAGCGATCATGGGTCCCATTAATCTTGCCATCGGCCAGGGAAGTTCGCCGTTGTTTTGCCAGGTCACTTTGGTTTCTATATTATCACCCCATGGCTCAAACAACCAATTGTCTTTGGCTTTTGCTTTCCATGGTTTCAAAAACTCAAGATCGATATGAATATGTTTGGCATCCGTTTGTTTTAAGGTAAGACTACCCATTCCGATCTTTTTTCCTTTCCATTCATATCGATGACCGGGTTTGTGCGGCGTTCCCGAAATTGTTTTTACTGAACCAGGTTCCATTTTCTGCCAGGGATTCCAGTCGGAATAATGATTGAAATCACCAACATGATTTTTTACTTCTTCAACCGGCTTCTTTATGATAATGGATCTTTCTATGTTGTATGTTTTTGGCATCAGGAAGGAGATGATCAAAATTGTTGCAACAAGGCCGATGAAAATATAAACGAAGATCATGATGGATGTTTTTAGAATGGGAAAGTTAACTTAATGAGATCGGCGGCCCAAGCCATTTATCAGGGAGAAAAAGTCCGGTAAAATTTTCCGGCTCTTAAATAGAGAACACCATGTTGCGTATAAAATCTTGTTGGTAATTGCACAAAATTGCCGGAGCCGTCATTGCCTCTTACTTCAAAATGTAAATGAGGAAATGCCGAATAACCGGTGTTGCCGCTGTAGCCGATCAATTGGCCTGTTTTAATAGTGTCGCCAACATTCACCAGCACAGCCCCCATTTTAAAATGCCAGTAATTAGCTTCTGATCCATCATCATGCCGGATAAAAATATAATTGCCGTCTGCCAGGTTCTCCGGTTTCAAACCTCTTTTATCAGAATCATTTCGCATGGCAAATACAACGCCGCCTCTTGCAGCACATACTTTAGTGCCAACTTTTACTTTAAAGTCCAGCGCTTTTTCTCCTTTATGGCTAAACATACTTTCATAACCCTGGATAAGGAATACTTTCTTTTTATATTCAAATGGCAATGTATAGATATAACTACTGTCGTCTTTGAACTTCCCGTTCTTTAATTCCCGGACAGTGTACTGACGCTGTGCATCAGCCATAGCGGGGATGAGTAGTAAAATCAAACAAAGAAGTTTCATACCTGTGTTCATTTGTGTTGATCTGTGACTAAAAATTCTTCACCTTAATGATCTCCGCTGCAATACTTACAGCGATCTCTTCCGGTGTCTGGCTATTGATATCAAGACCGACAGGAGTATAAATTCGTTGCAGCAACTCTTCACTGATCCCGTCATTGCGGTATTCCGTAAACAGTTTTTCCATTTTTGTTTTGCTTCCCAATACACCGAGATAATTGAATTGCTTGTTCAATAAAGCTCGTAAAGCAATATCATCGGAACGATAACCGAAAGTCATGATCACAACATATTGATTCGGCCCGGAAGGAATAAGATTCGATAAGGCCGTATAATCATCAACGATATTTATTTCATGGGCAAATTCATTTTGTAAAACGGTATTGAGGCCGTCCCTTTCTTCATACAACGTGATATAGAAATCCATTCCCCGCATCAGTTTTGAAAAAGCTAAAGCGCAATGTCCGCCACCAATGATAAAAAGTTTATTCTTATACCCTGTTCTTTCTTTATACAACCAACTTTCTTCTGATAGAAATTTGTATTCAAGATCTTTGGCTGCAATATTATTTTCAAACCGGAGCCCTTCGGGAGAGATCAACAGTGTTCCGTTTTTATTTTGTTCCAATGAGGCAATGATATCCTTTATAGTATCAACATCTTTTCGATGAACAGGATATAATAAAATAGTTTGCTCCCCGGAGCATATCATCCCGCTTTGATCGGTGGCTGCTGATTTATCATGAATTTGTTTTCTCAATTCCTGCGCCTTGCTGCCTTGTACCCTGAGCCTTTCTTTAGCCATTTCCACAAACTTATGTTCCATGATACCACCACCGATAGAGCCTTCCATGCGGCCTTCTGCATCTACTGTCATAAAAAAACCTTGTCGTCCCGGGCTGCTGCCTTTACTTTCCAGTACATATAATAACATGGCAGGAATATTCGCATCAATACTTTGATTGATCATTTTCCATATCCGCAGTTGTCGCAACATTATTCAAATGTAGTAACAGAAACGAAAGACTGTTTTACCATTTCCGGATGTTTGCCCATGATGCCGTCTTTGCATTGCGTACAAAAAAGGCCATGTTCCCGGCCATCATGTGTTCCCAAATGAGAATGAATTTGTACAATTTCTTTATTCAACTGAAAACGGGAGATCGTTTTTTCAAGATCAGTGAAAACACAATCATAATAAACCCATTCACGACAGTTGTCACTCCATGGCTTGCCACGGTAAACTTCCTTTACGCAAATTGACGCTAATTCTTTTTCTAAGGGATTGAGGTGTTCGCACGTCATGCAGGAACAAGGTTTTCAATTGTAGCATATAAACTCATCAAAACCTTTTCCGGTGTCATCGGTGCATCATAAGCAATACGGGCGGAAGGATTAAATGCCAGCACTGCATTGCGTAAAGCAAAATAAACGCCAATGCCATACATCAATGGCGGTTCACCCACCGCTTTACTTTGGAAGACAGCGAGATTTTCTTTTTGTGTTTCCAATGGATGAATTGTTATTTCTTTCGGGACAGAATAAATATCCGGCACTTTATAAGTGCTCAATGCATTGCTGCGCAATTTTCCTTCTTTATCATAAACGATCTCTTCCATCGTCATCCAGCCGATGCCCTGCACGATGCCGCCTTCGCATTGGCCCATATCCACCATCGTATTCATACTCTGCCCGAAATCATGCACGACTTTCACCGAATCAACTTCATAAATGCCGCGGAGACAATCGATCGTTGCAGTTGTAATGGAAGTTCCGTACACATGATAAGCAAAGGGGTGACCTTTTTCTTTCGAAGGATCGAAATGAATTCCCGGGGGCGTGTAATGCGCCAGTTCCGATAAACTGACTCTTTTTATATAAGCAGCCATCACCAGCTTGTTCCATGTCAGTTCTGTTTTCTTTCCATTGATATGAACCCATTCGTCTTTTAATTCAAATGGAGGAAGTTCCGTCTTTCCAATATCGGCGGTCAATAAACATTCTTCTTCGGCAACTTTTTGTAAGCGTTTCAAAATTTCCCGGCAGGCGATCTCTGTTGCTTTTCCATTGAGATCGGCTGCAGCACTCGCCGCTGTTGGCGATGTATTGGCAATACGATAGGTGTTAGTGGTATTTACTTTTATTTTGCCAGGACTGATCGAAAAAATATTCGCTGCAACCTGCAGCATTTTTGTATTCACGCCCTGCCCCATTTCTACAGCGCCGGTACTGATGCCAACGCTTCCATCGGTATATACATGCACCAGCGATCTTGCCTGGTTCATCAATGTTTTGGTAAATGAAATACCGAAACAGACAGGCATCAATGCAATTCCTTTTTTATATAATTTGTTGTTTGCATTAAAATCGGCAACTTCTTTTTGTAATTGCCGAATGTTAAATACTTCATTGGTTTTATTCCAGCATTCATTGGCTTCGCTTTCGGCTTTTTGACCGTAGGGAAATTCATCGCCGGTATTCAATAGATTTTTTTGCTGAATGACACTAGCCGGAACATTCAATTCTTTTGCTGCTTTATCGATCGCCGCTTCGATAACGAACATTCCCTGCGGGCCGCCAAAACCACGGAAAGCTGTATTGGGAGGCAAATGTGTTCTGCAACTATATGCGGTTGCTTTTACATTCGGAACAAAGTAGGAATTGGTACAATGGAATAATGTTCTTTCCATCACAGCGGGAGAAAGATCGGCTGCTGCGCCCGCATTTTGATAAAATGTTGCTTCATAAGCAAGGATCTTATGATTTTTATCCAATCCGATTTTAAAATCAGAAGAATAAGGATGCCGCTTGCCTGTCATCCGCATATCTTCCATGCGATGCAAACAATATTTTACCGGCTTTTTTAAATGATAAGCAGCCAATGCACAGAGTACGCCCCATGTTGTTGCCTGGTCTTCTTTACCGCCAAAGCCACCGCCGAGTCTTGTGGTGTCAACTTCTATTTTATTCATCGCAATATTCAATACTCTTGCGGCTGTTCGTTGCACTGCGGTTGGTCCTTGTGTAGAAGAATAAATTCTGATAGCGCCATTTTCCTGCGGTACAGCATAAGCGCCTTGTGTTTCGATATATAAATGTTCCTGGCCGTTTGTTTCGGTGCTTCCTTCAAAAATATATTCGCAATCTTTCCATGTATTGTTCGTATCACCAATTTCAAATGTTCTCGGCGGGATGATCAGTTCGCCTTTTTCTTTTGCAACCCGTGGATCCGTTATTATTTCTAAGTTCCCGATCTCAATCCTGATCTTTTTCACAGCGGCTCTTGCCTGTTCTTCCGAATGCGCAATGACCAATGCCACCGGCATTCCGCAAAAATGAACATGCGTTGCTGCCAGTAATTCTTCATCGGGAATGATGCCGCCGATCTGGTTCTCGCCGGGAATATCTTTTGCAACAAATATTTTCACTACACCTTCCATTGCTGCGGCTTCGCCTGTATCTAATGATATTATTTTTCCATGTGCAACAGGAGAATCGAATGCTGCCGCAAATAAGGTCCCTGCCTGCAATGGAATATCATCGAGGTAAACTGACTCGCCACGGACATGAGTGTATGAATCTATGTTACCTCCTGACGCCCCTGAAGAGGGAACTTAGACCGGAAATGTTATTTGAACTTTTGTCATTCATCAAAGCAACTTTATAACTAATCACTTAAGTCCTTCCTTTAGAGAGACAGAGGGCATGCGCTTTTATCAATTGTCCCAGCAATAATGTTTTATACTCTTTACTTCCCCTTGCATCACTGATCGGGGAAATTTCTGTTTTCATTATTTCAATAGCAACCTCAATTGTTTCTTCTGTTAATTTTTTACCTTGTAAATATTCAGATGTCTTTTGCAAATACAGCGGCACTGGCCCAACGCCGCCGGCAGATAAACCGGCTTTTACAATTTCATTGCCATTCATTTCAAGCAATATGGCCGAATTGACACTGGCAATATCCAAATGTGTTCGCTTGCTTACTTTTTCAAAATTGAAAAAAGAATTTTTACCCGGTATATCAAACCATATTTTACTGATGATCTCGTTTGGTTTTTTATCAAGCTGCTTGTATCCTTTATAAAACTTTCTTAATGGGATCTCTCTAGAATTATTTCCATCGCTCAATTCAATTTGTGCATCCAATGCTAAAAAGAAAATAGTAAGATCGCCGATCGGTGAAGCATTGACAAAATTTCCCGCAATGCTGGCCATATTCCGGATCGGTGTGGAAGAAACGAGTTTGGCATAGCGTTGAAATTCCGGGAATATCTTATTGATCAACCCGGCATTCTTCAGGTCACTAACGGTAACGGAAGGCCCTAATACACATTTATTATTTTCTTCAATAATGCTGTTCGATCCAGGTTTATCAAAGACAAAATGTATATCGGCATGCGTCATTTCATCATGCTTCTGTACGTAGAGATCGGTGCCGCCACCAACAGTCATTAGTCGTGAGTCGCGAGTCGTGAGTCCGTTGGTCTTTAAAGATTGGAGTTTGTTTTTTATTCCTGCAAAGTATTCCGGCAATATTTTATTCTTTGCTGCAAATGAAGCGGCTTTTTCACCCTTCTTTTTTTCCATTAACGCAGCCACCTGCCCCGCAGCCCTTTCAATGGATTTATAGCCGGTGCAGCGGCAAATATTTCCATCAACAGCTGCAATAGCATTTTCGGTGCTGACTTCTTTATTACTCAAACAAAACCCAGCGAGCGACATCACGAATCCCGGTGTACAAAACCCGCATTGTGTTGCGCCGCAATCTGCCATTGCTTTTTGAACAGGATTCAATTCATTGGGAAAATTGACGCCTTCAATGGTTACAATATGTTTGCCCTGCACATTTCCCAATGGCAGCAAACAACTTGTCATCGACTCGTATTCTAATTCTCCGTTGACGATCCCGCCTGCCAATACAGTACAGGCGCCGCAATCACCTTCACGGCAACCGATCTTGGTTCCCATCAAATGTTGCTGGTAACGGATAAAATCAAGCAGCACCATACCGGGCGGCAGGTCCGTTATCATTTCTTTTTCATTGAGAATAAATCGTATCAACGTAATTTTAAATTGTAAAATTTAAAGTTACATAATTGCTTCAATGAATCAACCGGCCGATATATCCCGTTCTGCTATTTATTATCGACTTATTGCGCTATGGGCTTTATGCGAAGCCATGCTCGGCGCCATCATTTTCACGTTCCGGATACCTGTATCGGGATTGGTTATCGGGAGTTGCGCCATTGCCTGCATTTCACTGATGGCATGGTATGTTCCTGCGAAGGGCGCTATTTTAAAAGCTACCATTATCGTTGCCATTTTTAAAATGATGCTGAGCCCGCAGGCGCCACCCGCTGCTTATGTTGCGGTATTCTTCCAGGGCATGATGGGTGAATTGCTATTCTGGAACAGAAAATATTTCCGGTTGATGTGTATCGTACTGGCCGTAATAGCAATGCTGGAATCGGCGCTGCAGCGAATTTTTGTAGTGATGATCACTTATGGCGATGATGTCTGGACGGCTATCAATAGTTTTATCAGTAAAGTAACCGGCAGCAAGCAGGTCACCAATTACAGCTACTTTATTATTTTCTGTTATGTGCTGGTGCATATCGTTGCAGGATTTTTAGTGGGGTTATGGACGGGCGTTTTGCCCAATCGTATCAGTAACATGAAAAGTTTCCAGCAGCAGTATCATATAGGGGCCACAACCGTTACAGTAACGATGCCGCAGCGGCGCCGGAGAAAAAAACTTCGTCTTATCCTTTTTATTGTTTGGATATTATTGCTCGCTTTGTATATCCAGTCTTTCTTTAAAATAGGAACACCATTATTGCCTTCGGCGATGGCATTAAAAATACTGATACGTTCCGTTATCGTTGTACTTACCTGGTATTTCCTCATCAGCCCGGTATTGAAACAATTATTACATAAATGGCTGCAGAAGAAAAAGCAACAATCGGCAGCGCAGGTACAACAGGTATTGGATCTTTTACCTTCCACACAGGGATTGATCAGCCGTAGCTGGCAACTGGCCGGAACGCATAAAGGATGGAAAAGGATATCTCTCTTTTGTAAAATAATTTTAGCCAATACATTTTACAGCCGATGATCTTCATGCTTACTGCTGCTACCGGATCGGGCAAAACAACTTCATTGATAAAATGGTCGGAAGAAAGAAATGATGTGTATGGAATATTGACACCGGTTGTCGATGGCAAAAGAATGTTTATGAATGCAGCGACGAAAGAACAATTCCCGATGGAAGCAGGCGGCTCTCCGGCTTCGACCGGCATTTTGCAGGTGGGGAAATTTATATTCAGTAAAGATGCATTCGAAAAAGCAATATCAATTATCCGGGATGCTATTGATAAAAAAGGCTGGCTGATCATTGATGAGATCGGCCCGCTGGAATTAAAAGGCGAAGGATTTCATGCTGTTTTAAAAGAAGTATTGGCAAAAAGAAAAGAAAAAATGATTTTAGTAGTGAGAGAAGGATTAACAGACCAGGTAGTAACTCTTTTTTCAGTGAATGGTAAGAGTATAAAAACAACTAACGATATTTTATAGAACAATTATTTTACCGGAATTTCTCAGATAATGTCCATTTGCCAATATAAATTTTCCGGGATATATCCGCAACCGGGTGAAGCAAACGGCTGAATTGCTGCATTTGATACAACTTTCTGAATCTTTGTTCGGGTGTAGAGTGTATCGTCAACTGCTGATGAAACTTTTCCAGCTCATCCATTGACTTGAATATGTGAACAGTCTTTTGCATGATCAAATTTATGCCATAAAACAGTGGTTTGCAAACTAACCCTTACAATCAATTCACTCCATTGCCTGATTGTTTCAACGGCAATGAAAAATAAAACGCAGAACCTTTCTCTTCCGATTCCACCCATATTTTTCCATTATGCCTGCGGATGATGTCTTTGCAGATATATAATCCCAAACCAAATCCCGTTATCGTAAATGAAGTATCCTTGGTACGGTAGAACCTTTCAAAGATACTTAGCTGTTCCTCTTTGGCAACGCCCATTCCATAGTCGCGGATCTTTATGATCAGTTCTTTGTCTGTCTTTTTACTGTTTACGATCACTTTTTTCTGACCGGGAGAATATTTAATGGCATTCGATAAAAGATTAGTGATCACCTGTTCGATCCGCTGCTGGTCGCCGGCGATGATCCCGTCTTTCAGTGAATCTTCCCTTGTTATTGTATGTGTTTCTGTTACCATTTGTACGGAAGCAATGGTATCGTCAATCAGTTTATCGATATTGAATTCTTTCATTGATAATTCCAGTTGCCCGCTTTGTATCTTGGAAACATCCAGCAGGTCCTGTATCAGCTTTTCTAATTTTTCCACACCGGCCACGGTTCTTTCCGCATATAATTTGTGCGGGTGCCTGTCTTCTACCTGCCGCAATAATTCTGCATACCCTTTGATGGTTGTTAGGGGCGTTTTTAATTCATGACTGGCAATACCGATGAATTCATCTTTTTTCTGCTGGCTGAGTTTTACCTGTTCCATCAGTTTATTAAATACAGCGATCAGTTGCCCGATCTCATCTTTACCCTGGTCGGAAATAGCTTTATTATAATCCCCGCTTTTACCTACATCTTTCATTACATCGATAAGATTAAGCAGGCGGCCCGATGTATAATTCTGAACGCCGTAAGCAATGATAAACGCAACCCCGATAGCAACGATCAAAAGGATCAGCGCTACTTCTATCTTGGAACTTTTTATTTGTGATAGTTCGGAAAGATCGGATTCGAGAAATACCCTGCCCACCACTTTGTCGCCATCCATTACATCTTCTCTTACGAAAAGTTTCCCGTAGATGAATATTGATCTTTCTGTTTTTAATTCTTTAGGAATATGAAAAGTACCGGAGCCGGGTTTTTTAAAAATGGCAAATAGATTACCGGCGCTGTCGGTAACGGCAGCATGTAATATTTCCGGTGCAAGGGTATTTAATTCAGTCAGCGTTTTGGTAGCATCCTCGCTGACCTGGAATTGAAGCGCCGGTAAAACACTTCTGCCGATCACTCCGGCAATACTCGCCACCGATTGTTCTTTGCGCTGTTTATAAGAACGGATATCATTTACAATAAAAACACTGAAGATGACGCCTACCACTACGATGCTGGTAAGCACCTGCATCAGGATGAGCTTATTCCTTATGGATATGTCCCGGAGGCCGAACATTGGTTGGTTTTTATCCTGGTTTACTTTTTTTCGCTAATTGGTTGATTCGTTAATTGGGAATTTGGTCTTCATATCTACATTTCATCAATTAGGATGTTAAATAATAGCAGGGTTTACTATTCTTTAAAACCTAATTCCCAATTCCTAATCCCCCAATCCCCATCAACTAAATAACTAATCTACTATTTTAGCCAGCTTCAGCAATTGCGAACTTGCTTTTAAACCTGCCACATCAAATGCATTCAAGTTGGCTTCGAATTTTAATTTATCGCTCGGATCAATAACAAAATTCAATGCAGTGCCCTGTTTGGCAAAACCCGTTTCTTCACTTACTGTCAATGTTCCTTTCCCGGTTTTTTGTAAAACGGAGGTCAATGAAAAAGGAAGACCTTTGGGAATGAACAGCACATGACAACCATCTATTTCTTCCGGTTTGCTGAAACGACGGATAATAATTTTTTTACTACCGACCCGGCTGGTCTTTGCAATTTCTGACAGCGAGATACTGACAGGAGTAGACCCGATGATACCGATGACAAAACTATTCTTATCCTGGTTGGCGGTAGAATCCCATTCGATATAGCGGGTGAAATTATAAATGAAGACCGCTTTTAAATTCGCTTCCCCTCCGCCATTTTGGGCAATAGCCGTTTGTTTCAGCAGAATTAACAGTAATATGACAAATAATCTTTTCAACGCCGGTTATTTTTTTTGATCATCTACTGGACGAAATAATATGACTAAAAGCTTATTCCAATTTTAAATAAACCGTTAATGCCGGGTTGCTCCAGCACAGTTGAATACAAAGATCCATCAGCAGTACGGAAACCAGGGTCGATCCATTTTGTATCAAATAAATTATGAATATTTATACTGGCGGTTACCCGTTCCTTAAATATTTTCCGGGTACTGATCACCAGGTTGGTAAGGAAATAACTCCTGATATCTTTATAAGGATTGCTGGTTTGCGGGCGGCGGTCACCGACAAAATTGCCGGAAAGGTTGACGGTAAGAAGATCTTCCAGCATGAATTTAACTCCCGCATTTCCTTTTATATCGGCAATACCAACGATCCTTCCACGGGCGCCTGTTACAAGGTTCTTGGCCCATGCATATTGATACGTAAAATTGATAAAGGCAGAAATTTTGTTGGAAAATTCCTTTTCTGCAATGGCTTCAAACCCTGTTACCCGGTGTATCGCAGGATTTTTATCAGGCGTAAGCGGGTTGACCAGGTTGGAAAGAATGATGACATCATTAAGTTCATTACGAAAACCGTTCAGTTGTACCCGCAGTTTTTTAGAAGGAGTATAAATAGCATTCACTTCATAGGTCATCAGTTTTTCATAGGTGAGTTTAAAATTACCGGTAGGCGGTGTCTGGTATATTTCCAGGTTAGTTGGCGCCCTGAATGCTTTGCCCAACTGTATCTTGAAAGTGAATTTATCATTGGGATGATTGACAAGGGCGAACCGGGGACTGAATACATCACCGAAATAACTATTGTTATCATAACGGGCGGCAACTGTAAAATTGGTCTTGCCCAGCAAGTTTACATTCAGTTGATATTGCAGGTAACCTCCGAAATTATTCCGTACATCAAAGCGACGGGGCAGAAAAACAGAATTGAGATTGACAACCGTATCTCTTCCATCAATAAGATAAATGGTAGAAAGATCGAACGTTGTTTTCCTGGCTCCTTCTTCCACATTATCCTGGTTCAATTGAAGACCTGCCGCAAAACGGTGTTTATCGGAATGATCATAATTAGCGATCAGTTCTCCAGATACACGATTGGAATAACTGGCGATTATCGCTCTTATCAATCTTGTGGGACTAAGCGTAACATAAATAAAAGAATTATCAGCGCTGCCCGTTTCCCTGTACACCACACGACTTAACAAACTCCATTTGGCATTCGGATGAAATTCGTTTTGCAGGAACCAGGTACGGAGAAAAGGATCATGCTGGCCCGAACGTTCTCCTCTTATCTCTCTTTGTATCACACCAATATTTCCTGAATTATTATTTCCCTGCGACGGCAGGCGTAAATAGGTTGTTGGACTATTTGAATAAGTACCCCAGCCCATCGGCGTTTCATACACCCGGTAACCCAGCGTTGTCTTCGATCTTTTTGCATCATAGCTCAGCATGCCATTTACTGAAAAAGCTTTGTCGACATAAGACGCAGAATATTGCGGGTCGCGGTTCTTAAATGATGGCCCATCGGTACTGTACAATGTAGCGGCCATCGAAAATTCAAACTTCGATCTTTTCAAACCCACATGTATTTTCTGAAACCGTGTATTGAAGCTGCCGATACCCTGTTGTATATGCAATCCCTCTATATCAGCGCCTTTCCTGCTGATGATATGGATAACACCGCCGAATGCATTGGCGCCATAGCGGGCCGATACGGGTCCCCAGATAATTTCGATACGGTCAACATTGTGTAAACTATAAGCAGGGCCTGCCAGGTCGTTACTTCCCAAAATATTATTTTCAGCAATACCATCGATCATTAATAATGCCCGCAGGTTTTCTGCACCATACATACCGCGGAAATAAAATAAAGTAGGTGCATAGCCATTGATATGTATCATATCGATACCGGGAACATCACGCAATGCATCTTCGAGTTGTTCGTAGCCACGGTCTGCTATTTGTTGTGCCGTGATAACGGTAATGGTAGCCGGCGCTTCGGAGGTGGTTTGCAAAAAACCGGAAGCGGTTACTACTTTAATATTCATCAATTGCTCGAGTGAAAGGTTGAGCAGGGTTGATACTGCAGGTATAGAATCCTTTTGGGCGTTGATCCCAAAAGGGATCAGCATGGCAGCAAGGATCATAAGAAGCTTGTCTTTCATAAACTAGTCAGAGGTTGATGTATTATCGGTTAAATCGGTTGTAACCAATCTCAAATTTCCTGCCTTATTCAAATAATAAAATAAGTGGTTTTAAATGACTTATAATAACATGGGATCGTAAAAAGATAGTGTGGAATTTTTTGCCAAAAATGGGGAATGGCCATTGAGTATTAATGTCGTATAAGGCAACCACGGGTGCCCGGGATCTCACCCCCAGCGTAACTCCAATTAGCGGAGTCTGCGCCACCCCTCTCCATATGGAGAGGGGATGTTAGAGTCTTTCATTTGGGAAAAATTTCCAGGGGTGAGGTCTTATATTTTCCCATCTGTGGCCAACACAAAAAAACCTCCCGCTTGCGCAGGAGGTTCGTATGATCAGAGCAACCTATTTTTAGTACCGGCGATTCTTATTCTTTTTCATATGCGTGTATTTAGTGTACACATCGGATATTTCCTTCTGGCGTAACTGTTCCAGCATACGGATCTGTCTTTCTTTCGAAAAACGGGTAGTGAAATAACTTCTTTTTACTTTCTGGATCTTCTGGTCGAAATCACGGTTGATCTGTGCGATCTCGAGGTCACGCTGCTTTTCCAAAGACATGAACTTGTTGTCAAAGCGGCCGTCTTTGTCATAAACATTCCGGTCAATAACAACATCTTTTCCTTTATCAAAGTCATTGTCCCTGCGGTCGTCACGCTGATCTTTTTGTTGATCGTTTGGACGGTCCCTGAAGCCGCCATTCTGCGCCTGCGCCATAGTGATCATTCCAACTGCAAATAAGAGGGTAAAGATTTTTTTCATAATTGTAATTTTTAATGATGAATAAATAATGTAAGTAAGAGGGAAAGGGGGAAGCGGTGTTTACAAAAGGAACGTTAATACACTTGAAGGTACAAGGCACAAGGAACAAGGGCTCACTATGTTTTTATTTAGCGGAGTCTCCGCCACGCCTCTCCATGTGGGTATATGTAGTCAAGCATAAGTTGGATTCAAATGCCCCGGAGGGGCTATATGCCGGTAGTAGCAATAATCGGAAAGCTCATTTGCTCCTTAGGAGCAAAACACTAAGGGATCATCGTTCCGTACCTACGGCACGGTGGGGTTCTTTGCTATATCCACGCTACCGACCTTTTGCTCCTGCGGAGCGATGAAAAAATATAGTATTTGAAAATTGCAGACTGCTTATGTTTTGACTACATACCCATGTGGAGAGGGGATGTAAGACTCTTTCATTTTAGAAATTTTATAGGGGTGAGGTCTTATAATCAGGAGTATCATGTATTACATCTGTGTTCACCTGCTGCCCGCCGGCATGTCTGTGGCTAAAACGAAAAACCTGGAAGCCCACTCTCCAATCCCCACTCCCCTCTCTGTGGCACAGTTTTGACGGTACTATAGCAAACCAATAATAAAGTGAGTCTGCCAACATCAATACTGCTTCTGTTTTTCCTCTCTTATACAGCTCATTTATCAGCACAACAGCCTGATACTATAAAGATCAATACAACGATTGCAGCTCCGGATAGTGTAACGATCCTTACTGATACTGCTGATAAAAGACCCCGCAATACTTATGGCGACCTGCTCGATGATGATCCCGTTTATAATCCCAGGTCTTCTTTTGTGGTTCCGCTGATCAGGGTAACAACAGCCAATATTTTTGGATGGGCCTGGCTTCGTTATGTGGCAAAAGCCGGTTATGCAAAGATCAGTTTACAAACATGGAAAGATAATCTTCGCGGAAAAGTGGTATGGGACAGCGATGATTTTGGAACCAATTTTTTAAGTCACCCGCATGCCGGAAGCGATTATTTCAATGCGGCCCGCAGCAATGGTTATAGCTTTTGGGGTTCTTATCCTTATGCGATCATCGGTAGTTTGGAATGGGAATATTTTGGCGAGATCGACAGGCCCTCTAAGAATGATCTTATCAATACACCCATCAGCGGTGCATTCCTCGGAGAGATCATGTACCGTATCAGTTCCAATATACTCGACGACCGCCGCCGTGGAAGCAGCCGTGTATCACGGGAGATCTTTGCAGCATTGATCGATCCGTCGAGGGCATTGAACCGTTTTACACAGGGGCGCATGTGGAGAGTTACCCCCTATGATGTGTACCAGCAGGAGCCACTCAATGTTACATTACAGGCAGGCGCACACCGTGTCAATGAAAATGAGAAGATCGGTTCGGGAAGTACCAATGTTATTGTACACCTGCAACTCGATTATGGCGATCCGTTCGAAATTCGTAAACGAAAACCTTTTGATGTATTTCGTGTACGGGCGGAGAGCCGTTATGGCGAGGATAAAAAATTCGTGGATAATATACTCGGTTATGGATTGTTGTTGGGAAAAACAAAGAAGGCCGGTCATCGTGCGGCTTTGTTCGGCGTTTTCCAGCATTATGATTACTGGAGCAATAAAGTATTTGAATTAGGAACGCTGGGTTTTGGTCCCGGTATTATTTCAAGAGTGAACTTCGGAAACAATTCAAACTGGTATTCCGGTTTGCATATGGCCGGTGTACCGATTGCCGGAAACAGTACCCGCTTTGGCCCCGATACATCGGAGTTCCGCAACTATCCTTTTGGCGGCGGCGTAGAAGGAAGGATAGAAGAACGGTTGAATATCGGTAACTGGATCAGTGTTGGTTTCAATGGATATTATTACTGGATCTGGAATTATACAAGCTCGGGCTTCAAAGGCAAAAGCCGTATCGGGATATTGAAACCATTTGTTACGTTGCGCTTGTATAAGAATCTAAGTGTGGGTTTCGAGCATCATATCTATTATGATAATCGTTTTATCGATGAATTGCCTGCATTGCATTTGACAACTACGGAGCAGAAGGTTTTTTTGCAGATCTTTTTCCAGGATCGAAGAAGATACGGAAGATATCACTGATACCAATAACAGCTTTTTTTATTCTTTTATTCTTTCCATCCACATTAATATTGAATAAGGCAATCCCCTGAACCGATGCCAATTCAGGAAGGCCATTGTATTGCCATTTGTCCGGCGGGTTGCTGCTCAAAGAGTGAACAATAAATCTATTCAGGCTTCTCATAAAAAAATCCAGATATTATCTGGATTTTTTAAACTTTTCTGCGGCACTAAGTAATGCAGCGGTTTTTCATTCCACCGTCTTATGACTTGTCTTGACCCATCGTCGCAAATAAACGGTTAGAAAAATGTAAATGACAATAGCTGACAAAGCTCCCTGAATTAGTAAATCGTAAGTCGGAAGCGCACCAAAAATGTAAATGCGAAGTATCGTTAAAAATGAAGTTAGAAATATTACATTTATTATTGACTGACGCATTTTTAAAGATTTGCTAACCATAAGTAATTTAGATTATTTGATTATGCAAAATACAGACCGCCGTTTAGGGGACCGCTATTTTATTAATACATTTTTTCTTCCCGATTGAAAATTACTGCTTTTCGTTTGACAGTCATAATTTTCGAAATGATGAAATCGTATGTTTCACATGCGTTATATTCCCATGCTGCTATCTTAAAAATAAACACGTATCAAGTGCTTCACGCCTCCCCAAAACCCGGCAACCACGGAACTGCCAATACCACTCCCAATCACAGCGACTAATCCACAAATTGCACCGCCTGTAACAGTCCCAATGCCCGGGAATATAACTGTTCCAGCCCCTGCGCAAGTTCCTAAAAACCCGGTTAAAGCAGCAACCCCTCCTCCGATACTTCCCGTTACATCAGCTTCTGCCATATCATGAAGTACTTGATCTATCCAACTCCTGGAAGTAATATTTCTGGGCATTCTGCTGTATCCATTCAAAAGCTGATCTGTCAATGTATCCCACTTTGCATGATTTGTAACCCAATACTGAATGGAATTTTTTCCTATATAAACCGAAGTAGCGAATATCGTTTTTTCATCATCGGTTAATGATGTTGTTGGAGAGTTGTTATAGGTGCTCGGATAAATATACCTGTTTATTAATGTGTCATACAACGAATTTATACGACAATCTGCGCTATCAACTACTAAATAATTAAGTTGGTTTATTGCATTTCGAAAGCCTGGACTAAGAGTATCACCCGACATCCTGTAAATGTGATCAACTATTGATATACTGGATGAGCCGGGGCTTGACACAATAGTGTCGGCGAATATTTTATCTGTTAAATCAATATTTTGAACATGGAGAGAATCAGTCAAGTATTCACTAACAAATCCCAACAAATCATTCACTTCCAGTTCGCCCAGTGGCGTAGCGCCATTTGAAATGACTTTGAACCTGACTCGTTCGTAACAATAATCAAGTGCCGAATTATGAACACTCGCTATTGAGTTTGCGAGCGCTACAATGCTATCAATCGGATCTCCTTTAGCATAACTGCTGTGCGACGTGTTCGGCTTCGGTTTCGCATTTTGGGGATGCTCGGTATCAGTTTTATGACATGCGAAAGGCAACGCAAGTGAGCACAAAAAAATAAAATAAAATATTTTTTTCATTTGACTTAAAATTTTATGATTTAAGGTCTGGGGTTGTATTTATGAGTTGCAAAAAGTATTGCTAAGGGAGGTGGAATATCAGAATAGTAAAATAAGGAGAGAATCTTCTTAACCAAAAAAGGAGGCATTGGAACCAGGATATTTATTTCAAATATGTAATTTCTCCAATTAAATTCCCATGAATTTATTACGAGTATAACACCTATAGTATGATGAGTATGCATCGTTCATATACTACTTGTCAGTGCCTTAGTTTGAAGATATAAAGAAAAATATAAAAACCAAATTATCCTGAATTCAAAATGTTCCGTAGAAACATATCGTACCATTTTCCAATCAATAATCTTGGGCCGGAACGCTGAAAGCGGTCTGAACAATTCGGTGTATCATCCCGGCTTGTCAAAGAATCGGGGTCTTGTCATGTTGACGAAGGAGACATCTCGGAAATGATTTGAAATCCTTAACCGCAAAGGCGCAGAGGATACGCAAAGTACGCCAGGGATCTGTCAGCAAACAGCAGGTTGCGTTCTTTGCGTTAACTTATTCGTCTTTGCGGTTAAATAAAAATCCTACCTTGAAACAAGTTAATCAGCATTTCTTCTTTCTTTCAATTCCCGGTTAAGGAAAATTCATTTATCGTTACTCTGGTTGGTGTATTGTTTTTTAAACTTTTAAAACAACCATCATGAAGTACGATCTTTTTTCAACCCGCCGCCATCATTTCACAAGCATTTTAATAGTAAGCGCTTTATTCCTGTTAAGTTCCTGCGGCGGCACCAGGGTACTGCAGGCCAATTTTGGTAATGATAATATCAATGCTGCTCCCGCAACCAACCAGGCCGTTGGTACCGTAGCGGGGGCCCGGAGCGGAACTGCAGAGATCAAAGTTGTTGGTAGTCCCGCCGCAGGACTGGCTGAAAATAAATGGGTGCTCATCACGCATCCCGATGCGCCAACACCGGAAACAACTTTTACAGGCAGGTTCTCCCGCCGTTTTGCTTCCGGTAGATATGGCATCCTTGCCTCGCTTTTTATCCCGGCCGGTGCCGGCGTAGTAACGATCCAGTTTGAATCCGTTTCGCCTGCCGCCGATTTTTTTCATCTTGATTTTATGCCGCCCGGTGATCCCCGTGGCGATATCCGCATCAATGATGATGAGAACATGCGCTTCGGCCATGTGTCCCGCGACAAAACATTTGTAGTAAGTATGAGTATTATTGTTAGCGCCACGGCGATGACCGCCAATATCAATGTTATCGGTGAAGGCACTTCCGGAAACCGGGTAGTAACTATACCCGAGAGCCTGCGTACGATAGTTGAGCGTTTCGAAGCGGTAAAATTCTGGATAGGTTTCCAGCACCTGGCTTCGTTTTTTGTAGATGATATTATGGTGACGCATTGGGATTGAGGGGGCGGGACGATAATGCGCCTAAGACATTTAGCCGGTAAGTCTTGAGCTTGTCGAAAGGGCAGGGTCTTGTCATGCTGCACTTCCTTTTACCCGATTGAATCGGGACGTTGCAACAGCTTGAATTACCCGGTCTCCCTTACCAGTCTGAATTACCAGGTTTCAATACGTTGATTATTAACCACTGATCTTTGTGTCAATAAATCTGTGTCAAATTTTCTGACACAAAAAAATTGACACAGGGGTTGTGTCGGAAAAACCGTGTCGGATATTCTGACACAAAAAAAATGACACAAATTATTTACTTTTAAGTATGCTTAAAGAAATCAGGGAATATTACGACCTATCCCAGCCCAATTTTGCCAATCACCTGATGATCTCCCGCAGCCGTCTTTCCATGATCGAAAACAACAAGCGGGATTATCCTAAAGGTATGCTGACCGGTCTCAGGCCACTCTACGATGCCATATCGCAACCGGTAGAAAAACAAACAGATGAAAAGTTAGGCGGGGAATTAGTCAAACAGCAAGAAAAATTGTTGAACTGGATCGACAATCGAAAAGGAGATTGCGAACATAAGTTGGTACTGCTTGAAAGAAAACTTGCTACCATGAAAGAACGCCAGGTGAGGTCTTTGCAAATTATAGAGACAGTCCCTGCACTAAAGGCAACCGCCAAACCAGGATTGCTTAAGTTGTACATCTTCATTGAGCAACATGCCCGCACTACCCAACAGGATACCACCAAAATTTCCCAGTTGAAACTGGAGCTGCAGGTCCTTCATTTGAAGACGGAGATTGAGTATTTGAATACGTACGGGCAATAATTGAGTCTACGCTGTATCATATGAATCTCATGCGGGTGAGGTTGTTGAAGTAAATTTGGGTATGGCTGATGTGCATGATAAGAAGACGCGGAGTTATAATATGTCTTTCGTTTGCAGTTCATCAATTGCCTGTTGAATAAAATCAATCAGCCCAGGCATATTTTCTTCTTTTATTTTCCAGACGGTTGCATAATCAACGCCAAAATATTCATGGATGATCCGATTTCGCAAGCCGGTCATACGCCGCCATTCTATTTCAGGATGATTTGATTTAAAGTCTTCCGGAACCCGTTTAGCAGCTTCTCCAATTATTTCAAAATTCCTGATGACGGCATCTATTGTCTTATCATCATTACTAAAATCGTCAAAGCTCATTCCGCTTGTATAGGAAAGAATTTTCTGACCGGCATCCCGGATATCTTCCAGTAATAAAAGTATTTCCCGGTCAGACATACACAAGATCGGGTTCAATGACAGTAAAATATTTGGGTTTGATGCCATTGCGGGATACCAAATCTACTTTCTGGTGCAGGAGCATTTCAAGCTCATCAGCAAGGTCTACAAATGCAAGGCCGATAGGTTGGGAAAATTCAACCATCACATCTATATCGCTTTTTCCGGCGATAGCTGTATTGCGGCTATAAGACCCAAACAGCGCCAGCGTCTTTACGCCGTATTTTTTTTCCAGCGAAGGCTTTATTTTTTTAAGTGTTACCAGTATGCTTTCCTTATCAGCCATATAGCGAATTTACAATTTTTATTTGGTTGGCTTGACAGGCTAATTGATCAGGCCTCAGGCCTGAAAAAGAGAAGGTACATTTGCTGTATGGCTGATGTGCATGATAAGAAGACGCGGAGTTATAATATGAGCCGCATCCGCAGCGGGAATACAAAACCGGAGATGCTGGTGCGGAAATTCTTACATGCCAACGGCTTTCGCTATACACTCCACGATAAAAAACTGCCGGGTAAGCCGGATATTGTTTTACCGAAATACAGAACGGTCATCTTTGTTCATGGCTGCTTCTGGCATGGGCATAAAAACTGCCGGTATTATGTTGTTCCTAAAACAAGGACGGAATGGTGGTTGAAGAAGATCAACGGCAATATTGCGAATGATGTAAAAGCTTTGAAGGCTTTGAGGAAGGACGGGTGGAAGATTATTAATGTTTGGGAATGTGATTTGAAATCTGCAAAATCTGATAAGACCCTCTCGTCTTTATTGAAGAAACTCTCCTGATTCTTTATTTCTATTTGTTCAACGTGTCTTAAAAGCAAATATACTTTAAGACACCTTAATCATTTTTACATAATGGACATTAAAGCCAAAATTGGTTTGCGGATTAAAGAGTTGCGAACCAAAAAAGAACTTACACAGGAAGGCCTTGCGTGGAAATCAGAACTCAACAGAACATTTATGAATCATGTTGAGAATGGCCGTAAAAACATTTCAATAGAAAGTCTTGAAAAAGTAATCTCCGGTTTGGAGACCAACGCAAAAGAGTTTTTTAATTCAGATTTATTTAACGGGAAAAAGAAGAAAGCATGATAGGAACTAAGTTTGACATAAAGGCGTATAAAGCGAAGGGAGAAGAAAGGAAAAAGCGATTTAATGGATTCACTGTTGAAGAAACACTGTTAAGCCACTATGATAAATTAAAAGGCGATGCAAGAAAAATTGCAAAAGCTTTTTTCAAAGAAAATATTCATCCGCAAAATGGGTTTGGAGGACTAAAAGTTGAAGAAGCTATTCAGCAATACCTCTTTGAAATAAAAGCGGAAGTTCCCTTTCCTGGCCCGGAAAAAGGCGAAGAAAAATTTACGTTTATTGATCTTTTTGCAGGAATTGGCGGATTCAGAATGGCATTACAGAATCTAGGCGGAGAATGTGTGTTTAGCTCCGAATGGGATAAGTATGCACAACAAACCTATAAAGCAAACTTTGGAGATATACCTTTTGGTGATATTACTAAGGCAGAAATTAAAAACTGTATTCCCAAAAACTTTGATTTGTTATGTGGTGGGTTTCCGTGCCAGCCATTTTCTATTGCTGGTGTATCCAAAAAAAATGCTTTAGGAAGAAAACATGGATTTGAAGATGAAAAACAAGGCAATCTTTTTTTTCACGTAGCAGAAATAATTAAAACACACAGACCGAAAGCCTTTTTTTTGGAAAATGTCAAGAATCTTGTTTCTCATGATAAGGGAAATACGTTTAGGATCATAAAAGAAACTCTTGAAGATTTAGAGTATTCATTTCACCCAATGGTTTTAGATGGCCAGCATTTTGTGCCTCAGCACAGACAAAGAACTTTTATGATAGGGTTTGATTCTCAAGTTTATAATAAAAAAGAAAATTTTGAATTTCCGGAAATGCCGGACAAAAGAATTTACGAGTTCAAAAACATAATTGAAGATAATGTTGATGCGAAATATACTTTAACTAAGCATCTATGGAATTATTTATATGAATATGCTTTAAAACATAAAGCAAAAGGTAATGGATTTGGATATGGTTTGTTTGACAAGAATAAAGACAAAGTGACTAGAACAATAAGTGCCAGATATTATAAAGATGGATCCGAAGTTCTGATAAGACAAAAAGACAAAAATCCAAGAAGATTAACACCTCGGGAATGTGCAAGACTTCAAGGCTATCCCGAAAGATTTAGAATCCCCGTTTCCGATAATCAGGCATATAAGCAATTTGGAAATTCGGTAGTCGTTCCCTTAATAGAGGCTATCGGAGAAAAAATTGTTGATGTACTTTAATCCTAACTGAATGACTTTAAATAGACTTCTGGAAATATTTTCTGATAAACATTGTAAAAAAGTCTATGTTAAGAAGCTTTCACCGAACGATAACTCCAAAAATCAAATTTATCTCGCCGAAAGTTTTGATGTGTTAAATATTTTTCCTTCTGGAAAGATAATAACAGATAAGGATGGCGAAAGAAAAAAAGTTACTCTTAAATCTAAGCTTGATTTTTATTGGATTGATGAAGCGGGAATTTCAAATGCTGCTCCTCACGCACAATTGATCCTTTACCCCGATTATCCGGAGGTTAGATTTTCTGGTTTTCTAAAAGGGAGTAAAAATCCTCCGTCAGATTTATTGACAGAGAGAGTTGAAGGAAGAGTACTTTTTTTGAGTGTTAGTGATGACAAGAAAATATATGGATTTGTTTGTGGTCCAAATACAGAATTAGCAAACGAGTTTTTGTCTTTGAAAAATTTGGAAATACACGGTGTTTTCAGTGTAATTACAATAATCGAGGGACAAATAATTAAAAACAGCAGGAGTATTCTTTTAAAGGAACTTAAAAGAATACATGCATTGGAATGGATATGTTCAAAAAGACTAAATCAGGAAAGACGGTTTGTTGATTGTACTAATTCGAATTGTGGAGGCTATACATTGGAAGCAGAATTGGGCATTCCTTCTAATTCAATCTCCGGACCCGACTTTCTTGGATGGGAAGTAAAACAATTTCGGGTACCGAATTTTGATAGATTTGGATCTGCCTCAATTACGCTTATGGATCATAGCCCAACGGATGGGATTTTTTCAGAAAAAGGAGCAGAGAATTTTATTAGAGAGTATGGATATCCGGATAGAAAAGGAAGAGAAGCAAGAATAAATTTTGGAGGTACTCATAAATATGAAATTGTTCATAAACTTACTTCACTAAGATTAGTTGTTGAAGGGTTTGACTCTATTACTAAAACGATTACTAATCCTCGTGGGTATGTTGCTTTAGTTGACAACAAAAAAAACTTGGCTGCAGCCTGGTCTTTCACCTCTATTATTGAGCATTGGAAAGCAAAGCACCCTCAGGCATGCTATGTTCCTTCAAAAATGCGGAAAGGAGATTTTGACAAGTGTAATCAGCAATATTGTTATGGTAATAAAATCATCTTAGGAAAATATACTGATGTGACTTTATTTTTAAACCAGCTTTGTATTTCAAATATTTTTTATGATCCAGGAATAAAGTTGGAATTGGCAATCGAAGGAGAAAGGGGGCAAAACATTAAGGTTAGAAGTTTGTTTCGAACAAAGCCAATTAGTCTTTCGTCTTTATATTATGAAAATGAAGTTGTTGATATAGATTTTTTATAAAGAGTTCCCCAAAAAATCTGCAGGGTGAGGGTGCTGTTTCCCTGGAAAAAGGAAAATTCGTTGTGACGTGGAAAGAAGAAAATGGTAAATGGAAAATGCACCGCGATATCTGGAACAGTGATGCGCCTCCTGTAAAATAAAGGAACAAGAAACAAGGTACAAGGAACAAGGGAGTCCGAATGAACGGGATCTCATCTGGCTGCTCAAAGACAAGAATGCAAACTCAAATATTTCACGCAAAGCCGGTAAGTTTTATATATAAGCCGCTAGAATTTCTTGCGGCTTTTTTATTCCCATAGCTTTCGGGAAACCATTCACGATTCACCATTGACAATTCACGACTGCCCCTTCCTCACTTCCCCCGGACTCATCCCATACCTGTCCGAAAAACATTTTGAAAAATAAGCAGGACTGCTAAAGCCCGTTTGAAAAGCAACTTCACTGATGCTGCCACTCTGTTGTTGTAATAATTGCAAAGCTCTTTCCAGCCGGTAATTCCTTATCAGTTCATTCGGCGATTGTCCTGTCAGCGCTTTTAATTTACGATGCAGCTGACTCCGGCTAAGATGAACCGCATTGGCGAGTTCTGCCACACCAAAGAGTTCATTATCTATATTCTCTTCGATAATGCGGCGCACGGTTTGTATAAATACATGTTCCGCAGAAGGTGTTGCAGTTTCATCGGGATGTATGCTGATCACTTCTTTACTATAACGTTCCCGCAATTGCCTGCGTTGTTCTACAAGGTTCTGTATACGGACAATAAGTTCGGTACCATCAAATGGTTTTACGAGATAATCATCGGCGCCGGTCTGCAATCCTTCTATGCGACTGCCGCTGCCGGCTTTCGCTGTAAGCAGTATCACGGGAATATGACTGGTAGCTGCTTCACTCTTTAATTTTTTACAAAGTTCAATACCATCCATTTCCGGCATCATCACATCGCTGATGATGCAATCGGGTACCAGTTCAATAGCTTTTTCCAAACCGCTCTTTCCATTGCCCGCTACCTGCACCTGGAAATGCTGTCGTAAGGTATCGCTGATGAATTGCTGGAGGTCGGGATTGTCTTCAACTATCAACGCTAAGGGAAGCGAATGGTCGCTAATGATTTCCTCTGTTGCAGGGATCTCTGCTGTATGTGCAATATCAATGGTCTTTACCGGGACATGCAATGTGCTGATCTCTGAAGACGAATAAAATTCGGCAGCAATAGGAATGCTGACACGGAAACTGCTGCCCTTACCGGTTTCACTTTGCACCGATATTTGTCCTTTGTGCAGTTGCAATAATTCTTTGGCTAATGAAAGACCGATACCGGTGCCGCCTTCCGTACCCGGTACCTGGTGAAAGCGATCGAATATCTTATCCAGTTGTTCTTTGGGCATGCCTGTACCATTATCCTGTACGGTAAAGCGCAATCTTTTTTCCCCGGAAGCAGTCGGGGTCCTTTGCACATCTCTTTCCACAGAAAAAGAAACCGTTCCATTAGCGGCTGTAAAACGAAAAGCATTGGATAACAAATTCACTACTATTTTTTCCAGTTTATCACGGTCGGTAAAGCCGGTTATATTCTCTTCGGGAAAATGAATATGATAGTTCACCTGGTTTTGCTCTGCCAAACTATCAAAGGAAGAAGCAATTGCTTTCAGCAAACCCGTGATATCGGTTTTAGCTACCTGCAATTCCATTTTACCGCTTTCCAGTTTACTCAGGTCGAGCAATTGATTGATGAGTTGCAATAAGCGGTCGCCGTTGCGACGCATCATCCCGATATATTTTTTTTGCTGTGCCAGTTCCACTGTATTTTCTTCCAGTTGTTTCAATGGTCCCAGCATCAGCGTTAGTGGTGTGCGGAACTCATGACTGATATTGGCGAAGAAGCGGCTCTTGATCGTATCCATCTCCAGTATTTTAGCCGCTTCCGCTTTTTCTTTTGCCGATTGTTTAAAACGATATGCCAGGCCAAAGAATAAAATAACCATCATCCCGATCTGTGCAATGGCCCATGGATTGGGAAACCAAAAAGGCAATACGCCGGCATTCCAGAGTATACCGCAAAACTGGAAAACAAATAACCACAGCAATGCAAAGCCCGACCATTTTGCATACAGGTCTTTTGTAAACATGAGGCGTATGCCGATGATCATATTAACAAGAAATAACAGCAGGAAAAAAAATTCCGGTAAACTGACCGTTGGTTTTATTTCCAGCAACACAAGAGAGATAATGGTATGAACAGCGAGCAGGGCCATCAACATACGGATGAATCTATCCCAGCGTGGCAGCAATTGTTTTGTTTTTGCAAACGAACGGGTGAACTGTAATATTAGTAATCCGAAAGCCGAGGTCAGCAATACAAAAAGATGAACCTGGTAAACGGGATGTTCGGGGATCAGCCATTGCGTCAAACTATTCTCCGGGTTCAGCAATTGCATATGTACACACAGCACGGCAACTATACAGGTAAACCAGCTAAAAGGTTTTTCCCGGGTGATGATATAAAAGACCAGGCCGAAAAAGAAAAGAATGAACATTACACCGGTATACGACCAGGCCAGCTTATCGTCGGCAGATGCAGTATGATCGGTCACCGAAGCATGCTGCAATCCAAAGTTGAACTGAAGCGGTTCAAAATTTACAGTCCGGCTGATACGCCAGTAAACAGTAATGGGTTCTTTTTCTTTTAATGATACAGGAAAAAGATTATGGTTGATAGGCTTTGTAACGGGCCTTTGTGAAAGAGGAACAAAATTGCCGGTCTTATGATAAGCAATGATATTATTATTGCTTACGATCCACACATCCGCATTATCGTTTCCCTGTGATATGCCGGACAGCGTTTGCGGCAGCAGGCCGATATAAAGATTGGCGGAAGTAAAAGAAGGAAGTATATCGAGTTTCAGCCAGTATGTATTCCGGTGGTTTATTTTTTTAACTGTCGACAGTGGATGAAACGATGAAGGATCCTTGTTCGCCAATATTTGTTCGATCGTAATTGAATTGTTTGTATCCTGCATCAACTGCAGGAAATTTTCTAAAGGCTGAACCGGTTGATTAGCTGCTGGTATAAAAACCTGTGCCTGTGCAATAGCACCGGACAGGAAAAGGATGAGAAGATATGCGGTGGTTTTTTTGAGCATGTGTCGATAAAAGATAATGATAATTTGAGGAATGGAACGCGGATGACGCGGATTGGGCGGATGATCGCGGATTTAATTTGTAATGAAAATTTATCCGTGTTAATCCGCTATATCAGCGTCATCCGCGTTCCATTGTATTCATCTCTGTTGAACCTGCGTATTTTGAAAAGAAACGATCTGCCAGCCGGCCCCCGTTTTTTCAACAACCAAGGTGATCCTGGCTTTAGTATCTACAACCTGGCCGTTGGAAGTTCCTGACATCGTTCCGTTGCAATGTACTATAGCAATATCCGGACGTAAATAACGTATCGTTTCTACGGAAGCTTTGATAAATGTTTCTTTATAAAAAGTATCGAAAATATGCTGGTGCCCTTCAGCAATATCTTTTTTGCCTTTAATAAAATTGCCATTGACCACCACATAATCGGCATCTTCCGAAAAACCTGCGGCGAATAAAGCGCCGTCTTTTTTTGCCCAGCCATCTTCCAGGTATTTAACGAGTACTTTAATGGCTGCATCATCGGCAGCAGTGCTGGTTTGAGCTTTTGTTGTCATGGTTAAAAAAATTAAGGATGATAGAAAAAGGATCGATCTCATAAAATTTGTTTTTGTGTGAATGATTTTGATTACAGGGCAAAAATGGGGTACAGGAGCAGGTTGTTCCAATCAAGAGGGTAGCGAAGGCTTTCAAATTTGTCGCATGAGGGGATGTATGCGACAGGAATACAAGCTAATGCGACATCTATAATAATACCCCGCAAGGGCACAACGCCGCAAAGGGTAATTTTTAACCCAGGTATTTCTTTGCGACTTAGCATCTTTGTGAGATGTTTTTCAAAATCACCCACTATCGGGTTTTCTTGTTTAAAATAACCTTAAATAATGACCAATGTCTTCTGCGGCTGACAGGTATTAAGGAACTTTGCCATCCAATAATCGGAGAAGAATGAAAATGAAGATATATATCACAATTTTATCAGGCATGCTGCTGGCAATGGCATGCTTGTCCGGCATAGCTTTGGCGAAGCCGGGTCCCGGTAAATCAAAAGGAGAAAACCCTGTGAAAAAAACCTATCTCGTATCTGCGGAAGCAAAAACCAAACAAAGCGCCGAACAGGTCAAACAATCCTTTGGTGCCGCGTCGTTATTTATTAAAAATGGTTACACGGCTTACCGCATTACTTACAATACAACCACTCCCGATGGAAAAGATATCGTGGCTTCCGGCGCTATTTTCTTACCGGATATAAAAACAGCATTGCCACTGATCAATTATAACCACGGCACTTATTTTCCTTCGCAGGAAAGAAATGCGCCTTCTTATTTGGGTTACGGCGATGAGCTGAGCATGGGAAAATTATTTTCGGCCGCCGGTTACCTGGTAGTGATGCCGGATTATATCGGTTATGGCAGTACCAAAAAAGAAAAGCATCCTTATGGCGCTTATCATACGATCGCTGTATCGGCGATCGATATGCTGAGAGCCGTAAAAGAATTTTGTGAAAAGAATGAAATTGAATTATCCGGAAAAAATTTCTTCAGCGGCTGGAGCGAAGGCGCTGCTGTTTCACTGGCTACTGTAAAATCACTGGAAGAAGATCATAAAGGCGAGTTTACGCCTACTGCCGCCGTGTTGAATGCGGGGCCTTATTATACAAGCGGCTTTGTGGATCATATCCTGGATTCAAAAGAACCGCTTCGCTATATGGGCAGTTATGTCTGGATACTGCAATCGTATAACCGCATTTATAAGATCGATAAGCCTGCGTCTTATTATTTCAATGAACCCGCTGCTACCAATTTAAAAGAAGATCCCGAAGCCTATGTTTCGCATGACCCGCAGGAATTATTTACCAAAACCTTCCGCGAAAATTATAAGGCCGGTAAAGAAACGGCTTTGCAAAATGCGATGGAAGATAACGATCTCTGGAACTGGAAGCCGGCATCAAAAATTGTTTTTTGTCATGGCGATAAGGATGATTATGTTCCCTTATTCAATTCTCAAAAAGCATATGATGCGATGAAGGCCAAAGGCGCCGATGTAACACTGAATATCTTTAAAGGCCAAACGCATAGCAGCGGGGCGCTTCCGTATGTGCAGCAGTTGTTTTCGAATTTTGAAAAAATGAAATGATTGGCACGCTGATGACGCGGATAAGGCTGATCCGTACGGATACTATCCGTTTGAATCCGCATTATCCGCGTCATCAGCGTTCTGTTCCTCCGCACTTCCCTTAAGTCGAATAGAAAATAAGTACATTAGTGATACCATAACTATTAAAACCAACTGCCATGCGCATCATTCTTTTCTTTTCAGTCTTGATTGTTTTTCTCAGTTGCAATAACAAAAGATCATCCGGCAAAAAAGAAACAGATGTTCTTGTAACGACCGGTTCGTCTTTTATTGATCCCGATTCTGTTTTATTCAGCTTTGTATTCATGGGTTGCAACCGGGTGGATCTGAAAGATACCGGCAACAGTAATACGAATGCTTCCACAGCCAATGTTCCCGAATTACAACGAACCTTCAATGAGATCGCAGCGCTTAACCCCAAGCCTGTATTTTATTTTTTCCTCGGCGATGAAGTACTCGGCCTTAATAAAGACACAACAGTGCTCAGCACACAATTACAGGCATGGCGCAACCAATATGAGGATGCAAGTTTCTCTTCGTTGCCCAATTCAGGTATTCAACTGGTGGCTATTCCCGGCAATCATGAAATGTTGTATGAGAAACATCATGCAGAAAATCCCAGCAAGCATGCATTACAGGCATTCGTAAACCAGCTGGGCGCTTATATGCCTTCCGGCGTAACGATCAATCGTGTTGGCGGTGCCGATAGCCTGGACAACCTGATGACCTATTCATTTACTTATAACAATACGCATTTTATTTTGATCAATACAGATACCTATGATAAAAGCGGGAAGATCGGGATGGCCCCGGCAAGCTGGATCGCAGCGGATATCGTTACTGCAAGAAAAGATACATCTGTAAAACATATTTTTTTACTGGGACATAAACCTGCCCTGGTCAATCAACCGCTTTATATGCCCGATGGAGAAAGTACAATGGATGTATCGGTTGTACAAACCATCTGGCCGGTGATGGATAGTAACCAGGTGGAAGCAATGTTGTCTGCGCATAGTCATCAGTATGACCGCATTCAACCTGACTCAAGTATGTCTTATCAAATAATAGCAGGCAATGGCGGCAGTATATATGAACATAAAGCGGAGAACGATCCCAGCCGTCAATTCTATGGTTATACGATTGTGTATGTAATGAAGAACGGGCAGGTGATGTTGCAAAGCATGGGACGTTCTGTGCCGTATAAGAATTATTTGGAATCGATACCTGCCAGCCTGCCGACAACGATAAGAGATACGGTGAATATTACATGGGGGACGAATGGAGGACTTTGGATGCCAGCCAGTGGGAAGTAGGGAGTGGCTAGTAGGGAATGGCGGGTAGGATTTTGTGATATTATCATGATTCCTACAGGAGCGGAAACTCCTACTACCCACTAGCCAAACCCCACTTGCCATGCCCCGCTCACCTCCTCGTTAAACAAACCCCAAAATCCCCTCCTTGCCTTGTGAAAACCCGGGGGAATTGGCATCTTCCTGTTTCAAACTATTGTTTTATGAAACTATTCTTCTCAGCCTGCGCCATTACGGCTGCTCTCGCCATTTTTAGTTTTTCAAGACCAGCATCCGGTATCCGGCATCCAGCATCAAAATCCGAAAGAAAGATACAAGTCGCCATCCTTCTCGATGTAAGCAATAGCATGGATGGATTGATCGAACAGGCCAAGGCCCAGCTTTGGGATATGGTGATCACCCTTGGTAAAGCACAATGCGATGATAAGACAAGTCCGAAAGTAGAAGTGGCTTTGTATGAATATGGCCGTCCTTCTAACGGAGCTACTACCGGTTTTGTAAGGCAGCTCAGTTCTTTTACCAATGATCTTGACAGCATTTCCAAATTATTATTCAGTCTTGTTACCAATGGCGGCGATGAATATTGCGGCCAGGTGATCTACACTTCGATCGATGATTTGAAATGGGATAGTTCTCCCGATAGTTATAAAACGATCTTTATTGCAGGTAATGAAGATTTCCTGCAGGGTTCCTTGCATTATACAAAGAGTTGTGACAAGGCAAAGAATAAAGGTGTTATTGTAAATACTATTTATTGCGGCAGTTATGAAATGGGTATCCGTGAACATTGGAATTTATTAGGTGAATGTGGCAACGGAAGTTTTACCAATATCAACCAGGATGCAAAAGAAGTGGTCATTCCAACTCCTTACGACAGTACACTGATCGTACTGAACAACAAATTAAATAATACATATGTTGGCTATGGTTTAAATGGAGCCGGTTATTATGAACGCCAGGGCGCAGTTGATGCAATGAATAGTACTGCAAGTTTTAAAGCTTCCGCAAAACGTATCGAAGCAAAAGCACAGAAGAATGTTTATAATAACGCATCATGGGATTTGGTAGATGCGATCAAAGCCGACAGCACTTATTTTAAAAAGCTGGACAAAAAAACATTGCCCGATAGTTTGAAGAATAAATCAACTGCGCAATTGCAGGAGTTTGTAAAAGAAAAAGCGGTAGAAAGAACAGCAGTGCAAAACGAGATCAATACTGTAATTGTTAACCGGAATAAATTTATCGAGGACAAGAAAAGAGAAATGCAGACAGCTTCTACGGAGCCTACGCTTGAATCAGCAGTGAATAAGATATTGAGGGAGCAGGTTAGGCGTTGCAATATGGTGATTCAGTAATTGGAATTGGTAATTGGGAGTTTGGAATTAGGTCTTATAACAATAAGCACCGCTATCCGTACAACAGTCCTGGCAACTATAAAGAATATTTGATTTTAAGACCTAATTCCCAATAACCAATTCTTATTTAATACCGGCTCCCTGTTCCAGCCAGCATCTTATCACATCCCGTTCTTCCGGAGTCATATTGGTTTTATTATTCTGGGGCATTGTCCTGGTAACAACAACTCTTTGCATGATAAGATCTTTTTTAGCAATGATCTCCTGCGGTGTATCGTATTTTATTCCGTTGGGCGGCGCAGTATATACATTATCGGTTGGTCTGGAAGAATGACAACTGATACATCTTTCCTGTACGATCGCATTTACTTCGGCAAAAGAAATTTCTTTACATTTTGTATTGGAAGGTTGCGGCGCTGTTGCATAAGCTACACTCAATAACAACAGTACCGATGCAGGCAATATCCATACACTTAGCTTTCCCTGCTCTCTGATATTCAGCCAGTGTTTGATGCCGGCAGCGCCAATGCTGATCACAGCCAATACGATCCATTGATATTTATTACCGAATGTGCTTGGGAAATGATTACTCACCATTACAAATAATACCGGCAGGGTAAAATAATTATTATGAATAGAACGGAATAAAGCATTCTTTCCTTTTTGCGGATCGGGCAACAAGCCTTTTTTAGCAGCGCCTACCATTGCCTTTTGTGCGGGAATGATCGCAAAGAAAACATTCGCCGCCATGATAGTGCCGATCATTGCACCAAAATGAATATAGGCGGCTCTTCCACTGAATACATGGCTATAGAAATATGCGAATCCCACTAAAACCAGCACCCCGGTTAATGCAAATGCAATAGGATTTTTTTTCAAAGACGATTTACATAGCTGATCATAAATTATCCAGCCGATAATGAATGAACCGATACTGATGGCAATAGCCTGTCCCGATGTTAATTTCAATACATTGGTATCGATCAGCATCGCCGATGCATTGAAATAATAAATGATGAACAGCAAAGCAAAACCCGACACCCAGGTGAAATAAGCTTCATACTTGAACCAATGCAGATGTTTGGGCAAGGTACTGGGCGCTACTTTATATTTTTCCAAATAATAAAAACCTCCGCCATGAACGGCCCAGAGATTGCCAGCCAGTTCGTCTCTTACATTGTCTGTCCTGTTCAATGCATTCTCTAAAAAAACAAAATAGAAGGAAGCGCCGATCCAGGCAATGCCGAAAGTGATATGCATTACTCTTACCGCTATGTTCAGCCATTCGGTCAAATGACCTTCATACACTGTTCCTTTTACCATAAAATAAATACTGGCAATAATGGCGATGACCGAGAATACGATACCTGCATATACCCAGCCCTGTATCGATCCGGCTCTTTCTTTTGCCTCCTCTGCGGTTTGCTTTTTTTCTATGGCATGAATGCGATAGGTCATGATGATAAGCATGACGAGGATGCAGGAAGATAATATAAGCACGATGATTGCCATTTATAGAACGCTGGTGACGCGGATCGGGCGGATCAACACCGATTTTATCCCGATCGCATTTAGCAATGTAAATGTTTTTTGACTTATTTTAAATAGCATTAAATGATCTGCGAATATCGGTCGCATCCGCGTCATAAGCGTTCTATTCATTATTTTTATAGGAACACTATGACCCATATCGCCATAAAATGTAATCGTATCATCACTCCGGATGGGATAAAGAAAGGAGTTGTATTGATAAAAGACGGGAAAATTGCGGATGTGGTGAATGAATTACCCGGAGAAAATTTTTCAATAGAAGATGTGGGCGATCATGTAGTAATGGCCGGCGTGGTTGATCCGCATGTACATATCAATGAACCGGGCCGGGCAGAATGGGAAGGATTTGATACCGGCACCAAAGCGGCGATCGCCGGAGGCATTACTTCATTAGTAGAAATGCCATTGAATGCTTCGCCGGTTACCACAACGGTTGAAGCGTTTGAAAAAAAACTTGAGGCGATTGGTTATGGTCAGACCGGGACGGTCAGGCCAGCCAAACTTCATACTAATTGCGGTTTTTGGGGAGGCGTTATTCCGGGCAATGAAAAAGATATTGAGCCGTTGATCGAAAGAGGTGTGTTGGGCTTCAAAGCATTTCTTACTCATTCCGGCATCGATGAATTTCCCAATGCAACCGAAGAAGACCTGCGAAAAGTAATGCCTGTCATCGCAAAACATGGTTTACCGCTTCTAGTGCATTGCGAACTTTCAACACCCACTCGCCACTCGCCACTCCCTTCTCGCATATATTCTGATTACCTCGCTTCAAGACCAAAAAAATGGGAAGACGATGCGATCGCATTAATGATCTGTTTGTGTGAAGAATTCAATTGCCGTACTCATATCGTGCATTTATCTTCTGCCGGTTCGATCGAACAGATCATCAGGGCAAAAGAAAAAGGATTGCCATTGACTGTTGAGACCTGCCAGCATTATTTATTTTTTACTGCCGAACAAATTGAGGACGGAAGGACCGAATTCAAATGTGCGCCGCCTGTCCGGGAAAAAGAAAACAATGAACAACTCTGGGATGCATTGAAGGATGGCGTTATTGACTTTGTCGCAACCGATCATTCTCCGGCGCCGCCGGCGATGAAGGAACTGGAATCGGGAGATTTTATGAAAGCCTGGGGCGGTATTTCTTCGATACAATTTGCGCTGCCTGTTTTATGGACGGCTGCTCAAAGACATGAGTGTAGTTTGACCGATGTTGCAAGATGGTTATGCGAACGCTCAGCGTTATTGCCACAATTAAAAACAAAAGGAAAGATTGAAAAAGGATACGATGCCGATCTTGTAATATGGAACCCGGAAGAAAAATTTATTGTTACAAAAGAAATGATCCTTCACAGGCATAAGATCACTCCTTACCTGGGAGAAGAATTGAATGGAGTTGTAAAACAAACATGGCTGGCGGGAAAGAAGGTTTTTGAAAATGATAAGATCCTGGAACTAAATAAAGGCAAAGTATTGCTGAGGGGGCAGGATTAATTTTTTTCACCACAACTTGTCCCGCCAAATGAGGGATAGGATCATACACACATAGAAACAGCCCTATTTGCCTATGTAGTAAAATTTACGCAGCATTGTAAATGCAAATAACTATTCTTCTTTCAACAGTGTATTAATATCTTCCGTTAATCTTTCGATCTCGATATCCAGTGTGCCATTATAAACGCCCCGTATCCTGCGGTGCTTATCAACAAGAATAAAATTCTCTGTATGTAAGAATTCATTACCGGCCTGGTAATAACCGATCGTATCGCCGGCGAAATATTGCTTTCTTGCCAGTGTGTATATTTCATCTTTGTTGCCCGTAAGCAAATGCCATTTATTACTGATAACGTCTTTGTCTTCTGCATATTTTTTTAGAACAGGTACGCTGTCCATTTCCGGTGTTACGGAATGTGAAAGAAAGATCACAGCATCATTGTTCTTAAATGTTGATTGAAGGATGCCGATATTACTTGTCATCTTCGGGCAAATACTACCGCACCGGGTAAAAAAGAAATCGGCGACATATATTTTTCCTTCCACCGTTTTTTCTGTTATTGTTTTTCCATCCTGGTCGGTAAATGAAAATGAAGGAATGCTGTGAATGGATATATAGGCCGGGTCATTCTTTTCTATCCATTCAGGAGTAAAATCGGGTTGATTGATAAAGGGCAGAGAATCTTGTTCGGGTTTGCTTTTACAGCTCACCAAAGCAATTATGATTATAAGAGTAATACTTTTTAGAACAGTCCGCATCTTGACTATATTTTTTTATGACCTCACCCCTTCAATATCATCAAAAATTAAAGACGCTGCATCCTCTCTTCATATGAGAGGTTGGCGGAAACCCTGATAAATGGAATTTCGACGGGCGAGGTTATTTTTTGCTAACCGAATCATATGGATTGATACAGGTCTTTAAACCGATAAGACCATATTTTTTTCCATGTTTAATTACATAGTTGGCCCTGATAGTACCATTGTCCCACCACAGTTTTTGACTTCCTTCTTCCCGGCCTTTTACATAATGAAATTGTTTTCCCAATAAACCTGATGAATACCATTCTTTGAATTCGCCTTCGTATTCATTATTAAAAGCTGTAAAAAGAAATTTTGGTTTGCCATCCGGCCACCAGCCTTTATGGGCGCCTTCTTTTTTTCCATTGATGTAGAATCTTTCTTCGGCCAGCATTTTGCCGGTGTACCATTTCCTTTGATATCCTTCTTCTACTCCGTTAAAATAAGATTGTACGGTTGCGGTATCGCCATTCTCAAATAAACTAAAACGATAGCCGGTAAAAAAATGATCACCGAAATAAACAGTATCCTTATGATCATTGAATGAACTATCATTTGCATTCATATAATTGGCCGGAACTGTTTTTGCGATCCTTATATCGGCCCCTTCTTCTTTGTTTTTTGTACTGCAGGATAGCAGTATAAAAAAAATGTATCCCGGCCAAAGCCGGGATACGGACGGCGGCTTAAAGACCATCCAGGATGGAAAAAAAGTTTTCATTACTGCGATACCGTACCCGGCGTTCCATAAAAGCCATTACCATTCAGGTAAGGAGCCGCCGTTGTAAAATGATAATGATAGATGCCCGATGGAAAATCGACAGTAGCATGTGTGTGACCATGATAGACGTCCAATCCTGTTGGGTCTGTATTGTTTTCTTCTTTTGGCCCGTAAACCGGGAAGCCATCAAGTAAGAAACCCATCAACGCCCATTTACTCGCTTTCACTGTTGTCAGGTATAATGGCTCCACATGATAATGATACATGCCTGTCATTTGCGGATGTCCCCACCATTGATCAAAGCTGGCGATCTCACCTGTTAATGGCGATCCGCCTGCGGCATATTGATTAAAGAAAGGAATGCCATTCAATCCCACACCGATAACGCCCATCGGTGTAGCGCTATGCGTAGCTGCTACAGCAGGAGCAACAGGAATTTTCAATGTGATATTCTGTGTTGCGATCGTATTTGGATTTTGCGCAAACGTAACGCCGCTGAATGTGGTGCCGCTGTAATTTTCATGCAATGGATTTGCGCCGGGATAATAAGCGCTTTTATGATCAGGCAATGCATTGCATTTGATGGTTACAAATGTTCCATCGAATGTAATGCTGGTAGCGCCATAAATTTTATTATAAACAGCCGGCACGGGTGATCCGCCGGATGCATTTACTGTTAATGAAAGACTGCAACTCTGTCCGCCAAAACTGATAGCAAATATTGCAGTTCCGGCTGCGGCCGGCGTTCCTGAAACAGTAAACGTTAAGTTGCCCGTTCCGTTGGATAATGTGCCTGCTTGTAAAATGGCATTTAAGCCGGTCACACCGGTTGAAGCAATAACTGTTCCGGAGCTATATGCTTTTCCATTAGCACCGGAATAAGGAATAGTAGCAGTGGTTGCATAAGCTGTTCCGGCTGTAGCAGAAGCAGCGAAAGAACCGCTGCTGCAACTCAACGCTGAAATAGATGCGGCATTGTCGGTACCCGAACTATCCTTGCTGCAGGAAGCGGCAATTAATACGGATGCGGCGGCGAATAAAAATAATTTCATCATGTTCTTCATATTATTCTTTTGTTGGTGGTGGAGGCGGGTTTCCTGGTCTCGGCGGATGTAATTTCTTTTCGGCTTCTTTGTATTTCTTATACTGGTCGTCTGTCAAAATTTTTTTAATGCTTTCATCTCTTTCCTTTACCAGTTTATCCATCTCTTCTTTCACTTTAGGATCGGGTGGCGGCGGTGGAGGTGGCGGGTTATCTTTTCTAACCTTGTCTGCTGCAGTAAAAAATGTTTTGAATGCCTGTTCGATCGCTGTTTTCTGTGCAGCACTAAGCTGTACTTCCTGCTGGATCACTTCGTTGGTGTGTTTGATCCTTTCTTCTATACCGGGAGGTTTGGGTGGTTGCTGGGGTTGTTGCGCTCTTGTAACGATAACAAACAACACAAAACCCGCAAACAAAAAATATTTCTTCATGGCTTTTGTTTTAATACAATGAATAGATGAACGAGGGCTGATAAATCCTTCTCACTTTGTAAAAATTTATTCCATTGGCGGAGGAGGTCCGCCCGGTGGTGGTCCATCGTGTGGCGGCCCGCCGGGTCTCATCGGCGGTTGCGGCTGGCCCATCATTCTTGTAACATCCTGGATGATGCGGTCGAATCTTTTTTGTTGTTCAGGATCACATAATGCCCTTACTTTTTGAAAATGACCGAATGTGATAAGGTCAAGTTCTTCTGTTTGTGTACTGACATTTTTTGCAGCGGCTTGTTTGGCGCTGTCGCTGACAATAGGTTGTTTCAACAATTCAAAAAAAGATTCTTTGGCAGCTCTTATTTTTTTTCGCATCGCTTCGGCTGCTGCCCGATGTTCTATTACTAATTTTTGTACCTGTAATTTTTGAGAGGGATCGAGATCTAATTCTTTAGCAAAAAAATCGCCGGGACCTCCTTTTAATAATGGCGGCGGCTGGCCTTGTTTTTTATTTAACCAGAACATTGTAATGGTAACTGCATTAGCGATCAGCAGTAGTATCACCAGCCAGGTCAGTACTTTATTTTTTGCAGTGGAACTCATAATTGATTTCAATAAGATGAAATGGTTTGATCATAGGATTCAGCAAAATTCTGCAGCGAAGATCCGCTGGAGGAGGTATTGACTGCAGCTTTTGTTTTTACCTGTTGCGATAACATAAAGCCATTCACCGCCAGTAACAATATCAATGTGCCGATCACCCAAACTGGTTTTAGTGGAAGACTCCATCCCTGCCGGGGTTCGGACTTCCTGCATTCTTCCTTTTAATCTTGTGTAAAAAAAATCATCGGTAGTTGCTTCCTGCATTCCTGAAATGCTTTGCAGGTGGTCATCAACTAATGGTGTAAAATTATTTTTCATTTTCAATACATTTTATTTTACCAACGCCTGTGCTACTATCATCACCTGTTGCGTCGCACTCTTCATCGTTCTGTCCGCTGCTGAGCAATGGCACGCTGATGACGCGGATGCAACGGATTTAAACGGATCATTTCATTTTATTCAAAGGCTTTCCTACCTCGTTTTATAATAATCCTCCAATAGTTTTTGCAAATTCAATTTGGCTCTTGTTATCAATGATTCAACTGCTTTTATATTTTGTCCCATTATCGAACAGGCTTCTTCGTAACTCATACCCTGCACTTTTATCAATGTAAAAGCCAGTTTTTGTTTTTCGGGTAATGATCCTATCGCTTTAAAAAGAACAGCCGCTTTTTCTTTGTTCTCGGCAACGATACCCGGATGATGGAATAATTCATCCCTGCTTTTGTTTTCTTCCGGCATCCACCAGGGCAATAGCTGGTGCAGCCGCTGCCTTGTTTTTCTTCTTCGTAATTTATCCAATGCTTTTCTTACTGCAATGCGATAGATCCATGTTGATAAAGAAGATTCTTCTTTAAAACTATTGACCGATTCAAAGACCTGTATGAATGTTTCCTGCGCCGCATCTTCCGCTTCTTTACTGTCCTGCAAAATATTGAGGACGGTATGAAAGACCCGGTTGCGGTAGTTTTCTACCAGCCACCGGAAGGCCGGCTCACTGGCCTGCCTTAGTTGCTGTATCAGCTCCTGTTCATTCAACGTTGGTTGCAGTTTTGACGCATCAAGCTACGGGAATCCTTCTTTAGCCCGGATTTCCGTTAAAAAAAATTGACAACAGACAATAAACAGCAGTTACTAAGAACAGGCAATTGACAATTGCAACAGGCAAATACGATCATGAACGAACTATTGCCCGTTACCTATTGTTTATTGCCTGTTGACAAACCCTAATTTTACAAACAAAATTTCAGCTTTTTTTAAAGTCAGCGCATGTTACAGAATCAATTATTAGTTGTTATTTCTTTATTATTTGGTATTGCCATGCTTACCATGCTAAGCAGGAAGTTGCGGATCCCTTACCCGATCCTGTTGGTGATAAGCGGGCTGGCGATAAGCCTGATACCGGGTATTCCCGCTATTACATTGCATCCCGATCTTGTTTTCCTTATTTTTTTACCACCATTACTATACGCAGCGGCCTGGAATACTTCGTGGAAAGATTTTTGGAAAATGCGCCGCCCGATCAGCCTGTTATCTTTTGGACTTGTGATCTTTACTTCAGCAGGAGTGGCCCTTATATCAAATGCTATCATTCCCGATTTTTCACTGGCGCTTGGTTTTTTATTGGGGGGCATCATTTCGCCGCCGGATGCCGTTGCATCCACTTCTGTTTTACAAGGATTGAAAGTTCCTAAAACAGCCGTAACGATTCTCGAAGGAGAAAGCCTGGTAAACGATGCATCGAGCCTGATCGTATTCAGGTTTGCAGTGGCCGCTATCGTTACCGGGCGATTTTAATATTGGAGATGCGGCCGGCAAGTTTGCATTGGTTGCCGTCATGGGTATTGCCATCGGCATTGCCATTGCTTATGTGGTGTATATCATTCACCGGTTTTTTCCAACCACCGCCAGTGTTGATGCCGCCATTTCGCTGATCACTCCTTATGCTATGTATCTAGGAGCAGAGTCTTTTCATTTTTCAGGTGTGCTGGCCGTAGTAAGCGGGGGACTTTTTTTAACGTATCGCTCCGGGCACCTGTTTACCTATGAAACCCGCCTGCATATGTCGGGTTTTTGGGAAACACTTGTCTTTTTATTAAATGGATTTGTATTTATCCTGATCGGTTTGCAATTGCCGATCATTGTACAGGGACTTGAAAATTATTCTATAGGCGAAGCAATTCTATACGCTGTTATTATCAGTATCATTACAATTCTTATCCGTATCATTTGGGTGTTCCCCGGTGCATACATACCAAGATGGTTATTTAAAAGTATTCGTAAAAAAGAAACCCGTCCCGGCTGGAAAAATGTTTTTCTCGTTGCGTGGAGCGGCATGCGTGGCGTTGTATCACTTGCCTCTGCATTGGCGATACCGCTTACATTACCGGGCGGAGAGTCTTTTCCGCATCGTAACCTTATTTTGTTCATTACGTTCGTGGTGATATTGGTTACACTTGTATTACAGGGGTTAAGCCTGAAACCTCTTATACGTATTTTAAATATTGAAACAGAAGATAAAGAATCTGAAAAGAACGAAGCGCTGGCATTAAGGATCCGCCTGGCAGAATCCGTTCTGTCCTATCTCGACCTTAATTACATTACTGAAATAGAAAAACATGATACGTATAAAAGAGTAAGGGATCGTTATGAGCGAATGATAGATATCACCAAACGTAAACTTGAACAACGGGAAGAAGACAATGAAGACAATTCTTTTTTACCGCAATACCGGCAAATGCTGATCGAACTGGTGCATATACGAAGGAGACAATTGAATTATTACCGGCATAACGGAGAATATAGTGAAGAGATGATACGGGAACGGGAATGGGAACTGGATCTTGAAGAAGCAAGATTGAAGAGTTGAAATAGATAGTCAAATAAGTCATAAGGGTCATATCGAAAAGTGTTATACTTTGAAGTTTTCTCGTAAAGAAAATGGCCGTTACGAATAGAGCTTATATGATGATCTCATCTCTATGACATTCTTAAAAAAGGCAGACCTTTATAGTGTATGGCAAATCCCAGAAAAGCAGCGGTTGGTTTTATTTTTATCACACTCCTGATCGATATCATGGGCTGGGGCCTGATCATTCCTGTAATGCCCAAACTGATCTCTGAATTAAAAGGAATTTCTATCAATGAAGCAAGCCCTTATGGCGCCTGGCTGGTATCGGCTTATGCCATCACACAGTTTTTTTTCGGGCCGATCATTGGAAACCTTAGTGATAAATATGGAAGAAGACCTGTGCTGTTAGCAGCTTTATTTGCTTTTTCTATCGATTATTTATTCATGGCACTGGCTCCTACTTACGGGTTGCTTTTCGTTGGCCGTATCATAGCCGGCATTACCGGTGCAAGTGTGACTACCGCTTCAGCATATATTGCCGATATCAGTACAAAAGAAACCCGTGCAAAAAATTTCGGTATGATCGGAGCCGCATTTGGTATTGGTTTTATGGCCGGGCCGGCATTAGGAGGATTATTAGCCGGCTGGGGATTACGGGCTCCTTTTTATGCAGCCGCAGTTCTTTGTTTGTTGAATGCAGTGTATGGTTATTTTGTTTTACCCGAATCGCTGAGTGTTGAGAACCGCCGTCATTTTCATTGGAAAAAGATCAATCCATTGGGCGGGATACAATTCCTTCGAAGACACCCGAAGATCATTGGCCTCGCCACCTGTTATTTTTTATTGTATCTCGGCGCTCAATCGGTGATGGCCAACTGGAGTTATTTTACCATGTACCAATTTGGCTGGAAAGAAAAAATGGTAGGTATATCGCTGGGCGCAGTGGGATTGGTCGTTGGTTTGGTACAGGCAGGATTGACAAGAGTGGTGAACCCGCGATTGGGAAATGAAAAAAGTATTTACGCAGGCCTCATCTTATATATCATCGGGCTTGTATTATTTGCATCCGCTACAACTACGTGGATGATGATGGCATTTATCATTCCTTATTGCATGGGTGGATTGGCAGGACCTGCTTTGCAATCAACAATAACAACACATGTGGCGCCGAATGAGCAAGGCGCTTTGCAGGGATCGCTTTCAAGCCTGATGAGTATTACCACCATTTTCGGCCCGGTCATTATGAATAACCTGTTTGAATATTTTACTACCGATAAAGCTCCTTTTCATTTTGCAGGAATGCCTTTTATCCTCGGTGCTGTATTGATACTGGTGGCGCTGATTGTTGTTCGAGGGGTGTTTGTAAAGGAGAAAAGAACAGGATTGTTATGAAACAAGCGGATTGTTTCAAGTTTCAAGTTTCATGTTTTGGGTTTCAAGTTGTCGTGCTATGCAAAAAGTTTTTTAGAATTTCGGGAACTCCCTGAAACCAGAAACATGAAACTTGAAACTTAACTACGATTTAAATTTTCCCTTGAATTCTTTTCGAAACTTTAAATAATCAGGTATCGAAACAAGTTGTACATACCTGTTATCCGGGTTATGAATGATATATTCCTGGTGATAAGCTTCTGCGGGATAAAATCTATGCAATGACTTTATTTCGGTAACAATTTTTGCGGAATATTTTTTTGAATCTGCAACGGCTTTCAATTCTTTTTCGATCACCTGCTTCTCGGCATCATTGCTGTAAAAAACAATAGAACGATATTGTGTTCCCACATCATTGCCCTGCCGGTTCAATTGGGTTGGATCATGACTGGCAAAAAATGCTTTTACCAATGTTTCAAAAGAGATCTTTGCCGGATCATAAAAGATCTGCACTGCTTCTGCATGACCTGTTTCTCCCGAACTTACTTTTTCATAATCAACATCGGCTGTTGTTCCGCCGGCATAACCTGATATCGCATCACGAACGCCTTCCAGACTTTGAAAAACTATTTCCGTATGCCAGAAACATCCTTCGCCAAAATAAGCAACCGCTTCTTTGGTGGCAGGTTTCTTTGGATCGCCGGCAGGAATTTTATTTTCATTCGCCTGCTTTGATCCGCCTTCCTCTTTCGGTTTATTATTCTGCGAAGAAGCGCAGCTTGCTAATAGAACAAACGATGCAATGGAAAGAAAAAGTTTCATAATAATATTTTTAATCCAACATATATCTACTACCAGCCTTAACACGCAACAACCTCCAACTTCCAACTTCCAACCTCCAACATTATTGTTTAGCACTCACCGGCGCCTTACCGCCAGCCGGAACAAATATCAATGCAGCCGAATTGATGCAATAACGTTTACCGGTTGGATCGGGTCCATCATCGAACACATGACCCAAATGTGAGCCACTTTTGCTATCAACTACCGCCCAGCGAATAGTTCCATAGCTTGTATCTTTTACCAGTTTCAATGCATCGGCATTAACCGGCGCATAAAAACTTGGCCAACCCGTACCGGATTCAAATTTTGTATCGGAACTGAATACCGGCTGCAATGTTGCAGCGGAATAATAAGTTCCTTTTTCATGATTGTCCCAATATTTACCGGTGAAAGCTCTTTCTGTTCCTTCCTGGCGAAGAATATAGAATTGATCTTTTGTCAGCTTTGCTTTCCATTCTTCTTCTGTGAACTTTATTGGATACACCGTCTTGCTGGTAGCAACAGGCGGATCGGGATATTTATTTTTTGTATTGCCCGACTGGCTCATGCCGCAACTGGCGTTAAGCAGGGCGATCGCTATAAACAATGGGAAAATGATCCGTTTCATAAAAAATATTTTGTCTTTATACTAACGTATTTTATTAGCCACTGGTTTTAAAATGAAAAGTCAAAGAAGTCATAAAGTCGAATGGGTCAAATGGGTCAAAGTGGTTGCTGTGACTTCTAACCTGACCTATATGACTTATTGACCAACATGACCTATTTCAAAGCTTTCTTCAAAGCTTCTATATTTTTCTTATCACTGCCAATGAATATCTTATCATTTATAATGACGACGGGACGTTTTAAAAAGGTGTCTTCAGAAAGGATATAATTACGATAATCTTTTTCTTCGAGTGGCTTGTATTTTAACCCGAGTTCCTTGTATTTGATGGCCCGCCTGCTGAATAAAGCATCATAACTGCCCGCCATTTTCTTCATTTCCTCCAATTGTGCCGGCGTTATTTTTTCTGACCGGATATCCTGCATAGCAAACCCTTTCTTGCCGATCCCCGTTTCTTTAATGATGGCCTGGCAGGTAGTGCATTTGGCGAGATGATAGATCTTTTTCATTTTTCAGTATAAGGTTAATAAAACTGCAATTTTCATGAAGCCGGGACGGCATGAAGATTGCCCGGTATTAACGATTAAAGTTATATAAACAGTTTTTACAATATGCTTACTTTTGCAGACAATAACGAAAGTTTCATGGGCAAGGACGAAGTATTCAAAAAAGAAATAGAAAAAGCAAGCGACTTTAAGTTTGGTTCCAATGTAGCCGGTGTATTTGATGATATGGTAAGCCGTTCGGTACCTTTTTATGGTGAAATGCAACGAATGGTTGCTGAACTGGCCGCTACTTATGCAAAAGAAGGCACTGATGTTTACGACCTGGGCTGCTCCACCGGTACTACATTAATTGGAATGGATGCATTGGTCAATAAAGATGTTCAATTCGTTGGGGTGGATGATTCGATGGAAATGCTCGATAAATGCCGGTCCAAATTAAAGGAACTGAATATTACCCGTCGCTGCGAACTCCGTTGCGCCGACCTGAATAAAGGAGTAAAGATCCAGAATGCTACCGTAGTGGTGCTTTGTTTGACCATGCAGTTCATTCGCCCTTTACACAGAGAAAAATTATTGAAAACTATTTATGATGGTCTGAATAACGGCGGTGTTTTAATAGTCGTTGAAAAGATACTGGCAGAAGACAGCCGCTTCAACCGTGATTTTATTGAATACTATTACGATCTCAAACGCCGTAATCATTATAGTGAACTGGAGATCTCTCAAAAAAGAGAAGCACTTGAAAATGTTTTGATACCTTATAAGCTCAGTGAAAATATCGCCCTTATCCGTGATAAAGGGTTTGCGCATTGCGAAGTGTTTTTCAAGTGGTATAACTTCGCGGGGTTCGTTGCAGTCAAAAAATGATCATGGTCGCCATCGGCAATTTTTTCTTTAAACACCGTAACTGGTTATTTATATTCTTTTATTGTGCATTGCTCATTCCTTCATGGGCATTATTTTCCAGGGAAAATTTTGGCGATCGTTATTACCTGTGGCCAATTGGCATTGGTTTATTCATTACGATTTTTGGCCAGTTGATCCGCGGGCTTACCATTGGTCTTGCCTATATCGTTCGTGGCGGAAAAGAAGGCAAGCCTTATGCAGAAGGGTTGGTTACCGAAGGCATTTTTGATCATTGCCGCAATCCATTGTATCTCGGTAATATTTTTATGCTGCTGGGTCTTGGTATCATTGCCAACTCACTGGTATATGTTGCCATTGTCATTCCCGTTTTTTTATTCATCTACCAGGCCATTGTATTGGCGGAAGAAGATTTTTTGCAAAAAAAATTTGGACCAGGTTTTACTGAGTACTGTAAAAAAGTGGATCGCTGGTTCCCGAACCTGGCCGGTATCGGGAAAACATTTCGCAGCATGAAATTCAACTGGAGAAGATGGATACTGAAAGAACATACTACTCAATTCATCTGGCTTAATGGTATCGTTTTATTGCTTTTATTAAAATATCCTCAACTCACCGGTTATGACAAACAAATGAGAAACCTGTGGATCGCTATCATGTGCGGGGTGTTTGTTCTCATATATGTTCTGATCAGGTATCTTAAAAAAACGGGAAAGTTTAAGGAATAGACGGGAAGACGGAAAGTCCGGAAGTCCGCACAAGGCTTTCTGACTTACGGACTTTCCGTCTTCCCGACTACCGGCGTACTCTTCCCTTCTTCGTAAACATTCCCCCGGATTTATTGTTATTTTTACAGTTCAAATTGTGAGTTATGATCAAGACAGGAAATCCTATTATCAGTATCTATACAGAAATGACGCCCAACCCGGAGACGATGAAGTTTGTGGCTAACAAGCTTTTATATCCCGGCAAAAGCGTCGACTTCCCCGATGCGGATAGTGCAAAGCCATCGCCTTTGGCAACGGAATTATTTGGCTTCCCTTTTATCAAAGCTGTATTTATCGCCAGCAATTTTGTAACTCTTACAAAAACGCCTGAAACCGAATGGCAGGATGTGATCCCTTCCGTTCGCCAGTTCCTGAAAGAATACCTGGAAGAAGGCAAATCCGTGGTGAATGAAGAAGAACTGATAACCATCAAAAAAGAAAGCAGCAATGAAGTTTCTGCCGACGATGATGATGTAGTGAAACGTATCAAAGAATTATTGGAGAATTATGTAAAGCCGGCTGTTGAAATGGATGGCGGCGCTATTCAATTTAAAAGTTATGATGATGGCGTAGTGAACCTGATGTTACAGGGATCCTGCAGCGGCTGCCCTTCATCGATGATCACACTGAAAGCCGGTATCGAAGGAATGATGAAAAGGATGATACCGGAAGTGAAAGAGGTGGTGGCGGAGGCGGAGTAAAACAGGTAATAACTAAAAACCAATAACTAATAGTTGGGAGTTTGAAAGTTTGGGATTTACTAAAGCAATTATAGGAAAGCGGCGATGGCCGCTTTTTTTATTGAATGGAAAATGATCTTTTGTGTACCGCTTTTTGTTCAGTGATGTTTTTGTTGCCGATATTATTATCGAATAAACGATTGAGATTATTACCGGCGAGATCTTCCAATCTTGCTTCTGCTTCCAATGTATAATTTCCGGCCATCCAGTAAGCGGCAGGAATAAAACTAAGTTCTGTTTCACCGGCTTCAACTTCTATTGTACCGGCTATTGGATTCCCGCTATTGTCAATAATGCTGATGGTGTTTTTTAATAATAGATGATCGAGTTGATCATGCAGTTTGATCTTTATTGCCTGCCTGCTTCCTGCTTTTGGTAAAACGATCTCCCACTGATCTATTACAGGTGAAATGCTGTCCCTTGAACTTACAGCAAGAGCTTTAGAATATATTGTATTCAGTGCTTCTCCTTCTGTATCTCTCCAACCGGGTTTAATAACTAAGCGGTAATCTTGTCCCTGCTGCAAGGGATTTCCCGATCTTTCGTTGGGTTGTAATCCCCGTTTGATGCGCCCGGGGTCGAGCCATAATGTAAGTATCGTTCTTTCTTTATTCCACAATTCCTGTTGCAGGTCGGGAAAGACAGGAACAGTATCTTTTTCATTTCTTATCACAACGATATTTTCCATTGCCTGTCCTTCCTGCATCGGTTTGGAAAACACGATATACATTTTTAATAAATTTTCCGGCACTTCAATACCCGAGGGATATATAGAAATTATTATCGGGCGTTCGGCTTTAGCATTGACAGGTATGCCCGGGCTTGCGATCAATTTACCCGCTAAAAACACTTTGTATTTTGATCCTCTTGTAAAAGGAATTATTGGCTGAAATATAATAGCATCATTTGTTGATGAATAGTCGCCCAGCATATCAGCACCCGTATTCTCCAATTGTACATGTAATAATTGACGGGCAGAATCAAGGGTCATTCCGTCAAGCAATGATTGCGGGATGATAATAGCTGTTGCTTTATCTTTTTCCCATTGAATGCTGACTTGCTGACCCTCTTTTTTATTTTGCGAACAGGCAGCACATAAAAAAGAAAAGACCAGGCTTATCACTAAATAAGTCCTGATCTTTTTATAATAAAATAATTGGATCAACATCACATCCACCGGTCTGCTTTAGCTGTCCAGAGATCCATATCTCCATTTGCTTTTCTTTGCAATACCAGTACCTGTGTTTCATCCAGTTTGTCCATTTGCAAAACGTTTACAGTTGGTAAATTTATAAAACTTACTCCTGCTGTTCCATAACTTTCTTTGATGGGTTCTGTCAGCGTACCTTCATAAGAAGCGATGTTTTTATAATTGACACGCATCACGGGCCTGTTGCTATTAGCCATGAAAAGAAAGGCATTGCCATCTTTTTTCATTGTTATCATATCAATGGGAGAATTGCCGGCGCCAAATTCGCCGATCGTTCTTCCTTTTACATGAGTGCCGGCTTTCAGTTCATCCATCGGGAATAATACCAGCGGAGTGCAGGTATAACTTGCCACCAGGTATTTTTTTCCATTGATCTCTGCGGTTGTAAATGTTTTTATCGGCGCCTGTGTTTCATATTTTCCATGTGCTACATGATATATCTCCAATGAAGCCTGCTCCTGTTTGTCAGTAAAAGGAAAAGGAATTCTCCGGAAAGTAGAACCAAATTCCTGGTTTGAAATTCCGCTTAGCATAACATTGCCGTCGGCATAATTAATATCGGAAACGGATTGATCACGAAGCGGGCGATTATTTCTATCCTTTGCATCTTCTCCCGGCACATTGGCAATTGAAACCTGGCTATACTCGATATCTTTCAGATTGACAGGTTGAAATTTATCACCCTCAATTGTAAGTAATACCGGCGTACCATCATTGTTTTGTACGGCGACATATATTTTTTTTGAAATGGGATTGACAGCGATATCCTGGATCCTGATATTCTTTGATTCGGTACCCAATGCTGCCGCGATCTTTTTGTCAAAATCCTTTATTTCTATGGTCGTTGCTTTATCAACTACTGTTTTGTCTTTGGTATCGATCGCAAAAACGGCAGCCGATCTAGAATCACCAAGGAATAATATTCCATCGGGGCCGAATGTAATAGCGCTGATGGACCTTACATCTGCCATACCTCTTTTTAATCCATAAGGATGACTGGTTGAGAATTTTGCAGCGCCTGAAAAAATTAATGCCGGGACGATAAAAGCGGGAAAGAATAGCTTTTTCATATTGCTAAATTTTATTGAACAATATATGAGTTGAAGGATATGTAATTTACAAAAAATTAAGGCGGACGTCTTATTTATTTTAAAAACCTTTCCCGCTGGTAACGCAGATTTATTCGCTGATCTTTTTAACATCTGCGGGAAAATTTTCCTCACTGCTTTTCCAGTTCACGCCTCTTGCTGCGAGATAACTCATCACAAAATCGAAACATTTTTTATCCTTACCGACTAATTCCGGTGGAAAGATGCCTTTTTCAGTAAACATATTTTTTGCGATCAAATTCACCGCAGCGGTACAGGTATAGCCAGTCGTTCTCGCCATCGAAGATGTTTGAGTAGCGGCATCATAGCGGTCAAGTAAATTATATTCGATCGTTTTTCCTTCTCCTTTTATAATGACTTTCATCACAGTAAATTCTTCTTCGCCCGGATTTAATTTCCATTCATTGACCAATAATCGGGAGGAGAATTCCAACGGGGTAATATCTACTTCATTGAAACGAAGTTTTGTTGTTGCATCAAAAAAACCGGCTTGTTGCAATGCAAGGACCAGGTCGATATGCCCGGGATGACGCAGCGTTTTTTCTTTCATATCGGGAATATGCCCCATCGTATAGATCAATGAACGCAATCCATCGGTATTGAATACTTCGAGTTCGCCCACTTCATCAAAAGACATAATTTCTCTTTCGCTTAATGCAGGTTTAGTAACGATCTCTCCATTTTCCACCAGTCTTGCAGGCCTTATATATTCCTGTATGACATCCACCGGCGAAAAAGGAGCTTTATAATAAAAAGGCGGTTGCGGATTCGCAGGCAATCCCCCGACATAACATTCGAAAGAATCGATCTTCATTTCTTCATTGTAGCGGCCAAGGATAAAATTACTTACGCCCGGCGCTACGCCACAATCCGTAATGACAGTTACATTTTTATTTTTTGCCAGGTGATCCAGTTGCAATACATCTTCAGAAAAAAAAGAAATATCGACAACATTTTTACCGGAATTAATTACTGCTTCCAGCGTTTTATATCCCATAAAACCGGGAACGGCGGTTACAACAATATCAAATGGCGATAACCAGTCTGCATATTCCTGGAATTGCGAAAGATCGGCAGCTATTGTTTGTACATCTGCATTTCTTTTTTTCAATTCATCCAGGTTGGATGCATTGAGATCAAAAGCGGTAACCGAAAAATCTTTTGCAAGGTCCAATGCGATAGCCTGTCCTACCATACCTGCGCCGAGTACTGCGATCGTCATAGAAGAAGTTTGCTGCAAATTTACGACTAGATCGATAAGGATCTAGGAATTAGTAATTGGGAATTTGACCGATGACTTTCGACTAATTCCCAATTACTAATTCCGCACTTCTCCCTTCCTGCGTCCGTTTATCCAATTAACGGCCCATTATTAAGGGCTTTCCGTATTTTGGCAGTCATAAATTTTCAAACATGGCTTTTCTCCAAATGCGTCCTTACGGACAAAACACACTAAGAAAGATCGTATTGATCACGATCGTTCAATTCATTGTTATTACGGTAATAGCCCAGCCCGGCGTTCCATTTACTAAATGGACAAATGACGGAAGCGCTTATTACCAGGTAGAAAAAGGCGAGGTCGTTAAGATATCATTGCCTTCTCAAAAGAAAGATACTTTTATCACCAAAAAACAATTAACAGCGAAAGACGGGAAAACGATCGTGCCAAGAAGTTTCCAGTTATCAACCGATGGAAGCAAAGCATTGTTCTATACCAATGCAAAAAAAGTATGGCGTTATCCAACCCGGGGCGATTACTGGCTGCTTATTCTTTCAACCGGTGAATTAAAACAACTGGGAAAAGGAAGACCCGAATCTTCTTTACAGTTTGCCAAATTCTCTCCCGATGGAAATAAGGTCGCTTATGTCAGCGAGCATAATGTTTATTCGGAAGATCTTGCTACCGGCGATATCAAAAAACTGACAAGTGATAACGGCACTTCCAAACTGATCAACGGAACATTTGATTGGGTGTATGAAGAAGAATTTTTCTGCCGTGATGGTTTTCGCTGGGGACCCGATAGCAAAAACATTGCTTACTGGCAAATTGATGCCAACAAGATCCGTGATTATTATATGCTGAACACGACTGATTCGGTGTACAGTAAAGTGATCCCGGTAGAATATCCAAAAGTTGGCGAGAAGCCTTCGCCGGCCCGTATCGGCGTGGTTGATATCAATACTGTACAAACAAAATGGATGGATGTGCCCGGCGCCGCCGATGAACATTATATCATGCGGATGGAATGGGCAGGTCCCGGTGAAATTATTTTGCAGCAATTGAACCGCAAGCAAAATGAAAGTAAAGTGATATTGTGTAATGCTGGCAATGGCAGTACTAAAACAATTTTTTCCGAAAGCGATAAAGCATGGGTAGCTACATTGAATGAGTGGAGACAGGATGTAAAAGGATGGGATTGGATCTCGGCAGGCAAAGAGTTCATCTGGTTCAGTGAGAAAGATGGCTGGCGTCATTTGTACCGTATCGGTCGTGACGGTAAGGAAACGAAGATCACCAATGGCGATTATGATGTGATCGATATGCTGAACGTGGATGAAAAGACCGGTTATGTATATTTTTATGCATCGCCTGTAAATGCCACGCAGCAATATTTATATAAAACAAAACTGGATGGTAAAGGAACACCCATCCGTGTTTCGCCAACGGTTGAAGAAGGAACTCATAACTACGAGATATCTCCCAATGGTATGTTTGCGAGGCATAGCTTTTCAAATTATTATACAAGACCTTTGAATGAATGGGTAACACTTCCCGATCATAAACCATTCAAAGCAGAAGATGATATCATCAAAAAATTAAAACCGGAAGACAAGGCAAAAAGCAATACCTCTTTCTTTAAAGTAACTACCGAAGAAGGTGTAACGATGGATGGTTGGGTAACATTGCCGAAGAATTTTGACAGTACAAAAAAATATCCTGTTGTATTTTATGTGTATGGCGAACCGGCTTCTACTACCGTCAATGATGGCTGGGGTGCAGGCACTAATTTTTTATACAATGGCGATATGACCTCTGATGGTTATGTGCAGGTATCATTGGATAACCGCGGCACACCTTCTCCCAAAGGAAGAGAATGGAGAAAAGCTATTTATCAAAAGATCGGCCAGTTGAATATCCGCGACCAGGCATTGGGAGCAAAGCAAGTATTGAAATGGAATTATATCGATACAACAAGAGTTGCTGTTTGGGGATGGAGCGGTGGCGGTTCTTCCACGCTGAACTTAATGTTCCAATACCCGGATGAATATCAAACCGGGATTTCCATTGCACCGGTTACGAGTTCATTATTCTATGATAATATTTATACTGAACGATACATGGGCTTGCCGCAGGAAAATAAGGAAGACTATAAGAACGGTGCGGCATTGACTCATGCAAAAAACCTGAAAGGAGATCTTTTATTCATTCATGGCACGGGCGATGATAATGTACATTATCAAAATGCGGAAGCACTGATCAATGAGTTGGTAAAGAATGGAAAATCTTTCCAGATGATGAGCTATCCTAATCGTACGCATAATATCAGCGAAGGCGAAGGAACATTCCAGCATCTCGGAGCTTTGTATACAAAATTTTTGAAAGAACATTGTCCCCCGGGCGGAAGAACCGAAGCAGAAGTAAGAGCAGCGAGCGGGCAGAAGAAAGGATTCTAAGAATTAAGAATAAAAAATACAGAACAAGGAATGAAGAAGTAGTTCACTATACTTCTTCATTCCTTGTTCTGTATTCATTATTTCGTTCCTCTTCTTCCTTCCAGTATTTTATAAAATGAACGACTGCGTATTTCCTCAATGGTCAACCCGGTTGCGGTGGCTTCTTTTTCAGTGATAGCGCCGCAGTTCATAGCTTTTAAAAAGAAATTCAACAGGCCTTGTCCTGTTGCGGCATCATCAAAAATATCGCCGGTGAGTGTGGAGATAGCGGCACGATCAACAAAGGTTTTCAAACGATGCGTAGCATCTTCAATGCTGCTTAAAAAGAAAGTATAAGTTGCTGCATACCGCATAGGTAATTGAGCCGGGTTCAGATCCCATCCCTGGTAAAATCCATTGATGAGTGAATGCATGCTGTGACCATAACCTATGCGCCATGCATTATGTACCGACCGAAGATTTTCTTTTAATTGTTCCTTCGAAAGTTTTTCGCCACGGTTAGGAGCAACGGGCATCACATTCGTAGCGCCATCGGATAAAAATATACCGGTACCTCCCAATGCTACTTTGGTCATATGATGCGCAAAATCACAAACAGGATGAGCCATTGTTTGATATTTGGCAGTGATGCCGCAGGAAGCCGTATAGTCATAGGTCCCGAAATGTGCAGCGATCAGTCTTCCTTCCCCGGCTCTTATAATTTTCATTAATGGATTTTTTCCTTCCTCATCCATGATGATCTGCGTAGCTTCCACCATGGTTTCCATTTTCAGTGTGCCCGGTTCCAATTTGTTTTTCTTTTCAATGATCTCGAATAAACGAACCAATGTAGTTACCTGCCCGGGTATCACTACTTTGGGAAGCATCACAACAAAATTACCGGGCAGTTCTCCTTTTGTTTTTTTCAATAAAGTGCTTAAGAAAATATCGAGTGTTCTTACACCGCGGCTTTTAAGATCTTCTGTAAATGGTTTGATGCGGATACCGATGAAAGGAGAAATGGTTTTATCCTTCATCCCTTTTGCCAGTTCGGTAGCAGCATTCACTGCAGTTTCATCTTCTTCGTTATCGGGACGATTACCAAAGCCGTCTTCAAAATCAATACGAAAATCTTCTACGGCTTCGGTCTTTAATTTTTCGATTATTTTTTTATACACTGTGTACGACAACCATGCAGGATGAGCCTTTCTTTTTTTCTCACTCATTTTATCCAGTTCCCGGGTCAGTTTACCGATCTTTTTATCGGAAGAAGGAAGTTCATTGTATCCCGGTAGTTCCAGCACATCGGCCAGTACGCCAAAATCAGGAGCATAGGTCTGCAAACTTTTCAATGCGATGGTTCCCATTTTTATACAGGTATCCGATTTAAAAAGATTGGCGCCGCCATAAACGGTATGCACCGGTTGACGATCAGGTTTATCGCCGGGATAAATTTGTTGAAACCTGCGGTTAGCTGTTCCCAGCGAATTGAGAAGAATTTCTTTTTCGATATCTGCGATGGAGAAGTTCATGGTATTTGTTTTGTTTGTCGGACAAACTATGTGTATCTATGTTTCTTTTGTGTCTGTGTGGTAAAATTCTCACCACACAGGATCATAGGTACATAGGAAACACATAGGTTTTTGCTAAAATAACAAAGTAAGATTGTTTTCCATCTTTTCCGGGGAAGGAAAAATGAAAAGATCATTTATGATCCTCTGTAAGTTGAGTATCCGAATGGATTCAACAACAAAGGAACATGGTAATGCTCTGGCCCGGTGATGACGAACACAATTTCGATAAAAGGATAAAATGAATGAATACCCTGCTGATCGAAATATTCTTTGGTTTCAAATAATAATTTATAAGCGCCGGGCTCCAGCGTTACATCATTGCGAAGCAGGTTGGGAATGCGCCCATCTTTATTGGTAGTACCGATGGTGATCTCCGTCCATTGATTATTATGCTGCTGGTAAAGAAAAACGCTGACACCTTCTGCCGGTTTTCCTTTCGACGTATCTAAAACATGGGTGGTAAGCTGGCTCATATAAATGTTGAATGTTAAGTTTTAAATGTTGAATAAACAACTGCTGGTTACTCTAACATCTTTTCAATTCTTAGTTTGGTTATCTTATTCTGTTCATCAGCAGCGATCAGTATTTCTTCTGCTGCTGTATTAGGCAATCGTGCATGTAAAAGGCCTAACATTTCTTCCGCCGATTTACCGGTTGCACAAACAATAAAAATATAACCGAATTTTTCTTCATACAGGCGATTGCCCTCCGCCAATGCTTCAATGGTTTCTTTTGATGCAAGGCTGACACTGCTTTGCTCTCCCGATGCCCATTGAGCAGTGGAAGCAAATTTTTTGCTCAGTGAATCTGCATCTCCGATTTTGGGATGATGAGTGAAAGCTTCTTTCCAGTCATCTTCGTTGCATTTCCACCATTGCTCTTCGGCATCTTCTAACAGTTCTACCAGGTCATCTGCCGGAATGAACGGCAACATTTTATTTATCCATGCTGAAGAGCCGCAACATTTTGTCAACTCCTGAGATAAGTTGCTCTTTTGGAAAGTATATTGAATTCATGTAGTGTCATGCCCTCCCGACCTCCCTGAAGGGAGGCCATCTAAGCATAGCCCCTGCTTTTTTAGATGTCTTCATTATTCTCATCTTTTTCTTTAAAGGAAAATATTAATAGTTAAAAAACTCATCGATCTAAGTCACCCCTTTAGGGGGACAGGGGGCCGCTAATTCTTCCCCACAATCTCATCCGGCTTATTCCTCCATCCGGAAAAATAAATAAACGGACATGTGTGAAAGGCCCTTTATTGACTATTTCATCTTCAAAAAAATGTTCATGATCGGCGCTCAGTTTTGATTGCGGCAAGATCGTTTTCCATTCAACCTTATCATCGTCGGCAAGTTTAGTTTCTTTTTTATGATCGATGATACAGCCTTCTATCAAACAACTATCGGGATAATTTCCTTTGAAATGACAGGTGTCGATCAATATTTTTTCGATCGATCCTTTATGTGCCAGCCGAACGATCACCCAATCTTTATTATCCGGCGTCCTGTTTCTTTTTGTTTCCCATCCATCGCCCATATTGATCCCTCTTCCCGGCATGATCAGGTTATCCATATGCGAGAAGAACATATCATTACATAAAACAGATCTTGCGCCATTGGTAGCTGCTGCAAGATTTACAACTTCACCTGCATCCACAGTGCTCCAGTCCTTATGCACTTCACCGTGTACTTTTAATCTTGCTACACCGCCATCGGGATAGATATGCAATTTCAGATGCGTATAGATATTGCGATCGGATATCTCATAAAGATTATGGGAACCGGGTTGCAATGGCGACTTCTCCAGAATCTCAGTCCACTGCACTTTATCCCAACCGATAGCTATCGGGTCGATGTTTTCTGCAGAGGAAATATTCACCGCTTCGATAGAAGCATGCGGCGGATGATTACCTAAAAAGTGATTCGTGTCTATATCAACGCCGTAAATTTTTCCTGAAGTGGCCAATTCAATGATACACCAGTCGTGACCCGGCGTTCTTTTCCTTCTCGATTCCCATCCGTCCATCCATTTGCCACGGTCGGTATATTTATCGGCAATAAAAATTCCCCGGCCCGGTTTGATCAGGTTTTCTTTCTCTGCAAAAAAATCATCGGTGCAGAGTACTACTTTTCCGCCCAGCCGTTCGGCAGCGAGATCTGTAAGGTTGGTAAATGTCTTTTCGCTCATAAATGAAAATATTATTTCCCGCAACGGCGCCACGTTAAAAGCTTTAATTAAACTACGTTGCGCCATTGCGCCGTTGCGAGAACTTTTTTAACTTATTTCTTCAAACATTCCTGTTTGCTTATTCTTACGAACATTATCCCACGCAAAATGCCGGCCATTCATCGCAATATAAATTCCGGGCGGCAATGTTTGTGCAAATGCCAATGCGCTTCCGAGATTGAATAAACCATCCGAGCTTCCGAATTTTATAGGGATCATCGCCCCGGTGAGTACAACTGTTTTGCCGGTTACTTTTTCGGCAAGGATCTTAGCTGTTTCACTCATAGTATCGGTGCCGTGGGTGATGACGATCCTTGTTTCTTCAGATTGATTGCATTGATGGGCGATAAGATCCCGGTCATGATCCGTCATTTCCAAACTATCGATCATCATCAGTGTTCTTATTTGAACCGGAACTTTGCTACGGCCCATATCCAGCAGGTCGGATAAATGAGAATCTTTGAAATATAATTGCCCGTTCAGCTCATTATATTCTTTGTCGAAAGTGCCGCCGGTAATAAAAATGCGGATGACCATGGCAATTGTTTGAGGTATGAAGATAAATAAGTTAAAGGAGTTTAAGAGGTTCAAAAGGTTCAAGAGGTTCAAGAGGTTCAAGAGGTTCAAGAGGTTCAAAAGGTTCAAGAAGTTTTGCAAGTTCGTCAAAACTATTAAACGTTTTGAACCTCTTGAACCTCTTGAACGTTTTAAACGAAATTACTTTCCATAGATCTCCAGCATCCCCTTCAGATCATCCAGCGTATTGATCTCTTCCGGTTTTTTATCGGTGCGCCAGCGATTGATGCGGGGAAAGCGTACAGCCACGCCGGATCTATGCCTGTTACTTGCAGCAATACCTTCAAAAGCCAATTCAAATACCAATTCCGGTTTTACAGTTCTTACCGGGCCAAATTTTTCAATAGCATTACGTTTTACAAATGCATCTACCTGTGCGATCTCTTTATCGGTTAACCCGCTGTAAGCTTTTGCAAAAGGTACCAGCTTATCACCGTCCCTTACAGCAAAAGTGTAATCGGTATATAAATTACTTCTGCGGCCGCTTCCTTTTTGCGCATAGATCATCACCGCATCAATTACCAACGGGTCGATCTTCCATTTCCACCAGTCTCCTCTTTTACGACCTACCTGGTAGGGTGATGAAAGCCGTTTGAGCATGAGTCCTTCGGCAAATTCTTCGCGGCTCTTATTGCGGATATCAATAAGCTGGTCCCAGTCGGCAAAGTTGATAAGGGGGGAAATGATAAGTGAAGGATGCTGAACTTCAAATACTAATTTCTCAAGCAGGCTTCTTCGTTGTTCCAAAGGTTGTTCTCTTATATCCATTCCTTCATACTCGAGCAGGTCGTAAACAAAAAAACAAACAGGCACATCCTGTAATATTTTTTTTGAAATATTCTTTCTCCCGAGCCTTGTTTGCAATTGAGCAAAGGGCAAAGGTTTTCCATTTACAGCAGGAATGATCTCGCCATCCAAAACAATACCATTAGGCAGTGCCGGTAATAATGTTGCATACTCGGGAAATTTTTCTGTTACCAGTTCTTCGCCGCGGCTCCACACATAGATCGTATCATTTCTTTTGATAAGTTGTCCGCGGATACCATCCCATTTCCATTCGGCCTGCCATTCTTCCGGTTTGCCCAGCGATGATAATTCCGATTCCAGCGGATAAGCTAAATAAAAAGGATAGGGCTTGGATGCATCAACAGCGGCATTATGGTGATACATCAATTCATCATAGCTGATCGTGGAAGGATCCCAGTTGCCGCTGATACGATGCGCTGCTTCCGGTACTTCCAATGAATTTACTTTTGCCAGGGCTTGTATCAGCAATTGTTGGGAAACACCGATCCTGAAAGCACCGGATAATATTTTATTGAATACAAAACGTTCGGATGCTGAACCAAGTTCTTTCCAGCTTTGAAGCATGAATTCTTTTTTCTCATCTTCAGTGGCTTTGGCTAAAAGAATAAAAGCTTCGATATAAAAATGCAAGGATCTGTTTGCTTCGGCTGTTTCTTCATCCGGGATCAGCAATGCGATCGTTTCTGAAAGATCGCCGACGGTATGATAGCATTCATCAAATAACCAGGCCGGGATATTTACATATTCGGCGCACCAGGTCTTTAATAAACCGGAAGAAATAGTTCTTCTTGGCCTGCGACCGGTAAAAAGAGCGATCACCCATACTTTATCCTTATCATTTGCCTGGGAAAAATATTCCTGCAGGGCCTTCAATTTTTCGTTGGTCTTTGTGGTGGTACCCAATATATATATCAGCTTCGCAAATTCTTTCATGATAAGACCTCATTTTCTTTTTCTGCTTCTTCATCATCGCCATAAGCTGTTTTAACTTCGGCGGAAGAGATCCCTGTTTCATCAAGGTATTTGCTGAAAGCAGATTGAAATCCATGGGTGACAAATACTTTTTCTGCACCTGTTTCTTTTACGGCGCTCAATAAACCATCCCAATCGGCATGATCGCTCAATACAAAACCACGGTCGGCATTTTTACGTCTTGCATTGCCACGCACCTGCATCCAGCCACTGCAAATGGCGAGGCTATAAGGTGTGAATCGTTTTATCCACGGAGAACTTTCTGCTCCTGATGGTGCAATGATGACGGCTTTGCGATAAGCACTCTTCGGCGTTTCTGCATCTACTCTTTTTACAGGATGCAAAGGATGACCCGCATCGATCAACGTTTGCTGCATATTATGAACGGCGCCATGTGCATAGATATCTTCCGTCACCGCACTCACAGCTTCTATCACTCTTTGTGCTTTACCGAGACTATAAGCAATGATCACCGAAGCTTTATCAGCCTGCTGGTTGGCGAGTATCCAGTTTTGGATATCGTTATAAATGATATTTTGTTTTTTCCATTTATAGATCGGTAAACCAAAAGTAGATTCAGTGATGAATACATTGCACTTTACGGGTTCGAATGCCCCACTCAATCCATCATTTTCGGTTTTAAAATCGCCGCTGAATACCCATACTTCACCATTGTATTCGATGCGGACCTGGGAAGAGCCAATGATATGACCGGCAGGATGAAGACTAACATTAACTCCATTCATTAAAATGGTTTCGCCCCATTCTGCAGACTGGTATTTATTTTCTCCCAAACGGAGCTTTAAAATGGGTTCAGTAAAGCGATGGCATAGATAATGAGTGCTTCCCATTCGGGCATGATCGCTATGTGCATGCGTAATGACCGCCTTGTTGACAGGTTTCCAGGGATCGATATAAAAATCACCGGCGCTGCAATACAATCCTTTATCGGTAAAATCGATGAGAGGCATGCCTTAGCATAACAAAAACCGGGCAACAAAATTTAGTGTCAGGGGTTTAAAAAGTTCCAAAGGTTTCAGAGGTTAACGGTTAAACTTCTGAAACCTTTCAAACCTTTGGAACGTGTTTAAAAAAAAGAAGGTCCTTCCGTAGAAACGGACTGACCTCTAACGATTGCTTGCCATATGAAAATTCTTGCTAAACCTATAAGGTTTGTCAAACCTGATTTTGTATATCTTGCGTTATAAACCTATAAGGTTTACGTTTACTCTCACGATTGCTGCCATATGAATAAACTTCTGTTACGAAAGTAGGCAGCGGGGTCTTGTCCATCAAACCGAAACAGGCATCATTTCATCATGCCTAACAGGATGACAAACCTGCTAAACCCTTTCTGGCAAAGCATTTCAGCCAAATTGATATACCATGTCCAACCGGCCTGCCGACCTATTATTCCAGTTGATCAAATCGCTTGAAAAAGCGGAGAAAAGGCATTTTAAACTCTATATCAAGCGGAGTTCGGCCAATACGGAATTGAAGATCGTCCGTCTTTTTGATGTATTGGATAAGATGAAAGATTACGATGAAAAGAACCTGCTGAAAAAAATGGGTGCTGTTACAAGACCACAGCTTGCTAACCTGAAAGCGCATTTATACAAACAGATAATGGCCAGTCTTCGCTTATTGAAAAGCGCCGACAGCATGGACCTTCAACTCAATGAGCAATTCGATTATGCTCATATATTATATAAAAAAGGATTATTCCATCAAAGCCTGCGGATACTGGAAAGAACAAAAGAGATTGCGAAGGCCAACCAGAAATTCAATTTTCTTCCGCAAATTATTTCGCTGGAAAAAAGAATAGAGAACCTGCATATCACCCGCAGTATGCGTGATCGGGCCGATACACTTTCACAGGAAGCCAATGAAGTAAGCCGGCATATTGATAAAGTAGCAAGACTTTCCAATTTGGCATTGCAGTTATATAGCTGGTATATCCAGCATGGTCATGCCCGCAATGAAGAAGATGAAAAAGACATCCGGGCCTTTATGAAAGAGAATTTGCCGGCAGATGCATGGAAGCAAACAGGTTTTTATGAACGATTGTATTTGTACCAGAGTTTCAGCTGGTATGCATTCATCCGCCAGGATTTTATACAATACTATCGTTATACGCAAAAATGGGTCGATCTTTTTAAAGAAGAGCCGTTGATGGTAAGAGTGGAAACCGGTCATTATATCAAAGGCATTCATAATTTACTCAATGCGCATTTTGATCTGCGTAATCACAGGGGTTTTGAAAGAACATTGCAGCAGTTTGAAAAGCTGTCGCAGACGGCAAGAGTGAAAGGGCATGATAATTTCCGGATACAGGCTTTTATCTATATCAGCATTGCACGGATCAACCAGCATTTCATGAAAGGGACATTCAAAGAAGGACTGGCGCTGGTACCGGATATAGAAAAGAAGATGGAAAAATATAGTTTGTTCGTGGATCATCACCGCATACTGGTCATCAATTATAAGATCGCTATGTTGTATTTCGGCAGCGGCGATCATAATACGAGTATCGATTATTTACAAAAGATCATTCATGATAAAACAGATCTCCGTTACGACCTGCAATGCTATGCCCGGTTATTACACTTATTAGCGCATTATGAATTAGGAAATGATATGCTGATGGAATCATTGAGTAAATCGGTGTACCGTTTTATGGCGAAGATGGAAAACCTGACGGCGATCGAAGAAGCGATGTTCAGGTTCCTGCGGCAGTCAATCCCTTTATCGCCAAGACAATTAAAACCGGAATTGGAGAAATTTCTTTCTACGATCAAGCATTTGGAAAAAAACCGGTTTGAAACAAGGGCTTTTGCATATCTCGATATTATTTCCTGGATAGAGAGTAAAGTGTATGATAAAAGTATGGGGGCGATCATTCATGAGAAGTATTTGGGGAGTAAGAGGAAGGGTGGATGACAGATCATAGTTGATAGATGATAGTTTGACTTTGGGATCGACTTTTTTTACAATTTTTTCCTGAAATAAATACTATTGATACTGTCAATATATTTTCCGAATGACGAAACCTGTTCATAGCCGTGCTTCAAATAAAAAGCAACCGCTTCGGGTTGATTCTTTCCAGTTTCGAGTACGGCATATTTATATCCTTTGGTTTTAGCTATTGACTCTAGTTCGTTCAAAATTTTTGAAGCCAAACCTTTGTTGCGATGCGAATCTTGTACATACATTCGTTTTAATTCCGCACTGTCACTATCAAACTCCCTGAATGCACCGCAGGCCACTGCTTCATCACCTGATAAAGCCACTACAACATTTTGTATAAACCCAATTTTATTCAATGCATGATTTATTTCGGCCAGTTCGCCATCACGAATAAATAATTCTTTTTCCATTTCGGCGGCGAGTTGTTGGAAGGCGGGGTGGTTGGAGTCGGTATGGAGGAGTTCGATAGCGGGCATGATATGTAAACTTACTTAAAGGATAAAAGAGAATAGATAAAAGATAAAAGTTTGGTGTCCTTTATTCGTAGGGTCGGTGAAAGAAAAACACCGACCACGGCGTGAAGATCCATGCTGATGTGATTATATATCATTAAGTGTAAGCCCCATAGAATAAGCTATTGGATAAGATATATCTCCCCAACTAAATCCGAACTCTCGTAAGCCATTGTCAAGTTTTTCACAAACAAGAGTAACATTTTTATTTTCATTTTTTAATTGTTTTATAAGGGGTATATATTTAATATCCGAAGCTGTTAAAATTATATTTTCACTATTGATAATTCTATTCAGAAAATCTTCGATTTCAAAGGATAATAACCCGTCAATACGCATTTCAAATATGCGGATTTTATTTTCCCCAACATATAATTCTTCCGGGGTATAATATGTTGTTTCAATGAAATTATGAGGAGTTAAAAAAAGATAAACATTTATAATTCTATTTTCTAGATTTAAATTGTCATAACAATAAATAATATTCTTAATTATATCAATAGTCTTAGGAAGTCTGAATATTCTCTCTGGATATATTTCCTTATATATTCTTAATGTGGACTTCAAGGCATTTTCTAAGCAAAAACTGTCAATTAAAACGGTAGTTTCGTTTTTTATCTTTGCGGACAAAAGTCGAGATCTTAGTTGTTCTGCTTTTTCGTTATCAAAAAGATTTGATTGATATTTTGTTTCAAAATCATTTTTAGCACAAAAAATTTTATAGTGGCTACTGTTTGAAGAAAAGCACCGTATCTCTTCTGGAAAGAAAATATATAGTTGTTCATTTTTGAGATTGTCAACTAAATAGATAAACAGAATAAAATCGTCGTCAACGTATTTCTTGGGTATTTCTATATTAGTAGAATTATCGAATGTTCGCCCTTTTGATTGAACACGAATTAACCTTGTCGGGTGCATTGTGTTATCTAAAATTTGTAAATCACAACCTTCTTTGTCATACTGCGGCTTACTTATTAAAAACTCAAATTTTGAAAGCGTTGAGTTTACGAAATGTTCGGCTTGTAGTTCCAGTTTAGTTGTATCCATGATAGTTAATTCAACTATAAATTTACTTCTCTTTGAGGTTTTCAATGATTTGGTAGCTATTCTATTGACAATGCTTTCTTTTTCTTTATTTTTCCTTTATGAAAAAACTCCTCATCCTCATCCTTATTCTTTCAGTCTTCCGGTCTTCCGGCCAGATCAATCCCAATAACATCACCATTGCCCGGGACAGTTTCGGTGTTCCTCACATCTTTGCACCTACAGATCCCGAAGTTGCGTATGGTTTAGCATGGGCACATGCAGAAGATGATTTTGAAACATTACAACTCGTTGCACTTTCCGGTAAAGCAAAAGTTGGAACAGGTCTCGGTAAAAAAGGCGCCGAAGCAGATTATGTCATCAATCTTTTGCGCATTCGTAAAACTGTCGAAGAACAATGGAACACATTGAGCCCTGATTTCATTGCGCTGATCAATGGATACATTGCGGGATTGAATGCATATGCTGCTGCGCATCCGAAAGAAGTAAAGTATAAAAAAGCATTTCCGTTACATGAGAAAGAATATATCACCGCGGTAATTTTTTCTATCAGCCTATTTTGCGGTGTAGATGATGCATTGCCGCAAATACTCGGTGGTAAAGTAGCAACATTGCCCGGTTTCAACCCGCAGGGATCGAATTCTTTTGCGATGAATTCGACAAAGACAATAACGGGTGAATCTTTTTTAGCGATCAATGCACATCAGCCAAACACCGGCCCTGTTGCTTTTTATGAGGCACATGTACAAAGCGAACAGGGATGGAATATGCTCGGTGGTTTATTTCCCGGCGGCTGTTTGATCTTTCATGGCACCAATGAAAACCTGGGATGGGCGCATACGAATAATTACCAGGATAAACTGGACATGAATCCGGCGAATAAAAATCAATATAAGTTCGACGGGCAATGGCTGAACCTGGAAGAAGATAAAGCGAAGCTTAAAGTAAAAGGCATCCCGATCACGATCGGGAAAAAAATATACTGGAGTAAATACGGCGCTACATTAAAAACAGATAAAGGAGTATTTGCGATCCGCCTGCCGGCAACGTTGGATATAAAAGCTTTGGAAGAATGGTACCGGATGAATAAGGCGAAGAATTTTACCGAGTTCTACAAAGCTGTCAGCATGATGAGCCTCCCGATGTTCAATATCATGTATGCCGATCGCTATGATACGATCTTTTATATCAGCAATGGAAAAATGCCGAGAAGAAATCCTGACCCGGCGTATAACTGGAAAAGCACAGTGCCCGGAAATACATCTTCAACATTGTGGACTGAATTTAAAAAGATAAACGAACTGCCGCAATACATCAATCCTTCGTCGGGCTATTTATTCAATACCAATCATTCTCCTTTTTTAGCAACCGATCCGGCCGTCAATCTTGACAGGAATAAATATGATAAGAACGATGGATGGGAAACGTATCATAACAACCGGAGCAAAAGAGTAACGGAATTATTATACAATACCGGTAAGATCGATTACAATACTTTCAAGCGGATCAAATTCGATCAGCAGTTACCAACGCAATTGCAGTACACATATGATATCGACAGTATGTTCAATTTGAATGCAACAGAATATCCTGTATTGAAAGATGTGATCGGTAATTTTCAAAGCTGGGATAAAAAAGCAACAGCCGATAGTAAAGGAGCGGCGATATTTATCATCACCTATTATTATCTCGCCGGTAAATTAAAAGGAACGACGCCAGGAAAGATCACTAAAGCAGAAGCAGTAGAAACTTTTCAATATGTGTACGATCATATGATGAAGCATTTTGGAAAAACAGATCTTGTACTCGGCGATGTTCAGAAACTGGTAAGAGGCGATGATGCCCGCCCGGCCTGGGGTTTCCCCGATGTATTGACGCCGACTTTTTCCGAACCTTATGGTAATGGCATGCGCAAAGTAAACGGCGGCGATGCGTATATCTGTTTTGTACGTTATCCAAAAGACGGCAGCTTACCTGTTATAGAATCTGTGAATACATTCGGCGCTTCGATGCATCCCGGTTCACCGCATTTCAAAGACCAGATGACAAGATTTCAAGATCAACAGCCGAAACATATGACGCTGGATAAGGCGGAAGTTTTGAGGACAGCGGAAAGAGTTTATAAGCCGGTCGTTAGCCAGTAGTCATTGGTTGGGCGGTTTATTCAGAAACTCTCCAGGAGCTATATCCTGATATTCCAAGATATCTTTTGCTTCAACTCCTGGAGAGATATTCGCATTAATGGGTGTCTTTAATTTCAATTGCGTAGTCTCATCAAATAGGAACATAGGCACATAGATACACATAGGGATGCTTCTATGTGTGTATTCACTATGTTTTCTATGTGACTATGTGGTAAAAAATTATGCAAGTGTTAAGAAAAACCATCCCGAAATGATAGATACTTCATTTACATCCGAAATAATTTTTGGTTTTAGATTTTAGATCCTGGATTGAGTTTCCGTAGTTGGAAAAACCTGCCATTCCTGGGGGAAAAAACTAAAAGCTAAAATCAAAAACCTAAAACTCATTCTGCGGGTAATGCAGTAATTTGCACCACTATGAATGAGTATTTGCAGGGGTTGAACGAACGGCAGAGAGAAGCGGTGCTTCATATTGACGGACCATTGATGATCGTGGCCGGCGCAGGCAGCGGAAAAACAAAAGTGCTGACTACAAGAATAGCCCACCTGATGCACATTGGGGTGGATTCCTTCCGTATCCTGGCCCTCACATTTACCAATAAGGCGGCAAAGGAAATGAAAGAAAGGGTTGAGAAGATCCTTGGTAATGGCGAAGCCAGGAATTTATACATCGGCACATTCCATTCTGTATTTGCAAGGATACTTCGTTTTGAAGCCGAGAAGATCGGTTATCCCCGCAACTTCACTATTTACGATACGGATGATGCAAAGTCGGTGATCAAAACAGTTGTCAATGAGCTGGAGCTTGATGACAAGCATTACAAGCCAAACCTTGTTTACAATCGTATCTCGTCAGCGAAAAATGCATTGGTCGGTCCTGCAGAATACCGGAATGATTATGGTATTCAGCAGGAAGATATGCGGGCCAATCGTCCTGCCATTGCAAATATTTATGATGCTTATGCCAAACGTTGTTTCAAAAATGGGGCAATGGATTTCGATGACCTGTTGCTGAAATTTTATGAATTACTGAAAAACATCCCGGAAGCGTTATCGAAATACCAGCATAAGTTCAGGTATATCTTAATTGACGAGTACCAGGATACCAATCCTTCCCAATACGAGATCATCAAATTATTGGGCGCTATGCATGAGAATGTATGCGTGGTGGGCGATGATGCACAAAGTATTTATAGTTTCCGCGGCGCTACGATCCAAAACATTCTGCAGTTCCAGAAAGATTATGATGAAGTGAAACTCATCAAGCTCGAACAAAATTATCGCAGCACACAAAGCATCCTTCATGTTGCCAACGAAGTGATCAAGAACAATAAAAGCCAGATCGAAAAAGTATTGTTCACCGAAAATGCAGAGGGAGAAAAAATAAAACTGGTCCGTACATCAACAGATAATGACGAGGGAAAATTTGTAGCAGACAGTATACAGGAACAAAAACTGCGCAATCATTACAGCAATAAGGATTTTGCGATACTCTATCGTACCAATGCACAGAGCCGTGCTTTTGAAGAAGCTTTGCGCAGAATGGGTATTGCCTATACCATTTATGGCGGCATCAGTTTTTACCAGCGAAAAGAGATCAAAGATATTGTTGCTTATTTGCGGGTGATCGTTAATCCGAAAGATGAAGAAGCATTAAAACGGATCATCAATTATCCTGCAAGAGGAATTGGAAAAACAACGATCGATAAACTGATCTTGTTTGCCAATGACAAAAATATTTCCATGTGGGATGTGATGGAAAGATCGGCTGAAATTGGATTTAAAACCGGCACCAAAGACCTGCTCGATGACTTTGTAACGATGATAAAAAGTTTTGCCAGCATGCTGACAAAACAAAATGCATATGAGGTCGCTGTTCATGTGGGTAAGCAAACCAATTTGATCAAAGAACTATTCAATGATAAAAGTTCCGAAGGAGTTGCCCGTTATGAGAACATACAGGAGTTGTTGAACTCTATAAAAGAATGGACAGAAAGTCCCGATACGGAAGATGGCGAACTGGTTGATAAAAGTCTTGCTTCTTATTTACAGCAGATCACATTACTTACCGATGCAGATGAAAAAGACCCCGACGCCGATACGGTGAAACTCATGACCATCCATGCAGCAAAAGGATTGGAGTTTTCCTGTGTATTTGCCGCCGGTTTGGAAGAAATGCTCTTTCCAAATGCATTATCCATCAATACAAGAGAGGAACTCGAAGAAGAAAGAAGATTATTCTATGTAGTTATTACAAGGGCCAAGCAAAGACTTTGGATCACTTATGCAGGCACGAGGTACCGTTTTGGTTCATTGGTACAAAATGAACCGAGCCGTTTTATACAGGAGATACCCGAACAATATATGGACAGGAGTTTTGCAGGCGGGGGCCCAAAGAACCAGGGACAAAATAAATGGGGGGGCGGATCTGCTTTCAACAAGATGAAAGGTTGGGTGGATGATGGTGAGTCGGGAACGGCCAATAAACAATCGGGTACATATTATAATTCAGGTCCCGGTGTTGCAAAGTCGGCGCCTTCTTATTTACCACCGAAGGGACAACCAGCCAAAGTAAAAGAGCATGTTCCATCGCCGGATTTTATTGCCAGCGATACGTCTAATTTGCAAGAGGGACAAAAAGTAGAACACCAGAAATTTGGTTTTGGTGAAGTAATGAAAATGGAAGGAGCCGCACATAACCCGATCGCTACGGTCAGGTTTGAACATAACGGTGAAAAAAAGATAATGCTGAATTATGCCAAGCTGAGGATCATTGAATAAAGCATTCCCGCCGGCGCCTCATAAAAAATCTTTGCATTTATACACAGCCATTAAACCAGTTGGTACAGTCTTTGTCTATTCATTGCTACAGAAGGGAGTTAACCAACCACGAGTTCCGAAATAACCAATCTAATTTATAGTAACGGGTAAAACCCTGTCGCAGCAATAAGAAACCAGGCTTCGATAAGCTCTGAATTTTTAATCCGTAGACTTCTATTATATATCGCCTCCGTGATAAACACGGAGGCTTTTTTATTTGACGCCTGATAGATGAATTTTCAAGAGAATAGAACGCAGATGACGCGGATGTAGCGGATTTACGCTGATAAACCTGCTGGTACCCGATAACTATATAAAAAAAATCCCTTAAATCCGCTACATCCGCGTCATCTGCGTGCCATTGAATTAACATTTTCCAAAAATTCCAGATTTTATATTTGTTATGCTGTTAATTGCAGTCACAAACCACCCCAATGTTTTCCCGCAAACAACGAAAACGTATCCGGCGTGCCGCCTGGTCCGGGCTTATCGTAATGATAGTTATTCTCAGCGCCTATCTTTTATGGGAAAAGATCAGCTATCGCAAAAAAGTAAAGTTTACCCGTTATCCTGAATTCGGAATTCTTATTCCGGAGAATTATTCTATTCATGGTATCGATGTTTCCAAATACCAGGATATGATCGCATGGGAAGAAGTGAAAGCGATGAAAGTAAAAAATATCCAGGTTGGATTTTCATTTATCAAAGCAACGGAAGGCATTGGCAATACCGATCCATTGTTCAAAAGAAACTGGAAAAGAGCAGGCGATAATGATATGATCCGCGGCGCTTATCATTTTTTTATCGGTTCAAAGGATGGCAGGATGCAGGCAGAGAATTTTATTGATAAAGTTGACCTGGCGCCCGGCGACCTTCCTCCTGTGCTGGATATTGAACAATTGAATGGCGCCACATCTGCTGAAATAAAAAAGGAAGCAAAAGAATGGCTGGACATCGTGGAGAATTATTATAAAGTAAAACCGGTCATTTATACCAACGTAGATTTTTATAATCGTAACCTCGGGGCTGATTTTGATAAATATCCTCTCTGGATCGCCCATTATTACCAGCCCGAAAAACCAAAGATCGGTCGTGAATGGATATTCTGGCAGCACAGTGATGAAGGCCGTGTAAACGGGATCCGTTCCAAAGTTGATTTCAATGTTTTTAACGGCGATTCATTGGCCTTTCAAAATTTGCTGGTTCATTAAGCGGGTTCAAATTATTGTAACTTGTTTGCCTGAAATAGTACGCATGGAAGAGCAAAGAGGTTGGGATCCATTGGTAAAAAAATATTTTCTGAAAATTCTCCGGTCATTCTCATGGGGAATGATGTGGATGATGACCGGCGTTATGCTGGGACTTTATTATAAACTCGGTTACTTCAACCGCAAACCTGTTATCTATACGATACTTTTTTATGCCGGCATGCTGATCACTCTTTTATTGCTGATCCGGTATTTGTACAGGGTTTGGAAAGACGGCTAACATGGTATTTTTAATTTATTACATAGAAATACAGGAAACACATTCATAAAAGCATCCCTATGTGAATCTATGTTACCTATGATCCTATGTAGTAAAAACTTCACAATAAGATCTAACATATTCATCCCGGAAAAACAACCTGCATTTATTTTTCAATCAAAAAAAGGCCTATTTTAGAAATTCATACTCCACCAATGGAATTCAAACATATCAGTAAGTGGTTTGTTGTTTCGGGTACGCTGGTCATCTGGATAATTAAATTCATTATCCGGCCATTGCACCTGCTGGATGATTCGAAATTTTTCCTTGGCATAGCGCCGAATCTTTTTGGCGCATTTTTAATTCCGTTCGGGGCGTATTGGTTCTTTAGTGGCAGAAATTTTTTGGTAGCCCGGGTATTCCGCATTCAATCGGGATATGATCTGCGCCTGGTTTGTATGCTGGGCTTTGGAATGCTGATCGTAAATGAATATTTACAGCGGATACCTTATTTCGGCCGCACATTCGATCAAAACGATATCCTTTTTTCTTCGGTAGGATTGCTGCTCTCGTATTTTGTTTTTGGAAAACTACAGCGCCGCTATCAGATGCAGGCAGGTTAACTGCTGTGGTCGGCAACAATCACCCAATGGCCATCAATCTTTTCCAGTAAAAGATTATAATGCCCGCTCAGATCCCCGATACTTCTTTTCAAATACCATTTGCCCACAATAAAGAAATATTTTTTAGAAAGCTGTTTCACTTGAATGTTGTTAAAGATCAGTTTTCCCATGGCGGCTGTATCGGGATAATTTTTTTTATAATTGTTCAGTGTATTTGTCCAGCCATAAGTAACGCCGCTTTTGCCGACAAACATCAATGAATCGTTTTCCCAATAACCTTTCATAAAACCGTCGATATCGCCGCGGTTCCAGGCAGCATTCTGATCATCTAAAACTTTGAGGATCGCTGTTTCGTCCTTGGATTGGGCAGCGGCAGATATGGAAATGATACACAGCAGGGTGAAAAGAAAATTCTTCATTCGTAAAGTTTGTAACAAGTTAAGGAAATAACGAACAGGTGAACAAGGAATTTGGAATGATGAAGTGAACAGTATTTCGAAATTCTTCACTCCCTGTTCTATTGTTCGATATTCAATTATTCAATGATCGCAATCATCCGAATGAGCATGGTTATGCACCCGGCAGAATCGAAAATTTAAAAGATGAGCCGTAATGATAAGAACAACAGCCGGTATCAGCAGCCATGTTTCGTAGTGAGCGAAGAATTGTTTTAAAACCAAAAAAATAAAACCGGCAAAAAAGATCATTAACGGTAAAAAGTTATGATGATGTTTTCTATGGCCGTGGTATAAAGAATAAGAACCAATAAAAAGCGCCAGGATGATCATACCGGCCTCAAAAAAAGTATTGTGAATGATGTTGATACCAAAGAGCGGCAGGCTATTAAGGAAAAGAGGCAGCAATGCGCAATGAATGGCACAAGCCGCCGAAGCTCCGATCCCAACTGCATCCCAATTGATCTTTGATCTCATAAAAAGAACAAAAATACAAAAAAGGCAACAATGTTGCAAAAGAAAAGACGGCCTATTGCTTAACTTTGTGAAAAGCTAGTGGGGAATGGCTAGTAGTAAGTGGGGCTGGAGTTCTTCCTACTGGCTACTCCCCACTCGCCACTTCCCACTTGCCACAACCATATTAGTTATGACAAAAAAACGCTTATTCTATACAGGCTTTTTCGCAGCGCTGGCTGTCGGGTTCTATTTTGTATTGACCCTGGTCATCCCTGATTTCGGAAAAAAGAAAGTCCCGCCTTTAGGATACCTGAAACCATTTTCATTTACCAACCAGGATGGAAAAAAGGTAACGGAAAAGGATGTAGCGGGTAAAGTATTTGTTGCGGAATTTTTTTTCACCACCTGCAAAGGCATTTGCCCGAAGATGAACAGTAATATGAAACTTGTTTACCAGGCATTGAAGAATGAACCCGATTTTTTTATTCTTTCACATACATCGGATCCTGAAACAGATTCGCCGGCACAATTAAAATGGTATGCGGATTCATTAGGAGCGGATACAAAGAAATGGATATTCCTCACGGGAAGAAAAGATAGTCTTTACAATATGGCAAGAGTGAGTTATACGATCGATGATCCTGCCAATAATCTTAAAAACCCCGACGATGATTTTTTGCATACTCAATTCTGGGCATTGGTGAATAAGGACGGAGAAGTGAAAAAAATATATGATGGGCTTAAAGAGAGCGAGGTAAAACAATTGATAGAAGATGCCCGTAAACTTTTAAAAGAGAAGATCAAATAAGATATGCAAACGGATAGTTTGTTAAAGAAGAATGGCTTAAGTATCACGGAAAGCAGGAAAAAGATCCTTCAACTTTTCCTGGAAGGCTCCGGCGCATTGGCGCATGGCGATATTGAAAAAAAAGCCGGAGAAAAATTTGACCGGGTAACCATTTACCGCACATTACAAACTTTCGTTGATAAAGGAATCATTCATACAATTCCTACTGCCGATAATTCTGTTCGCTATGCATTGTGTAAAGATGAATGTTCCGAAGGTCATCATCATGATCATCACATACATTTTCTTTGTACCACTTGTCACATCACTTATTGTTTGGATGATGTAGCTACACCCCAACTCAACCTGCCTAAAGGTTATTCTGCTGCTCATATCGAAGTAGTAGCGGAAGGTATTTGCAAAAACTGTAAATGATTCTTTTGTAAAAAAGAAAGCCCCGCCGTAGAAACGGCGGGACTATTGGTTAAGGCTCTGATTAGTAGCTATGTTTAAAGTGCAGCTAAGGCACTTAATGATTATCTGGAAAACCAAAAATAAGTTCTGTCCCCGAGATTTCCTCATTTAATGACTACCACTTTCGTGGTATTTTCGGCTTTCAAAGGCTGTCTGTTTGTTTTGTGACAAATAACATAAGGTCCTTTATGTATTCCGGAGAAAAATCGAAGAAAAGACCGGCGGCTTTGAATAATTCCGGTAAAGTTGCCATGCCTCCCAACGAAAGCGCATTGGTATAATTACTTAGGGCTGTTACGGGATCCTTTTTAAATTGCTGCCATAAACCAATAGCGCCTAGTTGCGCAATCCCATATTCGATATAATAAAAAGGGACCTCGTATAAATGAAGTTGCCGCTGCCAGGCATACAAACGATATTCATCCAATCCCGAGAAATCAACAAAAGGAGAAGAAAATTCATTCAATATAGTAAGCCATTGGTCATTTCTTTCCTGTTCTGTATGATCGGGATGCTGGTACATCCAGTGTTGAAATTTATCGATCGTAGCGATCCACGGGAAAATAGTGATCACTCTTTCCAGTTGTTGTTCTTTCGCTCTTTTCAATTCTTCGGGAGTGGAAAAGAATACATTCCATTTATCCATGCTGAATAATTCCATCGCCATACTGGCTACTTCTGCAATTTCAGTTGGATATTCTTTGAAGCCATTTAGTTCAAGTTCATGTGCCAGGAAAGAATGAACAGCGTGGCCGCCTTCATGTACCATCGTTGTTACATCATCCAGTTGCCCGGCGGCATTCATAAAAATAAAAGGAGCACCGCTTTCTGCTAATGGACAATTATATCCACCGGGAGCTTTTCCTTTCCTGCTTTCAAGATCAAGATGACCCATCGTTCTCATTTTGCGGAGACAATCGCCAAAAAACGGATCAAGCTCATCAAAGCAGGCGATGGTTTTATTCGTTAGTTCATCAGCAGTTTGAAAAGGACGAAGCGGCTGAATGCCCAATGGTTCCGCTTCAATATCCCAGGGACGTAATGTATCGAGCCCTAATTTCTTTCTCTTCGCTTCATACAGTTGATTGACCAGCGGCATCACATGCAGTTTTACTGCTTCATGAAACTGGTAGCAATCCTCTTTGCTGTAATCGAAGCGGCCGAGTTCAACAAAACGATAATCGGTGTATGTTTTAAAACCTGCATTGATCGCTACCTGTTGTCTTTTTTTCAATAATGAAGTGAAGAGGTTGTTCAATTCATTTTTATCCTGCAATCTTCTTTCGCTGATCTTGCGGTACACTTCTTCCCTGAGGCTACGATCGGGATCTTCTAAAAATTTGGCCGCTTGCTGTAAAGTATATTCCTGTCCTTTTACTTCTATCGTCATCTTACCGGCGATAACGCCGTAATGCTGCTGCATCACATTCAGTTCTGCCTGGATAGGAATATTGGCTTCCCTGAAAAGATCGATATTCTTTTTTACGTTGCGCAGGTGAGTAAAATATTTTTTGGTATCGAGATCTTTAATAAAAGGCGAAGCCAATAATTTTTTATTAAGCTTGTCGGCCCAGGGCTGGATCTTTGGTTGGATCTCCAGCATAAAAAAATTAAAAGCATTTTCCAGTTCTTTACTTTCCGTGTCACAGGTCATTCGTATCTGGCGCCAGCAAACATCTTCGCTGATAACGGCTTCAACTTCGCTTGCATCTTTCATCCATTTTTCAAGATCAGCAATGGAATCAATATTTCTTTCATCCAGATCTTTAAAATAAGGTTCCAGTGTTTCCCAATTCTTTACACTGAAATCTTCCGGTAAAAAATGCCGTGGTAATTTTTGTATATCTGCACTATATTTCATGATCGGCTCTTTTATAAATAAAAAAGCTACAATCTCAAGTGTATGCTTGTGCCTGTAGCTTGTACCGTGATCCTTAAATATTTTATTCGTCTTTTTTCTTTTTAGCAGCCGCTTTCTTTTTAGGTTCGGCTTTGGCTTTTGCTTTAGGCGCTTCCTTTGTTGATTCATCTTCAACCAATTTGTCAAGATCTTCAACAATTTGCTCCTGGAGGACTTCATCAACCTGGTCATCTCCCGGCTCTTCTTCCGGCTGCTCCGATAATTTTATTTCAACCTCATTCTTCTTCAGCACATCAAACCACTTCACCATCTTTTTCATGTCGCTTGCATATACCCTGTCAAAATCCATGTCAGGATATACTTTTTCGAAATATTTTTTTATCGCATCGGCATCTTTTTCGTCCGGTAATTCAGCGCCGGCTTTGTCCATCGCATTCAATACATCCACAAGGTTCACATTATCACCGGTAGTGTACACTTCGATACTTTCCAGGTGGGAAAAATTATGAATGCGGCTGGAGATAAAACGAGTCGATTTGTCATCCAGGGAACGAACGATCGCCCCGTCTGTTTTACTGTTGATCAGTTCAAAAAGTCCGGGTAACCCGGTCACTGCTACAAGTTTACTGTATTCCATAAGTTGTGTGATTATTAAGGGGGTGCAAGATACTTGAGTTTTTTCAAAAAAGATTTTGAAAAAAATGACCGCCCTCCCGAACGGTTTGCCGCCTTTTCCCGTCTATAATAGCTGAAACTGATTAGTTAACACAAAATAAATTCATGAAAAAATTATTCCTCGTTTGTATGGCCTCTTTTGTCCTCGTATTAGCAGCTTCGGCCCAGCCCGGCGGCGGTTTTACAAGACGGACACCGGAAGAAAGAGCAGCCACTATTCACCAGAAACTGGATAGCGCATTCAAATTAGATGCTGCGACACTGACAAAAGTGGATACAGCCATGGTGGTTTTATATAGAGCACAGGATGCAAAACGCCAGGAATTGATGGCAGGCGGAGCCGCCAATGTTGACCGGGAAACAATGATGGCTGAAATGAAAAAATTCAGCGATGCCCAGGACGAAATTTTGAAAGCAGTATTGAAAGAAGAAGATTTTAAGATCTGGAAAGAAAAGATACAGCCCGCTATGCGCCCACAACGTCCACAAGGTGGTGGCGGAAATTAAATAATTCAAGTTTGCCCCGACGATGAACCCCGCCACTGCGGGGTTCTTTTATTTATATGATAAACGGGTAAATTGGTATCGGGCCTATGGCAATTCATATGATAAATGAACAAGCATATCTTTCTATTTAATGGTCTTTGATAAAACTGCATTATGAAAAAATTATTTTTACTGCTATGTTTTACCGGTTATGTTTTATCATCTCTTGCACAAAAACCCTGTAGTGGTACCGAGTATCGTCAATTTGATTTTTGGATAGGTGAATGGGAAGCTTTTGGAATAAAAGGACAAAAAGCAGGCGATAGTAAAATAAGCCTGGTACTCGACAGTTGTACCATATTGGAAGAATGGACCAGCGCCACTATCCAAAAAGGATTACGTTTTGCCGGTAAAAGTTATAATATGTACAATGCTGCAAAGAAAAGATGGCAGCAATATTTTGTAGATAATACGGGAACGATCACCGAATTCTGCAACGGCCATTATGAAAATAATAAAATGATCCTTCAAACAGATGATCAAAAGATCAATGACAGCATCTGGCTGATACAAAAAATGACTTTTTATAATCTTGGTCCCGATAAAGTAAGACAACTCGGTGAGAACAGTAATGATGGCGGTAAAACATGGACTACCAGCTTCGACCTTGAATATCGGAGGAAAAAAAATAGTCAGACCCGATAACTGTCGGGTACGCTGAGATCACAAAAAATATTGCCTTTCAACTCTGTGTACACTGTATCTTCTGCGGACAAATAAACCAGGACATTATCCTTCTGTGCGGGTAAAAATTAAAGGCAAAATAGGCTGATAGAAGGCAATCGCATCCGGTAAAATTTCCTGACCTTTAATAGCTAACCCCAATACGGGGTCAGTAATAAGGATCATTTTATTTACCACAAAACAAACGCTATGAGAAAAATATTCTTTTCTGCTATTGTCCTGTTTTCATTTACTCATTCGTCAATAGCACAAATGGATCTGCCCGCCAGCGGAAATAATCCCAGGGCAACTATTACTGAAGAAGTGGGCATTACATCTATCAGCATAAAATATTCAAGACCCGATGTAAATAAGCGGGAAGGAAAACTATGGGGTGATGGGAACGTTGTAACCTATGGATTTTCGTCGACCAATTTAATTACCAATAAAAATACCCAGCCATGGCGTGCCGGTGCCAACGAGAATACGGTTATAACTTTTGAACATGATGTGAAAGTGGAAGGAAAAAATATTAAAGCCGGTTCTTATGGTTTGCATATGGCCGTATGGGCCGATAGTGCTATCATTATTTTCTCCAATCAATCAGGCTCATGGGGAAGTTTTTATTATGATGATAAGAACGATGCATTGAGAGTTACCGTAAAACCTGTTAAGCTGGATAAAAGCGTTGAATGGTTGAAATATGAATTCATCGAGCACCGCGAAAAATATTGTGTGATCGCATTGCAATGGGAAAATCTATCAATACCCTTCAAAGTGGATGTGGATGTTGATAATATCGTTCTTGCAAGATTGCGGGACGAAGTAAGCAGCCAGAAAGGTTTTAATGCTTTTAATATGCTTGCGGCAGCACAGTATATGGTCAATAGAAATATCAATTTGGAAGAAGCATTGGGATGGAGCCAGCGGGCAGCATTGACAAAAACATTTGCTACACTTAATAACCTTTCGGTTAATTATGCAAAACTGAACAGGCTGCCACAGGCAGATTCAACTATGAATGAAGCTTTGATATTTGCCGGTGCCAATCAATATTTGGGCGCAGGCCGTGCACAGATAACGGCAAAAAGACCGGACAGGGCATTGGAAATATTCAATGCCAATGAAAAAAAGAACGGGGATGTTTATGCGGTCAATGCAGGGTTCATGTCATACTATTCTGCCAAAGGAGATTTTACAAAAGCACTCGAGTATGCTAACAAAGCATTGGCACAGGCGCCCAATGAAGCAACAAAGACAGCAATGAATGCAAACATCATAAAACTGAAAGATGGCAAAGACATCAACCAATAAGAAATTAGCAGTTCTCAAGACCAAAGAGAATGATGCAAGTGTAGAGGGTTTCCTGCAATCCATTACTAATGAAACCATGCGAAATGATGCTACAGAGATACTGGGTATGATGAAAAAAATTACGGGAGAGAAACCGAAAATGTGGGGCGCCAGTATCATTGGTTTCGGAAACTATATATATGAATCGCCTAAAACAGGAAGAAGCGGCGAATGGTTCCTCACCGGTTTTTCGCCACGAAAACAAAACCTGACCATTTATATGATTCCTGGCTTTGCTTCTTACGGCGATCTTTTAAAAAAATTGGGTAAGTATAAGATAAGTGGCGGAAGCTGTCTTTATATTAATAAACTGGCCGATGTGGACAGTAAAGTTTTGAAAGAACTGGTCAGTCAATCTTTTAAAACGATGAAAGAAAAACATTCAAAAAAATAAAACAAATATGGATAATGCAATAAGCTGGTTCGAAATAGGAACTTCCGATCTTGACAGGGCAACAAAATTCTATGAAACGATATTTGGGATCACATTGAATGCAATGGACCTGCCCAATATAAAAATGCGTATGTTTCCCATTGATAACATGATGAATGGGGTTGGTGGTGCATTGGTTGACAGCGGTGGTTTTCATAAACCATCCGCTACCGACGGACCCCTGATCTACCTGAATGGAAATCCTGATCTTCAAAAAATATTGGATAAAGTTGAAACAGCCGGCGGAAAGATCATGGTGCCGAAAACAGAGATAAGTCCTGATTATGGATACATGGCTGTTATCATCGACAGCGAAGGCAACCGCATCGGGTTACATTCCGTTCCTGAAAAATATTTACAACAATAAAACCATAATCATATGATCGTAGTGTATATCATCGTCGGTATTATCGTCCTTTTTTTATTAGCGGGATTGATCGTCAGCAAAGACCTCGCTGCTACAAAAGAAATAGTTATCAATAAGCCCAAAGCGGAAGTTTTCAATTATGTCAAATACCTGAAGAACCAGCAATATTATAGCAAGTGGGCCACGCTGGATCCCAATATGAAAAATGAATTTCGTGGCACCGATGGCGCACCGGGATTTGTAAATGCATGGGAAGGAAATAAAAAAGTAGGCAAGGGCGAACAGGAGATCCTTTCCGTATCAGATGGAAAATGGGAATCTGAACTCCGTTTTATAAAACCTTTCCGTTCTGTTGCTAAAGCTACTATGACAACGGAAGCAGTGGGTGATAATGCCACTAAAGTTACCTGGGGATTTACAAGCAAAATGAATTACCCGATGAACGTAATGAAACTGTTCATGAATATGAATGAAATGGTCGGTAAGGATTTTACTATTGGACTAAATAATTTAAAAGCCGTTATGGAAAAATGATATGAAAAATATTTTAATCACCGGTCTGTGCTTCGCAATGCTTTCCTTTGCCGTTAAGTAGCTGAAAACCCGCAACATGATTTTCCGAAACGTATTATATATCAACTGGTAAATAAAGATTCCCTTCATGCATTTATAAATGGAGGACCGTCAATAGCTGGTAAAAGAATTGATTTTTATTTTTCAAGAATGACAAAATAAGCCGCTTATTACTTCAACAGGTTTCCGGTAAAAACGTAACAAAAAAAATGACACTCGAAGAACTCCGTACTATTTGTCTCGGGCTTGATGAGGTAACCGAAGATATCAAATGGGGACATGATCTTTGTTTCAGTATCGGGGGTAAAATGTTCCTCGTTACTTCAGCCGATGAAACACCCGCCAGTGCATCTTTTAAAGTAGCAGATGAAGATTTTGAAGCTATTTCAGAAAGAAAAGGATTCAAACCTGCGCCTTATTTAGCCCGGTACAAATGGGTATGGGTAGAGGATATTAATCTTGTCAGCAAAAAAGAATGGAAACAGTATGCTGAACGATCTTACCAGTTGATAAAAGCAAAATTACCAAAGAAGAAAAAATGAGATCCGGCTAATAAATCATATCGCCGTGTTATTATATCTTTAGTAAAAACAATGTTATGATATCAAAAGCAACCAGCACCGATGCATATATTGATGAAATACCCGAAGAACGTAAAGCGGCTTTTAAAAAACTAAGAGCAGTCATTAAGAAGAATCTTCCCAAAGGTTTTGCAGAGGGCATGGGTTACGGAATGATGGGCTATAGTGTGCCGCATTCAAAATATCCTGCCGGTTATCATTGCGATCCCAAGCAACCTTTGCCGTTCATGGGTTTGGCCTCGCAGAAAAATTTTATTGCGATCTATCATATGGGAGTGTATGCCGATCCTAAATTATTAAAATGGTTTACCGAAGCGCATGCAAAAGCTTCTCCCAAAAAACTGGATATGGGTAAGAGTTGTATACGGTATAAAAACCCGGACGACATTCCTTTTGATCTTATGGGACAATTGGCTTCTAAAATGACGCCGGATGAGTGGATAGCGATGTATGAAAAAAATCTCAAGCGCTAATAATATATGAAACTGAATACACTCACGCCGCTGCTGAGAACAAAAAAGCTGCAGGAAACTGTTGATTGGTACGTGAATGTTTTGGGATTTGTTAATACTGACTTTGTACCGGATCATGGGTTTGCAAGAGTAAAATTAGAAGGCGCCGATATCATGTTTGCAATACCAAATGAACATATGCCGTTCGAAGAACCGAATCTCACGGGGTCTCTTTATATCAATACCAATGATGCCGATGCATGGTGGGGGAAACTAAAAGATAAATGCAAAATTTGTTACGAAATAGAAACCTTTGATTATGGTATGAGAGAATTTGGTATTTATGATATCAATGGATACTTGTTACAGTTTGGTCAACAGGTTGGAGAATGATTACTTATTAATAAATAAATTATGAGCAGCGAATCAATTGACAAAGCAACGCAAACCCAGATCGCCAATATTGAAAAGAACAGCGGCAAAACACTGAAGCAATGGATCGATATTGTAAATAAAAGCGGGTTTGCAAAACACGGCGAACTGGTAAGTTTCCTTAAAGAGAAACATAAGTTCACACACGGTAATGCAAATGTTATTGTTCATTTTGCCAAACAATCGCATGCCGGTGCAGCGGAGAACGACGATGATCTTATTTCCGAACAGTACAAAGGCAAAGAAGAACTCAAGCCATGGTATGATAAGATCATGACCGAAATAAATAAGTTTGGAAAAGATGTGGAAGTGGCGCCGAAAAAAGCTTATGTAAGCCTGCGAAGAAAAAAACAATTTGCATTGATCCAGCCATCAACAAAAGAAAGATTAGATGTTGGATTGAATATTAAAGGCGTTGCTGCCTCCGGTAATGTAGAAGATGGTAAGAAATGGAATGCCATGTGTACGCACCGTATTCGTATTGAAAATGAAAAAGCTATTAATAAAGATCTTTTTAACTGGATAAAACAGGCATATGAACAGGCGGGGTAATAATTTTTCTTCCGACGGAAGAGAAATCAATGATCACTCTTCATCTTCCTGCTCGCTGTGCAGCAAGAACAGGAATAAAACCTGCATCTTGTCAGCAAAACCCCACCGTTTATCATAAATAACTTTTAACAAGGCGAGGGTACGGCTTACCTTTCCCTTGAATCAAACTAAAAGCGGTTTATGAAAAAGTTATTCCTGCCGGCCTTATTGCTGCTTTGCTTTATTGCAAACGCCCAGCAGCCGGTCATCGTTTCCCCGCAATGGCTGAATGATAATATGAACGATCCTAATCTTGTCATTGTGCAGCCCAGCTTTCTGAAAATGGATTATGAAAAGGAACATATTAAAGGCGCCCGTTTTCTCTGGCCGGATTGGTTAACTGCCAATTCTCCGGAAGGAACTTATAATCCTCCCGATCCTAAAGCGGCAACAAAAATTTTACAGGAATTAGGTATCAATAAAAATTCAAAAGTTGTTTTATGTCATAACTATGGAGACGTAAGTATTACGGCCCGTATGTTCTTAACGCTTGAACATTTAGGATTAAAGGGACAGGTTTATTATTTGAATGGAGGATTGGTAGCCTGGAAAAAAGCCGGTTATCCTGTAACAAATGAAGTTCCTTCTTTTAAAAAAGGAAATTTTGTAGCTACTGCTGGTAATGCGTTACTGGTTGATAAAGATTATGTGTTGCGGTCATTGCAAACAAAAAATGCTGAAATAGTTGATGCAAGAGCAAAAAGATTTTATGATGGCGATCCCACCGGTAATCCAAGAGATGGCCATATTACAGGAGCATTAAATCTTACGTTTACAGACATGATCGATTCTGTCAATGCGATCAAACCGGTTGATACACTATTAAAAAATTTCACAGCGGTGCTTCCAGATAAGAATAAAGAAGTAGTTACGTATTGTTTTATCGGGCAAACAGCGAGTGTTATTTATCTTACCGGGCGTTCATTAGGTTATAATATGAAACTGTATGATGGCTCAATGCAGGAGTGGAGCCGTCTTCCTGAATTACCAATGGAGAAAACGAAGAAATAAAAAAGTTTGATCAATAAAAACCCCGAACCTTTAAAAGTTCGGGGTTTCTTATTTTAAAGAAAGAGTTTATTTCTTTCTTGTATATACGATCTCCATTGTTTTGAATTCTTTTCCTTTCATATCCGGTCCGTACATGACAATTTTTTGTGTATTGTCATCAACCAATGTAAAATCTTCTCTTATATTCATCATTTTTCCATCCATTGGATTGGTACACTTGCCTGAAAGATGTACGGTCTTATTGGCTTCATCCCATGTACCTTCAAGGTTCATTACCATTGTACCCATATTATCCATCCACGAACTGGTAATAATTTTTCTTGCATTATCATAGCCCACAAAGCTAATGCCCTCGAAAGGCATACCACCAAAACATCCTGTATGCTCTGACATCTGGAAACGTCCTCCGAGTACCATTTTGTTGGTAGCAGTTGATTTACTTTTTTGAGCAGGTGCTGCGGGATCCATCCAATGTGTAACATCACCTTCCCATTCTCCATTCGATTTTGCCAGCATCGCATGCATTTCGCCGGGCGTAGAACTTGCCATCCAAGCAGCCATCGATGCAGAATCCATTGGCGGCTCTGCGTTTGCAGTGTCAGCCACATAACCGGCACAGGGATCGTTGGACGTGGTTTTATCCTTTTCACCGGTTATCGTTGTTTCCATTTCTTTTTTATCGTCTTTTTTTTCATTATTACAGGAAGCAAAAAAGATAGCTCCTGCAATGGCAACAGTCAGAATTCGTTTCATAATATTTTTTTTAGGATGGAAAAGGTACAAACTCTCCCCGCAGTCAGCAAGAAATAATGAGAAATTTTTCAAGCTTAGGAGTAAAATGCACCGGGGATGAATAAACTGTCCGTGCTGGCTTTGTTAATGCGCCTCCAACCAGGTTTTACCCTCGCCACAGTCGGCGATCACCGGTACTTTATGCGGCAGCACCATCGCCGATTGCATATTTTCAATGATCAACGGTTTTAATTCTTTTACTTCTCCTTTCAAAGCATCGAACACCAATTCATCATGTACCTGTAATAACATTTTGCTTTGCATTTTTTCTTTTTGCATAGCAGCATGAACTTTTTGCATGGCCAGTTTGATCATATCGGCAGCCGTTCCCTGTATCGGCGAGTTGATGGCATTACGTTCAGCAAAACCTCTTACCGTGAAATTGGCAGAATTAATATCGCGGAGCCAGCGCTTTCTTCCCATCAATGTTTCTACATAACCATTTTCCCGGGCAAAATTGATCGTGTCATCCATGTATTTTTGAATACCGGGAAATTCTTTTTTATAATTATCAATGATCTGTTTTGCTTCCGTTCTTGAAATGCCCAAATTATCGGCCAGGCCAAATGCACCCTGGCCATAAATGATCCCGAAGTTCACACTCTTGGCTTTGTAACGCATTTCTTTGGTCACTTCTTTCTCCGTTACATTATATACTCTTGCAGCAGTAGCCGTATGGATATCCGTTCCGTCTTTAAAAGCTTTACACATATTTTTATCACCGCTGATGGATGCCACGATCCTTAGCTCGATCTGCGAATAATCGGCCGATAATAAAATATGCTTATCATCTCTTGGAATAAATGCTTTTCTTATTTCCTTTCCTCTTTCTGTTCTTACCGGAATATTCTGGAGATTGGGATTATTACTTTGTAAACGACCTGTTACTGCTACAGCCTGTCCATAGCTTGTGTGTACTCTTCCTGTTTTGAGATTTCTCATTTCAGGCAGGGCATCTACATAAGTGGATTTTAGTTTGGTTAATTCCCGGAAAGTGAGAATGTCTTCCACGATCGAATTTCCTTTGGCGGCAAGTTTCAATAATACATCTTCACCGGTCTGGTATTGACCGGTTTTAGTTTTTTTAGCAGATGGATCCAGTTTGAGTTTTTCAAACAATACCTCGCCCAATTGTTTTGGCGAAGCAAGATTGAATCGAACGCCTGCTTGTTTATAAACACTTTCTTCTGCCTTCTTTGCATCTATTTCCAATTCCTTTGAATAACCGGTTAAGAAATCAATATCCACGTTTATTCCTTCATATTCCATTGCGACCAGCACTTTTACCAATGGACTTTCCACATCTTTAAAAACTTTTTCAACCTCTTTTGTTTTCAGCATCGGGACAAAAATATTTTTAAGTTGAAGGGTAATGTCAGCGTCTTCTCCTGCATATTCTTTTATCTTGTCGATCTCAACATCCCGCATGTTGCCCTGTGTCTTTCCTTTTTTACCGATCAGCTCTTCAATAGGAACCGGTTCATAGCCTAAAAATTTTTCAGCGAGCAGGTCCATACTTCTTTTACCATCGGGCTCGATAACATAATGAGCCAGCATGGTATCAAATAAATTACCGGCGAATTCAATACCATACCATTTCAATATAAGCAGGTCGTATTTGGTGTTTTGCCCGATCCATATTTTTTTCTTGTCAGCAAATAATGGTTCGAAGAAAGCCAGTATCTCTTTTGTTCTTTGTTGATCGGCAGGACACGGAACATAAAACGCTTCGCCCGGTTTTACCGAAAAACTAAGACCTACCAGCTCTGCATCATTGGCGTCGATACCTGTAGTTTCAGTATCGAAACAGATCTCATCATGTTTTTTTAATTCGGCAACAAGTTTTTTGATCGCCGCATCCCCTTCAATAGCCTGGTAGGTATGAGGCGTATTATTAATATTTTTATCAACTCTTAATAATTCACTGTCTTCGCCGGCATTGTCTGTTACTATAACAGCTTTTGGTTCCGGTTCAACCACATTGCCAAACAGGTCGGTTTGTACTCCCTGCGGGATCTCTTTTTCTACTATCGATCTTGTTGTAGATGCAACAGAAAACTCTTCGCCCAGTATTCGTTTGCCCAATGTCCTGAATTCAAGATCGCCAAATACTTGTTTGAGTTTTTCTTTATCCCATTCTTTTAACCTGAAATCTTCCACATGAAATTCAACAGGAACATTTGTAATGATCGTTGCCAGTTTTTTGGAAAGGATCGCCATTTCTTTTCCTTTCCTTACTTTTTCTCCCATGGCGCCTTTAATGCTGTCCGCATTTTTCAATGTATTCTCCAGCGATCCATATTCTGCTAAAAATTTAGCAGCGGTTTTTTCTCCAACACCTTGTATACCCGGAATATTATCCACCGCATCTCCCATCATACCAAGCATATCTACCACCTGGCTTACCTCTTTGATATTCCATTTTGCACAAACTTCTTCCGGCCCCATGATCTCTACATCGCCACCCTGGTAAGCGGGTTTATAAATTTTTACTTTTTCAGATACCAACTGCCCATAATCTTTATCCGGCGTTACCATGAATACATTATAACCTGCTTTCTCTGCCTGTTTGCTGAGCGTACCGATCACATCGTCCGCTTCATAACCATCAACGGCGATGACGGGAATATTGAAGCCTTCAATTATTTTCATGATATCGGGAACTGCTGCGCTGATATCTTCGGGTGTTTCCTGGCGATTGGCTTTATAATCTGCGAAGTCGGTATGACGTTCGGTCGGGGCAGATGTATCGAAACAAACAGCCATATGCGATGGCTTTTGTTTATTGATCAATTCAACCAATGTATTGGTAAATCCAAATTGCGCATTGGTGTTTTTTCCTTTCGATGTAATACGGGGATTGCGGATGAGAGCATAATAAGCTCTGAAAACAAGGGCATAGGCATCCAGCAGAAAGACTTTTTTTTCCATGCCCCTAAGATAAAGATTAAGCGGGGCCTGATAAAAACACAATCACCCCAACATTACTGCCAGGGTGCTGCTTTATTAACGCTGCTCTGTGCTTCTGAATTAATTCTTTGCAGTAGCTAATTCCGATTTTGCCGAAATATCTTTTTTAGGCAAATACTGCTCAGGATTTTCTACCAGCACGGTGCCACTAAAGGCAGCGGTGGTTTGCTGAACAGCCGGGGTGCTTACAGAAATAATGTTCGATTTGTCCTTATGAATAAAATTGAGGTACAAAGCGAAGAACAATAGATTAAATGCAAAGAAGTTGGCGATTTTGCGGACTCTCTTTTTCATAATACTGGATTTGACGGTTTTACAGATATTGGATATGTATTCTCTTAGGATTCGGCAACTAAAATATAATCCAGCTAATCAACATCAAATAAACAGTAAGAGTATTTGAGTAATTCAGGCAGAAATACCCGGAGGAGGTTCGTAAAACTACGAATAGCTAATAGATAAAAACTAAAAACTAATAGTTGGGCGTGATTATTCGACTCGTTCTATAAGGAGCCAGCTTTCTAATCGTAAAAATGCAATTTGGTATCCAGGCAAGAAACTAATTACTATAAACAGTTTTTAGTTATTAGTTTTTATCTATTATCTATTTCTTCATCTCTTCCAGCTTCTTTTGAAGCAGGAACATTTCATCCCGGAGGCGGGCTGCTTCCATAAAATCGAGGTCACGGGCAGCTTTTTCCATTTCCTTTTTTATTTTCGAAAGAGCTTTCTCTGTCTGTGGAATTGTTTTGTATTCAGTTTGTTCTTCAGCGGCAACTGTTATCATGTCCTCATCAGGAGCAATAGCATAAGGGTTGGCCGGATCGTAGCCTTTAATATCTAATACAGACGTTTGGGCAAAAACATCTTTGGTTGATTTAATGATCGTTCTTGGTGTGATGTTATGTTCAATGTTCCAGGCAATTTGTTTTTCTCGCCGGCGATTGGTTTCATCGATCGTCTTCTGCATACTTTCCGTCATCTTATCCGCATAGAAGATAACAAGGCCATCTACATTCCTTGCGGCACGGCCGGCTGTTTGTGTCAATGATTTTTCATTGCGGAGAAAACCTTCTTTGTCCGCATCTAAAATGGCAACTAAAGAAACTTCGGGCAGATCCAATCCTTCTCTCAGTAGATTCACTCCTACCAGCACATCAATTTTCCCCAAACGTAATTCACGGAGTATCTCTACTCTTTCCAAAGTATCTACTTCGCTATGAATATATTTTGATTTGATATTTATGCGATGCAAATATTTATCCATCTCCTCAGCCATTCGTTTGGTCAGTGTTGTTACCAATATCCTGTCACCTTTTTTAACTGTCTTGTCAATTTCATCCAGCAGGTCGTCTATCTGGTTTACGCTAGGTCTTATTTCTATTGGAGGATCCAGCAAGCCGGTTGGTCTTACTACCTGTTCTGTTACTACACCTTCGCATTTTTCCAATTCATAATTATCCGGTGTTGCTGAAACGTAAATGGTCTGGTTGGTCAAAGATTCAAATTCATGAAAATTCAAAGGGCGGTTATCAAGCGCTGAAGGCAAACGAAAACCATAATCAACCAAAATTAATTTCCTGCTTCTGTCGCCGCCATACATACCGCTTACCTGCGGAATGGTTTGATGGCTTTCATCTACGACCAATAAAAAATCTTTCGGGAAATAATCCAACAAACAGAATGGTCTTGTTCCTGGTTTTCTGCGGTCAAAGAACCGGGAATAATTTTCAATACCATTACAATAACCCAGTTCTCTTATCATTTCCAGGTCATAGTTCACTCTTTCAGTCAGCCGTTGCGCTTCAATATATTTTTGTTGTGATTTAAAATATTCTGCCTGTGCCGTCACTTCATCCTGTATCTCGTAAATAACCTGTTGTAAAATATCTTTTGGCGCTACATATAAGTTAGCAGGAAAGATGGCAGCATCATTCATCATCCCGATCCTTTTTCCTGTTACCACATCTATGCTTTCGATCTCTTCGATCTCATCTCCAAAGAAGGTGACACGATAACCGTAGTCAACATAAGGAAGATTGATATCAACCGTATCTCCTTTTACCCGGAATGTACCACGGTTGAATTCCAGTGTCGTCCTGTTATATAATGAATTCACCAATGAATGAAGAAATCCCTGCCGTGAAATGGTTTGTTTTTTATTGATGCGGACGATCCCGTTCTCATAATCGACCGGGTTACCCATACCATAAATGCAGCTTACACTGGCGACAACAATGATATCTCTTCTCCCGCTCAATAAACTTGATGTTGCTCTTAACCGGAGTTTATCCAATTCATCATTTATACTTTGGTCCTTTTCAATATATACATCGCTGACAGGTAAATAAGCTTCCGGTTGATAGTAATCGTAATAAGAAACAAAATATTCAACCGCATTTTCAGGAAAGAACTGGCGGAACTCTCCATACAATTGTGCCACAAGGGTTTTGTTATGCGTTAACACAAGGGTGGGCCGCTGCAGATTTTGTATAACATTGGCAATGGTAAAAGTTTTGCCGCTGCCCGTTACACCTAAGAGGGTCTGGTATTGCTCACCATTCAATATTCCTTCTGTCAATTGCCGGATGGCTTGCGGCTGATCGCCGGCAGGGTCAAAAACTGTATGAAGTTTGAATGGCATAAAAGATATGCAATTTACAACAGGAGTGTTATCATTTTGTTGAATATGCAGTTAAAAAAATGTAGATTTGGTTACTACCGGCTGTTGGGTGCTTTGGTAACTTAAAGCCAGAAACTATGAGCAAAGCAATCCACACTACGATCATTGCTACGTTCTTTACCATTATCTCATTTGGTCAAAAAGCGGAGCAGGCCCTTAGTATCTTCAGTGAAAAATTTCCGGTAGAAAAAGTATATATACATTTAGATAAGGAGATCTATTCGCCGGGCGAAACGGTTTGGTTCAAAGCATATCTCTATCATGATAATAAACCAAGCGGGCTCAGCACAAATTTTTTCCTGCTGTTGATGAACAATAAAGGAGATGTGATCAGCAGTAAAAAATATCCTGTTATTAGCGCTGCAGTAAAAGGCAATATAGATCTGCCCGATTCACTTCCTCCGGGCAGTTATTATATTAAGGCTGTTACTCCGGCAATACTTAATTATGAGGAGCCGGTCATTTATACAAAAAAGTTGATCGTGGCGGGTCCTTCAGCGGTCTCATCGGCTGTCCGCCCGGCACAAAATATCTCCCTGCAATTTTTCCCTGAAAGCGGCCACCTTGTTGGCGGCATTTCAACAGTTATTGCTTTCAAGGCAACTGATCAATGGAATGATCCAATGGAAGTAAAAGGAAAGATCAAAACAGAAGATGGCATCAACATAATTTCTTTCTCAAGTTATCATGATGGGATCGGGAAAATCCAATTCAGACCAGCGGCAGGGAAAAAATATTTTGCTGAAGTAGAAACTCCGGCAGGAGCAAGTAAAAAAATATTTACTCTTCCTGTTGTAATGGAGAGTGGCATCAACCTGAAAATACAGGATGAAAAGAATGGCAAGATATTCCAGGTAGAAAGAAGTGTGAATAATAAGGAACAATACGACACGCTGATCCTTGTGATGACCATCAATGATCGTGTAGTGTATGAAAATGAAATTTCTTTTGATGAACATCCTTCCGCAATAGGGCACTTTATTACAGACGGTCTTCCTTCGGGCATATTGTATTTTACCGTTTTTGATAAAAACAGGATGCCATTGGCAGAAAGGCTTTCTTTTGTTGATAATGGCGAATACCGTTCAGAAAGCGGGATGACGATCATAAAAAAAGGATTGAGCAAAAAAGAAGAAAATATTATTGATATAAGTTTTGCTGATGAGAAGGAACGCAGTTTTTCAGTTTCTGTTATTGATCCCGGATCCGCAAATAACAATAACCGGGAAAACATTTATTCCGGGCTATTGCTTACCTCCGATCTCCGCGGATATATTTATTACCCGGGATGGTATTTTGAAAAAAAGAATGACAGCACTGCGCTTGCTTTGGATAACCTGATGCTGACACATGGTTGGAGCAGGTTTAACTGGACTAAAATACTTGCAGCTAATTTTCAACAGAAAAAGCAGGCAGAAGATCATTATATCAATATCTCCGGAATGGTGCTTTCAGAAAAACAAAAAGCTGTTGATGAAGGGAGTTTAAAAGTTTTTATCTCTGCGGAAGATTCTTCTTTATATGTCTACCAGGTCGCCGTCAATAAATACGGACGATTTATAATTGATTCATTGGTGTTTGCCGGCGAATCAAAGATCTATTATACTTATGCAGATAAAAAAGGAAATGAAAGACCGGCAGAGATCATAACCGACAGCACCGGCTTCAATGTTGCTTTTACGGGAAAATACTCTTTCGCTTCGGAAATATTTTTGGCTGGTTATTCCGACCCGGTAAAAATGGGGCCGGAGACTTTAATAATAAAAACAGGAGATCCTGAACACAAAGTATTGGAAAATGTTGTTGTAAGATCAACTGTAAAACTTCCCGTTGATATCATTAATGAAAAATACACGAGTATGATCTTCCGGACAGGCGGCAAGATAAAGATCGATAATATCAATAATCCACCTGTAGATAAAGCAATGAATGGAGTAGATTTTGTTTTAAACAGGATCACAACCATAATGGTGCAGGCCGGCACCTTTGTAAACAAAAGAAATTTCAGTATCCAGGATCACAGGGGAGCCGATCTAAACCGCCAGCTCAAGTATGGATTCAAACCCGCGGGTGCAATGCGATTCTGGGAGATGGGTCTTTTTATAAATGAAATGCCTGCAGAGATAGAACACTTGCGGTCGCTCAGGGCCGACCAAATTGCAATGGTCAAAATGTTTGAAGCAGGAGCGATCGGTACCGGAAGCGCCTACCCCGGCGGTGCTCTTGTTGTTTATGTAAATTATGAACCTGGCGTTGTAAAAGAAGAAAAGAAGACGGCAAAATATATTGCGTATAGCGGATATTCAGTTACTAAGGAATTTTATAATCCGGATTATACAACACCTGCCGACCGGCAACAGGCAGATAACAGAACAACATTGTTTTGGAACCCGGACATGTATACTGACGGGCAATCAAAATCGATACAAGTAAAATTCTTTAATAATGATTTCAGCAAGCGATTCAGAATTATAGTAGAAGGCTTTGATGTAAATGGAAGATTAATTCATTTGGATAAGATCATTGGTGAATAACCCGGGTATGCGGTTTAAAGATTATATAACTTCAACAACAAGCGAAATACAATGAAAAAGAGCATCTCTACAGTATGTTTTTTCATACTTATTGCGCTGGAATTGCCGGCTCAAAAATTTGATTCTGTTCTTACTTATTTTGCGAACAACTATCCCCTGGAAAAAACCTATATCCATTTAGATAAGGAGATCTATTCGCGGGGAGAAACGGTTTGGTTCAAAGCGTATTTGTTTCATGATAATAAACCAAGCGGGCTCAGCACAAATTTTTTCCTGTTGCTGATGGATAACAAAGGAAAAACGATCATCACCAAACAATATCCTGTCATCGGCGCTACTGTTAAAGGAAGTATCGATCTGCCGGATTCGCTTCTGCAGGGTAATTATTATATCAAGGCATTTACTCCCGCTATGCTGAACTATGATGAACCGATCATTTGCACAAAGAATTTATTTATTGGCGGATATGCACCTGTTCAAACTCCATCTTCCGCAACACGAAATATATCGCTGCAGTTCTTTCCTGAAAGTGGAAATCTTGTCAATGATATTTCAACCGTAGTTGCTTTTAAAGCAACCGATCAATGGGGAAGCCCGGTGGATGTAAAAGGAATGATCAAAACAGAAGAAGGGAACAGTATCGTTGCTTTTTCAAGTTATCATGATGGTATTGGTAAAGTTAGATTCAAGCCAATCGCAGGAAAAAAATATATTGCCGAACTGGAGATGGTAAACGGAGAGGAATACAAAAAAACAATTGAACTTCCCGGGGTAATGGAAAATGGTATTAACCTGAAGATACAGGATGAAGAAAAAGGAAAAAAATTCCAGTTAGAAAAGACCAGTGATAATAAACAATACGATTCATTAATACTTGTGGTGACGATCAGCGACCGTGTAGTTTATGAAAATGAAATTGTATTGGATGAGTATCCTTCAGTGATCGGGCATTTGCTTACCGACAGTCTTCCCAGCGGAATACTTCATTTTACCGTCTTTAATAAAAACCAAGTGCCGCTGGCCGAACGTCTTTCCTTTGTCGACAATAATGAATACAGGTCGGAAGCGGTTGCCGAGGTCATTAAACCCGGCTTTGCTAAAAAGCAGGAAAATATCATCGATATCTTTTTCGCGGATTCAGCTGTTCGCAGTTGTTCGGTATCTGTTACCGATCTGGCCTCTGCAGATAATGATAACAGGGAAAGCATATACTCGGGTTTATTATTGAGTGCAGATCTCCGCGGATATATTAATAATCCCGGATGGTATTTTGAAAAAAAGGATGAGAACACGAAGGTGGCTTTGGACAACCTGATGCTGATACATGGCTGGAGCCGGTTCAGCTGGAAAAAAATTCTGGCCGGCGATCTTCCGGAAAAAAGATACACGGATGATTATTATATGAGTATTTCCGGAACGATCTTTTCCGGCACAAGCAAGAGGCCGGTGGAAGGCGGTCGTCTTAAAATTTTAATTGAAGCAGGAGATTCTTCTGTGTCCCGGTATGAAATGGCCGTTAATGATAATGGAAGATTCATAAAAGATTCTTTGGTGTTTATGGGAGAATCAAAAGTTTATTATGAATATTCTGATAAAAAAGGAGTGGAAAAACAAATACAAGTTGTAACGGATAGCGCAGGGTTCAGTTTTACTCATCCCGCAAATACTTTAATTATTCCTCAAAAATACCCGGCAGTTTTTACAGGTAGCTTAAAGGAATGGACAGGCAGTAGAACAGTAAAGCCGGGAATTGCTACTGCTAAAGTACTTGAGAGTGTAGTGGTAAAATCAACAATGAAACGCCCGATCGATATTATAAACGAAAAATATACAAGCCAGTTGTTTCGTACGGGTGGAAAAATTATGATCGATAATATCAATGAACCTCCTGTTGATAAAGCTATGAATGGGTTTGATTATGTGATGAACAGGTTGGATACAAAGATTGGACTCCAGTACGGGCACCTGGTCAACTGGAAGAATTTCAGCCTGGAGGATCATACAACACCAGACAATATTAAGAGGCCTGCCTCAAATCCGGTAAAACGATTTTGGGAAGTAGGCCTTTTTATAAATGAAATGCCGGCAGACATCGTACACTTAAGATCTCTCCGGGCCGACCAGATAGCAATGGTAAAATTCTTTGAAGCCGGATTTTTAGGTGCAGGCCAAAATTACCCCGGTGGCGCTGTTGCCATATATCTTAATTATGAATCTAATGCCATAAAACAAGTGGAACGGCCGGAGCAATTTATAAAATACAACGGCTATTCGGTCACGAAAGAATTTTATAATCCTGAATACCCGGTATCGGCTGCACAAAAAGATGTGCCGGATAACCGCACCACTTTATATTGGAACCCCGCAATTTACCTGGATGATCAAACAAGATCAGTACGATTGATTTTTTATAATAATGATTTCAGTAAAAAATTCAGGATCATACTGGAAGGCTTTGATGCAACGGGAAGATTGATCCATATTAACAAGATAATCGGGGATTGAACTTTCTTCGCATACGATTGCGTAACTTTCAGTTAAACTATTGCAGAATGAAAAATCTCAGCAAATACCTGCTTGCCTTAATAGCGATCGCTAGTTCGTTCGCTGTGAGATCACAATCGATCGAAGCCGCGTTGAATACTCTGTCAAAAGATTTTCAACCCGAAAAAATTTATATCCATTATGATAAGGATCATTATGTGGCGGGTGAAACGGTTTGGTTCAAAGCCTATCTCTACAGCAACGGTAAACCCAGCGGGCTGAGTAATAATTTTTACCTGCAATTGATCGATTCAAAAGGATCGATCGTTTCGAATAAAAAATACCCGGTGAACGGCGCTACCGTAAAAGGAAACATTGACCTGCCGGATTCATTACCGCAGGGATATTATACTGTGCGGGCACTTACTCCGCGGATGATAAATACCAGTCCTGATTTTTTATATACACAAGCCCTTTACATTTTTAATCCTTCGGATAAAACAGCACACAATGGTTCACCGGTTAAAAAACCATTGTCTGTACAATTTTTTCCTGAAAGCGGTTACCTCGCAGAGGGTATTAAGACAACACTTGCTTTTAAAGTAATGGATTCTTCCGGCATGCCGGCCAATATCAGCGGCATTCTTAAAATGGATGATTCGGTGAACCTCGCTCCTTTCAAAACATTTCATGATGGTATCGGAAGGCTACAGATCAAACCTCATCCCGGAAAAAAATACACTGCTGCTATCACTTACAATGGCGAAACACATTTTTTCCCATTACCGGCGATCCTGGCATCCGGAATCAATCTCAGGATCGAAGATGAAAAAGGAGGAAAGGTTTTTTCACTTAGCCGGACCCAAAAGCAAAAAGAAGATTTTGATAAAGTACAACTGGTTGTACAAACAGGGAACAAACTTGTATTTGACAGCGAAATAAATTTTGACGATTTTCTTTCTGTAAAAGGCCATTTACTGACCGATAGCCTTCCTTCGGGCATCTTACATTTTACTGTATTTAATAAAGAAGGTTTGCCATTGGTTGAAAGAATAGCCTTTGTTGATAATAAAGAATACCGATCGGCTGCAGCAATAGCAGTAGAGAAAAAAGGGCTTGATCCAAAAGCAGAGAATATTGTAAAAGTTGTTTTTCCAAAAGCGATACAAAGCAGTTGTTCTGTATCGGTAACTACAGAAGACAATTCATTTGGATCCAGGGGAAATATTATTTCTTCTTTATTACTTACAGAAGATATCAAAGGGTATGTGTTTGATCCTGCCTGGTATTTTGAAAATCAAAATGATTCAACAGCGATGGCAATGGATAACCTGATGCTGACACATGGCTGGAGCCGCTTTTCATGGAAAAAAATATTGGCGGATGATCTTCCCAAACAACAACTGGAAGTTGATAAATATCTTATTTCTCTTTCGGGTTTCTTAAAAGACGGGAAGACAAAGGCCAATGTTTCAGGAGGCAGTCTTAGTTTTTTTGTTGAACCGGAAGATTCGGTGAACCAGAATTTTGTTACCGAAGTTGACGCTTCAGGAATGTTCTCCATTGATTCCATGTTATTTCGCGGTAAAACAAAATTGTATTATGGTTATACTACGTCGCAGGGAAGAGAAAGATCTGCCGATATTTATATCAACCAGCTTCCTGCCGATAGTCTCGTTGAAATATTACCGGCAACAATGGCGATAAATTATGACCCGTATATTGAAAGAATGACCGGGCATGAAGAAAGTATCAATCAGCGATATCTTGCAGGAAGATCGAAAAAGCTGGAAGCAGTAAAAGAACTGGAACCTGTTTTGGTAAAAACGCAGAGTAATAGAAGACCTATCGAAGAAGTGAATGAAAAATATTCAAGGGGAGCATTTACCTCCATGGGTAAAATGAATTTTGATAATATCAATGAACCCGAGAACAATAAATCGTTAAGCGTTTATGATTTTGTTTTGCGTTCCGTCAGGCATGTCATAGTAGAAGACGACAAGTTTGTGAACCGGAAGAATTTTGACATGATCGAATTGATGTCTAATGATCAATTGGCTAAAAAACAAAAGGAGTTCGATTCATCATTTAAAGCCGGACCTTATGGTGCTGGTGGTAACGGCCCCGGAAGTTTGGATTGGATGGACCAACCGGGCGGTCGCAATAAAGGAAAACATTTTGAAGTGGCCATATTCCTGAATGAAAGTCCTGCATATGTTGGCATATTAAAAACGTTCCGGATGGATGAAGTAGCACTGATCAAATTCTATGATCCCGGTTTTGTTGGAGCCGGTCAAAGTGGTCCGGGCGGTGCGCTTGCGATCTACACAAAAAAAGATGTTGTTGTGCCGGACAATCTTGACAAATTGGATCATGTTGAATATAATGGTTACTCTATCGTCAGGGAATTTTATAAACCTGATCATAGTATTCCCGGATCAGCAAATAAGGAAGATAAACGAACCACATTGTTATGGGATCCCGATATTTTTACAGGGCCTTTCTCTAATTCGGTTGAACTCAGGTTCTTTAACAGCGATACCGGGAAAAAAATAAAAATTGTTTTTGAAGGATTTGATACAGAAGGGAAACTGGTTCATACAGAGGCAATCATTGAAAAATAAGCTTTAAAACAGCATGATGCCGTTTGTGTAAACAGGAAGGAATGACGCATCCTGTTTCAGTAATTTGGCGTCCTAATTATACATATGAAAATAATAAGAATACCGGCTATCTTTTTTTTGTTGGGAATGTTATGTGGTAATCATGCCAAAGCACAGAAGGCGGAGGCTGCATTGTCCTTGTTCTCTTCTGAATTCCCGGCAGAAAAAATATATCTCCATTACGATAAGGAATATTATGTGGCGGGAGAAACCATTTGGTTCAAAGCCTATTTGTACAGCAATGGCAAGCCCAGCGGACTCAGTAATAATTTATTCATACAGTTCATAGACAGCAAAGGGAAAGTGGTCGCAGATAACCGTTACCCGGTCATGGGAGCGGTGGCCAAGGGAAGCATCAATATTCCTGATTCTGTTTCGCAGGGTAATTATTATATCCGGGCACTCACACCGGGCATGCTCAACTTTGATGAATCACTTATTTACAAGAAAAACATTTTTGTTTTCAAACCGTCGGCATCAAAAGCGACTGAAGAAACAAATCAAAATGTTTCGGTACAATTCTTTCCTGAAAGCGGCAACCTCGTTGATGGGATCGAAACAATAACCGGGTTCAAAGCGGTTGATCAATGGGGCGCACTGGTAGAAGTAAAAGGCGTAATAAAAACAAGTGATGGCGCCACTGTAGTTTCTTTTGCAAGTTATCATGATGGGATCGGCCGCCTGGTATTTACTCCACAGGCGGATAAAAAATATATTGCCGAAGTACAAACAGCAGCAGGTCTTCGTACATATCCGCTTCCGGAAGTAAGATCATCGGGCATTAGCCTGGATGTGCAGGATGAAAAGGGAGCCAAAAAGATCCTGCTTAGCCGAAGCGAAAAAGATAAAACAAAATTCGATAACCTTTTATTGGTGGCCGAGATCAATAACCAGGTCGTTTTTGAAAATGAGATCGCATTTGAAAACTATCCTTCCGTTACGGGTAAGATCGGTACGGAAAGTCTTCCGTCGGGGATATTACATTTTACTGTTTTTACGAAGGAAGGATTGCCATTAGCGGAACGACTTTCTTTTATCGACAATGGAGAATACAGGACAGCGGCCACTATCAACAGTACTAAATTTTCTTCCAATAAAAAATCGTTGAATGAATTTGAGATAAGCTTTCCCGATATCATGCAGCGAAGTCTTTCTGTATCGGTAACGGCTATATCGCCATTTAGTTTTAATGATAACGATCATATTTATTCAAGACTTTTATTGACCGGCGATCTGAAAGGTCATATCAATAACCCGGCATGGTATTTTGATAATTCAAATGACAGTGCCCGCATGGCACTGGATAACCTGATGATCACACAAGGCTGGAGCCGGTTCAACTGGACAAAAGTTTTGGAAGGAAAGTTTACGGAAAAGAAATTCACCGACCAGTTATTTATATCTATATCGGGAACGGTCAGGGATGAAAAGAATAAAGAAACTCTTTCCGGCGGCAAGATTAATTTTTTTGTAGAAGCAGAAGATTCAACAAGAATACCTTATGAAGTGATCGTGGATAGTAAAGGAATATTTAAAATCGATTCTTTACTTGTTTCAGGTAACGCAAAATTCTTTTATGCTTATACAGACGCAAAGGATAAACAAAAAGCAGCGCTTATAAATTTAAATAGCGGACAAGATAATTTTTCATCGGCAATACCACAAAGTGTGATGGAAAATATTATCGGGAAAAATTCAATTGCTTCGCAAAGCAGGGAAGAAGTTAATTCGAGATATGGATATATTCAGTCAAAGATGGGCGATGTAAAAGAATTAGAAAAAGTAACGGTGCAATCAAAAAATAATAAAAGACCTGTTGATGTTGTTAATGATAAATATTCATCGGGAGTGTGGCGTTCCGGGGCAAAAGAAACACTCGATAATATCAATGAACCTGCCAATGATAAATCGCTGAATGTGGTTGATTATATCAAGAATAGTATTCAGCAGGTTGAGTTGCAAAATGGCCAATTCGTGAACAGGAAAAATGTAAGTCTTATGTCCGGCAAGAAATGGCTTGTCGGTATTTTTATTGACCAGGCTCCTTCGAGTATTTCCCAATTGAGGGTGATGAGGGTACAGGATGTTGCATTGATAAAATTCTTTGAAGCGGGTTTTGTCGGGGTTGGAAGTGAATTTCCCGGCGGAGCTATTGCAGTGTACACAAAAGAGAAATCAAATGAGGAACAGAAGCCGGAGAAATTGAATTATTTCGCCTACAAAGGTTATACAATAACAAAGGAATTTTATAACCCGGATTATACTTCAGTTTCAAGTCAATTGGTTGCTGATAACAGGACAACCTTATACTGGAACCCCGATAGTTTTACAAGTACGGATAACGGATCTGTAAAAGTTAGTTTTTTCAATAATGATTTTTCAAGAAAATTCAAAGTAGTAGCGGAAGGTTTTGATGCTAATGGTAAACTTATACATATTGAAAAGATAATTGGAAATTAATAGCGGAAGACATTGCATAAAAAAAGTCCGGCAAAAAATGCCGGGCTTTTTTTATAAATTATAGTACACAGAGTTTAAAATTCGGCTGCTACAGTGACTTTCGGAGTAGGCGATATTTTACCTGCTTCGATAGGCTGGCCGGAAATATTAAAATCAGCTAATGCGATCGTGAAATCAGTTGTTGCTTTTATTTTTCCGTCAGTTACGGTAAAGACAGCATTTACAGTAAGCGGTTTGCTGATATCTTTTACTTTCAGCGTGCCTTTTACTTTTACTGTGTAAGTACCATTCTTGTCGAATTTTATTTTAGAAACTTTGTCAATGGTACCGGTAAAAGAGAATTTTGGATACTGGTCAGAATTTAACCAGTTAGCGCCATTAAAATGTTCCTGTATCTTGGGATTTGAAAAAGAGAAATTCTTTACAGCGGCTTCAAAAGCCACCACTCCTGTTTTTGTATCAACAGAAGCGATACCTGTTTTATTTTCTGCTTTGGGTAATGCATCCTTTGGTGTAGTGGCGTCAAAACTCACGTTAGCAGATGTTGTTGTTTTTTTCTGAGCATAAAGACCGATCGTTGTTGTTGCGGTCAATGCAATAAAGAGAATAATTTTCTTCATGATTGTTGTTTATTGTTTATTGAATGTTGTTCGTTTGAAATCAATGGAAGTGCTGTCCAGTATCATACTGTATGAACTCCCGCTGCAAGAACCTTTTAATGAAACAGTTTGACCCGCAGCCAGGTTCTTTGATCTTTCAAATAAAGATTTATCCAGCGGGAAAATAATATAATGATTGGTTGTGCCAATAAATTTTATAGTAACAGTCGAATCCGCCGCCACTTCTACGTGTGAAGCAACGCCGGAAACACTTACGATCTTTTCCCTGTATTTCTTATTGGCAGCACTGTCATTTACAGCAAACTCTGTTAACAGCTCAGAAGCTGTAATTGTATAATCAGCTTTTACATTGTTTGTATCATCGTAAGTTTTACCCATTAAATATTTTTCGATCACCAGGAAGCTGATAAAGACAAAAACCGGACCCGCTAGGATCCATAGTGTCTTTTTTAACACAGCGTATGATGCAGTGGTAGCTGTAATGACCAGGCCAACAGCACATACAGCATGTAACCACGCCGCCGGGCGAAGCATGGCAAATACATTATTGCCAACGCCAAGCATGATGAGCTGTTTAGTAAAAAGAAAAAAAACAGTTACTAAGGAAAGCGATAAAGCGCCGGTTATAAAGGGGATCAGCCCCATTTTTTTATTCAAGACGACGAAGGAAACTAATAGTAATGCGCCAACAGGAATAAGCCAGAATGCATAAAAAGCAAAACTCAATTGAGGGAAAGGATTCTCTAAACCGAATTTGGTAGCGGATATAGCAAAGAAATTGCCCAATGGCATATCATATCCTTTGATCAATATTCCCTGCCACGAAACCCAGGGAAGAAAAAAAGAAATAAGCAAGCCTGTTCCAAAGACAAGGGCAAGCCATTTTCCGGAATTGATATTTTTAGTGGTGGCTGGCATTTAGTTTTAAAACGATTGTATTACCTAACTGGTTGGCAGGTAAAAACAAATATAATGATGTTTAAACATTAATATAAGCTATTTACTCAAAATTATTTGTGAAGAAAATAAAAAAGCCCCGCTTTTACACGGAGCTATTACTTATTAACCCATCTACGCAAACTATTGAAAGGAAAAGGTTTATGCAGTTTGCATCTCTTTGATCTTTTCCCTGATCTTTAATTCTATTTCTTTAGCAAGTTCGGGATTATCAACCAGTAACTGTTTTACTGAATCCCTGCCCTGGCCAAGCTTATCGCTATTATAGCTATACCAGCTACCGCTTTTCTGAACGATACCGAGTTCTGTGCCCATATCGATGATCTCACCGTTTTTGGAAATACCCTCACCAAAGATGATATCGAACTCTGCAGCCCTGAAAGGAGGCGCCACTTTATTTTTTACAACTTTTACTTTTACATGATTACCTATCGCTTCTTCTCCATCCTTGATCTGCGTTTGACGGCGAATATCAAGACGAACAGAAGCATAGAATTTTAAAGCATTACCACCCGTTGTAGTTTCGGGATTGCCAAACATAACACCGATCTTTTCCCGCAACTGGTTAATGAAAATGCAAATGGTATTTGTTTTAGAAATGGTAGCCGTTAGTTTACGAAGTGCCTGCGACATCAATCTTGCATGCAATCCCATTTTGCTATCTCCCATTTCACCTTCCAGTTCACTTTTAGGGACCAGGGCAGCCACAGAATCTATCACCACTACATCCAATGCACCGGAAAGGATCAAACGATCAGCAATTTCCAATGCCTGCTCGCCATAATCGGGTTGTGATATCAAAAGATTGTCAACATCAACACCCAGTTTTTTTGCATAAGAACTGTCAAATGCATGTTCCGCATCGATAAACGCACACATGCCTCCTTTTTTCTGTGCTTCGGCTATTACATGCGTAGCAATAGTTGTTTTACCGGAAGATTCCGGACCATAAATTTCAACCACCCTTCCGCGGGGTAATCCACCGATACCAAGTGCTACATCCAGCCCGATAGAACCGGTTGAAATCACTTCCTGCAATGTTTCCGCCTTATCGCCGAGCATCATTACACTTCCTTTGCCATAATCCTTTTCCAGCTTATCCATTGTAAGCTTGAGGGCTTTCAGTTTTTCACTGTTGCCATTGGAGATCTCGTTGGTTTTTTCTGTCTTTGCCATGGGTTAATATTTTAAGTTTTTCGTATTGTAATCCCGCAAATGCGGGACAGGATCAAAACTAAATGATTTAGCAATTAAAAGCTAATATTTTTTGGATTATTTTTTAAAGCTATGTGATCGGAAGCGGTTCCCGATGGGAAATAAAACAGAAAATTTGTTTTTTAAGCAAACAAGATTATGCGGCAGATTAACTCGTAGCAAAGCTGATAATAAAATTCGTCCCCTCATTTACATTGCTTTCTACCTGCATATTTGCTTTATGAGATTGTATAATGGAATAAGAAGCGGTAAGACCAAGGCCCATCCCTCCTTTTTTCAGTGTAAAAAATGGGTCGAATAATTTGGAAAGATATTCTGGCGGTATACCGCGGCCATTATCCCTGATAGATACATGGCATGAACCGGGCGTTGCCGTAAGAACGACTGAAAGTTTTCCTTTATTGACCTCCATCGCTTCAATGGCATTGATCAGGATATTATTGAAAGCAATGACCAATTGGTTCCTGTCAACAGCTACCCACAATGATTCGGAAGGATATTTTTTTTCAAGATCGATCTTATTAAGATTGATGCGGTCGGAAGCATGTTCCAGGCTTTCATCCATTATGTCCTGTAATGAATGTTTTTCAAATACAAGTTCTGCCGGGCTGGCCAGGTTCAGCAATTCTTTTATGATCTGGTTGATGCGGGTTGAATTTCGCTGAATGATATCCAGGAAATCTTTTCTTTCATCGTGGACCGTATCGGTCATTAATTGTTCAGTGGAAAGAATGATATTATTCAACGGGTTCCTGATCTCGTGTGCCAGCATTCGTATCAGTCGTTCATTGGCGGCCAGTTTTTCTGCCTGGAGATTACTAAGCTCTGCTTTTTTAATATTTGTTATATCATGGATGATGCCATGAACAACGGGAGGTTGATCTGCATTCTGCTGCGTGTATAAAGAGAGCAAACAATTTTTTACTTCCCTGTTATTGCCAACGATCCTTATTTCAAGATCATCGATATTGCCGGATGTTCTTACAAGATCCCGGATACGGGCCTTATGCACATCATCGCTGATGAATTCATACAACGAACGGCCCAGCAATATCCCATTCATCGATTCCAGTAAAAGAAAAGCAGAATGATTGGCTTCTGTAAGAACAAGATCGGTATTGGCAATAAAGACCGCATCTTTAGACCCTTCGAACAACGTGCGGTACTTTACTTCTCTTGCTTTCAACTCTTCGAGGAAGATCGCTCTTTCCAATGCATAGCGGATACAGCGTTCCAGTTTTTCCGTATTCAATTCTGATTTTACGAGATAATCAGTAGCGCCAAATTCCATGGCCTTGATATCGATATCCCTGCTGCCAAAACCCTGTTAACAATACAATGGGCTGATTGAATTTCATCATCGCCGCTTCCTGCAGCAGGTCAAGCCCTGTTTTTATACCTAAGAAATAATCGACAAAATAAAGATGATAAGATCTTGACCGGATGATCTGGAGTGCAGAATCATAATCTTTGAACCAGTCAATAACGAATTGTTTGCTTTCTATGCTTTTTATAAAATCGCTGATGAGAAAATAATCATCTTCATCATCATCAATGATAGCGATCCGTATTTTTTCTCCACTCAGCATATCAGTTAAGAGGTGTTTTTCAAGACTATTGATCGCAGCAGTTATAGACGATTTTTTTTCCATAAACCCATAATTACCGCAAAAAAAGTTCCTAAATCATTTCCCCGGGGATTTTACGCTGAGTTTTCCGTAAGTAATTCTTTTATAGAAAGGTTGTACTAAATAATTTTCGGCAACGTTTATTAATCTGGTAATTTGCAATAACCGGTATCCTGTTATCTTTTTTTAGAAAAATCATGCAATCTAAAATCCTGATTATTGACGATGAAAATGATTTTTGCGAGATCATGAAAAACTATCTCACAAAAAAAGGATACAATGTTTTCCTGGCTTATACATTAAAAGAAGGCCTTGGAATATTAAAAGAAACACGTCCCGATATTTTATTTTTAGATAATAATCTTCCCGATGGCCAGGGATGGGATGCCGTGGATGAAATTGTAGAAATTATTCCCCAGATCCGGGCATTTCTTATCAGTGCACATAAAAGTAAGTTTACTCCAAAGAATAATAATACAAGCCGCAATGTAATGGTTTGGGAAAAACCAATTTCATTAAGAACGCTCGAAGGTATTTTTTGAATCATACAAGGCAAAAAGAAAGCATATAGCGGGCGATCTTTTCAAGATCTGTATTGTTGGAGGGCTTGATAACATAATCCAATGCGCCTAATTCCAAACAAAGCTTTTTGAATTTATCAGAGCCGGAAGTACTCCAAACGATGCGGGGTATATCTTTATATCGTTCATTTTGACCCACTTCTTTTAATATCTCGGCGCCGGTAAGCCCGGGCATATTATAGTCCAGTATCATCAGGCAGGGCATCTGGTCATCACGCAGTTTTTCAAGGGCGGATAAAACCTCTTTTCCATTATTGACAAATAAAAGAATGAACGATCTGTCGATGGAAGAAAAGACCTCTGTCAGCATTTCCTGGTCATCGTTATCATCCTCTCCAAGCAGGATAAATTTCGAGGGTTGCGTCCCTTCTATTATAACTTTTTGTGGCACAGTTTTTTCGCAGATTTTATAATCAATGGTAAGATAAGAAGTTTTTCTATTTGCAAATAGACAGGCAATAGAAGAAAACTTTTTATCATATGTCGTTTAGCACCCTGTTTTCGGATCATCAAATCACCCCTGGTATGAAAAAAAAGCTAAAGCAAACTGTCACTGCACCACTGTCTGCATCAGTGAATGATCTTCCGGCAAAAAAGAATGGTCAAAAAGGAACCTCAAAGGAATCCTTACGAACGAATGGCAAAGCCACTCCGAAGGAATCCTTAGGGACCAATGGTAAGCATGCATTGAAAAATGGCAAACCATCCCTTCCGCCGGTAACAGAAAATTATTATTCTTCCGAACTGGACAGTAAAGAACTTCTGCAGGTATTATTACTTGTAAAAGAAGGAAATTTTACCGTTCGTTTACCCGATGATAAAATGGGATTGAGTGGGAAGATCTGCGATACATTGAACCATATCATTTCACTCAATGAAATGCTGATGGAAGAATTGATCCAGGCAAAAAATACAATTGGTAAACAAGGCCACCTCAATCATCGTGTTGCATTACCACGTTATGCAAGAGGATCATGGGCATCCGGTGTCGATTCTATCAATACCTGATCTCCGATCTTGTACTCCTACCATCGAAATAGCTCACGTTATCAGTTCTGTGGCCAAAGGAAATCTTTCACAGGAAATGCCATTAAAGATCGGCGATCACTTATTGCAGGGTGAGTTTGCAAAGATTGCTGCCGAAGTAAATGACATGGTGAAGCAGTTGAATTTGTTCTCCATGGAAGTAACCCGTGTGGCCCGTGAAGTTGGTTCGGAAGGAAAACTCGGCGGACAGGCAAAAGTAAAAGGTGTTGCCGGTGTATGGAAAGATCTTACCGACTCCGTAAACCAAATGGCGGGTAATCTTACAGCACAGGTAAGAAATATTGCCGAGGTAACAACAGCCGTTGCAAAAGGTGACCTGCGTAAAAAGATCACAGTGGATGTACAGGGTGAAATTCTTGAATTAAAAAATACGATCAATAACCTGGTTGACCAGTTGAATTCATTTTCTTCCGAGGTTACCCGTGTGGCAAGAGAAGTTGGTACCGATGGTAAACTCGGCGGACAAGCCGAAGTAAAAGGTATCGGTGGTACATGGAAAGATTTGACCGATTCGGTGAACCAGATGGCTTCTAACTTAACAGGCCAGGTAAGAAATATTGCGGAAGTAACAACAGCGGTGGCAAGAGGTGACTTATCAAGAAAGATCACCGTGGATGTAAAAGGAGAAATCCTGGAATTAAAAAATACCATCAATACGATGGTGGATCAGTTGAACTCCTTCTCTGCCGAGGTAACCCGTGTAGCAAGAGAAGTTGGTAGTGAAGGTAAACTCGGAGGGCAGGCAACGGTAAAAGGGATCGGTGGTGTATGGAAAGATTTTACGGATTCGGTAAACCAGATGGGATCGAATCTTACGGCACAGGTAAGAAATATTGCGGAAGTAACAACAGCGGTTGCGAAAGGTGACTTATCAAGAAAGATCACGGTGGATGTGAAAGGAGAAATCCTTGAATTAAAAAATACCATCAACACGATGGTGGATCAGTTGAACTCATTTGCATCGGAAGTAACCCGTGTGGCATTGGAAGTAGGTACAGAAGGAAAACTCGGCGGCCAGGCAAAAGTGCAGGATGTGGGTGGTACCTGGAAAGACTTAACAGAGTCGGTAAATCAAATGGCTTCTAATCTTACGGCACAGGTACGAAATATCGCCGATGTAACAACAGCGGTTGCAACCGGTGACCTTTCGAAAAAAATTACGGTGAATGTTGCAGGAGAAATCCTTGAATTGAAAAATACCATCAACACGATGGTGGATCAGTTGAACTCATTTGCATCGGAAGTAACCCGTGTGGCATTGGAAGTAGGTACAGAAGGAAAACTCGGTGGCCAGGCAAAAGTGCAGGGTGTGGGCGGTACATGGAAAGACTTAACGGATTCGGTGAACCAGATGGGATCGAATCTTACATCACAGGTAAGAAATATCGCCGACGTAACAACAGCGGTTGCAAAAGGCGATCTGTCAAGAAAAATTACCGTGGATGTGAAAGGAGAAATCCTTGAATTAAAAAATACCATCAATACGATGGTGGATCAGTTGAATTCATTCGGATCGGAAGTATTCCGTGTGGCACGAGAGGTTGGATCCGAAGGACAATTAGGCGGACAAGCCGATGTACCGGGTGTAGAAGGTCTTTGGAAAGATCTTGACCGACTCGGTAAATAAAATGGCATCGAACCTTACATCCCAGGTACGTAATATCGCGGAGGTAACAACTGCGGTGGCGAATGGTGACTTATCAAGAAAAATTGAAGTGGATGTAAAAGGTGAGATCCTTGAGTTGAAGAATACGATCAACACGATGGTGGAACAGTTGCGTGCATTTGCATCCGAAGTTACCCGTGTGGCCAGAGAGGTTGGTACCGATGGTAAACTCGGCGGACAGGCAAACGTACCGGGTGTTGGTGGTACATGGAAAGACTTGACCGACTCGGTGAATCAAATGGCCGGTAACCTTACCGCACAGGTTCGTAATATCGCTGAAGTAGCGATCGCTGTGGCGAATGGTGATATGTCAAGAAAAATTACCGTGGACGTTCGTGGTGAGATCCTGCAGTTGAAAGAAACGTTGAATACGATGGTGGATCAGCTTCGTGCCTTTGCATCGGAAGTTACCCGTGTGGCCCGTGAGGTAGGTACGTGATGGTAAACTCGGCGGACAGGCATTTGTACCGGGTGTTGCCGGAACATGGAAAGATTTGACCGACTCCGTGAACCAAATGACAGGTAACCTTACATCACAGGTGCGTAATATCGCCGAGGTAACAAAAGCGGTGGCATCGGGTGACTTAACATAAAAAAGTAACGATCGATGTAAAAGGAGAAATATTCGATCTTGAAAAATACCATCAATACGATGGTGGATCAGTTGAACTCATTTGCGTTCGAGGTAACCCGTGTGGCCCGTGAAGTAGGTACAGAAGGTAAACTCGGCGGACAAGCCGAAGTACAGGGTGTGGCCGGTACCTGGAAAGATCTTGACCGACTCCGTGAACATGATGGCTTCGAATCTTACCAACCAGGTGCGTGGTATTGCAAAAGTGGTAACAGCGGTGGCAACAGGTAACCTCAAACAAAAATTATCGATCGTATCACGGGGCGAGGTGGCCCAATTGATCGATACGATCAATGAAATGATAGATACGCTGGCATTGTTTGCCGACCAGGTAACGAACGTTGCCCGTGAAGTGGGTGTGGAAGGAAGATTGGGAGGACAGGCATCGGTACCGGGTGCATCAGGTATCTGGAAAAACTTAACAGAGAACGTAAACCAGCTTGCCGAAAATCTGACAACACAGGTGCGGGCCATTTCTGAAGTGGCATCCGCGGTAACAAAAGGTGATCTTACACAGATGATCCGTGTGGAAGCAAAAGGTGAGGTGGAAGAATTGAAAGATACCATCAACCAGATGATCGCTAACCTGAAAGAAACAACATTACGTAACCAGGAACAGGATTGGTTGAAATCAAACCTTGCAAAGTTCACGCAGATGTTGCAGGGTCAAAAAGATCTGAATACGGTAACACGCCGTATCCTTTCCGAGCTGGCACAGGTGGTGAATGCACAGAAAGGTATGTTCTACATCCTTGAACAGGATGATAATTTCAAGAATCCAAAATTGAAATTGTTCTGCTGCCTATGCATTTGGAGAAGAAGTAAAAGCTTCAAAGGAATTTGCATTGGGCGAAGGACTGGTAGGACAATGCGCCCTGGATAAAGAACGTATCCTTTTAACCAATGTGCCAAGAATTATATCAAGATCGGCTCGGGACTTGGGAAAGCTTCTCCGTTGAATGTGATCGTGCTTCCTGTATTGTTTGAAAAAGAGATCAAGGCTGTTATCGAACTGGCATCATTCGATATGTTCAGTGAAACGCATCTTGACTTCTTAAATCAGCTGACAGAAAGTATCGGTATCGTATTGAATACGATCGAAGCGAATACAAGAACAGAAAGTTTGCTGGTGCAATCCCAATCATTGACGGATGAATTAAGAATGACGAATGAAGAGTTGCAGGATAAAGCCCACCTGCTTGTAAAACAAAAAGAAGAAGTGGAAGATAAGAACAGGGAGGTGGAAGAAGCAAGGTTATCACTGGAAGAAAAAGCAGAACAGCTTCAGCTGACATCGAAATATAAATCGGAATTTTTGGCGAACATGTCGCATGAGTTGCGTACTCCATTGAACTCATTGCTGATCCTTGCACAACAATTATACGAAAATCATGATGGCAACCTGAACGACAAACAAGTTAGTTATGCGAAAACGATCCATAGCTGCGGTGATGACCTGATCCAGCTGATCAATGATATCCTTGATCTTTCCAAGATCGAATCAGGTTATATCTCTACCGATTTCGTTCGCCTGCAATTCAACGAGATCACCACATTTGTTGAAACGACATTTAAACATATCTCTGAAAATAAAAACCTTCGTTTTGCAATTGAACTGGATGATAAATTGCCGGACAGCCTCGAAACAGATGCCCAGCGTTTGAACCAGATCCTTAAGAACCTTCTTTCCAATGCATTTAAGTTTACGGAGAAAGGAGAAGTGAAACTGAGAATATATGAAGCGAATCATAACTGGAGACAATCGAATTCAAATCTTGATAATGCACAGCGTGTGGTTGCCTTTGAGATCAAAGACACAGGTATCGGTATTTCTAAAGACAAACAGAATATCATATTCGAAGCATTCCAGCAGGCGGAAGGTTCTACCAGCCGTAAATATGGCGGTACCGGTCTTGGACTTTCGATCAGCCGTGGTTTGGCCGACCTGTTAGGAGGATCTATTGAATTGACGAGTGAAGTTGGACAGGGAAGTCTCTTTACATTATTCCTGCCGATCGATTATAACCCTGCCGTTTCGAAGAGAGAAAAACAAAGCACACTGAAAGTAAGTGAGTATAAACTGGCAGAAAGTAATAACCCCGATGCTTTGCTCCATTCTGTGCCGACAATTAAAGTAAATGAAACAAAAGATCTCGAAGCGTTGAACGAGATCATTAATGATGCAGGCGATGACAGGAATAATATTTTCAGTGGAGATAAAGTAGTGCTGGTGATCGAAGATGATCTTCGCTTTGGAAAGATCATGATCGAGAAAGCGCATAAGCTGGACCTGAAAGTCGTTATTGCTACTGCTTTTGGCGAAGTATTCGACCTTGTAAATAAATACACGCCTATTGCTGTAACACTCGATGTGAAATTACCGGATGCCAGCGGATGGAGAATCCTTGACCTGTTCAAAAATGATATCAACTTCCGTCATATACCGGTGCATCTTATTTCCGGTGAAGAGAACAGGTTGCTGGCGATGCAACGCGGCGCCCGCAGCTTTAATTTAAAGCCTTTGAAGACAGGAGCATTGAACGATCTTTTCAATGATATCATCAGGTACAATGAAAGAAAACAAAAACGGTTGCTGATCATTGAAGACAACGAGATCGATTCTTCACAGGTGGCCAAAATACTGGACAATGGAGAACTGATCAATATTGAGATCATCGATTCAGGCAAAAAAGCTCTCGAACAGATCAAAGAGAACGATTACGATTGCGTCATCGTCGATTATATGTTGCCTGATATAGGCGGACTGGAACTGCTGACAGAGATCAGCAAGATCAAAAAAACACAGATGACGCCATTGGTGGTTTATTCAGCAAGAGATTTTTTACCGAAAGAAAAAACACAGCTTAAGCAGTATGCTAATAAAATATTGCTGAAGGATGTAAATTCACTGGATCTTTTATTGGAAGAAATGGTACTGCTGCTGCACATCGATCATAAAGACCTGTTACCGGCGAAGAAAAAACTGATCGAGAACCTTCGTTCGAAGAACGATGTGCTGACGAATAAGAAAGTGCTGGTCGTGGATGATGATGTGCGGAACCTGTTTGCGCTGACCACTGCATTTGAAAGATATGCGATCCAGACGATCACGGCAGAAAGCGGGCAGGAAGCGATGAATATCCTTGAAGAGAAAAATGATATTGATATTGTATTAATGGATATCATGATGCCGGAGATGGATGGTTATGAAACCACGCAAAAGATAAGACGGGAACATAAGAATAACGCTTTGCCGATCATAGCGGTAACAGCAAAAGCGATGAAGGGTGACCGGGAAAAATGTTTGAAGCCGGCGCTTCCGATTATATAACCAAACCAGTGAAGATCGACCAGTTACTTTCATTGATGAGAGTGTGGTTGTATAAATAAGGTTGATGAGTTTAAGAAGTTTAAAAGGTTTAAAGGACCTGGAACCTCTTAAACATTTTAAACTTCTTAAACCTTTGAAACCTTTAAGGTAATGGAACCGACGAAAAATAAATTAGTCCCGAAATCGGAAATCAAGATCCTGCTGGTCGATGACAGGCCGGATAACCTCTTTTCTATTGAGGCGATCCTGGAAAAAGATAATTATACGATCGTTAAAGCCAATTCAGGACGGGCGGCATTAAAAGTATTATTGGCCGAACATGATTTCTCTCTTATCCTGATGGATGTGCAAATGCCCGACCTGAATGGATTTGAAACAGCTACTATTATTTATGAAAGGGATAAGCTTAAGAATATCCCTATCATCTTCATCACTGCATTCAGCAATGATGAAGATCATATTTTCCGTGGTTATAAAATGGGCGGTGTTGATTATATCTACAAACCGATCAACCCGGAATTGTTGCGGGCTAAAGTAAGTGTGTTTGTTGAATTGTATAAAAAAACACAGCAGTTGCAGCGGCAGGAACAAAAATTAATATCTGCCAACCTTTCTTTACAAAATGAAATTGAAGAAAGAATAATGTCGGAAGAAAAGATACAGCAACTGAACCAGCAGTTGACAGAGAACAATGCGCATTTAAAAAGGATGAATGAAGAACTGGACCAGTTCGCTTATATGGCTTCGCATGACCTGCAGGAACCTTTGCGAAAGATCCAGATGTTCAGTGATAAGATAATAACGAGAAAAGTACATGATGAAGAATCGGAAAAATATTTTTCAAAGATCATCAGCGCTTCCAAACGGATGCAATCGCTGATCAATAACCTGCTTGATTTTTCCCGTCATTCTGTAAGTTCTTCGGATTTCAAAAGAACCGATCTCGATGTTTTATTAAAAGAAACATTGAATGAACTGGAAATGGATATTGAAAAGAACGAGGCTCATATAAGTATTAAGGGATTACCGGTCATTTCAGCAGTGCCGAGCCTGATGCAACAGCTTTTTTATAACCTGCTGAGCAATGCGATCAAATTCAGGAAAAAAACGGAGGCGCCCCGCATCGATATCAATGCAGAAAAAATGGCGCCCGGCGATTTTCTTGAATTTACCAGTCATGCCAACGGCACTCCTTATTATAAGATCACTGTTACCGATAACGGGATTGGCTTTGATGAAAAACACAGCGAGGATATCTTTAAAGTATTCAAGCGGCTGCATAGTTACCAGGAATATGCCGGCACCGGCGTAGGATTATCTATTTGTAAAAAAATAATTGAACAGCATCATGGCTTTATAAAAGCAGAAAGCCAGTTGAATGAAGGGTCATCTTTTATTATTTGCCTGCCGGAAACTCAACCGAAGAGCAAGGCAAATAGTTTGCAGGAAGAAGTTGCGAAATAATGTTGAATGGCAGGGTTTAAATGCTAAATAAAATACACTGCTATTTAAAATTTAGCATTTAACCTTTAGCATTTTCTTTTATTATCCCAAAGTCCATGCGATCATCATAGATCCCATACCTACTATCAATCCTCCGTAAATTTCTTTTGGAGAATGATCGGAATCGATAAAGCGGGAAGTACAAACCGCCCCGGTGATCAGCAATGCAATTGCGATATAAAAACCATAATGGATCGGTTCTGAAAAAGCGAGCAGGAAAATAAAAGCCAGCATCACTCCCATCGAGATCGTATGCAGGCTTATTTTCATAATGATATTAGCCAGCAATGCAAGACTTACAGATATCCAGATCGCCAATGTAAGTTGTACCGCCGGCCTGGGATACTCCGGTAAATTTCTCCAGATGAACCATATCCAGAAATACCACACGCCGCACATCACCAATGGAATGATCCGGTGTTTTTGTGTTTTTAAATGTATCGATGGAATAAAGTCAAGCGCTTTTAAAAGTAAAGTGGCCACCACCGGGAAAAAAGTGTACATTAAAAAAGCACGGATCACGGTGAGTGTCTTATCCATTTCCGAAGCCCCTGCAAATAAGAAAGGATGCAGGTATAACATGAACAGGACAATATAAACGGGAACAAAGACCGGGTGGAAAATATAAGAGATGATCCTGGCGATCATCTTTACAACAAGGGGTTGTTGCGGAAGATCGTTTCTCCCGTTTTCTAACTCATTCTTTTCGTTGATGATAAAGTCTGTACTCATATTATAAGGACTGCAAAGTAAAGGAAATGCTATATAAGGAACATGTTTTTGTATCTTTATGTACGATGAAAGGTTTAAAGGTTCAAAACGTTCACCAACCTCTTAAACCTCTTACCTCTTGAACGTTTGAACCTCTGAAACTTTGTTTTAAATACTCCTGGATGAAGAAACTTCCCCTGTTCATTCTTTTGCTATTATTTTTTCAGCACGGGTTTTCTCAACAACACGATAAGCCCAAATTACAGGCCATGTATGATGCTATAAAAGCAGAAGGCATACGTGAACCTGAATTTGTGATGGCGCAATGTATACAGGAAACCGGCTGGTTGTCCTGCAAACAATGTTGTCTTCGTTATCATAACCTTTTTGGTTTTTATATAAAGGGGAACAAATGTAAAAAATTTGAGTCCGACGAAGAATGTATCGAATATTATAAGAAATGGCAGGATAAGCGATACGATAAATGGAAGAAGAAGCATCCTAAAGAAGATTATTATCACTTCCTGAAATATTCTAAATATGCTACGGGTGATAAATACACCGGTGAATTAAAACCGAAGGTGGCGTGGGTGAAAAAAAATTTAAAATTGTAGTTTCAGGTTTCGGGTTTGTGGTTTCAGGTTGGGTTCACTTATCCCGGGGAACCTTTACAATAGCACGATAACCAGAAACCAGAAACTTTAAACCAGAAACCAAAAAACTATTTCCTCAACTCCTTTATATCGTCAATATGAAACTGCGTATGCGCCGCAAAAATATTGTTGAGAAAAAGTAATTCATTAATGCCTTCTGCTTTCAGCATAGCAATAAAATCGCCTTTGTAATACCTGGAATCTACTACGATCACTTTTTCATAATTGTTGATCAGGAACGGTGCAAATGCATTACCGTATGATTCTTTTACAATAGCGATCTTCCTTCCATTTTTATGTTGTGTTTCCATTTTGCAGACGGGAAGATCGCCCTGCAGGAAAACAGAATAACTATTATCGCCGCTTGCCTGCTCCGCATACATATGCGAAGGAGACCAGTAACCAATACTGCTGCTGCCAATGTAAAAATTGACAGAATCACGGAATAAATAATAGCGTACCGAATCTGGATTGTTTTTTAAAACAGAAGACCTGGTAAGCCGGTGAAAGAAACCAAGAAAATTCGGTTTCACTTTAGATGGGATCGTATCTAATGATACAGGTGTAAGACCGGCCACTCCGCAAAAACTGCGATACGCATAATAGGCGCCGAGACTTGTCCAGTGATGATCTGTATTAAAATAAATGTACTCGGTACGATGTTTTCTTATCTCATCAACCGGGTTTATCTTAAAGATCTCCGCATCTTCTGCTGCAAAAACATCGTTGATCGCTTTTTTAGCAGGCTTGATCTTTTTGATATATCGTTCCGTCACTTCAAATTCAAAACCGTTCGGGATGATCATATTATAGATCTTAAGACCGGGTATCTTCAAACGGCTGTACATATTGATCACATCTGCATATGCTTTTCCCATGCTGGCGCCGCCGCTGAACATTTCAAAACCCCTGTTCTTATAAATAAATACAGCGCCCTTCCTGACGCCTTCAATGCTGTCGTCAGGCAATACTTCGGGAATAACAGATTCTTTTGTAACCGTAACCGTTATAGAATCTTTTGTATTGTCTTTCTTATTTTTTGATGAATTATTGCAAGACAATAAAACGATAATAAGGATGCTAAATAGAATATGATAGAGTTTCATAAATATGTTTAGGGTTTCAGGTTTCAAGCTTATGGTTTCCGGTTGGGTCGTCTCAATTTCGGGTAAACTTTGCTTTAGCACGATAACCTGAAACCATAAACCTGAAACCTTAAACTATTTCTTTAATCCTTTTATCTTATCAATATGGAACGGCGTATGCGCAGCAAAAATATTATTGATGAATAATAATTCATTGATGCCTTCGGCTTTCAGCATTTTTATGAACTCGCCTGTATAATAACGCTGATCAACGACAATTACCTTTTCATAATTGTTGATCAAAAAAGGCGCAAATGCATTTCCATACGATTCTTTTACAACAGCGATCTTTCTTCCATTCTTATGCTGCGTTTCCATTTTTACAATGGGAAGATCGCCCTGCAGGAATACTAAATAACTATTGGGCCCGCTGGCACCTTCACTATACATTTTTGATTTGGTCCATGAACCGATCTTTGTGCCGCCAATAAAAAAGTTCACCGAATCGCGGAATAAATAATAACGTACCGAATCAGGATTGCTTTGTAATCCTTCATCTCTTGTAAGCCGGTACAAGGAACCAAGAAAAGACGATTTTGTTTTCGAAGGAACTGTATCGAGTGAAACAGCAGTCAATCCTGCTGTTTCGCAGAATGCACGATAAGCATAATAAGCGCCAAGACTTGTCCAGTGATGATCGGTATTGAAATAAATATATTCGGACCGGTGTTTTCTTATTACATCGATCGCCCATACTTTTTTGATATTGGCGTCTTCACTATTATAAATATTTTCTATAGCTGGCCTGTTAGGCTTTTGCATTTTGGCATACTTCTCTGTTATTTCAAATTCCAGCGCAACGGGAATGATAAGATTATATACCTGTATATCCGGACTTAATAATTTATTATAAGAATTGATAACATCTGCATACGACTTGCCCATAGCAGGCCCGCCGCCAAACATTTCAAAAGCACGGTTCTTGAATACAAAAACTTTTTTCTTCACTTCGCCGGTGGCGCCATCATCCGGCAAAGGGCCATCATTGATCTTTTTCTTGATCGTATCTTTTTTCAGACCGGCATCAGCATCATTGGTCTCATCGTATATTTTTATTTCGCTCGACTGGAAACCTAATTTGTTTTTAAATGAAGAAGCAAAAGAGATCCACCGGTCCCTGGCAGGAAAATTGTCGGCATACCATGCTTCGATGTCTTTAAAATATTTTCCTTTCCAGAAAGTGCTGTCGGAATATTTTGGAAATTGAGCAAGCTTACGGTTCTCCATTTCGGATACCGATCCTTTTCTCATCGCCAAAGAGGCAATACCACCAATTAACAGTAAACTGCAAAAAACAATTACGTTAATTATGTGAAGTTTTCTATTTGTTGTTTCACTCATGCTATTCGTGTTGAACCCCTTCGGGGTTCTGAAAATATTTTATCGATTCATTCCCCGGGTTAAACCCGGGGCTACCGACATTTCGCCCCTACGGGGCTATTCGTGTTGAACCCCTTCGGGTTCTGAACATTTCGTTTATCTGTTCCCCGGATTGAATCCGGGGCTATTTATGTTGAACCCCTTCGGGGTTTTAAAGAATCATCGAATTTCGACAACCCATTCACGCTTCACTATTGACGATTCACCTGTTTCGACAACCCATTCACGATTCACTATTGACGATTCACCCTCTTAAAACCGAAAATAAATAAACGGGTTATAACTCTTTCCCACTAATTGTGCCACACATACGAATAAGAGTATAACGTTAAAACCAATGATCGCCGTATCGTAAACAGTGATGCGGCTTTTCTTTTTTTCCACCCATGCCATTACTTTATGATAAACCGGCATGCAAAGAACGATCACCATGACGAGCCAGAATAAATGCGTGCTCATAACATTGAACACATCTGCATTACCCTGTGCCGCCCCGCTGAACGAGAACATCTTTTTTACATAAGCAATCAGCATATCGGTATCGGTAAAATAAAATATTACCCAACCCGGAATAATGATCACCAGTGCGTACACATGAGAAAGGAAAGCCGGTGCTTTGTCCAATATCTTTTGTAAAAAAGCTTTTTCCAGTGCAATGAAAATAAAGAAATACAATCCCCAAAAGATAAAATTCCAGCTGGCACCATGCCACATTCCCGTCAGGAACCACACTACAAAGAGATTGAAATAAACCCTTTTCTTATTTCCCCCCAATGGGATATAGACATAATCCCTGAAAATACTTCCCAATGAAATATGCCATCGTCGCCAGAATTCACTGATCGATCTTGATATATAAGGATAATTAAAATTTTCCCGGAAATGGAAACCAAACATTCGTCCAAGCCCGATCGCCATATCTGAATACGCCGAGAAATCAAAATAGATCTGGACAGCAAACATGATCAGCCCAAACCATGCTTCGAGACTTGAAAGATTTGTAATATCTGCCAGCGTAATAATGTGATCCTTATCACCCATGTATTTAGCCACTATTTCGGCCGCAATATTCGCAATGATGATCTTTTTGAATAACCCGATACAAAAACGTGAAAGGCCGATGCTAAAATCCTTAAGGTTCTCATTACGTTTATTGATCTCATGCTCTACATGCGCATAACGAATGATCGGCCCTGCGACCAATGATGAATAAAGCGAGACATACATTAAGAAGTTGGGAAAATTCTTTTGTGCCTTGATATCGCCGCGGTAAACATCCACCACATAAGAAATAGTATGAAACGTATAAAACGAAATACCGATCGGCAATCCATAACCCGGCGCTGTAAAATGGGTTCCTAATAATGAGTTGACCTGGTTAACAAGGAATACATCGTATTTAAATGTTGCCAGTAATGCCAGGTTAAAAATGACTGTTACTGTCACACCGATCTTCGCCCATTTGGTGCCGCGGTGTTTTTGAATGAATAAAGCATTGCCCCAATCGAATAATGATGATAAGATCAGTAGTGATATCCAGATCGGTTCACCCCATCCATAGAACATCAAAGAAAAAACGATCAGTATCCAGTTCCTGTATTTTGGATTCTTCGTACTGTAATACAGTATAAGATTTAGCGGCAGAAAAATGAAAAGGAAAAGCAAACTTGCGAATACCATAAAACAGGGTGGGGAATATTAGTGGCCTAAAGTAGTAATAAGCTTTAATTAATTACAATAGTAAGAAACAAATATTTTGTGAAAGCCTCCCTGCCCTCCGAAGGAGGGTTCCTGGAATCCTGCATTGTAAATGTCGTTTTTCACCATGCATGATTTCTTAATAAAAATTATAAACTTTAAAATAACAGGACACTGAAACCCCTCCTTCGGAGGGGCTTGGGGAGGCTAAAGTTCTTTCCGCAATCTCGCCACCGGTATATTGAGTTGTTCCCGGTATTTGGCCACCGTCCGGCGGGCAATATTGTAGCCTTTTTCCTGCAACAATTCGGTCAGGCGTTCATCGCTCAGCGGATGTTTTTTATCCTCGCCTTCGATCAGGTCGCTGAGTATCTTTTTAACCTCCCGTGTGGAAACCTCTTCGCCGCTGTCTGTGCTGAGTGATTCACTGAAGAAGAATTTCAACCGGTACGTACCGAATTCCGTCTGTACAAACTTACTGTTGGCCACCCGGCTGACGGTTGATATATCAAGCCCCGTCTTTTCAGCAATATCTTTCAGGATCATCGGCCTCAGTTCCGTTTCATCGCCGGTCAGGAAGAAATTATATTGATGCTCCATGATCGCATTCATGGTGCTGAGAAGGGTATGTTGCCGTTGTTTGATAGCATCGATGAACCATTTGGCTGCGTCGATCTTTTGCTTGATAAAAAGGACGGCTTCTTTCTGGCGTTTGTCTTTTTTTGAACCCCGGTCATACTCTTTCAGCATATCCCTGTAACCTTCGCTGATGCGGAGTTCGGGAGCATTGCGGCTGTTCAGCGTCAATTCAAGTTTGCCGCCATTATTAATGATAAAGAAATCGGGCACGACATAGCTTTCCGCTTTATTGATCTCGCCTACATTGCCACCGGGTTTTGGATTTAGCTTGATGATCTGCAGCATCACTTCTTTCAACTGGTCATCGTCGATATTCAATCCCCGCTGGATCTTTTCATAATGTTTCTTGGTAAACTCATCGAAGTATTTGGAAATAGCTTTGATGGCCAGGTCCACCTGTTTGCCTTCTTCTTTATTTCGCAGCAACTGGATCAGCAAACATTCCTGCAGGTCGCGGGCGGCCACGCCGGGCGGGTCAAACTGTTGTATCCTTTTAATAATGAATTCAACTTCTTCGGGAGTGGCATTTATATTCTGGCGGAAAGCAAGATCATCAACAATAGCGGTTGTTTCGCGGCGCAGGTAACCATCCTCATCAATACTTCCGACGATCTGTTCTGCAATAGCTTGTTCTTTTTCCCCGAGTTTTAACAGGCCGAGCTGGTCGATCAGCATTTCATAAAAACTGGTCTCTGTTTTAAAAGGGAGTTGCCGGCCTTCATCTTCTTCGGGATAATTATCATCGCGGAGTTTATAATCGCCCACTTCATCATCTCCTTCCCGTACATATTCACTCACATCTATATTATCATATTCATCTTCGCTGCCGTCTTTTTCTTCATATTCCTCTTCCCCATTCTCGCTGAATTCATCTTTCAGTTCATCCGCATTTTCATCGTGTTTTTCATCTTCCAGTTCGAGGGCGGGATTTTCTTCAAGTTCTTCTTTGATCCGGGTTTCAAGATTAGCCGTAGGTACCTGCAGCAGTTTCATGAGCTGAATCTGCTGTGGCGATAGCTTTTGAAGTAATTTCTGTTGTAAGCTTTGGCTAAGGGCCATGGTTCGAATAAGTTTTGTTTCTGGTTTCAGATTTCAAGTCCCAGGTTTCGTGCTTTACGTAAATATCTTCAAGAGAGTGAATGCACGATGAAACCTTAAACATGAAACTTGAAACTCAATGGATGGAGGCCGGCCGATAATTTTTCAAAAATCTGGCCAAACCTCAAAAATAATGCCGTAAATTTAGATACAAATCGGGAAATACATGCTGCAACGACCTACTTCTTTTCTTGTTGTCCTGTTATTAATTTTTTGTGGGGAAGTTTTTGCGCAACAAATGCCCCATATTAAAGCTGAAAAGTTGTCGGATCAACCTGAAATAAACAAGAAGATCATCAAAAGAAGCATTGACCTGATGAACAAACCTGTTATTGATATTACTGAAAAATTGATCGCTAAAGTTGAGATATATACGCCGGTGTACACTCTCTTACCGGGATGTGGCAATAGCAAACCAAAGCCTTCTTATTATCGTTTTAATATTCTGGGCGATCATTATATTAATTATGTTGACCGTCTTGGTTTCTTCTGTAAAAAAGAATGGCAATTAGATAAGCTCACTCCTGTTCCATTTCGTTTCCGTCTTGGTTCTCTTGATTATGTAAATTATATGGAACGAAAACCGAATGCAGTTAAGTTCTGATCATTTCACGCAACGATCGCAAAGGAGGGGCACCGCAGCGAAATACAGTTGCTTATAAAATTCTTCTTACGTTGCGTCGCTGCACCGTTGGGCCCGCCGCGAGAAATTATTTTAGAAATGCGCTATCGGGTCCGCCGTTCCATCCGGATCATTCTTTGCAAAACCTGACGTAACAATATTTCTTCCCTTTAATAAAAGCAATCCTGCCATATGCGGCGCCGCCATCGATGTGCCACTCATATATGCATACCGGTTATCCAGGTAAGCAGATAAGATCCTTACACCGGGCACTGCATAATCGATCACATCATTTCCATAATTGGAAAAGCTGGCGAAATTATCAAGACTGTCTATTGCCGACACGGTAAATATATTGGCGCCATTCGCCCTGCCCGGAGAATATTTATTAGCAAGATCATGATCATTGCCCGATGCAATAGCGATCAGTATTCCGCGGTTGGATGTATTGATCACCTGCTGATCGAGTGAAGCAGAGATACCATCATCATCACCCAAACTCATATTCACCACATCGCCCGCTGCTGCATTTACATTAATATAAGCAAGGGCCTGTACGATATAAGAAAGCAAACCGGTCCCATTTCCATCCAATACACGAAGTGAAACAAGATTGGCTCCCGAGGCTACACCTAAAGTGCCGAATGAATTATTCTTTGCACCAATCACACCGCCGACATGGGTGCCATGACCATTCTGATCATCGGCAGAAGGAACACCGGGAAGAAAAGAACGGCTTCTTATTGTATCAACATTCAGATCGGGATGCTGGAAGTCGATGCCGGTATCAATGATCCAGGCTGTTTTACCCCGGCCATCGCCATAACCCACCCGGTTGATATTCCAGGTTATCAGTCTTGGCTCCACAACAGTAAAACATGTAGCTAATGAAACAATACGATCCTGTTCGACAATTGCAACAGAAGGATCTGCTTTGATCTTTGCTGCTTCTGCCGCTGACAATTCAGCAATAAAACCTCCGGGCTCACCGGCAAAACTTTGTTTTAATAAAGAAGGACTGATATTGTTCCTTTCCAGTACATCGGCGCTGATATCATGAATGCGGGCTGCATTCATGCTGCGTGATTGAATTGTATTATTAAAAGAAATGATATAACGGCCTTCGACAATATCACCGCTTTTAGCGCCGGCTGTTTGTACGCAGATATTATCATCCGGTGGATCATCAGCAATCTTGTCAACAGATGATTTTTGACAAGCCATTAAAAATGTGGCGCAAATGCCCGATACCAGTATTATTTTTCTAAGGTGCATAGCAACAAAATTGTTTCTCCTTAATACCATTTACCATGCCCTTTATTGTTTTTAAAAAACAGTTTAACAAGCCGTTATAGCTCTCTTGTCAGTCCAATGTCATAGTAATAATTATAAGATATTTTTTATAACAATTTCATTGGCATAATAATTTGTTCCTTACTCAGGTCAGGCAGCAAAAAATTAATTTTTAAACAAAAACTACGAGTATGAAAGGGAGAATAACGATATGGACAATGGGATTACTATTTGTCCTCGCTTCGTGCAAGAACAAATCGGAAGGAGATAACACAACGGATACAACTACTACCAACACTACAACAACAACCAACGAAGCAATGAACCCGGTTGTTACTATTGAAGTGCCGGCACCGGTCAAAACAACTTTTGGCGAAAAATATCCGGAAGCGACCAATGTACAATGGAATTATTACCGGCCTGTTGAACCTTATTATATAGATTGGGAACTGGCAGGCTGGCCTGCATTTGATACATCGGACTATATTGTAAATTATAACTGGCAGGGGACTGATTATATGAGCTGGTATGACGACCAGGGTATGTGGGTAGGAACTGTTAGCACAGTAAGTGATCATACTTCTTTACCGGCAGCGGTAAATGATGTCATTAAAAATCAATACAGCGGTTATTCGATCACCTCAGTAAAAAAAGAAAATGATAAGAACCGCACGGCTTATGAAATTATGATCGATAATGGAAGTGGCAGCAGCGGCAAATTACTGATCGACGAGAATGGTAAAATAATGAAGAAGAAAATAAACACGGGTGAGGGAAAGATGAAGGATAAAATGAATCCAAAAGATTCAGTGTAATAGTTGTTAGTTTTTGGTTTGCAAAGGCTCTCGCTGCCCAGTGAGGGCCTTTGTTATTTAAATTGTTTCTCGTTCCTGGTTCCTGGTTGGGGTCGCCTGCAGAAACAGAGCTCCAGCACATTTAATACTGCATGTTCAGAAAAATAAGGATGCATATTTCAGCCAGGGGCATGGTGTTTGGAGAGAAGAAAGTAACCGCAAAGGCGCAAAGTTTCGATAGATCTTTGCGTACTTAAGTATTAAAACTTTCTGCCTTTGCGATAAAAAATAAATGATATGGAAACAACAAAAAAACAAACAGGATATGAAGCAGGGCACTAACACAGCCATGGATATTCTTATACACAGGGTGATTGACCTGCCGGTGAGCAAAGTATGGCGGGCCCTTACGGAAGCGGAAGAATATAAAAAATGGTGGGGACCCAATGGCTTTACCTGTCCTTCCAGTTCGATGGAAGCAAGAGTAGGCGGTAAGTATTTGAATTGTATGCGTGGCCCGGATGGAAAAGAGTATTGGTCAACCGGTGAAGTAAAGGAATTGATACCGGAGAAAAAACTGGTGGTGACCGATCATTTCTCCGATGAAAAAGGAAATATTATCAATGCTTCCGAACAGGGAATGCCGGGCAAATGGCCGGATGAGTTACTCATCACTTTTGAATTGGAAGAAGCTGATGGCGCAACGAAGTTGAAATTAAGACATGAGGGTACGCCTCCTGAAATGTACGATGAATGTATTCAGGGATGGAATGAATGCCTGGATAAGATGGAAGAGAATGTTTAAATAAAGAACTAAGGTGCCGGTCGGCCGGCACCTTAGTTGTTTCTCGTTTCTTCTTTTTGTTTAACGTTAGTCTCCGTTATTTTTAAGGTTGCTGCAATTATCCCTTGCTAACATCCAACTTCCAGCAATCATATTGCACACTTTTAAAGGATCAGACGGCAGGTTTTATCTTTAGTCATCAATTTGTTTCAAATTGGTTACATCGAAGTTCATAGCTGCTGCGTTTTGTACCTATAAGATAACACGCCTTGTCCAGAGTTGTTACCAATTTTAGTTAAAACTTTGTCAATGAGTCGGAAGACATATTTTTGAAATAGAAACCTCAATCCATCATTTAAACCTTTTTCAGTGAAAATTACCCACCTCATTAGCCTTTTACTGCTAATAGTAATTTTTGGCTCATGTCGAAAAATAGATAAAAGCGATTTAAATTCTTCATCCAACCCGCTTAAAGAAAAAGTTCTTAGTTATCTCAACAATAAGCAAAAGAGGGTAAGCGATACTTATAAAAAGAAAATCGAAACAATAAAAGGAAGAATTACATGGAGCGAACATTATGAAACATTACGTAGAGGAGCAAAACGTATTTTTTTTACGCTTCAAAACGAAACGAGTCATTCTGCGAGAATTGAGGATAATGTTTATTCGATATTATGCGTTGAGGAAAATACAAGCGGTGCTATTGTTCAAATAAGTACTGTCGATGTGGTTGAACCAAACAATACATCCAACATAAATCAATTCATTGCTGACTTGATTGACAACAACACTACCGCCTATGCCGGATATAGTGGTTCCCTATCTAAAAAATATATAAGTGGGAGACTGATATATGGAGTCGACTTTTCAAATGGCCAAGTCTCTGCATTTAAAAAACTTAAAAGAGGAAATACCGGAAGCCGGGGAATGCAGACAGAAGATTGCGTTGACTGGTATTTACAAACCTTTTACGATGGAGTATTAGTTAGTGAAATTTTTCTATACTCTGAGTGTGCAGAACCCTATGGCGGAGGTGGTGAAGAAGGTGGTGGAGGCGGTGGTGAAAACAATGAGCCGGTAGCAAATGAAGACCCTTGTGATAAAGCAACAAGGCTAGATAGTAATTGGAATTTACGTTCTCGATTATTCGAATTGGACTCAGTAATGAATGTTCAAAATCAAGAGAATATGTATGTGCAAGGTCTTGACAACGGAGTTGCCGCATGGCAATTCATTTCGGGAATACCTGATGTACATGAATTACCAGGGTTTAATCCTAATCCGGGCGTGCAACTTTTTTCTGTGATGCATAGTCATTTTGGAACGAATTCGTATTCGACATTTTCAGCCTCGGATTTAAAATTTCTGTACAATTTGTATAAAGATAGCCACGCCGCACCTGGGTTTTCATTTGTTATAACTACGCCTCAAGGAACATATGCGATAGCACTTGAAGACTCAGCTGCTTTTATGGCTTTTGGTGATACTCATTTAGACGATCAGCTTGCCTTTCTCATGTTTGACGGGTCAACATATAGCTCATACGGGATGTACGAAGGCATGAGTGCTCTTGAGGGCGAAATTGGACTTACTAAATTATTTGAGGGCATGAATACGGGCCTTAAATTATTAAAGAACCACCCGCAGGCAGGCTTTTTTGATTATTGGCTTCCCCTTGAATATGTTCCAGCAACAAACTATGTTACGATAAAACTATGTCCTTCATGAGACGGGTCTTATTAATATTATTTATTGGTTATTTTGTTTCTGTTCCGGCAGAAGCACAAAACGATAATTTAAAAGTCCCCATTAGCAAAAATCTAAATGGGTACTGGCAATGGGTAAGTTCTGAATCAGATACTTTTACAATCAGAATGGAATGTACTGATACAACGATTTATTCAAAGGTTAAAGACGAGGTGTTGTTTAAATATATAATCTATGGCTGGCACTCTTACTCCCAGAAAGACTCTTTAATTGAAAATACTCTTTCCAAATCGAGGGAGAATTCAAGAAAAGAGGTGAGTATTTTTGGGGTTTTTTTAGATTTTGATAAAATAGCAATAAGGTTTCATGATATTACCAGGGATAGGGATTTTCGCATTAAACTTCAATTTGTAGATAAGGAAATGAAAACATTGAAATGGACAACCTCTCACCCGTTAGAACGATTAATGTACCCACCCCCAAAGGCTAAAATATGGGATGGACAGACTTTGCCAACAGAAATGATTCTGCATAAAATCTGTAGTTTTTAGAGACGAGTATCAAATTGTGGATAATTCCTTTTGTTCAAAGAGGTATAGAGTTACCAGAATATCGTGCCAGTATCGGCGCTAATCGGGGCCCGGTTTTAGCTGCTACGGGGCAAATACATTTATGACGCAAAAGATCAAAAAGCAATTTGGGGTATGGATGGATACGCATCATGCTATCATAGTAGGAAGGGCCGATGCGGACAGCGCCGTTTTTACAGTACTCGGTACAGCGGGCAATGCCGGCGCCGAACATAATACCAGTGAAAAAAACCAGCACCATGATGAAGTGACATTACGGCACCGTTTTTTTAAAGAGATACTATTCTACATGCGCAATGCAGAAGAAGTTCATCTTACCGGCACCGGCACTTCGCAGGAACAGCTGATGCATTATATGTCAGACACTCCGCAGTTTAAAGATACCCTTACAAAAGAAAGCACTTCCAATAAAATGAGTGATGAAAGGCTGGTGGAATATATTGGGGAGAAGTTTAATTAAGGTTTAAAAGGTTCAAGAGGTTTAAGAGGTTCAAAACGTTTTAAACCTTTTGAACCTCTTAAACATTTCAAACAGTTCAATACATTAGTGGTTTCTTTGCATTATTGCGCCAGCCTGCCTGGCTCTCATACCCGACAAAGAATATTTTCAGATCCGCCTGGCTTTCGTATTCCACGAAATATATTTTCTTTTTTGCATGGCTGCTGTATTCGGAAAAAAACCATTTGCCGTCATTTTCACCGGCCTGGCTTTCATATTTTACTTTATACACTTTCAGGTCTGCCTGGCTCTCGTATTTTACGACATATACTTTTACATCGGCCTGGCTGCTGTAATCTACGGAGTAAACTTTTTGTGCCTGCACGACCGATGATAATACGATCAGGGCAAATAAAAGGAGTAATGATCTTTTCATTGTATGATGTTTTGATATTATTAAGATACGCTCTTTTTTTTCGGCATAAAAGAGGGCTGTTAAAACTTAGTTAGGGAATGGCACACGGATGACGCGGATGAGACAGATTTACACAGATTTTTTACTGCTGATGATATTTCGATAAAGCAAACACGGTACAGCAAGCAATGAATAGAATACAATTTATCCGCGAAAATCCGTCTCATCCGCGTCATCCGTGTGCCATGTATTCTGCCTTATCTCTCTCACGGTTCTCCCAGCTTTTCAAAAATGATCTTCACTTGTTTGACCGTATAATAAATACTTATTTTTTTGCCAATAGATTCCAGGTGAGGCTGTAACCATTTGCGCATCGTTTTCGGGCTCACGCCATAGAGGCTCGTTAGCTCTTTAAAAGTACAGGCTTTGATATGGTTGATAGCAGTGTTCATAACGTCAATGGTGAATCGTCAATCGTGAATGGGTCGTTTCAATTCCTAATTCCCAATTCTTCTCTTGCGTAGCGAAGTCCCGCCTATGCGGGATCAGTCCCGCTCCATGAATTCTTTCCAGCTAATACCCATTCTTTTCTTGTACTCTTTGTCATCCACATATTCCATAAGATCAGCGGGCTGGCATTCCAGTTCGCGGCAGATATCGGATAGTGTTCCAAACCGTACTCCTTTTGCGCTGTTGGTATTTAAAATACTGACATTCGAAACATCTTTCCCTATCCTGGCACTCAGATCAGAAAGTCTCATGTTGCGTTTGGCCAGCATCACGTTCAGGGTTACTATTACAGGCATATTATATATAGTTAAATATTTACTTTGTCAAACTTATGAAGATCGTATCCTTGCTTAAAGGCCTTGGCCACCAGCAGTAGCACTACGCCTGCAAATAACCACCAACGTGAATCGTATAAGCATTTCGAGAAAGGATAATATACATTTTCCGGGATCGATGAAGACAGGATCAGCCGGGCCAGCAGTGGTGAGGTCACTATGAAGATGCCTGTTATAATAGTTCCCCATCCTATCCGGCGCAGATCCTTTGTATTCGTTTCCACAAAAGGGTTTCCTTTAGCGATATTATATAGTACGCGGTAGGGTAAACGTATGAACAGCCATATGGCAACTATAAAAGTTCCGGTCAGTAAAACATACATAAGAGCCTGCAGCCATTGAAATCCTCCCTGGCTTACCGGAACAAAAAATTCTTTGTTCTTTGCCAGGGCTGTACCGGGTTTCGCAACGAAGCCTTCGATAATAATAGCAGGCTGATCATTTGCAGCAGACCATTGTGTACCGATAGAGATATTAACCCGGTTTTTTTTCCAGCTATTGCCGGGAGTATAAAATAGAAAGATAATGACAAGCAGGGTGATGGCAACCTGCGATAATGTTTTGCGGGATAAAATATTTCTCATACTATAAGGTTTGAATAAAGCTAATAAAAATCATTGGTGATTTAAACATTTTTTCTGTGTAAAACACCTATATAATGGCCTCGGGAACATATATTTCATGTTACTTGGCTTTTTAACTTTTTGATCCATATGTAGTTGTGCAGGCTTTGACTGCAGCTATAAATTTATTTTTTTCCGGCAGCGCTGCGTGAAATATTGAAGCCGAAACTTCAACCCCGGTAGCTATCGCGTGACCTGACACTCTTCTTCCGCCTATGTCTTTTGCTCCATTGCTTCAGGAGGTATTTGCATAGCATCGAAACTCCGAAGCTGACGATAGCCCCGGTAGCAGCGGTGATAGTTGTAGTTAATACCTGGTGGCCGGTAAAAAGAAATACGGAGAGCAATCCGCCGATCGTTCCGGTTCGTGTATGCGTGTCTGTTATATGGTTGTTCATGATTTTTTTTTAAAGACCTCACCCCAAATTATAGTTTGATAAGCAGGGTTTCCGTCACCCCTCTCCACATGGAGAGAGGAAGCAGCGACTCCGCATTACAGGTTCTGCATTGGGGTGAGGTCTGATGGTTTAAAGCCTCCGGGCTTACATGTCGTCCCGCAATGCCGGAGTTGAGCTCACAGCTAATGGCTAATAGCTAACAGCTCTTAATTGATCTCATCCATCCGTGCCCTCAGCTGCCCAATGAAATCGTCCGTTTCAACAATGCTGCGATCGATACTGGCGATATCATACTCTTTCTGCAAGAGGGCGAGCACACCATAATTCTCCTTACGTTGTTCGAGCAGGAATTTTTTGTACTCGTTCCTTTTGATGTTATTGAAAGTGTCCACCTTCGCCGGTCCTTCCGGCAGGCTATTGTAAACCGATTGCAGGGCCTGCAATTCAGTTGTGACTGCCAGCAGGCTGCTTTCGATCTCCTGGGAAGTGATGGTAGCCGACATGCGTTGTCTTTCCAATCCCAGTTTGCGATAAGCCAGCGTGTCTTTTTCCGTGGTGGCAATGTTGATCAGTGCCTGGCAATCAGGCACGGTCATGATCAATGAAACTGTGTAGTTCATAATACCTGTTTTTAATGATGAATAAATAGTTGGATCCTTTATCTCGCTTCGAAGTAATTCCTGTTGTTTTTGTGCCGCCGCCAATTTTACTTCCAGGTCGGCCACCTTTAGCAGGGCGGCAACGGGCAGTTTGCGCTGGCCGGTCTCGACCATGCCGATGGTTGATTTGGAAACACCCAATAGTTCCGCCATCTGTTGCTGGCTGAGTCCGAGCATTTGCCGGGTAACGGCAGTGCCTGTTGTATTAGCCTTTCTTATTTTCATGACATAGATTTTTAATAGGTCCACTGATATTTTTGCCTGTCGGATCATCCCGGAGATCCTGTTCACGGTTTTGTGAGCATTTTTGATTTCGCTCACTGACCGGTGAGCGTTTTGTATTTCGCTCACGATCCTGTTCTGCTTTATCGTTGTATGGATCTCCTTTTTCATGTTGTTTGTTTTATGAAATCGAAGCTATGATGGCGGCAAAGCGAGGTTTCCCTGTTTGGGCACAAACGGGAACAAACGGGCACATTCGGGCACCAGATGGCACCAAATGGACACGAATGGGAACGAATGGGAACAAACGGGCACAAGTTTTATTGAGGGTGAGGGGGTTGGGAGAGAGGGACCTAAGAAAACTTTACAGGTTAGAAGATAATCCGGCTTTATTTTACAGTAGTTTAAGTCAGTCCTACTTTTGTTTTACGCTGTTTATGATAGTCCTGGGAGAACTTCACATGAACAGCTTATAGATTGTATCGTCCTAAGAAAACTTTACAAGTTAGAAGAACACTATTGTGCCCCTCTTAATCAATATTAAATCGGTTCGGTAATTGATTTGTCCTGGATAATGAGTTGAAAGAAAATTCCGATAAATAGAGCGAGCAGGGCCCTTGCCAGCAGCATATTCGGGAAGGTAGTGACTGTTCCTACCACCGGCCAGGAATAAGTGCGGGCATAATACTTTGTTTTATTTGCCCGGAATTGAGGGAACGATGTTAATTGCTTCCAAAAAAGATCTTCCCCACTTTTAGAAATATAGCTTGTATATGCTAAATTACTAAACTCGGCAATTGTTCTGTTTAGATCTACGGCCGTATCTGCAACTGATTTTGCCATTTGATCTAACTTCATGCGGCTTGCAGAATCAACAATTAACACGCTATCTTCTTTAAGTTCAAAACCTGCAAAGTAATTTCTTTTCTCGACGGTTGGTTTATTATTAAGCGCTATTACAAACGTATCTACATAAAATATCCTGTTATCAAACTTTTGTTTTATTTCAGTCTGGTTGGTAAGATAGTTATCGATTGACATGAATTGTTTCGTTACATATGACATTATCCAGAAACCAAATGCATAAGAAACGATAAAGCCAATGGCGCAAACCAACAGGGACCTGCCAAATACTTTCTTCCATCCCATTGCCGGAGCAAAATTGTTTGTTTCAAAGGCCATGAAAATAACAGTTATCGATGTTACACCAGTAAATAGCCAGAAAAGTACTCGTCCGCTTATATCAAGATCGATCTTCATTAGTTCTTCCCCGGTTAAAAAAAGGACCCAACCAGATATAATTGCAATAACGAGCCGCGGAAGAAATATAGCCGGAATGATTTTGAAACGAAATTTCCATATCAGTTGGGCCAGCACAATTAGTGAAACAAGGGAGAAGAAAAGAACCGACCCGAATAATCCATATTCAGCAAAACGGCACCAAAATCCGTTCAATCTCTCCATATGATCCGGTTGGTGGTAGTTATAATGCACTATGTCGAACAAAATAAAAAAGACAACCGAGGCAGCAGCGAAGAGAAAAGCAATGGCTATCCCTTTCGATACTGTCAAACGTAAAACATCAAGCACGCCATATCGCTTTAAAATATTGCGGGTATTTAATAACTTTTTTTCACCCGAGTTCTTTTTATTTTTGGTCACATAATCTAAATACTTTTTTTCTACACGAAAAATATGTGTATCCAGATCGCTTTTTCTTTTGTGGCTCTCGCCTTCTGCAAACCACCCGTTTTGTAAGAACAATCTTTCATTTTCAGGATTTGCGAGGAACCTGCTATAGTTGAGGTAAACATCCTCGAATTGATGGCTGTTTTTTTCCACGCTTAGCGGCCAACCCTCCAGGTTTTCATTGTGATAATCATACAGCACGCTATAAATAATACCATTTATTAACGGGACGTATTCCAAGGCCGCCTTTATTGATAATACATCGCCGCAACTGCGAAAAACGTTGTTGATATAGAGGTCAATGATAAAACAGCGAAGGAAATCTTCATAGGTGGTTTGCGTTCCGACCGGATCATTCTTCTTCCTGCATAGTTGGTTTTCAATATTTGCAAAAGAGGTATAATTTGTATTTAGCGGGATGATCAGAAAATCTTTTAGTTCGTCGGGCTTCTCGGGTTTTTGGCTAGTTTGGTCGGTGATCTTTTTAATGCTAATATCATATTTTTCAAAGAGGACAAGTATCCTACTTTTTGATTCCCCCGCGATGGAGTACTCGTATATTGTAGTATCGAGCCTCGTATCAATCAGCCTGCAAATGAAGCGTTTTTGTGTATCAGGATTGTGAGGCATGTGGTGTTTGGTTTATCGTTTCTCTTAGTTGATTTCCAAGAATGATAATATCCTCGTTGCCCTCATAATTTTTTGCTGTAAGATTGAAAAGCAGTTCTTTGCAGATGTTGAATTGTTTGATGAATGCAAGTTCGTTTTCAATGTTTGTTTTTGCATTTTTCAAAATTCCCGTGTCGGCTGTCCGGACAGCTTCGATATACCGGGCACTATTTACAAATCTTAGATAGTCTTTTTCGAAAATACTTTCGGCCTGCTTAAGCGCTTTCCAGTCAGCATATAAATCGAGTTTTTTCGATATGTCTTCGATTTCCTTTTTTACGTCTAGCAAGTCAACCTTATTCAGTATTTGCCAAATCATCTGCATCAAGTAGAACAAGAAGAGGCTCGGTGTATTGATAAAGTCAGCACCTCTCGATAATTCGTAATATTTATGGATAAAACCAAGACCCCGATTTTGCAATTCGTCGATAAATGAACTTGAAAAAGAAGTAATAGGAAGTATCCAGAATTTATTAAAAGGACCGAATCTTTTTGATTCTGTTTCGGTCAGCGCTTTCATAAAATCCACACCAGACTTTTGATTATTATTAAAATTGTAGTCCAATAAAATTATATCGGGTGTGTCTTTCGCTTGTATTTTATTCAAACCATCAATATCAGGTGTGACGAGAACTTGAACATTGACAGTTATTTGAATTTTAGTATTATCTGTAAATTTTTTCCAAACTGTTTCAAGGATTTGCTTTTTATTTTTCAGACGATTTGAACTTTTGCCTACCGGTGTTAATGGTTTGAGGGCATACGCCAACCATCAATAGATTTAGGGTAAGGGGACCTCGTTTACTCGAATATTTTTTTAACTCTTCAACATATTGAAGGACTTTGAAATCCATTTCTTGTTCGCTGGTGAATACAAACGGAATAACGGCGCTACTGTGTCCACCAGTCAGGCTATTAATGGCGATCATCCGGCAGTAGAATTCATAAAATTCATTTGTCACTTGTGATTCGTACAATCCGAGTTGATAGTGCTGTCTTATCTTCGTCAAAGTCTTCGTTAAAATCTCTTTAAATAAGTCCCATTTCTCGATCCGGCAATAAAAAGTATAGATATTATTATCAAACTGCTTAATTTTCTTTTCATTGATTGTCCCTATATTATTAGCCGTGTCGAAAATCAACGGCTTTGCGATTATAATAGAAGGTATAAAGTTTGGTTCTCGTCAAGCCCACTTAGACTCGAGTAAATAATTTCATCAGACATCAAGATTGTTTCGTCAACCCATACGATCCTCACAGGATATTTCTCATCAGCATCAATATATTCTGAGAAAAAAGATTTGAGTTTTTTTCTAAATCTTTTCAAAGGCTCAAATTTATCATCCCAGGATTTTAGCCCTTTTGGGGCTTACGTACCAAGAACTTCTCTTTAACATGGGTTCAAATATTTATCATTTAATTTTTTTGAAAACGCCTTCGGTATGAATTCGACCTAATACCCTAAATCGACCAACAACGCTTTTGTGCTGCTCTCTCTCTTTTCAATAATATGAAAGTCGAATAACCCCTGAAGCTTGAAAATAAATTCATGAAGTGCGCTACTGTTGCTATTAGTTAATATTTTTTCGAAATAGGCGAATGCTGTACATCTTTTTTCTTCATGTGTAAACAATACAACTGACATCTTTTTTTTGAATATCTCCAGTCCCTGTTCGGCAATCCAGAATTTGTTTCGAATATCCTCTTCTATTTCGAAATGCGACTGGGGCGCATTGGAGACCAGGTGTTCATCACTTGTGTGCAACAAGAAAAAGAATTCACATGCGTCACACTCTTCTTTTTTTTCCCAGTGTTCCCCCGTGGTCCGAAAAATGGAAGTCAAAAAACTTCGTTCTTATGGGTGTTCTTTCGGACAGCTTGTAAGGGCAAATGATATTTTCATCACAAATAATATTTCCATTTTTATCAATACTATTGTGCGCGGAAAATTTTTTTACTATTTTGTTAAAGATATCCTCAGATAAAATAAAGTGCTTATTCATAAGTGGCGCAATTAAAGTAATCAAGCAAATAGATTTTAGGTTCTTTAAGGGCATTGTCAAGGTCAGACAAGCTTCTATATGCCATCCTTCCAGCGATATAGTTGGGTTTACCACGTCCGGTGTGAATGAGGCATTTTATAGATGCCATCTTTTTAAGATTATTGAGTATCAACTCGAAAAATTTCTCCTTTTTTTCTTTTATTCTTTACCATAAACATTAAAGAGCTTATCTAATACTCCCTGGTGAATACTGATGTAGTGATATTTTGTGCCTTTGTCAATCGAAAATTCATGGGTTTCTCCCTTATAGGAGCCGATTTTCATGCTTCAAATATTGGTCAATATGCCTTCTGTAACGTTAGCAATTTCTACGTTCTTCATACTCATGAGTAATGCATTTGTGCAATCATACTTTTGCTTAACTGCATTTGCAGATACACTTGCCGGGTCAATCTCCGTCTTTATATTCGTAGAAGTTGTTTTGAAAGTGTCGAATAATCTTTCGTCTATAATGAGCACTTTTGCATAGCCGGCTTCCAGTTGACGCAATACCCAATGATCATCTATTGGAGCATTTGTAATCATGCTGAACGATGAATTATTTCCGGTAACTGACTCAAGGCTAATGTAGCGTTCTTTCGACTCTTCAAGTTTTTTGCATGTATTGTGAGGTGCCTTATAAATATCAAATCTTGGAACAAAAAATTCGTCCGGGATATCTTGGAAATGTCTTCGGAATGCGATCTTTCTTTTGGGTGTTGAATTGTCGGCGTAAATTTTAGACGACAGATTAATATAGCCGTCAACATCGTGGAATAACGCTCTAAGATCATCATCCTGAATAACACTGATGGCAGGAGTACTGGGCAATTGCCTTTCATCAATAAAGAATAAAAACTTCTTATTGTCTATACTTCTTCGCCAAATGATTCAGCGAGAAACCGTTTGAAGTATTCGAGATAAGTTTTTTTATCTGCGGTCTTTGCAGGGTTTATTATGTCCTTTAAATACCTCCTAAATCCTTCTTTTTCTCTATCGAGTTTTGAATCACTTGTGCAGTCAACGACTAGATTATACCGTTTGCACTTGTCTTTGTTTAGCCAATACGTGTCATAATCGATACAAGTGTAATCTTTGACTGATTTGACCGCCTGTTTTCATCATAAACAATCATTAATGATTTAGCACGATACAGATAAAAGACATACTGCAAACAACCTGTTTTGCTTTTTCTTACCTCGATATATTTCTTTCTATCAGCATTATTGATATCTGCCACATTTGCTCCGCAAAGCCATAATGCGGAGATCAGTATTTCTTTAAGCCCTTTGTGGTCATCGATGAGTTTATGTGAGTGGCTCTATTAGATCTTCGGTGAGATATCCTTGCAACAGTTCATCAACATGATTATTCGGTTCCAACGGAATGTTGTCCGTCACTCTAACAGTAAAGTAATCAGGATATTCTTTAGATACTTCGATCGAAATATCAATTTTCAATTCCTTATCTGTTTCTTCATTTTTAAAGCCATGTTTGGCTGCATTCCGAATAAGGTTTTCAAGTATTGAATAAATTGCCTGTCGGCCAAGTACGCCACCAGGAAGATCGACCATGAAGGAATAAAGGTCCGTCGCATCGTTTTCTTTTGATAAAGGAATGGTATTATTCAGGGAATGTCCATTAAACGTGATCTCTACAACGGTATTTTCGGATTTTGCAATAAAGTCGAGAAGTTATTTTTTTCTTTTCCGGCTTTCCTTACCATGGCGAATCGCTTTTTTATCTTTCAATAAATTATCAATAACAAAATTTTTCGAAATTTACTGTAGTGTAGGATGGTATGGAGTCGGTAGCAACAGAGGCAATGAAATCCTGACGTTCCTGCAAGTAAGTAAGAAAGGAACCAAGACCTCTTAGGAATGGTACTTCAAACCTTTTATCAATAATAGGGCTCAAAACTATTTTCCACTGGTAATTTCTTTCTTATATAAAATGCTTAATTCTCCTCTTTCATTTTCCTTAATGACAATGTTCTCTAAAATTTCATTAAACTGGGTAATGTCACCGCTCAGGTATTGCCGTAAATAATACAACACATGGCTTCCCAGATTATGACTCATATTCCGGGCGATAATAGCCGCTTTGGCAGACTTGATTGCATTCTTATGGCCCGCTTGGTTTCGTAACGCTGATAGTTAGTAATTAATGGCAATAAGATCGATCGTACAAAACTTAGTATGCTGGTTTTATCAGAGCCTCATCTAATCCAAGATATAGTCCTCCGATAAGCTTGAATTTATCTGTATTATCCAGAATGCCGACAGGAATAACCAGGACCCATGCAATTTCTTTACCTGTTAAACTCCTGATTGACTTTCTCCTGACCTCATGAAGATTAATCCACTCATTAACATGTTCCTTAATGCTGGATTCATTAAAACTTTCCCATTCTTTGTCTCCCCACGCCCTATAGGAATTTTCCAGATTAATGTTTGAAAACACTATTTGTCCCTGAGGATGATCTGGCGCAGGTTCTTCTCCTGATTGCTCCAGTCTGATCATCAAAAAATTCTTCCTTCAGGCAAGTCTGATTCTTCCGCAAGATAGCCCTTACAAAAACTCGGATGACGATATATGGTATGACGGTGTTCAATATAATTTTCAAGCAGTTCTTTATATCCGTTTCCGGAATTAGAAGATGTAAAAGTAATTGTGATCGCTCCTTTATCGGGCAACTCAAACGTCAAATCTAAATAGCAAAAGCTATCTTTTATTTCAGAGCGTTGAATAAGGTCCATGTACCATTCAGTAACATTTTTTCTCTGCTTGTTGTCCTCTGCCTCTCTCCAGATACTAAATTCCTCAAGAGCCGGCATCTGTTTGTTGCATATCAGGACTCGTGTTGTATGGATTTGATTTTCTCAGACATTGCAGTAATATGGTTTTATAATTAATTATACTCTTTCACTTTCCCGGCTGAATCAAGTCTTGCGATTGTTAATGTGGCAATGATATCCCTGTCGGTATCGAGCTTAACATTGCCGTTGATACCATCAACAGGAGTGCCTTCATGAGGCTTTCAGTATTTACCTTGCCTTTATTTTCAGCATATGACTTTACTATCAGTGTAGCATTATCATAAGCGTAAGCCGGAACATAGGTTGGTTTCGTATTGAACCTCTTCAAATAAGCGTCTCTCCAGTTTACTTCGGTTTTTACTTTGCCTGGAATATCAAAGTCGGGACATACAAAAGAAACACCCTGCAATTCATCAGCAGGAGTGTCACTATATAGCAGATCGACAAAATCCATAACCGAAAGGACATTGCCATTATTGACTAGGTTGGCAGCCCGAAGATCTTTTACCAACGGCTGGATATGGAAAGAGTATCCACAGATATATATCAGGTCAGGTTTGTATTCCCTTACTTTTGAAATGATATTTTTAAAATCCCGGACAGCGATATCATATAATTCTCTCTTCACCGTAATTCCTTTTGATTCGAGTCCGGGCTGGACTATTTTTCCAAATTCATCCTCTGCATAACTCAAATTCAATTGAATGATGAATACTTTTTTGGCATTACGCTTCATTGCATAATCGACAAATAACGGGGCCTCAATTTTACTGTTTGCCATTAAACGGAACCTGTTAGCGTTTACTTTGGTAATAAACGGATCAAAGGCCGCAATGAAATGAGGTTTATTCAGTTTATCGGCATCCTCACCATAGGCGTTAACAGGAATCGTGGAAACAGAAACAAGAATATCAAAACCTTCAAGCTTTTGTTTTTGAAAGGCCATAACCGATTTCCCCGGATTTCCCTGATTATCCTGGTAATCGACGATAAATTTTTTGGGATCAATATCATATTTTTTACAGGCATCTTCTATACCCATTGTAAATCCATTATGAAACTGCCCACTCCATGCAGCAATGGGACCGGTTAAGGGAACGTTGACAGCAATCCTTACTGTTTCACTGTCTTTCTTTTTGTTTCCTTTTGTCAGGACTATTACAACAACAGCTGCAATTAATACAACTGCAATTACCCAGAAAAGTTTATTTTTCATATTATGCTATTTTATTTTTATTGATAAAGTTGTCAACCTATTTAAGAAAGTAATATTTTGCTCTATAAGTACCAGGCTTATGCTTTTTTCAGACAGAAGTGCATCAAGTTCCTGCAACAAGTTATTTTGTATCTTATGTGAAATACCTGCGCTTGGTTCATCGGCAATCAGCAATTTCATGCCAGGGCAGGCAAGTATGGTCATTATAAAAGCGAGGATATGGCGCTCACCTCCGCTTAAGTTGCCCGCCGGCAACGCCATTCTCCCTGCATTGCTAAAGAACGATACTCCCGTAACGCTTAAATTTTGTAATTCTCTTTCATGATTAAGCTTCTTACCACAACTATTTGCCATCCGGAGATTCTCTGCTACCGTAAGCTGCCTGTATACCCTGCCACCCTGCATAAAAAAAGCAATTCCCAATTTATTACGCCGGTGTGGCGGCAACTTCAGCAGGTTATTTCCTTCAAAAAATAATTCCCCGCTTGCCCAGGGCGTAAGCCCCATTATTGCTTTTGCCAATGTGCTTTTCCCGGACCCGTTTTGGCCGGTGATACCTATCCGTTCGCCCGGTTGCACACGCAGGGAAAAATCCCGGAATGCCGGAACGGCGGGTTTGTAACCAGCGGATAAATTTTTAATTTCAAGCATGTTGACCCAAGTAGTTTTCCATCACCTGCGGGTGACGCATTAAACTGTTCATTTTATCATGCAGTACTACCCTGCCTTCTTCCAGATAATAACCATCTCCAGCGACGTCAAGAGCAAAATCCATATTATGCTCGATCAGCAATACTGTTTTTTTTTCCTGCTGCAACTGGCGGATCATTGCAGCGATTGTTTCCCTGGCCTGTTCATTCACTCCTGCACAGGGCTCATCTAATAAATACAACTGTGCCTTTTCATTCATAAACAAGCGTGCAAATGCCAGGAGCCGCTGCTGTCCTATTGAAAGCGAACCTGCCGGATCGTGTCTTTTTTCCCATAACGGATTATTGCTGCCAAGCAATCGGCTTAATATATGTTCAGCTTCCTTCATCCTGTATTGCTCAGCCGCTTTTACTTTTCGCGGCTTTGTAAATAAGTGCCAGGGTTGTTCACCGCAGCGGTCATTATCAGCAATAAAGAGATTGTCAAGAACGCTGAGATGATCAAAAATGTTAGCTCCCTGGAACAGGCGCGCAATACCCAAGCCCGCCTGCCTGTATGAAGGCTGATTGATAAGATCATATTTAGTTTCATCCATATTATATATAACCTGTCCTTTGTCGGGAGGCAGAAGCCCGCTGATGATATTAAACAAAGTGCTTTTCCCACTGCCATTGCCACCAATCAAGGCCGAAACAGAACCTCTTGCCAACTGCAGCGTGATACCTTTCAGTACCTCGGCATATTCTTTTTCTGTTTTCCCGGTAAAGCCGGTAAACGTGCTTGCAAACGACTTATGGATATCACGTATCTCAAGAATATTATCCATGCTCATAAAGATTTATTTTCTCCGGCTATACCTTGTTTGCGATAAAAAATTATCAGGATCAACATAGCACCATAAAATATCTGTCTTAAGGGAGCAGCCACACTATCCGGCAATCCCACAAAGCGAAGCAGTTCGGGCAGCAACACGATAAATATTGCTCCCATGAGAGGGCCTTCCAGGTTACCGGTTCCGCCGATCAGCAGCGCACTCAGAATGAAAATACTTTCATCAAGTGTAAATGAAGTGGGATCGATGTAACTGATATACGTGGCATAGATATATCCACCAATACCGGTAAAGGCAGCACTGATCACAAAAGCAAGCACTTTGTAATAAGAAACATTCCGGCCAATTGACAATAAGGCTACTTCATCATCCCTGATCCCTTTCAGCACCCTTCCGAAAGGGGAAGCAATAAGTTTAAAAAATATTAGACCGGTCAATACACATACTACAAGCGTAAAAAGCAGGAACGAATTAATACCGCTCAAATGCACATTCCCTATTATAACCGGGTTATTAATGCCTCCTATTCCAAAGGGCCCTTTTGTTAATCCTGTCCAGTTATAAAGTAAAGTATACACGATAAGCTGGAAGCCTAACGTAGCAAGAATAAAATAGTCGCCCTTCAGTCGCAAGGAAGGTAAAGCAACACCCAGGGCAAGTATCCCATTTACTAACATGATAAGGAGTAAGGAGGGTAGCACTGACCAACCTAAATAAAGCACACACAAAGCAGTGATATAAGCGCCGATCCCATAAAAAGCTGCAAAGCCAAGAGAGAGGTGATTGGTAAGTCCTGTAAGCAGGTTCGCTGCCATACAAATTATGGCATAGATACCTATCATAACAGTTATGTGCATCAGATACTCCATCTATATAGTTCTTTCTTTCAGCCCGAATAATCCCTGCGGCCTGAGCAGTAATACAATAAAAAGAATTGAAAATGTCAGCGCTGTTTCCCATCGTGCTTCAAAGTAGTAAACAGAAAAACTCTGCAGTAGTCCCAACAAGACACCTCCGGCAACTGAACCGGCATAACTGCCGATACCGCCTGCTATCATGGCCACCATGCCATTGAGCAATAATGGCATGCCATAATAAGGATCAAAGCCTACATCATAAGAAATCAAAAATGCCACGATCCCTGCCAGTACCCCAGATATGAAAAATAAAATGCTGCGGATCCTGTAAGAATTTTTTCCGAATACAATAAAAAGCTCGGCGTCGCTGCTTATTGCCCTTACTAACAGCCCGGCCCTGGTTTTATAAAAAACCATGAATGAAACGATGATCAGCGACAAGCAAGTAAAAAATTGCCAGGATTGCATTTTTGTGATAATGATGGCTCCAAATTGCCAACTGCTCCCCGAGCCAGCATTTAATCTTTGTGTTTCATTGCCAAATAAAAGAGAAACAAGGTTTGTCAATACAATGAATACACCAATAGAGGCCACTAAAATACTATTAGCCGAGCGCCGTCTTTTTGCCATTGGCCGGTAAAGGAGTAATTCAATTCCCATATTTAATAAGCCGGTTACCAGCAGAGCCAGTGGTATAGCCACCGTATCGGGCAGTCCCTTCCGTAAGAAAAAAATCAAAAAATAGGATGCAAAAACAATAACGGCGGCATAGGCAAGATGAAAAACCCGGCTTGCATTATACGTAATGCCAAATGCCAATGCAATTAAGGAATACAATAGCCCGGTAATAAAACCATTAACTATAAATTGCGATAGCATAAGGTGGTGTAAAGGATAAGAAATTAAGGTTTGGTTCTATTAAGTACTCTTCATATAACCTCATACTCAGTATTTATCTTTTGCTTCACTTTCTGTAAAAAGGATTTTCAATTTCATGTATGGGTATCTTTAATGAAATTTCGAACCCTTAGGACACATAGGAAAGCATATCCTGTTGGATAGTAAAAGGCGACTCTTCCTGAAACTTCTTTCCAGGCAAGATCTATCTGAGCTTAAACCAAAACAAAAATTAAAAAATGCTACTTAACCAGTGGAGAATTGATAGGGTGAAAGATGGACAGATGGTGCTTAACTGTTTCTAAGATAAAGTCTTTTCGGAAATAACCCAAAAAGAGTTTTTGTATAGTCTTACTGAATGTCTTTTATCGTCATTGACTTGCGCTATATTCCACCCTGCGCTTTTCCAATGAATATGTTCCATTCTGCTTGATCTGCTTTTAGTTAATAAAAGCATCGTCGCTATTATAGTCAAACATGTAATAACCAAAACCTGAATATCAGCGGCACGGTTAAACTCGATCTTATTTGGTTCTTTCGTAAAGAAAAAGAAGATCAGTGAAATCCAGATAAAACAAATGAAAAGGCTGACAATAATATTTATCCTGGATACCGAATAGGGATAGCGGGAAAAAAGATGATAGGTTTTTCCGGTTGCAAACAAGATTAAGACTATAAAGTGGTGTCTTTAATTTTTCTTCAAATGCGTCAATAATTTTTTCCCAGCTCGTTTGCCAGTATTTACTACCACGGTTGACCAGGTACCAGCTTAAGGAAAAAACAAAACCTATACAGGCTACTAAAATTTCAAGTTCAGGTTTCTTGCCGGACTTAGATGTGTCCGACACAATAAAGTATGCTTCGAAAGAGGCAACCAAGAACCCTCAGAAATAGCCAGCCCTTTTCCAATAGAGGTCAATTTCAAATTTTCGTATGTCATAGCCCTTTTCGAGTAATTTTTTCAGGGAAGCTTTGTCCCAGTATTGTGAAAGTCTTCAAAAATATTTTCAATCGTTTTGTATTCCGTGGTACTTTCATACAAATGCAGGTTAAGGTGGCGATAGGGCTAACACCTTTTTTTATTTATGAGTGACAGCTGGACATAATGACATGCCACTATTATGGTACACTTTCTGATGTCCTTATTTCATTAAACCTTTAATCATGGCTAAAAACATTTCGCCTAAGAATAACCAGGCAAATCAACAAAATCCTAACAAAGGCAGTTCGGGTACGAACAAACAGCATGACCAAAACCAGGGGAACAGGGGTAAGCAAATGAATCCTAACCAGAATCTTAAAAAAGGTAAGTAAGTAAAAATGCAGTAAGGTCAGCGGGAGCTGACCTTTTATTTATTTCAGGATACAACATACCAGAGATCTTCCATGCAAAGCGTCTTCCTGGAACATAGAGGACCGCGGGGGAGATTGGGGATTAGTTGCAAACAATGGAAGAAGGGTTCTTAAGCGTAATGAAAATTCTTTACTTATTCGTTTGGTTGGTGAGAAAGAAACACCAACCAAGGCGTGCTACTTCTTTTACTTCTAAACACCTGCGAAGGCGGAAAAGAAATGGCATTCTTGTTCATTTATTCTGTATGGTCGGTCATCCAGGTACAACAATTAAGGATGCAGAGCTAACCGTGCAATTCTTAATTGATAACCAGGAACTGGTAGATACGGCCGATATGGTGGGATTCAGGCTTGACAAAGGCACTAAGGTATTTGGCGTTCAGAAACCCGAATTCAATAGCTCTGATCTCGCAATGAGTTACGAATATGAACCACTTTTTGAAAATATTCTTTCTTATAAACAAGTAGCAGAATTGGAACTAGCTTGCCAGGAAATCTTATGGGATGAAGTTCCAAGGTTATTACATCCCCTGTATCGTATAGGGAATAGTTGGAATACCGGGGTTGAAAAAAGGCAGGATCATTTGACAAAACAAATCTGATCATTTGAGCCAGGTAATATTAAATATCTGTGTAAGTGCATCTTTATTTCTTTGTTTATCGCTTTCTTTTTCGCTGATCTATAATAGTACAAAATTTTTTCACTTAGCTCACGGAGTAATTATAACGCTTAGTCCTTATTTTACATTTCTGTTTGTAAATCGCTTTTCAGCACCATTAGAGCTATCTATTTTAATCGGGATTTCATTAGCAACGTGTACAGGGATTTGTTGCGAATATTTTATTTACCGCCGGATGCGAAAAAAGAATGTTCCCTTTTTATCATATCTTATTGCATCCATTGGGCTTTATGTAATTTTTCAAAATTGTATTTCCCTTTTTTTTGGCAACGATACGAAGATCATTAATACGGCATTAGTTGCTGCGGGTCATCAACTTTTTGGCGCATATATTACCACTATCCAGATCGCGACTATTTGTGTTTCTATTGTTTTATTTATTGGCGTAACTCTGATTTTAAAATATACTTCCATAGGGAAAGCTCTCAGAGCCGTTGCCAATAATTCCACTCTTAGTAGTATTTATGGAGTATCATCTAATAAAATTATTCTCCTGGCATTTGCGATTGGTTCAGGATTAGCTGCAATAGCAGGCACTCTTTCTGCAATGGATACGAACATGACACCTACTTTTGGTTTCAACCTTTTATTGTACGGAATAGTAGTAATAATTATAGGAGGTGTGGGCAGTACAAAAGGATTAATAATGGGATCATTATTTTTAGCTTCGGCTCAGCATCTCATTGCTTATTGTATCGATACTAAATGGACAGACTCCGTCACTTACGTCATTTTAATTAGCTTCCTGATCTGGAAACCGTTAGGCTTCAGCGGTAACCGCCTTAAAAAAATAGAGGTATAAGATGGACTATTACCTTCATTTAGCCATTTTAGTCTGCTTCTACACGATGCTTTCACAAAGCCTGAACCTGGCTGCGGGTTACAGTGGCCTTATATCATTGGCACAGGCTGGATTTTATGGTATAGGAGCCTATACTACAGCAATCTTATCAATACAATTCGGTTGGCCTTTCTGGATTAATCTCCCGGTAGCTATGCTTATCAGCGGAGTTATTGCATTTGTCGTTTCTTTTATTGCTTTACGCACGGTAGAAGACTATTTTATCATTTGTACTTTGGGAATACAGGTTATCATTTTTTCCTTAATGAACAACTGGATGGAACTGACAAGAGGCCCGCTGGGTATTCCGGGTATTCCTTCTATTAACTTATTTGGTCTTTCACTGGGGGACAAAATTCCGTTTCTGCTGCTTTCTTTTATTTTAATGATTGTCGTTTGGTATGTACTCCGGAATATTTCCCGTTCCGGCTACGGCAATGCGTTAAAAGCTTTGAGTGAAGACGAGATATATACTCAAAGCATTGGCAAGAATGTATATAAAGCAAAGATCGTTTCCTTTACACTGAGTGCCATGTTTGCCGCCATTCCAGGTGTATTATATGCTCATTATATTTCCTATATCGATCCTAGGAGTTTCACTGTTAACGAATCAATTTTTATTTTATCTATTGTTATCATCGGCGGTTTGGGAAATTTAAAAGGCAGTTTTTTTGCTGCTGCTTTTTTAGTCCTTCTCCCCGAAGCACTGCGTTTTGTTGGCATGCCTGACAGTATTGCTGCGAATATGCGCCAGATCATTTATGGATTAATCCTGGTGCTGGTAATGATGACAGGTAAAAACGGTGTGGCAGATTTTTTCAGAGAGAAGAAAATGGTAAAGAAATAGGCTCTACTGTTATTCGATCCTACTAAAAGAGCTGCGTATAGACACGTACCAAGGCGATGATTCTTTAATTATTCGTTTGGTTGGTGAGGGAGAAACACCAACCAAGGCGTGAAAAATCATTTCTTTAGTAACGGTAATGTATAAGACTGCTGACCAATCTGCACTTTTACTAAATAATTTCCGTCTGCCAGTAGCTGTAACGGCAGTACATATTGTAATTGAGATGATGATTGCCTTTTTATCTCTTCTTTGTACATCTCCCGCCCGTTCATATCATAGATCGTTATTATTATTTGCTTCTGCAGTACATTTTGTGCGGTAATAGTAGTGGAGGCCATCGCAGGATTCGGAGATAGTTGTATAGAAAAAGGATTCTGCTGCGGATCCGGAACAGCTGTAACTACACAATTCACAGTACCGCTTTGGGCTCCGTTATTATTATCCATCGATGCCGCACTTTGTCTTGCTTTGATAAGATAGGAATAAGTGCCGGCCGCCCCGGGCAGATCCAGATAGGAAGTATCAGTAACATTCGCTATGAAGGCGGCATTACGATACACATCATAACTGGTAGCATGAACCGACACCGACCACGATAATTTTATTTGATGTATACTTCCATTACAGGAGGAAACCGGTGAACCGAGCAAAAAATTACAAAGAGAAACCGCAGGCTGGTATTCATAAGCGCCTGCATCGGCACGGCCCCCGGCTATACGTGGATCGCTCCCACTAAAATCCGTACTGCTATTTAATGCGGCGTTGCTCAAAGGATTGCCTTTATCTATTGCAAAAGAGCAGGGACCTAAATGCAGATCGAAGGCGGAAGCATTTACAAAAGCAGGATTCCCGTATACACCGTTTTGTTCCTGTCCTGCTGCAGTGGTAAAACCTGCAATCGTTGTGTAAGATCCGAACAACCCGTTACCATTGAAGTTATGGCCCGCACCAAAATAAAATAAAGGCGACGCATCCTCATGGTAATACAAATTATAATTGCTGCTGAAATTAGTTACGGTACAGGCGCTCATACCAACAATCCCACGCCGGGTAATTAACGGGTAAATAATATTGTTCTGAAATGTATCACGATCGTTATGTTGCAATTGTACCTGGCCTGCCGCGCCATCTACGACCTCTTCAACGGGGTGCCTGTTCGGCGGAACACCGATCGAATCGATACCGTTGATATGCGCAGCTGTACAATTCCTGAAAAAACTATTATTAAGGATATAATTTTTTGTTACGTTGTTATTGGGCAACAGCGAACCGATTACCATTCCTGTTACGGAATTATCATAAACAAGATTGTTCCGGAATATATTGCCCGTGATAAGATTGCCCAATGAAGGTTGCTCGGCGCCTAATGACATACCGGCGCCATTGCGAAAACAACGGTTGTTTTCTACGAGACAATTACGGGCCCCGTCTATATAAATACCGGCCGACGTTGCATTACCCGACATACAATTAGAAACAGCATTACCTCTTATAATACCGTTACGGCTGTAGCCAACAGGTGACGGCACGGCGCTGCCGCAATCATAATTACCCGCAGCTACTATACCGATATTCGCAATAGAATCTACTATGTTATTAATGATGCTGAACGTATCCACATTGCAACGGATAGTAATAGCTTCACCCCAGCCTGTTGCGCATTTTTTAACAGTATTGCCAATTATATTCACGGCGCTGATCGGTAAATGATATTCGCCCGCTACCACAATAGCGCCTGTCCCAGTACCTCTATCATACTGCGGTACATGAAGATTATCACTATTGGTCCAACCGATATTACGGAATACACAATTAAGAATATTGATATTCCGCATCGCACCCGTACCGGAAGCCGTATTGCGTACGATCCAGATTCCTTTCGCCTGCGAGAATATACCGTTACGGATAGTAAGTCCATCGATCGTAACATCGGATACATTGACAATAATAATGATGGCGGGACTGCCCAAACTAAAAGACAAACCCGTCGCATCGATAATAGCATCACCGGCGCCCGTACCTTTCATGATCGTCATGCGTGTAGTGATGCGTATATCCGTTTCTGTAAAAATGCCGGGTATCACCACCAGTGTATCACCTGCCGGCACTTTGGTAACGGCAGACCTAATAGTGCGATAGGCTGTTGCCGGCGTATTTCCATTCGCCGCATCATTGCCGCTAACCGATACGTACTTTTTACCTGCACTGCCTGTAAAGGAAAAATAAAGCAGGACTGCTGCCACAAGGAAGAATTGTTTCATACGATGGAGGTTTGAGTGCAAGTTACTCAATGGACTGAGTTTAATTTTTGAAAAACTCATGCCGGTATGTTTAAATACTCAAGCCAGTTCGCGAAGGGAAAAAATAGCATTGTAGAAATGTTATAACAGTAAATTAGAATCAGGAAGGGGTGGGAAGACAAGCCGTATTAGTTATTAATAGGCAACCAAATCGAAAATGGCAATTCGGAACGACATTTGGCATCAGCAACCGGACATGTCGGGGTTCTGTTTGTCGAACATCTCCCGGGGTGGAAACCACCACCAACCAGTTAGGCCTTTTTTCTCTTGCGGTCGGAGGAGGAACAGTATTGTCCGGAACATTTGCAAATATCAATTGGGGTACCGGTGATAAATACCTGCAGGTGGAAATGGATCCGGCAGGAGGAACAGCCTATACCAATATGGGAACTTCGCAATTACTGAGTGTCCCTTATGCTTTGTTTGCAAAATCTGCTACCGTACAAACTTCCAATTTACTTAGCGGAAACGGAACTCCCGGCAATGCATTAACAATTGCGTCTCCCAGCCTGAATTACAGAAGCCTGGTTACAAATGGCAGCAGCAATGTTCAGTGGGATATCCGGGGAGGTTATCTGATAGGAATGTCGGGTGGATTAACTGCCACTACTACTCCCTGGGATATTCTTGATTTTAGTGCAACGCAGTATGGTCAGAACTGTATAAACTGTAAGGTGGTCATCAGGTTTTATTCGCCGGTTAGTCGAACACTGTACGTCAGAGCCCCTAATGATCCTAACCCGGTTGAGAATGTTTATGATATTACTGCCGGCAGAAGTATTACCGTAACTGTGGATGCTATAAACGGGAAGTTTGAGTATTATAGTAATACGGGAGGGCTTTTAAAATATGAATTTATAGGGTTCTTTCAATGACTTGGGTAATTCCCAGATGTAATGATTTAATTATTCGTTTGGTTGGTGAAAGAGAAACGCCAACCAAGGCGTAGATACTTCTATAAATAACCTCTGCGTACAAACTTAAAGCCCGATTTAACCGGGCTTTAAGTTGTACATCTACTTTTTAGGCGGATCATTATCACGTCCACCGCCTGAAGGATTTCCTGTTGTGCTGGGGTATCCAGCGCTGCCTTTACTCATATAAATGTTTTAGACGTAAGCATCCACAATGGGAGCCAAAAATTTGGGTAGTAGGCTAGCGTATATTTCGTTCAAGGATAGTTTCACTAGTTTATTATTTTCAAAGCCACTTCCTTCACTTCATTTATCTTTTATATGGAGTAACACCAACCGAATGATTTGCAAAGAATAAAAAAAATGAGTTCCTTCACCGGATACATATATAATTATGAAGAAAATATTCCAAATAGTGTTAGTGGGCGGATACTTTACTCTTATAGCTATAGCACCCGCATTGCAGGCACAAACCAATTATGTCGCACCTTTTGTTGCATTCATTCAAATGAATGGCAACCAGGACAAGACCTTTAATAACAATTCCTATAGCTTATATGTGCCACGACCCGATAAGGCGCTTAATGCTAAATTCTTTTATATCGATGAACAGAAGAATAGTTATTTCTCCGGCACTACACAACTTCTTGCAGGTACAGGTTTATCAAAGCCTTTTGTACTCAAGCTTGAACAGAACGTCATTTCTCCATCCTATAGCGGGGGGAATACAATTCCATTATTTCCCGAGATCAACCCAATGACATATTATTTTAACGACTATGAGATCTTCACCGGTATTATGCACCCGGATAATGGCGTTGTTCCTTTTGGATCGGCGAAACTTGTGGGGACACAGGATTTTTACCCATTTTCTTACAAAGCCAACGAAACCGGTTTTCTTGATAATTTTTATAAAGAAGGAGGATCGTTCCTGCTCCTGAACAATAAAAATAACCGCATCAGGTCTGCAGATACAGGCAACAACTTCCAGGCATTTACACTTGAATATTATCAACCGGAAAGTAGTGTCAAACTGGTAACAAGCAACCTGAACGGGAATAACCTGGTTATTGGATTTGATTCTTTAAAAAATGTTGAGTTGCCCATTATTAAAGTAAGCGGCAATTATTCTTTTATCGCTGCACAAACAAAGGTCACGAATATCCTGGCAGACTATTTTAAAGATGGTGGCCTGACCATCGGCAAGTTTGATATGGGAGGAAGATTCGTCAGTGCATTTGGGAATGGCGGTAAGCAGGTAATACCTGTTACCTCCGGAAAATTTGTTCCGGCTGCTATGGCTATCTATAACGATCTTATTTATGTGGCAGGAAAAGTGGGCGACTTCGGTATCGGTATCATACGACTAAAAGCAGACGGCAGCCTGGATGAGACATTCGGCGGTGATGGCATCTCTGTAAAATATCTTACAAATGCCACCTCGGTACGCTTTGGTGATATGCTTGTAACGGGTTCGGGGATCTATGTAGCCGGTAACTATACAAAAACATTTTTCCTGTATAAAGTAAATTTTGATGGTTCTTTTGATATCAGCTGGACGGCCGGCTCTCATACACTCGAGTTTGGCGACCTGCACAATTTTAGCGGGGTAGCTTATGCAAGCGACAAAATTATCGGGATGCTGCCTTTTAAATTAAGGACTATTGGAACAGGGGTGAATCAACGATTGGTGATCGGGGGAATGGCAACGGTAAAAAAATAAAGAGAAGAAGGAGGAAGTTTAGTTCTTTGAGAAGTGAGCGGGCAGTAGTGAACGAGTTTGTCCGGCATTCGGTAAGGGAAGTGCATTTATTGTATGAATGATACTTGAATCATACCTGCCGTATACCCGGCTTTGACCTGCCTTTGATGGGCATACCCCTATATTTTACCAGCTATCGTAGAATTGACGCGGTTCGGTGCTGCTTAGTTTAAGAAAGCTTGCAGATTGCTGACGTTGATTTTAGCCAGATCCACAGAATGAAAAAAGGAGAGTAATCCAAAACTCACTATGCTTCTTACCCTTTCAGAAGCATTCCAGGTTTCAATCAACCATTCTTGATTTCTAAACGAAATTAAGAATGGTTATTTATTTGTATGGGTGGTGTGAGAGAAACACCAACCATGGCGTGCTATACCTATTGTTATGAACAGCTGCCAAAGGCGGAGATGTTATTTTACCTTTCATTGATCAGTAATAGATTATTTCATTCGACAGATGAGTTAATTTATTTTTTACCCAACGAAGCAATGATCGCCCTGAAACTCTCCAGCCCTGCTTCCAGGTTCTCTACAATCTCTTCTGCTAATTCATCCGGATCAGGAAGATTATCCAGGTCGGCCAAAGATTTATCTTTTAACCAGGTAATATCCAAAGATGTTTTATCTCGTGCAATGATCTCCTCATAACTAAATTTTCTCCAGCGCCCTTCCGGGTTGGATTCGCTAAAAATTTCTTTTCTTTTATGCCGGTTCTTCGGATTATAACAGGTGATGAAATCTTTCAGGTCTTCCAGCTTCAGCGGATTCTTCTTTAAGGTATGATGAATGTTGGTTCTGTAATCATATACCCACACTTCTTTTGTCCACGGGTCTTTGCTGCTGGGCTTACCATCAAAGAATAGAACATTTGCCTTTACACCATTGGCATAAAAGATACCGGTAGGCAAACGGAGAATGGTATGCAGGTCGGTTGTCTCTAATAATTTCTTTCTCACTGTTTCTCCTGCACCGCCTTCAAACAATACATTATCAGGAAGAACAACGGCCGCAAGCCCGGTTGTTTTCAGCATCGATTTGATATGCTGTACAAAATTTAATTGCTTATTGCTGGTAGTGACCCAAAAGTCCTGGCGGTTATAGGTAAGGTCTTCTTTTTCCTGTTCGCCTTCTTCATTGGTGAAGGTCATGCTACTCTTTTTACCGAAGGGAGGATTAGCCAATACATAATCATACCGGGTTTCAGAAGCGGCGATCAACGAATCATTGGGAGAAATAAAGATGTTCTCACTGTCTATATCGCCGATATTATGCAGGAATAAATTCATTAAGGCCAAACGCCGGGTGCCGGCCACGATCTCATTGCCATTAAATGTTTTGTGTTTAAGAAATTGTTTTTGTGATTTATCCAGGTCATGATTCTCTGTTATCCAATCATAGGCAGCTAAAAAGAAACCGCCTGTGCCACAAGCAGGATCTGCAATAGTTTTCATGGGTTCCGGCCGCAGGCATTCTACCATTGCTTTGATCAATGCTCTTGGTGTGAAATACTGGCCCGCGCCGCTCTTGGTATCCTCTGCATTCTTCTCCAGCAGACCTTCATAAATATCTCCCTTGTCTTTTACACCCATCAGCACCCATTGTTCTGCATTGATGAGAGCAATGAGTTTGTATAGTTTGGCCGGGTCTGTTATTTTATTCTGGCTCTTGGTAAATATCTGGCCTAGTATACCTTTTTCTTTTCCCAGTTCCCGCAACAGGTGATTGTAATGTACTTCCAATTCATCGCCGCTTTTGTTGGTGAGTGTTGCCCAATTATATTTTTGGGGAATGGGCATTTTGCGGTTATGCGGGGGCTTGCTGTATTCATCAGCCATTTTTAAGAACAGCAAATAAGTGAGCTGCTCTAAATAATCGCCGTAACCTACGCCATCATCACGGAGGGTGTTGCAGAAGGCCCAGACTTTGGAAACAATGCTGAAAGTGTTAGAATTATTATTGCTCATAAGTTTATCCTAAAAATCAATTTTGTTTTCGACACATGTTATTACCTTAATAACCTCTGATTCCATTTCGGACAATGTTATTTCCCGTGCCAATAAGAATTTATTCAAAGACACTTTGTAGTTCTCGGAAACCCAAGAAAATATTTTTGAAAGAATATTTTTACCTGATATTAAACTCCAGCTTTCATTTTCCCACCTTTCATTCACATATTTTCTTGCAAGTTGATTTATAGTTTTTAATTCTTTAGCGGTATCCCTGTTTCTAATTTCTGTTGCAAAAGAATCAATTATATCATCCTTGTGTTCTTCACACAGTTTATTGATAATATCAGAAATCTCACTCTCTGACACTTCAACTTGTTTCTTTTTAATTTTTATGAGACGACAAATCGCCGCTGGAACTAACAAATAGTTTTCTATTTCCTTTTTATTCCAGATGTGAAGATTAATTTCATGTTCCTTCGCATCAAGTTGGCGCTTATTCTTAGTTTCTTCGGTATGATAGTCTGAATCAAAAATACAATATGTAACTATTGAAGTTTTATTATCCTTAAATACTTTATTTGAGCCAATTACTCTTTGCCATCCGCCCCAACCTTCGACGAAAATTTTTGGTAGAATATCAAACTGCTCAAATGAATTTGGAAAAATTTTAGATTGAAAAATAGATAATAATTTTACATCATCTTTTTCTCCCTCGACAATCAAAAATTTGCTGCACGAAAACAATCTTGCAATTTCAATGTTGTGAACACTACCAATTTCATTAACTATTTTTTGTACAAAAGGAGCTTTATTCGCATATTCCTGTTTAAATTTTATATTGTTAATTGGAAGAATATTTTCTGGTTCAACTTCCGACATTATTTCTACCGAATGAGTAGCTACTATTACTTGTTTAAAAGTATTTTTTATTAATTTAATGAGTCTTCTTTGTAAATCTGCATGCATGTAAACATCTGGTTCATCCAATATAATCGTTGAATTAGCATCCGATCGAGACAAAAACCACATTGTTTGAAGCCACATTTGTAACCCGTGACCCATCATTCCAATTTCTGCTTCAAATCTATTATCCCGAACAAATAAAAATAAATTTCCTTCTGTTCTAATACTATGACTGCTACTATCAATCTTAAGTCCTTGCCAAGTCCTTTCAGCTAAATCCTTGAATTTTTCAAATTCTTTATGATAATAATTTAATTGATTTCTGAAATTTCTTGAACTTAAGTAAGTAAATAAATTTTTTTGCAGCGTCTCATATTTGATTATGGGCTCATCTTTCAATAACGCAGATATTTGTGGTAAAATATTTATTTCCTGCAATTTTAAACTAATTGCAAACTTCTTCGATTCAACATTCACACCTTTTGCATTAAAAATTGTTGCAAAGAGGTCTGCCTCATCATTTATATAAATAATTATTTTGACTCCATTTTCAAAATCGGCAATAATCTTAGCGGGGCCTTCTCTATACATAAATATTATACCGTTTGAAGAAATTTCCAAGCCACTCAATTGTGGGGCAATACCTAAAACTTCTTCTTTTAAACTTAGCCATGTAGGTTGCTTAGAATAATTATTTCTTTTGCAACGATTAACTATCAATGCCAATATCCTTAAAGCCTCTATAGGTGTTGATTTCCCGGCATTATTCTTTCCGACTACAACAGAGAGTGCTTTAAAAAAAATTTCTGTTTTTTCAAAGCATCTATAATTTTCAAGGATTAATTTTTTTAGCATGCCAATTTACCCTCAAACGCCTTTTTCAAAATACTTTGTCTTAATACCTCTGCCTGTTGCAGGCTTTGAGTTATGCTTTCTTCCATTTTATCGGCTACGCTGAGGCGGCTTTCGATTTCCAGAACGAGTTCGTCTTGTTCTTCGATTGAGCAATAGGGAAAATCAAGAGTATTCAATATTGTTTGACTTAAAAAATCTCTTAAGACCCTTTGCATAAGTCAATTACCTGCTGTCTATTTTCCCTTTTGAAATAAATAAACAAAGTATTTGGGGTTTATCAATTCAAGATTTAAAGAAACTTTTATAAGATTTGTTGAGATAATTGAATTTTCCATTTTTTTAGGTAAAATGACAAATTTCTCGAAATGTTAGCCAAACGCTGCAATGTATTAATTGTCATTTCCCCTTTTACTCCGAATTCTTTAATTAATAGCACTTCGCCAATTCTGGTATGAAAATCTCTCTATTTGGCATTTGAAAGCTCCTTCACCATATGATTCTCTGATTCCTATACACCGGCTCTCCACTTTTTTGATGTTCTGTACTTGAATCTATTTTTAGCATTGTTCGTCATACTGAACTTGGGGTGAGAAATGAGAACCATTCTTGATTTTGTCTGATATAAGATACTCTAATGCTTACCCTTTTCCATCCTTTTGGCAATTCAGCTTCTTTTACATTTTCATTGGTCAGCTTTCCCTCAAATGCCCATTTTAATACAGACTGCCGGTAAGTTTTTAATTGTTGCTGGGCAATACACAGGCTTTCTATGCCTTTGTCCAACTCGCTAAAGAGTTCTTCTATTTTGGAAACAATGGCGTGTTGGGCTGGAAAGGAAGGTCACAATTGGAACAAATCTCTCTGATATCTTCGAGATGTCAGATTTTTTAAGAAGACACTGCTTGTATGTCTTGAGAGATATTAATGCTATTTAAAAAGTTTTAAAACATAATTCAGAAATTTAGAAATCATTAATTACTTTCTTATTTTTTTCAAGCCGACGCTTATTATCAACTATTCGTGCTTTTTTTACCAGATTGACATTCGTTCCGAGTTGTACCGCTTCCCATTGGTGCAAAATATCGATCGTATTTTTTGGGTAAGGCTTAGCTTTTTAGTTAATTGTTTATTTGTCTCAACAGTAATTATTTACATTTATTCGAAGATGCACTTTATGCCCGTTTATATCTTAATAGAAATAAATGGATTCCGCTTTTTAAATATTCGGGATAAAATGAGTTCCATCACTTATGCGATTGCATATTTCCTTGAGTCTGATACAGGCCATTCTGTTTAATATGTTACCCTATTTCTTTCTAACTCCCATACTAATCATTGTTACAATCTTTGGAAATTATTTTTATCTTATTCTTTGCTCATTGATGCTCATTACAATTTATCTTCCAAATACTACCGTTTCTTCTTCTCCTCATATCTTTTTTTATAATCAGGTTGTATATCAGTGTTTCCTTCTTATCTCTATCAGGGTCGAATCGGGGGTTTCTGAATTTCTTCAGCTTAAGGCTTACACCAAACATATAGGCAAAAACCGGGTCGTCATAACGGATATTGAAATAGTCCCTGCCATAATAAAAATGAAACAGGTAGCCAAGGGAACGGGAACGGAGAGGCATTCCTTCTATGAATAAATGAGCATTCATTCTGTACTTCTTATCATTATCACCGGCTGGGGAACTTATCTAAATTACCCAGGATGTATTCCCAGTCCGCACGGAATTTCCATTCCCATTTTTTATTGACCTTATAATTTTTTCCATCTGTGCCTTCCAAATAGTATGGGATCCAAAGGGATTACCTACCGGCTTGGTAATGTATTGCACAAACCCGGTGAGCCGGTGATGGCCATACCGTTTTTTCTGCTCCGGGATGTATTCGAAGGGATCACCCCAGTTGGCATCATTTTGATAACCCAGGTTGGCCGAGAAAAGACTGCTGTCAAACCTTGCATAGGTTGCAGATACGCTGATGATATTGGTGGAGAAATCCCCGCTGATATAATCATTCCTGTTCAGGGAAGGATCATTATTATACCACACACCTTCAGGCTGCCCATTTGAATAATGCATGGCAAAGCCTGTTACATATACCATATGCAGCGGTTCTTTTTTCTCCTTCCAATAATTTATTGTTTCAACTTCCAGTGCATCCTTTTCAGTATGGAAAAGTGTATTTTTTGTATAACTGTCCCATACTACTTTGTCAAACTGCAACCCGATCTTCTGGTTCGTCGGCAACAGGTTACTGGAATTGTCAAACGTCATCCTCACGCCGGGAGCATAACGAAGGGTAAAACGAAGTGTTTGCCAAAAATGATTATGGGTAGGTCTTCCCTGTCCCAGCAAAAATTGGAGGTCGGTAATTCCTTCCAGTATATAATCATTCTGTCCTTCTCCAAATTGCAGGTCAACCGTTCGGGGTCTTAATGGCTTATACTTTAATAATATCGGGGATACATACGATATTGGCCAGTTGGCAGTTATTATTTGATGCATCCCGTCGTAAACACTGGTGTCGGGTGTTTCATCAAAAATGGTAATGATATGTTTTTGTCCATAGCTGGAAAATGATAGTAACTGCACCACAATTACAATGGCCAAAAAACGAAGAGGCGTTTGCATAAGCGGTTTGTTTTGGTTGAATTAAAAAGGAAAGGTTATGTTTTTAATAAGTACTGACACTGTTTGTTCTATTGCACAACATTCATATTATGCTGCTAACACTTCATTTAATTCATTAATTATTTCATCAGTTTTATCGCCAAACAACTGCCACATTTTCCCCAAACCACCATTCTTATTAAAAGGATCCAATTCAAAATCTTCTTTCTCTACATGAAAGCTATTGGCCACATAGTCTTTTATCATCCTTAGCCATTGCATTTGTTCCCCGGTAAATTTTGTAGTAGTGCCGGCTTGTTTTTTAAATACCCATGCCTGGAAATTTTTATCCACTGTTTTATCGTAACCATTCAGTGTAGGGTCAATTCCCACCACCTTACGCAACAAACTCACCAATGCTATCAATTCATTTTTGGGCGAGCCGCTGGCTTCCTTCAATTGTTCATAAGCTCTCCATACATGCGAGGGAGAAATCAATGGCTGCTCGGTCTTTATTTTTTCGTACAGGTCTTTGATCATTGTGTAAGTAAGTTCCCTGCGGCGGTAAGGCTGGCCGTAAAAGATTTGCAAAGCAGTTATCTCATCTTTATGTGCTTCTATCCATGCAGTAAAATTGCTAATGGTAAGAGTGGCGGCTGCTTCCTGGTCTTTTACCCAGCCGATATTGGTTACTTCGTCTATATTAATATGATCGATGACCTGGTCGTATTTTTTGCGTACATCCACTATATAATTCCGCAGGCCAGGATTATGAAAAACAGCTACAGCTTCTTCAATTAATTTTTGTTTCTCTTTTGCAATAGCAGCATCAATTTTTACCGGCGGCTTCATCGAACATCTGGCTCCTGACTGCCGACTCCAAAGCTCTGGACTGTATCAGGATCATGGGCATTGAGCAATTGTTTTACCACATGATTGATGGTATATCCATTGGCTTGTTCTGCAAATATTGTTTTCTCTTTTTCGTTGATCTGTTTATCTAAACGAATTAAGCGGTTTGCCAATGTGCTGAGTATTTCCTCATCGGTATTGCCCATGGCTACATTTTGCAACAGGTCCTTCAAACTCATGCCGGGCTTTTTCTCCAATGGGCGGCTGTCCGTTTTCTGCGAACTCTCCACACCAATAGCATCAATGATCACAAAATGATCTTTGGTAAATTTAGCAGAAGGTGTTCCTGTTGCTCTTAATTGTTCCAGCGAGCAGGTGCGGGTGCCCCGGCCTTTCATTTGTTCGTAGTAGCTGCGGCTTTTTACATCCCGCATAAAAACTAATACTTCCAATGGTCTTATATCAGTACCGGTAGCGATCATATCTACGGTTACAGCAATGCGGGGATAATAATCGTTGCGGAACTGGCTGAGAACACTCTTCGGATCTTCCTCACTTTTATATGTGATCTTTTTACAAAATTTATTTTCTTCCGCAAACTCTTCTCTTACAATTTCAATGATGTCTTCGGCATGTGAATCTGTTTTGGCGAAGATCAGGGTCTTTGGTACTTCAAACTTTCCATCTTTATCTAACCTGTCCGGGAAGATAGCGGGCAGGTTATCTTTCATACCACGGATAATAGTGCGGATGGTACTGGGATTTACTATGTCTTTATCCAGTTGCTTGCCGCTGTATTCAATATCCTCGTCTACACTTTCCCAGAATTTTCTTCTGGTCAGCCGTTCCCGCTTATCTACTTTTTCACCCATGGAAATTTTGCTTCCGTCTTTGGTGATCTTTGTTTCAATAGTGAATACATTATAAGGAACAAGTACTCCATCGATCACAGCTTTTTCATACCCATAATCACTTACTAAGTTTTGGTTGAAATAACCAAAGGTCCTGTTATCAGGTGTGGCTGTTAAACCAATTTGAAATACATCAAAATAATCCAGCACCTGTTTCCATAAATTATAAATGCTGCGGTGGCATTCATCGATCACGATGAAATCAAAAAATTCGATGGGTACTTTTTCTGCATAGATGACAGGGGCAGGTTCTTTTTGCTGGTACTCATTGGGATTGGCTTCTTCAGCACTTTCATCCAGTTCGGTTCCTTTTAAAATAGAATACATCCGCTGAATGGTAGAAATGTACACCTGGTTATCGGCAGGAATGAAACTGCTTTTTAATCTTGTTACTCCATAGAGTTCTGTAAATTTCCGGTTATCATCATTAGGAACATAGGCCATGAATTCCTGCTCTGCTTGTTCTCCTAAATTTTTTGTATCAACCAAAAACAAAATGCGTTTTGATTTGGCGAATTTTAATAAGCGGTAAATAAAAGTAATGGCTGTATAAGTTTTACCGGAACCCGTCGCCATTTGTATCAATGCCTTAGGTTTGGCCTGCTTAAACGATTGCTCTACATTATTGATGGCAATAACCTGGCAGTCTCTTAATCCTGTTTCAGGCAATGCAGGAATATCCTGCAATCTTGTTCGTAATGACTTATCCTGTTTACGCCAGTCAAAAAATGTTTCAGGACGATGAAAAGTAAATACAGGTCTTGAGCGGGGCTTGGTATCCCTGTAATCAGTAAACCTGGTTACCTCGCCTGTACTCTCGTACACAAAGGGAAGTTTTTCATTATCCAGGTATTTAAGTTTGGCGGCAGCATATCCTTCACTTTGATCTTCATGGGTGGTAAGGCGAACAGCTTCTTCTGCTCTTTTAGCTTCTATAATGCCAACAGGTTTTTTGTCTATGAATAATACATAATCGGCAGGGCCGATATCGGTCTGGTATTCCCTGACGGCAACTCCTAAGCCTGCATTAAGATTAACCTGATTCTTGTTTTGTATGACCCAGCCGCACTGAATTAATTCAGCATCTATTTTATCACGGGCAATTTGTTCCGGGTTCTGGTTCAAGCAGCGGAAAGGTTTATCTCACAATATAATAAAAGGCCAGCCCACCAGAGCCAGCCTTTCTCAAATGTAAGGAAATGCCGATCCTGCATATAGGTTACTATTTAACCGTTCATCCTCAAATCCCGCACCACTCAAAAAATATCTTCATCATGTATAATCGATTGTATTGTAATCATTTAATCTCAAAAATCAATATAATTTACGATTCACTCCTAACAAATTAGTTGTTCTACTAATCAATTAGTATTAATATTGAAAATAGAAACCCCATACTGGATTCTTGATTCTGGCGGAGAACACACGACTAGCATCCAGGATCCAGAATCAAAATTTATAAATATGGTTAAACTAGCCAAAAGAGAAGAACAAATAATGCAGGTCTACTGGGAACTCGATAAAGCTTTCATCAAAGAAGTCATCCCGCACCTGCCCGATCCCAAACCACATTATAATAGTGTAGCGACCATGGTCAAGATCCTGGAAGAAAAAGGTTTTTTGGATCATGACAGCGTGGGTAATATCCATCGCTACTTTCCCATTGTCTCTAAAGAGGAATACCAGAAACATTCGATGAAAGATATCGTGAGCCAGTATTTTGATAATTCGTATCCAAGGATGCTGGCGTTCTTTGCAAAAGAGGAGAATTTGAGCGAGGATGAATTGAAGGAGATATTGGAGATGATTAAGAAGCAATAGTAAATACAATGGCACGCGGATGACGCGGAGTAGACGGATGATAACGGATTTTTTTCGGCGCCTTCGGCTTAAAACTTAAAACTTAACACTGTTTTTATGATTCTGCCTTACATCATCAACGTTGCCCTGGTACTCGGCGCCTGCCTGGCTTTCTATAAAATATTATTGCGCCGCGAGACATTTTATAAAGTGAACCGCTATATGCTGATGGTTTGCCTGGTAATTGCTTTTGCGTTGCCGTTGTTTACAGTGCCCGAGCAGTTTTCTTTGAGAAAGGCGAGTGGCAAGGAGGAAGTGGCGAGTGGGGAGGGATTAGCAATCGACAATAAACAACTGGCAATAGACAATGCGCAACAGGCAATACGCAATCAGCATTTGTCAATTGACAACAAGCAATCCGCAACGACCCAACTTCCAACCTCCAACCTCCAACCTCCAACACCCATCATCGAACATCCAACCTCTTTTTTTGAAAATTATGCAACACCGGTTGTTTCCACCACTCCTTCCAATACAGAGAATGTTTTTTCTTTATCGCAATTCTTAAACTGGATGTTCTGGATCTATTGGTTTGGTGTTATACTATTCGGCGCTACTTTTCTTTTTCAACTTATACTATTATTATACCGTTCATTCCGCAATCCCGTTATCATCGATGGCAAGTACCGCATCGTTGAAATGACCGGCGATAAAGCACCCTGCTCTTTCGGGAATACTATTTTTATCAACCCATCAAAATACGATTGGGAAACCTATAACCAGATACTGCTGCATGAGAAAGTACACGTTAGCCAAAAACACACTTTTGATATTTTATTCGCTGAACTGGTGCTGATCTTTCAATGGTTCAATCCTTTTGCATGGATCTATCGCAAAGAGGTCGAAAGCAATCTCGAATTCTTGACCGACGACCAGGTGGTTCAGCAAAAAGAAATAGATAAAAGATCTTACCAACTCAGTTTATTAAAAGTTACGGCGCCCAATTTCCCACTGAGCCTGACGACAAATTATAACCAGTCAATTCTTAAAAAACGTATAGCCATGATGAACACAAAACGTTCCAACCTGCACACGGCCTGGAAATATTTTTTCCTGCTGCCCGTCCTTGCTTTTTTAGCCTGTATGCTGAACGAGCCGAAAGCGAATAGTCAAACGTCAAACGTGAAACGTCAAACGTCAAACGTGAAAAGTGAAACGAATGACACGAGACAAAAAAGCGGCATGGAGAATGAAGGTTACTGGTTCGCTATCATCAAAGACGATAAAGTGAATATCCGTTTCAGCGATGAAAAGATGGATAAGGATTTTGACGAGGATGATTTCAAAGGAGGACATTCTTTCAGCGGCTCTACATATAAATTATCAGAACTCGGCGAGCTGCCAAAAGGAACCACCGGCACTTTCTCTATTCTCCGCGAAGCGGGTAAGATGGAACTGACCGGCAAATTCGAGGGCAATACCGGTATGGGTACTTATAAATTCATTGCCGATAAAGCCTATGTGGATTTTATGAGTAAAGAACTGGGTGAAAAACTTGATGAAGAAGATCAGCTTGCTTTCTTCTTTATCAATATCAAAAAAGATTATTTACAAACGCTGAAGAATGAAGGTTTCACTAAGATCACCAAAGATGATATCATCCCGATGGCGGCGATGAATATCGATGCGGCTTATATCCGTTCGATCAAAAATGCCGGTTTCAAAGATGTGAGCATGGAAGATCTTATTCCATTAAAAGCGTTGGGTGTTGATGGTAACTATATAAAAGAGATCCGCGATGCCGGTTATAAGAATGTAACGACCGACCAGCTGGTTACTTTTAAATCACAGGGTATCGATAAAGAATATATCGGCAAGATGCGCCAGTTAAAAGGCAAAGATGATAAAGAAGGCGATGATGACGACGAGGACGATGCGGACGATATGGTAAGTTTTAAAGCGATGGGCATCGATGAAGCATTCATCAATTCATTCAAAGCAATGGGATTGAATATCCCGAATGATCAGCTCGTATCTTTTAAAGCATTAGGTATCACACCGGAATATATCAAGGGATGGCATAATGCAGGATTTAAAAATATCGATCCCGAAGAATTTGTGGGTATGAAATCACAGGATGTTACCCCCGAATACATGAAGAGTTTTACCGACATGGGTTTTAAAAATATCAAACCCGAGGACCTTGTTGGTTTCAAAGCGATGGGCGTTACTCCTGAATATATCAAAGGCTGGCAGAATGCAGGATTTAAAGACATCGATTTCGATGAGTTTGTAGGAATGAAATCGCAGAATGTTACTCCTGAATTCATGAAAAGCTTTACCGACCTGGGCTATAAGAATGTCAAGCCTGAAGATCTTGTTGCATTCAGGGCACTCGGCATCACTGCGGAATATATTAAAAGCTGGCATAATGCAGGATATAAAGACATCGACTTCGATGAACTGCCTGCATTGAAATCACAGAACATCACTCCTGAATACCTGAAGAGTTTTGAAGAAGTGGGTTTCAGGAATATCGATATCGAGGATGCTGTTTCAGCAAAAGTGATGGGTGTTACGCCGGCGTATATCAAAGAAATGAGAAGCAAAGGATTTAATTATGATAAGCTGGAGAAATATATAAGATTGAAGAGTATTGATTGAGAATAAATGTTGAATGTTAAGTGCTAAATGTTAGATGCAGGACTCTGTTCCTGACGATAAAAAAGTTGGAACCAAAATCAGTTGAGTGGCCGGGAAGAATTTCTTCCCGGTTTTTTTTGCCCCCTAAATCCCCCTGAAAGGGGACTTGGTTCACGAAATTTTAAAAAACATTATTAAGAATGAGATTCAAAAGTAGCAGACTCTAAAGCCCCTCCTTCGGAGGGGTTGGGGAGGTCTTAAACCAAAATCAGTTGAGTGGCCGGGAAGAATTTCTTCCCGGTTTTTTTTGCCCCCTAAATCCCCCTGAAAGGGGACTTGGTTCACGAAATTTAAAAAACATTATTAAGAATGAGATTCAAAAGTAGCAGACTCTAAAGCCCCTCCTTCGGAGGGGTTGGGGAGGTCTTAAACCAAAATCAGTTGAGTGGCCGGGAAGAATTTCTTCCCGGTTTTTTTTGCCCCTAAATCCCCCTGAAGGGGACTTGGTTCACGAAATTTTAAAAAACATTATTAAGAATGAGATTCAAAAGTAGCAGACTCTAAAGCCCCTCCTTCGGAGGGGTTGGGGAGGTCTTAAACCAAAATCAGTTGAGTGGCCGGGAAGAATTTCTTCCCGGTTTTTTTTGCCCCCTAAATCCCGCTGAAGGGGGACTTTGGTTCACGAAATTTTAAAAAACATTATTAAGAATGAGATTCAAAAGTAGCAGACTCTAAAGCCCCTCCTTGTGAGGGGTTTGGGGAGGCTCCATTATCTTTACCAAAACACATCGTCATTATGAGCCAGCAATTTCACCATATCCCTTCACTGCTGAAAGCAGAAGAAATAAAAAAACTGGAAGAACTGATACCACAGGCAGAATTTGTGGATGGAAAAGCAACTGCCAGCATGGCGGCTAAAGAGGTGAAGAATAATATGCAACTGAATGCATCAGACAGCGTGATGGATTCCATTCAGCAAATATTGAATAAGGCGATCGGGTCAAGTCCTTATTTCCAGGCGGCATCGCAACCGAAAAAAGTGCATCCTTTTATTATCAGCAAATACACACCGGGTAAATATTATGGCTGGCATGTGGATAGCCCGATCATGGGTGATCCGATGATGCGCAGCGACCTGGCGATGACCGTTTTTCTCAGCGATCCTTCAACCTATGATGGCGGAGAATTATTGATTCAGGGTTCTGCAGGTCCGCTGGCGATGAAGCCGGCAAAAGGCGATGCCATTTTATATCCCTGCCAGTATTTGCATTGTGTGAATGAAGTAAAAAGCGGTGAACGGATGGCCGCCGTTACATGGATACAGAGTAATATTCAATCAACCGAACAACGGCAATTATTATTTGAACTTAACCAGGCGCATGCTTTATTGCAGCAAAAAGATAAACATTCTCCCGAAGCGAATGTTTTGCTGCAGTGTTATTCTAATTTGTTCAGGATGTGGGCGGACGTGTGAGAGAGAGCTGTGAGCCGTTAGCTATTAGCTGTTAGTCGATCTTAAAGATCGAAGGATCTAAAAAAATGAATCGACTGTTTCCGTATAAAAAATAAAAGGTTGAATTCATTTAGCAACTATTAACTATAGGCCATGGCTAATAGCTAAAAGCTAATGGCTCACAGTCTGTTTCTCCAGCTCGTCCGCTAACTTATTCCCCACTTCGGTATTCATACTGCGGAGATGAGCGACCATTTCACGTTTGCTTTTTTCATCAAGCAGGTCATTTTCATCGATCTCTTTTTTATGCCGGACATTGTTGCTGTTAAATAATTCTTTTACCCAGTCATTCGCAACGGCATCGATCACTAAATGAATACGATCCTCATTGCTGTTATTGGCAAGCCGGTGCGGCAGGTTGAAATTCATGTACCAGCAATCGCCTTCTTTCAACTGCATCTTTTCATTATCCAGATAAAATTCTACCTGCTCATTTGTTTTTACAGGAATATGGATCCTTATTTCTCCTTTTTCAAAATGCAATTCTGCATCACGGTGTTCCTTGATGACAGCGCCGGCATTTAATTTTAATAAACGAACAGCCAGCAGGGGACATTGAAAATGATCCAGCAATTCTTTTATATAGGGACATTGATCCAGCAATATTGTATTTTGATAAATGCTGCCTTCCACCGGGGAGATCATTACATCATCCAGCTTGCCACTGAGGTTTCGCAACGGCAATGCACTCCATTCTCCTTCATAATGTTTTACCTGGTAATGTAATTTCCACCCGATAGCTATCGGGTCGGCTTTCTCCAAAGAACAGAGTTCCTCCTGTATGCGCCGGGCATCGAAGTGGAAAGGGAGCTGGAGGTATTTTATCACGGTTATAGTTTAAGAGACGGGAAGTCGGGAAGACCGGAAGAAAAACAACGATTTGTCTTACCGTCTTTCGGACTTCCCGACTTCCGGTCTTTCTGTTTTAATAAATATACGATTACCAACGACCATCGCATCAAGATCGCTTTCATAAAAAAATTGCATGGCTTCGAATGGCGTTTCAATAATGGGCATCGCTTTCCTGTTCAGTGAAGTATTTAATAATACACTAATACCGGTCAACTCTTTAAATGCTTTTAATAAATGATAAAAAGGTTCAGCCTCGTCTTTTACCGTTTGCACCCGGCAACTTCCATCCACATGGACAATAGCCGGCAGTTTATCCTTCCATTCTTTTTTTACCTGGTCGACCAGTATCATGTAAGGACTTTCAAATCCATTCTCAAAATAAATATGGCGGTCTTCCCATAATACAGCAGGAGCAAAAGGCCGGAAATCTTCCCGCAATTTTATATCGCGGTTGATATGCAGCGTCATTTCTTTTATCCGCGGATCGGCGAGAATACTTCTTCTGCCCAATGCCCGCGGGCCAAACTCGGCGCCGCCCTGGTACCAGCCAACCGTTTTTCCATCGGCGAGTAATGCAGCCGTTGCTGCTATATAATTTTCACTGCTATACTCACCGGCTTTTACAGCAGGATATTTTTCTTTATAAAATTTAAAAGCAGATCCAGTTTTTTCATTGGGATAAGTTCTGCCAAAAAAAGTACTGCCGCTATGTTTTACTTTTTCTTTTTTCAATACTTCCAGCCAGCCATAATAAGCACAACCGATCGCCAGTCCATTATCACCGGCGGCAGGTTCCATGTATAATTGTTTGATACCGGCCTGTTGTAAAATTTTTGCATTGGCCACTGCATTCAATGCCACACCGCCTGCATAACATAAATTATCGTGCGGGTGCAATTGCAAACGTTGCTGCATAATATATAGTATGGCTCTTTCCGCTTCCGACTGCACCCAGGCTGCTATATCTGCATAATAAGAAAAGTGTTTATGAAAAGGATGGATAAAAGGATCGGCCGGCTTTGTAAAATGATCATGCATCACATCTTCATTCACCATCACTCTTCCGTCTTTGCAAGTGAATAATTCTTTTTTGTATTTATGGCGATCGCCGTAAGGGGCCAGTCCCATCAGTTTGCCGGCCACATCAAAATCGCCAAAACAATAATGAGCGGCCATAGAATATAATCCGCCAATCGAATGTCTTGACGTAGGAAGAAAAACCTGCCCGGGTTGATGATCGTATTGTATAGCAGAAAAATCTTTGTAAAGCGGCTTCAGTTGTTTTCCATCATAAAAATAAAAACTGTCTTTTTCGCCATATAATTTTTGTTGCGGATCGATACCGGCGGGAATAATTCCTTCACCGAGATCATCACACTGCTGGTAAAAACTTCCGCAGCCATCGATGATCATCACATTGCATGCATCAAACGGTGATGTACCGACCGCACTGTAAGCATGCGCCAGGTGATGAGAGATGGTAACGAACGGGATCTTTGTATCAGCAGGAAAAAGACGTTTACCATGAAAGCGGTCTTTTGCTATTTCCTCTTTTTCAAAATTGGCAGATTGTACTACCAATGACAGGTCATCAATGGTGATGCCTGCAGCATCCAAACAATATTGTACCGATAAAGTATCATTGCCGCCATCATGTTTGGTACGGCTGATCCTTTCTTTCTCTATGGCAACAAGAATTTTTCCGTCTTTCAGCAAACAGGAAGACCCGTCGTGACTGAGACCAGTACCCAACACATACAAAGGCGAAGACATATTATGATCAGGCGGCCGGGCCGGCAGGGCGGAAGCGTTGATCGAAATCTATCCGTTGTTTATCGCCCTGCTTATTAAAAGAGATCTTTATTCTACCGATAGCCGTTTCGTGGTTATCGGAATAATGAAGGATCACTTCCGACCTTTTTTTATTCAAAGCTATAAAAGGAAGGGCAGGCGACGACGAAGTTTGTTTACCTATAATAATATCAATATTCTCTGATCTTTCGGCCAGGCGTACATCATCGATGCTGCTTCTGTTCTTAAATCCAAGCTGTGAAAGACAAACTACCAAATGGCAATTCTCTTCTTTCTTTAAAAAGGCAGCAAGATGGTTAGCCGTTTCAGCGCTGTTCGATCCACCCGCTTTTGTTTCAATAACCGCAATGCGGAATTGTCCTTTGCGAATGATCTTATACGTGCCCTCAAAATTTTCGGGCAACGAACCGGCAGCGGCATCATAATTCACCGGCTCTGTTTCTTCGTTATTATGTACACTCAGCAGTACAGGATTGCTGTGATCATATTTGATCCTTTTTATGTGAGAAGCAACTGCAGAACCAGGCTGTGCAGTATGTAAAAAAGTAACCTGGTTGAACCCCTCACCGGTAAATGGTGAAGCCAGGGTAGCCAGCGCATCAAATGGTTTTGCGGCTACCAGTACAGTAGTGAGCATGCCACCCTGCACTAAGAATTTTCTTCTTGTGTTAGTCATTGCCTTAACGTTAGTTGGTTTAAAGGGTTGATTAAATCGGTTCCAAAATACTAATTCCGTGATAAATTGCATAAAAAATGTTTGTTACGAGTATGGATACACTAAAACGATGTGTTGATTTCCTTGAAAAGATCGGTATACCGGTATCATATAAGAAGCTGGAAGGGCCTTGTTTTTTGCCGGGACTTTCGATCGAGAGCGGCACAATCGTCATTGACGAAGATGCATTGAAATATCCCGGCGATATTTTGCATGAAGCCGGCCATATTGCTGTAGTGCCTGCCAACGAAAGAGCTGCACTGAGCGGGACTTCCATTGATAAAAGACATAACCACCAGGCAGAGGAAATGATGGCGATCGCATGGTCATATGCAGCCTGCATTCATCTTGATATCGATCCAACTTTTGTTTTTCATGATGACGGATATAAAGGAGGAGGCAGTTATATCGTTGATAATTTCAGGGAAAAGAAATACTTCGGACTGCCGATGCTGCAATGGGCAGGTATGGCAATGAATGAAAAAGATGCAGCCAGGGCCGGTCAGCTTCCTTACCCGGATATGGTTAAATGGCTGAGAGACTAGTCGTGAATCGTCAATCGTCAATCGTGAATGGGCTCCGTATTTCGTAATACCCCTATTTTGCAAACCTCTCAAAATTGACGATTCACGATTGACGATTCACGATTCACGATTGACGATTCACGATTCACGATCCCCGTTCCCGGACTTTTTTTTTGTTCTTTCAATAAAATGATTACTTTTAAATTGACAACCATTTAAACCACCTATCTAACCATCAACTAAAATTTTATGGAAGGAACTATCGGCGAAATCAGAATGTTCGCAGGAAATTTTGCCCCCCGTAACTGGGCTTTCTGCGCAAACCAAATCATGCCAATTGCTCAAAACACCGCATTGTTTTCTATTCTCGGTACCACTTATGGTGGTAACGGGCAAACAACTTTTGCATTGCCCGATTTTCGTGGCCGTGTTGCAGTAGGTACAGGACAAGGTCCAGGCTTATCTAATATTACACTGGGTGAGCTGGCAGGTTCACAAACTGCTACTCTTACCACTAACAACATGCCGTCGCATAACCATGCTCTTACGGGTGCGGTGACCGTCCAGGCCAACAACGATTCTACCGGTCTTACCGATGATGCCAACCTATCAAGAACAGGCTTACCTTCAACACCCAATATTTACACCAAAGCAACAGATGCTCTTGTGCCAATGGCGCCGACTGTGTCGACACTGCAAATTGGTATTAACGGGGGCAGCCAGCCTTTCAGCATCATGCCGCCTTATCTCGGTATGAATTATATCATTTGCCTCTTTGGTATATTCCCTTCAAGGGATTAACCCCTTCCAAACAATAATTTAATAACCAAAAAACTTATTACTATGGAAGGAACATTAGCAGAAATACGAATGTTTGGCGGCAACTTTGCTCCGAGAGCATGGATGTTTTGCCAGGGACAGTTATTATCCATTGCACAATGGACAGCTGTATTTGCATTATTAGGAACAACATATGGAGGTAACGGTCAAACAACATTTGGTCTTCCCGATTTCCGCGGACGTGTGGCATTAGGCACGGGCCAGGGTCCGGGTCAGCCAAGCATTGATCTCGGAGAAATGGCAGGAGTACCAAGCACTACATTGCTGACTACTAATTTGCCTCAGCACGTTCATCCTCTCACGGGTTCGATAACCATACAGGCCAATAACGATTCTACCGGGCTTACAGATGATGCCAACCTGTCAAGAACCGGGTTACCGTCAACACCTAATATTTATACCAAGGCAACAGATGCTCTTGTACCAATGGCGCCCTTGCTGAGTACACTTGCTGTTGCTCCCAACGGAAATAACCAGCCTTTCAGCAATCTGAGTCCATTTCTCGGTATCCAGTTCATCATTTGTGTGGAAGGTATATTCCCAAGCAGGGACTAATACTTTCGTAATTATATTCAATCCCTCTTCTTCATTTTGTAGAAGAGGGATTATTTTTACAATAAGCCTCTCAATCATTCATCATTTTCTTTATCATGCTTCGAATCGGAATTTTGCTGCCCCGTTCAACTCTCTTTCCTTCGCTTGGACTGGATATACTTAATGGACTGAAAGAACAACTGAAACAACAGCAGGTATTTGATCATATAAAACTGATCACCGATAATATCGGCTTTGGTATCGAAGAACAGGAGATCTATACCAAGGCAGAAAAAATGCTGTTGCAGGATGATGCCGATATAGTTATTCTTTGTGCCGATACCAGGATCACTGAAATGCTGCAACCGCTTTTTACAGCAAGCAATAAAATATTACTGGGAGTGAATTTCGGCGCCAATTTCCCGGAAAGCTGGCAACCTGCTCCTACTACTATTATTCATTCACTTAATTTTTGCCAGCTTGCGGGCACAACAGGTAAACTGGCTGCTGAAGAAAATGAAAATAAGGAGGCGATAAACCTCATCTCTTATTATGACGGTGGCTATCGCCAGTGTTATTGTATGCTTACTGCTCACCAGTTAGCGGGCGGGGCTGCTGCATTCAATCATATTACCAGCATCCGCCTGAATGATTTTACATTGGAACCGGTGGTGGCATTCATTAAAGAAAATCCTGCTGTAAAAAACCTGCTTTGTCTTTTTTCGGGCGATCATGCAGAACGGTTTTATAAGGAGATCGTTCCTTTGCAAAAAGAATTTGGTCTTAATCTTTATGTATCGCCCATGATGTTCGAAGCTTCTTTAAAAAGATCATTGGGAGAATCATTCAGTATCGGGCAGGCGAAAGGATATATTCCCTGGCATGCTTCGCTGGAGAATGAGGGTAATAAAGAGTTCCTTAAGATCTTTTCAGGCGCTGCCGGCCGGTCTGCTAATTATTTTTCTTTACTGGGATGGGATACCGGTTTGATGATCGCTGAAATTTACCGGCAACATCAATCAGGCAATACAGATGCTGTTGCTGTTATCGTTTCGCTGACACGGTTATCGTTTAACAGTCCCCGCGGGTGGATGAAGATCGACCCGGTAACATTGCATAGTTACGGGCCTTCTTATTTAGCCAATTGCAGGAACAACCTGGATATTACAATTGAAAGCGAAGCCAACAGTGAAGAGGAGTGGAGATCATTCACCAGTCAAAAAACGTTGAAAGGTGAAAGTTCGGGATGGAAAAATACATACCTGTGTATATAAATAATGAAATTGATCAAACCGCAACGTCAGTAAGATTGCGCAAAGACGTAATAGGAATTCCGATTTGCGCCTTTGGGGTTACAACAAAAGAAAATCATGAATGAAGTCAGAGCATTGATCCTTTGCAATAATCCCATTGCCGTGCCGGGTATAAAAGAATTTCTTTTTTATGGCAAGGTTGGGGCTATTGCTACTACCCGCCGCAATAAAGAGATGCAGCATATCCTGGGTCAATTACTTAAAGATACCGGCGTGCCTTTATTGCTGCTGGAAAAAAAAGAATATAAAAAACAACTGGCCGATGCGATAAAGGAGCATAATGTGAATGTCGGCCTGCTGATGACATTTCCTTTTCTCATTACAAAAGAAATACTGGAATTACCTGCTAAAGGATTTATCAATTTTCATTATGGCCTGCTGCCCGCATGCCGCGGTCCGCAACCTGTTCTTCGTCACCTGCTGAATAATGATAAAGAAGCAGGCATTACTGTTCATAAAGTAGATGAAGGCATCGATACCGGCCCTATCATTATGCAGGAAAAAGTTGCGATAGAAGAGACGGATACTTATGGCACACTGCAAGCGAAACTGGCTTTCCTGGCAGCCAAGCAAGCAGCTAATCTTTTAAAAATATTATCTTATGGACAGATCATTCCTGCTACCCCGCAAAATGAGGCGCAGGCAGTTTATTATGAGATGCCCGGGGCCGCTGAACTTACGGTCAACTGGAATGAAATGCCTGCTCAAAAAATAGTACGGCTGGCAAACGCCTCCAATCCATGGAATAAAGGGGTGGGAACCACTATCAATGACTGGCTGATCGGCATTACAGCCGCTACCATTGTTGGAGATTGCGGCGATGATGAAGGAGTTGCCGGAACGATCATTGAGGCCGGTAGCGAAAACGGCCTTATTGTAAGAACAATTGATAATAAATTATTACGTATCGATATCGTTTATACCAATGAAGGATTTTTTACGGGAAATCGCTTTATTGCTTTTGGCATAAAACCGGGAATGAAATTTGATTGATGAATTTTTTTTATTGCCAAACAGTTCAGGTCTGTTTAAATAGTCTAAATTTATGCTGTTATTTAAACAGACCTTAATCTTAAATTGTTTCTTATGCGAAAATTCTACTCTGCTCCGGCGAAGTTAATAGCCGTATTTATTTTTTCCGTTGTTTTAAATACTTCTGCAAAAACACAAATCACTACTGCAGGTGACATTGCATTCACCGGCTATCTTGCCGGTGGAGTAGGCACTGAAGCTTTTTCATTCGTAATCCTTAAGACCGTTCCTTTGGGAGCGCAAATCAGTTTTACGGACAATGGTTGGTCCGGAACTTTGGGAGCTACTGAGCAAACGCTTGTATTTACTTTTACTGCTGCATCAACTCCGGCCGGCCGCGAGATACGCATTTCCGGTCTCAGCGCCGGAGCCGGCACTGCTGTGTTTGCGGGAAATGGTAGCAGTGCAGGAACCTGTACGGGCCTTATGCCCAGTTTTGCTACCGCCGGCGACCAGGTCTTAGCTTACATAGGTACACCTGGTACTCCTACTTTTATTGCAGGCTTGCATATGAATCAATATCATGCGCCAACCGACCCTTGTGGTACTACGACTGCGGCCAGCTGGGACCCTCCGGGCTGCGGAGTAAGTGCAAATTCCAGCCAGATCCCTACAGGCCTCGTTGCAGGAACAAGTGCCAACTGGATCGGTAATTCAGGCGCACCGAATACGGATGTAGATAATGCGGTATTTAATTGTACCGGGCCTTTAGGTACTGCGGCCCAGGTGCGTGCTGCTGTAAATAATCCCGCCAACTGGGCAACACAGAATGGTGTTCCCACTATTACCCTTCCAGCTAATTGTTCGTTCCTTGGCCTGGCACCTTTACCGGTGAAACTGGAAAGCTTTACAGGAAAATTAAATTCAGATAAAACTGTCACTCTTCAATGGAAAGTTGCTTTACAACAAGGCATACAGGAATATATTATTGAAGAAAGTGCTGATGGTGTGAACTACAGTTACCTGGGCACGGTTCCTTCCAGCAATACCGATAACGCAACTTATAATTTTATCGACCAGCAGGTAGTTACCGGAAGTAATTATTATCGCCTGAAAACAGTTGAACAGGATGGAAAGATCGCTTACAGCGATGTGATCATAGTGAATCTGAAATCCGGTATAAAAGTGAATGTTTATCCCAATCCTGTAACAGATAAACTAACTGTACAGCAATTTGGAGGCATGCATTATACCACTGCTACACTCTCAGACGGGCAGGGAAAAGTAATACAACAGGTAAAACTGACCAGCCTTAGTCAATCAATAAGCATGACCACCTATGCTTCCGGCTTTTATTTTATAAAACTGGAAGACGGAACGGTCTTTAAGATCCTTAAACAATAAATTAATTCTTATATAATATAACTACTATGGCCGCTTAGCCATAGTAGTTATATTATATTGTAGTTGTATCATCCCCTGCAAGACCTTATCCTGATGAGCAGCATAAACCTGAGGCTACAGGTAATTTTCCTATTATAATGCCGGTCGAAAGTGTTTTTTGTTAAATAAAATGCCTTATTTTTATCGGTTGTAAACCCAAAACTTTTTGCTATGACTTCCACCCAAACCAGGTTAGGAAAGATTTTGATCTCTATCCTTTTTCTTTTTGCACTAAACAACTCGTCAAAAGCTCAGACCACACTAGTTGTAGGTGATATCGCTTTTACAGGATATCATGCCGGTGCAGTTGGTACAGATGCCTTTTCATTTGTGTTATTAGTGCCTGTCACCAACAGCACCGTGATCAACTTTACCGATAACGGATGGTTGAACCCGGGCATTTTCAGATCGGGGGAACAAACAATAACCTGGACAGTTAGCGGCTCATTGGTAGCCGGAACAGAGATAACGATCCAGGGTCCTTCAGCCGGAGCAGGTACTGCTACGATAACGGGTGGCGGAGTGAATGGGGTTTGTACAGGTACGGTGCCCAGCCTGAATACCAGTGGCGACCAGCTTTTTGCTTACCAGGGAACAGCGGCAGCACCCACTTTTATCAGTGGTATTCATATGAATCAATATTCGGTGGATTTAATTGAATGCGGCAACACAACTGCTGCTTCATGGGATCCAGATTGTGTAGACGGCGCAGGAGGTACAGTGGGTAATGCTAATTTCAGTAAGAAACCAGCAGCATTAATAACTGGAACCAATGCTATATGGATAGGTACTGCAGGGGTAGGTAATACAGATGTTGACAATGCAGTGTTTACCGGTTGCGGTCTTCCCTTAACAACAGCGGCACAAGTAAGAGCGGCTGTAAATAACCCGGCCAACTGGACCACCAATAATGGTGTACCGGCCACTCCTTTACCAGCAGGTTGTAATTTCATGGGAGCATTAAGTTCTCCTCCTGCCTTTACATTACATCCGGCGAACAGTACAATTTGCGAGGGCCTGGGTACAAGCTTTACGGTAGCTGCTACCGGTGCGGTCAGCTATCAGTGGCAGGTAGATAATGGCGGTGGTTTTGTCAATGTTGTCAATAATGCTAATTATTCAGGTGCTACTACTACTACATTAACTCTTACCAATGTTCCGGCAAGTTTCAACGGCTATCTTTATCGTGCTGTAGCTACCGGTACCGGTTCAACAAATTCCAATAGTGCTACATTAACTGTAACCGCATTGCCGGTTAATCCAACTTTATTACTTAAAACACCGGCCACAGCCAGTGTTGCCGACGGAACAAATGTGAGTGCAACTTTCAATGCCGGAAGCGGTGGAAGCGGCGGCGGTTGCCTGGATGATTTCCGTTACACAACGAATGGCGGTACAAGTTATCTTCCATATACACCGGGTACTAATATCAGTACTACTGGCCTGGCAGCAGGAACGGGTTTTGTTTTCATAGAAGGCCGTCGTTCCGGTTGCGGATCCGGTTGTAATAATAATTATGTGGTCATGGCATCATGGCTTGTTACGCCATTGCCTGCGGGAGCCACTACCTTGAATGCCGGCGATATCGCTTTCTCCGGTTATTCTGCTGATCATGCTTCTGATTATTTCTCTTTTGTATTATTAAGAAATATCGGAGCGGGCACTGTTATCAATTTTACTGATAATGGATGGCAGGCCGGTGCATTGACCAATGTAGAACAAACTGTAACATGGACAAGCAATGCATCTTATAGTGCGGGTACAGAGATCGTGATCGCAGGTCTTACAGCAACACTGGCCAGTGGCGGTTCTGCCGGTACTGTTACCGGTACTGCATTAAGTCTTATCACAGGCGGCGACCAGGTTCTTGCTTATCGCGGTACGGCTGCATCGCCTACATTTATCAGTGGTATACATATGAATGTAAACCCTGCGACCACCACCGCTGCGGGTTGGGACGTAGGAGCAACCGGAACAAGCGAGAGTGCATTACCTCCGGGATTGACCACCGCTGTAAATGCTATCTGGATCGGTATCCAGGGAGATGGTACTTCAGAAACTGATAATGCATTGTATGGAGTTTGTGGTGATCCAAGAACATTAGGACCTATCACTACATTAAGAACTGCATTAAATAACCAGTCACTCTGGACAAAAGACGATATTAATCCTGTTGTATTACCAACAGGTTGTCCTTATCTCGGAGTTGGTGTTTCTCCTCCTACTATCAATACCAATCCTTCTAACAGCAATATTTGCGAAGGCGCTAGTACTACATTCACTATTACTGCAACCGGTGCTACCAGCTATCAATGGCAGGTTGACCAGGGCGCAGGATTTATAAATCTTTCCAATGGCGCTCCTTATTCCGGTGTAAATACACCAACACTTACGATAACAAATGCAACACTTGGTCTCAATGGATATATATATCGTGCTATAGCTACCAACGGAGGAGGTTCTACTCCTTCTACAGGTGCTACACTTACAGTAGGAGCCGTGCCGGTTAACCCGACGCTGGCTGCTAAAACACCTGCGGCAAATAATGTTGCCGATGGTACCAACGTAAGCGCAACATTCAATGCAGGCACTGGTGGCACAGGTTGCTCAGATGATTTCCGCTATACAGTTGATGGCGGCGCATCTTATTTACCATACACACCTGGTACTAATATCAGCACTACCGGTCTTGCTGCCGGTTCAGGCTGGGTATTCATTGAAGGACGCAGGGCGACCTGTTCATCAGGTTGCGCGGGACAATATGTTGTACTGGCTTCATGGTATATAACACCATTACCAGCAGCACCGACCGTATTAAATGCCGGGGATATTGCATTCAGTGCTTATGCCTCGACTTCTACACCTGATGCATTCTCCTTTGTATTATTAAGAAATATCGGAGCAGGTACTGTTATCAACTTTACTGATAACGGATGGCAGGCCGGTGCACTGACCAATGCAGAGCAGACTGTAACATGGACATCACCTGCTGCAATGACTGCAGGAGTTGAGATCACTATTGCTGGTCTTACAGCAACAAGATCCGGTGGCGGTGCCGCAGGAACCGTTACAGGTACTGCATTAAGTCTTACTCCATCGGGCGACCAGGTACTGGCATACAGAGGTACTGCAGCATCACCCACTTTCATCAGTGGTATTCATATGAATTTATTCACTACACTGCTGGGTGATCCTGTTTCAACAACAGCAGCTGCATGGGATGGCCCGGCAACGGGACAAAGCGCCAGCGCCTTACCTCCGGGATTAACTACCGGAACCAATGCGATCTGGATCGGTACACAGGATGTGAACGCTTCCAGCTATGATAATTCAAGATATGGTAACTGTTCAGGACCTGGCGTTCTCGGACCATTGACAGGTTTGAGAGTCGGCATTGAATAACCAGGCCAACTGGATCAGCGATAACAATACGCCTCCGTCATTCACACAACCGACAGGCTGTAATTACTTATCTATACTTTGCCCAACGATCACTGTTACCAACCCGGTTAATGTAAACGGAACAGTGAATGTGGCATTCAGCGAAACATTTACATCAACTGGTGGAGCGCCAACAGTTACTTATAGCACTTCCAGTACATTGCCGACAGGATTGACCTTATCCTCTGCCGGTGTATTAAGTGGCACACCAACGCAAGGGGGAACATTCCCGATCGTGGTAGTTGCTACTGATGGCGGCGGTTGTACAGGAACAGGAGCTACTTATAATTTAGTAATTGCTTGTCCTGCTGCAGTATTAGGAACTGCAACACCATCATCCCAAACGATCTGTTCGGGTGCAACGATCACAACGATCGTACTGGCAGGCGTTCCGGGTGCTGTTTATAACTGGACAAGAGATAATAATGTAGCGGTAACAGGTATCGCTGCAAGTGGCGCAGGAGATATCAGCGGCGCATTGACCAATACAACAAATGCTCCAGTAACAGTAACATTTACTATAACACCGGTTACTTTCGGATCATGTAATCAAACATCTTATACAGCAACAGTAGTAGTTAATCCAACACCGGATGCAGTAGCTACTCCGTCATCGCAAACAATTTGCAGTGGCGCAACGATCACTACAATCGTATTATCAGGAAGTGTAAGCGGAACAGTATTCAACTGGACAAGAGACAATACAGTTGATGCAACAGGTATTGCAGCAAGCGGCAGCGGAGATATCAGCGGTGCATTGACAAATACTACTAGCGCTCCTGTAACAGTAACCTTTACAATTACACCGACAGCCAATAGTTGCCCGGGTACACCGATCACAGCAACAGTAATAGTTAATCCTACTCCGAATGCAGTAGCGACACCGCCATCGCAAAGCCGTTGTTCCGGCTTGCCGATCACACCGATCGTAATGAGCGGTGCTGTAAGCGGAACATCCTTTACTTGGGTAAGAGATAATGTAGGAACTATTGGAGGATCTATTCCTGCCAGCGGTTCCGGTAATATCAGCGGAACGCTGGTAAACAATACCGGTTCACCAGTAACAGTAACCTTTACAATTACGCCAAATGCAAATAGTTGTCCGGGTACACCGATCACAGCAACAGTAACAGTTAACCCGTTACCAACTTCCAGTATAAATGCCGGAGCCGTGATCGGAGGTCATGTCACTGTTTGCCAGGGAACGGTTACGCTCAGTGGTCCTGTAGACCCCAACTATACATATGCATGGGGCAGGTCCTTATATGTCGCTCCGTTTAGCCCACTGGGCACCGGCCAGACACAGGATATAACACAATCGGGTCATTACCTGCTGACAGTAACAAACCAGTATGGTTGTATCGATACAGCCATGACGAGAGTGAATATAGCAGACTATGTATTCGACGGTACGTTAGGTGCAGGAGATGCTATACAAACAGGACGTTTGAACAGGTTTGCTGTTATATCTACTTGTGCGTCGGCGAAAGCCTGCCCTGGTACATTCACCACAGTAGGCAACAGGTTCTATGATTCTTATACTATCACCAACCCGAGCAGCAGTCCTGTTTGCGCTACGATCGGCCTCAACTCCCGTTGTGGTACCAATATTTTCAGTGCAGCGTATTCGAATAGCTATAACCCGGTAAGTCTTTGTACTAATTACCTGGCTGATCCCGGATCATCTCCGACCACTTCGATTTTCTATGAAGCGACGATCCCCGGAAACGGAACTATAATAGTAATCGTTCATGAAGTGAATACTGGTACGGGTTGTACCGGCTATACATTAACAGTGGATGTACCAAGAGAAGCGGCCGGTATCACAGCAACACCATCTGCAACGGTTTGCTCAGGTACACCTGTTACCTTAACAGCCAGCGCTGCTAATTCTTATTCATGGACCCCGGGCGGAGCAACAACACAAGCGATCGTTGTGAATCCACCGTTAGGACCTAATAATTACAGTGTAGCACTGGGCTATGGTAATTATGGTTGTAACGATAATGCAGCAACAGTAGTAACGGTTAGTCCTACACCGGATGTAAACGCAGTAGCCAATCAATTCTTCTGCGCAGGTACAACTACAAGTCCTATTCCTTTAACAGGTTCAGTTCCGGGTACAACCTATAACTGGACAAATACAAATACAGCGATCGGGCTCGGAGCAAGTGGTTCAGGAGATATTCCTTCCTTTACTGCTACTAATGCAACAGCGGGACCGATCTCCGGTACGATCACCGTAACACCTGTGAATGGTTCGTGTACCGGTACACCGATAACATTTACGATCACAGTTTCGATCCTGCCGACAATAACAGGGGTAACAGATGATGAAGTTTGTGCACCGGGCGGCGTAGTAAATCTTGCTGCAACCGGAACCGGAAACATCAACTGGTATGATGCTTCGACAGGAGGAATAGTAGTAAATAGCGGAAACACCTATTCACCTAATATCACAGCAACTACTACTTATTATGTAGAAGCTTTAGCTCCGCCTGCAGGGCCGGCACAAACCCTGACGATGCCTGCACAGAGCGGGACCTTCCCGGGGAATGTAAGAGGTTACTGGTTTACGGCACCAATTGATTTTGTGATCAACTCACTGAGTGTGCCGACGACCGCTTCAACAGGCCCGCAAAGTATTGCCGTGGTGAGATTCAACGGTAATGTACCACCGCCGGTATTCGCGGCTACTACGAATGCCTTTACTACTTTATTCTATACAAGAAGTAATCCCGGCTCCGCTACTATTCCTTGTAATATCCAGGTCCTGGCAGGTGAAGTGATCGGTATATTAGGTTATCGCGGAACTACCAACTCTTATGCACCCGGCGATTATAATACAACCATATTTGGTATGCCTGTTCAACTGCAACGTTTGGGTATGCAGTTCCCGCTGACGACAAATGCTCCACATGATATATGGAGAGAGTTCGGTCCTGCAACCAGCATATCAAGAATTGAATTCACTTATTCTAACTCCGAGTCCTGCACCAGTGCACCAAGAGTACCTGTAACAGGAACGGTATTACCGAAACCTGTGATAACAGCAACACCGGCTTCACAAACCTTATGCTCTGGTCCTATTACAACCATAGTATTGACCAGCGATGTGCCGGGTACTACGTATACATGGACAAGAGACAACCTTGTGAATGTAACAGGTATTGCTGCAAACGGTACAGGTGATATCAGCGGTACATTGACCAATAATACAACTACACCGCAAACGGTAACCTTCACGATCACCGGAATGACAGCAGATGGTTGCTTTAGCGATCCTATCACAGCAACAGTAGATGTACAGGCAGTACCAACCATTACTTGTCCTGCCAACATTATTGTAAGCAATGACGTTAACCAGTGCGGTGCTATTGTTACATACAGCCCGACCATTACCGGAATTCCTGTACCAACTGTAGGTTACGTATTCTCAGGAGCGACAACCGCTTCAGGTGTTGGTGATGGCAGCGGTTCATTCTTTAATATCGGAACAACAACGGTTGTTATTACAGCAACCAATGCTTGCGGTTCGGCCAACTGCACATTTACTGTTACAGTAAATGATACACAGGCTCCGACGATAACTTGCCCGGCAGCGATAACAGTTGATTGTCCGGGTGATGTACCGGCACCTGCTCCGGGATCTGTAACTGCAGCAGACAATTGTCCGGGTGTAGTAGTAACACATATCAGCGATGTGAACAGTAATATAACTTGTCCTAATCGTTATACTGTTACAAGAAGATACAGGGCTACTGATGCATCGGGTAATTTCGCCGAGTGTACACAGATCATTACAGTGAATGATGTAACAGCTCCAACGCTTACATGTCCTGCACCTGTAACAGTAAGTTGTGCAGCAGATGTACCTGCAGTAAATATTGCCCAGGTAACAGGTGTAAGTGATAATTGCGGAAGTCTTGGCGGTCCAGTTGTAGTAACACATATTAGTGATGTGATCAGCGGCCAGACATGTGCTAACCGCTATACCATCACAAGAACATACAGAGCAACAGATGTGTGCGGCAATTTTGCAGAATGTACACAGATCATTACTGTGAATGATGTAACTGCGCCTACATTGACATGTCCTGCGCCGGTAACAGTTAGTTGTGCAGCAGCAGTGCCTGCGGCCAATATTGCTTCTGTAACGGGAGTAAGCGACAACTGTGCGGGTGTGGTAACTGTCACTCACGTTGGTGATGTGATCAGTGCACAAACATGTGCTAACCGTTATACAATCACAAGAACATACAGGGCAACAGATGTGTGCGGAAACTTTGCAGAATGCACACAGATCATAACGGTGAATGACCAAACGCCTCCTACATTGACATGCCCTGCAGCAGTAACAGTAAGTTGCGCTTCAGCAGTACCTGCAGCAAACATTGCTTCTGTAACAGGAGTAAGTGACAACTGTGCGGGTGCGGTAACTGTCACTCACGTTGGTGATGTGATCAGTGCACAAACATGTGCTAACCGTTATACAATCACAAGAACATACAGGGCAACCGATGTGTGCGGAAACTTTGCAGAATGTACACAGATCATTACTGTGAATGACCAAACGCCTCCGACATTGACATGTCCTGCAGCGGTAACAGTAAGTTGTGCTTCGGCAGTACCTGCAGCTAATATTGCTTCTGTAACAGGAGTAAGCGACAACTGTGCGGGTGTGGTAACTGTCACTCACGTTGGTGATGTGATCAGTAACCAGACATGCGCTAACAGGTTTACGATAACAAGAACATATAGAGCAACCGATGTGTGCGGAAACTTTGCACAGTGTACACAGATCATTACGGTGAACGATGTAACGCCGCCGGCAATGACATGTCCTGCAGCTGTAACAGTAAGTTGCGCCTCAGCAGTACCTGCAGTAAATATTGCATCTGTAACAGGTGTAAGTGATAACTGCGGTGGTGTTGTTACGATAACACATATCAGCGATGTGATCAGTAACCAAACTTGTGCTAACAGGTTTACAGTTACAAGAACATACAGGGCAACCGATGTGTGCGGAAACTTTACACAGTGTACACAAATCATTACAGTGAATGATGTAACTGCACCGGTGATCACTTGCCCGGCTGCTGTAACAGTAAGTTGCGCCAGCGCTGTACCTGCAGTGAATACCGGAGCGGTAACAGCAACGGATAACTGCGGTGGTGTTGTTACGGTAACACATATCAGCGATGTTATCACTAACCAGACCTGCCCGAACAGGTTCACATTAACAAGAACATACAGGGCAACCGATGTGTGCGGTAACTTCAGCCAGTGTACACAAGTTATCACGGTGAATGACCAGACTGCACCGGTGATCACTTGCCCGGCGAATATGACAGTAACTACACCAGTTGGATCATGTACAGCAGTAGTTAATTACACGGTTACTGCCACTGACAATTGCGGTATCGCAACTTTTGTAACGGTTCCTGCTTCCGGTTCAGTATTCCCGATCGGTACTACCACAGTTACTTCAACAGCTACTGATGCGTGCGGACTGACTTCTATTTGCACATTTACTGTAACAGTTATAGATGCCCAGTTGCCACAAATAAATACGCATCCTGCAAACCAGGCTGTTTGTCTTGGTGCAAACGCTACATTCAATGTAACGGCAGTAACAGTTCCGACACCTGGCGGACCGTTAGCTTACCAGTGGCAGACGTTCAATGGTACTATATGGGTAGATATCCCTTCTGCTACAGGCCCGAGCTATACACTGAACAATGTAACACATAGCCTGAACGCTACCAGTTACAGGGTTAGAATAACGGGAGTTTGTAATAATGTTACTTCAAATCCTGCAATACTGACTGTAAGAGCGAATCCGACGGTGACCTTGACCTTGTCTAATCCTCCGATTGTAAACCCGGCGCATAATGTAACGATCACAGCAACGGCAAGCCCCGCAGGCGGAACCTATGTGTGGTTTAAAAACAATGTTATAGTTCCAGGTGCTTCCGGTAATACACTCGGACCTTTGGGTGTATTTGATATAGGAATATACAAAGTGGTTTATACCGATCCGAGCGGTTGTGTAAGCACATCGAATGAGGTTGAAGTTCGTGCAACACCTTCATTGTTGATGTGGGTGTATCCAAACCCGAACGCAGGTATATTCCATGTTCGTTTCTATAATCAACCGAATGACCTGATGACGGTACAGGTGTTTAGCAGCACGGGACAACTTGTATTCAAAAAACAAGTTCAAACAACACTGCCTTATACAGACATCCTGATAAACCTCGGTGAAAACAGCCGCTTGGTAATGCCAGGTGTTTATGTTGTTGAATTGCTTGGAAGCAATGGTCAGAGGGTTGGTACGAAACAGATCATTGTTACAAATCCTAACTAGTAAGCTTAAACACTTAACTTTTATACATCACCCCTGCCAAAAGCGGGGGTGATTTTTTTTGCCTGATGCCCCGCAACACAACTGGTACATGTTGGGCATATAAGAATCTTCCTCATTTCAATTACATAAAGAATAAATCTTTTATCTTCGCTTTTCTTTAAGCAAAGCATATGAAGATCTCCGCAGGCACAGCCCAGTAAATAATTTTTTGCTGCGCTGCTATTTACAGATACTGATCCTGAACTTGTCGAAGGATCAAAGAGCAACGGTCCGTTGCTGTAATTCAATTTTTAATTTTATTTTCATCATGCTGTACTTAGTTTCAAACTAAGGACAACATGAACCAACGACCTTAACAATGACACAATTAAATCAAACCAATAGATCTTCTAATTTTTTTTCCATACTCCGCCAGGCACTCAAAGGCGGCGAATATGATTATACACAAGGAAGCATCCGCAAGGCAATTGTATTGCTTGCCATTCCTATGATCCTTGAACTAAGTCTTGAAAGCGTATTTGCAGTGGTTGATATCTTTTTTGTTGGTAAACTTGGATCGAATGCAACACAAACGGTAGGGCTTACCGAATCGGTGATCACTATTGTTTATTCGTTAGCGATCGGTCTCAGCACTGCAGCTACCGCAATGGTTGCACGCAGGATCGGCGAAAAAAACCCGGAAGCTGCAGCTCATGCCGGCATGCAGGCATTGATCATGGCAATCATCATTACTGTTTTCATCAGCATAGCGGGGATCATTTATGCGCCCGAAATACTTAGGCTGATGGGTGCTACGCCGGAAGTAGTAAAAGATGGAACGGTCTTCACCCGTATCATGCTGGGTGGCAGCGTCGTGATCATTCTTTTATTTCTTATCAATGGTATATTCCGCGGAGCGGGCAATGCTGCTATTGCAATGCGGAGTTTGTGGCTGGCGAGTCTTATCAATATCTTTTTATGCCCGATGCTGATCAATGGCTATGGCCCGTTCCCGGAATTAGGATTAAAGGGCGCCGCTATTGCCACGGTGATAGGCAGGGGTATGGGAGTATTATATCAATGTTATTTTTTGTTTCGCGGTAATAAAGGGGCTATCAATCTTAACAAAGAACATTTTGTTATTGACTTTTCATTAATGAGATCATTGATAAAGATCGCATGGCCCGCTACATTCCAGTTCATCATTGCATCGGGATCATGGATCGTGCTGGCGCAATTGGTAGCAGTAACAGGCGGCACGCATGCTTCAGCCGGTTACCAGATCGCTATCCGCAATATGGTATTTTTTATATTGCCTGCCTGGGGATTGAGCAATGCGGCCGCCACATTGGTAGGACAAAACCTCGGGGCGAAACAAGCTGACCGGGCCGAGAAAAGTGTATTGTTAACGACAAAGTACAATGCGATATTTATGTCAACGATCATGTTCCTGTTTGTATTTTTTGCAAGGCCCATCATCGATATTTTTACCGATGTACCCGAAGATCTTAAATATGGTGCGCAGGCATTGCAGATCATGGGTGCCGGCTTTATTTTTTACGGTATTGGCATGGTCATGATACAGGCATTGAACGGTGCAGGCGATACAAAAACACCTACCTGGATCAACCTTTTTGGATTCTGGCTTTTCCAGATACCGCTTGGATACCTGCTGGTCAAAGTATTTAAGATGGGAGTAGCGGGTGCATTTATTGCGATACCGGTAGCGGAAGCGGCTCTTGCAATAACCGCTTATTATTATTTCAAAAAAGGAAAGTGGAAAAAAATTCAGGTGTAAAATGCAGAATGGATGAACAAGGAATTCTGAACTATGAATTAAAGATTTCTGGATCCTGAGTTCCTTGTTCGTCGTTCGATATTCAGTATTTTTAATACCTCATTATTTTCAACATGGGTACCAACGTTATCGACCAGAACCGCATTCGCCAGGTATTTTTTATTGTACTGATCCTATTACTTGGCCTTTTATTATTCAACCAGCTTTATAGTTTTATCCCGGCCATACTTGGAGCTATTACTTTGTATGCATTGCTGCGCAAATGGATGTTCCGGCTTACCGAAAAGAAAAAATGGCGCAAAGGATGGACGGCCGTATTACTAATGTTCATTTCTTTTATCGTGATCTTAGTACCGGTAGGTTTATTAGTCAATATGCTTTCTTCCAAAATTGCTTTAGCCATGCAAAATTCCGAACTGCTGGTAGATGCATTGAAAAAAGTGGTGGCCGATATTGACAAACGTTTTAATGTAGAACTGGCCAGCGAGGAGAACCTTAATAAGATTAAAGCCGTGATTGCGGCAAGTCTTCCAAAAATACTCGGTGCTACTTTCAGCACACTCACCACGATTTTCTTCATGTATTTTATTTTATACTTTATGCTGGTGAATGGTAAATGGATGGAGAGAACTTTGTATGAATACATCCCATTGAAGGATGAAAACGTGGGAAAGATCGGCAAAGAAGTAAATACAATGGTCCTGTCAAATGCGATCGGTATTCCGCTGGTAGCTTTGGCGCAGGGAGTGGTAGGACTGATCGGCTATTTGATATTAGGAGTGGACGAACCTTTCTTTTGGTTTGGAGTAACCTGTATTGCCGGTATGCTGCCGGTGGTTGGCGCTGCACTTGGCTATGTTCCTGTCGCCATTATCTTTTTTGCTAATGATGAGACCGTAAAAGGTATTATAATGACATTATATGGATTTGGTGTTATCGGCACGGTCGACAATGTGCTTCGCTTTACTTTGCTTAAAAAATTAGGGAACGTACACCCGCTGACAACAGTATTCGGAGTTATTATCGGTTTAAATCTTTTTGGATTCATCGGGTTGATATTTGGTCCCCTGCTTATTTCTTTATTCATGCTCTTGCTTAAAATATATTCCAGCGAATTCATCATCAAACAGCGGGATATTAAAAGCATGGAGAACTGACAGTGGATGGTGAAAAAGGAATTAGGATCATAGAAGGAGCCGATCCCGATAAATAAATACTTTTCCCGGTTCGTCATGTGTGCAATTATGCGGATACATATTTTACAAAAACGAATACTTCTCGTAGATTTTCCTGTAGTGTCTTAGTGTTCACACGTAGTTATGCGCAAATAAATCCAAACAAATCATTTATTCCTTGCACAATCAACTATTCGATAATATTTTGTCCCTGTTATTCGTTTGATATCCTGAAATCCGTACCTGAGTGAGAAACCCATTAATACTCCTTTCATTGGGTATTCTGTCGGCATCATTTACCCTGTTGCCTGTTACAGATACCGTCAATAACAACAACAAAACAGTTGTTGGTTCCCCCCGCAAAGAGGAGGTTTCCTTATATAAAACGATACAGCTTGAGCAATACGGTTTATCTGAAGAGGCATTTACCTATGCATGGAAGGGCTACGGGAAATTAATAGAACAGAATAAAATAAGCCGTTGTGATTACCTGACCATTTGCGATCTCAGCCAGTCTTCCAAACAAAAGAGATTATATATCATCGATGCGGTCAATAATAAACTACTTATTAATACCTATGTAGCCCATGGAAAAAATTCGGGCGCAGAATATGCCAGTAAATTTTCCAACAAACCCGAATCATTGCAAAGCAGCCTGGGTTTTTATGTTACATCCAATACATATATCGGGTCGCATGGTCTGTCATTACGATTAAACGGAGTTGATCCGGGATATAATGACAAAGCATTGGAAAGAACGATAGTGATACATGGTGCAAACTATGTGGATCCTGCCCGTGTAAAAGCCGGGATGTATATGGGTCGAAGCTGGGGTTGTCCTGCTGTACCTGAAAAAGAATCAAACAATATTATCACTACGATAAAGAACGGAACTTGCCTCTTCATCTATTATCCCTCCAGGAATTACCTGCTTAACTCTAAAATATTAAACGACTGATTGATTGGACACATAACAAGGATGGATGATAACAAAAAGCTCAACATACCCTATGGTTGGGCTTTTTTGTTTTAAACCTATAAGGTTCGTGCAAATCTTATAGATTTAAAATTTTCCGATGCTATCGCTGATAGCAATGTATCCCATATAACTCATTACGATCACGACGATCCAGCCGGCGGCCTGCATCCAGAGAGGATGCTGGTATCCATTCATCAATCTTTTTTTTGTAGCAGCGATCAGCATGATGGCAAGTGCTATGGGTAAAATGATACCATTGACTGCTCCCGCCATGATCAACAGATCCCTTGGTCTTCCTATCCAGACAAAAATAAGAGTGGTCAGTACAATGAATAAAGAGATACAGATACGTTCATTTTTTTCTAACCACGGATGAAATGTTTTAAAAAAAGAAACGGAAGTATAAGAAGCTCCTACTACAGAAGAAATAGCGGCACTCCATAATACAACACCGAATATCCTGAGACCTATTTCACCTGCAGCACTATGAAAAATCGTAGCGGCAGGATTATCTTTATCCAATTCCACTCCTTGTGATAATACTCCTACTGCTGCCAAAAAAAGAATAAAGCGCATGATGGTTGAAATAGTGATACCTGTCAATGCACTTTGGCTTACCTGTCTTAAATTTTCTTTTCCTTTGATGCCTGCATCAAGTAAGCGATGTGCACCTGAAAAAGTAAGATAACCTCCGACAGTTCCTCCTACGATCGTAACGATCGCTATCACACTTATTTTTTCCGGAATGATCGTATGCTGCGCTGCCAGTAACAAAGGAGGATGAGCACTGAATACAATGAACAAGGTGAGCAATATTTTTAAGGTGCCCAATACTTTGGTAAAGCCATCAAGCATCTTGCCGACCTCTTTTATCCAAAAAAGTATCAATGCAACTGCACCACTGATGATAGCGCCTTCTTTAAAACCAAGTCCTGTCAATACATTCATTCCCAAACCACAGCCAGCGATATTTCCGATATTGAATGCAAAGCCGCCCAGCACAACCAGTACAGATAAAAAATACCCGAGACCCGGTAATAATTTATTGGAAATATCCTGTGCCCTTAATTCACTTGCAGCCAGTATTCGCCAGGTGTTCAGTTGTGCCCCGATATCGATCAGCACGGAAATGAGGATCACAAAACCGAAGCTTGTCATCAGCTTTTGCGTGAAATCGGTGGTTTGCATAAGAAACCCCGGACCAATTGAAGAATTAGCCATCAGGAATGCAGCGCCAAGGCTGGCGCCACCCAACCATTTATATATGCGGGGCTTTGATGGCGATCCCATGTCGTTTTAATTTATCATGAATAGCTGCAGCAAATTCAACAGCATTTTCTCCATCACCGTGAATGCAAATGGTTTCAGCAATGACCGGGATCTTTTTTCCGGATACAGTTGTAACCGTTCCTTCATTTATCATTTGTAAAACCTGTTGAACAACTTCGCCGGTGTTTTTAATCAAAGCATTTGATTGCGATCGCGGTGTCAAACTTCCATTATCCCGGTAAGTACGGTCAGCAAAAACTTCGCTGGCAGTTTTTAACCCGATCGCTTTTGCTTCATCGATCGAGTAACTGTTGCTTGATCCAAATACGACCAGGGTTTCATCAAAATCTTTTATTGCCCCGGCGATCGTTTTGGCAAGCACAGGATCTTTTGCAGACATATTATATAATGCCCCGTGTGGTTTTACATGATCAAGTTTTACGGGAAAACTATCAGCGATCTCTTTTATTATTTTTAATTGTTTAATGACCAGCTCGTACACTTCATCCGGGTATAATTTCATTTCAGTTCTGCCAAAATGCTCTTTATCCAAAAAAGAAACATGAGCACCGACCCGCACATTATATTTTATTGCCAGCTTAATTGTATCGCTGATCGTTCTCTCATCTCCCGCATGATAACCACAGGCAATATTAGCTGATGAAATAAACGGCATGATGAGATCATCGTTACCAATGCCTTCTCCCATATCGCAGTTTATATCAGTGTGCATATAGAAATTCTTCCAGTTTGAATTTACAGGCATTTTGCAATTGCAGCAAATGCTGTTGTTGTTTACTGAACAAATTTTCAGCTGTTAGCTGATCGGTCAAATGAAAATGGATCTTATCGCCTGCTTTCATCTGCGCCAGTTTTGAATGATGCGCTGATATTACATGCGCCACTCTCGGATAACCACCGGTTGTCTGGTGGTCGGCCATCAGGATGATCAGTTTGCCATCGGGTAATAACTGAACCGTTCCAAAACTTACACCCGAAGAAACTATTTCTTCTTCCGACAGTACCGGCAGCGGTAAATTATTCAAACGATAACCCATCCTGTCGGATTGATTGGTGATAACAAAATGAGTCATCAAAAAACTTTCTTTTCCTTCTTCTGTCAGGCGTTTCCATTCATTACCGGGTAATACCAATATCTCGCTTTCGTTTTTTTCATTCCAGATATTGTCTGCTTTCCAGGGAAGCACAAAAAATTCTTTCTTCTCTAATAAAGGATGGGGCTGATCATTGACGATAAAATCTATATCGTCTTCTTTCTGCAAAGCTCTTCCGTAATAACCACCTGTTTTCGCTTTCAGGTGTGTGCTGCTACTATTCAACCACGGTGATATTTTTAATCCAAACCTGATTGCCATATAAGCTCTTGCGCCTTTAACCGCTTTATGAAATTGCAGAAGAGAATTTTTACCGACCCATACAGGATGATCGACAGGAATAGGTTCGCCATTGACGGTTGCTGAAAGATCTGCGCCGGCAATAGCGATCAATACCGGTTTTTTAAACCAAAAAACAGAAGCGGGAAAATGTAATTCTATAACCGCTTTATTGATCTCATTTCCTACCAATAAATTAGCCACGGCAGCGGAAAATCTATCCATTGCCCCTCCGGGATTAATGCCAAGATGCTGGTAACCGAAGCGGCCCATATCCTGCACGGTGTCTTGTATGCCTGCTTTAATAACTTTCAAACTCTTGTTTTGAGATCGGGTAAAATTGAACACTGTCTCCTGATCTTAATAATGCGGGTTCTTCTTTAGTTGCATCAAATAATTTAATGGGTGTTCGTCCAATGATCTGCCATCCGCCGGGTGATGCCAATGGATAAATGCCGGTTTGTTTTCCTGCAATGCCAACACTGCCTGCTTCTATATTTACAGGTTGTGGTTTGCGTGGCATTGCGATCTTTTCATCCACTTCTCCCATGTATGCAAAGCCCGGTAAAAAACCGAGCATAAAAATTTTATAGGTCTTCGATGCGTGAATAGCCATGATCTCATCGGCGGCGATATTTTTTACTTCCGACATATGTTGTATATCCATCGCAAATTCTTTATCATAGCAAACGGGGATCCTGATCAAACGATCTCCTGTTTCCCAATGCGGAGGAGTTTGTTTCATTTTCTCATCCAGTTGCTGTTTCATCCATTCATATACAGTTTGTGCGGCAGAATTTTTTTTATGCAGGTAAAACAGGTCGTAATAGATAGTGAGAGAACTATAAGCCGGTACCGCTTCGATCATCCCAGGCAAAGGAGCTTGTTGTAATTGATGAAAACGGGCAATAACTTCTTTATTTACTGCCTGATCAATACAATTGCCAAAATCAATTGTCATGGCAGCATCACCCAGTGGGAAAATACGGTATGGAAAAGATGAGTAATTCATCATAAGCCATTTGAAGATACCAACTTACCTTTACTTACAATGGGACGATTCAACCGAAGAGACAGTTTTAATTTATTATCCAAACTCACGCCCCGCCGGGCCTGGAACGGCATGCGGGTGCTGAGCAGTTTTTATATCAGCAAATGGTTCAAGAAAGCTGTTCAATGGGGTTATCCCATTTCTATTTCATTTGAACCAACTACTTCCTGTAATCTTCGTTGCCCCGAATGTCCCAGTGGTCTCCGGGCTTTTACCCGGCCAACCGGAATGTTGCATAAAGATTTTTTTAAAGAGACCATTGACCAGCTTTATAAAGATCTCTGGTACCTTGTTTTTTATTTCCAGGGGGAACCTTACCTGAATCCTGATTTTCTCGACATGGTGCAATATGCTTCGAAGAGAAAAATTTATACGGCTACTTCTACCAATGCACATTACCTGGATGATGCCAATGCAAAACGTACAGTAGAAAGTGGATTGGACCGGTTGATCATTTCTATTGACGGTACTACACAGGATGTTTACAAGCAATATCGTGTCGGCGGACAACTGGATAAAGTGATACAGGGCACAAAGAATATTGTGAAATGGAAAAAAGAATTGAAAAGTAATAAACCTTTTGTTGTCTTCCAGTTTTTAGTGGTGAAGCCAAACGAACATCAAATAGAGGATGTAAAAAAATTAGCGAAAGAAACGGGAGTGGATGATGTATGGTTCAAGACGGCGCAGGTATATGATTTTGAAAATGATCCTAATCAACTAATTCCGACCATTGATAAATACAGCCGTTACAAGAAAAAAGGAGAAGAGTATGAATTCAAGGGAAAGCTGGCCAATCATTGCTGGAGATTATGGCATGACCCTGTCATAACATGGGATGGGTTGGTAGCGCCCTGTTGTTTTGATAAAGATGCGCAGCATCGCCTTGGCGATCTGAAAAAAAAATCTTTTAAAGAGATATGGAAAAACGGAGAATACAGTACTTTCAGGAAGCAAATACTGAAGGGAAGAAAGAATATCGACATTTGCGCCAATTGCTCAGAAGGAACAAAAGTGTGGAGCAATAATTAAACCTTATACCTTACGATGCCAATGCCATCCTCCATATCCACCCGTTTGCATTATCAACATAAATCATTGGTCGATATGATCGATGGACTTTCGGATGAAATGGTCAGGCGACAGGTCGTTCCGGGTAAATGGTCCATCTTCGAGAATATCGTTCATTTACAAACTTACCAGCATACATTTTGTGCAAGGATGAAAGAAGTATTGAGTGGCACGAATCCTTCTTTTCCCCGTTATACAGCAGAAGGCGACCCCCTGTTTCTTGATAATTGCAATAAATCAATGAGAGAGATCATTCAGGATCTTTTATCGCTTCGCAAACATATGCATGCGCAAGTGTCGGGGCTGGGCGAAGAAGATCTTAAAAAAACCGCCGATCATCCTGTCTATGGAAAAATGAACCTGTTGCAATGGCTGAATTTTTTCCTCTTGCATGAGGCACATCACATGTTTGCCGTTTTTAAATTAGCGGGAGAGTTGAAGAAAGGAAATTAGGAATTGGCAATTAGGTCTTATAGCCCCTAATTCCTAATAGACTAATTACTAATCCCGGTCACCACTTTTTCATTTCATCAAAAATGGAAGTATAGAAGGAAGCAAAGCCTTCAAAAAAACTACGGATGGATTCGGACAGCAGCTTCATTAGTAAAAGTTTTAAGGGTTCGTACTGTAAAGGAAAATACTTTTCCGGATAAAATCAATACCACTAAGAGGTGATTTTCCGCATCTCCGCTGCATAGTCTTGTTAATAAATCGTCAATCATGCCCGGAAAGAAGAATAAGTTTTGAATATTCAGTGTTTAAACATTAATTTTGTTCTTTGAAATTCATTCATCTAAAAATAATACCATGAGCGACTTAAGAACAAATGTTGACCAGCTGAACCAGATGATCCTGGAAGGCAAAACCCTCGAAGCGTTTGAAAAATTCTATGCCGAAGAAGTAGTAATGCAGGACAACGATTACCCTGTACGTATCGGTAAAGACGTGAACCGCCAGTACGAAGAGACCTTTGTCAACGGCCTTACAGAATTCCGTGGCGCTAAAGTGCTGAATACCGTTATCAGCGATGATATTGCGGCAATTGAGTGGTGGCTGGACTTTACCCACAAGGATTTCGGGACCCGTAACTATCGTCAACTGACTGTTCAGCGCTGGAAGAACGGCAAGATCGTAGAAGAAAAATTCTATTACAACAATTAATAACCGGCCCGGGTGTAAAAAGTTTCGGGTAAGCTATTGGCTTTTCCTGAAACTTTTTACTTTTACCATAATTGAGGGTTCGCCATATGGGTATTGATAAGGACATACAACAATCTAAGTTTCGGAATGCATACCAGAAAGCAGCCATCAATCTTTTTTTTACGGTAGGTTGGATGCGTGATAAAACAAAGACATTTTTCGAAGAAGAAGATATCACGATGCAACAGTTCAACATCCTCCGCATTTTAAGAGGAAGCTTTCCCCAGCCGCTCTCTACGTTACAGATAAGAGAAAGGATGCTGGAAAAAATGAGTGATACCAGCCGTATCGTTGACCGGTTAATTACAAAAGGGCTGGTAAAAAAAGTTACCTGTAAAAGCGATCGTCGTTTGGTGGATGTTATTATAACTGATAAAGGGAAAAAATTATTGGAGAAATTAGATCTCCGCGAAGGCGATATGGATGGAGTATTGGGCAATCTTTCTGAAAATGATGCTAATATTCTCAGCGATCTGCTGGATAAGCTTCGTGATGGCAGCGAATGACGTAATTTCGCAGCTAATCATCTCTCACCATATGAAAAGAACCATTCTCTCTTTTGCATTTTTAATTTTGACTTTTCATTTTTCACAGGCCCAACCCAAGTATGAATTTCGTGGCGTCTGGATAGCTACCGTAAATAATATTGACTGGCCCAAAAGCGGTGATTGGGATCCCGCCAATCAAAAAGCAGATTTCATCCGCATCATCGATCAGCATAAAAATAACGGGATGAATGCAATGATCGTACAGGTACGGCCGGCAGCCGATGCCTTCTATCCATCACAATATGAACCCTGGAGCCAATGGCTTACCGGTACACAAGGCAAGCCTCCTGCAGATGGTTATGATCCATTGCAATTCATGATCGAAGAAACGCATAAACGGGGAATGGAATTTCATGCCTGGCTCAATCCTTACCGGGCGGTTCATAATATCAATAGCAGCAATATTGCTCCCAATCATATCACCCGCATTCATCCGGAATGGTTCCTGGCGTATGGCGATACCAAATATTTTGACCCGGGAAATAAAGAAGCGCAAAAATTTGTTGTTGACGTTGTTCGTGATATTGTAAAAAGATATGACGTGGATGCTATTCACATGGACGATTACTTTTATCCTTACCGCATTCCCGGAAAAGAATTTCCGGATGAAGCTTCTTATAAAAGATCAGGCAGTAGCTTGAAAAAAGATGACTGGCGAAGAAGCAATGTCGATTCTATTATCAAAGAACTTAGTATCGTTATCAAAAAAGAAAAAAAACTTTGCCAGTTTGGAATATCACCTTTTGGTGTATGGAGAAACCAAAAAGATGATCCCGACGGAAGCGACAGTAAGGCAGGACAAACCAATTATGATGATCTCTATGCGGATGTTTTATTATGGATGAAAAACGGCTGGATAGATTATATAACACCACAATTGTATCGTGCTATCAACGATGATAAGATAGCGTATGAAAAATTATTGGATTGGTGGAGCCGTCATAGTTATGGAAGGAACATTTATATCGGGCATGGTATTTACCGGGCCGGCGGAAAAGAAGAGCCATGGAACGATCCTAAACAAATACCGGAACAAATAAAATTATTGCGCCGCTATCCCAATGTGCAGGGCAGTATTTATTTCAGCAGTAAAATTTTTGATAAAAACCCCAATGGGTGGAATGATAGTCTCCGGAATAATTATTATAAATACCCCGCTCTTTTACCGCCGATGCGCTGGATCGATAATGAAAAACCATGGCCGCCGATCGTTGAAAGAACGATCACCAATGATTCGATCATTCAATTGACTGTAAAGCCCGATCCGAGAAATCACCGGGAAATAAAATATTATGTGGTGTACCAGTATGCAGCCGATTCGCACACGGAAACTTTCGGAAATATTCCCAAATTCATTTCCCGGATCGTTACTGAACCGAAAGGTTTCGAACTTAAGGAAACGCTTTCTTCCCAAAATTTTTCTTACCGTTATTTAATTACTGCTGTAGGAAAAAATAATAACGAAAGCGACCTGAGCGAGATAGCCATACTTGTGAAACCCGGCGGAAAATGGGAGTTTTACCAACCGTAAGCCAGTCGTTAGTCTTTAGCCAGGACCATTTAAAGACCCGACTCCAGGCTAATGACTAACGACCAAAGACTTAAATTTGTTACCTAAATCTTCAAACAATGCCTGGCTTCGAACTCTGGAGTGATAAAGAAAGAAAAGAAGTAAATGATGTACTGGAAACCGGTATACTGATGCGCTATGGTTTTGACGGACCAAGAAAAGCTGTCTGGAAAAGTAAAGAACTGGAAGATGCTATTTGCAAAACTTTCGGCTGTAAATATTCGCAGCTTACTTCAAGCGGTACTTCTGCCTTGACAACAGCGATGAGCGCATTGGGTATTGGTTATGGCGATGAGATCATTACCCCAACATTTACTTTCGTCGCTTCCTTTGAAGCAATATTAAGTGTTGGCGCTATACCGGTGTTTGTGGATGTTGATGATACGCTTACATTAAATCCGGAGGCAGTTCGCAATGCTATTACTCCGCAAACAAAAGCAGTGATGCCCGTGCATATGTGCGGCAGCATGGCCGATATGGATGAATTAATTTCTATTTGTAAAGAAAATGACCTGATCCTTCTTGAAGATGCCTGTCAGAGCATTGGCGCTTCGTATAAAGGAAAACAATTGGGAACGATCGGTGATGCAGGAACATTTTCATTTGATTTTGTAAAAACAATGACCTGTGCCGAAGGCGGTGTGGTAATGACAAACAATGAAGATGTATTTGTAAGATCGGATGGTTATACCGATCATGGTCATGATCATAAAGGCGCAGACCGTGGCGCAGACCTTCATCCTTTTATCGGCTACAATTACCGTATCTCCGAATTACATGCTGCTGTTGGTTTAGCACAAATAAAAAGATTGCCGGAATTTTTAGCGACACAAAAAACAAATCATATACAATTAAAGAATATACTGGCGCAATTGCCAGAAGTTTCCTTCCGGAGAATTCCTGACCCCGAAGGCGATAGCTGCACTTTCCTCAGTTGGTTCTTACCTACTGAAGAAATAACAAAAACTGTGGTGAATGAAATGAAAGCGCAGGGAATATTGCCCGGTAATTTTTACTGGTATGATAATAACTGGCATTATATCCGCAAATGGGATCATTTGAAAAATGCGGTTACGCTGAATACTTTACATCCTGATATGAAAGCCGAGGTGATCCGGCATGCAACAAAAGATTTTGCTGTCAGCGATGCGATCATGGCCCGCTGCATTTCTACTTCGATCAGCTTGTTGTGGACAGAAGAACAAATAAAAGAAAAAGGGGAGAAGATGGTGAATGTGATAAAGAAAGTACTCAATGAGCAATCTGTAAAAGCGTAAAATTCATTTTTTTATTTTCTGAAAAATTTCTCCTGTTTCGTTCAGCATGATCTCGGTTCTTCCTGACGGTACTTTTACCGGCATATTTAAAATAGAATTTGCCCAGTAGATTGCTTTCAAAGTATCTTTTTGACTGAGGTAAAAGTTGAGCAGGTCAAACCTGCTTGCCATCCGGTTAGGTACCATATAGATTGCACGCAGATAACTTGCTTCCGCTTCTTTCTTTTGCCCTGATTCGTCTTCGATTTTCGCTTTTAAACCATAGACCTTGTTGTCTACGTAATATTTTCTTGCCTTATTGATAGCTGATAACGCCTCGGGTAACCTGTTGCTGTAGTAAAGTTGTTCCGCATATAAATACATTATATCTCCATGCTTTGGATATTTTTTACTTAGCGTTTCATACCCTTCAATTGCTTCTTTTTTATACCCGGCCATGCTTAATTTAAAAATACTTTTTGCGGCTAACTTTCTTTGAAGTGTCCTGGCTGAACTTATAATAAAAAAGATGACCAATAATAAAAAGATACTTTTGACTGATGCATTTATTATATTATTCACTTTACCGGTCTTGTTCTTTACCGGATAAAAAATTATGATACTGGTACAGAAAAGAGCCATTGCCTGGATAGGAATGACTTGTAATGGATAAGAAAACAAAGCGGCCACTCCAATACATATTAAACTGGCGGTAGTGGAGATAATGATCGTCTTTTGTCCTTCCAGCTTATAGATCAACCTGGTTCTCCGGAATAATAAATAGAATGCCAGGATCATTACTATAAATCCTGCTATACCTGTTTCAATGACCCATTGGAGATAATCATTAAAGGCATAAAAAGTATTATCGGCCAATAATGCTTTTTTGGAATTAATATTACTTCGGGAAAAATATTCAGATTGATATTCATTGAAAATGGCCCTGAGCTTTGCTATGCCTGTACCTGTGCGCCAATTATCCTGAAGAATTTTTACCGAGATACTATATATATGAAGCCGGCCTTGTGTCGAACCTGGTTTGAAGCACAGCAAGGCTATGAAAAGAAGAAGAAAAGATAAGATTGAAACTAATAGAATGGCTTTCCACCTTTTCCTTTCATGAACAATACTAAGATATATTAGTCCTGCTGCAAGCCCGAGCCATCCAGCCCGGCTATATGAAAAAAACAATAATACTAATAACAAAAGAGCTACAAGAAAAAATAAACCCCGGAGTTTCTTATAATAATATAATAGAGGAATAAAAAAAAGCAGCATTGCAGAATAAAATATCCCGGCAATACTGTCATTGGGTAATAAGAAGAAATGATTCAATTTTTAACCGGAATAGGTTGTTTGATAGCAGAACGAATGGAAATAGACCCGCTATAGTTTTTGCCATTGGTGATAATTGTTGAATTGAACAATTGCCATTTGAGGTTACCGGAAACATCATATTGAAGTTCCTGGCGCAAAGTATCCACCCCGATAACAATTCTCTGCGGTATCCAGTCTACTCCAATGACAGTTCCTGATTGATAAGTTTTGTAGGAGAGGATTACCGGTTCGTTATTCCTGTTATACGCATAAGTGCATAAAAGGCCGATGCCGAACATCCAGTTCTTATCAAGTAGTACAGATACATTTTCATGGAAATGAAGTGAGGTATCTTGTACGATTGTATGCTGAACATCCGGATTTTTGCTGCTTTTCTCTTGTTGTACTCTTCCACCACAAGTGGCAAGCAGGCCTATGGTAAAAAAGATAGAGGTCCCCAATCCCATTTCCTTATTTACATATCCTATCGCTTTAATACATAAGTACAGGAAGAAAAGGTAAAAGCATAGCACGAGAATTACCCATAAAAGAGCAAGCATATATTATCAAGTTTAATTTTTTCCTGGCTTTTATTTGCCCAATTTTTGCCCAAAAACAGGAAAAGTCAGTCCTGGTGTTTATTATTGAAATATTTCTTCACATCCTCAAAATCTGAAACAGGTTCCAGCAAATAAAAGGACTCGGCTCTGTCCATATACGCATTGTTTGGAGGGCCCATAAACCTGGCGTCAGTGATTGTAACAATTTTATAAAGTTTCATTTGACGCAAACTGTCCAACTCCTTCGAAAGGCTAAAATCAGAGCCATTAAATTTTTTTGGATCAGTAAAATGAAAAAAGATAGTGCCTTTCATGGCACTATCTTTTTTCGCGGTAAATATATAGGTCTCAATCAGGTCAACATTCGTAACATTCTTTTTTGAATCTCTCAAACTCATATTGACATCTCTTTCCAGATCTCGAACGGTAAGTATTTCCTTTTGTAGCCTGCCAATCATTGAATCAACATCTACATGCTTTTTAAATATATTTTTAGTAGTATCAAATAAAAGACCCGTCTTTTCACCTGGTGAATACAGAAAGTATTTGTGCCTGATTTCAGTGACAAGCGGAGTATTGTCTTTATCTGCATTTTTGAAAGAAGCGCCTTTCATAAAACCATACGATGACATAATTAACAACTGATTTCTGTATTTATAAATTCGTGTTTCAAAAGTATCATATCGTACAATATTAATTTGAGAGTCCCTAATATCAAGTACGGGAAAATTGGAGATGATTTTTACACCACTTATCTCTTCGTCGGCAGAAATTTTTTTGGTTGAGCAGCTCCAAAAGAAAAAAATTGCTAACTGTATTACTATATTCATTTTCATATATTAGTTAGATGAGAGAAACTCCATATCTAAAGAGTTTGCATCAGTAAAATTTCTTGTTTGGAAGCTTAGTATGCAATCAATTTTTACATCAATATCCCAAGTCAGGTAACCTGCTGCCACGACTGCCTTTTTTTCATCCAAGCTAATTACTGGTGGCATACAGTTGACTTGATCATTTACATCAATGCACATTGGAGTATTGCCAGTTCTACTTGTATGTATGTAGGCTAATGATTCCCACTTCCAACTCGAGCCTGTGTGCAAACGATAAACCCATCCTGTAAAGTTTGCGGTAAATCGAACAGAATAGTTGAATATTAAATTCAATTTAAAAAAATCCCATTTAGGATCTTTTTTCTTTCTGATTATTCCATTTGCATCCGGTCCAGTTTCAGAACCAATAGTATAAGTTACCGTATTAGGTGTTTCTGTAGTGATTCCGGCAAGTATACTTTCGGCAACACTGCAATCTTGATTTTCACATCCGCCAGGCGGATCACCACCACCACCGTCACAAGACTCAGGTGCAATAACACAGGGATCGGTCTCAACGCAAAATTCTTCTGTCCAGCATTGCCCGGTATTGAACCATTGCTCGCAGTCGAAGGTGGTCATTCCATCTCCATAAATAGTAAGTACACAATCCTGCTGCCATATGCAAAGTTCATAATAGGTGCATTGTTCTTCTTCAGCCTGATTGCCTTTCCCATCTGTGGTTTCTATCTTTGCAGATCTTTTGCCAATTCTTACAGCCTTCCCATTTTCATAAATAACCGATCTTAATACAGTGCCGTTCCATTCTTTCACAACCACCATCCCGGTAAAATCATTTTTGCCGGTCAAAGAATTTTTACTGATGTCAAACTGGTTCTTTTGTAAATAGTTCCAACCGGGAATGTAATCCACTTCACGTACGAGTATTTTGTTGCCTGCTTTGATGAACAATATCCTTGACAAAGAAGCATCGGCGATCTTTTTTTTCTCAGCCGGAGAAAGAGAATTGCCGCCGGGAATGGGAAAAGCTTTAGAACCTTTTACCAATGGAAACTCCACTACATCCGAGTTCCCGATCTTTCCAATAATAGCATGTTTCCAATCCGGAAGTTTTTTTCCTTTTTGGTTGGAAGCCGTCCATCCAGGAGATCTTTTAAAAGTTCCATAATACCATTCTTTGGCAGCCCCTGCAGTAAATGTGTTGTTTGCAGGATTTGAAGTTTCTTTGTTGCAGGCTGCAACAAAAATTAATATGCTTAGCAATGCAAAGCATAACAAACAGGTTATCCTTTTCATATAAGAAGGTTTAATATCCTGAAGCTAGAGTAATCATTTGTGATTACCAATAAGTTTTTATACCGTCACCTTGCGCCTGTATACGAAGAGAAAAAGGACTTTCCCAGGTAGAATTTGGCTACTTAATAGAAATGGGAAAACAAAATGTAAACAGGCTGGAAAACGGCAAGGTCAATCCTACTGCTTTTACTCTTTTTAAAATTGCTGTTGCTTTGGAAATTTCTCCTTCTAAAATCCCTGATTTTAGCTGAGAACAAATATTCATCAAATAACAAAATACAACTGATTAAGATGTTCGGTTATTCTTTTTTCTCAACCGGAGAAAAATGGTGAATGTGATAAGGAAAGCATTGAGCGAACAGATCGTAAAACGGTAAATTCATTTTTTTATTTTCTGAAAAATTTCTCCTGTTTCGTTCAGCATGATCTCGGTTCTTTCTGACGGTACTTTTACCGGCATATTTAAAATAGAATTTGCCCAGTAGATTGCTTTCAAAGTATCTTTTTGACTGAGGTAAAAGTTGAGCAGGTCAAACCGGCTTGCCATCCGGTTAGGTACCATATAGATTGCACGCAGATAACTTGCTTCCGCTTCGTTTTTTAATCCCAACTCATCCTCAATTTTGGCTTTAAGCTTATATACTTTATTGTTAACATAATATCTCTTTGCTTTATTGATGGTAGACAAAGCTTCGGGTAATCTGTTAGCATAGTAAAGTTGCTCGGCATATAAATATATTATATCACCATGTTTTGGATGCTTTTTAATTATAGCTTCATAGTCTTTAACTGCCTGCTTTTTATATCCGGCTCTGGTTAATTCAAAAGCATTTTTTACGGCTACCTTTCTTTGAAGTGTTCTGGCTGAACTTATAACAAAAAAGATGGTCAATAGCGAAAAGATGATTTTGGCTGATAGATTTATTATATTAGATATTTTACCACACGTGTTCTTTACGGGATAAAAAATTAGGATTCCTGCGCTGAAAAGAGCCATTGCCTGGATGGGGATGACCTGTAGCGGATACGAAAACAAAGACGCTACTGCTATACACAATAAGCTTGAGCTGGCTGCAAAAACAATTGTTTTCCCGTCTTTTTGTTTATTAATTAGTCGGACCCTTTTGATAAGAAAATAAGTTGCCAGTAGGATTGCAATCAATCCTGCTACACCTGTCTCAATAACCCATTGTATGTAATCATTGAATGCATAAAAAGTATTGTCAGCCAGCAAACTTCTATTGTCATCAATACTATTCTTTGAAAAGTAATCTGCCTGGTATTCATTAAAAGCCTTTTTGAATTTCCCGAGTCCTATACCCGCAAATTTGCTTTTGCTGAGTATTTTTAATTCAACGGAGTAAATATGAAGTCTTCCAAGCGAAGAATTGGGCTTTAAAAAGAATAATGAAAGAAAAAGCATTAAAATAAATAGGGTTCCTGTGACGAAGAAAAATTTTCTCACGCTAACTCTGGCATAAAATGTAAATATTGCAGCGAATGTTAAGGCCACCCAGGCGGCTCTGCCTTTTAATACTAACACCAATACAAGAAGAAAAAGAGAGACAGGCAGTATAACAAAGCTGCCTTTTTTATTCTTATTAAAAAAAGGCAATAAAAAACATAATACACTTGCTACGAATATTGCAGCAACACTTTTGTTGGCAAGTAAAAAATAATTAAACAATGGAATTCCAAATAAAAGAGTAGTCTCGCCTAATCCAGGGAGTCTGTCTATAGATAATTAATGTTTATATGCAACGGAGTATGAAATTACTATAGGATCTCCGAAAGCCATATTTCCCTTTAGATTTTTCTTATCAAATTGAAAATAAGCTTCTGTCAATCTTCTTTTTTGGGCAGCCTGCCCACAAGGAAAATCATCTGACTCTATGATAAAAGGAAATAAAAGAACACAATTATTTATTCCATTTTTCTGAGCTATTGAATCCAGTTTTTTTGAGATAATGTCTTTTTTATGTATGATAAATTGTTGCTTAAGCCAATCCGGGGCACTATCAGATAATTCAAGCGACACTATCTTATACCGGCCACTAACCTCAATTTTTATCAATTCGGAGTAATGAAAACAAGTATCTTTTGCAATGGATTCCGGAGGTGGTGATATATTAATTGCAATATTGGTACTTAATTGTTTTTGAAAATCTGTTAAAGAGTCTTTGGGGCCCATACCAGTTGTTAACACCAAACTAAATATTATATCTACTATCATAGCGTATGATTTTTAAGGGCTACAGGGTGTTCCTAATACATGATTTTTAAAGTCTACGTTCGCTTGTTCGATTCTTTGTCTCTCTGATGACGGTAAAGAATTGTATGCGGTTGTATTTTGAAGTCCGCCCCAAGACAAATCGGAGGCTTCCTGGGGACTCATGCCAGTGAACATTTGTTGTAAAGCAGCCTCTATTAAACCACGCCGATACTGGCTTGCCATCATTTCGTGTTGGGTAAGGGCTGTTCCTGCAGGATATTGAAAATCAATCCAAGCGTGAATAACTTCATGTAAAATTGTAGCTGTAATATACTCAACTGATGCATTATTCAATTGATTTAAATTAAAAGTAATAATTGACAGGGATATCGTACTACCAGAAACATATGCTACAACCGTCTCAGCATCTCTTAAATCACCGGCCGGAAAATATGAATTAAGGAATTGTAGATTAAACTGATTTCCGCTTCCGAATACTGTATTTACGAAGCCGGTAATTTTGTTTCTGCAATCCTTGCTGATAGCATTATCAACACTATTTCTGAGGCAGGGATCCGTAACATGATTAAGAATTTCAGGTGGGGTAATCTCTCCTCCTCCCGAGGAGCCACATCCAATTCCCCAAAGCGCACAATAGCAATCCTCAGTACTGCCTGTGCTCATACAATCTTCAAGGGGATCAGGTCCTTCTCCCGGATCGTAGCATTCAGGAAATTCATATGTACCACCTTCGTCATACCAATGTCCATTTTCCTGACAATTTTCCTGGTCCGAAATTTCATCTCCGCTTGGAACAAATACGCAAACCCAAACATTTTCCGGAACATACATTGCACCGGGGCAAGTTTCTGTTCTAGTTTGTGGTAATCTATCTCTTGAAACCAGTTTAATTCTCCTAAAGGGCTTTCCGTTTTTAATTTGAACTGCATTCACAAAGCTTAAGTCCCAGCCTGAAATCATCAAATAGCCATCAAAATCCAACGGCATTTGCTCAATATTTATATGACTAATATCATAATTCGTTTTTTTTGCATATTCCGGAGAGGGAATTATAGTACAAGTTCTAACGACGATATTATGATTTAGTTTCTCTATCAATAAAAGCTTATGAATAGTGCTCCTCGCAATCCGCTCACCTTCGGCTGTTTTATTAAGGTGCTGCATTCCCGGAAGTAAAATGTGTTATTTGTATTATAGAATAAAGGCAATTCAACAATGTTAAACGTGGATTTTTTGTAGGAAATGGCCTTTCCCCAATGAGGATATTTTTTTGTAGAACTTCCAGCTGGCGGAGCAAGGAGACTATACCAATTGATTTTATTATAGTCCGATGTCTTTCGATACGTTCCATACCACCATTCTTTGGCTGTACCAACATTAAAAGAATTAGAATTTGGAGAGATTTCTCTTTGGCAGGCAATAACCGTTATAATGAGGACAATTATTCCGACTGTTATTTTCAGATATTTTTTCATAAACAAGGTTGGTGGTTTATAAAAGTATTGAAATTTTTACCATTTAATCTTCTAAATTTAAAAGCCCATGAGCGATCATGGGCTTTTTATATGACCATCATTCTTCAACAGCCCGTTTATTATGGATGAGATGATAAACCAGGTCCATTTAATAGATCCCTGCAGGCACATCGTACAATTATTAAAAATCAGTTTCATCGGCACTTGGGCCATAGCTTCCGGGGATCGCAACATTCAATAAACGCAAATAAACCCCGAGTTGTGCACGATGATGTATCTGCTGGCTCATCGCCATCCTCAATACATCGATCTTGGGATTGGTAGCATAAATGGTTTCGCCATTCCGCAGTGTCCATGGCTTATTCAATTCTTTTTCATACTCATTTACCAGCACCGATAAACCATCATTATAGCGTTTATCAAAATAAGCCAGTAATTCTTTGTTGTTGGTAATGTCGGGTTGCTCGTAAGCATTTTGAAAATCGAGTTCGTCGGTAGTCAATGTAAAATGGATCCAACCGGGCAGATCGGCGATATGAGAAATCAGGCTTTTCATCAGCATCGACCTTTCATGCGGTTTATAATCATATTTGTCATCGGGAACACGGCTTAGCATTTTGCGTGTAGTAACCGCTTCTTCGATGAATTGCTGTTTGAAGAATTCAATAAATGTCATAGTGTTTTGTTTTAGAATTCAAAGAAACAACCCACTTGTGACAACCCTAGGTCAGCAGGGTTTGAGAAAGTTTAAAAAGTTTAAGAGGTTCAAAAGGTTCGGGACGCTAACCTCTTAAACTTTTTGAACCTCTTGAACATTTTAAACAGTTAATTGAGAGATTTCCAGTTTTTTGAGGATCCCCTCCGCAATTTCAGCCACCATATCGTTGAGTTCCAGTGGTTCAACGATCCTTGCATGATCGCCAAAGAGCATGAACCATCTTGAAAAACCCATCAGGGAACCGGATAAAAAGGTCATGCGGACATGATCATCAACCTTCTCTTCTTTTACAAAACCATTGTAATATTTCTGTTCGCCCAAATATTTTACAATACCCGGCTCTACTTCTATCACCACTTTGGTAACTTTTTATTCAGCCGCCATTTGATTCATAAAACTCTGTAAGGGCGGATGCGTTTTGGAATTGTTCTGATCAGTGATCCTTAATTGCGATATCTTATCTGTTCTGAAATTCCGGTAATCATTTCTCACCTGGCACCATGCGATCAAATACCAGTGAGAGCCGAGATAATAAATACCAACAGGTTCCACTTTACGATGGCTGCTTTCATTTTTTTCAATAGTAGTATAAGTGATATCGACAACCGAAGAACTACTGACCGCTTTTAATATTGATTGCAGGTGCAATTCTTTTTCCGGCTCATAAGCGATGGCAGGATGTTTCATCACTGCAATATGTTCATCAATCTCTTCGAGATGATCTTTTTCAGCATGACGAAGGATGGCTTTTATTTTATCCAGCGCCGCTGTATAATGTTTGGACGTACCGGCATCGGTTTTTGATTGTACCAGTTTGGAAGCAGTGAGTAATGCGGTCGCTTCATCCTGGTTGAACATTACCGGCGGAAGTTTATAACCTTCCATCAGCCGGTAACCGGTTCCTGCTTCGCCGATGACAGGCACGCCGGCCTCTTCCAATGCTTTTACATCACGGTACACTGTACGAAGACTGATAGAAAATTTATTGGCAATATCCTGCGCCTTTACCAAGCTGCGTGATTGCAATTGGATAAGAATAGCAGCCAAACGATCGATGCGGTTCATGGTAGACAAAACTAATAGTTAATAACTAACAGATAAAAGTTTAGAGTCTACAATTCACCAGGACCCCAAGCCGCCGCTTATTTTACGAGTATTTGTTTTTCGTCGTAGAGTTCTATTTGTGGTTTATCCCTGTACAATACTATTTTGCCGCTGATGCAAACATCTTTGCCTTTATAAAATAATTCAGGAGCTTCCCTGAAATTTTTTCTTGTATTGATGCGTACCACCAATGTTAGCGGCGCATTCGGATAAACGCCGCCGGCATTAAGCAGTGTAAGACTGTCTTTATTCCTGTCTAAAAAGATACCACCATAAATTTTTGTGCAAACTGTTACTGAGTCACCTACATGCTTATCCAATTCTTCGATAGTGATCTCTTTTTGTGCAGATGCCGTAATTGACAGCAGAACAGTTGCTGCTGCTAAGCAGGATATTTTAAATACTTTAACCATTGGTTAAAGATAGTATATAGAGGAATAAAGCGGATAGAGTAAGTAATATTATAATATCCCCATTTCAAAGCCAGGCTCTTCATTTATTATATACTTGAATACCAACCCCGCAGGATATTTTTTAATAGCCGCAATGTCCAGCAGCGGCTTTGCAAGCGTAATAGCCGATTCCCGCAGGCCAATGCTGTGTTCGCCAAATACATTCACTATTGTCGTTAATCCTATCCTTGAATAAAGAGCTGCCGGACTTGCCGGAAGATCGACCCTAACACCGGTTGAAAAAACAGGAACAGTATTCATTCGAATCGCTGTCTTTTTATTGAAGTTCAGTAATGTTTGTAAAGGCATCAGGGCCAGCGGATCGGCAGCGAAATTCCCAAACAGGCAGGCTTTTATTTCTATGTTTCCGGGGATAAGAACAGGATCTTTTTTGCATTGCGACAGCAGGTTGGCAACAATGCTAACCTGCGGTTCTTTCTGCAAAGCGAACATCATCGTTTCTGAAAGAAGAATATCCGGCTGGTATTTATCCGGGATGGAATAATGAACAGCATCAACTTGTTCTATGCCGGTAATATATTTTTCTAAACCAAATTGCTGAATGATCTTATGTAAATAATCAATACTGACAGGATTGATCTCCAGTAATACGACCTGCAATTGTTGCGGGCTAAAAATGGTGGTGAGTGGTGTAAATAAAGTGGCGAAAGGACCCGCCCCTGCATATAATATTGTAACGGGTTTACCGGGATGTATTACCGATCTTTCTTCAATGGCCTCTTTTATTCCCAATAAAAATTTTCTTGTACGCATCATATCGGTGATACAAAGCGTTGCCATATAAGTACTGATAGCTTGCCCGCCGGAGGTTTGAATGTGTTTTTGCCTGGCTGTTTCTATTTGATCAAGATCAGCAACTTTGCAAAAAAGATCTTTTAATGCATGTGCGGCCATGCGGATAGCATTGTAATTCCTTTCCGGGGATAACAAAGTATCGGTGATCGTTTTTAATTGCTGTTGAATGTCAGGCACAGATAATAATATTCGTACAAATTCAAAACAACGACAATTGCCGCTCATCTTTCTTCTCCCTCTTTGTAAATTTCTTTGCCAGGGCGGCCATAGCGTTGCCTTCAATAGTAAATACGGGGCTTGCTTCATACCGGCTTGCAACAAATATTTGCGTAGCGCCGGCATGCGGAGTAAACATCTCTTCTACCAGGGTTGGTTTGTTATTATTCTTTGATAAATGAGAAAGGATAAGCAAACGCAGGTCGGCAGAACGGTAATGCAGAAATAATTCTAATGCCTGTGCATTCGATAAATGGCCTTCATCACTACTGATACGTTTTTTTAAATGCCAGGGATAACTGCCATTGGTCAGCATATCATCACAATAATTGGATTCAAGAAAAGCAACATGGCATTGACCGAAATATTTGATCACCCTTTTACAGGCATAACCAATATCGGTAATGATACCGGTATTGATCCCATAAGCCGATACAATAAAACTATGCGGGTCGGCTGCATCATGACTTTTATTAAAAGGAGTAATGGTAAAATGCCCGATGGTAACCGGCTTTGCATGTTTGAACGGGCGAACCAATGAAGGATCAACAGGCATCTTGCTATTAAGTAATGTATCGTTGGTTACATATACCGGCAGCCTGTATTTTTTAGCAATGCCTGCCATGCCTGTGATGTGATCAATATGTTCATGCGAAATAAAAAGAGCTTTTACATTTTCCATCAAAAGCCCCGACAACTTCATTCTTCTTTCTGTTTCCCGGCAACTCAGGCCAGCATCTATCAGCACAGCTTCATGGCTGTTGCCGATATAATAGCAGTTGGCATTACTGCCTGAATTAAGAGAACAGAGCTGGATCGTCATCCGGCAAAAATAAACTAAGATGAACAGGATTGACAAGATTTGCAGGATTAAGGCAGTTCCCCCCGTGGAGGTGCGAGTTCCATAGTTGCGGGTGGTAGTTGTGTCAGTTACGGTGGGAGTTGCATAGTTGCGGGTGGTAGTTGTGTCAGTTACGGTGGGAGTTGCATAGTTGCGGGTGGTAGTTGTGTCAGTTACGGTGCGAGTTCCATAGTTGCGGGTGGTAGTTCCATCAGTTACGGTGCAAGTTCCATACTTGCGGGTGGCAGTTGTGCCAGTTACGGTGGGAGTTGCATAGTTGCGGATGCTGGTTCTACCAGTTCCAGGGGAAGAATTACAAAACCCGGGGCGGAAATTGAAAAAGAAATTGATAGATCCATAAAATGAAAGAAAGTTAAGTTGCTTAACCCCGGAGATCATAAAATCAAAATAATTGCCATACCCGGCTCAATCGGGCACCTTTCTATTAATTAAGAAAGACCCCGGTGCAAGCTACGCCGGAGCGGCAATAAGGTTGAGTTATCTACCGATAATGAATTTCGACGTACTCTGCCAGCCGTTCCCATATGAAGTAAGCCAGTATATTCCTTTGGAGAGAGCCGGAATAACTATTTGCGTTGTACCTGTTATTCCCCCAAGGTATTTTTCAAATACCTGGCGCCCGTCAGCACTTGCGATACGAACTGTTTGTACGGGGAAATACATTCGCAGGTTAACCGTATTGCCCTCTATGATCGTAGGATAAAGTTTTACAACCGGTTCATCTTCTCTCTCCAGCATAAAACTGTTTGAGTTTACAAAGCGGCCATCTTTTTTTTCTATTCGTATGCGATATAAAAAACTGCCATTATCGGTTGTATGATGTTTTAAACTATAAGCGCCGGTTGTTACCAATACTTCGCCGGCAGATTGATAATTGATCCCATCCGTACTGCATTCAATAATATAGCGACGGGTATCCTGCTCGGCCACTGCCGCCCATTGTATTTCATTATAACCGAACCACGAAACGGCATTGAAAGAAATGATACGGGCAGGTACATATTGATTATTTGTTACTTCAGGATGCGTATCATCTTTATTGGCAATGATATTTTGCTGGCTGAATGCAGTATATGAAAGTGTGGAAAATATTGCTGCTATTGAGAGTGTGGCTTTTATTGATTGTATGATCTCTTTCCTCATGATCGTATGTTTTATAACTATGATAAAACAAATACAATGCCGTTAAATTTTTTAGAAGATTACTCATTAGCCGATAAGCTTTTAGCTTTTGGATTTTAGTTTTTTCGCAGGAACGGCTGTTTCTTTTTTTACGTCCTTTTTTTTCTTTTTCCGTATGCCTTTTGAAGAAGGATGTTTTTTATCGGATCTTATTTTCAGCCATTCCCCTGATCGTTCGCCTTCTATATAAATGCTGCCTTCTTTTTTTGCCATGATACCTTCTATTCCCATTGTAGCCGCCGCTGCCAGGAATTCAGTAGCCGTACTTTCAAAATTCTGACTGAAGCGGATACTATCAATGCCCGGAAGATTGTCTTTTAATAATTCACGGCGACGGGTAAGAGGCAACGACATTGTATCATATCCATTTAGCCAGAGCAGGTCGAATACATAATAATATAATTCTCCGTCGGCATCGCTGCGCCAGTTTTGTAATGAACTGAAATGGGCGATCCCTTTTTTATTCAACACCACAATTTCTCCATCAACGATTGCATCGATCTTCCATTCTTGTAATGCATTATATACCGGGTAAAATTTTTTGTTGAAAGATCTGTTGTTGCGGGAAATAAGGTTGACCTTTCCTTTATTCATTAATGCCACTGCACGGCAGCCATCCCATTTTATTTCATAGATCCAGCCCGGTTCATTGGAAGGTTTATCAACAAGCGTAGCCAGCATCGGGCTGATCGTTTTGGGGAAAGCCGACCTCTTTCCTAAGCCTTCTCCTTTAATTTTTTTTTTGAAGCTTTCTTTTTTGCAACTGCGGGTTTTGATCTTTTATTGGACTCCCATGTATTGGAAGATGTCTTCTCTACTTTTTCAATAGAAAGACCGGAGACAACAGATTTATTTTTCTTTGTTACATCAGTAGTTTTTGAATATTTGTCCTTGTGTTTGATCAGCAGCCAGGCATTCTCTTCTCCTGTTTTTAATCTTACCAATGCAAATTCGCCTTTGAGTTTTTGCCCGTGCATGCGAAACTTAAGCGATCCTTTTTTCAATTGTTGCAGCAATATCTTTTCCTGTTCTTTTTTTGTACCGGGCTCCAGGGATTCATAGGTTCCTTCATCCCAAACGATGACGGTACCCGCACCGTAATTTCCTTTTGGAATGATCCCTTCAAAATTCCTGTAATCATAAGGATGATCTTCTACCATCATTGCCAAACGTTTGTCGGCAGGATTGAGGGAAGGGCCTTTCGGCACGGCCCAACTTTTTAATACACCTTCCATTTCCAGGCGGAAATCATAATGCAGCCGGGAAGCATCATGTTTCTGTATTACAAAACGTAATTGAGGGCCCGAAACCTTTCCGCCCTCGGGTTCCGGTGTATCCTTAAATGATCTTTTCTTTTTGTAAAGTGTAAGTCCCATGCAGTAACTATAATAAATATTGTACCAAGTCGTTCATTTTTCCAATAGAAGCTAAAACAGGTATCAGCCAGGTTTTAGACCTGGAGATTTTTTTTCGCCACACAGGATCACAGGCACATAGTTACACATAGGTTCCGATGTGCTTATGATCCTGATTTATCCCGGGAAAATAGGGCGATCATTTCTTTTTCACGATCCAATAATCCTGTCGCATATAAGGAAAAGCCGAGGGAACATGTTCGAGGATATCGAATTGGCGCAATAATTTTTCCCGGATATATTTCGGGTTATGCATGGCGAGGAACATCTTTTTTCCTTCTTCGTAATTGGCTCTTACTACTAAACCTTCTTTATCATATTTTTTTCTTTCGCCCGGTAATAATTCTTTTTCATAAATAGTATCACCGGCCGTAGTGATGAGCAAAATTCCGCCCGGCTTTAGAATGCGGTAAAGTTCATTCGCCCATTGAAGTCCATTGGCTTCCGATAAATGAGTAAAAACAGAGATCGCATAAATAAGATCGAATTGTTCGCTGGCATATGGAAGTGGCGGATGCAGATCATTTCTGCTAAACTGAATACCCGGAATATTCTTTTTACACCATTCAATGGTTTCGGGATTATAATCAGAAGCATGGATATCGACATCTTTCAATACTGCTTTCAGTTGCCGTGTGATCCTTGCCGGACCGCAGCCCCATTCATATATATTGTGTAGCGGGTTGGCGGCAGAAAAATATTTTTTGATGATCTCCGCTAAAAATTTTGCCGTTACTTCCCCGCTTAGTTTATAAAATTCCCAATGAGAGGAAGAGTAAGCATCGAAGGCAAGATGTTCCGGCGGCAATACAAACCCGGGGTTTTCCCGGATGAATTGTTTATTCCGTTTTTTTAATTTCCATTTTTTAACATGATAGCGGAGCTGTTCAACAGGTTTCAGCAAATGAATCTTTCGAAGAAAATTCTGCACCCTTACACGAAATAATTTTTTGCTGATCATTCCCACATCATTTAAGGATGATGAAAGATATTCTTTCTTATCTTTAGTTACTTGCCTCAAAGCAAAAAAATCCCCGATCCTTTCCCTGTCAGAACTTATATGGTAAGGCGCTTATTAACAGCAAAAGATTTTTAATAAAACAACTATAATGGCAAAGGTCTTTATTTCTTATAGTCACCAGGATGAGTATCTAGTTAGCGAGTATGTAGTATTCCTGGAAAAGTATGGCCATACTATCCTGAGGGATAGAACAATATTACGATGGCAGTGATCGATTTTTCCGGAATGCTGGAAGGGGAGTTGAGGGAGGCAGATTGTACAGTAGTTTTTTTAACAGAGTTCAGCATATACTCAAACAATGTTCTCAATGAAATTAACCTAACGTTTAAATTTAATAAAAGGCTAATACCACTGGTGTACGGAAAGTTCGATCATCCCTCGCTGCCATCAGGAGTATTAATTATTTGGAGATCGATAGAAGTCCAACGGGAGAAATCATGAACAGGATCGATCGAGCTATCACCGCAAGTGTTGACAATAAAAAACAACCGAAAAAAAAATCAAGGCCGGAGGAACAACCTGATCTTGTACAACAAGAAACTCCTGATATTGAACAAAGTTCATCGTCATCAAACATAGACACCAAACAAAGCAATGAAGAAAAAATTTCTGCCAAACAGCAACCTGCATTTTCAGCGATGAAGCCGAAAGAGATCAGGGAGGTTCAGGAAAAACTGAAACGACTCAGATTATTCAATTCAGCGGCAGATGGTATTTGGGGTCCGGCAACAACAGCCGCTGTAATAAATTTCCAGGGACAAAATGAATTGCCCGATACCGGAAACTGGGATGATATCACATCACAAAAAGCAGACGAACTTATTGCCGGGCTCGATACTATTGCTGAACCAACCGAAACAACAACGACCCATTACTGGTTGCTAAAATTAAGGACCAACACATGGCAGCCGCAGAGCCTGAAGACTGGCGACAAAACTTTTTTCAACACTCATTTTTTTGGCGATCCAAGGCCTGAGTTCAGTTTGTTTTCCAATATCAGGAAGGGGGATAAAGTATTGGGTCTTGGTACGGACCTGTTTGAAGGTATTGTTTGCATTATGGAAGTAACCGGTCCTGTTGGACCATTGATGCCACGAAAATTTTCTCCGTCTGGCGATACCAAACAGGGCGAAGGGTTTAATATGAGTGTTACAAAGAAATTTGACCCGGTCATCCCGTTCGGGAAATTTAAAAACCTTATTGGTGATATCATTCCAAAATTGCAGGAAACAAAAAAGCCGCCTGAATTATTCTTCCAATTATCCGAGAGTATATATAATGAAATATTGAAAACGGAGACCGCCGGCGATCCTGTCACGTTTACGCATCCTTACCAGCCCTTTTTTCTCTCAGAAGGGAAGAACAAAGATGATAAACTGGATTTTCAGAATGATATTAATTCTTTTGCTACCGTCATAGCATTGAAAAAAGTAGATCCGCCACTGGCCATTGGCCTGTTTGGTAATTGGGGTTCGGGAAAAAGTTTTTTCATGGAAAGACTTTATGAAGAAATAGAAAAAATCGTAGATCGAAATGAACCGGATAATATCGGGAGTGTAGTACAGGTAAAGTTCAATTCATGGCATTATTCAGATACCAATCTTTGGGCGAGTCTTACTACGCAGATATTCGAAAGCCTTCATGATTATACTACGAAGAAAGAATTTGGAGCAGATGCTGTAAAAAAAATATATAAAGACCTCAGCATTACCAGCCAGCAGTTGGAAGAAACTCAAAAAAAACTTGATGCCAATACTGCGCAGGCGGAGATCCTTGAGCAACAAAAGTCAAATGTGGAGGAGGATATAAGGAAGAAAAAGGAAAGACTTGATATGTGGAATGTGCAGGGGATCGCCGGGGTTGTTTTTTCAGACAGTATCATTCAGCAGGATTTTGAAAATGTGAAAAAGCAATTCGAGGAAGAAAAATTGATCGATAATATCCACCAGGTAGACGAGAAGCTGGCGGAGGTAGATTCTATAAGAGGAAAACTGGTTGAATCATTTAAGTTGTTTAAAGAAAACAGTAAAGGAAAATGGATATGGGTGTGGATATCGGCTCTTGTGATAGCCGTCGTTATATGGCTGGTGCTCGGGCCTTTAAAAAACACGATCGGGAATATCATTAACGAAGGTATTGCGGCTACTGTTGTTGTGTTGGGTTACCTGGTTACTCTTACGGCAAAGCTTTCACCCTATTTCAATAAGATAAGCCAGTTTTACAAGCGGTTAAAAAGTTTAAAGCAAACGATCGAAAAAGAAAAAGAGAATGTGAGACTGAAGGAACATGATGAAGTTGACCGGCTGAATAATGAAATAAATGAGCTGGCAGCAACCAAAACAAAACTGGAACTGCAACAAAAGGAAACGACTGAGAAAAAAGAGAAGCTTGAGAATGAAATAAAAGAGATCGGTAGCGGCAAATTGCTGGCCAGCTTCCTGGCAGGCAGATCAACAGATGATGCATACCTGAAACAGTTGGGCATCATTTCATGGATACGGAAAGATTTTGCCAAGCTGAATGAACTTTTTAAGAAGCAAAAAGAAGTACAGGTCAACGATGCAGGACTTACTGTTGACGTACAAATAGATCGTATTGTTTTGTACATAGATGACCTGGATCGTTGTAATGAAGAAGTAGTTGTAAAAGTGCTTGAAGCTATCCACCTGTTATTAGCGTTTCCTTTATTTGTAGTTATAGTTGGGGTAGATCCACGCTGGTTGAATAATGCACTTTCCGAAAAATTTAAAAAACTATTTGGCAACAGATCCCCACAGCAAAAAACAAATGGAGAACAGCAAGAGCCTCTTGAAGCAACAAGTGAAAGCCTTTCTCTTACAGATGTCGCTACTTCATATGATTACCTTGAAAAGATATTCCAGGTGCCGTTTGCACTAAAGCCGATAACAAAAACAGGCAGAGAAGACCTGATCAAACATATTATCAGGGATGAAATGCTTAAGGAGACAATATCAACAGAAGAGGGCAGTAAAGACCATGGAGATAATAAGGATGAAAAAAGTCAACAAGGCGGAAAACAGCAGCAAAACCACGAAACTCCGCAGAATAAAAAACAGGAAGGAGAAGTAGATAAAAGCAAACAGGAAAACCAGGGCGAAGAGGTAAACCAGGGTGAAGGCAATGATCGTAAAGATTCAAAAAAGGCAAAAGGGCTTCTTGTATTTACAAGTGCTGAACTGGTTTATATGCAAAAGATATCCGCTCTTTTCGGGCAAACACCGCGGACCATTAACCGCTTCGTAAATATTTACAGAATTATTAAAGCTCATGATAGCCTTAAGGTGGTTGGTGATTATTCTAAAGAGGAATTTATGCCGATCATGTTTATACTGGGCGTTGTAATAGGCCATTCTGCTTTCGCAGAAGAATTCGCTGAAGCAGTTGTAAATGCTAACGACACTGACAGCTTTAAGACTTTTGTTGATGAAAGTAAATTACCGGAAAAACTTAAAACAAATATTTTGGCATTGTCATCTGATATCAATGGAATACTAATGGCCGACATGAAAAGAAATATCGGCCTGATCACCCGTTTTTCTTTCCGGATATTATTAAAATCAATATAAAATTTTTTTTAAAACCTCCGGCTTATATCTGCTTTACAGACTTTAACGGCACTTCTATGATCGTTCCATCGGCACATTCTGCAAGATAGCCTGCTGATGTAACTGCTAATGGGATCAAAACAGTATTGACTTTTATTGTTTCCCTGTCTTTGATAACAAGAGGTTTTATTAATTGTAAAGGCTTTGTAAGATCTTTTGAAGTAAATACAGGAAGCGTTTTAGTTATTTTGTTTACAAAAGGCAACGGATCAATAGCTCCGCCATAAGTATAAATTCCAAAATGCAAATGGGGCGAAGTGGTTTTTGCATTACCGGTATTACCCACTAAACCGATCGTATCACCTTTCTTTACATATTGTCCCTGTTCTGCCAATTGCTGATCGAGATGCGCATAGTAAAGACTAAGATCTCTTCCTTTCACTTTAAGATTAATTGTTTTGCCACCCAGGCCACCGTCTTTCACACTGCTGATAAATCCGTCAGCGGCTGCAATAGCCGGAGTAAGTTTAGCCGCAAAAATATCAATGCCTTCATGTTTGCGTTCACCATTATCTCTTGCATCGCCCCATACACTTCCTACTCTTGCTTTATTGCCTGCGACCGGAAACCCAAGTGATGATGACGTTATAATTGAAAGATCGTATTGAACGTTGCTTTCCAGTTGCGGCTGCAGGCGTAAAATATAAGTGCCGGTTTCTTCCACATCAAAATTAAAATGACTGCTGTCTTCGCCGGCAGCCATTATATGAGTGATATCATTTCCATTTTCCCTGTAAACATCAGCAAAAATGACAGGAACCGGTGTGTTCGTTGTTTGCAGCGTAAAGTTTATTTGTTCACCTCTTTTGGCACTGAATGCGAGTGCCAATGCTCTCGGTTTATCAGCAGGAAAATAACCTGCTACCCGGTAAGGCAATTGGATCGGGCGGCTTGTATGTAAGACAGTCTCGCCAGCACTGATCCATTGCTTTCCTTCCGGCTTCTTCTCTATTTTATCAGTATAGATTTCATGAGCTGATCTTTTGCCTCCAAAAAGTTTGTTAACACTGCTGTTACAGGAGATAAAAGATGTAAGAACGAGTAATAATAGAAAAAGGTTTTTCATAGTGCCGCAACTATGCAAAAACGAAACCGGGAAAAGTGAAAGAATTATTAAGAAAAGAGCGGGGTTTTCTATCTTTAAAGCATATCCCTTTAAAAATAGCCATATGTATCAAAAATTATTGATAACTGTTTCTCTTTGCAGTGTATTGATCTTTTATTCCTGCAATGGTCCCAAACAGATCGCCCAAACAGAACCTGCTTCTACATTGCCACAAGTTCAACAGGAATTCAGGGCAGCGTGGATCGCAACGGTTGCCAATATCAACTGGCCCAGCAAACCGGGATTATCAACCGAAACACAAAAGAAAGAAGCGATAGAGTTACTGGATTTTTTATCATCACATCATTTCAATGCAGCGATACTGCAAGTGAGGCCGCAGGCGGATGCGTTGTATAAAAGCGATATCGAACCCTGGTCTTATTATTTAACAGGCATACAGGGAAAAGCACCCGATCCTTATTATGACCCGCTGGAATTTTGGGTAAAAGAGGCGCATGACCGTGGAATTGAATTGCATGTTTGGCTAAATCCGTACAGGGCGCATCATAAAGATGGAAAAGAGATCAGCGATCAGTCCATTGTAAAAAAACATCCGGAACTGGTGATGTTTTTAAAAGAAGGTTATTGGTGGATGGATCCTGCACAAAAAGCCGTACAGGATATTACCAATGATGTGGTGGTCGATCTTGTAAAGCGTTATGATATCGACGGCGTGCATATGGATGATTATTTTTATCCTTATCCTTCTTATAATGGAACTGCAGATTTTCCTGATTCAGTTAGCTGGAATTCGTATCAAAAGAATGGCGGCAAACTTTCCCGCAGCGATTGGCGGCGTGATGCAGTGAATCAACTTGTAGAACGTTTATATAAAAATATCAAAGCAGAAAAGCCGTGGGTAAAATTTGGTGTGAGTCCTTTTGGTATCTGGCGCCCGGGCTATCCTGAATCCATTGAAGGATTTGATCAGTATGAACAATTGTATGCCGATGCAAGATTGTGGTTGAATAAAGGTTGGGTGGATTATTTTGCTCCGCAATTATACTGGCCGGTGAACCGCTATGCGCAAAGTTACCCCGTATTATTAGGCTGGTGGGCGGGAGAAAATAAAATGAACCGTCATCTATGGCCCGGTATCAGCGTGAATCGTGATACGGCTTCCAAAAGTATTGATGAGACCATTAATCAAATAATGATCGATCGTGGAATGCAACCGCAAAGCAAAGGTGTGATACACTGGAGTATTTCATCGGTAACAAAAAATCCCAGATTAGCAGACACCTTGATAAAAAGTATTTATAAGAAGCAGGCATTGGTGCCGTCAAGCCCCTGGCTGGATAATAAAGCACCTTTACCTCCCATAGCGGAAGTGAGATCATTTATCGGGAATACATGCTGACCCCGGTAATCCGAAAGTAAGTATCATATGGAAGCCTGTCGATGCAGCTGATGTTTTTCATTATGTAGTGTACTACCGTTATCTCAATACCTGGAGTTACCGGGTGATGAATAAGAATGATTTGTTACTTGAATTGCCGGCGACCAGGCAGGAAGGAGGACAAGTAAAACATATTACCGCTGTTATCGTAACAGCAGTTGACAGAATGGGAAATGAAAGTGAGAAGAAACAAATTGATTTCAGAGGATAAAATAGAAAGGATCGTCAACGTTCTAAGGGCTGACGATCCTTCCGGTAAAATATTTTAATGATGCGCTGAGAAATTACAAATTCTCATTCTTTTTTTTATCCGCTTCTTCTTTGGATTCCTCGTCATCTTTCTCAACTTCTTTTTTGACACCCTGCACTGCAGAGGATATTGGTCCTTTCATATGCTCCTGCGGATCGGTTGTGTGTAATGTCTCAGGATCGGGTTTCAATCCCTGGCCGTCTTCGTGTTTCTTTTTTGGATCTGACATATAAAAAATTTTAGGTGAAAAAATATAGTTCGACTCCGCTCATTCCCGACCACCTGTTTAGCAATGAATGTAGCCTAAAAGGTAGAATACGATAATAAAGACCACAATAGTTCCAAGACAACCGCCTCCCCATTTCCATCCGGCATAGCCGGCAATTAGTGATTTCCAGAAATTATTCATAACAGTTTATCCATTCATTTCGGAAAACTATGCCAAGTAAAAGAAGCTTATAGATTGCTACCCTGTACACATTTTGGGGAATTTGTTCCCCGTTGAAAATTATTTTAAGAATTATTACGGCAAAGGAAATAACGGAGAAGGATAGGCTTGTTATTTGCAAATTGTTCTGCATCTATCTCACCTGTTATGAGGAAACCAAAGATCAAAAGACCACTATCAGTAAGAATTGCAAGAACATTCCTTAAGTCATTGCTATTCCTCTTCCTGTTCATTGTATTCGTTTTTTTACTGACCCTTACGCCACCTGTTCAGCGCTATCTTACCTCCCGTGCAGAAAAATACCTGGAAAAAAGATTAGAGACAAAGGTGGATATCGGTCGCATATCCTTTGATCCTTTCGGCAATATAAAACTGAAAGGAGTGTATGTAGAAGACAGGAATAAGGATACTCTTTTATCCGGAGCTATGATAAAAGGGAGAGTGAATATCTTCAAACTTTTTTCCAATAAAGTATTGATAAAAAACCTGGAACTGAAAGATATTACCGCCAGGATAAAAAGAGCAGTTACCGATACGGCTTTTAATTTTCAATTCATCGTTGATGCATTTACACCTAAACCCGATCCGCTGGATACAAGTGCAGCCACTCCCATACTGGCCGATCTTGATAAAATAAGATTGGATAACGTTCATATTATTTACAGCGATGCGGTTGACGGAAGCGATATGGATATTTATACAGGTTCATTGAACACCGCTTTCTATACTTCCGACCTGAATAAAAATACTTATCTCATTCCTTCCATAACAGGCGATAGCATACGGGCAACAATAAAGCAGGTAAAACCCCTTGCCCGCCCGGAACCATTGGCAAAAGATATTGCCGAAGCAGTGAGTCCTATCCCTGTGCAGTTAATGATCGCTGATATTGATCTTACCCGTGTTGATATTCGTTATACAAATGATGTATCTGCAGTGTATGCGGACGCACATATCGGTAAACTTCAAAGTAAACAAAAATTGATCGACCTGCAACAGCGGGTAATACATTTTGACGAATTCAATTTTGCCAATTCTTCTGTTACAATAAGAATGGACAAAAAAGAACCGGCTGAAGCGGTGATCAAAGAAGTTAAACAAGAAATTATTGCGCAGCAAAATGCCGGTTGGGATATCAGGGCCGATAAAGTAAATATCGATAACGATACGATCCTGTATGATAATAATAATATCGCAAGGATCGGTTACGGGATCGATTATGATCATATTAATGCAACAGCACTTACGTTACATGCGAACGATCTTATTTTCAACAACGATTCGATCGGCGGTAATATCAGTAAGGGTTCGGTGAAAGAGCAAAGCGGTTTTGTGTTGAATGAACTGCGGGGAAATATCCTGTATGCGAATAAGGAAGCTTACGCTAAAGATGTTTTTATTAAAACACCGGGAACAGAGATCAAACGCAGCGCATCGCTTGTATATGCATCGAGAGAAGAACTGGCCGATCATTTCGAACGGACGATCATGAATGCCGATATTAATGAAAGCTATGTGCAGGTAAAAGATATATTGTTCTTTGCGCCTTCGCTGAGGAAACAAAAAGCTTTCTCAAATCCCAATGATATATGGCAGATCGACCTGGCAGGCAATGGAACTTTTGACAGGCTTGTGATAGATAATCTTCGCTTCGATGGCCTTTACAATACGCAAATAAATGCGAGAGGAACATTAACGGGTTTGTCCAATACAAAACAAGCGGGTGGCAATTTTACCATCAATAATTTACATACTACGCAAACGGATATCAGTTTGTTAACCGGTAAACGATTGTCCAATGAAAATATCAATATACCGGAAGATATCAGGATGAATGGAACGATAGCCGGCAATGCCGGAACGATCGCAACACGAATGAATATAAGTACTTCTTCCGGCGCTGTGAATGTAAACGGACGCTTCAGTAACTTGGCTGATCCAAACAACCTTATTTATGATGCAGCAATAAATACTTCATCATTAAATATCGGAAGTATTTTAAAGCAACCCGAAACATTGGGTATGATTAGCGGAAGTTTTACTGTGAAAGGGAAAGGAACGGCAAAAGAAAATGCTACGATCGACTTTACCGGGCATATCATTTCTGCGGATTATAATAAATACCGTTACAGCAATGTAATTGTTGATGGCTCCGTCGCCAATTCAAATTATAACATACATGCCGATATCAATGATCCTAATGCGGCCGCCGATCTTATCGTTAAAGGAAATTTTTCGGGCAATTCTTTTACGATAAATGGAATGATAGATAGTTTGAAAACACTGCCGCTTCATTTAACTGCCGGTCCATTGATCGCAAGAGGAAAAATAGAAGGAACTGTTTCTGACCTGGATGCCGGCAATCCCGGTGCCGATATCCTGATCAGCAAAGGACTTTTTGTTTCGGGCAAATACCGGTTGCCGCTGGATACGATACAGATCAAAAGCGGGCGGAATGATTCGGCGAATTATTTAACACTCCAAAGCGATATTGCCAATGTGCAATTAACAGGAGAATACAGGTTAGCTGAACTGGGCGATATTTTTCAAAACAGTATGCAATCTTATTTGCCTGCATTGCAAACTGCCGGTTCAACACGAACAGTGCATCCATATAATTTCCGCTTTAATATTTCTGCCCGTTATTCGCCGATATATACATCGTTTGTTCCTGCACTTAAATCATTCGATGATCTTTCAGCCGAAGGAACGCTGGCAACAGGTTTGGGCATCAACGCTACGGTAAGGATCCCTTCATTGGTATATAACGGCAATGAATTTTCTCAATTATATATTACAGCCGCACCGTCTGACAGCGGGTTGTTGGTGAATGCAACGGCCCGCAGTATTAAAAGCGGCAGCACAATGGCTTTGTATAATACAAGACTGAATGCTATTGCTTCCGGTAATGATATTCGTTTTACCGCAGCAACAGATGATCAGCAGGGAAAAAATAAATACAGGGCTGCGGGTTTATTCACTGTGATCTCCGACGGAAATTATGCTGTGAGTTTGAACCCCGATAATCTAATTCTCAATTATGAAACATGGAATGTTGCGGCGGGCAATCGCATCAACATCACGCCGAACGCAATTACAGCCACTAATTTTGTTTTGCAAAAAGATGACCAGCGCTTGAGTATCAACAATGCGGATCTCACCGCCGGCTCGCTGGATGTTCAGTTCACTCAATTCCGTTTGGCTACCATTACCGGTTTTGTAAAAACAGATTCATTACCTGCCGATGGTTTGATCAATGGAAATCTTGTTGTATCGAATATTTTACAAACGCCATCATTCACCGGTCATCTTACCGTGAATGATCTTAGTATGCAAAAAGATACGATTGGCAATCTCGATATACAAGTAACTGCAGTGGCAGGTAACAGGCATAATACTACTGCCACTATTACCGGCCGCGGCAATGATATTACAATGACCGGTTATTTTATTCCCGGTAAAAATGATATTGTAACCGATCTTGACGTCAATATCCGGAAGTTGCAATTGGCTACTATGGAAGGAGCATTATCCAAAGTATTGAGCAGCGCTTCGGGTTCTATAAATGGTATTGTAAAGATCAAAGGCAATTTATCAGATCCCCAGATCACCGGCGAAATGGGTTTCCAGGACGCCAGTTTTATTTCATCGCTATTGGGCAGCCGTTTTAAAATAGGCGATCAGAAATTGAACATCACTCAAAACGGGATACAGTTCAGAAATTTTATCGTTCGTGATTCTGCCGGCAATCAGCTTGAAGTAAATGGCAGGGCGGTTACTACCAATTTTACACATTATGATTTTGATGTGAGCATCAATGCCCGCAACTTCCAGGTGCTTGACAGGAAAAAAGCTCCGGGCCAGATCTATTATGGCAAACTAAATGTAACGGCAGATCTACGGATAAGAGGAACGGAATTAAAACCAAGCGCCGATGGTACGATAACAGTGAACCAGGGAACCGAATTGACCTTTGTGATACCGCAGGAAGATGCAGGTGTAGCACAGCGAAATGGCATTGTTGAATTCGTGGATATGGATTCCCCGGAAAATGATTCGTTGTTCCTGGCTTATGATTCACTCAACCAGAGTGGCATACTCGGCTTTGATGTAACTACCAGCATAGAAATAAAAAAGGAAGCCATCTTCAATATCGTTGTTGATGAATCGAATGGAGATTTTTTGAATGTACAGGGTGAAGCGCAACTCTCGGCAGGCATCGATCCAAGCGGTAAAATAACATTGGCCGGCAATTATATACTGGAGCAGGGCGCTTACCAGATATCTTTTAATTTTCTTCGCCGCAAATTCGATATACAAAGAGGAAGCAATATTGTGTGGGCGGGAGAGCCAACCACTGCCACGCTGGATATAAAAGCGGTGTATGTTTCCAATACAGCGCCGCTTGATCTTGTTTCTTCACAATTGGCAGTGGATGTTAACCGCAATATCTATTTGCAAAAACTTCCTTTTGAAGTTCATTTGGATATTACCGGTGAACTGATGAAACCCACTATTGATTTTGATATCATGTTGCCGGAAAAAAATTATGGTGTTTCCAATGATATTGTAACGGCTGTACAATCAAGGTTGAGTTTGATCAGGCAGGATGAGGGCGAGATCAATAAACAGGTATTTTCTTTGTTATTGCTGAACCGTTTTGTTGGCGACAATCCATTTCAATCCGGCAGCGATGCATTCAGCTTTAATTCTTATGCAAGACAAAGTGTAAGTAAATTACTGACAGAACAATTGAATCAACTCGCCGCAGGATTGATCGGTGGAATAGATATAGATTTCGATGTCGTATCAACCGATGATTATACTACGGGCAACAGAATGAACCGAACCGATCTTAATATTGGTTTGAGTAAACGTTTATTGAGTAACCGGTTGAAGATAACAGTGGGTAGTAATTTCCAGTTGGAAGGCCCGCAAAACAGCAATCAGCAGAATAATAATATAGTGGGAAATATTGCGGCCGATTATCAACTCAGCAGGGATGGCCGTTACATGATCCGCTTTTACCGCCAGAATGAATACCAGGGGATCGTTGACGGGTATATCATTGAAACAGGTGTGAGCTTTATTCTTTCAGTGGACTATGAACGTTTCATGCAGATATTCCGTAAAAGAAAAAAACCGCAGGCAGCACCTGCAAAAAACGGAACAGGAATATGATGCGCAGTTCTTATTTGATCTTAATTCTATTTTCAATCATCATGATGTGGGGATGCCAGGGTACAAGGCATTTGCCCGCCAATGAAAAATTATATACCGGCGCAAAAGTAACGGTAGACGGTTCTTCAACAACAGTAAGACAGAAAAAAGCTTTGCGGAGTAGTTTAAAAGGATTGACCAAACCTAAACCGAATACTGTCTTTCTTGGCATGCGGCCCAAGCTCGCCATTTATAATATGTTCCGCAATTCAAAAAAAGGATTGTTTAAAAATATCAGGGAAAAATATGGAGAACCGCCGGTGCTGGCAAGCCAGGTAGATCTTGCTTCCAATATAAAATCATTGGAAAATTATTTGGTGAACAAAGGATGGTTCCATGGAAAAGTGACTGCCGATACTATTTCAAGAAGAAAAAAATTACGGGCCGTATATAAAGCAGGACCGGGTTTACAGTATAAGATCAATACTGTACAATTTCCTTCCGATAGCAGCGATGTATCATTGGCGGTTGCACAAACAGCCCCTACTACATTATTGAAGCCCGGCGAACCATTTGACATTGATGTGATCAAAGCAGAAAGGATCCGCATTGACGCTGCACTGAAAGAAAAAGGTTTTTATTTTTTCAATGCCGATTATCTTTTGTTGCGAACAGACAGCACTATCGGCGATCAGAAAGTGAATATGTACGTAGTGGTAAAACCGGAAGCACCGGCCAGTGCAAGAGAAATTTACCGGATCAATAATGTTTATATCTATACCGGCTTTAACCTGAATGCGGACAGGGCGGACACGCTTAAGTCGATGGCGAAATATTTTAATGGTTATTATATCGTTGACAGGAGAGGACGGTACAAGCCATTTTTGTTTGAAGAGACCATGCAATTCAAACCGGGAGAAATTTATAACCGCAGCGATCATAATCAAACACTCAACCGCCTTATCAATCTCAATCTTTTCAAGTTTGTAAAGAACCGGTTTGAACCCGTAGCCGGTATCGATTCAGCCAAACTGGATGCTTTCTATTATCTTACTCCATTACCCAAGCAATCATTAAGAGCAGAAATATCATTGGTGACCCGTTCCAATAACCTGAACGGATCGCAATTCAATATCAGTTATTTCAACCGCAACATTGCGAAGAACGGATCGCAATTACAATTAAAAGCATATGTAGGTTCCGATGTACAATTCAGCGGGGCATTAAAAGGATACAATACCTACAGGTACGGCGCAGAATTGCTTTATGCGATCCCCCGTTTCTTTGTACCCTTTGCAAAGATCAAACATGTTGGTCCTTATGCACCGAGAACCAATTTTACTTTAGGATATGATATACTGGATCGCAGAGGCCTTTATACACTCAATTCGTACCGGTTTGAATTTGGTTTTACCTGGAAAAAAGATCTGCAACGTCAATATGAATTGTTGCCGGTTGCCATTACGTATGCCGAACCATTGAATGTGACCGATGCGTATAAGAATCTCCAGGCAACTATTCCCGGGCTGGAAAGGGCGATCGAACCCCAATTCATTCTCGGCAGCCGCTTTCAATATACCTATAATCAATTAGCCAATAATGTACAACCGAACCAGGCGTGGTTTTTTAATGGTGTTGTTGACCTGTCGGGTAATATTGCGGGATTAATTACCGGTGCTAATATCAAAAAAGGCGATACTGTAAAATTTGGAACGGTTCCTTTTTCACAATATATAAAAACGGAAGTCGATCTCCGTCATTACCTGAAGCTGGGATTGAAGTCAAGCTGGGTCAATCGTATCAATATAGGCGTTGGATTGCCTTATGGTAATTCCGTTCAGATACCTTATGTAAAACAATTTTTTGTCGGGGGAAATAATAGTCTTCGTGGTTTCAGGAGTCGTTCTGTTGGCCCCGGAACTTATTTTCCTGCCAATACTAATATTATTATACCCGACCAGACGGGTGATATAAAACTGGAATTGAATTCTGAATTCCGACCGCATATTGCCGGGCCATTATATGGCGCATTATTTATCGATGCAGGAAATATATGGCTGGTGAATGATTCAATGTACACAGGAAAACCCGGTGCAAAATTCACTGGTAAATTCTTAAGCCAGTTAGCAGTGGATGTAGGAGCGGGACTTCGTTTTGATATTACGATATTCATTATTCGTTTTGATGTGGGATTTCCGATTCGCAAACCATGGGTGATACCTCCGGGAGTGATCAACCAGATCAATTTCAGCAGCAGCGATTGGCGAAGACAAAATCTTGTTTTTAACCTGGCGATCGGTTATCCTTTTTGATTTACCACATAGACACAAAGAAGCATAGGATCACATAGATGATCGTTATGATCCTCTGGTAAAACTTATATAGTTATGAAAATTGGATATTCCCGCTGAATTTTGTTTGTATGAATACCATTCTTGAAAAAATAAAAAATTTTGCAGCAGCAGCACATGAAGGGCAAAAAAGAAAATATGTTGATGAACCGTATGTCAACCATCCCATAAGAGTGAGTGAATATTGCCAGGGTTTTTCAAAAGATCTTTCAATAGCCGCCGCAGCCATTTTGCATGATGTATTGGAAGATACCGCCGTTACGCCGCAGGAAATGAATTCTTTTTTAATGAGTATCATGTCGGATGGAGAAGCCCGGCATACAATGCGGCTTGTAAAAGATCTTACAGATGTTTATACGCATAGCGCTTATCCTGAGATGAACAGGCGTTGGCGCAAAGAAAAAGAATGTGACCGGTTATGTAAAATTCATCCCGATGCACAAACCATCAAGTATGCCGACATCATTGATAACTGTAATGATATTGCCGGGTCGGGAGACGATTTTGCTGCTGCCTATTTAAATGAATGCAAAAAATTATTGCAACGAATTACAAAAGGAAATGCCGGCATGTATAAGGAAGCTATTCATACAGTAGAAGCAGGATTGAAAAAAGTTGCTAAAGAATGATCGCTATTGTTCTTTTATTTCAGTGATCGGGTGTATTTCCCAAACTGTAGTAAGCCTGTCTTCTAATTCATCCGGCCCATGATGGTTAGGTTTATTTTTTGCCTGGCTCCAATGTTCGGTATCCCAATATATACTTCCTTTTACACTGATCTTTCGCGGAGCATTACCTTCATCAAACCAGATATAACCACCGCTGCATACCGAGCCTCCAATGAGCGCAAAAAAATCCTGCTGCACTTTAGATAATGTATTTATAGCTGTACCGGATTTGGGAAGACCGCCTATTTCCACAATAATAAAACGATTGCCGGCCGCATTTTTATTCCGTGTATTACCGATCACCAGGTGAAAATCCTCATCTGATTCTTTTGCATAACAAAATAGCCAGGCTTTTTTAATGACAGCATTAAAATCTTCCAGTTGTACACGGCCATTGCTGTTACCCACCACCGCTTTCATATCCTTATCAGGATGTTTATCGGCAAAATCTTCCAGGAAATGTTTTACGGTCCGGTAGGTTTTTAATGCGCCATTGCTGATACTCGTCTTTGCATCCGATCTTTTTTTGCCATCGAATTCACAATGGTCGGGACAACCGTGTGCATCGCAGTTCTTATTCTCATGTGCAGCAGCAGCCGTACGGGATGCAATCGAATCGCCAACAGGCATTCTGTCTTCGTTTTCTTCATCAGCCTTTGGTTGATAGCTAAGAATATATTTGTTTCCCGATGCAGAATGATAAACTGCTTTTTTCTTTTCAGGTAATTCATTAAGGTCGCTGATGACAGGAAGTTTTTTTGCTACAGCCGGCCTCGTACCACGGCAACTGCTTAGTGTAATAAGAAGGAGGCAGAAGATGTAAAAAGATAAATTGAATTTCATGGCAGGTGGGTTGAAATATAAATCTAAGCTTATAATTCCGTTCATCCACCCAGGTACTGGCATAGTTTATGAAGTTTGTATGACCTGTAATAAAAACTTTTATATGGATATCCCATTAAAATTAGAAGCTCCGTGGGAGCAGGTCAAAGAGATGCTGAAAGAGGTCAGTAATGATCTGACAGACGAAGATCTTGAATACAGGGATGAGAATACTAATTCATTATTGGAAAGACTTTCCAGGAAAATGAACCGGAGTCCTGAAGAGATCAGGTTGTGGATCGAGAGTGTTTCGCATAATAAAGGGAAGGCGTCCTGAAGCAAATGTTCAAGAGGTTCAAAAGGTTTAAACGTTTCAGAGGTTAAGTGAACTCAACCTTTTAAACCTTTTGAACCTCTGAAACTAGTTTTTGAGGAACACAAAAAATTTTTACTAACAAATCATAGAGTTCCGGGTGTTTTTCTTTCAGCAGCTTAGGTCTTTCAAAAAAATATTCTGATACTACCGCAAAAAATTCAGCTTCATTAGTTGCGCCGTAAGGATTTATATCCGAGCGATCGTCCATGATCAGTTTTATTTCTTTCTGCATCAGTTGCAGCCAGGGGATAATATATTTTTTCTCCAGTATAAATGAGGGCACCCCATCAATAGAGCCATCCGTTTTATCAACAAGATGTACAAATTCATGAATAGCTGTATTGTCTTTCCCGGTTTTATTAATGAAAGCCTGTCTTAATTCATGCTGTGATAAGATCATAACATTATTAAGAGCGCCATTGCCCACCATGCCTACTACGGAGCGATGGCCACCTTCCTGTTGAAAATCATGATCGAAAGAATCAGGGTATAATAATATCTCACGCAGGGTTACATATTCCCAGCCGGTAAAATTAAAAATGGGAATAACAGCGCTTGCAGCGATCAGTATCCTGTCAATATCCTCAGCCGTTGTTTTTACACCGGTGATCTTTACACTGGCTAAAAAATGCTGCATCCTTTTTTCAAATTCTATTTTATTATCAGCATCGAGCTGCTGGTAAAATGGAACCTGTTCAATTAATAAAGCCCGGTAAATTTCAGGGAAAGGCCCGGAGATGACGATCTTCTTTTTGGGCTTTAACCAAAAATAAAATATCAATCCTGCAATGGCAAGTACTAATATGACTTGTAGAACGATCTCCAAAACAAGATGAAATTAGTGATTAAAATATATCTCGCTAAGCAAAGAACCCTAAGTGCAGAAATTTTAATTTATTTACTCATCGATCTGTTGGCTAATTCCTGTAAAAGAAATTAAATGAAGTCGATACCGATCTTTCCGGGGAAAAAGTAACCCATTCCGATTCAAAATATTTTTTTAATACTTGCATGTGGAAGAACCTCATCAATCACTGTGCATACTCCATTTGTTAAAAGACAAGGTTGCTAATATTACTGAATTTTAGAGGGTTAGCCATTGTGAAACCGATCCATTAACAATCAATGATTCTCTGGCACCGTTTATGAAATATAGTGGTTGAGCAATTGATTTATTCACTTTAAAACTACAGTTATGAAAAAGATTTTACCCATTATCGCAATAGCTGCCGTGTTTGCAGTACTGATGGTATCATGTAAGAATAATAATGCAGATAGCCCGATCAAAGGCGCAGACACTACAGGTTTTGCACAGTTCCAGGCATGGAAAGCAGCAGAAGCACAAGCATTGCTTGAAAAACAACAAACAAAAACGATCGTTAAATATGTGCCTGTACAACAACAATCAGGTTCTATGTCATCTTCATCAAGTAATGAAGGAAACGTAACGAAGAAAAAAGGTTGGAGTAAAGCAGCTAAGTATGGTGTGATCGGTGGTGGTGGTGGTGCCGTGTTAGGCGCAGTAGTGACCAAGAATAACCGTGTAGCCGGTGGTGTAGTAGGTGGTATAATTGGTGGTGGTATCGGTTATTTGATAGGTCGTCATAAAGACAAAAAAGAAGGACGTTATTAAAAAAGTTTTCATGTTGATAGTGTTGAATGAACGGGAGCTTATTATAAGCTCCCGTTTTTATGTGCCCTGGCGTAAGCATCTGTCCGCTACTAAAGTTATCATTTGTATATAAAGTCTTATAGAGCGGCCTGATGCATAAACAACAAAGCCTTCTTTCGAAGGCTATGCGGTTTCAGACTTGAAACTGATTAAAAAAGCAAGGTTACTTGCGAGCGGCGATCAATAAAACGCTGATCTCTTTTTTAAGCAGCAAAGCAAACCCCCGGGACAGAGACATGCCAATGTTATTATCCAGGGAGTTTGCTTCGCTTGTTAAGATCTTAGGGTCTTTTAATGCTGATGCGCCCGCAAGTTGTTATTGGACGACGATCTTATTGGTTATACTTATTTTGTTCAGTTCGTTTGAAACTTTCAGTAAATAACTTCCGCCTGCTGCTAATTCAGGGAATTTGAATGTTTCAATTTGTGATACTGAATTAATGTTCACTTCTTTTGTACTGATCAGCTTGCCTGCCATATCAAACAATTGAATCTGGTATTTTCCTGCCGGTTGATCAGAGAAAGATAAATTCACGATACCATTGGTAACCGGGTTAGGATACACTGCAATGCCGTTCTTTGCCAAACCATCCTGGCCATCTGTTCTTGCTATTGCATCGGCAACGGTTGGCTGGGTCTCAACAACTTCAGGTTTTGTTTCTTCAGGATCTTCATTCCTGTTTTTCCTGTCTTTCTTTTTCTTATCAAAAGCAAGAACTCCATTGGCAAGATCGGAAGCATTGAATACATCGGGACTGCCCGATACTTTTTCGGCTACCATTGTATTCAGGTCAAAACGATAATAACCAACAGTAGATTCTGAACTGGCGATGATCACTTTACTTCCTTCTTCTACCATTGCGCCATTGGTGCTGAAACCCTGTGGCAAACCTGTGATCTTACCCATATGCGTTGCCAGTTTGCTTTCAATATTTATTTTGAAAACATTACGGTTAGCCATGAGCAGGTATAAATTACCTTGTGCATCAGCGATCATATCGCCACCATAACCACCGGGATTGTGTACAGAATATTTTGTTTCTGCAGGATCTGTCAATGAACCCAGGTCGGTGATAGTTGGATTTTTACCCGTTGTAAAGCGGATCAAATGATCAGCATCATTGGTCAATGCATAACCATTACCATCTGATGCAATAACCATTCTTGTAATTTGATTTTGCACATCACCCATTCCTTTTACTACACCAAATGCTTCGTCTTCGAAGTAGTATATCTTACCTGATTTCAGGTCAATATACCTGAGCTGGCTAATACTCATTGGTGTGTAATAAAGTCTTTCATGCTTTTTGTCATACGCCATCGCAGCCGAGTTGGTCGAAAAAGGTTTGTTACCAACTACAGTTTCGCGAACAACAACCCTTGTATAGGTCATCGTCCGGCTGCCATTGGCTTTGTCAAGTTCCTGGTCGAGGTTAACAACTTTTTTCCCGGGGCCCGGGCTCACGATAGTTGTTGTGTAAGACTTGCTGCTGTTCTGATCTTTTACTGCAACAGCTTTTCCTGTTCTTGCATTCAGCGGAGCTGATTCCTGTTTACTGTCATAAATATTTTTTACAACAGTGCCGGCAGTGATGTCTACCAGGCGTACTTCCTTCCAGCTTTTACCGCCTTTTTCAATAGCAGTGATAGCATAACCGGTAACAGGTTTGGAAGATTTGTCATTTTGTTGGGCTTGTAAAGTTGTAATGAACGCAGTCATTACAAAGAAGAGTAGAAGTCTTTGTTTCATGGCTTTAGTTTTAATACCATTAAACTACGACAATCTTCGTTGGATAACAAAAAATATTGATGAAAGGTTTTTAGAAGGGGCTCAGTGGATGGGTCAGGGTCTTTTTGCGGAAGCCGCCGCCATATTCTCATCGGAAGCTTTGTTCCAGCCTCTTTCAAGCGCCAGCAAACGGGAAGCCTGGCCGGGATGTGTTTCTGAATCTTCTTTTTTGGCGATGTATCTCATTACTTCCTGTGTTTGTTCGAGAGTAGCGCCGAGTTTATATAATATAGAGCCGGCAAATTCATCAGCCTCGAGTTCGGCTGCAAGACGATCGTTTCTCCTGTGAGTGGTATGGCCTTTCAAATGGTGCCCGGCTTCATGCGCAAGTAATGTCAATGCCGCCCATTTATCACCGGTAACTGAATTGATCCAGCTTACATACGAAGGGTTATAAGAAATATATTTTTTACGATGAGAGACGGATGCTTCAAGATTTAATACATCAGCTTCCCTTAAATATAAACTTGATTCGATATCTGCAACATTTATGATCTCCTCCCATAATTGTTCAACGCTGGGAATAATAACAGTAAAGGAATCATTGAAGATTTTTTTTGGGGAAATAATTTCCGATTTGGCTTGAACAGTTTTTGACAAGCCTGCAATAAGCAGGGAAAAAATAAGGATTTGCTTCATTGGCTAACGGTATAGGACTTTGAAAATAAACAGAATTCATGTTCTGCAGGTAAAATGGGAAAGGGAATCTATCATTTTAAGTAATTTTTTTATTCTTATTAGCCATTCGTGTGGAATTTTTGCCCCATCGTTTGTGAATAAAAAGAAAAAATGATTCTGCAATGGCTGGCATAGTTGTGGCGCTCATTATCAAGCCGCCATTAATTTTATTTTATAACTTAAAATTTTTCCAATATGAAATGGAAAGTATTTTTTCTGGCGGCAGTAACAGTGTTATTAGCTGCTTGTGGTGAAACCTACCAGGCAACAGATACAGGTACAGTTACAGTATCAAGATCAGCCAACAGGGCTTTTGTTGCGCAGTATCCCAATGGTACCAATGTAGTGTGGAGTTATTATGATCCGAATGTTATTATCCTGGATGATTGGGAACTGGCAGGATGGACAACACCGGATGTAAGCGATTACGTTGTGCGGTTCAATATGGATGAGGAAGATTATTATGCATGGTATGACAGCGATGGTACATGGATCGGTACTGCGTATGTAATACGGGATCATACAAGATTACCTGTATCGATCAACAATTCAATACATGCTCTTTATCCTTCCTATACAATGACCAAAGTAAACAGGGAATTTTATGCAGACAGGTCGGTGTATGAAGTGACATTGAAAAATGATACGAATAAAGTTGTATTGCTGGTTGACGACTATGGCAATGTTCTTAAAACGAAAGTCAAAGTAAATGATTAATAAAACGGGTAAACATAAAAGAACCCTGCGGGAAGCAGGGTTCTTTTATAAATAAGATTTGGCCGTAATGAGTTGAAAATATTTATATGAAGAAGATCTTAGTAGCAGATGATGACCCCGGCATCCAGGATATTTTCGCTATCATCCTGCAAAAAGAAGGGTATAGTGTAGAAGTATTACCGGAAGGAACCAAGATCTTAAATGATCAGTATAATTTACCCGACCTTTTTATTCTTGATAAACAAATGCCCGGTACGGACGGATTGGATCTTTGCAGGTACCTGAAGAAACAACAAAAAACAAAAGCGATCCCCGTGATCATGGTTTCTGCAAGCCCGAATATCAGTACACTGTCGATAGAAGCAGGCGCAGACGATTATATTGAAAAGCCTTTTGAAATGGCTTACCTGCTCGAGAAAGTAAAATATTTATGCGGGTGAACTTTGTTCTCCGAATAATATCTGCTCATCCCTGTCCTCTACTTTTACCTGGCGAATGAATTCATCGTATTTATCATCATGATTGCTATAGACGCCGTAAGCATCCAGGCTGTAGCCAATAAGTCCGTCATTGGCTTCTATCACATATAATATAGAAGAGTCGGAAGGATCCGATTCTCCTTCGAAGCGGTATGTTTTTATGATCTTCAGGTCGCAAGCGTCATAATACTTGCCTTTACCGCCGGTAAATCCATCATCGGTCATCTGAAATTCATTATCCTGCTTCCTGATCCTTAATTTTTCAAGCACGGATGTAAGTGTTGTCAGGTCTGTGGGTTTGGTTTGCATATTTTTTTACAGGTAGTATTTCAAAGTTTGTGCCGTGAATAGAACAAACGGGAAGTCAGGAAGTCAGGAAGTCCGGAAGTCAGGAAGTCCGCAAGACCGGAAGACGGAAAGTCCGAAAGATAATGTCCTCAATGAAGATTTGAAATTCTGCACCCGGGAACTGATCTTTGAGAATGGAGGCCGCTTCTTTCCGTCTCCCGTCTTTCCATCTTGCGGACTTCCGGACTTCCGGACTTCCCCTCTTCTCTCTTCAATATTTCCGCTGGCAATGGGGACAAAAAAAAGTTCTTCGTTGTGTAGTGCCGCAATATTTTTTAACGATCGGGTCTTTACATCTCATACATATTTTTTTTGTATGAGCCAGCCAATGTTGTTTGAGCGTAAATTCTTTTTTCCATCTAAGAAAATCAAAACTGTATTTGCGGGCCTCTGTTACCAATGAGGATAAAAGCCGTGGCGGCAGTTTTTTGATCCTTGATTCGGGATGAACCCGGATACGGTACAATACTTCGTTCTTAATGATATTGCCAACACCTGAAAATATTTGCTGATCGAGCAATGCATCGCAGACCATAGTGCGGGGCATATCTCTTAATTTCTTTCTTGCTTTCAGCGGGTTCCATTCTTCGCTTAAAACATCGGCTTCCCAATCATAGAGATCATCTATTTTTTCAGGTAATTCCGTAACAGAACAAGTATAAAAATAAATGGTATTGCTGGAAGTAGATAAGGAAAGACGTAAGCTTCGCTCAGGTTTTGTGTTGCTGTCAAGGCTGTATGTACCAAATAATAAAAAATGTATCCTGACCGTCATACCAGGAAAGCAAAGAAACAATTGCTTGCCCCAGCTTCGTATATCTTTCAGTTTTTTATTAAGGAGTTTTTCTTTTTCAAACTTTGCATTGCCTGTAACGCCAATGATCTTTTTTCCTTTGAATAAAGGATCGATCAGTTCTTTTAAAATAATGATGGAAGGACCTTCGGGCATTTTGAATTACGATTTACGATCTGCGAATTACGATTTGTTCATATTCAAATATGCTTTTGCAATACCAGCGTTTTCTTTTTTATTAGAAACAGTCGAGTTACAACAAATCGTAATTCCCAAATGGTATTCGTAAATAATCATTGTTTGCTTATCCTCCAGATCTTACCGCCCGTATCATCAGCTACCAATAGCGAACCATCTTTTAATACGGCTACACCGACAGGTCTGCCATACACTTCTTTTTTACTTTCATCCGCAATAAATCCGGTCAGGAAATCCTCCATCGGTCCCGAAGGTTTGCCATTGGCAAAAGGAACGAACACTACTTTATACCCGGTAAAAGCGGAACGGTTCCAGGAACCATGCTGTCCAATAAATGCGCCGCCTGTATATTTAGAAGGGAAATTGCCTTTATAAAAAACCAAACCCAGGGAAGCCGTATGTGGTCCTAATGCATAATCGGGCATCAATGCTTTTGATACTGCATCGGCGCTGCCGGCAGAATCTTTCAATCTCGGATCGGCATGCTGGCCAAAATAGCTGAAAGGCCATCCATAAAAACCATTGTCTTTTACACTGGTCATATAATCGGGAACAAGATCATCGCCTAATTCATCTCTTTCATTTACGGCAGTCCATAACATTTTAGTTGTGGGTTCCCAATCCATGCCAACAGGATTTCTTAACCCGCTTGCAAAAATTCTTTCACCTGATCCATCGGGATTTATTTCCAATATGCAGGCGCGGCGAACTTCTTTTGCAAAACCTTCTTCAGCAACATTGCTTCCGGACCCGACAGCTACATATAATTTACTTCCGTCTGCATTGGCAATTATATTTCTTGTCCAGTGACGGGGACCGCCGGGTAATGATAAAATATTTTTACCCGGAGTAGTAATAGGCCCAGCTCCTGCGGGAATATCATATTGCATCACCGCATCGGTATTGGCTACATAAAATTTATTTCCTTTCTTATACATACCAAAAGGCTGGTTGAGCCCTTGTATAAAAACAAATCTTGATTCGGCAACACCATCATTGTTTGCATCTTTTAAAACGGTGATGCGGTTAGCGCTTTTATCAGCTTCACGATTTGATTCGGCTATATAGATCCCATTATCCGTTACATATATCCATCTTGGATTATCAAGACTATCGGCAAACAAATTCACAACAAACCCGGCAGGGGCCTGCGGCATTTTACCAGCGGGCCAGCCAATAGGATTGCTGCGATTCGTTACGGACTCCGTAGAATAAGGCGCCGGCAAACTGACCGTCTGTACGCCTGTATTCACTGTATCCGCAGGAGTTGTATTCTCTTCTTGTTTTTTTTTGGTTGATTCTTTGCAGGCGATAAAAAAAATGCAAACTGCTATCCATGCTATTTTCTGCATATGCTGGTTTTGTCATATAGCTAACAATTAAAATGCCAGAGGGAAATAGTGAGTGGGGATGGCGAGTGGGGAGTAGCTGGTAAGGAGAGGCCGCATTTCGGAGTTTCCATCTCCCACTCGCCACTTGCCCCACCAGCTCTTTTGGTACAGTTTATGAATTTCTTTATCAAAATATTTATATGGGCGACTACAAAACACTTACCGATAAGGAAGCTGTTGACAAGATCAAAGAGCTGGCTGCAAACAAAATATGCATGTTCTGCACCTACGAAGATTTTAAGATGATAACCAGGCCAATGAGTACTTCTGCGGTCGATGATGAAGGAAATCTTTGGTTCTTCAGCGATAAGAGCAGTCATAAGAATCACCAGGTAAAGCATAATCAGCAGGTAGACCTTTTATACATGGAAACAGGAAGACATCATTACTTAGTACTGAACGGAACAGCGGAAGTGATAAAGGACGAGGACAAAGCAAGAGAAATATGGAACCCATTGAATAAAGCATGGTTTGAAGGAGGCGCCGACGATCCCGATCTTACATTGATAAAAGTAGTTCCTGCAGAAGGACATTACTGGGATACCAAGAATGGAAAACTGGTGGCAATGATAAAGATCATGATAGCGGCATTGACAGGCAAGGAAACAGATTATGGCATTGAAGGAGATATTTTAACTTAGGAAAAGCGAATGGTGCAAAAAGCAACACCTGTTATTGTAAAAAAGAAGGAACTGAAAAAAGCAATGCAGGACCCGGTTGCATCAGCTAAAGCAGTAAGACTTATCTATGTAAATAGTTTTGAAGAAGGTATTTTTCGAAAAAAAGCAGGCAAGGGTTTTACATACCAGTTGGGCAATAAACAGGTAAAGGATAAAAAAACATTAGAGCGCATACGTTCATTGGTACTTCCGCCGGCCTGGGAAGATGTATGGATATGTACAATAGCGGAAGGGCATTTACAAGCCACCGGAAAAGATCAGAGAGGACGAAAACAATACAAGTATCATCCGCTATGGAATGAATTGAGGAGTAAAACAAAATTCTATCGCCTCCTCGAATTGGGGAAAGTATTGCCCATAATAAGAAAGCAGGTAGAAAAAGATCTTTTACTAACAGGTCTTCCAAAAGAAAAAGTTTTGGCAGTGGTAATAAGCCTGATGGAAAAAACCGGTATCCGCACGGGCAATGAGTTTTACGAAAAATTATACGGCTCCTTTGGAGTTACTACATTAAAAGATAAGCATGCAAGTATCAATGGCAGCACGGTAAAATTTTGTTTCCGCGGAAAGAAAGGAGTGGAGCATACCGTATCATTGAAAAGTAAACAGCTTGCAAGGATCATTCAGCAGTGCAGGGATATTCCCGGTAAAGCATTGTTTCAATATATCGATGAGGAAGGGCAGCGGCAGACCATTGAATCCGGGATGGTGAACGAGTATATAAAAAATATTGCGGAAGGAGAATTCACGGCAAAAGATCTTCGTACCTGGTGCGGTTCGGTGATCGCCCTGGTAGCATTAAAAGAAGCGGGAACCTGTTCTACTAAAAAAGAAATAACAGCGAAGGTCAATGAGATGCTGGATAAAGTATCATCCCAATTGGGAAATACACGAACGGTTTGTAAAAAATATTATGTGCATCCTGTATTGCCGGAATTATATGAACAGGGGAAACTGGAAAAGTGGTTGAAACAAATCAAGCCGGGTAAAAAAATTAATGGAGATCTCCAGTCTGAAGAAAAAGTATTTATGAAGATACTGGAGTCGCTTAGCTAGGAGATAAAAGATAAAAGTTCTTGGAAGACTCCTAAACTTTTATCTTTTCACTTTGGTGTATATGTAGTCAAGACATAAGTTGGATTCAAATGCCCCGGAGGGGCTATATGCCGGTAGTAGCAATAATCTGAAAGTTCATTTGCTCCTTCGGAGCAAAACATCAAGGATCATCGTTCCGTACCTACGGCACGGTCGGTTACTTCCTATATCCACGCTACCGACCTTTTGCTCCTACGGAGCGATGAAAAAATATAGTATTGGAAAAATTGCAGACGGCTTATGTTTTGACTATATATACACCTTCACTTTTAGTTATTAGTTCATTGCTACTAAAGAAAAAGGGCATCTCTGCAGACGCCCTTTATCAATAAGAAATCTCTTCTTAGCTCAGGTGTTTAGCAAGGTGTTTAGCCATGTCAAACATAGATACCTGTGCTTTTCCGCTGAATACTGCTTTCAATTTATCATCAGCGTTGATCATCCGCCTGTTGGCTTTATCCTGCAGGTTGTTCTTTTTGATATAAACCCAGATCTTTTTTACCACATCCGTACGTGGCATTGGGTTGTTACCAACTACAGCACCTAATGCAGCACTTGGCTGAAGCGGCTTCATGAATGCCGGGTTAGGCTTGCGGGCTGATTTTTTCTTAGGAGCTGCTTTTTTCGGAGCGGCTTTCTTAGCGGCTTTTTTTGGAGCAGCTTTCTTAGCGGCGGGTTTCTTAGCTGCTTTCTTTGGTGCAGCTTTCTTTGCTTTTTTTGTAGCCATTTTGTTTGAAGTTTAGAATGTTAATGGGAGTTCAAAAATGTTCCAACCATCAAATATAGAGTAATTTTTCATTGACAAAATGTTTTAGAGAATATCTTTTCCCCAATGAAAACACAGGATTTTCATTGAGGAAACAGTATCGGCAGATGGTAGATGACAGATGATAGTTGATAGTTGTGGAGTGAACCTATAGTTTTTAGGTGGGTCTGAGGATGGGTATAATCAAAATTTTTTAGTGCTGTTTCATAATTCATCACCCTCTTTTCTTTTTAAAAGTGCTTTGCACAAAACCTTAATATCCCTATTTTTGCCGTCCCAAATGAGATTCCCCTTTAGCTCAGTTGGTTAGAGCATCTGACTGTTAATCAGAGGGTCGTTGGTTCAAGTCCAACAGGGGGAGCAGAAACCTTCGCATAGTGCGGAGGTTTTTTATTTTATTGTATATACCCTTGCTCAGTTGGTTAGAGTCCCGCATCCTGTATGAACGGGACAAGCAGTGCAGGATGACCCTTTTTTGTTTGAATTCAATTACCTCGTAAATGAAACCCTCGCTTTTTAAAGGAGGGTTCGGATAACGCACTCTACAGCCTTGCTTTTTGTACCCCGGTTATTCTCAGGAGGTCATTTTATGATATCCTGCACTGTGCGCAAGAGGGTTACCCAGGTCGCATTCACCCGATTTCGCTATTGCAAGCGGGGGAATGAAGGCCGAATTTCGAAGCAAATAAAAGCTGTTCGCAGGGGTCACTACAAATGATCTTTCGGATGTAGTAGATGTCATCCTAACTGTAAAATTTTATAGATGAAAAAAATTACACTCTTGCTGCTGGCAACCGTCACCGGCTATTTCCTGCGAGCACAAAATGTAGGCATCGGTACTACCAATCCACATTCCAGTGCTGCACTCCATGTGTCAAGTATTTCGAAAGGCTTTTTGCCGCCCCGCCTTACCACTATGCAGCGCACAGGTATAGGTAGCCCGCTTGACGGCCTCATGCTCTATGATACGGATGTGAATAGGATGTATGTGTTCCAGGATGGTGTTTGGCGCTACGTGCTAAGTAATGAAGTATGGGCTAACAATGCCACGTCGGTTTACCAGGCTTCATTGAATGTTGGTATCGGCAATGCCAATCCATCGGAGAAACTGCACGTCACTGGAAATATCCGCCTCACCGGCGAAGTGATGACCACTGGTGCCGGTATGACGATCAACAATGCTACCGGTACGCTCACGTTTCAAAGTGCCAGTACTGACAAAGGCTTTGTACAACTATCGGGCGACAACCTCAGGCTGGGCACCCATTCTTCTAATACGGCTGGTAAAGTGGTCATTCGCACAGGAGGCTCCGATAATATCTTTATCAACAGCGAGGGGTTTATGGGTCTCAATATAGCCGAACCTTTGGCGCGGCTCGACCTGAATGGCAATATGCGCATCTCCGGCAAAATGCAGACCTCAACCACCGGCGCATCGCATATGCTGCCGGTAGCGTTCGGTCTTATCCAGGCCAATGCAATCATTAGTGCGGGATCCTCCGGCAATTTCAGTGCAAGTCGCATTCAAGAAGGTCTCTACCGGATTACCAGCGACGATTTCAATACCAATACCGTGATCATTGCCACCTGCACGGGTACAGGTGTTTCGATCGGTGCTTCCCAGGGGCCCACCGCTAATACATTGGATGTGAACATCAAGCTGGTCTCTGACGGATCCCCTACCAATGCGTGGTTTAATTTTGTAGCGTTTACGAGGTAGGGAGTTTGTTTTAATATCCTCAACTAATAGAAAGTCTTGACATTGTTAAGACTTTCTTGCGCCTTGGTGCGTGTCTCACGCACCATCTTTGAGAAAAAAAGGCAAACGGTATTATAAGAAATTTTTTTTTAAAAGATTTGCGTGAAGAATTTTAGAAGTGGTGCGTGAGACACGCACCACGGCATAAGGTTTAATTTTGTATCGTTTACGAGGTAGGGAGTTTGTTTTAATATCCTCAACTAATAGAAAGTCTCAGCATTGTTGAGACTTTCTATTAGTACACCCTGCGCCTTGGTGCGTGTCTCACGCACCATCTTTGAGAAAAAAAGGCAAACGGTATTATATGAAATTTTTTTTTAAAAGATTTTTGCCTTGGTGCGTGTCTCACGCACCATCTTTGAGAAAAAAAGGCAAACGGTATTATATGAAATTTTTTTTTAAAAGATTTGCGTGAAGAATTTTAGAAGTGGTGCGTGAGACACGCACCACGGCATAGCTGCATCTTTCGTCAACAGGGGGAGCCATTTAGACAGGAGATCATTTTTGACCTCCTTTTTATTTTGAGAACCTTCAAGAATCTCTTTGCTAAGATTGAATAAGGCTTCGAAAAAAATGTAAATTTGAAATAGGCTAATGAAGAAAAAACGGGTTCAGCAAAAATAATAGCGGCTCTTATTTTTTTCTACATGATCCCTTGTTGCGCCAATTCACAGCTGCGACAGGTATATGTAGATGTGAATGAGGATAATGATATCAGGAAGATCAGTTTCTATTCGCCATCACAAGGATATATCGCTTTCAGGGACTGGATCGGCTTCACTACAGATAGCGGCAGAACCTTTATTCAGAAATATATAACGGCGACTAATGTTAATTATAACGGGTACAGTAATGTGAACCTGACCTTTGGATTCGGTATCAAAGGGGTTAAAGCTTTTAACCAGGACATCACATCGGGGTGTACTACAATCGGCATAATTATATAAGTAATGTTATTGATAATAGAAGTTCCGCATAATTCCTCAGGGCTCACCCAACCTCTCAAATATTATACGCACCTGCTTAACTGTAAAATACCGGCTGTTTCTTTTACCCAGCGATCGCAGGTGAGGCTCGATCCATTTCTTAAAGGTTCTCGGCGTAACATTATACATATTGGCGAGGTCTTTAAAGGTCGAAGGCTTAGGCTTTATTTCTCCGGTAGCAATATTGATCGTAGTGCTCATGGTTAATAATTTTTTTAGATCGCTGCTGATCATTCATCGTTACCATGCTAATCATCATTTCGTTGATAGGGTCTTCCCAGGAGCTTTTCGTATTCTTCTTCGCTAACCCGGTCCAGTATGTCGCCTGGTTTGCAATCAAGCACCCCGCAGAGATCATCGAGACTGGTGAAGCGGATAGCCCTGGCTTTATTGGTTTTTAAAATGCTGAGGTTAGAAACATGCATGCCCATCTTTTCTGCAAGATCGTTTAGCGACATTCTTCTTTGAGCCAGGATGATATCGAGGTTGACGATTATAGGCATAATTAAAAAGTTAGGTCTTTGTGTTCCTGAAGATAATATCCTTTGGTAAATGCTTTGGCGATAATTAACACGCAAATTCCGAGAAAAAGAAGCCAGCGGTAATCAAACAACGATTCCCAGAAAGGATAATAGATATCTTTGGGGATGGATGATGCCATTATCCATCTTATCAGCAACGGAACCGTTGCCAGCGACAGGCAAACCCAAATGATCCCCCAGCCGATGCGGCGAAGATGAATGATATTCTTTTCGATAAAGGGTTTTCCATTGGCTATATTTCGCAGGATGCGGAAGGGTAAAATAATAAAAAGCCAAAATCCTGCTATCATAGCTACACTTGCCAGTGCCAGTGAAAAAACTGATACCTGTGAATATACTTTTTTTGAAACGGGCATTAGCACAGTTATACCGTGGGCAGGATTATTTGTTACAACTAATCTTGTATTTGTTTTTTTCCTGCTGTTGTAAACATCTTTTCCGGCTTCGCTTTGTTTAAAAGGGACTGCGTTTTCGATATAGTAGTTATTTCCCTCTGCATAGTAAGTGGCGCCCGGTCGTAACGCATAACCCTCCAGGGATATGTAATATTTTCGTTTGTAATCCAATGTATCCGCGTACAGGCAACTATCACATTCATTGATCAAAGCCGTGCCGACAAACAAAGAGGTGAATCCTTTGGAGTATTCGGTAAGCCTTTGCCTTTTCCAATAAATTATTTTTTGAATACTGTCATTCACTTTTTTTAAGGAATGGACATTGGTATCGATGAATGATGCAGTCGCTATATCTCTCGAAGCGGCATTAAGCAATGTATCTTTACTATGGTTCCTGTTATTGTATGGATAATACATAGTTAGTAGAATGGCAGTAAGTCCCACCAGTGGAACCAGCCATTTTTTTTCAGGAGAATACTTTTTCATATGTTTAAGGTTTATAGGATAAAGCTAAATATTATTGCGTGATAAAAACAAATAAAAAAGTGATTATCGCTTATGTATGTGTAAATAGAACTTAACAAAAATATCTAAGTAATTGAAATTGCTTTTATTATGCGGCTTAATTTTTCTGCGATCTTTTGCCCGGATAAGGGCCTGTGCCAAACAGGTCTTACCTGTTTTGAGTTGAATATTGAAAATTGAACATTGCGGATCGGGGATTTTTCAACCCGCAATGCCCGGTTCTCAGGTCAGCGTTTTTTTCTCCATCGTATAGCCAAAGCAACCGGCAGCAACCAGGGTTGCAAAAGAGTAAAACATATAGTCGGGAATATGCCGGTGACAGAATTGTTGTGCCACCCAGCTTATAAATAAAGCCAGGATCAGCAGGGCCGTGGCGATCTCGCGGAGACTGTAACAATCGTTCTTGTCTTTAAAGAGTTGTTTAAGACAATCCTTATTTTTTCTTTTTTTCATGATCGGATGTTTTAGAAGTTCCGTGAATTCTTTTTTTTGGAATTGAATATTGAACATTGAGTATTGAAAATTTGTTAACAGAAATGATCAATACTCAATGCTCAACAGGTAATGTGCAGTCAATGATCCGGGATGCTTGCTGTTGTAAGAAGAGTATGTTAAGTGGGCAACTTTAACAGGAATGATCCGGATTACCGGCCTTAATTACAGGAGATCATTTTTAAGGAAGTTGATTCATCCGGTCAGTCAATGCATCGATATAATTCTCTGTTTCGATGATGGCTTTTGCATTGACGGCGATTTCGTATTCCCTTTTCAAAACCACCAAGACCCCGTAGTTTTCTTTGCGCTGTTCGAGAGTAAATTTAGTAAACTCGTACTTTTTCATCCTGGCGAGGATATCATCTTTCAACTTACCTTCAGGCAGACTGTCATAGTAGGATTGCGTTGCCTGTAATTCGGTAGAAATAGTAATGAGCGTACTTTCTATACCTTCCGACTTCTCCGAGGAAGAACTAAGCTTTCTGTCCATCGTAGATTTGATATAGAGTAAATCCTCTTTTTCTTTGTTCGCAATGTTGATCAATGCCTGGCAATCAGGTCTTGTCGATAATAATAAAACAGTGTACATAAAAACTGGTTTAAATTGTTACTAAAAATTGTTACTAAAAATTGTTACGATATTGAAATTCAACCTAGGTTACATTGAAGACTCTTGTTGATTAACAAGTTGTTGTTTTGCACTATTAGTGATGTATGACTCTGCACTTAATACTGCGATCCTGGTGCGCAAAACGTTTTGTTGAGATATTCCGCAATTGGAAATACGTTTTACAATGCGCATTTCCTGGTATTTTAATTCTATCATTAGATCATTTTCGGGTTTGTCTGCTTCTGGTTCTATCATATTCTTTATGAGTTGCAGTTGAGTTATTAATTTTTCATACTCCTCCTCCATCCGGACCAGCCTGCGGGTACAACCCCATATTTCATATTGACATTCATCCTCCCTTGCAGACATAAAGTCAGAAATGGCTTTTTGGGGTTCTTCTTCCACATTCAATCCCCTGCTATTAGTGAACGGTACTTGTGATGCTGCAATTATTTTTAATTCAAGCTCGGCGACCTTCAATAAGGCTGCCACCGGCAGGCTTCGTTGACCTATCTCTGCCATGGCTAGTGTTGCTTTTGGTATTTTAAGTTGTTTGGCAAGTTGACTTTGACTTAATCCCAGTCTTTCTCTTGTTGCAGCAAGACCTGGTGTTGATTGAACATTCATAGTATTTGTTTTTTAGATAAATAATATTTTGTGATCATTTTTTTTATTTATTTGTGTCGATCACATTTATGTGATCGGTTAGAATTCGTTTTGAAAAAAAATCACATTTATGTGATCGTTTGATATCTTACTTTCATTTTGATCACAGCTTTTTTGTTTGTCATTGCTCCCCGCTTCTTTTTTCGCTTTTTTATTTATCATTTGTTTCATAGAACAAACATATAGCGGCCGCCAGGCGTGGTTTCCTGTTATTGACACTTGTTGTACTTTATTAAACATTATTGCACATCATTGCACATTATTGATCATTTGTGCAGCTTGTTACACTTTTCTGCACTTTATTACACTTTATTGCAGTTTTCTTTTTTCAATTTGCTGGAGATGAAATTTTTATGAGGGTCGGCTGTGTACGAAAAATTGTAGTTCTTAGAAAAAGCAATGCTGGTAATGAAAGAGTTGAAAATCGGGGTGATGAATAATTGCAGGGAAAATTGATGAATAGGTATGATCATTTCTTCCTGGCCGGATGTCCCTGCGCCTTGGTGCGTGTCTCACGCACCATCTTTGAGAAAAAAAGGCAAACGGTATTATAAGAAATTTTTTTTTAAAAGACCTGCGTGAAGAGTTTTAGAAGTGATGCGTGAGACACGCACCACGGCATAGAATAAAAGACAATAGCGGGGGCTCGTCGTTGATCTTTCGAAGAGTCTATCGTGAAAGTTCTTTCTGCGCCCTGGTGCGTGTCTCACGACCATGGCATCGGGTGTCTCAGTTTTAAATTGCCCTGGCATTATCCCCGCTCTAAAGAGCGGGGCAATTTCAACCCGGGACACTGCGCCTTGGTGCGTGTCTCACGCACCATCTTTGAGAAAGAAAGGCAAACCGCATTATAGAAATTTTTTTTTAAAAGATCTGCGTGAAGAGTTTTAGAAGTGATGCGTGAGACACGCACCATGGCATAAAATAATTTATGTTGTTATACCCCTTTGCGTTAACTAAATCCAAAATATTAATCCAATTATAGAGAGGGTTCCCAGGCTCCGGAGTTTCGCTATATTTAATGAACAATTATAATCAATGAAACAATCATTTCTTTTCCTGCTGCTGATCCTTTTCACCCTTTCCGCCTCCTCTCAAATATTTAAAAAAGATGATACAGTAGAAGTCGATCCTTTATTATCGGATTCACTGGAGGGTAACTGGAGACAGGCAACCGTTTTAGATTTCGATTCTATAACAAGTAAGTACACGGTAAAACTTCCGGATGGAAATAAAATGGTCGTTCCTTCCAAAAAACCCGAGCAATGGATACGTCCGTTCATCAACAAACAGGTGCTGAATAAATATGGCCCGGCTGCAAAACTGGCTTACGAAAGACGTTCGAATGTGATGAAGAACATTAAGTGTAACGGTTCGGAAGCGGCTGTAAAAAGGAATATCAAATCGCAGATGGCTTCCTTGTTTGCAGACTATCCTTATATCTTCGTTGATTTTAGTTCCTTCAAAGGCCAGGATGGTTATGAGAGTAAAAAATTTCCGGGCCAGCAGGTTTATCCTTATAAAATAGAAATGCTTGTGCACCTGAGGCGTTCATTGATATTCGCCGGCAGGGAATATACCGAATACCAAACCTGGGAATTCGATCGGGAGTATGAGTATGTTTCCCTGCGAGGAAGAAAATGCGAGTTTTATGCTACTCAATCGGATATGAAACTGGTTTCGAGGGGATGGTATTAACATTGGGTGAATGAACGCAGATGACGCGGATCGGGTGGATAAAACGGATTTCGCAGCCTTGGTGCGTGTCTCACGCACCAATAGCCACCGCCTTCTTCTGAAATTCTAAAAAATACGGCTTCTATCCAGTTTGTTGGTGCGTGAGACACGCACCAAGGCATCGCAAATATCCCGGAATGAAATCTCCCTTATTATAATTCTCATCTGTATTACGACCCCGTTATTGATGACCGGGCAAACCCGTACAATGACAACTGCAAAGTACCGGGAAGACTTTATTTATTTCTGGAAAACTCGCAGCCGTGGTGCGTGTCTCACGCACCAATAGCTACCGCCTTCTTTTGAAATTCTAAAAAATACGGCTTCTATCCAATTTGTTGGTGCGTGAGACACGCACCAAGGCATCGGAAGGACTTTGCGATAAATATTTCTGCAAGCATACTTTTGCATTAAATAGCAGTAATGAAATCTTTCTTTATAATTCTCCTTTTCATCACAACACCATTATGGATGACCGGGCAAACCGGTACAATGACAACTGCAAAGTACCGGGAAGACTTTATTTATTTCTGGAAAACTATCAGCGATGAGTATAGTTATTTTGATAGCAAACAAACGGATTGGCATAAAGTAAAAGAGATCTATAGCCGGGCGATAGATACTGTTTCAGGAAAAGAACAGTTTGTCGGTATCCTCGAAAAAGCTCTTTATGAGATATACGATCATCATGCTATTTTAAATACGAATACAAACCGTTCTTACCGGCTTGTTCCTTCCGGAACCGATACCTGGGCCCAATATGTAAATGGGAAACCAATCATTACCGAAGTAAGAAAGCGTTTTGGATCCGAATTGTCCGGCGTAGCTGCAGGAATGGAGATCATTGCGGTGAATGATATTCCTATAAATACTGCTGTTGAATCTATTCTGCCGGCTTCGTTAAAACTACCGGATGTGGAAGCTAAGAATTTTGCGTTGCGTTTAATACTGGCAGGTGATCATACACACAAACGAAAATTTACATTACGATACAAAGGAAAAACAACCGATCATTACCCCGACAACAATGGCATGTTACTGGAAAATATAAAGTATGCGTCCAATATTGAATCCAGGTTGTTTGGCAATATCGGTTATATCAAAATAAATGATTGCCTGTATAATACTGGTATTGTTCCTGAGTTTGACAGCGTGATGCAGTCAATGCAAAAAACAACATCGCTCATCATCGATCTTCGTGAAACTCCCAGTGGCGGCAATACGGTCGTCGCAAAAGCTGTGATAAGCTGGTTTATCAATAAAGAACATTTTTACCAGAAACACGAATACACTGCAGAAGAACAGGCGAATGGTATAAAGCGCAGCTGGATGGAAATTGTTTCGCCGAGAAAAGGGAAAAATTATACAAAGCCCTTAGTTATACTTTGCGATCATTGGACCGCCAGTTTGGGAGAAGCGATCGTTATTGGATTTGCTGCGTTGAAGAGACCGCATACTACGATCATCGGCACTCCAATGGCCCGCCTTTTCGGAGCCGTCTACAGTTATGAAATGCCCAATACAAAGATCAGGTTCACTTTTCCGGCGGAAAGATTATATACTGTAAACGGACTGGCGAGAGAAAAATATATACCTGAAATACTAATTGAACCCGTTACCCAAGCTACAAAAAGACATGGATATATTTATATCCCGGGCACTGAAGTATTTGAAGAATAAGTCCCAATAGATATTCATTTAAAAACGTAGATTTGGAAAGAGAGTATTGCGGCGAATTTTTGGATGTAAAAAGCGGTGAAATATACCAAAACCCAGATGAAAGAGACAAAAGAGATATTTATAAGCTATGCCAGCAAAGACTACAAATTGGCAAAAGAGTTATATGACTATCTTACTGGCAGAGGTTTAAGTTGTTGGATCGCACCTGTTGAAGCTCAAAAAGAAGCAGGCGAACAATACGGCTTGATTATAATGCAGGCGATCAAGAAATGTAAAATAATGATCGTCATTTTTAATAAAAATGCAAATGAATCACGATTTGTGGCAAGCGAGGTTGAACGAGCTTTTACTTATCAAAAAATTATCATCCCCTTTAAAACAGACAATGCCGTACCTTCTGACGAATTAGAAGTTTTCCTGGGACCTAAGCAATGGCTATTAGCAGCAGAAGGAAGAATGGATGATCATTTTAAGGCAGTTTATTTGATCTGCTGGCGGCTGTTAAAAGAAGAGCCTCCTCCTCCTCCTCCTGTAAAACTCATCAACTTCAAAAGAATTGTTTTTGTTACGTTAGGGATCTTTGTTTTAGTAATGTGTGGAATATTTCTTTTGCGTAAGAGATCATCCTGCCCGGAAAACCCGATTGAATTTCAAACCTACATAAGTCAAACAGAAACAGAAATAATATCAACTGCTCTCACACTTGTTGAGAAAGACAACCTGGCTTTCACACCTTACTATTTTTCAAAGAAAATTGGAAGGGTTCGGGATACAATTATCGCTCGAAGGATGGAAGCTGGAAAATATAAATCATTAAAGCCATCTTGCCGTGAATCGCTAAAAGGGCAAATGACCAGCATAATATTAAGGGATAGCGCTGTGATGGTAGATTCTACCATCAGTTGGCTACTCCTGAGCCGGATAAATAAATTAGATGGAGATGATTCAAACTTCGAACATTCGGTTGACAGCATCCAGGAACTATTTAGGATCGCAAAAAATGTTTCCGTCGCTTATAAAGATGTCAATTCAGAGCAGGGTATTAATATGGGCAGCAAAAATTTGTCTGTTGGATTAGCCGGGATATTACGGGATAGAGAATACTTGGGATTTAAATTTATTAAAATAATTTTTTTGGAAACCAGTTCCCAAGACAGTGCGCATTATATTTCTAAATTAATTTTTATCAAAAAATAAACATGATAAGGATAATCTTGCTGGCATTGATTATTTTCTGCTGCGAAATAAGTTCAGCACAAGCCCATTTCATCAATAAACCGGACACTTCAAAAGCAGATGGGAGAGAGCGGGAAGCTGCGCTGTCAGTTTACGCCGAATATTTTGAGCATATCACCAATATTCCCTAGGGTAAAGTAAATGATAACCGCCTAAACAGTTTTGTTGCCGATCGTTTTACACCTGATGCTACGATAGCCCTTAAGGTTCTAACGGGCATCAGAAAATGTACACCGGAAAAATATTTTAGCATTCTAAAGGGCTTTTACTATGGCGCAAAAGCCCAATATACTAATGAATCTAGGATCACTCTTCCGGCCCCATCCCTGGAGATACTCGTCGCTAAAATTGACTACCCCAATCAATCGCCCGAACTCATTATTAAAGTCAGACAGGAAGTATTTAATGTTGTCAGGGAAGGAACAGGAAATAAACTCTCAAGATCTGTTGAAGATCGAAATATTGTTATTAAGATCATCACAAGTTCCGAAGATGATGTACCCAAAATAAAATCAATTACTCTTGAATAAGCCAAAACCATCATCCATGAAACACATTCTCAGGAAGGCGCTGCTCCTAGCCGCTATTACAGGGCTCAATTTCGGAGCATTGTACTCGCAGGAGTCAATTCTTCATGATTCTGAAGAATTCGGGAATGTTAAAATTTATATAGCAAATACCTGCTCTTTTGCCAAGTAATAAGCAGCTATACGGCAAGACAAACAGATTCTATAGATTTGGCATTAGATCATAATACGGTTGCAAATGTTTTTGCAGCCGGAGCAGCTGACCGCAAAATTGTTTCTATTGATTTCCCCAGCGATCTTGAGGTACTTACAGATCAAACAAACTCTTTTAGTTATACGCCGGGGAATAAAATTTCTCTTTCTTTCTACGCAACCCGGATAAATGGGATGTTGAAATATTTCGATGACTTTTCAATGCCCACTGCCAACCACGTTTATTATTGTACCGGCAAAAAATCCGAATCAAAAAATTGGTATATCTATTTTTCAAAAGAATATGTATATCATACCAAAAAAGATCCAACTCCAAAGTCAATGATTGTTTATAATAGAATGACATTGGTTTGGGATGCTGATGCCGAATATAAGTACAGAATTATTTCAATTGATAAAGTGGAAGGTTTACCCAAAGATGAAGACGAAGATTATATCGCCGACGATTGCGATAAGTGTATCACAAAAGAGTATAAGACTAAGGATGGCAAACCTCTAATTTCAGGAGGTGGTTGTGAAATCGCCTCCCTGAAGCGAGATCATCCGGCCTCCCGCTTTGGGATAACCCTTGCGGTTGCTCCATTCATTTCCTTCCCTAATAATGAATTAACAGAAAAAGACATATCCCAGGGAAATCTGTATGTCCAACCAGGGTATTTTAATAAGACAGGAATTGCTGCAGCTTAAATCTTACCTACTCTGTCAATTCGTGGTTTGGGCTGAAATTTAGCTTTATGCTGATGACAATGGTATTGATAACAATGAACTTTCAACTGCTTTAAACACATTTTTGGCTGACAATGGAGCCACTGGAAGATTGCGTTTTAATTTTGACTCGAGAAAACTGTGGCTTCCCTATGCGGCTATAAGATTCGGACAATTACGAAATGGCAGGAATTCTCTTATTGGAGAATTAATGGCAGGTCAGGCGATTCCAAGTAATTCTACTAAGACGCTTAATTATACAGTTGAGATCGTTGTGCAAGGTCCTGTATCGTCAACCCCGTATACTGCTAATTTTATCTCAAAATCATTTATGATGTATGGCCCGCGCCTGTTTTGGGAACATAGTTTGGATGAGCTTAACTCATTCAGGTTCTGTTTGGGACTTGCATATTTGTCGGGCAAATTCAAATTGAACGAACAGGCTATAGTTACACCCAGTAACAATAAGGTTATTTTTCGTGATGGTCAACTCAATGTTGCAAGTATTTCGCTTGGTCTTTTTTACTATTTAAAAACTCCAAATTCAAGGAAAGAACAAATTTGTCTGGGTATGAGCATTTATTTGTGACCCGGCCCCGGTCGAAATTAAAGTTTAATATCTAATTCATTAAAACAAAGTCTAAATGATCGGGCAGCAAAAAAGAAAGATCTGGCAAAAATGGTATATCGCATTTAAGATCATCCCGTGGATAATTGTCGTTGGTATTTTAAAATTCCTGGCCAACAAATATGACTATGAGATACTGGAATTGAATGCACTTTTCACCAGCCTGGTTGCAGGCACTATCTTCCTGATCGGGTTCCTGATCAGCGGGGTACTTTCCGATTATAAAGAGAGTGAGAAACTTCCCAGCGAACTTACAGGAACGATCAAAAATCTTTTTGATGATACATACACCATTCTTAAGAGTAAGAATTCCGAAACGGCCCGGCGCTTCATCATCTTTCAGCAATCATTTATTGTCGCTATAACAGATTGGTTCTATAAAAAAGAAAAGACCGGATCGATCCTGAACAAGATAGGTTTGATGAACGACTATTTTGCCGAACTGGATAAAGAAGGGGTACAGCCTAATTATATCATTAAGATGAAGAATGAGCAAAACAATATCCGGAAAATAATAATGAGGATCGATACTATCCGGGATACTGAGTTTGTAGGGTCTGGTTATGCGATCGTTGAATCGATGGGTGTATTGATAACGATCAGTCTTATCCTTATTAAGATCGAACCTTTTTACGCTTCGTTATTATTCACTTTATTGGTGAATTTCCTGATACTTTATATGGTGTTGCTGATAAAAGATCTTGACAATCCTTTTGATTATTCAGCGAAGGGCGAAAGCGGTACGGAGATACCATTGCATCCTCTTCATCAACTGGCGGGTGAACTAAAAGGGTTTCAATAAAGAAACCGCGGCAACATTCATGAAACACGGCACAATTCGCCGTTCATTCCGGTAAATGAACTTAGGTGTATGTAGTCAAGGCATAAGTTGGATTCAAATGCGCAGCCCTGGTGCGTGAGACACGCACCAGGGCATCGAATGCCCCGGAGGGGCTATATGCCGGTAGTAGCAATAATCGGAAAGTTCATTTGCTCCTTCGGAGCAAAACATCAAGGATTCATCGTTCCGTACCTACGGCACGCGGGTTCGATGCCCTGGGGCGTGTCTCACGGACCAACAAACTGGATAGCCGTATTTTTTAGAATTTCAAAAGAAGGCGGTGGCTATTGGTGCGTGAGACACGCACCAGGGCATCGGAATTATAAAGAAAGATTTCATTACTGCTATTTTAATGCAAAGTATGCTTGCAGAAATATTTACCGCAAAGTCCTTCCGATGCCTTGGTGTAAATGAACTTAGGTGTATATGTAGTCAAGGCATAAGTTGGATTCAAATGCGATGCCTTGGTGCGTGTCTCACGCACCAACAAACGAAGCTGAATTTTAGAATTTCAAAAGAAGGCGGTGGTTATTGGTGCGTGAGACACGCACCAGGGCTGCGTAAAAATAAAAACACCCGGCAGGTGTATCAAACAATAATCCCGGCTACCTAAGGCAACCGGGATTATTTTTAAACTGTCAACCTATTTTAGGACGACTCAATAAATTATCTTAATGAACATTCACTTCATACAAAGTTCCCGATCTTTCGATCGTATAAATTTTACCCGAAGCTCCCAACATAAATACAGTATTACTGAACTCTGCTTTTCCTATTTGCTGCCAGGCGGCAGTACTAAGATCGGTTACATATAAAGCACCGTTTGATTCGGTCGTATATAATTTTCCATCGAGCATTGTACCGGCAGTTGTATTGGCCCAGGCGCCGGCTTCACCCACTCTTTTCCATGTTCCGTTGTTCGGATTTATCTCATACAAACTTCCATCCTTTTCAATACTGTAAAGTTTTCCATTTCCGTCAAAAAGGAATTTTGTATTGCCGAATTCTGCTTTGCCTACCTGTTGCCATGCACCGGTATTAACATTCGTATAAAATAAAGCGCCACTTTTTTCCACTGTGTACAAGTAGCCATTCATTGCCGTACCTGCAATAGTATTGGCCCATGCGCCGGCATCGCCGAGTCGTGCCCAATTAGCTGTACCGGGATTTGTTCTGTACAGGCTACCGTCTTTTTCAATAGTGAAAATATTTTTCTCACCGGCGATCATCATGATTGTATTAGCATAACTCTGGCTGCCTACCTGCGACCATACACCTGTTGAAGGATCGGTCTTGTATAAGGCTCCCGATTTTTCTACCGTGTACATAGTGCCGCCGAAAGAAACGGCAAACATGGTATTAGCCCAGATACCGGCATCGCCGACCTGTCTCCAGGTACCGGGTTGTGCATTGATGAAATGATGCGTAAATAATGCTGTTACAAACAGCAGGATGATTTTGCGGTTCATGATGATGTGGTTTAATTATAAATGTAAGAAATAGATAAAAGATAATAACTAACAGAGAATAGTTTTAGTGAACTATAATTTATCAAACACTCCACTTTTAGTTATTATGTATTATCTATTATTTATAGTTTAAACTAACTAAACAAGCTGAACAACCCGCCGGTTTCCATAGCTACAAAAACGCCATCCTCTCTTATTTCAACCGGCCAGTGTTTGAGATAATAACCTTCGCCGCTTGTATTGCGGCCGTTCTTCATATCATATTTATAACGGTGGAGCGGACAAACTATATTTCCCAGCGCATCAATATATCCATCGGCTAATATGCCCCCGGCATGAGGACATTTAAAGGCAAATGCAAATATTTCTTCTTTATGTTTGGCGATACAGACCTTCTTTCCTTTTACTTCCGCTACTGCAATATTATTACCGGCAAAATCCAGCTCGTTGATATGGTCTGCTATTTTATGCCACATGGATAGATGAAAGATAATAACTAAAAGTTGGACCCCGATACTGAACAATTCCTGATTAAAAAAGACAATTCCGAATTACGGAGTAACTATTATCTGTTAGTTGTTAGTTTTTATCTAATACAGAAACTCCGTCTTATAAGGATACCTTACCTTATACATCTGTCTTACTTTTTCCAGTATTGTTTTGCGAAGCAGTTCTAAATTCCTTTTTTCTATGGCCGCTACAAATACGGCATTGCCATTTGTTTCTCCCTGCCATCTTTCGTAAAGATCATTCAGTATTTCTTTTTTGGTACTTTCTTCCAGCCATTCATCAAAAGTCTGTTCTTCATAAAGATCCATCTTGTTGAAGATGGTAAGGGTGGGTTTCTCAAAAGCATTCAATTCCTGTAATGTTTTATTCACTACACCCAGCTGATCTTCATAAGCAGGATGAGAAATATCCACTACATGTAAAAGAATATCGGCTTCTCTTACTTCATCCAAAGTGCTTTTAAAACTTTCTACCAGATGGTGAGGCAGCTTGCGGATGAAACCAACCGTATCGCTTAATAAAAAAGGAGTATTCTCAAATACTACTTTGCTGGTAGTGGTATCCAGCGTGGCAAACAATTTATTTTCAGCAAATACCTCTCTCTTGCTCAGCAAATTCATGATAGTGCTTTTGCCCACATTGGTATAACCTACCAATGCTACCCGGATAAATTCACCGCGGTCTTTGCGTTGTGTGAAAGCCTGTTTGTCGATCTCTGCTAATCTTTTTTTCAGCAAAGAGATCTTATCTCTTACAATACGACGGTCGGTTTCGATCTCGGTCTCGCCCGGACCTCTTGTTCCGATACCGCCTCCCAATCTTTCAAGGTGTTTCCACATTCCGCGGAGACGTGGCAGGATATATTGATATTGCGCCAGCTCTACCTGTGCTTTGGCCTGTGCAGTTTTTGCCCTGCGGGCAAATATGTCAAGAATAAGATCGCTGCGGTCAATGGTTTTTACATCCAGTTCTTTTTCGATATTATTGATCTGTGCGCCGCTGAGCTCATCATCAAAAATGACGACCCTGATATCTTTTCCCTGCACATATTTTTTTATCTCTTCCAGTTTTCCCTTACCTACAAATGTGCGGCTATCGGGATGAAGCAATTTTTGTGTGAATCTTTTTTCGGCAATGGCGCCGGCTGTTTCAGCCAAAAAAGCTAATTCATCCAGGTATTCATTCACCTGCTGTTCGGTTTGTTCTTTATGTATAAGACCAACCAGCACGGCTTTTTCTTCTTTTTCTATCCTGTTCCTTTTATCTATCACAGATTCTGGGATTAATAGGATTTCGCGGATGGTAAGAACCTGGGCGACCTCCCAAATGATCAATTATTGTAATAAAAAATTCCTTCCGGTTGAGGGAAGGAATGACAAAGTTAAATCACGGAGAGATAGAAAGCGTTTCAAGTTTCTCGTTTCTGGTTTCAGGTTGGGTTTCACTTTGTGCAAATGTCATTTGCACAATAGCGACGAAACGTGAAACCAGAAACGAGAAACTTGAAACGTCTTACAGACCGCTTAGCGTAAGCCCGACCGAAAAAGGTCTTACCAATGGACCGGCACCATCTTTAAAAAGCTGGGAAAATTGATAGCTTCCAAAAAGGCTTATATGGCCATAGCCAAAACGAACCATTCCCGACATGCGGTTCTTATTGAAGAATCTTTTGCTGGATTCTTTCATCACATAATCATTGACAATATTATCTGCTTTATCCTGCAGTTTAGTATTGCGGGTATGGGCGGTAAGCATCGTACCGATCTTTACACCAATGGCAAATTTAAAACCGGCGCCTTTAGGATCAGCAGAATACCTGAATTCGATCGGCGCTTCGAGGTAGGTCGTTGCCAGTTTGGTTTTTTTGAAATGCGTGGTATCCGACTGGTTGATAAAATGAATAGCGGCTGCATTCTCTTTTATCGCCACAAATGTTTTTGCAAAGATCATATGGTCGGATGCGATACCGGGGCCAAATGCCATGCTCAGTTTGGGATTCGTCTTAAAAGGAAAATCAAACATCACATACAGGTTAATACTCTTTGAAAGTCCTTTGGTATTGATCGAATCCGGGATACCGGACCAATGGGTAGAACCAAGCTGGATCATCAAATGATCGCCTGAACGGTCAGAAAGATCAATGGTCTTTTTTTTCTGTGGAGTTTCCTGGGCAAAGGCGGCAACAGTCAGCAGGGTACAGATAGATAGCGATAAAAATTTCTTCATAATTAATCAATAGGGGACAAATGTATTTTCATCCCGGTTAACAAAAGGTTAAAGAACCCCGGTCAATAAGGAATGAGAAATAATAAATAAGGAATAAGAAAGTTGTAGACTCCGATACTTTCTTATTCCTTATTCTTTATTCCTTATTTCTCATTTACCTGTGGACCCTGTAGGGCACGATCCTACGACCCCCTGATTATGAGTCAGGTGCTCTAACCAGCTGAGCTAAGGGTCCTGACTATTCGAACTATTTTTTATTTCTTTATCACCGATCCTGCGACCCTGCCGACTATCTGTCGGGATGCTCTAACCAGCTGAGCTAAGGGTCCTGACTATTCGAACTATTTTTTATTTCTTTATCACCAATCCTGCGACCCTGCCGACCATCTGTCGGGATGCTCTAACCAGCTGAGCTAAGGGTCCTGACTATTCGAACTATTTTTTATTTCTTTATCACCGATCCTGCGACCCTGCCGACTATCTGTCGGGATGCTCTAACCAGTTGAGCTAAGGGCCCTGACTATTCGAACTATTTTTTATTTCTTTATCACCGATCCTGCGACCCTGCCGACTATCTGTCGGGATGCTCTAACCAGCCGAGCTAAGGGTCCTGACTATTCGAACTATTTTTTATTTCTTTATCACCGATCCTGCGACCCTGCCGACTATCTGTCGGGATGCTCTAACCAGCTGAGCTAAGGGTCCTGACTATTCGAACTATTTTTTATTTCTTTATCACCGATCCTGCGACCCTGCCGACTATCTGTCGGGATGCTCTAACCAGCTTAAGGGTCCTGACTGAAAGGCGGCTGCAAATGTACCAATTTCAGGCAGTTTTACCAATCTGATTAATAATCTTCTTGTTTTTAAAGTGAATTTCAGGTCTTTTATAGATCAAAGAGTTTTTGATATGATCCCTCTAATAATTGAGTACTAATTCCTTGCTCTATAAAGAAGGTTTGTAAATAAGTTTCAAACGACACAGGGAAACAGTCACTGATTAGAAAGATTTTATTGAAGAATTTAGATAGCATTTCAATCTCCTCCCTCGAGAAAAGAGAAAGGAAAGAATAAAATACCCGATAGTAAAAAATAGTCAGGATCCTTAACTCAGCTGGTTAGAGCATCCCGACGATAGTCGGGAGGGTCGTAGGATCGTGCCCTACAAGGCACTAATAATAAACCTTCAGGAATGGAGGTTTATTCGTTTGATCCAATGAATGGGGGAAATATTAATTCTTTATCTCTTCAAAGTCTATATAATCATTCCGGTCAGGCTTTACCGCAGGTTTTTCTTTACGATCCGGGGATGGATGGCCTGTATTATATGATCCCTGCTGCTGCATCCGGCCGTGCATTTCCTTAAAACCCTTGCGTATGCGGCGGGAAGCCCGGTAAACCGGTATTACCACGTTAAAGATGAACTGGTAAGCCAGGTAAGCCAGCAATGCTAATAAGACAAATTTCATAGTATAAAGATAGAATGACCTGCAAAAATGCTACCGGAAAAGACAGGCTGTTTACCGAAAAACAGTTTCAGGTCCCTGGTTTCATGTTTCCGGTTCTCGTGTTATGCGGAATTTTCGATTGAATGAATCTATATGGAAAGGGATTTCCATAGAGTAAACGACCCACACCTGAACCCATAAACATGAAACCTGAAACAAACATTTTCATTTGGATGATACCTCCGGTTTGCCTTACATTTGCATCGGAAAAAGCTGAATGAAGGGAACGAGGTCGTTCCCTTCTTCTTTTAGACCCCATGAATGTTGAATCGCAAATACAGGTTTTGGAAGAAAAGGTAAAGGCGTTGATCGCTCCCGAACCCGACCTGTTCCTTGTAGAGATAAAGATCAAACCCACCAATAACATTAAAGTGTTCATTGATGGCGATAACGGGGTCAGTATTGAAAGACTTGTGCAATGCAACCGCCGCTTGTACAAAGACCTGGAAGAAGGCGGCATGTTTCCGAACGGAGATTTTTCGCTGGAAATATCCTCGCCGGGTTTGGAAGAACCGCTGAAATTTCACCGGCAATACCAGAAGAACCTGAACCGGCCGGTAGAAGTGATAAAAAAAGACGGGACCAGGATAGAAGGCAAATTGATAAGTGTATCAGAAACGGAGATACAGGTAGAAGAACAAAAAGGGAAAGGTAAAAAAATGGAAATGGTGGATCACCGCATTTCTTTTGAAGATATTAAAGCAACAAAAATTCAAATTAAATTTTAAAAGCCAGGTATGTCAAGTATTAACCTGATCGATGCGTTCCAGGATTTTAAAGAAGCAGAAAACATCGATCGCCCCACGATGATGAAAGTAGTGGAAGATGTTTTTAAAACATTGCTTCGCAAAAAATTCGGCAGTGATGAGAATTTCGATGTAATTGTAAACGCTGAAAAAGGCGACCTCGAGATCATGCGTCATCGAATGATAGTAGAAGACGGGCAAGTGGAAGATCCCCTGGCGCAGATAGCCTATTCCGATGCTGTGAAAGTGGAACCCGATTTTGAAGTAGGTGAAGATCTCTATGAAGAAATTGACCTGCTTGATTTTGGCCGCAGGGCTATCCTGGCTGCCAAACAAACACTCGCCAGCCGTATCAGCGATCTGAAAAAGAACCTGCTGGCAAAAAAATATGGCGACCGCACCGGCGAGATCATCAGCGCTGAAGTGTACCAGGTTTGGAAAAAAGAAATTTTGCTGCTCGATGAAGAAGGAAATGAATTGATCCTTCCCAAAAGCGAACAGATACCACAGGATTATTTTAAAAAAGGAGAAAGCATCCGTGCTGTAGTGAAGAAAGTGGACATGAAAAATAATAATCCCGTTATTATACTTTCCCGAACTTCACCTGACTTTCTGGCCAAATTGCTTGAAATAGAAGTACCCGAGATCTTCGACGGACTTATAGTTATTAAAAGAATTGTCCGTGACCCGGGAGAAAGAGCTAAAGTAGCGGTTGAATCATTCGACGATCGTATCGACCCCGTTGGAGCTTGCGTAGGCATGAAAGGCAGCCGCATCCATGGAATTGTAAGAGAATTGAAGAATGAAAATATCGATGTAATCAACTGGACCAATAATACCCAGTTACTCATCCAGCGTTCATTGACACCAGCCAAGATCACCAGCATGGAACTGGACCAGGATAATAAGCATGCAAATGTTTACCTGAAACCCGACCAGGTCTCATTGGCCATCGGTCGCCGTGGTGTCAATATAAAACTGGCAACAGAATTGACAGGATATGAACTGGATGTTTATCGGGATACGGAAGAAGAAGAAGAAGGCTTTGATATCGACCTTGATGAATTTAGTGATGAGATTGAAACATGGATCATTGATGAACTCAAACGTATCGGTTGCGATACCGGCCGCAGCGTATTGAAATTAACAGCCGAGGAACTGGAAAGAAGAACCGATCTTGAAAAAGAGACAATAGAAGAAGTAAGAAAAGTATTGAAAGAAGAATTTGATAAAGAATAGGAAAGCGAGTGGCAAGTAGGAAGTAGCGAGTAGGGTAAAACCTCCCTACTTGCTACTAGCCACTCCCTACTAACTAATAAAAATTGAATGGCAGAATTAAAACTTCCGAGATTATTAGCAGCAGCCAAAGAGTTTAATATTGGTAAAGAAACCCTTATTGACTATTTGGAAGGGAAAGCATTTGCTAAAAAAGGAGAACTAAAAGACCAAACGAAACTTACTGAAGACATGTATCGTTCGGCCATGCAGGAATTCCAAAGCGATAAGGCTGCGAAAATAAAAAGCGATCAGCTGGAATTGCCCAAAGGAAGTACAGCAGAAGCCAGGAAAAAGAAAGAAGATGAGGATATAGGATTTGGCAAAACTGAAAAACCTGCCGCGAAACTCGTTAAGAAAGAAGAAGTAACACCGGTGGCCATCCCGGCAGCAGAACCGGAAATTGCCGAAGAAAAAACGACAAAAGGAAAAACAAAGAAAGAAGTTCCGGCAGAACCTGAAACGAAAAAAGAAGAAGAAGTCATAAAACCGGAAGTGCCGGAAATAGAAGGTCCAAAAGTTGTAAAAAAGATAGATCTCTCCACGATAGATTCTTCAACAAGACCTAAAAAAGGAGTTAAGCCCAAAAAAGAGGATGCTCCGCCTCCGGTCAGCGATAAAGTTGAAGAAGATAAACAGGCAAAGGGCAAAGGAAAGAAAACAAAAAAAGAAGAGGCCGAACCTGTTGCTGAAAAAGTTGAAGATAGTTCGACTACGCTCACTACTGTAAAAGAAGAGCCGGTAGTTGAAGAGCAGCAAACCGTTATTGAAAATATTGAAGTAGAAAAATTGACCGGCCCCAAGATCCTGGGTAAAATTGAATTACCGGTTCATACAGATACAAGGCCTGTAAAAGACGAGAGCCGGAAAAGAAAACGTATCCCTATTGCAAAAAAAGAAATCAAGCGGGATGTTTTCATCAATAAGGACGAAGATAAAAAGCAAGGTGGCGGCGGCGGTGGATTTAACAGGGATAACCGTGCCCGCAGCAGCGGTGGAGGCACAGGCGGTGCCAGAAGAGATACCCGAAGTACAAGCAATCGCCGCGAAGATAAACTGATCGATGAAAAAGAGATACAGGAAAAAATAAGAGAGACACAGGCTAAGCTTGCAGGAGCAGGTGGCCGTGGTAAAAGCCTGAAAGCAAAAATGCGCAGGGAGAAAAGACAGGAGGCGGCTGATGCGCAGGGAGACATGGTAGATGATAATAAACTGCAGGTAACCGAATTTATCAGCGTAAGTGAATTGGCTAACCTGATGGATGTAAGTTTTGCCGAAGTTATCAGTAAGTGTATGAGCCTTGGTATCATGGTGTCGATCAATCAGCGCCTGGATGCAGAAGTGATAGAACTGGTAGCAGGAGAGTTTGGCTATACGTGTCGAGTTCATCGATATGGAAAAGCAGATGGAAATGGAAGAAGAGGAAGATGATGACAATGAGGAGGATCTGAAATTCCGTTCACCTATTGTTACCATCATGGGTCACGTTGATCATGGTAAAACATCATTGCTTGACTATATCCGTAATGCCAATGTGGTAGCGGGTGAAGCCGGTGGTATCACACAGCATATCGGTGCATACCAGGTAGAATTATCCAACGGAAAACAAATTACTTTCCTCGATACACCCGGTCACGAAGCATTTACTGCCATGCGTGCAAGAGGTGCCAAGGTCACTGATATTGCGGTTATTGTTGTTGCAGCAGATGATGCAGTAATGCCACAAACCCGTGAAGCGATCAGTCACGCCCAGGCTGCCGGTGTGCCGATGATATTTGCGGTCAATAAAATTGATAAGGACGGATCTAATCCGCAAAAAATATATGAACAGCTTTCGCAAATGAATATCCTGGTAGAAGAATGGAGTGGAAAATTCCAGAGCCAGGAAATTTCTGCCAAGAAAGGATTGAATATCGACAAGCTGCTTGAAAAAATATTGCTCGAAGCAGAATTGCTGGACCTGAAAGCCAATCCCGACAGGGAAGCAACAGGTACGATCATTGAAGCTTCACTCGATAAAGGCCGTGGGTTTGTTGCTACGCTGCTTGTTGAGAACGGAACATTGCGTCCCGGTGATCTTCTTGTAAGTGGCCAGTATTATGGCCGTGTGAAGGCAATGTTCAACGAAAGAAATAAGAAAGAAGAAGAAGCGGGTCCTTCTGCACCTGCCGTGGTATTAGGATTAAATGGTGCACCGCAGGCGGGAGAAAAATTCAAAGTGTATGAAGATGAAGCGGAGGCAAAAGAAATTGCCAATCGCCGTGCACAGATATTAAGAGAGCAGGGTATCAGGACCAAGAAACATATTACCCTCGATGAGATCGGCCGTCGCCTGGCATTGGGAAGTTTCAAAGAATTGAAAGTTATCATCAAAGGCGATGTGGATGGATCGGTGGAAGCATTGAGCGATTCATTGCAAAAACTATCAACGCAGGAAATATTGGTGAGTGTTATCCATAAAGGTGTTGGTCAGATCAATGAAAGTGATATCGTATTGGCCGAAGCATCGGATGCTATCGTTATCGCCTTTAACGTACGTCCTTCATTGCAGGCATCAAGACTGGCTGAGAATGCAGGTATCGAGATCAAGATGTATTCTATCATCTATAATGCCATCGAAGAAGTGAAGAGTGCGATGGAAGGAATGCTGGAACCTAAAGTACAGGAGAAGATCATTGCCAATGTGGAAATACGTGAAGTGTTCAAATTTGATAAAGCTATTATCGCCGGATGTTATGTAATGGACGGAAAGATCAAGAGAGATTCGAAGATCAGGCTGATAAGGGAAGGTATTGTAATATATCCCGCTGCTGGTAATGTAGCCGAACTGGCGTCTTTAAAACGTTTTAGAGACGATGCCAAAGAAGTGCAGTCCGGTATGGAATGCGGTCTTACTATCAAGAATTTCAGCGATTATAAAGTAGGAGATGTAGTGGAAGCATATGAGGAAGAGGAAGTAAAGAGAACCCTCTAAGACGTTTCGGGTTTAAAGTTTCTTGTTTCATGTTGGGTTGCTGACAGGTCGGAAAGGCTGACGTAAGCACGAAACCTGAAACCAGAGACCAGAAACTTGAAACTATTGTTAAATACTCCCCCAAAAACATTTAAGTCTAACGCTCAGAGTACTTTTGAATTTATGCAACATATGAGAAAAATACTGGTTGCTTGTTTTTTGCTGATCACTGTTTCAGCAATGGCACAGCCACAGCAAGCCGCGAAAGTAGTAGTAGATAAAATTGCAGGCATTGTCGGGGACAGGATCATTCTTCAATCCGATATTAAAAATGCTATCGCTGATATTCTACGCCAGGGCGGACAAGTACCGGAGAATGCAGAATGTCTTGTTATGGAACAAGCGCTTATTTCCAAAGTACTGATGCTACAGGCGGAAAAAGATTCTTTACCGGTAACCGATGATGAAGTGGAAGCTGAACTGGATCAGAAGATCCGTTTCTATATCAACCAGCTCGGCAGCCAGGAAGCACTGGAAGAAATGGCCGGAAAAAGTATTTACCAGATCAAGGATGATGCAAGGGAATCTGTAAAAGAACAAAAACTGGCCGCTGCCATGCAACGTAAGATCGTTGATAATGTACGTATCACTCCCAATGAAGTAAAAACGTTTTTTGAAAGCATACCCAAAGACAGTTTACCTTTTTTCGAAACTGAATTGGAAATATGCCAGATCGTTTTGTATCCCAAAGCTTCAAGAGATGTGGAAGAATATACGATCAGCCAGATGAACGAGTATAAAAAACAACTGGAAAATAAGATTGTCGATTTTTGTACACTGGCAAAAAATGTTTCGCAGGATCCGGGAAGTAAAGACCGTTGCGGACAATACCAGATCAACCGTGCAGAAAAAAACTGGGACGCCGTCTTCATGTCAACAGCATTCCGAACCAAAGAGGGACAAATATCTGCACCGGTAAAAGGTAAATTCGGTTACCATATCATACAAATGATGCAGCGCAATGGTGATGATGCGGTCATTCGTCATATCCTTCGTGTTCCGCCGGTAACAGAAACAGAGATCGAACAATCATCAAAAAAATTAGATAGTATCCGTGCTTTGATAACAACAGGTACGATCAGCTTTAATGCTGCTGCGGCAAAATTCAGCGATGATGAATCGGCAAAATTCATGGGTCCCTGTATCACCAGCCGCGATGGTTCTACTTTTGTTACGATCGATATGCTCGATAAGGATATGGTTGGCATGCTCGATGCCATGAAACCGGGCGATCTTTCAAAAGCTACTCCTTATACCGACGAGCAACAGAAAAGCGGCGTTAGGATCGTTTTACTGAAATCTAAATCACAGCCGCACCGGATGAACCTGCATGATGATTACAGCAAGATCTCGCAAATGGCGCTGGAAGAAAAGAAAGCAAAGGCTATGGAAAAATGGCTGAAAGGCATACTGCCTACTTATTTCATCCAGGTAGATCCTGAAACACTGGCGGAATGTCCTCAATTGGAAAAATTAACTGTAAGCCAGAAAGGTTTTTAGTGAATAACTAAAAACTAATAACTAATAGTGTCGTGTTAAGGGAACTTGTTCGTTCTTAATTAAGTGTCTGCAAAAAATCATATTGCTCCCTGCATTATCACGACATTATTATCTATTCACTTTTAGTTATTAGTTTTCTTTTACCTTTGCGTTCCCGATGAGCGACCCAATCAAGCATGAATGCGGACTTGCATTCATCCGTTTAAGAAAACCTTTCTCTTATTACCATCAGCAGTATGGTACTGTACTGTGGGGTCTTAACAAGCTATATCTTTTAATGGAAAAACAGCATAACCGTGGACAAGACGGTGCCGGGCTCGCTGCTGTAAAATTGAATGTTGAAGCCGGCTATCCATTTATGCAAAGGATACGCAGCAATGCGCCGCAGGCTATTGCAGATATCTTTCAGCAAATAGCTAAAGAGATCGAAGAGCTTGAAAAATATCATCCTGATATAAAAAATCATCCGGGCTTGATGAAAGGACATGTAAATTTCCTCGGAGAATTATTACTGGGTCATCTTCGCTATGGCACACAGGGAAAGAATAAATTAGAATACTGTCATCCTTTTATCAACAGGCATACTATGCCTTCCCGTAACCTGGCGATGGCCGGTAATTTCAATATTGTCAATTCGGATGAATTATTTGCATTGATCGGGAAAGAACCGAATGAAAATGTTCGCTTCAGCGATCTCGCTGCTATGATCGAACTCATGCATACTTTTCTTACGAAAGAAGACGAAGCTTCTCCCGGTCAGCCCGATATAAAAAAGGTTTTGAAAAAGATACTGCCAATGATCGACGGCGGTTTTCATGTCGGCGGGGTAACGGGCAATGGAATTGGTTTTGTTTTTCGTGATGCACATGGCATACGGCCTTCTTATTATTATATCAATGATGAAGTGGTAGTGGCTGCATCGGAAAGAGCAGCGATCCGCACCACTTTTAATGTGGGTGAAAATGAAGTGAAAGAATTACTGCCGGGCCAGGCATTGATCGTAAATGAAAGAGGCGAGATCGAAATTGCACAGATACTGGAACCTAAAGAAAGAAAGGCCTGCAGTTTCGAACGCATTTATTTTTCAAGAGGCAGCGATGAAAAAATATACCGTGAAAGGATCGCATTGGGATATAACCTCAGCGAACAGGTATTGAATGCGATCGATCATGACCTGAAGAATACCATTTTTTCTTTTATACCCAATACAGCCGAAACGGCTTTTTACGGAATGCTGAAAGGAGCCGAAGATTATTTGAATAAAATAAAGATCGAAAGGATATTAAGCTGGGACAAAGACTACGATGCTGAGAAACTGAGCGAGATGATCACCCGCCGTATCCGCATCGAAAAGATTGCGATCAAAGATGTGAAGATGCGGACCTTCATTACAGAAGATATCAGCCGCAATGAAATGGTGCAACACGTGTACGATATTACTTATGGCACTGTTCGTCCCGGGGAAGATACACTGGTAGTGATAGATGATTCTATTGTAAGAGGAACAACGTTGAAAGAAAGTATCATCAGGATGTTGTCGAGATTGAAACCAAAACGTATCATCATTGTTTCATCGGCGCCGCAGATCCGTTATCCCGATTGCTATGGAATCGATATGAGTAAAATGGGCGACTTTATTGCATTCAATGCTGCCGTGGCGTTAACAAAAGAAAGAGGAAAAGAGGATTGCCTGAAAGAATTATTGGTAAAATGCAAAGACCTGCAGCGTACAAACCAATTGCATACAGAGAATGTAGTGAAGAAGGTCTATCAACAATTTACAGCAGAAGAGATCTCTGCTAAAATAGCGCAGCTTATCACTCCGCCGGGAATCGATATACCCGTAGATGTAATTTTCCAGAGTATTGAAGACCTGCATAAAGCATGCCCCCGTAACCTTGGCGACTGGTATTTCTCCGGCAACTATCCTACAGCCGGTGGAAACAAAGTGGTGAACAAAGCCTTTATGAATTATATGGAAGGAAGGAATGTGAGAGGGTATTGAGTATTTTGAAATTTTGAAATTGGGAAATTGACTTTAGCCCGCCCTTCTTTTTGACACCTGAGTGCCCGGGTAAATAAGAAATATTCAATAATGAAAAAATTTTCCAATTTCCCAATTCCACTTTCCCCAATTTTGTATTTATGAAACAATTAATTCTTGTCCGGCATGCCAAAAGCGATTGGGGCGACCCATCGTTAAGTGATTTTGACCGGCCATTAAATGAAAGAGGAAAACAGGATGCACCGGTGATGGCGCATCGCTTGCTCGATAATAAAGTAAAGATCGATGCATTTATTTCCAGTCCTGCAAAGAGAGCGAAGAAAACTGCAAGGATATTTGCCAAAGCCTATAAGGTTAAAAAAGATGACATGATCTTCCGGGATGAATTATACGGCGCTGCGGAGAATGTTTTTTGGGATGTAATAACAAAAGCGGATAATAAATTCGACAGCGTTGCTGTTTTTTCTCATAATCCGGGTATCACTGATTTTGCAAACCTCCTTACATCAACAAAGATCGATAATATTCCTACCTGCGGCATCTTTGCCATAAAAGCCGATTGCGATAAATGGAAGAATTTTAAAGAAGCAAAAAAAGAGTTTTGGTTCTTTGATTATCCGAAAAAGAGATAAATACGACTGATAACTAATAGATGATAGTTATACCAGATTGCAAAAATAGTTCTCCGCTAACTATTAGTTTTTATCTATTAGTTACCTATCTATTCTCTTTTTTCCTGCTCACTAAAAACACTCCCGCAAAGATCAGTACCCCTGCTATTAGTTTTTCCACCGTAAACTTTTCGCCAAGGAATAAAGTGGCAATGATGGCAACAAAAACAGGTTGTGTATAAATGTATGAACCCGTTATACCGGCGCCCAGTTTTTGCAAACCATATACATTGAATAAATAGGCGAGAAAGGTCCCGCAAATAACAATAGCTGCCAGCGATATGAAATGTGTTGATCCGAAAGTAGCCCAGTCAACTTCGGAGAATTGCGTCCAGCCAAAAGGAAGTATCAATATCAAACCAAAAGTGAATACCCAGCGCATGACATGTAATGGCGGATATTCATTCATCAATGGTTTTACCAATATAAAATAGACAGTGTAAGAAATGGCATTTAATACAATAAAAAGATCGCCGGTGAGGGATGCTGTTCCTGTTTTTTCTTTTGATGAGACCAATATGATAGCGCCAAAGATCCCGGCAGCAAGTCCGGCTATTTTGAAAACAGTAACTTTTTCTTTCAATATCCAAAAAGCCAGCAGGGTTATCAGCAATGGTGTACATAACATCAGCAAAGAGGCATGGATCGTAGAGGTCATCGTCAGCCCTTTGATAAAAAGCATTTGATTGAGTGCTACGCCGGTAAGGCCGCAAAGAATAAAACGCAGAACGTGTTGCTTTTTGATCCCGGCTTTAGCCTGCCTGTCCGGAAGGCGGTTTTTGCCCACCAGCCATACCAGCCAAAAAAGAAAAAGACTCACGCCAACACGTATCACATTCAAACCATAAGGTCCGGCATGTGAAGGAGAAATATATTTTACAAGACTATAATTGGCTGTAAAAAAAATATTGGTAAAAAGAACAGCGATATGTGCCCTGGTATGATCCTTCAGAAAAAAATGATTTGGTAACAAAAGTAAATGATAACTAACAGCCCGTACTATATCAGTTTTGCAGTGTAAACGACTTAAACTGATATATTATCCGATCTTTCTTCCTGTAGTGAAGAAACGAAATCATGGATCGTTTTTTTCAGCATTGTATTATTCTGTAGCGGGGGAAGATCATATTTAAATTCTTTTGCCATTGACAGTGCTTTATCAAGCGAAAGATCTTTTTGTGACACAGTGACGATCATTCTTTTTTTCATTAAATATTCTCCCAAATATTCCTGTTCTGTTTGACCCGGTGTTGGAATAAGGATACTTTTTTTCCGGGCGGCTATTACATCCATTACTGTGCTGTAGCCGCTGCGGCTGATGATATATTCTGCCCGTAACATTTCATCACTCAATTCCTTTACCGGAAGATGGTTGTAGAAATGGATCATGTTGGTGGAAGGAATAAGCGATGCCGAACCGGGTAATGCTCTTATAATAACGGCTGTGCCATTATAATGTCCGATCTCTTTAACGATCTTATCTTCTAAAATTGTTCTTTGTGGTTCGGGACCGGAAAGAATGATCAGTAAATGTCCTTTCTTTTCATTTGTGTTTGCTGTAAAGTTCAACGATTGAAATCGTGAAAGCAAACCAATGTACCGCAAAGCAATGCCTGGTTTTTTTTCGGGATGCGATAAACTTCCCGCTAAATTATTTTCTCCTTCCTGGTCGGGTATCCAGCATTCTGTAAAACGACCGATGTACCTGTAATTTCTTTTTTGCAATATCCTTTCGCTCCATTTACCGGCAGAACTTTTAATATATAATTGATGCGTGATAAAAGCGCAGGGAATTTCTGAATGATACAAGCCATAACGGTTATCGCTGATCACCGCATCAAAATGATATTCTTTTACCATTCTTTTCAGCCATTGATGTTCGTATAAAATAGCTCTTCGCATTTTTGGTCCCTGCTGTATCATTTTCCAAATCAATCCTTTTTTTGTTTTGGCATAAATGATCCGGTATCCCGGCAGGTCGAGGAATGGGAGTTCCGGGAATTCAATCTTCAATAACTCTTTTTGTCTTCCTTCGCCGGCCAGCCATACATCGCAATGCTGGTCAAGCAATTCCTTTATAACAGGGATACAGCGGGTGGCATGACCCAATCCCCAGTCAAGCGGAGCCACCAGGATGCGTGGTTTCCCCATTATTTTTTGCTTTAAAAGCGGATCCATGTTAATTTTTAACAGGTTTTAGCTGAACCAAATACTAAATTGTTTGTAAAATAGTTTTAATTTAGAACTTCCTTTCAACCGAAAATTTATGAAGACAATTTCCAAGATAGCGTTTGCCCTTTTAGTTGTGTTGTTCCTGGCATCCTGCAATAAGAATTATTATTCTGGTAACGGCAAAGGCGGAAAGAATTGTGGCTGCCCCAGTCATAAAGGAATGTCCGGATATTAAAATCTCATGTAATGAAAAGCCACGGTCATAACCTGGTGGTATTTTTTCATCATGCATTCATTGTTGAACAGGAAGAAGAACGTCTTTATAAGATCATCCTCGAAATAGAATCGCCCGAACAATTTTGTATTGCGCATGAATTGCTCGACCGCAACCGGATCACATCCAATAAAAAGAAAATAATAAAAGAGTCGCGCCTGGTTGAATTAAGACCATTCCGTTTTTTGATCAATAAGAATTAGGATAATTTCTTCAATGCTTCTCTCAGTTTCGCAAACATATCGCTGATCTCTTCTTTTTTACAAGTACCAACGCTTAGCCTGTACCAGGGGGAACTTTTTTCTGCGCCGAATGCATAAAAAGGAACAACAGCAAGACCCGCGGCATTCAATACATAAGCAGTCACATCGCCTTGTGTTTCTAATTTTTTTCCGCCAGGAGTTGATTTACCGGCAAGGTCGATCTTTATAGTAAGATAAATAGCGGCTTCCGGTGCAATGGCATCAACAGGCAATCCTTCATTCTTTAATTCCGTGAAGCCATTATAAATGCGGCGCAATCTTTCTTCTATTTCCGATTTGAAATGAGCAAGGAATTTTTTTATTCCTGCACGATTACCGAGATAATGTGCAACGGCTTTTTGTTCCGCCATTGGCGCCCATGCACCGATATGCGTAAGGATGGCTTTCATTTTACCAATAATAGCCGCAGGACCCATGCTCCAGCCAACTCTTACACCTGTAGCGGCAAATACTTTACTGATCGCATCGATGTAAATAGTATAGTTCCTCATTTCGGGGCGCAATGAAACAGGATTAAAATGCTGGATATCGCCATAGGTAAGATGCCAGTACATCTGGTCGTACATCACATACAATTTCTTTTCGCCATCACCTCTTCTTTTATTCTCTTCGATAACGAGATCGCAAATAGCTTCCAGTTCTTCTTTTTTGAATGTTGTACCTGTTGGATTTTGCGGAGAGCAAAGAGAGATCAGCGCCGCTTGTTGTATATGCGGACGAATATCATCCGCTGTCGGCATGAAATTATTTTTTGCTTTGGCTTCAATAACGATATGATCGCCTCCGACAAAATGAGTATAATGATTATTATTCCAGGAAGGAACAGCATAGATGATCTTATCGCCTTTATCGCATACAGCCCTGAATACTGCATATATCAACGGGCGGCCGCCGGAAGCAACTAATATTTCACCGGTACCATAATCCAGGCCTTCTTCATCTTTCATAAAAGAATGAAGCGCTTCCCTCAGATCAAGATTGCCTTCGGCAGCAGGATAGTTGGTAAAATGTTTGCGATAAGCTTCTACGATCGCATCTTCCAGTTCTTTGTGGGATCGGGAAAATAGAAGGATCAAAATCACCGACAGTAAAATTATAGATACGTTCGCCCTGGCGGATCTTTTCCCTGATCTCTCCGCCCAACTTTACGATCTCAGAACCTATTAATGTTTCGGACAAATGTGACAGTTTCATAAGCCCATCCTTTGCGGCAAATGTAAGGAAATGACAGGAGTGGAATAGGGGTTTATTGGAGTATAGCGGTTTTTGGCTTTTTGGGAACATTACTTACCACGACTACGATCCTGCTTATGGATATTGACTTTCATCCGGAATGTATTATTCTTTTTATTGCTCTCCGTGTATTTATGGCCGGGATCGATTTCAATTTCCAAAATATATTCTCCGCTCTTTAACCCTTCAGGCAAATCAATGTACTGTCCTTCATACAACATGCCGTATGTATCATACCCGCCTACGCTAATTCCTTGTTTATCAAAATTACAGGTTGGATAATTTCCTAATCCGTAGTTGGGCATTGTTTCACCATAGTGTTTGCCGTCGATATGGCTGAGACTATCCTGTTCATAAAAAATACCGGTTGTAAATAAGCAATAACTTACTTTTTGTCCTTTTGCTGCAATCACGGTTTTATTTTTTATGGATTGCAGTAAGCGGAATTCTACCCAATTGTCGATATGATAATGATTGTGCCCTGGTTTATTTTCAAAGTACATTGTACCGGCATCAATTTCCTTCCAGGAAACAGTATTGTTTTGTTTAAAATAAACCCTTTGTTTGACTTTTAACCGGCTCATTTTTCCATCGGGGCATTGTTGTGAGCTATCTGCTTTTTGGTTGCCACAGATCCATTCCGTTGTTCCTTTTATTTCCATTGGGCCATATCCGATATTTGCGATAGCAGCCGCCAGTCTTAATTGTCCCGGGTAGTAGGGATCATTCCAGGCATATTCCTGTACCTGGTTTTTAGTAAAAAATGGAACTATGATCAAATCGGGTAAGAGCTTTCCATTTTTTTTTCGGCCGGGACATTCACAAAGCTCAATATGTTCCATATCGCAGCGATTTACAATAATGGGATGAGCCGGGTTATTACTAAAAACCAAACTGATGCTATCTAAAACTCCTTCTGTACCTTCTTTCAGATCTTCAATAAACAATTTCCATGTGCCATTGGGATTTTGGTTAGTATTTAAAAATTCCAGTTGCCCGTCCGGCCTGTAATGACCGGTAAAAGGAGCTTTTCCCGCACTGATCAAACCATCTTTTCCAAACTGTGAAAAGACAGTATTGATATAATGCTGACCGCTATCTTTTCCATTCCTGTTGGCAAGCCAAATACTTGAACCCCCGGGGCATTCCAGCGTAATTTTCAGATCGCTTATCCTGTCATGATGAATTGTAAGCATTACTTTTTCCAATCCAAAATTGCTATCACTTATAGCCGGCAGTCCTTTTACTTCTATGTCAAATTCCTGCCTGAAATAATAACCATAATAATCATAAAGCTCTTTGCCAGGAACCGTAAAAGTTTGTGCATTCGAAATAATGACGCCGCAAAAAAAAGTAAATACCAGCAGGCATTTGCGCCTGCCGGTATTCAGATCGAATAAGAATTTAGTGGTCAACTTTAAAAAATTTAGCATCAATGTTTATTTTTTCTCCTTTAACATCGGATATAACAGGACCCTGCGGCCTGGGTGTAATCTTATATTCTCCGCAGATCATTTGCACACATTCCCGGCACTGGAGATCCTTATAGGTAAATTTTATACAGATATAGACCTTTACCTCGCAACAACTCAACTCTGTAATCGCCGGCAGCGAAAGTATCAGGCTGGCCCTCCCGGCGCCCGGGCTGATCGGGGTGCCTGTATTATAAACGGCTTCCCTGTAATCCGCGGCGGCATTACCGGTAGGTAATGATACACCTGTTAAAGGTAATGCAACGTAACCTGTAGTTCCGTTAATAGCCGCACTTAAAAGATTACCCCATGTTACGGGCCTGTTATTACAGTTTAGACAATTGGGCGAGGAAGCTATTAACCTGAATTCTTCCACACTCATCCTTAATTCCGATATGGGCTGTGAGAAGTTAAAATTAAAATTAAATTCTCCTCTGGAATAAGCGTTAGGGGCATTGATATTCGATACACCGTCTATTCTTACATACCCCAGATCAGTAGTTATTATAGCCTTGCAGCAACTTGGCGGCTCACATATAATAGTGATGGGGATAGTAAGGCTTTCACAATTAGTGGTACCACATTTGGCTTTTATGGTTAAGGTGTACGTGCCACATTGCAGTGCTGCATTATATCGTGATAGATCTATTGGCAGCGAAGTGCCATTTGCTACCTGGACAGTAGTCGCATCATTTGTTAGGGTCCATGTATAAGTGGCGCCGCAATTGCCATTGCACAGATAGCTGGCATTAAGCACACCGGAGACATTGCCTTTTACAAACTGGAGGGGATAGATCAGTCTTCTTATATCCGGACCTATCATTTCTCCATTCCCTGTTATAGGTGCTGCCAATTTAGCTTGTGCTAAACGGGGATCTATATAAATTGGAAATCCAGGTATAGAATTGCCGTTTAATGTGGGGTTGCTTTCCCATTTGAGACAGGTGCAGGGGTTGCAGTCGAGCGGTTTTTTGTAAATTTCAACATCGCCTAATTGGTATTTATCAAGATTACTTAAATAATCATCCTCATCAATAAAAACGCCATCAAATTTGGTGTTAACTCTCGTCTTCATACCTATTACTCCATATACCAGTTGTGATCCAAATATTATTGCATCGGACGTAAACCAAACGGTAGTATCGCAGGCAAAAGAAAGACTATCCTTTTGTAAAATATTATTTGAATAGCACACCCCTCCCACGGTATTTGTTTGAAGGGTTGGATAGGTACCGGATGGATACACATTATTTGAAAATACCCAATTATGAACGTTAGTAATAGGATTAGGAACAGTAAGAAGGCTTTTGTCAATTGAAAATTCAAAAACATTTGACCCATGTGCGGCTAATACGGCAAAGCCATTCCATGTTTGTTGCCCAATTAACATCCTCATTCCATCCGAGGTAAAATCTATATCTGCAATAGGCTGAGAAGTAGATAAAAGCGGGAGTATTTCTTTCTTTTCAGTAGCAGGGAGAAAATCGCCATTAGGGTCCAAATCTACTGACCATACTTCGCAAGTATTATAAACAATTGTACTGGTTTTGGAATAGTAGAGCCGGTAGTTACCACCTCCAATATTCCTTAATCCTACACCATAAGGAATAAATTGAGGATCATCTGTTGCTACGCCAAATCTTGGATTAAAAGAAGGTTGAATAGCCCACTGAGCAACACCAGAAGAAATCCCATTTAGTCTTTCAATGTTACCATTATCAAAATTCGAGACATACAAATTTTCTTTTGAGCCGAGTTTGAGATATTTTAAATTTCCAAGAGATCTGTTTTTGTTTCCAAAATCATATACAAGGGTATGTGCACCGCTGACGCCATCCAGTCTCCATACCTTACTTGCATTAGTGTTTGCACCATTATAGATCTGGGTATTTGAAGCATAAATATTAGGGTTGGGCTGATTGTCAAGTGTGATCCCAAATAAGTTTCCCAATTTTGATTTTATCCAGTTAGCGGAATTCCAATTAGGTTTTTTCGTCCCCACAGGAATATTATCCCAATTAAGTCCCAACGGCGCCCCTATTGTTTTGTTGGTTTTAATTGTTCTTAACACTACTTCGGTACCGCCTGAATTATTAACCTCACTATGAGAAATTACTGCATCCCCATATACGAGCGGCAACTGCCCTTTCCCGGTGTTGATCAGCAATAACATGATTGCCAGGACCAAACTTATTTTTATGAATATCTTTTTCATCGTACTATTTTTTAAATAGGTGGTTTAATTAATGTTTTCTTTTTACCGAATAGCATTTTACAAAACTGCAGGTGCGGCATTCTTTGTCGGTAAAACTATAGCGTATGCAAAATCGTATTTCGTCATCGCAGCAACTTAAGGAGCTAAAAGGTGGCACTGTAAACGATACGTTGAGCGCTGTACCATTTAGATTGATCGAACTGCCAGGCAGGCCAAACCATGAAAGTGTATGATGTGTTGTAGTTGAACCGCTCAGGGGAAATACACCGCTGCCCCAACTGCCAAATGTACCGCCTGTAAAGTTTCCAAATGTTTGCTGGTCCTTGTTACATCCAAAACATTCTTCCTTACCATCATGAATAATACTAACCAGTTCGGCTTTAAATGAAATGATAGAGAGACTGGGAGAAATAAAGCTCGTGGATAAGTTAATGATGAAAGGGGCGCTATTATTGGCTGTAATAGTTTCTTCCCTGGTTCTCCATTCTTTATATTGATCGCAAAAGGTGCAGTTGCAACAGGGAATATTTTTAATAATATCTCCGCACGGTAAAGTCAGCGTTTGGCCTGTTACGGTACAACTGAAGTTTATAGCATACCCAATATAAAGATCCTTGTTGCACATATCCGAATTGATTATAAAGTCGAAAAAATAATTATTACCGGATGCTGGCAGTACCTTGGGAAAGACCGTAATACTGGTGGGCACATTGGCGCCACTATAATTGCTTTCTTTTATTTCAGTTAGTGCAACCTGATTTATCGTTATAGTAGGTTTCGGTATTATTCTTACATGTCCTTTTACATGCACTTTACCATCCGGGCCGCAGTAAACGCTGTCTTTTATAAACTCATAATCGGGAGAACACGGCGATGCTACACTAAAAGCCGTGGGCTCACTGCTTCCATAATTTGTACCGCTGGTTCCTGTTGCTGTCACGTTCCATGTAAAATGGGAAAGCAAATTACCGGTAACGGTTTCTGCCTTGCGCAGGAGAGCATCAAAAGCCTGGCGAAAGCCAGGAGAACCCGCTAATTCTCCAATAGACAATGACAAGGTTTCACCTCTTACTTCTTTTTGTAAAACCGGTAACTGTGTTTTTATTAATTCCAGCAATCTTGTATCCTTTGAGGTTTGCCAAACCTGTATTTTATAAATGATATCCTCTTTAGATTTTGGAGTTACCGGCGTCCACCTGAATAAGATAAGTTGCCCTGCTTCTTCTTTGCTAAAGGATTTTCCGTTAGCAGGCGCTATATTTTTCAGTGAGCCGGAGATCGCCGGAGCTGGCGTTGTCACATTATCTTCAACGGTAAATTCTTTACAACTTTCTTTGCTCACGGCTTTATTACCCTCGTCAAAAAATTGTACGCAAAGCTGGTATGTTCCCGGTGAAAGGATCTCACAACGTGGCAGCAGGCCAACCAGCTCTTTTGCAGAGAAAGTATTTAGTGTAAAACTGCTGTCTCTTGCTTTTATTTCAGTTGGCTGATAGCCGCAAACAGCAACCCCATCTCTTTTTATCAGTACCACCAGCTTCGTCATGCTTAATTTCTGAAAGGGTGTTTTATTGGCTACGAGCAGTACAGAAGATGGGTCTTTTGCCCACGATGTTACTTCGGCCGGTAAATTTTTTTTTACCACGAAGGTGGTAATGTTAAGCTGTGTCATTCCAGCCATTCCAAGGCATAGGGAAATGAACAGCAGGGAAAATTTTCTTCTCATGATGATTTATTTATCAGTTAATAAATATGAAACGGCGGAAACCGGCGCAGGCTGAAACAAAGAAGTTTCAGCATACCGGCTGCCGTATGCAGGTATATCAGCGGGAAACGTGGATTGTTACCGGGGAAATAAAATTTATTTCAGGAAAAACGGATTTATCTTTTTTTCCTTTTTATATAAAAAAAAACGAACAACAAGGTTAGCGATATAATGCTACCGGTCACCAGCCATATATTATTTTTCTTTTTTTCCGGCAGGTCGTAGCCAATATGTACAAAGCCCGCCCAGTAATACGGAGATACAGTGGTTGCAGAAGTGTTTTTTATATATTCCCGTTTGCTTTTTTGCAGGGCTGCAGAATAATTATTGTTCCTGTTATTACCATAAAACAGGCCGAAGAGAGTGGCTGTACTTTTATCATCTACACTCCAGAGACTGGTAATGATATTTTTAGAGCCGGCATAATAAAAACCACGGGCAAGACTCATAGCGCCTTCGCTTTTATCAATTATTCCTATTCCCGTTTCGCAGGCACTCAGTACGACCAGGCGGGGATTGATATGCATAGCATAGAGTTCATTCAAATAAAGAGTGCTGTCATAAAATTCGATCCGGGGTTGTGTTCCCGCTGTTGTATCTGCATGCGCATGCGAAGCAATATGTATGATGGAAGATGAATTGATATTCTTTTTGAACTCGCTGAATGTAGCAGCTTCCCGGAAAAAATATTTTCCTGAAGGGATCTCTTTGCGGATCGCTTCCAGTTCATCTGCCGAATATTTCAGCGGTATATTTTCCCGTTCGTTATTGGCAAATACCACCGGCGCCATACAAATTATGCGGCCGTTACTGGTTTTACTTTCTGTTTGTTTTATAAGCGTGGATACTGAATAACCATAAGAAATAATGTAATTGTGTAAAAGATATTTGAAATCCCGGGGTCCCTGCTCTTTGTTTATACCTGTAACCAAGGCTTCAAAGGGAACTGAATTCAAAATACCATCAGGGATGATCAATAATTTTTCGATACCGCTTGTATTGTTAATAATGGCTAATGGGTGTGTTTGTATAAAGATCGTAAGCGGCATTTTGATAAGCAGCCGGATCGTTATTGATCTTATTCTTGTCGGTAAAGAAAGATGTTAGACGATCAACCTGGTGTAAAAAATCACTGTCGCATCTTACAAATACCGGCGGCGATGTTTTTGTGATAAGAAATGCGTAAACGGAAGAATCGCCGGTAAAGAATTCGAGTAAAGCCGTGCGGTCATCGAGCAATTTATTTTGGATAAGAGGAAGGGAAATACTGTCTTCCTGTAAAAGCGATTCGCGGTATAACGAAGTGGTATGCTGCAATTTTGTTTTTGCGAACAATAAATTTTTTTCGGTAGCGGCCAATTTTTCTTTCAGGGTTTTTATTTTTCCAGTATCGCTTTTATCTGAAAGAGTCAACTCCTTTTGATAAAAGCTGGCCAGTTGCTGAAAACCCTGTACTTCCTGCCGGTCCGGATCGGGCACATTGTTTTTGCCTGCGGCAATATTTCTTTTTATCGATTCCTGTAATACGAGGGCTTTGCTTTTTTCTGCAAAAATAAAAGCGGTTTCTGTCCAAAGTGGTTGCCGGGTTACTTTATAAAGTTCAAAACAAACAGCAATAGCTTTTTCACTTCTTTTTTTACTTTCTGCCGCCTGGCGGGAAAGCGATTCGTCGTAATCGAAATTTTGGGTGAGTTTATTTTCTACTTCATAAGCAAGGTTATAGCAATTGACAGCCTGTTGCAGTAAATGCTGGTCCTTTGTTTTCCAATACAATTTTTGCAATACACCGGCCTTCGCATCCAATGCATCCATGATCGTATTTTCTATATACAGGTCTTTTTGAGAGAGGTAAAGCTTTGGTGTCTGTACTATCGATATTTGTTACACAATAAAGCGCCTGGTGATAAATAGCTAATGCCTTTTCGGGTTCCTGATTTGCTTCTGCTAAACGACCGAGTGATAGATACAACTTTCCCGATTCCCTGTTTTTGATACTATTCTTCTTTTTTTCTTTCAGAAAGTCAAATGATTGGGAAAAACTGTTTGCTGCCTCCTGCAAATTACCCGCAGCTACCTGGATATCTCCAAGGTTCCAGTATACTATGTATTTCAGTTTCAGTAGATCATCGCTGTCTATTTCGCCTTTTGGTATGATCTTTAAAAGCTGTACGGATCTGCCGGCTGCTGCAAAGCTTTCTGAATAAAATTTTTTTCCGGCGTAAGCCTGGGCAAGATAAGCATACAGGAAAACCTTTCTTTTATCACTGATATCGGTTTCAGATAGTATAACATTAATCAATTGAATGGAAGAATCATACAAATGCAATTCATTAAGCAAAATGACGACATTAACTGTACCTGATGCAACCCAATCAATATCTTTTTTCTCCCGTGAAGCCTGCAAATACAAATTGTAATAATATCCGGCTCTTTTTTATATCTCCCAGGATATGATACTCTATACCAAGATGCTGCAACACAATAGCAAGACCATACCTCTTCAGGTGGCCTGATCTTTTGTAAGCATAAGATAACGCTCAAACAGGATCAACACTGAGTCATTATACTTTTGTATATCATCATCATGATAATAAGCCCACCTTGAATAGGCTTTTGCCAATATTTTTCTAAGTGCAGTATCATTCACCAAGGTATTCTCGTAACGGATGATATTTTCCAGGAAAATATTCATGGCAGCAGCGTTCTTGATATTTTTCGCAGAATCAAATAATACATCATTCATCCGAATATAAGCAGCCAGGCTATCCTTATTATTCAGTAATGAATCTAATTTTTTGCTGACCGTTATAAAGAATTGGCTGGTATCTGTAGCGGCCGTTTGTTTAGGAGCAATAATAACCTGTTTTTGTTTCGGAGGAGAGCAATGAAACAAAACAATAGCAGCCAGCAAAAGAGCAATTGAATTTTTCATAAGAAAAAGCCTTAATCTGGCAATTCAAATTAAGGCTTTTTATCGAATTTTTTTTTAGCTCAACTGCCATATTCTTCTTGTTTATCTTTTCTTCTTCTTCTGAACACTAACCATAAGATCGATACAAGACCTGCAGCAATTATTATCCACCACCACCAGCAAAGAGGCCCGAGTTTTTTGCAACCGCAAGGAAGTGGGTCGGGCACCGGGAAAAGCATTTCACTGCACAAACTTCTTACAAAGAGAATGTTTGGTTCTGTTTCAACCGGATCCATAGGCTTGAACCATGGCTTACCGGAATAGAAAGTAATTTCAGCTTTAGAAATAAAGTCCGCGGCTTTATCTACAGGCACCGTAAGTGTAAAAGTAATATCACCCATTGTTACCGGGTTAATAAACCAATCCTTGCAATTTACTCCGACCAGGTTCTCATCTCCTGTTTGGTTGTCCTTATTACGATCATCAATGACCAGCCTGAATGTGTTATCGCTTGGAAAGGTAAGAGAATCTACATGGGCCGTACTGTCTTTTGTAGTAACAGTAAAGGAGGATGGCCTGAGAAGCCGGATAAATTCTTTTAAGCGTTTATCCATTGTTACAAGTATTGCAAGTTTGTAAGCGCTGCCGTCTCCATCATTTTGAAAATGGATATGATATTTGATCATCTTGGTCTTAGCGATCGTATCAATTGTGATACATCCGGGTGCAGCCCTGATAAAATTGGGGTCGTGCGGTTCTGCAGACACAGTTGTTAATAAGGATGTAACCTGCCTGTAGTTGTAAGAAGGTTCTCTAATATCGGGTACACTCGTACCATTACCTCTTGTTGTGTCAGGTTTTTCCTCATCTGGTATGTAATAAAGAAGAGCTGCTTCCACATATCCAAAAGAAATATTGTCAAGATTTCCTTTTGTACGGATGCTTATAAAAATATTATGTTCCTGGTATGAGCGGGCCTCATTATTGTTCCAGTCCCAGCACAGGTTTTGGGGATAATCAGTTGCAGTCTTCTGTAGTGAACCACTGCCCATAGGTGTTTGTATTACCGTTTCCGCTATTGTATTACTATTGATGGCCGACCACTCTTCCCCGAAATATGTCCTTATTCTTTTGATGTCATCGGGAGGTCTGCCAGTGCCGTAATTCCCATTCTCTATTGTGCTGGTTTCGTCAATAGGTTCGAAGACCTCAAACCCCGTGTGGTTATAAAAGAAAACTATTTTTGCTCTTTCAGCCCCGGCAGGTACTCTATAAGTTAGTATATACAACATTTCATCATCCTTATTCAGGTTGGATGCAATTGGTCTAAGCTGTATCAGTTGAGGGCTTGTTAATCTTGCGGGCGGCGGAATATTGTTTCCTCCGTCAATGTTGAAATTCTTTGCAAAAATTGAGGGTGGTTTTATTGTATCATACCTGCCGGAAAGCGATAGAACGGCTGTTACATTTCCTGTGACCCATAATAGCGATGCCCCGGATTATTGATGTCGATTTCTGTATAGTAGTGACCATCCCCCGTTTCAAAAATAAATGCGGATTCCTTTGGGGGTGGTGCAGGTGGTGGTGGATGTAAGGCGCCGGGCTGCAACAAAGGCCAATGTCCGAAAGGGCCCAGGTGAAAATTTACAGGATTAGGATTGGAGCCTGTACCAGGACCGTCTATTTGCGACCGGCAAAGGAAAAATGAAAATACACTCAAAAAAAGAAGGATGCTCTTTTTCATAACTGGTGGTTTTGATTAATTTAAAATAGTTCTTACTTTTAATATAATGATATTTGTTTCCGTGAGTTAAACCTTATCAATAGTTATCTCCTTTATACAATCATTATATCAGCAGGCATTTTGAAATGTTACTGCATTAAATAAAAAATTTTTGCCACCGAATGAACGCCCACCCCGACCAGCGATATGTGGATGCATTGATAAATAATGATGCAGGTTTATTAAAAGAATTATATCAAAAGCATGCCGGCAAGATCAGGTCCATGGTGCTTACCAACAATGGCACCGAAGCCGATGCCGGCGATATTTTCCAGGAAGCGCTGATCGCCGTTTATCAAAAAGCAAGACAGGGGAATTTTATACTTACCTGCCCGCTCGATGCTTATTTATATATGATCTGTAAGAACCGCTGGATAAATGAATTGAACCGGAAAACGGGTAAGACAGTAACATTTGTCGATACGGAAGGATATAATTACAGCGAGGATAGTTTTAATTCCGCTGAAATAATAATACAGCAGAATGACCGGCGTAACCTGTTGCAGGAAAAGATCAAAGAATTAGGCGAAGGTTGTCAGCAGGTATTGAAACTTTCGTGGAGCGGTTTGTCCATGGGCCAGGTAGCAAAGCAATTGCAGAATAGCTATGGCTATATCCGAAAGAAGAAAAGCGAATGCATGGCCAAATTAATAGCTTTGGTCAAAGCTTCACCGAAATTTGTAAAACTCCAGTGGTAAATGATATGAGTGGAATTAATTATGAAATGATACAGCAATACCTCAATGGCGAATTAACTGCCGGGGAAGCTGCTGCATTTGAAGCAGAAATGAATAATGATCCGGCATTGGCAAAAGAGGTGCAATTATATAGATCCATTGATAATGAAATGACAGAGCAACAGCAACAGGGCAAAAAAGAAGGGGAGTTAAAAGCTACGCTGCAAAACCTGACAGGCGAATTTTTCGCTGTTCCACGGCCTAAAGTTATTTCCATTAAAAAATATGGCTGGTACGCAGCAGCGGCTGCCGCGGTGATCATTGCATTTGTTTGGTTTAACGGATCTTCTTCCGAAAATTTTGATAATAAAAAATTATACGCTTATTATACTAAAAACGGACCCGAATTATCTTCAGGCCAGAGAGGCGACAATGATACATTGCTGGAAAGAGGTATCCGGTATTTTAATAATAAAGAATACCAACAGGCTTTTGGGATATTACAACCTTTAGTTTCAAAGCAACGGGATGATATTCAACTTTACCTGGCGCTGGGATATTGTTATATGCAAACAGGCAACGATGAGGAAGCCCTGTCAATATTCAATAAGGTAATAGCAGGAAGTTCTGTATATCAGGATCAGGCTTATTGGTACAAAGCTCTTTTATTGCTTAAGCAGAATAAGATCGCGGAATGTTATACAGTGCTTGGGTATCTGTCAGCTACTGCCGATGATCACCAACAGGCTGAAGAATTGATGAAAAAGATAGAGAAGCAAAGAAAAAAATAATGCCTGTACTTATGAATGATCAACCACCACTTTACTGTTATCGTACAGATCATATTTTACAAAAACGGTACAACCCGGCTGGTATTTAGGAATAGATGCTTCAGCGATAACACCTTTTGCCTTTCCGCTGAAAGCGGGAGAATTTTCGGGTAATACTTCAACTTCCAGTTCAACATAAGGATTGTTGCCATTTACATTTACACCAAGGAATGTATTTTTTGTAATGATCGCTTTGGCTGCTTTGCCGGAAGCAAGAATAGCATCATTATCTTTTTGTAATTGTTCCAGCTCTGCCTGCATAGCGGCCTGGTTGAGTTGAGTAAAACCTGGCGTAGCTGATCCACGCCGGCTGCCGCTAAAATCGGGTACAACATTCTGTTCATTCTTTGGATCGATCTTCACCGGTATTTCCATGCCGGGCTGATAAGCAAAAGGATTGATCCTTGAAACCAGTACCCTGATCGTTGCATTATAACGCTGACCCAAACTATTTTTTATTTCCACTATCAATTTTACCTGCGGACTATTATTGATGGTAACACCGGTATCTCTTACTTCCAAAATTTTTGCAGTTCCCGGAACACCTATTTTTTGCAAACGGGAAGTATTGATCATGGGCTTAAAAAAAAGACGATAGAATAAATAGAACATGCCGCCGAATACGACAAGCATTCCGATACCCATGTAAATGCCCGATGGTCCGCCGGTTGCTACTACGGCGCCGATGCCAACTGTCAAACCGATAACTCCACCGATGATGCCGATCCAGGCACCTGCATTCATTTTCATCATCTTACTTGAATTTGAACGGTAATTTACTTAAGAAAATGTTCAAGCGGTTTAAAATGTTCAGGAGGTTCAAGAAGTTTAGAAGCTTGAAGAAATTTAATACAGCACCGGTTAAGAGGTACTAACCCTTTGAACCTTTTAAACCTCCGGAACCTTTTAAACTTTACTCTACGAGAAATATGATCTTGGTCAACCATTTGCTTGTATCCTTTTCATTTGTTGGCCCGGTAACGTATTGTTCGATCGAAGGATTTTTTTCTTTTAAATTATTCCCGGAAATATATCTGCGAATACTGTTATACGCTTCCGGTAATTTATCATAAGCTCCGGTAAAATTTACAAACACGGCCTTCGATGCAGGGATATTGGTCGATTGAACAATAGGATTATTGATCGTTGTTCCGGCAGCCACCGGTACAGCCACAGCAATATCCGCTTGCTGTGTTTTTTCATCCCATGAATAAATAAGACCGCATGCAATACCGGGCGATGCATTCGCATTTTGCGCTTCCTGGTAAACGATGGGTAAATGTTCTGTAAAGAAAGCCTGGAGATCCATCCATTTCACTTGTTGTCTTACAATAGCAAAACGGGTGGCCGGAAAATTCAGGGTCTGTACCTGGTATGTTGTTGAAGAAGTTGTTCCGTTCACAGCTTCTATCGCTTTTTTCATTTGCGATAAACCTTCTTCAAGATCCTTTCCCATCTTTTTATCCAAACTATAAAAGAGATTGAAGATATTCCAGGGTCTTGGTGTGGCCAGCTTGAAACTCCAGGTAACAGTAGTAACGCCGTTATTTTCATTCAATGTAAAAAGCGATTCCGCATTTCCTTTTTTTGGTTTTGTGAAACTGAGCTTATGCGCTACGTTTTTATTTTCTTCCAGCGATGCAATTTCAATTTTTCCATCCCCTGAAATATTGGGATCACCTGTCCATGATGATGTGGCGCCCACTGTTCCATCGGTTCCGGTCCTAGTATATTTTGCGGAAGGATCCCGCTGGCTCCAGACGGAATATTTATTGAAATTTTCCAATTTGATAAGTTCACGCCAGATCATCGCCGCAGGCGCATTGATAGTAACAGAACGTTCCAGCTTCTGGTGCGTCGGCATCAGCATCGACAAAGCAGCCGTGACGACCAGTACTGAAAGAAGAAAAAAGAAAAATGGTTTCAGAAATCGCATGATCGGTATTGCGTGAATTTAAAATGGCTTCGGGTTTGTTTTTTCGCCGGGTTGCAGCATCACCCTGATGTATTTATTCAGGTTGATGTACTTTTTCGCGGCATCCTGTATCATTTTTGATGTCAGTTCTTCCGATTGCTTTTGCTTAGTTAGAATATTCGAAGGGTTGTTGCCAAGATAATAAGCATCATAAAGACTGTTCATCCAAAACTGGTTTTGTTTAACATCTACTTCCAGTTTTCTTTTTTGTTGTTCTTTTATTTTTTCCAGGTCTTCGCCGCTTATACCGTTGGTGATTATTTTTTTGATTTCGTCCAATGCAGCTTTGCTCAGCGTATCGGCATTTTCAGGCGCACAGGGAAATGAAATACTGAAAGTGGAATAGCCATAAGGAATTTTGCGAAGATCACCGGAAGCAGATACACCATATACGCCGCCTTTTTCTTCCCTGAGTTTTTCCACTAATTTAATATTCATCACTTCGGCAAGGCTGCGTAATGCATAAGCATCTTTTTCATTGTACACAGCAGGCCCGGTAAAAACGATATTGACCATGCTTTGCTGTTCTGCTCCTTTACTGATCACTTTATCCACTTTAACAGCAGGCGGACGAATACCAAGGTCTTTAAAATTTTCTTTAGTGATATTACCGGGCAGGCTGCCAATATATTTTTCCAGCAGAGGTTTTATTTTTTCTTCATCGAATGATCCGACAAACAGGAAAGTAAAATCACCGGCATTGGCAAAACGTTCTTTATATATCTGGATGCTGCGGTCAAGATTGATCTTATCAAAATCCTCGGGCTTGGGTAAACTGCCGCCGCGGGGATGATTCTGCGTCATTATCTTTTGAAACTCCGAACTAAAATAGATCTGCGGGTTAGCCCCAACATTGGCATATAATTGTTTTTGTTTCGTTTTGAACGATTCAAAAGCATCTTTATCTTTTCGCGGAGTCGTAAAATACAAATGCAGTAACTGGAGAAATGTTTCAATTTCTTTAGGAGCAGTATAGCCGTTCAATCCTTCATTGTATAAATTGATACTTGGTGAAAGACCGGTATTTTTTCCTTTCAGCATATTGGAAAGGTCAATAGAAGAAAAATCGCTGACACCGCTTTGTGCAACGACAGCGGCAGCATTCGCCGCGGAATAATGATCGGCATCTTTTATAAGCGACTGTCCTCCTTTGCTAAAAGCCCTGAATATTATTTCATCATTTTTAAAATTGGTAGGTTTTAATACAACGGTAGCGCCATTGGAAAGTTTGATCGTCGTTGTTTGTAATTCCTCATCTGTTTTACTGCTGCTGATCTTTCCCGGTTTAAGTTTGCCGGCATCCATCAGTGAAGTGGCCAGTACTTTTTCTTTGATGGGCTCTATTTTAGCAGTTTCAACAGCAGCGAGCAGGTCCTTCACTTCTTCAGCGGATGGTATTTTGACACCGTCTTTTTCCGGGGCATTCAATGTGACCACCATATTACTGCCGGAGATCCATTGCGCAGCAAGTTTATTCACTTCTTCCAGTTTTACGGAAGATAAATGCTGTTTGACAAAATCGTATTCCCATTCAATACCGGGAATAGGCTCATTGATCAAAAAATTATTGACATACTCACCAACATATTTGTACGATTCTTCTTTTTCTCTTTCACTGAAAATGCGATCGTAAAAGCTTTGCAATTGTTTTTTCTGAAGGTCCAGTTCGGTTTGTGTAAATCCGTATAACAATACACGGCGATTCTCTTCTGATAATGTTTGTAATGCTCTTGCCATACCCGTATCGCTGCTATTGGCAAATAATTGATAGGCATCTTTGGTTCTTGCATAGCTGTTGCCATAATAAGATCCGGCTGCGACAAAAGGAGGATTAGGTTTTAAGGTCAATTGACGAAACCGGTTATTCAGCATGCCGGTAAAAAGAAGACGGTTCATGTACCGCATATAATCGCCCATACTTGTTTCAGGCAGCGGATCTTTTTTATACATTATTTCTACAGCAGGAAAAGCGGTCTCTTTATCTTTTGCGATCACCGATAATGTTTCCCTATGATCGGGTACAGGAAAATCTTCTCTTTTTCTCGGGGAAGCCGCCGCCGGTATGCTGCTGAAGGTTTCTTTGATCTTTTGCTCCATATCATTCACATCTATATCGCCGACAACAATGATCGCCTGCATATCGGGCCGATACCAGTCTTTATAAAAACGGGTTAATGCGGCATGAGAAAAATTATCCAAACTGAATTTTGTGCCAATAGGTAAACGTTCTGCATATTTTGAACCCTGGTATTGTACCGGCAATGTTTGCTTCATCATTCTTTCATCGGCGCCGCGGCTTTGTCTCCATTCTTCCACTACAACACCTCTTTCTTTTTCTACTTCTGTTGAATCAAGCGAAGCTTCGTGTGCCCAGTCTTTTAATATTTGAAGTCCTTTATCTACCAAACCCGGTTTGTCGGTGGGTACAGGAAGTATATAAACCGTTTCATCAAAACCGGTATATGCATTCAGGTCAGCGCCAAATTTTACACCGATACTTTGCAGGTAACTTACCAATTCGTTTTTAGGAAAATGTTTGGTGCCATTAAAATTCATATGTTCCATAAAATGAGCGAGGCCTAACTGGTCATCATCTTCTAATACAGAACCGGCATTCACTACAAGGCGAAGCTCAACTCTTTTTTCTGGTAAACTATTATGACGGATATAATAAGTGAGCCCGTTGGGAAGGCGGCCGATCTTTACTTTGGGATCCACCGGCATAGCCTGCATCATATCGATCTGCGACCATGCTGCCGGGGTGAACACTGCCGAACAGAGCAGGAACAACCAGAGCTTTTTTACCACTTGCATACCATTTTTTTTGGGAACGTAAATTTATCCATATGCAGTTGCTTGGAAAAATAAAAAACCCCCTTTTACATGAAAGGGGGCCTGGAAAAACAAAGGGGAACTATTCTGCTTTCGGCTTCTCGTTAAAGCTTTTTTCTGCTTCTTTGGCTTTTTCAAAATCAAGCACTACTCCATTGATGCAATAGCGAAGCCCGGTAGGCGGAGGCCCATCTTCAAATACATGCCCAAGATGTGCTTCGCATCGGCCGCATTGCACTTCAGTTCTTTTCATACCATGTGTGTTATCAGGAGTATAGATAACACTGGTCTTGCTGACAGGCTCATAAAAACTCGGCCAGCCACAGCCGCTTTCAAATTTTGTATCGCTTTTAAACAATGCATTACCACAAGCGGCGCAGTAGTAAGTGCCGATATCTTTTGACTTTTCAAACTGGCTGGTCCAGGGTCTTTCGGTACCTTTCTTACGGGCAATATAGTAGACATCTTCCGGAAGTATCTTTTTCCATTCTTCTTCACTCATTTTCACAGCAGAAGTATCGGTATTTGAATAAACGGGATTGTTCTTTTTAGCATCCATATCGTTCGTTTTTTGGTTGAATGAGTTGTTTTGGGAAGGACTGCAATACTGAAACAATACAGCCAGTATTGCGATCATTATATGCCAATTGTTCTTTTTCATTGTTAGATAAACAAATTTACGAAGGCAATTGTTGGCTGGTTTGCCTGCCGGATAAAAGTCCGGGTTTCTTAACATTTTGTATCTCAAAGGGTGATTTCGAAACTTTGAGAAGTTCTAAATAATTTAAGCCCCGTACATTATATTTGTCTACTTACGGCATATGGAACTGTTTATGTTTAATTTGATACTTTTTGGGCCGCCCGGAAGCGGAAAAGGAACACAGTCGGACAGGCTGGTGACGAAATATGGGCTTATCCATCTTTCCACTGGGCACCTGCTGCGGGAAGAAATTGCCCTGCAAACAGAACTTGGGCTTGAAGCCAAGGGATATATCGATAAGGGCCAATTGGTACCCGACGCCGTTGTGATCGGCATGGTCGACTCTTATTTTGACAAGCATAAGGATGCCAAAGGATTTTTATTTGACGGATTTCCCCGTACAGTGGCGCAGGCAGCTGCTCTGGATAAGCTGATGGAACGCAAAAAGACAAATATTGCTTCCGTGCTTGCACTCGAAGTAGGTGAAGATGAATTAGTGAAGAGATTATTGAACAGGGGAAAAACATCGGGCCGCAGCGACGATACCAATGAAGAGGTGATAAGGAAAAGGTTCGCCGTTTACAACAATGAAACATCTCCGGTAGCAGAGCATTATAAAAAGAAGGAAAAATTTCAACCGGTAAGGGGTGAAGGAACTGTAGATGAAATATTCAATAGCATTTGCGAAGCGATAGAGGAAAAAATGGATTAACGTTTGAAGTTGAAGATCGTTGAATGGATGACGGCATTGCCGTCATTTTTATTTTGTAAACTTGCAGTTGATCTTTTTACCATATGAGTATCGAAAAAGAAAATTTTCTCCGGACAAAACTGGTTTCGTACCTGCAACGGCTTGACCCTGCCACTCCGCCACGATGGGGGAAAATGAATGTGCAGCAGATGGTCGAGCATTATGCAGGCGATGCTGTACGCAATGCCAGCGGCCGCTTAAAGATCGATACGATCGTTACAGCACCGGAAAACCTGGCCCGGATGCGAGAATTTATGATGAGTGATAAACCTTTTCATGAGAATACAATGAACCCGCTGATGGGAGCAGAGCCGCCTGCACTTCGTTATAAAACGATACAAGGCGCCATTGGCGCCCTGCAACAGGAATTAATATATTTCTTCGAAGCGTATGAAAAGGATCCGCAATTAATTGTCCGTAATCCTTTTTTCGGCGACCTGAACTTCGAACAGAATGTTCAGCTTTTATACAAACATGCTCTTCATCATCTGAAACAGTTTGGCGTAGAGCCTCACTGAAATTTTGCTTTCAATAATGAATCTGCTTTTTGAAGGCTATTGAAAATGGCCTGGTTGACATCTTCGGCATTCAGTTTTTCTTTCTTAAAATAATCGATCCTTTTTTCAAGATCATTCTTTGCCGAATCGAGATTCAATGTTGGCATCCATTTATCCATATTGTCATAGGCGGCATTCAGATCGTCGATCGCCTGGTTCAGTTTTGTTTTCAATGGCTCAACCGAAGCTTTCAGTTTTTCCGGTAATGCTGCAATAGAATCCAGCACTTTATTGATCACTTCTTTTTTCTTTTTGATCTTCATCCAGGCTGCCATGCCTTCATTATGGATATCGATAACTGTTTGATATAAACTATCGGCTGTTGATTGCAGGTCGCTTCCTTTTTTCTTGTCACCACTTTTACAGGCAGACAAAAAGAACACTACAGCGAATGAAACAATGAATACTCTTTTCATCAAAGCAATTTTAATGATGATCTCCTTTCTGGCATTTTTCCATTATTTCATGGAATACATCATGAAGCTCTGTTAATTCTTCTTTGATCTCGCTTTCAGCCGCATTCTTTTGAACCAGTTTGTGTACTTCTTTAGCGCCTTTCACCAGTTTTTTCAGGGTCTTTTTTACTGCAGCCTGGTCGTAACCTTCGGGAGCAGTAGAATTTTGCCATGCAATAGCTTTATCCAGCAATTCCTGGCTGCGTTTACGGATAGGTTCAAAATTACCTTCTTCAACAGGATGAAAGGTTGTACCCATCACTCCATGAAAAGTTTCCATTTCAGCCCATTTGGCTTTTGTCTGCGCCCGGGCAGAATTAAAAAACAATGCTGCTGATACAACGATCAACAGGGATAATATCTTTTTCATAAATATTTTTTAGTGGTGGCAAAGATAAGACATAGACGTTCCAAATGTTTAAAAGGTTCAAGAGGTACTGGGTCGCTCAACTTCTTGAACCTATTGAACCTCTTAAACTTCTTAAACCTCTCAATGTATTCGTTAATTTCGTTTTAATAAGTTGCAATAACATATGAATAAGCTACAAAACTATATTGCCGGCGAATGGGTAACTGGCGAAGGCGATGGCCAGCCATTATTTAATGCGGTAACCGGTGAGCCGGTAGCGGCAGCCAGCAGCAAGGGATTGGATTTTAAAAATATGGCCAACTATGCCAGAACGGTGGGCAATATCAATCTCCGGAAAATGACCTTTCACCAGCGGGGCAATATGCTGAAAGCATTGGCGATGCATTTGAGAAAACATCTCGATACTTTTTATAAGATCAGTTACCAGACCGGCGCTACCAAAGCCGATAGTTGGGTGGATATCGAAGGCGGCATCGGTAATCTTTTTGCGAATGCATCATTGCGAAGAAAATTTCCGGATGAAACTTTTTGCATCGATGGTGAAAGTCATAACTTAAGTAAGAACAATACATTCATGGGAACACATATACTGGTTCCCAAAGAAGGTGTAGCGATACATATCAATGCATTCAATTTTCCTGTGTGGGGAATGCTGGAAAAAATTGCTGTGAATTTATTGGCAGGTATGCCTGCAATAGTTAAGCCGGCTACTGTTACCAGTTATTTAACGGAAGCTGTTGTAAAAGAAATTATCGCTTCCAAAATTTTACCCGAAGGGGCATTGCAATTGATATGCGGCTCTGCAGGCGACCTGCTCGATCATGTTATATCACAGGATGTAATTTCTTTTACCGGCAGCGCATCGACAGGGTTGATGTTGAAAAAAAATCCCGCTATACTTGATAATAACGTTCCATTCAATATGGAAGCAGATTCTTTGAATTGTATTGTTTTGGGTGACGATGTAACTCCCGGTAAACCCGAATGGGAAATATTTGTAAAAGAAATAAGAAGAGAAATGACGTTGAAAGCGGGACAACGATGTACCGGTGTCAGAAGAATTTTTGTTCCCGAAAACAGGATGGAAGATATGTGGAAGGCGATCGCTGTTTCATTAGCACAAACAACGATCGGTAACCCGTTGAATGAAAAAGTGAGAATGGGAAGCCTTGCGGGACAAGGTCAAAAGCAAGAAGTCAAAAGTCAAACGCAAAAACTATTGGCGAGTTCACAAATAGTGTATGGTTCGCTGGATAGTGTTGAAGTGATCGATGCAGATGCGAACAAAGGCGCTTTTATGTCGCCGGTATTATTGATGAATACAGATCCTTTTGCATCCAAAGAAGTACATGAAGTAGAAGCATTCGGACCTGTAAGTACGATCATGCCATATAAAACGACGGATGAAGTGATTGCGTTGAGCAAATTGGGAAAAGGAAGTCTTGTTACTACGATTGTTTCTGCCGACTATGCTATTGCAAAAAAATATGTACTCGGAGCCGCATCACATCATGGAAGAATATTGGTATTGAATAATGAATGTGCCAAAGAAAATACGGGACATGGTTCGCCATTGCCATTGCTGGTGCATGGTGGCCCGGGCCGTGCCGGCGGTGGCGAAGAGATGGGAGGATTAAGAGGAGTAAAACATTATTTGCAAAGAACAGCTTTGCAGGGATCGCCGACCACCATCACAGCGATCACCAATGTTTACCAGCAAAATGCCAAAGGAAAAGATCCGGGCAAACATCCTTTCAAAAAATATTTTGAAGAATTGCAGATCGGCGACCAGGTCATTACTGAAAAAAGAATTATCACTTCTGAAGATATTGATCGCTTTGCCGATCTGAGCGGCGATCATTTTTATGCGCATATCAAAACAACGGATTTTACCGGGACAATGTTTGGGCAACAGGTGGCGCATGGTTATTTTATCATGAGCCTGGCGGCAGGATTATTTGTTGACAGCTATGAAAAAAATCCTGTGCTGCTCAATTATGGTATTGATGAATTGCGTTTTACCAAACCTGTTTATCCCGGTGCATCCATTCATATCCGTTTTACCTGCAAAGAAAAATTGCCCAATGATAAAAGGATCGTTGAAAAACCGGAAGACTTTAAAAGAGGCGATGATATCGATAAAGGCATAGTAAAATGGCTGGTGGAAATGATCGATGAGACCAATGAAATAACAGGAGTGGCTACGATACTGACGATGGTAGCAAGAATGGGTCGATAAGATCAGCTACTTTAATTTTTTGCTATTAACTCCAAACGGATTTTACTACTTAAATAAAGCCATGTAGATTTGGAAAAGTATTTTTATGTATGAGGCATATGTAAGATCGGAATTACATAAGGGGATCACTACAATAGAATTTTTTCATCCTCAAAGCAATTCATTACCCGGAAGAATCCTGCACGACCTTGCTGCGGCTATCACGCATGCCGGCGAAAACCCCGGCGGTGCTGTTATCATTCTTCGTTCTGCAGGAGACAAAGCTTTTTGTGCCGGCGCTTCATTCGATGAACTGGTTGCTATTACCAATGAAAAAGAAGGGGTAGCTTTTTTTAGCGGCTTTGCCCATGTCATCAATGCGATGCGTACCTGTCCCAAATTTATTATCGGTCGTATTCATGGCAAATGTGTAGGCGGAGGCGTTGGCCTGGCTGCTGCTGTTGATTATGCGATCGCAGCAGAAGGCGCCGATGTAAAATTGAGTGAACTGGCTGTAGGCATCGGGCCATTTGTAGTTGGACCTGCCGTTGAAAGAAAGATCGGTACGGCCGCTTTTAGTGCATTGGCGATCGATGCAGCTACCTGGCGGAATGCAGACTGGGCCAAGCGAAAAGGTTTGTATGCCGAATTGCATGAGAATATTGCCGGCATGGATGAAGCTATTGATCGTCTTGCTTTTCATTTATCCCATTCATCACCCGATGCAATGACAGAAATGAAAAAAATATTCTGGAAAGGAACAGAACATTGGGAAACGCTTCTTGTTGAAAGAGCGAAGATCAGCGGGCGGCTGGTATTAAGTGAATTCACCCGCAATGCTATTCATAAATTCAAAACAAAGTAGAACGCTGATGACGCGGATGCAGCGGATTGCACGGATAAGATCGTGTAATCGCAGGTTCATATTCTATTACGCAACTTTAGAATGAGACGGAAGCATTGAGTTAAAATAAATCCGCTTTAATCAGCCAAATCAGCGTCATCCGTGTTCCATTCCCTATTCACCCATAACAATACTCGCCTGCATCGAAGTCACTTTTTTGTCGACAAGATGAAAGATCAATTCTCTGTCCCACTTATCATCCCTGACACGGATAGAATATTTTGTTTTACTCATCGCCCATGTACTGTCGTTTACCTGTTCCCAATCCGGGCCCATATCGATCGGGTTATTTTCATAAGCTGGCAGAATAGCAGATTTTTCATCACCCACAGCAATACCGGAAGATGTTTTGCACGAAGAGCTGCTCGTTTCTATTCCCGTAAGCATCATAATATTATTATCATCGTCGGAATACTGGCGTTCAAAATACAGTGATACATCCATATCCTTATATTTTGTCTTTATCGTATCACTCCAATAACCAACCGAATCTTTCATTGCATTAAAAGTAAAATGTTTGTTGAGCAGGGCGCCTGCTTCAATATGGGTCATGCCGATCTTTAAATCGCCGATCCCATCTTTATTGATGACATGATCGCCTGTTTCAACTTTTTTATCAGGTTGCTTATTGTCTTTTTTCTGATTGCAACTTATAAAAAGAAAAATGGCAAGGAAGAAAAAGAATGCGTTTCTCATATTGCGAAAGTTTAGGTTGTGATGAAGATATAAATATTTGGTCAAAACGAAGCGAAGCTATTCTGAATCGTCAAATACCATGGTTACTTCAAAGGAAGACAGCTTTTTATTATCCAGTCGAAAAATGATCTGCCGGCTAAATTCATTTTTGACATGGATAAGATATCTTGTTTTACTCGTGATCCAGGTAGTATCATTCACCATGTCCGCATCCGGGCCCATAGATATAATATTATCCGGGTAAGCATTGACGATATCGTCCTTGCTATTGCCGATACCAATACCGGAACTTGTTCTGAAGGCAGGATCGCTGCACTCAAGCCCGGTCAGGAACATATGAAAACTGTTGTCGTTATCATATTCTCTTTGAAAATGAAGAAGGATATTTGTATTCTTATACTTCACTGTGGTTGTATCCACCCATGATTCCGCATTCTTCACCGCATTTTCCAGGATGAATTTTTGATCGATGAGTTTCTCCACTTCTTCCTGCTTCATACCTATCTTCAATTCATCGAGGCCGTCCATGCTGATAAGATGATCGCCGCCTGTATTTTTTTTATCGCTCTTGTTACCGCAGGCGGCCAGGATGATAAAAAAGAACGGTAATAATTTTCTCATCAAAGTTTGTGTATTCCTGTAAGATAAATAATTTTAGAGCGTATGTCACATCTTGTTTTTAATGAAAGCAATTTTACCAGGCTCTGTAAAAAACTGGCCGGGAAAGATGCACATCTTGCTGCTATTATAAAAGAGCATGGGTTTCCTCCTATGTGGACGAGACCTGCGACCTTCCAATCCCTGATACTTTTTATTCTGGAACAACAGGTCTCACTGGCTTCTGCTTATGCTGCTTTTAAAAGACTGAAAGAGAAAATTGGTTTTGTAACGCCGGCTAAGATCCTTGCATTGTCCGATGCAGAATTAAGGGCCTGTTATTTCAGCCGTCAAAAGATCGTGTATGCAAGAGAACTCGCTACGGCTGTCAAAACCAGGAAACTTATTTTGAAAAAATTACAACACGGGCATGAAGATGAGATCCGTGTGGAATTAAAAAAGATAAAAGGTATCGGCGACTGGACAGTAGATGTGTACCTGATGCATTCTTTACAACGAACCGACCTGTTCCCGCTCGGTGATATTGCGCTGGTGAATAGTTTGAAAGAAGTAAAAAAGTTGGATCCAAAGATCACAAGAGAAAAAATGCTGAAGATCGCTGAGTCGTGGCGGCCTTATCGGACTATTGCGAGTATGATATTGTGGCATGCGTATATTAAAAAGAGGAATATTAAATTAGAAGGATAAGGAGAAATTATAATTTTTTTTCTTTTTCTCTTAGCCTAAATATTCAAACCACCGCAAACACTGATCGTTTGCCCGGTAATATAATTGCCCATATTGCTGGCGAGAAACAAACAAACATTGGCAATATCTTCTGCGGTAGCAAATCTTCCGAGGGGAATGCCGGCCCTGTACTTATCAGCCGCTTCGCCTTCTTTTAAATAACTGGTCATATCTGTTTCTACAAAACCCGGGGCGATAGCATTGCAACGGATATTGCGGCTGCCTAATTCTTTGGCAACACTTTTTGTAAAACCGATAATGCCAGCCTTGCTCGCAGCATAACTGCTTTGCCCCGCATTGCCGATCTCTCCAATGATAGAACTCATATTGATGATAGATCCTGATCTTGCTTTCATCATCGGTTTGATGATCTGCTTGGTCATATAAAAAACACTGTTAAGATTTACTTTGATCACATCATCCCATTGATCGGGTGTCATACGCAACAATAAATTGTCTTTAGAGATTCCGGCATTGTTCACGCAAATATCAACAGTGCCAAATTCTTTCAATACATCATTTACAAATGATTCGCATTGCGCAAAATCGCCGGCATTGCTTTTATACGCTTTGGCTTTTACACCGAGGCCCATTAATTTGGCTTTCAGGGCTGCCGCTTTTTCAGCACTGCTGTCGCTTACATAAGTAAAAGCAACATTAGCTCCCTGTTCGGCAAACTTTATAGCAATGCCTTCACCGATACCACGGGCGGCTCCTGTTACGATCGCAACTTTTCCTTCGAGTAATTTCATATGTGCAATGTTTATACAGGCAAAAGAAAGAAAATTAACTCAAATTGTTTTGCGATGGCTTATTTATTTCTCTTTCCATATATAATAAATAACCCCGTTCTTATCATCAGAAATAAAAAATGAATGGCTGTCCCATTGCAGTACATCGCAGGGGCGGCCAAAACGTTTACTTTCTGTTGTGCCTTGTAAAAAACCGGTTACGATCTCCCGGTAACTACCATTGCGCATCATTTGTACAATAGCATTTCCTCTTTGCCGCCATACACTGGTGCTGCCATGTAATGCAGTTATGAAAGAATTGTTGAGTAAGGGATCTTCGAAATTTCTAAAATAATCAAAGCCAAGCGGTGCTGAATGTGCTTTGATAGCCCATTTACTGATAGGAGGTCTTTTTACATAAACAGGTTTTACCGAATCTTTGAAACCAGGATCGGCAACGATCTGTTTTTTATATTGATAATAATAAGGCCATCCGTAAAAAGAATTTTTTTTTATTTTCATCAACTGTTCTTCAGGTTTATCCGGTCCGCGGTTATCACGACCCATATTTGTTGCCCACAACTCGGGGCCTACAAAAGTTAATCCAACGGCATTTCTCAAACCTCTCGCAATGATGACCTTATTATTTCCATCCATTGGGTCCATTTCCGTGATCGTGGCTCTTATCTCTTCTTTTTCAATACAGGCATCGCAACTGCTTCCTACACTGACATATAATTTTGTTTTACTAAACGCAATACTTCGTGTAAGATGCCAGCCGCCGTATTTATAACTCAGGCCATAATCCGGAAATACAGCGATCACTTTTGCAATGCCGGATGGTTTATTATCTCCATTATTATATGGATAATAACTCAACTGATGTGTTTCCGCAATAAAAATATAAGCCTGTTTTTCTTTGACATAAAACTCAACCTGGTTTGGATTTCGCAATCCTTCCATATAAGTAATAAGCGTATCAAATCTTTTTGTACTGTCGTTCCAATTCTCCAGTATGAATATTTTCCCTTTACTGTTGTCGCTTTTATCATGCATATCTGTAATGAATAATCTTTCGTCAGGACTTTTTGCAAAAAAACGGGGACGTTCCAGGCCTTCGCGGGCAACAGTAATTTTATAACCTGCGGGTATTTTTAATTTGAAAGAAAGACCGTTCTTTAAAGTGATAGCTTGTTCTGTTAAACGAAGATCATTTTGAGAAAAAGAAGTGGAAGCGGAAAAACAAAGAAGAACGAACCAATAGAATCTTTTCACCACTGTGGTTTTATTTTGTGTGCTGAAGTATCTCTTCCAAAAGTTTCCTGTCGTTTGACAATCTAGGAACTTTATGTTGCCCGCCCAATTTTCCTTTGCTGCGTAACCATTCAATAAAAGTTCCTTTTTTCAATACACGAACGACCGGCATGCGGAGAGCAATGTTTTTGTACCGTTTGGCTTCATAATCGCTGTTGATATTTTTTAGTGCTGCATCCAGTTGATTCGTAAATGCGGCCATGTCTTCCGGTTCTTTTTCAAATTCGATCAGCCATTCATGTGCCCCATTGGATGATTCGGAAAAATAGACCGGCGCTGCTGTATAATCATTCACGATGGCCCCGGTTTTTTCCGATGCAATAGCAATTGCTTTGTCTGTATTATCAACGATCACTTCTTCACCGAATGTATTGATATAATGTTTTAACCGGCCCGATACACGTACCCGAAAAGGTTTTAATGAAGTGAATTGGATCGTATCGCCTACCAAATATCTCCATAACCCGCCATTGGTGCTGATGATCAGCGCATAGTTTTTTCCCAATTCCACATCCTGCAGGCTGATGGTCATCGGGTCTTTTTTTCCATATTCACTCACCGGCATGAATTCCATAAAAATGCCATGATCGGTGAATAATAACATGCCTTCTTCTCCCGGGGTATCCTGTGCTGCAAAAAAACCTTCACTGGCATTGTACATTTCGAGGTAGTTGATGTCTTTGCCAATGATCTTTTGAAATTGTTCTTTATAAGGAGTGAATGAAACGCCGCCATGCATAAAGAGTTCAAGCGATGGCCATACTTCCTGTATTGTTTTTTTACCGGTGAGTTCCAATATCCGTTTAAATAAAACCAGTGTCCAGGTAGGTACACCCGAAACAGATGTTACATTTTCTTTTATCGTAGCGGCTGCTAATTTTTCGATCTTGCTTTCCCATTCATCCATCAATGCAATATTCAGGTCGGGAGTACGAAGCCAGTGAGCCCAGAATGGAGAATTTTGCATCAGTACAGCGCTCAGGTCGCCGTAGCTGGCCTCATTGTTCATTGGATTGATACTATGACTGCCGCCGATGATCAATCCTTTTCCTGTCAGTAATCCTGAATCGGGATTATATTGATAGTAGAGTGACAAAACATCTTTCGATGCTTTATAATGACCATCAGCCAAACTTTCATCACTGACAGGAATGAATTTGCTTTTCTCGCTGGTAGTACCGCTGCTTTTGGCAAACCAATAAATAGGAGTGTTCCAAAGAATATTCTGTTCGCCTTTCATTGTGCGTTCGATATAGGACTTCAGGTCATCATACTCATGAATGGGAACAGCGGCTTTAAAATCACGGACATTAAAAAGATTGGAGAAATTATGTTTGCGGCCAAACTCGGTGTATTGCGCAGCAGTAACTATATCCTGCAATACTTCCCTTTGTGCATCCAGCGGATGATCTTTCCATGCTTCGATCCGCCAGAGACGCATACGGGCCAAAGATGATATGGCAGGTGATAACAATTTCATTGCTGCAGGCAAGATAAGAAAAGGACTAAGATTTTCAGGATTAACTGGAATTGTCAGCTTGCTTCCCCTCTCGCTTCTTCATGGAGATAATCCTTTCTCTTCAATTCAAAATTCCTTCCAAGATATAAGCGGCGTACATCGTCATCGGCGGCCAGTTCTTCAGCCGTACCATGTTTGAATATCTTTCCTTCGATAAGTAAATAAGCCCTGTCGCAGATCGAAAGTGTTTCGGTTACGTTATGATCGGTAATGAGGATGCCGATATTCTTGTATTTGAGTTTGGCTACGATCGCCTGTATATCTTCTACTGCAATGGGATCGATACCCGCAAAAGGTTCATCCAATAAAATAAATTTCGGATCAACGGATAAAGCTCTTGCGATCTCTGTTCGTCTTCTTTCGCCACCACTCAGCACATCGCCGTTATTCTTGCGTACATGTTGCAAACGAAATTCATTGAGCAATGATTCCAGTTTGGTTTTTTGTTCCTGTTTTGTTTTACCGGTCATTTCGAGGATAGCGGAAATATTATCTTCCACACTTAGTTTGCGGAATACAGAAGCTTCCTGCGGCAGGTAACCGATCCCCATCTTGGCCCGCTTGTACATCGGAAGTTTGGTAATATCCTGCCCGTTGTAAAAAACACTTCCTTCATCTGGTTTTACCAAACCTACTACCTGGTAAAAAGAAGTGGTCTTGCCGGCGCCGTTAGGTCCCAGCAAACCGACGATCTCTCCTTGTTTTACATCAAATGAAACATTGTTGACAACCGTTCGACTGCCATATTTCTTTACAAGGCCTTTTGTTTCGATGGTAACAGACATGTTTGGCAAAAATAAGGGTTCATTCACAGAAGCTGCCGAACACATGGCTGATTTAACAAACCCGCATTATAATAACCTTTGAAAGAAGATATCAGCGACTATCTTTACCAAAAGCTTTCTATGAGACCAGGTTTCCTGTTATCGTTCTTCCTTTTTGTTTCAATAATTACGGAAGCACAGGATACGCTCCGGTATGAATACTCATTCAAATTACCGGTAAGGTCGACACAGCAATCTTACCAGAAAAAAATATCCCAGTACCCGACCGAGGTCCATAGTTTTATTTTACAGGTACCCGATTCATGTACTGCTTTTATTGTGATCAGGTCAGCATACGACGACCTTGCGATTGTTATGGATGATGGAACTATTATTGAAAAAGCAACAAAAGAGGGAAGCCTGCATGTATATTCCGATATGCAGGAAATGCATACCGGTAAAAGAAGCTTTATGATACGAACCCGTGCATATTGTAGCTATACCGTGAATGTTTCCGGTTCATCGCTTCGCTGACCCCGGTACAACTTTGATATGATTGCCTGCTGCCGTATGTTTGCATCAATTTAATAAGGCATGAAGGTTATCGACCACATCAAACAATCAAAGGGCACACTGATCTCTTTTGAAATACTGCCGCCGCTCAAAGGCAAAGGCATCAATGCTATTTACAGTCATTTGGATCCATTAATGGAATTCAAGCCGGCATATATTAATGTTACGTATCACCGCAGCGAACATATCTTCAAAAAGAAAGCCGATGGAAGTTTTGAAAAAGTAATTATCCGCAAGCGGCCGGGCACCGAAGCCATTTGTGCTTCTATCATGAACAAATACAATGTTGATACCGTTCCGCATCTGATCTGCGGCGGATTTTCGGTACAGGATACTGAAGATGCATTGCTAACCTTAAGTTATCTAGGTATTGACAATGTATTGGTGTTGCGGGGTGATGCGGCCAAGAATGAAACTTCTTTTGAACCGGAACCGGGCGGCCATAAACATGCGCTTGAATTACTGCACCAGGTAATGAGGCTGAACAAAGGAATTTATGTGGAAGAAGAATTAAAAGGAACCAGCAGTACTACTTTTTGTTGCGGCGTAGCCGGTTATCCCGAAAAACATTTTGAAGCGCCGAATATGCAAACCGACCTGATGAATTTAAAAAAGAAAGTGGATGCAGGCGCCGACTATATCGTTACACAAATGTTCTTCGATAATAAAAAATTCTTTGCTTTTGAAAAAGCTTGCCGTGAAGCAGGCATCACTGTTCCCATCATACCGGGATTAAAACCTATTACATCTACCAAGCAACTAAGTATCATTCCCCGTACTTTTTATGTTGATATTCCAACCGATCTTTCTGCGGAGATATTGAAATGTAAAAAAGATGAAGATGTTGAAAAGGTGGGCACCGAATGGTTGCTGGCTCAATCAAAAGAATTGAAAACGGCCGGTGTACCGGTATTGCATTACTATACTTTGGGTAAACCGCATGTGGTGGCGAATGTTGTAAGAGAGCTTTAGAATTTCGAACAATTGAACAGGGAATGATGAACCAGGAAGTTCTTAATTCGTCATTCCCTATTCAATTGTTCATCTGTTCCTAATTCATTTAGATATATCTGCCAGCACCTTCTGATCGATCACTACAGGATATTTATTCCTCAGCATTTCATCAAATTGCTGTTCCAGTACATTCTGGTAATCAGAAATGACAAGACCTCTTGCTTCATTAAAAGTTCTTTGCAATGGTTTTGGATACACATTGACGATATAGGCAAATGAAGCTGTATTGTCTGTCGTATTAACTGCGGGTAGTGTCAGCATTCCTGCTTTGGGAATTATCTTACCAAGACTCGGAACCTGGTCCCATTCAAAACGGGAAGAATCAACAACGATTTTTTCAACATATTGCTCGGCAATTTTTTTCCAGTCAAGCGGATTCTTTTTTACTTTTTCATAAGCTTGTTTGGCAACCGTTTCGTCGGAACAGAAAAAGATGACCGCATCAGCGCTTTGTTTCCAGAGATAGGTACTTTTATTTTTTTCATAAAGAGCTAATAAAGCTACCGTGTCGGTTTGTGCCTTATTCCATATCTCCTGTTGCATGATCTCGAAAAAGATATTCCCGTCTTTGAATTCATTCATTTGATTACGGAATTCATCATTGAAATTTTCCAGGTGGTCCTTATAATAATTTACCATAGCGGATCTTTCCCACTCATCACGGACCTGGCTATGTGGCTTAGCGCCGGAGCCATCCTGTTTGTAACGGAATGTATTCGCATAGTTCACCCATGTGGTTGCATTGTAAATAGAATCGCCGATGGAGAACATTGGAGTAGTAGCGATGATGGTCCGGCCATTCGGCATCATCGGCTTGTGATCAAGAACACTGTCTGTCATATTCCATACGGCCGCATCATCATATTGATATCTTTTAAAACCGGCTTTTGATCTTACTTCATTATAAATAAAATCACGGGATGATTGCCAGCGGCTGTCGGCCATTACTTTTTGCAACAGGTCCTGCCGGTTGTTCTTGTCTTTTGCATCGGCCACGATTGGTTTTAAAGAAAGTCTTTTTACAATATGCCAGCCATGTGTTGTTTGAAATGGTTTGCTTACTGCTCCGTCTTTCGATAAAGCCCAGAGTGCTGATTCAAAAGAAGGATCGTATTGTCCAACGCTGATATCCGGTAATTGCCCGCCAGTATTAGCGCTGATATAATCATTGCTGAAAGCAGAAGCTAAACGATTGAAATTATCACCGGCCAATACCCTTTTGTACAATGAATCGGCACGGGTTGCAATTTGTTTTTTTACAGCATCATCGGCGCTGGGAGGAATGGCCAATAATATTTGCTGCGCTTTTATTTTTCCAACCGCTTTTCTTTCGCCCAGATTTTTAAAAATATGATAGCCGATCTTTGATTGAACCGGGGTTGAATATTTTCCTGCCGCTGTAATATAGATCGCATTTTCAAATTCATATGGTAAAATAAAAACGGTGATATAACCAAGATCGCCTTTATTGGTTTTCGCAGCCGGGTCATCCGAATTTTGCTGCGCCACCTGTAAAAAATCATCGCCTTTTTGCAGGCGTTGTATTATTTCATTTTTCTTTTTTATCGCTGCAGCCGAATCAATAAAACCGCTTGCATTTTTCGATGAAATAAAAATATGGGCGATATGAATGTCTTTCTGGCTGCGCTGGAAAGCTTCATTCACCAATCGTTCCTGGATGGCCGGGTCGGTCATATAATTTTCCGCTATCTGTACACGAAGGTTATTGACCTCCATTTTTATCTGGGCAAGCGTATCGTATCTCCTGTTATAAGCTTCCTGTATCTTCAAACGGGATTTGATATACAGGTTAAGATAATCATTGATAGATCTTGCTTTATTCGTCGATGGAGTTACATTGTTTTTATTATAAGCCCTTAAGAACTCTTTTGCATCGACAGAATATTTACCGTAATTAAAAAGAGTTTGTGATGATGCGATAGCGGATACAAAAAGAACAGCCGTAACTATCAAAAATAATTTTTTCATATTCTTATTTATCAAAGAAGGTGTATATAAAAATGAATGCAGGCAATTTTTACTATTGTTTCTTTCTTTTTACTTCCCATATTTCATCCATTTGATCATGGGTCAGTTTTTTTGCAATGATCCTTTTGTCTTTATCCAGCAAATATAATGTAGGAAAGGTCTGTACATCATAAAGCTGAGAATAGCCCGGGATGTTCGCTTCGATCCTTGCTTTATCATCGGCTTTCGAATTATATACATGTGTCCAGTCCTGCAGTTTGCGTTCGCTAATGAAATCCAGCCAATCTTTTTTTGAACCATCTGTTTCTTTACCAACGGCAAACAATTTCAACCCGGCTGCTTTCCATTTGGCGATATAAAAGGAATCCAGTTTCGGTAACACTTCTTTACAATGGCCGCAGGTAGGATCCCAAAAAACAACGATCGTATAATCGCCTTTTAATTCATAAAGCGTAGTTGGCTTTCCTGATGGATCGGGTAATTCAATATCCGATGCGGGGCTTCCCAACAGATTTGCCATCAAACTATAAGCCCGGTCGGTAATGGTCTTGTATCCTTTATCATTCAGCCAGCTGTATTTTTTCTGGGAAAAATATTTTTCAAACAAATGAACGAACACGGCATCTTCCCACATGTATTTTTGATTCAGGTAGCGGTTCACAAATTTTACAAGCAGGAATCGGGTCATTTCTTCATTGATACTTGCAGGGCCCAGCATCCTGTCCAGTTCTTTGATAACGGAATCCTGGTGAGGGACCACCAGTTGTTCGAAGTATTTATCGATCTTATCTTCAAACAAAGTTGTATAAGCCAACCGGGCATCCCAGAAATAAACGCCATCCCAATAATGATTCTTATAAAAATTATAAGAGTCAAGCGAATCCTGTTTATTCTTCGGTTCTTTAAGCCTGCCGGTTAGTATCGGTTCTCTCATCGTAATAAGCAAAGTGCTCAGAATATTATCAGGATCTTTTTTGATCAGCCCCTCACGATAGTCAACTATCTGCTTGTTCACTTTTACCAGTTGATCCGTCAATGCAGCCGAATCTTTTTTTGTAGTAGCTTTTTTTAGTTGTTCCTGCAATGCAGCCACCTCTTTGCCGGTAACGGTCATTTGTTGCTGGTAAGCCGCGAATGCGGTATTATCCGATGAATTAAGGAACTTGATACCTGATTTCATCGTAGCCGTATCGGCCAGCACAGAAAATTTTTGTTGTTTGTCGATCAGTATCTCAAAAAAACCCGCTTTACCGGGATAGCCGATCAAATAAATGCCTCCCTGTAATTTTTTATCGCCTTTAAAAACGGCTTCGCTTTTATCATTCAGCATTACCGAATCGATGATCGGATAGGTCTTGCCGAAATAATGTCCCAGGTAAACATACTGGTTCTTGAAAGGCTTAAAGCTTATTTTGATCTCATAACCGGCCTGTGCTAGCAGGCTTGCAGACAATAAAAGAAGCGGGAAAAAACAAAATTTTTTCATAAGTCAGAATGAATCGATAAAGATATTAAATAGAGTTTAAGGTTTCATGTTTAAAGTTTAAGAGTATGACGAGTCTAAAGACTTTTTAGACAGTCAAATAGTTGCCTGAGTTGCAACAACTTTAAACCTTGAACCATGAAACCTTAAACGCCTACTTTTGCCGGATGGCCAGGAAAAGAAAAAAGCCCATCATATTGGAAAAAGTGCTGGTTGAGGACTATGCCACCGAGGGCCGGAGCCTCGGCCGCTGGCAGGGCAAAGTGGTTTTTATAGAAAGAACGGTGCCCGGTGATGTAGTGGATGTATTCCTGTATAAAAATAAAAAGGACTGGGCCGAAGGCTATCCTTTGGTCTTTCATGAGCTTTCGGCTAAACGGGTTACTCCTTTTTGTTCTCATTTTGGAGATTGCGGCGGTTGCCAATGGCAGATGGTGGCGTATGAAGAGCAACTAAAATTCAAACAGCAACAGGTAAAGGATGCTGTTCAGCGGATCGCTAAAATTCCTTTACCGGAATTTTCACCTATTGTCGGCGCTAAAGAAGATCGCTATTACCGAAATAAACTGGAATATACTTTTGGAGTGTATAAATATATTCCGGAAAAAGAATTTCAAAAAGAAAAAGCCTCCCCAAATTCCTCAGAAAAAGAAGCCTCCCCAAACCCCTCCGCAGGAGGGGCTTCCCAAGAGTCTTCAAAATCGAAAAGCATTTCTAATGTTGAAGACTTTAAAGCCCCTCCTGCGGAGGGGTTTGGGGAGGCTGTAGCGGCGGGCTTTCATGCTAAGGGAATGTTCGATAAAATAGTAGATGTTCAGCAATGTCACCTGCAGGCCGAACCTACCAACCAGGTAAGAGAAGCGACAAGGGAATATGCACTGGCGCACGATCTGTCTTTTTATGATGTGCGTCGTCATACCGGTTTTTTGCGCAACCTGCAATTACGCATTTGCGATACAGGCGAAGTAATGGTGAATGTGATCGTAGGAGAAAATAATTTTGAAAAAACAGAAGGGTTATTAAAACATCTTCAGCAAACTATTCCGGCGATAACAACATTGGTTTATACGGTCAATACAAAATGGAATGACAGCCTCCATGATCTTGATCCCATTACTTATTCCGGTAAAGGATATGTGATCGAGAAACTGGAAGATTTTCAATTTAAGATCGGGCCCAAATCATTTTTTCAAACCAATACAAAACAGGCTGAGCAATTATATAAAATAGCGAGGGATTTTGCAGAGTTATCGGGAAAAGAAATTGTGTACGATCTCTATTGCGGTACCGGCAGCATTGGCATTTTTGTAAGCAAAGGCGCCCAAAAGATCATCGGGGTAGAAATGATCGAAGCCGCTATTGCCGATGCAAAAGAGAATGCATTGCTGAATGGATTAGCCGAAACGGAATTCTTTGCCGGCGATGTGATCAATATCTGTAACGATGATTTTTTTGCAACACATGGAAGACCCGATGTCATTATCACCGATCCGCCGAGAGCCGGTATGCATGCCAAATTGGTACAGAAAATACTCGACATTGCAGCGCCGACAGTTGTGTACGTAAGTTGTAACCCTGCCACGCAGGCAAGAGATCTTAATTTACTTGCTGAGAAATATGAAGTGACGAAGATGCAGCCGGTGGATATGTTCCCGCATACGCATCATATAGAAAATGTGGCGCAGTTGAAGTTGAAAGTTTAAGGCTCTGATTAGGATTCACATGAACAATAGGCTGTATTTCTTATTTGAACCGCTTTCTTCAAATTTTTATTACTTCGCAGCGAGAGGTATATACTCACTCCGCCGGATAAAATACCAGCAATATTAAAAACCATTTTTTTGCTTTCCAAAATCAGAGCTGCCGATATCGTGGCCTTCTTTGCCAAGTAAGGCAAAAGTGGCCATTCCGGCCAGCGCAAGAAAGCTTAGGTTTAAATTAGAATTTGCTTTTTTATAATAAGGAATAGCTGCCGGCACCTTATAAATTTCCTGCTTAAATTCTTTTCCCTTTAAAAATTTTCCATTCATTCTCCATCCTGGCCATTTGCGGTAAATATCGCCTTGTTTGATAGCTGAAGAGTCTTGTGCAAAAGAGTTAAGGGCGGCAAATAGAAAAAGTATGCAAAAGTTTTTTTTCATGTTTAATAAACTTTAAAGCAATACAGATAATCGCGGCCAGCTTCGTCAATGATTCCATTATTAAATTGCGCCAGGTAGTGTAAATGCTGATCGGTATTTTTTATTTTTAGAAAATACTTGTAAACAGCACAATCACTATCACGGTTACCTTGCTGGTTTAAACTAACAAAAAAAACACCTTTGATAGTAGGTTTTATACCAAGCCTGATTTTAAAACTATCTGCTTCTGACACAAAATATGCTGTTCTGAAAATTTTTAATTGCCCTTCTGAAAATTGTGTCGTGTCTTTAATTACATTTCCCAAAAATGGCAAGAATGAGACATCGTTTGCGGCGCCAATAATTGGAATTAACGGATCACTAGTAGCTTTCTTGATAACTAAGGGGCCAAGGATTGTATTTTGGTTAAGGGTAACGGTGTAACCTTTTTCTTCATCAAAAAATGTTTTTGGAGCGCTGGCTTCCAAAATTATTAAATCTCCCAAGGCAATACTATCGACGGAAGGGCTATATGTTATGCCGGGTTTTGAAAACCCAAATTCATAGCCAAGCCTGGGGCATGTGCTCTCTTTTTTTGAGCAACTAAAGCCTGCTCCTATTACTAATAACAGCAGGCTGATGTAGGGCGTATTAATAACCATAACTTGTAAATAGTTGATCAAGCTGCATTGATTGGCCCGGTCGAATATTTTTTAAGTAACCTTTCCATTGCGCCATATCGAGAGGCATATTATTGATAGCAATCTGAATTTCTAAATATGTAAACCCTGATACATTATCAATAACGCCTGAATTGCCTGGTTTCCATTATTCGTTTTCGGTTTATTTTTATTCTTAAATTGAATTAGTGCTGCAGATGTGATACGGACACCTTCTTGTATTATTGTCAATGGACGCAGTTGAAACTAAAAAACGGTTAATAGGCAGTGTTCCGCAATTTGACTGCAATCCTCATGTTTTTCTTGCCACGGAACGCTAAATGTGCACTTATTCCACCTGAAACCAAGCCGGCGATCAAAAAGCCAGTTTTTCTTTTTCCAAAATTGGGGCTTCCGCTATCCTTTTCTTTACTGAATAATAAAAATGTTCCGGTTGCAGCCAGGGCAACGATACTTAAATTAAAATTGGTTTGTGCTTTTTTATAATAAGGGATGGCCGCTGGTACTTTATAGATTTCCTGCTTCAGTTCTTTTGCTTTTAATTTTTTTCCATTCATTCTCCATGCCGGTCCTTTTTGATAAATATCGCCTTGTCTGATACTTGAGGAATCCTGAGCAAACGAGTTGATAGTGAAAAATAAAAAAAATATACAAATTAATTTTCTCATATGTGTATCAATAAACTTTAAAACAGTAGGCATAATCCCGACTATAGTTATCTATATAGCCATTATTGGCTTGGGCAAGGAAGTATAAATGTTGATCAGGGTTTTTTACTTTAATAAAATATTTATACAATGCACAATCTGCATCACGGTTTCCTTGTTGACCAAGATTAACAATATAAACGCCCCGATATTTTGGTTTAATATTAATTTTTATTTTGAAACTATCAATAGAAGTTCCGTCCCATTGTGCGGTTCGAAAGCTTTTTAGCTGATAAGCGGTAAAATGAATGCTATCTTTTAATAATGTTCCCGCAACTGGAAAAAAATCAACATCGTCAATAGCTCCTTCAAAAAGTGTTACGGGATTATAAGTGGGTTTAATCACACCTAACGGGCCTTCTATTTATTTGTGAGTTTAGGAAGACGGTTTGATTATGTTCGGTGCTGAAAAAAGGATTTGGGAACAGCAGAGGACAAAACAATCACATTACCTAAAGGAAAGCTATCTATTGTAGGGCTCATACATTAAGCTCCAGATTTCGAAAATGAATATTCATAGCCTTGCTTTGTACAAGTACCTATTTCTTTTTTGAGCAGCTAAAACACTGCCGTTATTCCTAATAGCAGCAGACTAATACAGTGCTTATTAATAACCATAACTTGTAAATAATTGATTAAGCTGCATTGATTGGCCCGGTCGAATATTTTTTAAGTAACCTTTCCATTGCGCCATATCGGAAGGCCGATTATTGATAGCAATCTGAATCTCTATATATGTAAAGCCGGATACATTATCAGTAACACCTGAGTTGCTTGGTTCGCTGTTGTCCATTAAATCATTAATAAGACCTATTGGAATCCAGTTAAAATAATCATTAGGCGGGCCAATATTTGGATTAAACTCTTCAAGATATTTTAGGTTACTACTTATACTGGGAGTTGATAGCCAATTTTTGCCTTGCAGTTCAAATTCTCCTGAGCTAGTTCCATACAGCCTGTCTGCCAGAATATGACCCAAGTGCTGAGCAAAAGTTTGCCATATTGCAATAAGACCGGGCTTCGAAGTTGGAGAAGAAGTAGTCTGGTCCATTTCCAAAGGGGGCATATGTATCGTACGGGTGATGAATTAATACATTATTTACTGCAAGCTGATATGTATCCATGCCGGTGCCGGGAGAATAACTGTTTGTTAATGTAGATAAATAAACTATGCCTAATTGCTGCCCCGCACAAATAGATACTTTTGTGGCAGTTATTGAATTTATGTCAGATGTTTTATAATAGAAAATAATATCGGGTTTATGAGGAATTATTCCAAGATAAAAAGGTGAAGCTGCCAATGTCACACCAGTCGCCGCAACCATACCATTAAGAAACGTAGCTGCAGCTTGATAAATTTCCGCAACAGCCAACGCATTACCAGCTAGTCCAAGTCCGAACCAGAAAAAATCTGTAATATCAGCAAATAACTGGCGCTTTTGATTTAACAGAGGCACATTTGATCTTCGCAAAAAATCATATTGCGGGTTATTCACATGCTGCTGTTCAGGAGCATATAAATATAACCTCAAGTCATCCGGTAGTTGTACCAAATTATTTTCAGAAAGAAAAAGGCGACTTTCTTCAGTTGTATTCATCATTACTGCAGCCAACCATTGTTTTGTTTTTCTCTTTGTAGAAGTAGATCCCTTTTGAAATTCATAGTTAAGATTTTGAAGATTATTTCCTTTATAGGTGCCAATGTTTTTCTTTAGTGGGAACATTGATCTCCAAACTCCACTGGTTACCCAATTGACCCTCACTGAATGCTGACCATGATCTACCGAAGCTTTGAACTTTACTACGATTGTTACCTTTCGTGGAAATCTTTTCTTAAACACGAAATTGCCGTTCCCATCAGTATATGTTTTGTCTATTTTCAGAAACCTTTTACCTACTACTCTGGCATACTTTAAAGGTGCAGTTGCCCCGAGTTTTCCTCCGGGATTTGTAATATAAGTTTTGAAATTGATCTGTCCCTTTGGTTTTGGAGAAGAGCCTCCACTACCAACACCCCCACCACCTGTACACTCATCCAAAATCCCTCCAAGGTCACAAGGGTTGATAGGCGCTAATCTGTAAAATTCTCTTATTTGTTCCCGTTGTATGGCATACACAGCTGAATCACAGACACTGTTGTCTGTAATATAATAGGCTTCATCTTCCAGTGTTGGATTATCATCCGGAATATTTAATGGAGCCAGTATTTCTTTTAGAATGGACGTTGGAAAACTAAAGGTTTTTGGAACCACTGTGTATAACCACGGATATTCATCTACCCCTAATCCAGTATATGCTTCTGGCCAATAATCGCCATCCTGAATTATTTCTCTGTCCAGAGGATAATCGTACAGGTCGAGGTCTAATGAGTCTAAAGTATTTAATTGGTAACTGCTTTTTGCCTTAAACCGGACATAATAGTGAGTAGTAGCTATGTTGGAGATGCTGCTATGATATATATAATTATAAGCAGCGGTCATGTTCGCGATAGAATAGGGATTATTATAAACATCCCCCAAAATTGTTTTTAAATCGTCTTCGCCTTCATCTGCTTGTTCCTGTACAGTGCAATCTTCACAAATAGTTGTACTTAAATCACAATTTGCATCCGGGTTTCTTGAAAAAACTGATCTGTCATCAGCCTTCTTAACAGATATCTCATCGGATTCAATTTTTTTACAGCCGGTTTGAATTATAGAAAAGAAAAATAATGAAATGAAAAAAAAGCGTACAAATTTCATTTGAATAGGGGCTTGCAAAACAGGATGGCTTTGATGTTTCATTCGATAAAGTTTCTTTTAAATTATAGGCTTTTTAGAGAAAAAACAAATAATTGATCATTCGGCTCAACGATTTTGCAGTTATTTTTGCCCAATGAGCAATTTTCGATTTACCAGGCCTGATAGTTTTCCTCCGATCATAAAGAATATCATCATTCTTAATATTCTTGTATGGGTGGCACAACTGTTCTACGACAGGGATTGGGGACTAACGATGAGGATCGGCTTGTGGCCTATCGATACGCCTGGTTTCAAACCTTACCAGGTAGCCACGCATATGTTTGCGCATTCTACATATGGTCTGAATGGCCGCATCGAATTCTTTCATATCCTTTTCAATATGTTCAGTCTTTATATGTTTGGCCGTGTATTGGAAAATGTGTGGGGCGCCAAACGATTTCTTTTCTTTTATCTTGCCTGTGGTGTTGGCGCTGCAGCGGCTCATCTCGGCATGCAGTATTTTATGGGGACTTATTCTATTACTATTGGAGCTTCCGGCGCGGTGATGGGAGTAATGATCGCATTCGCTTATCTTTTTCCTAATACGGAATTCAGGAGTTTCATGCTGCCTATAACTATTAAAGCTAAATGGCTTGCATTGATATGGGTGGTCGCAGATCTTTTCGGAGGATTTTCCAATTCAAGCCGGGACAACACAGCCCATTTTGCGCATCTTGGCGGTGCATTAACAGGATTTATTATTGTCTGGATCTGGAACAAAACCAATCGCCGGACGTTATATTAAAGAGTCATGTTTGTCACACAGGGCATAGCGTTCTGAATTATTTTTGACAAGTGACTGATCTGATGCCGACTTATATGACCCCATTTGACTAATTTGATTTTTTCATGACTTTACCTGAACAGCAACAAAGACAAAAGATCACTCTCGGTACACCGGGCAATGCGCTGATGATATTGATCGCTATCTGCCTTATTGTATTCGTTGGACTTGCTTTCATGAAAGCCGTCTGGTATTTTAAATATCCCAAAGAAGTAGCGCTGGCTTACTATTATAAAAATGTATTAAGCTGGTTTGTGATGCCCGCCGATTTTGAAAGTATGATGAGCCAGCCATGGACGATCATCACTCACATGTTTGTGCATGATAATTTCTGGAAAATATTTGCGAACATGCTTTGGCTCTGGTGCTTTGGTTATATCATGCAGGACATGACGGGAAATAAAAAGGTCATCCCGGTCTTTATTTATGGCGCATTGGGCGGCGCAATTGCATTCATGCTCGCTTATAATTTATTGCCATCATTACATGCACAATTGCCGGTTGCCAGTGCAATGGGAGCATCGGCAGGGGTGATGGCCATTGCGATCGTTACGACGATGGTATCGCCGGGTTATAAAATATTCCCGATGATAAAAGGAGGCATTCCATTATGGGTGCTGACAATTATTTATGTTATATCCGATCTTGCTACTATTTCTTTCAGCGATACCGGTTATTTGATCGCTCATATTGCCGGGGCTTTGACGGGTTATTTATTTGTGTTCTTCCTGCGGCTTGGATATGACTGGGGCGAATGGATGAATAATTTTTTCGATTGGGTCAACAATCTTTTTAATCCCGACAAACCAAAGAAAGGAAAGAATATCAAAGACGAATTATTCTATAAATCATCTGCGCCGCCTTATAAAAAGACGATGAATGTCAGCCAGGAACGTATCGATGCGATACTTGATAAGATCAACCAGCAAGGCTACAGTTTTCTTACCGATGAGGAAAAAGAGTTATTGAAAAAAGCAAGTGAGAAAGATTTTTGATCCAATACGCCTGGTCGTTTCATCTTTATCTTTTCAATAAATTCTATTATAAACGGCCTGGCACATTCCCACCTTACGTGTAGCAATTGTTGCTGTTGAACAATTAATATCTCTGAATTCATTTGAATTAATGAAATTCGTGGAATGGCCAGCAAACTCCGACTTTTCACCAAGCGGTTCTTTATTTACTGCAACGTTATTATTGTATTTGTTTTTTTGCTGTCATGCCTTGTTCCTTACCTGAACCCGCAAAAATGGTGGTTCATTTCTTTTCTCGGCCTTGCATTTCCATTCCTTTTTTTATTGGTAATTTTCTTTTTAGCAGGCTGGCTGATCATGCTCAAACCAAGACTGGCATTGATATCCGGCGTCGCTGTTTTATTGAGTATTAAAAGCCTGCTCGTTTTTTTTGCTTTTCAACGGCCGGCTACGTTTAATTATAAAAAGGATACAAAGACCATTCGTGTGGCCACCTGGAATGTTGCACGATTCATCGAACTGAAAAATAATAATAATAAAGGCAGTCAAACAAGAACCAAAATGTTTGAACTGATCAAAAAACAGGATGCGGATGTTTTATGCCTGCAGGAATTTCATACTTCCACACTTCCGGAGTTCTATGATAATATTACCCCGATAAAAGAATTGGGCTACCCGTATTACTATTTTTCATTTGATACCGATGGCGATAAACTTTTTTATAGTTCTATTATCTTTTCACGCTACCCGATCATCGATAGCGGCTTTATCCGTTATCCCCGGCCCACATTGCCGGATGTATTGTTGCATGCAGATATAAAAGTAAATAAGGATACGGTGCGGGTATATACCACTCACCTGCAATCGATACAGTTCAACAAGAGTGATTATGAACGAATGAACAGGATCGCAGGAATAAAAGACAGCCTGCTCAGTAATTCAAAGAATATCATATCCAAGATGAAGCGGGGTTATTCGGGCCGCAGTATCCAGGCCGCTATGGTTAGCGATGTGCTGGAAGACAGTCCATATCCTTTGTTGCTCTGCGCCGATCTGAACGATGTACCGAACTCTTATACCTATCATACCGTCAGGGGCAATATGCAGGATGCATTTTTGAAAAAAGGTTTTGGTATCGGCCGTACTTTCACCGGGCTTTCACCTACGCTAAGGATCGATTATATTTTTGCAGACAGTCACTTCAAAATAAAACAGTTTGCCCGTATCAATAAAAGGCTGTCGGATCATTATATGCTGGTGGCGGATGTGGAATTGAAGAAGGATTAGTTAATTAGTAATTGGGGATCAGGTATTAGGCCCTCCGTGTTAGAATTCCGGTAGGCAATGAGAATTCCATTTTTGGAATGATATATCGCGATTAAAAAGGTTGAGCAAAATAGCGATGAACCTTTTGCTTTAAAGCCTAATTCCCCATACCTGGGCCCCAATTCCCAATCAAACCTTATCTTTGATCCATGTTATCCTTTCCCCACATAAGCTGTTGTTGCTGATCCTGCTCCCGGCAGCGAGTCTGCCATTTTATCTTGCTAAATTATTTTTTATCATCTTTACCTCACTAATTTATGAGCCAGTTAAAAATATATAATTCATATAGCCGCCAGAAAGAAGAATTCAAGTCGATCACACCCGGGCATGTAGGTATGTATGTGTGTGGGCCTACCGTAAGCGGTGAAAGTCATTTGGGTCATGCAAGACCCTATATCACTTTCGATATTGTTTTTCGTTACCTGTCTTATTTGGGTTACAAAGTTCGTTATGTCCGCAATATTACCGATGCCGGTCATTTTGAAGAAGAAGGAAGAGAAGCCGAAGATAAAATTTCGAAGAAAGCTGTATTGGAAAAACTGGAGCCGATGGAACTGGTGCAGAAATACACCAACCTTTTTCATTGGGCAATGGAAAGGTTCAATACGCTGAAGCCAACGATCGAACCAACAGCGACAGGTCATATCGTTGAACAGATCGGGATGATACAGGAACTGATAAAAGCCGGCTATGCATATGAAATGAATGGCTCGGTTTATTTCGATGTAAAAAAATATGCCGCTTCATATGATTATGGAAAACTTAGTGGAAGAGTGATCGACGACCTCTTAGAAACAACAAGAGAACTCGAAGGGCAGGAAGAAAAAAGAGATACGGCTGATTTTGCATTATGGAAAAATGCAGCGCCGGAACATATCATGCGCTGGCAAAGTCCGTGGGGCGTTGGTTTTCCGGGCTGGCATATTGAATGCTCTGCGATGGCAACAAAATACCTGGGAGCACAATTCGATATTCATGGTGGTGGAATGGATCTTTTATTCCCGCATCATGAAAGTGAGATTGCGCAAAGTACTATTTGCAATCATGTTTCGCCGGTAAGCTATTGGGTGCACAATAATATGATCACCATCAATGGTCGTAAGATGGGAAAGAGTTATAATAACCAGGTCACGCTGACGGAAATGTTCAGCGGTACACACCCGGTGCTGGAAGGAAAGGCTTTTCATCCGATGACGATCCGTTTTTTTATTTTGCAAACACATTACCGCAGCACACTGGATTTTAGTAATGAAGCATTGATCGCTTCGGAAAAAGGATTGAAGAGATTGTGGGATGCTTATGAGAACCTGCAAAAGATACAAAGCACAGGGGACAAGGCACAAGATGGAGAACTTGAATCGAAAGTTAAAAAATTATTGGACGAATTCGATGAATTCATGAACGATGATTTCAGCACAGCGAAAGTGCTGGCCAATATGTTTGAAATAGTGCCGGTGATCAATTCGATGAAGGATAAAACAATTCCTGTTGCGGCATTATCAAAAGAAACATTTGAATTGCTGCGATCCAGGTTCAAAATATGGATCGAAGATATCCTGGGTTTGACAAGCATCACCGAAGGTGATAATGAAAAATTACAGGGCGTTATGCAACTGCTGATCGATATCCGGAAAGAATCCAAAAGCAAAAAAGATTTTGCTACTTCGGACAAGATCAGGAATCAACTGGCACAACTGGGAATATTATTGAAGGATGAGAAGGATGGAGAAATGAGTTATTCATTCGATTAATTATCACCAACTTATTTAATTTTTATGCATTTGCGCCATCCCGGCAGTTTTACAGGATGACCCCAAATGCCTTATAATCAGGCAGGGCCTTTGTAAATTATTTTTGTGTAAATTTTTTTTATTTACACAAAAATAATTTACAAGTAAACAAAGCAGATTTTTGCCTACCCGGGAGGGTCTGTAATAACTTTATACCAGTTCTGCCAGGGGGCGGTAAAATTCTCTAATTCATTGGCAGCGTGGATGTTTTAATATCTTTTACCTCATTTTACCTAACTTGTTTTTCCAAAACGATAATTATGAGAACCAGGTTTTTTCTTTTCAACATTCTTTTTTTCTCGTTCACCATTTCCAATGCCCAAATAAAAAAAGCACCCGAAGTAAAGGAAGGCGATGGTCCATGGACACAATTGATCATCCGTGGCGTTACGCTCATCAATGGAACCGGTGCACCGCCGGTGGGCCCGGTTGATATTGTTGTAGAAAAAAATCGCATCAAACAGATCAGCATTGTTGGTTCGCCGGGAATAGCTATTGATCCGAAAAAAAGACCCAAACTCGCAGAAGGCGGAAAAGAATTGCATTGCGAAGGAATGTATTTGCTGCCCGGCTTTATTGATATGCATGGTCATATCGGCGGCGACGCACAGGGCACTCCCGCAGAATATGTTTTTAAACTCTGGATGGCGCATGGCATTACTACGATCCGTGATCCTTCTGCCGGCAACGGGTTAGAGTGGACACTCGATGAAAAAAAATTAAGCGCTGAAAATAAAATTACAGCTCCCCGCATATTTGCTTACACCGCTTTTGGAATGGGAAGTAAAGAAACGATCGCTACACCCGGGCAGGCGATCGAATGGGTGAGAGAAAATGCAAAGAAAGGCGCCGATGGAATTAAATTCTTTGGGGCTGCGCCTTCGATCATGCAGGCAGCATTGGAAGAAAATAAAAAACTGGGTCTTCGTTCTGCCTGTCATCATGCACAACTGGATGTTGCAAGATGGAATGTATTGAACAGTGCAAGAGCCGGACTTACTTCGATGGAACATTGGTATGGTTTGCCGGAAGCATTGTTTGAGGATAGAACGATCCAGGATTATCCATTGACATATAATTATGCCAACGAGCAACATCGTTTTGAAGAAGCGGGAAAATTATGGAAACAAGCCGCCCAACCTTACAGCGATCATTGGAATAAAGTAATGAATGAATTGCTTTCACTGGATTTTACATTGGATCCTACTTTTAATATTTATGAAGCCAACCGTGACCTGATGCGGGCAAGAAGAGCCGAATGGCACGAGGATTATACATTGCCTTCTCTTTGGAAATTCTATGAACCGAGTCGTGTATCGCATGGTTCTTACTGGCATAGCTGGGGAACGGAACAGGAAATAAACTGGAAAGAGAATTATAAACTGTGGATGACCTTCATCAATGAATACAAGAACCGCGGCGGAAGAGTAACAGTAGGAACCGATGCAGGTTTTATTTATGAACTCTATGGTTTTTCCTATGTAAGAGAAATGGAATTGTTGAGAGAAGCGGGCTTTCATCCGCTGGAAGTGATACGCAGCGCTACTTTATATGGCGCACAGGCACTCGGTAAAGAAAAAGAAATTGGCAGCGTAGAAGAAGGTAAGCTTGCCGATCTTGTAATTGTCGATGCCAATCCATTGGAGAATTTACAATTGCTCTACGGTACCGGCGCTATTTTTATGAATGATAAGAATGAAGTGATCAGGAAAGGCGGTGTGAAGTACACGATAAAAGACGGGATCGTTTATGATGCAAAAAAATTATTGGCAGATGTGAAAAAGATCGTTGATGAAGACAAAGCAAAGACTGGGTGGAAGTTGCTGCAACCGGGAATGAAGTAAATGCTGGGTGTTAAATTTTAAATGCTAAATAAATGATTTATTTAAAATTCAACATTTAAAATTTAGCATTCATTTCCTTGCTCTCAGCATTTCACGTTTTCCCCAGGGGCCGGGAGTTTTTTCAACACTAAAACCAGCAGCCTGCATCTTTCTTCTTACATCTGCTTTACTGCAATAGGTAACAAGAATGCCTCCGGGTTTCATACGGCCATATAGTTTTTCAAAAACTTCCTGCGTCCATAACTCAGGTTGGACGGCAGGAGAGAATGCGTCAAAATAGATCAGATCGAATTGCGTTGTATGTTCAAAGGTTTGTAGTGTAAAATTTGATTTATGCAATAATAGGTTTTCGGTCAATGCAATACTTTTATTCCACTCGCAGTGGTGTATTTTAATAAAATCGTCATGCAGGTCCTTTCGGTTCAATAATTCGCAATAATTAAAAGAAAGTATTTGCTCGTTGCTAAGAGGGTAGGGTTCAAGTGCCAGGTAATAAATACTGGTTCCATTTTTTTCCGCTTCTATTGCTGTGAGTAAGACATTTAATCCGGTTCCAAATCCAATTTCGAGGATGTGCAATGCTCCAGGTCGCTGCAGGCGTCCCGGAAGCATAGAAACCCGCTTCAATAAAAACATGCATTGATTCCTGTATCGCCCCATGAATCGAATGATAGGTCACATTCATTTCCGGGATAGAAATAGAATGTGATCCGTCATTCGTCAAAATTATCTTTCGTTCCATCCGGCAAAACTCTATATTTATTTCTTAATCTGTTAATATTAGTCATGCATTATGTAAAACATTTATCGAAAGATGAGAAACTGAAAAAGTTGATCAAAGAGCACGGACATTTTGAATTGAAAAAACAAAAGAACCTGTATCTCTATCTTATTTATTCTATCATGAGTCAGCAACTTTCTACCAAAGTTGCCAAAGTGATACGGCAACGATTCATTGACATCTATGGAGACGAGCCCACTCCGCAACAGGTTGTCGATACCGCTTTTGAAAAACTCCGGGCGATCGGGTTGAGTAATGCCAAAGTCAGTTATGTGCTGAACGTTGCGAAGTTTGAAATAGAAAAAGGAATGGGTCACAAAAAGCTCGGCAAAATGACTAATGAAGAAGTCATCGAATATCTTACCCAGATAAAAGGAGTGGGCCGCTGGACAACAGAAATGCTATTGATGTTTGCTCTTTGCCGGGAAGATATTTTTGCTCCTGGCGATCTTGGGTTGCAGCAGGCCGTGGTTGGTTTATATGACCTAAAACACCGGAAGAAAAAAATAATGCTGGCCAAAATTGTAAAGATCGCTGAGCAATGGAGTCCTTACCGCACTTATGCCTGTATGTATTTATGGAGATGGAAGGATAATCCGCCGGCCTTAAAAGATCCGAAGAAAAAATAATGTAGCTTCAATCTAAATCCCTCATCATGCGAAAACTGATCTCTGTTTTTCTCGCTATTGCACTTTTTTCTTTTTTACCACAGGAAAAAAAGAACTGGGTCTCTTTATTTGACGGACGATCTTTCGATGGCTGGAAAGTAGGCAATAATGCCAATAGCTTTTCCATTGAGAACGGAACGATTGCCGTTAATGGGAATGTGGCTCATTTGTATTATGATGGCCCGGTGCAGTTGCATGATTTCAAAAACTTTGAACTGAAGATCGATGTGATGACAACAGCCGGTTCCAACTCGGGAATTTATTTTCATACACAATACCAGGAAAGCGGCTGGCCGCAAAAAGGTTATGAAGTGCAGGTGAATAATTCGCACACAGACTGGAGACGGACCGGGAGTCTCTGGGCTATTCGGGATATAAAAGAAACTTATGTAAAAGACGATGAGTGGTTCACGATGTATATCAAAGTAAAAGGGAAAAAAATAACAGTTAAGATAAATGATAAGCAAGTGGTCGATTATACCGAACCCGATAATGTGCAAAGAGATGAAGGAATGAAAGGCAGGATATTATCATCGGGAACATTTGCTTTGCAGGGTCATGATCCTAAAAGCAAAGTGTATTATAAGAATATTTTTGTGAAGGCACTGAACTAGTTAATAGGTAAAAACCAATAACTAATAGTTGGCTCACAAATTATTGGATATTCAAAACTAAATTACTTTCAAACAATTACGACGACTTTTAGTTGTTCACTATCCGTTATTAGTTTTTCTTGCAACGATCATTTTCCATCCGGGTATTGTTATTGTAGCGATAGGCTTTTCGGGTTTAAGTCCTGCATTCTCCTGCCAGGATCGCATTTCTTCTGCCGACCAATTTCCCGAAGCGCTGATCACCGAAAAATACAAACCGGAAGTAGCCGCTACTGCACCGCCTTCGCCGGGTTTATTGGCACGGATAAATTCACCGATGATATAAATGCCGCCGGGTTTTAAGGCGGTTGCAATTTTTTTCGCCAGGTCTTTATTTTGTTCAACAGTAAAATGATGAACGACATTATTGATCATGACGGCATCGTATTGTGCTGTGCCAAGATCATCCATCAATGCATTGCCTTCTTTATACGTTACACGACCTGTGTTATCATATCTTTTGGCAATGGCCGATGCGCTTTCGATGGCGCCGGGTAATTCGAGTATCGTACTTTTTAAGGAAGGATGTTTTTTACAAAGTTCTATCGAATACAATCCATGCGAACCGCCGATGTCAAGCATGTTCGTTGCATTTTTTGGCATTGGTATTTTTTTGGCAAGATCTTTTGCTGCATTCACCGAAAGGTCACGCATACCTTCCTGGTAAAGATGCCAGTCTTTTTCATTCACCGAACTATGCAGTTGCAATGTTTTACCGGTACGCACATATTCTTCCAGCATCGCCATCCAGTTCCATTCCAGGAATTGAAAACGAAGTTTACCGACCAAATTCGCTTCGCTTTCCTTCAATAACCATTTATGATATTTTTTCTTTAAAGAATATTTATTGTTGCTCCATACCAAATAACCTAATCCAACCAGGCAATTCAATAATTGAACGGTGGCATGTGTATTGGTTTTGCAGGCGGCTGAAATTTCTTCTGCAGTTCTTTGTTCTTTACCGATCGTTTCATAAATACCCAATTCGGCGCCGGCCATAATAGCTCTTGCTGCATTAAAAGCAACTTGTGTATCTACCAAAGGAGTAGGAGCGAGGTTTAATTTTAATGCCATCCACTCGAGTGGATTTTCGGCAACGGCTTTTAGTTTCATTTGTTCGACAAGTTTGTTTGGCTAAGATAATCAGAGTCGGCGGATCGGATAGTACGGGCCATGACTATTTTCCATTCACGTATAAATGAAATTAAAAGACCGGCCAGCAACAGGACAGGGAAATGTTTATGCGTAAGCATGGTTAAGGTTATTTCGGCGTTATTCACTTTCCCGCCCGAACACATCATATGTGTATTGAATTGTTTATTTCCTATTGGGAATCGTTCATCAAAATAATAATAATTGTGATAATCCATACGATCCCAAACACCCTTGCCTGTTGTTCCTGCCCCGATCTTATTTTTCCCGACAGAAGGGTTTGAATAAGCGATGGTGATGATCCCTCCATTTATTGAATAATTTACAAAACCGGAACATCCTGAGCTTCCTCCATCATTTTCATACATTGTTATTGCTGCAGTTTGCCCGGCAGGTATTTTGATTGGAAAACTGTTATTACGGGCCAACTGTCCTGAATCAAACCATGCAACAGGATTACTCATTTCATAACCGGATGAATTTTTTATAAACAATTCGATGGTATGAGTTTTTGCCATAGTGTTTTGTTTAATTGGCCGGTCGGTTAAAATATAAATATACGTAATAGCAATGTATGTACTTTCTAATTATCGATCGCGGCAATTTTTTCAATCGACCTGTAAGAGCATTTTTTTTAGTATTACAATTTGCCCCAAATGATAATGACAATGCTCAATGATCCCGTGAAGGTTCCTGTAATAGGTTCCGTATTTTTCATCAGAAAAGAATTCACCCAATTTGCTTTCGGGTAATTCTTCGATCAGCTTCGCAAAATTCTCCGCATCGGCAAATGTTTTGGCCAATAATTTTTGCCAGTCTTCTTCAGCATTAATAGAAGGATGATCAAAACTAAATTTATCATGTGCATCGAGCAGGCGGCCTTGTAAAACTTTGGTAACAACGTCCACATAATAATTCATGTGATAAAGAAGCGCAACAATTGTATTGAATGAATCAACTTTTCTAATGGCCTGTTGCCAGGTAATACCGGTCAATGTTTCTTTGAGATTGACCGATGTCCAGTTGCCTCCGAAATGAACATCCCGAAAATGTTTTGCTATTTGAGAAGGCAGGTTCATTTTGCTATTTTTTTAAATCGTAATCCTCTGCATTTTATTCAACCATGTCTGGCCGATCGTTGCCCCCAACCCATTTGTTTCCGGCACTTTCACCACACCATTCTTTTCATAAACAATGCCACCGGTAACCGGGTCTTCAACAAACATCAATGCGGTATCAAAATCATAATGTTCGATCATCGGGCTGCATAAAGAAAAATGTGCAAACGCCGTCATCGCCAATCTTGATTCGAGCATGGCCCCTATTTGTAAATGAATACCGGCTTCTTCCGCCATCTTCACCATCTTTAATGCTTTAAAAATGCCACCGGATTTTCCCAGCTTGATATTGAAATAATCACAGGCATTCAATTCGATCAGTCTTTCTGCATCATGTTCATCGCCGCAACATTCATCCGCCATAATGGGAATGGGAGAATTCTTTTTTACTTTCGGCAGCTTCATATATTTCCAGCGGGCAATCGGCTCTTCGCAATGCTGGATATCAAATTCCGCTAAGGCATTCAATGTTTCGATCGCTTCTTTTACTTTCCATCCCTGGTTGGCATCAATGCGAACAGGAATTTCATTACCAACCGCCGCCCGGATAGCTCTTATTCTTTCTACATCTTTTTTTCCATCCTTACCCAATTTTACTTTGATAGCCGGATAACCTTCATTTTTTATTTTCAATGCATCGATCGCCATCTTTCCCGGTTCATCAATGCTTACCGTATAATCAGTAATGATCGTTTTATTATTTTCTCCACCGACGAATTTATATAAAGGCATGCCCGCTTCCTGCGAAGCGATATCATAGAATGCAATATCAAATGCACTTTTGATACTCGTGTTGCCATAGATAATTTTATCCATCAACTGTATACATGACTCAATATCCAAAGGATCTTTTCCTTTTAATGCTTTCGCAAAATATTGTCCTACCATAAAACATGTGTCCTGGCTTTCGCCATTGATAGGCATATAAGGACTGCATTCGCCAAAACCAATAAGACCTTCTGCTGTAACGATCTTTACCAATACATTCTCAGCACTGGTCTCTGTGCCTAACGAAGTGATAAAAGGTTCTTTCAGCGGAATAGAAAGCCGGTATAACTCAACTTGTTGAATAGTTAATTTTTTGCTCATATTACACAAGATATTAAAGAAAGGCATCACGCAGAAGCGGGACTTTGCTTCGCTGTGTAAAGGAATAAGTTCAGCAGTCGTTCTGGCCTTGTTTTTGCCTTATTAATTCACCCATTAATCCCAAGCCATTAAAAAAAAGTTTTTATGTTCATAAGAATATCGATAAAACGGATACTGGTCGTTCTTTTGCCGCTTATGGCATTGATTTCCTGTAAAAAAGATATAGATGAATTGCCGCCGGCCACGCAAACCGGGGCTAATACTTTTGGCGCCAAAGTAAATGGCAACCTTTGGGTACCGCAGGGTTTTGGTCCTTTTCCGGCCAGTAATATTCTGGAAGGAAGAATAACCGGCAATATTGTAGTGATCAATGCCCGCAATTTTGCATCCTCACCCAATGAAACAGAATTTCAAATAACTGTCTTTGATGTAAACACACCCGGTGTTTATCAACTTAATTCAAATGTTACACATCCCAACGGTGTAGGTAACTATGGTTATTATGTAAAAAGAAATTTCTCTCCGGAAGATGAATGGATCACTTCGGCTACGCATACGGGGACAGTAACTTTTACAAAGGTCGACCTGGTGAATAAACTCATTGCCGGCACATTCGAATTCAGTGCAGGCAGTTTATATAATGCGGGAGTTCTTTCTGTAACAGAAGGGCGATTTGACCTGCAGGCTCATTAAGCATTTCAAAACAAAATTCGGATACCGGCATTCAGCATCGCTACCAGCGGCGCATTCTCATTTACAAAAATGAATTTACTGGGATAATCCGTTGTGGGTATCCAAACTCTTCCTTCCGCGTATAAAAATATATCAGCACCGATTGGAGTTTCCCATCCAAGGCCGAGGTCGGCGGTAAGTCTTTTGAAGTTAGCTTTTCCAACCCTGACGGGGACATTGTAAATATTCGTATCGATAGACGTTGAATGAATATTGGATATTCTTCCAAGCAGTAAACCGAAGCCCGCATACGCATATAAGCTCCATCCTTCTTCGGCCTGGCAGGAACCTTTAAAATATTTCTTCCAGCCGATGGATAGCTGCTTGAAGCGCATTTCTCCATCATTATCAAAATTTATTTGCTGCGGCGTTGTCAACGGTGATTTTGCAGTAGCGGTGAGATGGTTCCTGAATTTCCCCACACTGTAATAAGATATCCAGGCATAAGCTCCATCCTTCGGTGTAAAATTAAAATGCGTTTGTACAGTATGTCCTACTGCCCAATATTGTTGTTCTTTTTTAAAGCTGCGTTGTAATCCAAGATCGGTGGCGATGCTGAATTGTGTTTGTGCAAATGAGAACACAGCCGGGCAAAGAGCAAGAATGAAGAGGGATATTTTTTTGAAAGGGAGCAAAGGCAATATTTAAAACGAAATTATCTTTTTATTTGACAACGCCATACATTTTTGAATGACTGATATACCCGACATACCTCGAGTCTTTTGACTGGTGGCGGTTATCACCCATAACGAAATAAAGCTGTTCATTGATCATATTTTCGCCAAAATGTATATCCGGAACATTTTTGTATAATTTTATATTGAATGAATCAATAATGATCCTTTCTCCCCGTGCAGGTATTTTTAATGGACCAAAATCATCGACCGACCATTCACAAGTTTTACAAGGTTGAACCAACATTGTATCGCCCGGAGAAAAGGAAGAAAGATTTTTTGTAATTTTTAATATAGCTGGTTTTCGTTCGCTATAATTATCCGCCTGCTCCCGGGTAAGCATAACAGTATAGTGAAAAGTATCGCCTCTTTTTTCCAACCTGCCCGATTGCCAGTCTTCTTCCCTGCCAGGAAAATCATCAATGGCAACTTTTGATAAAATATCATATTGGGAAAGCGAGGTGGGCGGATCGATAGAATGCTTCCCGTTTACATACACTTCACCTTTTATTATTTGTATCGTATCACCAGATAATGCGATCAACCGCTTGAACCATCTCTGCCATTCCGGGTTTGACTTTAGTACACCTTCATCCTGGTCGTACCATTGGTTCTCATCGAAAATATCGAACACGACAATATCATTCCTTTCAAAGTGGTTTGTTTTTTTTACGAAAAAAGTCTCGCCGGTCATGATCGTATTTTCCATTGCAGCAGAAGAACTCCGGTAACTTTTTCCATTACAGGACCATAAGAAAATAACAAAAAGAGTGATCGCTGCTATCTTTTTCATATAATAAAAAAGCGTCCCGGGTAAACAGGACGCTTTAAAGATAATTATTTATCAAATGTTACTTCATCAGCTTCAGTTCTTTGATGATATTAGAGCCGCCGCCTAATTTATCGATACACCACAACACATAACGGATGTCGACACAAATAGTGCGGTTAAGGTCTTTATCAAAAGCCAGCTTATGGCTTAATGCTTCGTAATTGCCATCGAAAGCCAGGCCGATCAGTTCGCCACGATTATTAATAACCGGTGAACCCGAGTTGCCACCGGTAATATCATTGGTAGTGATAAAACCGATCACCAGTTCTTTACGTGCCGGGTCCATGTATTGGCCGAAATCTTTTTTCTTCAGCAATTCAATTTGGTTGGCCGGCAGGTCGAATTCATAATCACCGGCTTTATATTTTTCCAATAAACCTCTTGATGTTGTTACATAATCATAAAACACGGCATCCCTCGGCTGGTATGATTTTACGTTGCCATAGCTTACTCTCATCGTGAAAGTAGCATCAGGATACATCATCTTTGCTTTTACGGGATCCATTTCCATGATGCCTTTCAGGTATAATCTTCCAAACTCTCCGTTCTTTGCATTGAACTGCTGGAACATCGGCCCATATTTGGAATTATAATTTTTCGCAAACGTAGCTGCATGTGTAAAAGCAGGATCGTCCTGCAATTTTACCGCATCGGGGTTTGCCACAAATGCATTCCATTTAGCATTGTCCAGGATCATTGTTTTGCTGAAAATATTCTCTGCATATTTTTTATAGGTAGCATCGTCTTCCAGCGGCCCGATCGTATTTTTAATTGAGCCGAAGTAACCAACAGGTTGTTGATCTTTTGGAACATCTTCATAATACATCTTTGTAACAGCAGCTACTATATTTTTGTCAGATGTAATATTCTCGCCTTCCAAAAAAGCAGTACGCTGTTTGTCCGCTGCCTCTACCGCTTTTTTAACATCGGCCTGCGATACGCCTGTTTTTGTCAGAATAGCTTCGAGATTTAATAATGAAGCAGCAAAAGAGATCAATGGAGAACCATAGATGCCTTCATTCATATACATACGGTGTTTGGCATAAGGCAGCCATGCTTCGTATGCTTTGCCCCAATCAGCAAATATATTCTGGAACTCAGGTTTGCCTGCTGCCCACGTATTGAATTTTGCTTCTGTTGTTTTTTTCTGACCATATATATCATACTTGACCAGTTGTTTTGTTTCGCCATCATAGAATTTCCAGTAGTTGGCAATTCCTGCATAAGAAGAAGCCAGTTGCAATTTGATCTCCGGGTCTTTCTTCATTTCTTCAAACATATATTTCAATCTTACATCACGCAATTTTACCAATGTAGGATTGTTGATATCGATCGAAAGTTTGATCCCGTAAGAACTTTCATAACGGTTGGTACCACCGGGATAACCCCAGATCATAGAGAAGTCGCCATCTTTTAACGGACGTAAAGAAACAGGCAGGTACCATTTTGGTTTCAATGGAATATTTCCATCGGTTGTTTCTCCTTGTTTAGCCGGGCTTCCGTCTGGCTTTGTATAAACCCTGAATATTGAAAAGTCGCCGGTGTGACGTGGCCATTCCCAGTTGTCGGTATCGCCACCGAATTTTCCTACACTTTCCGGGGGAGCGCCTACAAGCCGAACATCATAATAACGCTGGTAAACAAAAGCGAGGAATTGATTGCCTTTGAATAAAGGACTCACTCTTGTTTCAATATTCTTGTCGGTCTCACTCATTCTTTTATTGATAGCGGCCAATACGGTAGCTTGTTTTGCTACTCTTTCAGCACCGCTTAATCCTTTCAAAGAATCCATTACTTCTTTTGTTACATCATCGATGCGCAAAAGAAATTGAACAGAAAGGTTGCTGGGAATTTCTTCGCCTTTGCTTTTTGCATAAAAACCATTTGCCAGGTAATTATGATCCATATTACTTGCATTGGCAATGGCATCATAACCGCAATGGTGATTGGTAAATATCAAGCCTTCGGCACTGACGATCTCGCCGGTGCAGCCGCCGCCAAAAATGATGATAGCATCTTTCAGCGATGGTTTGTTGATACTGTAGAGTTGCTCTTTGGTAAGTGTCAACCCTTTTTTCTTCATATTATCATATACCTGCTGACCAAGGAGCAGGGGCAGCCACATGCCTTCGTCGGCCATCGTCTTTAAAGCCAGGCTAATGATCAATACGATCGTTATAAAAAACTTCTTCATGTGTGTGTAATTTTAGGAGGCAAACCTACATAAAAAGGACTATCTAAAAACGAATTCCATTAAAACACAGTAATTTTAAAAGGCAAACAATTGGTTATGAGATGCAGACCTTTTTTTATCGCTGTATTATTCCTTGTAGTTATCAATTATAGCTGTAGTAAAAAAGGAGGCATCAGCCCAAATCCTCCTTCGGGTTCAACCGTTCCGGGTTGTGCCAGCAATAGTTCACCGGCCAATGGCGCTTTTGTATCATCCGGGTCGCTCACACTTAGCTGGACAGCAGTTACCGGTGCAACAGGTTACGATGTTTATCTCGGTGCGTCGGCCGCTTCCGCATCAGTGATAGCAACGAATGTACCGGGAACAAGTTATAATTATACAGTACCCGCCTTTTTCCAAAGCCAGCCATTGTTTTGGTATGTTCAGCCAAGAAATACCACCGGGGCAGCGCCGGGTTGTAATTCAACCGTTACTTTTTTTACTGCAACAGTAATACAAACACCCTTCCCGTTTGGTTATTATGTAGTAGGATATTTTCCATCATACAGAAATTTATCAGAAGTACCGGATGTAAAATTCAGGATGACGAATTGTGTGGTGTATGCTTTTTATGGAGTTAATAGTTCGGGAATATTATCAGCACCGGCATCGCCGGCAGCTTCTTTAACAGCCGTAAGAGATAAAGCAAGAACCAATAATTCAAAAGTATTGCTTGGCATCAATGATGGCAGCGGTGACGGGAAAACTAATTTTAAGAATATGGCATCAACTGCTACCGGCCGTAATAATTTTATTAAAGATGTAATGAATACGGTTCGTGCCAATAACCTTGATGGAATAGATATGGATTGGGAATTTCCTACAACAACAGACGGAACCGATGCCACTTTTACTTTGCTGATGAAAGAATTATCCGATTCATTGCACCGGGATGGCCGTTATTATTTATCGGCTGCTATTACTGCCGGTAAATATGCCGGCGGGATAAGAGATGCGATCCGCAACGAGATATTTTCTTATGTCGATTTTTTCAATATCATGGCCTATGATGATTTCAATACAACAGTTCCTTATAAACATCACAGCGATTATACATTGGCAACAGTTTGCCTGAATTATTGGCTGAACACAAGATCGATGCCCGCATCAAAAGCAGTATTGGGCTTGCCCGCTTACGGAAGACCTTCGGGTATTACGCAATCAAATACGGTACTGACATACAAAACTATTTTATCGCAGGGCGGCAACCCTCAATATGATTCGGCGATCGTAACAGCCGGTGGCTTTACCAACTATACAATTTATTATAACGGCCAATACACGGTAAAGCGAAAAGCAAAACTTGCAAAGGATATTGCCAATGGTGTAATGTTATGGGAGAAATGGCAGGATGCTATCGATAACAATTCATTATTGAAAGCAGCCTGCGATACGATCGGACGAACGTATTAATAATTGTTTATTGTTTTTGGTTTAACGTTTATTGTTGTCGTGCTATTGTAAGTTATTTTACAATACATTAAACTTCAGTTCTCATTCTTTCGTGGCTAATTCTCCTGTATTTTCCTTTCTTTTTTTTTCCGTAATCTTTTGGGACCATACCAAAGCCAGAAGCCGGAAATAGTAAGCATTAATAATGAAAGTCCCATGATCGTTGTATAGGATAACTTGGAATTCTCATTCTTCGTATTGAATATTACATCGATGATAGTTCCATCATGGATATTTTCAATGATATCCGAGTTTCGTTTATGAATGCGTAATATTTTGCCGGTGGTGCCGTCTACCTGTATTTCCCAATAGCGATCGGAAAAAACAAATTTCACAGTTCCTTTTTGCGGGCGGGCATCTATCCTGTCCAGGTCGCTTGCAATATCCGGCGAAACTGAATCACGCAAAGCATTTACAGCGATCGTATGCAGGCTATCGAATGGCAGCCATGTTTTCAGGTCGGCGGAAACTCCTTTAGCCGTTGGTGGAAGGATGCCTGCTTTTTTCTTCCATCCCAATAAAAGTCCTGTGACAGATATGATCAAAAAGAAAGCAAATAAAAAAATTGCAATGGTCCTGTGAATTTTCCTCAATATCCTGATCAGTACCACCGATCTGTGATGCGAAGGTTTTTTTGTTGTCATACAAATTTGTTAGTCTGTTATATTAGTCTATACCAATTTTTTCTGTAACCGGTCCATGGCAGCTATTGCAATTACCTTTGAAAATACGTCGTGTCATATGCTTGGTATCTTCCTTTACTCCCGGTGTGCCTAAGAGGGTAGGGTAAAGTCCCTCAGCAAAATCAATTTCTTTAGTAGTATAAAAATTGCCCAGCGCATCCGTCTTAATGGTAGCGACAAGTTTTCCTTTGCCTTTAGGTTTTGTGTAAAGTTTTATTACAGCCTTTGGCTGAATAGCAGAACGGGCTTCATTTAAAACAGTACCGGCGACAGTAAACTTATTTTTACCCTGGCCATTTTGTTGATGACAGTGCATACAGGCATAGCCGGTAAGATGACTTTCGCTTTTACCATGCTGGCTTGAATAACTGCTGATCTTTTCTTTTTCATTGCCACATGATTGGGAAAAAACTATTATAAAAACTGCCAATAGGGAAACAACAGCATAGGATTTATGCATAGATCTCAAAGATTAAATTTGAATAATAGCGGTTATAAAAGTTGCTGTAATTATGACCGGGAATAATGCGTATCACTATGCGCTGACCGGCGGAGGAGTAGGAATGCTCAATACTATTTTAGTAAGTGAAAAAGAAAGAGGGGGATAAACATCAGTAAGAGCTGTTTTGAAAAAATACGAAGAAGGATGTAAAAAATAATCTTTAACGATCTTCAGGGAATCATTTTCAGTCTCGTTCTCATTCCCGCTTCCGGTATCCCCAATGTATTTATCAAGACCTGCAAATAATTTTTCTTCGTCGCTGTCATTTATGCAATAAAAAGATACGTTCCCGTTCCTGCCGGGCGATTGCCGGACTATATCATACATTGATCCATTGTACCTGAATTCATGTTCTTCCACCCATTTGATCTTTTTGTATTCTTCGGAGGAGGTATCAAAGATAAAAAGCGTTAATTCTTCCAGAGGTATCGAATTCCTGATCCTTTGTTTTACTTCCTTTCTTATTTTCTGCTGCTTTATTTTAAAAACAAAATAATAACCTGCGGCATTGAATGCAAAAATGAAAATGAATAACAGGGCTGTTATTTTCCGGGACATGATCTAAAATACATTTTTTAGACTGTTTTATGATCTTTTAATTTTTCGAACATCTTTACTAATAGCTCCAGCCGGCCATTAATTTTTTTTCGTTCTGGTAAGTTGTATTCTTGATCAATGCTTCATTCATTTTTGCAAGTTGTTTATCAGAGATCACCCAATTCATTGAAAAACGAAAACCTCCCAGCGGTGCATCATAGAGATCGATGCTTTTATAATGCAAATCATCTCCATAGATAGAATACAGGTAGGTTCTTAACCGCTGATCGTTTACAGTCGTCTGCTTTCCATAGGAGCCCAGCATTGTTTTGAAAGGAGCCATCAGGTCATTTGTCATTGAGTTGAGCGGGCTCCTGTTATCTTTTTTAGGATCTGTATTCAAAATATGCAGAACAAAAAATTCAAGCCGGCCCTTGTATTTTTTAAGTGAATCATCTTTTTCCATCATGTTGTTTATCGCAAATATCATTTCATTAACGACGCCTGCACCGGAGTTATCGAAATAACCGCCGTCAACAAAATATTGCGAATCTGTTTCATCATGTAATTCGCCTTTATCATCTTTTACTTTTCTTGGGTAATCGATACGACCGGCAGGGCTGATATAAGGAAAGCTTGCGCCCAATGTTACAGCGGTACTTAATTTAATATCCCTGCTTTCACCTAAAGTTGTAAGTATATCGACCCTGTTATTGAAATAATTATTTTCCTGTACAAGACCTCCCAACCGGATATTGCTGAATACAGCCGGGTTGCCATCCCGCATACGGGTAACATTGATACAAAATATCGGTAACTTATAATGCCGGTCATTTTTTTGCGTGATAAAAGAAGAAAATTTTACTCCGAAACTATCATACAGGAAACAATTCTTTTTATCAGGCGCTTTTTCCAGCGACCTGGCCAATGCACGTCCCCGGTCCATTTCTATCAGGTTAATGAAAGGGAAAAAATTGCGGAATATATCAGGACCTAAAAGATGGGAAAGAGTATAGGTCAGGAAATCTGACCGGAGATAATCGGCTGAAGCCTGTGTGAATGATATTTTTTTTGCTGCAAGACTGTCTCTTGCTCTTAACAAACTAAAAAAAGTTGCATTGCCTACGCTTCCGCCCGATGCACCGGAGAGACAGAAAAGATGTTTAGAAAATCTTCCGCCGGATGAATCTTCCAAACCACTTAATATTTTGGCTGTCCAATAACCCGAGCGGGAAGCGCCGCCATTTGCCATAACAAAATACACGGGATATTTGGGTTTGCTGCTGTCTTTTAAAATTGCCTGCCGGTCGGGGTCATTCATCCAATTAGTAAAATATTCTTTCAGGTTCTGCCGTTCATAAAATTCCGGCTGGAACGATTCTTTACGTGGAAGGTTTAGTTTATGCGAATCAAACCATCTTCCGAATAACAACGCAAAAACAAAAAGAATGAAATGAAAATTCGTTTTTTTCAAAACAGAAAGAAAAGTGACAATATTGCCAAAGCCAAGTAATACACCGAAGGCAAGTAGTACAAAAGGAAAAGGCCCAATAAAAACGGCGACACGGATATCAATAATTGAAGAGAAGTAGAATCCAAGTGCTACAGCACTCATCACCATAAAAACCTTTACATACTTGCGGTTCTCATCATACCAGATGATATACTTCATGCGCTTCCACAAGCCGCTTTCCGGTGTAACTTTTCCAAATCCCTTCGTAATATTTTCATTCGATACTTCATCCAGTTCTTTACGGATGATCATCAGCAATACAAGGCCGATCTGTAAGGCGGCCAGTAAGGCCACCACCATCGTGAAGCTTTTGATCCACATTGTAATGGCAGCAAAAAAAACAAGCAGCCAGAAAACAGTATGTCTTGTGATTTTTAAAAAACTTTCCCATTGTTTATTATTTCTTTTACTGCGATGCACCTGGATAAAGAGCATCCAGATCTCGTAGATAAAAAAATACCATGCATAGCTGAATAGCAGTATAAGATGGCTTTCCCTGCTGCTGAGCTTTGGATAACCGTAATAATCCAGTTGAAAAAAAGCAAGCAGGATAATGGTGATGCAGGAAAAAGCCAATACACGGGGCGTTTGTATCCTTAATGTTTTCCAGACCGGGTCTTTATCATCGTCGGGTTGTTGAAAACATTTGGCTCTTGCCACCAATCGTGTAGAGTACCAGGTAACATATACCCAAAAAACAAGTGCCACGAGAAAACAAAACAGTTCTACAAAAGTGGTTTTGCCTTTGGGATCTTCCATCGTTATTACTATCAGGTCTTTTCCCTGCGGCAGGCGCCAAAAAACAAAATAAGCCAGCGCTAAGAAAAGAATGGAAGGGAAAAAAAGCCACAATGCCTTTAACAGGTATTGTCGTGTATGGTTTGCAAACAGCCTTTTTATTGTAAGCCATTGCTTGTACAAATGCGTCCGCAGGAACGCCCACAGGTTTAACCGGGGTTTATTTTTTTTTGGTGGCATTGGTTCGGTAACTAAAAATAGCAAAGCAGTGAAGAAAAACAAAAACTGAATTATGATCTCAGTTCATTAGTTCGCAGGTTCATTCAATACTTTCCACAAAAGATCTTTCAACTCCGTCAATCCTTTGTTGGTAACAGAAGAAATGAAAAGGTGCGGGACCTTTGCCGGTAATTCTTTTTCAACAGCGGCTTTTAATTCATCATCGAGCATATCGCTTTTGCTGATGGCAATGATGAATTTTTTATGCAGTAATTCAGGATTGTATTGTTCCAGTTCATTCACCAGTATCTCAAATTCTTTTTTATGATCATTGCTGTCGGCCGGTATCAAAAAAAGAAGAACGGGATTTCTTTCAATATGCCGGAGAAAACGATGGCCCAATCCTTTTCCCTCGGAAGCTCCTTCGATAATTCCCGGGAGATCGGCAATGCAAAAACTTTTTCCTTCACGATATTCCACCATTCCTAAATTAGGAGTGATCGTAGTAAAAGCATAGTTAGCGATCTTTGGTTTTGCAGCGGTAATCACAGATAACAAAGTTGACTTGCCTGCATTGGGAAAACCAACCAGTCCAACATCGGCGAGTACTTTTAGTTCAAGCACTTTCCATCCTTCGCTGCCATCTTCACCGGGTTGCGCATGTTCGGGCGCCTGGTTGGTAGAAGTTGCAAAATGAGAATTGCCCAGTCCACCTCTTCCACCCGACATCCAAACAACTTCCTGTCCGTCTTCCAATATTTCTACTTCCTGTTTCCCGGTTACTTCATCCCTGGCAACCGTTCCTAACGGTACTTCAATGATAATATCTTTTCCATCTCTGCCTGTCGAATTATTGGAACCGCCTTTTTCGCCATCTTCTGCCAATACATTTTTATAATAACGAAGGTGTAATAATGTCCACAGGTTGCTGTTGCCTTTTAAAATAATATGAGCGCCGCGGCCGCCATCGCCGCCGTCGGGTCCGCCCATCGCCGTGAATTTATCACGCATAAAATGTTTATTGCCTGCGCCACCGTGGCCGCTGCGGCAAAAAATGCGTATCTGGTCGACAAAATTGCTTTTTTCCAAAATTGTATTTTTACTTCGGGTACAGTTATTGCAAATATACCTTATCAATAATCAAACATAAATAAATGAAATACATTCTTGCTTTAGCGATCATTAGTTTTCTTTCTGCCGGTAAATGCGGAAAGCATAAAGTAAAACCGGACACAGTATCCGAACCACAATTAACGGCAAAGGATACTATTCCATCTTGTGTAAGAAAACTGATCGATGGTGAAAATAAACAGTCGCCACCCAATACTCCTGTGCAGGTAGATGAGTATTTATATAATGGTAAAACAGTTTATCTTATCACTGCGCATTGCTGCGACCAGTTCAATATGCTTTATGATGAGAATTGTAAAGAGATCTGTGCGCCCTCGGGAGGATTTACAGGAAGAGGCGATGGCAAGTGTAAAGATTTTGACAGTACGGCCAAACATGTAAAATTGATCTGGAAAGATGGGTCTAAATAGAAGGTAAGATATCTCAATTATCAACGGAGCTAATTTTCCAGCTTTTTTTTCATCACATAGGGTTTAACTATGTGGCGAGAAGCTTAAATAAAAACAGTCCCGCTCTTTCGAGGCGGGACTGTTTCTTTAGTCAGGGACATTGTTTATTGAAGAACGATCTTTGTACTGAATACAGCTTTGTTTGCCTGGTTAGATACCTTAACAAGGTACATTCCCCTGGCAGTAGCTGCACTCAATTTGATAGCTTGTATTTGATTATCTGCACCAACATTCACTGTTTGCTGCATCAATTGACGACCCATCATATCTGTTACCTGTACGGTATAAGTTCCTACTTCTACATTGGTAAACTGAACGGTAAATTGATTATTGGTTACAGGATTCGGGAAGATGCTGATCCTGTTATCGCCAAGGTCAGTATTTCCTGAAATAAGATCGATAGTTGTTCCTTTTGGTTTATTACCGGAAACAAGCAGGTTGCTATTTCCAAGATCAGAAACATGCCATACCGTTCCTTCTACTTTCAAAGTAGTGGCTGCCCATGTTTTTATATCTACAACAAATAAAGAAGCAGATTCAACAGCGCTGCCAACCACTACCTGGTTATTCTCATTTACTGCAGCTCCATTGATCGTAAAATTAGAAGGCAATCCCGATACGGTTCCCAGATGAGTTGCTACACGGCTTTCAATATTTACTTTGAACACATGGTTACGTGCAGAAAAAACATAGAGGTTACCATCATCATCAGCGATCATATCACCACCAAAGCTGCTGCAGGAGTTGTGAATAGAAATTCCTTTGCTGGCTGGATCATCCACCAATCCGCCAAGATCAACTATCTCAGGGTTTTTGCCGGTAGTAAAACGAATTAATTGTGTGGCATCATTTGTCATAGCATAACCATAACCATCGGATGCGAAAGCCATGCGGGTCACAATATTACCCTGGTTGGAAGCTTTCATTGGGCTATTTGTGAACGGCATTGTCACGTAATAAACTTTTTGAGATTTGAGATCATAATATCTCAATTGATCCACGAACATCGGGGTATAATAGATACGGGCATGTTTGGCATCATAAGCCATTGCCGCAACACCACTGCTAAAAGCAGGTTGTTCGTTAAAGCCCATTTTGTTCAAACCGAGACCAGTGATCGGTTTTTTGGTAGCAGCATCATAAGCGATAACACCTTCTGCTGTACCATTCAGGAACGATCCGGTGAAAACTCCTTTTTCGAAATTAAACATGCGGAGATAGACCCAATTACCATTTTGGTTGGGTACATCTGTCATCGAATAAGCAAACTTGTCGGCTTGCTGTGCGGAAAGTAGGGTAGTAAGTAACACGGCTCCTGTAAGAAGCGATACAGAGAGTAAACTTTTTCTCATGGTCTGACTTTTTAGATTAATGATTGTATAAGAGCAACTTTAAATTACAACTATTTGCCGTTTCGGGAAAGAAATTTTTATAAATGGCGGAGAATTATCCTTTGCGGGGTTTGTAAACAGCAGGCTGGGCCGGTAAATCCCCCGGAATGGCCCGTAAAGGTTCGCAAGGCCGGAGTGTTTCCAGGCATTCTGCAGGCAATTTTTGATAGAGACCGGTACCCTCTGTTTTCCAGGCCAGCATTTCATCGGTTACTTGTTTAATTATTTTTCCGGGATTACCCACCACGACACTTCGTGCCGGAATTATTTCTCCCTCTTTTATCAATGTCAGTGCGCCAACGATACTTTCATCGCCCAGTTGTACATTATCCATGATCACGGCATTCATCCCGACCAGGCAATTTTTTCCAATACCGGCCCCATGAATGATAGCGCCATGGCCTATATGCGATCCTTCTTTTAAAAGGACAGTAATGCCGGGGAACATGTGAATGATGCAATTTTCCTGCACATTACATCCGTCTTCGATAATAATTTGTCCCCAATCGCCCCGCAAAGCTGCGCCCGGCCCGATATAACAGTTTTTGCCAATGATGACATTGCCTGTAACCGCTGCCTGCGGATGAATGAATGATGATTCGTGGATTACGGGTTTATAGCCTCCAAATTCGTATATCATTGGTGTAAGAATTTTAAGTCAATTTGAATGCAAAAATGTATTTGATCAGGATAGGTGAATCTTCCATGCCCTTCGCTAATTAAAGCATTGATGGATCTTGAACTTCGAATAAGCTGGTCTGTGAGTCCTAAATTTTTCGTCGGAAGAAAGTTTCCAATCCCTCAAATCCAAAGCTATCAACATTAGTAGCCATATACTACTTTATTAAACTTATACTTTATTTACTTATCAACTGCTTATCCGTTCTGTAACAAAGTCCTTTGAACTGTGCAACAAGATGATCGTCCTGGTTTGTAATAGTAATATGATATAACCCGGTTGATCTGCCGTTGTGTGATTCTTTTGCTTCGGCTGTTAAAATATCTCCTGCATGAACTGCTTTGATGAAGTTGATAGAAGTATCTAAGGCAACCGATAAAACATTCCGGTTGTTGCAGGCAAATGCAAAAGCAGAATCGGCCAGGGAAAAAGGAACACCGCCATGCACAATACCAAAGCCATTGATCATTTCTTTTCGAACCGTCATTTTTATTTTGCTGTATCCTTCTTTTATTTCCAATACTTCTATTCCCAGCCATTGGCTGAATAGGTCATGCTTCATCATGTGATTCACAACTTCATTCGCCAGTTTATCTTTTTCATTGCCCATTGAATATTGCTTATTGATCATTAAAAATTACTCTCCCTTAAAGTTGGGTTGTCTTTTTTCCAAAAAAGCATTCACCCCTTCTTTATAATCATGTGTGCCCGCTGCTTTTTGCTGAAAAATATCTTCATCCTGTAATTGTTCTTCCCAATGATTGCTGAATGAATGACCCAATACCTGTTTCGTATACGCCAAACCTTTTGTTGGCATTTTAGCAAGATAGTGGGCGATGAGCATCGCATTTTCCGAAAAGCTATCATCCGGAAAAACTTTATAGATCATTCCCATTTTTTCTGCATCGGTGGCGGATACTTTTTCTCCGAGCATCATCAATGCCGAAGCTTTTTGCCAACCGATCAATCTTGGTAAAATAAAAGTGCCGCCGGTATCCGGTATCAAACCAATTTTGCTGAATGCCTGTATAAATGAAACAGATTCTGCAGCCACGGCAATATCACAGCAGAAAGCCATATTGGCGCCGGCGCCGGCAGCTACTCCATTGATCGCAGCAATAACAGGTTTTTCCAGTTTTCTTATTCTTGTTACGATAGGATTATAATGTTCGCTCAAAATCCTTTTTATACCCGGTCCACCAGGATCGGCGGCTTCGGCAAGATCCTGCCCGGCACTAAAAGCTTTTCCGGCACCGGTAATATAAACGCAGCGGATCTTTTTGTCTTTGCAAAGATCCAGTGCATCCTGCATCAGCAAAGCCATTTCCCGGTTGAAGGAATTGAGTTTATCGGGACGATTCAAAGTAATGAAGCCAATAGCATCTTTGATCTCAAAATGAATAGAAGACATATTTGTTGTTTGGAACAACAAACCTAAGTTGAAAAATTGAGATCATGATAATCTGTGTACCGATGAATTTATTCGGAGACCAGGAAAATACTTAACGGACTATATGTGTCAAAGCGCATTAAAAATCCACGTCTATCCTGGAACAGGCTGGTGATAAGAATTAGCAGGAATATTTTTAGTGATAGTTTTTCACCCGGGAGTTTTCGTCCTGAAGTTAGTGACATTTGAAATAATCAAATGGCTCTTTGCAATCATCGCATCGGTATAATGCTTTGCAGGCCGTGCTTCCAAATTCACTGATGCGGTGTGTATGCCATGAATTGCAATGCGGGCATTGAACAGCTTCATCACCGGCAAAAAGTTCCTGACGGCAAACTTGTTGTTTTGGATTAGGAGGAGCAATACCGTATTCTTTCAGTTTTCTTTTTCCTTCTTCACTCATCCAGTCGGTTGTCCATGCCGGGGATAAAACAGAACTGATCTTTATTTTTTGATAACCGTTCTCCAGTAAAGCCATCCTGATATTAGCAGCGATCATATCCATTGCCGGGCAACCGGTATAGGTAGGAGTGATCACCACTTCAATTTCATCAGCATTGAATTTTACATCTCTTATAATACCAAGATCCGTAACGGTAAGTACAGGTACTTCGGGATCGGTTACTGTTTCCAGTATCGACCAGATGGCCGCCCTTGATCCCGAAGAAGGGACTTTGGAAGACCCGGGCATATTTAATTTTTCTCCACTCAGCACAGTTCGCAATTTTTATAAAAGAACATTTTAATATTCAAACTCCAAAAGTTCCCTTTAGGAGATTTAGGGGCCTCACCATTGTGCCCCCGGATAGGTTCTTTGCATGTATTGTAATTCGGTAAGAATATAGCCAAGATGTTCGGTATGTTTTCCTTCTTTACCGCCGCTTTGCATGAATGCGGCCCCACCGCCCCCCGAAGGAGGGATCAAAGAAGCTTCACTAAATACGGAATTCACTTTCTTATTCCAATCTCCTTTTAGTTTATTAAGATCAACACCGGATATTTTTTCATAATCAGCAGGCATGAACATCTCGCCGGTATATCTCCATAATTCATCAAGCGCTTTTACTATACGGTTATGACTTTCTGCTGTGCCATCTCCTAAACGTATCACCCATTCGCTGCTCCAGCGAAGATGATAAGCGATCTCTTTTAATGATTTGGTAGTAATAGCAGCCAGTTGCCCGTCATTACTGTTTTGTAATTTGTCGAATAATAAATACTGGAACTCGCTGAATAAATATTGCCGTAAAATTGTTTGCGCCCAATCGCTATTGGGTTGTTCGACCAATAAAAGATTTTTGAATTCTCTTTCTTTTCTCAAATAAGCCAAAGAATCTTCGGTGGCCTCCTCAAGTACCTTCCGAAGAAGGGGTTTTAGGTCCCGATAATTCGGAATTGTTGATCAGTTCCGATGCGTATTGATAAAAATTTCTTGATTGTCCTAAAAGATCAAGTGAAATATTAGTGATAGCAATATCCTGTTCCAATATAGGACCATGTCCGCACCACTCTGCATTTCTTTGTGAAAGGATTAAAGTAGTATCCGCCAGGTGTAAAGTATAATCGATTAGTTCGCTCATTAAGTCAAAATTCAAAATTCAAAAATCAAAAAAGAGTTCGCTGGTTTTGATTTTTGATTTTTTACTTTTTAATTACATGTGATTCACTTCGTCAGGTAAATTATAAAATGTAGGATGACGATAAACCTTATCGATTGCCGGTTCATATAATTCACCGGCTTCTTCCGGGTTAGAGGCCGTGATGTCTTTACTTTCTACCACCCAGATCTCACGCCTTCCATTCTTCTCGTATAAACATCTCTTGCATTTTCGATCGCCATTTGTGCATCGGTTGCATGCAGGCTGCCCACATGTTTATGATCAAGACCCTGCTTACTGCGGATAAATATTTCCCAGAGCGGCCAATCATGCCCGGATGTTTTTGCATCCGTTTTTCCACCGCCTTTTTCTTCGGGGATATCGCCGTAATATAATTTTCTGATAAATGAATGATTCATGTTCTATTAGTTTCGTACATCAATAGTATAAAAGTTAACGCCCGGCGGAATACTGCTGTTCACGGTTGAATCTTCGTCATGGCTCCATGTCTTTATGACCTTAATAGTAGTGGCTCCTGGTTTGACGGGAACGATAATAAGATCTTTGCTGATACTTCCTCCATCTACATTGCCGGGATTATTGTCGGTAGTGATCACTTTGTATAGTTCTACGATACCAAGGCTGTCAAGAACATCAAAATCCGTTGACTGTTCGTAAGCACAACCACGGCATGTACTTTCATAAATGATCATCGTGTCGGCCATTGTCACTACATTGATCGTATCAGAACGAAGAGCAATACGCTTATCCTTCCCGGCAGGTTTTTCTTTCTTGCTGTTTGTGCAGGCTATAAAAACAAAAAGAGTAAACGCAATAACAAATAATTTTTTCATCAGGCGGCTTTTTGTTTTTTAGTTCTTTTTTCTGCGTGAGCCGCGGCTGCTTCTCTTACCCATTCGCCTTCTTCCCATGCTTTTCTTCTTGCATCCAGCCGTTGTTTATTGCAGGGGCCGTTTCCTTTTACCACATTCCAGAATTCATCCCAGTCGATCTCACCAAAATCATATTGTTTTGTTTGTTCATTCCATTTCAATGCAGGATCGGGTAAGGTCATGCCTAATATCTTTACCTGTTCAGCGATCATGTCAACAAAATTCTGCCGCAGTTCATCATTGCTTTTTCTTTTGATCTTCCATTTCATGCTTTGATCGCTGTTGGAAGATTCGGAATCTTTGGGTCCGAACATCATCAATGATGGCCACCACCAGCGGTTGATAGCATCCTGGCACATTTCTTTTTGTTCTTTATTTCCTTGTGATAAGATCAGTAATGTTTCAAATCCCTGCCGCTGATGAAAACTTTCTTCTTTACAGATCCTTACCATCGCTCTTGCATAAGGTCCGTAGGAAGTTCTTGTCAGCATTACCTGGTTCATGATTGCAGCGCCATCAACTAACCAGCCGATAGCGCCCATATCGGCCCATGTTATGGTCGGGTAATTAAAGATGGAAGAATATTTTGCTTTACCGCTATGCAGGTCGTTGATCATTTCTTCACGGCTCATGCCAAGCGTTTCGGCAGCAGAATATAGATACAAACCATGACCGGCTTCATCCTGCACTTTGGCAATAAGAATAGCTTTTCTTTTTAAGGAAGGGGCCCGCGCTGATCCAATTTCCTTCGGGCAGCATACCAACGATCTCGCTGTGTGCATGCTGGCTTATTTGCCGGATATTGGTTTTGCGATACGCATCCGGCATCCAATCTTTGGGTTCGATCTTTGTTTCTTCATCGATCCTTTGCTGGAATATTTTTTCAAGATCCTGTAGGGACATGCTGAATATTTAAAGGACAAATTTAGCTAAAATAAAGAGGAATGGACAGATGGTTAAATTGATGAATTGTTGTTTGTCCGTTAAACAACAATGTAACCATCAAACAATTGAACGATCGGATGGTTTGCCCGTTCTATAGAAACGACAAGCTCACATACTTTTCACAAATAATTCCTGGTATTTCTTGCCATTTGTCATAACTGTCACGGGTTTTGGCTTGAAGTCTTTGTATTCTTCCGTTGTAAGATCTTTGGCTGTTAATTCTTTTCCGTTCGCTTTCACACTGCTTTTGAACATGACGCCTTTTGAATTGAAATAAATTCTCGTTTCCCAGGCATTACCTTCTTCGCCTTCGCTGGAGAAATAGAAGAGCAGTTTCCCATCTTTATATAAATACTCTTCATTGGTCATATAATGAGAAGCTTTGCGGCTGATGTTCACTTTCACTAAAACATTTTTCGGATCTCTTTCGGCAGCGGAAAGATGGTTGGGATCGTCATCATACCAGAAATCGGTGATCTCTGAATAAAGGCCTACGGCCGGCCAGCTCTTCCCATTCTTATTTGTTTCCCAATGATTATTATATAAGGGTCCTTCAAACCCATGTTCAATGGATCCTTCTATTTGTTTATTCACTTCCGTGTAATGAGTGCGGATGGAAGTTTCTGTTTGGGCAGAAATGGTCAGTTGCGTGTATGCAAAAAAAAGCAGAACGAGAATAAACTTTTTCATGTTGTTTAATTAAGAATTATTCGATCCTGAATTTATAAGTACTATAAAGGTAAGCAGCGGTATCTTTTACTTGAATTGTATCGTTCGGATCCCTGTTGCTGTAATAATGCCTTTTGTAAAAACGAATTTCCGTTTCTCCTTTCTTTATTGCTTTAAAAATTTCCAGCGTTGTGGCGGAACCACCGGCTTCATCGGGATTACTGAATGTTTTTTCACCCTCTCTTTCAAAAAATCTATCATCCATTTCTTTCCAGTAATCAAATTCTTTGTATCGTTCCCGGTCGATACCCTGTACTTCGCTGCTTTCAAGAGCAAATGTTTTGTCCAGCTTTATTATATTCAGCGTATCATTTTCCGGGCGCAGATGTTTTTTCCATTCTTTGGCCAGGGCTTTGTCTTTGCTGCTGCGGCTGTCATTTGTTTTGCAGGCAACAAAAAAAAGTAAAGTAAGCAGGAGGAAGGCAGATATTTTCATTACTTGTTTTTTATAAAAATAACAAGTAAAGCAACAGGACGGCTATCTTATATCAATCCTTTTTCATGCGCCAGGGTAAGCGCCTGTATCTTGCTGTTCACATGGAGTTTGCTGTAAATATTCATCACATGTTTTTTTGCGGTGTTCGCACTTATCTGCAATTCATTCCCGATCTCTTTATACAATAACCCCTGTACGAGCAGTTTTAATATTTCCTGTTCTCTTTCTGTAAGATTGAAAAGCGTTTTTTCTTTTGGTACTACCGGCTTCTGCGCAAGAGTGAACTTATTATTCTGAACCAACTGGAGGATCTTGTGTGCAATACCCGGCGAGATGGGGCCTACACCATTCTCATGCATTTGTATAAGTGTATCGGCGATATTTTCTGCACTTTCATCTTTGAGCAGGTAACCAAATGCGCCGGCTTTGATCGCTTTGAATATTTTGTCTTCGTCATCAAAAATGGTGAGCATAACGAACTTGACAGTGGGATAGAGATAAGAACCGGCCGCTACTGCATCTACACCATCCATTTCCGGCATTTCAAGATCCATTAATACGACAGAGGGTAATTTATCAATTGGCAGTTCCTTCATCTTTTCCAGGAAATCTTTTCCATTCTCTGCAGCCAATACAATTTTGACCGGTGTATGCAGGAGTTTATCTTTCAAAATATGCCGGTTGCTGGCATTATCATCTACAATGGCGATCTGGATTGACATAATTATACAATGATCGTTATGATCGTACCGGAATTACCGGTAGTGATATCAAATTTGAATCCTGAATCTGCAGCACGGTGTTTCATATGACTAAGGCCATTTCCTTCCTCTGTTTCTTTGTCGATGACCTGGTCAAATCCTTTTCCGTCATCGGCGATCACGAGCTTCCATGTATTTTCTTCCGGGAAACTCGATATGGTTATTTCCGACGCACCGGCATGTTTGATACTATTTGAAACGGCTTCCTGTACGATCCTTACCATGTTCAATGCTTTGGTATAATGTAATATCATACCAGCGGGTGCTTCACCGGTTACCTTGAAATGAATATGTTCATAATAGCGGGTAAAAGGCTGAATGAAATTCCGGATACGCAGGATACATTCTTCGGCAGTATAGCTTTCCTTTTTCAAAGCCCATACTGTTTCCCGCAATGAAGTGATGATACCTTTTGAAGCGAATTTCAGATCGCTCATCAGCTCGCTTCTCTTTTGTTCTGTTCTTTCTTTTTCCAGTTGATCGGTATTATATAGAACAGCATTTGCATAAGCGCCCAAACTATCGTGCAGGTCTTTTGAAATACGTTCACGTTCCGCTTTTATCTCTCTTTCATTCTCCAGTTGCTGCAGTTTCTTTGCATATTTTCTTTTATTGCGCTGGTTGATGGCGTAAGTAAGCAATAAAATAAGTGCAGCGGCCAGTGCAGTAAGGAACCACCAGGCTTTCCAGAAAGGAGGTTGTATGATGATCCGCATTTCTTTCATGGGCTTTGCATCCTTATCAAATGAACGGGAGGCATATAACTGGAAAGTATATTTTCCCGGGGGAAGCGAATAACGGACGGTTTGCATTCCCGAATTCTGGGTCCATTCTTTATCGATGCCCAGCATTCTATACTGGTAAATATATTGAGCAGGATTGTTGTTGGCCATCGCTACAAAATCGAATGAAAGCGAGTTCTGGTTATAATGAAGTTTTAGTTTGTCGATATTCCATAGCGCCGAATCGGTTTGAATATCATTATTATTCACCCGGATGCGGGTCACCAGCATTTTTATTTTCTCATCAAAACTGTTGATGACAGAAGGAAAAAAACTGCTGACACCATTCATACCCCCGAAAAAAAGTTCGCCATCTTCTGCTGTTGCTACTATTCCGGTATTGAATTCATTTTCCTGCAGGCCATCTTCTTTAGTGAGTTGAAGCATATTGTTATTCTTGTCGATCCTGGCCACGCCTTTATTACTGCTGCACCACATATTACCGTCTTTATCAAAGGCGATCGCATAGATGCAATCATCCGGCAGCCCGTTCTCTTTATTCCACTGATAAAGTATCTTCCCATTGATATCTATTTTAAATATTCCCTTATTCGTGCCCAGCAAAATATTCTCCGCATCTTTTGCAAAACAACGTACACCGCCTGTATTCGGAAAGGGGATCTTTTTTATTTGTTTGAATGTTTGTCCGTCGAGAAAGATCAATGCATCATTTTCATGACTGATGATCTTATTATCGAACCAAAGCCGCCCGAGTGTGTATTCACCTGTGACGAGTTTCGCTGTGGTTTTATTGCTTTCAAAATCTGTCCGGAAAACCTGGTACATGGATTGAACAACCGCTTCTTTATCGCCACGGTAGATCGTGCTGCCAAAGTAATCGATACCTCTTGGGGTTGTGTCGTAAAAAGAAACAGGATAGCTTGTAAATGTTGAAAGGTCTGCACTTAGCTTCCAGATCTTTTTTTCTCCGGAGACAAACAAAAGATAATCGCCGTGATCATCCTTGGTGATCGCATTGACACTAAAATTGGATTTATTGTTGGGCAGTTTTGTAAAATGCCGGGTTAGCCGCTGCAGGGTATCGAAGATGAATAAACCTGCTTCACTTGTGCCTACCAATATCCTGTTATTCTTTTTATCCGGTAAAACACCGATTATGATATTCTCTTCTTTATTGAGCGAGCCATAATACCTGACGGGATAATTATTGCGGATTATTTTTTTGATACCTCCATTTATTGTCTGCACATAAAGATTTCCGAAATTATCCTCTACCATACCGGCAATGCCGAAATTAGTTGTCACCGGCAGGTTCTGAAAATTAACCAACTCCGATCTCAATACAAGAAAGGTTGAATCTGTTTCATAAATACGGTTGTTGATAGCAACAATATATTTATCCTGCCAATGATGCGTAATGAAGCGGGAGAGGTATTTCTCTTTATCTTTTCCTGCGATCATCAGCTTTTGGCTGGTTCCTGTTGTAATATCCCAGCATTGCAGCGCATCATTATCAATATAATTATAATAGAGAATTTTTCCCTGCGGCAGCAGGCGCAGTAAAAAGGGCGATGTGTTGGGTAAGGGTGGCGATTGATACAGCAATTTTTTGTTAGGCAGATCCCAAATGCATATATTTTTTTTCATCCAGAATGCGATCTTATGATCCAGGATATTGTCACTGAACCGCGGTGCATTTATACTTTCAAAGCTATAGACCGGGAATCCTGTTTTTACGGAACTCGTTATTTTAAAAGATCCGCATTCCATACCGCTGATCGTCGCCGCTTCATCATAGAAATAAATGATGCCCTCATCTTCACCAATGAAGAAAGCAGGTTTTTGCAGCGCCGGATTTTGTTTATATACCAGTGTAAAACTATTTTTTCCGATCTCGTATTTGGATATGCCCTGTGAATGACTGATCAGCAGGTCGCCATTATTGCAACTGAAGAATTTTACATATTTATCATCCGGTAATCCGGGTTGAACTTTTACCGTACGAAAATTATTCCCGTCAAATTGCTGGATGCCGTTGGGAAAAGATATCCAGCAAAAATTATTTTTATCTATTGCCAATTGCCCCATCGTGCTTTGGAGCAATCCCTCATTCACATTATAGCTAAAAGTATTGTAGCGGTTTATCGACTGGGCATTCATCCGCACAGGAAGGATGAATAATAGTAATAAAAATATGTAAGCGTATTTTTTCAAAACCGCAGGCGTTGGATCATTGGTCAAATTAAGCATAGGTTTTTGATAATACCCTAATCCAAACGGATTATTTGCACAGTGATGAGTAAAAATAAATTCAGCCCGCCATCGACAACTATCGATCGTTATGAGAAGATTTTTTCTGCCACCGCGGCTCCTTTGTTCTTGTCATTTTTTCAATGCACAATAATTATTATAGGTACGCAAGCGCCGGTGCCAGGAATTGTACACTATAAAACTTGATTGCCCAATTCCTAATACCAAAATTCCCTGTTTACTTGATATCAAAATCAACAGACACCCTTTCCGTTTTCGGATGCGCCTGGCAGGTAAGAATATATCCTTTTTCAATTTCTTCTTCTTCCAATCCCCAATGAACATCCATCATTACTTCACCTTCCGCCAATTTGGCTTTGCAGGTGCAGCACATACCGCCTTTGCAGGCATAAGGAAGATCGGCGCCTTCTTTTAATGCGGCATCAAGAATAGAAATATCGCTGTTCAATGGCAGATCGAATTCAAAACTCCGGCCATCTACTTTCACCGTTATTTTACTCGCAGGCCCTGTATCGGTTTTTGATCTTTGACTTGTGACCCCTGACTTTGCCGGAACCGAACTAGTGAATAATTCAAAATGGATCTTCTTTTCATTCATTCCCTTTTGTTCTAAAAAACTTTTTATACAGAAGATCATTTCTTCCGGTCCGCAAAGAAAAACCTCGTCAACTGATGAATAGTCGATCAGTTTGCCAAGCTCATTTAATTTTTCAGTATCAATTCTTCCAAAATTGATAGCAGCTTCCGTTCGTTCACGGCTGAGGATATTAATGAAAGTAAAACGATCGATGAATTTATTTTTCAATCCTTCCAGTTCTTCAAAGAAGATAATAGAACTGCGGCTGCGGTTGCCATACACCAACGTAAAATGACTGCCCGGTTCCGTTCTCAATGTTGTTTTGATGATAGAAAGAACAGGTGTGATGCCGCTGCCGGCTGCAAAAGCGAGATAATTTTTTTTATTGGCAGGATCGAGCGGGGTATAAAATTTTCCAACAGGCTCCATCACTTCAACCACATCGCCTCTTCTCAATGTATCGTTGGCAAAAGAAGAAAATAAGCCGCCATCCACTTTTTTGATCGCCACTCTCCATTGATCATCCAGGGGCGAACTGCACAATGAATAGGTCCTTCGTATTTCTTCTCCATTGATCGTGGCCCGCATGGTCAAACTTTGTCCATGATGAAATGAAAAATTCTTTTTTAGATTTTCAGGAATATCAAATTGAACGGAAACACAATCCGGCGTTTCTTTTTTGATCTCTTTTATTGTAAGCGGGTGAAAATGGATTGACATAAATGAATTTCTGTTTTTTTAACACATATAGATCATAGAAAAACACAATGACATAGAATTTTCCTATGTGTGTATTTTCTATTGCATTCTATGTACCTATGTGTTTCCATCATTTCTCTTTTTTTTCCGAAGCAGGCCGTTTTCCGGCAGACAGGCCATTGATCAGGTAATTCACCATATTATCTTCTATTACCTGTGTCGATATTTTTTTGGCGCTGCGATGCCAGAATTCCAGTCCACGTACAGAAGAAAGAATGGTAAGCATAGCAACATAAGGCATTACCGGTCTCATTTCTTTATTGCTGACACCTTCTTCAATAATAGATTCCATTTTTTGAACATAGTTGCGGCGCTGCGTGGTAAAAGTTGTCAGGTAAGGTTCTGTAAGATGTATCCATTCATTGATCATCACACAATAATCATCAAAACGGGTCAGCATCATCTGTACGTGAAAACGGATCAGCGATTCGATCTTATTAATGTTGTTCATCCCGTTCCCTTCCAGGCTTTCCAAATGAACATTGCAATCATTCGCTATGCGGAAAATGATCTCCTGTAAGATCTCCGATTTTGATTTGATATGATTATAAAGACTCGCCGCTTCCAGTCCTACTACATCGGCCAGGTCACGCATCGATGCTGCCGGAAAACCTTTTTCCCGGAACATCGCCGATGCTTTTCTTGTGATCAGGTCTTTTTTGGAAGCTTTTTTTCTTTTTGTTGCGGCCATGCTCAAAGATAACGAAGAACGTTTCAGGTTTCTCGTTTCTGGTTTCACGTTGGGTCGTTTTCGTTCGTAAAGTCACTTACAATAGCACGATAACGAGAAACCAGAAACGAGAAACCAGAAACGAGAAAAACTAAGTTTAGTTATTCTTTTTCACTGGCATCTCCTCTGCTTTTTCCTTTTTTTCCGGAATGATGATCAGGTCGCTGAGATCGGGCTTGAGGAGTTTGGCAGTGGCCATATCGCCTTCGGAGTCAAAAAATCTCCAGAATAAACCACCATCCCATGAATCACCAACCATATGTGTAACAGTAGTGATGCGTTGTCCCTGCCATTCGAGTACCGATATTAATTCTATAACTGCCTGCAGATCGCCGGCCGTTTTTATTATCTGTAAGATCTTACCGGCTTTATATTCCTTCCAGGCTGATCCCGGTACGGCTATAAAAGTACTGTCCATGAATTTTATCATCTCGGCCTTACCGCCCATTGATCCGATCATAGTAGGATAAACATAGCGGACATAGAGTTCCCAGTTCTTTGTTTTAAAACCGGTGGCCATACTGTCGGCACAATGCCGCATATTGGTTTTGGCAAAAACAGTATCGAACTGGGCATAAGATTCCCGGAAGGAAAAAATAATAAAGGCGAATAGGATAAAACGTTTGATCATGTTACGGATGATTCTGTTTCAAAATTACTTCTGCCGGCGCAGAATAGCAATAGATACAGGAGGATATAAGGGGAAACAAGGTTGCTTTTTTCAGATAACAAAATTCATGTACGTTTGCACGCCTTTAGGGTAGTCGATAGTCGTGAGTCATTAGTCTTTAGTCCATAAACCGGCTAATGTCTAACGACTAAAGACTAACGACTTTTTTTAAACTACAATTTTTAAATATGTCTTTGATCACCGTTGGCACCATGGCCTTTGATGCAATTGAAACTCCTTTTGGGAAAATAGATAAGATCGTCGGCGGCTCGGCTACCTATGTGGCGTATGCAGCGGGCAATTTTGTAAAACCTATACAGCAGATATCTATTATAGGATATGATTTTCCACAGGAAGAAATGGATGAATTGAAAAGAAGAGGGGTACAGCTTGAGGGAGTAGAGATCGTAAAAGATAAAAAATCATTTTTCTGGAGCGGCCGTTATCATGAGGATATGAACAGCCGTGATACACTGATCACCGACCTGAATGTATTGGCTGATTTTAAACCGAAAGTTCCCGATAGTTACCAGGGCGCTGAATTTTTAATGCTGGGAAATCTGGCTCCCGCTATTCAAATAAGTGTGATCAGCCAGTTGAAAAAAAGACCCAAACTGATCGTAATGGATACGATGAATTTCTGGATGGAAATAGCGATGGATGATCTTAAAGAAGTATTAAAGCAGGTTGATCTTTTATTGGTGAATGATGCGGAAGCAAGACAACTGACAGGACAATTCTCATTGGTAAAAGCTGCGAAAGCCATCATGCAAATGGGGCCGAAATACCTGATCATTAAAAAAGGAGAGCATGGGGCTTTATTATTTCATGGTGCGGATGTATTCTTTGCACCGGCGCTTCCTTTAGAAGATGTATTCGATCCAACCGGTGCCGGCGATACATTTGCGGGCGGATTTATCGGGCATTTGGCAAGAAGCGGCGATATCTCTTTTGAAAATATGAAAAGAGGGATCATTGTTGGCTCGGCGATGGCAAGTTTTTGTGTAGAAAAATTCGGGCCTACAAGATTAAAAGAAATTACAGCGGAAGATATTTCGGAGAGAATACAGCAGTTTAAGGATTTAGTTTCTTTTGAGATAGAACTCGTCTGAGTTCCTTATTAGAAAAATCAATTAAGCTTTCTTGCTAATACAATAGCATTCCTGAATTTTTCCTTTTTCCCTTGCAGAGTGAAGATCTCTGTAAAAACAACATAAGTACCAACCGGTAATTTCAAACCTTTATCATCGAGGCCATCCCAGTTCCAGTAACCTTTTAATCCCGGCGTTCCATTGCGGACAAGATCACGAACAGGTCTTCCGGCTGCATCAAAGATGGTTACATTGGCAATATAGCCGGGTTTGGTAACGGCATATTGAATGGTTGCAATATCATCATGACCATCATTATCAGGAGAAAAAACTTTTGGAACAACTTCAATAGTAGCATTGATGTTGTTCACTAATTTATATTGAGAATTTTTATACGTTGGCGTTGCATAGCCCGCAGTAGAAGCGGCGCTGTGCCAGTTCGTTTCATCCTGCGATGGACCGGCCGGGTCAATTCTTTCCAATGAAACTCCTTCATCATTATCGATGAGTTTGAAATGCCAGTCATCTTTATATTTCACTTCATCCACTACATTTCCCTGGAAATTAAGAGCAACAACATCGCCTTCATCATCGGAAAAAGAAGGAGGTGAAGAAATCACTAATACATTATCCGGGTTTTTTACCAGGTATTGCATCGCAAGATTTTCCGCATCTTCTGTTTCTACAATATAGTCGCCGGGAAAAACATAAAATGGAACTGCGCTCAATACTTTGATCGAACTGATCACCCCGCTTGAATTGCGGTTGGCGATATATAATTGGGAAGCATCGAATATTTTATTGCTGTTATTATAGAATTCCACAAAATCAAAACCGCCTGATCTTGGATTGAATAAGATCTCATTGATGATCCATTCACCGGCGGCGGCATCAACAGGAAGTCCAACTTTTGCTTTATTGGCAGCGTCGATCGTATTGCCTTTACAATCTTTTACATTGCTGGCCGTAATGGTATGAACAGCGTTGGCCTGCATCGGGGTACTGAGTTTTAATTGAACAAGATTAAATAACGGTGCAATAGCTGTTGCGCTGGTAAGTAGTAAGCCACCATCAATAGAATAATTGGCCAGCGTTGCCCCGGACAAACTATCGACGGGTTCATCATATACTACTATGATCGTTACATTATCTGTTGTATAAGCTCTTTTCAATTGCGGGGCGGTTGCATCTGTATTGATAGCATCAATGGAATTTTTCTTTCCCGGCGTGCCGCCTGCGACATTTATGCTGGCTTTCCAGTTATTACTACCGGCACAAGGGCTTTTAGTATCGATCATCTCCAATGTCCAGCCGCCATCTTTTTTTACTTCGTTCTGGTACCAGCCCGAAGTATAACTCACGGCATGGATCGTTCTTCCATTCGCCGCTCTTAAAAATAACTGGTCGCCATCATTATCAAGTGAAGGAAAACTCGTCACCGAAATAGTTGTACCGAAAGCACTCATTGCAGCAACGGCGCTGCCGGTGCAAACAATAACGAAGCTGTCCGGTTGTAAAATGAAATTAGGCATCGGCCCGCTTTGTCCTGTTGCATCGCCGATCCTCCAGTTTTGTAAATTGACAGGAGATGTAGTGGTATTTTTTAATTCAAGCCATTCATTATTAGGTAAACCAACTTGCGGGGTTTGATCTGCCATGATCTCGCCGATCACTACATCATACCTGTTTTGTGCAAGTAAACTAACAGGAGATAACAGGAGTAAGATCCAAAGCAGTTTCATTAAGAAAAGATAATGAAAGTCTTTCGGGGAAAAATCACAAAAAATGATGATGAAAATCTCATTTAATTTTATGATAGTGGAGTTAGGTTTGGTAAAACTTTTTTTTATGAAAATTAAAATCATCTGCCTGGCGGCATTGCTGGCAATAATAATTAGCTGCCGAAAATCTACCTACTCTGACCAGGGGCCTTCCAAAAAATCAAATAGTCAGTTTTCAAGACTTGGAACAGAAAATGATTTTGAGTCGAGGAAGCAAATGTTTGGACTGATGACACCTAATGAAAGATATATATTATGGAGGGATCATTTATTAACAGCCAAAAATCAGTTTACAAGTACAAATGAACATCCTAAGGTGGAATTAATTAATGAATTATTATCGGCTATTTCAGCTTCAATCTTTGATGAAAATTCCACAGCCGCAGATGTTTTCAAAAATTATTTCTTACCTGCCTGGCAGCCTAAGGCAAACACAATTTTTTCAACAATGGAATTATTTGATCTGACATATGATCCAACGGAGAGTAATATTGGTTCTAGAGAAGCTCCCCCAGAAATTGGAAATGGACCGGGTGATGGCTCGTTGGGAAGATGTTGGTGTCATGCAGGTCAATCAGGATATTCATGTATGAGATATCAGTTCCCATGGGGTGTTACTTCCGGAGTTTGTGAAAGAGTAGGAGAATGCCGTGAAAAACTTCCGGGTTGTGGCACTTTATGGCTTTTTCGTTGTGATGGGAATCATTGTAATTTCGGATGATTAGTCTTTAAAGTAATTAAATACAAACTTGAAACATTTGTTGTGAAACAGAAACAAATTTGGCTTCTTGTTTTAATAAGCCTGGTACATTTTATCATTTGCATTTTTGCTGGAGCATTAGGCTGGAATTGGCAAAATGCTATTGTGTCAATTGTTAGTGCCGCATCGATGTATTTTGTTTACGATAAAGTTGTAAAGAAACTGTGGATTGCCGTATTGGTTATTTTGCCATTCTTTTTACTATATATTCCACTTAGTATCCAGTCAAAAAATTATTTGAACTATCCGGTTTGGGTATGTGGCATTATCGTATCTGTTATTACATTGTTCCTGATCAGGTTTAAAGCCAGGTTAATAATCTTCAGTATATTATTGGTACTCCTTGCTTTTTTAGAATATTTTTTTATTTACCCTAATTACTTTTCATATCATACTTCAAGATGGGATACAGAAAAATATAACCTGGAAAATATCATGCTTGTAGACGGAAACAATAATAAAATCCCTATCGAAGAATTAAAAGGTAAGGTGGTTTTGTTCGATGCCTGGCACAGTGCCTGTTATTGGTGTATCAAAGAGTTTCCGGAACTACAAAAACTCTATGATCAATATAAAGCGGATAGCTCTGTGAAGATCGTTTCATTGAATTATCCTTTGAAAAGTGATAAGGGAATAAAACCAACACAGATAAATGATAAGTATTCGTTTGAGAAAATGTATTTTCTGAGAGAGGGCGAATATGAAGATATGGTGGGAGATGGAGTTCCCCTGGTTTTTGTAATGGATAAAAACTATAAGTGCCGGTATGCGGGTTATCTAAATACCGACTGGAATATTTTCATTGGCAACGCAAAAAGAATAATCAACAGGTTAAAAAATGAATAAGATATTTCTTTCCATAATAGTTTCGGCCCTGATCTTTTTCTCTTGCAAAAGCAAAGACAAAAAACCGGAGCTGTTTATTCCAACGCAAAAGATCAATCTGGATAAAATAAAATTTGATTCTACTTATATCATCTTATATAGATTGATCAACAAAGGAAATGCAGTTCTTATCATTGATACTGCCTCTTCATCCTGCGATTGTACAGTGCCTGCTATAACAAAAAAGAATATTCCGCCCGGAGATTCCTGCTTGTTAACAGTTCAGTACAAGCCGGTTGATACAGGTCTTTTTGATAAGAAAGTAGTTATTAAAAGTAATATTGACGGCAGCTTTTCAGTGGTCTCATTTAACGGCAGAGCTATTAAATAAAACTTTGACGTTTTCGATCTGTCGCCTATTTTTGCGGCAGATGCAAATAATAAAACATACAAAACGCAATAAGAAACATTCCTGATGGAAGGTTTGCAGCGTAATGTGTGTTATAACATAAAATTCAGCAGGCCTTCCTTAACCGGGAAGGCTTTTTTTGTCTGATGGTCTCCGTCTGACAATAATTAAAAACGAAAAACTAAAAATCAAAATGAAAGTTGCAGTTGTTGGTGCCACAGGTTTAGTAGGCTCTAAAATGCTCCAGGTATTAGCCGAAAGAAATTTTCCCGTCACGGAAATGATACCTGTAGCTTCTGAAAGATCGGTTGGCAAAGAAGTTGAATTCAAAGGAAAGAAATATAAAGTGGTGAGCATGATCAATGCGATCGCATTGAAACCAGCCGTAGCAATTTTTTCTGCCGGCGGCAGCACTTCATTAGAATGGGCGCCAAAATTTGCTGCAGCAGGCATTACTGTTATCGATAATTCTTCTGCATGGAGAATGGATCCGGGTAAACCCCTTGTCGTGCCGGAGGTCAATGCGGATATATTGACCGCAAACGATAAGATCATTGCCAATCCCAATTGTTCCACTATTCAAATGGTAGTCGCATTAGATCCATTGCATAAAAAATATGGGATCAAAAGAGTAGTGGTGAGTACCTATCAAAGTGTGACCGGCACGGGTGTAAAAGCGGTCACACAATTAATGAATGAAAGACTGGGCATCGAAGGAGAAATGGCTTATAAATATCCTATCGACCTGAATGTTATACCGCAGATAGATGTGTTCTTAGAAAATGGTTATACAAAGGAAGAAATGAAAATGGTGAAAGAGACCTGTAAGATCATGCGGGATGATTCGATCAAAGTAACGGCTACAACGGTAAGGATACCTGTCATGGGCGGGCATAGCGAAAGCGTAAATGTGGAATTTAAAAAAGATTTTGAATTGAATGATGTAAGATCATTATTGCGATCCGCTCCCGGAATAATAGTAGTGGATGATCCAACTGCCCAGCAATACCCGATGCCAATGGATGCACATGAAAAAGATGAAGTGTTTGTTGGCAGATTGCGCAGGGACGAGTCACAGGCTAATACACTCAACATGTGGATCGTTTCGGATAATTTACGAAAAGGTGCAGCCACCAATGCTGTACAAATAGCCGAGTATTTACTTGCGAAAAATTTATTGGGTTGAATTAAAAAGATCTTGCAGAGCATTAACCTCAATAAATTTTGAAGCAAGCTCGGGCACTATAAAGATCTAGGAAATTGCTTCATTGATAAATTCCAGCAATGGTTGCAATGCTTCAAAAGCTGTCACTGTTTTTTTTACAAGATCTTTTGATGTAAGATCACTGTCCTTCAGCGAAACAAGTGCAACAAAACTTTTCAGTTTTAAATATTCGGCCGCAGGATTATTTGCTTCATAACCTTTAGGAACACGGCTAAGGACATACTCCGCATCTCGGGAAAGATCTTTATAAACGGACTTGAACTTTTTTGCGTTGATTATTTTTTTAAGATCGGCAAAATTGTAATCGATCTCCTGTCTTACTTTGCTTAATTCCGGGGGCATCGGCATCCATAACCCACCGCCGGTAAAACAGCGGCCCGGTTCACAATGAAAATAATAACCGGCAAACAAAGATTTTTTACCTCCGCGGTTGATATAAGCTCCCATATTTGTTTTGTACGGCGACTTATCTTTTGAAAAACGAACATCACGATTGATGCGAAACATACAATCCTTCGCAACAATAGATTTTATCGTAGGATCGCTTTTGCTGTGCTTGTCGATCACCTCTTGAATAAAAGAAGCAAAATCCGCTTTGGCGGCTTCATACACTTTGCGGTTCTTTTCGAACCAGGGTTTGTTATTATTCTTTGTAAGATCCTTTACGAATTTAATGGTCGATGATTGCAGCATAAAATTTTCTATTTTTTTGTGAACCGGTTGAAGCCATCGATGCCATTATCGATCAGCAATGTAATTTCTTCTTTTTTCATTTTTCTTATTCGCGGCGCAATAGCAGCATTGCTGATGGAGATCGTTCTTGCCCAGTCATCCCTGGTAAGTGTTTGCCGGTTGAGATTTTCAATGATGATATTGTAGAAGGCAGACAAATATCCTTTCAGGGAATTGACATCGAACGCCGCCAGGCCATTTTCATTATTCTTGTCTTTGCTGATCTGTTCATCGGTGTCGATACGCAAACCGATCGTTTCTTTATTAATGATAAACCGGTTGGCCGATACATTGTGGTCAATATATTTTGTGCTGTCAAATATCCTGATAGGAAAATTACCGGTAATACCTCCATCGACCATCACATCCAAACCCGTTTTGTCTTTAGGATGATAAAAACTGTTTCCTTTATTATCAATAAAAGTAGCTTCAAAATAAAGAGGAATGCTCATAGAGATTCTTACCGCATCCCTGATCTTCATATGAGGATATGTTTCATGCGAAAAAATAATGAGTTGCTGTTTGTTGAGGCAGGTGCCGGTAACATATAACTCTTTAAATCCTTTTTCTTTTAGTTGTTTGAATGTAATGTCTGCATCGCCGGTTTTGATCCCGATGATCCTGCTCAGCCATTCATCTGTTTTTTTATTCCTGTACCAGCCAAAATATTTATTCATCCGGTTGATGCCGCCAACAAAAATAAATTTACCGTCGTTTAATTTTTTAAAAGCAGTGCCTGCGATCAAATTTTTGATCTCTTCGCTGCTATATCCCAAAGCGACGGTCAATGCAGTAACAGCACCGGCCGAAGTACCTCCCACTCTTTGAACATGTTGAAGCCAGTTATTCTCTTCCATCCTTTGCAAGGTTCCGCAATAAGCAATGCCCCGGATGCCTGCTCCTTCAAAAACAATATTGCGGGGTTGCTGTGCAGTTGTCGTTAATGTAAAAAAAATAATAACAGGTAAAGCGATGCTGAGCGATCGTTGAAGCATAATACAGGAATTAGGGAGGATAAAATTAGCAAAGCTTTCCAAGACTCCGCTTTAAAGACTCATGACTCACGACTTTTTATATCCTCGCCCAATTTTCACCACTTTTTATACGATAGATGGTCATCTCGCTTACACCATAATTCCCGGCGAGTTTCCGGATCGTTATATTTCTTTTTTTACTGTTGAGAATTACTTTGATCTTTTTTACCTGGGCAGCTGTCAATTTTAATCCTTCCGTTTTATTCGCTTGTTTTTCTTTATAAGCCATCTTGGCGGGGCTGCTTTGCTGGTGGCCGATCATTTGTTCCAGGTTGGCCCATTTGAGATTCCTGATATTATTATCCAGTTTATTGTGGTTACGGTGAATTACATATTTATGAGCGGGAGAATTTTTTTTCAAAAACAGCTTGGCCATTTCACGATGAATGTACAATGTGCCTTTATTATTGGGACGATGCAAATTCAATGTACGATAGCCGGTCGTCAATGAACCACTTAATAGTTTGCCGTCTTCCAATACATTTTTTTTATAGCTGGCGATGCGTCCATTGCTGGACACTGCATATCTGTTTCGGAGATGCCTCCATCCGGAAAAACTAAGCGGCTTCCAGATTTCACCGGCTAATTTTTTTATCATAAAAATTATGTTAGCCAGGGACAGGTTGCAGCTAATAACAGTGGTACGAGGAAGGTTATCAGGAGCAGTTAGTGATTACTTGTAAGTTAGACAAGTTGGAGCGAATGCCAATAATATTTTTTGTAAGTGGTAAAGAAAAACACATGTTATTTTTTACCGATAAGTTTTAGAAACTCTTCTTCCGATATGATCTTTACAGTATTTAATTTTTTTGCCTTGTCAAGTTTACTGCCGGCATCTTCACCGACAACGAGGTAGTTTAATTTAGCGCTTACGCCACCGAGTATTTGACCCCCGTTTTCTTCCACCATTGCTTCCGCTTCATTACGTTTTAAAGTGGGTAATGTACCCGTGAATAAAAACGTTTGTTCCTTTAAATTGCCCGATGAAGCCATTTCTTTCTTTTGATTCTTTAATTGCAATCCCAGTTTTTCCAGCTGCTCAAGCATTTGTATATTGTCTTTATTACTGAAGAAATGATAAATACTTCCCGCTACTTTAGGACCTACATCTTCCAGGTTTTGCAGATCTTCCAGCGATATTTTTTTGAGATCCAATAAATGATTGACGGCTTGCGCCAATGTTTTAGCCGTCGTTTCTCCAACAAAACGGATACCCAATGCATAGATCAAACGATGCAGGGGTTGTTTTTTCGAATGGCTAATTGCTAATTGTAAATTGTCAATTGATTTTTGTCCAAACCCTTCTTCTTCGCCGATCTTTTTAAAATCAAGTGTATAGATACCGGGGATATCTTTTAATAATCCCAGCTTATAAAATTTTCTAACATTGGCATCGCCGAAGCCGCGGATATCCATTGCATCCTTGCTGACAAAATGAATGATGCGTTCAACAGCCTGCGCCGGGCATTCAATATTTATACAACGCCATACGGCTTCACCTTCTTCTTTGAATAATTTACTGTCGCATACCGGGCAGGTCTTAGGAAAAACAATTTTCTTTTCCTTACCCGTCCTTGCATCGGTCAACGATCTTACAATTTGCGGTATCACATCACCGGCTCTTTCAATTAATATCGCATCGCCGATGCGCAGGTCTTTTTCCCTGATGTATTCTTCATTATGAATAGAGATACTGCTGACGGTAACGCCGCCAACTCCCACCGGTTCCAGTTTTGCAACCGGGGTTACAGCACCGGTTCTTCCTACCTGGTATTCTACATCCAATAATTTACTCGTTCCCTGTCTTGCTTTGAATTTATATGCAATGGCCCAGCGGGGATGATGCGATGTCATTCCCATTTTATCCTGCAATGCAAAATCATTTACCTTGATCACCATGCCATCGATCTCGTAAGGCAGATCATCTCTTTTTTCTTCAAAGCCATTACAATATTTTATAACGGCATCGATACCTTTAAAAATTTTCTTTTCTTTTTCGGGACTGCGAAAGCCAAGGTCCCAAAGCATTTTCAATGAATCGGAATGATTCGTCAATTCCTCCGGAACTTTTTTTCCTTTGATCAAAGAATAATAACTGACATGATAAACAAAAGCTTCAAGGTTTCTTTTGGAAACTTCTTTGGGATCTTTTATCCGTAAAGTACCGGCCGCAGCATTTCTTGGATTAGCCAATGGCGGCATTCCTTCTTCCATTATTTTTTCATTGTACTTTTTGAAATTCGTTTTGTTGATCAGCACTTCTCCTCTTATTTCCACCTGTTGCAATCCATAAGCAGAAAATTTTGCCGATAAAGGAATGGAACGTATCTGTTTGATATTGGTCGTCACTTCATCGCCTTCTACACCATCGCCTCTTGTAGCACCGCGGGCAAGCAGGTCGTTTTCATAAATAAGAGAGATACTTCCGCCATCAAATTTTGGTTCAACACAATATTCAATTTCTTTTAAACCTGTCAGTTCTCTTGCTTTTCTGTCAAAGTCGGTAAGGTCATCGCTGTTGTAAGAGTTATTAAGCGATAACATAGGAACAAGATGCGGGGCCGTCGGAAAATCTTTGGTCAATCCTTTTGCTACACGTTGGGTAGGAGAGTCGCCGGTGACCAGGTTAGGATCTTCAGCTTCAATTTTTTCCAGCGCTTTATACAACTGGTCGTATTCATAATCGGAAACGAGCGGATCATTTAATATATAATAACGATACTCGTGGTAACGGAGTATGTCTCTCAGTTGCTCAACATCTTTTTTAGTTACCGACCCGGCTTTTTCTTTTTTGACCAGCTCAGTGGTTGCCTTTTGAAGTTCCTTCGTTGTTTCCTTTGAATACATGGCAGTAAAGTTAGCTTCTCTGTTGAAAAAATAAAGACTACCGTGTTCAGTTTGAAATATTTAACCGCAAACGGGCAAAAGATGATCGCAGGAAGCGAAAAAAATCAATGTGTCGTAAGTACATATTCATTATCTTCGAAATACTGTTTCTCAAAAATCAAACGGCTTGCTATGAAAAAGATCTATACGCTGATAATAGCGATTGCAGGAATTGTGATCTCAGCACCCGCCCAACTACTTACCTGGACGCCCGACTTTGCAAAGGATACCGATCCTATTGTTATAACAATGGATGCTACAAAAGGCAACCAGGGATTGAATGGTTATTCTCCCACTTCGGATGTATATGTTCATATAGGATTGATCACCGATTCGAGTACAGGTCCTTCCAACTGGCATTATTCAAAATTCACCTGGGCTACAACACCGGCAGCAGCACAGGCAACTTATATCGGCGGCAATAAATGGACCTATACGATTCCCGGAAGTATCAGGAGTTTTTTTGGCGTTACGCCGGGTGTCGGGATAAAAAGAATTGCAATACTTTTTCGAAATGGTTCGGGTTCGGCAGCGCAGCGTAACACAGACGGAAGCGATATGTATATCCCCGTTTACACAACTGCATTGGCTACCCGTTTTTCTGTTCCTCCTTATCAACCACATTATAATGCGATCCCCGAACCTATCAGCAAGAATGTTGGCGATAATATCAATTTAACAGGCATTGCCCATCTTTCATCCAACATGAGATTGTGGCTGAATGGTACGCTGATACAATCTGCAAATAATGTAACTACCATTTCTGCCAACCCAACATTAACAACATCGGGCAATACAGAAATAATACTGGATGCAACAACTCTTACAGATAACAAAAGCGATACACTCCGGTTCTTTGTTTCTCCTTCGGTAACTATTGCACCACTTCCTGCAGGAGTAAGGGACGGGATCAACTATAGTGCTAATAATACAGAGGTCACACTGGTATTATATGCACCGGGCAAAAGCAGGGTCTCTGTTATTGGAGAATTTCCCGGAAGTAATTGGATAGAGCAGGCCGGTTATGTAATGAATAAAACACCGGATGGAAATTACTGGTGGCTTAAAATAACAGGATTGACCGCCGGAACGGAATATGCTTTTCAATATTTAGTGGATGGAACCTTGAAAATAGGAGAGCCTTATGCAGAAAAAGTATTGGATCCTTTTAATGATCCGAACATCAGCGCTGCAACTTATCCCGCTTTAAAAACTTACCCGGCGGGACAAAGCGGTATTGTAAGTATTGTACAAACCAATGCACCGGGTTATACCTGGACCAACAATAGTTTTTCAAGACCGGATAAAAGAAACCTTGTTGTGTATGAATTGCTGATGAGAGATTTCCTATTAGCGCATGACTGGAACACATTAAGAGATACCTTGAATTATTTAAAGACACTGGGCATAAATGCTATCGAGATCATGCCTTTTCATGATGCCGATTACCAGGGATCCTGGGGCTATGATCCGAATTACTTTTTTGCTTCCGATAAATGGTTTGGACCCAAAAATGCATTGAAAAGATTTATTGATTCCTGTCATAGCAAAGGCATTGCCGTTATCATGGATATTGTAATGAATCATGCAACAGGTTCTTGTCCGCTCGCAGCTTTATACTGGAACAGCAGTACCAATCAGCCTGCTGCTAACAATCCATGGTTCAATGTTTCGGCTACGCATCCTTATAATGTATTCAATGATTTTAACCATGAAAGCCTTCCCACCAGAAATTTTACGGGCCGTGTAATTGAACATTGGTTAACTGAATTCAAACTGGATGGTTTTCGCTGGGATCTTTCAAAAGGATTTACTCAAAATGCCCAATGCGGTGGCAGTACAAGCAATGAAGCATGTATCGCTTCTTATCATGCAGACAGGGTAGCTATCTGGAAAAGATATTATGATACTATGCAATTAAAATCTCCGGGTACTTATTGCATACTGGAACATTTTGCCGATAATACAGAAGAAACAGAATTATCTAATTATGGAATGATGTTATGGGGAAATGCTGCTTTTAATTTCCAGGAAGCAACAATGGGATTTGTTGGTAATTCAAACTTTGATCATCTTCTTTATAATGTTAGAAGCTGGAACAATCCTCACCTGGTAGGTTATATGGAAAGTCATGATGAAGAAAGGATCATGTATAAGAACCTGCAATTTGGTAATACATCGAATGCATCGCATAATGTAAGAGATCTGAATACGGCATTGAAACGTTCTGAAATGTCAGCCACCTTTTTGTTAACGATGCCCGGGCCAAAGATGATCTGGGAATTCGGCGAATTAGGATTCGATCATTCTATCAATCGTTGCTTGAGCGGATCGGTCAATGATTCCTGCAGGCTTACTGCCAAACCAATTGTTTGGGATTACCTGCAACAAGTTCAGCGAAAAAGAGTGCATGATATTTATGCAGGCGTATTGAAGTTAAGGGCACATGGCTGGTATAAAGATGTATTTATTGCCAACAATACAACCATCACCCGCAATATGGGCGGCGCATTCAAATGGTTAACAGTGCGGAGTGCCACCGATTCATCGATGATGGTTGTCGTGGGGAATTTTGAAGTTACAGCGCAGAGCGGAACGCTTACTTTTCCATCGGCAGGCACCTGGTATGATTACCTGAATGGCGGAACAATTACAGCAACCGGCGCTGCACAAAATATTACATTGCAGCCGGGCGAATATCATGTGTACCTGAACAGGAACCTTATTAATGCGGTGGTGACCGCAGTTACGGGAACTACCACTGATAATGATTGGAAAGCGTCGATATATCCAAACCCTGTATCCAATTCTGTTTTGGAAATAAATGCGGCGAGAACGGGAACAGCAGAGATAACTGTGATCAATGAAATGGGACAATGGGTGAATACGATATTCAAAGGAGTTTTGACAAAAGGAAAAAACATTTTGACACTGCAGGATAAAATTTCAAGATTAACTTCGGGTACTTATTTGATAAGGATAAACGCATCCAGCAAAACAGTAACTGTTAAAATGATCATTCAATAACCCGGAAAAAAGTTTTTATGACAGAAAGAGAAATGCGGATGAAGACGGCCGAGATCGAAAAGATAACCCACCTTGATTATTTCAATATTGCCATTTCGGTCGACTGTGTCATCTTCGGTTATGATGATAAAGAATTAAAAGTGCTGCTGATAAAATCCGATTTCAAAGAATTCGAAGGATTGTATTCATTGCTCGGCGACCTGGTAAAACCGGATGAAGATATCGAGTCAGCTTCTTACCGTGTATTGAAAGAAAGAACAGGTATGGATGATGTTTACCTGGAACAGGTGCAGGCTTTTGGAAGCGTTGACCGTCACCCGTCCGGTCGTGTGATTACTATTGCTTATTATTCGCTGATCGATATAAAGCATCATAAACTTCAATTAAGTCATAATGAACTTTCCTGGCAACCTGTCAATGAGATCAGGAAACTCGCATTCGATCATAAGATAATTTTAGATACTTCACTCATCCGCCTGCAGCAACAGGTAATGGATTTTCCCATTGTATTTAACCTGCTGCCGGAAAAATTCTCACTCAGGGAATTACAGGAACTCTATGAAGCTATACTCGGAGTTGAATTGGATCGCCGCAATTTCAGAAAGAAAATGTCGATCAAAGATTGGCTGGTCGATATTGATGAAATGGAAAATGATGTACCTCACCGCCCGGGAAAATTATACAAGCTCAAACCCGAATTCAGGAAAAAAGCTGTCCGGAAAAAGATCGGCCCGGTAAAACAGCTGACGCTTTAAGCAATAGCGTAACTCCGTCCTTTAGGGCTTAAAAAATGGGTTGTTCAAAAAAATTTTGCGGTTTTTTGCGGGAATCGAAAAATAAATTTTTTGCAAAGTTAAAATTGTATTAACGTTGTGTGCTTAATACACATTCAGTATCCTGTTAAGAAAAATGTGTATCAAAAATGATTTGCTAAAACACTTAATGATTGCTTATGTCTCTGAAAAAAATTCTCCGGGCAGTTAGTGTGGTAATGCTGCTGCTGGTAACTCAAATTTCTTTTGCACAAACAAAGGTTACCGGGAAGGTTACCGATTCAAAAGACCCTGTGGCAGGTGCTACGGTTTCTGTAAAAGGAACCAGGACAATTGTACAAACATCCGCCGATGGTTCTTTTAGTATCACTGTTCCTTCCGGTTCAACCACGCTGGTCATATCATCGGTTGGTTTTGCTACGCAAGAAGTATCTGTTGAAGGAAAAACATCTGTTGATGTTTCTTTAGTAGTAGTAAATGCAACATTGAATGAAGTTGTAGTAACCGGTTATGGCAGCGTAAGAAAAAAAGATCTTACCAGTGCCGTTACCACTATCACTTCAAAAGATTTTACAAAAGGACCTATCACTACACCCGAAGGACTTATCAATGGAAAAGTTGCCGGTGTACAGATCACTGCACCCAGCGGAGCTCCCGGCGCGGGTTCAAGAATATTGATCCGCGGTGGCGCTTCACTCAGCGCTTCGAATGCACCGCTGATCGTTGTTGATAATGTTCCGTTAGATAATAATGGAATATCTGGCGCTGCCAATCCACTAAGCCTGATCAACCCTAATGACATTGAGTCCTTCACAATATTGAAAGATGCTTCTGCTACTGCTATATATGGTAACAGGGCTTCCAATGGTGTGATACTTATAACTACCAAGAAAGGCAAATCCGGAAAAGTACGGGTCAACTTCAGCACACTGAATTCGGTGTACACGGTAGCTAAAAAATTTGATGTGCTGTCCGTTGATGAATTCAAGAACATGATAAGCACTAAAGGAAACGCCGGGCAGAATGCTTTATTGGGAACAGCTAATACAGACTGGCAGGATGAGATTTATCAAACCGCATTTGGAACGGACAACAATATCAGCCTGAGCGGGGGTATTGATAAATTACCTTATCGTGTTTCTTTAGGTTATTTAAACCAGTCCGGGATACTCAAAACAGGAAAGCTTTCCCGCTTCTCCGGTTCGGTAAATCTTTCTCCCACTTTGTTTAAAAATCATTTGAAGGTTGACATTAATTTCCGCGCAGCGAAAACTCATACAAGATTTGCGAATGAGGGTGCTATCGGTGCTGCTGCAGCATTCGATCCCACACAATCTGTTCATAATACTACCGGCAGGTTTGGTGGTTATTTCGAATGGATGCAGAATAACCAGCCTTTTAACCTGGCACCACGTAATCCCGTGGCTTTATTGGAACTCAGAAAAGATGAAAGCGACGTAAACAGGTTGATAGGAAATATCCAGCTCGATTATAAACTTCATTTTTTACCTGATCTGCGTTTTAATATCAACGCTGGTTTTGATAAATCACACGGAGAAGGAACGATCAGTGTACCTGATTCTGCAGGACAGTCTTATTTGAATGGTGATGTGGGTTCTCAAACAAGTGGCCTTGCCAATAAATATGACCAGGATAAAACGAACAAACTGCTGGATGCATATATTAATTATACAAAAGATATTAAATCGCTCAGAAGTAATATTGACCTGATGGCAGGTTATGGTTACCAGGATTTTCTGACAGAAGCTCCCCAGTTCAATTATGTTTCTTACGGAAAGAATGGTATTATATTCAATACCCGCAGAGCAAACCAACTCGAGGAAGAAAATACATTGATATCATTCTACGGACGTTTTCGCTATTCACTGATGGGGAAATATCTTCTTACATTCAATGTCCGTCGTGATGGTTCTTCACGTTTCAATCCTGATAACCGCTGGAAAACATTTCCCGGAGTATCCGTTGCCTGGGTAATGTCAGAAGAAAAAGGATTTAAAAAATCGAATGTGATATCTAATCTTAAACTGAGATTTGGGTATGGTGTAACAGGGCAACAGGATATAACCGCTGATCCTTATCCATATATTGCCCGTTATACAATAGGAACCAATACAGCACAATACCAGTTTGGCAATACTTACTATACTGTTTACAGGCCGGTAGGTTATGACTATAATCTTAAATGGGAAGAAACGACCAGCTATAACCTGGGACTTGATTTCGGTTTCCTGAAAGGAAGATTGAACGGAAGCATTGACATTTACCGTAAGAAAACAAAAGATCTTCTTAGTTTGATCCCCGTACCTGCAGGTACCAATTTCACTAATGAATTAGTGACCAATGTAGGAAATATGGAGAACGAAGGCATCGAATTCTCATTGAATGCAATTGTAGTTAAGAAAAGAAAACTTACATGGGACCTCGGTTTTAACCTTACCTATAATAAAAATGAGATTACCAAACTGACTCTCGTCAATGATCCCGCTTATCAGGGCGTTCTTACAGGCGGAATTGAAGGTGGGGTAGGTAATACTATACAGATACATACGGTAGGATTTCCCAGGTCTTCATTTTTCGTGTTACAGCAGGTCTACGATTCAAAAAACAACCCGATCGAAGGATTATATGTAGACAGGAACGGAGACGGGATCATCAATAACAATGATTACTACAGGTATAATAATCCAGATCCGGATCTTTTCCTCGGTATCAGCACACAGATCAATTATGGTAACTGGACATTTTCAACATTGATCAGGAGTAATATCGGTGGATATGTAAATAATAACAGGGCGTCTTCGGCCGCCTTTACGACCAACTCACAGCCCTACTTATATAATGTAGCAGCGAGCCACCTGAAAACCGGCTTTAAGAACAACCAGTATTTCTCAGATTATTTTGTAGAGAATGCCACCTTTGTGAAAATGGACAACTTATCTGCCAGCTATGATTTTGGAAAGATCATGAATGACAGGGCAACGCTAAGAGCTTCTTTTACCGTTCAGAACGTATTCACATTGACCAAATACAACGGGTTGGATCCGGAGATCGACAATGGTATCGATAATAATTTCTATACCCGTCCCCGTGTATTTGCTATAGGATTTAATCTTGAATTTTAAAATAATCGTAGTTATAACATAAAGCTTGCAAACATGAAAAATAAAATATTCAAATCACTGGGTTTACTGGCTCTTACAAGCCTGTTGATGGTATCCTGTACAAAAGACCTGGACAGGACCCCGCCTTATGACTTTTCATCTGCCCAGGTATATAAAGACCTTGCCGGCTATAAGCAGGTAATGGCTAAATTATACGCAGGGTTGTCTCTCACCGGTAATGCCGGCCCTGATGGACAGGCTGATATACGTGGTATTGATGAAGGCTTCTCCAGCTATTTAAGACAATACTGGCAGGCCCAGGAATTATCTACCGATGAAGCTGTTATCGCCTGGAACGATGCTACGATCAAAGATTTTCATTTCATGACATGGAGCTCCAGTGATGTTTTTTTAAGAGCACTCTATTACAGGTTATATTTCCAGATCGTTTTATGCAATGAATTTGTCAGGGAAAGTACCCCGGCCAAATTAGCTGAGCGTAATATCACAGGCGCCGATGCAACTGAAATAGGATATTTCAGAGCCGAATCAAGATTCCTGAGAGCATTAAGCTATTACCATGCAATGGACCTTTATGGTAATGTTCCTTTTGTTACAGAAGATGATCCTATCGGCGCTTTCATACCCCGCCGCATCACCCGTGCCGATCTTTTTGCTTATATAGAATCTGAATTGAAAGCCGTTGAGAACGACCTGAAGCCTGCTAAATCGAATGAATATGGCCGTGCCGATAAAGGAGCAGCCTGGGCTTTATTATCCCGTCTCTATCTAAATGCTGAAGTATATACCGGTGCACCGAGGTACACTGATGCTATCACCTATTCTAAAAAAGTTATAGCAGCGCCTTATACACTGGTTCCTAACTGGAAGAATTTATTCCTTGCCGATAATAATGCAACCGGGGTCAACGAAAATATTTTCTCTATCACATTCGACGGAAGTAAATCAAGAACATGGGGCGGTACAACTTATTTAGTACATGCACCACTGGTTGGCTCAATGAATCCTGCCAACTTCGGTGTAGACGCTGCATGGGGCGGTATCCGTACAACCAAACAATTCGTTGCCAAATTTGCAGGACCAGCCGGTGATGCAAGAATGAATTTCTATACCAGCGGTCAAAACCTTGATATCAATGATGTGGGTACTGCAACGGACGGATATGGAATAATAAAATTCAGCAACAAAACTTCAGGCGGCGCTAATGGTTCCAATCCAACATGGACCGATACTGATTTTCCAATGTTCCGCTTAGCTGAAGTGTACCTGAATTATGCAGAAGCAGTTTTAAGAGGTGGTGCAGGAGGTGATGGACTTACAGCGCTGGGCTATATCAATGCATTAAGAGTAAGAGCTTATGGAAATGCTACCGGGAATATCACCGACGCACAATTGACATTGCAATTCATCCTCGATGAAAGAGCAAAAGAATTGCATTGGGAAGCTGTTCGCCGTACAGACCTGGTACGTTACAATCAATTTACAACAGCTACCTATCTCTGGCAATGGAAAGGGAATACACTCAATGGACAAGCCGTGGGCAATCATCGTAACCTGTATCCTGTTCCTGCATCAGACATCATCGCTAATCCAAACCTGGTTCAAAACACAGGTTATTGATCTTATAAATAAACAGTATTTTTAAACTGATTATAAAAACTATAACATGAAAGCATCTTTAAAAAGCTCATTGCTGTTGTTGATCGCTTCAGCTACGATCTGGTCATCTTGTACAAAGAGCACCGATGTTAAAGCTTACCTGACACCGGGAACCGCCCCGATGTTCAATACAACGATCACAACGCTTGTGCTTACACAACCTAATGCCGGCAACAATGCAGGAAGCTTTAGTTGGTCAGCCGCCGACTTCGGGTATAAAGGAGCAATTACTTATACATTGCAATTCGCTAAAGCAGGAACTAACTTTTCAAATCCTGCAACGACTACAGAATTGACTATTGGTACAGCTCTTTCCAAAACAATGACAGTAAGCGAACTCAATGCAAAAATGCAGGAGATCATTACCGATGGCGTCGCTACACTGATCGATGTAAGAGTGAAAGCCGATGTAGGTTCCGGTGTTGCTCCTATTTATTCCAATGTAGCTAAGATGACCCTCACTTCTTATCTCGATATTGTAAGCTATGGTTTTCCCGATGCAATGAATGTCGCTGGTAATTACCAGGGATGGGATCCTCCAACGGCTCCGCAACTCGCAAGAGTTAGAAATGGTGGTTATAACGGCTATGAAGGATATATCGTATTCAATAATGCAACACCTGAATTTAAAATAGTAAAAGGAAATAACTGGGGCGCCGGAGATTATGGCGGTGGCGCCGCTCCGGGTACGATAGCCAGTCCGAGTGGTAATAATTTTACGCTGCCTTCTGGCGGTCCGGGAGTAACAGGCTTGTATCGTGTAAGAGCTAATACAACATTGCTGACCTGGAGTTTTTATAAAGTAAATACATTTGGTATCATCGGTGACGCAACACCCGGTGGATGGGGAGCCAGTACGCCAATGACATTTAATAACGGATCGTGGTCCATCACTACCAATCTTACTGCAGGTGAAATGAAATTCAGGGCCAATGATGATTGGGCTGTTAATTTTGGCGATAATGATAACCCGGGTGATAATAAACCGGAGTACGATGGCGCAAACATAAAAGTTACTGCAGCCGGTAACTATACGATCACACTCAATATCGGGATCGCCGGAAACTATTCGTACAAGTTGAAAAAGAATTGATCTTTTTAATAAGCATAGTTCACAAAGCGGTATCCTGAAAAGGTGCCGCTTTTTTTGGTCGTATATGATCTTGGAAATTGAAACATACAGATACATAGACAATAGAAAATACACATATAGGAAAACCTATGTTCTTGTTTATGTACCTAATTATGTAGTAAAGAAAATATCTGGATTGCGACCTCCCGGCAGTTCTAAAAGTATCTGACACATATCCTTCAATAACTTCGGTATCATGATAAACAAAATAGTATCGTTTTTCTTTCTTTCCATTATTGGCTGTGGTAAACCTGGTGGTGATAATAACGGTGGTGGTGGCGGAACTCCTGTAACACCAACCATACAATTTGCAAAAGGAGCCGATATAAGCTGGCTCACCGAAATGGAAACGGCCGGTAAAGTTTTTTATAACAGCAGCGGCACTGCCCAGGATTGTATACAGGTATTAAAAGGTCTCGGAATGAATTCGGTTCGCTTAAGAGTTTGGGTCGATCCCGCAGGCGGATGGAATAATACAGCCGATGTTGTAGCCAAAGCTGTACGTGCAAAAAACCTGGGTCTGCGTATCCTGATCGATTTTCATTACAGCGATTCATGGGCCGATCCCGGTCAGCAAAATAAACCGGCTGCATGGGCCGCACAGGATCTTGCTACACTTCAGTCTTCCGTTTACACGCATACATTTAATGTACTCACAACATTAAAAGCTAACGGCGTTACTCCCGAATGGGTACAGGTCGGCAATGAAACAAATGATGGCATGTTATGGCCGACAGGAAAAGCTTCTGTCAATATGGCCAACTTCGCAGCATTGGTCAATAAAGGTTATGATGCAGTAAAAGCGGTTGACAATACTATCAAAGTGATCGTTCATATTTCCAATGGACATGATAATAGTTTATTCCGCTGGATCTTCGACGGCTTAAAGAACAATGGAGGCAAATGGGATATTACCGGGATGTCTTTATATCCTGATCCTGCAACATGGGCAACAATGAACAGCCAGTGTTTGGCCAATATGAATGATATGATAGCGAGGTATGGCAAACCTGTAATGGTCGCCGAAGTAGGAATGAGTTGGGATCAGCCCGCTGCCTGCAATTCTTTTTTAACGGATCTTATTACAAAAGTAAAGTCACTTGGTAATAATGGACTGGGTGTTTTTTACTGGGAGCCGCAGAGTTATAATAACTGGAAAGGATATACCAAAGGGGCTTTTGATAATAGTGGCAAACCGACTCTTGCATTAAATGCATTTAATTGAGGGAATGGAACACGGATGACACGGATTTAGACGGATGATCGCTGATTTTTTAAATATTATTTCGGGTTTATCAATTGCATAAACTAATCCGTGCAGATCTGTCTTATCCGTGTCATCCGTGTTCCATTCCTTTCTGCAGTTAAAATAAAATGTATTATGAAAAAAATTTTCTTACTCTTTCTTCTATTGCCTTTTATCGTTTCAGCACAACGTCAACATATAAGCTTTGATAACGACTGGAAGTTCCATTTTGGTCATGCGGCGAATCCGGAAAAGGATTTTAATTATACGATCGCTACGATATTCTCCAAATCCGGCGGCGCCGCCAGGACAGCTATCGATCCCCGGTTTGATGACAGCAAATGGAGAAAGCTGAACCTCCCGCATGATTGGGCCGTTGAATTGCCCTTCGTCAATAAAGATAATTTTGATGTGATGTCACACGGCTATAAACCCGTCGGTGGTTTATTCCCCGAAACAAGTATCGGCTGGTACCGGAAACATTTTACTGTCGCAAGAGCCGATTCAGGTTATCGCTTTCAATTACAGTTCGACGGTATTTTCCGTGACGCCAGTATATGGGTCAATGGATTTTATTTAGGCAATAATAAAAGCGGTTATGTTGGTCAGTCATACGACATCACTGATTATATCAATTTCGATAAGAACAATGTGATCGTTGTAAGAGCCGATGCTTCGCAATATGAAGGATGGTTCTATGAGGGCGCCGGTATCTATCGCCATGTATGGCTGAATAAATATGAGAACCTGCACATTGCACAGGATGGAATTTTTGCATGGGCGGCTATCAACAGTAATAAAGCTGCGGTAAATATAGAGACCACGCTGGAAAATCGATCGGCATCATCATCAACAACAGTTGTATCTGCTTATATGACTGACCGGGATGGAAAGATCGTAGCCAAAGCAAAAGACATTTCTCTTTCAGTGGATGCAGGCAGGCCCGCAACGGCGATCAGCAATATTTCATTGGTGAATTTCAGGAACTGGACATTGGATGATCCTTATTTATACAGGGTAATTGTAGAAATAAGATCGAATGGTAAACTGGTCGATCAGCAAAAGATACGTTTCGGCCTGCGGCATATTGATATTAAACCCAACGGTGTTTTTCTCAATGGCCGATACATAAAATTATTCGGAGTGAATAATCACCAGGATCATGCAGGCCTTGGCAGTGCATTACCCGATTATTTACAATACTACCGCATCCGCTTATTGAAAAATATGGGAGTGAATGCATATCGTACAAGCCATAATGCACCAACGCCGGAATTAATGGATGCCTGCGATAGTTTGGGAATGCTTGTCATGGATGAACAACGTTTACTCAACAGCAGTCCCGAATACATGGACCAGTTTGAACGTCTTGTCAAAAGAGACAGGAGCCGTCCTTCTGTTTTTATTTGGTCGATCGGCAATGAAGAAGGATGGATACATACGACCAGTGTTGGAAAAAGAATTGCACAAACATTTATTGCGAAGCAAAAAGAACTGGACCCGACAAGAACATGTACTTATGCTGCCGATGTTGGAAATGTTTTCAATGGGGTGAATGAAGTGATACCGGTGCGTTCATTCAATTACAGAGAGAAATGGGTAGCCGATTATCATCGTGATCATCCCGGTCAACCGATCATCGGAACGGAAATGGGAAGCACGGTTACAACAAGAGGTATTTATACAAAAGATACGGTAAGGGGCTATGTGCCCGACCAGGATATAACATTTCCCTGGTGGTCCAGCACGGCAGAAGGATGGTGGACATTAGCGGCTCCTAATGATTATTGGTTGGGTGGTTTTGTATGGACAGGCTTTGATTATCGCGGCGAACCAACTCCTTACGAATGGCCCAATATCAATTCTCATTTTGGTATCATGGATATGTGCGGCTTCCCAAAAAATATCTATTACTACTATCAATCCTGGTGGACGGATAAAGATGTATTGCATATCTCCCCGCACTGGAATTTCAGGGAGAAAGGACCGGGATGGAATAAACCGGTGGGTGACTCAATTGATGTTTGGGTGAATACGAATGCCGATAATGTGGAATTATTTTTAAATGGAAAGAGCAAGGGTAAAAAAGATATGCCCCGCAACAGTCATTTGAAATGGACGATCAACTATGAGCCGGGCAAACTGGAAGCGATAGCGTACAAGAAAGGAAAACGTTTGTATAAAAAGATAGAGACAACAGGAGTGCCGGTTGATGTGGTGGTAACGCCTTATAAAACTACTATCGTAGCCGATGGAAAAGATGCAACCGTTATTAATATAACAGTGATGGACAGGGAAGGACGTGAAGTGCCCGATGCCGATAACATGATCAATTTTGAAATTGAAGGCGATGGAAAAATAATCGGTGTCGGTAATGGCGATCCCAGCAGTCATGAACCGGATAAATGTCCCGATGGTGCATGGCAAAGAAGATTGTTCAATGGGAAATGCCAGGTGATCATACAGGCCGGAACAAAACCGGGCATGATAAAATTTAATGCAAAGGCAACGGGATTGTGGAGTGGCGGCACCGATATTCAAACTATTTCACCGGAAAGCCTGGCAAAAATTACTATTGACAAAAAATACCAGTACCCGGCACCCAATCTCCAGCACGAAGTCGACAAGATGTTAGGCGCTGATATTTCTTTTTTACCCGAACTGGAAGCAAGAGGAATGAAGTTCTCCGACAATGGCGTGGAAAAAGATGCGATACAAATATTAAAAGACCATGGATTGAATTATGTGCGGTTGAGGATATTCAATGATCCTGCAAGAGACAGCGGTTATTCACCGGGCAAAGGTTTTTGCGATCTTGCCAATACAAAGAAGATGGCGAAGAGAGTGAAAGATGCCGGAATGAAATTGTTATTGGATTTTCATTACAGCGATTACTGGGCCGATCCCGGTAAACAATACAAGCCGGCAGCATGGAAGAACCTGTCATTCGAAGAATTGAAAAAAGCGGTATATGATTATACCAAAGATGTGATACAGCAATTAAAAGACCAGGGCACCACTCCTGATATGGTGCAGGTAGGTAACGAGATCAATCATGGTATTATCTGGCCCGATGGCAATGTTGCCAATTTTGACGGACTCGCACAATTGGTCAATGCAGGAACAGCCGCCACCAAAGCTGTCGATCCTACTATCCAGATGATGTTGCATGTTGCACTCGGCGGACAAAATGATGAATCTGTTTTCTTTGTCAATAACATGATGGCAAGAGGCGTTCATTTTGATGTGCTGGGCTTATCCTATTATCCCAAATGGCATGGTACATTGGATGACCTGCGCGACAATATTGATGATCTTGTTCTTCGTTATGGTAAGGATATCATTGTAGTTGAGTATTCCGCCAAAAAAGAAGAGGTCAATAAAATTGCTTTTGAAGTAAGGGATGGAAAAGGAAAAGGCACTTGTATCTGGGAACCACTCAGTACCTGGGAAAAATTCTTTGATGATAAAGGAAAGGCGAATGACTTGCTGAAGTTATATGATGAGTTTGCGAAAAAGTATTTGAGATGAGCAGGGACGCTTAGCGGCCTGTATCATCACTATGACATGATACCTGTTTTCTCACCGTAGCGTTAGCGCATCTGTGTCGGGGTTTCATTATATTTGAATAAGGCTGGTTCTGTAGCGGGGCAGGCCTTTTATTATTTATAGCAAAACATTTCAATAGTACGGGAGAAGGTCATTATAAAACGACCCGCTGCCAGCAACCAAACTGCCAATATGAAGACAGGTATTTATATCGATGGGCTGGGACAATCCGTCGCCCGTCACTCGGTAGTGGATTATGCCACCCGTCTGAAAAATGAATGGGATTCACATACCGATGGTGTATCGCATGAACTGAGGGTGGAAAAAATAAAATATACCAGCGACAGGGAAAGTAATGTTGTGACCATCCTTCAGCAAAAGGACGGGCAGGAGACCGTGGTCTATAAGCTCTACGATTTCCGTTTCAGCGAGATCCTTATCGAAAGTTTTAATACAAGGAATATCCTGGTTAAGAATATCCTCTTGTTCATGGTAGTGGTCAAAAAATTTCCGGTACTGTTCCTGCGTTTTTTCAAGCCCGCCAATTACAGCCGTCCTTTCCAGACCTTTTATATTTTTTCTTTGTTCTTCATTATCGCTGCGGCCATTCTTTTTATGGTGCCGGCCACGATGAATGTCATTATCAATATTCTTTTTGGCGATGAAGTGGTTCGCTTCGTGCATGATCATCCCTGGATGTGGAATACGGCACGATGGTGGGGCATCACGCATGCCGGGCTCAAGCAATTCACCGATATATTTGTTTCTCTTATTGCGATCATCCTGCTGCTGGCCCCGCAGGCGAATACCATTATTACATCATTGGCCACGGAATTTGTATGTGCGCATAATTACCTGCAGTACGGGCAGCAAAAGCAGGAGATCATGGGAAATATCGACCGGCTTTTCGAATACATTGCCGAGCATGAAGACGATCCCGAAGTACATTTCCATTCCTACAGCTATGGCACACTCGTAGCGATCGATTATTTATTTCCTTTCGGCGGCGTTCCCTCGGGCAATATGCTGAACCGGACGAAGGCGCTGATAACGATCGGTACGCCTTTCGATTTCATCAGTTCTTATTACAGGAATTATTATACGCAACGGAGCATGGTGATGGAGAGTAAGATAAAATGGCTCAATGTATATTCGGTATCCGATGCACTCGGAAGCAATTTCCGGAAAGATAGCAGTGCAGGTGATGCGCAGTATGGCATTACGGCCAACGGATTATTGCCCATCAATATCAATTATGAAGTAGTACGCTTGAACCGTTACAGTTTCGGCAATTTCATTATGCTGAACAGCCTGAGAGTACATGCCATGTACTGGCCGGAAGATACAACAGGACAAAGCTGTTTAAAACCGATCTATTTGAAGATGAAGGAAGAGGGGCTTTTGTAAGTTTTCGTGATATTATGTTGGACTTCCGCCATGATGCGTGTCTTCACGCATCGATTTCTGGTTTAATTGCGTGAGACATATCGGCGTTAAGAGTTAGTCGAATTCTCGGAGTATTATCATGCGACGAAGGAGGCAACTCAAGATTCAACTCTTAAGTATAACACGCCGTGGCTGGTGTTTTCTTCACCAACTACCGAAATAGATAAGCTATCCTGATTAGGCTTATCAACACCAACAAGGTCAGAAATTTCCCGCCCTTGCAGATGTTCCAAAAAAACAAGTATAACACGCCGTGGTTGGTGTTTTTCTTCACCAACCACACAAATAAATAAGCCATCCTGATTACGCCTGTCAACCAACAACGTTTAGGAATCCATCAATACTTCTTCAACTCCTCCTCATACAACGCCTTCACCTCTTCACTTCCTTTAAGCGCCGGGTATTTTGTCCGGGCATTTTTCAGGTCTTGCAGCACGGATATCAACTGCTCCTTTCTTTGCGACCTCAATTTTAATTTCCTGATATCGCTTAGTGCCTCCATATAATATCCCGTCGCAGTGCTTTCATCATTCTTTATTAAATAACATAATCCAAGCGTTGCTTTAACATGTCCGAGAGAACTGTCCAGCTCCAATGCTTTTTTACTATACTCGATACACCAGTCTATGTTTCCTTTCTCAAAAGCTTTCCATCCAAGATTGGCATAGTTAGTCGCCTTCTCATAATCGGGCCCTTTGATATCCTCGTATTTTGCAGCACAACTGCTGTATCGTTCTTTTAGAAAATTTTCTTTCTCCGTTTCACTCATTGCATAATACTGCCCGGGAGTTTTTTCGATCGTTATTTTTTCAACTAAACAATTGGCGATTTCTTTTGCTTCTTCTTCGCTTAGTTTGTCGCCTTTCAAACCCTGGTAGAAAGTGTTATAAAGATTCTGTTTGGTATCATTTACCCAGTCTGTATTATTTTCAACTAATTCTTCTACAATGGCTGCAGCTTCAAACACTATGGTAATACCTTTCGATGCACTTAGATTCTTAAAACCTAAATAATAAGTGCCGGCGATCGCATCTTTGATTTGCACCGTCCCTTCCCTGAAATTTTCCCTGGTGCCGGATGACTTATAGCGAAAGCTCCCGCCCGAGTTATCTGCCTTTTGCAAAAAAGCCTCCGCATTATCGCTGTCCATTAAATACACGTTACATACACCCGACCCCGCAGGAGCAACTATTGCAGCGTCAGTAATTGCTGTTATACCGGCAGCATCCAGCAGCTTGCTTAATTGTGCTACCAGGTTCAGTGAAATTTTATCCGGGGTTTCGCCTTCCACCGTTGTAACTATATAATACCATTCTATAGTGTTCTTTGGCAGATCGATCTTATAGGTTACTCTTGATCTCCCTCCCACAGTTGCTTTCACGCCGTCATCGAGGTAAAATGTTTGCTGGGGCATTAGGGGCACTACTTTTCTCTGCTTTTGTGTTAGCTGGGCAGCGCTCAAAAAACTAATAATGCAAAAAAATAAAAAGGATACAATTCTTTTCATGGTATAATATTATTTTAAAACTTGCCAGCCTCAGCGTCGTAAATATTTATCCGGGTTTTCAATTCCATTTATTATCCAACTAAAAAAAATTCAACAAATAATGCTGCAAGAACAAATACTAAAATTGCAATTACAAGTACTATCAGTATTGTTTTATAAAATGCCCGTGAATTCCACATGTTAACTGCTATTTTATATCATTCATACACGAAGTTCATAACTATTCATTAACTATCCTAAATAACGGTGGAACTGGCTTAATACTGTAAATGGCGAATCGTCAATGGGTATAGATCCCGGGAATGGAAATGATTCACGATTGACGATTCACGACCTCAGAAACTCAACAACCACTTTCAAAAACTCTTCCGGCACCTGTATATGCGGGATATGACCAACACCCGGTAACTCCACCAGCTTCGATCCTTTGATCTGTTCCTGTAACCATTTGCCCAGCGCCGGGTAGTTACCATGTTGTGCAGCGTCTTCTTTACGTAATAAATTTTTTCCTACTACTGTTTTATCGGCCTGGCCGATGATCAATAAACCGGGATTGGAAATGTTTTTAAATTCATACAATACCGGTTGTTCATAGATCATTTGATACGTAATTGCGCTTGCTAATGTTGCCTGCCTGAAGTCAGGAGTTTGTAATGCCGCCCACTGTGCCATCACGTATTGATCATAATCCGGCTTCCATTCGGGATAATAGCTTTGCTGGTATTTTTTTACTGATTCATAAGTTGCTTTCATTTCATTGGCAAATACTGAATCGATAATTTGATAAGGCACAAAAGTTTTATAATCTTCCAGCCCGATAGGATTTTCGAAGATCAGTTTATTTACGGATGCAGGATACAGCAATGCAAATCTTGCTGCCAGCATACCACCCATGGAATGACCGATAAGATGAACTTTTTGCAGACCCAGTTTATCCAGCAATTGTTTTGTATTGTATGCGAGTAAATGAAAACTGTAATGAATATCAGGCTTGCCCGATCGTCCCCAGCCCACCTGGTCGGGCACTACAATTCGATATCCTTTTGCTGCCAGTGAAGCGATCACCGTTTTCCAGTAATAACCATTGAAATTCTTTCCATGCAGTAACAGTACCGTTTCGCCATTGGGTTGGGAAGGCTGTATATCCATATAGGCCATCTGTACTGTTTGCCCTTCGATCTGCAATGCGAATTGATTGACCGGGTAAGGATAATCCGGTGATTGCGCTACAAGTTTGTTCACCGATAGCAGAAAGATCGATAACCAGTAAAAAATCTTTTTCAAAGTTGTTGTTTATAGAACAAGTTGACAAAGAATGTGCCGGGGTGAGGACGTGAGGCGTGAATCGGCAGTCAGCAATCAAACTCAGTTAAAGCAGGCACCCTTCAGGATTGACGATTCACGAATTCGGCAATCCCGGTATAATTTCCTACTTTAACCAACGGAATTTCCTTTTTACCCGGTCAATCAAAAATTAATTTCCATGCTACACTGGAAGTCATGCTTATTGGGTGTTATAACCATCCTCCTGCTACACGCCTGTAAAAAAAATGATACTGCAAACAACACTACAGAAATGGCGGTCAACGATGCTGCAACAGTTGTTGCCAGCGTACGGGGTATTGTTGTCAATGAAAATAATATACCGGTACAGGGTGCCGCGGTAAGTTGCGGTACAGCTACCACTACTACCGATATGTATGGCATGTTCAACTTTAATGGAATTCCTGTTTCTAAAAATAACGGCTATGTCAATGTAAAGAAAGCAGGTTACTTTAATGGTAACCGCAGTTTTAAAACTACTGCCGGCCATACGCAGGATATGCGTATCAAATTATTACCCAAAACCATTACCGGAACATTTGCTGCCACAACAGGCGGCACCGTTACATTAGCCACCGGTGGTAAAGTAACTTTTGTTTCCAACAGTATAACAGATGCAGGTGGTGTTGCTTATACCGGTACAGTAAATGTTGTTATGACCTGGATCAATCCAACTGCCGCTGATCTCAGTAGTATAATGCCGGGCGACCTGAGAGGTATTACCACTGACGGATATGAAAGGGTATTGCAAACATATGGTATGCTCGGCGTGGAAATAACGGGAGCGGGCGGTCAGCCATTAAAAATTGCGGCAGGTAAGAATGCAGAATTATCGGTACCGATACCTGCAGCTTTACTGGCATCGGCGCCGGCCACCATTCCACTCTGGCATTTTGATGAAAGCAAAGGAAGATGGATAGAAGAAGGAACCGGAACAAAAGTGGGTACTGCATATATAGGTAAGGTGAAGCATTTTAGTTTCTGGAACTGGGATGTCGCTTTACAGGGCATCACACTCTGCGTAAATGTTACCGATCAGAATAACCAGCCTTTAAGTGGTGCAACGGTCATTATAAAAGAGGCAGGTAATCCCGCCAGTGTCGGTTACGGTCTTACAGATGCTTTAGGAAATGTATGTGGTCTTGTACCCAAGAATGAAGCATTGGTACTGGAAGTAATTGACAGGTGCAGCAATACGGTATATACACAAAATATAGGTCCGTACACTGCGGATGCTTCCATCAATATAGTTGCAACTGTTGCTCCCAACACATTAACGATAACCGGCACGGTGGTCAACTGCAGCAATACGCCTGTTACTAATGGAAGCGTATTGATCCATACCGACGGGGGTTACTATTACAGCGTAGCTGCCAACAGCAGTGGTGTGTTCAGTCTTCCTATTTTAAATTGCAGCAGCAACAACACTATTCAGTTTACTGTTTTGCCGGTAGATAATACCAGCCTGCAACACGGCAATAATGCCAGCGGCAGTGGTATCACCGGTACGGTAGCGATGGGTAATTTACAGGCTTGTGCTGCTAATGCGCAGGAGTATATCAACCTGCTGGTGGATGGCGAACCGCACAATTGGGCGCCCCCGTATGATACCATCTCAACCTTTGGCGGTGGTGGAGGTTTTGGTTATACTTTTTCCTGTAATACACATGGTATAGATAATGTAAACACGAGCACTTATAATTTCGTCGATCTGGTCTTCAATTATAATAATATCATTGGCCCGGCTCCTTTCCAAGTGAGTGTAAATTATTATAATGCGCCGCTGAGTACTTTTTACACTTCTCAAACCATCACTTCGCCTGCCAATCCTCAACTTAACCTTACTGCGATAGGCACTCCCATAACAGGATTCCTGGAAGGTAATTTTAATGTTACTATGCTGTTTCAGCCGGGCAATATAACCCGCAATGTGGTTGGTAGTTTTAAAGTGAAAAGACCTTAGTGCGGAAAGGTTCAATTTTATTGGAGCCTTTTTGATTTACGAATTGAATCTGAGATTCACACATCTTTAATAACTATTCGAATAGCAACAAATCCTAAATCCCAAATCATAAGTCGTAATTATATTTCATCCGGATAATTTAGCAAATGAAGATCTTCAACATTTTTACGTTTCTTGAATCGGCAATCGTGAATCGGCAATCGTCAATCGTGAATGATACTCCGATCATCGGCAACCCATTCACGATTCCCGATTCACGCTTCTCCTTCACGACAAAAGCAAAGACCGCCTCAATTAAGAGACGGCCTTTTGTGTGTTAGCCCTGACGTAAGAAACGTTAACAACTATTGCTTTAAAAATATTGCGCTGGCCAGTTGATTCGGCGATTGTACAATGAAAGAATACATTCCCGGTAATAAATTATGCAGGTCAAAGCTCCAGGTATTCGGTCCCGTATTCGCATTGCGTATAAAAGTTCTTACCGTTGTTCCCATTGAATTCAATATTCGTATGGTGACGGGCTCGGTATGCGTTGAGAAGAATGCCGCATTCAATATCGTAATAACAGGGTTGGGAGTTAATACCAATGCCGGTTGATTATTACCCGGTATCCGAACAGTCCTGCAGATCCTGGTCTCGCAGCCTGATCTTGTTTTAATGTATAAACATACTTCATAGTTGCCTGCTGCAGTATAAGTATGTGTCACTTCCCTTCCCAATGCACTCGTGCCATCGCCAAATGTCCAGCGATAATGTATCACTTCATCATTTGGTGCATGGATGCTGGTTCCTTTAAATTTAATTGTTCCTGGTCCTGTCAATGAATCGACCATAAATCCACCGCAAATACTATTGGCACTGCGGATAACAACTTCCCGGCAATCTTCAGCGATACATCCATTCTCAAATCTCACTTTTACACAAGCCCTGTACACACCGGGACCGGGATAAGTGTGCTGTATGATATAATAAGGAAGCGGTTGTGTATTGTTCAGCATGATACAGGTATCCCCGCCATCACCAAAATACCAGCAGATCCTTACCGGCCTGTTACTGGCAACGGGTGATAAAGGCACAGCCATAAATCCACGTACCAAACTTGTAACTGATGGCGTTATTTCAAATAAACGTACAGTACAATTAACAGGTACCGGGGGAATAACAACCGGTTTACATTTTCTTGCATCACAGCCGCCATAGTAAAGGATCTTTACACATACTTCATACTGGCCCGCATTATTATAATGATGAGCAATGTTATAAAGACCGGTATAATTTTCAGGATAATTTATACAGGTATCTCTTCCATCGCCGAATGTCCAGCAAACTCTTGCAGGCTTACGGTTACTGCTGTTCCATGGCAATGCTTTGAATCCAACTGTTAATGGCGTAGAAACAATGGTTGGCATTCTTTCAAAATCAGCGCTGCAACTATCGGGGTTACCTATTTGTACCGGTTTACATTTTCTTGCATCACAGCCACCGGCATACAAGATCTTCACACATACTTCATACAAACCATTATTCAAATAATCATGGGCAACAACATACGGACCTGTATAATTATTTGGATAATTGATACAAGTATCTCTTCCATCACCAAACTGCCAGCAAATGCGGGCGGGCTTTTTATTATTGTTATGCCATGGCAATGCACGGAAGTATGCTCTTAAAGGGTTGGCTGTTGGTGAAGGAATTCTTTCAAAGTCGGCCCGGCAGGAGTCAGGTCTTTCACCCACCTGTACCGGTTTACATTTTCTTGCTTCACAACCGCCGAAGTAAAGGATCTTAACGCATACTTCGTACAGGCCGGGATGATCATAACGATGTCCCACAACATATGGTCCCGTATATGTTTCAGTATAATTTATACAAGTATCGTTACCATCTCCGAACTGCCAGCAGATGCGGGCGGGTTTACGGTTATTATTATGCTGCGGTAATGCTTTGAAATAGGTTTGTAAAGAATTATTTACAGGACTTGTTTGTATCCTTTCAAAATCTGCATGACAGGTATCCGGTCTTGAAATAGTTATGGGTTTACATTTCCTTGCTTCGCATCCTCCATAATATTTGATATTGACACATACTTCATAAATACCGGGATGATCGTAGCGATGCGTTACAATATATTGTCCATTGTAATTTTCGGGATAGTTGATACAGGTATCCCTCTTGTCGCCGAACTGCCAGCAGATGCGGGCGGGTTTGCGATTATTATTATGTTGCGGCAATGCTTTGAATCCCGCTATCAAAGGATTATTAACCGATAGTAAAGGTGCTCTCTCAAAATCTGCCCTGCAGGTATCCTGCGGTCCAACCTGTATAGGTTTACAATTGCCGGCACTGCAGCCTCCGTTATAATAGATCTTCACACATGCATTATAAAGACCGGCATGCGGATAGACATGCGTTACAGTGTACAGGCCCGTATATGAATTCGTATAATCGATACAGGTATCGCTGCCATCGCCAAAATTCCAGCAAATGCGATAAGGTTTTTTATTATTGTTATGCCATGGCAATGCTTTGAGATAAGCTCTTAATGGATTGTTACCGGTTCCTGCAACAACAGGTATCGTTTCAAAATCAGCCCTGCAACTATCCGGCTCACCAACCTGTACAGTATGACAGTTGCTTGCCTGGCAACCACCTTCATAACGAATGTTCACGCATACATTATAATTACCTGTTTGATTATATAAATGATAAACGCCATAGTTGCCCGTATATGTTGTTGAATACTGGATACAGGTATCACGGCCATCGCCAAAATTCCAGCAGATATAAACAGGCTTTTTATTTTGACTATGCGATGGCTGGGCAACAAAATATTTTCCCAGTGCTGTTGAAGCAACAGCAACTGTTGTAAATGCTGCCTGGCAAAGGGCTGATTCGATCACTACTGTTTTGCAGACCTGTGCCGCCAATGTAGAATCATTGGTATTAGTATAGTATCGATAGATCTTCAGGCAAACGGTATAAGTGCCGCCAGCCTGGTAATGATGCTGTGTTCCCTGCAACGGCGGAGTTTGCTGAACTGTATTATCTCCAAAATGCCAATAAGCTTTTCGGGGACCGGGCTCGTTTCCCAGCGTTGATGTGTTGGTAAAAACAACATCATTCCCATTGATCGTAAAAGTAAAATTAGCCAGGTCGGGGGGAACATTTTTTGCGTTGGCGCTGTTGGTACTTGCCAGGATCAATAGGGATCCGGCGAGTAAAGCGTAAAGCTTCCTCATAATAATTGACATTTTTGGTGACGAATGTTCTTTACGCAGGGCGGGCTTACAACACGGCTTTGTGACCGGGTTTAATGAGCGGGGTTTAAAAAAAGGGTAATATTTTTTCTTAGGCAAACGAAGACAAATGCGGGGATTTACGATTTACGGATTACGATTTACGAGTTGTTGCTACTCGGGTAGTCATAAAGATCGGAATCCCGGGTCTGAAAAGACCGGGAATACAAAAGTTTCGAATTTTTAAACAATTTCGGGTTTAAACAAATCGTAAATTTATTTTGTATTCAAACCACTTCTTTCTGATGGTCAATAATAAATTGTATAAGTTCTTCCAATGGAACACCAGCTCTTGCAGTAGCATCGGCGATATCTTCCCGGCTTACCTGGGCGGCGAAGGCCGGGCTTTTCAATCTTTTTACAACACTTTTTACTTCCAGCCCTTCATAGCGGGTGGGCCGGATCAGTGCGGCCGCATGAATAAAACCGGACAGTTCATCAATGGCATAGATCATTTTGTCCATGGAGTTATTCGGTTCCACTCCGAAATAGCCCGGTCCGTGAGAGGCGATACAATGGATGACATCCGGGTCGATATTTCTTTTTTCAAGTTCTTCTATGATAATGCGGCAATGGTCATCAGGATATTTTTCCCAATCGGCATCATGCAGTAAGCCGGCCAGTTCCCATTTCAATGCTGTTTGTTCGTCTGCATTCTCTTTTTCGATGGCCCACGCTTTCATATTGGCCGCCACCTGTTTCATATGCAGTTGTAACTTTTCATTGGGTACCCATTCGTTTAATAAAGCGGTAGCTTCTTCGATGGATAAGAGGTTGCCGGCATTCTTTGGATCACCAAAAACAGAGCGGCCAAGAGGTCGTGTTGCCATATAATTGTTTTAAGGAGGCAATTTAGTTAATGGAATACAGTAACTGCAAAGGCACAAAGTTTTTCGCAAAGAGCGCAATGGGAGGCAACAAGAGTAATGTTAGCGTTCTTTGCAGATCCTTACCGTCTTTGCGGTTAAAAACCGGACCGGCTACGTTATGTATTGCCATGAGTGAAAGTTACATCATAAATTTGCAGCATGACTACACCGGACCTCCAGGTATATAAAGGAAAGATCTCTTTCATCAACCATCAAAAGCAATTTGCAACGATAGAATACCTCTATAATAATAAAGAGAAGGCGGTCAATTTCAAAACGGATAGTGGCCTCGGTAAGAAATCACACCAGTTCAGGCTTGGTGATGGTGTAAGTTTTCAACTCAGGTTGTCGGATCGCGGTGATAAGATGGCGGCGTATAATGTAAAGTTCACGCATAATATTTCGGTCGACCTGCTGATACAGAAAGCAGTTATCGAAAATCGTTTTTCCGGTTATTTAAAAATGGTGGAGGATAAATATTTTGTCAAGGAGTTTGAAAGTTATATCCTTTTCCCGCTGCGGCTTTCTCCATGGGAACTGCCACCGGTTGAAACGGCGACCAATGAAGCGATCAGTTTTATACTTATCAACCTGGATAAACCCAATTCCATACAGGCTGAGTTGTTCTCACATAATTATATTCCGGAGTACAGGAAAGCTGTTCAGCATTTTAATAATAAGATCGATATCGAAGCCAGGGTATCAAAGATATCTCCGCATAGCATTTACCTGGACCTGTTTGGCGAAAAGATGAAAGCAAAGCTGAGTATAGAAGAAGCGGGCGAAGTAAAAGAAGGTGATACAATGCAGGTGCTGATCACTTATCTTAATCCTTACCGTGTGGTGGTTAAAAAGAATTAGTCGTTAATCATTAGTCAAATACATTGTTCACAGGTCCTGGCTCCGAACTCCACTCTTCATCCGGGAAAAATGTTTGTTTACCGAAAGGAAAAATATTAATAGCAGTTAGGGGTCATCTTTGCCTTTAAGATGGAAACCCATAGATACATTGGAAACCTTATGTGAATCTATGTTTTCTATGTTCCTCTGTGGTGAAAAAAAACCTGCGGTAGCGACAACTGAATAATCAATAAAAAAAATAAAATGGGTTTACATATAACAGGCAAACTTCCTTCCGGCAAACATTTAGAACAATTGAAACGATCGCCGAATCATAAGAACGGCGCTTTCCAGAATCTATCGCCTACAACCATGAAACCGGAAGATGTAAGCTATTGGAAAATGATGGGGGAATTCTTTAAAAAACATCCGGATACAAAACCGCCGGCAAAACTCCCTTTTGTAAAAACAGATCTGAAGAAACTGAATGCCGATGCACCTGTTATTGTTTGGTTTGGTCATTCTTCTTATTTATTACGAATAGAGAATAAGAATTTTTTGATCGACCCGGTATTCAGTGGCAATGCGGCGCCGGTATCTTTTATGGTAAAAGCATTTCCCGGGAGCAATGAATACAAGGCGGAAGATATGCCGCCGGTAGATTACCTTATTCTCACACACGATCATTACGACCATCTTGATTTTAAAACGATCAGGAAGTTGAGAAATAAGATCGGTAAGATCTATTGTTCACTCGGTATCGGATCTCATTTAAAATATTGGGGTGTTGATGCGAATAAGATAACAGAAATGGATTGGTGGCAACCGGAACAACTGGATGATAAAATGAAACTAACAGCAGCACCGGCAAGACATTTTTCCGGCAGAGGATTAAAACGTGGACAAACATTATGGTCATCATTTATTTTAAAAACCACATCTTATAATATATACCTCGGTGGGGATTCGGGTTATGATTCTCATTTTAAAGAAATAGGAAAACGATTCGGGCCATTCGATCTTGCTATTCTTGAATCGGGACAATACAATACCATGTGGCCATTGATACATATGATGCCGGAAGAAACGGTGCAGGCCGCAGTTGATCTGAATGCAAAAGCATTGATGCCGGTGCATTGGTCAAAATTCAGGTTGGGCATGCATGCATGGAATGAACCGGTAAAAAGAGTATTGGAAAAAGCAAAAGAACTGAACATGCCAGTTCTTACTCCTCAAATCGGCGAGCCATTAATTCTTGATGGCAATTTTATAAGTAAAAATTGGTGGGAAAGCCGGCAGCTTGCTTAACTTATTTTTTCTACCGTGAAAAAACGGGCGGGAAAGACCAACGGCTTACCTAACTTGGAGTTTCATCCAAAGCGGGTAATTATATTTATACTTATTAAAACAAACTCATGATAGCCAAAACACACACTGAGCCGGTAGAGAAGATACAGGAAGAAAATTTTGAGGTCATAGTCAAAATGAGAACCTCGCCTGTGCAAAAAAAAATTCTTACGATGGCTGCCTCAGAATCCGCCGCTGATTCTGAAGACAATATTTTTAACCAGTTATTCGCCGAAGAAAAAATTGTTCAGATCAGCCCGTTATTTCCCGGTGCGGAAAAGATCAGCCTGGCTGGAAAGAAAGGATTTAAAAAAAGTGCAGCAGCTATGGATGATGCTGAAGACCCGGGACTGTCGGGATTAAATGTAATAAAATTCAAAAATGCCCAGGATGCTGCTGCCAGTGTAGTGCAGATGTCACAAAGTTCATTGGTAGAATATGCTCACATACCTGCTATCAGGAAGTTTGCCGTTGCAGATCCTCATCAAAACCGCCAATGGGGATTAAGAGCAATTGATTATTTCAATGCTATTACTGCTTCCGGTTTTAATAATGCCGGCAAAGTAAAGGTTGCAATATTGGATAGCGGTATCGATCCGAATCATCCTGACCTCAAAGGAATATTTTCAAGCAATACCAATCTTTCAACATTGGGAAATGATGATGATGCGGGACATGGAACTCATGTGGCCGGTATCATCGCCGCTATTACCAATAACGGTATCGGTATCACAGGTACCTGCGCCTCCACCGAAATTATGGTGCTGAGAGGTTTGACAGATCCTTACCAGCCCACAGCTTATTATAATGCCATCCGGCATGCATTTAATAACGGAGCACAGGTTTTGAACTGTAGTCTCGGAGGTCCGCATGATCCTACGGAAGAACTTTTGATCCGTACAGCTATTTCAAAAGGCGTGGTCGTTGTTGCTGCAATGGGAAATGATTACCAAAAAGGAAATCCAACCAGTTACCCGGCCGCCCTCAAGGATGTGATCGCTGTCGGTGCTTCCAATGAAATGGATAAACGGGCTGATTTCAGTCAGACAGGCTCTCATATATTCATTATGGCCCCGGGGGCTAATATTATCAGTACAGTACCTACATATAAAATACCTCTTTCTCAAAATCTTGATTACGATACATGGGATGGTACTTCGATGGCAACACCATTTGTTGCTGCTGCGGTAGCATTACTGCTCGCCAAAAGACCCGGCGCTACGTTGGCGGATATAAAAAATGCTCTTCAAAAGTCAGCTGTAAAGATCAGCGGGCAAACTGGTTTTACAAATGAACTGGGGTATGGGCTTCTGAATATTACCAATGCATTAAAATTGATCTGACGATCTGCTATGGTTTTAGTAAATTGTAGTAGATAAGAACCCTATGCAGAATACGGTCATAATAAAATTCAAATCGGGTACCGATCTTAAAGCAAGTGTTGCAGAACGGCTGAACAATATTATGGGATCGGAGGTTTTTAATAATGCCGAGCCGTTGTTTCCGGATGAGACGGACAATACCCTCGCCTCTATTTATGTGGCCAATGTATCCGCAACTTCAGAGATCAGCAAGGTCCTTGATGCCCTGAATAAAGAAAATGAAATAGACTATGCTCATGTATCTGCTGATAAAAAAATGTCCTGAAATATTCACGCAGATCTCATCATACCCGCTACTTTTAAATGAAGGCTTTTAAAACTTGTCAAAATATTTATTGACAATCAGATTCTTATAAAGCCACGGTAAAAAATACTTCCCCGATCTTCAGGTTAAGATTTATCTCAAACCTATCTTTGCAACCCCAAAAACAAGCTATTGCCATTAGGTTTTAGCCGTTAGCGGGAACAGAAAGAGGGATAGCTCGATCTGTTTTATTTTTTAACCGTCCCGTTACTATCGGGGCAAAAGCTTTCAAAAAATGAGTAAACTACATTTCACTACTAAACATGCGAACGAGGCTACCGTCAAGCGCAACTGGTATGTTGTAGACGGTACTAATCAAACCATTGGTCGTATGTGTGCTAAGATCGCTGCGATACTTCGCGGTAAGAACAAAGCATACTATACGCCCCACGTTGACACCGGTGATTATATCATTGTGATCAACTGCAGAAAAAGTAGTATTGTCCGGCGACAAAATGAATCAAAAGATGTACGATCACTTCACTGGTTATCCCGGTGGGTTGAAAGAAGAGACAGCGATCAATTTGCAAAGACGCCGTCCTGAAGTAATGATTGAAAGAGCTGTAAAAGGAATGCTTCCCAAGAACAGGCTGGGTCGCAAGATGTACAAAAAATTATTTGTGTATGCAGGTACGGCACACCCGCATGGCGCACAGCAACCAAAAGAATTGAAATTCTAAAACAGCTATTAGCTGTTAGCTAAACGCTAATAGCTAAAGGCTAAAAGCTAAATTAAAAATGGAAAAGCAAAAAAATGGTGTTGGCCGTCGTAAAGAAGCTGTGACAAGAGTTTTCGTTTCAAAAGGCGAAGGCAAGATCACGATCAACGACAAAGACTATAAAAAATATTTCCCGCTGGTGTATTTACAAAACCAGGTGGAGCGTCCGCTGAAAACGATTGATGCGATCAATAAATTCGATATCAAGATCAATGCATCGGGTGGCGGTGTAAAAGGCCAGGCAGAATCGGCGATGCTGGGTATTGCCCGTGTATTACTGGAGATCAACCCTGAGTTTCGTCCTGCATTAAAAGCGGCCGGTTTGCTGAAAAGAGATCCACGTTCAGTTGAACGTAAGAAATTCGGTCATAAGAAAGCGAGAAGAAGCTTCCAGTTCAGTAAACGTTAATTCGAAGCCGTTAGCTATTAGCTGCGAAGCTATTAGCGGAGGCCTATAAATAATTTTTCACTAGCTAACGGCTCACAGCTAATAGCTAAAAGCTAAATAAAAAAATGGAAAATAATACTTCCTTACAACAGCAACTCCTGGAAGCCGGTGTTCATTTCGGTCACCTGAAAAAGAAGTGGAATCCCAAGATGCTGCCTTACATCTTTGCTGAGAAAAAAGGTATTCATATCATCGATCTCAACAAAACAGTTGAGTGCCTGCAGGAAACAGCGGCTGCCTATGAAACAGATCGCCCGCAGCGGTAAGAAGATCCTGTTTGTTGGTACAAAGAAACAAGCGAAAGATATCGTGAACGAATCTGCAAAGAGAGTGAACATGCCTTTCGTAACGGAAAGTTGGTTGGGTGGAATGTTGACCAACTTCAATACAGTTCGTAAGAGTGTAAAGAAAATGCAGAGCATTGAAAAAATGCTGGGCGATGGTTCTTTTGATAATATCACAAAAAAAGAGCGTCTCACATTAAGCCGTGACAGGGATAAGATGGATAAAGTATTGGGCGGTATCGCTCAATTAGGTCGTGTACCTGCTGCTTTATTCATTGTCGATATCGGTCATGAGCATATTGCATTAGCAGAAGCAAAGCGTTTGGGCATTGCTACTTTCGGTCTTGTTGATACCAATTGCGATCCTAATAAAGTTGATTTCTGCTATTCCTGCCAACGACGATGCTACCAAATCAATTGCTATCCTGGTCAACTATATCACTGCAGCAATTGCAGAAGGATTAGCTGAAAGACAAGCCGCAAAAGATGAAGAAACAGAAGATGTAACGGATGATGAAAAAGAACGGAAAGCAGCGAAACTACAGGCAGAAGCAGAAGCTGAAGGTGGTCGTGGTGGCCGTGGCGGAAGAGGAGGCGGTGGTCAAAGACGCCGTACACCTGCTGGTGGAAGCCGCGGACCTGGTGGTGGAAGGAGATAAGCTTTAGCTGATAGTTATTAGCTGTTAGCCCGCCTCACGATTGGAGAAAGCTTACAAATTTTGATAACTTTAAGGAAAGGATGAGTTCCATTGAAACCTCAAACCTTAAACTTTAAACAAAAAAATTATGAGTACAGTAACGATAAGTGCACAAGACATTAATAAACTCCGCCAGATGACTGGCGCCGGCATGATGGATTGCCGTAAAGCATTGACAGAAACAAACGGAGATTTTGAAGCAGCGATCGACTGGTTGCGCAAGCAAGGCCAGAAAGTAGCTGCTAAAAGAAGCGACCGTGAAGCAAAAGAAGGCGTTGTTATTGCTAAAACAACAGCTGATAATAAAACAGGTATCGTTGTTTGCGTAAGCTGCGAAACTGATTTCGTTTCCAAGAATGCAGACTTCGTTGCTTTTGGCCAAACCATTGCCGATGCAGCAATAGCTAACAATGTAAAGACACTGGAAGAACTGATGAGTACCAAAGCAGGAAATTCTACAGTAGCAGAACTGGTGAATGATAAACTGGCTGCTATCGGAGAAAAGATCGGCGTTACAAAATTTGAAAGAATAGATGCTCCTTATGTAGCTTCTTATATTCACGGCGCTTACCGTATAGGTGTGCTGGTGGGTATGGATAAAGAAGCCGCCGAAGCAGGTAAAGATATTGCCATGCAGATCGCAGCATTGAACCCGGTTGCAGTTGATGCAGCTTCAGTGTCCTGCTGATGTAGTGACCCGTGAAAAAGATATCATCATGGAATTGATGAAGCAAGATCCTAAAATGGCGGGTAAGCCCGATGAGATGCTCGCTAAGATCGCTGAAGGCAAAATGGGTGCTTTCTTTAAAGAGCAAACACTCAGTGCACAGGCTTTTGTAAAAGATGGCAGCAAAACAGTTGAACAATACCTGAAAGAAAGCGGCGATGTAAAGATCACCGAATTCAAAAGAGTAGCATTAGGATAATATTAGTGAATCGTGAACCAGCCGGCAGGCAGGTAGTGAATGGTGAATAGGGTTGTCCTTATTCACCATTTTTCTTTTAAGCGTTGTACTAAAATCATAAGCATGGATCAGAAAGATTATTTTGAAGCAAACCGGCTCCTCTGGAACCAGCGGACCATTGTACACAGGGACTCCGCTTTTTATAATCTCGCCGGATTCAAAGCGGGCGAATCAGTACTTACTTCAATTGAATTAGCCGAACTGGGCGATGTAAAAGGTAAAAGCCTCTTGCATTTACAATGTCATTTTGGTATGGATAGCCTGGATTGGGCAAGGAGAGGAGCCATGGTAACCGGTGTCGACCTGTCTGATAATGCTATCGATGAAGCAAAAAAATTGAATGATGAATTAGGATTGAATGCAAAATTCATTTGTTGTAATGTATATGATACTTCCGCACATGTAAAAGAACAATTTGATATTGTATTCACTTCTTACGGCACCATCGGGTGGTTGCCGGAACTTGATAAGTGGGCGACCATGATCGTTGAAAGGTTAAAACCCGGCGGTCTTTTTTATATAGCAGAATTTCATCCCGTTGTCTGGATGTTCGATGATGATTTCACGCATATCAAATACCATTACGATAACCGTGAAGTGATCGTTACAGAGAACCAGGGAACCTATACCGACCGGGCTGCGGATATCAAAGGAAAAGAATACAGCTGGAACCACAGCATCAGCGAGGTATTGAATGCGCTGATAAAAGCGGGATTGAAAATAGAATTGTTCAATGAACATATGTATTCACCTTATGCCTGTTTAAGAAATATGGTAGAAACGGAAACGGGGAAATGGCATATCAAAGGAATGGAAGGCAAGATGCCGATGGTGTATAGTGTAAGAGCAGTGAAATAAACACATGATCTTTTACAATTTTAAATATCAATAAACCGGTATGGATATCAGGCAAACTAATTTTTCGGGATATTGTGCACGACAGGCAGATAGATGTTCATTATCCCTGCTGGCTGTATATCGATGTGAATGAAGAAGGAAAAGAGGTTTCTTTCAAATCAACATTTCCCGAGAATCATTACCTGCTGGAAGATCTTTCGCAGGAAATATATAACCGCTGTATGAAGAGCTGAACTTCCTATTTATCTTTTAAAAAGAATTCGATCACTGCATTCTTTTCATAGCTGCTGCTGACAAATACATTATATTTTTTCTTCTTTGTCGTGATAACCAGTAATGCCGTATTCGGAGGTATGCTGCCTAAATTCTCTGCCACTATCTTTATCTTATCATAAGGATCATTGTTAGTAACGGACAAATAGAACGTAAGCGGTTTGGTGGAAATTTCCTGCTTTGACAGGACGGCTATATTGTTTACATAAGCAGAGATACTATCCTTATCTATTTCCCCATTATCATAAATATCAACCCGGATAGAATCCTTTTCTTTTTTGTCAATTTCAATTACCATTTGGATATCGTCTGCCCTGCTGCTTATTTGCGGATCATTGGTAACGGGAGGCGGTATTTCCTGTTCTATTTCTTTGCGGAAATAAGTAGAAACGGCAGGACTTATAAAAAGCCTTTTCTTTTTACTGGTCCAATCGCCCTGCAATATCCATGCATCTTCTTTTTTAAAAAGCTTTAAAGAATAAACGCCTTCGTCAACCGTTTGCAGGAAACCAACTTTGTAGCTGATGATACTGTCTTCCGATAAATAAACTTTAGAAGTTCTTTTATTCACCCACCCGCTTATTTTATGATGCTCATAACGACCGCGGCTATAATAAAGATGACTTACCCCGGTGATAGAATCATTGTATTCATATAGCTCCAATACGACCCTTTCGGGTTTTATATAATAGGAAGAATAGCCATTGCTGCCTTCCCATACGCCGGAAAGCGATTGGGCGCCACCAGGTAAGCATACGAACAGGGAGAAGAGAAGAAAGAAAGGCCTTATTTTTTTCACTCCAGGAAAAATTTTCAAGAGGAAATTACAACTATTTTGACCTAATCAAATCCCCTATCTTCGCCCCTCCGAAGGGAGTCCTTCGGGCGAAATTCATACTTCATGTTGCCAAAGTACAAACGCATTCTTCTCAAACTTTCCGGTGAAGCTTTAATGGGTAATAAAAATTTTGGTTTTGATACCGATGTCATTAACCAGTATGCCCAGGATATCAAATCAATAACAGAATTAGGTGTGCAGGTGGCCGTAGTGATCGGCGGCGGTAATATTTACCGCGGAATGAATGAAGCCGAAACAGGTATTGAAAGAGCGCATGGCGATTATATGGGCATGCTGGCAACGGTTATCAATGGAATGGCCGTACAGGCCGGGCTGGAAAAAGCAGGCGTGTACACAAGATTGCAAAGTGCCATTAAAATGGAACAGATCGCCGAACCTTATATCCGTCGCAGAGCTATCCGTCACCTGGAAAAAGGAAGGGTGGTGATCTTCGGGGCAGGAACAGGTAATCCCTATTTTACAACCGATACGGCGGGCTCACTCCGCGCCATTGAAATAAATGCCGATGTGATCTTAAAAGGCACAAGAGTAGATGGTATTTATACAGCGGATCCTGAAAAAGATCCGGCCGCTACTAAATACAATGTCATCACCTTCCAGGAATGTCTTTCCCAGAACCTCAGAGTGATGGATATGACCGCTTTCACTCTCTGTATGGAGAATAATCTCCCCATCATTGTCTTTGATATGAATAAGGATGGTAACCTCCGCCGTGTTGTAACAGGCGAAAAGGTTGGCACACTTGTTAGGGGATAATTACGAAGTATATTTCCTATTTGCTGATTTGCAGTAACTACTATCTTGCAGTAGTATCCTTTATCCTCATCTGTGAAAAACTATTAATAGCGGTTCGCCACCTTTTTTATAGTTTACAAAAACCTGAAGCACAAATAATGGATACCCACCTTTCATTATCGGTCGTAGAGATCATCGTATTGATGCTCGGCGCCATTACGCTGGGAGTTACCATTCATTTTTTTATCTCAAGCCGCCGCTCATTCACTGCTTCCATTTTAAATATTGAAGGAACAAAATCCACCGCAGAATTGACCGACTGGAAACTGAGGTATTTTAACGATACCGAAGACAGGGACAGGCTGATCATCGAACTCAAACAAAAATTAGCCGATGCCGAAGAGAATGCCGGCATCTTTTCTATTGAAGCGGATGAAATGCGCAAGCTGAATAGAAAATTAAAAGCAGAAATGGAAGAAAACGTGCAGGAAAAAAGTTCAAGTACAAAGAATTTCTATACCGAACAATTAAAACAGGCACAAAAAGACCTGCTGGAACATAATGCAAAGATCAACCAGCTTTTAGGCCAGATCGAAATAGTAAAAGAATCGGAAGAGCAGCAACAACAGATATTCAAATTGAATAACGAACTCTCCGATAAAGTCTTTGACCTGGAGCAGAAAATTTTAGCAAAAGAAGAAGAGATAGAAAAGATCCGCAAAAAAGAACACCTCACAACAGAGATGAGTTCTATTATCGATAGCACTTACAATGAATTTAATACGCTGCAGGATAAAATAAAAAAATTAGAGACACAAGCCGGCAATTCACGCCATATCAGTCTTGATTTTGAGGACATGAAGGAAGAACATTATAAGTTATCGACCGATATGGAAGAGCTTAAGCTTAAATGGAATGCTTCTATGGCCGAGAACTTAAGACTCCGCGATACACTCACGGAAACCGAAGACAAACTCAAGGAAGCTAATTTTCAGCGCCAGCAATTACAAAAAAGAGTTGCTTATCTCGAAGACCTGAACGAGGATTTTCAAACCATCAATGAAGTAAATAAAAAACTGGAAGGCCAGATGAAAAAGATAGGCGAACTCGAAAGTATGCTGAATATTGTTGCCGAAGAGCGGGATGTGCTGGCAAGACGGCAGGCATAAAGAGGTTTAAAAGTTCAAATAGGTTTAAGAGGTTTAAGAAGTTCAGCCCGGACTTCTTAAACCTCTTAAACTTTTTAAACCTCTTGAACCTTATCTATCTTTACCCAATAATAAACGCTATGAAAGGAAGTATTGCTTCGATAAGAGAAGAGTATTCAAAGAAAAAATTGACGGAAGCGAAAGCCGATGCTGATCCTTATAAGCAATTTGCCAAATGGTGGAAGCAGGCGCTTAGATCAAAGATCGTTGAACCTAATGCGATGACATTAGCTACTGCATCCGCCGATGGAATGCCTTCGGCCAGGATCGTTTTACTGAAAGAATTCGATAAGAATGGATTTATATTCTTTACCAATTACAATAGTTATAAAGGAAAACAGCTCGAAGAAAATCCCAAAGCCTGTCTTGTTTTTTTCTGGAAAGAAGTAGAACGGCAGGTTCGGCTGACCGGGCTTGTAGAAAAAATAAGTGCAGCCGAAAGCGATGAGTATTTTTTTTCAAGACCAAAACAAAGCCAGGTTGGCGCTAATGCATCTCCTCAAAGCCAGGTGATCGAAAACCGTGAATGGCTGGATGAGAACTATAAAAAGCTTTTTAAAAAAAGCAAGGATATAAAGCGACCCGCCCATTGGGGAGGCTATAGAATTAAACCTGTAATATTCGAATTCTGGCAAGGCCGCCCGGGGCGTTTGCACGACAGGTTACAATACAGTTTACAGAATGATGGAAGCTGGAAGATAGAGCGATTGGCTCCGTGACTGGAGATTAGTTAATCAGGAATTGGTAATCAGGTCTCAAAGATCGATAATACCTGGTTTAATACGCCGCTCTATTAGAGTATTAAATAGTAGGCAAAGGCTTTGATCAGAATGCCTAATTCCTACTTACCAATACCTATTTAACTCTTCTTCGCAGCTTTCTTCTTAGCGGCAATAGCGTCAGCTTTCTTATTAGCCGGCCTGCTTTTACCAAATGATCCTTTGAATCTTTTTCCTTTAGCTGTCTTTTTATCTCCGCGTCCCATAAAAAAATAAGTTTAGTAGTTGAGTTGCAAATGTAGGCAAATTAAAAAGCCCCGGTACATTTAAGCACGGGGCTTTTTATTCGAAGGAATAAGCAATTAGAGTTTGGCTGCAAGCTCTTTACCTGCTTTGAAGCGGGCTACTTTTCTTGCTTTGATATTGATCTCGGCACCCGTTTGAGGATTACGTCCTTTGCGGGCTTTTCTTTTTGATATGATGAAAGTGCCAAAGCCAACCAATGTTACTTTGCCACCGGCTTTTAATGTTTTGGTTACAGCTTCAATAAAAGAATCAAGTGCAGCATTAGCCTGTGTTTTGGTGATACCGGTATCATCGGATATTTTGGCGATCAATTCAGCTTTGTTCATGGTTGGGAATTTTGTGTTTTTGTAGCGCCAACAAATTTAGAGGCTTTTTGATACCGGCAAAAAATTTTTCTCTTCTAAGAAATGATTTATTTGTTTTTGCACAATCAATTCACAACCTGCATTATTGTGCGGAATGCAATGAATTGATTTCCCCATTTTGCCAATGCTTTTTCACGCAAAGCAGGGGCGAACGCATTGATATATTGCTTGTAATTTTCAAGTGAAGCAGAAAAATATTGAATGACATATGTGATACCTTCTGTTTCATCCTGCTCCAGCAGGCGAAAGAATTTATATTCCGTAAAAAGACCTGTCGCCATTATATCGGGGATATGCTCCTGCTTTTGCCAGTCGATCCATTCGGCTTCGATTTGTGGAGTCACTTTCATGGAGATATTGTAAACGATCATGCTTATATTTTTATATCAAGATAGATAGGGCAATGATCACTATGCTTTACATCAGGATAGATCTCCGCATCTTTTAAATTCTTTTTCAAATTTTCCGTTACAGTGAAATAATCGATCCTCCATCCCTTATTCTGTGCCCGCACCGTTGGAAAACGCTGGCTCCACCAACTATAACGATGAGGCTCGGTATGAAATTCACGGAACGTATCCACCCATTTATTATCGAGGAATTTTGTCATCCATTCTCTTTCTTCCGGTAAAAAACCGGATGATTTTTTATTTCCTTTCGGATCATGGATATCTATTTCATTATGCGCAATATTATAATCGCCGCAAAGTATCAGTTTGGGATATGTCTTTTTTAATTTCTCCAAATAGGAATTGAATTCTTTTAACCAGCCATATTTGAATGTTTGTCTTTCATCGCCACTGGTGCCCGATGGAAAATAAGCATTGATCAACCGAACATCTTTAAAGTCGAGTTGTATCACCCGGCCTTCGTCGTCACTCACTTTATGCCCGGTGCCGTATTGAACATTATCGGGTAATACTTTAGTGAAAACAGCTACGCCGCTATATCCTTTCTTTTGTGCACTGTACCAGAAATTATGATATCCCAGTTTGGTGAACTGATCGTGATCCACATCTTCTTTCATTGCCTTTGTTTCCTGTATACATATTACATCGGCAGGATCTGTTTTGAGCCAATCCATAAATCCTTTTTTAATGGCGGCCCGGATACCGTTAACATTGTAACTGATGATACGCATTGCTTTATTGTTTAAATTGGAAAGCAATTTACATCATACCATGGAAGCAGAAGTAAAAGAAAAAGAGAAAACGACCCGCATCATTCCTGCCAAAGAATCGGTTTACCTGGAAGGCCCGAAAAGCAGGGGCTATGAATTCTTTTTCGCTTTCCGGGTACTCTTTCAATTTTTTAAAGGATTCAGGAAATTACATTTTGCCGGGCCTTGTATCACCGTATTTGGATCGGCAAGATTCAAAGAAGGGCATAGATATTATACGGCAGCTCAAAGTTTTGGTAAACGGATCGCCGACATGGGCTTTAGCACAATGACCGGCGGCGGGCCCGGTATCATGGAAGCGGCAAACCGTGGCGCATTTGAAAGCGGCGGCATGTCGATCGGCTGTAATATCAAATTACCTTTTGAACAACTGGCCAATAAATATTTGCATCGCAATATAACCTTTGAACATTTTTTTGTACGCAAAGTATTATTGGTAAAATATTCTTATGCCTTTATCATTATGCCGGGAGGTTTTGGTACCATGGATGAATTTTTCGAGATACTGACACTCGTGCAAACAAAATCAGTGACCAATTTTCCCATTGTATTATTCGGCAAAGAATTTTACAAACCATTGGTAGATGTAATGAACAGTATGCTTGAACAAGGAACCATTGCCAAAGAAGATCTTGAACTGGTTCTATACACCGATGATGAAGATGAAGCGATAGCGCATATTCAATCATACGTACAAAAAAATTATAAAATAAGACCCCGCAGGCGATACTGGTGGCTGTTTGAGAAGCGGTAGTTCAAATGTGTACCATTTACACAAAAACCATATCTTCATAGCATAAAATTCCAGCTATGCTTTTGAAAAGAATTTCTGCTATCATTATTTTTTTGATCGCCGCTACAGCGATCGTAAATGCCCAGCAGACCATTACCGGCCTCGGTTCTCCTGATGGAAATATCCAGTTGAATATTCTGCACCGTAACAATGGAAGCATCAGTTACGGAGTGATATACAAGAACAGAACGGTGATCGCTACATCTCAATTGGGAATGCAATTGAGATCTCCGGAAGTTTCTTTACTTAAGTTTGATCTCGGCGGTATGGACTCTTCGGTAGTAAACGAATCATGGAAACCGGTTTGGGGAGAAGTGAATGCGATCAAAAATAATTATAAACAACTCGTATTGAAATTGACCGATCGTTCAGGATCGGGTATTCAATTACAAATAATTTTCAGGGTATTCAATGACGGTGTTGGTTTTCGTTATTCATTTCCCCGGCAATCCAAACTGAATCATTTTATCATAGCGGAGGAATTGACACAATTCTCAATGAACGGCGATCATAAGACTTTTTGGATACCCGGCGATTATGATACGAATGAATTCATGTACAATACAACAAAGCTGAGTGAAGTGGATGCCAGCAGCAGCGCTATGAGCCAGGAGATCTATGCCAAAACATTTTTTGATAAGAATGCAGTACAAACACCCTTGATGATGAAGTCGGGTGACGGTTTATACATCAACATCCATGAAGCTGCATTGGTAAATTATCCTGCAATGAACCTGGTGGTAGATAAGAATAGTTTTATTTTAAATGCACATCTCGTTCCCGATGCGGTTGGAAATAAAGCTTACCTGCAGGCGCCTGCTGTAACGCCATGGAGAACGATCATCGTTAGCGATAAAGCAACAGAAATATTGGCTTCAAAACTTATATTGAATCTGAATGAACCATCGAAACTGAAAGATGTTTCCTGGATCAAACCACAAAAAATGATAGGTGTGTGGTGGGAAATGCATATCGGTAAATCAAGCTGGGATTATGGCGCCACCCAATCCGGTTCGGCGATCGTTCCGCATGGACGTCACGGCGCAACTACAGCCAACGTAAAAAAATATATTGACTTCGCTGCAAAGAATGGAATGGATGGCGTACTGGTGGAAGGGTGGAATACCGGTTGGGAAGATTGGTTTGGTCAATGGAAAGAAGATGTATTTGATTTTGTAACGCCTTATCCTGATTTTGATGTAAAAGATTTACAACGTTATGCAGCTTCTAAAAAAGTAAGACTCATCATGCATCATGAAACATCTGCTTCGGTTACGAATTATGAAAGATGGATGGATACAGCGTATCGTTTCATGAAAAAATTCGGATACAATACCGTGAAGACAGGTTATGTTGGAAAAATAATTCCGAGAGGCGAGCATCACGACGGGCAATGGATGATCAAACATTATGAAAGAGTAATGCAGAAGACGGCTTCTTATAAGATCATGCTCGATGCACATGAACCTGTAAGACCAACAGGTTTGCACAGAACTTATCCCAATTTTTTAGCCTGCGAAGCGGCCAGAGGAAATGAATTCAATGCATGGAGTGTTGGTAATCCGCCGGAGCATGAAACGATCCTTGCTTTTACAAGATTGATGGGCGGGCCGATGGATTATACTCCCGGGATCTTTAAAATAAAGCTGAACCAGTTCGATACAAATAAAAAAGAACAGGTGCATACTACATTGTGCAAACAACTGGCTTTATATGTTACGATGGCCAGTCCTTTACAAATGGCGGCTGATCTGCCGGAGAATTATGAAAAACATATGGATGCATTCCAGTTCATCAAAGATGTAGCAGTAGATTGGGATGAAACTAAAATACTCGATGCAGAACCTGGCGATTATGTAATAACGGCAAGAAAAGCAAAAGGAAAGCAAAGCTGGTTCCTGGGTGCAATGACGGATGAGAATGCAAGAGAATTTTCTACACCTCTTACATTTTTAAGCCCGGGTAAAAATTATATTGCTACCATTTACCGGGATGCAGCCGATGCCGATTGGAAAAATAACCCGGAAGCATATATAGTTGAAAAATTTTCGGTGGATAATTCAACAATATTAATATTAAAGTTAATGGCGGGTGGAGGAACAGCCATTAGCTTTGTACCGGCCACCGCAGAGGAAATCAAAAGAACCCAAAAATATACCGTATGGACTCCACCAGCATTTTAGGATATACAGCCAGCGCTGTAACCGTATTTACATTTCTGCCGCAGGTTATAAAAACCTGGAAAGAGAAGTCGGCAAAAAATGTTTCCTTATTGATGTTCATAATAGCGATAACCAACGAGATACTTTGGGTCGCCTATGGCGTTATGAGAGATGATATGGTGATCATCCTTACCAATATTGTAATGATGTGTATGGCCTCCTTTATGATCTACCTGAAACTGCGGTATAAAAATGCCTGACATAAATACGATCATTTTCGACCTTGGCGGTGTACTCATCGACTGGGATCCAAAATATGTTTTTAATGAGAACTATTTTGAGTCTTTGGAAAAAAGAGATCATTTCTTTGCTCATATCTGCACTATGGAGTGGAATGAACAACAGGATGCCGGTAAATTGATCATTGATTCAACCCGTGAATTGATACTTCAGCATCCTGAATGGGAAAAATCGATCCGTGATTATTACGGGCGATGGAAAGAAATGCTGAAAGGTCCTATTCAACCTACCGTAGAAATATTCAGGAGATTAAAAGAAAGCGGCCGGTATAAACTTTATGCGCTAACAAACTGGAGTGCCGAATTATTCCCCGTTGCACTCGAACGCTTTGATTTTTTACAATGGTTTGACGGCATTGTAGTAAGCGGCGCAGAAAAAACAAGAAAACCTTTTGCGGAGATCTATCATTTATTATTGAACAGGTATGGTGTAAAAGCTGCCGAAGCTTTATTCATTGATGATAGTTTGAGGAATAGTAAAGCAGCAGAGGCGCTCGGCATCCATTCCATTCATTTTAAAGATCCTGAACAATTGATCTCAGAATTGAATAAATTCGATATTCTTTAACCACCGAAAATGGCCATCGTACTTATTATCATCCTGGTAATTGTATTGCTTATCGTTTTTGTATATAACGATCTTATCAAAAAGAAGAATGCGATCGATAATGCTTTTTTCTCCATGGACGTTATGTTGAAAAAAAGATATGATCTTATTCCCCAACTGGTGAATACGGTAAAAGGATATATGCAATACGAGAAAGAAGTACTTACAAGCTTAACAGAGATAAGATCAAAACTTGCTCAAGGTAATTTGAGTACCAATGATAAAGTAAAATTGGATAACGAGATCAACAGCGCCCTGCAAACGATCTTCGTCAATTTTGAAAACTATCCTGACCTGAAAGCCAGCACGAATTTTTTAAGACTGCAGGGAGCTATCAACGAGGCGGAAGAACAATTGGCCGCATCCCGGCGCTTTTATAATTCAGCGGTCAACGATTATCATAATGCAATTGAAATGTTCCCTTCCAGCATGATCGCTTCGTCCATGGGATTAAAACATAAAGTTTATTTTAATATCCCGGAGGAAGCCAAAGCAGTGCCTTCAACTACTATCAACTGATGCTATAGCAATGGAAGCAAGAAAAAATTTTGATGAATTTTTCAGGGATGATCTGTCTAAAGTGCTGGATCCTCTCGAGCAAACACGCAAAAAGATCTCCCGGGTTGGTACGTTGAGTTATGTTGTTACAGCCGCTGCTATTATTGCATTGGTCATTACTATCTCCAACCAGGGAGGAATAATGGGCGTTTTTGCGGCGCTGCTGATCATTTGGGCCATTATTGCACTTTATAATTTTTCCAATAAGAAAAAAGATTACGTCAGCGCATTTAAAGGCGGGATCATTCACCCGATCATAAAATTTATCGACCCGAACCTGTCATATGATCCAGGAAGGTTTATTCACGAGAATGATTATGAGAAAAGCGGTTTATTCCTTCAAAAACAGGAACGGTACACAGGTGACGATTACGTAGAAGGGAAAAGAGATAAGACTTTTTTTTCCTTTTCTGAATTGCATACACAATACGAAGCGGGCTCAGGTAAAAGCAAACATTGGGAAAGGATCTTCAAAGGCTTGTTCTTTATCGGGGATTTTAATAAAAATTTTCATGGCCGCACTTATGCCTGGAGTGAAAACAATCCCCAGCTTAATTTTTTAAGTAAGATATTTTCGTCCTTCGCCGCTGGTTTGGAAAAAGTAAAATTAGAAGACCCGGAATTTGAAAGAAGATTTATTGTTTACAGCAGCGACCAGGTGGAAGCAAGATATATTTTATCGCCATCGATGATGGAAAGGATGGTCAAACTGCGGGACATGATGGGACCTGAATTTTGTCTCTCTTTTGTAGACACCAATGTCTATGTAGCGGTTCCGATAAGCGACGAACTTTTCGAGCCTTCTGTTTTTTCAGCCAACGATCATGAACGTCTCCGGAAGTATTACAATACTGTTCATGTGGTATTTGATATCATCGATGAATTGAAGCTGAATCTCAGGATATGGAATAAGGCGTAAGATCTATTCCAATACAGGTCGCAGCCACTTCTCAGCTTCTTCAAGACTCATGCCTTTTCGTTTTGCATAATCTTCCAATTGGTCCTTTGCTATTTTACCCAAACCAAAATAATGACTATTCGGATGCGCAATATACCAGCCGCAAACAGATGCCGGCGGATTCATAGCGAGGCTTTCCGTCAATTCGATATCGATATTATTGATGGCATCGAGCAGGTCAAACAGTTTTAATTTTTCTGTATGATCGGGACAAGCTGGGTAGCCGGGCGCCGGGCGAATGCCTTTGTATTCTTCTTTGATCAATTGCACATTGCTCAAAACTTCATTTTTCTCATAGCCCCAATATTCTTTTCTCACTTTCTCATGCAGGCATTCGGCAAAAGCTTCTACAAAACGATCGGCTAATACCTGTACAAGTATTTTATTATAATCATCATGTTCGGCAGCAAACTTGTCAATGTATTTTTTAGCGCCCTGTATAGTAACAACAAATGAACCCATAAAATCAGAACCTAATTCTGCCGGGCAAATAAAATCGGCAAGAGAATAGGAAGGCTGCCCCACTGCTTTTTTTAATTGCTGGCGCAATGATTCCAGTTTCACTTCTCCTTTATTGGTTTTCAGCGTGATGGTATCCGCATTATTAGTGCTGGCCGGCCAGAAACCAATAACGCCATCGGCACTGAACCATTTTTCATCGATGATCTGCTCTACTAATTTTTGGGCATCGTTATAAAGCTTGGTTGCTTCGGCACCAAATATCTTATCCGATAATACTTCGGGATAATGGCCCGGCATTTCCCAGGCAATAAAGAAAGGACCCCAGTCAATATATTTTGCAATAGTAGCGAGATCGTATCCTTTCAGCACTTTCACTCCGTCAATAGCTGGTTTAACAGGCTGGTATTTTTTCCAGTCGAAATATTCTTTGGTAATAACCGCTTCGGAATAAGGGATCAGTTCTTTTTTATTCTTATTCAGGAACTGTGTACGCAGTTCATCGTATTCCTTACTTGTTTTTTTAAGCAATACATTTTTCTCTTTGCTTAATAAAGTGCTTACAGCTGTCACGCTTCTTGATGCATCCAGGATATGCAGCACGCCATTATCATATTGCGGAGCAATTTTTACTGCCGTATGCATCCTTGAAGTGGTTGCTCCGCCGATCAGCAATGGTTGTTTCATATTGCGGCGTTTCATTTCATGCGCCACATGCACCATTTCGTCGAGCGAAGGAGTAATAAGACCGCTGAGCCCTACAATATCTGCTTTTTCTTTTTCTGCTGTATCTAAAATTTTATCCGCAGACACCATTACACCCAGGTCAATGATATCATATCCATTGCAACCCAATACGACGCCAACAATATTCTTTCCAATATCATGCACATCGCCTTTAACGGTTGCCAATAAAACTTTTGCAGCGCCGGCGCCTTCCACATTGACCGTTCCTGCTGCAAGGTGTGCCTGTTTTCTTTGTTCTTTTTCTGCTTCTATATAAGGAGTAAGTACTGCTACCGATTTTTTCATCACCCTTGCACTCTTTACCACCTGCGGTAAGAACATTTTGCCGGAACCAAACAGGTCGCCGACCACATTCATTCCATCCATCAGCGGGCCTTCAATTACATCCAGTGGCTTGGGATATTTTTGTCTTGCTTCTTCGGTATCGGTATCAATATAATCGGTGATCCCATTGACCAAAGAATGTTTCAATCTTTCTTCCACGGAGTTTTCCCGCCAGCTTTCATCTTTCACCACTTCCTTGCCTTTTGCTTTTACCGTTTCTGCAAAAGCGATCAGTTTTTCGGTAGCCTCATTATTATCATTATTATGATTGAGAATTACATCCTCGCATAATTTTTTTAACTGCGGTTCTATTTCATCATATACTACCAATTGTCCTGCATTTACAATGCCCATATCCATTCCGGCTTTGATGGCATGAAAGAGAAACACACTGTTCATGGCTTCCCGCACATGGTCATTGCCGCGGAAAGCAAAAGAAAGATTGCTGACACCACCGCTGATCTTTGTCAATGGCATCAATTGTTTTATTTCTTTGGTCGCTTCAATAAAATCAACGCCATAATTATTATGTTCTTCCATGCCGGTAGCGATGGCAAAAATATTAGGATCGAATATTATATCCTGCGGATCGTAGCCAACCTGTTCGGTCAATATCTTATAAGCCCGGTGACAAATTTCTACTTTACGTTGTTTGGTATCGGCCTGTCCCTTCTCATCAAAAGCCATTACAATAACAGAAGCGCCATAACTCTGGCAAATGATCGCCTGCTCGATGAATTTGGCTTCTCCTTCTTTCATGGAAATGGAATTCACAATGCATTTGCCCTGCACACATTTCAATCCTGCTTCAATGATCTCGAATTTACTGCTGTCGATCATGATGGGGATCTTCGCAATATCCGGTTCGCTTTGGACAAGGTTCAAAAAAGTATTCATTGCCAGCACACCATCCAGCAATGCATCATCCATATTTACATCCAATACCTGTGCGCCGTTCTCCACTTGCTGACGGGCCACACTTAATGCTTCTTCGTATTTATTTTCTTTGATAAGGCGGGCAAACATTTTTGATCCCGTAACATTGGTACGTTCGCCAACATTTATAAAATTGGTGTCGGGTCTTACAACCAATGGCTCAAGCCCGCTTAATCTTAAATATGGTTTTATCGGAGTCATTGTATTTGGTGGATCATTAAAAACGTTCAATTCTCAATGCTCAATTTTCAATATTCAATTGAAGACATAATGAGTATTCAGCATTGAGAATTGAACATTGAGTATTTCTTCTTCAAAGTTTATAATACTTCTTCCATTACCGGCAGTTGCCTGGGCGCAATATTTTTTACTTCCCCGGCAATATGCCTGATATGATCAGGTGTTGTGCCGCAGCAACCGCCCACAATATTTACCCAGCCTTCTTTCGCCCAATCTTCTAAATAATGAGCCGTGTCTTCCGGGTGTTCATCGTATTCACCCATAGCATTCGGCAATCCTGCATTGGGATACGCTGAAACATAACAGGAAGCTATTTGTGAAAGCTCTTCGATATGCGGCCGCATTTCTTTAGCGCCTAATGCGCAATTCAATCCAATGCTCAATGGTTTTGCATGCATCACCGAAGTATAAAATGCTTCCAGTGTTTGCCCGCTTAATGTTCTGCCGGATGCATCGGTGATCGTTCCGCTGATCATAACAGGTAATGACGGCTCCCCAACCCCCGCAAGTGGGGCTTTTGAAGGATCTTTATGTTCGCGGAAGTATTTCTTTATAGCAAAGATCGCTGCCTTGGCATTGAGTGTATCAAATATGGTTTCGATCAGCAAGATATCTACACCGCCATCTACCAATCCTTTTACCTGTTCGTAATAAGCTTCTACTACTTCATCAAATGTAACTGCACGAAAGCCGGGGTTATTTACATCGGGAGAAAGAGACAATGTTTTGTTGAGTGGCCCGATGGCGCCGGCTACAAATTTTTGATGTTTGATTTTTGATCTTTGATTTTCTGCATAGTATTGCTCAATTGCTTTTCTTGCACATTGTGCTGCCGCTACATTCAACTCATACGCTAACGACTGCATTTGATAATCGGCCATGGCGATCGTTGTACTGCTGAAAGTATTTGTTTCGATGATATCAGCACCGGCATCGAGGTATTCTTTATGGATACCGACGATGATATCGGGTTGTGTGATGACAAAGCAGGTCGTTATTACCTTTTACATCGCAATGCCAGTCTTTGAAACGTTCGCCGCGGTAATCGGCTTCCTGTAATTTATGACGTTGTATCATGGTGCCCATAGCGCCATCAATGATCAAAATGCGTTCCTTCAAACAATCTTGTATTGTTTTCATACTAATACTGTTTGTGAACTATAAACGTTGGGAAACCAAATGAGGAGTTTCTTTGACGTTTATTAGTTCCGTTTTGAAAGGCCGAACAATAAACAAATCCGCCTGTGAATAGAGGGCAAAGCTAAGTTATATGCCTTTAATAAACAAGTCTTGGAAGTGAAGGTACAAGGAACAAGATACAAGGCATAAGCGGCGTGATAAGGCAATCTCATATTCAATTGTAATATTTGAATATGCACGACTTGTACCTTGTACCTCGAGCCCTGTACCTTATTTTGAAACATAACTCTCCACCGGTAACCTGTTCTGCAGGCTTCTTGCCAATGTCATTTCATCAGCATATTCCAGTTCACCGCCAAAGGCAATACCCCGGGCAATAGTAGTGATGCGGATACTGACAGGCTGCAATTTTTTCTGGATATAATAGATAGTAGTATCGCCCTGTATATTGGGATTAAGGGCAAAGATCAACTCTTCAGTTTTTTCTTTTTCAATTCGATGCGTCAGCGTTTCAATATTCAGTTGATCGGGGCCGATCCCATCCAGCGGAGAAATAACACCGCCCAGTACATGATAGGTCCCGTTGAATTGCTGGGTGCTTTCAATAGCGATCACATCCCGGATACTTTCTACTACACAGATCACTTCCTGCTTGCGCATAGAGTTGGAACAAATAGAACAAATATCTCCATCAGCTACATTGAAACAACGCTGGCAGAATTTTATTTCGCTTCGCATGCGGGCCACCACTTCGCTGAACTGGCCTACCTCTTTACTATCCTGTTTTAATAAATGAAGAACAAGACGCAATGCCGTTTTTTTCCCGATGCCGGGGAGTTTGGCAAATTCGTTCACCGCATTTTCTAAAAGAGAAGAAGAGAATTGCATACAGTAAAGGTACAAGGAACAAGGGACAAGGAACAAGGAACAAGGAACAAGGTACAAGGTACAAGGTACAAGGAACAAGCCTTGCCTGTTTAAATATTCCTATTTAGATAAGATTTTCCTTTTCACGCCGCTTGTACCTTGTACCTTGTTCCTTGTTCCTTTACAAGGCTATTTCAAACTCATTCTGCCATGCCGCTTTTACACTGATCTTTCGTTCAACAGGTTTGACTAATTCCGGTTGTTTGTGTTTTCCAAAGAATTCCCCCGGATCCCATTTGCCGTTCTTATTATTATCGAATAAAATACGGAGTTCAAAATCACCGGGTAAAAAAAGTGGTTTCGAAAAATCGGGGCCGGCCAGTGGGAACGACTGGTAGATCGTTTCTCCCAGCATAAAAAGAAGCACAGGGTTCTTATCCATTTGCAGGTTCCGGAATTTTATTTTCAATGCACCATAGCTGCTGAGCTTTTTGGTCTTGAACGAAAGCGTATCGGTCTTCAATAATTTTTTACCGGATGAGTCGCTTGCAAAATCTTTATCCATGATGATATGGTACAAAGTATTTTCTTTCCATTCAACGTTCAGCACTATTTTTTTATTGGTGCTGTCTTTTTTAAACTGGTAAACAGGTACTGGAATATAAGTTGAATCGGTGTACAGTTTGATCTTCGATGAATCGAAGGTCCGCAATGCTTGTTCAAATGTCATGGAGAAATTGCTCAGCAGGTCCTGCTGGTCATCCACAATATTGGTTTTATATTTCAGTCGTTTATCAAGCGCTTCATCGGATATCTTTTTCCTGTTACCGCCGATATTAAGACCGGAAGGATTTGCGGGGGCTGCTGCTGCTGCACCATAGGCATATAGTGTAACAGGATCTGTTTTTGATTGAAGAGTTACCGGCTTATCGGCAAAGCCAAACAATTGTTTTTCTCCAAAATAACGATAGGTACCGCTTTCATCTCTCAATGCATATATATAAAATGTTTTAGCAGGAAGGTTCCTGAAATGAAAATTCCCTTTACTATCCAGGCGGGCGATATAACGGGGCTTTTCTTTTACAACAGCGGAATCGTTAGGATTGGTATGCAGCATTACGATCAGCGTGGTATCGATCTTACCGGTTTCAGCCAGTATTACATTACCCTGCAGTTCCAGCGAATCGATATAACGGCCGGTAGAAAATGTGTACGTGAATCCTCTCACAGGATTTCCTTCGGTGTAATCCTTAACGGCATTGCCAAAATCAAATGAATAAGTTGTATTGGCTTCCAGGCTGTCTTTGATCTTTACCGTTACCGTTTTTAATTTAAAATCGACAGAAGGATTGATCCTTGGAAGAGGAGAGACCAATAGATTTTCCTGGATATTCTGTACATCTACAAATTCATCAAATGTAAAAACGATCGTTCTGCCATTGAAGTTCCTTGTAGAATCATCCGGCGATACTTTTAAGAGAACAGGGCCGATCGTATCTCTTGCCCCGCCTTCAGGAGGAACGATATTGGCGCAACCCGGGCCACTGATCATGCTGATGGTAAAGATCAACAGGATAGCTGCCGATGATATAAAACTTTTGTAATTCATGGAAAGTGCAAACATAACAGGTTTCTTTTTATAGACTGCAAAGGCTTTCCTAATAATCCTTTAAAACCTCCGTGCCGGCAAGCAGGGCATGTTAATGTTTGTTTTATTCCTCTTCGGTTTCTTGTTCATGAAGGGCAATGGCTATGTTGTTGGTCTTGACAAAATTGCACCAATGACAATTTTCCTTTCCGCAGCCAATATAAAAATCCCGGTCTTGTATCTTTTCCCAGGTAGAACTGATCTGTTGTGTAACGGTAGTGATATCAGCCGGGTTGATGACCAGTTTTTCTTTCCGGTAATTTTTCTTTTTATCCGGTTCGATAAAATCAAACTCGGTGCTGATCACTTTCCAGTCTTTCTGTTCATAATTATCAACAAGTATTTTATAGAAGATCGCCTGCCGCCAGTAATCACCGCCATTCGGTTCTTTATCGGAAGGGCCTTTTGTTTTCGGGATGGCTTTATCCGGATCGCCGGTCTTATAATCCACAACGTTGACCGATTTGCCATCAAATTCCAGCTTGTCTAATTTTCCTTTTAAAGGAACTCCTTTCACCACCACGTTGCGGATACTCCTTTCAATGGCAACGATCTTATTGAAACCAACAGTGTATTTATCGTAATAGTTGCTGAGCACTTCCCGCCCGTATTCAATCCTGCGATCATATTGTTCTTTGGTAAAACTTTCGCGGTGACGTTGCATATACCATTCAAAGTCGGCAATGAATTCTTCTTTTGGCGGGAACATATCTTTTTTCCCATCCTGCATTTTGCGGAATAATTTTTCCAATGCATAATGCACGGAAGAACCAAATTCGGTGGCTTCATTTTTTGGTGAAGGAATGCGGACAAGGTTCTTGAAATAAAATTCCAGCGGGCAACGGAGATAATTATTGAGCGCTGTAACGTTCATCACAAATTTATCCAGCAAGCGGCTGATGAATTCTTCTTCGAGTTTTTCTATTTCCGGGGCTTCTGCTTCGCCGAAATGCAATGCCGTGAATTCTGTTAATGCTTCAGGGGCAATGATAACTTTTTCTGCAGGCAGATCATGTTCGTCCTGTATCTCTGCAATGAACATGGACGGTTCCAGTTCCTTCCCGTCATTCCTGAATTTGCTGTAAGAAATATAAAGATGCTGTTCGGCTCTTGTCAGTGCCACATAAAATAATCGCCGCAGTTCTTCCGTCTCTCCCTCCTTGGGAGGGAGTTGGAGGGAGGTCGGGAATATATTATCCGGTAATTTATATCCGCCGCCGGGTTTTCTTTTTTTCTCCCAGAAACTTGCATTGCAACCGGCGAGAAAAACATATTCGAATTCCAAACCTTTCGAACCATGTGCTGTCATGAGATTGATCCCTTTGTCGCTGCCGCTTACCTGTACCAATGGTAAACTGATATTTTCTTTTTCCATTAATTGGACCAGGCCAACCAATTGCTGCAACTTGAGAAAAGGATTGCGGTGTGTTTCTTCTTTTACAAATTCAAACAAACCATTCAGCACTTGCAATTGCCAGTGTTTATCCGGGCTTTGCATGATACGTGTCAATACGCCGCCAACACGAATGATATTCTCGAATAATTGTTGCAAGGTAACATTGGGAACAATGGCAATTAATTTCTCAATGATATCCGATGCTTCTTTAAAACCTGCCGGGATAGCGGCGGAAAAAAGATCTTTCGGGGCTTCTTTTGCTTTATCATGCAACATTCTCCTGAATGAAATATTACTGTCGTTATATTTCTTTTCCGATGTTTCAATACTCAGTTTGGCAATATCGAGCGCTGAAAGATTAAACCAGTCGAAATGTAATATCTCGAACAGCATTTCATCGCCGCTGTAAGGAACATCATGTTCGGTGGCCAGGTATTTCAATAGCAGGATGATCTTTTGCGCCAGCGGTATTTCTAAAATGTTCAAATGTCTTTTACTGTAAACAGGAATGTTGAGCAGTTTGAAATATTGCGCCAGTTCTTCTCCGTATTTATTCTCTTTATAAATAATGCCGATACGGCCGGGAGCAATTCCTTCGGCTACCAAATGCTGAACCTGTTTGGCAATGCCCGTCATTTCCTGTTGCTGGGTTTCATATTCACGGATGAAGGGCCGGTGTGTTAAATGATTGATGAGTGTATTGGATGATGACAATTCTTTGCTCAACCCTTCCAGTTTTTTTACAAGGCGTTCATCATTTCGATTGATCAATGTTTTGGAAACATCCAGTATCGGTTGAGTAGAACGATAATTGTTCGTCAATACAACGGTCAGCAATGCATCGCGGTAATCATTGGCGAAATCCATCATATTCTCCACGTTGGCCCCCTGGAAACGATAGATGCTCTGGTCATCATCGCCTACCACAAATACATTCGGTTTATCCCAATAACTGATCAGCAGTTCCACCAAACGGTTTTGTGTGCCGCTTGTATCCTGGTATTCATCCACCAGTATGTATTGATATTTTTCCTGGTAATTGGCCAGTAAATTTTTATTCTCTTCAAATGCTTTGATCACCCAGTTGATCATATCGTCAAAATCATAACGGTTCCTGCTGCGCATCAACTGTTGAAATTTTTCGAACTCGCTTACAGCGGCGCCGCAGTCTTTCCATTCTTTCTTTTTCTTCTTCGATCTTATCTTTTTTCAGATCGCCTGCATTGAACTCTTTGTATTTTCTTTTATAAATAAATTCATCTCTGGTGGGAAGATCAGCAAGGTATTCATCTATTTTTTGATCGATGAACGCCGGTGTCCATCCTTCTCTTTTCATATTACTGAAAAGCGATTGAAGGTTATTCACTTCAAAGTAAACATCGCCGCGGTATCTTTTCAGCGGATGATTTTTAGGAAAATTATCGACCAGTTCTTTAAAGAGTTGAATTTTTTCAAGATCAGAAACAGGATCAAGCGCTGTTTTTTCAAACAACGAAAGATTTTCCTGTATCACATCATTGCAAAAAGCATGGAAAGTGTAGATATTTACTTTGTAAGCATCGGGCCCGATGAATTGCAATAATCTTTTCCGCATCGCTACTACGCCGGCATCGGTGTAGGTAAGGCAAAGAATATTTTCCGGTAATGCATCCGTCTCCAATAATATTTTACCGATGCGGCTTGCCAGGATCTGTGTTTTACCGGTGCCGGGCCCGGCGATCACCATCACCGGTCCGTCGATGGTATCAACAGCGAGGCGTTGCTTTTCATTAAGCTTTTCATATTCTTCCCTGAATTTTTTTTCTAATCTTTCTTTATTGAATGACATTGCTGAACTTTCTTTGTCTAAAATGGTTATTGAAACGAATTTAAACCAATAATCTGCATGGCCGCACATTCCATCAAAAGAGTTCAGAAGATCCCTGTTTCATTGGAGAAAGCCTGGGATTTTTTCTCCAGCCCGCTCAATTTGCAGGCGATAACACCGGGCAACATGAAGTTTGAGATCATTTCCAAACATCATGGAGAAAAAATGTATGCAGGGCAGCTTATTGAGTACCGGGTCAGGCCCTTTCTGGGAATTCCATTTTACTGGATGACGGAGATCGCACAGGTAAGAGATAAAGAGTATTTTATAGATGTACAACGTCATGGCCCTTATAAACTCTGGCATCACCAGCATTATTTCAGAGAAATTACGGGTGGAATAGAAATGACAGATATTGTCCATTACAGAAACCCGACATGGTTCGGGAAATTGATCAATAGCTTATTTGTTGCGAAGAAGCTCCGGGGAATATTCGACTACCGGTTCAAAAAAATAGAAGAGATATTTGGTCGTTGGGTGGAGGTATGATTATTGAGTGGTGTATAGTTGCACAATAGAATTCTTCTATATTTCCCCTATCTGCTACTATATATTCTATGTGTTTAAAAAATTACTTTATTCCCGCCCTTTTTTTCAACTCGCTGACGGCTATTGTCATCATTCTTCCAATAGGTTTATTGTCACGATAAGTTATCAGCTTCATCGTTGCTGCATCTTTAGGAACGGTAAGCGGCGCCTCATATTTCGGATAAAAATTATCGGGAAATGAATTGTCGAAACTGTAATGAATAGCTAAACCTTCGATCTCTGTTTCCAGTTTTACAATTACAGTAGCCGTATCTTTTTTAGTAGCGGTAATAACAGGGTCGTAAATAGCCGGCGAATATTTTATACCCGCCATGGTTAATCTTTCAAAATGAGTTTCTACTCTTTTTGTAAAATCATTCCATACTCTTTTTTGTTTAGGGCTCCATAATGCTTCTGCAATTGCGAATGCCCTTGGCCATACCATATACTGCATGTGGCGGGTATTATAAATTTGTTCGGTCCAAAGATTGGCTTGTCCGCCTTTTATAAATCTTTCATCAACACTATCCGGCAACGGTTCAAATTGATAAGCTTTTTTCAAACGAAGGGAAGCATATACCGGCGGTTCTGTCGAAGCATCGCCCTGCATATAATCAATATAGACGAAGTCTGTCGGGCTCATCACTACTTCATGCCCCATCTTCGCTGCGGCGATGCCACCGTTCATTCCACGCCAGCTCATCACGGCTGCATCAGGTACAAGACCTCCTTGTAATATTTCATCCCAACCGATCATTTTTTTTCCTTTGCTGTTAATGATCCGGCTGACTCTTTTTACAAAATAGCTTTGTACTTCATCAAGATCTTTTAATTTTTCTTTTTCCATCAATGCTTTGATGGGTTCATTTTTTTCCCAAAAATTCCTGGCTGTCTCATCGCCACCCATATGTATATATTCAAATGGAAAAAGTTCGGCTACTTCGGTAAACACTTTATCCAGGAACTCATATACTTTTTCATTTGCGGGACAAACAGTATTGTCAAGCAAGCCATAAAAATGCTGGCCGCCCCCGGGCCATATCATAAAACGATCACCGGGACTTACATAATATTCTCCCGGTGTGCACGACAATTCGGGGTAGGAAGCAACAGCCGCCAAACTATGACCGGGTACATCGATCTCCGGTAAGATATTTACAAAACGATCGGCAGCATATTTCACCAGTTCTTTAATGTCTTCATGTGTATAGAACCCGCCATAGGTGGGCGGTTCACCGGGTTGAGGTTTTGATAAGGTTCCAAAAGTGCCGGTTCGCTCCACCCGCCAGGCGCCCACTTCGGTCAGTTTAGGTAAGCTTTTTATTTGCAGGCGCCAGCCCTGGTCGTCTGTTAAATGCAAATGCAATAAATTGAATTTATACTTCACCATTTGATCGATGAATCCTTTTACTTCCTTCACTGTAAAAAAATGTCTTGCAACATCAAGCATCAATCCTCTCCAGCCAAAACGGGGATGATCTTCGATCGTGAGGATGGGCACAAACCATTCAATGGCTGACTTGCGGGGGCTGTCTTCTTCTACATATTTCGGAAACAACTGTAATAAGGTTTGTATGCCGTAAAATATACCGGCCGGATCATTTGCAGCGATCGTAATGCCTGCAGCCGTAACTTTTAAACGATAGCCTTCTTTAGCAATTGTTTTATCGGTAATCAATGATAAGAGTATCGACTTCGGTGTGGCCACAATTCCTTCTTTTACTTTTACATCATTGGCTGTATTGCTGAGTGCAACAGCAAGGTTAGCCGCCATTTTTTTTACAGCTTCATTTTTGGGGGCAATGATGGAGAGATAATAAGGTAATTCCAAAAATCCTTCTCCCATTGTTACCGATGCAGGTTGAGGTATCAATGTATTTTTCCAGGGAGCAGTGCGACGACGACCCGGTAGTTGTGAAAAAGCAGATCCAACAAGTAAAAATAAAAAGCAAAAGCAAAGGAATTTTTTCATACAGCAATTATATGTCAGCAAGTTACTTTTTAAACATAAAGAAATTACAGGCTGAAGAGTGGATTACCAATAGTGATGAGTATAAGCCACTATTTAACCGCAAAGACGCATAAGTTTAACGCAAAGAGCGCCACTTTTTAAAATACATTATACCGGTATAAAGATTGAACTATTCTTTAAAGACTTTCGGGTTAACAACAAATCGTAAATCCCAATTCGTAATTCGTAAATCTATCCCGGCATTCTCGAAATATACTTCTCGATCTGTTTGATCTGGTCAACGATCTGGGGCGTAGTGGGTTTTAATGCTTTTGCTTTTCTGAAAAAATCTTTCGCCGCCCTGAATTCTCTTTTATTCATCATAAGGCTGCACATCTGGAGATAGGCAGCTGCTTCATTTTCTTTATCGGGCAATCCTTTGCGGAGAGCGCCGCGGATATAACTCTCGGCTTGTTTCAGGTCGTTCTTTTGCATCATCAGCATTCCCATTTGCAGCATGCTGGCGCCTTCGGCTTCTTTCATCGGCATACCGAGAGAAAGACCTTTCTTCATACTTTTTTCTGCGCCTTCAAAATCCTGTTTCATCATCGAAATATTTCCCTTCAATGTATAATATACCGAGCGGATGGGTTTATAAAGCAGGTTGGGAAATTTGATAGAGTTCAGCACTTTTTCAGCGCCATCCATATCGCCGCTTTCCATATAATCCTGTATCAGCCGTAGCGGGCCAAAGAAAAAATGACCGGCGATAAGTACAACGCCGACAAGATATAAAGGGAAGGCGGGCCAGAAACTGGCGGAATAGTTCACATAAATACCAAGGGCAACCAGCACCAATCCGACCCACAGGCGGTATTTTATAAGGAGAGTGTAAAATTTCATAAGTCCGCAAAGATAAGGGCTTGAAGGGAGAAGGTGTAAGGCACAAGGAACAAGGCACAAGATACAAGGAGACTCCGTGAATCGGCAATCGGCAATCGTCAATGGTGAATTGTGAATGGCGGGTATTCCAGAACTATCCCTGGCTAAAAGCTAATAGCTCAAAGCTCATAGCTTTTCTCAATCGTCTATCTCTACTTTGATCAGCGTCCCATCTGCCTGGTATTCCGCTTTCATATACTCGTTCCTTTTTTTGAATTTCACTTTATAGGTATCCATATCGCCTTCATGTGCTTTTTCCCAGATCACCTGTGTTGCAGTGGGATATTTGGCAGCAAAAGCTTGCTGTGTGGCTGCAGGCACTTCTGCCACATCGATCACATTTTTTGAATCTGCCCTGTCTTTATTGGTAGAAGAACCGCCGCAGCCGGGCAATATACATAGGCCGATACCGAATAGTATAGCGAACAGTAGTTTTTTCATGTTTTTTTTAAACCAGTAAGGCAAACGGAGTGCCAGCGGGAGCGGCACTTGATTTGAAAGGATTTACACATATGGGCCGGGCATTTCTTTCCTATATTTGCAACCCTATTATTGGTCCCGTAGTTCAATGGATAGAATACAGGAAGTTTCCTAAACTTTTGATAGAGGTTCCCTGCCAGCCGGCACGACTACTTAGTTCAAAACCCCCTGAAAGATAAGACTTTCGGAGGGTTTTTTATTTTAGGTGTCAATTCCAGTGGCAAATTATGTTAGGTAAGCATTAGTTTTCGCTCTCTCTTTTCAAATGCCATTTTCCCGCCTTCTAGTTTTAAAAGTTTGTCTCTGTAAGAGACATTTTCAATTGTAGTAGGTGTATAAATAGTAAAATTATCTTCTTCAGGGATTCCAAAATATAAATTAAGTCAGCATCGCCATTAATTACAAAATTTGCATTGTGCGTTGCGAAAATAATTTGTCTATCTGATTTTTTTTCTTTGATTAAGTCTACAAGGTAATCAGCAATTAATCGATTATCTAAATGAGCTTCCGGCTCATCTATAATCAATGGCTTAACGCCAGTCATTAAAAGAGTAACAATAACCGCAGTACACTTTTGACCAAATGAACAATTTTTCAATTCTCGTTTTCCATACCAACCTTTGATCGAAACATTTTCAAAAACATTAAATAAATGTTTATGCACAATATTCTTGTACACTTCGAGATTATATTCCTCTTTGAAAATATTTATGACAATTGAAACATAATTCGTATTTCTATTACTACCGGAGCTAATTTTCTCATCTAACAAGTCTAAAAACTGGGAATGCGACATCTCTAGTAATGTCGTATCAGGTTTAATTAAAAAAACAACCTCCCTTACGGAATAGCAAAAGTTTCGGACAGTGATTGTTTAAATAATTCATTAATTCGGGAAATAATTCGTTTTGTATTTAGTATCGTCGAATTCATATTTATAGGAAATGGCAGCTACGTCTTCTTTCTCTCTTAAGAGTTTTTTATTTAACTCCTTAATATTAGTTTCGATAATTTCTTTAATAGAAGAATCTAGTGCTATAATTCCACTAATCGTAATTTGATTCTCCAAAATTCTATTTTGTAACTGCGTATTTTTTTCTCTTAGAGTTATAATTTCTTGCTGAATCTTACTTAATTTTTCATTTGCCGCTTGTGAGTCTTGTACACTTTCCTGGCTTGTTCCTTTCTTTGCAAAAAAAGAGGTCAATTCTTCTTTGGCTTTTTCTAGTGTTTCCTTTAGCAGTGTTAACTTTTGATCTGTTTCTGTATAAATATATGGTGTAACGGAAATATCACTTTCTTCATTTTTAAGCTCGGGTAACTCCAAGATACTTTCTATAATAACTTGAACTCTTTTTTCATATTCATTATCATTGCTACTAAGAGGTGTTTCAGCAACTAATTTCTTTAACCGATCTAAAAATCCAGTATACTTTTCTTGGCTGTTCTCAATAGCATATATGCCGTCAGTTATGTCTTTAATTTTTCTAGTGGTTTCTTCATATATAGGATCTGATATCGAGCTAATGATGTTTGTATATCCAGTTTCTTCTATCTCCTTTTCTGCAATAACTTCTTGGTACATTTTTACCAACCGTAAATATTCTATTTGCTTGTCTATTAAATCAATTATTATATTTAATTTCTCTTGAAGGTTTTGCAATTTTATATCAACTTGAAAAATTCTTTCTTGAAAAATTAAATTTGTTAATGCATCGCCTTCCGTGAGTTTTTCAACTTTTCCTTGGCTAACGAACTCAATATCATTGGTGCCAATTATTTCAATATAGTTTTCTTTGTCGAGGCGTAAATCATACTTAGTATTTTCCTGCTGATCCAAATACAGACTATTTTGTTGAGAGCTAAAAAAGTCTGTAGCATTTCTTAATCGCTCTGCAATCAAATTGATTATTGTGCTTTTTCCTGTTCCTCTGCCTCCTATAAGACAAGTAAAGTAAGGGCTAAACCGTATTTCTTTTTTTATTTTCTTAATACACAAATCCTGATACTCTTTAGAATCTTGCTTCTTTATTTTACATTTATCAGGAAAATTAAATTTTATTTTCTCAATCTTTCTAATCGGTTCTCTCGGATGCAGCTCTCCAATGCTAATTCTAAATTCTGGTTCGTGGAATATTTGCCTTAACCCTTCAAATGTTTTTTCCGCTTTTATCCAAGTAATATCTTTTTCTATAATAGTTTTCTCGCCCTCAATTCTCAAAAGTCTTTTTCCAACAAAATTTTGTATATCCTCAAATGAATGAGCATCACTTCCTGATAAGACAGGCTTTTTATCTGCGATCTCCCTTGAAAAATATCTATACGGAGTTTAAATAGCATTGTACATTCGATTGGCGCCGAAGAAACAAGAAAAACTTTATCAATTTCGTCTGTGATATTTAGTTTCCTGGGGGAGTTCGAATCTGCCCGCAAACCGGCATTGTTTGATGCAGCTAAGATAAAATAACAATTATCCTTTCCAAATATTTTGGAAAGTGTTGGCCTTAATTGATCATATCTAATTCCTGCACTTACGAAATCGTCTTGTTGCATGTTTTTACAAGCAACTCTAGCCTCACTTCGTGTGATATTAGTTTCTATTAAAGTCAAAAATTCTTCAACTTTACTACGAACAACCTTGTCTGAAAAGATAATATGTATATTGACCTCTTCGCCTGCTTTATTTACACCAACCTCGAGTCGAAATTCAATATTTAGGAAAAATACTTTTTCTGATTGTGGATAGTGGGTTTTATGATTTTCGAGAAATGTGTAATAATTATCACAAGAAAAATAATCTGTTATTCCAAAACAAACAACATCTGAAGATTCGATTTTATCACAATAGGTTTTCCAAATTTCATCGCTTCCGATAGCCTTGAAATTATCACTTAGTTTTGTAAATGGGGTATGTAAATGTAAATCCCATTTATTCCATTCTGACCCTTTAAAAGCTGTCTCTGTCATTTGAGTTCTACTTTTGAATGAGTAATTATTTTGATAATGATGTCTTATTTAGACCTGAAATAAAATTCGGTTCTTTAGTTTCTTTTCTTATGAGAGTTTCAAACCTTTCCCAATACTTGGAGCTTACGGCTTGTTTTATTTTCTTACAAATAAGGTATGCCAGATTTGTTTCAAATGAGTCCCACCTTTGATTATAAACTATTTCATTTCTGGCTGAATTGAGGTCTAGCCCAAATTCACCATCGCTGTCCAAAATAAGTAATATTGGGAACGGCCATTTGAGTACTGTTTTTTTATCCCTACTATAATATTCTGGGAATAAGTTTCCTGAATAATTTATTCCGTAAAGAGAGAATTTTGATTTAGACTGAGCAGCATATGACTGGTGAGACCCCGATTGTATATTACCGTCATTATCTACATCAATTGTAGTGGTTTTCTTTATAATGTCGTTTTCTTGTAACTCAAGCTGCATTTTAAGATCAAAGTCCTTGCCATCAATATGAACTTGTTTCGAAAGCTTGGTAACTCTTTTTACAGGGGTATCATCCTTTTCTAATAACGCAATTAATGCACTTCCATGAAAGCCCATTTCATTAAACGTTATTTTAATTTCTCTTATGTTTTCATCTGAATCCCAAGAGTAATCTTTTAGAACTTCCGGGTCTTGATTTTTAAAATCCTTTTTCGTGTAGGATATCGTCCCTTTGTCTGTTTGTATATTTATTTCAAAAGGAGGGTTGGGAATAACCTTTTTAACAGCATTTACAAACTCATCATTTGACATTTTTTTCCACGGATTCTTTTCTCTTAATAAGAGCTTTGTAGATGTTCCGGGCGTTTTTCTTTCACTTTTCAATATTGTAAAGATGCTATCATGACCTTCGATTATTATTTTAAGGGGCTCATCATATTCGTATTGTTCTTTAAGTCTTTTTGTTTCTACTTCAATAGTGTCTGCAACCATAAAACACGATAAAATTCCAATCCCAAATTCAGAGACTGGTATAAAATCTAAATTTTCCTTTGCTCGTAGTTCATAAAAATCTCTGGATTTATAAAATGATGAGCCAATCTTAGAATAGTATTTATCGATTATCTTCTTGATTCATTCCAATCCCATTATCAATTACTTCTAAAAAATCTTCATTATTTTTTGTATAATATTTTACAGTAATTGACGGTTTATAAGGAGCTTCCCATTTTTCATGTAAAGAAGCACTTAGCTTGCATGCATCTCGTGAATTTTGAATTAACTCTCTCAATGCAACTTCAGGGTTTCCATAAAGCTTTGTCCCCATTAATAAGTCAATAACTTGATTTTTATTTAGCTCAAAGGCTGTGTTTTTATAATAGTAAATAGGCTCGCCAGTTGCAATGTCTTTTTTAGGCTCTATTTTGTCCCTTGTTACTTGTATAGGTAGAATAATTTATATTTATTGAAATCAATATTTGGAAATGAATTAATCCTGAAATCACTGGTGCAGAATTTTTCAATGGATCGATATAATCACTAAACTTTCGATACAGGTTCGATTGCTGGGTGACTACATTTTGCTGAAAAAGTAATATTATCTGGGCTAATTCGCCATGCTTGTATTTCTCTATGCTTTTTCCATTCGTTAAGTGATATTGGATTTCGAACAGCCAAATGAGAAAATAAAACAGACGGCGTTCTTTTTGAATCAAAATCTAACAAATCAGCTAATCTCAAAATAACTCCTAAGAAGGGTAAGCACACGGTTACATTCTCGCCACATAGAAAACTAGGATCAAGCTGTAAAAGCTTCATAGCATCCTCATTATGGCTAAAACATAATTGAGCCATTTCATTTGTAAGATCGGTTTCTATATATTTTATTTTTCCGCTCCAATCTTCCTTAATAATTTCTTTCGCCCTTTGTGCGTGGGTGGCTCGGATATATTCAGAAATAAGATAATCCTCGAGAAGTTGTGCTTTAGAATTTTTACCCTTATCACGTAATCTTTGAATTTCTTCTAATTTTTCTGGATAAGTATTTTTGAATCTTTCAAAACGATTAAAAAGGACTTCCTCTTTTTTGTTTGCTTTTTTACCCTCCCAATCTTGTTTCCAAGCCCTAATTTCTATCTCAAAGGGAGACATTCCAATATCATGAAAGAAAGCTGTTAGAATCAATAACATTAACTCTGGAACAGATAATTTTTTAAGATTTTTTTCTGGGATAAGCTTCTCCATGAGATATAAAACTCGAAAAAGATGTTCCCCATCATGTAGAGTATATTCAGGCATGTATTTGACTATCAGTTTTGTTTTTTGATAGGCATAACTTACTGCATCAAATACAATAGAAGTCACTTGACTATTTATAACGTCTCCTTCTGACTTCGATTTTGATTTAAAAATCTTATAAATATTACTCTTTTCTAATCTGCTGGTGATTTCTGTTTTCCAATCTGACATTGTATACTTTTTATTTAAAATATAGATTTAGAATTTCATCAAAATAATTGAAATGTATTTTTATCGCCACTCCACTTATAGATAGTTCTAAACCTATGCCTATTTTCATCTTTATATGTGATTATAATTTTGAAATATTTGATTAGCTTTTCAATATTGTCTTCCAGGTAGCGATCAGCACCCGGTGCAGAACTTTCAATGCTTTGTGAAAATCTTAAAGTAAATAATCTAGTCTCTAATGCTTTTAAGGGTTCAATTTTGCCAATGCTACCTTCTATTCTTGTGTTTGGGGGGGCATTTTTGTAAGATACATTGATCGAAAAAACTGGATGCGAGGAATTATTTCTAATTTCTAATTCATATAACCAAAACAACTCAAAAAAAATAATAGGTTGATCAATGCCTAATTGAATCACTTGCGGATTGGTGGGACTATAGCCTCTATGATTTCGACCAGTTAAAGCTTCTTTTTTATGTAATTCAATATATGGTCGAGAACGATATCTACTAAGTATGCCTATTAAAATAGCCGCCCCTATGGTTATTATCGCTATTAACGCTTCATATCCACCTGACTGTTTATACCATAGTATTGCAAAAATTAAGGCTACTATCTCAGAAAGCAGAGTTATGGAGTTTCTAAGAAAACTCATAAGAAAGGTTTTTATAAATGTATAGTAAAAAAAGGTTATGAGAAGCGGTTGAGTCGAGTGGTTTAGATTGACCAATTAAATTCGACCTTTTATAAATAAAAAAGCATTGCTGCAAGTCCTATAACATGCAGCAATGTGTGCAATTTTAGCACTACTTTTTTATACTCTTTTTGGTTGTAAAACTCTGTTATTCATGGATTCAGAAAGCTCATTTCGTTTAAAATACAGTTTTCGACCAATTCTGTAGGATTTGATGAGTTTTTCCTTTTTCCATTTGTGAATAGTAACCTTAGATACTTGCAAGAAATCTGCGGTCTCCTGCGGTTCATTAATACGTCTGAATGAGGCTCGGAAATTCCTTTTACGATTCGTTCAATTCCTCTTTTACGGAAACACCTCCCAAATTCCCCCAATCTCGCTATTCTTATTCCCCTTCTTCCAACAAACCTTTGTGTACACACTTCTTATTATGCAACGATTACTCATTTGTATCATTTCCATTTTGATCATCACCAATAGCAACGCTCAAAATGTTGGCATCGGCACCACTTCCCCTAATGCAAAAGCAGCATTGGAAATCAGTTCTCCCAACAAAGGTTTCCTGATGCCCCGTATAGGAGAAACCGTACGACTGGGTATGACTTCTGTTCCTGCCGGTTTGATGGTCTATGATAACAGCGCCGGTACATTCTTTTATCATGACGGAGGCAAGTGGAGAAGATTCAATGAATTCAATGTCGACAGTGTATTGCGTGACTATAGTTCCAGCCCGCAGGTAACGGAGAATATCAGTTATAATGCAACCACCACTGCACTCAGCGGTATTCTGTATGACAATGGCGGCCCTGCCGGTAATTATTCGAACGATTACACCGTACAATACCGTGTGTTAATAGGAACCGATGGTAATGATAGTACCGTCATGTTTAAAATAGAACTGCTGGAAATGGATATGGAAGATCCGAACGATCATGTCGATATCTGGACCGATCCTACTCGCAAACTAAGTTTTAGCGGCAATGAATGGGGAACATTCTATTTGCCCGCAACTGCCTCACTCACCATCGAACAGGTAACCAATAGTACCGTCACCCGCCCGGGATTTAAAATAAGATGGTCGCAGTTATTAGGACCTCCGGCACAACAACCGCCGCTATACGGATGGCATATTGATTACGGCAGGCGTGCTGCCCGTGGTGGCATCAATGTACAAAATGATTGGGCTAAAAATATAGGCATCGGTTCATTGGGCTATGGAGCATTGACAGAAGCCTCCGGTAAATATTCCTTTGCGATGGGGCGGGAAACAATTGCAGAAGGAAACTATTCTGCTGCGATAGGTTATAAAACAGATGCAAGAGGGTTCGCATCTATGTCGCTGGGACAATTCAATTCTGCAGACGGCAACAATGCAACTGCGTTAGGATATTTATGCAGTGCGATTGGAACCTATTCCTTTGCTGCGGGTAACAGTTCATCTGCTACCGGCAACAATGGAGTTGCATTAGGCAATTCAAACAGGGCCCGCGGGGTATATTCAACAGCACTCGGAAGCGGATCGGTTGCTTGGGGCTATGCTACTACTATCGGACAATACAATGATACATTGGATGGATCGTCTTCACTAACCAATTGGGTGCAAACAGATCCATTATTAACTATTGGAAATGGTTCCGGTCCCTTTGCACGTTCTACTGCCATGACGATCTTAAAGAATGGTAAAACAGGTATTGGAGTTACTTCCCCATTGACCAAACTGCATATCGAAGGTGGAAACGATGTAAGCCTCTCTTCCGGGGCCGGGTATATTATGATGGGACCGGTAACGGGAACCAATCTTATCATTGATAATAATGAGATACAGGCAAGGTTTAATGGAGCAGCTTCAACACTTTTTTTACAGAATGCGGGCGGCAATTTAGAAGCTGGCGGCAGTTTACAAATTGCGGGTAATGCCATTAAACCAGGCGGTGGCCCATGGTCGGCGCCCAGCGATGCAAGATTGAAGCAACATGTACGGCCGTACAGGGATGGGCTGGAAAAGATCATGCAGGTGAACCCGGTATTTTTTAATTACAATGAGAAAAGCGGGTATGATACCAACAAAGAATATATTGGTGTATTAGCGCAGGAACTGCAGGCAGTCTTACCTTATATGGTAGATTCTTTTTCAAACAAAGGAAACAGCTATCTCTCCGTGGATAATAGTTCGATGACCTATTTACTGATCAATGCGATCAAAGAACAACAGGCGCAGATCAATGAATTGAAAAAAGAAATTGGGGAGATGAAAAGATCCTTGCCTTTGCCGGCTAAAAAAGAAGAATGATCAATGTGGCATAAAAATCAAAACGCATTTAATTGCGCCAAATCCAGCAACCAATAGTTCTGAATTCTTTCGTCATGACTACAAGCTTATGGCCTGCTGAACTTTTTGATACCTCGTTCTGACCGGGGCGGAACTAAGGCTTCCTGCTAATTGAGTATTTTTTTCAGCATCACGACCAGCCTGCAAGGGCTTATTCGCTTATAAACCTGTGGCAGCATTCTTGCAATCGATATTACATGGAAAATATAAATGATAACCGCCGAACCGTCCTGATCGTAGATGACGATGAAGACCTGCTGATAATAATACAACATGCTTTATCGGCAGAAGGCTTTGATCCAATTTGTTCTCCCAATGGGGTCAATATAATGTCGATCGTTACCCGCAAACAACCGGATATCGTATTACTGGATATTCATATGAATGGCATTGAAGGCACTGATATTTGCCGGGAATTAAAACTCAATCCCGAAACATCTTCCACACCTGTCATCATGTTCTCCGGCAGTGAGAATATCAAAACGGTCAGCCAGGAATGCGGGGCCGACGGTTATATCATCAAACCTTTTAACAGCGATCATTTCAGGGAAACATTCAGGAGAGTATTGAATGCCTGATGTATGATCCTGTTGGGCTTTCAAAGCTTTGCCGTTGTCGCTATTGGCGGTGCAATTGCAGGGATTCCGGGATCTTGATCCCGGAGCAAACAGCTTCGAAATACGGAGTCTGCTATCTTGTACCTTGGACCTTGTACCTTGTACTCGTACCATACTACCTGCCTTGTCCTTTCACCTGAACTTTGTAAGTTTACTGCCATGAGAAAACGATCCCTGCTTATTTTTTGCTGGCTGGCCTTTAGTCATTCACTCTATGCACAACCCGCACAGCCCGACACCGTCTCCACAGGCATTTATATCACCAGCATTCATGATATCGATTTCAAAGCGAAAGAATACAATATCAGCTTCTGGCTCTGGTTCAAATACAAGAACAAGGCCTTTGATTTCGAACATAACCTGGAAATTCCTAACGCCAAATCTTTTACGCAATCATTTGTTACCACCGATACTTCCGGTGGCAGGGTGTACATCTTAATGAAGATGCAGTGCGTAATGAAAGAATCCTGGAAGATCAATAATTTCCCTTTTGACCTGCAACGGCTCCGGCTTTTTATGGAGAACTCTCAATATGATTCAAAGTCCCTTGTTTTTGTTCCCGATACAGTGGGCAACCATTTTGATCCACGCTTCGCTCTCAGCGGCTGGAAAATTGACAGTTGTATTGTGATGACAGGTACTAAAAAATATGAAACAGCTTTTGGTGATGAGACGATCAGGAAACCCCATACCGAGTACAGCAGCTTCAGGGTAAGAGTTGTTATTACCAGGTCAGCCAGTGGTTTATTCTGGAAAATGTTCCTTGGTATGTACATCGCTTTCCTGATCGCTTATGTATGTTTCTTTATCCATGCCGATATACTGGATGCACGCTTTGGCTTAAGCGTGGGAGCTTTGTTTGCCGTGGTCGGTAATAAATACATTATCGATTCTGCATTGCCGGAATCCACTTCATTTACCCTGGTAGATACACTGCATGGCATTACCCTGATCTGCATACTGGCTGTTATTGTTGCCAATGCATGGGCACTAAGACTCGTCAAACGAAACAAACATAAACAAGCAGACCAGCTTGACCGTCGTTTCGGCAATGCATTAATGGGTGTCTATATTTTACTGAATATTTATTTTATCTGGCAGGCAAGCAGAGGATAGGGTTTTGTTTAAAGTTTCAGGTTTCTGGTTTCAGGTATTGCGTGATGATGAAAAGTTTTTCCGGGATAAAACGAACCAACTTGAAACCAGAAACCAAAACCTGAAACCTGAAACCCGAGACCTCCTTATCGCCTATCTTCGTACATCAAGAATCAAAGACCAGCACTTGACGGAACAAGAATTGATACAAGGCCTGCAAAGCGGAGATGAAAAAGCCTTTAAATATTTAGTGGACAATTACCAGGACAGGGTTTACAATACCGCCATTGGTATCGTTCAAAATGCCGAAGATGCAGAAGATGTGGCGCAGGAAGTGTTCATCCAGGTCTACCGTTCCATCCATTCATTTAAAGGAGAATCTAAATTATCAACCTGGCTTTATCGTATTGCCACCACCCGGTCGCTGGATCTTTTAAGAAGCCGGAAGAGCAAGAAACGGTTTGGCTTTATTCAGCGTCTAATGGGGGAGGGCGAAGAACCTTTGCATGAGATCCCCGACTTTAACCACCCGGGAATTGCTTTGGAGAACAAGGAAAATGCGGCTAAACTGTTCAAAGCCATTGCCAAATTGCCCGATCAGCAGAAAACGGCCTTTACCCTGCATAAGATGGAAGGCCTTAGTTACCAGGAGGTAAGCGAGGTAATGGAGACAACAGTTCCGGCCGTGGAGTCGCTGATGCACAGGGCCAAGCAAAACCTTAGAAAAATACTGGAGAAGCCTGCCTGACGGTAGGCAGGGAGGAAGGATAAGATTCCTTTAACGAAAGTTTTATCACACTATAACGTCAAAAAGCTGATCATGGAAACTAAAAGAAATAACAATATTGAGGATATTCTCAATAGTCTTGACGGGAGCCAGCGGGCCGCTGCCCCCAATTTTTTTTATACCCGCCTGAAGGCCAAAATGGAAAAAGGTATAGAAGTTAAGACGAAAAGATCATGGATGCTTCGCCCGGCCTATGTGGTAGCAGGCTTGTTACTCATATTAGCTCTCAATACCGTTGTCTTTTTGAAAAATAGTAATGCTGAGACCGCCATCGCTGAGGATTCCGATATATCACAGCAATCCATCGCTGCCGAATACAATCTGAATGAAATGACTTACGTGTACGATCTAAACCAGGATAGATAAAATGCGAACCAATAAGATACTTGTAGTTGCCCTTGTGCTGTTATTGCTGGTGAATGCAGCCATGCTGATATTCATCCTCAAAGGAAAGAAGCACCCTGCGCAGGGAAAACGCAGCGATGCATTCGAGCTGATGAAGAAAGACCTGGACATGACCGAGCAGCAACAAACAGATTTTAAAAAACTGAAAGCCGATCATTTTAAAAATATCGGGCCCGTTTTTGATTCAATAAAGACCCTAAAAAAATCCCTCTTCGAACTGGTGAACGCTGATTCGGTTGATGATAGTGTTGTAAATGATTACAGCACATTGATCGCCGAACAGCAGGCTACTGTTGATAAAGCCACCATCAAACACTTCAGAACCGTAAGAGCTCTTTTTGCCGGCGAGCAGCAAAAGAAATTCGATGAATTCATGAAGAAGATGATGCAGCGCCGTATGAAAGGCGGCCAGGGCAAAGGCCGCGACTCTGCCGATAAAAAAATGGATTGACCCGTACAACCTTATTGGTAATCCAGGTTGTCTGTGTTATATAACCGGCAGCTATGAAGTATTTTTCCCTTTACATTTTATTATTGATCGTAACGATCTGCAGCAGTTATTCTTTTTCTTCAAAGGATACAAAACCTGCTATTGAATTCAAAACAACAGAGCTTTCTTTCGATACAGTAAAAGCCGGAGGCCAGATCAGGGGCGAGTTTTTTTTTAAGAACACAGGTACTGCACCACTGATCATTGAAAGTGTAGTTGCGAGCGATGGAGGAACGGTGGCAGAGTGGCCGGAATTACCCGTCGAACCCGGCAAAAGCGGGAAGATAACGGTACGAATGCTAACAGGCGGAAGAAAAGGCTTTCATAATAAATCATTCCCCGTTTATTCAAATGCAGATAGTATTGTTGTGTTGTACTGGAGAGGGTATATCGTGAAGAGTGAATAGGAAGTGGCTAGTAGCGAGTAGGGTTGGCGTGCTATAGTAAAATTTCCTACTAACCACCCGCTATTCCCCACTAGCTTATTGATAGATCCTCTCAATAATATCCCTGTACTTCTCCATCACCACTTTTCTTTTCAACGAAAGCTTGGGCGTCATTTCGCCGGTATTCACACTCCATTCATTGGGCAGTAATTCAAATTTCTTTACCTGTTCAACAGGATTGAAATATTTATTGAAACTTTCTACCAGTTCTTTATAAAAGTCATTCACCTTGGGATCACGGATCAGCGCTTCATTATTTTTTTCGGATATATTATTCTTCCTTGTCCAGTCCAGCAAATTGGGAAATGATGGAACGATCAGTGCCCCGACGAATTTTCTGTCTGCACCCACCAGCATTACCTGTTCAATAAAAGGCGATTCTTTTAATTTATTCTCAATAGCAAGAGGCGCAACATATTTGCCGCCACTGGTTTTGAATAATTCTTTCTTCCGGTCGGTGATCTTTAAAAAATTATCGGCTGATAAGGTCCCGATATCACCGGTATGATACCAGCCATCAACGATCTCCTGTGTTGTAAGATCGGGACGTTTGTAATAACCCATCATTACATTCGGGCCTTTAGAAAGTATCTCGCCATCTTCTGCAATCTTTACTTCCACGCCATCGATCAACGGGCCAACGGTACCGAATCGTCTTCCGCTTTCCTGGTAGCGGTTAACGGCGATCACCGGCGATGTTTCTGTTAATCCATAACCTTCCATTACTGTAATGCGGGCGGCCGTAAATATTCTTATCAATCGTACCTGGCAGGCAGCGCCGCCGGTAACGATACATTTAATATTATTGCCCAATCCTTCTCTCCATTTGCTGAAAATAATTTTATTGGCAATGCCGAGTTTCATATTATACCAGATCCCCTGGTTCTTATTGATCTCAAATTTCTCGGCTAAACTATGCGCCCAGAAAAATAATTTTCTTTTTATACCTGTCAGCTCATTGCCTTTTTGCATGATGCGGTCATATACTTTTTCCAGCAGCCGGGGAACCGTAGTGAACATATTCGGTTTTACATCCTTCAGGTTATCGGCGATCGTATCTAAACTTTCTGCATAATAAATAGAAGTCCCTCTGAATAAATACAGGTAGGTAACCATCCTTTCGAAAATATGATTCAATGGTAAAAAACTCAATGACCTCATTTCTTCTCCCGGTGGAAAACAGGGGATACAAGCCATTACATTGGAAACAATATTGCGGTGGGATAACATCACACCTTTTGGTGTTCCTGTGGTACCCGATGTATAAATGATCGTAGCAAGATCTTCGTATTTGATCTTATCGGCGATCGGTTTTATTTGTTCGATCAATTGCGGGGTGCTTAATGCCAGTACTTCTTTCCAATGCCGGGCATGCGCCACATGTTCAAACGTGAAAATATCCTGTATGCTTTTTACTCTTTCTTTCAGGCTTAGCACTTTTAAGAACAGGTCCTCATCATTTACAAAAACAAGTTTTACCTGCGAATCGCTCAATACAAATTCAAGTTCATGTACACTGATAGTAGGATAGACGGGAACAAGTATAGCACCGATCTGCTGCACCGCCATATCGAGCATGATCCATTCGGGCCGGTTCTTGCAAAGAATGGCGATCTTATCTCTTCCTTCGGCAGTCATATCGCCGCAGGTGATACCAAGACTTATCAAACCGGCGCTTAATTTATCGACCGTTTCTTTTACAGAAGCTGTACTGTATTTTTTCCATTGCCCGCTTTCTTTACCGGCCAGCATATCATCCAGCGGTTTTCTTTCCAGTTGATACCGGATGCAATCAAATAATCGGCGGGGTTCAGTCATAGCAAGTGTGTTAGGGAGTCAAGTTACAAATTAGGAAAGAAATTACGATTTACGCATTGGGATTTACGATTTGTTCTTGTTCGATAATTTCTCCGGCACATGTCGTTGCTGCTTCCCGGGGAAGGAATTTCAATTGAGAAGATCATTTCGGGCTTGATAAAATCGTAAATCCCAATGCGTAAATCGTAAATAGAATTAATCGGGAGAATTATAATGCTGATTTCCCGGCATGCGGAACACCCGGTTCTTCAGGAAATTGTTGAAGTTATTATATTCTTCTGCATGGTTCTTTGTCCAGCTATCATAAGCAGCAAGGTTTTCCGTAGCGCCAAACAGCCATTGGTTATATGCAGCGAACATACCTTCTTTGATGAGTTGTTGCTGGTATTCGAATAAGCGATAGGGAAAACGATAACCGGCATTTTGATACCAGTCGAGAATAAAGCGGGTGCGGATCATTGTCAATGTTTCCGTATTGATCCCGCGGCCGGCCAATGAAGATTGCTTATTCATTGTTTGTAAAAAAGCTTTTGCAAATTCATTTTTATTATTGGCCTCATCTTTCATCAGGTCTGCTTCGGCAAATAATTTTTCTTTATACATATTCAGTAACTGCTCTTTCATCACAGCGCCTCTTTCGCTGAGGCTTTCCATATTCACAAATATTTCTCCATAGATCAGGCTCCATGCTTTATCTTTTGCATAGAAATAATATACGGCAGCATTATAATAATTGCCGCTGTAATTGGGATCCGCATCTATTCCTTTTTCCCATTGGGTAATGGCATTGAAATCTTTTACAGACCAAAGCAATTCACCATACTCGCTGTATAAAGGCCCGCTTTTTGGAAATTTCTTCAATGCTTTTTTGTATAGCTTATCGCAATCCTTTACTTGTTCCAGTGCTTTGTACACATTACCGGCCAGCTGGAATGTCACCACATCTGCATCGCTGCGATTGGTCATCTTTTCAACCTGGTCAAGTGCTTTGGCATAATCTCTTTTCAGGTAATAACTCATCACCAGGTCCTTTTGCATGTCCAGGTTGCTCTTATCCATTTGCAGCGCCCTTGTCAATACAACAATGGCATTATCAAAATCGCCGGACTGCATAAAAGTTTTAGCCGTTTCATGCAATTTTTTGGGATCATCCTGTGCCATAAGGCCAATAGAAAGAAAAGCGGCAATAAAAAGAAGAAATGATTTTTTCATGCGATGAAGTTAAAAAACAGAGACGGTTTTGAAGGTCGTTCTGTTGCAAAGTAACGAATAATTGGGGTAGCGGGGAATAGTGAGTAGCTGGTAGGGTGGCGTGATATTGCAAATTTCTTTGTTAAATATTGTAAAGCTCCGGGACAATTATGATCTATCCTACTGCCTGCTCGCTATTCCCTGCCAGCTAAATCAAATGCGTCAGCAATCCATCCCTCAACTTGGGTTCGAACCATGTGCTTTTAGGCGGCATTACTTTACCACTATCGGCGATAGCAAATAACTGTTCGATCGTAACAGGATACAAACTGAAAGCCAGTTTCATTTCACCGCTTTTCACTCTTTTTTCCAGTTCATGCAATCCGCGGATACCACCGACAAAATCGATCCTTTTATCGGTACGCTGATCTTCGATATCCAATAATTTATCAAGGATGTTACTGGAAAGAATAGATATATCCAATACACCGATCGGGTCATCTGTATATGTTCCTTTGCGGGAACTGAGAATATACCATTGCCCTTCCATATACATACCGAATTCATGCAACTGGGAAGGCTTTACAGGTTCCGGGCTCAGCGTTATATAAAAATCATCCTGCAGCATAGCAAGAAATTTTTTTGGATCCAACCCGTTCAGGTCTTTTACCAACCTGTTATAATCGAGGATCGCTAATTGACTTGCAGGAAAAATTGTGGTGAGAAAATAACCGGCTTCATTAATGCCGGGCAATTGCTGGCTTACTTTGGCAGCCGATGCAGCACGATGATGACCATCGGCGATATAGGTGAACGGGACATTGTTTGTAAATAACTGTGTGATGGAATTGATCACAACATCCCTGTCGATGATCCAAATGGTATGCTGGATACCATCGCTTGCGGTAAGATCATAGATTGGTCTTTGCGTCATCTTCCATCCGCTGATCAATGCATTTACTTCCATCACATCACGGTAAGCCATGAATACATTACCTGTATGTGCACGGATGGTCCGCATATGATCGATGCGGTCTTTTTCTTTTTCCGGCCGGGTGAATTCATGTTTTTTGATACGGTTATCAAAATAATCTTTCACAGAAGAAAGACAGACCAAACCGGTTTGACCCCTCCCTTCCATTATCAATTGATAGATATAATAACAGGGCTTCTCTTCTTTTAATAAGATACCGTCAGCGATCAGTTGCTGTAAATACTTTTTGGCCTGGTCGTACACAGCCTGGCTGTGAACATCGGTGGTGGCCGGCAGATCGATCTCCGGTTTGGTGACATGCAAAAAAGAAAAAGGATTGTCCTTTGCTTCGATTCTTGCTTCATCACTGCTTAACACATCGTAAGGTTTGCTGGCCACCTGTTGTGCAAGTTCCGGCTGAGGCCTTAGGGCGTTAAATGGAGTTATTGAGATCATATGTAATTCTAAAAATGGGTAAAGGTAAGTAACCTGTATAAATGGTTGTGTAAATCGATAAAAGAAAGCATCCTGCACTGAAATTGCCTGCCATGAAAAAAAATGTACCCATGCTGCTTTTAAGCAGTGTATTTGCTCTTTGCGTCAATGCACAACATCAACTATCTCCTTTAAAGACCAGCCATATTTCCATTTTTAAGAATGGCACTTATTTTATTACCCGTGAAGGAGAAGTGCGTCCCGAAAATGGAATGTTTGCTATCACTCCTCCTTCCAATATATTGAATGGAACTTTTTGGCTGGCCGCCGGTAAAGAAAATAAAATAACCAGCATCAGTGTAAAGCCGGATACTGTTAAGGTGGCAAAACAAATTCAAAACACAGCCGAGTTCATCAGCAGTTGCATCGGAAAAAATATAACTATCCTTTTACCGCCTGTAACGGAAGGCACGGCAACCCGGGAGATCAAAGGCAAAGTGCTCAATTATTTTTCCGCCACACAGACAGTCAAAATAAAGGGAGCCGACGGAAGGGTGATGATGTGCAATACGGCGAATGCCCTGGAAGTATATAATGACGGAAGCGAAGCAGAAACCTACCAGCAGGATAGTCTCGTAAGAATGGCCAAAGTAAAGCTGGAAAAGAATACAGAAAAAATAAATGTAAGTACCGTGGCATTGCAAACCGGCATGAACTGGGTACCCAGTTATTTTTTAAAACTGATCGATGATAAAACAGCAAGACTAGAATTGAAAGCTACGATCGGTAACAATTCGGAGGAGCGGATCGCCGATGCAGCTGTTGATCTTGTCATTGGGAATCCACAATTATTTTATGGAACGCAATTGGATGATATTTCAACAGACTATGTACAGAACCGTTTATTGAATTATGACCGGTATGCTCAAAACACTTTTCAACTGAGTAATATTTACACCAACAATGCAATGAATGTTGATGTCACCAGCCTGGCCCGCAGGCAGCCGGTGGAAAATACCCCGATCGATATGGCCCGTTATGATACGGACGGTGAAAAGACAAACGATCTTTATTATTTCAACCTCGGTAATTTGAATATTGATGCTTACAGTAAAACGATCGTCCCATTACTTACCACTGAGATCTCTTATAAGGACCTGTATGAACTCGATGTTGACGATTATAATAATTATTGGACCAACCGTTCCATCAGGAATGATCCTAACAGGATATTAAGCACCTGGCATGTGATCAAACTGGAAAATACAGGGAAGGCTCCCTTTACAACAGGGCCTGTTTTTGTTACCGATCAAAAAGATAAACCGCTGGCACAGGATGAAATGAAGTACACGGCAAAAGGAGCTTCGGTAAAAATTCAACTCAGCAAAGCAATAGATATTCAAAGCAAGAACACGGAAGAATTGTTGCGTACCGAGGTAGCAAAAAGAACGATCGATGATCATGCCTATACCGTTGCTACGATCAAAGGAAAGATCACAGTGTATAATTACCAGTCAAAGCCAATAAAAATAAATATATCCAAAACGCTTACCGGTAAAGTGACCGATCATGATGGCGGGACACTGGAAGCCATAACGCAGTATTATGAGGACAGCCGCAATTTAAACAGTACGGTCAGGTGGGAAAAAGAAATAGCTGCCAATGGGAAACTGGTATTGAATTACCAGTATGAAGTGTTGATCTGGTAAAGTTTGAACAACGGGTGAATAAAATCTTACCCGTTCTTCTTCTCAAATTCCTGCATTAACTCCACTAAATATTCCACGCTGCTTAAAGGAAGAGCATTATAAAGCGAAACCCTGAAACCGCCTACGCTGCGATGACCTTTGATCCCTACGATATTATTTTGTTTTGCATAAGTAAGGAATGCATCCTGTTTTGATCCTTCATTCATCACAAAACAAATATTCATCTTACTGCGGTCCTCAACAGCCACGGTTCCTTTGAACAATGAATTGCGGTCAAGTTCTTTGTAAAACATTTCCGCTTTCTGATCATTTATTTTTTCCATAGCGGTAACGCCGCCTTTATTCTTCAGCCAGCGAAGTGTAAGCATGGCTACATACACGGCAAATACAGGCGGCGTATTCAGCATGCTCGCTTCTTTGATATGATTGCGATAATCAAGAACCGTCGGGATCGTCCTGTTCACTTTTCCTAAAATATTTTTATTGACCACAACAAGATTCACACCAGCCGCACCCATATTCTTTTGCGCACCCGCATAGATGAGATCGAATTTATTGAAATCGACGACACGGCTTAATATATCACTGCTCATATCGGCTACCAGCGGTACACCGCAATCGTAAGGAAGCTGATGCCATTGCGTACCGGCTATCGTTTCGTTTGTAGTGATATGCAGATAAGATGCAGTAGGTGTAACGGCCAGGTTTTTTGGAAGGCTTGTGTAATTCGTTTCTTTGGAGGAACCTGCTATTTCAACATGACCAAACAATTTTGCTTCTTTAATAGCTTTATTGGCCCATGTACCCGTTTCGGTATAAGCGGCCATCTCATTTTCATTCAGCAGGTTCATAGGTATTTGCATGAACTGCGTGGTAGCACCTCCGTGAAGGAATAATACTTCATGATCGGAGTCGAGATGCATTAATTCTCTTACCAGGTCTCTCGCTTCTTCCATTACCGGCTGAAACAAATTTGTGCGATGGCCGATCTCGAGGATCGACAAACCTGTATTATTAAAATCGAGGATGGCCCTGCTGGCTTCTTCAAAAACTTCTTTCGGTAAGATAGAAGGACCGGCGTTGAAATTATGCAGTATCAATGTATCGTTTTGTATCACAAATGAAGAATGAAGGCGCAAAGCTAGGGAAAAGCGACAAGCGGCAATCGTGAATCGTCAATAGGGGTCGTTGATTACCGGAGACTTATTCACGATTCACGATTGCCGATTGCCGCTATTGCAGAATCAATTTCTTCTTATAAACCACAGACCCGATCTGCATTTGATAAGTATATACACCCGATGCCAGTCTTTCCCAATTATACAGGATACGATTCATACCGGGCTGACCTGTATTTTCTTCCTGGTAAACCAACTGGCCCGCACTGTTGTACAGCGATGCATTGTATTTGGATGAACCAACCGGTATATAAAAATCGAATGTCACTTGTCCACCGGATGGTACGGGATATAAAATATTCATTCCTTCTATATTCAATGTAAGAGGATCGGAGACCGGGCCTTTACATCCATTCAATGTTACCTGCACCTGGTAAATACCATTGACAACGGGGCGATACAATTGACTGGTTGCGCCGTTTATTACCGATGAATTCAGGAACCATTGATTGCCGTTGATCGCCGATGAAATAAGGTTGCCCGCATTTTGCGTGATCGTTGGTTTTGCCGGAACAGCTGTTACGCTCAATGTGATCGTATTGGTATTGATCGTTGCCGGCGTTACACATTTAGCATTCGAAGTTTCGGTAGATGAAATAATATCCCCGTTTGCCGGTGTTGCAATTGTTATTGACAATTGACCTGTACTTCCCGGAATAAGAATTCCATTCCTGTACCAGTTAATTGTTGGTGATGAACCGGGATTGGCATTGATCAATGTAAACGTAGCCGGTTCGCCGGAACATAATTGGTTTTTGGTGTACTGATCGAAGCCGTATGGATAAGATTCGGCGATACTGTCATCGTTACTGAATTGGAAGTAAGGGTTGCCGGGCTTGCACAGGCAAGACTTGTTGTTTCCCTGCAACTGATGATATCTCCATTCACCAAACCGGGTAATACAACAGTTGTCAATCCGGATGTTGCGGGAATAGCGATCCCATTTTTCAACCAATCAATAAGAGGTGTTGCGCCGGGATTAGCATTCGTTAATGTAAATGTTGCTGTTTGTCCCTGGCATATATCCGTATCCGGCGATGAAATACTGATAGCATGTGTAAGGTTTGCCGCTACCGTTATATAATTAGTAAGCGTTCTTGTATCTGATCCGCCGGGGTTGGTAACAGTTAATGAAACATTATACGTTCCTGGCGTATTATAAGTAATGGTTGGATTGATCGCAGCAGATGTTGCCGGTGTTCCGCCGGGAAAACTCCATGCATAAGTGCTCTGACATTCGGTGCTGGTATTGGTAAATGGTATAGATTGTCCTACACAAATGCTTGTTGTAGCAGCGGAGAAATTTGCAACAGGAGTTGAAACGGCGCAATTATTTGCTACCGGGCTTTCCCAAACGCTTCTGCCATAAGTAGCCACTCTTATTTTTCCTGCAGCTTTCTGTATTTCCAATTCATTGATACCAACCAATGGAAGATTGGTAGAATAATCCGACCAGCTTGCATCCGGTTCTGTTTTAAAATAAACACCAATGTTCATTCCTACATACAATCCTCTTGGTGTATTATCATCCACTACGATCGCTCTTGCAGCGATCGATGGTAAACCAGTTGAAACGTTAGTGAGTGTAGCGCCTGCATTGGTAGAGACCATTACACGGTTATTTGTATTATTGATAGCAAGCCATATTTTATTCGGATCAACCGGGTCGATAGCAATATCATTGATGAATGCAGGAGCCGTTCTTATCGCCCAGCTGGCGCCTTCATTTGTTGTTACAAATAATGTTGAACCGGCAGACGCATAAATATAATTGGGATTGGAAGGAGCCACTGCAAGATCATCCAGTGCTACAGTAATAGTAGTACCCGAAAGACTTGTCCAGTTTAAACCGCTGTTAGTGGATTTATACACTCCCGTCCATCCGCCATATACAATCGCTTCATTGGCAGGATGAATAGCCAGCGGCGTTACCCAATTTCCATTGGAAGGTCTTGGTAATCCTGAATAAGAAACGCCTCCATTAGTAGATCTGTACAAACTTCCTCCCTGGCTCGTTCCCCAAATATTTAAATGATTAGTAGGACTCACTAGACCTTCCATTCCATCGGCGCCTAACCAATCGGCCCAGCTGCCGCCGGCTTGTTTCACCACACTTCCATTATCCTGCGCACCGCCGGTAATTACATTTGGATTGGTTTGTGAATTTGCAAAACGATAAAACTGCCGGATAGCCATTCCCGGAGAAAGATCGGTCCAGTTATCGCCATTGTCCAATGTTTTATAAAGACCACCATCAGAAATGGAATAAAGTACACCACCGATCCAGAATAATCCATGTACATCCGCATGATTATAACCTGTTGCATTTGGATAAGACCAAACTGTTTGTGGTGTAAAACTTGTTCCTCCATTTTGCGATCGCCAAACAATGATACCGGCGATATAAACATCATTGGCATTGGTGGGAGAAATATCCATTCCCATATCGTAAGAAGCCTGGCCGCCTGTACCGGTGCCGGTGGCTTCATATCCAAAATAATTGGTACCGCTGGCGGGATTACCAACAACTGTTGTAACAAAATTCAATCCTGCATCCACAGACCTGTACAACCTCCCAAAAGTGCTACTGTTGCCCTGCACCGCATATACAACATTAGGATCGTCAGCAGATACACCTATTAATGTGCGGCCACTGTTGGTGATACCTTGCGCTGCATTCAATGTCGTCCATGTTACTCCATTATTAACAGACCGGACGACACCATTGCCCGAAGCATACATGATATTCGGATCGCCGGGTTTGAATTCAATATCTTCCTGGGCTGTCGTATTCACTTGTGTCCATGAAGTACCGGCATTGGTTGATCTCCAAATACCATTGGAAGCTGTTGCAAAAACAATATTTGAATTGCCCGGGTGAATTAAAACTTTCCGGATAGTTCCGCCGGGTCCAGCACCTGTATTTGAAAAACTGGTTCCCGCATCTGTTGATCTCAGCAGGAGGCCCGCACTTGTTCCAACGTAAACTATATTTTGATCAGCCGGATCAATAGTGATAGCAAAGATGTTCATCCATAAAGAATTGTTATCAGTTAATGGCGTCCATGCAGCGCCGGCATTAGTTGATTTCCATAAACCTCCTCCCGGGGAACCTGCATAAATAATATTTGGATTGACGGGATGAATAGCCATAGCAGATATCCTTCCTGTTCCGGGGTTCCATCCTGATGTGTAGGTCCAGCCACTGGGACCAAGCGGCACCCAATTGCCCGCAGTTACCGATTCATTCCGCCTAGTGCTGCGTTGTAAATATTTATTCCATTCAGTTTGTGGTGAAATAAAATAACCATTCTCATCTGTATGAAATTTTCTTTCATACAACCAGCGTTGAAATTGTTTGTAACCGGTACCACGGCCGGTACCAACAGAATCAAAATGACGATTGGCTTTTATTACAATTTCCTGCAGTGTAAGATCGGTACGATCCATTAATTCAAAAACCTGCTGTTGCGCTTCAGCGATCAGGGTACAGGAAATAATAGATAAACAGAAAAATATTTTTTTCATAAACGGTTTGATAAGTAAACAGGGTTGTAAAAGTAAAAAATAAAAATGTGAATCGTGAATCGTCAATCGTGAATCGTCAATCGTCAATCGTGAATCGTGAATGGCACCTGCTATTGCAGGGAATCTATGGACGATCAGCGACCCATATTCACGATTGACGATTGACGATTCACGATTCCCGTCAGTCGTGTTCCCGTCCCTTGATACCGCTGTTCTTCCATGAGTGGTTCAGGCTTTCGAATTCTTTCAGCTCCCCGGCGGTAAATTCTTTGTTGCTGAGCTTCGTAAGATCGGGCTGCCCTGCATTTACCCAGGCGGTGTACCAGAAAGAAGCTACGGCATAAATAGCCTGGCGCATCCTTTTTTCTACCATGCCTTTAAGCATATTATTATATTTTATTGAGAAGGCAGAGGAATATTGACGAATGGTTATACCATTACGGTCTTCAAAAGAATATTTTTGATCAGGAGGAAATGTTTGGGTCAGTTCTTTCTCAAATCTCAGTACGGTATCAGAAGCGGCAGCGCTTTCCAAAACTCTCTTCCACATAAAATCCAAAGGACTTTTGATAAGCTCTGCTTTGCCGATAAAAAAATCCCATTCTTTTTCTGCCAGTAATTCAGGTATCCTGCTTTCCCAAAAACCATGAATGCCTTTCTGATCGGTATATTGTCCGTTATGATTGCTGTTGGCGTGCAGGGGAACATGTGCATCGGCGATATAATGCCCGATCTCGGCAGAGTATTTTAAAATTTTTACCTGGTTCTTTTCTTTGAAGGCAGTAGTAAGCCTTGATAACATCGTTTGCACCCACCAGGGAACAATACCATAGGCATTCAATGTGTCTTCTGAATATTTAGCAACAGCATCATTCCATTTCCTGGGTAAAGAATCAAAAGGATATTTTCCATAACGGTCAAGATCGATATAATGCCGGGGTCCTTCTTCGGGCACCGCATATCTTCTCATATCAGGATCAACGGCATGTTCGGTAATGAAATCAATATTCGGTTTATACAATGCCATCATTTCCGGTGGCAATAAGAATACCGCATACTGGTTGATCTTTTTATGTGCATAGAAACCCCAGCAAAAACATCTTACTGAAATAAAAAGCAGGGTCGTTAGTAAAAATATTTTTTTCCTCATTGTTGTTCTGGTTCCCGTAAAGCCGGTTTTTCCTCATCTGCACTTACTACGCCGCCCGTCACTGCATATTTCATTACATCGCCCGAACTTACTTTTTCTATTTTTTTAACCCGGCTGCGGGGCAATACATATAATTGACCGGCCCAATGATAAGCCTGTGGTATATAAATAGCGACCATTTCGGCGCCCATATCGAACTTGGCCATCTCCTCGTCGGTCAAAAATCCCATTACCCATACATCATCGGCAAAAGCATTGGCTAAGATCGGTTTGTCGAATTTCTTTTTATCACCCGAAAAAGCTTCGAAAAATTCTTTCGTAGAAGAATAAATGAATTTTATCACCGGCGCTCTTTCCACCCAAGAATCAAACAGATTGATAAAGCCTCCCATTAAAAAAGTAGAGCTTACCCATCCTACCAATAAAATAAAAGCGATGATGATAACAAAACCCAGTCCCGGGATATTGACATAAGGCCGCAGGATATTATCAACTTTTTCAAATAACCAGTAAAGGACCCAGGCCGTAACCCCGATCGGGGCCAGTATGACCATTCCCTGTAAAAAATACCGTAAGACCTTTTTAAAGAAACTTCTTTGTTTTGGCGCAGCCATGTGTAAATATGGATTAAGGATAAAGGTAGTTTAAAAATAAATCGGCCAGCCGCCGTTTAAAGGCGGTGAATTACACAAAAATAATGATGGAAACTTTGGTAACGAAAAAAGTTTCCTTAGTTTTGTGCCCTCTTTTAAAGAAATATGGAACAGAAAGAAAGAATACAGGCGAAGGCAGACGAGTTGTTCATGAGGTATGGCATCCGTTCTGTTTCTATGGATGATATAGCCGCCGAACTGGCTATGTCGAAGAAGACATTGTACCAGTTCTTTGCCGATAAAGACGAACTGGTGGATGCCGTGGTGGATAAAGAATTGAAAAGGGGACAATGTGATTGTAACGATTGCCGTACGCATTCAAAAGATTCGGTGGAGGAAATACTTATCACGATGGAACAGATCGCCGATCATTTCCGCAATATGAATCCCATGGTGATCTATGACCTTGAAAAATTCCATGCGGCCGCTTACCAGAAATTCTTGAAACATAAGAATGAATTCCTGCTCGATGTGATCCGCAAGAATATTGAAAGGGGTATCCAGGAAGAATTATTCAGACCGGAGATCAATATAGATGTAATGTCAAGGTTCCGGCTTGAATCGATGATGATCGCCTTCAATATGTCGGTATTCCCGCCGAGAAAATACAATCTCGCAGAAGTAACGCAGGAGATCATTGAGCATTATCTATATGGATTGGCCACTTTAAAAGGACATAAACTCATTCTCAAATACAAAGAGCAACGTAAAAAAAATTTATCGTATGAAGAGGTTAAGAAGTAAAAACATTTTGGCTTTCGCAGGCATGGCTTTGTTTTCAATTACCGGCTTTGCACAAACAGATTCTGCAAAGAAGATCAACCATTATGAATTTTCCGTTCAGCAAGCTGTTGATTATGCATTAAAAAATAATGTGAATGTAAAGAATGCATTATTGCAGGTGAAGGTACAGGAGCAGCAGAACAGGAGTTTTACATCGGCAGCTTACCCGCATATCAATGCAAGCCTGGGAACAACGTATAACCCCAGTGTGGCCACGCAGGTATTACCCAATTTTATTTCGCCGGCTACTTACCAGGTATTGATCGACCAGGGCGTAAAGGACGGTAGCGGCAATCCTATCCAAATGCCCAACGATTTTGGATTCATCGCAGCGCAATTCGGAACTAAATTCAGCTCCACTGCAGGAATAAGTCTTATGCAGATCCTGTTCGACGGACAAGTATTCGTCGGCCTGCAGGCAAGAGGCGCCGCGATCAAACTGCAGGAAAAAGGAGCGGAAGTAACAAGCGAAGAAATAAAAGCCAATATCTATAAAATATATTACCAGCTGGCCGTAAGCAAAACACAGGTAGAACTGATCGATGCGAACATTGCATTGGTTGAAAAGAATTTAAGAGATACAAGGATCATTTATGAAAATGGTTTCCGTGAAAAACTGGATGTAGATAAGGAAACAGTGCGGCTTTCTAATATTAAAACGGAAAAACAAAAATTACTCAACCAGATATCCAATGGTTATTATGCATTGAAGATGCTGATGGGAATGCCGATCAGCGATGAACTGGTATTGACCGATAAAGTGACAGAAGAACAGGTAAAGGACGGAGTGCTCGGGACCAATGCTTATACTTATGAAGACAGGAAAGAATTTCAGCAGGCGCAGATCACCAAACAATTGCTGGAATACAATGTGCGTCGCTATAAACTTTCGCAGATACCAACCGTTGCCTTAGCTGCCAACTATGCAAAGAATGCGCAGCGTGACAAATGGGATTTCTTTGGCAAAGGAGATTGGTTCACAATATCCAGTGTCAATGTCAATATATCGATCCCCATCTTCAATGGTTTTTTTACAAAATCAAAGATCGCGGAAGCTAAGATCGAAGTTGAAAAGATCAATAACCAGTTGGATGGCCTGAAACTTTGGATCGATAATGATGTGGCAGTTGCAAAGAACAATTATCGCAATGCGATTGTAACAATGGAGGCACAAAAAAGAAATATGGAACTCGCAGAGAAGATCTATGACCAGACAAAAAAGAAATATGAAGTGGGAACGGGCTCCCAACTGGAGATCGTATTTGCACAGACGGATATGAAAACAGCGCAGACCAACTATGTAACTGCCTTGTATGATGCGATCATTGCTAAAGTGGATTTTCTGAAAGCGACGGGTAAGCTATGATCGCGGATTTCATCAATTAAAATGATTACACAGATTAATACAACTAATATGAAAAGGATCACAACTGCAATTGGAATTATTGTTTTGGTTTCATTCTTTATTATTTCCTGCGGCGGTGGCGCCAAGGATAAGAAGGGCGATGTGGGCGATATGAAAGTGAAACTGGAAAAACTAAAAAAAGAGAAGAACACATTAGACGCTGACATTCGCAAACTGGAAGCCGATATCGCTAAAGCTGATCCGAAATCTGCGCAGGCGCAAAAGTTAGTAACTGTTGCTACAGTCGATACCGCCGATTTTAGTCATTATATCGAACTGCAGGGAAAGATCGGCTCCGATGGTATGGCATATGTAGCGCCAACCGGCCAGGGTGGATTGGTAAAAGCGATCTATGTAAAGACAGGACAAAAAGTAAGTAAAGGTCAAGTCGTGGCAAAGCTTGATGATGCAATGGCAAGACAAACTTTAATTGCCGCACAACAGCAGACAGGTGTATTAAAAGCAAGATTGGCGCAGGCCCAAACAGTGTATGAGCGTTATGAGAATTTATGGAAACAAAATATTGGCGCCGAGATACAGGTGATCAATGCAAGAGCCGATGTTGAGGCATTAACAGCTCAACTAAGAGCTGCCCAGGCAAATGTTGGCCAGGCACAGGAAGGAGTGAATATGTCGAATGTGCAGGCTGGTATCAGCGGCACCGTGGAGCAGGTGAATGTAAGGGTTGGAGAATTTTTTTCCGGTTCAACACCTGACAGGAGGCCCCAGATACTTATTATAAACAATTCGAGTATCAAAGCGGAAGTAGCTATACCTGATAATTATGTTGCCAAGGTTAAAAAAGGAGATAAGGTATTGGTGGCAGTGCCTGAAACAGGAAAGCCTGCATATGAAACAACGATAACGATGGTAGGAGGTTCGATCGATCCTGTTACAAGATCATTTACGGCAGAAGCAAAACTTCCGTCTGATCCATTGCTTAAACCAAATCAAAATGCCACGATAAAGATCCTGGATTACCAGGTGAAGGGAGCTATTGCAGTTCCGGTGAATATTGTCCAGAGCGATGAAAAAAGTAAATATGTATATATAGCAGAGAAGACAGGCGATAGAACGGTGGCCCGGAAAAGAATAGTGACCGTTGGTGAAGCCTATAATGGCATGATCGAAATTAAAAGCGGTTTAAATAAAGGAGATGTGATCATTACCGAAGGATACCAGACGGTATATGATGGACAGGCTGTGAGTACGGGGAAATAAGAAATAAAGCAGGCGGGCAGGGAGTGGCGGGTAGGAATTAAAAATCCGTTTACATCCGCTGCATCCGCGTCATCAGCGTGCCATTAAAACCAAAGATCAACTGACGAAAAAAATAGTTTATGATACCAGACTTAATGAAAGGTTACGATAGTAAGAAAAAAAGATTCAGACCTACGAATTGGGCTATTGATAATAGAACGGCTATTTATATAATCGCTATTCTCATTACCATTTACGGGTTGGTGAAATTCAATTCGATGCCCAAGGAACAGTTCCCCGATATTGTTGTTCCAACCATTTCTGTGGCGACAGTCTATGCCGGTAATTCACCAAAGGATATTGAGAATTTAGTTACAAGGCCTATCGAGAAACAATTGAAAGGCATCAGCGGCGCTAAAGTAAATAAGATACAAAGTACTTCACAGGCCGATTACAGTTTGATCGTAGTGGAATTTGATACCGATGTAAAAACAGATCTCGCCAAACAAAAAGTAAAAGATGCTATCGATAAAGCGAGGACAGATCTGCCTACCGATCTTACACAGGAACCCGATGTACAGGAATTTGCTTTCAGTGAAATGCCGATCATGTTCGTGAATGTGAGTGGTGATTATGATGGTATCAAACTGAAAGAATATGCAGATAAGATGCAGGATAAGTTCGAAGAACTGGGTGAAGTAACCAGGGCGGAAATTGTTGGTGCACCGGAAAGAGAGATACAGGTAAATGTTGATCCGTATAAAATGACGGCGGCAAGAGTGAGTTTCATGGATATCGAGAATGCGATCGCCCGGGAGAATCATGATATCACCGGTGGCCTGATCGAAGTGGGCAATATGAGACGTACGTTGAAAGTGAAAGGACAATTTTCCGGCATGGCCGATATGCAAAATATCGTTGTGCGAAGCAGTTCACAGGGCGCTTCGGTTTACCTGAGAGATATCGCTGAATTAAGAGATACGATCAAAGAAAAAGATAGCTATGCCCGTTTGGATGGAAAGAATGTGGTTACACTCAACATAGTTAAAAGAGCTGGAGAGAACCTCATCAACTGTGCGGATAAAGTAAAAGCTGCTGTTGCAGAAATGCAGAAGAATGAAGAATTGCCAAAAGATCTGCGGGTAGAATTTACCGGCGATACAAGTAAGCAAACAAAAACTTCTTTCGGCGAACTGATCAATACGATCATTATCGGTTTCGTATTGGTACTGCTGATCCTGATGTTCTTTATGGGAGTAACGAATGCATTCTTTGTGGCGCTGAGTGTGCCGTTGAGTGTATTTGTCGCATTTTTATTTTTACCGATAGCGGATAGCATCATCGGTACCAGCGTTACGCTGAATTTTATCGTGTTGTTCGCTTTGTTATTCGGATTAGGGATCATTGTCGATGATGCGATCGTGGTGATCGAGAATACGCATCGTATTTATAATAATGGAAAGGTCCCCATCGTAAAAAGCGCTAAAGAAGCAGCCGGTGAAGTATTCATTCCTGTATTAGCCGGAACGGCAACCACGCTGGCGCCTTTCTTCCCGTTATTATTCTGGAAAGGATTGATCGGGAAGTTCATGATCTACCTGCCAACGATATTGATACTTACACTGGCAGCATCATTGATCGTTGCGTTCATCTTCAACCCGGTGTTTGCGGTAAGCTTTATGAAACCGGAAGGAAAGGAATATGAAAAGCCGAAGAAAGCCGTCTTTAGAAATAAATGGTTCATTGTATTTATTGTTGCAGGCTTATTGATGCACCTGGGTGGAATGCATGGTGTTGCCAATTTCTCTTTGCTGATGGCTGTATTGATGATATTTAATTCTTATGTGCTCAATGGTATGATCCATCGTTTCCAGAAAAGAGCATTACCCAAATTAATGAACCGCTATGAAAAATTATTGCGCTGGATATTGGTAGGAAGAAGGCCCGTATATGCATTCATCTCTTTGTTCGGGATATTCATTGTTTCGCTGATGGCGCTGATGATGAGTATAAAAGCAGGAAGAACAAAATCCACTTTCTTCCCGGCCGGGGATCCGCATTTTGTATATGTGTATTTAAAATTGCCGGTAGGTTCTGATGTAAAATATACCGACAGTATCACAAGAGTGCTGGAAAAAAGAGTGGAGAAAGTATTGGAGAAAGAATTGCCGGCGAATAACCCGGATGGAATTGTTGAAAGCATCATCGCTAATGTTGCGGTGAGTGCGAATAATCCAAGAGATAATAACAGGAGCGTGCAATCACATTTGGGAAGGATACAGGTTTCATTCGTAGATTTTGAAGATCGTCATGGCAAAAGCACAAGACCTTATATGGACCAGATACGGGAAACGGTGCAGGGTATTCCCGGCGCCAGCGTAGAAGTGGCACAGGAAGATGGCGGCCCTCCCACCGATCCCCCGGTGAATGTGGAAGTACAGGGTGATAATTTTGAAAGCATTGCTGCTGTTGCCAAACAACTTTATAATTTTTTAGATACCAATAAAGTGAAAGGTATTGAAAACCTGCAGGCCGATGTTGATCTGAATAACCCGGAGATCACGGTCAATGTTGACAGGGAAAAAGCGATGTTTGAAGGATTAAGTACGGGACAAGTAGGAATGGAATTGCGTACTGCGATATTCGGAAAGGAAGTAAGTAAGATAAAACAGGGCGAGGATGAATTTAAGATACAGTTGCGTTATAACGACCTGATGCGGCAGAATATAACCGACCTGATGAATATGCGGATCACTTTTATGGATATGAATACCATGCAGGTGAAATCAATTCCATTGAGTGCAGTTGCCTCTGTGGATTATACCAGTACCACAGGCGGAATAAAAAGAAAGAATGTAAAACGTACGATCCAGTTACAAAGCAATGTGCTTGATCCAACCATGGTAGGTCCAATCAATAAACAATTGCAGCAAAAAGTGGATGAATTCAAGAACCAGGTGAAAATTCCTGCTGATGTAACTGTTAAACTCAGTGGGCAAAGCGAACAGGAAAAAGAAACGCAGACATTTTTGGGAACAGCTTTTATGATCGCTATCGGTCTTATCTTTTTGATACTGGTATTACAATTCAATTCGATGAGTAAACCATTCATCGTCATCACAGAAATATTCTTTTCGGTGATCGGTGTATTATTAGGGTATGCATTAACAGGTATGACGATCGCAACGATCATGTTGCTGGTAGGTATTGTTGGATTGGCCGGTATTGTGATAAAGAACGGTATCCTTATCATTGAATTTACCGATGAATTACGTGGCCGTGGTATGCGTACAAGAGAAGCGGCGATACAAGCCGGTAAGATCAGGATCATTCCTGTATTGCTGACAGCGGTGGCAACGATCTTAGGTCTGTTACCACTGGCCGTTGGATTTAATATTGATTTTGCAGGACTGTTCACTCATTTACGACCCAATATTTTCTTTGGTGGTGATAGTGTTGTATTCTGGGGGCCGTTGAGCTGGACGATCATCTTCGGTTTGATATTCTCATTTTTCTTAACATTAGTGATGGTACCGAGTATGTACCTGATCGCCGAGCGGTTGAAGCGGCCGATGCAACAATTTTATGGAACGAAATTTATAGCCCTGCTGGGATTTCTCGGACCTTTGTTCTTCATTTTTGCAGGTATAATGTTCGGAGTAAGAAGGCTTCAGGGTAAAAAGGTATGGTTGGGTAAAATGAAGATGCAGCGGAAGTAAAATGCTGTTGTCTTATTATTGCAACCATTTTATATAGTTGTGGTTTTGGTGAAATAAAAGGCGGCCTTTTCAGGCCGCTTTTCTATTTTATTACCACCTGAATAAAGGATAATCTTTTTTGAACCGGTCAGGGTATTCTTCAAATTCTTCTTTTGTAAAATAATCTTTTAAACTCTTAGCTGGATCAATACGTCACATTCACAAACGACACACCTGTCTGCAACGTACAATTACTGCAAAGCGACGGTGATGATTTGTCTTTCGCCAGTTTGGTAGTGTATGTAATGATATCATTCCAGGAATACGAACCGCTATTCATATAACTGATCTTTTCTTTCATTGATTGTAAAAAACTCAATGTATAAAATCCACCGAATGGATTGGCCCATGAATATTCGCCGGCCCTTGCCGCTGCCGAGATCACACTGCCGCGGGAACTCATGAATAATGTTTTCAGTTTGCCAACATCCGGTTTATTATCGGCCTGCGAATTCAAAAAGCTAAAGGTCGTCATCTGGTTAAGGCCAACATTGTTATTACAGCAATCAGCAAGTATGAGGTTCAAGCGGGCGCCTTTGGTTTTTAATGTATTGTACACTTCACTTAATCCCAGTGAAGTTTTAGTTTCGATACTGATATAATTGGATGTCCGCAGATCCATCATCGGGTAGATATCGGTTTGATTGTTCCATCGGAAGCCATGTCCCCGGTAAACAAAAACAACAATATCATTTTTACCCGGCGTCAAACCACTCAATGTGCTTAATACAGTGGTCTTATTGAAACTATTTCCATCCACGATATATTTTGCATAGCCAACGCCAAGCGCTTCAGCAATACTTTTAAATTCATAATCCAGTTTATCCCTGTCGGAAGAACAACTGGAACCGATATCGCCGATCAAAGTATTGGCTACGATAACAAGATGCAATTTGGCGCCCGGCACAGTTACCGGGGTTATAACAGTATTGTCCAGCCCGCACAATTTTTTCAATGCAAAAAATTCTGATTCGTTGGTCCAGAAAAATTTGCGGAGAAAGGTCTCTGATATCGTGTACGGGTTTGCCTGGTAAAAAGAATCTACGGGGATCTCATTCTTTATATCCAGTTTGGGATCGTCGGATGTGAAAGGCTGGTTCCAGTTGATCGCTTTGGCTCCTTTTCTCCAGATAAAATAATCCGGATTGTAAGTTTGTTTGCCCGGGTTTTCTGTAATGAATTTTGGATTGGAACCCGACATATAGAAATAAGAAGAACCATCATAGTAAGTGCCGTTAGATGATCTGTAATCGACATTCACCACATGGTATTTATTATCGGCAGAATAATAACCGATACGCATATAGCTTCGGCTTTCGTTGAAATAGACCAGCAAACCTTCGTAAGCGCCGTAGTTCTTATCATGAAAATTTACTTTGTATAAAATTTGCGAATGAGTTGTCTGTAACGAACAAATAGATGATATCATCATTAGTAAGGAAAGAAAGTGGTGGCGCATGGTAAATCTTTTTTACTAATTTAAGGAGTTTGATAGTGCCGGAAAAATTTAACACATATATACATAGGGCAGATCAGAGAAACACATAGGACATCCATGTGTAACTATGCTTCTATGTGTTTAAAAATAAAAAGCGCCGTCCGGGGGACAGCGCTATAAAATGAGTTATAAAATAAATTAGAAACCTTTCTTCTCAACCGGCTTACCATCTACATCCAATTCAACGATCGGGTAGCCAAGTTTCTTCACTCCATCAATGATCTTTGCTTTATCACCCACCAGCAGGATATTCATTTTATTTGGGTTCAGCATTTTCTTAGCCACGGCATCCACTTCCTGTTTGGTCAATTTAGCCAGGATCTTATTTTGCTGATCAACATAATTAGCAGGAAGATTATAATCCAGGATGCGCCCGATAAAACCAGCTTTCTGGAAACCGGTTTCATACTGTAATGCATCTCTTTGACCCAATGAATTCTTCATGAATCCTAATTCCGCTTCTGTGATACCATTCTGCGTATAGTTATTCAACTCTTTCATCACTTCTACCAATGCACTGTCTGTAGCATCGGCACGGATGCCGGAACTGAATGAGAAATCACCAGTGTAATCATCACCGCTAAAACCACTTCTTGCGCCATAGGTCCAGCCTTTATCTTCACGAAGGTTCAAATTCAAACGGCTGTTGAAATCGCCACCCAATGGATAATTCATCAAACGGCTTCTGTAATAATCACCGGTAGCATCATATTTCAAACCGGTAGCATATCCAACACGAAATTGTGATTGTGCCGCTTTTGGAATATCTACTAAATATACTTTAGCCTGGTCAACAGGAGCCGGTGTATTATCGACAGCGGGCATATCGATTTTTTTGTTCGGCAGTTTATCCAGGAAACTAAGTTTGGGTAAAACCTCCGCCTGTGTTATATCGCCCACTACCACCACTTTTGTACCCTGCGAGGTCATATAGTTGTCGTAGTAATTCTGAACGTCCTGCAACTTCATATTCTTGATCGTGTACTCTGTTCCGCCTTCACTCATACTGAGGATATTGTTCGGGCCATAATTGATCTTGGCAAAAGCAATATCAGCAACAGCAGCAGGATCAGATTTTATTTGTTTGAAATTTTCCAGGTTCTGCTTTTGAATACGGGTAAAAGCATTGTCTGTGAATTTTGGATTGAACATTCTTTCCTGTACAAGTTCCAGTGTTTTATCCAAATTCTTTTTCAACGATTGAATGCTGAAAGTGATACCATTGAATTTGCTGCTGATATTTACAGAGCTTCCTAGTTTTTGTAAGGCAACAGCCATTTGTTCTGCTGTATAATTCTTCGTGTCCTCATTCATCATATCGCCAAACATATCGGCCAGGCCGATCTTGGCTGTATCTTTTGCCTGCAACAAGTGACCGCCGGGTATAGTGATCGTTACTGTTACAGTTGGTATCTCTGTTGATTCGGTACCGATCATTCTTACACCATTCTGCATATCTTTTCTCCAGAATTTCGGGACCTTTACAGTTGGATTTGCTCCGTTGCCGGGTAATTTGCTGCGGTCAAAAGCATCTTTTGCTTTTGAATATTTCAAACCGGCATATCCATATTCAGGCGCATCGTAATGAGAAGAATCTATTTTATAATTATCTTCTTTTGCGATCGTTTTTTCCTGGTTCTTTGGCAGCACACTTAAGAAAACGGCTTTCTTTCCTTTGATGTATTGATTATACACTCTCATTACATCTTCTTTGGTAACCGATTGATACATTTTGATCAGGTCGGCGATCTTATTAGGATTACCGGTGAATGTCTGGAAGGCAGCTAACTGCGAAACTTTTCCCGCTACACTCTGAAGGCCATTGATCTGCTGTGCTTCGATACCACCTTTGAATTTTGCTACATCATCATCGGTAACACCTCTTGCCTCGAAAGAATCCAAAGCATTACGGAAGAGGCTATCCATTTGAGCCAATGTTTTACCAGGACTTGGAACTAACTGGAAAGTAAATTCACCGGCTAATTCAGATAACTGGCTGCTTCCATTGGCATTTAATGCCAATTGTTTTTTTACCAATTGCTGGTAAAGAACAGAATTTTTTCCCTGGCCGAGTACTTGTGCAAGACAAGCCAGTGCACCCATATCTTTATTATAGTTAGGAACGGTAGGATAAACAACAAGCAACAAAGGCAGTTTAGCATAATTATCAGTATAAGATGCATAACGATCTTCTGATAAAACTGCCGGTGGAACTACTACAGGATTTACTTCAGGGCCGCGGGGAATAGCGCCAAAATATTTTTCAACCAGTTTAATCACATCGGCAGGTTTCACATCGCCGCCTATAGTTACGGTGGCATTATTAGGGCCGTACCATCTTAAAAAGAAATTCTTAAGATCGTCTACCACTACACGATTCAGATCTTCCACATAACCGATCGTCAGCCAGGAATAAGGATGACCATAGTTATATAAATTACGGGAAGCTGTTTCGAATGCAAGACCATACGGACGGTTATCATAGTTCTGTCCTCTTTCATTTTTTACTGTCGAACGCTGTATCTCGAATTTCTTTTGTGTTACGGCATCGAGCAGGAAGCCCATACGATCGGCTTCAAGCCATAACATTTTTTCCAACTGGTTGCTGGGAACCGTTTCATAATAATTGGTACGGTCACGGTTGGTACTTCCGTTCAATGTACCGCCTGCATCGGATACGATTTTAAAATGTTGTTCATCGGCTACGTTATCACTTCCCTGGAACATCATGTGTTCGAAGAAGTGAGCGAAACCGGATTTTCCGATCTCTTCTCTTGCCGATCCTACGTGGTAGGTTACATCCACGTGTACCACAGGGTCGCTGTGATCTTCATGAATGACCAATGTAAGACCATTGGGCAATACATATTTTTCATAAGGGATGACGATCTCGCTTCCCTGCTTAGAAATTTTTTCAACCAGCCTGGTCTGGCCGGTCACCAAAGCCGTTGCAGCGATAATAAATGCAGCAAACAGCAGCAATCTTTTTTTCATATATAAATTGTTTTGAAGTAGGATCTGCCTCGTGGCAGTCTGGCAAATTAAGTAAATCTGAAGTGCAAATCATCGCCATTTATCAAATACCGGTCATGCTCCGGGTTACTGTAGTATTAAGCAACTACAGCCCTTTCAGGTCATTTATCGTAAATCAAAAAAAATAGTGATGGTTCTTTTTTTTTGAGAACTACTTATTACGGCCGGGCTATACTTGCAATAACAACCCCTTTTTATTCAATTCGGTTTCTATTATCTTCATATATTAAACCTTACCAATATGTCAAAAAATAAACTTAACCCGAAATGGTTTAGAAGCTTTATTAAATTCATAATCAAATACAGATACCCTATTTGCTTTATTATAGGGCTATTAATTATTGGTTTGTGGTTTTATCTTTATTATGATAAGGACTGGGTTGCAAAAGATGCCTCTCAGGTATGCACAGGGTTTTTCATAGTTATCACTTTGTTTTTCGCGGCTCTTAACTTTGAATTCGCGAATTCTAAAATGCAAAGAGATGCAGATTCTGCCAGAGAGCTATTAACTTATAATACAGCAACAGAATGGTATAAAGCCCCGTTAAAAGATTATCAAAAAACTTCTATTGGATTTGAAAATGAATTCATTTGGTCGAGAGAGAAACGACTACCAAAGCACTTTAGGAAATATATTGATGATCCTAAAAACATTGATTACAAGGAATCTTTAAAAGGCATTCTAAACCATTTTGAAACAGTGGCAATAGGAATCTATAAAAACTTAATAGATAAAGATTTTTTAAAGGAATTCTATTTTCACATATTTAAAATATACTATGTTGATTATCAGTTTTATATAATAATGCAAAGGAATTATAACAAAAATGTATGGATAAACTTTACTAACTTGGTCGAAGAATGGTATCCTAATATAAAGGATGGATTTGAAAAAGCATCTTTAAAATCAACCATAATCACTTAAAAACTAATAAACATGAAAAATAAATCATTAGGCGGCGACACGATTAAGAACTAAAAAATAGTATTGATAATATACACAAAGGGGCTATTCAGCCCCTTTGTCATTATGTGTTTAAATATTCATGGCGATGATGGACCCTATAGGTATGTTTATCCTTTCGCAAAGAATAACGCCTTTAGTTTCTTTACAAAGGCACTTCCATAAAGAAAAAAGCTGCCCGGAAAGAGCAGCTTTAAAATATGTATGCTTCACGCAGCTACAGAGAATATAATAGTATAACTTACTATTAAGCCACCGACACTGTTAAAAACCTTTCTTCTCAACCGGCTTACCGTCCACATCAAGTTCGATGATAGGATAACCCAGTTTTTTTATGCCATCCAGGATCTTAGTTTTATCGCCTACCAGCAATATATTCATCTGGTCGGGTTTGATATATTTTTTAGTGAGGGCATCGATATCGCCTTTGCTGATACTTTTTAATATTTTGTTCTGCAATTCGGGATAATTGCCCGGAAGATTATTGTCAAGTATCCGGCGGATGAATTGAGCTTTCTGTCCGGGTGTCTCATAACGCAATGCATCAGTTTGCCCAAGGGCACTCTTCATGAAAGCAAGTTCATCGGAAGTGATACCTTTTTCGCCGTATAATTTCATTTCACGCATTATTTCAGCCAATGCGCTATCTGTTGCATCAACACGGATAGCTGATGAGAACCTGAAATCCCCGCCTACATCGCTTCCGCTAAAACCACTGCCGGCGCCATAGGTCCAGCCTTTATCTTCACGAAGATTTATATTTAAACGGCTGTTGAATCCACCGCCCAATGTATAGTTTGCCAGCAATGATTTATAATATTCACCGGTAGCATCCCATTTCCTGCCAGTTGCATAACCAAGCCGGAACTCCGTTTGTGCACCTTTAGGAACATCCACCATATAGACTTTGGTCTTGTCTACAGCCGGTGTCATGTTAACGTTAGGGATCTCAACTTTTTTTGTTGGGAGTCTGTTCAGGAAACTAAGTTTTTGTAATACATCCGCCTGTTTGATATCACCTACCACGATCACTTTAGCATCTTTGGCGGTCATATAGTTCTTGTAATAATTCTCGATATCCTGCAGGGTCATATTGCCCATCGTTTCTTCTGTACCATTCTGGCTCATGCCCATAATATTATCATGCCCATAATTCACTTTGGCAAAGACCACATCGGCTACAGCAGCGGGCTGTGATTTCGCCAATTTGAAAGATTCCATTCTCTGTTTTTTAAGACGGTTGAAAACGTCTTCAGAGAATTTAGGGTTATAGATCCTGTCGGTCAATAATACCAGATACAGCATCCAGGTTCTTTTTCAATGCCTGTACATTGAACGTGATACCGGTCAGGCCACTCGATACATTGATAGAGCTACCGAGTTTTTGTAATTCAAGCGACATTTGTTCGGCCGTATAGTTCTTTGTATCCTCATTCATCATTGAAGCAAAGAATCCTGCAAGGCCGGCTTTTCCCAGGTCATTTGCCTGTAGCAGGTGTCCGCCCGGGATCACAATAGAAATATTTACAGTAGGTATTTCTGTACTTTCAGTACCGATCACTTTCAGGCCACCCGGAAGATCTTTTGTCCAATAAACCGGGGCTTTAACAACAGGAGCCGATCCGCTGACCGGGATCATATTACGATCGAAATTGTCTTTGGATTTAGTGTACACTAAACCTGTATAACCATAATTAGGAGGAGTATAACCGGAAGAATCAATTTTATAATTATCGGCTTTAGCGATCGTTTGTTCCTGGTTCTTTGGAACAACACTTAAGATAACAGCAGCTTTTCCTTTGATGTATTGGTTATACACCCTCATTACATCTTCTTTTGTTACGGCATTATAATCCCTGATCTCATCAGCCACTTTATTTGGATTGCCGGCAAATGTCTGGTAATGCGCCAGCTGGCTGACCTTTCCTGATACGCTTTGCAAACCATTGATCAGGTTAGATTCAAAACTTCCTTTGAATTTTTGAAGATCGGCATTTGTTACGCCTCTTACTTCGAATGAATCCAGGGCGGCACGAAACAGGTTCTCCATATCGGCCAGGCTTTTACCTTGCAACGGAGCAAACGTAAAACCAAATTCACCTGCCAGTTCTGAATTATTATGGAAAGCGTTGGCAACAAGTGCCAGTTGTGTTTTAACGATCGTCTGATACATAACAGAGGTTTTTCCCTGTCCCAATATTTCTGCCAGGCAATCCAATGCCGGCATATCCTTATGAAAATTAGGAATAGTAGGATAGGTGATATAAAGACGCGGAGATCTTGCATAATTATCAACCAGTGATACATAACGGTCGCCTGTTAATACAGCAGCCGGAACTTTAACGGGGCTCACTTCGGGGCCGCGGGGAATATTTCCAAAATATTTTTCTACAAGTTTTACAACTTCAGCCGGCTTTACATCACCACCTATAGATATAGTAGCATTATTAGGGCCATACCATCTCAGGAAGAAATTCTTCAGGTCATTCACATCTACACGGTTCAGGTCTTCTACATAACCAATGGTCATCCAGGAATAAGGATGCCCATAAGGATAGAGGTTCTTGGAAGTTGTTTCATTCGCAAGGCCATAAGGGCGGTTATCATAGCTCTGTCCTCTTTCATTTTTTACAGTAGAACGCTGCACCTCAAATTTTTTCTGTGTTACAGCATCCAGTAAATAGCCCATACGGTCAGCTTCCAGCCACAACATTTTTTCAAGGTGATTGCTGGGAACAGTTTCAAAATAATTGGTACGGTCACGATTGGTCGTTCCATTCATAGTGCCACCAGCATCCGAAACTATTTTAATATGCTGTTCATCTGCTATATGGTCTGAACCCTGGAACATCATGTGCTCGAAGAAATGTGCAAAGCCGGATTTACCGATCTCTTCTCTTGCCGATCCTACATGATAAGTAACATCAACATGTACCACAGGGTCACTGTGATCTTCATGGATGATCAGGGTGAGCCCGTTTGACAATACATATTTTTCATAAGGGATAACGATCTCGTTACCTTTTTTGGTGATTTTTTCTACCAGTTTGGTCTGGCCATTCACCCATGCTGTTGCGGCGATCATAAATGCTGCAAGCAGCCATAAACGTTGTTTCATATTTAAATAGTTTGAAGTAGGGCAAAATACGCAAATCCACCCTGCAAAGCCTTGCCATTTATAAAATACCGGTAGCAGGCGTGGCCTCACCGCCAAAGTTCCGTCCCCGGCCGACTCTTATTCCCTGTTTCTCATTAGTGTAGAGGCTCATTCATAACTTTGTCCCAAAGGGATTCCCTTGGAATAAAAAATAAAATTATGAGTACAACAACCAGGCATAACCACGAAATAGATTATAAAATTTATGGCGAAGAATTACAGTTCGTAGAAATAGAGCTGGATCCCCAGGAAACGGCCATTGCTGAAAGCGGTGCTATGATGATGATGGATGACGGCATCCAGATGCAAACCATATTTGGTGATGGTTCGGCGCAGCAACCGACTGGTTTTTTTGGCAAACTGATGAGTGCCGGTAAAAGAGTACTGACCGGTGAAAGTTTATTCATGACTGCTTTTACCAACGCCGCGAATGGAAAAAAACAGGTAAGTTTTGCTGCGCCTTATACCGGTAAGATCATACCGATGGACCTGCAGCAATTGGGCGGAACTATTATTGCGCAGAAAGATGCTTTTCTCTGCGCAGCGAAAGGTGTGAGCGTAGGAATTCATTTTCAAAGAAAATTGGGAGTAGGGATATTTGGTGGAGAAGGTTTTATCATGGAAAAATTAGAGGGTGATGGAATGGCTTTTCTGCATGCCGGTGGTTTTATCATTGAAAAGGATCTGAAGGCAGGAGAAATATTAAAAGTAGATACGGGATGTTTGGTAGCGTATATGCCAAGCATATCATTTGATATTGAAATGGTAAAAGGTATCAAGAATGCTTTGTTTGGGGGTGAAGGATTATTCTTTGCCAAGCTGCAGGGTCCGGGTAAAGTGTGGATACAATCATTACCGATCAGCCGCCTAGCCGGAAGGATAGTTGAATACGGAACCTATCACCGTAAAGAAGAAGGCGGAGGCTTGCTGGGAGGGATCACTAATATATTTGATGGAAGAGGATAGGGAGAGAGGGTCATTAGTTATTAGCCATTAGTCGTGGTTCGTGCTTGCCCGAACCATTCTTCATTGGGACACAGGCCACCTGAATTTTTCTAAACGCACAGGTACATAGAAACACAGAGATACATAGGGTTTCTTATGTGCTTCTATGTCTTTCTATGTACCTATGTGTTAAAAACAAAACTTCCCTGTATGATTTTAAGAATGAATCGTTCGTGAAGTAAAGGCTTATCATATAATATTTTACAGGTAAATAAATATATTTTCAGAAAATATTGAAAATTCAAAAAACACGACTTACCTTTATACCGGCTTAGTTCTTTACCTGAATTTGTTTGTATGAATGTTCTTGCTTATATAGTGTACCTCTTCATCACCTGCATTATCACTTTTAAGGTCGGGCTGATCTTTTACCGGAACGGCAGGATATATATTCTCCGGCTGATGCGTGGCAACGAACATCTTTCTGATTCCATCAATCGCTTATTACTGGTCGGTTATTATTTATTGAACCTGGGTTATGCGGCGTTGATGATCAGCACGTGGAAGACCGTTCACAATATAGAAGAGGTTCTTGTTACCGTACTTTCCATGACAGGCAAGATCATGCTGACGCTGGCGGTGATCCATTTCCTGAATATGACAGTGATCTACCTGTTCAGCACACAACGGAAATATTTCAATCACCATAAAAATTAATTGTATGAAATCCTCACTCAATTTTGCCGCTTATATCATTTACCTGCCTGTTGTTATTGCATTGACCTGGTACGTAGCGCATACTTTATTCAGGAACAGTAAAGTGTTCATGCTCGATATTTTTAATGGCAAAACAGATATTGCTTATTCCACCAACACTTTATTCAAAACCGGTTTCTATTTATTGAATCTTGGTTTTGCTCTCTGGATCATGAAGATCGCTGTTGAAATAATCGATAGCCGCAGTATGCTGGAAATATTGAGTACTAAAATAGGCGGCTTCAGTATTTATTTGGGCATCATGCTTTTCTTCAACTTATATCTTTTCTTCCGGGGAAGAAGGATTTCAAAAGAAAGATCCAAACTGGCCGAAGCGCTGAAGAAGATACCGGGAAATGAAGAGAATAAATAATTGTGGTCAAAGAGTCCCGTTACCGGCGGGACTTTTTGCTATCGCGGCACTCATTATTTGAATTGAAATTTCAATAAAGCAGTCATCTCTTTCTTTTTAAACTTTGAGGCAGTCATATTTTTATACCAATTCGATTATCCCGTTCTTCACCGCATAAATAACAAGTCCTGTTACATTTTTTGAACCGGTTTTCTGCAACAGGTTATTGCGATGTCCATTTACAGTTTTAACACTGATAAATAATTCCTTTGCAATTTCTTCGGCGGTTAATTGCTTGCAAACGAGTTGTAAGATCTCTTCTTCTCTTTTCGTAAGCTGAAGATCAATTTTTTTAGGTTTTTTCTTAATCCCGAGATTATGCTGGATGGCTTTTAATGTACGCTCATTTATATACGAACCTTTTTTATGAACCGTTACAATAGCTTCATGCACTTCTTTGGGGTCAGCATCTTTTACCAGGTAGCCATGTGCGCCTTCTTCAATAAGCCGGGCAATAAAATTTTCATCATCATGCACCGACAGGATGATCACTTTCATATCCGGGTAAGTATCCCGCAATACACGGGTAAGTTCAAGGCCCCCGAATATTTTTTGTCCCTGTGGCGGCAGCGAAAGATCGACCAGCATTACATCGGGGATGATGGAGGCCTGCTGCAGCTTGCCCGGTACAGAATAGCCATCAGCCGCTTCAAACACCAGTTTGACCTCAGGCCAGCCAGCCAGTATAGCTTTCATACCTTCTAAAAAAAGCAACTGGTCTTCCACTATGCCTATATGAATGGGCTGGCTCATTATTTAAGGTACAGGAATTTTTATAACTGCCCTGAAACCGGTTTCCATTTTCTCATAGCTGATATTTCCCCGCAACGAATTTACTCTTCCTTCAATGCTTTTAAAACCAAGGCCATCATTCATTTCTGCCAGGCTATCCAATCCCTTCCCATCATCTGTGTACGTGCAATGGATATTATTGATGGTATAAATAAAACCGATCATAATGTTTTTTGCGGCAGCATGTTTGATGGTATTATTGATCAGTTCCATATTGATACGGTAAAGGCCAAGGCTCACTGTCCATGCTAATGCAGGAAGCCCGGTTGTATTTTCAATATGAATATGGATATTACCTGTATCATTGGCCTGCTTCGCCACTGCTTCCAATGTTTTGATCAGACCAAATGTTTCCAATTGCGGGGGCATCAGTTCATGACTGATCCTGCGCATGGAAGCCAGCGAGGTTTCAATTAATGAACGTATATTTTGCAGCGCCGGCAGCAGTGCAGCCTCGTTGTTCTTTTCTTTTTCTTCCAGGTGTTGTACATGCATTTTGGTAATGGATAATACAGCGCCCAGTTCATCATGCATATCCTGTGCAATGCGTTTACGTTCTTCTTCCTGCACCTGTATGCTTGACCGTAATAATTCTGTTTGATGGAGGTTTTTTAATTCCTCTGCTTTTAATTTTTGCCGGTAAAGGTTTTTATGGAATTGCTGGGTAAGCAATACCACGCCAATTGCAATGACAAAGAGAATACCTGCCAGCGGAAACAATGTTCCCAAAAAGTCTAAGCCTTTGGACGTTTCCATAAGCCAATAATAAAACAAATGTACATTACTGTAAGAAAAAAGCTGTTCAGCATCCATCCATACCGGTTGATCGTTATGGAAAATTCATTCACCATCATTTTACTGAAATAAAAAAGCAGCAGGCTTGATGCATAATAAATAAAGAACCCGGAATTGATCCAGCGTAAGGAGGTAAGAATTTCTTTCCGGGTTTCTTTGGCTTCATCATTCAGTAATACGATAAAAGTTGAAAGGGACAGTACTACCACCAGAACCGATTCGATCGTCAATGCATTGGAATTAATAGAATAAATGGGTTGCAGGATAGCCGAATTAATAATGGTAAAACAGGAAAAAGCAGCACCTGCGACCAGGAGGATGGCCGGGTTTACAAACCCTCTTAATACATACGAATAAAAAAACGACAGGCTTATAAAACCCAGCAATACATATACATGCAATAAGGGTAAATTGTTCTTACCATAAAACCAAAGCACAAGGTAGGGTAACTGGATAATAGCAGTTACAAATATGTACCAGGCAAATGCTTTTAAAATAGCTCCCAGTTTTTTATATACAACCAGGGCATATATAGCCGCTGCCAGTATGGGCAGGTTAGATAAAACAAGTATCCATTGTATATAATTCATAATTAAGAACGGAGGTCCCAGACTTTTTGGAATGCCTTATAAAGCACACTTGATGTATCACAGGTTTTTGGGCAGGGAGTGGTCAGGTCATACAGAAATTGCTTGCCGTTAGAATCCCAAAGTATGCTGTCTTGTCCTGCTGCGTTTACCGGGGTCAAATATAGATGAGTCGTCCTTTCTATTGTATCATTATACTCGTCGATACGATATTGGATACCCAGGTATCCCCGTACACCAGCCATAGTTCCATCTGTCATGTCGGGAGGAAAGTTGAGCAACTCAAGCAGGTCTGTAGTTTCGATCTCGTAGGAATTGATGGGAGTATGGAAGGGCCGGGTGGTACAATAGTGGGCATAATTAGAAATGTTTGCCATCACGGTGTTCAATTGTACTGTATCCTCGTAATTACCCGAATAGTGTTGGATCAGTTTGGGTTTAGGATCATGTTGGCAGGCCGCCGTTGCCAAATAAATAATGAACATAAGCAGGGGGATGATCTTTTTCATTGTAGACAGGTTTAAAATTTAAAAAAATGTTGACCAAACAAATGTAGGGTGCAGGAATGCCTTTCAAACCAGTTACAAGCTCATGCACATCCAAAACAGGCATATCTACCCGGCTTTTACTATAAAACAGTTATAAATACCTGTTTTTACAATCAGTGATTTATCATCTTATTTATCCCTTACAACACTTGCAGTTTTGTAGAACAAATTCTTTGAAACGTTGGAGTTCGAAAACCAATTTAAAAAACAGGCCTGCTCCGCACAGGCAATCAAACCGGAAGGCGAAATCCGAAAAGCCTTTAAAAGAGTAGGAAAAACTTTAAATTAATTTTTTATGGGTCAGATTCAAATTTTAATCGCAGTAGATGTAGAGGCCGCTCTTGCATCTGGAAATTTACAGGGGAATGTTTACCTGATAGATAATAATGGTCCCCAGGGATCAACACTGGAAGGTAATCCAGAATTGCAAACCGCCTGCAACCCGGGGCAAGTGATCAACTGGTGGGTAACAGGAATTGATCCTTCCACCAATGTAACTATATCCAGTTTTTCAGGGGTAGCTATAACTAGTAACTTTATTAACCCGGTACAATTAAATAATACCGGTGTTTTTACTTCACCGGTAAATCAAGCCACCCCGGCAGGTAATCAACAGTACAGTGTAAATCTTAATATGGATGGAAAAGTAATGGGTTTCGATCCATTTCTTGTGGTTAGCTAACTGAAGTAAATGGCCTGACGATATTTTCTTCGCCACGGGTCTTCCGGTAGTAGTTAATAATGTAAAAATAAAGTCCTGCCAATAGCAGGACTTCATTTTTACATATTACATTTTCTTTGAACAAAAAAGCGGGAAACCGAATTTAAATGATCATTAAAATGCTTATATCTTTTTCAATAGTATCTTCTTTTGCGAAAAATTAAAAGCAGCATCCAGCATTTCCATCATCTTGCCCCAATTCTCTTTCTTCACCGAAGTTTGCTTGTAAACTTTTTTCACCAATATATTCAGCTTATTGCCTTCGATACTTGCCTGTACTGCAAAAGTGCCTACTTCATTATCGATCGTTGTATTCAAATTCTGTACACCTACTGCTTTGTAACCATCAGGTATAGTAAAGTTGATGATATTACGCAGGCTGCGGGGAAAACCCATATACGCATCTACTTCACGGTTCTTTTCATCCCGGTTCACAAATAATTGCTCGCCGGTAAGTCCGGGTATCGATATCAATAAATTATTACCCGCCACTTTTACCATATCGCTCAATTCAAATTTATTGGTGTAATTGAGTTCCTGTTTGCGCCAGGTGCGGCCATCGGAATTCAACAAAAATTCAGAGTAGGCAGTAAGGTTATCATAATCATCTTCGAAAACCTCTTTCATATAATCCAGCTTGCGGGTCTTGTCTTCTTTTTTTCTTTCGCGGAGACGGGTCTCATACACTTCCAGTGCATCACCTTTTGCGCCGGCTCTTACATCATCTTCGCCGCCATAGCTGCGGTGATCATCATCCAATGCCGGTGTGTAAACCACAGCCTGGTAATTATAAAATTGTTTGCTGAGACCTACTACTGCTTTTTGCAAAGTGACGGTCATATTCCTGCTGGCAGTATCCATCGTTGCGCTGATCGTATTGGTAGTGATATTCTCTTCAGCATTACTTGCGGGCAACGTAATTGGGGTGGCCGTTGGATTTTTTCCCAATGAAATAATAAAAGCTGGTGTATTCAGGTACTCCTCTTTAAAATCATATGGATTGGAGAATATCGATGCATTAAAAATATATTTCCCTTTTACCCTTACCATCCATTCAGGTTCTGTCCTGAAAATAATATTCTCCGGTTTGGTAAGATTGGAAGGCGATGTTACAATAAGATCGTAAGGGATCTTTTTCAGGTCGAGGCATTGCGTAAGACAAGATGCAAACAACTCGCTGGAAAAACCATTGGCCCGGTAATGCGACATATGCCGTAAAATGTAAAATGCTTTTTGAATAAAATCTTCATCCTTCAGATCAGCATAACTAATTTGCTTGAGATAAGCTTTGGCCATACTATAATAATAAGAGCCATCCAGCCTGTTATAAAGGTTGTTCATTTTTTTAGCCAGTTCTTCGGGACTGATATTTTGTTTCAGTTCTCCTTTGTCGCCGATAAAAAGATCGGCACGGTTCTCACTTCTTGAAAAAACGATCTGGAATTTTACCATTGGCAATTCAACCAAACTATTTACCCAGCGATTGCTTTTTAGTTTTTCCCGGTTACGGTCTTCCCATGTATAATCAGCATTGGAATTACCTGATTCTTTGAATACCGGTGCGCCCATTGTTGATTTTGAATTCACAAATGATTTATCATCGGTATCTATTTCAAATTTCTGGCTGAGAACGGGGTATTCTCTTGTGCACACAAAATAGATCGGATCGAATTCGATAAAGCTCATCTTCTTTACGGTGTTGTCATCATAAAAAATAGTTCCGTAATCAATGATATCACCGGGAGTAAGATCGGGAACCGCTACTTTATAATAAATAACACGGCTCTTGCTTTTATCATAATACGTATTTGCTTTGCCGATATAGGGTGCAAAAGCAGAAGGTACATCACTGTTATCTTCTATATACACGGCATTACGAAGTGAAACATCCTGCACGGTCCCATTGGGTTTGATCACTTTTATTCCTGCGCCGTCAGACGATGACCCGATCCGGAAATAAAAGGATGAATAGGAATTGACGGCATCTTTATCATTTAATTTGATACGGCGATGTGTGATCTCGTACACGGCCAGTTTATTGGCATCCTTGTCAAAAGAGAATCTTGTTTTTTGTGCGATGATAACACCGCTTTCGTCTTTCCATTTTTCAGGAAGATTGCTGATCTTAAAATCAGGATCACTGTCTTCCCAGATCACTTTCATGTTGCGGGCAATAGATTCAAGCTTTGACGGGCTGAATGTATCATCGTCATCTTGTGCAAATAAAGCGAATGATAGAAAGGAAACTACACAAATACAAATGAACTTTTTCATTTCTTATGTTTAACGTTTATCGTTTAAGGTTTAATGTTTAGCGTTTCAAGGTTGAATTCTCTCTGTCATGACGGCGGCCATAACTTTAGACTTTAAACCTCAAACATTACACTAATTCTCATGGCTTTTGTATCAAAATAAGATTACTGTTAAAGTCTTTCAGCTTTTTGGTAAAAGCTTTCCAGTTCTCAAAATCTGCTTTGCGGATACGTCCCGTATTGAACGACAATGTTTTTTTGAAGATCACTTTATTATCTTTTGTCGTGTAAGAGCCCTGCACTTCATAATCGTTTGTTTTTTCGCTGATAGTTGCGGGCAATGAAACTACTTTATAACCTGCCGGTAAGATCAGTTCTGTTTCATCCTGCATTACATGTGCAGAATGTAAAGCGTAATCCTGCTGCCGGTCTTTACCGGGAATAATGCCCCGTAAATTCTCGGGGAAGAAATCGATACCGGCATATACTTCTTTATCTTCTGTAATGATATAATTACTGAGATCGATATCTCCTTCGATGGTTACCGGTATCTCCCGGTTATTGAGATCGGATGTTTTTACATTGCTTACCACAAGATTCTTATTGCCGAATTCAAGATAGCGGTCGATCATTTTTTTCTTATCGTCATTGGGCAGTTCATGATAGAATTGATGGAAGCCGGTACGTTCTTCTCCCGACAATGTTACTTTTACATGGCCTTTCAGCACATTGTCTTTTAACTGGAATGTTGTTTGCGTTAAGATCTTATTCTTATCCTTATCCATCAGCGGCACTTTCTTTACATCGTATTTATCGCCTTTACCGATCAAAACTTCTTTGCCCTGTATGCGCCATGCATAATCACCGAAAGGAATATATTTTTCCGTTCCATCTAAATAATATTCTTTTCCGCCAACGATAACTGTGCTGATGCAATGATTGTCCACGGCCAGCGAAGGCAATGTATAATCATACGGGATGTGACGGGTACCGATCCATGTCATGTATGCTTCCAATCCTGCGATCTTCAGCATTTCTGTCATCAGGTTGGCCATGCCTTTGCAATCGCCATATTTTGTTTTAAAAACTTCCTGCGCGGTAGCAGGAATAAAACCTGCCATGCCATCTTCGAAAGCGATGTAACGGATATTATCCTGCACCCAATAAAAGATCGATTTTACTTTTTCAATATCGCCTGACTTACCTGCAGTGAGTTCTGTAACTTTTGATCTCAGTTCATCAGGCTTGTTCACCGATTTGGCATATAAATATTTATACCAATTATAAAGATCACCTACATCTCCGAATCCTTTTTCTGTTTTACCATCATAGGTAAATGATTTAACTACCAGCACCAGGTGCGGCCAGGTATACGCCATACCCATCGCCCTGTTCTCTGATTTGACCGCAGTCGTATTCATGATCTTATACGTGTAAACGGTCGAATTCTTTTCCTGTGTTTTTGATTTGGTGACCTTATAGCCTTCGAAGTTGAATTCTCTTATATCCAATTGCAACCATTCAGGCACTACGATACGAACGATCCTTTCTTTGGTCGGGAACCATGTATGAAAATAAACGCTGGTCAAATATTTACTGTCGAAGAATTTCTTTTCTGTTTCCACTCTCGTTACATCGCCATAACCGGTAAAACGGATATTGAAATATTTTACCCGGCTGTCATCCGAAAAATAATCACTCGAACTGGCGGAACGATCGATGGCATAACCAACATTATAATTCTTTTTCGTGCCGAACATCCCCTTCACTTTCTCCAGTTGTTTAAAGGAAGTGATCTTGCAGAATGAATTATAAAAATCAAAATACTGGATGCCGGCTCTTTCACGAAGTGCCAGGAAAGTGATGCCCGTATTTTCAGTGGCAGTCACTACCGGCAGCTTATCCTCGCTTCGGCCTTTATCAAAAGTATATTCCTCTTCCAGCGTGGTGGCTACTACACGGTCCTCGGTGAATATTTTTTTCAGGCGGTTCGCCTCAAAAATATCATCGTCTGACTGTGCAAACAGGGAACCGGGCAAAAACAGCCCGGCGATCATCAACAACTTCAGGTCTTTTCTCATGGTAAAAATTAAGGTAAGCAATATAGAAATTGTTCAGCATATTGACGGGATGTAAAAGAGAATTATGACTTAAATCACGAGGAGTCGGAAAGTCGGGATGACCGGAAGTCGGGAAGACAGGAAAACTGAAAGACCGAAAGCTTCTTCCCGCTCTTATTACGGACTTCCGATCTTCCCGACTTTCTAACTTCCATCTTCCCTTCCTTTCCATTAAATTTGTCTGAATTAAATAATACCAGCGTAATGACCAGGAAACAAGAAACATTACAAGATGTTGTAATAAAGTTTGCAGGAGACAGTGGCGATGGAATGCAATTGACAGGAACACAGTTTACGAACAATACAGCGTTGATGGGTATCGACTTAGCGACTTTCCCCGATTTTCCGGCCGAGATCAGGGCGCCGCAGGGAACATTGCCGGGAGTGAGTGGCTACCAGCTTCGTTTTTCATCCGATCGTGTATATACGCCGGGCGATGCCTGTGATGTGCTTGTTGCTATGAATGCCGCCGCATTGAAAACAAATCTTTACGCATTAAAAAAAGGAGGAAAGATCATTGTCAATACCGATGGTTTCGACGCCAAGAACCTCCGGCTGGCCAATTATCCCGACGGAGAAAATCCGATCGAGAATGGAAGTCTCGGCAATTACGAAGTAATAAAAATGGATGTGACAAAAATGACCCGGGAGGCATTGAAGGAATTTACCATGGGGATGAAAGAAAAAGACCGGGCGAAGAATATGTTCGTGCTGGGCTTTTTATACTGGATGTATAATCGTGATATGGAAAGCACGATCAATTTCTTAAAAGAGAAGTTTGGAAAAAAAGAAGATATCCTCAACAGTAATATAAGAGTATTACAGGCAGGTTATTTTTATGGCGATACGACGGAAACATTTACTACTACTTACAAAGTAGAAAAAGCCAAAATGGATCCGGGTACTTATCGTTCTGTGATGGGCAACCAGGCAGTTTCTTATGGTTTGATCGCTGCTTCGCAAAAAAGCGGGTTGCCGCTTTTTTTAGGTTCTTATCCTATTACTCCGGCTTCAGATATCCTTCATGATCTTGCTAAGTATAAAAATTTCGGTGTAAGAACTTTCCAGGCCGAAGATGAGATCGCCGCTATTACTTCTGCGATCGGGGCAGCTTATGGCGGAGCATTGGGAGTAACAACTTCCAGCGGACCGGGTATTGCATTAAAAGGTGAAGCAATGGGTTTGGCAGTGATGCTGGAAATTCCATTGATCATAATAAATATTCAAAGAGGCGGTCCTTCAACAGGATTACCGACGAAAACGGAACAAAGTGACCTGATGCAGGCTTATTATGGAAGAAATGGCGAATGCCCGATGCCGATCGTTTCGGCCAGCACGCCGGCTGATTGTTTTGATGCGATCTATGAAGCAGTGCGCATTTCTGTTCAGCATATGACGCCGGTCATGTTTTTAAGCGATGGGTATATTGCCAATGGTGCAGAGCCCTGGAAATTCCCGACAGCGGATCAATTGCCACCGATCCCTGTAAAATTCAAAACAGAGTTGGGACATGGGGAAGATAAATTGCAACCGTACCTGAGAGATGAAAAACTGGCAAGGCCATGGGCTATTCCCGGTACTGCAGGTTTGGAACATCGTATCGGTGGATTGGAAAAACAAAATATCACGGGCAATATCAGCTATGAACCGGAGAACCATCAATTGATGGTGAAAATAAGACAGGAGAAAGTTGATAAGATCGCCGAACATATTCCCGAACAAAAATTGGATAGCGGTCCCGATAAAGGGAAAATATTAGTACTGGGATGGGGTTCAACGTATGGCGCCATCAAATCGGCCTGCACGGAAATGCAGGCAAGAGGCTATGCAGTGAGTCATGCACATCTTCGTTATGTACGTCCTTTCCCGAAGAATTTAGGTGATATACTAAAGAATTTTGAAACGGTATTGATACCCGAGATCAATAACGGCCAATTGATCCGCATCATCCGGGATATTTATTTTATAGATGCCAAAGGCTATAATAAAATAATGGGAATACCTATCACCAAAACAGAATTGGTGATGAAGCTGGAAGAGATGATGGGAGGAAAGAACTAAAAGACGTTTCTCGTTTCTGGTTTATCGTTTAAGGTTATCGTGCTTTGGTAAGAGACTTTACTCTATCGGAAACTCAACGTTAAACGATAAACCAAAAACGTTAAACCATTTTTAACCTTCATTAACTTCTTTCTCCTTTACATTCGTATCAAATTAATTTTTATGAGAAGATCTTTTGCAATATTAATTGCATTCCAATGTATGTTCCTGCTGACATTACATGCGCAGGACAGCAGTATCAAAAAAGAAAAATGGCATTTTGATAATGCATTGAAACAAGACACCGGTGCCGGTTATGTACAGGTAGTAAAAGTTGATAATATATTATACATCTCCGGTGCGGTGTCGAGAGAAGTAACACCCGAAGGTATCACGAGGGTTTACCAGGCATTGGAACGTTCCTTAAAAAGTTTTGGCGCTACGTTTCAAAATGTGGTGAAAGAAAATCTATACACCACCGATATGGAAGCGATGAAAAGATACAATGAGGCAAGAAAGGTTTTTTATAAAGGAGATTTTCCGGCTGCTACCTGGCTGGGCGTTGCAAGATTATTCATGCATGATGCAAGACTGGAAGTAGAACTGGTGGCGCATTTACCGAAATAGGGTCGAAGCTAAGAAGACGGAAAGTCCGGAAGCAAGCAATTAACTTCCGGACTTCCCGTCTTCGGACTATCGTGTTCCTTAATTAGAGGGAACATAAACTTCAGTCGCCTGCGGTATCATGATCGCAATACCAAATGCAATGATGGATATCACCAGGCCATACATGAATATATTATAAGCATAACGGAGGTAGCGGTATTTCCTGGCAAGCACTACCCCGAGAAAATAATTATCCTTGGTAATACTTGAATAGAGATAATCTTTGTCGGCCAGCATTTCCTGTACGGCCCAGTCATAATCATTAAGGCCCATTTTATAGAAATTTCCGAAGAACAAAAGATTGGTTTTTTTCTGCGTGATGTCGTCTTCGGTAAACGTTCCGTGATTCACATTCGGGCGGGTAGCCAAAATAGATAAGATGATAGCTGAAACGCAAACAACCAGCAAGATGACCAGGGGTATCAGCAGGTTGCGGTTCTTATCCAGCGTAGTAGCAAAAGATGAGATCATGATACTTAAGATGATCGCATTTACGGAGATCAGGATATTGGCTTTGGAATCCGCCATTCCGCTAAGATTATTCTGGTTCTGCGCCATGATGCGGAATACGGTAGCAACGCCTCTTTCCGATTGTTTTTCCTTTTCCCTTTTTTCTTTCTCTTTTTCTTTTGCTTCGGCCGATTTTTTAGCAGAAATGTCAAGCTTATCTTTTTGCTTGCCTTTTTCTTTTTTGTCTGGTTTCATTTCTTCTGTTTTTTCTTTTAAAGCAGTGAGATGTTCGGCTTTTACAGGAGCCAGTTTTTCTTTGGCATAAGAAGTAAAATATTCATGCCGTTCCAGGAAGCGGATATTGATCTCTCTCCATTTTTTCTTTGATACATCATTGTTGCCAAAATCATTCAGCTCCTGGCGCAACAATTTGTTCTTTTCTTCAAAGCTATCGGAGCCCAGGTGGAAAAGGTCGGCATCGCAGATCATTTTTTCCAGGTCATTCGTAGGGTTTTGGGGCATGCGGGTAGCATTGATACAGCCTACCACTTTATTTTTTGTTTCATCGTTGACGCCATGCTCTTTCATAAAAATCGTAGCAAAACGAATACTGAGCGTTTCATGATCTTTTGCGTCTCCGCCGGTATAACCGGTATCATGGAACCAGGCAGCCAGGCCCAGCGCTATCCTGTCATTTTCCGCTAATTTGTAAAAATTGGCAAGAACTTCTGACGCCATCACCACTTCCAGCGTATGTTGCAGTGTGTGGAACTTAATAGTTTTATTAAGTTTGTTCTGTAATAGGTCCGTCACAAAGGCTTGTGCATCCTGTAAAATAGAAAGTTGGGTGTCTGGCATTCTATAAAGATAACTTTTGATAAATTTAAAAAAAATTAGGCAAATGAATTTTCTAAAGATAATCGTTAGGACCGTTATTATTTGCTTACCGGCTTCTTTATTGCTTACTGCCTGTAAGGGCAAGGCCAGGCAGATCAAATCGCCGCCCCACTATAATTTCGGTGATGTAAAGGAAACCAAGCTTGATATAAGACTCCGGGAAATTTCGGGAATAGTCTGGGATGCCGACCGGGATGAATTCCTGACACATATTGATGAGAAAGGAGACTTATTTATACTGGATAAACTGCAAACGCTTGTCCAGGACTATAATTTTGGGGCAAAAGGTGATTATGAAGATATTGCTTTATACTATGGAGTGCCTTATATATTAGAAAGTAAAGGAATAATAACTAAAATAATCCGCGATAGTGCGGGTGTGAGAGGAGTAGAAGTGGGAAGGCTCAACATCAGCGGTACCAATGATTTTGAGACCATGTATGCCGATACCGCCCGCAAGGCCCTGGTCATTGTGTGCAAGAATTGCGATATGGATAAAAAATCGCAGATAAGCGCATTTGCCTTTTACCCGGACTCCACCGGCTTTGATATTAATCCACTTTTCAGGATGAATGCCGATACGATAAAAGCGATGTCACCTCATAAAACTTCCAAGTTTCAACCATCGGCTGGATCTATTCACCCGGTGCTGAAAAAATTATTCCTGATCTCTTCGGCCAGTAATCAAATGGTGATCGCTGACCTGGATGGTAATCCTGAAACAGTAACAGAGCTTGGAAAAAAATTATTCCCGCAACCGGAAGGATTGACCTTTAAGCGTGACGGTACAATGTTTATTTCGAATGAAGCAGCGACTAATCCCAAATCAAGTATTCTTGGATTTGTTTACAAACCCTGACCGGCGGTTGCTGAATTGCTTTACCGTCCACAGGCAAAAGGCCAGCCAGAGGGTGCCTGCGCAAAAGCCTGCCAGTACATCTGTTGCATAATGAACCCGCAGGTAGATACGGCTATAACCGATGAGCAGTACAAGCAATATTAAAAAAGTAATGGTCGTTCTTCGATACCATTTATTTTTTATAGTAACAGCGATCCAGCCTGCGAGCAAACCATAGAACACAACAGCCATCATTCCATGACCACTGGGGAAACCATAATTAACAATGCCATCTATCATCGGGTTATCGGGGCGATGACGCTGAAAAAGGTTCTTCAGGATACTCATCATGATAAGACTGCTCAATGAAACCACACCTACACGGATGGCCCACCATTTTTCTTTTAAAAGAATAAAGATCAGCAGGAGTAAAAGATTAGCCGGTATCAAAAAAGCATGATTGCCTAAAAAAGAAATGAGCCGCATGATGCGGGTATTACCCGGCGAAGAATGCTGCTGCGCAAAAGAAAAGACAGCGGAATCAAAATGTTTATACTTAAAAAGAAAAACGACAGAAATGACAAGTGCCAGCAGGAATACGGCAATATAGACCATTACAATTATCAGCCTGTTTATCCGTTCCCGTATACTCTCATTTCTCATTCATCAAAAAGTAAGATTAATTTTTGACCCAACGGAGATATTATAGATCTTTTCGCCACCCGAAAAGCCTGCAGTAGCAGAAATAAAGAATAAATTAAACGGAATATAATAAATGCCTCCGCCAATGGCGCCATGCCAGTTCTTTTGGCGAATATCTTTCAATCCTACACGGCCCGCATTTACAAAACCGATCAAACCAACCGGGCCGGGGAAGAACAGCGATTTCAATTCAAATGTCTTCACTCTTACCTCAAGACTTGAATAGGTAGCGGATTTCCCAACATACCTGTTCTTTCTGAATCCCTGCAGATTGTTATTGGCGCCAAGGTCCAGGCCCTGGAAATATTCATAGTTCTTTCCAAAAATGTGACCAAAGCCAACACGGAATATGGCGATCACTCTTGCCGGTTCTTTTTGGCTGGCATATATCGTCATGTCAGAAGATATTCTTGAATACCGGTGACTGCCACTTGTCAATCCAGTAGTTGCCAGCATTTCATTTTTCCATAAGATACCACGGGTTGGAAAAAGAACATCATTGCGGTTGTCGAAACTTGCAATGGCTTTTATACCGCCATACATTTTTTTGCTGAAGACATCTTCCGGTTCAAGACCGATCAACCTTGGTTGCGTCAGTATATTATTGCTATTATCTTTTAAACGGGCTTCATAATAATAAAAATATGGACCGACAGATGCATGCAGTCTTTCAAAAAAACGACGGCGTAATAAAGCTTCTATCACAAATTCTTTATAGCGGACACGATAAAATTCCGTGGGCTTGCCGGGAGAAGGCTTGGTATCATTTCCCAGCCCGAAAAAATTTCTTAATGAAGGAGAAGAGAGCCGGGTATTTACCAGCAGGTCAATATTGCGGGAGATATGATTGTATTCTCCATGGAATTGTACCTGGAAAGCCTTTAGCGATGAATACATAAAATATAATCGCTGATCGGTTGCATACGGGAAGTTCCTGAAACCAAATGTCCGTCTCGAAATACCTGCACCTGCAATAAAATTGTCGTCTGTATTATAACCAAAGGCAAGTAAAGGATAATTGGTCCTGTTATAATCAAAACCAACAAGGTTCCTTGAACTTGTCGGCGGATCAACCGTGAACCTGTTCTTGCTGTGACTGCTGTCCCGGATCACATTCAAATCCGATTTACGGTCATATAATAAATTTTCAACACTACCCTTAATATCAAATGTATCATTGCCATTACCACCGATGATACGGATCTTTATTCTCGATACGGCATTTTTTTCTATCTCAAACACATCGTCATCACTGAGACCGTACAACCGGATCTCTTTGGTAATGGAAGGATCGAATATGCGGTCGTACATGATAAAACTTGTATCATTGCCACGGCCTCTTTCATATACCCGCACCTGCAGCCCTGCTCCGTAATTACTGATCTTAAAATATTCTTTCTGATTGCTGCCGATGATATTTACTTTTCTTGAAATGAAATTATAATACCTGATGCCCGCTTTGCTCATGATACTCCTGCGGGAGATCAGTTTTTGAATAAGTCTTTCTCCATCGATAGCAAATATTTCGGGCGGCAAATTTTTTACTGATGAACGGATGACGCTGTCGGTGATCGTTTCCTGGAACTCTTTGATCGATTGTTTCCAGTCATCTCCATCAAGATCGGTCAGGAAGATCCTGTCAAAATCTTTGGCTGTATAATTTAGCCAATCCGCTTCGGGAATGGCGTACCGGAAACCTTTTAGGAAAGGAATATTACGGCTGCTGAATAATTTTGTTATAAAGCCATTGGAAAAAAAGAAAGCCTGGTCCCTGTCACGGGGAATAGGATAATATAATTTTCCTTCACCGGTATCTTTGGTGTACCATCTCCATTGATCGAAGTGACGGTCAAAATCCCCGATAAGCATATCAAGCAGTCTTGCTTTCAATACTGCATTTTGCGCAGGGCGATGATCGTTATCCCGCAGCATTTCATTGAAGACCTTGCTGGTGCTTTTGGTGTCTTTGCCCAGGTATTTTGTAAAACCATCTTCCAGCATACTGGCTTTACCTGCAAAATCATTTTTATATCCTTTCAGTCTTGGATCATCTTCTACAAAAAATAATTGCGGGTGAGGTACAACGATACCTAACGGATTAGCTAAACCCGGTACAACAAGAGCGCCGTAAGGATGCGATGCAGAAACAAGATCCTTTACGCTGCCCTTAGCCAGGAAATTATTGAACGGAGCAGGTAATGCAATAGTGGTCTTTTCTATCCGCCGAAGCACCCATTCCCTGAACGTACTGTCTCTTGGATTTTTTAACCGTAATGTTTTTGTTTGTGTGCCGCCGCCAACGCCGGCCACCACAAAGCCTCCTTTTTCTTTATCGATGTCAAATGTTTTCATCCTGACCGGCACCGACCATTCGGGCCGGTAATTTTGTCCCAGGAAGAATTTTTTCAACCCATTTGCCTGCGGATATAATTTACTCGCAGGTTTGGTAACAGAATCGGGAAGGTTAACAGCTTGTGCTATCTCCACCGTAGGGGTGTCTACCACATTCGCCGGTGAAAAATTAATGAGGTTGGCATGATGCGCTTTTTTCAGGCTGTCAACTACGGTATAAAAGTCGAGTGTTACATTTTTGCTCGTTGAAATTTCCATCACGGCAAAGCCGGTAGATTGTGTGATGAATTCACTATTCTTACTTTGAGAAGCCCGGTTGGTCTTGCAGCCGCCGCCACTGATAACATAGTTATAACCGTCTTCTTTTATCAGTTCAAGATTATGTTCATGTCCTGCCACAAAGATCACATTCTTGGCTACACTTTTTATTGCGTTAGATACCTCGTCGATCATGTTCGCATAATTCGGATGTTTAAGATCCTGTGGTGATCCGAAAACACTTCTTGTAATAGGATAAACCGAACCTAATATTGGCAGCGGAACGTAGAGTTTCTTACTTATATCTGTAAAAGGGAATATGTGTTGCTTAAGTGTAAAGAACCCGCCATGAGGACCATTACTTTTAAAAGGATGATGACAGGCAACGATAATAAGTTTCTTGGAATTATTAACGGCGATATCACGCATCTGGGTAACCAGTTCGTCTTTTGTCTTGCACTTGCAATCCGATTCTATTTCAGGTTTATCGTATTGGTGTAACCACCACTGGCTGTCAAATAAGATCAGTGTCACATCATCGCCGAGCGGAACTTCAATAGGGCCGGGACAACCATCTTCCGGTTCAAAACGAACATTGGGTTTCAGCAAAAAGGTAACGTATAACTGTTCCCGTATAATAGCATCGTATCCTTCGCGGCCACCATTGAGCCAATCATGATTGCCCGGGATCATAATAGCTTTGGCGGGAGTGCCTTCCACAATAGAAAGTTGTGAATCTAAAACGGCGCGGGCCGCAGTATAATTGGCAGAAAGGCTATCCGGCAAGCCGGTACTGTATAAATTATCACCGAGGAACAGAACGGTGGTTTTATTATCAAGAGTGATGAATTTCTTAACGGCGCTGGCTACCGGGTGTTGTTTATCCTTGGTCAATTCACCGGCATCACCGATCAGTATGATGCGCTGAGCTATGGTGTCAGTTTGAGCATACAGCCTGCTGCTTGCCAATAGGAGAAGACCGGCTATTACAATATTTTTATTCAACCTCAACTGTATCGTGACTTAATTAATGAATAAACCGGAGCCAATTTCGGGTCGTAAAACCACATTTGCATCAGCCTGCCGTCATTTTACATAAAGACCAGAATTAAAGTTGGACAAATTACATAAAAGTTTTTCGCTATACTCATCATCCGCAAAAAAAATGGTCCAAAGCAAATAAAATCAATGTTTTTCATAAATACCACTTTAAGGTGTTGGAGGAAACATCCAGCCTCTTTATGTTTGTTTTTTATAAAAAATCGTATCTTTTCCCACTGAGATTAGTACTGCATTTAGTTTACAACCAAAACCCAAGATCATGAGAATATTTCTGTTGCTTTTCTTGTTCATTTTGTGTTCAGAATTACGAAGTCATGCCCAGGTAAAGGGCGATTCAGCCTCAGCCCCAGGCGGCAATTTTTCAGATACAAGGTCCCGCCATTTCTGGATGGGTACCAACTACCGCAAGGAGTGGAATACCCCAATTACCGTTCCGTTATTGAACCTTTCTACAGAAAAAGGAGGATTGACACCGAAAAAAAGAGGCGGAGGTAAACAAACCAAATCGCTGAGACTTGAAGATAAGAACGGAAGGGAATATGTTGTTCGTTCCATTACTAAGTACATTACGAGTAAAACATTGCCCGGCGATCTTCAAAGTGAAGCCGCGGCTGACCTCGTTTCCGACGGAATATCGGCTTCTTATCCTTATGCTCCTTTGTCGGTAGCGATACTGGCAGAAGCGGCACATATCCCGCATGGCAATCCAAAGCTGATGTATATAGCGGATGATCCCAAACTGGGAGAATTCTCTTCTGATTTTGCCAATACGCTGGTGATGTTTGAAGAAAGAATTCCCGACTCTGTAAAAAAAGCATACGACAGTGAAGAAGTAATAGAGAAACTGCAAAAAGATAATGACAATGATGCCGACCAGGCCGCTTTGCTGAAAATAAGGATACTCGATATGTTCGTGATGGACCTTGATCGTCACGAAGGCCAATGGACTTGGGGCGCATATGACAGGGGTAAAGGAAAGATCTATTACCCGATCGCTAAAGACAGGGACCAGGCTTTTTACACTAACCAGGGTTTATTACCGGGTTTTGTAAAAGGAAGATCATTGGTGCCGCAACTGGAAGGTTTCAAAGCACAGGCAAAAAATATCGACCGTTTCAATTTTGCAGCCCGCAATTTCGACCGTGTTTTCCTGAATCAATTAAGTGAAAGCGATTGGAAAGAAACCGTTGAAAAATTCCTTGCTGAAATGACTGATGAAGTTATTGACAGGGCAATGGCGGTACAGCCTGCAGCGATAAGGGATATATCTGCCGGAAAAATAGCAGAAACATTAAAACAAAGACGTAATTACCTGGCTGCTGAAGTAATGTATTATTACAAGTTTCTTGCAGAGATCGTAAATGTTACCGGTAGCGATAAAAAAGAATTATTTGATATAACCCGCAATGCCGATGGCACTGTGCTGGTACAGGTTTTCAAAGTAGATAAGGATGGCGGGCAGTCGATCAAAATGTATGAACGCAAATTTGATCCGCTGGTCACTAAAGAGATCCGGTTATATGGTTTTGATGGTAATGATCAGTTCACTGTCAATGGAGACAATGATAAGATCAAAATAAGAATGATCGGCGGCGATGGCGAGGATGCATTTAAAAATACAGATAACCGCCAGCCCGGAACGATCATCTATGACAGGAAAGATGGCAAGAATACAGTAGAAGGCGGATTTAAGAACAGGATGAAAAATGATACGGTCGTCAATTCATATCAATGGATTTATTACAAATATCCTTACCAGTCCATTTTTGTGAATGCCGGATTTAACCCGGATGATGGAATTTTCTTTGGACCAACATTCAAATATATCCGTCATGGTTTTCGTAAAGAGCCTTATAAATCCTCGAACCAGTTCAAAGGACTTTATGCTTTCTCAACACAAGCCGTGAATCTCCAGTATAATGGTGAGTTCATATCGGTATTTGGAAGAAAGACCGATATCATTGCCGAAGTCGCTTATAAAGGCCCCAATAATACCAGTAATTTTTTCGGTTATGGAATGAACACGGTGTATGATAAAACAAAACCCGGCAAATTCAAATACTATCGTATCCGGTATGATCTTGGCGATGTTTCATTACAGGTAAGGCATCGTTTCTCTGAAAAAGTAACGCTGGCCATCGGACCGGAATTCCAATGGTATTCTTATGATTCTACTGATAAGTTTAATAAAATAAGAAATGTAGAATTGAATGCTGCCAACGGACTGAACCCGGCAACTTTTGACGAACGCCAGAGTTATTTCGGCGCCAAACTGGACCTTGCGATAGATACACGGGATAACCATGCAGTGCCTTCAAAAGGTGTAACATTTAATACTACTTTCCGCTGGATGTCCGGCACAGGCGATAACAGCTATAACAGTGTAACGCAATTGAACGCTGATTTTGCTTTTTATGTAAGTCTTGTAAAAAATTGGTTGGTTTGGGCGAACCGAATAGGTGCAGGAGTAACATCCGGCGAGAATGGAACCGGGTTTGAATTCTTCCAGGCCCAATACCTGGGTAGTGATGATAACCTGAGAGGTTATCGCAAACAACGTTTTGCAGGTAGCTCCAAATTCTATAACCAGACCGAATTACGTTTAAAACTGGCAAACCTTAAGACCTACCTGTTCCCTGCTTCATTTGGTATGTTCGCTTTTGTGGATGTTGGAAAAGTGTCTTATAAAAATATTACCGGTGGCAGCGCAGGTGTAGGCTATGGCGGAGGCCTGTGGTTTGCGCCATTGAGAAAATTGGCAGTAACGTTGAGCTATGCTAAATCAAGTGAAGATGGAATTCCGCTGTTGGGATTGAGTTATAAGTTCTAATTAAGACAGACTGTACAAACAATATTATTAAGAGCTGGTCATTATGATCAGACTCTTTTTCTTCTGAAAACGAATAAAATTATTTATTCAGCAACTGATCCGAAGTAATGCCGGATAGTTCCACTTTTTTTACCGCATCCAGGTCATCAAAGTTTACATCTACTCTTAATGCTTTCATGCCTGATACACCCTGTAATTCTTCGAGATCATGCTTTTCAATTTCGCCTTTCAATAAACCTTTGCTTTGCAGGAACTCAATGTACTCCGTGTATTCGGCGGCGTCTTTCGCCTGTGAATATACAATAGCGATCTTGCCGGGTTGCGTCAGCCTTTCATTGTTTGATTTGATATGAACTTTATCGATCCGCTTTTTTACAATCTCATAGCGTGTATTATAAGCGCCGTCCACATCGAATTTTCTTTCTTCTGTACGGAAACTGATCGACAAAGGCTGGCTATGCGCCAATATCAATTGGGTTGTCCGTAACGGATGCGATAACTCGGTCTCGAGTTTATGTGTGAGCCTTGCTGCTTTTGCTAATACGGTCAGTTGCCACATCTTCAGATTGCGCAGGTATATCTCATCAAATTTTTTCCGTGGTGTGATGGATTGCCCGATATGAATATTGAATTCAAGACCATCGGTCATGAATCTTTCAAAATAATGCGGGTAAACTTTTTGTGCAGCGGTCTGTTCTTTATCAATAAAATGGGACAGCGTATCATTGATACGGGAAACACTGTGTTCATATTCTTTACGATGATGATAGAGTAAGCCCAATTGCGGATCCAGGCTTGCAAAATAATGCTCGATATCATTTTTTACCGAAGGCAATGTGCCATGCAAATGATTAAAGATACCCGCCACCTGGTTATGCATGAAATCATGGATATCCAATTCTTCTTCGGATTGCAGTTTATCAGATGCAGCAGTGATATACCGGTCGATCTTAAATTCAATTTCCTGTAGTAAAGGAAATGGGGTATCGTTTTGGGCTCTTTTTATTACCTGTCTTGCATGTTCCAACTGGTCTATTATATCCAATTGGATAGAATGAGATCTTTCGGTAGAAGAATTGCGGATATCGATAGCGCCATACAAGGGAAATACATCCGTAAAACAGATACGTTCGATCTTTGTACTCTCGCTTGCCTGCCTGTTCACAATAAAATTCAGGGCTGCTTCGGTAAAACGCCATTCTACAGAAGGCTGTACGGCTGTAAATTTTTTCTTGATCACTTTATCTACTTCACCATTCAACCGTTCCAGGCTTTTTTCAAGCCCCAGTGTAAATAAAGGAATAGCAGCTTCCAGTTTTCCAACATGAACGGGTTTAAGTTCGCCGGAAATTTTTGAAACGATCTCCAGTATACCGATCAATCCTGTATGATGCTTGAGCGGACAAAGAATAAGGCTGCGGGATCCTTCCATAAAATAATACTGCAGGTTCTGAAATTTGTCCAGGACCATTTGATCCAGGCTCTCAAACAATACAGGTTGATTATTATCCCGGAACAATAATTTACAGTAATCGCTTATCTCATCTTTATCGGCAATAGAATGAAAATGCCGGAAAAGAAGGCTATTGTTATTATGCAGGTCCGAATAAACATAGTGACCATTGATCTTGAAAAAAGGAGTGATACCGATCGATGTTTCTTTGATTCCTATCAGCGCCTGGATATGATTTTCGAGTTCGGTATAAGTATTCGAATTGGAAAAAGCGCTGTCATCGATCAGCCGGTTCTTGATCTTTGAAATAACGGCTTCCTCGGTCACATCACTCACTCTTATCACAGCCAGCCCTTCAAAAAGGAATTTTTCGAGGGGGATATGTTCCATCAATTGTGCGATGGACATCACCGTATTATTTGTTTGATTAATGATGCTTTCCGGCATCTTGGGCATTTCGTGCAATGGTTTTACATCGACGAAACGGGCATCGACCCTTAATTCCATATAACGGGTAAGCCCGGTCGCAGGATCGACAAAAGGGTAGATCGAAAGATCCAGGTCGGGACTTTTATAGTCAAGGTATTTCTTCAATATCAGCCCATATGCGAATTGTAATTTATCGATGTTCAGTTCATTGCCTGCCTCATTCGCCGGTATGTTTATTTCGTTGGTACCGGGCTTTAAAAGTATTTGCTTGAATAGCGGCGAAGCATATACCGTAGTATTTTTGAATGGAAGTGAAATGCCATAGATAAGATAAGCAGAAGTAGGAGGGAATACCGCCGATAGTAATTCCTCTATCAGCTCAGCATGAGGAATGAGAACCGAAAGATCGCTGATGGGTTCCATCAGTTCAGAATGCTGTTCGAATTGCTGCACTACCTGGCCATACAATTTTTGCATGCCGGGATTGCCGTCTTTAATATTTTTCTTCAGTGCATTGACCAATGGCCTGAACGAAAGATGGCTGTTGAACAATGACTCCGAAAAATGTATAACTCCGTCTTCCATTACTACAGGTTGAGTTTAAAAAACAAAGCGTAAAGCTACTAAATTAGAATGGCCGCTCCTATAACACGAAGCGGCCATTTTTCCGGGGAATAAATAGTTTTAGCGCTTCCAGCGGCCAAGAGTCATCCCGATCTTGAACTGGATGGTAAAATAAGAATCATTGTCGGAAGGATCGCCCCGCTGAGTATCATTGGGTGCAATATCCCCCGGGAGCAATTCAGCTCTCCTGTAATATAGTTTTTGAGCAACAGCGGCCTGGTTTGCGGGCAGGTAACTGTAAAAAAGTGCAGGATCGATGTACTCTGTGCTTGCATCATCAAGATAATCGGTTTGCAAGATCCTTTGTACTACTTCAGCTCTTATGCGGAATGTTTGATTGAGTTCATAACGAAGCCCGATCCCAAAAAGGAAATTGACCTGGCTTAGTTTGTAAGGTTTCCTGTCAGGATATTCTTTAAAACCCTGTCCTTCGAGACTTAATGGTTTAAGCGAATACCATTGGCCATTCAATTGCGCCTGCGGATCAAATGAAAAATAACCTATGCCAGCCAGCAAATACGGAGAAAAACGGGGAGGCTCATCATCGCCATAATCTTTAAAGAAAAGAGGATGCAGTTCGATACCAAGATGGAACTCGGTGATCCTGCTTTTAAAGCTCAGGTTCCTTTCATAACGGCCAAAAGTAGTAGAGGCAACACTTTTTAAAATACTATCATAACCTACTACTTCTCCAAATGTGGCTTCGATCCTTCCGGTGATCACATCATTATAAGTAGCGGCAAAATATCCTCCGTAACTGGGACGGGCCATTTTCCACTTAAGGTCTTTGATGAAATTTTTACCAATGCCGGATTTTCCTCCCAGGTCGGTAAGGGAATTCATAATTCCACCGGTAACGCCCAGTTCAAATACAACAGGGTTCTCATCATAGTAACGTTGCTGCGCTTTCAGGGGGTGATTGGAGATAATAACACAAGCCAACACCAATGCCATAAGTTTTCTCATCCTCAAACAAATTTTAATGCGTAAGAAAAAAGGGGGTTTTGTCAGAGGGACGGGATCGGTTATCGGCAGAGATTGGAAATAAGGGTTAAAAATATAGAATTACCAGAACTGGCAAAGTTTAAATTATTGTGACAACAGCGGCTTTTCCTGCTATTTTTTCACCCATATTTTAGCCTTACCCGTGTATTGGCCGGTCCCGATCTGTAACAAATACGCAGCAGCGGGAACCGGCGGAATATCAAGCAGGAGCATGCCATCCGCTGAAGCCAGTACCGTTTTTTGCCACACTACTTGCCCCGTCATACTAAAGATCGAAACACTGATCATTTTATCCTTCCTGATACTTTCATTTTTTATTGTCAGCTGCTGAGAGTTTGCAACAGGATTCGGATAAATACTGGTGGTGAAAATATCATCGAAACTGATCAGGCGGGTGGGTGAAAAAACGGTTTTATTATTTTCAATTGCATTGATGCGATAAAAATTATTTCCTTTTTTGGGATCGGTATGCAGCCACTCATATTCATTACGGGCATCATTCTTTCCATTAAAAGAAGCAAGTAATGTAAAATTGATCCCGTCAATGCTGTGCTGCAGTTCAAAACGTACACCCGCTTCTTCATTGGTGGTTATCCATTTCAGTAATACCGATCCATTTTCTTTTATTGCAGTAAATGAAATGAATTTTACAGGCAGCGCTACCGATCCAACATCTCTTCTTCCTCTCATAAACCCTTCCGGATAGCGCCAGGGTCCATATACTTGTCCCGTTATCGATGTAACAAGATCATATTTTACCCTTGCTCTTATATAAGTTGCTTTCGTAGGAATTTGTTTGGCAATTTGATTTTTTAATTCGACACCGTTCAAGCCAAGATCGGTAAACGTTGCTTGTTGTGAAGTATAAGCTGTGCTATTGGTAATAGGAGAACCTGTGAAGGCAACGCCATTTTTTACCGTTTGATAAACTAATTTCCCTTTTTGTCTTCCGATAAATGATTTTGCATAAAGACCTGCCCCAAATAAATTCGGGTCACTCATATTAGCTTGCTGGATAGGAGTGACCAGGTCCGAATTATAAAGACGAAGATTGTTTCGCAGGCCGCCCTTCTTATTTCCATAATAAAGAAATACTTTGCCTTCCTGGGATTGCCCGTTGGAATAAGTATGTGCGCCTACTAATACATCACTATAACCGTCACCATTCACATCACCGGCACAGGCAACACTATAACCCATTTGTGCAACCGGCACATTGGCTTCTACTGACCAGTCTGCAGATGTATTCAACCCGGTTGCTGAACCCTTGTAAACAAAGGCTCCACCTTCTGCTACGGCACCATTATTAAGACCAAATGCACCTATCAATACATCGCTGTAGCCATCTCCATTTATATCGCCGGCACTGCTTACGATTCCGAAGAAAGCCCCGGGCTGAGTGGTTTGTCCTATTGTGCTGTTCGGTATAATATTCAGCCCTCCCGATGAGCCGTGATATACAAAAGCAGCGCCTCCCACTATACCACCACTGGAATAAGTAAATGCACCAATGATCACATCGCCATAACCATCGCCATTCACATCGCCTGCAGCCGCTACTCTTACTCCGAAACCTGCATTTGCAATATCCGCCTCTGCTGTCCAGTTGGCTGTTGTGGATAGAACCGGTCCTGAACCATAGTATACAAATACCTTTCCTTCATCGGTATGTCCGTTATCATAAAAATGAGCCCCAACAATTATATCACTGAATCCATCCCCGTTTACATCGCCTGCAGAAGCTACGGAATGACCAAAATAACAACCGGTTTGCCCGCCGTATACATTCCACAATGAAGAGCTTGCCAGTCCTGTTGATGAACCATAATAAAGAAAAGCGCCGCCTTCATCTGTAATATTAAAATCATAATGGGGAGTACTGATCACAACATCTCCGTATCCATCGCCGTTAATATCGCCGGCTGAGGCAACACAAAATCCAAACAAAGCATTGGCCTGGTCCTTTTCTGCGGTCCAGGCAGGGGTTAATGATAAACCTGAAGATGAACCGTGATATACATAGGCCCTGCCTTCATTTGTATGTCCTCCATCATATTCACTTGCACCGATGATGATATCTCCATATCCATCCCCATTCACATCCCCTGCGAAAGAAACACTTCTGCCATATGCGGAGTTTGCCTGGTTGCTTTCTCCTGTCCAATCCGGGATAAGAGAAAGCCCGGATGCGGATCCATAAAATACATATACGGCTCCTTCATCTGTTTGGCCATTATCGTAATAAGGAATCCCGATCATCACATCGCTGAATCCATCACCATTTACATCGCCGGAGGAAGCAACACCGCTGATATGGAAACCCATGTTGGCGCCAACCTGTTCGCCTTCTATTGTCCATGTTTCAGTAGTAGTTAAACCTTCGGGTCCGCCATTGTAGACATAGGTAAGTCCATAGTCAATGCTGGTCATATATTTATACGTATACGCACCAATAATAACATCGCTGTATCCATCACCATTCACATCACCGGCGCTGGCAACACTATAACCAAAAGATGCTGCGGTCATGTTGGCGTCGTCGAGCATACAATCCGGAGTTGCGGATAAGCCTGCACTGCTTCCATAATAAATAAAAACAACACCTTCGTCCAGGAGATTATCATCATAGGTATAAGCGCCAATGATGACATCGCTGTAACCATCGCCATTTACATCGCCGGCACAGGCAGCTTTTGCACCAAAATTTGCATTGGCCTGGTTGGCGTCATCTGCAATAGCATTGTATGTTGCCGAAAGACCTGTACTGCTTCCATAATAAATAAAGACAACGCCTTCATTGATAAATCCATCATCATACAGGTTAGCACTAACGATCACATCGCTGTAACCATCGCCATTTATATCCCCTGCACAAGCAACATTAAAACCGAATTGCGCATCACCCATATTAGCATCACTGAGTATAAGATCCGGGGAAGCCGATAAGCCACCAGCGCTTCCATAATAAACAAAGGCCCGGCCTTCATCAGCGTTAGCACCCTCGTCATACTTATGAGCACCGATGACAACATCGCTGTATCCATCACCATTCACATCGCCTGCACCCGCAACACTTACTCCAAATTGCGCATCGACCTGGTCTGCATCGGCGAGGGTAACAGCAGCAGCCGTTTGTAAGCCTGTTGAACTCCCGTAATACACAAAAGCTTTTCCTTCATTTGTAAAACCATCATCATAACTATAAGCACCAACGACAACATCGCTGTAGCCGTCCCCATTCACATCACCCGCAGCAGCGACGCTCCACCCAAAATTTGCATCGGCCTGGTCAGCATCTTTTAATGTAGTACCATAAAAAGCAGCGAGGCCAGTTGCACTTCCATAATAGATATAAGCTCTTCCTTCACGGGTGTACGGGGGATCGTTGTGCATGTCCGCTCCAATGATGACATCGCTGTACCCATCACCATTCACATCACCGGCGCAGGCAACACTTCTGCCAAAGAGTGCGCCATTTTGATTGCCATCATCCAGTTGAGCATCGGGTGTAGCTGATAAACCTGTGATACTTCCGTGATAAACAAAAGCTTGCCCTTCATTTACTGTAAACGCTTCATCATATCCATAAGCACCCATTATCACATCGCTGTATCCATCGCCATTTACATCGCCGGCACTGGAAACGCTATAGCCGAAAAAACTGCTGGGCTGAATAGCATCATCACCGATCCAATCCGCAGTACCATTGATACCGGTACTCAATGGATCGATAGTAACCGGGTACACAGCATTTTCAGTATTTACATTGATAGAGATCTCATTGTTGAAAACAGAAAAAGAAGCATCCAGTTCTTTGTTATTTGCATCCCATGCTTTTAAACTATTGTAAGTGACCTTCTTCTCAACATTATCCGTTTTTGTTTTGGCAAAATGAATTTCTTTGGAACTGATCCTGTTGATGAACCAGTCTTTGTTTGCCTGCAGTTTAACGGTTAATTGTTTTGGACCTGCTGCGGGTTGTTTTTCAATAATGAAATTCTGCCGTACACCTTCTTTATTGTTGATGTATTCAACAGTAAATTCTTTGTTGTGTGTGAACCGGATAGTATTCCTGTCTGTTATAGCGGTCGCACCGGGTTGCGGTGAATAGATCTTTTCTTTTCCTGAAAAAATACCTTTGACAGACAGACTCTAATTTCCAGTTATCATTTTCTCTTGGTTCTAATGTAAATGTCGAGGCAGTATAAAATGCCCGCAGGTTTTGCTGCCGGTTAGGAGAACCAAAGCAATCAGGTGTTTCAACTGGCTTGATCCCATATTCACTTTCTTCAATATAATTGATCGCATTCGAATACCATGCGCTTTGCTTAAGCGCTGCGGTATCGATCTCGCCAGGTTTTTGATCTGGCTGACCAGTTATTACTGAACCTATATAAGGTTGTTGAAAAATAAAACGATCATAAGTCTTCGGAGAAGGATCGGTTTTCCATGCAACGGGGGTTGACAGGAATAATAAAAAAAATAAAAGGCCAATTGTACGCATAACAGAAGGTTTACAATCGGTCTTTTAAAGGATGGACAACGGAACTCTGTTCCGTTGTCCATAAAAATAAAGCTTTCCTGCCGCAGTTGCGCGGCAATATTGGTAAACGGTCTAATTCATTTTTACAACATTCAAAACTTTTTGCAGTGCCTGGTTCTGAAGACGAATAAAATAAGGTCCCGATGGCAGGCCATCCTGATAGATATCGATATTGTAAGTGCCGGCAGTATATTCTTTATCGGTCAAGATTCTTACTACCTGTCCCAGTGAATTGATCTGCTGGATCAACGTATGCCCGCCATTGGTAGAGAATTGCAATGTTGCATTCAATACATATGGATTGGGCCATAATTTCAATTTCAGATCATTGGATGCATTATTTACAATATCCGGATCGTCGGGCAATCCGCAGGGGCCGCCTTTGATAAGCGGTAACGATTGATAATTCCTCAATAACAACTGGTCAAGCAAAGGTTGTTTTACACAGAACCATCTTTCCAGTACCGATGCATACACACTTCTGAAATCATATTGAAAAGGAACATTATTCACTACATCAATATTGGAAGGTATATCGGGACTATTGCCGAGTATTCCTTTCTTTACATGTTTCCCGAATAATATCAATGGCGCTGCAGCCCCATGGTCCGTTCCCAAACTTGCATTGGATTTTATACGCCGGCCAAATTCGGAAAAGGTCATTCCCATTACACGGTCGTCCTGTTCCATCAGTTCCATATCTTTTTGAAATGCATTGACAGCAGTTGATATTTCTTTCATAAGATTCGCATGTGAACCGGTTGAAGTATCACTGGCATTCACCTGTTTTTTATGTGTATCAAAACCACCGATGGTTACGGTATATACTCTTGTCTTTAATCCTCCTCTTATCAGTCTTGCTACAATTTGTAATTGATGCGCTAAACTGTTATCAGGATACGTGGCCATATTGGCCGCCCTGCGATAAGCCGCCCTGATAATATCAGAATAGATCTTTGTTTTTTCTGAAACTACTCTTAAGAAACGTAATTCTTTATTGGCCGGAACTGAATTAAGCGGGTAATCGGAAAATGGATTTGTGAACGTATATACATTCTCCGGATCGGTGATGGACAAACCCATTGAGAAAATAGAACCTTGTACAACCACCGTTGGGATGTTGCTGATCTGTATCGCCAATGGATCCGGCATATCTGTATTGGGATAAGCATCGGGGTAGCCGGGATATTCTGTTTCTAAATAGCGGCCCAGCCATCCTCTTTTTTCCCTGTTGAAACGATCGTTGCTGCTATCGCCGCTCATCCAGATATCGGTAGAACGGAAATGAGAAAAATTCTGGTTGGCATATCCAACGGACTGCACAATATTTACTTTACCGTCATTATACATGTTCTGCATATCCGTCATCGCAGGATGCAAACCCGAACGATCCGTTCCATCCAACCGCAATACACGGCTTTGTTGTATCGCTACATTTTGTCTTGCATTATAATAATTAGCATACATGTCAAGAGGTACTACCATGTTCAGTCCATCATTTCCCCCCGACAACTGCACTAACACCAGCACATGATCATTTGTGGCTTCAGCGCCCAGCAATCTTGCCAATGCATTATCCGGCGAATTGCTGAAAGCTGTAAATGAAAAACCATTTACCAAAGCAGGCAGTGTAACGGCTGCCGGAACTGTATTGCTTAAAAATTTTCTCCTGTTCATAAAGATGTTTTAACGTAGGGTTTTTTCAATTGCTTATTGGTTTCAGCACAAATGATATTCCGGCAGGTTCATAATGAATTTGAACAATTCATTTAATGAGTTATTGATATAGGTATTGTTATTCGAATTCCATGCAGTGGTCCAAACCGTATCGTCATTGGTATTATTCAGCAAAAACCTGTTCTTGGTATAATTCTTTGAATTGAGTGATAAAGGATAGCGAAGCAATAAAGCCGTCATATCTGTTATCAATTGATTGGGATCTGCCGGGTTGTCTGAATTACCGGCAAATGCTCTTACATCCAGTACACTGTCGGAAATCAATGAGTCGGTATAGTTGGCTCTTCTCGGTAAGGAATTACTGTTCACCCATAATTCATAATACATCGGCTCCTGGTGATAAGCCGGCCAGCCGGATACATCGGGGGGTTGAAATAATACCTGTTGCATTTCGGCAGCACGGTTATATATATTATAGAATAAAGGATAACCATTTTGCCAATCGGTGTAAGGAGGGAAAGCTTACATTGAATTCACGCAATGTACCGGCAAGGATATCAAAAGGACCTTTGATATAACATGCCTGGTTCAGCGGATCGAAGAAATGTTCGCTCTTTAATAAAGCAGCCAGTACAGGTTTTATTTCAAAGTTGCTGCTGCGCAACAGATCGCCGAGCGGGGCAATGACATTTGTTTCCGTATCCTGGTCTATTTGATAATACACAAACCATTTATACAACTTGCGGCAAATAAATCTTGCGGCTTCGGTTGTATTGAAGATCATATTCACCAGGTCATCCACTTCCAGCGCACCGTTATTGTTGATCGTTGTATCATTATAGAAAGAAGAAAAAGATTTACTGCCTGAATCGTGTGAGCCTGCTTCGAAGTAGGCAGTCAATGTTGTACTGTTCACTCTCCAGCCTGTCAATACTCTTGCTGCAGCGATCACATCGTTCTCTGTATATAATGAATCGGGGCCGCGGCCAACTGTCATCAGTTCCTGCAGTTCCCTGGCAAAATTCTCATCCGGCGCTAATTTGGAATTCAAATATCCATTCAGGTGAAAGAGCATAGCAGGATCGACAGCAACATCTCTTGTCAGTTGTTTTATATTCCCCAATACATTTTTTCGTAAAAGATCGTGATGCCGCCACAGTATAGTTGCATTGCCACCGGCTTCTTCCTGTTGTACAGAAAAATGATGATGCCAGAACAAGACCATTTTTTCAGCGATGCTCCTGTTTTGATTCACAATTAACCCGCACCACCATTTGAACATACTGCCGATACGCAAACTATTGATAGCGCCGGTAACTTCCGGATCGCTTACTGTATTCAGGTCATTCACCCATGTTTGTCCCTGTACCACGCCAAGATCGTCATGAAATACACCGAACTCATCTTCGATCAAACCATAATCTCTCAATGGTGTACTTACAACCGGTATATTATTCAGCAGCTCATCGATAGCTGCCGATGGAGATAAACCGATGAAATGATCGATATCGGATTTCCTGGCGCCAAACATTGTTCGCTTCAACAGGTGTGCTACTTCATTGGTTGTCCATGCACCGTTGTAAGGATCCAGGCCGCTGCTGATCCTCCTGTCAAAACCTGTGGTTGTTTTCTTTTTTGCACGGGCAAAAAATTCTCTTCTGTCCATAAGAAGTGATTTATTTAGAGTGATTATTATTCGTGAATCGTGAATCGTCAATCGTGAATGGATCTCCGATAATCAATGACCCTATTCACGATTGACGATTCACGTTTTCATTATCTTACCAGGGCAAGAACACCTTTCTTCATCATTGGTTTTCCTTTGATGTCCTTGTATTGAATCAAATAAACATAAATGCCATTGGGCTGAATGGTTCCGTTCACTTTGCCATCCCAGCGGCTGTAGGTGGAGTTACTCCTGAAGAATAAAATGCCGTTGCGGTCGAATACCTGCAATGAATATTCATTGGGTACTTTGCCTAAAGGACCAAACTGGTCATTCAATCCATCGCCATTGGGAGTGAATGCAGTTGGAACAAACAATAAAGCATCTTTTAATACAACAAGAGTGAATTGATCGCTGCGCTCACAATCTGCGGCCAGCGAATTAGTGGCTGTATAAATAGTGGTTGTTTCCGGTGAAGCGATGGGGTTGGGACAATTCGTACAACTTAATGATGAATGATAATCCCAGGTGATGGTTCCGTTACCATTGCTGTGCAATTGATATGTTTGCCCGACGAAAATGGTGTCGGCTTTCGTGGTATTATCGAATGGCCCGCCAATTAAAACAGGACGATAACTTAGATAAGCAGAATCATTGCCGCAGGCATCCCGCAATGTATCGGTTGAAGGAACAAACCCATTGAGGCTGCACACAGTTGAATCGGTCAGCAATGTATCGATCAGTTTCAATTTGATGATACCAAAATCAGTATCGCCGTTGCTGCCGCTGAAATCGCCATCGCCGGAATCTGAATCGCCGCATAAATAATATTCTTTTACTGCCGGCTGATAAATGACCGAACGTAAATTATCATTGGTACTGCCGCCGATATTTTGTTTCCAGGCGATAGTACCTGTTGCATTTAGTTTGACGATCCAGTAATCGCCTTCGCCCAATGGGTTGGTAACATCGAGATCATTGGAATAAGAAATTCCGGCAACCAAATAACCGCCGTCTGCATCGGTGATCACCGAATTGGCATAATCTGCATTCGTGCCGCCCAATACTTTTTGCCAGTTCAGTTTTCCATTGGAAGGATCGATATTGATGACCCAGTAATCCTGGCTGCCTTTGGCGCCGCTTACATCTCCATCGGCAGAAGTAGTATAGCCAGCGAGAGTAAGAGAACCATTATTGCCTCTTGTCATCGAATAGGCCACATCATTCTGCGAGCCGCCATATACTTTACTGAAGATCTTATTGCCATTGGCATCGAGCGCCAATAACCATACGTCGTAATTTTTTTGCTGCGGTGGAATATCACCGTCTGTTGAATTAGCATAACCTGCCAGGTAAATTCTTCCGTTGATGATCCAGATATCGAGTAATTCTTCATTCTTGCTTCCGCCAAAACATTTACTCCATTGAATATTACCATTCGCATCAAGTTTCATCAATACAGCATCGGTATAACCGGCTGTGCCGTGATTGCCGCTGATATTTCCATCATTGGAGGATGAAGAGGCGGTAAGATAGAAGCTGCCATCATTCATTAAATGAATATGGTTGGCGATATCCAAACCATTACCGCCATATCTTTTTTGCCAGAGTAAATTACCGGCCGCATTGAGTTTTAATATCCAGATATCTTTTGTAGAACCATAACCGGCAATAACGCCGCCATCGGTTGAATTGGTTTCGCCGGCAATGATATAACCGCCGTCTGAAGTTTGTACTACATCTCTTGCACTTTCATAATTGGAACCGCCGAATGAACGTTCCCATTGAATAACACCGCAACGATCAAGTTTCACTACCCAAAGATCCCAGTATTCGCGGTTGGGCTGGGGGCTTACATCACCGTCCTTTGAATCGGTATAACCGGCAACTATCGTTCCGCCGTCTGTTGTAATTTTTATAGCAAAGGGAATATCGACATTGTTACCGCCGTATTGCCGGGCCCATTGCACGGGAGGCAATTGTGCGGATGCATTGATACAAATGCAAACCAATAAAGAAAGTAAACAGGGGTTCCTCACAAGTTGGCTGAAGGGTTTTTAATAGAATGATCAGCCGGATTAAAGCAAGTATTATGCTAAAGCTTAAAATCGTGGATAAGTTCTATGATGAATTTTTCCTAAGAGAGTTTTTTCGCGGATCATGCAGATGAAATACAGGTTGATGACGCAGAGGTGTTCGTAAATAGTCTGCGTAGTTTTCTCGCAGCGAACGCAACGGGGCAGCGACGCAACGTTCGTGAAATTTTTTATCGATGTGTTCTATCATTATTCTTCTCAATAAATATTCCTATGGATAAGGCAGTGTTCGTAAATGGTCTGCGTAGTTTTCTCGCAGCGAACGCAACGGGGCAGCGACGCAACGTTCGTGAAATTTTTTTATGGATGTGTTCTATCATTATTCTTCTCAATAAATATTACTATGGATAAGGCAGAGGTATTGGTAAATGAGTAGCGTAAATTTTTGCAAGGACCGTAACGAAGAAAGTACGCAACGTTGCGGCGCTGCCCCGTTGCGTACGCTGCGTGAAATTATTTTATCAACAGCGGATGTATTCTGTCATTCATTCTTCTCAATAAATATTCCTACGGATAGCGAAGAGGTATTCGTAAATGAGTAGCGTAATTTTTTGCAACGACCGTAACGAAAAAAGTAAGCAGCGTGAAATTATTTTAGTTGTTGAAAGTACCTGCATGCCGGACGTAAACCACATTGTTCGCATTTTGGAGTTCGTGCAACGCAGATATAACGGCCATGCAAAATGAGCCAGTGATGCGCTTTATGAATTAAACTCTCCGGTATATTTTTTACCAGTTCCATTTCCACTGCATAAGCAGTAGCGGCTGATTGCGAAACAAGCCCGATCCGTTTACTTACCCGGAACACATGTGTATCCACGGCCATATTGGGTTGATTGTCGACAACGGAAGTAACGACATTGGCTGTCTTTCTTCCAACGCCGGGTAACTGGATCAGTTCATCCACTGTCATTGGTATTTTGCCATTGAATTTTTCCATGACCATATTGGCCATGCCGATCAGGTGTTTGGTTTTATTATTCGGGTAAGAAATGCTTTTGATAAAAGGAAAGAGTTCATCGATGGTGGCTTTGCTTAAAGCTTGTACGGTCGGATACTTTCTGAAAATATCCGGTGTGGTCATGTTCACTCTTTTGTCGGTGCATTGGGCAGAAAGAATAACAGCGACGATCAGTTCATAAGGATCTTCGTATTCCAGTTCGGTTTCTGCGATGGGCCTGTTCTTTTCAAACCAGTCGATGACAAAATCGTAGCGTTCTTTTTTGGTCATAGATGTAAAATAATGAGAATAATGAATGTTATGTCGATACTATTCAGCGAAAATTTGGAAAACGAATTATTAAAGGAAAGTCCTATATTAGTGACCTCTCCTGCTCCCGAATAGCAAAGGTTAAGATTGGTTAGAAGTCTAGAATCAAATGCAACATTTTTAAATGCTTGGTTATGCAACCTTGTTTATATTTTGTACAAATGATGAAAATGACGAAAGGTAGATTATGGATTTATTAAAAGACCTGTATAAAGATACACTTGTAACAACTCCAGAGCTTGTTGATGGAAGTACTCATACCATGGTAAAGAAAGAATTTATCGATTATGTTACCGGTACAAAGTTTAGTAAGGGGCAAAAGGAAGTTTTAGATAAATTTTGCAATAACCAGGGAAAGTGTACTGTTAAAATTTACGGGGCCTATAATACGCATCTCGACTATTTACTGGGCAATGAATATATAGTGATAGGGACGTTTGAAAGGTCTGCTAAAAATGACAAAAAATTCAATAATAAACGACCTTTTTTTATCGAGGTGCAAAATAAGAAAAGTGCTGCAATCGAGTTGTGGCTAATTGTATTTCCTTCAAAAGAATATGTTGAACAATACAGTGGGTTAGTTTATACGTATTGCTATTTAAGACTAAGGGAAAAAAAGATGCGTGTAGGTAAAATAAAGGGAAAGCTGAATATTAAAACAATCCATTTCCCAGCCCTGGAAGAAAAACTTACCGACTGGACAGGATTTAATGAGGAATTATCCAATTACTTAATGGAGGATGATTTTGTTGTTTTGGGACATGTAGTCGAACTTTCCGCTAATCTTATCGAACTTGGAACCTGTGAAGTCATTTTAGACTTTAATTATTTTGGGTTAGATGAGATATATGGCATCTCTATTATCAGGCACAAAATTACCAAACGACGTTGTGTGCTCCTTGGCTTTAAACATTCTTATTGGGGTTCGGCAAGCGGATTATTGTGTAAGTCATTGGTTGAAAAAGGCGCTAAGACCATTATGTATGTTGCAAAGGCGGGTACCTTTGTCTCGACAGATACAGTATATACCAGTGTGACACCAACTGTTTATACGATAATAGAAAAAAACAATTCTACTTCATCCTGGGAAGTCAATAAGTATGAAGGATTGAATAATGAGAATGATTTTTATAAATTACTTAGTGAAGAAATAAAGCCTGGAGGATTGCATTTAACTGTCCCGACTGTAATTGGTGAAACGTATAGTCAGTCCTATGGGTACAAGCAGTTTCACCCGGCCACTATTGATAACGAAATTGGCTTTATGGCCAAGTACATGAAAATGGTTGATAAGCCAGTTCATTTTTTCTGTATCCATTTTATAACGGATTACCTGCACAGCCAACTTGATAAAGAGAGTAATAATATTAGCACTTATGGCCTTGCCTCAGAGCAATATGAGATAAAAGACAGAGAACGAAAATTAAAAATGAAGATTTTTTTTAAAAATGCGGCGAAAGAAGTTTCTAGGTTAATTCCCGTTTATGGATTAAACCATGATAATGATTATGGATATCTGAGGCCAGCAAATTTAGACAATATGTACAAAGCGCTTGAAGACGGCAGGATAACCTTGTACCCGTCAGATAGCGCTCTGTCTTTTGAACAAACGGTGGAAAATATTAATGATGTAGAGTGGGCTAAACGAATAGTTTTGGGTAATGAATCAAATTTTGAAGAATTATCTAAAGAAAAACTGATTGAGCTGGCGCTGGTCTTTCAAAAATATGGCCAATTAAGAAAAGCAAATAAAGTATGGAATCAGGCAAGTAAAAAGTGGGAAGAAGCCTCATCCTATTCTTTGATGCTATTGATAATAAAGTTTAAAATTCAAATTCAAAGCGGTGTCTATAATGATAATGTAATAAGTACTGGCAAGAAAATTGTACAATTGATCTTAGCCGATAATACGAGCAAAAAAATGCTACCTTCTATTTATAACAGATTGGCAATTTGTTACGCAAATAATGGCGATTATAAGACGGCGCTGGAAATGATAGGAGAATCCAAAAAAATGGGAGAAGAACTTCCCTTTACAAAAGCCGCTACTGAATTAAATGAATTATGCGTCACTTTTTTCGGGAGCTTGTCAAATTCAGAAGACTATATAAGTAGAATCACTCAGATTCAGCACGATTACATTCAATTTGATGAAAATAACAATAATAAAATTGCGTCTAATGTAATAAAGTCTATTGCATTATGTTTATTTGTTGAGGGTGTTATGAAATATAAAAACGATCCTGCTTCTTCTGCAAAGGTCTTTGCTGCGGCAAACAATTTGCAAAAGAAATCCGGTATAAACTCGCAGGCAGAAGGGTTTGCGGAACTTTTGCATTTCATCAGGGATAAAGACCTGAGAAGTATCGTAAAGGAATTTATGGACAATAGTCCGCCCGGAGGAAATCTTAATTTTTATCTGAACCTCTTTCGGGTTCAAATAACGAATACATGGAATGAGGTAGATAAAATACAGAACATAAATACAATTACAGGGTTTGAAAAATTGCGGGAAATTTTAAACTAATTCAGATGGTACTTAAGAAGTCAGGCAAGCAAGTCATAAACAGAGATCTATTAATTAATACATTAAAATCGCAAATACAAAAAGAGTTGAAAAAAACGGGAGGAGAATTGAGCGGGTCCTGGTTATTAGGAGAACCTCACTTATTGATAACTCCTAATCATATTATTTCTTTTTCAGACATTGATGTAATCCATGACGATTCATCTTATTTTGACATGAGCAATTCTATGTCGATTCAGTTAAATTATGATGATATCAAGATCGATTTTGAGAGTATTTCACACAAGCATAAAAGGTTTGACGTGGATCTATATGTGCAAAAACAGATCTATGAATCATTGGAGAATTCTACTTATGAGAAAGTTTTTTCTTTTTGGTTTTATGTTTCTATAATTGAAGTGATTTGCAAGGTCTCGGCTGATCGTAATAATCCCCTTAGATTGCAATACCATATCAACAAAGCCTTCTTGCACAACCTGATGAACCTGCCGGGTTATATCTTTAATACTGACAAATCGTATTCCCGTTTGATCCGAAGTTATGTTGAAGATTTTGGCGACATTAAATTTGCAAAATCGATATATGATATAAAAACGGGCGACCACCCGGTTAGCCTTTTTAATTCACTTCGCTTATACGCAAATAAGCTTGAAAAGGTTTTAGAAAAACTACAACGCGATAAGCACCTGGAAGAAAGCACCTGTACAGAACTGCTTGATGTTTTTAAGAACCTGCAGATTTATTTCAACTACAATAATAAAAGCAAACTTGTGGAATTGTTCAGGAAGAACATGATCACTGATCATGATAAGAATATAGTCAATTACCAGGTAGGGAAACTATTTAAGGATGGAAGATGAAATAATAAAAAAACTCAATGATTATTATACAAGAGAAGATTTTAGAAATAAGATCCGTGAGATACGTGAGTTGCAAATAGGTTTCTTTAAAGATTGTCTGAATATTACCTCCGAAAATATTGTAAGGGCTAGGTTTTTAGAATTGCTGGAGAATATCGAAAAGATATTTCCGGTAAGACTCGTAAGCAAAACCAAAAGCATTCCTTCAAACAGTATCATTGTTTCAAATCATTTAGGGATAGCCAAACTCGCTAAAATATCTGCTGCCGATATATTCGGCAAGGATAGCGTTATTCCTTTTTTTCCTAATGATGATTCCTTTATTTTTTCAGGCTTTCCTCTCTTTTTTTATTTTCTAAATACTAAAAAATTACCTTTCGATAGTTTCCACACTTTTACAATTCCCTACCATGATAAAGACATAAGTATTTTACAAAGCAAATTGAGTATATATCCGACCAATCTTTATGGGATCCGGCAAATACTTAGCTCGAGTTATCTTAAGAATTTGCTGGTTTTCCCAGAAGGTGGAACATCGGGTAAGAGAAACAGGCAAAATATTTATGATCTTGACAACTTTAATAACGGATACTTAAAATTGTCATCGAAATTGAACATGCCCATTTGTCCGATCCTACAAATTTTGCAAAAGGATGGACTTTATCAACTGATTATTTTAAAATCAATAAAAGGCGAAGGGGCGTATGAGCTCAAAGCAAGGATGCAAAATGAAATAAACAAAGTACTGGCAAACTGTGAGTCGTAAGAATGCAAACTCACTAACATCATGCAAGTTTTGATAACAAAAAAAGTCCTGCAATGCAGGACTAAAACTAATTTGTAAGAACTGGCAGTTGTTATTCCACTTCTTCTTTCTCCTTTGCATAGTTGAGTACATTCAGTACAACTTCTGTGCGGGGAGAAACAACGATCTTGTCGAGCCGCTGCATGGATGCTTTGAGAACGTGTAATTTTTCACGAAGTGTCCAGTCAGCCTGCAATGCTTTTTCAATAGCTTCTGTCTGTTCTGTAGAGGTTTCCTTGTACAAGTACAATAAAAGATCCTCGGGAGTAAAGTTGGTCATTGGCAAACCATTAATTTGTCCGGTAATTAAGATGTATTTAGTCCAAAATTGTGTCTCGTCCGGATTATAAACGGGCATGGCAAGGCCTTATTGTGCGGGAATCCTTAATTCTTGGCTTTATCGGGGTTTTCCGATACGATGATAAAAAGGTCTTCATTGTCCTTTTTCATGAACAATGTTTCGCGGGCAACTTTTTCAACGATCGCAGGATTGGTCCTAAATGCCTCAAGCTGTTTGCGATGAGTGGTTAATTCAGCCGTATAATGGCGCTTACTTTGAAGGTTTTGCTGCAATTCACGGCGACGGGCAAGCTGGGTAAAAACATCATTTTTATCCAGGAAGATCATGATAACGCAAAAGGCCGCAAAGGAAATAAAGTACTTGTTTTTGAGAAATGCGGGTAAATGGGTTAGTAATTTCATGGGAGTCGTAAATTTTAAGTTGTAAGTGTTAAGTTCTAGGTTTTAAGTTTTAGATTATAACCGGTGAAACCAACTTAAAACCTAAAACTTAGAACTTAACCCTTACAACTATTTCCCAAATTTAATTCTTCCTTTTGGATAAACAGCCGACTCGGATGAGAATTCTTCGACATGGGGCTAATCGGCAAGAGGTTTAAGAGGTTCAAGAAGTTTCGGAGATTCCCAAACCATTTGAACCATTTGAACCTTTTAAACTTGTTAATGCCGGTCTATCGTCCAAACCTGATTTTTCCTTTTGGATAAACAGCCGACTCGCCTAATAATTCTTCGATCCTTATCAACTGGTTGTACTTGGCCATGCGATCGGTTCTTGATGCAGAGCCTGTTTTTATTTGTCCGCAATTCAATGCAACAGCCAGGTCGGCGATGGTTGTATCTTCTGTTTCGCCACTGCGGTGACTCATGATCGTATTGTAACCATTATGCTGCGCCATCGTTACTGCATTGATCGTTTCGGTGATCGTTCCGATCTGGTTTACTTTTACAAGTAAGCCATTGCCGATACCTTTATCAATTCCCTGTTGCAATCTTGTTACGTTGGTTACAAAAAGATCGTCGCCGACCAACTGGCATCTGTCACCCACGGTTTCTGTCAATAATTTCCATCCGTCCCAATCATCTTCCGCCATTCCATCTTCAATAGAAGCGATAGGATATTGCTTCACCCATTTTTCCCAATACTTCACCAGTTGTTCGCTGCTCATTTCTTTGCCGCTGCTTTTATGAAAAACGTATTTTTTCTTTTTGGCATTCCATAACTCACTGTTGGCAGCGTCCATTGCAATTACTACCTGCGAACCTGTTTTATAACCCGCTGCTTCGATAGCGATCAATACTGTTTCAATGGCTTCTTCATTGCTTTGGATATTCGGGGCAAAGCCGCCTTCATCGCCTACATTGGTGCTGTATCCTTTTTTCTTTAATACGGTTTTTAATGCATGAAATATTTCAACACCCCAGCGAAGTCCCTCACTGAAATTAGTGGCGCCTACCGGCATCACCATGAATTCCTGGAAATCTATTTTATTATCAGCATGAGCGCCGCCATTCAAAATGTTCATCATCGGGATGGGTAATGTCTTTGCATTCGTTCCGCCGATATAACGATACAATGGCAGGGATGCTTCTTCGGCAGCCGCTTTGGCAACCGCCATACTAATGGCCAGCATTCCATTAGCGCCGAGTTTCCCTTTATTGGATGAGCCATCCAGTTGTATCATCAGCTGGTCGATACCTGTTTGATCGGCTACATCATAACCGGTGAGTGTCGGTGCAATAATATCGTTCACATTTTTTATTGCTTTCAATACACCTTTACCGCCGTAGATCTTTTTATCACCATCCCTTAATTCTACTGCTTCATGAATACCGGTACTGGCCCCGCTGGGTACTGCAGCACGGCCCACTGCACCTTCATCGGTCAATACATCTACTTCTACTGTCGGGTTTCCTCTTGAATCCAGTATTTGTCTTGCAAAGATCTCTGCGATATAACTCATGGTTGTCTTGTTTTTGTATGTTGAATAAACCGGTTCATTTTTCTCCGGCGACTGGTATAAGAGATAACGATAAAGATCCCTGTAAAGCCGGCCGCAAACATAATGAGAGCAGTGGTCTTTTCTTTACCGATCTCTTTTAATTTTTCTTCCTCGCTGAGGAATGGTTGACGGGTCGCCAGCATCTTATCGATCTTCACTTGTTGTTCATATACCAGGATGCGCCCTTTCATATAGTTCCATCCTCCCAGTATGGCCAGGAGGATACTTCCCAGGAAACAAAGGGCGATTATTGCATCTTTTTCACTCATTGTTTTGCAAAGAAACGGCGATTTGACTAATGAAAAATGAAGTTTATATAACCCCATAAAAAAAACGGTAAACAAGTAAGAACCTGCTTACCGTTTTTACATGTCAATTCCTTACTTTTTTAAAAAAGCTTTTGACGCTATTATTTTTGAATTCGTGCTGATAGTAAGATAATACATACCGGGCCTGAGCCGGGAAATATCCAGTGTATTCAGATTATTGTTGCTGAACGTGGAAAATACCCGGGCACCCGCAGTATTGATAATGGATATTGAATAAGCCTGTGTTCCTTTTGTATTCCCGTCATTCACCACTACCTGTAATATTTGCCCGGCAGGGTTGGGGAATAATTGCAGTGTCTCATTTGAAAAATTCAGTACCGGGCGCAAACTTACATTCATGGGGCTTATATCCTTGTTGCCTTTTGCAAAAAGATCCGATCCATCCGAACGGTTGAAATCAGCATTCACATTGAATTTGGTAAGGAAGGAAGAATATGAACCCAACAATGGCATCGACTGGCTGCCGATCGAAAAACCTGTACCCTCAAACTGGCCGGAAATGAATACATTATTACCATAAAAGCTATACCAGCTATAGAATTGCGACATTGTTGAAGGCGGTGTATAAGATATCTTTTTGGAAATGTTCGTTACAGTATTGACGCAATAGAAATAATGAAGGTTCGTGTTCTTGACAAGGATCCTGTCTTCTACAAGGTAGTTATTGCGTCCTATCTCTTCCAGCGAACTGTTGCTGAAATTAGCCATGCTTAAAGGAGTATAAGTGCCATTCAGGTTATACTCTTCCAGTTGCTGTGTATTCCAGTTGTAAATATATATCTGCTCATTATTATTCACCTGCACCATTATACCGTGCACCTGGTTATTAGCGGGAATATTGGCTGCTGTCATCGAATGATTGGTGGGGTTGAAATTGATGACCGCAATACGGAGATGATATCCCAGGAACCCATTATAATACATATAACAAATGAACAGTTTGTGATTGCCCGGGTGATAAATGGCAGCTCTTGTGGTACCATCCAGGAAATAATTTGGTACGATGGCTATCGGGATGGTCGAGATCAAATTACCTGCGGGATCATAAGATCTTAAATTATATCCGTCCTTTACAATGTAACCGCCATTGTCTTCGGCGAGCAGTTCCATATTGGAAGGAACATTGGGACCGATGGCCGGAGCTCCTGTATTTCCATTCCTGTAACTGTTGGTACCTGACGAGCTCCGGAAATTAATATTACCATTGCCCAGCGGAAGACCGCATGACCAGTCGGTGCCGATCCAGTTAGTGACGCCTGTACCTGCATTATAGTGAACATAAATATCACCGGGGCCGCTATATGTTGGACCGTTATGATTGAGATTATTGCTCATATTGGTCATAGACATTGCAGAATAAATGTTCCCGTAATTATCTATTGTAATACCATTCGATTCGGCAGACTCATACACTTTTGGCCAGTAGGAAGGTGTGTTACAGTTATTGGTTGGAGTATAAATTGTTTTATGAACCCATTGCGGAAAAAAACCTTCATGTCGTGTTCCGGGGGCCAGTTGTTGTCCATTCTGGATAAAATTACAATTGATGCCGGGCACATTCGGGTCCTGTATCCTTCCCAGCATATTATTGACCGGGTAACCGGGCGCTGAGGCGCAAACATATATCTGCCCGTTGATCGCCAGTTGCAAAGACGCCAGGTTTCCTGTTTCAGTCTCCGCAATTACGATGGCCGGGAAATTCGGATTAAAGTCACTTTGACGTATCCGTGTTACATTATGCGGACCTCCGCCACCACCCCCTCCTTTACCCTGGTAAAGTTCACTTTCGTACGTGGTAAAATAGAGAAGCTGGCTGTTAGGAGAGAATTCCAGGCCCATACCTGATTGGTGGGTATAAGGAAAGCTGCCTGATGTATATAAGTTCACCGGGTTCTGTAAAGCGCCGGTCGTATTATTGAATTGGTATAATGTTACAGCAGCCCCGTTCGCATCACAGAAATAACTTCCGTTCGGTGAAAATTTAGCATAGCCGTACAGGCTCCAGTCAATAGGAACGGGAAAATTAGCGGGGCTTAAACTAATGTAAGTGGCCGGGCCCGCCGATGTTCCATCAGGAACACCGTTAATTCCATTATCTGATACAAGATAATTATAGGCATACCGGTCGGAAAGATAACCGCTGGTTTGTCCAAACCTTACCAAAAACGTGACCCATATTTTTGTATCATCGTTATTGTGAGTTGATGTCAGCCTTGCTTCGAGTATACTTCTTTCGGTGTGATTATAGTCATCCGATTGTATAGGATCGCCCTGGTGATTCAACAAAGGGATATTTTTTTTACCGGGAACAATGTCGCCGTTCCCGTTATTCAAACACATATCTACAACAGAATAAAAAAAGCCATAATACCCCGCATCATGACATCCCTGGTTGATCGTAAATATATAATAGATAGTGGCGCTGTTAGGCTTGGGCACAATAAGAGTGGATTGCAGCGTATAGCCTCCCTGGCAACTCGAAAGTCCTGTTCCATTTGGCATGACATTATCGTTCCGGTCCCAGACCGAACCTCCGCTGGAATAGAAAAGCAGGTTGCCACTGGCATCACTTACGGAGGCCGATGTGCCGGGGTTGTTCATAGGTGCGCCGCTAGCGCAGGTGGATGCAGTGACTGAAGTAGGGGTGAAATTGAGCCGGGCATAATTCCGGAAACACCAATTGGCATTTTCTAACTGGGCAAAACATATCGAATAGAATAAAAGAGCAGCGATGGTTAATAGCTTTCTCATAATTGAAGGTTTTAGGTAACAGGAAGTTATCAAATATTATTTGGAAATCCGGTACCGGGAGCGATTCATTGATAGCTACCGGATTTGAATTCATGGCTCCGGGTAAACACCGCTAATCCTTCACTCATCCTTCAGTCAAACATATATTTTCTCCAATGAAGAACCGATGGATAACTGAAGGATCACTGATATGTCGGCGATGACTGTACAAACCGGATCCTACTGCCCGGTCCTTGCCTGCCGGGCCGGGTAAAATGGACGACTTTATGCGGGAAGAAAAAAATGACTATTTGAGGTTTATTTTTTAAGTTTGGACTCAATTTTCCTGCTGCTTGAAAATCTTTTCTATCAAATATTGGGGCATTCTTTTTTTACTGCTTTGTTTTACTAATAATAGTAAGGCGCAAGTGGGTCTTTGCCCATCCAATCTTGATTTTGAATCGGGCAATTTTACAGGCTGGGAATGCAGGTATGGCGCTTCTACCAATCCTTTGAATGCTCCATTGCCTAATATTGGAGAAATACCGGGAAAGCATACAATTATCAGTGCAGCAACTGCCATCACTGATCCATTTGGTTTTTTTCCTCAAATATCGCCCCTGGGAAGTGCGTATAGTGTAAAGCTTGGTAATCATAGCGGGGGAGGAGAGGCAGAAAGCATTTCCTATACTTATACTATTCCTGCTACTTTAACTACTTTTTCAATACTGATGTATTATGCTGTGGTAATAGAAAGCTCCGGACATCCTGTTCTCAGTCAGCAGCCAAGATTCCAGGCCAGGATAAAAGATGTCAGCAGCGGCTCAACTATTCCCTGTGTAGATTTTGATTTTGTCACTTCACAAATTCCTGGTGGATTCCAGGTATCACCGGTACCCGGAAACCAGGGTGTCCAGGTTTATTATAAGGACTGGACTCCTATCAGTATAAATCTCGATGCTTATATCGGGCAAACGATCATGATAGAATTTGTCACCAGGGATTGTTACGCAACTGCTCATGCGGGTTATGCTTATGTTGATATGGGAACAGCCTGCAACGGAGTTATTTCAGGTAATTTTATTTGCCCGGGTGAAACAGATATGACATTAACAGCGCCATTCGGATTCCAATCCTACCAGTGGTATGCTGATGCGGGGCTTACAATTCCACTTGCGAATACACAAACATTATATCTTAATCCGTTACCCGCAGTAGGTACCGTTTACCCGGTAGTTTGTACACCCTTTCCCGGCTTTGGTTGCCCCTCCACATTGTTTGCTACTATCGATGTTGGAGCCAACCCGGCAGCCAATGCAGGTCCTGATCAACTCGTTTGTAACGGGCAGTCAGTACAAATAGGAGCCCCTCCCAATCCTATTTATTCGTATTTATGGAGTCCTGCCTCACAAGTTTCGAGTACAATCAGTTCCAGTCCTATGGCCTGGACTGTGACCGCGACCCCGGAAAAGTTTTGGGTAGATGTAACAGATATCATCACCGGGTGTAAAAGCAGCGATACTTCTTATCTTACTGCGAAAACGGTAGATGATGCGGTTGCACTCAGCGGACAAACCACTTATTGTACCGGCATTGCTAATCCCGGAGTATTGTCTGTAAGTAACCTGCTTGCAGCGGTACAATGGTATGAAGCAAATACACCGATACCGGGCGCCAATGGTTATACATTCCAGCCCACTGCTTCAGGAAATTATTGGGCGCAGGTGCAACAAAACGGTTGTACCGATTCTACGGCGATCACAGCCTTTACTGTTAACCCGACACCGGTATCAGTAGCCGGGTCCGATGCCAATATTTGTGCTAATCAAACGATACAGATCGGGGCAGCCACCAATCCCGCTTATACTTATTCGTGGACGCCAGCCGCACAGGTAAGCAACCCGGCGATCGGTGATCCGCAGGCCTGGGTGAATGATGCAACACCTGTTCAATTTACAGTTCGTACTACCGATGCTATAACCGGGTGTTATTCCGAAGACAATGTTGTTATCACCGGTCGTGTGGTTGATACGTTGCTTTCATTAAATGGTAAGATCGAATATTGTAATGGAGATCTTCAGCCGGGCTCATTGTCGGTGAATCCTGCTGTTGCCGCTGTACAATGGTATGATGGCGTAACTCCCATACCGGGAGCTACAGGCTTTACTTACCTGCCAACAATAAGCGGAAGTTATTGGGCAGAGCTACAACAGTTCGGATGTACGGATTCTACCCGCACTACTTTATTCGCTATTCATGCGGTGCCTCTTGTTGGATTTACCGCCAGCAGCGATACAGGATGTATTACCAATCACTCTTTTGTATTTACCAATAGTTCTACTCCTCCCGATGGCGCTAATTTATCTTACCTGTGGAGATTCAGCGATGGTACAACGCAAACATTAACGGACGCAGTAAAAACATTTATTACAACCGGAAGTTATACGGTGAAATTAATAACCACTTCAGAGTTTGGTTGTGCCGACAGTACCGTTCCGCAAACAGTACATGTATTGCCCAATGGAGTTGCTGATTTCAGGTGGGATTCTATTTGTGTTAACCGTCCTTCGTTGTTCCATAACAGGAGTAATGAAAAAGGATCGGTGCAGGTAAGCTATAGCTGGAATTTTAATAATAGCGGGCCGATCATAAATGTAAAAGATCCGGGACTTGTGATCTTCTCCGTTCCCGGTACCAATCCTGTTACTCTTACATTGACCGCACTGGGTTGCGAGAATGATCCCAGTATAGTATCAAAGATCGTACACTGCAATGTTTCCAGGAACGGCGTACAGTATAGAGCTATCACTGTACCGGAAGGAGCTACACAGTTCATTCGTGCAAGAGATAGTATTGGTACTTTCTTCCAATGGCTGCCGCAAATACAGTTGAATAATTATAATACAAGGTTCCCGCTGTTCACTGCAACAGACGATGTGTTATACCAGATTCGTATCAGCGATATTCATACCTGTGTTACTATCGATACATTACAAATGCTGGTATTGAAGAAACCGGGATATTATTTACCCACAGCCTTTACTCCCAATGGCGATGGATTGAATGATGTAGCAATACCTTATTTGGTAAAGATGAAATCACTGGTAAGCTTCTCTGTATTCAATCGCTGGGGTGCCCGCATTTTCTATAGCCAGCAGGAAGGCAAAGGATGGGATGGCCGCTCTAACGGTGAGCCGCAGCCTACGGGTGTTTATGTATGGATACTCGAGTTCATGGATAACAATAATAAGAAAGTAACGCAGAAAGGGACCATCACAGTGATACGATGATGCGCCTGCTACAGATCAGAAGGGGCCGTCAGGCTTCTGAATACATCTTCTAAACTTTGTTCCCGGCTTTGCAGCGAAACGATATTGAGATCTTTTTCGATCGCCAATTGAAGGATCTGTTTCTTTACCGTTTCTGCACTTGAACATTGAATATTGAACAGGGAGGATTGAATATTTCTTACACCGATCACTCCCGGTAAATTTTCCAGCCATTCCTTTTGTACGGGCTCTTTGAATTCTACCGTTACCGAGTGCTGTTTATCGTTTGTTCTTTGCAGGTTGCTTAATTTATCATTGGCAACGATCTCTCCTTTATTAATAATGATCACCCTGTCGCAGATCGCTTCTACTTCCTGCAGTATATGGGAAGAGAACAGAACCGTTTTATCTTTTCCCTGTTGTTTGATCACTTCTCTTATCTCAACGATCTGGTTGGGATCAAGACCGCTGGTGGGTTCATCCAGGATCAATACTTCAGGATCGTGTATCAATGCGGCAGCCAAACCAACTCTTTGTTTATATCCTTTGGAAAGCTGACCGATCTTTTTATTTGATTCCAGTTTGAGGCCCACTGTATCAATAACATTTTTGATTTTAGATCCCGGGTTTTTGATCTGGTGGACTTCTGCAATGAATGCAAGGTATTCTTTCACATACATGTCATAATACAATGAATTGGATTCGGGCAGGTAACCGATCTTCTTTTTTGTTTCTACCGGGTCGGCCAGTACATTTTTTCCGCAAACAAAAGCTTCGCCGCCGGTAGCTTGTAAATAGCCGGTGATGATCTTCATCGAAGTTGATTTGCCGGCACCGTTCGGCCCGAGAAAACCAACGATCTCTCCTCTGTCAACTTTAAAAGAAATATTATTGACAGCTTTTTGTTCGCCGTATTCTTTTAATAGATTTTTTACTTCGATGGACATGGTAACGAAGGTACAAGGAACAAGGCACAAGTGTTCAAGCCAGGCGTAATGGATCAGTTAAAAATATCACGCAAAGCTTCCGGGTTTCTGCCTCTATAAATTTTCGTATTCGTATAAGGGATCGATATGAGTACCGGCTTTCATTTCTACAACCGGTTTTATAACACCGTCTTTTAAACCATATACCCATCCATGAAGATCGGGACGCATCTCATTCTTCCATGCCCGCTGAATGATGGATGTCTTGGCCAGGTTCAATATCTGTTCTTTTACATTTAATTCCGTCAAACGATCGCAGCGGTTTTCTTCCCCGTTTATTTCATCCAGTTCTTCGCGGTGAAGACGATATACATCTTTGATATTGCGCAGCCACATATTCAATACAGGTTTGAAATCTACTTTTGTGGTCGCAGCTTTGATACCGCCGCATCCATAATGCCCGCAAATGATAACATGTTTTACTTTAAGATGATTGACTGCATAATCCAGTACGCTCAGCACATTTACATCGGTATTGATAACAAGGTTGGCAACATTGCGGTGTACGAATATTTCGCCGGGATCGGTGCCGGTGATCTCATTGGCCGGCACCCGGCTATCGCTGCAGCCGATCCAAAGAAATTCCGGGCTTTGTAATTGCGAGAGCCGTTTAAAATAGTGAGGATCGTTGGATGTTTTACCTTCTGCCCATTCTTTGTTGTTCTGAAGCAATACTTCGTATGGTTTCATAAAAACTTATTGATGATAAAATTAACAGATATAAACCAGATGCAGAAGCTGTTTAATTTAGTTAAGGATCCAGATAAAAAAGAAAAAAGAAAAACGAAAAGATAAAAGTTTTGGCAATTATATAGTCTAAACATAAATCATTTCAGCGAACGCAAAGGAGCAGCGACGCTGCGTTAGTTTATCGTTGCGTTCGCTGCGTGAAACTTATGTTTCGTTATACATATGCCAAAGTTTTTAAAATCGCATAGAATTTTTGTCTTTTATCTGAAAAGGTTTTATCTAATTTACTGAGAAATAATGCAGTTTCTGTAAATAGGTTTGGATAAAAAACGTGAATGTGTTATTTTGCGGCACTTTAAATGAGCAACAGAAAAAATATATATAGTCTTTTCAATAAAGCATCAGCTATTTGTATGATAGTGATGTTGCTCTGGCTTACAATAAGTGCCCCTTTTGTTTTTGCAGCACAGCAAGAGCTGGCTCAAACCGAAAAAGCTTCTTCTGCCGTTCCGGATAATGAGGAAGAATCATCTGACCCCTTTGGTAATAACACGGAAGAAAAAGCTCCTTCCGGTACTTCTTTCTCTGAAGAATACCTGCATGATCATTCATTGCATGAATATTTCTCCCTGAATACGCTTACCCATTATGGTTGCGGTAATACAGGCACTTATATCGCTTTCCACGGCGAATTGCTTGTTCCTCCACCCAACGCTGCATAATCAATATCATCTTTTTTCCCTGGTGACCCTGCGGGTCATTACATCCAGCCTATTGTCATTTTTACATGACGGCTGATTTTTACACAGCGTTAAAGAATTTTTATACCATGAATGCGAGAAAGAATTTATTTGCAAATCTTAAAAGCGATCTGCCTTCCGGTCTTGTAGTTTTTTTAGTAGCATTACCACTTTGTCTTGGAATTGCATCGGCCAGCGGTGCCCCCTTCTTCAGCGGGATCATATCGGGGATCATTGGAGGAATTATTATTGGCAGCCTGAGTAATTCAGCACTCAGCGTTAGCGGTCCTGCGGCAGGTCTGGCTACATTGGTTTTAGGAGCTATTATCACTATCGGCGATTTCAAACTTTTTTTATGTGCCGTATTGATCGCAGGCATCATTCAAATATTATTAGGATTGCTGAAACTGGGAGGCATCGCTAATTATATTCCCAGCAGTGTCATAAAAGGAATGCTGACCAGCATTGGTATTTTGATCATCGCCAAGCAGATCCCTAAAGCAGTGGGTTATGATAAAGATGAAAAGGGCAACCTTATGGACCTGCTTGAATATGGTAATGAAGACATGCATGAATTATTGCAACCGCTTCATCATATTGAAGTAGGTGTAGTGATCGTGTGTATCCTGTCCATTATTGTGATGTTGCTATGGGAGAAACCGGCTATCAGGAAACGTCTTCCTTTTGTTCCCGGTGCATTGGTGGCAGTACTTGTTGCTGTCGTTATCAATCAAATTTGGATAAAAACCGGCAGTCAGCTTGCTATTACCGGCGAACATCTTGTAAGATTGCCTGTAGCCAGTTCGGCCAAAGAATTTTTTAATTTCTTTTCACTGCCCGATTTCAGCGGGTTTACAAATGGGACCATTATTGTTTACGGTGTCGTCATTGCTTTGATAGCTTCATTGGAAACATTGTTAAGCATCGAAGCAATAGATAATCTCGATCCCCAGCGAAGGATCACCAATACAAACAAAGAATTGGTTGCCCAGGGTATCGGAAATTCTGTGGCGGGTATGATCGGGGGTTTGCCGGTGACAAGCGTAATAGTAAGAAGCAGCGCCAATGTAAATGCGGGTGCCAGGTCAAAGACATCAACTATTTTTCACGGCATGATGCTGCTGGTATCCATTATCCTTATCCCGGGATTATTAAATATGATCCCTTTGTCGGCTCTCGCTGCTGTGCTTTTATTGACGGGTTATAAACTGGCTAAACCTGCTGTATTTAAAAAATTCTGGCAAGCAGGTAAATACCAGTTCATTCCTTTCATCGTAACAGTAGTGGTAATTATTGCTATCGATCTTTTTGCGATAGTACCGGCTTTGAGCGGGAAAGGTTTGATCATCGGTGTGTTTGCCGGCATCGTTGCAGCCATTGGAGCCATCCTGCACGGCAACCTGAAGAATTCTTATTTCTTTCATAAAGAGAGACACCAGAAAGGAGATGTTATCAATATCAGGCTTTCCGAAGAAGTTTCATTTTTGAATAAGGCCGCTATCAGGGAAACACTGGATCATATGCCTGCCAATTCTTCCGTTGTCATTGACGCAAGCAATACAACGTATATTGATTTTGACATACTGGAGCTGATCAAAGAATTCAGGGATATTAAAGTGCCGCTTAAGAATATCAAGCTGCAACTGGTAGGATTTAAGGAACCTTACAAAATGGAGAATTATTCACATGTACAGTCTGTGCATTAAAACAAATTATCATGAACAAATCATATCAGAAATTAATACAGGGAAATAAGATATTTTCAGAAGCAAAAAAATTCAAGGACCCGCTGTATTTCGAGCGATTGGCGCAGGGGCAAACACCGGATTATCTCTGGATCGGTTGCAGCGATAGCCGGGTACCTTCCAACGAGATCACCAACACAGAAAGCGGTGAGATATTCGTTCATCGTAATATTGCCAACCTGGTAGTGCATACCGATACTAATTTGCTGAGTGTACTGGAATATGCAGTGAAATACCTGAAAGTAAAACATATCATCGTTTGCGGTCATTATAACTGCGGCGGTGTGAAAGCTTCGATGTCAAATAATTTTCATGGCTTTGTCGATAACTGGCTGCGTAATATCAAAGACATTTATTACAAATACAAAAAAGAACTGGATGCTATCGGCGATATCGGCAAAAGAGCAGACAGGCTTTCTGAATTGAATGTGGTGGAGCAGGTTCGTAATCTTGCTAAAACCGCTATCGTACAGGAAGCATGGGGAAAAAGAGAATTGCATTTACACGGCTGGATATATGGTTTGCAGGATGGATTGATCAAAGACCTGAGTGTGATACATCATAGCCGCGAGGATATTGATGAGATCTACCGCTTTGATATAGCCAATATCATCAAGCCGGTAAAAAAGAAAATGAAACCAAACAAACCCGGTATCGTAAGAAAAACCAAATCAAGAAATAAAAATGCAGCATAATATAAAAGGACATTTCAGTGAAGATCATTTTATTCATGAACTGAAGCATTTCCTGCCTTCGCAACAGGCATTGAAGGATTTTATTCATCATAATTCCCTTCATGCTTTTCAGCACATGAAATTCTACGATGCAATTTTCAAAGCGTCAAAGATCTTTGGATTCCAGGTGCATTTAGAATTACAGGAATACAGGGCGATGTATAAAACGGGCCGCATACGGGAGGATATTTTGCAAAAAGTAATTGCTAAAAAGAAAAAAGATGCAGGCGCCTGGGAAGATAAACTGCTGAACAAAGAATATGAAACGATCAATCAGCAGCGGATAGGGCAGTTGCGCAAGCAATGGAAAGATGTTTATCATTTTGATCTTGATAATAAAGTACATCCATTGCTTTACCGGATCCTTTGCGCTTTTCTTGACCAGGGTATTGCTATTAAAAGTATACCGGTGACCAATAAAAGTTTTACAGAAACTATCCGGGAACTTGAAGGCAATGGCTTAGTGAGTTTTTTTAAAACAAAAGCGGTCCGGCAACAATTTTTATCCGGCCAATATTCAATAGCATGGCTGCTGAAAAAAATAGTGGGGAAAGAAGAATACTATGAACAGTATTTATTTGACCAGGCATTCTCTCATCATGGATGGAGTGGCTTTGTAAATGCCGTGGAAGATAACCCGCAAACCTTGCTGGATAAAAAGATCATTACGCTGAAAGAATTCATCGAATTTGAATTGCTGATGGAATGGGATGCACTGCAAGCCCATTTGGGTAAACGATGGAAACCGTTGGCCGATCATATTACGCAACCACCGTTAAAACTTTTTGCTGATATTGAAAAAACTGAACTGGCTGAAGTGATCGAACTCTGGCAGGATGCTTTTGAATGGAGCTATTATGATTCTGTATTGAAAGGAATTCTATTGGCTGCCCCTAATCTCTCGGCAGGAGGGGCTTTAGAACCTGTGAATGGAAAAATTATTTCAATCTTTGAAGAACCTGGTAGGGGGGCATCCTTCCAGGCAATTTTTTGTATCGATGAAAGAGAAGATTCGATCAGGCGGCATATAGAAGCGGTCGACAGGAATTGCGAAACATTTGGCGCACCGGGTTTCTTTGGTGTTGAATTTTATTTTCAGCAGGAAGGAAGTAAGTTCTATGATAAACTTTGTCCCGCACCGGTAACACCGAAATTCCTGATCAAAGAATATGATGCCCGCATGCCGAAAAAAGGAGAACCTCTTTATACTAAACATACACATGGTTTCTTCACCGGTTTTGCATTGAGCATTGCTTTTGGTTTCTGGGCTTTTGTGCAAACAGTTTTGAATTTATTCAAACCTAAAATGAGTCCCGCTATTTCCAATGCATACGGGCATATGGACAAACAATCATCGCTTACCATTATCAATAAAGATCCGAAGGACATTGAAAATGGATTGCAGGTAGGTTATACGATCGATGAAATGACGGCGAGGGCAGAAGGTTTTCTTCGCGGAATTGGCCTGGTGAAAAACTTTGCACCGGTCGTTTACATTGTAGCGCATGGCAGCAGCAGTGCGAACAACCCGCATCATGGTGCGCATGATTGCGGCGCCTGCAGCGGAAGACCCGGCGCTACGAATGCAAGAGTGCAGGCTTTTATTTTGAATCATAAAGAGGTAAGAGAAATTTTAAAAGCAAGAGGAATCGATATTCCTGTAAGCACACAATTTGTTGGCAGCATGCACGATACTGCTGCCGATGTGATCGGTTACTACGACGAAAATTTATTGAATGATAAGAATGCTTCGGGTCATTTAATTAACAAACAAAATTTTGAAACGGCATTGAATCTGAATGCAAAGGAAAGAAGCCGTCGTTTTGCATCGATCAATACAAAACAGGAATTGGAACAGGTACGTAAAGCGATCCATAGCCGGTCTGTTTCATTATTTGAGCCAAGACCTGAATTGGGTCATGGTACAAATACACTGGCGATCATTGGCAGAAGACAAACCAGTAAAGGCTTGTTCCTCGACCGGAGAGCTTTTCTCAATAGCTATGATCATACGACCGACCCGGATGGAACCATTCTTTCTGCTGTGATGCGACCTATCGGCCTTGTATGCGGCGGTATCAATCTTGAATATTATTTTTCAAGGGTCGACAATATAAAAATGGGAGCCGGTACAAAATTGCCGCATAATGTAATGGGATTATTTGGCGTGGCTAACAGCAGCGATGGCGATCTGCGTCCCGGTTTGCCCTGGCAAATGATAGAAGTGCATGATCCTGTCCGCTTATTGGTAATTGTAGAACATAAACCGGAGATCGTTTTAAAAGCGATCCAGTCATCACCCGATGTTTTTGAATGGTATAAAAATGAATGGGTGCATATCATTGCATTGCATCCGGTTGAACAACAATTTTATTATTTCGTAAATGGTGTTTTTGAAAAATATGAACCGATCACTGCTGACAGCGATATAAAAACGATCCACAATATGGAAGAGTTCATCGAAGGCGCCCGGGAAATGGAAACAAACCATATCGTTCATGCAACAGAAGAGAATTTACCTGTGTACCTGTTAAACTAAGCTTTCAAATCAATTACTAATGAACATCAACAATATACTCGTTCAGTCTATCAGCCTGTTTGTTATTATCCCTTTGCTTGCTTTTCTTACTTCTTTATTCTGGAGGAACAGGCAGGAGAAACCGATTGCATGGATAGTACTTTTTACGAAAGCATTTTTCATACTGGCGACAGTGGTCTATGCACTGTTTTGGTTTGTCAATGGAAGTGTACCGGTCAACCAAAAACTGGTCACTCTTTATGAAACAAAGCATTTCGTTTTTGCCATACAGTTCTATTATGATCATATCACTGCGGTGTATAGTGTCGTAGGAGCTATTTTATTTTTCCTTGTTTCTACTTTCAGCCGTTATTATATGCATCGTGATGAAGGATTTAAAAGGTTCTTCAATACCATATTGCTTTTTGCGGTGGGATATAATCTTATCATTTTCTCTGGCAACTTCGAAACGTTGTTCATTGGTTGGGAAATGATCGGACTCTCTTCCTTCCTGCTGATCGCATTTTACCGAAACCGTTATTTACCCGTAAAGAATGCATTTAAAACAATTTCCAATTATCGTATCAGTGATGTGGCGATGATGCTTGCTATGTGGATGATGCATCATCTTACGCACCAGAATATATCATTTGCACAATTAAGATCCGCCGGTGAATTGGCAGAGCAAACCAATCAACATAGTATGGCTGTATTCATTGTAATAATGATCGTATTGGCTGCTATCATCAAATCTGCACAGTTGCCATTTACTTCATGGCTGCCAAGAGCGATGGAAGGACCTACTTCATCGTCGGCAATATTTTATGGTTCGTTAAGTGTTCATATCGGTGTATTCCTTTTACTGCGCACTTATCCTTTCTGGCAAAATATGGAATGGGTAAAAATTGCGATCATCGTGATCGGCGCATTAACAGGCATCATTGCAACACTGATCGCAAGAGTACAGCCAACGATAAAAACACAAATAGCTTATGCTTCTGCTGCGCAAATAGGTATCATATTTATCGAAGTGGCTTTAGGTCTTCACACTCTTGCATTGATACATTTTGCAGGCAATGCATTTTTGCGTACTTACCAATTACTTGTTTCTCCGTCAGTGCTCAACTATTTGGTGCATCATCAATATTTCCATTACCATCCGCCGCAACACAAACCCGTAGGTAAGTTGCGGGCCGCTTTATATATGCTTGGCATTAAAGAATGGAATTTAGACGGCATAATCTTTAAATATTTATGGAGCCCATTTAAATGGTTGGGAAAACAATTTCAATTTCTGCGGGTAACATCTCTTGTTGTTTTGTCTGTTCTTGCGGGAATAACAGTCGTGGTTATATCTTTTTATAAACCAGGATCATGGGGATCTGCAGGCGATTACATGCCCATCGTGTTGCCGGCGGTAGCATTGGTATTTACTCTTTTCTCTTTTTCGCACCGGGGTTCTGCATTCACTGCATGGATATATTTATTGGTGGCGCATCTTTTTATTTTGGCAGGACTTGTATTTGCCGGGGAACATACAGGCAGTACAGAGATCGTTTATTATGCCAGCGGTGCAGGGGCTGCTTTCCTGCTTGGCTCATGGTGTTTGCAAAAAATAAAAGCGGTGGACAATGATATTTCTCTCAACTATTTTCATGGTTATGTTTACGAACAAAAATGGGTCTCTCTTTTATTTTTGCTGGCAGCGATCGGGCTGCTGGGGTTTCCCATTACGGCGGCATTTATTGGTATCGATGTATTGTTCACTTATATAAATGATAAGGACTTTATTGCCATAACATTGCTGGCTCTATGTTTTGTTTTTATCGAATTGGCTGCGATCCGGATCTTCCTGCGCATCTTTTTAGGGCCGCATAAGAAACTGGATCATCCTGTTGCATTTCGTTCATCATAATAAATACGATTACTAATAACACTAAACTATCAGGTGCTGTGAGACGCCAGGCACTATTTGCTATAGCACGATAACCTGAAACCCGAAACTTTTTTAATTCAATTCTTTGGACTTTTGAGGTAAATGATCATACTCGCCTTTGAAAGCATACCATCCAAAGATCACCAGCCCGATAGCAATAGGAGTAAAAATGGCAATGATGATGATCCAGATAACAGGGTTATTGATATCTTTTTTCCCGGCGGGATCGATATTGGAAATAGCGCCATTCACCAGTTCATATATCACAAAAGGGGCGATCATCAGGAACAGCAGGCCGAAATATCTTTTAAGGGCGTTGAATTTTCTCATGGTTGTTTATTTTTTATCACGGGATCACACAGATTGGCAGGTCTGTGATTTCAATCTTTTATATTCCTGTCAATTTTATTTCTCAAATACAATACACCTATCACCAAACATAATGCTACTACACCGATCGGGTACCAAAGACCTACCAATGGATCGGCAGGATATGTTGTTGTCAGTAACAAACCAATAAAAGGAACTAATCCGCCAAATACGCCATTGCCGATATGATAAGGCAGGCTCATAGATGTATAACGAATTTTTGTCGGGAACATTTCTACTAAAAATGCAGCGATAGGGCCGTATACCATCGTTACATATAATATCAATATAAAAACAAGGCCAATGAATTTCCAGTAAAGACCGGATCCAAGTTTTTTATTTATAATTTTTTCGGATGAATGCGCGGTAGCTTTTGATCTGTCAGCATATACTGTATCGGTTATCTCTGTATAATAAGTAATGCCCTTATTGTTATAGTGAGGCGTTGTGACAGTGATCAATGAATCCTTTTTTGCTGTAACGCTGATTTTTACAATACCTTCTTTTGGATTTTTTTCAACCAGTTGCCCGGTCGGAACAGCCGTATCATTTAAAAAAGTATTAAAGATCGGCCTGTAGGTAAATATAGCCAGTGCCAGTCCCGCCATCATGATCCATTTCCTCCCGATCTTATCACTTAACCATCCCCATAAAATAAAAAAAGGCGTGGCAAAAAGAATAGCCCACAACATGATCGTCCGGCTTTGTTCAAATTCAATATGACATTTTGTTTCTAAAAAATTCTGTGCATAGAATTGCCCGGTGTACCAAACCACTCCTTGTCCCATCACGGCGCCGAACAAAGCAAGCAATACCATTTTGAAATTCGATTTGTGCCGAAAACTTTCTTTTAATGGATTGGCCGATGTTTTTCCTTCGGCTTTTAGTTTGGAAAATAACGGCGATTCTTTCATTTTTAGCCGGATATAAATTGAAACACCCACCAATAAGATAGATATCCAGAATGGATAACGCCAGCCGCCCCATTCAGCATTGAAAGATGCTTCCGGCATATTTGATTTCACCAATAATATCACACCAAGCGCAAGAAATAATCCCAGCGTTGCTGTTGTTTGTATCCAACTGGTATAATATCCTCTTTTATTTACCGGCGAATGTTCGGCTACATAGGTGGCCGCACCGCCATATTCTCCGCCAAGCGCCAGGCCTTGTAAAAGTCTTAATACCAATACCAGTATCGGCGCGGCAATACCTATATTTTCATAACTGGGAATACAGCCAATTAAAAAAGTAGAACCGCCCATCAAAATCAGCGTTAATAAGAAAGTATATTTTCTTCCAATAAGATCGCCGAGACGGCCAAATACCAATGCACCGAAAGGACGAACGATAAAGCCGGCAGCAAAAATGGCCAGCGTACTTAGCAATGCAGCCGTGGGATTGTCTTTAGGAAAGAACTGCGTAGAGATCGTAGTGGAAAGCATTCCGAAAATATAGAAGTCATACCATTCGATCATCGTACCTACCGATGAGGCAGCAATCACGTTTCGTATTTTAAACTTATCATTGGGTTGGTTCATGCAATTAAGATAGGGATTTTAATAGAATGTCGAACAGGTGAACAATAGAATATCGAACAGGCGAACAAAGAATGGCGAATAATGAAGCGGAGACACCCCGACTTCTTCATTCCTTGTTCGCTGTTCAATATTCATCATTCAATTGAGTATATTTAAGGCGTAAAAAGATCGCTATGTCATACCCTTTTCAGATCACTTCACTGGAACAATATCATAAAGACTATAAAAAAAGTGTGGATGAACCGGAAAATTTCTGGGCATCGGTAGCGGAGAATTTTCAATGGAGAAAGAAATGGGATAAAGTACTTGAATGGAATTTCAAAGAACCTAAAGTAGAATGGTTCAAAGGTGGTAAACTCAATATCACTGAGAATTGTATCGACCGCCATTTAAAAACAATGGGAGATAAGCCGGCCATTATCTGGGAACCCAATAACCCCGATGAAAGGGTCCGCACCGTTACTTACAATCGTCTTCACAAAAGAGTTTGCCAGGTAGCACAAATGCTGAAGAATAACGGCGTGAAGAAAGGCGACCGGGTTTGTATTTATATGGGAATGGTGCCTGAACTGGCTTATGCAGTTTTGGGTTGTGCAAGGATCGGTGCCATTCATTCTGTGATCTTCGGCGGTTTTTCCGCACAAAGTATTGCAGATCGCCTTGATGATGCGAAAGCAGCATTTATCATTACCTGCGATGGCGCTTATCGTGGCGGAAAAGATATTCCGTTGAAAGCGGTGATCGATGATGCATTGATCGGAAATAAAACGGTGAAGCGGGTGATCGTTTATACAAGAACGAGAACTCCTGTTTCGATGATCAAAGGAAGAGACGTGTGGTGGGAAGATGAAATGGAGTATGCAGAAACGCAGGTAGAAAAAGATGGTGTTGTCTCTTTTCCCGCTGAAGAAATGGATGCAGAAGACCCTTTATTCATTTTATATACATCCGGAAGTACGGGCAAACCCAAAGGCGTGGTGCATGCATGCGCCGGTTATATGATATGGACCACGTACACTTTTGTCAATGTATTTCAATACAAGCCGGGGCAAATTCATTTTTGTACGGCTGATATAGGATGGATAACCGGGCATAGTTATATCGTTTATGGTCCCTTGAGCGCCGGCGCTACTTCATTGATGTTTGAAGGTATTCCTACCTGGCCGGATGCGGGAAGGTTTTGGGATATCGTTGATAAACATAAGGTCAGCATTTTATATACAGCACCAACAGCCATAAGAAGTTTAATGGGTTTTGGTTTAGAACCATTGAAAGGGAAAGATCTTTCTTCATTAGAAATACTGGGAACGGTTGGCGAACCGATCAATGAAGAAGCCTGGCATTGGTATGATGAGAATGTGGGAAAGAAAAAATGCCCTATCGTAGATACATGGTGGCAAACGGAAACCGGTGGTTCTCTTATTTCTAATTTGGCGGGAGTAACACCTGCTAAACCATCATGGGCAACATTACCGATGCCCGGAGTGCAGCCGATTTTGGTTGATGAAAAGGGAAATGAAGTAACGGGGAAAGATGAGCATGGTTTATTGAAAGGAAATCTTTGCATCAAAGCACCATGGCCCTCTATTTTAAGAACAACTTATGGCGATCATGAAAGATGCCGCACGAATTATTTTGCTACTTATGAGAATTTATATTTTACCGGTGACGGTGCATTAAAAGATGAACAGGGTAATTATAGAATTACCGGTCGTGTCGATGATGTATTAAATGTAAGCGGTCATCGTATTGGTACTGCCGAAGTAGAAAATGCGATCAATATGCATGCAGGAGTAGTAGAAAGCGCTGTCGTAGGTTATCCGCACGATATAAAAGGTCAGGGCATTTATGCGTATGTTGTTTTTGGTCCCATGCATGGAGACGAAGAACATACACGAAAAGATATACTGCAAACTGTGGCCCGTGTCATCGGCCCGATCGCCAAACCGGATAAGATACAGTTTGTAAAAGGTCTTCCAAAAACAAGAAGCGGAAAGATCATGCGCCGTATCTTAAGAAAGATCGCCGAAGGAGAACTATCAAATCTTGGAGATACGTCAACCCTGCTTGATCCCGGCGTGGTGGAAGAGATAAAGAACGGTAAACTTTGAGAAGAAAAGAGTTAACTGCAAAGACGCCTAAGTTCAACGCAAAGAACGCAAACCTGCGTGTCGGCAGACAGGTTCGTAGCGTACTTTGCGTCTTCTCTGCGCCTTTGCGGTTAAATAATTAAACAAACGCTATCCCCAAAAAGCTAATTTCATTTTAGGTGTATATGTAGTCAAAACATAAGCCGTCTGCAATTTTTTCAATACTATATTTTTTCATCGCTCCGTAGGAGCAAAAGGTCGGTAGCGTGGATATAGGAAGTAACCGACCGTGCCGTAGGTACGGAACGATGATCCTTGATGTTTTGCTCCTAAGGAGCAAATAGAACTTTCTGATTATTGCTACTACCGGCATATAGCCCCTCCGGGGCATTTGAATCCAACTTATGTCCTGACTACATATACACCTTATTTTGACGTATTTTTAAACTACCATTCATAATATATACTGATAATGAAATCTTATTGTTGTTGTATCTTCTTGCTTCTTTTTAGCTGTTACTTTTTTTCATCCAATGCACAGATGAAAATGAAAAGCTGTTGCGAAGAACCCGGCGAAAAACTGGTATCAACAGTTAAACAATCCCCCGGAACGCTGAAAATGATACACCTGCTGGATAGTACTATTAACAGTATTGACCCGGGTGATCTGTATGCCATGAACACAGCACGTGCCGGCAACGCTAAAAAAAAGCTGGAAACAGAAAAAGATCCTAATAAAAGATTTCTCTTGTATTATCAATATGCGGTTGAATCACTTAATGCAGGTAATGCCGACGAAGCTATCGGTGTATTGATGCAGGTTATGCAAGCCACGAATATTACGACAGCAACAATGACAGAGCAAAACAAGTTTTTTTTCGATCAGCTGGCTATCTCGTACATGCGCAAAGGAGAACAGGAAAATTGTGCTAACAATCATAATGCAGAAAGCTGTCTCCTGCCAATAAAAGGAGGAGGAGTACACCAACTTCCCACAGGCTCGGAACAAGCGATCGAAGTGTACAAAACAATACTGGATAAATTCCCGAACGATCTTCAATCAAGATATTTATTGAACGTTGCCTATATGACACTGGGCAGGTATCCTGCCGATGTTCCGAAGCAATGGCTGATCGAACAAAATGTGTTCAGCAAAGCGAAAACCAATATTGTTTTAAAAGATATTGCAAGGGAGATGGACGTGGATATGAATGGCATGGCAGGCGGTTGCGTGGTGGAAGACCTGGATAATGATGGCTTGCCGGATATCATGGTATCATCATCAGGCGCCCAGGACCAGTTGAGGTACATGCACCAGCTGAGAGATAAAACTTTTAAAAAAGAAACGGCTTCTTCGGGTTTGATAGGTATTACCGGCGGTTTGAATCTTATTCATGCCGACTATAATAATGATGGCTATGCAGATATTATGGTTTTGCGCGGAGGATGGTGGGGTAAAGCCGGCAGGTTTCCTTTCTCTTTAATAAAAAACAACGGCAATAATACTTTCCAGGATGTTACGATCGAAACCGGTTTGTATTCCGCTGCTCCTACACAAACAGCTGCCTGGGGAGATTTTAATAACGACGGATGGCTGGATGTTTTTGTAGGACATGAAAACTATCCGAGCCAGTTATTCATGAACAATAAAGGAAAATTCGTTGATGTAGCGCCAAAATATGGTTTGAATGTTAACCTGTTTGTCAAAGCCGCTGTATGGGGTGATATCAATAATGACGGTTATCCCGATCTTTTTATTTCAGTAATTGGCGGCCCGAATAAATTATGGATCAATAAACCCGCTGCAAAACCCGCTGCAAAATCCGGTGAAAGAATGTTTGAAGATATCAGCAGATCTGCAGGTATCGAAGAACCTTTATTTAGTTTCCCTGCGTGGTTCTTCGACTTTGATAATGATGGCTACAACGATATTTTTGTTTCGGGGTATGGCACCACTTCTGCAAAAGCTGCAGAAGAAGAAGCGAAGGAAATGCTTGGATCACCCGGCGATATTGCCCTTCCCAGGTTATACCACAATAACGGTAATAATACATTTACAGATCTAAGCAGGGAATACAACGTCAACCATGTTAGTTTTACCATGGGATGTAATTTTGGCGATATTGATAATGATGGCTGGCTGGATTACTATCTCAGCACCGGCAACCCGCTTTTTCAAAGTATTGTTCCCAATAAATTATACCATAATCTTGGCGGCAAAAAATTTGAGGATATAACGTATGCCACCAATACCGGCCATATCCAAAAAGGCCATGGCGTAGCATTTGCCGATATTGATAATGACGGCGACCAGGATATCTATCACGTAGTGGGAGGCGCCTATGAAGGGGATGCTTTTCGAAATGTTTTGTACGAGAACAGTTCCGTTACCGGCAACCATTGGTTGAAAATAAAACTGAAGGGAGTGACCGCAAACAGGTCTGCGATCGGTGCAAGAGTAAGGATCAAAGTAAAAATGCCGGATGGAACTTACCAGGATCTTTATCATACTGTGTGCACGGGAGGAAGTTTCGGATCAAAGCCGTTGATGATCGAAGCGGGTTTGGGAAAAGCCGTTGCTATCGAAGAAATAGAAATTACATGGCCCAATGCAAAACAAACAAAAGATATCATTACCAACGTAGCGATGGATACAAGGATAAACGTGGAAGAAGGAGTGGGTAAACAATAGAAAACATTGACGATCCCCGAATAATAATGAAATGATGAACGGAAAATTATAAAAACAGCATGACATCGGGGATCATTTTACTTGGATTGATTTATTTTCTTTCTCTTTTTTTCTGGTCAGGATACCTCTATCGTCATTCTCTCCGGACAAAAGATCAGCGGGCCTGCACTTTCCGGAAAATAGCGGAGATGTTCATTTATATTCCTCTTGGTATCCAGGCCGCTTTCCTGCTTTGGTTTGCTGTTTTTGAATTTATCCCTATCAGTAATAATTTATCCAAACTATTCGATAGAATAATATTGAATAACAGGGAACAGGAATATCCCGGCATGTATGCTTTAAAGATCATCGCAACCGGCTCACTGATCATTGGATTAAGCATGGCAGGAATAAAAGCATCGGGATCGCTGGAAGACAAGGTCTCTAAATTATCATTGCGAACAATTCTTTTTGTTGCCAATTTATTTTTGCTGAAAGCAACCGTGCAGAATATCTACCTCTCTTTACATATAAAGCCAGGAGGAATTGTGCAGGTCAATTATGAAAATGACTATTTATGGCTCTCGGGTGTTTTGTTAACAATAATTTTATCGGTATTAAAAAATGAGGAACCCGGCCGGGATAGTTTTTCAAAATATGCGGGCCTTGCTTTGGGGTTAATATTATTATATTCTTTTATTGCATTAGTAGTGATCCTGCCGCGGATCATCTATCTTATTGCAGATAAACTGTAATAAATAAAGTAAATTGTCTGTATGAATATTTTTCGTTTCCTGGGAATAGGTTTGTTGCTGTTTACCGGTAACCATTCCATAGCTCAAAGATTAAAGCGGGATGAACTCCGGCTTCTTTCTCCTGATACCGTGACATGCACTGCCGTAAAAAACCAGAACATGTCTTCTACCTGCTGGAGTTTTTCCAGTATGTCGTTATTGGAAAGTGAATTGATGAAAAAAGGAAAAGGCATAACCGATCTCAGCGAAATGTTCATTGCACGTTACTCGATGTTAAGAAAGATCCAGCGGCATTTGAAATTGAAAGGGCAAAATTTCTTTACTCCCGGCGGCCAGTTCCATGATGCGGTATGGGTGATGAAAAATTATGGATTGTTCCCGGAAGAAGCTTATCCCGGAAAAGCGAGAGGAGAATCTGATCATGATCATTCTGAAATGGATACGGCGCTCAGTCATTTTATAAAAGCTTGCGTGAAAGATGGCCAAACGGAAATGTCGGCACAGCAAAGCAAACAGATCGATAGCCTGCTTGACCATTATTATGGGGCCATTCCCGCCGGATTTATGTACAAAGGGAAAATATATACACCCAAAACATATTTAAGAGAATATCTTGGTATCGATCCGGCTGATTATATCGAGATCACTTCTTATACGCATCATCCTTTTTATACAAAATTTATTTTAGAAGATAAATATAACTGGACCGCTGATGAATACTGGAATGTACCGCTGAGTGATCTTGCGGCTATCACTGATGATGCATTAAGCAAAGGATATACGGTAGGATGGGATGGCGATGCGCAGGACGACTATTTTGATTATGGTGAAGGGTTGGCTTATATGCCGAACAGTATAAAAAATTTCCCGGCGGCCAGGCAAAAGGCATTCGAAGATAAAAGTACCGAGCTTGATCATATGATGCATATTGTAGGAAGCGCTAAGCAAAATGGGGATCTTTGGTATTATGTAAAAAACTCCTGGGGCGATTACTCCAACCCGCTCGGCGGCTTTATGTGGATGCGGGAAGATTATTTCAAGATACGTACACTGGCAATTATCGTAAACAAATCAGCGATACCGATTGCAATCCGTAAAAAAATGGGGTTGCCCTAATCCTTAAATCCTATTTCTTCCTGTAATCCGTGTTATAAAATTAAAGCAGCACGGATGGGCTGCTTTAACAGGTTTTTCTAAATCTTTTTTGGGTACACTAATGTAACGCAGCCCTAAATTAAAAAGTATACCGCTTTACAAAAATTCTTGTTTAACTTTTAGCGCTCATTACGATCTATGGATCAATCAAAGCCTAAACCTAAATTCCCGAAAGTCATCCGCTGGATATTGTGGGTAATACTGGTCCAGTTCATTCTTATCAATATCAGCGCAGCGCTTTATGCTTATCGCTTTACACATGTATCCGAGGTACGGAATGGAAAAAGTAAAAGATCGGGTAATAACATTTTTACAAAAACATGGCGGCTCTTCAGCGGGCCCAGGCAATTTCGTTCGGTTGTTAATGCATCTCCCTCTTTTGATCATACTACCGTTAACCTGCCGACAGGCAACAGTAACTTTATCAGTGCATGGTATGCAAAGGCAGACTCCAATGCAAAAGGAACAGTGATCTTTTTTCATGGCATCATGGGTAATAAAGGACTGTTGTTGCCGGAAGCGACGGCCCTGCGGAATTATGGATACAATGTTATGCTGGTTGACTTCCGTGCACACGGCAACAGTACCGGCCATACGACAACGATCGGTGTAAATGAAACCAAAGAAGTAAAAGCGGCTTATGATCATATTGCGGAGCAGGGAGAAAAGAATATTTTTCTTTATGGAGTTTCGATGGGTGCTGTCGTAGTTTCAAAAGCAGTGGCAGATCATAACCTTAAAGTTTCCGGTGTTTTTTTGGATATGCCTTTTGCTTCCCTTCGATCACATTTGCAGGCAAGAGCAAGAGGATTGGGCTTTACCAGCTTTAGCGAAAAACCTTTTGGTTTTCTTGTTACGTTTTGGATGGGGGTCGAAAGAGGATTCAACGGGTTCAATAAAAAAACAAGCCGCTATGTTGCTCAATTGAATTGCCCGGTATTGATGCAATGGGGCGCTGAAGATGATTATGTGTTAAAAAATGAAACCGATAAAATATTCGACGCTATTGCTTCTGTAAAAAAGAAACTGGTGATATATGATCATGCAGGACATGAGTCATTGCTGCAAAATGATCCTGTAAAATGGCGATCAGAAGTTGAAAGATTCCTGGACGGCAGGGAATAGGATGAGAAGTTTACTGGTTTCAAACGATTAATAAATTTGACAGTTAGTGAATTAAACTTCTTAAACTGTAAACCTCTGAAACCTGCTAAACTTTTTAATATTTGATCGTAACTGTTGTTCCGGCATTGGTAAAACCGTACACTTCTTTTACATCGCCATTCTTCATAGAGATGCAGCCCAGCGTCCAGTTCTTATAACGATCCACCATAATATCATCATTTGGCCAGGTGCCGTGAATGCCGATATCTCCGCCGATATTGGCACTGGCAGGTATTTCGCCCCGTTGTTTCCGCTCATTGAATTTTCTGCGACTGTCAGCATTAGGATAATCTATCGCCATGAACCGGCACCATTTGTCATGTACTCTTTTTGAAGAAACATGGAAAGTGCCTTCGGGAGTATTCTTATCGCCCTGCATTTTTTTATCGCCAAGACCATTATTGCCAAATACTACGGGGTAAGTAGCATACCATCCTTTGTCATCATATACATTCAATTCGTAATCCGATTTGTCGATGACAATAGAAACGGTGCCGATAGGACCGGATGAATAGGAGCGAAAGCGTTTAACAATTTTGCTTCGTGAATAGTTATGAACATCAGAGGCAATAAGACTTCCACCCAGGAACAAGCACGAGAGCATCACAAGGTTTTTCATGTTGTTTAGTGTTTTCGGTAAGGCCAGATGTAACCTGCTCAGGGTGGAGGCAGCATTTCATGGCAAATATCAAGGTAACCGTCCATTTGACAAACGCAATGCCATGAATTTTTATTTTGGGCTGTGGATATGTTTTAACGGGACGTTTAGAAAAGAAGATAATTCAGATCAATTCACAGGGATCGTTCGTGGTAATAAAACAAAAAACCGGCAGCAATAACTACCGGTTTAAATACGATGGGTGAAAATTATTTTTACCAGTTACTGAAACGGAAACCGAAATTATACGGTGTCATATCCAGTCCTCTTTCATACATATTCTTAAGAGCAAAAGAACCATAGAAGCGAACGGGTCCCAGCGATAACTCCGCTATATAAGAGAGTTTCCATTTCTCCAGTTCAAAATCATCTTTTGATTTTTCTTTTCCTTCGTCAGACGTTCTTGTTTTATTGCGGGCACTGTATAAATAACCTGCACTGATACCGGCACTGAAACCAAAACCTTCATTCCTGTTGGGAGTAAAATTCAGGTTCACCATCATTGGCACCGTAAGATAATCGGCGGCCAGTTTATTCTTTTTATACGATCGCCCGACCGTGCCATCCAGTATAACCCTCGGGGGATCGGGAATAGCAGCAGTATTTTTTTGATAACGGACCGGTTGTTTGAAATGATAGTTATTGAGTTCAAGTCCTAATCCATATTTAAGATTTAGTACATGTTTGGCAACATTGAATTTTTGCATAAAGAACCAGAGGTTCACATTTCTTGATTTACCGTCTTTCAGATCGAACCAGGTGCCGTTGCTGCCGGGTGCATAAGCCTGTGCGGCTGCACTTGCATAGTTGGTATTATCATTATAATTGGAAAAACCAAGGTCAATGATCCACCAGTTGGTGCTGAGGTTAGAAGGCTTGTCACTGTTCCTGCGCTTTTTTATTTTATAATCTTTCTTCACTTCATCTTTAGCGCCGGCTTTACGGATAATGACCATGCCGCCGATGCGTATCGTATCGTCTGGTGTTGAGGGATTTTGTTTACCGGTAGTGTCTGTCTGCGCAAACCCGGTAATGATCGTGCATAAAGCTATGCACAGGGTAAAGATTCTTTTCATCTTCATTCTCTTTTTAAAATGTAATAATAATTATTTCAGTTTGAAGGACAGACCGGCTACCAGTAAACGGTTATCATCAGTGGCGGGCATGTTCGTCCTTTTTTCAAATGTGCGGGCTATCTTTCTGAATAAGCCCCGGCTCTTTTTGTTAGTGCTGCCTTCTTCAAGACTTGCAAAGCTAACATCAGCGTCGTTAATTTCAGACGGCTTAGCGTTGTCCTTTGTTACAGGGGGCTTTGTTAATTCCTGCAAGCTGGTTGTGGAGTTTGAAAAATTTCTTTTTTCTGTTACGGCAAGACCGGTTGGTTCCGCTTTTTTGATAACAGGATTGTTAAGCGGTTCCGGCAGGTTATTGCCTGGCTTATCATTGTCTTTGTTAGCAATAGCCTCTTCTTCTTTTTTATTATCCGGAATTTTATTATCAATAACAGGCTTATTGCTGTTAGCCATATTTTTCTTGTCTTGTTTTGTCCGGGGAGAAATTGTTTTCTTTTCTGTATTGGTAACAATTTGCAGAAGATCGGGTTTTCCATCACCGTTCATATCAGCAACAAGAGGATCGACAGTATCTATTTGCTGATCGCTGGCAGAAGGATCTTTTTGTTTTCCTGATCCCGGGTTTGTGATAACGATTTCTGGTTTATCGGTTGTACCCGGTTTTTTATTCAGTACAAGCACAGTGCTAACGCACAATAAAATAATAATGGCAGCCGCAGCTATTCTCCACCAACGGAATGGAACAACTCTTCTTTCTTCTTTACGGTATAATGATCCTTTATCGGGGAATACGATTTCTTCAGGCTGCAGCTTTGTCTTCATCATCAAAGCCATTTCCTCTTTTACGGCAGGATTCGCGGCTGCAAATTGCTCGACAGATCTTCTTTGAGCGGAGGTCAATTCATTATCGGCATATAATACCAGCCATTCTTCATAATTAGATAAACTGATCGGCGTTTCTCCATTCACTTTCATCAATTCTTCTTTACCGGCAAAAACAACAGCCGTATCGGGCTCGAGTTTATAATGTAATAAAAGATCCAGCTCTTCCTTCAGGTCAGGATGCTGCCGGGCAAATGCCTCTACCATACGGCGTTCATCGCTGCCCAGTTCATTATCCATATACAGGATAAAATACTCTTCGTAATTATGGCGGGTTATGTTCATGTTTCTTTTAAACTCTTTTTCTGATGTCAGAAGCCCGATGCCGGATGCCAGAGAAATCGTTTCATAGCGAGCCTCCGACTTCAGACCTCCGATTTCAGACCTTCGTCCTCATATCACATTTTCCATCTTCACCAGGTATTCTTTCAATTGTACTCTTGCCCGGTGCAGGTAAACTTTTACCTGGCTTGCATTCAGGTTCATGATCTTTCCTATCTCTTCATAACTGTATCCTTCATAATCTTTCAACAGTACTAATGATCTTTGTGTTTCACTCAACCTGCTCAATGCTTCATCCAATATTTTTTTCAAATTATTGACGGGCCTGTTCTCTACTCTTGCTTCATCATTGAATTCTTCCCGTAATTGTATCCTTTTTACTTTCCTGATATGATCGATCATCTGGTGATAAGCCACCGTAAAAAGATAGGATTTGCATTTTTGCGCATCCACTTCCTCCCGGTTGCGCCACATTTTTTCAAAAGCTGTCTGCACAACATCCCTGGCATCTTCCTCGTGGCGAAGATTCTTCAGGATGAAGCGGTACACATTATCTGCGTACGTCGTCACACATTCATTGTATTCCCGTTCAGTCATAAACAGCCGGTAAAGATCCCGTATTTACGGAAGTAAAAATAGTTGATAAAGCCCTGTTCAGTTAAGTAATACGCTTAAAAGGCATTAATGTTACAGTAAAGGAAATAATTTTTTAGACGGGAAGGCCTGGAAATCAATGACCGGCAGCAAATATGGTCATGAACTGGCGGGAAACATTATCAAGCAAAATTTCGCCTGAACCACCTGTTTTATCTGTGCATTGATTTGTTTTTTGGCAGCAGGTAGCAGCCGGATCGGCCTTTTGTTTTTGCACCGATGAAGCACGGGAAGAAAAACCAATAGCTAAAGAACCGGCCACTATTAAAAAAGCGGCTAAACCGGAAAGGATCCAATTCTTTTTCTTCATGTTGGTTGGTTTTTGGGTTGGACGAAAGTAGAGAGGGAAATGTTACAGAAAACTTATAATTTTTGCGATCCGGCATAAAAATAATCTTGGCGGTGTTTTTATAATTGGTAAATTTCTATACCATTAAACCTCACACCTCCTGTTATGAAAAGGAAAACAAGTCCATCCGTATTGTTTTATCTCCTTTCTTTTTTGTTTTTACTTAATTATTCGTGTAAGAAAATTGAAACGAAAGAAGAAGAAAGATCTATAAATGGTTCGATGCAATTAGATGGTGGCGGTGGGGGCGCTTTTAACTGTGTTGATATAATGGAGAATGATGCTGACACTACAGATGTGCCAACAATACTAGGCAATCAGTTGCAGGGAAACCCTTATTCGGTTGCCAATATGCAGCAAGCTTCCATCAATTTATACGGGAACGCCAATCATATAGCTATGAACAAGCAGTATGTAAGATTCAGGCCGGGCAATGCAAATCAGTTATTTGTTTTGGAAGCTTTAGACCTGGACTTATATGATTATCCTCTCGATTATGAATTATTGCATGAGGGTGATTACTATCCGCAACCCGGTCTAGGACCGGATGAAATACCGTGGTTTTATGGGATGGTGGATGTTGGATTTCAACCTCCGGCCGGTATTCAATATGAAGTATTGCAGCAAGTTCATATTCCTGCTACAGATATCTGGCTTGAGCAGGAAGCCTTTAGAATTACAGGCAACAGTTTTGAGGACAGTTGCGGAACGAATCTTAATCGTCTTCCTTTGCCATGCGATGATCCCTGTAACCCAGGCCCGGGATGTCCGTTGCCGCCTCCTAATTGCGGTGGCGGTGGAGATATACCTGCTGACCCGAGAGTACCAAAGGGTAATTTATATGTATGGGATAACCGGCTCGATGGAACAGGAAGAGTCTGTACCTGTAAGGAGAATAAAAGTAGTTGCTAGAAATTTTCTTAAAACGGAAAGGGTTTATACAAATGATGCCGGAGCTTTTACTTTCACCAAGCGATTTAAAAAAGCTACACTCGTTGTGAAAATGAGAAATCAAAATACGGCGATCAGGGGAATAATGGGTTGGCGCTTTTGGAATTTAGTTTGGGAGTTGAAGAAAAATATTGGAAAATACAAAGGGAATTTAAATAATATTCAATATACTTTTTTCAGGCAGGAGGATTATAAGAGCCGTGGAATGCAGGATTGGGTAGGGGTTACTGTTTTTAATAAGAGAATGGACTATAACGGCCTTGCATTCCAGGATAATTTACCCGGCACGTCACCTTATCTTGAAATTTTTATTACCAGCGCTACTGGTGCGGCATCAACTCCAATGTTCCCGCACAGATTTCCGGACAATAACGAAATGATCGCTTTTTTTGCGGAACGACTTATGCTTGGGTCAAGTATATTCCCCTTGTTTGTCGCCAATGATATTAACAATTACGTACGAACCCGCATCGACGTTCTGTATGGATATAGAAGAGATTTAACTGAGTTAGACTCGGATGATATCAGCGAAGTGATATTTCATGAACTAAGTCATGCGCAACATTATAATAAGGTCGGTAATACCTGGTGGCACGAATTGGTGTTGGCGGAATTGCTTGAAACCGCAGACAATTGGAATACGATTTTCGAGCCCTATGGCCCGGGAAATACACCTCTTTCTCCTATTATTGCAGTGGGAGAGAGCTGGGCTTATCATTATGGCAGGGTACTGGCTGACAGGGTATATGGAAATATTTTTAGTTCTCCCCAGTCTGAACAGGGGCAATCATATTTTAATGGATCCCCCGTTGCTTCACTAAGCAGTCATTTGAATTTATTGGAGGATTTTAGTCCCAGTAGACCTATTTCAATTGATCCCTTTAGGTGGATTCCGCAAGGTTTATACTACGATCTGTTCGATGACAGGAATGAATTTAACCCTGTTATTGATAATGTACAAGGATATACTAATTTACAATTCTTCAATGCATTGGATTTTGATATATACACATTGCAAAATTATCGTATCAGGTTATTACAAGAGAACGGGAATAACCAGGTATCCCAGGTCACATCTTTATTTGCAGAATACAACTATTAATTATGAAATACCTGCTTATAGTATTATTATATATTATCTCAGTGTATGGTTCTTGCAGAAAAAATGGAGATTGCCTGGCACAAACATTTTCGTTTGAAACCAATATAAAGGCTTACCCCGATGCAGATAGCATAAATATTAATGATACTATCTGGCTGGATTTTTCATGCCCCACCAGATTAGTGGATTTAGGAACAGGTAATCATATTGATTATAGTGGGGCAAGTTTAAGTCAATCTATAGATTTTCTTGAGTTTACAGGGGGAAGTATAAGCAATCCAGGTGTCACACCTGCTGTTAATGCGTTTGACTTTAAATTAATTTATGGAACATTTATTCCAGATAATTTGTCACCAGATAAGAATAAAGATTATCGTGTCGCCGAAATAGGAAATGAATATAAATTCAAATTAGGTATCATTCCCAAACGAGTTGGAATTTTTTCAATAGCCCCGGGAAATGCTTCTAATGTATACCGAAATAATGATAATTGCGCCAAAGCAGGTTTTTCCATTACTTTTTCAAACACTAATCAGCATTTATATTTTTACCAGCAAAACAGGCCCGGTTATACTCCAAGCCAATATGAGCTAACACATATGTATTGTTTCAAAGTCAAATAAATTTTCCTTTACAAAACGTTCTTACCGGAGCGCTTTACTTTTATAAATACCTTCTGCTTTACACGCTTTTTCTCATGGAGCAGTTTTTCGCCCACTAATTATTGGTTTCCTTGCTTTATCTATGTGTTATCCATGAGTTAAGGATGCTTGTTCTTATGCTATTCCTGGGGTTATTCTCATATTATTTTAAGGTTTAGACCCAAGGAAAACACTAGAAAAACCCTAAGAATACCCCAGGATGACCCAAGAATAATACTAGTATAACACAACCATAAAGCATGGATCAGGCATGTAATACCTCTAAAATGATAATTGGTCGCCAGGTCTGCGCTTTAAAATTTTAAGCCAGGTAGCTACCGGATCTACCATTACCAGCGACTGGCATGGGCTGCCGTGCTGTTATAAAATCCTGCTAACTACCCGCTACTTCCTGCTAGCCCTATACTATATTATATTTGCCTTAAACCAGGGCCATATGAATGAAAATCTTGTACAACGGATCGCCAAAGAAGTAGAAGAAATTAAAACTTCGGGTCTTTATAAAACGGAAAGGATCATCGCCAGCCCGCAGGGGGCGGAAATAACGGTGAACGGTAAAATAGTATTGAATTTCTGCGCCAATAATTATCTCGGTCTTTCATCGCATCCCAAAGTAATTGAAGCGGCGCATAAAGCCGTTGATAAAAGAGGTTATGGTATGAGCAGTGTCCGCTTTATTTGCGGTACACAGGATATTCATAAAGAACTGGAAGAAAAACTTTCTACTTTTCTCGGTACGGAAGATACGATCCTGTATGCTGCTGCATTCGATGCGAACGGCGGTGTGTTCGAGCCTTTATTCAATGAACAGGATGCGATCATTTCCGATACACTCAATCATGCTTCGATCATTGATGGCGTTCGTTTATGCAAAGCACAGCGTTTCCGTTATGAGCATAATAATATGGCTGACCTTGAATCAAAATTAAAAGAGACAGCCAGCCTGCGCAGCCGCATTATTGTAAGCGATGGTTCTTTTAGTATGGATGGAACCATTGCACAATTGGACAAGATCTGCGACCTCGCCGATAAATACGATGCGATCGTTATGATCGATGAATGTCATTCTTCGGGTTTCCTGGGCAAGACAGGAAGAGGAACACATGAATACCGCGGTGTGATGGGAAGAATTGATATTATCACCGGAACATTAGGTAAAGCATTGGGCGGCGCATCCGGCGGTTTTACTTCGGGCAGAAAAGAGATCATTGAAATGCTTCGGCAAAAATCAAGACCTTATTTATTCAGCAATACACTGGCGCCTTCGATCGTCGGTGGTTCTATTGCAGTGCTGGATATGCTAACGGAAACAACCGAATTAAGAGATAAATTAGAAACGAATACAAAATATTTTCGCAGTAAAATGACAGAAGCGGGATTTGATATCAAACCCGGCGATCACCCGATCGTTCCTATTATGTTGTATGAAGCAGTGCTGGCGCAAAACATGGCGTCTAAATTATTGGAAGAAGGAATTTATGTGATCGGCTTTTTCTTTCCTGTTGTTGCCAAAGGCCAGGCAAGAATAAGAGTACAGTTAAGTGCAGCGCATGAAAAAGAACATTTGGATAAAGCTATTGCTGCATTTACCAGGGTTGGTAAAGAGTTGGGTGTATTGAAGTAAATACGCTGTATGGAAAACATTATTGTTTTAAAAGGCGGCGAATATGCAGATATAAGAAAAGCATTTGATCGATGGGTGGAAGCTTCTTCGGGTACTTTGGAAGCCGACCTGTCATTTGAATTTTATAAAGGAGGACCGGGTATTTTTATTATCAAGGCTGATGATAAACTTCCAAATGATCGTTTCAGTTTCCTTTTAAATTACCTGGTATATCCTGAAGATATGGATAACAGGTCTGAGATCACCGGCTACACTACGATAGCAGATCATGATTTTTTTCCAACGGAAAAGATCGGCGAAGATATTTTTATTTTTATACCCGCAGACGATGATGAATATGATGTGGTGTATTGGGTTATGAAAAATAACAGGGTTTATAAAACAGATTTCGGAGGTAAAACAACTGAATCGGTTCTGTCAAAGATTTACCCGGAGTTTGTTTTTGACCCCAATGAATATGCTGTTCCTGAAATAATAACAACCATGTGATCCTTTCATTATTTTATCTTCAGCCCGCTTGCTATATTCTTTAATTCATCAGCATTCACATTCTTTCCTTCGAGCATAACTAAAAATCGTGCGCCGGAAAAATAAATAAAGGAACATTCAGCACTAGTCTTTTTACAGAACTCAATCGCTTTAGCGCCATTGAAATCGATCACTTTGGTGTATTCATTGTCATTATCGTTAGTGTATTCCAATTGTCCCGCATATTGAAGGTTGTAAAGTCCTGCACCGCCCGGTCCCGCACAATCAGAAATGGTCAGCATTACCGATGAGCTATCGCTTATTTTATAAATGCCATTGGCAACAGGGGCGCCCATATTATCGGTGAATGAATAATCCGTCAGCATAGCATCTTTTATCGTTTCCGGCATCATTGCTTTTAATTGTTCTTCCGTAAGTGGTGTTAATTTTTCCAATCCTGCCGCTATTTTTTCTTTGGCGTCTTCTGCTTTCTGTTTTTGTTCTTTCACTTTGGCGATACTATCAGCATTGGCCTTGTCTTCCTTGCCTGCCGATTTATTATTATCACATGCAGTTAAGATCAGCATGGAACTTAAAAGCATCGAAAAAATACGTTTCATATGATTTATTAAGGGTTTAAATGTACTTCAATTAGTGTTTTTACGAGAAACTGCATTTAGTATGCAGCATTTGAAAAATAAATCAAAAATAGTTTACCGAAAGCTATGTAAAATAATATACCGGCATTATTTTCGTTACTTACTACACGATGGAATAAAACTCTACCCACCAATCTTCTGGAAATCCCTTAATTAATTTGTTGACCCGTACGCCATAGCTTTAGCGAAGGCTGTACCTAACTTTTAAAAAGAAAGTATGAAAAGGATCTTGTTCATTATCGTCGTTATGGCCACTGTAGCTTTTGTTTTCAGCTCTTGTGCGGCCACCAAAAGGGATTGCCAGGGTAATAAGCATTACCGGTTGAAGAATGGCATTTACCTGTAATGGAATTCATCGGAAAAATTATTCATCCTGCCAGCCGGCGGGATTTTTTATTTTTATACCCGGCACATAAATCATTTAAAACATTATTATGAGATCGATCATATTGATCATTAGCCTTCTTCTATCTTATTCTGCCAATGCTCAAAAAATAAAAGCATTTCCCAACACCTGGCAGGGTAACTGGAAAGGCGAATTGAAATGGTTCAAAACAGGAACAGCGGAACCACAAATTATAAATATGGAATTGCGTATTCATGCTGTAGCAACTCCGGATAGTTCGGACACATGGACCTGGCAGATCATTTATGGATCGGAAACAGAAGATAACCGGCCGTATAAATTAATTCCGAAAGATTCAACCGGCATTCATTGGGTGATCGATGAGAAGAACGGCATTGTGCTGGACCAGTATTGGGTCGGCGGTAAATTCAGCGGAGCATTTACGGTTCAAAATTCTACGATCATCAATAATTTCTGGATGGAAGGTAATAAGCTGATGGTTGAGTTTTACAGTATTTCTGCAAAACCAATTTCAACAACAGGCAATGGAACGGATGAAAGCCCTTCGGTAATGAGTTATAAAGTGGGCAGCTACCAGAAAGCGGTCTTATCACCGGTGAAATGATGCTTAAGTAGATTACCTTCGCTGAAATTTTTTTAAAGGATGAGATATTTTGTCTACTGCCTGTTATCTGTTGCCCTTTTTTCTTCCTGCTCGCCCAATAATGTAAAAAAAGATAATAGCCTTAAAAAGTATTTTGATGAGAATAATGTGAAAGGCTGTTTTGGCATGAGAGATAATGGCACGGGAAAATTCACGGTATATAATCTTAAGCGTTACCGGGATAGCAGCTACCTGCCTGCTTCTACTTTTAAAATTGTCAATTCACTGATCGGTTTGCAAACGGGAAAGATCGTTAACGACAGTATGGTGATAAAATGGGATGGCATACAAAGAAGGCCGGAATGGAATAAGGACCTTACCATGTACGAAGCCTTCAGGGTTTCGGCCGTTCCTTATTACCAGGAAGTAGCCAGGCGTATTGGAAAAGATACGATGCAGCAATGGCTCGATAGTTTGGGTTATAGCAAGAAAGATGTAAAAGATAAAGTGATCATTAAAACGCCGATCGATTCATTCTGGCTGGATAATTCAATAAAGGTTACACCCGATCAGCAATTGGGTTTGGTAATGAAATTATATTTTGACCAGTTACCTTTTTTTAAAAGTTACCAGGAAGTAGTAAAAAGAGCCATGCTCTTTGAAGACAATGCGGGTTATCGTTTAAGTTATAAGACCGGTTGGGGTGTTGATGAAAAAGGGAATAATATCGGTTGGATCGTTGGCTGGATAGAGGAAAATAACCATCCGTATTTTTTCGTATTGAATATAGAGTCTCCCGATAAGAATTTCGATATGAAAACGGTACGTTTGAAAATGCTGAAGGATATTTTGAAACATGTCGGGTTTTTTGAAGGAAAGATGTGATCATGGGCACGGCACTTAAAAACATACTGATATTTATAGCTATCCTGGTACTGGGATTCATCTTAGTTATACTACTCATAAAAAGTAGAAAGAAAAAGGGCCCGCTGGTAAGTGGGGAAGATGTTATGGATCTCGATACGCCAGACCATGATTGATAATTGGTACTTTTATTGCAGATAATATTGAAATTTAAACCCCTGGTTAATTTTCAACATAAAGAACTGATCTTGTTATTCGCAGGCGTGGGCCTTCTCATTCTTTTATTCATCTGGATACTTTACTGGAAAAAGAAAGTAAAGCAAAGGATGGGCGATAAGAAACTGGTCGATCTTTTAAGCAGTACTTATTCTTCTAAACTATTTACTTCAAAATTCATCGTGGTTTCTGCAGCTTTTGCGATCGGCGTGATCGCCGCGATGAATCCACGGCAGGCAGGAGTATCGGATAAAAATAACCGCAAGGGAATTGATATCGCTATTGCATTGGATGTAAGTAAAAGCATGCTTGCCACCGATCTTGCTCCCAATCGTTTGGAAAGAGCTAAACAATTTATCAGCAAACTGATGAATGAAATGCCGGATGACCGGATCGCTTTGGTTTGGTTTGCAGGCAAAGCTTATATGCAAATGCCATTGTCAACCGATCATGGCGCTGCGCAATTATATATATCTTCTGCAAGTCCCGCTGCCGTACCGCAACAGGGCACTGTTATCAGTGAAGCATTGAAGATGAGTGCCGGTGTTTTTAACAGCGCCGATAAAAGATTTAAATCGGTTATACTGATCTCCGACGGGGAAGATCATGATGAAACGGCGATCGGTACAGCAAAAAATTTATCGGAGAATGGTGTTATGGTCAATACGATCGGTATGGGATCGCCGGAAGGATCAACGATCATCGACCCGGCTACAGGCCTGGAAAAAAGAGATGAGGCAGGGAATATTGTTGTATCCAAACTAAATGAAGAAGAATTAAAAAGTATTGCTGCTGCGACAAATGGCATGTATGTTCGTTTGCGTGACACCGATGAAGCCGTAACGCTTGTAAAAGGTCAACTGGCACAAATAGAAAAAAAAGCTTTTAATGATGTGTCGATGATGAATTTTAAGAATTACTTTATATGGTTTGCGGCAGCGATGTTCGTTTTACTGCTGGTTGAAAATTTTATTCCTGAAAACCTTCGTGGCCGAAAAGCAGGAAAGAAAGCAAAAGCATGAAAAAACTATTGATACTATCCTTGTTCTTAATTTCTGTTTCTGCCTGGTCGCAGAAAGCGGATAACACTATTAAAAAAGGGAATGATTTTTATAAAGAAAAGCAATTTGTAAATGCTGCGGAGGAATATAAACGGGCGATCGAAATGGAACCGGGGAATCAAAAAGCAAAATTCAATCTTGGAAATGCTTTTTATAAACAGGATAATAAAGTAGAAGCGGCGCAGCTCTTTACCGGCATAACAAATAGTACAAAAGAAAGCGACCTGCTATCAAAAGCATTTTATAACAAAGGCGTGATATTAAGCCAGCAAAAAAACCTGGAAGCGAGTATCGAAGCCTATAAAAGCGCTTTGCGGAATAATGCTGCAGACAAGGAAGCAAGGGAAAATTTGCAGAAAGCGTTGCTTGAATTAAAAAAGAAAACGCCTCCGCCTCCTAAGAAAAAAGAACAGGATAAGAAAAAGAAGCAGCAACAGCAGAACCAGCAGCAAAAACAACAACAATCCAAATTAAGCGAGAAAGAAGCTGAGCAAAGACTGAAATTACTCGAACAAAAAGAAAAACAGGTACAGCAACGGGTGCAAAGTGAACGATCGAAAACAGCAGCCAGTTCAAGCAAGGATTGGTAGCGTTCCAGGTTTCAGGTTTCTTGTTTCAGGTCAGGTCGTCTTATAGCGAAGAGTCTTCAATGCATCACGATAACCTGAAACCAGAAACCTGAAACCTGAAACCAGAAACGAAATGTTTCCTGCTCGTTCTTTGTTAGTTTTGCAGTCATGCAATGGTATTGTGAATCCCTCACTGAATATAAACGTCTTCGGACAAAAGAAGTAAAGATCGGCGACCTGCTGCTCGGTAATTATCATCCTATACGTGTGCAGACGATGACAACAACCGATACGATGGATACCATCGCTACGGTTGAACAAAGTATCCGTTGTATCGAAGCCGGTTCAGAATTGATCCGCATTACAGCACCATCAAAAAATGAAGCGGAGAATTTACTCAACATCAAAAATGAATTGAATAAAAGAGGCTATCACACGCCGCTGGTAGCCGATATTCATTTTACTCCCAATGCGGCAGAGATCGCAGCGAGGATCGTTGAGAAAGTAAGAGTGAATCCCGGTAACTACGTTGACAAGAAAAAATTTGAACAGATCGAATACACCGATGCGGAATATGCCGAAGAGATCGATCGGATACGGGATAGGTTTACTCCATTGGTAAAAATTTGTAAAGAATACGGAACGGCGATGCGCATCGGGACCAATCACGGTTCATTGAGCGATCGTATCATGAGCCGTTACGGCGATACGCCGATGGGAATGGTAGAAAGTGCGATGGAATTTTTAAGGATCGCAAGAGGCGAGACCTATCACAATATTGTATTGAGCATGAAAAGCAGCAACCCGCAGGTGATGGTACAAGCGTACCGCTTGCTGGTAAAAACAATGTTTGATGAATTCGGCGAGATCTATCCATTGCATCTTGGTGTTACCGAAGCAGGCGACGGAGAAGATGGCAGAATAAAATCAGCCGTTGGTATCGGCACATTGATGGAAGATGGTTTGGGAGATACGATCCGTGTTTCATTGACAGAAGATCCCGAATTTGAGATCCCGGTTTGTAAAGATTTAGTGAAGAGATATGGTCGGGAAGTCGGAAAGACAGAAAGTCGGAAAGATATTTTTTCCGGACTTGCTGACTTCCCGACTTCCCGTCTTCCCTACTCTCCGTATGAATATAAAAGAAGAGAAACTTTTGCGGTTGATAATATCGGAGGAAAGCATGTGCCGGTTGTAGTAGCCGATCTGAGTAAGTACGAAAAAATAATTCCTGCTGACCTGCAGGCGATAGGCTATAGTTATGATGCGCAAACGGATAAATGGAATATCGGTGATGCAGCCGCAGATTATATTTTCTGCGGTCAGCCGCTTGCATTTGACCTGCCGGGAACGCTTAAGGTCCTCCTTTTTCATCAGCAATGGCTGACAGTGACCGATAAAGAAAAATATTTCCCGCTTTTTGACAGTCCTCAATATTTGGATGAAAACCTGGAAAAGTCGGTACACCTGAATTTTGTGATGATCGATTATAATTGGGAAGAATATTCTTTACAACAGGGGCAAGCATTATTCGAAAAATTAAAGAAAGATAAAACGGCGGTGATATGTTTAAGTTCTCCCAACAAAAATGCTATGCAAAATATACGCAGCATGTTTGTTGACCTGGTAAATAAAAACATACAAAACCCCGCCATCATTATTTGTGATAGCGCTCATGCAACAACTGACGAAAACCTGGTACATTATTCAACCGAAGCAGGAAGTTTATTACTGGATGGTTTTTGCGACGGGGTTTGCTTTGGGTATCATTATGGCAATAAAAATATCCCTCCGCAAACAAAATGGGTAAACTCGGTGGCCTTTGGTATTTTACAAGCCACCCGGACAAGAATTTCCAAAACAGAATATATTAGCTGTCCGAGTTGCGGCAGAACATTATTCGATCTGCAGGAAACAACGGCGAAGATCAGGGCGGTGACCAATCATTTGAAAGGAGTTAAGATCGCTATTATGGGATGTATAGTTAATGGCCCCGGCGAAATGGCCGATGCAGATTTTGGTTATGTTGGCAGCGGACCGGGAAAGATAACTTTATATAAAGGCAAAGAAATTGTGAAGCGGAATGTGAACAGCGAAATTGCCGTGGAAGAGTTGATCAGCCTGATCAAAGAAAATGATGCATGGGTAGAAGAATAAATTTACCGGATGAAAAAAAATAGTTGGATAACTTTTTTTTCGATCGCTTTGATCGCCCACATCGGGGTAATTAAGCTCCTCGATGAAACCTTTCAATATATTACTAAGCCTTTGCTGATGCTATCGTTGTTGGGTTGGTTCATTTCAGAGACAAACAGGATCAGCACTGACTTGAGAAAATGGATCATTGCTGCATTGCTATTTTCATGGGCCGGCGATGTATTGCTCATGTTCGAATCAAGGGACAAGATATTCTTCATGTTGGGTTTGTCTGCCTTCCTGCTGGCCCATATTTTTTATATCGTCTTTTTTCATTTGGTTCGTGTAAGAGAATCGGTGAAAGGTAATCCATGGTTGATGGTGATCGTGGTTGTTTATTATGCGGCGCTCATTACATTGTTATCTCCTTATCTCGGAGATCTTAAATGGCCGGTGCGGGTCTATGGTATCGTTATTAGCTTTATGTTCATGCTTGCCATGCATATGTTGTCTATAAAAAATAAAATAGCAGGTATCTTCATGATGATAGGAGCACTGTTGTTCCTGGTTTCCGATTCGATATTGGCGATCGATAAATTCTATCAGCATTTTGATGCGGCCGGTATTATCATAATAACTTATTGTTTGGGCCAATTCTCAATAGTAAATGGAGCTATAGAGTATATTAAGAAGAAGAGGGGTGAGTAGTGAGCAGGAGCTTAACGTCGGTAGTCCACGGATTTATCTGTGGAATAGATGAGCGAAAAATGTTTTTCAAACCCCGAAGGGATTAAATACGAATAGCCCGGCAGGAAAGTAACGTCGGTAGCGAAATGTTTTCAAACCCCGAAGGGGTTAAATACGAATAGCCCGGCAGGAACATAACGCCGGTAGCGAAAAATGTTTTTCAAACCCCGAAGGGTTAAATATGAATAGCCCCGGATGAAATCCGGAAATTGGTAACAAAATAAAAATATGCAGCAAACAGATTTTTTAGTGATCGGTTCAGGTATTGCAGGATTGACCTATGCACTGAAAGTAGCGCATCAGTTTCCCGATAAAAAAGTATTGGTGATGACGAAAGCCGCCGCAGATGAAACCAATACCAAATATGCGCAGGGCGGAATTGCTGTAGTAAATGATCTTGAGAATGACAGTTTTGAAAAGCATATTGAAGATACTTTGATCGCCGGCGATGGATTGTGTAATGAAAAAGTGGTGGAGATCGTAGTAAAAGAAGGCCCTGAAAGAGTAAAAGATATTATTGAATGGGGCGCAAGGTTTGATAAAGAAAAAGACGGCGATTATAAAAGAGGCAAAGAAGGCGGCCATTCGGAATTTCGAATCCTGCATCATAAAGATGTAACGGGAAGAGAAATGGAAAGGGCTTTGCTGGATGCATTAGCCCAACAAAAAAATATTGAATTCATCAAGCATTGTTTTGTTGTTGATATCATCACACAGCATCATCTCGGGTATCTTATCACCAAAGCCACGCCGGATATTGAATGTTATGGCGTATATGTACTGAACCTGCAGACAAATAAAATTGAAAAGATAATTTCAAAGATCACATTGCTGGCGACCGGCGGCAACGGGCAGATATACAGAACAACTACCAATCCTTCTATTGCCACCGGCGATGGTGTGGCGATGGTCTACAGGGCCAAAGGGAGGATCGAGAATATGGAATTCATCCAGTTCCACCCAACAGCATTGTATGAACCGGGCGTAAGAGGCCAGGCATTTTTAATTACTGAAGCTGTTCGTGGCGATGGCGGCATTCTTCGGAATAAAAATGGTGAAGCATTCATGGAAAAATATGATGCAAGAAAAGACCTGGCGCCAAGAGATATTGTAGCAAGAGCGATCGATAGCGAAATGAAACGTACCGGTACCGAACATGTATGGCTGGATTGCCGCCATTTCAGCAAAGAAAAATTCGTTGAGCATTTTCCGAATATCTATGAAAAATGTTTTTCGATCGGTATCGATATCACTAAAGATATGATCCCGGTTTCGCCGGCAGCCCATTATAGTTGCGGTGGAATTAAAACAGATGAATGGGGAAGAAGTTCGATCCGGAATTTATATGCCTGCGGCGAATGTGCCTCTACAGGTTTGCATGGGGCCAATCGGTTGGCATCAAATTCATTATTGGAAGCGATGGTATTTGCGCATCGTTGTTATTTGGATAGTGTGGCCTCCCTAGATCCCTCCGAAGGAGGGACTTTTAACCCTGGTAGCAAAGAAAGACATTATGGGTTTGATGATTCTAAAATCCCTCCTTCGGAAGGGCTTGGGGAGGCAGTGCCCGATTGGAATGCCCGGGGAACTTCCGAACCAAAAGAAATGATCCTTATCACACAAAGTTTAAAAGAACTTCAGCAAGTAATGAGTGATTATGTCGGTATCGTTCGTAATGATATCCGTTTACAAAGAGCTATGCGTCGCCTCGACCTGTTATGGGAAGAAACAGAACAGTTATATCAATCAAGCAGCTTGTCCCCGCAAATAGTTGAATTAAGGAATATGATCACGGTAGGTTATCTGGTTGTAAAAGGAGCCAGTTTCCGTAAAGAAAGCCGCGGGCTGCATTACAATACAGATTACCCGGGTAAGAGCAATCTTATTCAGAACATTGTGCTGTAGCATTTACCTTTACACAACATGTATTATATTGTTTATGGTTTTCTCTGGTTGGTATCTCTTCTTCCATTAAGGATACTCTATTTTATTTCAGATGCCTTCTATGGCCTGGCCTTTTATATTCTTAAATACCGGCGGGATGTTGTAATGAAGAACCTGCTGATCGCATTTCCCGAAAAAACGGAAAAAGAACGAAAGGCGATCGCCAAAAAATTCTATCATAACCTTATTGATATGTTTATTGAGACTATCAAGATGGTCACAGCATCTGAAAAAGTTCTTGCAAAAAGATTTACCGCCAATTGGGACCTGGTAAATGCCATTCACCCTACCGGTAAAAGTGTACAGGTGCATGTTGGACATAATTTCAACTGGGAATGGGGCAATATGATAATGACGAAGAAAACAGTTTATAAACTATTGGCTGTTTATATGCCGATGACCAGTAAAATAATGGAACGCTTCTTTTATAAATTAAGGACCCGTACCGGCGCTGTTTTTTTAAAGGCCACGCATATGAAAGAAGAATTCATTCCTTATCACAATACACAATACCTGCTGGGGTTGGTGGCCGATCAAAGTCCCGGGCACCCGGGCAATGCCTGGTGGTTTAATTTTTTTGGCAAACCAACACCATTTGTAAAAGGCCCGGCCAAAGCTGCTATTGCTAATGATACGGCCGTTGTTTTTGCATTTGTACATAAACCGCGGCGGGGTTATTATGAGGCCGTTTTTTCACTCGCAACAGAAGATCCCCAATCATTGACAGAAGTTGAACTAACGCAAAAATTCGCCGTGTACCTTGAATCTGTCATAAGGCAATATCCTGAAATGTGGCTATGGAGCCATCGTCGCTGGAAATGGGAATGGAAACCAGAATACGGGGATATAATAAAATAACGCAACTATGTGACCAAAACACAAGTTCGGGGTTAATGCCCCGGAGGGGCAACATGTCGGAGTGACAATGATCCGAAGGCTCCTCTGTTCCGTAGGGACAGAACATCAACGATCCTCGTTCCGTGCCTATGGCACGGAGTGTTCTATATCCGAAGCTACCGACCTTTTGCTCCCACGGAGAGATGAAAAAAATACAAGCAATGGCAAATTCTAAAGAATTTATTTTTTGACCATATAGGTACCTAAATAAAAGATCACGTCTCATTTTAAATCCAGGCGGGATCTTTTATTGTACTGGTCAATTTTATTTCGAGGTTTTCTTTTTATGATTTTTAAGCTGAAGATAATCGAGGAAGTAGATCACTTTGAGTGAAAGATTATTGTTGTCATCTGCTTTCATGGTATTGTTGAAATTCTTGAAATAACCATCCTTTACAAGGCTATTGAATTCCTGCGCCGCATTTTTCCATACTAAATAAATGAAACTACCGGGGGCAAACTGCCAGGTGAAATTGGCATCCATCGTAAACAGGTTAAAATTCTGGTTGGCCAGTGTCGGATCAACATTGTTCGCTTGTAATTTTCCGTTATCCAGCAGCGTGTACATTTCTTTGCTGATCACTTTGCTCCAATAATGACGGGCAAGGATCCGCAGATTCATTTTATCATTGAAACTGTATTTTACCTCTAAGAAATTCTCAACTGTTTTCCTGTCACGGCGGTTAAAATTATCGCCATAATATGCATAACCTACATTATTAGATTGCGGCTCGAGGTAAACACTGTGTGATACCGAGAATTTACTACTGAACCTGTAACGGATATTTCCATTGATCTGGTAACGTTCGCTGCTAAACAAACTTCTTTTCACATAAAGAACTTCTGCGTATAACTTAAACTTCTTGGCATTGTTCGTCTCGAACCAGCCGTCCACAAAATAATTGGACCAACCCCTGAAAACTTTATCGGTATGCGATTCAAAAAAATCATTGTATTCCGGTTCGTAACCAACCAATACTCCCGCATACCACAGATTTTTCAATTGGCCGTTTGCGTTCGCATTAAAGTTTGCATTGCGGTAGCTGCCCGGTTTAGCCTGGCGGGAATAAAATGCATTGAAGTTCAGGTAAATATTATTGTACCAGTCTTTGGGTTTTGTCCAGCGATAACCCACCCATGCATAATGATCGAGTGTATTTCCAAATTGGAAATAACCAAAATCACGGCTGCTGAATTTATCATTGGTAAAATCCTGGCCGACATTAAAATTAAAACGACCGCTCGTTTTACCGAAGTAAAGACTATGACTGTATCCGCTTTGCGTTTTACCACCGGGTAAATAACCAACCAGTTGACTACTGGCTACTTTACCTCCCACATTCCACATATTCTTTTTATCATTGAAATCAAAAAGACCTGCCGTAACATTCGCATCGTAATCATTGCCACTCCGCCATACATTCGAATTTACAAGACTTACATTCGAATTGTTCTTGAGTGATTTGTTTAAAACGATCATATTGTAATTGGTCAGCGGTTCTATCACCACTTTCCTTTGTTCTTTACTATTGATATCTTCCACGACCGCAAAGCGTTCCTGGGTAACGCCATTCAAAATACCTATTCCTAACCCTTTACTGGTCCTGCCGGAGATCTTTGTTGCATTGATCAACTTGGATTCGGAAGGAGCTTCTTTGATCAGCACTGTATTGGCATTTGTATATTCTGAAACGTCGTGCGTAAATGCAGGATCCAATCCCATTCTGCGGGCATAAAATAAATTTCCTTTACTGAACAGGTCGGTGCCTTCAATAAAGAAAGGCCTGTTCTCTGTAAACCGTTGTTCAAATGGTGTAAGATTCAAAACAACTCTATCGCTTTGTACCTGGCTGAAATCGGGGATCAATGTTACGTCCAGTGTAAAAGCCTGGCTGATGCCATACTTCACATCCATTCCGCCACCTACCTGCGATGTCCAGTCTTTTGTTCCGTTCAGGTGATGAGGAAAATGATTGACACTCGTTGAAAAATAAGGAGAGAACTGTAAACGCAGTGGCGGTTTGATATTTTCCAAACCTGTCCATAATCCTCCTTGTGTAAGAAAACCATTGACATTAGGATCGAGTGTATTCCAAAAAACCTGCTGCCCGATCTTTTGACGACGGCGCATAACATTCAATCCCCAGTTTTGTGTTGTTTTTTTACTGAAACGTATCGCAGAAAATGGAATGAACATTTCAAATGACCATCCGTCTTCATGAATGACAGCAGCACTTTTCCAAACTGCATTCCAGCTAAAATCTTCGCTGTTACCATTGGAGTTGGGCGATACTTTCGCATCCATTTGTTCGCCGAGAGGCGTTACAAAATATTCGAAGCCGTTGATCTTATCATCATAGGTATCCAATACAATTCCTACCCAGTCATTATTACCAAAACCGTCACGTCCATTTAATTCGGTAGAGATACTGTCCTTTGTTTTTTCATGGCAGTAGCCGCCAAAATAAATACCCTCGTTATCATAAATGAGATAGGTCTCTGTTCTGCTGGCTTCAAATTCTTTCCGGCCGGGCACAGGTCTCAACTCTGTATAACCGGTCAGGGCAGACGCAGTTTTCCAGTCGGTTTCATCCAGTTTGCCATCGATCTTGATGGTTTGGATCGTTCTTTTGGAAGCCAATTGCTTGTGTTCTGCAGCAGCCGGGGTTTGTGCACGACTACAAAGACTAAGGAGTATGGCGGCTCCCAGGGTTACATTGGTTTTGATTTTCATGGCAATACTTTAAACAGCGGTTAACGTATAAGAAGTAATAAGACGTAAAATGGCCAATTCCGTTACAAAAATCCACTAATCTTCGTACTACTCCTAATTCATTCGTTTTTCAAAAATAATAGCGTCTTAAGCGGAAAAAATTTTATTTATCTGACCGGTGACAAATTCCTGACGAATGGTGAAAAAAGGGGGTTGTTAACTTTTTCTTGGCAAAAAAATAGCCCCGCATATGCAGGGCTTTTGAAAAATCACAGGAGCATGAGGTCAACGCAATTACATTTTAGTGAACTGTTTTGATCGTCGCCCGTCTTCATTCTCTACAACGATATAATAAGAACCTGCTACTAATTGATTTATTGGAATACTTACTGCATTCATGCCTTCATAAAGCTGGAAGGTTTGAATACGCAATTGTTTACCTGCGGCATCGATTATCATCAGCTTTGTAGTTTCTTTTCGTTCGGCAGGAATTTGTACCCGCAGTACATCGGTGGCAGGATTGGGAAATAATTCGAGTGTAAAAAGCGAAGCATTATTTTTTACAGCTACAACGGGACTGTATTTAAAAGAGCGGTCGAGGTCAACCATTTTTAATCTATAGAAAATAGTTTTAACCGGCGCCTGTACATCTGTATAAGTATAATATTGACTTGATGTGGAATTGCCGGCTGCATTCACATTTCCAATAGCGGTGAAACTGCTGCCATCGATACTTCTTTCTATTTCAAAATGCGAGGTGTTTTGTTCTAACAATGTTTCCCAATTCAGTTGGATGCCTGTTGTTTTTTTCAATGCGGTGAAGTCGCCGAGATCTAACGGAAGAGAATAAGGAGCCAGTATAGCTATCTCGGCAGCGTTGAGTGCCCTGTTGTAAATTCTTAATTCATCTATTTTCCCGCCATATGGATTATAACGGGGTGGTGTAAAACTTCCGTGACACATAGCTCCCGCCTGCATATTGATCGGGTAACTTGGTGCCTGCGTTCCTTCCGTAGCAGACAATTTGAAAGCGCCATTTACATAAAGGGAGATCGTTCCGTTATTTCTTACGGCGGTCACATGGTTCCAGCGATTGATAGTAAAATTGGTTTGCGCTGCGCTGCCAACAGAATTGTTCTTGTAATTGAATTGGAGGTTCCATGTTCCCGCCACAGTTGACCAAAGCCAAACGCCCCATCCGCCATAGTTCAGGCAATTGTCGACCAGTCCGCTGGTGCTGTTTCCATTAAAGAAAAATGAAAAGGCGATGGTGAAATTATTAGTACCGGCAAAATCGAGATTGCCGTTATCAACAAAGTCGACATACGAGTTGAGGTTGCCCCCAAACTGAACAGCAGAGTTGGCAGTCCCCTGCGGATCGGTAGTATAACTTGTACTGACAGTAGTAGCGCTGACGGTAGCCGAACCATTATTAGTGGTGTTGCCATTGAATTTAAAATAAGCCAGCATGCCAACGGTGGTAGGTTGTGCAAAAAGCGAAAAACTTAAAAAGCAGCTTGCCAAAAGGATTACAACGAATAAAAGCAGTTGTCTGAGTCTGAGTTTCATAACCTGTGATGTTTTAAAAGGTGATTGTTTATGTTGGTTCAGAGGATACGTTAACTACTTTCAAGGAATAAGTGTTTCCCCGTAAAAATGGAGTGAGATGATGAGGTAGAAAACGGGGTAAAAGCGGAGAATGGAAAGGTGAAAAGACGGGGGAGGGGCTCTCAACTCTGGTTATCCAAATAACTGTCTGATTTAAGCAGCAAAATTCATTGGTAAGTAATAGAGGAAAGGGAAATGGTAATGGTAATGTATCCTAGGCTTTAATGACCCACAATTGCTATTTATTTTTCCAAGATCCAAAGATGAATTTGGATTAATAGTAATTGTGTTTGATAAGACCAATAATAAAGATTAAGTCGATACTCTACTATGAAGCTGTAAGTTATTTTTTTGTTGGTGGTATTCAGAATGCTCAGATTGTTTTTGCAATCCATTAATGACATTCCGGGGCAATTTCCACTTCTGGTAGTTGTTCCCTTTTGCAATTTAAAAACCGAGATAACCTGATTATAGTAAGGGCTACCAGGAATAAAATCAAAAACATTGATGGTTCGATATTCCTCTGAAATGGTTTCCTTGCACTGGGTTGATGAGTTGGATTGCGGAGTAGAATCATCTTTTTTTTCACATCCTGTAATCAATAGGAATACAATCATTCCTGTTAATAGTATTTTTTTCATAACTTAAAATTTAGTTATCCAAATATTTAATAATCACGCATAGTGGGATAAAATATATAGGGGGAAAAGGGGGGTGAAATCACGGGGAGCAATAGTTAAACCACTTTCGGCATCGGCTTTTTGGAATTACCAGATTTGTATGATAATTTAATTTCTTCATTTTAAACATTAAAATCATGGCAACAATCCCAAATGCAGGAACCCCCATTACAGCGGAAGAAGCTGATAAATATTTAAAAAAATTTGTAGAAATCCGTGAGAATTTACAAATTGAGGCAATGCCTATAACAACAAGAATCAGAATCGAGTCTCAGAATATGGATGTGCTTGAAGAGCTAAACACTTTTTATACGGCAGATGTAAATGCATTCATTTTCAGTAGAAGTCTTGTTGAACGTTTTTTTTCAGGGTTAAATGAAAATGAACAGCCTCAGCCGAAGGCTGATTATCTTATGGTTATTACAGGTGCAAAATACAAAGGTCCGGATATTATTGGGACACCCACAGTTGTAATAGCAGGCGTGAATAAGGAAGCGGATAATACATATAGATCATTAAATATTCCTTATGCGGCAGATCAACAGCCACCGGTTGAAACAATAGTAGAATTTCCTAAGTCATCCAGCACAGAAACAGGTTTAGATCTATATAAATTGAATGTTTTCTTGTAAATGGTAAATTGGGTTTCAATATTAGGAGAAATCTCAATCTGGATAATTTTGGTTCCGCTTGTCATAGGTAGTTTTAACTTGTCGAAACTTAACCGGGACAGCCTATATATTTTTTTTGTTGTTGTGGCCGGAACAATTCCCCAGATATTGAACCCCTTCTTGAAAAATACACCAACGCTTACTTTTTTATATAATATATATACCCCCATTGAATTTTTAATTTATTGGGGGCTTTTTTATTCAAACTTATTGTATAAAAAGTTCAGGATAATCTATCTTATAATGTTAATTTTTTTTCTTTTAATATCTTTCTATTTAGTAGCTAATAATGACTTATCAGAAAAATTTATTTCTATTTGGGTAATTATTAATAATATTTTCCAACTCCTTTTTGTCTGTATATGTATTTTGACTTTTTACTATTCGGAAGAAATAAATTTGAATCGACGAATACCATTCTTTTGGTATATCCTCGCTATTATGCTTTACGCATCAGGAACTGTAATTTTTTATAGTTTGTGGAATTATTTGAATAAAAATTCTGGCCCGAACGTTTTAAATAGTATTCATCATGTATTTAATATAGTGTTATATGCTCTTTTTACAATTGGGTTCATTGTCAACATTTCAAAAATAAAAAGCGGGCATGAGTGACCAGGACTTGATAATTGCAATCTTTTCAGTTTCATTAGTGATTGTTATACTCGCATTATTTGCCACCTTGTTTTTTTTGATACATAAACGAAAAATAAAGCAAAACAAAAAGGAAAAAAATGAATTGCAAACCCAATTCCAACAAACCCTCCTCCAAACCCAACTAGAGATCCAGGAACAAACCCTCAAAAATATCTCCCAGGAAATTCATGATAACGTAGGCCAGGTCCTTAGTCTTGCCAAGCTGAACCTGAATACAATGGACGTAACAAAAACGGAACAATTACAGGGAAAGATCAATAATACACTCACACAAGTAAGCAAAGCCATCAATGACCTTCGGGATCTTTCTAAAAGTTTCAATACCGATAACATAACTGCCATCGGCCTGATCAAAGCAATAGCAACCGAATTGGATGTGATCAGTAAAACCGATTCACATAAAACGACTTTTAGAATTACCGGTAACTCAAGACAATTGGAACCTCAAAAAGAATTGATCCTTTTCCGTATTGTCCAGGAAGCGCTGCATAATATTATCAAACATGCCGATGCGCAAACGGTAAAAGTATCGGCTAATTACAGTGATGAACAACTCGAACTGGAAATTACCGACAATGGGAAAGGATTTGACCTCACAGCTTTGAATAACGAAATGAAAAATGATTTCGGGCTCGGCATCCGCAATATGAATAACCGGGCCAAACTGATCGGTGCCGAGTTTAACATGAGCAGCAGTACAGGGCAAGGCACGATTGTGAAAATTACTTTACCTTTTGTGAACGATCAACAAGCCACCAAATAAAATAAAATGGAAACAAGAAACATTGTACTGGTAGACGATCATGTGATGCTTCGCAACGGCCTGGCCGGAATGCTTAAAGAATCCGGCTACAATGTATTATTCGAAGCAGATAATGGAAAAGAGTTTGTGGAGAAGATAAAGACCTCTTCAATACCAGATATTGTATTACTCGATATTAATATGAAGCACATGGATGGTTATGAAACGGCGACATGGATCAAAAAAAACCTACCCGATGTAAAAGTATTAACCCTGAGCATGTATGACGAAGAAGATGCCATCATCAAAATGCTGAAGAAAGGCTCAAGAGGCTATGTGCTTAAAGATTCTCATCCCTCTGAATTGAAAGCCGCCATAGAATCAGTGGCGACAAAAGGTTTTTATTATTCAGAAATGGTTACCGGCCGCCTGATGCGCAGCATAATAGATAGCCCTAACGAAGATATTCCTGTTGACGAAAGCCTCACGGCGAGAGAGATCGAATTCCTAAAACTTATTGCTACAGAATTAACATATAAAGAAATTGCCGAACAAATGAGCCTTAGTCCTCGCACTATTGATGGCTACCGGGATGATCTTTTTGAAAAGCTGAACATAAAAAGCAGGACAGGCCTGGTATTGTACGCTATTAAAAACAGCATCGTTACTGTTTGATATTAGGTTCGATCTTAATAATAAGAGATTACTCTAACACATTAAGGTGTTTTTCCCGTTTTTTGAAAACAGGGGATTATACAAATTGCAGTATGTCTTACCGTGAGCAGTATGGAACTTTATTGTACCAGTATGAAGTGTTACGGACACGATTAAAGATCCGGGAACATTATTTGGGAACAGTGGTAAAGGAAGTGTATGAAAATATCGGGCAAATGTTAAGCCTGATACGGGTCAAGCTTTCTACATTACAACTGGGTTTCGAATCAAGCGCCACTGAAACGATCGATTCCTCTGGTGAAATGGTGGGTAAAACGATCAATGAATTACGGAGTATGTGCAGGTTGTTTTACCCGGAAGAGGAGATCATAAGTGGTTATGGCTTTTATAAAGTTATAAGCGAAGAGATCAGGGTCAAATTTCCCGAAGCCACCTGTTTTATTGATGATACAATAAAGGTTACCGATGATATAAGAGGTGAAAAAGGGCTGATCGTATTCGGGATATTGCTGGAAATAATCTCTATGCTTGACAAACATCAACCCGCTAAGATCGTTTCTGCAACCATAAACCAGGATAAAAATAAAATAATTTTTATTGTTACCTATTCTGGCGAAATGACCTGGGAAAAAAATAAAAAAGATGCATCCGGTTTTTTTGACCTGACGATCTTTGACAGGGCTGAATTATTGGGAGGCCGCTTACAAATAAAAACCAAAGGGCATGACGTTAGAAGGATTAAATTAGAGGTGCCAATCAATTAAAGGTTATGGACAAAATAAAAGTAGCATTAGCGGACGATCATGTATTGCTAAGGAACGGGCTGGCAGGTCTTGTTGCAAATCTCGGTTACGAAGTAGTATTTGAATGCAGCGATGGAAATGAACTCATCAGGAAACTGGATAAGAATGATCCTCCGGACATTGTATTGATGGATATCAATATGACAGGACTTGATGGTTATGACACAACAGAATGGTTAAGGCAAAATCAACCATTGGTAAAAGTGCTGGCCGTTAGTATGTACGATGATGAGAATGCTATCATCCGGATGCTGAGATGTGGTGCAAAGGGATATATATTAAAAGGAGCCGAGCCGACGGAATTAAAAAAAGCTATCGATGATGTAATGACCAAAGGAGTGCATTATTCTGAACTGGTGACAGGAAAATTGCTTCATTCCATTTATAAAATGGAAGAGCCGAATAATAGTACCCGTCAAATGCTTGACCTGAATGACAGAGAGATGGAATTTTTAAAACTCGCCAGTACTGAAATGACCTATAAAGAGATCGCTCAAAATATGCACCTGAGTCCGCGAACTATTGATGGCTACCGTGACGACCTGTTTGAAAAATTGAATATTAAGAACAGGGTTGGCCTGGTCTTATTTGCCATTAAGCATGGCTTAGTGCAGGTCAATTAGACCTTTTGAAAAAGAACGGAAGTGCCATTGCCGGCAGAAGAATCTATCACGGCCCTGTATCTTATTTCTTTTGCTCTTCGCTGCGTATTTTTTAAGCCATTGCCCTCGTTGGGTTTTGTGCTGTCAAAACCTTTGCCGTCATCTTTTATTTGGATCGATGTTTTTCCTTTTGCGACGGATATATCGATCGCTATATTTTTACAATCCGAATATTTTATGGCATTGTTAATAGCTTCTTTCATCATCATATAAAGGTTTCGCCGTTCTTCCTGTCCCAGTTTATGATCTCTTGCATTATCAGATATCTCTTGTTTATACCGGATAGCATTCGCATCGCAAATTGGTGAAGCGAATGCATTGATGCGGGCAAGAAGATCTTCAATAGTGTCTTTCCTGTCATCCAGTACCCAGATAATATCCCTGATACCGGTGATCGCATCCTGTGTTCCTTCTTTTATCAGGGGAAGATATTTATCAGCCTGCTTTTCCATTATTGCCAGGCTGGCATACACTTTTACGCTGTTCATAGTACTGCCAAGATCATCATGCAGGTCGCTGGCAAGCCGGCTGCGTATCTTTTTTTCTTTTTTAAATTGATTGATGCGCATCCGGTATAAAAGATAAACACAGGTCATCAGGATGGCAACAACCAAAAACTTGAACAACAAGGTCTGGTACCATTTGGGAAGGAAGACAAGGGTGAGTTCTTTGATCTCGCCGGGAACATCATCTTCATTAAAAGCTTGTATTTGCAAATGATAAGTACCTGGAGGAAGACCAATAAGCGTAAGAACATTGTTGGCTGATAAGCGACCCCATTTTCCCCCCTGCTCAGTTATACGATAATAAACTTCTGTTCTTTCAGGATTAGAATAATTGATGGGAGACAGGAGAATTGATATTTGCAGGGCGTTATCAGGGATACTGATATTTGTAATATCGGTATCGCTGGTATCAAGTGTTTTCCTGCTGGTAAGGATATTAATATTTTTGATACATAATTGGGGAGGATTTTTTTGTTTTATAAGTGCATCCGGAAAAATGATCGTAAAACCGCCTTTTCCACCTGCAAAGATCTTCTCTTTTCCGTAACTGCCACTCAGTTCCTCGAATGAATTTGAATGCAGCCCGCTTTCTTCATAAAATCTTCTTATTGCATAGGTGCTAAGGTCAATAACAGAAAGGCCGTTATTGCTTGTTGCGATAAGGGTCTTATTATTAATATTAAATAACCGGTAAATACAATTATTAGAAAGACCCTGGTGGGTAGAGATCTCACGAATAAAATCATAGTTCTTGTCAATAACAACGATACCGTTACTATAAGAGGCCAGGAAATAATATTTTTCGGTTTCGGCTATATCAAAAAAAATGGTATAGTTTTTCTGTGAAACAGGGTCATAGATATTCAGATCCCTGATAGTGTTTTTCGTAAGATCATATAACATGATCGATTTGTCCGTAAGTATCCAAATATCGCCGGAACCCGATCTGTATATTGTATTGACCAGGTTATTGGAAAGTTTTAATCCCGGCGAATTCTCTGAAACATAGGAAACTTTTTTCCTTTTATAATTCCATATAACCAAACCTCTTTCATCCTGGGTGCCGAGTATATAAACAGAATCTCCCATTGAGATACAGCTGTTGAAAACAGGAGAGGACAAAGATGAAAATTCCGGGTAAACTTTTGAAATAGGAATTTGTTTTCCTTTCTGTATTATAACAGATCCTTCTATTGATGAAGCGACCAGGTTATTTTGATGATCTGTAAAAGAAAAAAAATACGTCTTTGTATTGTCGATCGCATGAATGATCCCTGTTTTTATATTAACGGAATAGAAACCATTCTCAGCAGAAACATAAGCCGATGAATCGGAATCGGGAAATATCGAATAACAATGTGTAAGTATTGCTTTTGAATCGGGTGATTTATAAAAAGCGGAAAATTTCAGCGGATCCTGGTCTGCATAAGCCAACCCTTCCTGCGATCCGAGCCAAATGTATCCCGTATCATCAAAAAATATTTCGAATATAGAACTGGTCCATGGTCCTTCCTCCATGATCTTATTCTCTACAACTACTTTATACGAAGCGGAAGCGGGGTCGTATCTTATTAAATTGTTTTTTGTCGCGAACCAAATATTACCCAGCTTATCTTTTTTAACGGCGTATATATTGCCATCGGCGCCGGGAATATCGCGGATCTTACCCTGGCCGATCAGGATCTCTTTTTGATCAAGAGTATATTCAATAAGACCTTTATCCGTTCCGGTTAACACAGTTCCCGCACGCAGGCTGGTTGCAGAATAAGTAGCGACGGCTTGTGTTTTTTTCCGCGATACCAAATTCATGTTTTCGGTGTTCAGTATAATCACACCTTCGAAAGCTGTAAAAAGCCAAAGCTGTTTATCGGGCGAAAGAAATAATTGTGAGATACCGGAAGTATTTATATATCCTCCATTTGCTTTTACCGGGAATTTGCTGACCTTTCTTTTTTTGAGGTCCATTGTATATAATCCATCACTGCCGCTAAGGAAAAGCCGGTCGTTATCGATCTGCAGCGAGGAAAAAAAAACATTTTTCAGAACACTATCCACCTGCTGATTCCATGAGAAGAAAACATTGCCGTTGCTTGTATTAATTGCATTTATCCCGCCAAAAGAACTGATAAGCCATAATGTATCGTTATGAATTGCGAAATCCCTGATATCAGAACCGGAAATTGTGTGGTTGTTGTCGAGCAACTTATTGTATTCCTGGAAATATTTCCCGTCAAACCGGTAAAGCCCATCCTGTGTACCGGCCCAAATAAAACCTTTGGAATCCTTGATGATCTTTCTAACATTTATACCGCCGAGTCCTTGTTTTTGCGAAAAATGCCTGATATTTAGTTTTAGTGTTTCCTGTGCGAATGTTTGTGATTGTATAAAAAAAAATATCCCGGTAAGTATAAATTTTTTTAAAAAATGAAAAAGAAAAAGGAATTCGAATGGCTGCTTGTGGTATTTATACATGAGATTGATTTCGGAATAGAGCAATCTAATAAATTAATAACTGAAATCAAAAAATTTGGACCCGGCCAAAATAAGATATTCGTGTTAAGGGATTTTCGAAGACAGGAAGTGATCGATGGCCGTGACCTGAAAGTTTTTTTTCGTTTAGAACTTTCTGAATTAAAGAGATCAGCAACAGGAAGAGTTGTTTTAGACCCTGTCGATTGCAGCATAGACCCTCAATTGCCCGATGCGTGGAAGCAGGCATTTGATTTTGTCTTTTCCAAATATGCCGGCAAAGCAAAAAGAAAAGCACTTCTTTCCTGGTCTCACGGTGCCGGATTTGGAATCAACAAAGAAGATAGCCCGATCATAAGAGAAAAGCGGGACAAATTTGTTTTCTCCTTCAAACCGGATATCGTCCCGGCCTCTGAAAAAGAAATAGTGGTTGTTCGTAACAATATGCTTTTTACTATCGACCAGGGTGAAGAGATCAAGAAATTTCATTTTAATGTTGGAGATGAAGCGGGCCTAAAAAAACTTAGTGCATTGGACGATCTTAGGCTCAGGGCCGCAAAAGAACCGCCCTTTGTTTGTAAAAATCTTGAAATTGTTTGGATATGGGAGTTGAGAGATGTTATAAAAAAGTCATTGGGAAAAGACAAGCTTGAGTTTATTTTAATGATGAACTGTAACATGCAGTTGTTTGATACAGGTTATATCCTGAAAGAGGTCACAAAATATTTGGTTGCCCCGGAAACGAAGATGTATTGGTTTGGCTATGCATATGATAAACTTTTTGAGACATTTGAAAAAAATCCAACGATCAGCACCAGGAATCTCTTATCAAGTATTGTAACAGACTATGTAAAAAAATATGAGAATGACCCCGAAGCGAAACAATATTTGGAAGCTTCTACATTATTCATTAACAGGCTTGCCAACTATCATAGTTTATTGCGGATACTTGGAAAATCTCTCACTCACACTCTTCCCCTGATGCAGGAAAATTCTATAGAAACATTCAGGCAGATCAGGACAAAACATATGGAGTCTGTTACCGAAACCGACCAGGTAAACAGTTATGATATGGTAGACATGGGCAATTGGTTCAGGATGCTGTCAAAGACATTCAGAACGTCGATACAACTGAGATACATTCACTTTCAGTATAAGATCAGGCTTAGAAGAATTGTGTACAAAAAATTTATCGGGAGCTTATACCTGGAGCATGACCAGGCGCACGAAAAAAAATATGGGATATCCGGTATTTCTCTTTACTTCCCGGAAGAGCAACCGTTTTCAAGCAGTGAAAATGTCTGGGGAAATTGTGCTTACTACAGCAAGGACATTCTCCCCAGCCCTTTTACCAAAGTGTCGAACTGGGATGAATTCATCAAAAAATATTATTCCTTTTCCCAGCCCTTAGTCGATACTGGGGGGGATCTTTGAATCACCAAGGTCAATTTCTTTTACCACGCCATCTTTGGTGTACTCAAAAAACATTCTTTTCTTTCCGGCAACAGTTTTTTCGACGAATTTAAAAGCTACTGAATTAACGTTGTGGGGTTTCCCAATGGTGTAGATCCGGTGTTCATTTGTTTTAACTTCTACTTTGAGGGTTGGCATAAACAAAAATTTAGTGGTTGTTAAATTATTAATGACTTTAAAAGTCACTCAAGTGAAAATAATGGGAAAGGGTGGTTTAACCAAAATTGTGCAGGTGTTTTCACTGTCCCCGTAAAACTCCTTTTTTTAACAGCAATTGTTATTTACCTGTTAGCCGATATTTCCTACTTTAGCACTCAATTATTATTAATCTAATTATAAAGTATGTCTTCTCCTACTCCCACGATCTTCTGGCCGCACAGTGAACACTGGTCCGTAAAGATCCCGCTGCAAACAGGTCATTACCGCATGCCGGTAATGAAAGAGAAAGGTTTTGTGATCATGAAACCGGTGGATCTTTCCAGCATCCCTGCATCGGAATGGGAAAACCTGACCTATATGGATTGGAAAAGTGGCGGTGATACCAATTTTGCTCCGCTGGCTTCCTGCGATGGCACCAATGAGTGTAAAGGATTTTGGGAAAATGGAAAAACAGATAAGGATGCCATCTTCACTCCTAATTCGGAAGGATGTCCTAACCTGATGGCATATATAAGATCCATCCCTGCTAATTTCGGCAGGGTGAGAGTAATAAGACTCGAACCGCAAGATCATGACCAGGCCATCCGCTCTGTTCATCGTGATGATAATAACCGGTTGAATCCTGAAGACGAAGGCTGGGTAGTAAGAATGTGGATCGAATTGACGGATAACCCGGACAGCTATATGTTATTGTATGATAGTGATGAAAATAATTTACCGATCAAAGGATCGGAGGCAAGAGTACCCATGCCTCAAGGCGCACATTTTGTAGTGGATTCTCAACGACTCTGGCATGTAGGCGTGCATAATGGAACAAGATCAAGATATGCTGCTATTATCAGTTGTGAGAGTTCGCCGGAATTAAATGAATGGATACAATCACGGATTAATTGAGTAGAAGGATTAACACGGATGCAAAACATCTGTAAAATCTAATGGCTGATTACGGATCCTTTATGAGTAGGAGATCTAATCCTTACATCCATTCTATCCGTGTAATCCGTGATCTTAATTCAGCACACTCGTCTCTTTAACGATATCGGCTTTCTCCTGTTCTTTTATCTTTCCCCAACCACCTACTACATTTCTTAAATTGTGGATGCCCTGTCTTTTTAATATAGAAGCAGCAATTACACTCCTGTAACCACCGGCGCAATGAACATAAAGATTTTGTTCTTCTTCAATATTAGCAAGCGTCCCGGGATCGGTCATATTGTCAAGCGGAATATTCACTGCATCTTTTAAATGACCATCGGCATATTCGGTAGTGCGGCGAACATCGAGCACTACAAGGTTTTGATCATGCGGAATATCCATCATCAGTTCATCAGCTTCCACATCGATGATCATATCAATGTTTTCGCCGGCATTTTTCCATGCTTCATATCCGCCATCAAGATAACCGTTCACTTTATCAAAGCCAACCCTTGCTAATCGAACAATTGTTTCTTTTTCCATTCCCGGGTCAGTAACCAGCAATACCGGTGCATCAAAAGAAAGGATACTGCCCGCCCATTCAGCAAAACGTCCTTCCAAACCAATGCTGATAGAACCGGGTACAAAACCCCCGGTAAAAACAGTTGCTCTTCTTGTATCCAGAATGATCGTATCGCCAGTAATAAGATCTTTAAATGCGGGAACGGACAAAGCTTTCATGCCTTTCAGCAGTACATCATCTAAACTGCTATAGCCTTCCTTATTTATTTTTGCATTGATAGGAAAATATTGTGGCGGCGCTGCAATGCCATCTGTAACAGATCTGATGAACTCTTCTTTAGTAGCAGCCTTTAATGCATAATTCGATTGTTTTTCTTCGCCAATAGTACTGAATGTATTGGGACCAAGATTTTTTCCGCAGGAACTACCGGGACCATGTGCCGGGTAAACTATCACTTCATCCGCTAAGGGAAAAATTTTTGCATGAAGACTGTCAAACATGATACCTGCAAGATCATTCATAGTTATTTCTGCTCCCTTCTGTGCAAGATCGGGACGACCCACATCGCCGACAAATAATGTATCGCCGGTGAATACACAATGATCTTTTCCATTCTCATCTTTCAGCAAATAACAACTTGATTCCATTGTATGCCCCGGCGTATGCAATACTTTCAATGTAAGGTCGCCGATCGAAAAAGTTTCGCCATCTTTTGCTACATGCACGGGGAATTTTGTAACAGTATTGGGACCGTAAACAATCGGGGCACCGGTAGCTTTGGAAAGATCGATATGCCCGCTTACAAAATCAGCATGAAAATGTGTTTCAAAAATATATTTGACCCTTGCTTTTCTTTCATTGGCCAATTGGAGGTAAGCATCGATATCACGCAACGGATCTATAATAGCGGCCTCGCCGTTACTTTCAATATAATAAGCGGCTTCACTCAGGCAGCCGGTATATAATTGCTTAATAAACATAGCTCGAATGTTTGAAGCACAAATTTACCTGATTAAAAATAAAACAGGCTTATTGCCGGATCAAATGAGTTACTATAAAGGAAAAAATTAACGCAACAGGTCGTTTACAAAACGGTTGATCTCCTGCACCCTGTTGAGGTTCACCGAATAGTAGATGAACTTGCCATCCCGGCTGGTTTTTACAAAACCGGCTTTACGTAAAATGGCGAGGTGCTGGGAAGCCACGGATTGTTCGAGCATTAATTTCTGGTACAACTCGGTCACCGTTATTTTTTCATGCTCATCAATTATTTTCAGCATCTGCTGACGTAATTTATGATTGATGGCCCGTAACACAAGCGCTGCCTTTTTTGTATTGAGCAGGTCTATTTTTAGCGGTGCTTCCGTGTCCTGTGACGTATTGAGTAGAAGAGAATAGTTATTCATAGTTTCAGATGTGTTAGAAATAAACTGCAAAATTAACTCCGATGTATATTTATTTGAAATAAATATTTATATACAAGTGAAGTTTAACTTTTTTGAGCAGTGGAATAAAACTCTTTTAAATAAAAAGGTTCACAATAAGCGAGGTTGGCGAATTGGTTATTGACGAATAACACAGATGATAATTGAGCAAGATGAGTTGCATTGGCTATTGAATCACTGAAAGATGCATGCTTGGCTGATATAAAAGGCTTTATTTTATTATTCGCATTACCACAAAAAAGAATATGACCAGATAAAAATAATTGATCAATATTATTTTCATCAAGTATCAATGCCTGGTGGGGAATTTTTTCCTCAAAATTTTTATCATAGACTGTAGTAAATACTTCCATTCTTCTTGCATCGATCATCGGGCAGATAAGATCAATGGCTTCATCTTTTGCGGCAAAGGCGATCAACTTTAAAGTATTGACGGCGATCAGCGGGATATCTAATGCATAACAAAATCCTTTGGCTGCTGCTAATCCAACTCTTAACCCGGTATAAGAACCGGGGCCAATGCTTACCGCAACTGCATCGAGATCTTTGATCTCGTGTCCTGCCTTTTGCATAAGATCAGCAATGCAGCTATGCAGCCATGCGGCATGATCCTTCTGATCTTTGTTGACAGAAAATTGCAGTACCTGTTCTTCTTTTGCTAAACAAACAGAAGCAGTATCCAGTGCAGTATCGATATTCAGGATAAGACTCATGATCGCATCGCCTCCTGTTTTAATAAAAGGGAAGGCTCGTAACGGGCATTTAATTTTGAAAGTGATCCAAGTAATTCATAAATATTTTGCAAACCGATCTTTTTACTCCATTCAAAAGGACCATACGGGTAATTGGTGCCGAGTTTCATAGCTGTATCCATTTCTTCCCGGCTGCTTACTTTTTCATCCAATGCAAAATAAGCTTCGTTGATGATCATGCTTACAACTCTTGCCGTAACAAAACCCGGAATACCCGGCGCCCACTCAACTTTTTTTCCCAAAGAAGAAAATATCTTTTCTGTTTTATTTTTTATTTCATCATCGTTCACGCTGGCTTCCACAATTATTCTTTTCAAAAAAGTCGGCCACCCGTTGATACGAACAAAACCTGCAGGCAGCTCGCTATTTGTTGTGCTAACAGCATTAACAATGATCAAAGCCGGCTGCAGTTGTTTTAATTCATGTATGCGTTTTTCACGGGGCTGAAATAAAAGATCTATATAACAGCCCGCTTTATCGATAGCAGTAATTTCTTCTGTGTACTGAACAGTTATATCGTCTTGCAGGCCTTGCGCCAGCAATTCTTGTCTTAAGTCATTATTTGTTATAACAACAATATTCATTTTGCAAAGAAAATGTATAAAGCTAAATTCGCTGTTCTTAATTTATAAAATGAGTAAGACCATCATCGCCACTTCTTCTGCACCATCACCGATCGGTCCCTACAGCCAGGCCATCTTAACGGGCAATATGCTGTTCACTTCAGGACAGGTTTGTATTGATCCGGCCACCGGTAACCTGAAGAATAAAGATATACAGGAAGAGACGCACCAGGTAATGCATAACCTCAAAAATATTTTGCACGAAGCAGGCATGGATTTCAGTCATGTGGTAAAAACAACCATCTTCATTACAGATATGAACCAGTTCAGCGCAATGAACGAGGTTTATGGAAAATATTTTAATTCAGCATTCCCGGCGAGGGAAACCGTACAGGTTTCTGCTTTACCAAGATTTGTGAATGTAGAGATCAGTATGATAGCAGTTAAAAACTAAAAAACTAAAAGTTTTTGCGTGTAAAAGAAAAAGCGTCCACATACAGGACGCTTAACTTTTATCTATTAGTTTTTAGTTATTATCTAAAATCCTTTCTTCTTCCATGTATTATTCTCCCGGTTCCATTCAGGTAATTTTTTATCAGGATCCAGTATCACTTCTTTTATTTCACTCGTGGTGGCTACACTAAAGGTCCACTCACTGCCACGCTGCCAAATCTCTACCGGCAGGTTTATCCGTTGTTCTTTACCATTGGTTTCTTTTATCAATACCGTTACAGGCATCGGCATTTTTTCCAATGTTTCGATCGTTATCTCAGCGCCATTCTCCGGTTTATTGTCTTTATAATTAACTCCTTTTACTGTTTGATCGAGTTTCCAGGTATTGAAAACCCATCCTCTCCAGAACCAACTAAGATCTTCGCCGGATACATTTTCCATTGTATGGAAAAAATCCCATGGCGTAGGATGTTTGAAGGCCCAGCGGTTTATGTATTCACGGAATGCAGCATCAAATCTTTCTTTGCCCAGTATCACATCTCTTAAACTATTCAGCATTTGAGATGGTTTCAAATAAGCGGCCACGCCAAGATTATCCTGCTGTATCACTTCAGGAATATTATACAGTCCATCCATATTTTCCCCGAAAGTATATTTTACCATACCGGAAGTATTCGGATCGCCAAAGAAACTGGCTTCATTGAATTCTCCATTATGAAAAGCTTCTGTAGAAAGACCATTGATGAATGTATTAAAGCCTTCATCCATCCATGCATATTTTCTTTCATTGCTGCCAACGATCATCGGGAACCATGTATGACCAAATTCATGATCGGTCACTCCCCACAAACTTGCGCCAGAATCGCCGGAACTGCAGAACACAATACCGGGATATTCCATTCCACCTACTGTGCCGGCTACATTGGTAGCTGCAGGATAAGGGAACTCGAACCATTTGGAAGAGTAATGTTCGATCGAACCTTTTACCATTTCTGTTGATCGTTGCCAGCCGTCTTTGATGGGTTTACCATCCCTGGTCATACTTTCAGCAGGATATACACTGATCGCCATACATTTTTTTCCGCTGGGTAAATTTATTTTCGCTGCATCCTGTACAAAGGCACGACTAGCCGCCCATGCAACATCTCTTGTATTGGTGATCTTGAATTTCCATGTGCTGGTAGCAGAAGATGGTCTTGAACTTTTATCGGCGACTTCTTTTTCGCTTCTTATCACAACTGTCTTTTCGCTTGTTTTAGCAGCGTTCCATCTTTTCATTTGTTCGGCGGTATAACAATCCTGCGGATTGGTCAATTCACCGGAACCAACGACGATCAAACTGGAAGGAGCCGTGATCGAAAAATCAATATCCCCATATTCAAGATAGAACTCTCCGGCGCCTAAATAAGGTAAGGTATTCCATCCCTGGATATCATCATATACACACATCCGGGGAAACCATTGCGCCACTTCATACACGATACCATTCTTTGTTTTTAATTGTCCCATGCGGTCGGTGCCACGTGCAGGAATAATGAATTCGAATTTGATAGACAGTTTTATTTTTCCTCCGGCTGATTTTACTGCATCCTGTAACCAAACCTGCATTCTTGTATCTGTAGTAATGTTTTTAGGCACATATGTTTTTCCATTGTATTCTGCAGAAATGGATTTGATAACATAACCATCCGTGAATTTTGCATTGGCCCAACGGCCGCCGGCTTCTGTTGTTGTAGCCGACGCACGGGAATCTTTTTTATAAATATTCTGATCCAGTTGCAGCCAAAGGAATTTTAAATTCTCCGGGCTGTTATTAGTATAAAAAATGTCAACATCACCGCTTACTGTATGCTGAACAGTATCGAGGACGCAACTGATCTTATAGTCGGCCCTGTTCTGCCAGTATTTGGAACCGGGTTCGCCGCTGGCAGTACGAACTTCATTACCGGGATAAGGATAGAATTGGGGATTGAATGCTTCTTTGTTGTCAAATTTTGACTGGGCAAACAAACCCATGAATAAAAACAGGCTTAAAAAGCCAAGGACAAATTTCTTCATATGATTTATGTGTGTTTGTGGACTGAAAGATAGTTCAAAAGGGAGCAATGATGATGCCGTTTAAATGTATTTACAATTCTTTATGGAAAACAAGAGTCGTCAATCGTGAATGGTCAATGGTAAATCGTGAATAGGAGTCTGCCGGTCCAAATATTCATTCCCTTTACTGCTCTTCAATATGCGGAAACCATTTACGATTGACGATTGCCGATTCACGAAAATATCGCTTCCGCAACCGACACCGATTCAGGCTTGCCAACATCTACAAATCTATCACCCGAATGATCGTAGCCCATGATAAGATGATCCGGTGCCAGTTTCAAATACACATCGATCAATGAGAATTTTCCGTTAAAACCATTTTCTTCCATTAACCGGAAGATATCATATTCAAAAACAACAACACAACTATATGCCTTTTCAATTAATGACTGTTTTCCGTACCTCCCCTTCAGGGGTTGAGGACTCTCCGTTAAGAATATTTTTACCAGGGGGTTTTTCTTCGCCGGTTTTGGTATTTCTCCAGCCACAAAGCCGGTTGCTTTCATCGAATAAAAGATAACGGGATGTTTTGCGACCGGTGACAGCAAAACTGATCAATGCTTTATTTGCTTCATGAAAAGCGATCAGTTTACTGATATCAAGATCGGTGAGGATGTCCACATTACAGGTGATGAATCTTTCGCCCGGATCAAAAAGTTCTTTTGCTTTTAATAATCCTCCGCCGGTATCCGGTAGTTCATCTCTTTCATCGCTGACCAGTATATTGCTTCCCCAACCATCATTTTCTACGATCGCCATTTCAATTTGCTCCGCAAAATGATGAACGTTAACGATGATATCTTTTATTCCGTTTTGCTGCAGGTATTCGATATTTCGCCGGAGCAATGTTTTTCCATTTACTATTGCCAGGGCCTTTGGATGTTTATCCGTCCAGGGTTTAAAACGTGTGCCGAGTCCGGCAGAAAAGATCATTGCTTGCATATCTTTTTTTTACCGCATAGAACTTATACCATTTCTATCCTGTTCATGCGTCTATATGGTTCAATTCTTTTTGTTGAGTAGCGGACAGAACGATGAACGGAGCGTCGCAACGAAAGCCGATCAGGGTACTGAAGCCGGGTAAATTATTTTTTTTCAGGCAAAGGGTTGATCCAGTTACAGGCATCCTGCACACAATGCCTCAATTCGATCTTCACTTTGAATTTATTCCTTAAATGTCTTTCCATGGCATCGGCAGCATACACGCTGCGGTGTTGTCCGCCGGTACAACCAAAACTGACCATCAAACTTTCAAATCCCCGTTTGATATATTCTTCTACGGTGATGTCAACAATATCGAATACACTGTTCAGCCATTCGGGCATTTTGGTTTGTTGCTCTAAAAAATCTTTTACATCTTTATCCCTTCCGGTTTGTGTTTTCATACTGTCGATCCTTCCGGGATTTAAAATGCCGCGGCAATCAAATACAAACCCGCCGCCATTGCCACTGTCATCCTTCGGTATTTCTTTGCGGTAAGAAAAGCTATTGATCTTTACAACCAATGGAGTTTGTTCATTGGCTTGCGTGGGAGTGAATTGCTGGATCACTTCATCGGCCACACACATATCCAGTACTTTTTTGAATTCAGGAACGGAGATGCCGATGTTTTGACTATTGAAAAATTCTCTCAGGTTGCGAAGCGCCAAAGGGATACTTGTAAGGAACTGCGCTTTTCTTTCAAACAATCCGCGGAAACCATATGCACCCAATACCTGTAACAATCTTATCAATACATAACCATTGTACTGGCTGCGAAAAACAGTTCTGTCGATCGGCTGTCCAATGATATTTTCGAAACTGGTCATATAATCTTCCAGCAAATTATTTTTCCATGCATCAGGAAGATTGGCTCTTGCCTGCCACAGCATCGAAGCCACATCATATTGTGGTGCACCTTTCATGCCGCCCTGGTAATCGATAAAGTGAATAGCGGCCCCCTCCAAACCTCCCCCGTCAGGGGAGGTTTTTATCATAATATTCCGGCTTTGAAAATCGCGGAACATAAAATATTTATATTCTGTATGCGTCAGGTAATTGCTCAATGCTTCAAAATCGTCGATCAGTTTTTGTTTATCATAAGGCTTGCGTAATGCGTCGAGAAAATAATATTTGAAATAAAGAAGATCGGCCATGATAGCTTGTTTGCCGAATTCTTTATTGGTAAGACAATAACGATAATCAAGTCCATCGTCGCCGCTTACCTGCAGTTGTGCCAGCGTTGCTAAACTTTTTTTGAAAAGATGATATACTTCTTCGGTAAAACCTTTTGACTCGAGATGATCCAATAAAGAAACATTTCCAAGATCTTCCTGCAGGTAAAACATGCCATCATCGCTGAGTGCATATATTTCCGGAACTGCTAATTGTTTTTCTTTGAAATTTTTTGAAAAATAAATAAAGGTCTCATTCTCCTGGATATTGGCGCCATAAGTACCAATGACAGATCCTTCTTTACCATGCAGACGAAAATAACGGCGTTCGCTTCCGCTTTGCGGTAACACATCAACAGATACGGCATCTGTGCCTTTCCATTTTTTATATAAACCGCCGATACCTTCGAGGATTTGCTGCATGCGGCAAAAATACCAGATTTGAAGCTTATGCTTGTTGCCTGAGAAAATTGGCAATGAAAACAGCCTTTTAACTAACTTTGATTATACCGGCTTGAAAGCTTGTTATTTATGAGCTATATCCCTGTAAATAAAGTTCGTATTGTTACTGCTGCCAGTCTTTTTGACGGGCATGATGCCGCTATCAATATCATGCGCCGGATCATGCAAAGCAAGGGCGCAGAGATCATTCATTTGGGCCATAACCGTTCCGTAAAAGAAATTGTTGAAACAGCTATTGAAGAAGATGTGCAGGGCATTGCCATCACCAGTTACCAGGGCGGGCATGTGGAATTTTTTAAATACATGAAAGACCTGCTGGAAGAAAACGGATGCGGGCATATTAAAATATTTGGCGGCGGCGGCGGAACAATATTACCGGCTGAAATAGATGAATTGCATAAATATGGTATCACAAGAATTTATTCCCCCGATGATGGAAGAAAGATGGGATTGGAAGGAATGATCGAAGATGTAATTAAACAAAGTAGCCTCACCAATTCCTCCGGTGGAGGGGCTTTCGAAGAACCTAAATGGAACGGAAAACTTCCACTGGACGAAGTGAAAGATGTACGACGGATTGCAAGAATAATTTCATAGCAGAAAATGGCGATGATTACTCCGAACAATTAAAGGAATTACTTGAGTTGTCAGGTTCGAAAGCTCCCCTTGCGGAGGTTAATAAGCCCCCGGTTCTCGGTATTACAGGAACTGGCGGCGCCGGTAAATCTTCCGTTACCGATGAAATAGTCCGGCGGTTCTTAAATAATTTTTTAGAAAAAACAATTGCCGTTATTTCTGTTGATCCTTCTAAAAAGAAAACGGGCGGCGCTTTGTTGGGCGACAGGATAAGAATGAATTCTATCTCTCACCCGAGAGCTTATATGAGAAGTCTCGCTACAAGAGATGATAATACAGCATTGAGCAGCGCCGTACAGGAAGCGATTGATATATGTAAAGATGCGGGCTTTGATTTTATCATTTTGGAATCGGCGGGTGTAGGACAAAGCGATGCAAGCATTCTTGATTATTGCGATGTAAGTATGTATGTGATGACACCGGAATACGGAGCCGCATCACAACTTGAAAAAATAAATATGCTTGATTTTGCAGACCTCGTCTGCATCAACAAGTTTGATAAAGCCGGCGCATTGGATGCATTGGCAGATGTAAAGAAACAATACAAAAGAAATCACCAGCTATTCACCGCTAAAGACGAGGATCTCCCGATCATTGGTACTATGGCCAGCAAGTTCAATGATGATGGCGTCAATCATTTATTTGAATTGTTATTGAAAAAAATAGAGATCAAAACAAAAACAACCTTTGGTGAATACCATTTTGCAGAAACGGCAAAAGTTTCGCAGGCCGTCATTCCGGCAAATCGTGTACGCTATCTTTCTGAAATATCAGAGAACAATCGTGGTTATGATCAGTTGGTAAATGACCAGGCAGCTATTGCTTCAAAACTTTATCAGCTTAATGGAGTTTTAAAAACTCTTCAAAGTTCGGAGTCTAAAACCCCTCCTGCGGAGGGGCTTGGGGAGGCCTTACAAAGACAAATTGATTTTTATACCGAGCAATTAACTCCCGTCAGCAGGAAACTTATTACAAACTGGCCGAATAAAATAACTGAATATCAAAAAGATTTTTATGAATACACCGTCAGGGATAAAGTGATCAAATTGCCGATGACAACAAAAAGCCTGAGCGGTACCAAGATTCCAAAAGTTGTTTTACCTAAATACAAAGACTGGGGCGATATTTTAAAATGGCAATCGCAGGAAAATGTTCCGGGCAGTTTTCCATTTACCGCCGGTGTATTTCCATTGAAGAGAGAAGGAGAAGATCCTACAAGAATGTTTGCGGGAGAAGGCGGACCGGAAAGAACGAATAAACGTTTTCACTATGTAAGTGTCGATCAGCCGGCGAAACGATTATCTACTGCATTTGATTCGGTGACATTGTATGGAGAAGATCCCGATCCTCGTCCTGATATTTATGGAAAGGTTGGCAACAGCGGCGTAAGTATCGCCACTGTCGATGATGCAAAAAAATTATACAGTGGTTTTGATCTCTGCGATCCAAAGACATCTGTATCGATGACGATCAACGGGCCCGCGCCGATGTTACTGGCATTTTTTATGAATGCAGCCATCGATCAGCAATGTGAAAAATATATTTTAAAGAATAATGAGCTTAAAGACAGATGTCAATAAGATCATTGAAGAAAAATATAAGAACGGCGATACTTCCGGCTTATACAGGGATCGATGGAAAACGTGTTATTCCACAGAATGGAGAATTGAAAGGAGCTTTACCAACAGGCAATAATGGCTTGGGTTTACGATTGCTTGGTTTATCCGGAGCCGATGTGTTGCCTGCCGATGTTTATAAAAAAATAAAAGCAGAAGCATTATCGCAGGTAAGAGGAACGGTGCAGGCGGATATTTTAAAAGAAGACCAGGCGCAAAACACATGTATTTTCTCAACCGAGTTTGCATTAAAGCTAATGGGTGATGTGCAGGAATATTTTATTGAGCAAAAAATCCGTAATTTTTATTCTGTTTCCATCAGCGGTTATCATATTGCAGAAGCCGGTGCAAATCCCATTACACAATTAGCATTCACATTGTCCAATGGGTTTACTTATGTTGAATATTATTTAAGCCGTGGAATGAATATCGATGACTTTGCTCCTAATCTTTCTTTTTTCTTCAGTAATGGAATGGATCCTGAATACAGTGTGATAGGAAGAGTAGCAAGACGCATCTGGGCAAAAGCGATGAAGTATAAATACAAAGCGAACAAGCGCAGCCAAATGCTGAAATATCATATACAAACATCCGGTAGAAGTTTGCATGCGCAGGAGATCGATTTCAATGATATAAGAACAACATTGCAGGCATTGTATGCTATTTATGATAATTGCAATTCACTTCATACGAATGCGTATGATGAAGCGATAACGACACCGACGGAAGAAAGTGTTCGCCGGGCGATGGCGATACAATTGATCATTAACAGGGAATTAGGTTCGGCGAAAACAGAAAATTTTATACAAGGTTCTTTTGCGATCGAAGAAATGACCGACCTGGTTGAAGAAGCAGTGCTTAAAGAATTCGACCGCATCACTGAACGAGGCGGTGTGTTGGGTGCAATGGAAAGAATGTATCAGCGAAATAAGATACAGGAAGAAAGTTTGTACTACGAACATCAAAAACATTCCGGTGAATTACCATTGATCGGGGTGAATACTTTCCTCAGTAAAAAAGGAAGTCCTACCATTTTGCCCACCGAAGTGATCCGCAGTACTACCGAAGAAAAAGAATTACAGATAGGCAATCTCCAGTCATTCTGGGAAAGAAATGAACATAAGTCTGACGAAATGCTGAAGCGGTTGAAAGCTGTTGCCATCAATAATGGCAACCTTTTTGAGGAGTTAATGGAAACGGTAAGATATTGTTCACTCGGCCAGATCACGCATGCCTTATATGAAGTAGGCGGTCAATACCGCAGGAATATGTGATCGGCTCTTTAAAAATTAAAGAATGAAAAGCTGGATCCTGGTCTCAATGCTGGCGGTTTATTTTGGTAACGGTATAAATTGTCAAAACTCGAAAGACAAGAAAAAGAATTTTGAATTGCATGGTTTCACTTTTTATTCTTCTCCCTGTTTCGGAACATGTCCAAGTTTTACAATGAGCCTGGATGAAAACAGGCAGATACAATTGGTTCGGCAGGTATATAAAGGAAAAGGACAGGCCGATTCGGCCAAATCAGGATCATTCAAAGGATCGCTTACCGAAGCGGATCACAATAAAATAATTGATCTGTTACGGAAAGTAGATTGGGATACATTGAAATTTCCGGAAATATATTGTTGCGATGGACCTGTTGTAACCATCATGATAGAATATAATAAAGAGAGTAAAACTTTCAGATCGATGACGCCGCCGCAAGAGACAGAAGAGTTGATCGCCTACCTGAAAGATTTTTTACTAAAAATTTCTTATTTACCGGAATATGATAAGCCGATGGATTTTAAGATCCCTGATCTGCCGCCGGCAAAAGGACAATAGGGCTCTTAGTAATAATCGCAACCAATTTAAGTTCTGAATGAAGATCAATAGGTAGTCGTGAGATCAGCGACTTGCTGAATAGAATTACCAAACCCTGAAGAGTGCGACGCAACGAAGCTGATAGTAGTAATACAGCCGGGTTCATAATTTTTTAAACTACCTTCGTCCTTCTTTAAACACATTCAACCTTGCGCTTTACAGACTTTAATTTTCATCCCAACATTTTAGAAGGCATCGAAGCTTCCAACTATGAAACGGCGACTCCTGTCCAGGAACAGGTAATTCCCCCTATTCTCGAAGGCAGGGATGTGATCGCATCCGCACAAACAGGTACCGGAAAAACGGCGGCTTTTCTTTTACCGGTCATGAACAACTTGCTGAAGAATCATGTAGATGGAAGTACCGGCGCATTGATCATCGTTCCTACAAGAGAACTGGCGATACAGATATCGCAGCATGTGGAAGGACTTTCTTATTTCACCCATCTTAGCTCTATTGCTATTTATGGCGGTAATAACGGCGACAACTTTATCAATGAAAAAAAGGCATTGCAAATGGGCGCCGATATCATCGTTTGCACTCCCGGCCGGATGATCGCACATTTGAATATGGGTTATGTAAGTTTTAAAGGGTTGCAGTTCCTAGTATTGGATGAAGCCGATCGTATGCTCGACATGGGTTTCCAGGATGATATCAATAAGATCCTGAAAGCTCTTCCTGTTAAGCGGCAGAATTTATTATTCTCTGCTACGATGCCGGATAAGATCAGGCAAATGGCAAGAAAAATATTACATCAGCCGGCCGAGGTCAATATTGCAATTTCCAAACCACCCGCTAAGATTGTACAGAAAGCATTTGTGGTGTACGAAGCGCAAAAGCTGACATTGGTAAAAAGATTATTAACAGAGACCCCTTATAAAAATGCACTGGTGTTTTGCAGCCGCAAGCAATCGGTAAAACAATTAACAAGAGAATTAAAGTATGGTAAAATAAATGTAGCAGAGATACACAGCGATCTTGAACAGTCGGAAAGAGAAAGTGTGCTGGGCGCATTTACAGCCGGCCGCATTCCCGTGATGATAGCTACTGATATTTTAAGCCGTGGTATCGATATTGATACGATCGACCTTGTTATTAATTATGATGTGCCCGCCGATGGAGAAGATTATGTGCATCGTATTGGCCGTACGGCAAGGGCCGAAGCCGATGGACTGGCGTACACCTTGATAGGAGAGAAAGAGCATAACAAATTTGCATTGATCGAAAAATTACTCGAAAAAGAAATTGAAAAAGCTGCTATACCGGCGGACCTGGGTCCTGCCCCTCCGTATAATCCCCGTTTAAGAAGTTCTGGTGGAAAACCTCAAAAAAGGATTTATCATCATTATAACAAACAAAGAAAATAAAAATATTATTTTTAAGGATGCTACCGAAAGCCACCCAAAGACCTTTGAGAGGGTTTTTTCTTTTTGTACTGTCCTGCGGGTTCATAGTATCCGCTGCAGCCCAAACCCAGGCCCCCTTACATGGACCCCAGGAAACTTTACTTAAAACTACAGTGCTGACCGCAAAGGATTCGGCAGAAGATGTCAATTCAAAAGGAGTGGCAAATGCCGGCATCGGATCGGTTTTGGCAAAGTATGGCAAGGCCAATCAACTTTATTATAAGATGATCGATTCGCTTGCGAAAGTAATTTTCAAACATCCGTTTGAAGAAGATTCGGCAGGCCTGAGTTATGCTAATGAATGGGTAGGAACCCCGAATATGGGTTTGCGCCGCCCGAATTTTGTGGTCATTCATCATACGGCCAATAATAGTTGTGCAGAAACATTGCAGGCATTTACAACACCCGGTGGAAGAGAAGCCAGCGCTCATTATGTTATTTGTAAGGATGGGACGGTGCATCATATGCTCAGCGATCTTTTACGTTCGCATCATGCCGGTGAAAGTAAATGGGGCAATAATACGGACCTGAACTCAAGCAGTATCGGTATCGAAATGGATAATAACGGCTACCAGCCATTCCCGGAAGCACAAATGAACAGCCTGACCGTTTTACTTGACAGGTTGAAAACAACGTATAAAATACCAGCGTCCAATTTTATCGGGCATGGAGATATTGCGCCGACAAGAAAAGTCGATCCCAGTATATTGTTTCCCTGGAAAGCTTTAAGCGAAAAAGGTTTTGGCTTATGGTATGACGATACGACCAGCGTACAGGTGCCGGAAAATTTCGACTACCTGTTGGGATTAAGAATAATCGGTTACGATATTTCTGCGCCGGCTTCGGCATTAGCAGCTTTCAAAAGACATTTTATGAATGAGAATTCAACTTCTATCAATGCAGAAGTGAGAAAACTGATCTATATGGTGTATCGCAAGTTTGAATAAGGATAGAACACGGATGACGCGGATCAGGCGGATATATACGGATAAAATCTGCGCTCATCTGCTTAATCCGCCTTATCTGCGTTCTCATTTCCTGCTATCTTTGATCTCATTATGAGATATCTTTTACTATTCTTATTTTCTGCAATCATTATTTTATACAGTTGTTCAGAAGGAAAATATGCTTCTACCAATAAAAGCTATAATAAACAGGTCAAAGAACTGGCAAAACTGCTTGTAGAATATCCGTTAAGGGATTCGACCGGGTTGAATTATGCAACCGATTTTGTCGGCACCACGAATATGTCGATGCGGCGTGCTAACTATGTCATCATTCATCATACTGCACAAAACAGTTGTGAACAGACCCTGCAAACATTTACGTTGCCCCGCACACAGGTGAGTGCACATTATGTGATCTGTAAGGACGGAACAGTTTTCCATATGCTTAACGACCTGCTACGGGCTCATCATGCCGGCGTAAGTAAATGGGGAAATACAACCGACCTGAATTCATCAAGTATCGGGATAGAACTGGATAATAACGGCTTTGAAGTTTTTACGGAGCCACAGATAAATAGTTTGCTGATATTACTTGATCGTTTAAAAAAAGCATACAGTATTCCAACTGCCAATTTTATCGGTCATGGAGATATTGCACCGACAAGAAAAAACGATCCTAACTGGCGATTTCCCTGGAAACAATTAAATGAAAAAGGTTTCGGACTTTGGTGGAATGATACAACGAATGTGCAGGTGCCGGCTCATTTCGATCATTTAAATGCTATTCGAACCGTTGGTTATGATCTGAAAGATACAATGGCGGCTATTGTTGGTTTCAAAAGACATTTTTTACAGGATACGACAAAGAAGATGACGCCTGCTGCAGAAAAAGTTTTGTATTCTTTGTATAAAAAATATCAATAGAGGCGCAGAGAATTTACCGCCACAGATAAACACAAATGAACACAGAAAATAGCTAAGTAGAAGTGTGGTATGAAATCACAGTAAATAACACGAAAGACCTGCGTTCATCTGTGGTCAAACAAAAGATCAATGAAGTTCACCGGCAGGTTCATGATCATCATACTTATCTCTCAGTTTCATTAATTCCTCTTTCATCTGCATCATTATTTTTTGATGCTTTGCTGACTTAATAAGATTCTTCTGTTCCTGCGGATCGGTTTTCAGATCATAGAGTTCCCATTCATTTACCGTATAGAAATAGATCAGCTTATACCGTTGTCCTCTTACTCCCAAATGTTCTAACACAGAATGATCCGCTTTGAATTCATAAAAATGATAATAAAGATTATCCCGCGGCGCCATTTTTATTTTATGGATATAGGGAGCCACCAAACTTATGCCCTGCATAAATTCAGGAACTTTTATTCCCGCCGCATCCAGCATAGTAGGGGCGTAGTCGATGGTCTGGCTCATAAAAGTATTGACCGAACCGGCTTTTATTACCCCGGGCCAGCGCATCAACATCGGCGCCTGCATGGATACATCATACATGAATCGTTTATCAAACCAACCATTCTCTCCTAAATACATTCCCTGGTCGCCGTTATAAATAACCAATGTGTTTTTTGCCAGGTTGTTTTTATCCAGGTAGTCAAGCACTCTTCCAACATTTTCATCAATGGAGGCTACGCATGCCATATAATCCTGCATATACCACTGGTATTTATATTTCAGCAATTCTTTTCCCTGAGGTTTTAATTCCTGCAATAACTTCCCTCTTTCTTCATAAATTTTTTTGATGCTGCTCCGGTCCGGTTCAGGGATACGATTAAAAATAGCATGATAATAAACGATCTCTGCCGAATCAGGTTTAAGCCAGGGAATATCCATCAAATATTTTGGATCCACTTTCAGGTCGCTGCACAATCTCATGTCCCGTTGTATACTCATTGTTTGTAATCGCCATGCAGTACCGTGGCCGGCCGTGTCAACGTAGAGAGTAGAAGGTTCCGGGAATATCTTACTATGAAATTGTTCAATATATTTTAACGGCGCTAAAAAATAACGATGCGGCGCTTTATGATGAATATGTAAAACGAATGGTTTATTCATATCCCGGTTGTCAAGCCAGTGGAGAGCTTCATCGGTTATTACATCGGTAGCATAACCATGATACGTTGATGTATCGCCTTTCATCGAAATGAACCGTGGCTCTACATATAAACCCTGGCCGGGTACGATCTTCCAGAAGTCGAAGCCGGTTGGATAAGAATGTAAATGCCATTTTCCAACAATAGCAGTTTGATAACCGTTCTGCTGAAAGATCTTCGGCATCGTTAGTTTGGAGGAGTCAAATCTTGTACGGTTATCCTTCATGCCATTTTTATGTGAATGCTGTCCTGTCAACAATGTAGCTCTTACAGGTCCGCAAATAGAATTGGCAACAAAATTCCGGGAGAACAGCATGCCTTCTTTAGCAAGGCGGTCCATATTGGGAGTAGAAATGAATTTTTTATTATAAGCGCTGATGGCATCCGCATCATGATCATCGCTCATAATATAAACGATATTCAGCCTTTGCTGGGCAAATGTGGAAGAAGAGGTGATGAGTAAAAGAAAAAGCAACCGCATAGTAAATATTTGTTTACCTAAGATATGTAGATTTGAAGTATAAATAATATCTATGGAATTTGGAAGAGTGCCTGAAGAAGAATTGAAAAAAGTTGATTTTTCATTGCCGGCTGAACCCGCCTGGAATAAAAAAATATTAAAAGGCAAGCCATCGAAGAAAGCAAAAGTTTATCTCGGCTGCGCCAAATGGGGAAGAACAGAATGGGTCGGAAAGATCTATCCGCCCAAAACGAAAGAGAAAGATTTTTTGCAGCATTATGTTCATCATTATAATTCTATTGAACTGAATGCAACGCATTATAAAGTTTACGGCGAAGCAGGAATTAAAAAATGGGCGGAGAAAGCGAAGGGAATGGATTTTAAATTTTGTCCCAAGATGTATAAAGGCGTCACTCATTTCGGCAGCCTGAAAGGAAAAGAATTCATTACGAATGAATTTTTTCGTGGTATCATGGGGTTTGAAGAACACCTGGGGCCCATCTTCGTGCAGGTGAGTGATAGTTTTTCACCCAATCGCCGGAAAGAATTATTTGATTACCTCGCCTCATTGCCAAAAGACCTGCAATTCTTTTTAGAGGTACGTCATCCCGATTGGTTTGCCAAAGAAGATATACAAAAAGAAATGTTTGAAACATTATCGTCGTTGGATATGGGCGCTGTTATCACCGATACTGCCGGCCGCCGTGATTGTGCCCATATGCATCTGACCGTACCGAAAGCTTTTATCCGTTATGTAGGGAACAGTTTGCATAAATCGGATTATACAAGATGCGATGCATGGGTAAAACGAATGAAGCATTGGCTGGATAAAGGAATGGAAGAACTTTATTTTTTTATGCATATGCATGATGAAGCTACATCACCGGAACTGACAGTTTATTTGGTTGATAAATTGAATAAAGAATGCGGTTTGAATTTGATCAAACCAACATTTATCAGCAAAGAGGAATTGGCTAAAGTAAAACCAAAGACAAAACAAAAAGGACTGTTTGATTAATTACGTTTTACGAATTAAGATTTATGGGTAGTGTATCATTTTTGCCGGTAATTCGTAAATGATTCTTACGGTTCCTCACTTTATCTCAAATAATTCCTCCCATCTTGTAGTATATCTCGGGCTGATAAAATTCTGTTGCATCTTCCAGTTACGGGTAGTGCCCGACGCTGCAAATTTCAATACATCATCCCGCTGGCTGAAATTGACATTATCGATCATGTCCATCAGTTTTCGTTCGCAATTCTTTGTCCCGGATAAAAATAAATTTCCCTGGATAGAAGTATCGGGTACGATGCCGCTTAACATTACACCGGCTTTTTTATACATCGTTCCTTTTTTATATAATTTATCGACCAGTTCAACAGCAGGTTTTATCAGTTCATTGGTAAAAGAAGTAGCGGCGGGCAGTGTAACAGATATTCCATTCATGGCTCCCCGGAAATCCACATTATGATCTTCTCCTTTTGTTACTACAAATACATTGATCGTTTTTGCTGCGCAATGTTGTCTTCTTAATTTTTCCGCGGCTCTTGAAGTATAGGTAGCCACCGCTTCTTTGATAGAATTTATATCTCCTACGGGATTGCCGAACATCCTTGTTGTAGCGATCATTTTTTTACTGACCAGTTCATCTTCCATTTCTTTGGAAGGAATGCCCCGGAGTTCTCTTATCAATCTTACCCCGACAACGCCGCCGAAATAAACGCTGGCAAATTCTTCACTCAGGTTCCTTAATTGCAATGCATCATACACACCCCATTCTTCTAATTTTTTTACATACTGGCGGCCCACGCCCCAGATATCGCCGACAGGTGTTTTTCGAAGGGCATCGATTATTTTTTCATCGGTATCCAATACAACAACACAATCCGTTTCTATTTTATTTTTTTTGGATAAGCGATTGGCGAGTTTTGCCAGCACTTTGGTAGGAGCCACGCCAATGGATACTTTGATCCCTGTCCATTCCTCAACGGTTTTTCTTATGTTTTTGGTAACGGATTCTAATTCCTCTCCGGAAAAAATATCCAGGTCAACGAATGCTTCATCCACGGAATACACTTCTACATTCTTTTTTCCCAATAGCATTCGTAATGTTTCCATTACTCTCCAGCTCAGGTCGCCATATAAATTATAATTGGAAGAAAAAACGGCGACATCATGTTTTTCTATCAGGGGCTTTGCCATAAAATAAGGGCCGGCCATTTGTACGCCCAGTTTCTTTGCTTCATCGCTGCGGGACACGATGCAGCCATCATTATTGCTGAGAACAACAACGGCTTTGTTGTCGAGATGCGGTTTGAATAACCGTTCGCAGGAACAATAAAAATTATTACAGTCGACGATCGCTTTCATAGCGGGTGAATAACATAGGTTACTATTCCCCACACCGAAAAATTACTGAACTCTGCCAGGTTGATATTTTTATAGCGTTCATTCTCGGCGATCAAAAAAGTGGAAGAAAAATTCTTATGAAACCGCCTTACTAATAATTCGCCATTCAGAATGGCAACGATCACTTTGCCATTCACCATTTTTAATGAACGGTCTACAATTAATATATCGCCATCAAAGATGCCGGCTTCTTTCATTGCATCGCCTTTCATGCGAAAGAAAAAAGTAGCCGGTTTGTTCCGGATGAGTTGTTCATTCAGGTCGATGCCCCGTTCCATATAATCATCGGCGGCAGCACCAAAGCCGGTAGCGTTGGCAGTCTTTACTTCCTGTTGATTGAATTGCTTCGAGCCTTTATAGGCCGCCCCGTAAAATTCTTCGCCTTCCATAAAAATATTTTTTTTGCCCCAGGACTAACTCCATAAAGCCATTAACCAATAAGATTTCTCTATAAAGGTGGTAAATAAATTTGGTATAACTAAATAATTTAGTAAATTAGTGCTAAGAAAATGGGTTATTTTTTGAGTTTAAAATGGATGGGTATGAAAACTATTGTGAACACGATCCCGGGCTACCGGGTATATGAGTATTTACTGGTGCTGGGACCGCATGAAGAATTGTGGAACCGCATCATGAAAGTAAAAGAAGATTTTGCAACAACGTACAAATCGGATCATGCACGATGGGGGAAGCCGCATATAACACTGGTCAATTTTGTACAGTATGCTATGAGGGAAGAAAGGATCCTAAACAAATTGCGGACACTGGCAATGGGATTCACACCATTTAAAACAGAGCTGAAAGATTTTGGCAGCTTTCCTGCGCATACTATTTATATTAATGTAACAAGCAAATTGCCAATACAGGGATTAGTAAAACAAATTCGTACCGATGCCCAGGCGTTGATGAAGCTGAATGATGATCATAAACCGCATTTCATCCTGGAACCGCATTTAACTATTGCAAGAAAATTACAACCCTGGCAATATGAGAAAGGATGGTTGGAATATAGTAACAAACATTTTACCGGGCGGTTCATTGCAGATAGTATGACATTATTGAAAAGACCGGTTGGCGAAATGAAGTATCATATAGCAGATCAATTTAAATTTCAAAATTTACCTGTTGTTACAAAACAGGGAGAGTTATTCGGATAAATAAGAATAACAGATGTTTAAGCCAATAACGGAAAGAGAAAACTGGTCAAGAAACACGGAAGACACAAAATTTTAAAGATCACAGCTGATTTCTCCGTGACTTTGTGCCTTAGTGTCTCTGTGGTTCAAAATATTTTTTTAGAGTAAGTAAATAGTGGGATGGGAATTGTGCGTAAGGAGAATAAAGAGTAAGTGAGTTTGGATACTTCGCCAGGTTGAACCCGGGCGGCAGTTGTGAGAAAGAGATAACTCTTTATTCTCCTTTTTTTATTGCAGGTGATCAAAGCAAACTAAAACCAAAAACGAAATTCAATATGTCAGAGAAATTACAACAGGACCATTATAAAGTGAAGCCAAAAGATAGTTCGCCGCAAAATAATGACGAGGGTGATATTTCAAACGGTGAAGGAACTTCTTACCTGCAGGGACGGGGTGCACAGTTCAATACAAAAAATAAATTCTTTAAGAATGAAGTAACCAGGGAACATATAGAAGGCATCGATGATTGGGAAGAATCCAATTCGCCAACCATTTATATGGAACAGGAATCGAAAACGATCGTCAATAAAGTAGAAAGCCCTGATGTAGGGATGTCGTACAGCATGAATCCTTATGCCGGTTGTGAACACGGCTGTATCTATTGCTATGCAAGGAATGTGCATGAGTATTGGGGCTATAGCGCCGGGCTTGATTTTGAAAGAAAGATCATTATCAAAAAAAATGCACCGCAGCTGCTTCGGAAATTCCTCATGCATAAAAAATGGGATGCTACACCGATCATGCTCAGCGGGAATACCGATTGTTACCAGCCGGCGGAACAAACGTATCGTCTCACCAGAGGTTTACTGGAAGTATGCAATGAATTCAACCAGCCTGTTGGTATACTCACCAAAAATTCATGGATATTAAAAGACAAAGATGTGTTACAGGAAATGGCAAAAAAGCAAATTGTTTCAGCAATGGTATCTATTACTTCATTCAATGAAGACCTGCGGAGAGTGATGGAACCAAGAACAACTACCGCCAAACAAAAATTAAAAGTTATCAATGAATTAAGCAGCGCCGGTGTACGAATGGGCATCATGATGGGCCCCATGATCCCCGGTTTGAATGAACACGAGATGCAACGCATCATGAAAGCAGCAAAAGATAATGGCGCCACATTTACAGCTTATACATTTATCCGGTTGAATGGGGCGATCAAATTTTTATTTCACGACTGGCTCTATAAAAATTTTCCTGATCGTGCCGATAAGATCTGGCATTTGATAGAACAAAGTCATGATGGAAAAGTGAATGATACCCGCTGGGGTGTGCGTATGCGGGGTGAGGGGAATATAGCACAAATTGTGGCTCAACAATACAGAAAATACGGAAAACTTTATGGTATGAATGCCGAGGAATGGAGCTTGGACAGGAGTAAATTTCAGGTGCCGGGGGGACAGGGAAAGTTGTTTTGAATTTGTAACCTGAAAAAATTAAACATATGACTGAAGGATCTGACAATTTCAGCAAAGAAGAGAAGTTGAAAGCTGAGAATGATTTTTTGAAAATGAAACTAATGCTTGAGCGGGGTGCAGCGTTTAATATCAATGGGAATAAGGAACTGCCTGCCGAGATTGAGAATGAGTTTCTGAACAATATTATAGCATTCGGAAAACAATTCGAAGAACATAAAACAATCAAGTTATTTGATAAAATTGGGAAACCATTGCATTTTAAGCAAGTAAACGAGATACCGGATAGTGATATAGATAAAGCCTGGAATGAATTAAATGATTACCTGAATAAATATGGCATTGACCTCGGGGTTTGCAGCCCTGGCATTACTAACAGGGAATTGTATCGTTTTACGACCGAAGAATTATTTGACCATGAAATGGATGATATGAATTTACCGGGCTGGACGATCAGTTTTATATATGATGAATTTCATCCTGACCCTGTCTATGATAACTCAAGAATGGTTGAGCAAAATTTATTCCATGATATTTTCGGGAAGATTGATTTATTCTATAAGCTTGATTACGATAAGGACGGGTTCGTTTTCAATAATAAGCCCTATGAAAAAAGTGAGCCATTTTTTAAAATGATAAACCAGTTTAAATCCCTGTTTGATGAAATTGAATTAGCCGGATATACTACAAGCAACTGCGTAGTGCAGGATACTGACTGTATAGTAAAAGGAAATTACCAGGCAATAGCGAAAAACCGCGATGAGATCATTGTTTATAAAGGTAAGTACACGGTGGAACTGGTTTTAAAGGAAACGGGTCATTGGTATTTTAAAAACATACAGATTGATGGATTTTGCCTTGCTTGAAAACTATCCCGAATAAAAAACATCTTACGGCTTCTCCATCTTCCCCATAAATAAGATCGTCTTTGCTTCTTTATCATACAAGAAGAAAACAAACGGCCTGTCTGCTTTGAAAACTTTGACCGGCTCAGGACGCGGAGCCATAGAGGTAGTCTGCATGGTAACGGCCGTAGCAGCCGCTGCTTCAGTACCATCTTCATCCACTTCAATAAATGCTTTGTGAATTACATTGCTGATCTTAAGGCCGGTTTTGCTGATACCGGAAAAATCAGCCATATCACTGAATGCTGTACGCATACCTAATTGTTTAAGCATATCATTGAGATTAAAACTGCTGTTCAATTTGAATTTCGGCAAACTGATAGCAGTTTTTTGCATCTTCATATCGCCGGTCCATTTTGTAACCTGGTCTGCATCCATTTTTTTTGCAAACTCTGTTTCCTTTCCTTTTAGCGGCAAAAATACCAGCATCGATATTTTTTGACTTTTATAAGGAAGCTCGATCGCCTGCATGGTTTCGTCTTCTGCATAATTTACCGGCCGGGTATTATGCATGAAAGGAACTTTCAGATCCTTATCAGCAGCATAAAAAATTTCATCCCATGTTTTGTCTGCTGTAAAAGGGAACAGCCATTTTGCCTTGAGCCATATCGTATTTACTAATACAAGTTTTGTTTCTGCACTCACCATTCCCGGGCCAAGCAGGTCTTTGATGCGTTTGTTGGTTTGTTGTTCTACCCAATCATTGATCATTTTGCGTGATCCTTCCGTGTTTTTTATAAAATCCATTTCCCTGACCGATGCTTTATAAATATCCCTGGCTGCGTTAACAAATGAAGCATTGAGTGGAAATGAGTTTTGTATCCACAATGAATTTGCAACATGTATACTGTCGCCTGTTGCGAGTAGATTTTTATAGCGTTGCTGGCTCTTGTTGATATCAGTATGGATGCAATCAAGATTGTCTTTACTGTAAAGAGTTTGCCGCATTTCAACAGCAGTCGCTCCCTTTGCACCGTCAGCCGTCATTTGCAATGCCGAAAAAATGCTATAAGGAGAAAAGAAAACAGTTCCTTTTTGCTGGAGCAGTTTCTTGTACATATCAAAGCCAAACCTGTTGTTGGCCGGACCTAATGCAGGTGCAGTACAATTTTGTGCAAAACAGTTACTTGCGATCAGGAAGGAAAAGTAAAAGCCGGTCAATATAGGGCGCATAAAATATTTTTTAAAGGATGCTTTGCAAGATCAAAATTCATAAACCATTACTACTACCCGAATTTAAATTACTGGGTAAAAGAAAATATTTTAGAGATTCTTTCACAAAAGTGAATCCGTTAAAAAGGCAATAAACAATTGGCAACGGGCAAATGATCGTGAAAGATTGTTTAATGCTATTGCCAGTTTGTCGATTGCACTTTACTTAAATTCCACACCACACAAGTCATCTTATGCAATTCTTTAACTAATTGCATCCTGTAGCCAAACTACGGCCATGAGAAAAATAATTTTTACCCTCACTGTTATTGTTATGTCTGCTTGTGTAGCTTTCTCTCAGCAATGGGACAGGCATATGGTTGTAAAGAATATGGAGGTTCGTATAAAAGCCGATGCATTTACTGCCACTACATTTATACAAATGGAATTTTACAATCCAACCGATACAGAAATGGAAGGTTTGTATAGTTTTAACCTGGATACCGGGCAAGCCATTACTGCTTTTCAACTTGACCTGTTTGGTAAATTCCGCGATGGATCTATTGAAGAAAAATGGAAAGCAAGAGCCGCTTACAATACGATCGTCGGTAAAAGAGTTGATCCCGCTTTATTGCAAATGGATTATGCCAATCATTACAGCCTCCGCATTTATCCTGTGCCGGCAAAAGGAAGCAGGAAGATCACAATGACGATTGAGCAGGTACTTGCATACAAGAACGGTTCGGCCTGGTATTGCTTGCCACTCGCTATCCGGGATACGATCGGGAAATTCAATACAGTTATAAAAGTAACGAAGAACAAAACAAAACCTGTTACAAGTCATGGTATAATATGGAATGAAAGCTTCCGCGACACAGACGCCGGTTATGAATTGACGACGACTGAAGAAAATTTTATGGCTGACCGTGCTATCCAGTTTTATATTCCAATGGAATTAAGCAAGCCCTACGTTTGTGTCAAAAGCAGGGATAATAAAACTTTTTTTGCAGTCCGGCTAAAACCGGAACTAGCACAGGAATATTCGGTTACTCCCCGCAGCATTACGGTATTCTGGGATGTATCGGCTTCAGGCGCCATGCGGAACCTGCAGGCGGAGATCGAATTTTTAAAAAAATATATCTCCGAAAAAAACATTTCTACAATAGATATCATCACATTCAACCACGAAATAAAAGACACAGCTATTTTTCATTGTTCAGCTTCGGATACGTCATGGAGTAATTATTTGCGAAAGCAAAAGTATGATGGCGCCAAACAATTTGGCATACTGAATTTCTCCCATGTTAATGGCGATGTGATATTGTTATTCAGTAACGGGAAAAACAGTTTTGGCAAAGACCTTCCTGTTCCCGGTAATACCCATGTATATTGTGTAGGATCTATACCTTATACAGATTTTGTGCACCTGCAAAAGATCGTCGGTAATTCCGGTGGACGAAATATTAATCTTTCCAAACTCACAATGCAGGAAGCTCTTACCGTTGCCGGAAAAGCAGAGAATATATTATTTGCGATCACTTCATCAAAAGGAGCAGTAAATGAATACCAGGTAGCGACAGAAGCAGGCGGCAACACGATGCTGATAACGGGTAACTGTTCATTTGCACCACCTGACCTGTTATTTTATTTTGGTAATAATAGTGTTATACGCAAACAGGAACAGGTTGTTTTAGGAAATAATGAAAATGCGCAATGTGATAATTCTGCGATAGAAAGGATAGCCATGCTGGCAACATTTGCCGATCATATACGATCATACGACTGGAGAAGTACACCGGAATTCGGCAGAAGAGAAAGAGTCGTTACACAAAGTACTTCTTATATCGTATTGGAAAAGATCGATGACTATATAAAATATAAGATCACACCGCCTGCTGAGCTGGAATCAGAGTGTGACATGAATTATTTTACAGATGCAGCGGAAAAAAGAAAGCAAGATTACAAAAAGCAAAACGAATTCGATATTCTGTCGGGAGTTGCAGAACTATACAATGAAAAACTAAAATGGTGGGATGTAAAAGAATCTTTGATCATATTGCATAAAGAAGAAACGACAACATCTGCAACTGTTGCAACTACAGGACAACCCGCTTCGCCAACTGTTAATGATAAGAAAACAAATTCAGTAACTGTTGCGCCTGCTTTTCCTGCCGATGCTCAATTTGTCACGGGTACAGAAGTTGTTGTTACAGCAATGGGCCAAACAAGAGCAGCCAAAGAAATGGGATTCTCAACTGCCAAAGTCAGAGCTACGGAACTTACTCAAGCCAAACCTGTTAGTTTAGAACTAGGACTTACCGGTAAAGTATCCGGATTGAATGTACAGACAGTGAATAATGGTGTTTTTGCAGATACAAGACTTACGCTAAGAGGTATAAGATCGCTTACAGGAAATAATCAACCATTACTGGTACTTGACGGATTACCTGTTTCTCTCAGTTATATCAAGTCTATCAATGTAAACGATGTACTCGATGTGATGATATTAAAAGGAAATAGCGCAACTTCTATTTATGGATCTGATGGCGTCAATGGTGCTCTTGTAATTACAACAAAAAAAGGAAGAAGAACGGGAGGAGGTTTTGTTACCCAAAGAGGGCTATATACGCTCAGTGATTGCGAGGATGAAGACTATTTGCAGGAAATAAAATCAGCCGAAACAAAAGATAAACTGGCTGTTTACCGGAGATTAAAACCTTTGTATACATATTCCAAAGGATTTTTTATCGACATGTCAGAGTATTTATATACAGAAGGATTCAGGAAAGAAGCACTCGATATCATTTTCTCTACGGCGGATATGAATAGCGGCGACAGGAAGGCATTGATGGCTATTGCGTATACATTGGAGTCATTGAATGAGTTCGATAAAGCGATCGGTGTTTACCAGGCATTGCTTGCATTAGACAGCAACGATATCCATGCTTACCGGGATCTTTCGTTATCTTATTATCAAAACGGTAATTACCAGCAGACCGTTGACCTGCTTTACCGCGGAATTGCAAAGAACTATATTGGCAATGAAGCTGCGAACCTGGTTATGAAATCAATGATGTTGCAGGAGTTGAATGCGATCATTGCTGTTCACAGGGAAGCAATTGATATTTCAGAAATGAATATACAATTGATAAAACCCTTACCAGTAGACCTGCGTATAACACTCGATTGCAATAATGCTGATCTTTATAACAGCATTTCGATCGCAGAGCCCGGCCGCGAAGTTTGCAGCTATCAAAAAAACCTGACGAAGAATGGCGGGTATATCTCAACAGATCGGCGATTGCTGAACATCAATAACTCTGCTGAAGAATATCAAATTAAAAAAGCAAAAAAAGGTTATTATAAGATAAGAGTGAATTATATGGATTCATGGGGAGGTTATTACAGAACTCCGACGATGATAAAAATGATGATCTTTAAAAATTTTGGAAAACCCGGCCAGACGATCACAGTCAAAAATGCGATCATGGATAACCAGTTCGGATTGGTGGAAATAGGAGAAGTGGAATGGTGATCCCTTATATAAATTAAAGCTCTCAATGTACATTGAGAGCTTTTTTTAAATATAAACCGATCCCGGGAAATTATTCTGCTGCAAATTCCAGCAATACTTCTTTATCATGGTAAAGGAATAACATTTTATCTTTTACTTCGAAGCGATCCACTTTTGCGAGATGTTGTAAGAAAGCATTTTCGGTTGACTGAACAACTTCACAAAACATCTTAGTAGAAAAAATATTTGAAAAGCTTACTTTGTTTTCTTCAACAACAGCATTACTTCCGAAAGTATTACAACTGCCGTTTCCGCCGGCACTTCCTTTTTCCTTATCGAATTTGATAAATGCTTTTGTAGTTACTTCTTCCGTCCCGGTTTCTTTATATATTTTTTTCAGGTTCCACTTAGACTCATAGAGAGACTGTTGCTGTTGTGCAACATCTTTTTGCATGGCGCAAGCCGATAAAACAATGAATATACCTATTCCAAAAAATGTGATGAGTTTCATGATAGTAGATTTTGCATACCATAAAGACGCAACTCCTGCCGGTGATTCATATTTTATTTCCATAGTAAAATGTTAAAGGGTATATGTTAAAAAAAAGTGACCTCTGTAGAAACAGGGGTCACAGCCAAAACTAACTGCTTATGAGAAAAAGAGCTGAATATTTTTATTTAACTGAAGTCGCCATTTTAAAATTCATACTTCCGAAATAACCACCTTCTCTTTCTTCCTGTTCTGTTATTACAAAATCTTCTTTGTAAGAGGAAAAATGGAATTTCTTGATCGTCTCTTTATGCTGTTTTACTTTTCTTAAAGAGTCATTGATGAATTTTCTGATCGACTTTTTCATGATAGTTGTGTTTGATGCATGGATAAAGACAATTTCCATGCCACCAGTTTAAAGTTTTGTGTAGAAAAAAATTCTCGCTTAAATCCTTCAGCTTCATTTAAGATTAAAGGAATCGATATTTGCCGTTTTTTGCAGGAAATGAGAAGCAGTGGGGAAGAAATTCATCACACTTTCACATAAATTTTCTTTTTGTCCATCCACCAACAGATGAACCACATAAAGATGATAACGCAAAGTGCATATAATAATGAACCGATCCTGGGATCGCCGGGAATATTAATAAGTAATTTCTGGTATAACCAGTTCCAGGGATTTACATATACCATCACGCCTTTATCATTAAGGTGATCCGGTATTCGTATCAATGCAAGGCCTTTTGGAATAAAAGCGCTGAGTGCAAAAACAAACAATGCATTTTTACCAAACACATCGAAGAATTTGCTTAACCATCCTTTTACATTTTTAAATTCGATCAGGTAGATCATTGTAGCGATAGCGATGATCGCAAGCCCGGTTGTAAACACAACATAGGAACTCGTCCATATTTTTTTATTGATCGGGAATACAAGATCCCAGCAATAACCGGTGATCAGCAGCGCCACTCCTGCCACGAACAAACCATTCAGCATTTCAAAATTCTTTCCTTTCTTCTGAATATAATCACCGACGAGGTAACCAAATATCACTTGTACAATGGCCGGCAATGTACTCATAAGGCCTTCAGGATCGAATGGCATTCCTTCACCTTTATACATATGGGCAACGCCCAATACAGCTTTGTCAACATCATTGCCAAACCATCCCGCCATGCTGAATGGATCTGCCTGGTCGCCTAACAAAAAACAAAGCGACCAATACAACAACAATAAAAGAAGACCAATATAAAATGTAAGTTTTGGTTTGGTATAATATATAATGACCGATGCAAAGAAATAACAGATGGCGATCCTTGCCAGCACTCCCAATGCTCTTATTCCCTGCGGCATTCCTTTGTCATCAATATATTCCCATGGCCTGAAGACAAGCACCCCATCCGTCCATTTTACAAAAGGCCACCAGGTAAGAAATAAACCGATCAGGTAAATAAGCAAACTTCTTATTATCACTTTTTTCCAGAACACTCCATCTCCGCCGGCTTTTAATCTTGGCATTACAAAAGACAATGCATTACCAACCGCAAAAAGAAAAAATGGGAATACAAGATCGGTAGGAGTAAGCCCATGCCATTTTGCATGATCAAGCGGCGGATAGATATGCGCCCAGCTACCGGGATTATTTACCAGTATCATCAGGCAGACAGTTGCGCCGCGAAAAACATCCAAAGAATAAAAGCGTTGGTTCACCGGTGGGATTTGAGTGTTAAATGTATGATTTTTTATTCCACGCAGAGGGCACAACGTTCGCAGAAAAATGCATTATATTTTCTCTGCGAACGCTGCGTGATTTATTTCATTGTAAGACACTACCGGTAAAAAGAAGTATTTTGCCAACTAACAATCGCTTACTATGTGCGGTATTGCCGGCATTATTTCCAATAATAAAAATGAGATAACAACTGCAAGGCTTAAAGCCATGACAGATGCTATTGCTCATCGCGGGCCCGATGGCGAAGGACAATGGATCAGTAATGATGGACGAACAGGGCTGGGTAACCGGCGTCTTTCGATTATCGATCTGAGTGCAGCGGGCAAACAGCCCATGCATTATATGCATCGTTATACAATAACTTTCAATGGCGAGATATATAATTATGTTGAATTAAAAGAAATGTGTTTGAAGAAGGGTTATGTTTTTACTTCTCAAACGGATACGGAAGTATTGATGGCAATGTATGACTGGAAGAAAGAAGAATGCCTTCAATATTTGGATGGCATGTTTGCATTTGCCCTGCATGACGAAAAAGAAAAAAAACTATTTATTGCAAGAGATCGGTTTGGCGAAAAACCTTTCTATTATATATCCCGGCCGGGCCAGCTATTTGCATTTGCCAGCGAGATGAAAGCCTTGTGGGCAGCGGGTTTCAGCAAAGAGATCAATAAAAGGATGCTGTATAATTATATGGCATTTAATTATACGCAGAATGCAGAAGATCCCGGCGAAACTTTTTACAAGGATATTCGCAGCCTGCCGCCGGCGCATTTTATAGCGGCCAATACAGGGACGGGAGATATCAGCATAAAAAAATATTGGGATATAGATCCAGCTAAGATCGATGCTTCCATTTCAATTGAAACTGCAAAAGAAAAATTCAAAGAATTATTTTATACATCCGTTTCAAGAAGGTTACGCAGCGATGTAAAAGTGGGAAGCAGTTTGAGCGGCGGTATCGACAGCAGCATCGTAGTTGCCGTTATTGATGATCTGAATAAAGGAAAAACGATAAAGCAATCAACTTTCTCTGCCATTTTTCCCGGTTATACAAAAGATGAGAGCAGTTATATCGACCTGCTGCTGGATAAATTAAAGATCGAACCCCATTTTACATCACCAACGGGAGAAACATTATTAAAAGATATTGATGAATGTTTTTATTACCAGGAAGAACCTTTTGGTTCAGCCAGTGTGCTGACACAATATGAAGTGATGAAGCTGGCGAAGCAAAAAGATGTAACAGTTTTGTTAGACGGGCAGGGAGCCGATGAATTATTAGCAGGCTATCATAGTTTTTATACTGTTTTCTTCCAGGAATTAAAAAGAAACAGTAAAGACGATCACCGGAAAGAGAAAGAAGCGTATAAGAAAAAATTCAGGGACAGCGTCATCAATCCTTTACCTGAAAAAAATATCCGTTATTATGCCGGTCAATTAGGCTGGATCGAAAAAGACAGGTTGAAAAAAAGCTATGAAAAATTCACCCAATTGATCAATCCTTATTTCAACAACGATTTTTTTCATTCATTCCGAAAAGAACAATTCCATTCTCCTTCAAGCCCTGCCACATTGAATGCTTCTTTACATAATAGTCTTCATTTTGGACTAACGGAGCTTTTACGTTTCGCAGACCGGAACAGTATGGCGCATAGCCGGGAAGTACGATTGCCATTCCTTTTTCATGAACTGGCGGAATTCTTATTTACTCTTCCGTCATCTTTTAAGATACACGATGGGTGGACCAAGTACATTGAAAGGCTGGCATTTGAAAACCTCTTACCGGCATCAATTGCCTGGCGAAAAGATAAGATCGGGTATGAACCGCCTCAAAAGAACTGGATGCAGCAAAACGATATCAAAGAAAAAGTGATGGCTGTAAGAGAGTTGCTGGTCAGCGAAAAGATACTCCACCGCAGCGTATTGAACGACCCTGTTACTGCGAATGATGCGAACATCGGTACAAAAAATAGCTGGAGCCAATTAATGCTTTCCTGTCTTTTTCAATGATTCAGAAAGCCGGCTTGTCTGAGCTAAGGATTACTTATCAACTTATGGGAATAAATCCTTCAAAATCTGCACATTTTATTCTCTTTCCAGTCACATCTTGCTATATATTTGCAAGCAAAATCAAAGAGGCTTTTACGGGCTTTTTGGGTTTGTCTTAATTCAATGAAAACCAGTCATGTAAAAGCTTTTATGTGATTGAGAGGGCGAAGCCATCCAAAAAATTCTTATTTGAGCAGAAAATGGCTGGCCGTTTATACACGGCCAAGATGGGAGAAAAAAGTGAACCAGCTTTTGAAAGAAAAAGGAGTCGAGAGCTATTGTCCATTGAATAAAGTACGCCGCAAGTGGAGTGACAGGGTAAAGATCGTAGAAGAACCACTATTTAAATCCTATGTTTTTGTGAAAGTGAATGATGAGGACAGGGCTACAGTAAGGATGACGGCAGGCGCTATTAATTTTGTTTACTGGCAGGGAAAACCTGCTGTGATAAAAGAAAAAGAAATTGCTGCGATAAAAAAGTTCCTTGACGAGTATGAAAATGTAGAAGCGAAACCAATTGACCTGAAGGTGAATCAGCGGGTAAGAATAACGACCGGAACGCTGATGGACCAGGAAGGAAAAGTGCTTGACCTGCATCGAAAAACAGCGAGAGTTGCTATCGACAGTCTTGGGTATATTTTGGTCGCTTATATTGATAGAACTAAGCTAACTTCGGCGCAGCCAAAACAGGCCTAAACCATTATTGCTATTAAAGACGTATTAATGAGACCTATTCGACTGCTTTTACTGATTGCTTTACCGCTTTACATGATATCCTGCAGCACGCAAAAAAAAACTCCTTATTACCTGGAAAATGTAAAGGATACGATCCCTAAAGATGCGGTGAAACCTCCCGATCTGCGGATCCAGAAAAATGATTTGTTATCCATACAGGTTTATAGCATGAGCACAAAACCAGAAATATCCGACGTTTTGTATAATCTTCCTTGTAATACTGCAGCGGCGGGTCAAACTACTTCTAATGTTTGCGGATTTTTGGTAGATGTGAACGGGAATATCGAATATCCCCGGCTCGGTATTATTCATGCCGAAGGAATGACCAAACAGGAATTGGCCACCGAAGTGAAAAAAAGATTGACACAGCCGGTTGAACGATTGACAGATCCGAGTGTCATCATCAGGTTCCTCAATTATAAAGTAACGGTGCTGGGACAAGTAGCTCATGAAGGCGAAGTAAAAGTGCTTTCCGAACGTATCACTATTCTTGAAGCACTGGGACTGGCAGGCGGCATCACCGATTATGGAAAAAAAGATGCAGTAAAAGTTCTCAGGGAGATCAATGGAAAAAGAGAACTGGGATATGTTGATCTTTCATCGGATAGTTTATTTGTATCTCCTTACTATAACCTAATGCAAAATGATGTGGTAACAGTAGAGCCTACCAAGCAAAAAAGAAAACAGGTAGACCAGGCCATTGTAGCGCAACGGATCACTTTTGCACTCGGCCTGATCACTTCAGCCGCATTTATCTATAATGTTTTCAAATAAATCAAGTATCTAAATTTTAATACTTCCTGATGCAGGAACAACAGCCTCCGAATAATCCTACCGGTAAAAGTGAACTCTGGAACCTGAGCTTACGGGACCTGTTCTATAAATATGTCCGGTTTCTTCCTTTATTTGTTTTATCGGTGGCGCTAACGTTGTTCGCCGCTTTTATTTATTTAAGATATACGGTTCCCATTTATAGAGTTGGCAGCTCCATGATCATTAAAAGTGAGCAGCCGGGTAGCGGCCGTTCCAATGACTTTGAAGATGTATTTATCAATGACCGCAACCAGAATATTCAAAGTGAGATCGAGATCCTGAAGTCAAAACCGCTAATGCAAAGAGTGGTGGACAGTCTTCATCTTCAATTCAGCTATATCGCTATCGGAAAGATCAAAAAAGTAAATATCTATAAGCAAACTCCTTTCCTTCTCAATACATATAAGATCGCAGACTCTAACCGGACCTTTGTATTAAAAATAAAATTTACAGGCGATGGTCAGTTCAGGGTCAATGGAGAAAAAAATATCTACACGTACGGAAAAATGTTTGAGAATAATGATGGAGTATTCAGCCTCTCAAGAAATCCTTACGTTTCTCCCAGCAAAGAATATCATATCACCTGGTCTCCTACTACCGTGGCTGCAAGAGCTTATGCCGGTGCGCTGGCAGTAACGCCCCGAACACCCGGTACAGGTATATTGGGAATTTCAATGATCATCGCCAATCCCCAGTTGGGTTCGGATATCCTGAACAGTTTAATGGAGGAATACGCTTCCTATACAATATTGAAGAAAAAGCAATCTTCCGAACAGGTGCTGAGTTTTATAAATAAAGCTATCGACAATACAGAGCGTCAACTGGATAGTGTGAACCAGGCTTTATTGAGTTATAAACTCAAACATAATATTGTCGATGTTGAAAAACAATCAGAAACATATTATAATGAGCTAAGCGAATCGGATAAACAGATCATTCAATATTCACTGGAAAAAAGTAAAGCTGAATTGACAGAAAGTTACCTGCGGGACAAACAGAATGATTTTTCCCGGGTTCCTTCTACGCTGAGGCTGGAAGATGTGACTTTTACAGAATTGGTCAATGAGTACAATAAGGCTCAGCTTGAAAGACAAGGGATGATTGAATCGCAGATCCCCGAAACAAATCCTTCGGTAGTAGAAAAAACTGCAGCGATCGAAAAGCTGAGGATGAGCATCATGGAAAATCTCAGGAATATAAAGGCCTCTCTTTCTTCTACCATAGCTTCTATTCAAAGAAAGAACCAGATCAGTCAAAGTGAATTAAACCTGATCCCTTCTAAAACAAAAGAACAGGAAGAAATAGAAAGAGGTAAGCTAACACTTGAGAGCCGCTACAAAAATTTATTGGAACAACGACTTACTACAGAGATCCGGATAGTTTCTACTATTTCCAATTCAGATATCCTTGACAGGTCTTATCCATCCAGCGTACCTGTAAAACCAAATAAGAAAGCGATCAGGATACTGGCGATCTTATTAGGTTTGGGTCTCCCGGCCTTGTTCATCTTCGTTGCGGAAATATTAAATGATAAAGTAAGTACACGATTCGATATTGAAAAGATCACAGCAGCACCGATATTGGGAGAGATAGGACATTCATATTCTCACAATGTTCTGATCGTAAATAAAACCACCCGAAGCATGGTGGCCGAACAATTCCGGATCATTCGTTCCAATCTTCAGTACATTCTAAACAAGAGTGAGAAGTCGGTGATATTAGTTACTTCTTCTTACAGCGGTGAAGGAAAATCTTATGTGAGTGTCAATATGGGAGCCGTATTGGGATTGGCAGGAAAGAAAACAGTGATACTTGAATTCGATATACGGAAACCTAAAGTACTGGCAGGATTGGCTATGCCCAAAGGACCGGGTATCACTAACTATCTTGTTGGAAAAGCCAAACTGGAAGATCTTATAAAGCCTGTACCTGACCAGGAAAATCTTTTTGTTTTGGGATGCGGACCTATTCCTCCAAACCCTGCAGAATTATTACTCGATCCAAAAGTGGAACAGATGTTTGAATGGTTGAGAAATAATTTTGATATCGTATTGGTAGATACAGCGCCGGTAGGCATGGTAAGCGATGCTATGACATTGAGTAAGTTTGCCGATTGTACTTTATACCTTGTAAGGCAAGGGCATACTTTCAAAAAACAAATTGCACTGATCGATGAATTTTACCAGGCCAATAAACTTCCCAAATTATCTATCATAGTAAACGATGTTAAACTGAAACCGGGTTATGGCTATTACGGCTATGGCCGTTACGGTTACGGATATGGTTATGGATATGGAAGCTATTATGAAGAAGAAGTAGCGCCACAAAACTTTTTTGAAAAGCTGCTTTCTAAACTGGATATCCGCAGGTTCTTTAAAGGATCAAAGAAAAAATAATCTCATCTTTTGTTTTCATGCGAATTTTAGTTACAGGCGGAGCAGGATTTATCGGTTCTAATCTTGCTGCGCAATTATTAAACGACGAACGTGTTTCCTTTGTAAGAGTATTGGATAATCTTTCAACAGGATACAAGCAGAATCTTTCACTGTTGATGACTGATCCCCGGTTTGAATTCATGGAAGGGGATATCCGCAATTATCAAACCTGCCTGCAGGCTTGTGATAGCATAGATATGATCTCTCACCAGGCTGCACTCGGTTCTGTTCCCCGTTCTATCAATGATCCGCTTACAACAAATGAAGTAAATATCACCGGCACATTGAATGTTTTTACAGCCGCCAAAGAAAAAAAAATAAAGAGGATCATTTATGCCGCCAGTTCATCCACGTATGGCGATCATCCCGGTCTTCCGAAAACAGAAGATACCATTGGTAACCCGCTTTCTCCTTATGCGGTTACAAAATATGTGAATGAATTGTATGCAAGAGTATTCGCGGACCTCTATAGTATGGAATTCATTGGCCTTCGCTATTTCAACATATTCGGGCCACAACAAAGTCCCAATGGTCCTTATGCTGCGGTCATTCCTCTTTTTGCAGAAGGATTATTGAACAGCAAGCCTCCAACTATCAATGGCGATGGCAGTCATAGCAGGGACTTTACTTATGTTGACAATGCTGTACAGGCTAATCTTCTTTCTTTATTCACTGCCAATAAAAATGCAGTGAACCAGGTGTACAATATTGCCTGCGGACAACAAACTTCGCTGACAGAATTGTTTACAGTGTTGAAAAAAGAAGCAGGCAGTTCCATCGATCCTGTTTATGGCCCCGAAAGAAAAGGAGATGTAAAACATAGCATCGCCGATATTTCAAAAGCAAAGAATTTATTGGGATACGAAGTAAAAATATCTGTGGAAGAAGGTTTGCAGAAAACTTTTCAGTGGTATAAAGAGAAGTTGAGAGGTTGAGGAGTTGAGTTTAACGTTAATCAATTAACAAGTCTGCATCGATGTATGGATAGTGGAAGAAGAACTAAACAAACTTCGATCTGACATCGAAGTTATATCTGCCAAAATAAATGCCTTGCGAAAATCAATTTTGAAAGCATGAGTAACAAACCACTCAACTCCTCAACTGCTCAACCCAGAACGATAATCATAACAGGCGGTGCGGGGTTTATTGGATCGCATGTGATACGCCTGCTGGTAAATAAATACCCGGAGTACAACATCGTGAACCTCGATGCATTGACCTATGCCGGCAATCTTGAAAACCTCCGGGATATCGAAGATGCGCCCAATTATTTCTTTGAAAAAGCAAATATTTTAAATGCAGAGGATATTGATAAGGTTTTTGTAAAACATCAGCCAACTGGTATCATTCATCTTGCTGCAGAAAGTCATGTTGACCGTTCTATTCTTTCACCGCTTGATTTTGTTTATACCAATGTGATCGGCACTGTTAATTTACTGAACGCCGCAAAAACACATTGGAAAAATAATTACGAAGGAAAATTGTTCTATCATGTTTCTACTGATGAGGTTTACGGTGCATTGGGAGAAACCGGGTTCTTCACCGAAGAAACAAAATACGATCCGCATTCGCCTTACAGTGCTTCCAAAGCAGCCAGCGATCATTTTGTAAGAGCTTATTATGATACTTACGATCTGCCGGTGATCATCAGCAATTGTTCTAACAATTACGGCCCCAATCATTTTCCTGAAAAACTGATCCCTCTTTTCATCAATAATATCATTCATAAAAAACCATTACCGGTATATGGCGATGGTTTGTACACCCGTGACTGGTTATTTGTAAAAGATCATGCAACAGCTATCGATCTTTTATTTCATAAAGGAAAAGTGGGCGACAACTATAATATCGGTGGATTCAATGAATGGAAAAATATCGACCTGGTAAAATTGCTTTGCAAATTGATGGATGAAAGATCCGGCAATGCAAAAGGAACCAGCGAACAACTCATTACTTATGTAAAAGACAGGCCGGGGCATGACAGGCGTTATGCGATCGATGCCTCGAAGATCAATAAAGAACTGGGCTGGAAACCTTCCGTAACTTTTGAAGAAGGATTGAGCCAGACCATCGACTGGTACCTGCAAAATGATGAATGGTTGAAACATGTCACCAGCGGAGAATACCAGGACTATTATAAAAAGCAATACCAGTAAAAGGCACAAAGGAACAAGACACAAGGTACAAATTGCAAGACCCTGTGTAATCTGTTAGAAAAAATACTATCTCTTAATTTCTTTTTTATTTTCTGTCACAACAAGCTCCAATAAAAAAAGTATTGGTCATTTGCCTGCATCGGCCAAACCGGTCGCCGGGCCAGCGATACCGCTATGAGCAATACATTCCTTTTCTTGAGCAAAACGGTTATCAATTCGATATATCCAACCTGTTGAATGAAAAGGATGATAAGAACTTTTATTCTCCGGGGAATTATTTTAAAAAACTCCTCATCTATTTAAAAACATGGAGAGTAAGAATAAAGGACTGGAGAAGAATGAACCGTTACGATATCATTTTCATTTATCGCGATGCATTGGTAACGGGCTCTACTTTTTTTGAAAAAAAATTCTCGAAATCAAAAGCAAAAGTGATCTACGACTTTGATGATGCTATCTGGATACAAAATGTTTCTGCCGGTAACAGGAGATTGGCGTTTTTAAAAAATCCGGGTAAAACGTCAGCAATAATCGGATTATGCGATCTCATTTTTGCCGGTAACCAGTTCCTCGCCGGTTATGCATCGCAGTTCAATAAAAATGTCGTTATTATCCCGAGTACTATCGACATGGACCTGTACAAACGGAAAGAGAAAAAAGATAACAGCGGGAAAGTTTGTATAGGATGGACAGGAAGTCCGACAACAGTTCGTCATTTTATCACAGCGATCCCTGTATTAAAAAAAATAAAAGAGAAATTCGGTGATAAAGTTGAATTCAAGATCATCGGGGATAAAAATTATTACTGCGCTGAATTAGATACGCATGGAGAAGCATGGGCCGCTGCTACAGAAGTGGAGGATCTTTCACAAGTTGATATTGGCATCATGCCTTTGCCCGATGATGAATGGGAAAAAGGAAAATGCGGGATGAAAGGTTTGCAATATATGGGTCTTGGCATACCGGCATTAATGTCGCCGGTCGGAGCCAACCTCGAAATAATACAGGATGGAATAAATGGTTACTTACCCCGCTCAGAAAATGAATGGGTGGAGAAATTATCTATGCTGGTAGAAGACAAAACGCTGAGAGAAAAGATCGGTAATGCGGGAAGACAAACGGTGATCGATAAATATTCGAAAGAAGCGTGGAAGCAAAAATATCTTGATAACTTTAATAGGCTCGTAACAGCTAACTAAACAATGAAAGGAATTATTCTTGCCGGCGGTTCAGGCACACGTTTATATCCCATCACGAAAGCGATATCGAAACAATTGATGCCGATATACGACAAGCCCATGATCTATTACCCGCTTTCAACATTGATGATGGCGGGCATCAGGGAGATATTGATCATCACTACAGCGGAAGATAATCCTCAATTCAAAAGACTATTGGGTGATGGCAGCCAGTTAGGTTGTAAATTTCAGTATGCTGTGCAGGAAGTTCCGAACGGACTGGCACAGGCTTTTGTGATAGGCGCAGATTTTATCGGAACAGATAAAGTAGCGTTAATACTTGGCGATAATATATTTCATGGTACAGGGTTGGATAAACAATTAAAAACACTGACCAGTGTAGAAGGCGGTTATGTCTTTGCTTACCAGGTATCGGATCCCGAACGATATGGGGTTGTTGAATTTGACGGTAATATGAAGGCAGTATCGATCGAAGAGAAACCAGCGCAACCGAAATCAAACTTTGCAGTACCGGGTTTATATTTTTACGATAATGAAGTAGTAAAGATCGCCAAAGAATTAAAGCCATCTGCAAGAGGCGAATACGAGATCACCGATGTAAACAGGGAATATTTACAAAGGGGCAAATTAAAAGTAGCTGTTCTAGACAGGGGAACGGCCTGGTTAGATACCGGAACATTCGATTCACTAAGCGACGCCAGTGAATTTGTAAGAGTGATCGAGAAAAGACAAGGCACAAAGATCGGGTGTGTAGAAGAAGTGGCCTACCGGCAAGAATTCATTTCCAAAGACCAACTGCTGAAACTCGCCAATGAATTGGCAAAAAGCGGATACGGTGAATATCTTCAGAAAGCAACAAAATAGTTTAGTGATAAAGAGAATTACAGTTGTAATTATCCTGTTAAGCAATTTGTTTTTCCCGAATGTATCGGCACAAAGCAAGATCGAGATCTTTGCTGATGTGCAGGGCAATGATACATTGCAGAAATTGGTCAACACATTTACCGATCAATTAAAAAGATCCGTGCCCGCAAGTTTTGTTGTTCGGCCCGCATCACAATACATGGGTAAAGGAATTTACCTGGGCAACACAACTATAGCCAATCAACCTGTAAAGCCTTCTTCAAAATTATTGCAGGCAGGCGTTGAAGCTTTTTCGGGGGAAACGAATAGCAATACGATTCAAATAATTGGCAATTCGAATATGGCTATCGGTCATGGTATCTTTACTTATCTTGACATGATCGGTTATCGTTTTTATTTTGCGAATGCCGACTGGCATATCATTCCTGGTAAACCCAATTTATTTCCGAAGTGGAGCATTGTATCAAAACCATCTTTTGATCATCGCCGCATCTGGTATGGATACGGAACCGGTTCTAAGCTCGCCGATGATGATTATAATTTTTGGTTTTTAGCCAACCGCCAGGGCGGAAGTATCAATGCATATTTCGGTCATGCATACGAAGAGATCATTTCAAGGAACCGCGAAGCTTTTTTACAACATCCTGAATGGATGTATCCCCAACCTGCCAAAGGAACTATACTGCCTAATGATACAAAGTTCGATGTAAGCCAGGAAGGTCTTATACAATTACTCATCAGTGATTTTGAAAAAAGGATACAGGCATCACTTAAGAATAAGACGAATGATTATAAAATGCTTTCATTAGCGCCTTCCGATGGAACGGGTACATGTAATACACCGGCCTGCCAGAAATTGGGCAGCATTACTGACCGGGTATATTATCTTGTTAACAGGATAGCCAAAGCGATCCAAAAAAAATATCCTTCTACTTATATTGGTTGCCTTGCTTATGGAGAATACAGTCCGCCTCCGGGAAAAAATGTTGAACCCAATGTTTTTGTTGGGATCACAACCGCATTTAATGCATCAAAATATTCTACAGAACAATTAGTAGTTGAATGGAGGAAGAAAGGCGCTTTTATAGGGATATATGATTATTTCAGTTGGTATGCCTGGGATTTTGATATACCGGGACAAAGTCTTGCATCACGAACCACGGATATTGTAAAGACAGTAAAAAAATATTACGATAAAGGAGTAAGAGCTTATGAAGCCGAATCTTCTATTGGATGGATAAGTAAAGGATTGGGTTATTATCTCGCAGCAAAAATTATGTGGGATGCAAAGACTGACGCCGAGCCGTTGAAAAAAGAATTCTTTCAACTTTGTTTTGGAAAAGCAGCAGAGGTGATGAAAAAATTATGGCAGGAATGGGAAGATTATTCTTTTGCCAATGTTAGAGAACAGGACCTGGCCCGCTGGATCGACTATATCATTTCTGCGGAACAACTGGAACAATCTGCGGGCTTTAAAAAAAGATCGTACCAGGTCAAGTCTTATCTCCATTATCTTTCATTGTACAGTAATTATATGTTGACGAGATCCGAAAACGATCTGAAACTGTTATTGAATTATGGTTACCGGAAATTGGATGATGGATCTGTTCCGGGTTATCCCGCTTTTTTTGTGATCGGTGGCGCATCGGGCATCAAAGACATGGGATTTACTGATAATGCAAAATGGAGATACAACAACACTCCCGTTACAACGGAAGAGATCAGCAGGATGCTCCTCGACGACAGGAGAAAAATAAAAATAGTTTCGAACGTCAGGCAGTTTACTACACCGACCAAATTCATCACTATACCCAATATAAATAAGTATAAACAATTGTTTGCTGATAGTGCACAGGCCGACAATGCAATCTGGCTTACCAGCGAATGGGTTTTCGAAATAAAAAACAAAGGCAGCGGCAACTACATAGATTTTGCCGGTGATTTTATTGCTGATCCTACTGTTACCAGGCCGATCAAAATATCTGTATATCCTTATTCAGCGGACGGGAATGTATCGGAAGAATCAAGACTTTTTTATTACGAGTACACAAAGACCAAAGTGCCGGAGAAGATCGGACTTTCACAATTCGCTGCCGGTTATTATACAATGATCATTGAAGACCCGACAAAAATATTTCGTCTTAAATTTCCTTCATCGATGAATTATAGTATTGTGCTTCGTCCCAAGCGACAGGTAAGCACGCCTGCATTTTTTCATGCTTTCCTGTATGTGCCTGAAGGAACAAAAAAATTCAATATCATTAAATCTTCCACACTTGAATTGCTTACACCTGCGGGGCGTATCGTAACATTCGGAAAAGACAAACCCGAGGATGTACAGGTGGATGTGCAGAATGGCGAAGCAGGATTATGGCGGATAAAACTTGTTACGAATAAATTGTACGTGGAGGGCATTCCTCCTTACCTTGGATTATCGGCAACACAAATGATGATCCCTGCCGATGCAAAATAATAGTATGAATTATCACGCACATCCTACTGCTATCATCGAAGAAGGTTGCCGGATCGGTGATAATACAAAGGTTTGGCATTTCAGTCATATCATGCCGGGTGCTGTTATTGGTAAAGATTGTGTCATAGGTCAAAATGTTTTTGTGGCAGTGAATGTGGTATTGGGTAATAATGTAAAAGTGCAGAACAATGTTTCCATTTATGAAGGTGTGGTTTGTGAAGACGATGTGTTCCTGGGTCCTTCAATGGTTTTTACCAATGTGATAAATCCACGCAGTGCTATCAGCAGGAAAGACGGGTATAAAAAAACATTGGTGAAAAAAGGAGCCAGTATCGGCGCTAATGCAACGATCATTTGTGGTAATGATATCGGTGAGTATGCATTCATTGGTGCGGGAGCTGTGGTAACGAAAACTGTTCCGGCGTATGCATTGGTCATTGGAAATCCTGCCAAACAAACAGGATGGGTGAGTGAGTATGGTCATCGATTGGACTTTGATAAAAACGGGAAAGCAATTTGCCCGGAAACTAAGGATAATTATAAATTGGAAAATAACAAGGTTCAAAAACTATAACTGTATTTGAAAAATTTCGTACTGATAGGAGCCGGTGGTTTTATAGCGCCGAAACATATGCGGGCTATAAAAGATACCGGTAACAATTTGCTGGCTGCATTGGATAAAAACGATTCGGTTGGCATACTTGATTCTTATTTCCCCGAAGCGGATTTCTTTACCGAGTTTGAACGTTTCGACAGGCATTGCGAAAAATTGCGCAGAAGCAACAAGCCCGTGCATTATGTAAGTGTATGCAGCCCGAATTACCTGCATGATGCACATGTTCGCTTTGGTTTGCGTATAGGTGCAGATGTGATCTGCGAAAAACCCGTAGTGTTGAATCCCTGGAACGTAGATGCATTGATCGATATAGAAAAAGAAACCGGAAGAAAAATTTATAATATCCTGCAGTTACGATTGCACCCGGCTATCACAGCACTCAGGGAAAAGATCATAAAAGCCGATGCGGGAAAAAAATATACGATCGATCTTAAATATATAACCGCAAGAGGTAACTGGTATCAATCCAGTTGGAAAGGGAATATTGATAAAAGCGGTGGCATCGCTACCAATATCGGTATTCATTTTTTTGATGTCCTGCTTTGGATATTCGGTGATGTTACCAGTAATATTGTTCACGGGCATACAAATAAAACAGCATCCGGCAGGTTGGAGTTTTCCAATGCAACGGTCAACTGGTTATTGAGTATCGATGCGCAACAGTTGCCAGCGGAAACGAAGAATGACGGGCAATCAAGTTTTCGTTCGCTTGTGATTGATGGTGAAGAAGTAAAGTTCAATGATGGGTTCACCGACCTGCACACTCTATGTTATAAAGAGATACTGAGGGGAAAAGGTATTACGATGGAAGAAGTGAAAAGCCTGGTACAATTGCTGCACGATATCCGAAACCCGATGGCGAAATGATAAAACTCAGATCACTTGAGATACTCAAAAGTAAAAACAGGATATCAAGTGTGGATGTGTTCAGGGCATTGGCGGTCTTATCGGTAGTGATCTATCATTTCACTTACCTGCCGTATGGTTATTTAGGTGTTGACCTTTTCTTTGTTATCTCCGGATTATTGGTTGGCAGTATACTGATCAGGCAATACAAGGAAAAAGAAAAGATCAGTTTTTCCCGTTTTGTTTTAAGAAGAGGATTCAAGATCTGGCCTTCTTATTTCTTTTTCCTGCTGGCCGGTACCTTGTTCGTTTATCTTGTTTATAGAAACGACAGGCCTAATTACCAAATAGAAGGTCTTGTTGATTGGTTACGGTATATATTTTTTTACCGTAACTACAACGATGTACCTTATCATTGGGTCTTTGATCATTCGTGGACGCTATGTATAGAAGAGCATTTTTACATCATTTTACCTGTGCTCTTTCTCATCATACAAGCGATGATCCCCGGAAATTTCAGGATATTGCTTTGGAGTATCATTGGCCTTATTGCCGTGGGAATGATCGTTAAAATAGCAGGTTACGAGAATAGATGGATAAGAAGTTCGCATACCGCTACACATAGCAGGATAGATGCATTGGGATGGGGCGTTCTATTAGGAGCATTAATAACCTATCATGGAGAAAAATTAAAAAAGTGGAAGTGGTTACCTGTACTGTTCATTGCGGGCCTTTTACTTTTTAGCGCAGGACTACTCATTCATGCGAAAGCGGAGGCGGATTTTTTTAATGTTGCGATCTTTCCGGGTTTTATACCATTCTGTTTTTCTTTGATGATCGCCGGGCTTTATTTCATTGATTTTTCCGGCTGGAAAACTGTTCGTTTTATTTCCTATTATAGTTATAACTGGTATCTCTGGCACCCGATGCTGATATGGTTAGTGATCAGGAATTTTGGAAAAGGCGCAGTGGGATTATTATTGTTTCTTGTCATTTCATTTTTAACAGCAATGGTTTTTACAATACTGATCGAAGAAAAATTTTTGAGTATAAGAGAAACTGTGCTGAAACGGCGATCAAAAAAAAGAGCTATTGCCAAAACGGCCTGAGAAACTTTAATTGTTAGCATATTTCTTTAAACAATGAGTACGTATATTTTAAAAAAACCTTTTAAGACAAGAGTACTGAACTTTATCAGGAAACTTTTTACCAACACGTTTATCGAAAGGATCATTGTAAAAAAAATGGATGTTGAAAATCCTTCGGGGTTTTGGACGAAAATGGTGCCTCCCAACTATTTGTATCGTTCCCAAAGTATCCGTAAAGTAAGCCGCAATAACATTAACTATATTCTTGACATAAGTAACGTGGTCGATCACTTTATATATTTCGGATTTAAGGAAAGATCTTTTGAATCCATCGAAGAAAAGATAAAAAAAGCAACGGTTATTTTTGACGTGGGAGCCAATATAGGTTCGACGGCTATGTATTTTTCTTCCCTCAACCGCTCCGGGAAGATATATGCTTTTGAACCGCATCCTCACACTTTTGAAAGGGCAATGAATAATTTAGAGATCAACGAGTTTAAAAATATAGAACTTCACAAGATAGGATTTGGTGATAAACCCGACGTAGTCAAATTGTATGAAGTAAATCCGAATAATCCCGGTATGAACAGGGTGATCAGCAAGAATATAGATCTTCCTTTTGTAACAATTACTATCGATACTATCGACAATTTTTTGCAGGAAAAAAATATCAATAAAGTCGACCTGGTCAAGATCGATGTGGAAGGATTTGAATTCAATGTATTGTCCGGCGCCAAGAAATTGTTGCAGGAACAAAAACCGGTATTATTTATTGAACTGGATGATGATAACCTGCGGGATAATGATCATTCGGCAGTTGCCCTGGTCAGTTTCTTATATGAATGCGGTTATAGTTCTTTTTACAGGGCGGATACCAATACACCTGTTTCAATGAGCACAGATTTTACTTCTTGTCATTATGATATCATAGTAATGTGATGGTTTGATGGAATAAGCATAGAAAAGTATAATTCTAAACAAAGTAATTCAGAGAGTAACAGAATGGTCGGGATAAAAAGTTTCAAAAGCATTTATGTCTATTTCCTTTCCTATTTCTTTAATGCGGCCATATCGTTTGCTACTGTCTCCCTGCTTACTCATCATCTTTCACCAAAAGATTATGGGATAATCAATCTCTATAGTTCGTTCATTATTTTAATTACGCCATTTGTAAGCGGAGGCGTTTTGTATCCCATGTCTGTTGGTTATTTTAAGAAACCGGAGAATGAATATCCTGCTTTTTTTACAGGTGCATTAGCTGTAACACTTGTGGGCTTGCTCATCCTGACCACAATATTCTTTGTCTTTAACCAGGCTATCAGTCATTTTCTCCGGGTAACACCTGTGTGGGTGATCATCCTTCCATTAGTAGCATGGTGGATAATGATAAACGAGATCACCATGACAATGTTCAGGCAGAAAAATAAACCCTGGGGATTTGCTTTTGTTTCATCGGGTCGGAATATTGCAGAGGTGCTCGTCACCATCGGCCTTGTTATTGGATTAGGTTGGGCATGGGAAGGCCGTCTTTTGGCAGCCACTATTATTCCCGTCCTGTTGGGAATAATTTCTATTTATCTTTTTTATAAATGGAAATTCATTGTTAAAGCGATCAGATGGAAAGAAGTAAGAAATATTGCCTGGATCAGCGTCCCTTTTATATTTGAAAGACTATCCATTTTTGTATTGTCAAATTCCGACAGGTATTTCATTGATAAATATGATCTAAAAGGAACTGAACAAGTTGGCTTGTACAGTGTAGGCGCACAGGTAGCAGCTGTTGTAGGTCTTGTTATCTTATCAGTAAATGGAGCCTATCAACCTTTTGTTTTTAAGAATCTCGCAGAAAAAAATAAAGAAAAGGTAAAGAAAGGAACAGGACTGTATATCCTTGCAACAGGAGTAATGGTGATCATGTTGCTTCTTGGAACTCACCTTCTTTTTCGTTTTTTTATCGGGAAAGAATTCAGGGGAGGACAAGAATTTGCATATTACCTGATCAGCGGATATTTTATGTGGGGAGTGTATAACGCTTTCCTGGCATACCTGCTTTTTTATGGGAAGAACCGTTTGGTATTTTATTTATCTCTCACAGGAATGATCTGCTCGGTGATCCTGAACTTTTGTCTTGTTCCCCGTTATGGTGCTTATGGAGCCGCGATCACAAGTTTGATAACCTATACTATAATGGGACTTTTGTGTATACGGGTTACCTGGAAATATTTTAAATAACAACATGAAAGAAACACTGAAAAGAGTTGCTTACTTTTTTCTGCAACTGTTTAGCGGAAATAAAGGGATCCGCCGGACAATAAATGGTTTTTCGATCCGGTTTCCTGCACGCTGGAGCCGCTACTACGAGACGGATTATGAATCCGGGAACTATCAGTACCTGAAAGAAAAAGTAAAACCCGGCATGCACATCATTGATATAGGAGCTCACCTGGGTTTGTTCAGCACTATCAGTTCAGCATTGACTGGTGAAAAAGGTAAAGTTGTTTGCTTTGAGCCAACACCCGGCACTTATTCCATATTGAAACAGACATTGGAATTGAACAATTGCAAAAATGTGATCCCGGTACAGGGAGCTGTAAGTGGTGCAAATGGTACAGCTACTTTTTATGTAAGTGAAACAGCGGGTTGTAATAGTAACAGCCTCGTAAAAAACAATACATCGAAACAGGCAAAAGGATACGAAGTAAAACTTTTTACGATCGACACTATCGTCGAACAATTTTCTATACAACCCGGGTTGATCAAAATTGATGCAGAAGGATCTGAGTTGGATGTATTGACCGGAGCGACAAAAACTTTAAACAAATACAAGCCCCTGCTAATATTAGGTCTACACCCGGCATTCATAAAACAGAAAGGAGATTCATTGGAAACAATATGGGATCTTTTACAAAAGGCTGAATATGGCGTTGAAATGAATGAAAAGGAAATGGTGAAAGAAGATTTTTGTAGCAGGGATCTGTTGTTTGATGTTCATTGTTATTCAAAAGCCCGGGCATAAAATTTTCCAATGACCCCGAAGATCAAAGTAACATATATAATATCTGCTATTGACCAGGCACCTTTTTTTGAAACAACATTTGGAATAACCGATCAAAATAAGTACGATATCTCTGTTCTTTTGCTGAATAAAGGCGATAGCCAGCTGGAAAGATTCCTGGTAGAAAAAAAAATAGCCTGCCATCGCATCACTTACCGGGGAAAAAGAGATTATATCAAAGCACTTTATAAATGTTACAGGTTCCTGAAAAAAAATAAACCGGCGATCATTCATGTTCATCTTATAGATGCCGGTATCGTTGGCTTGTTTGCAGGATGGTTAGCAGGTATCAGGAACAGGATATATACACGGCATGGCGGATCGCAAAAAGATTTTCTGAAAAAAGGTGTAAGGCATGATAAGTTCACCGACAAATTTTCAACACATATTATTGCAACATGTGAGAATGTAAAAGAGATACTGGTAAAAGAGGAGAAAGTGCCGCCATCGAAAATAACTATTATTAATCTTGCATTTGATATGCAGGGTTTTCTTCATCCTGATGAATTGACCGTAAAAGAATTAAAACAAAAATATAATCCGGGTAAACGTTATCCTGTCATTGGTGTTATTGCCCGGTGGGTAGAATGGAAAGGAGTACAATATATAATACCGGCTTTCAAAGAGTTCTTAAAAGAAAATCCCAATGCATTATTGGTACTCGCCAATGCAAATAAAGGCGATTATGTTGCCGAAATACAGAAACAACTTGAAACATTAGAAAGCGATCAGTATTGTCTCATAAATTTTGAAAAAAAATTTTATGAATTGTACCAGGTGTTCGACCAGTTCGTACACGTACCTACCGGAAAAACCTATGAGGCTTTCGGCCAGATATATATAGAAGCCCTCACAGCGGGAATACCTTCTGTGTTTACACTTACGGGAATTGCACCGGAAATAATTATTGATTCTTTCAATGCAATGGTAGTTGACTACAGGAATTCATCTCAAATAACAGCTGCTATGAAACGATTGAATGATGATCCTGCTCTCCGTGAACAATTAAAATTAAATGGCAGGGCATCTGTGCAGGATAAATTCAGGTTTGAAAATTATATGAAGGAACAGGATGCTTTATACGATCAATTATTAAAAGCAGTATAATTGAAAGTACTGTTATTTTACCCGCCTAACCAGCGGTCCGTTGCGATCGAAACACTTTGCCGGGCAATACAGGATTCCGGTCATGAAATGATCGCACTGACAATAACAGCAAAAGGGCCTCTTCATGATAAGCTGGAAAGTTATGGGATCAAAACTTTTATAGTACCGCAACAGTATAACCGCAGGTGGAAATATCTCCGGTTCTTCAAACAATCAGGATTTCTTATTCGTTTTTGCCGGGAGAATAATATCGATGAAGTGTGGAGTCATTTACAGGAAGGCAATATCATTGCAGTAATGGCGCAACGATCGCTGAAAGCAAAAGTGGTCATGTTCCGGCATCATGCCGAATCTGCTTTTTATGCAGAGTTTGGAAAAAAACTGGGAATGAAAAGAAGCAAAGGAGAGATCGTGCTCGATAAGATCATCAATAAGTTTGCAAAAACTATTGTAGTTCCTTCATCTGGAGTATGGTATGGAATGGAAAAATATGAAGGATGCAATATGAAGAAAGTAAAACTGCTTCCTTATATCTATGATTTTTCAACCTATCAAAAGCCCGTAGCCGAAGAAGTAAAAGCATTAAGAGGTAAATATCCCTGCCAGCTGATGCTGATCATGGTTAGTCGTATGGTGGCATCCAAGCAACATAAAATTGTTTTTGAAATTGTAAGAAAATTAATTGCCGAAGGATCATCCATAAAAATGATCGTAATGGATGATGGCCCACTTCGCCCGGAACTGGAACAATTCATAACAGTTAACCGGTTGAATGATCATATCATTATGACCGGTTTCCGGAAAGATTTTGTCAACTATATGGCTGCTTCGGATCTGTTGATACATCCTTCCGTTACCGAAGCCAGCAATAATGTGGTGAAAGAATTAGCGTTGATGGAAAAAGCAGTGGCTGTTTGCCGCAACGTTGGCGACTTCAGTGATTATATTGAAGATGACAGGAATGGTTATTTCCTGGAAAGCGGTGATCTTGAAAGAACGATCGAATCATCTATCCGTGATGCCTATGATCACCCGGAAAAATTAAAACGATTCGGGATCGAACTTAAAAAAGATGTTTTGCTGCGATTCGATGATTCGCCGCAGAACCGGCAACGGTTCCTTGATCTTTTGAACTGAGGCTATACTCGTAATAGTACGAGTGTAAACCTGAAAAATTTCGATCCAATAGAAGTAGCAATACTCATTCTTTATATAAAGCTTTAGTTTAAAGCTATTTTATTACCAATAAGCAACAGCGTTTTATAGTTTTGTTTGCATCCAATATCCGGGGAGTTTACGAGTTCATGCTTCTCCGGCAATTTTTAAACTGTAAAACTCTTCTTGCTTATGCAGGGAAAAACCAAACTGGTATCCGTTATTATCCCGGCTTACAATGCAGCTTCTTTCATTGAAGAAACGATCCGCTCAATATTTGTGCAATCTTATTCAAACTGGGAAGTCGTTATTGTTGATGATGGTTCTACCGATGCAACATCCCGCATATGCCGGTCATTCGATGATAACAGGATCAAGGTCATCAGCCAGGTAAATGCCGGCGTGGCCGCAGCAAGAAACAATGGTTTGAAGCATGTAAAAGGAGAGTTTGTAGTTTTCTTCGATGCAGATGATCTTATGACGCCTGATTTTCTTTTATTACGGGTACAGGAACTGGAAAATAATAAAGAGATCGGTTATGTGGGCGGCATTGTTGAAACATTTCCTATAGAAGCAAGATCAAGAAAAGCAGCGGGCTTTGATCCTGTGAACGAAATACTTTTCTTCGACGCAGCTTTTGCAACGGTACCATCAAATTATATGTTTAGAAAAGCGATATTGATCGATAATAATATCATTTTTAATAAAGAACTAAGCAGCAGCGCCGATCGTTTTTTTATCATCGAGGTATCCAAATTTGCAAAAGGGAAGAATATCTCCAATGATAACGCCAAACTTTTATACCGTTACACCAGCCAGAGTATGTCAAATAAAGTGACGCCCGGCCTGATCATCGATAATGAAAAGTTCTATTACGAATTAAAAAAGAAGAACCTGCTTCCCGCAGGAAGAGAAAATAAGTTCAGAAGTTTTTATTTCTTATCGCTTGCCAAAGGTTTCGGCATGGTGAAATACTGGAAACGGGTTTGTAAATACCTCGTGATGTCCTTTATCAATCACCCCTTATTTTTTACAGAGAATTTTGGAAAAAGCATTTTCAAAGCTTCTTTTGGTAAATAATTCTTTGGTTCGGCATTCACTTTCTATCAATCTTAATGCTTTTTAATTTATGTCATCGGAAAGACAACCGGTAGAATCATCCGGCCGTTGGTGGGGTGAACATATACACCGGTATAATGAAGCATTGCTTCTTATCAACCCAAACGATGTTGTATTGGATATTGCCTGCGGCACCGGTTTTGGCACCGACATCATTGCTGCTAAAACCAGCGGCAAAGTAGTAGGCGGTGATATTGCAAAAGAAGCGATAGATGAATGCAATGGCCATTGGAATAAGCCCAATCTTGAATTCAAAGTATTGGATGGAGCCAAGCTGGCTTTTCCTGATAATTATTTTGATAAGATCGTTTCTTTCGAAACCATCGAACATACCGGCCGGTATAAAGAAATGGCTGCTGAGTTTGCAAGAGTATTGAAACCCGGTGGTTTGTTGATCCTTTCAACACCCAACAGGGAAGTGTCGAGTCCCGATGGTGTTATTGTCAATCCTTATCACATACAAGAATTCACCTGCGATGAATTAAGAAAAATATTGGAGTCGGCATTTCCTCATGTGCAGCTTTCTGGTCAACGCTATATTCGTTATGATAAGCGATCGTTCGGCCGGCGGGTTGGCAAATTTTTTGAAAAATTATTTCTCAGTTTTGGAATCCGCAAACTCCCGTATAGCTGGCGCAGCGGATTTATGAAAACTTTTTTTGGTTATCCTCTTTATCCAAGGGATACAGATTTTATTTTGGAAAAAGATGAGACAAAAATGAAAAAAGAATGTCCTGTCCAGTTCGCTGTTTGCAGGAAGTAGTTGTATGAAATACCGAGCTGTCACAAAACTGGTTCACCGCCTTATTATTTTTTTAAGACTGGATGGTATGGTCACCCGGATCCCGGAAAAGAATCGGTTTTTAAGAAAATTGGTTCCGGGGAATAGCGTTTATAACAAACGACCGAGAATTGTAAAAAGAGATAATGCATATTTTCAGCTTGATCTTTCTGATTATATGCAATGGCATATTTTTTCAAATGAAAAAGAGATCGCATGGCTGAAAGCGAAAGAAACGATTATTGATGGTTCGGATGCTGTTATCATCGATATCGGTTGTAATGTTGGCGCTTTTACTATTAAAATAGCTTGCAATACACCGGGTAACGACAAGGTAAAATTCTTTGCCTTTGATCCCAACCCGTTCATTGAAAAAAAGTTTTTAAAGAACCTGGAATTAAATAAAAATATTTCAAAAAAAATTTCTTTCCAGTTAGCAGCCGTAGGGAACGAGAACAAGCTAGCCGATTTTTCATTTGATCTGTCCAATACCGGCGCCGGTAAAGTAGGAGGGGAGCAGCAAAATATTTTTAAAACAAAAGTTGTAACGCTGGATAGCTTTGTTGCTGAGAACAAGATCGAAAATATCAGGTTCATTAAGGTAGATGTGGAAGGGTTTGAACCATTTGTATTTGAAGGAGCAAAAAATACGATCACGAATCAGAAACCCCGGCTTTATTTCGAGATCACTGAAGCATGGCATAATAATTACGGCAGAAGCGCTGCTGAAATATTCGATCTTTTAGTAAGTATTGGTTATACAATTTACGTAGACAGGCACGGCAAGCTGTTTGAAGTAACGGATTATCGCAAAGAGATGTCAGTCTGAGTTTCAAAATAATTTTTTTGCAGAATACAAATGAGTGTCCCTTTTTTTTCTATTATAATTCCAACATATAACCGGGCCAGCCTGGTTTCCCGAACGATCGATTCATTACTAAAGCAATCATTTAAGGAGTATGAGATAATAGTCGTAGATGACGGCGGATCGGATAATACAAAAGAAGTCGTCGAAGGATTTAACGATCCCCGTATAAAATATTACTGGAAGAAAAATGCTGAAAGAGGCGCGGCCCGGAACTATGGTCTAAGTTTGGCTACGGGTAAATGGATCAATTTTTTTGACAGTGATGATATTGCCTATCCACAGCATTTACAGGTCGCTTATGATCATATTCATTCGGATGCATCAGTAAAAGTTTTCCATACAAGCTATGACTTTATGGATGTTGACACCGGAAAGATCATCAAGCAGACAGTGAGAAAAGGCGATCTGAATAAAAAGATCCATAAAAGTAATGGCCTTAGTTGCAATGGCGTCTTTATTAAAAAAGAAATTGCCGATAAGAACAGGTTTACCGAAACACGATGCGTGGCTGGATCGGAAGACTGGTTGCTATGGCTTTTGTTAAGCAAAGAATTTAAAATTACCGGGTTGCCGGAGATCACTACAACTGTAATTTTGCATTCCGGAAGAAGCATGGTTACAGCAATGGGCAAGGGTACGGAAAACCGGGCAACCTGTTTTTTGGAAACGATGAAGGAGCATCCCGTTATTGAGCCGCTTCGTTCCAATGTGATCAGGGAATTTTATTCTTTAGCGGCTTTATATTATTCGATGGAAAAAAAAAGAAAAGATGCGTGGCGATGCACTGTAATTGCGATCAAAGCCAAACCTCTCAGTATCTTTTCAAGAAGATTTTTGGCAATTGTAAAACATCTTATTTAAAAATTAACTGCTTCACCAAACATCTATAACAATGAAGATTTTAATCACCGGCGGGGCCGGTTTTGTTGGCTCATCGCTTGCCGATGCCTTGCTGGCCAAAGACAAGTATGATGTTGTGCTGGTTGATAACCTGCTCACCGGCTACGTAAAAAATGTGCCTTCGCATCCCCGTTGCCGTTTCATCAAATGTGATGCAAATAATTATAATGATATAGCTCCTGTTTTCCTGGCATTCCATTTTGATTATGTATTCCATTATGCGGCTGTGGTAGGAGTAAAAAGAACATTGGAAAACCCGGTGATGGTATTGAACGACCTGCAGGGCATCAGGAATGTATTGGATCTTTCCAAGAACACCGGTGTTAAAAGAGTGTTCTTCTCTTCTTCCTCCGAAGTGTATGGAGAGCCGGTTCATTTACCGCAACATGAACATAATACTCCTTTGAATTCAAGATTACCTTATGCTGTTGTAAAGAATGTGGGTGAATCATTCTGCCGTTCTTACCAGCAGGAATATGGTTTAGAATATACTTTGTTCCGTTTCTTCAATACGTACGGCCCCAAACAAAGTCCCGATTTTGTTGTATCCAAATTTATCGATGCCGCCCAGGCTAATAAAGACATTACTATATATGGTGATGGATCGCAGACCCGGACATTTTGTTATATCACCGACAATGCATCTGCCTGTATCAATGCTATGGAGAATGATCTTTTTGTAAACGATGTAGTAAATGTTGGCAATGATGATACGGTTACTATATTGGAACTGGCACAAATGATAATTGAACTCACCGGCTCTTCTTCTCAAATAATTCACCTCCCACCATTGCCGGAAGGCGATATGACCCGCCGTCAACCCGATATAGCCAGCATGCGAAAATTGCTGAACAAAGAATTTATTTCTCTGAAAGACGGGCTAAAAGAAATTATTAAGAATCGTAAGTAATATAAAGTAATGGTACAGATCATAAACCCTTTCACTAAAAAACCGCTGACGCCTGTTGCGGAAGGATTCAAAGATGAGGATGGAAATATTTTTCCTGTAATAAATGGCGTGCCCCGCTTTGTTGAAGCCAGCAATTATACAGACAGTTTTGGTTTTCAATGGAACAAATTCCAGAAGACGCTTATTGATAAAGAGTCGAAGAATTCCATTTCCAAAGACCGGTTTTTTGCCGCTACCAACTGGGATAAGCAAGATCTCCTGGGAAAAAATGTTTTAGAAGTAGGAAGCGGATCGGGTCGTTTTACACAGATCGTGCTGGATCATACAAAAGCAAATCTTTACAGTATCGATTATTCCGATGCGGTGTCTGCCAATTACCGGAATAATTCGCATCATGGCGAACGGTTGAAGTTATTCCAGGCCAGTATTTACGATATGCCTTTTCCCGACAATTCTTTTGATAAAGTATTTTGCTTTGGTGTATTGCAGCATACTCCTGATTTCAGAAAATCGGTACAATCACTGGTTGATAAAGCAAAGCCGGGTGCAGAGATCATTGTAGATTTTTACCCGATCAAAGGATGGTATACCAAAATAAATGCAAAGTATATGCTGCGGCCTTATACGAAGAAGATGTCGCATGAAAAACTGTTGGGTAAGATTGAAAGGAATGCTAACCGTCTTATCAAAACATATAATTTCTTTGATAAATTGAAATTGGGAATGATAGCGCATCGGTTTATACCGATCTGCGATATTAAAAGAACATTTCCGAATAACCTGTCAAAAGAAGCATTGCGTGAATGGGTGATATTGGATACGTTTGATATGTTTTCTCCCGCTTATGATAATCCTCAACGGATCAAAACAGTAAAGAAATGGATGGAAGAAAGCGGTGCTGAAGTAAAATTTGCTGAGTTTGTTTCGTATGCTAATAACCTGAAGATGGCGATCGTAAGAGCAGTAAAAAAATAGTTGGGATATCTTAGTGATTGATATTGTTGAGAATAGAAAATCAGTAAAATTACGGGTAGGATAGAAAAAGCCCTATTGACGTAGTAGGTATTAACGCCCAATCTGTTATAATATATAGTGATGTTCGTTTGAACGGAACATCTTTTGCATCAATTTAGTAGTAAATAAGTCAATATCCTTTTTTAAAACTGTTGCAATGAGGAAAATCCTGTTTACCGTACAGGTTATTTTATTGGGATTGTTGAGTCTTTCATTAGTCATCATCTTGTTTCAAATTTCAGGGGATTTAAATCCGCTTACAAAATTTGATCGAGGCAAACCTTCTTATAATCGGGTTGAAGATTTTGACCCATCGCTTTCAAGATTAAATACATTAGACAAACTCGAGAAATATTGTGATAGCTTATATGCCACTGTTTGTTGCGGCGAAGAGAAGGCAGAGTTCGACCAGGATTATACAACACTTGTTTCTTCAGTGATCAGGAAAAGATTCTATCATGGTTATTCGTATTACGGGTTTAAAAATAATTATCTCGCCTTCCTTTTTTCTAAAGCAACAAGACCGGGTTATAGTGCAGTGGTGATACCGGATGATATTTTAAAATATTCTTTTGCAGCCTGCAGCCAGCAATCGATAGTCATGATGGAAGTATTGAAAGCAAAAGGTCTTAAAACGAGAAAAATATCTTTCCAGGGAAAAACAGCAGGCGGTCATTTCTGTTTTGAAGTTTTTTATAAAAATAACTGGCATTTTTATGATACGAATATGGAGCCTGACGAAGCTGTGCTCAATGCGATCAACCGGCCGGGTATAGCATTCCTGGCAAGCCATCCCGATGTATTGCTGAATGCATACCGTCATCATGCAAAAGAAAAAGTGCTTGATGTCTTTTTAAATTATTCTTACGGGCAGGTCGATAAATTTCCCGCCCCCAATGCTCTCTTATTTCATAAGATCACAAAAACTTTATCGTACACGATCTGGATATTCTTTTTAGCAGGCTTCCTGCTGGTTCGCCGTTGGTATAGACGTTTAACAAAAGACCAGTATGTATGGAATAGCCGGATCTATTTTCCGCAATCACAGGCACCATCATCTTCTTATTATCCGGGCATCACAGCGCCGGGCGCCTGAGTTTTTTTTGAAAACATATTCTGTAAAATTATAAGTGTAAGCAATAGTAATGTTGAAGAGAACCGTCTTCAGGGTTTTTAATACAGTTGGCGTAACCAGTCTCCTGCGATCCCGGAAGAAAAGCAAATTAACAGTACTGAATCTTCACCGGGTTTCGCCAGAGAAGGATTTTTTTTTCAGGCCTCTTCCTCCCGGGCAATTTGAATTGCTTCTTAAATATGTATCGAAGCATTATACTGTAACAACCTTTGCCGAATTTGAAGTAGATATCGCATCAGGAAAAAAAAGCAGTAAACCTTATTTGATCTTAAGTTTTGATGACGGCTATTATGACTTTATCGAATACGCTTTACCGCTTTTGATAAAGTATGATCTGCCCAGCAATCATAATATTGTCAATACTTGTGTTAATAATAATGAGATCATCTGGACACATCGTCTCAACAATGTTTTCAATTATGCCATGGAGAGAAATATTGATAAACAATGGCAAATGCAGGATGGGACGATCTTTTCACTGGCGACGAGTAATAATAACTGGACGCAGCTTTATTTCCCCATATTCAAAATATTATTGAATACACCGCATAAAGAACGTTTGCAATGGATCAGCGAAAGGGAAAAGGAATTTTCTACCTCGGTGAACTGCCCGATGATGAATTGGGATCATGTTAAAGAATGTATCAAAAACAAAGTTGAAATAGGCAGTCATACTTATCATCATGATGTTCTTTCAACGATCAGCGATTATACCGACCTGTTGAACGAGATAAAAAGATCGAAAGAAGAAATTGAAAATAATATTAAGATGCCGGTAAATGTATTGGCTTTGCCAAACGGCCAATCGAATAAGGATATTGAGAAAGCATGTGCGGAAGCAGGAATAAAAGATATTTTATTGGTGGATGAAAAAGCGACGCAGATAAAAAAAATTGGTGCTAATAAGATCAATCTTATTAGCAGGATCAATATTATTGAAGAAGATCCGGCTATCATGTATTTAAGAACGGAGTTGTTTCATTCCAAATTAAGGAAATATGTCTAAAGGAGGATATACGATCCGTCAACTGGAAAAAGCAGACTGTTCTTTACTTGTTCCGCTGATGAAGGATGCGTTTGGAATGGATGTGGCGAATGACTATTTCCAATGGAAATATTTTGAAAACCCTTTAGGAAATTGTGTTGGTTTTATTGCGATCGAACGAAATACCAACAGTGCCGTATCGTTTTATGGCGCTATCCCGCAAAAATATATGGTGGATGGAACGGAAAGGATCATTTACCAGGCTTGCGATACGATGACACATACGCAACACCGGAAAAAAAGTTTGTACCCGGTGCTGGCGCAGGAATGTTATGAGCTATTAAAAAAGAACGATCAATTTTTCATGATCGGTATCGGTGGCTCAGAGCAATCCTTTCCGGTATTGAAACATTTCGGATGGATCACTGTTTTTGGCTTCAGGAATTATTTTAAGCCATCTTTTTTCTGCAAATTTTCTTTTGGTAAACCTGCAAAAGATTTTGTTGAAGAAAATTCATTGCTTCCTCTTAAAGAACTTATTGAAAGCAGCAAGGCAGATTGCAGTGTCTGGTCGCCGGGTGATCTTGCGCATTACGAATGGAGAATAAAGAATCCCAACTACCAATACAAAATTATTTCTTACAGGAAAGAGAATGCGGTAAAAGGTTTTGTTGTTTATTTTATTCAGAATAATAAAATACTCCTGTTTGATTTTAGATTTTCGGATAATACATCACGAAAAGCATTGATCGGGTATTTGTCAAAACTTGTTTCAAAAAATAAATATAAAGGCATCGTAAGTTTGTGCCAGGATGGAGGCTTTCAAAGTAAATTGCTGAAGAAAAGTCTTTTTATTGCGAATCCATTCCGGAAAGGACCTTTATCGGACAGGCCGCCGTTCCTTATTTTTTCTGATAGGGAAACAATGGAGAAGTATGCCGATCCGGGCAAATGGTGCATCACCGCTTACGATTATGACGCATTTTGATTTTTATGATGGATTTTTTACAGCTAAAGAAGAATTTAAAAAAAGATTTCTCAACACTGCCGGTTTATAAAGTGGCAGTGCTGGCTGATTCAGCTTCTCAATTTCTTGTGCAGGCATTAAAAGGCTATGGCTATACACAAGGCATACACCTGGATATTTGGGAAGCGGATTACGACCAGGTCCATCAAACAGTATTGGATGAGAATTCTAAACTGTACACCAGCAAACCGGATTTCGTTATTGTGTTCCATTCCAATAAAAAATTAATAGCTGATTTTTATAAAAGACCCAGGGAAGGAAAGAGGAACTGGGCCAATGATCAATTGAAGTTCATACAAACAATAACGGAAGGCATTAATAAAAGGATCAATACGAATATCATTTATTTCAACTTCCCGGAAATAAATGATTCTGTATTCGGCAACTATGCTAATAAAACTGATTTTTCTTTTTTATTCCAGTTGCGGTTATTGAATACAGAACTGATGAAATTGTCCGCAGCAAAAAAGAATTTGAATATCTGCGATCTTTCTTCCATACAAAATACGTATGGAAGTTTAATAACTGTCAATGAAAAAATGCATGTCACTTCGGATTGGATAGTAAGTTTTGATGTGCTGCCTGCTGTTGCTAAAAATATTACAGATATCATCCTTGCGTACACTGGTAAATTTAAAAAATGCCTGATACTCGATCTTGACAATACATTATGGGGCGGTATCATTGGTGATGATGGGATGGAAGGAATTGAGATCGGTGATCTGGGGATTGGTAAAGCTTTTTCCAAATTGCAGGAATGGATAAAGCAATTGAAAGAACGTGGAATTATTTTGGTTGTTTGCAGTAAGAATACCGAGCATATTTCGAAAGAGCCATTTGAAAAGCATCCTGATATGGTGCTGAAGCTGCAGGATATTGCATTATTCGTTGCTAACTGGAACAATAAGCCCGATAATATCCGCTATATCCAATCCATATTGAATATTGGATTCGATTCAATGGTGTTTTTGGATGACAATCCTTTTGAAAGAGAAATGGTGAAGAAAGAGATACCGGAAATAGTGGTGCCCGATCTGCCGGAAGATGTAGCGGATTATCTTCCTTATTTATACCAGCAGAATTTATTTGAAACCGTTTCTTTTACAGAAGAGGATACAAAAAGAAATGATCAGTACAGGGAAGAAGCGGAAAGAGCAAAGGCGCAATACCAATTTACCAACGAGAATGAATTTCTTGAAAGCCTGCAAATGGTAGCGGAAATAAAGCCGGTCGATAAATTTACATTGCCACGATCGGCGCAATTAACGCAACGGAGCAACCAGTTTAATCTCAGAACGGTTCGTTACACGGAAGAAAAACTCAGGGAAGTAATCGGGGATAAAAATAAATTCACGCTGGCTGTATCTTTGAAAGATAAGTTCGGCGATTATGGATTGATCAGCCTGCTGGTATTGGAGAAAATAAACGATAATGATCTTTTTATTGACACATGGATCATGAGTTGCAGGGTGTTGAAAAGAAATGTAGAAGAACTTGTATTGAATGAAGTGGTGAACCTGGCCATTCAGCAAAAATGCAACCGGGTGATCGGAGAATTTATTCCTACTCCTAAAAACGAGTTGGTGAAAGATCATTACAAGAAACTGGGTTTTATTGGAAATGAAGATCGCTGGGAACTGATAGCAGGCAGTTATATTTTTAAAAACACTTTCATAGAAAAAAAAGAACAATAGCATGTTAATGAAAAATGATATACTGGAGCAGGTAAATGCAATTTTCCGCGACGTACTGGAAAATGATCAATTAATGATAAAAGAAGAAACTACCGGCGATGATGTGGAAGAATGGGATTCATTGACGCACCTGCAACTGGTAGTAGCTATCGAAAAACATTTTAATATCCGGTTCACTTCTTCGGAAATAATCAATTTCGGCAATGTAGGCGAAATGTGCGATGGGATCCTGGCAAAGCTTTCAGCATAATATGGAATTCAATAAAGGAGATAGTTTTGAGGTCGAATACCAGGTCACGGAAAAGATCTATAACGGGTTTATCGACCTGTTTGATGACCGGAACCCTTTGCATACAGATGAACAATTTGCAACCGGAAAAAAATTTTCCGGGAGAGTAATGCATGGGGCGATACTGAATGGGTTCTTGTCAAATTTTATCGGGGAACGATTGCCCGTAAAAAATGTGATCGTCCTTAATTATAATATCTCTTTTGTAAAGCCGGTTTATCTTGGCGATAAATTAATATTGCTGGCAAATATTGCTGACGTATTTGAATCGGTCAATTGTATAAGCATAAAATACCAATTCAAAAATTCGCAAAGTCTTACGGTTGCCAAAGGTGATATTTCAATAAAAATTATTTAGTCTTGAATTTCCTCATCACAGGTGGAGCTTCAGGTTTGGGATATGCGATCACAAAAGCTATTGCTGAAAAATATCCCGATGCCCAGATCCATTTTACTTTTAATTCTTCCGAAAAGGAAGCCAAAGCATTGGAAGCTGGAAACGGAAACCTGCACGGTATCAAATGCGATTTCAGGAATGAGAACGAAGTGGAACAGCTTTGCCAATTCATTGGGGAAAAAGAGATAGATGTTTTGATCAATAATGCACTGACAAAACTTGACAAACAATATTTTCATAAAACAACCAGGGAAGAATTTACCGGAAGTTTTAATTCCGATGTTTTACCAACACTTGTGATCACAAAGGCATTTATTTTAAAAGCAAGAAAAAGAAAGTCAGGGAAGATCATTACAATACTTACGTCCGGTTTGAACGGCACACCACCGATCGGCTGGAGCGTTTATCTTGCTAATAAGTCTTATTTGCAGGCGATGCATCGTTCATGGGCCGCCGAGAATAAAGCTTTCAATATAAGTTCCAACACGGTGTCACCTGATTTTATGCGGACTGCACTTCATAAAGACATGGATGAAAGAATGATCGAAACGATCATTGAAAAACATCCTTTGAAAAAATTATTGACGGTTGAAGAAGTTGCACAGGCAGTAGTAAATTTATGTGAGCCATCTTCAGCAATAAACGGACAGGATATTTCTTTTGATTCAACAGTAAATTCAAAGTAACATTTAATCATGTGCGGAATAGCCGGATTTTTTTCTCCCAATTTTAAACAGGAACATCTTCAGAAGATAACTTGTGCTCTATCTCATCGGGGTCCGGACGCTGACGGATATTATTATGATGAGAAAGCAGGAGTGGGATTGGGTCATCGTCGTCTCAGCATCATCGATCTTTCTGAAGCAGCCAATCAACCTTTTTATTCTCATGACCGCCGTTATATAATGATATTTAACGGAGAGGTTTACAATTTCAAAGAACTTACCGTCAAGTATAATGTTCATCCACGTACTTCTTCCGATTCGGAGATCATCTTAGAAGCATTTGCGCAAAAAGGAGTGGATTGCGTTAATGATTTCAATGGGATGTTCACCATAGCGATCTGGGATACACAGGAACAAAGACTGACATTGATCAGGGATCGCTTTGGTGTAAAACCGATCGTTTATTATCATAAAGGCGATGATCTTGTTTTTGCTTCTGAGTTAAAAGCACTTTTGAAATTAGCACTTCCCAAAAAAATAAACCAATCATCGTTGCAGGATTATTTTTTCCTGGAATATGTACCGGATGCAAAATGTATATTGGAAGATTTTTATAAATTACCGAAAGGACATTATCTTATTGCAGAAAAAGGGAAGGTCGCGGTTAAACCTTATTATACATTCATTGATAAGATCGCTGCCAGGCCATTGGCTCCAAAGAATGAGAATGATGCGCTTGATGAATTTGAAGACCTGCTGGCAAGTTCTGTTAAATACAGGCAGATAAGCGATGTGCCTATCGGGGCATTTTTAAGTGGCGGTACCGATTCTTCTCTTATTTGTGCTTTGTTTCAAAAACAAAACACGAATCCTGTCAATACATTTACGATCGGTTTTGATATAGCCGGTTATGATGAATCCGGTTATGCTGCGCAGGTTGCAAAGATCTTAAAGACCAATCACAGCGAAACACATCTCTCGGATAAAAATTCGATGGAGATCGTAGACCAGATCGCTGATTTTTATGACGAACCCTTTGCTGTTCCTTCAAGCATTCCAAGTTATCTTGTATGTAATGTAGCAAGAAAGAAAGCAACGGTTGCTATGAGCGGTGATGGCGGCGATGAACTCTTCATGGGATATGGTTATTATAATGTTTATAATAAAATAAAAAGATTGTACCGGGTCGATCCGGGTATTGCAAGATTTTTTATAAAGAACATTTGTAAAATAATGGGTGGCCGCTATGGCAGGATATCCAGGCTATTTAATTTGCCATCGAAAGACCTGCTGGTGCATATGTGGTCGGAACAGCAATATATGTTCTCTGAAAAAGAGATCCGATCGCTGCTGAATGTTTCCGATACGAGTTTATCCATCAAAGACAATTGGAGAAAAATTGATGCGATGAACTTATCGGACTTTGAAAAAATATCTTTGTTCGATATCGAACAATACCTTGCTTATAATCTTTTGTATAAAATGGATATCGCATCAATGGCCAGCAGCCTTGAAGTAAGAAACCCTTATCTCGATTATCGCCTGATGGAATACAGTTACAATCTTCCGCAGGATCTGAAAGTACATAATGGCACAGCAAAATACCTGATGAAAAAATTGCTGGAAAGATATTTACCGAAAGAATTAGTGTATAGAAGGAAATGGGGTTTTCCCGCTCCGTTGGGAGAATGGATGAGCAAGGACCTGGCTTATTTGCTGGATAAATGGCTGGCGCCGGAGCGGATCAAAGCACAGGGCATTCTCAATGAAAAAGTTGTTGCCCGCTTTGTCAATGAATTCAAGGCCGGAAAGAAATACCACGATAAAAGGATATGGTCAATGATCTTCTTCCAGATGTGGTATTCAAAATATATGGAGTGATGATGATCCGAAATTTTTTATTTCACCGGGTAAGCGACGAGAAAGACCCGATGTGGCCACCGATGACTGTGGCATTATTTTCAAAGATCATCGGCATACTTACAAAAAAACATACAGTCGTTCCTTTTGAATCTTATATGAATGACCCGGGAGCTTTTACTTCTGAAAAAACAATAGCGACAGTGATGTTTGATGATGGGTATAAGGATAATATTGAGTTTGCGGCACCGGTACTTGCACAATATAAATGCCCGGCTTCTTTTTATGTTGTTACTGATTGTATCGATAATAATATTCCTACCTGGACATATCTTGTTGATAATGCTTTGTTGAAAACAAAAAAACAAAAGATCGAACTGGCTTATGATTTTGTTCCCGAAAATTTAAAAAAGATCGGATTAAAGGGCAATGATCAGTCAACAGGAAAAGAAAAAGAAATTAAGCCATGGTTAAAAAAATTGTCTAACCAGCAACGCTTGCTTATTATGAAAGCATTGCTTGAACAATGCGAAGTACCAATCCCGCGAACAATGATGAACTGGAATGAGGTGCGGCAACTTAGTAACGATGGATTTATCATTGGCTCGCATTCTCATACACACCCGATGCTGGCTTCATTGCAAAATGAAAAGGAGATCGCAGACGAATTAAGCCTCCCGGCAAAAAAAATTCAACAGGAAACTGGAAAGCTTCCGGAAACAATCTCGTACCCGATCGGGAGTTATGATGAACGTGTTATTGCTTTGTCAAAAAAACAAGGATATAAATATGGGTTGGCTGTAAAACAGCAATTCTACAATACAAATAAGGATGATATTTTTCAAATTCCCCGTGCAGAATTACACGAAGAGCCGTGGTGGAAAGTAAAGATGAGAATGAATGGCATGTATAGTCTCGTTAAAAAAATATGGCCCTGACAAAACTTAAAATTGTTATCTGGTGCGGACCCGGCGCCAATCAAAAAGCGCTTGCGAATAAAATTTCAGCAGCTTATGATGTGGTGGGAATTGTGATCGATGATCATTCGGGACTGACGACGAAAGCAAAGCAGGGTAATTTTCTTTCAGTTGTGTTGGATCGGTTACGTTTCGGAAAAATATATAAGGCCTGGAAAAATTTGCTGCACCATTATGACCAGCAATTCCCGGCATGGCCGGATAAGCCTTTGCTAAAAGTTTCGAATATCAATGATCCCGAAACCGGATCTTTTACAGAAAAACTTTCAGCGGATCTTATTGTTGTTTCCGGAACCTCATTGATCAAAAAAGATCTTTTCAGCATTTCCACCTCCGTTGGTATCATCAATCTTCATACAGGTCTTTCCCCTTATGTAAAAGGCGGGCCTAATTGTACCAACTGGTGTATTGCCAATAATGAGTTTCATTTGGTAGGCAATACAATTATGTGGCTGAATGAAGGCATTGATTCCGGGAATATCATTGTAACAGAGACGATCGGTATTCAAAATGCACACGATCTTGCCGAAGCACACAAAATAGTAATGGAGCATGCACATGACCTGTATATAAAAGTGATCAGGTATTTATCAGCGACAACGGCTCCTTATAATTCGGTTCCGCAAAATACTATTGATAAAGGCCAGTTATACCTGACAAAAATGTGGACGAAACAAAAGAAAAAACAATTGCTCGCCAACTGGAAGAAAAGAAGATCTTTCGTTGCTCCATTTTCTCCAAAAACAATTTCCATTGGGTCATAAAGTTCTTTATATCTCTTATGATGGAATGACCGATCCATTAGGTCAATCGCAGGTGCTGCCTTATATCATTGAGTTGTCAAAAAAAGGATACCAGTTCACTATACTGAGTTTTGAGAAGAGGAAAAGATTCGATTCAGAAAAAGATATCATTGAAAAGATCGCAAAAGAAAATTCTATTGAATGGGTACCATTATTCTTTACATCGAAACCACCGGTAATATCCAAGATATATGATCGCTGGAACTTACTTAGAACAGCATTTGAACTTCAGCGGAAAAATAATTATGATATCGTTCATTGCCGGAGTTATATAGCTGCGGAAGCAGGTCTTAAATTGAAAAAAAAATTCGGTATCAAATTCCTGTTTGATATGCGGGGCTTTTGGGCCGATGAAAGAGTGGACAATGGCCAGTGGGACCTGGAAAAAACTTTGTACAGGAAATTGTATCATCATTATAAAAAAAAGGAAAAACAATTTTTTCTCAATGCCGACGCTATCGTTTCGTTGACACAGGCGGGGAAAGACTATTTACTTTCAAAAGAAGATTATAGATCTCTTTCTATCGAAGTAATTCCCTGCTGCGCCGATCTTGATTATTTTGATTTTAATACAATACAGGAACAGCAATCAAAAAAATTAAAACAGGAACTTGGTATTTCATCTGAAAAAAAGGTGATTACTTATCTTGGTTCAGTCGGTGGCTGGTATATGACAAACGAGATGTTCGCATTTTATAAGCAGTTACTTTTATCTTATCCTGATTTTGTTTTGCTGATACTTACAAAAGACGATAAAGAAATCGTGATCAAAGAGGCAACGGCAGCAGGTATTGTGCCTGATCAATTGGTTGTTCGCTATGCCCGGCGTGAAGAAGTTCCGTTATATCTTTCTATCAGTGACTGCAGTATTTTTTTTATTCGTCCTACATTTTCCAAAACCGCTTCTTCTCCTACCAAACATGGTGAGTTGATGGGAATGGGCATCCCCGTTATTTGTAATGATATCGGCGATACGGGCAAGATCATCGAAGTAACAAAGACCGGGGCCATGATCGGATCTTTTACCAGCGAAGATTATAAATTAGTTATTGATAAACTGCCACAGGTACTTTCGATACCTAAAACGCATATCCGGCAAAAGGCATTTGATTTTTTTGACCTGAAAAAAGGAGCAGAAAAATATTCAGGTCTTTATTCAAAAATGTTAAACCACCGAAATCAATAATGATTAAATCTGCAGAAGTAAGATCTGTCAACAGGGTCATCACATGTTATGAAGTTCCGGGCGTTAATATCGATCCTAAAACCGTTTCATCATTTGGTGTTGAATGGAATGAATTCCACGGTTTTTCGGAATTGGATCTTCAATTCACCGGTGATATGTATTTTGATATTGTGACGCCTGAAATGCTGAATGAGCAAAGTACCGTGATCGATATCGGTTGCGGCAGCGGCCGGTGGATCAAATACCTGAATGGCCGGTATAAAAAAATGATCGGCCTCGATCCGAGTGAAGCCATTTTTGCTGCGGATAAATTACTTGGGGAAAATGATAAAGTGGAACTGGTTCGTTCATCAACCGATCATATTCCTTTTCCTGACGGGCATTTTGATTTTGCTTATTCATTGGGAGTGCTGCATCATATTCCCGATACGGAAAAAGCATTGCTTGATTCTGTAAAGAAGGTAAAAAGCGGAGGTCATTTCCTCGTATATCTTTATTACAGGTTTGAGAACAGGCCATTTTATTTCCGCATTTTTTATTGGTTGTCCAATTTGTTGAGAAGAGGAATATCCAAACTTCCGCATGGATTGAAAAAAGGAGTTTGTAATTTTTTGGCCGTTGTACTTTATATGCCTTTTGTTTTGCTATGTCGTTTCCTGCGATTTATTGGTGTTCCGGAAAAAGCAAGATTTCATATACCATTGCAGGCTTACGAAAGACAATCTTTTTATATTATCCGCAATGATAGTCTTGATCGTTTCGGTACACCGCTTGAACAGCGGTTTTCCGCCAAACAGATCACTGCTATGATGACGAAAGCGGGATTGACCGATATTAATTTTTCAAATAAGATACCATTCTGGCACGCTGTGGGCAGAAAGATCTGATCGTAATCTTTTATCTCTATAATGCTTTTAGCACTTCGCTTTTTTGCAATTGACGACCTGATAATGGCTCCTTTTTGCCTGCTCCTTTTATTTGCTATTTTAAGGAACAGGGCGGAAAAAAATAAGGATGCCAATGTCAGGCGTATGTATTACAAAGGATTTTATTTTAAGATCATTTGTGTACTCGCCTATACTTTCGTTACTGAATTTATTTTTAAAGGCGGCGATACAGGGCTTTATTACCAGGCGATACAGGATCTGCGGGCTGCATTGAGTAATGATTTTAATCATGCAACTACCATTGCCAAAAGTTTCAAACTGACAATGGACAACCCGCTTGCTCCATTTTTCTATTACGATAACTACGCAGACGATTTCACATATAACTATATGGCGTCTGCGAGTAATTTCTTTGTTCCCAGGCTTGGCCTTATACCATCTTATATTTTCTTCAATAATTACCTCTGCATCAATTTTGTTTTTGGATTCTTTGCATTGGGCGGATCAATCCGAATATTTAAATTCTTTCATTATTACTACCCGGATTATACCAGGGAGATCGCTCTCGCTGCTATCTTTCTTCCCAGCGTGGGATTTTGGAGCGCCGGGCTTTTAAAAGATCCTATTTGTTTCGGTTCTATCGGGTATATATTATATGCCGTGCAAAATGTTTTTGTCAAAAAGAAAAATATCAAGGCATCGGTCATATTAATGATCCTGTGCGGCTTCCTGATATATTTTATAAAAGTTTATATCCTGCTCACATTGATACTGGCTATCCTGATCTGGCTCTTTGCAGAAACCAATAAACTGATCGCCGACAAAACACTGCGAAATATTTTTTCCGGCATGACCTTCCTTATTTCATTTCTCGTCGCTTTTTTCTTATTGAATTATTTTACGTCGCAGGAAGCAGCCAAGGATTATAAGCTTGATACATTATTGGATAAAGCCGAATACCAGCGAAAGGTCATAAAAGATCTTGCAGCAACAACTCCTTTGGGATCCAATTTTTCCATTAATACATCGAACCCCGTTGCATTGGTCCCTAATAGTATTGCTGCTACTTTTTTCCGGCCTTTTTTATGGGAAGTTAAATCGCTGGTAGCTGTGTTCTCAGGTGTTGAATCTTTTCTTTTTCTTTTATTTACTTTGTTTTTCTTTTTTAAACGAGGGGTCCAAAACTATTTCAAAATAACATTTGCCGATCCCCGTATGCTCATGTGTTTCATTTTTTCTATGGTGTTTGCGGTGGCAGTAGGAGCATCAACCAGTAATTTTGGCGCTTTATCAAGATATAAGATACCCTGCATGCCTTTTTATTTCATGGGGTTATTATTGGTGTATAAAAAAGCGGCCTTGAACTATCCGAAATGGTTTTATAAAATACTTAAATGGATCTGATCAACAATTATGTGTGGCATAGCCGGATCGATTAATCATTCGCTGGACATACAGCAGCTTACAAAAGATCTGTTTCACCGGGGACCCGATGAGCAAACTACTTTTGAAACGAATGATCTGCAGTTGCATCATCACCGGCTTGCGATATTGGATATTGCAGGTGGCAAACAGCCTATGCAATACGGGCATTATACGATCATTTTTAACGGCGAGATCTATAATCACCAGGAAGTACGCAAAAAATATAATTTGATCTGCAGTACTAATTCGGATACGGAAACGATCCTTCATGCGTATGCAAAACTGGGTCCTGGATGTCTCAATGATTTTGACGGGATGTTTGCACTCGTCATTTTTGATGAAAAGAAAAATGAACTTTTCCTGGCAAGAGACCGGGCCGGTAAAAAGCCACTTTATTATTTCTGCAACGGCGAACAATTTGTATTCTCCAGCGAACTGAATGCATTAAAAAAACAATTACCCCTTGAAATAAATGAAGAAAATATCCGGCAGTATATCCGCATGGGATATTTTTATAAATCTTCTACACCCTATAAAAATGTTGCTGAGATACCCGCCGGTAGTTATGCCTATGTGTCTTTGCAAAAGCCAAAAGTGAAAATTACAAGGTGGTGGAATATCCATGATTTCTATAAACAACCATCAGCCGACAATTTTGAAACAGCAAGCCGGCGCATCGATTCCATTTTGCATGACGCTGTGAAGAACAGGGTCGAGTCTTCCGATCTGGAAGTAGGATCTTTTTTAAGCGGCGGTATCGATAGTGGTATTGTAACAGCTATTGCTAAACAATACAATTCATCTTTAAAAACTTTTACTGTTTCATTCGACGGGGAATATGATGAAGCGCCGCTGGCAAAATTAGTGGCTGACAAGTATGGAACTTCCCATCATGAAATAAAAATATCCTTTGACAATCTTGTCAATGATATTGAAAAGATACTGATCAATTATGGCGAACCTTTTTTTGACAGTTCTGCTATCCCGAGTTATTATGTAAGCCAGGCTGCCAAAAAACATTTGACAGTAATATTGAACGGCGATGGCGGCGATGAATTATTTGGCGGTTACCGGCGGTATGTACCATTTGCCAAATATGATTTTTTCAAAGCGGGTGTTCTTACCAAAGCAATGGCTTCTTTTTTTCATGCAATCATGCCGGCCTCGAATAATAAGAAGAGCAAGTATAATTATATGTACCGTTTGGCGGATCTTGCCAGGAAAAACAAACTCGGGGTTTATCTTTCTTCAACGATCGATAGTTTTGAAGGATATGAAAAAAAATTATTGGGCAATGATGCTTACCTCGCAACGGTAAAAAAAGATTTTGATGAAATGAACCGCTCCGGTCTTTCCGGGTTGCAAAAAATAATGAACCTCGACTTTGACAATATCCTTGCCGGTAACCTTTTGGTAAAAATGGATATTGCTACAATGGCGCATTCTCTCGAGGGACGAAGCCCGCTATTGTCTAAAGGATTGCTCGAATATGTTCCTACTATCAACGATACCTTTAAGATAAAAGGAACGCAGACAAAACATATTTTGCGAACCTTGTCAGAAAAATATCTACCGGCAGAATTGATCCATCAACCCAAAAGAGGGTTTGAAATTCCTTTAAAGAAATGGATAGACGGGGAGTTGAAAGATCTTATCGCTTCTTATCTATTAACGCCGGCCGCCTACAGCAATGATTTTGTTGAAGCATCCTTCATTAAAGATCTTTGGGACAAGAAAGTGAAAACAGGCGATGAAAAAAGAGCTAAAATGCTATGGACATTATTTGCATTGGAAGTTTGGTATAAAAAAGTTTATAAAGGAACTGTGTAACTATGAATGTTGAAAGGAAGAAAGTAGCGATCATCGAAAATCATGAATTGGGTATCTATTCCATTCGCCACGATCTTGTGAAAGCGATCGCCGAAAAATATGATGTGACGGTATTGACCGAGGTAGACGATTCTTTCAAGAATGGCGATCTTGAAAAAATAATTCATTTTGTAGATGTGGGAAAAGCGGTATTGAACCCGGCTACCGCATTAAAATATTATTCCCGTTTAAAAAAAGCGTTACAGAAAACAAAACCGGATGTTTGCCTTACGTTTACAATACGACCGGCTATCTATGGTAATCTTGTTACACGCCGTTTAAAACTCCCAACTATTTCCACTATCACCGGCACCGGGCCTTTGTTTGACAGTAAAAGTATTTCCTATACTATTGCAAGGCAATTGTATAAAAGAGTATTGAAGAGAACCAAATTTGTTTTCTTTCCAAACTTTGATGACCTGGATGGTTTTGTTGAAAGAGGTTATATCAAAAAAGAGCAGGCAAAAAGAGTTCCGGGTTCCGGTATCAATCATGAAAAATTTTCTCCGCAGCCATCGACAAGAGGCAATGATGGAAAATTTATTTTCTTATACATCAGCCGGCTTATAAAAGACAAAGGTGTGATGGAATATGTAGAAGCGGCTTCCATTCTCAAACACCAATTTCCCAATACAGAATTTCATATTGTCGGGCCTTTATGGACGGGCAATAAAAAATCGCTGACCGTTACTGCTGAAGAGTTGAACGGATGGATCGAAAAAAAATGGATCGTTTATCATGACAAACAAAAAGATGTAAGGCCATTCATTGCGAATGCCGATTGCATTGTAATGCCATCTTACCGCGAAGGAATGAATAATGTATTGCTCGAATCTGCGAGTATGGCAAGACCGTTGATCGCAACCGATGTTACCGGTTGCAGGGATATCGTTGACAACGGCGTAAATGGTTTACTCTGCAAGGTAAAAAGCGGTAAAGACCTTGCTGAGAAAATGAAACAAATGATGGCTTTATCATCCGGTGAAAGAGAAATGATGGGACAAAAAGGAAGAGAAAAGATGATAAAAGAGTTCGATAAAAAGATCGTCATTCAAAAATACCTCGAAGCCATAGAAGAAGTTTTACAAAGCGACGTGAATCGTCAATTGTGAATCGCGAATGAGTTTCCGATGATCAACCACCTCATTGACGATTCAGGATTGCCGAAAAAACAAATTCCAAACTAATGGAAATTACTAAGCCACATGCTTTCACTTTATCGATCGACTGGGAAGATTTTGGCCAGTTACTCGGAAGAGATCGTTCAGGTGTATTAACGGCGCCATTGCCCAAAACCATCGACCGGCAAACAGATATCATGCTTGAAATGCTGAATGACACCGGTAAAAAAGCTACCTTCTTCATTCTTGGAATGCTGGCGCAACACAGGGCCGATCTTGTCAAAAAAATTGCAGCCGAAGGTCATGAGATCGGTTTGCATGGCCAATATCATATTAATATGCGGAAGCTGACAAGGCAGGAAGCTTATGATGATATCAATGAATCAATGAAACTCGTCACCGATATTATTGGCGGGCCGGTGTATGGATTCAGGGCGCCTTATTTTTCCGTTGATGAGAGTAATTTATATATACTGGAAGTGTTGTCAGAACTCGGGTTGGTGTATGACAGCAGCATTTTCCCTCTCAAATTAAAAAGATACGGCATAGCCAATTTTAATAAAGAAGATGCATTATATAGCCTGCCAAACGGAAAACAGATCGTTGAATTGCCGCTTACAGTGGCGCCATTCCGGGGAAAAGATATTCCCATCGCAGGCGGAGGCTATATCCGGGCTTTTCCAAAGTTCTTTTTGAATAAAATGTTCAGGAAACTGGACAACAATCAGCAGAATGTGATGTTGTATATGCATCCCTATGAATTTGATACCCGCCGGATCGATTGTTCAACGAATTATCCAGATACAGGGAAGTATTCAAAAGCAAAAACCTTTTTGATTAATTTGCGCTGGAATTTATTCAGGGGTACCATCCGGGGTAAATTAAGATCATTATTAAAACAATACGAATTCATTACTTGTCTTAAAAAAGCAGAATATGTCAAAAGCAGTACACACAGCCCAGCAGTATTGGGACGTCCGTAGCGATCTCTTCGCTAATTATTACAAGAAGCCTTCTTTATTTGATAAAATGTTCCGCAAAGCTGTTTATACAAGAACAGCTGTGGCACTGAAAGTCATTAAAGAATGCGGCGATTGCTCCGTACTGGATATTGGTTCCGGTCCGGGAGTTAACAGTGTTACCTGGTTGAAAAACACCAATGCCAGGTTTTTATTGGGAATTGATTTTGCCGAGAACATGAATGAGTATGCAAGAAAGCATGCCGAAGCAGAAGGAGTCGGCGCCCGCAGCAAATTCGTAGAAGGCGATTTTCTTACCTATGATTTTGGCATGGATAAATATGATGTCTCTGTTGCAGTAGGTGTTTCGGATTATGTAAAAGAGATGGATGTGTTCCTGAAAAAAATGGACAGGGTCACCAACAAAGCGTTGGTAGTATCATGGCCGCTCAATGGTTTGAGAATGGCATTGAGAAGATATCGTTACACCTGTCCTGTTTATCATTACAATGAGGCCGATGTTCGCCGCCTGCATGAAGGACTTAATATCAAAAGCCTTGAGATCGTTCCGATGCAGGGTGGTATGACCAGTATCGCCAGGAAATAAACCGATCGTTCATTAACAAATATCGCTGCCCCACGACGTAAAGTCGGGGGCAGTTTAGTTTAAAATCGGCCTTTCCCCAATGGTTTATCGGAAATTTACGTTTTACTCCAGAGTACTAGCACCCGAATTAATAGTTTCTTCTGTTGCATTCCTTGCACTATGGATTTATGGCTTCTATTTTTAGACCCGAATCCAATCAATCCAAAACAGATGAAAACCACTATTAAAAAGCCAGTGGCTATTGTGGGCTATTCAGGACATGCTTATGTTATCATAGACATCCTGCTTAATGCCGGTCGGCTGGTTACTGCTTACTGCGACAACGAAGAAAAAGAATTCAACCCTTATCACCTTACCTATCTGGGCAAAGAAAGCGATGTGATCAATAAACTGAAAAAGTTTGATTACTTCGCCTGCGTGGCACATAATGGCATCCGCCAGAAGATCCACGAGAATATGGCCAGGATCTTAGGTAATCCCATCAATGCTATTCATCCGAGTGCCGTTATTTCCGCTTCCGTAAAAATGGGAGATGGGATAATGATCGCTGCAAATGCTACATTGAATCCATTGGTACAATTAGGTAAAGGCGTTATTTGTAACACTTCTACCAGTATCGATCATGAATGTATCATCGGCGATTTCAGTCATATTGCACCGGGTGTGGTTCTTTGCGGAAATGTAACTGTAGGAAATGGTACTTTCATTGGTGCTAATTCCGTTGTTCGCCAGGGGATCAGGATCGGCAACAATGTGATCATTGGCGCCGGAACAGTAGTAGTGAAAGATGTACCCGATAATATGACAGTGATCGGCAACCCGGCCCGTTCGCTGGTGAAGAGACCTGCCCGCAAATTGGTGGCAGCATAATTATTTAAAATACCGTTTAACCGATAATCCACAACCCCGCAAAACGGGGTTTTTTTGTTCTTTGAAATGAGAGAAGATAAAAACTAATAGATAAAAGATAAAAGTTGTTCTAAATCGAGTTTTACTTTTGAATATCCATATCGCTAAACATTAGGAGTTTATTCGGTCTGGAAGCACTTTTATCTATTAGTTTTTATCTATTATCTGTCGCCATTTCTTAATAACTTCGCCACCGCTTAACAACAGCTAATTTACTCTTAGTGATGTCAAAAGACCCGAAGGATCTCCGGATCTTATTTTTGAGGAAAAAGGATAATCAATATGCCCAACGGGCCGAAGATCTTATCCGGAAAAATTTTCAGCATTCAACGATCTTTACCGGCGGAAGAAAGGACAAACTTCCCGAAGAAGTATTGAACTGGAAAGGCGACCTGATGATCTCCTTCATTTCATCATGGATATTTCCGCAATCATTATTGTCAAATGCTTCTTTTGCCGCTATAAATTTTCATCCCGGCAGTCCTGAATATCCCGGCACAGGTTGTACCAATTTTGCGATATACAACGGAGAAAAAGAATATGGCGTTACCTGTCATCATATGGCAGGCGGAGTGGATTCGGGAAAAATAATTGCCGTAAAAAGATTCCCGATCGCAGAAAATGATTCTGTGTATGAAGTAACACAGCATTGTTATAAACTGATAGAAGAAATATTTTATGAAATAATGGACGGCATCTTGAGCGGGCAGCCATTGCCCGGGAGTAATGAAACGTGGAAAAGAAAACCGTATACCCGCAAACAATTAGATGAACTTTGCTGCATCAGTGGGGAAATGACCGAGGAAGAAATAAACCGGAGGATAAAAGCAACAACGTATAAAACTCCCTGGGCCTTTACGAAGATCGGGAACCATATTTTTAAATTACAATCCGAGAATAAATGATGACAACGGATACGATCAAAAATATTTCAAAAAGTCCTGTTACAGGAATAGAATACGAGATACCCGCTGCACCGGATGATAAAAAAGGCATTGAGGATTTTGTGGCGCTGCATCCAAATAAAAAAGTTGTGGTGGTGCAGGGATTAGGTTTTGTCGGTTCTGTAATGGGCCTGGTGGTTGCCAATGCATTGACAGAAGAATATGCAGTGATCGGGATCGACCTGCCAACTCCGCAATCATACTGGAAGATCCGTTCGATCAATGAAGGAACATTTCCTGTTATTGCCAGCGATCCGAAAATTGATGAGTATTATCAAAATGCACTCAGGAAGAAAAACTATTATGCAACATTCGATAGCCATGCTTACAGTAAGGCCGATGTAGTGGTAGTGGATATTAATTTGGATGTAAAAAAACAATCCTCCAAAAAGAACGACCTGGAAGGTTATACGGTTGACCTGGCGCCTTTCAAGAAAGCAATTGAAGCGATCGGCAATAAGTGTAAAGAAGATGTGTTGGTATTGGTAGAAACAACAGTTCCGCCGGGCACTTCTCAAAAAATCGTGCGACCCATTTTGGAAGAATGTCTCACTAAAAGAGGATTAGGAACTGATAAATTAAAAGTCGGGCATTCGTATGAACGGGTAATGCCGGGACCAAAATATATTGATTCGATCCAGAATTTTTTCAGGGTGTTTGCGGGTACTGATGAAAAAAGTACAGAAGCTGTTGAGAAATTTTTAAGAACTGTTATTCGTACCGATGAATACCCGTTGACAAAATTGGGGAATACGAATGCAACGGAAATGGCTAAAGTGCTGGAGAATTCTTTCCGGGCAATGAATATTGCATTCATGGTGGAATGGAGCCGCTTTGCTGAAGAAGCAGGCGTTGATATTTATGAAGTGGTGAATGCGATCCGCATGCGGCCGACGCATAAGAATATTATGTTACCGGGATTAGGTGTTGGCGGCTATTGCTTAACAAAAGATCCATTACTCGCCAGTTGGGCAAGAATGAATTTATTTGGCAGCGATGAAAAACTCCTCCAGAGTGAAAAAGGAGTGCATATCAATGATAAGATGCCGCTATACGCTTTTGAATATTTGCGATCGCAGTATAAAGGGTCATTGGAAGGAAAAAAGGTTTTATTGCTTGGCGTAAGTTATTTAAATGATGTGGGCGATACCCGTTATACCCCGGTGGAAGGTTTTTATGAGCAACTGGAAATGGAAGGTTGCGAGATCAGTTTGCATGATCCGCATGTAAAATATTGGGAAGAAAAAGATCTTTGGCCGAATCAACAATTAGATGAAGTGATAAGCCATCCTTATGATATTATTGTCATTACTACCGGACATAAAGATTACAGGAATAACCCGGCATTGCTCGAAAAGATAAAACAAATGCCGGCTTGCTGTGTGTATGATACGATCGGTGTGTTGAGTAATGATGAAATAAGATCGCTATCGGAGAAACATGTTGTCAAAGTGATTGGCAGAGGTGATCTATAGTATGCAGAATGGATCACGGATGACGCGGATGAGACGGATTGGCGCTGATTTTTTTTGATGAGTAATGAACGGAACGATGAAGTGTGCGACGCAACAGGTGATGCCATGAAAAACAAAAGCTGGTAAACAAAATATTTGAAAAACTGATTATGAGTAAAAGTGTATTGTTATTGGGGGGCGCCGGTTTTATCGGCTTTAATATCACAAAATACCTGGCGGAGAACAGGGATTATAAACTGACGATCGCCGACAACTTTGCAAGAGGTAAACAGGATGATCACTTCACTGAATTGGTGAATAAGCATAATGTAAAAGTTGTTGCCGGTGACTTTACCGATCCTGCAACATTTGATCAACTTGATAGCAATTATGACCAGGTGTATATGCTGGCATCGGTGGTAGGAGTGGACAATGCGAATTCTATTCCGCATGAGATCATCCGCATCAACACAGCTTTAATTTATAATACACTCGAATGGATACGTCGTTCGAAAATTGGAAAAGTATTATTTACATCAACAAGCGAATGTTATGCCGGCACGATCGAAGCATTTGGATATGTAACGCCAACGCCGGAAGAAGTTCCATTATGTATACAGGAGATCGGCCACCCGAGATTTACTTATGCAGTTACTAAAATGCTGGGTGAATCAGGATTTTTGAACTATGCAAGAATACTTGGTTTCGAAACAACGATCGTACGTTATCATAATGTGTACGGCCCGAGAATGGGTTTCAAACATGTGATACCACATTTGGTTGTCCGGTATAGAAAAAATGAGGATCCGTTTAAAGTGTATGGTCACGACCAGACAAGAGCTTTCTGTTATATCAGCGATGCGGTGGAAGGAACAGTGCTGGCAATGGAGCAACCGGGTACGAACGGGCAGATCTATCATATCGGTACGCAGGATGAGATCAGCATTGGAGAACTCATTCATTATGCCGGTGAGTTGATGGATTTCAAAGGAGAATTTGAGAATGCCCCTACTTATCCCGGTTCTGTTTCCCGTCGCTGCCCGGATATTACCAAAGCAAGAACACAATTAGGATTTGAACCCAAAGTAATGTGGAAAGAAGGATTGAAAAAAACAGTAGATTGGTATAACCAATATCTTGAATCAGGAAAATTAATTTATGAGTAATGAAAAAATGATCCCGCTTAGTGTGCCCAATATTGCGGGTAATGAATGGAAATATGTAAAAGATTGTTTGGACACCGGCTGGATATCTTCCGTCGGTTCTTATGTTACCCAGTTTGAACAAATGGTGGCTGATTTTGCGGGAGCAAAATATGGAGTGGCTGCTGTAAATGGTACGGCTGCTTTGCATATCGCATTATTATTAAGCGGTGTGAAGCAGGATGATTATGTGATCCTTCCTAATCTGACCTTTGTTGCTTCTGCGAATTCAATAAAATATTTGGGCGCCGACCCGATATTGATCGATGCTGATCCGAATCTTTGGCAAATGGATCTTGACCTGCTCGAAGAATTTTTGGAAAATGAAACAGATGAGAAAGACGGTCATTTATTTTATATACAGGATGGTCGCCGTATCGGTGCTATCATGCCCGTACATATTTTAGGAAATATGTGTGACATGGATCGTTTCGATTCTATTGTAAAGAAATATCCATTACCGGTTGTGGAAGATGCAACAGAAGCTTTGGGCACAACTTATAAAGGAAAAAGCGCCGGCACATTCAGCCCGCTGGCTTGTTTTAGTTTTAATGGCAATAAAATTATTTCTACCGGCGGTGGTGGTGTGATCGTTACCGATGATGAAGAATTGGCCAAACATGCGAAACATTTAACAACAACTGCCAAAGCAAGATCGGATGAATATTATCATGATGAAGTTGGATTTAATTACCGGTTGGTAAATGTACTGGCGGCGATCGGTGTGGGACAAATGGAATTGCTTCCTTCTTTTATCAAAAGGAAAAAAGAATGTGTTGAGTTTTATAAAAAAGAATTGACCGGCGTTGCTGATATACGTTTTCAACAGGAGTTGCCGGATGTAATAACCAATGGCTGGTTGTTTACTATTCAGACGGATAAGCAACAACAATTGCTGGATCATCTTAATGCAAAAAATATTTTAAGCCGCAGGTTCTGGATGCCGATGAATAAATTACCAATGTATAAGGATTGTGTGTATGTTCAGAAAAAGGATAATGCAGATTATATTTATAATACTTGTCTTAGTGTACCCTGTTCAACCAATATAACCAATGAAGAACTGGAGATCGTAGTTTCAGCAATCAAAGCAGCAATAAATTAAAAATGAGCTTACAAATATTTTTAAATTCTTTAAACAAGCCAGGACTGTTTCCTGGTGGTCCCGATAACTGATCGGGATCGGAGGAGGCTATGTATAATCTCATCAAACGTTTCTTTGATATTATTTTTTCGCTGATAGCTATTATTATCCTGCTGCCCATTTTTATTCCTATCATTATTTTATTGTTATTGACCGGTGAGCATGAGGTTTTTTTCCGGCAGGAAAGAGTGGGATATAAGAATAAGATATTCCGCATCTGGAAATTCGCCACGATGCTGAAGAACAGTCCGAATATGGGCGACGGCGATATTACTAAAAGAGGAGACTCAAGGATCACAGCAGTAGGAAAATTTTTACGGCAAAGCAAACTCAATGAATTGCCACAGGTAATAAACATTCTGACAGGAGAAATGTCATTTGTTGGTCCACGGCCCTTGATGAAAGTTGGTTTCGATCGTTACTCCGATGAAATGAAAGGCAAAGTGTATAATGTACAGCCGGGATTGACCGGGATCGGTTCAATACTTTTCAGGGATGAGGAATTGATCATTACCCAAAGCGATCTTCCGCCGCAGGAATGTTACCGGACCGTGATATTGCCTTACAAAGGAGCCCTGGAAGTTTGGTACCAGCAGCACAGGAATTTTTATACCGATTTTATGATCATGTTTTTGACAGCATGGTATGTTGTATTCCCGAAAAGCAATTTGGTGCATAAGATTTTTCCTTCGCTGCCGAAAAGAGAGTTTTGATATGCGTCTGACCGCTTTATACGTGTCAGACCGCTGGTAAAATCCTTATTTTCGTAACTCACCTAATAGCGGTCAAACACTCATGGGACTTTTTTCCAAATCAAAACCTGCAGCAGGCAAAGCTGATCTTAGTTTACTAAAAGCAGATATGCATTCTCATCTGCTGCCGGGTATTGATGACGGATCACAGGATATTAAAACATCCATCGAACTGGTAAAAGGAATGATGGAACTTGGCTATACCAAACTCATCACCACCCCGCATATCATGTGGGATATGTATAAGAATACAAGAGAGACCATTTTGGAAAAGCTGGAATTGCTGAGAGCTGCTGTAAAAGAAGAAGGATTGAATGTCGAGATAAATGCAGCCGCCGAATATTTTTTAGACGACTATGTTCAGGGTCTTATAAAAAATAATGAACCCTTATTACCGGTCAGCAAGAATATGGTATTGGTTGAATTTTCAATGGCATTTCCCTCTCATAGTTTAAAAGATATTTTATTCGATATGCAGATGCAGGGCTATCAGCCCATTATTGCTCATCCCGAGCGATATATTTATTTGGAAAAGAATAAAGAATTCTACGAAGAGCTGAAAGATATCGGCTGTCTTTTCCAGGTCAACCTGCTTTCTTTGATCGGTCATTATGGCCGGACACAGCAGGAGTTGGCGCAATATCTTATTAAAAAAGGATATTATGACCTTGCCGGTACCGATCTGCATCATACCCGTCATTTGGATTCATTACATAGTAAAGAATTGGGAGCACAATTTCAAAAATTGATGGATACGGGAAAGATCATTAATAACCGCCTTTAAAGTTGGAAGAGTCCCGAACTTTTTTTTATTTCATTTGTCAATAAAAGGAATGAATGCGTTTACCATAAAGGATCTTGAGAATCTTTCGGGAATAAAAGCCCATACGATCCGTATTTGGGAACAACGTTATAATTTTCTCAAACCCAAACGGACCTGTACGAATATCCGTTGTTATTGCAATGATGAATTAAAAACGCTTCTCAATATTGCGCTGCTGAATAAATACGGGTTCAAGATCTCGCATATTGATAAAATGCAACCGGAAGAGATCAAAGAAAAGATACTTTCATTAGGCGATGTAAAAGCACAACAGGAAAGATTGGTCAATGAACTGGTACAGGAAATGGCCGATCTTAATATGGAAGAATTTGAAAAGATCCTGACCCGGTATGTTTCTTCCAAAGGAATAGAGAAGACAGTTACGCAGATCATATTTCCTTTTCTTGAAAAGATCGGCATCTTATGGCAAACAGGTCATATCATTCCTGCGCAGGAACATATGGTGGCGAATATCATTCGGCAAAAACTGATCGCAGCGATCGAAACAACAAGTTCCCGTTCAAAGATCAATAAAACTTTTTTGCTTTTTTTACCGGAAGGAGAATACCATGAACTCGGTCTTTTGTTTGTACACTATCTTTTAAAAAGCAAGGGTGCCGGAACGATCTATCTTGGGGCGAATGTTCCCCTGAAAGATGTGGAGTATATATTGAAATGTAAAAAGCCAGATTATATTTTTATTCATCTTACAGGCACCGCTTCTAATTTTCATTTTGATAAATTTCTCCAGAGTATCGAACGGCAATTGGGAACCGCGACCATTATCTCCGGTCATCTTACCCAACATCATAAGAGAAAACTGCCAACTTGTGTTCAACTAAAGCGATCATTGGCAGAAGTGATGGAATACCTGTCATCCCTGGCCTGATCCCCGATCTTCGCTTAATTACCTGAATTGCACCTGTTTAACCTTATAACATAATTATTAAACAAAAATTTTGGTCAATCGGCCTTTTAGTGTTTAATTTTGGACTAGTATTTGTTAAACAATTAGTTGATGTCTACTCCCGAGTTCAATAATATGCTTATCAGCAATGCAGATTTTCTGAAACCTTTTGCCATTAACCTGACAAGAGATTCGGAAGCTGCCAATGACCTTTACCAGGAAACATTGTATAAAGCACTAGCGAACCACGATAAATATAATGCTGGTACCAACCTGAAGGCATGGTTGTTTACCATCATGCGTAATATCTTTATCAATGATTATCGCAGGAAGTCAAAACAAAAAACAATTCTCGACAGTACTCCCAATGATTATCTCGTCAACCTGAAACAGGCTACTATTCAAAATGCGGCCGAGAGTGAAATGCGGGTGAAAGAGATCAATAAAGCCATTCAGCAGTTACCTGGAATATTTAAAACTCCATTTTTGTTGTACTTTGATGGTTATAAGTATAACGAGATCGCTGATGTGCTTCACGAACCGCTTGGAACTATTAAAAGCAGGATCCACTTTGCAAGAAAACTATTGAAAGAGCAGATCAGCCGTTTCTAAAAAATTTCCTGTGGCTCAAAAATCTGTGATCGTTATCGGCAGTGGCTTTGCCGGTTTATCGGCTGCATCTTTTATGGCGAAAGCCGGCTGGGATGTAACAGTGATCGAGAAAAATCACACTCCGGGTGGAAGGGCCCGTCAATTAAAAGCGAACGGATTCACCTTTGATATGGGCCCGAGTTTTTATTGGATGCCCGATGTATTTGAAAGATATTTTGCGCAGTTTGGAAAAAAAGTTACCGATTATTATTCACTCAGTCGTTTGGATCCTTCTTACAGGATCTATTGGAACGATGGTTACACAGATATTCCCGCCAGTTTTGATGAATTAAAAAAAGTATTTGAATCATTGGAACCCGGCAGTTCTGTCAAATTGGAAAAATATTTACAGGAAGCTGCGTATAAGTATGCTGTAGGTATGCAAAAACTGGTGTATAAACCCGGTCGTTCCCTTTTTGAATTTTTTGACTGGCAAACTATCAGTGGTGTTTTTAAGTTGCAGGTCTTTACTTCAATCAAAAAACATATTGCAAAACATTTCACGCATCCCAAATTGCGGCAGTTAATGGAATTCCCTGTTTTGTTTTTGGGAGCTTTACCGCAGGACACACCCGCATTATACAGCCTGATGAATTATGCAGATATCAAAGGAGGCACATGGTACCCGGATGGCGGCATGTATTCCGTTGTAGAAGGAATGTATAAACTGGCAACAGAATTAGGTGTAAAATTTCATTTCGACGAAAAGGTAACCGGCATACTTGTAAAAGGAACAACTGCCAAAACTATCGGTACCGATAAAGATGTTTATGATACTCATGCGATCATCAGCGGGGCGGATTATTATTTTACCGAAACAAGATTATTACCGGAAGAATGCCAGAGTTATTCAAAAAAGTATTGGAATAAAAGAGTAATGGCTCCATCCTGTTTAATGTATTATGTCGGGTTGAATAAAAAACTTAAACAACCGGTTCATCATTCCCTTTTCTTCGATGTTCCTTTTGAAAAACATGGGGAAGAAATTTATAAAGATCCTCAATGGCCGACCGAACCTTTATTTTATGTGAGTGTTTCTTCTTTGAATGACAGCAGCACAGCGCCGGCCGGGTGTGAGAATCTTGTTTTCCTTGTTCCGGTAGCCGCCGGCCTCGAAGGCGACACTGAAGAGTTAAGAGAAAAATATTTTCAAATGATCGCAAAACGGATGGAGAAACATTTGGGTGAAACAATTTTAGATTCGGTAGTGTATAAAAAAACCTATTCGGTCAGCGATTTCGTACATGATTATAATTCATTCCGTGGGAATGCGTATGGTTTGGCGAATACATTAAAGCAAACCGCTATATTCAGACCTTCCTGCCAGAGTAAGAAAGTGAAGAATTTATTTTATACAGGCCAGTTGACAGTACCGGGACCGGGTGTTCCGCCGAGCCTGATCAGCGGAGAAGTAGTGGCAAAACAAGTGGTCAAACTATCATCATAATTTTCTTAATTTACAATTGATGGTTCAGCTATTTCATAGAACAAGTGAGAATTGCAGCCGGGTTGTTACAGAAACTTACAGCACTTCTTTTTCTTCCGCAATACGTATGCTGCATAAGGACCTGCGCATACCTATTTTCAATATCTATGGCTTTGTTCGTTTTGCCGATGAGATAGTGGATACATTTCATGAATTTGATAAAAGAGCTTTGCTAAATGATTTTAAAAAAGAAACGTACGATGCTATCCAACGGGGCATCAGCCTTAACCCCATCCTGAATAGTTTTCAGCGGACAGTAAATGAATATGCTATTGACCCCGGTCTGATCGATGCTTTTTTTCAAAGCATGGAAATGGATATTGAAAAAAGGGAATACAGCCACGAAGAATACAATGAATATATCTATGGCTCTGCCGAATCGGTTGGGCTGATGTGTTTGACCATTTTTTGCGAGGGGCAAAAAGATATTTTTGAGGAATTAAAATTGCCGGCCCGTGCATTAGGGGCTGCTTTTCAAAAAGTAAATTTCCTGCGTGATATCAAAGCGGATTATAACGGTTTGGCAAGAATTTATTTTCCCGGTTGTGATTTCAATAATTTTTCAGAACAGGACAAAAAAACGATCGAAGAAGATATTTATCATGATTTCAACGAGGCTTATAAAGGAATTTTAAAGTTGCCATGGAAAGCAAGGTTCGGCGTATATGTTGCTTACAAATATTACCTGTCGCTTTTCAAAAAAATAAAAAAGATGAAACCGGCGAAAGTGCTGGAAAAAAGGATCAGGATACCTAATTACCACAAAGCACTTATCATTTTCAGGGCTGGTATAAAAAATCAGTTACGTTTGATATAATGGATAACGGGCAAGTGATATTGGTGGATGAAAAAGATAACCCGGTTGGTGTAGCTGAAAAAATGGAAGCACATCAAAAAGGAATGCTGCACCGGGCCTTCAGCATTTTTATTTTTAATTCCAAAGGAGAAATGCTTTTGCAGCAAAGAGCTTTGAAAAAATATCATAGCGCCGGTTTATGGAGCAATACCTGCTGCAGTCACCCGGCGCCGGGAGAAGATATTGTAGCGGCTGCACAAAAACGTTTGAAAGAAGAAATGGGTTTTGAAACTCCTGTAAAAAAAATATTCGATTTTATATATAATGCAGAATTTGCAAATGGCCTGATCGAGTATGAGTTTGATCATGTATTTGCAGGCGAGTACGACGGCACCATTGAATTCAATACAAATGAAGTAAATGATCATTGTTATAAAGCAACCGCGGAGATCGTTGAAGCATTACAAGATCATCCGCAACAGTACACGGTTTGGTTTCAACTGGCATTTCCTAAAGTAATGGATTGGTGGAAGCAGCATTATAAGAACAAAGCTTGAATGATTTCTTAATTTTGTAAAGAGTGATATTCGTTTATTATATATTGGTTTTAATAGCAACCTTCATCCTGATGGAAGGAGTGACATGGTGTACGCATAAGTTCGTGATGCATGGATTTTTGTGGTACCTGCATAAAGATCATCACCAGGTAGAACCGGGCTTTTTTGAAAAGAATGATGCTTTCTTCGTCATTTTTGCTGTGCCAAGTATGCTGCTGATCTGGTTTGGTACATATGATCATGTATGGTGGATGCAGGCGATAGGGTTTGGTATCATGGCCTATGGCTTTGCCTATTTTATGGTGCATGATGTGATCATTCATCAGCGTTTCAAATGGTTTACCAGAAGTAATAACAAATATGTTCGTGCCATTCGCTGGGCGCATAAGATGCATCACAAACATCTTGACCGGCATGATGGCGAAAGTTTTGGAATGTTATATGTCGCAAAAAAATATTGGGATAAGATCCGCCAGGATAGAAAATTAATGGCCGGTAAAAAGAAAGTGGAATATGCTCCGGAGGCAGATTAGAAGCCTACCTTTATTATCGACCCATGGACATTTATCCTCCTCAAACATACGACTACATAATTGCGGGTGCAGGATGCGCAGGATTAAGTCTTGCCATACACATGATCCATTCAGGAAAGTTCACGGATAAAAAAATACTGATCGTAGATAAGGAACAAAAAAATAAAAATGACCGTACCTGGTGTTTTTGGGAAAAAGAAGCCGGGCTGTTCGAGCCGATCGTATATAAAAGATGGGACAAATTATTGTTTCATGGAAATGATTTTTCCCGGCGGTTAGAGATAACGCCTTACCAGTATAAACTTATTCGCGGCATCGATTTTTACAATCATTGTTTTGATATTATCGACAAGCAAAAAAATTTTATTGTTGAAAGAGGACAGATCAGGGGGATCGGCCATTTGTATGGAAAACCATCGGTTAGAGTTGTTGACCAGGCAAATGTGAGTGAATATGTTTTTAACAGCATTATACTCCGGGAGCCTGTACTTAAAAAAAATGAATATTATCTTCTCCAACATTTTAAAGGATGGCTTATTGAAACAGAAAAACCTTCATTCGATCCGGGCGAAGCAACACTGATGGATTTTCGGATTGATCAAAAGGAAGGTACAAGCTTTGTATATGTTATGCCTTTTTCTGCAACCGAAGCGCTGGTAGAATATACATTGTTCAGCGAAAACTTATTAGAAGAGAAACAGTATGACATTGCATTGAAGGAATATATCGAAGGAATTTTGAAGATCGGGTCATACAAAATAAAAGAAGAAGAGTTTGGTGTCATTCCAATGACGAATCATAAATTTCCGGTCAATGATGGCAATATCATCAATATCGGAACAGCGGGAGGTCAAACCAAAGGTTCCAGCGGCTATACATTCCGGTTCATTCAAAAACATTCGGCTGCAATTGTACAACAATTGGTTTTGGGTAAAAGCCCTGTTATTAAATCAGCAAAAAGTAAATTTAATTTTTATGACAGTGTATTGCTGAATATCCTCTATCATAAAAAACTACCAGGCTCGAAGATCTTTTCTGCGTTATTCAAAAAAAATAAACCCCGGCAGTTGCTGAGGTTTTTAGATAATGAAAGTTCTATACCAGATGATCTGAAAATTATTTCTTCTTTGCCCACATTGCCTTTTCTTAAAGCGGCAGCAAGGCAATTATAGTGATCAGTTATCAGGATCCATTTGCATGAATTCTCTTTTCACAGCTTTTAACATACTGAATAATTGTGCGACCTGTATCAGCAGCAATACACATAAGGCAAGCATTACATACCAGGATAGTGATATCGATTTTACTCCCTGTATCTTCTGGAACTTCTGAACATGCCAGCCGGTGATAGCAGAACCGAAGGCCATTCCTGCAAACAGGAAAGAAAGCAAAGAAAAAACAACCTTCAAAAACATGATCCTCATAGTAGAGTAACCTACTTTGAAATTTTCCAAAATAGCTGCGGGGATGATCAGCACTAAAGCGATCCAACTCCAGTTCTTGTTGAACCAGGCATCATTGAGGGTTAAGTTTAGTATCATTAAAAGAAGAATAGATGCCAATCCCCAGGGAAATAAAAGAAAGGTGGATGGTTTGCCGGGTGTGACTGCCATAACAAGTGGTTTTGATGAAACAGTAAGGTATAATTTTTTCAGAATAAAATAAAAAGCCATTTCGGGAGAGCCCGGCGAATTTAATATCCTCAACAACAACAGCTGGTGAAATTCTTTCGACCACTCATCCCAAATTACAAAAAAAAGAAACTAATATTTTGTTCGTACGAAAAATTTCCTACCTTTAGTTCATGAAAGAAATCAAAAAAGAAAACAGTCTCCCGGAACCAACCCGTTCGGAATTAGAGATATTACAGGTATTATGGGAGCATGGTCCTTCTACTGTTCGCTTTGTGAATGACCAGTTGAATGAACAAAAACGGGAAGTACAATATACTTCCACTTTAAAGCTGATGCAGATAATGGCTGACAAAGGTTTATTGAACCGCGATGAGAGCCAGATGAAACATATTTACAGGGCGGCCGAAGAAGAAAGCAAAACAAAAGGAATTTTATTAGAACGTTTTGTAAATACAATGTATAACGGTTCTGCCAGCAATTTGCTTTTGCAATTACTCGGTAATAAGAAAACATCGAAAAAAGAAATTGATGCGATTAAAGAACTCATCAAGAAACTGGATAAATAGCCACCTGTAAAATTTATTTTATGCAATCAGTTATGAAAGCACTCGCCTGGACATTTGTCCATTCTTTGTGGCAGGGATTAATAGTTGCTTTACTAGTAGCTATTATCATTTCAGTAACAAGGAAAACAAAAGCAAGCCTGCGCTATAATTTATTGGGAACGGCATTCATATTTTTTCTTGCAGCAGTAGTAATTACTTTTATCATTCAATTCCAGGGAATACGTTCATCTTCGGTGACTGCAATAACTACAGGGAACGGCGCTGGCTATAGTACCGGCGATAGCTTAACGGTAATTTCGTCTCACGGATTTATTAATGATCTTTCGGACTGGTTCAATAGTAATACAAGCATTCTTTTACTTGTTTGGGTACTTTTCTTTTTAGTGAACTGCCTGAAACTAATGACAGGTCTTGCTGCAGTTAACAGGCTTCGTAATTACAGGACGTACCCGGTGACTGATGAATGGAAGATGAAATTGAAAGAATTTAGCGATGCATTAGGCATCAGGCGGTCAGTAGTCTTGTTGCAATCCGAATTGATCAAAGTGCCCGTTGCACTTGGATTTTTAAAACCGGTTATCCTGCTGCCCGTTGGATTATTGACAAATATTCCACACGAACAAATAGAGACGATCCTGCTTCATGAATTGGGGCATATCCGCAGAAGGGATTATCTCGTAAATTTTCTGCAGCATTTCGTTGAAGCTATATTCTTTTTCAACCCCGCCATACTTTGGATATCCTCATTACTGCGGCAGGAAAGAGAAGCTTGTTGTGATGATATCGTGGTTGCGAGAACAGGGCAGAAACAAAATTATTTAAATGCACTTGTTAGTTCCCAGGAATTTTCATTTGCTCATAATCCGTATGCTATGGGTATTAGCAGCAGAAGACAATACCTGCTTAACCGGGTGAAAAGAATTGTAACAAATGAAAATAAGCGGTTGAATATTTTCGAGAAAGCAGCATTGCTGGCCGGTATAATTTTGTTTTCCGCTTTTACTTATATATCCAATGAGAAAGATGCAAATGAAAGCCTTGTTGCGGCACCGATCGAACAACTGATCAATGCAGGGGTGGTAAAAAATCCAGTCAAAATTGTAATACGGCCAACTATAAGCAATAAGAAAAAAAATGATCCTTATAAACCCGTAACGGATACTGTACCGGCCAAAAAAAGGGAAGTCGTTCCTGCTACTTCACCTGAAAAAACAGTACCAACAAAATACGATTGGAAGGAAGCTACCGGAAAAAAATGGGATACGATACCTCCAAAGGATTGGAAATTGCAAACAGGTAGGGATTGGAAATATCCCACAGAAAAAGAGGGGGAGAAAGCGACCACTGATGCAAAGACTGTCTTGCAGGAAATTGTAGAGATCAAGAAAAAGATCGGTGCAAAAAAAGAAAGTATTGGCATCAAGAAAGAGCAATTAAAAGAAGAAGAGGGAAAAAATAATAAAGAAGAGCAAGACCTGAAAACTCAAATAGAAAAGGAAAGAGGTGAATTGGAAGGACAAAGAGGAGAGTTGGACAAGAAAAGAGCAATTCTTATAAGTATAAAAAAACAAAATGACAAAGCGATTGAGAAAAGGAACGAAATAAAAAAAGATGACAAGAAAGAGGAAAAGAATGAAATGAAATATGAGGAAAAGAATGAGAAGAAAAATGAATTAAAAAAACAGCAAGGAAAAATTCCCGAAGAAAAAAATGTATTTGATAATAAGGTGACACTGATCAAAAAAATTGACTATGCGAAAACCTTACAAGCAAAGGTCGATATAAGTTTGACTGATAAAATGAATGTCGTTATCGTCCCAAAGAATGATCTTAAACTGGAAAAAATTGAATTACAGGATAAGCCATCCCGGATAAAAAAACCTCTCTTCACACACAATGATTCAGTTAAACTTTTTCAAAAGAAGAACCGTGTTGAGATACTTAGAAAACCTGCGTCACTTCAATCTCCCCGGGTAAAAGAAGGTCTTAGAACTCCAACAGCGCCGATAGAAAAAATAGCTCCCGGCAAACCAGTTAAAACGTAAAGTAAAAAAAAGATCCTTTTTTAAAGGCCAGTCATGGCCTAACAGGTAACCTATGTCCTTTCAATAATTAAATAATATCGCCATGAAAAAGATCATCATCTTCAACAGCCTCCTTATTTTTTCAATATGTCTCTACAGCCAGGATGCGGCAACATTGAATGCCCGGGGATTTCGGCAGGCAAAAAAAGAAAACTATAGCAGGGCGATCGAATTGTTTACAGAAGCGATACAAACAGACGCTTCTTTTACCGATGCTTATTATAACCGGGCGCTGGCTTATTCTAAAATCAAGCAATACGAAAAGGCTATTGAGGATTATACAAAAGCTATCAGTACACGACCTCATTTCAAAATGGCTTACAACAATCGCGGCGCCGATAAAAATGAATTGAAAGATCATAAAGGAGCAGTGGAAGATTGCAGCAAAGCGATCGAACTCGATTCATCTTATGCAAAGGCATATTATAACAGGGGCATTGCTCAACTGAATCTTCAGGAGTATGAAAAAGCAATAACTGATTTTGAAAAAGCAATTAGTTTAAAACCGGGATACAAAGAAGCCGGCATGAACAGGGATATTGCAAGGGAAAGAAAAAACGAAACCACCAGGAAAGAGCAATAGGAATTTATCCGGGCCATTTAATTTTATCACGGCGGGGTTTTTGTTGGTTAAAGAAGAATCAACATTATTAACTATGCTTCCGATAGGAGATGATAATACCGATCGTAGGTTGACGCCGGTTGTTAACTACGTACTTATTGCGATCAACATACTTGTTTTTGTTTTTCTCCAGGGTGCCGGCTCCAATGAACATTTCACATATGCTTTCTCAACGGTGCCTGCAGAGATAACAGGGGGACACGATATCCGTACGGGTGTACTTGAGCCAACGCCCATACCTGTGTATGGCACATTGATCACTTCCATGTTCATGCATGGAGGCTGGGCGCATTTATTGGGGAATATGCTCTACTTGTGGATATTCGGCGATAACATTGAGAACCGCGTCGGTCATTCGCGTTATCTTATTTTTTATTTGGTGTGTGGATTAATTGCATCGCTCAGTCATGTTTTTGCGACAGCCGCCATGTCCCCACAAAATATGTTGATACCAAGTTTAGGTGCTTCAGGCGCTATTTCGGGTGTGCTCGGCGGTTATATTTTATTATTTCCCAAGCAACAGATCAGCGTGTTGGCGGGAAGAGGTATCATCAAGGTCCCTGCTTTTGTTGCATTGGGAGTTTGGATCGTATTCCAGGTCGTCAGTAGTATAGGTATGCTCGGTGATGAAGGACAGGGAGGTGGTGTGGCCTATGCCGCACATATCGGCGGTTTTATTGCGGGGCTATTGCTGGTAAAATTATTTGACAGGCAACGGCAGTAAAAGAATGTGATCGTTTAATTAATATTTCTATTCTCTTTACAACAATTGGCTGCCACTGCTGTTATTGAGATATATTTACCAAAATCAATAATATTTATGTCTATTACTAAAGCATATGCAGCCCAGGCTTCTACTACTCCATTAGCCGCCTGGTCTTTTGAAAGAAGAGATCCCAAACCTAATGATGTGCAGATCGAAATATTGTATTGCGGCGTTTGTCATAGCGACCTTCACACGGCCCGTAATGAGTGGGGCGGAACAATTTACCCCTGTGTTCCCGGTCATGAAATAGTCGGACGTGTAACCGCAGTGGGAAAAGATGTAATAAATTTTAAAGTGGGCGATCTTGCCGGTGTTGGATGTTTGGTTGACAGTTGCCGTGAATGTGACAATTGCAAAGATGGGCTTGAACAATATTGCAGTAATGGAATGGTAGGAACCTATAACGGTCAACAAAAAGATGGTAGTGGCAATACTTACGGTGGTTACAGCAAATCCATTGTAGTTCGGGAAGAATTTGTTTTACGTATCTCCGATAAATTACCATTGGAAGCTGTAGCGCCTTTGCTTTGTGCAGGCATTACAACTTATTCGCCTCTCCGGTACTGGAAAGTTGGTAAAGGACAAAAGGTAGCTGTATTGGGATTGGGTGGTCTGGGTCATATGGGTGTTAAACTCGCTGTTGCCATGGGAGCTGAAGTAACAATGCTGAGTCATACGGCATCGAAAGAAAAAGATGCGAAGAGATTAGGTGCTCATCATTTCATCCTGACAACAAATGAAGAACAGTTGAAAAAAGCAATGGGTTCCTTTGATTTTATTCTTGATACAGTTTCAGCTGATCATGATTATAATTTTTATCTCGGCCTGCTCCGTACAAACGGGGTAATGGTATGTGTTGGTGCGCCTTCAACTCCTGCACAGGTGCCCGCCTTCAATCTCATTTTCGGTCGTAAAAGCATTGCCGGTTCATTGATCGGTGGCATTCCTGAAACACAGGAGATGCTTGACTTCTGTGCTGAACATAATATCGTAAGTGATGTGGAAGTGATCGCTATAAAAGATATCAATGAAGCATATGAACGCATGCTGAAAGGTGATGTGAGATATCGGTTTGTGCTCGATATGGCGACGTTATAAGAAACCGACTTCACTTCAGAAATAAAAAAAGCCATCCTGCTAAGAATGGCTTTTTTTAATTAGTAGCCTCGCGGCGACTAATTACTATATTGGGAATCAACTGCCTTACAAAATACCGTAAACAAAAGCGTAAACGGTAAGACTGATTTGTTTTCGCGATTTCAATTTTACTATAGCGAATTTACGATTCATAGTTTGATTTAATACTCATATTCAAAAATATTTTTATTATAATCACAATAGAATGCTAAACCATGTTTAGTAAAGTAAAGTTTTTAAGACTCAAACGTAATAGCTACAAAAATATTAGACATGGAAAAAAGTGTGATGCATCTTGTTGTTTTGCCAATAGATGAATGGAGCTGTTTTAAGAGCAGTCAAAACGAGATGTTATTACTCCTTAAGGATTTAAAAAATAACTTTAAGCCCTCTACCTCAAGAAACTTATCTGAATACATAACAGCTAAGGAGTTTATGGAAGCTGTGAAAATAAGGAGAACAAAATTTGATCGGCTTGTGCAAACTAGCAGGATCAAGACAATTAAGAAGCTTCGAAAAATATATGTTCCGGTCGCTGAAATTGATCGATATTTTAAGGATAGCACTATTCCCTAATATGGCTAGAGAAATTGCAGTAATCTTATATAATACCTCATCATTCGGGTTTTGTGCCCGATTTGGTATCTTGTATGAATGTTGGATCTCCGCAAAGAAAAAGTAATTGATTTGAGGGATGCAAAATGCCTGAAAGATGATACCACTTACTTATATAAGGAGCCTGTCACCGGAAAAAACCTGATCGCAAAATTTTTCAACCTCTATGATGATCCGCAGGATGAGTTCTTATTGGCGGAGTTCAAAAAAATTGCTTCACTTTCTGCAGAACCGGAAATTGCAACAGTTTATTTCCTGGCTACTGGTGATTTCGGGAAAGGCCCAAGATCTTGTTATGTGATGGATTTTATTGAAGGAAAGAGCTTGGGAAGGATAGTAAAAGAGAATGAGTGTTTAAGTCCCGCCTTTGTAAGCGAGACATTGAGACAGATTGCCTCCGGTCTGGAAAAAGCGCATCACTCTGAAATAAGCCATGGGGATCTTCATGAGGAAAATGTAATGATCAATCAGTTTGGATATGTAAAGCTGATCGATTATATGTGGTGGGATTATAAATTACCTTTTGAAAGGAATCAGCCTGAGGATATCATAGCATTCAAGAAACTTGTGGACCTACTGATGGCAAAATTGAAAAAGGAGGATGTCCGCCAACTGGAGATCCAGTATAATTATTTAAAGGGAATTACCTCAATTACGGGCGTTGCAAAAAATCTATCGGTATTAGGTGAAGTATCTGTTGAGCTAGCTTTAATGGATGAACCGTCTAAATTACTATTGGGTCAGATGGTAAATTCCATTTTGCCAGAAGCAAATCTGATGTATGTACTTCAATACAAGTCGGTAAAAATCCCAGAAAACCATATGCCCGAATTGTCAGAACGAGACAAGGATTATATGGAACGAGATAAAAAGAACAGGTTTGGATTTAAATTCACAGATACTCGGGCAGAATCTTTACGGAAAGGAATGGATCATCTTTTCTCTATGAAACTTCATCAACTCCGTCAGGCCGGGTTTATTGATTGGGAGCTATGGCTTGAAAACAAGGGCGAGAAATTCATTGGTCCTTATACCCTCGGGTTTCAAATATTTCTCACCAGTAAAATATTTAAGTGGAAACGGTTGGATGCAGAATTCAAGTTTCTTCCCAAAACTGAAAAAATGCTGTCAGACCTCATCTTCGAGTAGAACACATCATCTTTTAACTGGTATTGACTCTTACGGATATATAGCAATAAACCCATTTCTGCTATGCTCAAGAATGTATTTGCCTCTTTCATGAAGAATTGCCTTGATATTCTCCATATCTCTAAGTTGAAATATGATTTTGTCATATCTCATTCCTCCATGAAGACCTCGAAGCAATTCTGCAATAACAAGGGCGCCTGAACAAGCACCAACAAAAGATGCAGAAAGTGACTTGCCTGAAATAGTAAGCGGAACTATCCCACATTTTTCATCATGTAAATCTTTTAATATTTCATAAACGATCTCGTTAATATCAGGTTTTGTTAGGTCTTCGCTTCCCCAAAGGTCCTGTGGAGTTTTAGATGCACCGGGAAATGTGTGCAGCGCAATTATATCAAATGTTGATAAACTGCTACCTAATCCGGTTTCTACTATCAAATCAAACCCAGCATTCTCTAAGGGTAATCTTGATGAAGCGGTATCAAAGCCGCAAAGTGCAATAAAAGGTTCTTCACTTGTTCTTTTAGTATAGTTGTCGAATCTTCTTTCAGTGATGATAGTTTGAAAGCCACGGTTTTCAAGCCATGAACTGCATACCCGGGTTTTATATAAGCTAGTATGATCCGGCTCACATAATAGACCGGCGCTTCGGTTGGCAGCAACAATTTTATCATCATCTTGCAAAAGAATAGTTGCTGATTGCTGACTTGGATATGGGAGTAATCCTATATTCCATAAATATGCCTGGCCAAGATGGCCTAATCCAAGTATCCAATATTTTCCAGGTAAGAACTCGACATTCGGGCCTTTTGCATCAGAATCGAGCCAGTGCAGATCAGGACGCCATAAAGAAAGGCCAGTAGAACTATCACAGATAGCTATATTAATCCCTGACATTTTCATGAAAGCAAGAAATACAGCTAACCCACCCGCAAAAATACCGGCTGTGGGAATTGTTCCTTTTTGTTCAAAAGGGGTTTCTTCTCCATTTGTTAAGATTCCTGCTTGCCAATTATTACAAACTACCTGCATGCAGTTATTGTCAATCGTACCGGTAAGACCAAAGGTCAAACTAAAATTCTCTTTATTGATACTCTCAACAATTGTTCCACCTAATTCTTTTACTATATCATTCAGCAATTTTGCTCCCGCCCATGGAAGGAGACAAATAACCCCTTTAGGCATTTGAATATTAACCCCGCCTAAGAAAGCTCTTTTACCCGTATTGATAGCGGTTAACAATGCAGCTTGTAACGGCAACGAAGTATGAAGAGAGTCGCTACAAATTAAATTGAGCTGCAGCGATTCTAATTTGTTGACGGCTTCTTCGGGTGAGCATTTATCTTTTTCGATAATACCCAGTGATAAACGATTAAAAGTATCTGTATTTAGTTCCATACAATTATTTTGTTAACTCTATCATTCCTGATTCCTCATCCCAGGCATACCATTTTCTATCTCCCAGAAATTCGTGAACACCCACACCATTTAACAGTTGTTTCCTTTTTGTTGCAAAGTGTGGGATTATAAAAGCAATATGACCTTGTTGTGCGATCATCGGGTGCTTCATATCAGATGCGCTTTGACCTGTCCAACCACCCGGATGGGTATGAACATCTGCTAAAACTTTTAATTCATGTTTTGAACAGTATTCCCATAGTGGTATATATCCATCTCCCTGAAAGATGATAATGCCCGAATCGAATGCATGTGGATCAAGGTCATTATAACAAATGAATGTTGTTATAGTGTTTTCTTTTTTATTGCCAAGTAAAAAAGCTCCTGTTTCCCTTTGGCCATAACCCCGGAGCTTTAACTCTTTTACAAGTTTTTTCCAGAGGGACAACTTTATTTTCAATTTAGGATTTTGCATAGTCGGATGAATTAAGAAGGCGGTGAAGAAAATTGAGATAAACAGTGATTTTGTAAGACGACTGCCACCATAAATCCGGGAACTGATTACGCCATGCTTCATGGCCCGGCATTGCTAATCTGTCACATGGAGCGTATAAAGCATTTGGGTTCCACCCAGGGTTAAAAGTGCTTGATACAAACCGGCTGCCTTTGGGCCACTGTCCATTGTCAAGTCTGTTGCTCGTTTCAATATTCCAGGGACAGGCCGTTGGTGCCGTATTGGGATAACCAACCAGATCAAACCGAAAATGATATTTATTCGAACGATTAGGTTTGGATGCAGCCTGCACCCAGATGATAACAATCGGCCATGTGGGATATTCTGAATTTTCATTACAGATACCCCACATGCCGTTGTCAACTCCAGTTTGAAAATCTGCATCATTTACATGCTGATGAAATATTGCAGTATCTGGCCTCATCCCTGAACAGGTTTAGTGGGAGTTAAGAAAAGTTTTACCTGGCAACGGGGAAAAGAAGCAAAAGATCCGATATGGTCAGATGGCTGCAAGATGGTCTTATCATCCAGCTTTAGGAGATAGTCGCCTGCATCAGCTTCATTAATATTGAAGGCTTGTATTGCTTTTTTCATTACCTGCTTTGCAGTTGCTGAAGGTGGAAATGTGAATGATTTGTCATCACCATTATAAATAATGGTAACTGCAATCTTCCTGCAGCGATGACAATGAATATGAATACGCTTTTTTATTCCTGCCTTTTCTCCAGGGTGGTCTTTTTGTTTAGGATCCTCTTCATCTTCGATGAATAGTTCGATTTCGTCCACAGAACCAGCGGCAGGAAATTCTTTCAGGTACTGGTCAATAATGTGTTTAACTGAGGCGTTTTCAGGGACCTCCATTAACTTTGGGTCACGGGAGTTTTCACCGTGCACATAGATTTGAGTCTTGTTCATTTGATATAATTTTTATGTTTATTAATATGAAGCTGGTTTAATCTACAATGGTAGCTAACTGCCTCACTTAGAATACTAAAAGCGTTATTTTGGGGTACTGAAAAGCGTTACCTAACGATTTCAGTATTATACTTGAAAACGAGTTATGACCTGGGAGGATGTTAAAGATGAATCGACGATAGACCTTATAGATTACATAAAATATAAGGAGCAAGCTGATTATAAAGAATTGGCTGAGTCGGCGTTTGTCGCATTTACATTCCGGTTTAGAAAAGAAGTAATTGACAAATGCAGGAAAGTTGGGAAGAAGTGGGGTTATGATACTGAGATATCTGACATGATTGCGGAACGAACTTTTGAGAAATTTTGGAAAAATCCGTTCAGGTTTGAAAAAAATAACTGCGGTAATCTGAGTATCGAAAACTGTATCCGGTTTTATCTTTTCAGCATTGCAAAGAATTGTTTCTTCGACTATGATAATGAAGTATCGGGAAGGGGAGTTTCTCCCTATGATGGTACGGAAAGTGTAATTGTTGAGTTCCCGAGTCTCGAAAACCTGGAGATACCGGAAGAAAAGGTCAATGATTTAAAAAAGATACATGATCTGATAGAAAATGCCCTCGCTAGGTTATCGCCTAAACATAAAATAATTTATCTGACCTATAAAGCTTATGAAAAAGAGGGGTATAAGCTTCCTAGGCCATTATTAAAGAAGTTAAGAGAAGAATTGGAGTTGACACAAAACTCAATCCGTGTATATAAAAATGAAGCATTTCAAACTGTAGATCAATATTTGAAATTATATGGCTCGAAATAAATTACATATTACATCTGAAAATTCAGCTGAGTGGCTGGCGTCTTGTGGTTTTCTTTTTCCAATGAACGATGTTGAACTTGCAAGGTTTAATAAACTTCATGGTGATATTGATCCAAGTATTACGGGAGATGAAGTTGATCCTTTCAAAATAATAAAAGGTACGACAACTGTTATTAAAACAAAACCGGTTTCAACCCAAATGCAAATACCGCTAAGTCAATATCAAATGGTGGCCAGAAACTTAAATGATTTGCCGTCACATATCATAAACAAAATAAAAGACAACCAGGAAAGCAAACCAACTAATGATAACAACGCTGAGGAAAAAAACGATCAATGACTTAGCAAATACCATTTCAGCGAACTATTACAATAAGAGCCTTACAGATCTGGAAGCAGCAGCAGATGATGAAGAGATCTCCTTTTATTATGATCATTACGAGAATAGCTTTGATGGTATGTTAGTCTATTACCAGGGGCAATTTCATATCCATGTAAACAAAGACCGGGGTAATGCAAGAAATTCAAAGCGAGGCAGATTCTCTTTTGCGCATGAGCTCGGGCATTATTTTATAGATGAACATAGGATTGGTTTAAAAAATGGTCTTTTGAAGCCACATGGCTCAATTCATGAAACAAATCGAAGAGAACCGATCGAACTGGAAGCAGATTACTTTGCTGGTTGTTTGTTGATGCCTGATTATCGTTTTAGAAAACCATCAAATCGTGTAAAGTTCTCGCTGGATATTGTCCTGAATTTATCGGAAGAATTTCAAGCGAGTGTATTGGCGACTGTATTGAGATTTGCGGACATTGGTACACACTCAATAATGGCGGTTGTATCTGAGAACAACATTGTAAAATGGTATGTGACAAGCCATGATTTTCCTAAATGGAGATTTAAATTTAAGGTAGGTGGTGAGGTACCAGTCTCAACAGTTGCCGGGGAATTTTTTACCAAAAGAGATTCAAAATATACCGGTATTGAGGATGTTGATCCGGAAGATTGGTTTTATCCGACATGGATTCCAAAAACAATGATGCATGAGCAGTGTTACTATTCCAATGCTTATGGATATGTTATAAGTATTATATGGTTTGATTAAAAAACGAAGCAAACAATGAATAATCCGGAAATTGAGAATATCGGCACAGTGTTCGCTTTTAGAAGGGCGGAAGGGAGTTTGCGCCAGGCAAAAGCTAAAAAGGGGCTAAAAAGCTTGCTTATATGGTTGTCGACCCCTAACTTTAAACTCTATTGCTGGCGAATACTACGTAAAGTGTCGTATTTTTGCACTCCCAAAAAAATCATCGTGGAAAACAATCTGATTATATCTGACAAACTACAGATGGCTGACATTCTTGTTGCGAATGCAGTACTCAGTGCTTTTACCATTGAAATGGATGATAACACCACCAAATTTCTTAATGAGACCAAACAAAAGCAGGACGAAGTACTAAAGCTTAAAGAGGTAAATGAGGAACGACTTCGTATGGTTGTTCAGCTCTAAACCTTTTACCTTGAAAATAGAAACATTTTCCAGCGAAAGCTTAGCCAACGCTTTATCAAATGAGTATACTAAACCTGAAGTGATTGAAACAAAAAATCATTTCAAGTATTTCTTAGATTATTTAGGAGAGCATGGGTTAAATGCACAGTCAATCGTAATAGAAGACGAGTATATCAACAAGGACTTTCTCCAGGATTATGCTGCGTATTACGCATTTTGCTTTGAAAAATATCCAAAATTTTGCAAGAGGGTTCATTTTTTTAACACCACAGTTACGAAAGAATTGCTACATCGTGCAATCTTGAATAAAGAAGATGCTCCTCCAGATTTTTGGAAAAGTTATTTAGGGTTTATAGTAGTAAAGCCGATACCTACAACAGTTATCGGTTTTTCTGTTTTGAAGGACTATAATTCCTCTAATCCTAAAAATGAACGGTATTTCTGGGGGTTAAGAAATTATAAGGTTCACGTTTTTGGGCATGAGATTGAAATTTTATCATTAGCATTCCAAGAACAGGACAGTGTACTAGCAGCGTGTGCTACCACTGCTATCTGGAGTATGCTCAATAAGGCTTCAACAGATTTTCATACAATCTTAAAGTCGCCCAGCCAAATTACACGAGATGCAGACAATGTATCGCCAGATGGGAGCAGATTATTTCCCAATAAAGGATTGAGTGTTTTACAAATATGCCAGGCCATCTTTAATTCGGGATTGGTTTCTGAAGTGAAGCAACCGGATTATATAGAGTACGATAAAAGCAGACAAATTTCAGGTTACTACGTTACCAATTTGTATACAAAGAAAATCTTGAATGCTTATTCACCAATTGGCATCCCCATTATTTTAGTGATTAGTGTGCCGGACGGTGCTGAGCATGGATTGCATGCTATAACAGTCTCGGGATATCGGCAAACTCCCGCTCAAGAGATAGCGCCAAAATCCGGGACAAGTTGGTTAGCTGAAAATATCGACAAGATTTATGCGCACGATGATCAGTGGGGGCCATTTGTCAGAATAGATTTTGAAAACGTAATTGATTTAAAAACGCCCTGGACTGACAGGCATCCTAGCCATCTACCAACTAAGGTCACAAATATTATAGTTCCTGTTTATCCAAAAGTCAGGATTTCATATGAAGACATTGAGGCGATCGTTTTAGGACTTGATGCAATTCTGACATTATTTTTTGACAAAAAGATTAAACATGATTTGGTCTGGGACATTAAAATAGATTACAGCGAATCCTTCAAAGCAAGCATCAATAATTCTTCATTGGATGATGCGGCAAAACTTAAACGATTAACTGATAGCTTACCTAAATATCTTTGGATCGCAAAATGTTACATCGGCAAGTATAAAGTATTTGAATTTACTTTCGATGCGACAGATGTAAATAGCGGCATGATCGGCGAAGACTTAATTTGCTATTTGCCTGAAGCTGAAAGAAAGATTCTTCACGAGTTTTTAGTTAAAAATGAAGCAATACTTAAATCAGTGTCTTCAAAAAAGGCAAGACTTCATTATTATAACTTTCTTCTCAAGAGATTAGCATAATTTGATTTTTCGAAGTAGAGAATGTTTTCGTTAAATACATCTGTATTTATAATTCCATTTTAATCTGTTAGCTGGATTCGATTCACTCCAGGAATCGAACTTATTTCATTTATACACTGACGATGAAATCTTTATGTTGGCGAAATTCAAAACCGTAAACAGAACCGTAAACGAAATGCTCAAAATCCACCTATATAAAATAAAAAAGCCATCCGAAGATGGCTGAAAATCAAAGAAATAAAAATTGGAATTTTAACAAGTAGCCTCGACAGAGATTCAATTTTAATTGGGAATCAAAACACTAACTAAAAACCGTAAACTGGTGTTTTTTGACTTGTGATACGCTTTCAAATACTCTATAGTAAAGATACTGATCTTACCATTCATTCTCATTTATCAACTCAAAAGATTTATTGAAATAATAAAAGTGAATGAATGATGTTCTATCAATTTAGGGTGATCAAAATTTGATCAGGTGCAATGATTCAAATTCCATACTCGCAATTCTAAATTCATTCATATATCTGCGTAAAGACAGCGATTAACTTTAGAAAAAATCGCTATGGAAAGAAATTATATGAATCTAGTTGTTCTGCCGGAGGAGGAGTGGAATCAACTCCGAATCGGTCAGAATGAAATCCTGGAACTATTAAAAAATATTCGCGTTGATTCCAGGAAACCTACTCACCCTTATGGGTACATGACCGCCATTGAATTTATGGAAGCTGTGAAAATCAGAAGGACAAAATTTGATCAGCTGGTACAAAAAAATAGGATCAGGGCAGTAAAGAAGCTCCGAAAAATCTATGTTCCGGTCAGTGAAGTTGACCGCTATTTTAAGGACAGCACTATTCCCTAATAGGGCCGACCTGCCCTGCCCGAAAAGGCTTAATTCCGAACGATAGTATCTTCCGATATTTGAAAAAAGGCCAGTTACGTCCCAATTTGCAACGACATTGTTATTTTAACTGGCTTTTTACTAGCGTTTTATAATTTTACCCACTATTTTTGCAACCAGTGAAATCTTTCTTCTTCATATTGGCCTTTGCGATTCTTTATATGTCCTGCCTTCCCTGTGGGGATGGCCAGGAGTGTAATATAAAGATTGAAGCAAAAATTACAGCAACAGAAGATCATCAGCAGCATAACCATGAATCTGAAGCCTGTACTCCCTTTTGTACTTGTTCATGCTGCCCCTCATCTGCTGTTTCGGTTTTAGTTGTCAAATCACAAGTTGAAAAATTAGCAGCCTCCAGTGGGATTAAGTTTCCTCTTTTCGACATATCCTTTCAAAGCGTCCCGGCATCACATGTCTGGCAGCCTCCCCGTTTATCTTAATTACTTCCCTGCTTTATTTGCTGCATAGCCTATACAGGCATGCACTGCATTTTCTCATTTATTAACCATTATAGATGGTAGGTGTCAAAAAATCAAAAAAGGCAAAGCAGCCTTCAGTAAGAGTAATTAAAACAATAGTTTATATCCTGTTGGCCATTGTTCTTTTAGCAGCGATTGCCGGAATACTGATTCGTCATTACAGGCATATAACCAAATAGAATAAACATGCTTAATAAAATCATTCATTTCAGTATACACAATAAGCTCATAATTGGTTTAATGACGCTGGGACTTATTATTTGGGGAGCCTGGAGTGCTATCAGGTTACCATTGGATGCCGTACCCGATATCACAAACAACCAGGTCCAGATCATTACGCTGACTCCTACACTAGCAGCCCAGGAAACCGAACAGTTGGTCACTTATCCTATCGAACAAAGCCTTGCAAATCTTCCCGACCTGGAAGAAATGCGTTCTATCTCAAGATTTGGTTTGTCAGTGATTACCATTGTATTTCATGACGATGTCGATATTTATTTTGCCCGACAGTTGATCAATGAAAAACTAAAAGAAGCGGAAGAAAAAATTCCCAAAGGACTCGGTACTCCTGAACTGGCGCCGGTTAGTACGGGGCTCGGAGAGATCTACCAGTATATCATTCATCCTAAAAAAGGAGCAGAAAATAAATACTCTGCCATGGACCTGCGTACTATGCAGGACTGGATCGTTGCAAGACAACTATATGGAACAGCCGGCGTAGCCGAGGTAAACAGTTTCGGTGGATTACTAAAACAATATGAAGTAGCTGTAAATCCATACCGACTCAAAGCAATGAATGTGACCATTGCGGAAATCTTTTCAGCCCTGGAAAAGAATAATGAAAATACCGGCGGCGCTTACATTGACAAAAAACCAAATGCATATTTTATCAGGGGGATCGGGCTGATGAGTTCGATGGATGATATAAGGAACACGGTGATCAAAAAAGTAAATGATATACCGGTTTTGGTAAAGGATGTCGCCGAGGTTCAGTTAGGAAATGCGGTGCGCTATGGTTCCGTTACCTACAATGGAGAAAAAGAAGTTGTCGGGGGAATTGTAATGATGCTGAAAGGATCCAATAGCGCAGATGTAGTGGAAAGGGTAAAAGCAAAAATGGAGATCATTAAAAAATCCATACCAGAGGATGTTGAAATTGAAGCTTACGTGGATCGTACAAGTTTAGTGAACCGGGCAGTAGGTACAGTAAAAACAAATTTGATCGAAGGAGCTTTGATCGTTTTGCTTGTACTCATTTTATTTCTCGGAAACTTGCGCGCAGGGTTGATCGTAGCCTCCGCCATTCCTCTTTCAATGCTCTTTGCTCTGGGCATGATGAATGTATTTGGTGTAAGTGCTAACCTGATGAGCTTGGGAGCTATTGATTTTGGTTTAATTGTCGATGGGGCCGTTATTATAGTAGAAGCTACGCTTCATTACCTGGTGATTCAAAAAATTACAGGGAAGTTATCGCAGAAGCAAATGGACTTGGCGGTAGAAGGAAGCGCAAAAAAAATGATGAGCTCGGCAGCCTTCGGCCAGATAATTATATTAATTGTCTATTTGCCCATTCTTTCCCTGCAGGGTATTGAGGGAAAAATGTTCAGGCCGATGGCACAGACCGTGGGTTTCGCCATCCTTGGTGCATTGATATTATCACTTACTTATATACCTATGATGTCGGCGTTATTTCTTTCTAAAAGAATTTCCACTAAAAAAACAATTGCTGACAGATTGATGAATTTCTTTCAGCGGGGATACGCACCACTGATACGATGGGCTATACGGGTAAAATATGCAGTCGTTGGCGGTGCAGTTGGACTACTGGCTCTTGCGTTAATTTTCTTTGGCAGAATGGGAAGTGAATTTATTCCGCAGTTACAGGAAGGTGATTATGCTTTTCACTGCATCCTTCCGCAAGGCACATCCTTGACCCAAAGCGTGGAAACTTCTATGCAGGCAAGCCGGATCATCAAATCATTCCCAGAGGTAGAAATGGTAGTAGGCAAAACTGGTAGTGCAGAAGTGCCCACTGATCCTATGCCACCGGAAGCTACTGACCTTATTATAGTACTAAAACCAAAAAGTCAATGGAAGACTACAAAGGATTATAATGAACTGGCAGAATTGATGATTGAAAAATTAGAGGTGATACCCGGTGTCTTCTTTGAAGCCTCGCAACCTATTCAGATGCGTTTCAATGAACTGATGACAGGTGTTCGCCAGGATGTCGCCATCAAGATATTCGGAGAAAATATTGATACCCTTGCAGCACTCGCACCCAAAGTTGCACGGGTAGTGCAATCAGTTAACGGTGCTACCGAACCACAGGTAGAAAGAACAACGGGTTTACCTCAGATCACCATTCAATATGATCGTGCGAAAATTGCAGGCTATGGCCTTAACATTGAAGACATCAATCATACAATTAGTACTGCATTTGCCGGAGAAGCAGCGGGGGTGATATTTGAAAACGAAAGAAAGTTTGACCTGGTAGTCAGATTGGATAGTGCCAGTCGTACTTCGATTGACGATGTAAGCAATTTATTTGTGGCCACTACTGATGGTAATCAGATCCCACTTTCTCAGGTAGCAACAGTTTCATTCAAAGAAGGCCCGGCACAGATAAGCCGGGAGGAAGGGAAACGTAGAATAGTTATTGGATTCAATGTCAAAGACAGAGATGTATCCAGTGTGGTAAAAGAAATACAAGAGAAATTGACTGCTGCTAAAATCCTGCCTACTGGTTATTACTATACGTACGGAGGTACTTTTGAAAACTTGCAGAAGGCGTCCGCAAGATTAAAAATTGCAGTGCCAGTTGCCCTTGCTCTTATATTTCTTTTACTGTACTTCACGTTTGCTTCGGTAAAAAAAGCACTATTGATCTATACGGCCATTCCGATGAGTGCCATCGGTGGAGTATTTGCGTTATTGATCCGGGGTATGCCTTTTAGTATATCTGCGGGTGTTGGTTTCATTGCATTATTTGGCGTGGCAGTTTTGAATGGTATCGTACTGATCAGTACGTTTAACCAACTTGAAAAGGATGGAATGAAAGATATAGTACAACGTGTACTGGAAGGCACAAAGATGCGTCTCCGACCAGTGCTAATGACTGCGACAGTGGCATCCCTTGGTTTTATACCGATGGCAATTTCGACCGGTGCAGGAGCCGAAGTTCAAAAGCCACTCGCAACGGTCGTAATAGGTGGGTTGATCACCGCCACCTTTCTTACTCTGGTGGTGCTGCCACTACTCTACATTATTTTTTCATCAAAAAGAAAAATCAAAATGAAACCTGTAGTAACAATGATTGCAGGTATTACCTTACTTGTACTTTCTGAAAATGCGCAGGCACAGACTCCCGATGGGAAAAGATTACCTGTCAATGAAGCGGTAGCTCTTGCAAAAAACAACCTGCAATACCAGGTAAACACAGAGCAAATCAATAGAGGAAAAATACAAATCAATACTGCAACACTATTGCCTAAGACAGGGGTATTTGCAGAAAATGAAGATATGCGGCCAAGTGATAATAAAGGAATACTTAAAATCGGAATGTCACAAACCATTGCATGGCCGGGTCTATACAAGGCACAAAAAGCATTGTATAATGAAGAGTTGAAATACTTTCAGACCAGCACTGCTGCCATTGATGCTGAAATAAAAAGAGATGTACGATCCGTGTATTATCAGTTATGGTATTTACAGGATAAGCAAAAACTTTTTCAGCGACTGGACAGTATCTATCGTTCCATGAATGATGCTGCCATACTCAAAGTAAAAACAGGGGATAGTCCGGGCCTTGACAGTATTGCTGCTAATGTACAGATGCAGGAATTGCAGGCATTGCTCCGGCAAATTAATACCGATATCCTGATCCAGCAACAACTAATGATGCAGTTCCTGAATTCAAATGATAGATTGTTACCAATGCTTATTCCACTGGAAAAATTACCTCTCACCGTAGCGGGTGCTGATAGTGTGCATCCGGCAATCAGCTTACAATCTCAGAATATTAATATTGCGAGTGCCGGAATAGCCGTGATCAAAAATGAAAATAAGCCCGAATTCTCAGGGCGTTTTTTTAGCCAACGGTTGTGGGGTGCGAAGGATCCGGTATCAGGTTTTTCTGTATCCGCTGCATTCCCTCTATTTGGAGCCGGTGCTTATAAAAATAAAGTGAAACTAGCACAGGCAGAACTAGCTGTTCAACAAAAGCAGTTTGAATACGGAAAGCAGGTCTTTACCACACAACAGGCACAGGCGGAGCAGGAAGTTTATAGAAATAGCAGCATGCTCTCTTTTTATGAATCTTCTGGTTTGAAACAATCTGAGTCAATCATTAAGGCATCTTCATTGGCGTACCGGGCGGGTGAAATAAGTTATGCGGAATTTTCGCAGTTCCTGGCCCAGGCAATAGAGATTCAGAAAAATTATTTAGACAACCTGAATGCATATAATCAATCAGTGATTCAATACTATTATTATGTCAACCAATAAATACAAAGGGATGAAAACACTATTAAGCACAATCACTCTGTTTATCAGTCTTACTGTTTTGTATAGCTGTGGTGGTAAAACTAAAACCGGGGAAGAGACAACTGTTACGAAAGAAGCTGGTCACGAGGATGAACATGAAAGCCCTAGTACTGCATCGTTAACAGAGGAACAAATGAAGACCATTGGGGTCGAACTGGGTGTTATTGAAGAAAAAGAACTGACCTCCTCCTTAAAGGCCAATGGTATACTGCGGGTACCCAATCAAAACAAAGCCAGTGTGAACACAGTTTATAGTGGTGTAATAAAATCATTACTGGTGCAGCCTGGCAGTAAAGTATCCAAAGGGCAAACAATTGCAACCATTGCGAACCCTGATTTCATCCAGGCTCAAAGTGAGTACCTGAATGTGAATACCAAGATCACCATGGCTGAACTGGAAGTGAAACGCCAGCAAGAACTGAATGCAGGCAATGCGGGGGCATTGAAAAATTTACAGGCTGCAGAAACAGAGCTCAGGACACTCAGGAACATGAGATCAACACTGGCGCAGCAAATACAACTAATGGGAATAAATCCCGCAAGACTGTCGAATGGGAAACTTATTTCTGTACTAGCCATTACGAGTCCTATCAATGGAGTGGTGAGCGATGTAAAAGTAAAAATGGGTAGCTATGTGGATGTAACGACGGCGGTAGCAGAAATTGTCGATAACAGTCAGCTGCACCTGGATCTTTCCGTTTATGAAAAGGATCTGCCCAAATTAAAAAATAACCAGCTTATTCACTTTACACTTACCAATGACCCCGGCAAGGAGTATGATGCCCAAATTTTCTCACTGGGTTCTTCATTTGAGGGGGAAAGCAAAGCTGTTTCAGTTCACGCAAAAGTACAGGGCGATAAAACCGGTTTGATCGATGGAATGAACGTTACTGCTATTATTAGTTTGGAAAAGGCAACCGTACCGGCTGTTCCAACCGAAGCGATCGTTACTCTGCAGGGACAGGACTATATTTTTGTGGTGACCGATAAACATACAGAAGAAGAACATCCCGGCGAAGATAAAGAGTCACATAAAGAAGATGAAGCAGGGAAAACTGAGCATAAGGAAATAACCTTTGAAATCATACCTGTTGCAAAGGGCGTATCTGAAGTTGGGTATACTCAAATCACACTGCTAAAAGAAATACCAAAGGATGCAAAGATTGTGGTCAAGGGTGCATTTTTTGTATTGGCAAAAATGACCAACACCGGGGAACACGAACATTAACAAGAGCAAAACGAAGTATCATGTATTTTTACATTTATAAAATCAATGAAGATGAAAATGAACAGGCTCAATTGCTGGAAGTGTGTCGTAATGCTTGCCTCCGTGTTAGGAATGGCAAAACTGATGATGGCATAACCGCTCAAACATATTTTAACTGATAAGTTGCAGGTATCCCCTGCAACTTTTTTATTTAATAGGAATGTATAATATTATTATCGGCAGCCTTCTGATCAGCTTACTGCATGCGGTGATACCAAATCACTGGCTGCCGGTAGTGGCTATTGGCAGGAAACATAACTGGAGTCTTGCAGAAACAACCCGCATTACATTCATCGCAGGAATGGCTCATGTCATTAGCACGGTTATTATTGGTATAATACTTGGACTTATCAGCAGTGAACTGACTGCTCATATCGAACATTTTACCCGGATTATTGCGCCATCTATATTAATTCTGTTAGGTTTCTATTTTATCAGGCAGCATTACAAGCATCACCATTTCCATTTGGATAAAGAACAAATTGAAAAGAGAACAAAGAAAGCAATCATTCGTGCACTTGTTCTTGCGATGTTTCTATCTCCCTGTATGGAAATCGAGGCTTACTTTCTGCTGGCTGGCGCAAAAGGTTGGTATGTGTGGTTAGCTATTGCTGCCATGTATTCAATTATAAGCATAGCAGGAATGATCATATGGGTCCGGGTGGTTTATAAGGGAATGCTCAAACTGAACTGGCACAAGTGGGAGCACAATGCAGGTATTATAACCGGGCTTGTTTTAATTGTAACGGGAATCATATCATTTTTTATATCATAAAATATTTATATGGCGAAGCAGTGTTGTGACACCGACGAAAAAAAAGTAGATAAAAAAGCAGAGACAGACCTGTCAGAAAATGAACACGACCATGAAAAAGATGGTGAGCATGATCATGATGGGGAAGACAATTCAGGCTGGAAGTCTCATTGGCCCTTATTGTTATCACTCGTAATCCTGGGTACAATGCTGGTTTTAGAGTTTGGATTTACCTACAGCCCGGAATTTCCGATTAATTTAATTATTTATGGAGTTGCCTATTTACTCGCCGGATACAATGTTTTAGACCTTGCATTTCGTAAAGCCAGAAGATTTGATTTCTTTAATGAGTTCTTTTTAATGAGCGTGGCTACCATCGGGGCATTTGCTATCGGGTCCTATAGCGAAGGAGTTGCAGTAATGGTATTTTATTCTATCGGTGAATGGTTCCAGGATGCAGCCGTTAATAATGCAAAACGAAGTATTAAGGCCCTGCTGGATGTGAGACCGGATGAAGTGACTGTTATCCGGAATAATTCACCGCTTATAGCGGATCCTTCTATTATTGAGTTGGAGGAAACGATTCAGGTGAAACCCGGAGAGAAAGTTGCGTTGGATGGTGAATTGCTTTCGGAGAGCGCCTCCTTTAATACTGCTGCTTTAACAGGCGAAAGCAAGCCTGATACGAAATACAAGGGAGAGACTGTATTCGCCGGAATGATAAATTTGAATACTGTTGCCGAGATTAAAGTAAAAGCACTCTTCAAGGATAGTAAGCTAAGCAAAATACTGGAAATGGTGCAGGATGCTACTGCAAGAAAATCACAGACACAATTATTCATTTCACGTTTTGCAAAAGTGTATACGCCTATTGTATTTTTCTTAGCTGTAGCAGTGTGTTTCGTTCCATACTTCTTTGTAGCTGATTATGATTTTCAGACATGGTTCTACCGTTCATTGGTATTTCTCGTTATCAGTTGTCCCTGTGCTTTAGTAGTCTCTATTCCTTTAGGATACTTTGGAGGGATCGGCCTCGGTTCACGCAATGGTATTCTATTTAAAGGAGGGAATTTCCTGGATGTGATGACAAAAGTAAATACGGTGGTCATGGACAAAACCGGGACGCTGACAAAAGGAGTTTTTAAAGTTCAGGAAGTGGTCGCAGTAAATATGGATGAAAAAGAATTAGTGAAACTCACTGCCGCTTTAGAAAGTAACTCTACCCATCCTATCGCAAAAGCTGTAACCAATTATGCAGGTGATGTTATCAATGGTATTAAGGCAGATGGAGTGGAAGAAGTTTCTGGTCATGGCCTAAAAGGAAAGGTGGAAGGAAAAGAGATACTGGCTGGAAATATTAAACTGCTGAAAAAATTCAATATCTCCTATCCAACAGAGATAGAAAAAATAGTTGATACTATTGTAGTGGTAGCAATCAATGGCCAATATGCAGGCTATATCACGATTGCCGATGAAATAAAAGAAGATGCAGTGCAGGCCGTAAAAGACATGCATAGTTTGAATATTAAAACTGTCATGCTCTCAGGTGATAAGCAATCAGTAGTGGATGAAGTGGCAAAGAAGATCGGGATTGATGAAGCCTATGGTGATTTACTTCCGGAAGGCAAAGTCGAAAAAGTACAAAAGCTCAAAGATGAAGGCAGGCGAATCGCATTTGCAGGGGATGGTGTTAACGATGCCCCGGTTGTTGCTTTAGCAGACGCCGGCATAGCAATGGGCGGGCTTGGTAGTGATGCCACTATTGAAACCGCAGATGTAGTAATTCAAAATGACCAGCCTTCTAAAATTGTATCGGCCATAAGGATTGGAAAAATTACAAGGAATATTGTCTGGCAGAATATTACCCTTGCTATGGTGGTTAAGGTTTTTGTGCTGATCCTTGGAGCCGGTGGTATAGCGACACTCTGGGAAGCTGTGATTGCCGATGTTGGGGTGGCGTTACTTGCAATACTCAATGCAGTGAGAATTCAACGGATGAAGGTATAAATTTTGCGCTTTAGCAATATACAACTGACGATGTACCTTTGCTTCTTGACAAAGAAATGAGAAACAATATGAAACTTGCATTAGTAGTGGGGATTGGTAGTTTTTTTGGTGGGGTTGGCCGCTATCTACTTTCCATGTTTGTTCAACAAAAGACCCCAACAAGTTTCCCATATGCCACTTTTACGGTCAATCTGATTGGCTGCTTTATTATTGGTTGCCTTTTGGGGTTATCGGAAAAATGGCAGCTGAGTTTAGAATGGAGATTGTTATTCATTACGGGCTTTTTGGGAGGCTTTACTACCTTCTCTGCATTTTCTGTTGAAACGCATTATTTGTTTAAGACCGGTCATGTCGGAACAGGATTAATTTATATTACATCAAGTCTAGTTTTGGGGATAGGGCTGACTTTCCTTGGCGCTTGGCTTTTTAAATTTAATCCATCCCAGCTGTAAGATTTATGGATGATACTCTGCCCTGGGCGATTTCACGGTTTCTTTGTACATCCCTGGCAATCAAGGGTGATAGGTCATCTTGATTTCAATTATTTTCTTGGTACATTTGCTTCGTGAAGATCATAGCTGGAATATTAGCATTCATCGTACTGCTCCTAACAGTACAGCCGGCGTTTTCTTTTTTTAATACAGTCCAGGAAACAGAATGCAGCAGCACGTGTTGCGGGGACGAAAAACCGCAACCTACTGAAGAAGACCAGTCACCAGATCCATGTTCTGACTTTTGCAATCCCTTTTTAAAATGCGGAGCCTGTGCCGCAAGCACGATTGAATTTTTGGCTTTCAGTATTAACCAACCTGTTCAGGAGTTAAACAGGTATATCCTCTCAACACAAAGAGTCTATTCTCAATTCGCTCCGGATTTTTGGCAACCGCCTAAATTAGCCTGATAGTCTCATACATGTATCGTCCTGCAAACGCAGGACAAATTCTTATTTAATTAATACGGAAAAAATAATTACAATGAAACTTTTCAAATATATAGTCGCATCGTTTATCATGCTCAGTGCAACTGCCATAAGTTCAAAAGCACAAACTTCAAAAGATACTATTCAACCTACGAGCCAGAACCTGCAAACGATCAAAATAAAAGTGACTGGCATAACCTGTAAAGGAGATTGCAAGGATATCCAGGAGTCTATTGGTCAGCTAAATGGTATTACCGCTACAAAGCAAATTGGTAAACCTTCAGCGACAAGCGTATTCGAGATCACTTTTAATCCTGCACTGGTAACGGAAAAACAAATTCAGAAATCAGTAGAGGATACGCCGGGTTGTGATGATCCCGAGAAACGACCTTATAAGGTAAAGAAAGGTGACAATTAAAACCGGAACAATGAAAAAATTACTGTTAGTATTTATAGTGCTGACAGTTCCTTTCCTGGCAGATGCTCAATCGTTGCGCGGTCGTGTTGCAAGTCAAACGAATCAACCATTGCAAGGTGCCAGCGTGACCTGGCTTGGATCTAAGAAAGGAGCTGTTACGAATGAAGATGGCGAGTTTTCTATTACCCTGCCTAAGAAATCCCCGTACACGCTACTCGTTAGTTTTATTGAATTTAAAACCGACACTATACAGGTTGCCGATACTTCTTATTTGACTGTGGTTCTAAAGAACAGGTCCGATATGAGCGGTGTAACGGTGCAGGCTAATCAGAAACCTTCATACATCGCTTCTTTTCCCATAAAGACGGAAGTGATCTCAACACTTGAATTAAAGAAAGCGGCTTGCTGCGATCTGGCAGGATGCTTTGAAACACAAACTACTGTTCAGCCTCAAACAACCAATATCATTACAAATTCCAAAGAGCTTAGGATATTGGGACTGTCGGGGATTTATAACCAGGTATTAGTGGACGGCTTTCCTCAGGTACAGGGCTTGACCTATACTTATGGTATCAGTAGTATTCCCGGAACTGTAGTAGAAAATATTTGGGTTGCCAAAGGCGCTAATTCGGTTTTACAGGGCTTTGAAAGTATTAGTGGCCAGATCAATGTTATTACGAGAGAACCTGATAAGGCGGATAAATTATTATTGAATGCGTACATCAATAGTTTTGGAGAAAAACACTTCAATGCAGTACATGCCTTCAAGAAAAACAAATGGAGTAACCTGACTGCTTTCCATATGGTGCAACCGGCAGGCCGGGTGGACAAAGACAATGATGAATTTCTGGATCTGCCGTTGCTTACTCGTTATATGATCTCAAACAGGTGGAAAAAAGGTGATGAATCCAAATGGGGATGGAGCACGCAGATTGCCGTGCGTTATCTTTCAGAGCGCCGCATTGGTGGGCAAGTCAAATTTAATTATGCGAGTGACAAAGGAACAACCAATGCATATGGTCAAACAGTTGATATCAACCAGCCTGAATTTTGGTTTAAAACAGCCTATCGCATAAATGATGTGCATCGGTTTGCATTGTATGCGTCCGGGTTTCATCAAACACAGCGTTCATGGTTCGGAGTTACTGGTTACAATGCTCGACAGTATAACGGCTACGCAAACCTTCAACATGAATTCAGCTATGGTACAAACAGCGTCCTGAAATCTGGTATAAGTTTCAGACATCTTGACCTGGAGGAGAATATTTCTTTTACAAACAATACACTTGGCAGAACCTATGCTGGAAGGTATATGAAGAATGAAAATATCCTGGGTGTTTTCGCAGAGAACACCTTAACCTTTGGGAAGGGTAAACTAATTTGGATTGCTGGTATCCGGGCAGATCATCATAATGAGTTTGGATGGGAAATAACACCGAGAACCCTGCTAAAGTTTGATGCGACAGATAAATTAACCTTCAGGGCTTCCGTTGGCAAAGGTTGGCGGACAGCGAATATTTTCAGTGAGAATACAGGACTGTTGGTAAGTTCAAGAGACATAATATTTGCAGAAGCGCTCAAACCTGAAAAGGCTGTGAATATGGGAGTCAACGTTACCCATAAGTTCAGGGCCTCCTCCGAAATTGAAGGATATTATTCACTGGATTTTTACCGCACCTCCTTTCAGAATCAAATTTTTCCTGATTATGATACTGATCCAACAAAGGCAATTATAAAAAACTATGGTGGAGAGTCTGTTTCTAATGGTTTCCAGGTCGAAGCTGGAGGAACGTTTTACAAAAGAGTGAGTGCGAAACTGGGTTATGTATACCTTGATGTTTATCAAAAAGCAACAACTACAAAATTAACCTTGCCCTTTAATCCCAAGCATCGTTTGAATGGTGCATTCTCTTATATGCCACTCAGCCGGAAATGGCATGTTGACGGTAATGTGCATTGGTACGGCAAGCAGCGATTGCCGGATACAAAAGGCAACCCTCCTATTTACCAGCAACCTGCAGAATCGATGCCTTATAGTACTGTGAGTTTGCAATTCACCTATAATTTAAAGCGATTCGAGGTTTATGCAGGGGCGGAGAATATCTTTAATTTCAGGCAGGATAAACCAATCATCAGTTGGCAGAATCCGTTTGGCTCATATTTCGACACGCAATTCACCTGGGGTCCGACAAGGGGAAGGGAAATGTATCTGGGCCTGCGATATACAATAAAGAATCTCAAATAAAACAAATTACCTTATAACAAGTTTAAATTTATAAAAATGAAAGGTTTAAAATTTCTCCCGATTTTATTGATAATGGGTTTTACCGCCAATGCGCAACTCAAAGAGTGTTCAGGCGCTTGCTGCAAAAAGGAAACAGTTTTTAAATGTAAGCTTACTACTCCTGAGTTTAGGGAAAGGAAGGCTACTGTAATCACTGAACTTAAAGGAATGATGAAGAAGAAAAAGGAACTGAAAGACGGCTATTCTTATAAGTTTTCAGGTTCTGATGAAGTGGTGGCTAAACTGAACGAGTTTATAAAAACCGAAAAAGAATGCTGTGACTTCCTTTCCTTTAACCTGGTTGTATCAAAGGATAAGTCAACTGCGTGGTTAGAGATAACAGGTGCAGAAGGAGTTAAGGATTTTATCAAGACTGAAATAGAGATGTAATACTATATGATGTGACAAGATTCAAAGCCCGTGTTACACGGGCTTTTTGTTTTTCTATCTATTTTCTTTAAACTTCTTTTTACTCAAGGAAAGTTTGTAGAAGTTCGATTCTCAAATTGTATTTGTAAAATATTGATTATGAAATAGTTATAAATAATGTGGCCTCGACAGGAATCGAACCTGTATCTGGAGCTTCGGAAACTCTTATACTATCCATTGTACGACGAGGCCAATTCAATCTTAAATGTTGAATGTTAGATTTTGAATATTTAGCACCTAACATTTAAAATTTACAATCATTTGATCAGTCCACTGGCATTGGTAGCAAATACCTTTACTGCAATGGCGAGCAAAACTACGCCAAAAAACTTTCTTACAGCGAGTAAACCGGCCTTACCTAAAACTCTTTCAATAAGATTCAATGAACGTAATACAAGATAGATGATAATAAGATTTACCAGTATGGCGCCAAGGATCATGTATTCTGCATTTTGATCGGTCTTTTCAAAAGTAGCTTTAAGCGACATGATAGTGGTAAGCGTACCGCTACCGGCGATCAATGGAAAAGCGATCGGAACTAATGTACCGGCAGGCGCACCTTTTTCGGATTTGAAAAATTCGATCCCCAACACCATTTCAAGACCGAGGATAAAGATCACGATCGATCCGGCCACGGCGAATGATTTGATATCGACCCCTAAAACATTTAAAAAGGGTTCGCCAATAAAGAAGAATAATATCATCAGCAAGCCGGAAATAAGCGTCACTTTCCAGGAACTGATGTTGCCCGTTTTTTGTTTGATCGATATCAGCATCGGAACAGAACCGACCACATCAATGACGGCAAACAACGTAAACGTTAGCGTAATGAATTGTTCCAAATTAAAATACATGGCCCCGGTTTCTGCAAATGTAGTTCTATCTGAAAATATACTTCTCTTTGAACAGGTTCAATTCGGCCGACAGGTATTGCAAACAATCCCGGCACAAACAATCATTGTATCGCTGTTCAATATAAAGACGTTGTTCTTCCGATAATTCTATTGAATAACACTGGCATTGCACTATGTTTCCCGGCTTGCATTCAAAACTCTTTTGACAACGGGGACATTCCTTTTCTTCATGCTTGCACATACCCTTACAATTGAAAACTTACCCCCGTTGTAAAATTGAATTTCCTTGAATTATAACCAAGAATATCAAAATATTGCTGGTTGAAAAAATTCTTCAGGTCAAGAAAAAGTTTTACAGCCTTATCGAATTTATATTCACCATAAAGATCAACAGTAAAATAGGCTTTCAATACTTCCGGCATCGCCCCGAAAATAAACTCCTCTCTTTTACTTACCGAACGAAAAGCCACACTGTAATAAAATGCTTTTGTTGCCTGCACACCTACATTCACGTTGATCGTACTTTTGGGAATGCGGTAAAGATTATAATACGTAGTGTCTTTGCCGATCGGTGTACCGGTTCCGTCAAATGCAGCAGTTGTTTTGCCGTCGGTATAAGTATAATTGCCGGTCACATTCACTTTGCCGGATGAATATTTTGCTTCCAGTTCAATGCCATAATTGGTTTGTTTGCCCGCATTCAAATATAAACTGGCGAAAGTAGAAGGATTGAAAGTGTATAGTATCGCATCTTTTGTAGTACGGAAAAAAAGAGTTGTTCTGAACCAGGATCTTTTTATCGAAAAAAGTTCAACACCGGCTTCGGCAATAATTCCTTTTTCAGGATCAAGCCTTGCATTGCCCGCAGACGGATCGAACAACTGGTAAAGCGTTGGTGTTTTAAATGCTGAATAAAGATTTGCAAAGACCTTTAATTTTTTATAAACAAAATAAAAAGGGTTCAGTGTAAAAGTAATATTGCTTCCATATTCTGAATGTTTGTTCCATCTTCCGCCGAATTCTGCATTAAAACCGCTTTCACTTTTAAAGATCACAGAAGCGTAGGGACTCAATTGATCCATTTCAGCATGCAACACCGGCGGCGTATAAGGACCAAAAGGGCCGGTAGAAAAATAATCCTGGTCGGTATTATGCAAACGGTAATCAATGCCGGCAAGGAATTCCCATTGCTCGAGATTTAATTTGCCATACAACTCGGCAAAATGAGTGCGGCCAACATAACTGGCTTTTGAATAATCAACATACGGACTGCTTTTATGAATGGAATCATCCAAATAATTTCTTTCCGTCCTGTTGAAATTATAATTAAGAAGAACAGCGCCTTTCCTGAATTGATAAGCAATACCGGCGCCTGCCTGTTTGTTTTTATTTTTTACAGTATAGTCTTTCTCATCGGTAAATGCAGCAGCATCGAGATCGGTCTTATAATAATTGTAAGCGCCTGAAAAATTTGTCCTGATCTTTTTTGCAATGGTAAATCCAAATCTCCCGTTGACAGTATGTTCATCAAAACCATCTTTGTCAAAATTGCCGGTTTTGGTTTTATCATAGGCGGCAGAAAAGCCATCGGAACCGGTATGTGTATAGTTTACCGAGTAATCAAATTGGCCGGTTTTTTTACCAAAGCCAATGGATTCCTTCAATGTATTATAACTGCCGGCATTAAAATTTCCATAGATCTTCATTTTAAGATCGCTTTTTTTCAAAATGATATTGACGACACCGGCTACTGCATCGGAACCGTACATAGTGGATTGACCGCCTTTTAATATTTCAATTCTTTCAATCTGATCAAGACTAAAAAAATTAAGATCGAAGTAATTAGTGATAACGGAAGGATCATTAACAGGGATACCATCGATCAGCAATAATACATTGCCGGCCGAAGAACCACGGATACTTATCGTTTGATTCGTACCCGATACATTGCTGCTCCCAACGATGGTTGTACCAACAGCCGTATTCAATAGCTCACCTAAATTTTTTCCACTACTTTTTTCTAATTGCTGCTGATCGATAACGGTAAGTACCTTACCGGTCTGGCTCTGTTTCTGCGGATATTTATTGGCGGTGACCACTACCGGGTTCAGAGAGTCGATCGTTACCCAGGAAACGCCGGGTTCAACTACTTTGAGTCGTAAAAGTTTACTGGAATCCTGCGCAAGCAGCTGGTTGCTGATAATGACAGCAGCCAGCACAAAAAAGATCTTTTTCATTTTACATGAAATTTTTGTGTGACTGCTTCCGGTAATAAAAGAGATAGAAATATAAATGTCGCCCGACTTTTACATTCCAGCTTTTCACCCGAAAGCAAAATAAATGTTTAACAGGTCTGGCAGGTCTTCTGGCTTAAAGCCTTTGTTGAAACCTTCCCGTTTCGGATGAGCCGATACAGTGGTAATCTTCAACAATCTTTCTCTCGCAAAACCTTCCTCGTGAAAGGTGAGAGGGCTTTTTACAGCTACGGGGATAGCACCGGAATTTAACCGGTTTCCCTTTTTAATCCCGCATGTGCAGGAACCAAACCGGGGCAAATATAGATAGAATATTATTTACGAATTACGATTTTGATTTACGATTTCATCATGATCAAAATTCTTCCAAAGAAACCGGAAACTCCGAAGGGAAACAAATCGTAATTCGTAAATAGATCCGGGTTTAATCATACAATGTCATTTATTTCCTATATTTTATTCTCTCTCTTTTTTAACGTATTCCGTAAAATGAGGGGGACTTTTCTGCGTTTGGCAAATAAGTTGCTATTGTTTGTTGCCGCCTCGCTTCCGCCCGGGGTCTTTTAACCCTAAAAAAAATGTATGAAAAAGATCATGTCCCTGAAAACTTTTATAGTTGCTGTATTTGTGTGCACCGCCTTTACTTCCAATTCCCAGGAAAATAAGTTTGAATGGGGAGCCAGTGTTGGTTTTGTTGTTTACCAGGGAGATCTTACTCCTGAAAAATTCGGCGCATTTAAGACTCAAAAGTTTGCAGTCAATATAAATGCCAACCGTGTTTTGAATCCAACCTTTTCTATACGGGGCAATTTGCTGATCGGGAAATTAAAAGGTGACGATTCGAAATATGATGAACCCGAATTCAGGCAGGAACGTAATTTTAATTTTACTTCTTCATTGGTTGAATTATCAGCATCGCTGGTATTTAATATCACTGCAAAGAATGATGCTGACAAAGGCCTTTCCCCATATATTTTTGCCGGTGCAGGCCTTTCTTTTTTAAATATAAAAAGAGACTGGAGTCGTTTTAACCGGGAATATTTTGATGTACAAAATCATACTGTAACGGATGGATTGACGATCGACTCCGCTCATTCTTTGCCCAAAATGATTCCCGTAATTCCTGTTGGTGGCGGGCTTCGCTATTTCTTTAGCCCGCAATGGGGAATAAATGCTGAAGCCTCTTATCGTGTTAGCTTTACAGATTACATTGATGGTTTCAGCGAAGCGGCTAACCCGGAACTGAAGGACCATTATCTTAATTATGCGATCGGTATAATATATCGTCCCGGAAAAAAAGGCAAGTTGGGATGCCCTGTTATTAAATATTAATTAACCAATTACTAATTCCTCCACGTTACTTCTTTACCGGTTTGATCCACTGAAAAGATAATCCAACAAAATAATTTCTTTCCGGTGCTGCATTATAGAAACGATTGGCGGCGGCATTGATATCATTTCCCAAACTATAATGTTCATTCAGCAAATTATCGGCACCGGCATAAAGGTCCAGTTTGTATTTTTTACTGTTTTTAAGTTTGGATTTCCAGCCGATCCTCCAGCCGATCAAATGATAAGCATCGGCCACAGCCGTATTCGCATCATTTAAGAATATCTTTGAAGCGGAATAATAAGTTGCATTGGAATAAATACCACAGTTCAAATAAATATCTGCGATGACCGAGAGAGTATTCGTGGGAACGGAAGGAATTATTTTACCGGAAAAATTATCCGTTCCCTTTATAAAAGTTCCGTACCGGAAATGATTGTACGTATGATCAAGAACGATCCTGAAATAATCGACAAAACTTTTTGATGAATAACTTTTAGAGTAATCCGCATGCGATTCTATTCCTGTTTGTTTTACATCTCCCGCATTCACAAAAAAATCGGCGCCTGAAAGATCTCTTCGTTGTACCAGGGCATTATTAAGTTTGAAATAAAAACCGGTTACTTCCAAACGCAGCTTGTGTTTGAAAATATCAGTGCCTGCTGTCATTTCATAATTCCATCCATATTCTGCTTCAAGCTCCGTACTGATCGTACCGGTGGAAGGAAGCAACTCTGCAACGGTCGGAGGAGAAAAACCTCTCGATATCGTTGCTTTCAACCAGGTATCATGATTGATGATATTTTTTATGGAAAGCCGCGGAGCCAGTTCAGCCTGGTAATTTCTTTTTTGTTTGATAACAGGATAGCTGCTCAGCCGGCTGAAACTGACCCTTGACCTGTTCAAACTAATGCCGCCATTGAAAAACCATTTGTCTTTTAAATTAATATCGCCCTGTAAAAAAAAGTTATACGTTGTATAATCAATGTCATCATTCGTCTGCAATGTATCGGGATTTCCATTTTTATTTTTCGAGACCTGTGTATTGAAATATCCCTGTTGGAATTCGCTGCCACCGGTAAATTGAAAGATGTTATGGTCTGAACCGGTAGCATTTATTTTTTTATAGTAAGTAAAAACAGTTCTTCCGCCAAATGAAGGTTCATTCCTTCTTTCATAATTCCGGATGGCCGGATTTTTTATTTGGGAGAAAGCGCCGTATAAGGTCGTGGAATTTTTGAAAGCGCCGGTAATTTGATAAGCGTTGGTAAATCCTGCTGTAATATTTTTTTGAAAGATGGCGGCTTTTGCATTTACCGCCGAAGGAAAACCGCCGCCGGCCGGCCTTGCCTGTTTAGGGTTTGCTTTGAATTCTGCTAATGTCAATGCGCCGGGTGTTTGATAATACATATCGGTGAACAATACCGAAGCAGTTAATTGTTGTTTGTCGGAAATTTTTAAGATCGATCGCCAGGAAAAATTATCCCTCCGCATTTCAGTTTGAGTTCTGTAGCCATTAGTTTGATTATGCGCATACGTGAATTGATTTTTATTTTCTTTTTTTCCAAACCTTGCGGAAGTAAAAATATTTTGCAAAGCATAACTGCCGGTGATGTATTCGAAATTTATTCCCGGTCGCCAGGCGTCAAAAAAATTCAGCAAAACCAAACCTCCTGTACCCGCCCCGTACATACTGCTGGCCGGCCCTTTATTGATCTCGATATAAGAAAAATTATTATAAGCAATTTGATTGAAATAAGTATTACCGCCGGGATCGGTCAGCGGAATATCATTCCAGTAAACTTTTACATTGCGTACACCAAATGGCGAACGAAGGGAACTGCCTCTTATATTGATCCGGTAACTGCCGGGCGATCGTTCTTCCATCCGAACACCGCCAATAGTATTAAAACCATTGACCAAAGAAATTTTATTGTAGCGGTCGGCATTATTTAATTCAATTACTTTAACAGAAGTAGTGCTTTCCTTCAAACGCCGGTTTTGTTCGAAGGATCTTACCATTACTTCCTCCAGCGTTTTTAATGAATCAATCCCTTCTTCCTGCAACGAATCGATCTGTGCGATAGAAGAATTGGTAATAAAGAGGAGAAAAAAAAGTGCAAGTGTACCTTTCATAGAATGTAAGAGTCCGGTCATATAAAGTTAGACTGTTTTGTTTATCTTCAAGCCATGACTGGTAAGAATAAGCTGAATCTCCTGGATATAAGCCTGATCGTAGTAAGTCTGGTGATCGGCATGGGAATTTTCAGGAACCCTGCTTCCGTAGCCGCTACTTCGGGTAATGAGACGATCTTTTTTTTATTGTGGGTTGCCGGCGGGTTAATTGCTTTATGCGGTGCATTGACCTATGCAGAGATCGGCCAGCGATTACCGGCAATGGGCGGTTATTATAAAGTGTTTGCCGAATGTTATCATCCTTCGGTCGGGTTTTCTGTCAATGCCATTATTCTTATCAGCAATGCTGCTTCACTGGCAGTGGTAGCATTGATCGGTGCCGATTATGTAAGCGACCTTTTATATGGAAAACCAAGCGGTAATTTTTTCAATACAACAGTTGCTATTGTTGCGGTCGCCATTTTTTTTGGTGTGAATTTATTTGGATTGAAAACCAGCAGCCGTACACAAAATGTGCTGATAATAATAAAGGTCGGGCTGGTAGTTCTTCTTATCGCCAGCGTTTTTAAGGGAGTCATTATCGGGCCGCATGGTTATGAAACAGGCTCGCCGCTTTATACATTGGATAATAATAATGCCATCACTTTATTCCTAATTTCATTGATCCCCGTTTGTTTTGCTTATGGAGGTTACCAGCAAACGATCAATTTTGGAGGAGAAGTAAAAAGTACCCGCAGTATTCCCAAAGGCATTATTATCGGGATCATCATCGTTATCTCCTTGTACCTGCTTATCAATTTTGCATATACGCAGGTCATTGGTTATGATAAAATGAAAAATGCTTCCGCTATCGGGGCCTTGCTTTGCGAAGCATGGTTTGGCAAAGCCGGCGGTAAGGTCTTCGACGGGTTAATGTTCTTGTCCGTGCTGGCATACGTAAATATATTGCTGATGAGCAATCCAAGAGTAATGTTTGCCATGAGCCAGGATAAAGTTTTTCCAAAAATGTTTTCTTACCGTCATCCTAAAACGGAAGCATTGGTAGCAGGACTGGCAACTTTTTCGATCATCACGATCGTTATTACTTTTTTTGGAAAAGGAGTTGATAATATTTTAAACTTCACCATGTTCCTTGATAGTATTGGTATGAGTACTTCTGCAGCTACTTTATTTGTATTGAGGAAAAGAAAACAAAACGAAGTGATGATAACCGGGACCTGGAATAAATTCACGCCGGTACTGGCTGGATTTTTTGTTTTTAGTTATTTCATGATCGCTGTTGGAGTTGTTATCAAAGATGTGAACGCAGCCTTTATCGGTGTTGGACTTCTCGCATTTTTTCTTGCATTGTATTATTTATTCCTTCATAAGAAAACAGCGTAATGGACATTTCACAGATCATCAATGAGCTGGGCGAGGACCGGGAAAATTATTTCAATGCTGTGTCGCCGCCGATCATGCAGACCAGCAATTTTGTTTTTAATAAAGTAGAAGATCTGCGAAAAGCTTTTGAAGATGAAATGGGCGGCTATCTCTACAGCCGCGGTTTGAATCCAACCGTTGATATTCTCCGTAAAAAATTAGCAGCGCTGGATGGCGCAGAAGATTGTTTGGTTTTTAATAATGGCGCTGCCGCAATATTCGCCGGCATTTTTGCCAATATAAAAGCCGGCGATCATATTGTATCGGTAGCAAAACCTTACACCTGGGCGCAACGGATGTTTGATGTGATATTGCCCCGTTTCGGTATTACTACAACTTATATCGACGGAACAAAAATTGAGAATTGGGAAAAAGCAACGCAACCCAATACCAGTTTCTATTATCTCGAATCACCCAATAGCTGGGATTTTGCCATTCAACCGATAAAAGAAGTTGCTGCTTTTGCAAAAGCAAATAATATTGTTACGCTTTTGGATAACAGTTATTGTTCGCCATTATATCAAAGACCCATAGAAATGGGAATTGATATGGCGATGCAGACGGCGACAAAATATATCAGCGGGCATAGCGATACACTCGGCGGTGTATTGAGCGGCAGCCATGCGATGATGAAAAAAATATTTGACAGTGAATACCTGAATATCGGCAGCGGCATTCAGCCTTTCAATGCATGGCTATTGATAAGAGGATTAAGAACATTACCGGCAAGATTCGACAGGCTTACCAAATCAACTGCAGAAGTGGTTGCTTTTATGAAACAGCATCCCAAAGTGGAAACTGTCCTTTTTCCATTGGATGAAAGTTTCCCGCAATATGAATTGGCCAAACAGCAAATGAAAGGTGCTTGTGGTTTGTTTACGGCTGTTTTAAAGACAAGTGAAATGGAGTCGATCGTAAAATTCTGTGAATCGCTCAAGCATATCATGATGGCGGTAAGCTGGGGCGGGCATGAAAGTCTGATCATTCCAAAATGTGCCGGTATTGCGCCCGCCGATTTCGATGCTTCCAATAAAGAGCATCGCTATGTTCGTATCTATGTCGGGCTGGAAGAACCCCGGTATTTGATCGATGATCTTTCGCAGGCTTTAAATAACATGGAGAAATAGTTTCTGGTTTCAAGTTTCTGGTTTCTGGTTTCAAGTTGGGTCACTAAAATTCGAAATCTCTTTGCTATAGCACGCTACCTGAAACCAGAAACCAGAAACCAGAAACCAGAAACCTGAGACTTGAAACCCGACGCAAGAAACCAGAAACTTGAAACAAAAACCCCAACACTCTCTATTTTTGCTCTATGATCAGGCGATGTCTACAACTGGCCCTTGCGTTATTGTTTTTTCAATCTGCTTTTGCGCAGCCGGCCACTGAAAAATGGGATCTGAAAAAATGTGTTGAATATGCATTGGAGCATAACATCTCTGTCCGGCAAGCCGATCTTCAAATTCGTTTTGCCGAACTGGATTTACAACAAAGCAAACTGGCGCAACAACCCGGCGTTAATTTCAGTACGAATGCAGGCTATAGCGCCGGGCGAAACCAGGATCCTACCAATTTCAGTTTGATCACCCAGGGATATGTTTTCAATAACTATTCCTTACAGGCAAGTGTTGATCTTTTCAACTGGTTCACCAAAAAAAATACGATCGCAGTAAAAGATCTTACGCTGAAAGCGACCGCAGCCGGCGCCGATAAAGCAAAGAATGATATTGCATTGAATGTAGCGGTGGCTTATTTGCAAATATTATTGGCGAGAGAACAGATCAACCTGGCTTCTTCCAAAATTTCTCAAACAAGATCTCAACTCGAAAGCACCCGCAAACAGGTTGATGCAGGAAAATTGCCGGAATTGAATGCCGTCAATCTTGAATCTGTACTGGCATTGGATAGTTCGGCACTTATTTCTGCCCAAACAGCGGCGCAGCAATCATTGCTGCAGATGAAAGCATTGTTGAATCTTGATGCTGCAACTCCCTTCGATGTTTTTACCCCGGCGGTTAATATGATACCGGTTGAGAACCTGGCCGATCTTCAACCCGAAGCTGTTTATAATCTGGCTATATCAAATATGCCGCAGCAAAAAGTAGATGACTGGAATTTAAAAGCGGCACAAAAATCGGTGGAAGTGGCAAGAGGTTCTATGTATCCAACCATTTCTTTGTTTGGAAGTTTGGGTGCCGGTTTTAATAGCAGGGCCGAAGAGATCAAATCAAAGATCTCGGTATTTCCCCCGATCGGGATTGTAAACGTAAGCGGACCACCGGACACGGTTTTTTCCATAATACCCCGTGATATATTTACCGGGGGAAAGATCGGGTACTTTGATCAGTTAAGTCAAAATTTCCGGCAATCTATTGGATTAAGTATAAGTGTTCCGATCCTCAATGGCGGTGTTTTAAGAACGGCATGGCAACGTTCAAAACTGAATGTAAAACAAGTTGAACTGCAAAAAGAGCAAAACAGTTTTACATTGAAGCAGGATATTTATACAGCCTATAATGATGCGGTAGCGGCCTTGCAAAAATTCAATGCTAATAAAAAAGCCGTGGAAGCATCGCAGAAGGCTTATGATTATGCACTGAAAAGATATGATGTAGGTTTGCTATCAACCTATGATCTTATCAGCACGCAAACAAATCTTCAACAGGCAAAAAGCCAGTTGTTGTATTCCCAGTATGATTATTTGTTCAAAATAAAATTGCTGGAATTTTATAAAGGGCAGGGATTGAAATTGTAAAAAGCCCTAAATCCCCACAAGGGGACCTTGGAGTACTAAAGACAAAAAAGTAAAATTTAATTTGAGATATATTATTTAATAAATAGAAATGGCATTCCCAAATACAAAACCCCGAAAAGGTAACAAAACATTAAAATGGATTCTGATCGTTGTCGGTGCGATCATCGTTTTATATGTTGGCGCTAAAGCAATGGGTGGCGGAAAGAAAACCGAAAAAGTGGCGACAGCAAAAGCGACCCGGCGTACCATTACCGAATCGGTGAATGCCAGCGGAAAAATTTATCCTGAAGTAGAAGTAAAGATCAGTCCTGATATTTCCGGTGAGATAACAGAATTGAATGTAGAAGAAGGCGATACAGTAAGAAGCGGCGACGTGCTGGCACGTATCTATGCAGATATTTATTCATTGCAAAGAGACGAAGCGGCATCAAGGGTCAACCAGTCTACTGCTACTGTTGATAATGGAAAAGCAGCATTGGAAGCGTTGCAGGCCAATATAGACCTGGCACAACAAACTTACGATCGCAATAAAAAATTGTTTGATGATAAAGTGATCTCCAAAGCGGAACTGGAGCAATATGAAACAACGCTTCGTTCGGCACAGGCAAATCACAGGGCAGCGCAGCAAAATATAAAAAGCCTGCAGGCCAATGTGCAGAGTACGCAGGTCGGACTTAACAGGGCGAATAAAGATCTTAGTCGTGCCACATTAGTGGCTCCAATGACAGGAGTGATCTCTTCATTAAAAGTGAAAAAGGGAGAACGGGTGGCCGGTAACAGTTTTAATATCGGTACGGAAATGATGACTGTTGCCGATATGTCGGTGCTGGAAGTAAGAGTGGACGTGGGTGAGAACGATATTGTAAAGATCGATATCGGCGATTCGGCCGATGTGGAAGTGGATGCTTACAACAACCGTAAATTCAAAGGCATTGTAACCAAGATCGGCAGCAGTACTAAAAGCAGTTCAATGCTGGGGTCGGCTACTTCCAATGATGTTACAGAGTATGAAGTGCGGATACGCCTGATCCCTGATTCGTATAAGGATCTTTCCAATAAAACCTTTCCTTTCCGCCCGGGCATGAATGCCAGCGCTGATATCAAAACAAGAAGAGTGGAAAATGTACTGGCCGTTCCTATTGGCGCTGTGAATGCCAGGGTAAAAGGAAGCGACAAGAGCATGGCCGATAAAAAGAAAGAGCAGGATCAAAAGAAAGATGACGAAGGCCTGATGGATCAATCGCAGAATGAGGATGAAGATGAACTGGAAGAAGTAGTATTTGTATTGCAAAAAGACGGGATCGTAAAAAAAGTAGTGGTTAAATCAGGTATACAGGATATAAATTATATTGAAGTGCTCAGTGGTTTGAAAGAAGGAGAGGAAGTGATAACGGATCCTTATACCGCTGTCAGTAAAACGTTGAAAGACGGAATGAAAGTAAAAGTAGTTCCGAAGGATAAATTGTTCGAGAAATAAATCGTTGGTTTAAAGATTGAACAGATATTAATGTTTTTTCAATCCCTTTCAAGCTGGTTTTCAGCGGACAGATCCTTTATCGCTATCCTACCTTTGATCAATATTATCATTTAATCAAAAAAAATCAATGGTTCGTTTTGGTATCATCGGCGGCGGCAGTTGGGCAACAGCATTGGCAAAGATCCTGACCGACAGAAAGCATGCTATCAATTGGTGGATACGCAATCCAAAGATCATCGAACATATACAGCAGCATTGTCATAATCCCGGCTATTTGACTTCTGTAAAATTTGATTGTTCACTTCTTTCTTTATCTGCCAACATACAAGAAGTGGTGAAAAATTCAGATGTCGTGATCGTTGCCGTTCCTTCCGCTTATGCAGAACAAAGTCTTTCTTCACTTACGGCGGCTGATTGGAAAGACAAAAAAGTTGTTTCAGCGATCAAAGGCCTTTTGCCCGAAAAAAATATTTTGCTGAATTATTATTTACAACAGCAATTCGATGTGCCGCTGGAAAATTATTTTGCCGTACTCGGTCCTTGTCATGCAGAAGAAGTGGCCTCCGAAAAACTCTCTTACCTTACTTTTTCCGGCTCGGACATAACCAGTGCTTCCGAGATCGCTTCTCATTTTACCACAGATTATATAAATACGATCACCAATCATGATATTTTAGGAGTGCAGTATGCAGCTGTGCTGAAAAATATCTATGCATTGGGTGCCGGCATTGCGCATGGCCTTGATTACGGCGATAATTTCCTAAGCGTTTATATTGCCAATGCAGCGGATGAAATGGCGGGCTTTCTTAAGAAATTCGGGGTTAAGCATATCACTGTCGGCGATCATGACGGCGAAGATCCTGTTACGCATCGTAAAACCCCCAACTATGCGGCCTCGGTTTACCTTGGCGACCTGTTGGTGACATGTTATTCTTTATACAGCCGTAACCGCACTTTTGGCAATATGATCGGCAAAGGGTATTCGATCAAAGCGGCGCAGCTTGAAATGAACATGGTGGCCGAGGGATATAATGCCGCAAAATGTATTTATGCAATTAATAAGGCGGTTGATGCAGCGATACCGATCGCAGAAACGGTCTATAAGATATTATGGGAAGATGTTAAACCTCCCGAAGGCTTTAAACGGATAGAACAGGTGTTGGTCTGATAATTGGATAAGGTTTAATAGTTTAAAAGTTCAAAACTTTCAACCGTTAAACGTTTTAAACCTCTTGAACCTTTTGAACTTTTGAACCTTTTAAGCATGAAATAAAACTCGACCCTATGCCTCTTTCATACCATGGATTTGTACCGGCCGCCATTCTTGTAATGGTCCTCTGCCTCGTTGGAAAACAGGTGTATGATTACTGGAAACATAATCATCAAAAGCTTTAACTTCATGGGCAAAAAAAGCCCCATGGTTAATTTTTTCCAGGCCCTGTTTTTAATTGCTGCCATCGCTCTTATTGTAATTAATGTAATCGAATTCAATAAGTGGCAGGAAGGAAGAAAAGAAGGCAGCACAAAACCTCACCCCATTAAATGGGTTAGTTTCATTATTACTTCATTGGTTTCGGTAGGCTGCGCATTGAATGTGATCATTCATTTTATCAGCAAGTAAGTTTTAAAAGAATAATCCGGCGGCGATCCCGTCAGCCAATAGTTTTCCTTCCCGGGTAAGTAGCAGTGAAGTATTCACTGGTTGAACAAGTCCGGCATCAATGAATTTTTTGGCTTTATTCATCAACCCGGTTTTTTCAATACCAAATTGCGAAGACAAAAATTCCAGGTCGATCCCTTCTATTGTTCGCAAAGCCGTCATGATATATTCATTTAATTTTTGCGAAGCCGTCAATATCTCTTTTTCCGCAACGGGAATAAGATCTTTATTGATCGATTCGATATAATTATTGTTATTGGAAACATTCCATTGCCGGCTGCTGCCATTAAAAGAATGCGCCGAAGGCCCGATACCCAGGTATTTTTTTTGTTGCCAGTAAGAAGAATTGTGGCGGCTCCGCTGACCGGGCTTTGCAAAATTGGATATCTCGTAATGTTCATAGCCTGCTTCTTCCAGCCATTGCATCAGTAATAAGAATTGTTCTGATTGTTTATCCGGGTTAACATCTTCACTTGCATGTTCCCGTATCATTTTATGCAACGGCGTTTTTGGTTCAACTGTTAATGCATAACAGGAGAGATGCGGGATATTCAATGCAATAGCGGTATCAACATTGTGTTTCCATTTTTCATTTGTCAGTTGTGGCGTGCCATAGATAAGATCGATGGTTATATTGCTGAATTGTTTGATGGCTAATTGCAAATTGCCAATTGCCTGCTCCGCATTATGCGCCCGGTTCATCCATTGCAGGTCTTCATCGAAAAAACTTTGTACGCCGATACTAAGTCGGTTGATCCCGATCTCTTTCCACCCGGCCAGTTTTTCTTCAGTAATATCATCCGGGTTTGCTTCAAGCGTTATTTCGGCATCTTTTGATACATGATAGATCGCCTTCATTTTATCTGCCAGCGACCGGAGTTCCCCGGTTTCCAATAAACTCGGCGTACCGCCGCCGAAATAGATCGTTTCCACCGTTTCATTGGTTAAATATTCTTTTTGCAGATCGATTTCCCTTATCAATGCGTTTATTAATTCGGTTTTATTGCGAAGAGAAGTAACGAAATGAAAATTGCAATAATGACAGGCCTGTTTACAAAAAGGTATATGAATATAGATGCCGGCCATAGGGAAATTAAAGGAACAAGGTACAAGGAACAAGGCAGAAGTTCAAGCTACTTGAAACAGCTATTAAATAATATGCCACTCTTGTGCCTTGTGCCTTGCGCCTTGTACCTTTGTTTTTTATTTTTGAATTCCAAACTTCCGTGATAAAATACAAGCTAATACCGGTTCTTGTTTTGCTGTTGACGTTTTCTGCTTCAGCACAAAACCTGCCAGCAGGCAAATATAACCTTCACATCAAAGGAGTGGATAAGGATTCTGCAACCATTGTCTCCGCAGCAGGATTGCAGACGGCTTTTGATTCACGCAATGCCTGCGAAGCATATATTATAAAACTCCCGGGTTACCTGCAGGCGAAAGGATATGTTACTTCTTCCATTGACAGCATTCAATATTACGAGGGGTTTGTCAGCATCGTATTATTTACAGGAGAGCTCGTATCGCTGGGCGCAGTTGGATACAAGAACAATTGAGCCTCCATTATTGGAAGCGGTCGGATGGCAGGAAAGGAATTTTGCCGGCAAACCGATAGATTTCTTACAAGTGCAGGTATGGGAAGAAAAAATGCTGAACCATTTGGAAAACACCGGCTATCCTTTTGCAAGAGTTTACCTCGACAGTATTCAATTGGATACCGACAAAGTTTCGGCATTATTGAAAGTAAATAAAGGGCCTTTGTATAAGATCGACAGCATCCGTTTGTATGGGAATGCGAGGATCTCCAATAATTACCTGCAGCGATACCTCGATATTCTTAATGGAAGTATTTACAGCAAGAAAAAATTATCCGCCGTCAATAAAAAAATAAATGAACTGACCTATGTAGAACAGGAGCAGCCATTCAATATCACCATGCTGGGCACCGGTTCGGTATTGAATCTATATCTAAAACAAAAGAAAAGCAGCCAGGTCAATGCGCTGATCGGTTTCCTGCCAAATAATGATCAGCTATCCTCTAAAAAAATATTGATCACCGGCGAAGCGAATATTTTGCTGAAGAATGCATTGAATGCCGGCGAAACGATCGGTCTTAACTGGCAGCAGGTACAGGTAAAATCGCCGCGGCTTAATATATTATACCAGCATCCCTATCTTCTTAATTCGCCGTTTGGATTGGATTTTTCTTTTGATATGTTCAGGAAGGATAGCAGTTTTCTGAATGTGAATTTTCAGTTAGGCGCCCAATATGTTTTGAATAATAACCAGGCAGGAAAACTATTTATACAACGTTTCCAGACCATCGTCAGCGAAGGAGGGATCAACACTCCGTTGCTTTTGCAAAACCGCCGCCTGCCGGATGTGGGTGATATAAGTTCCTGGAATGTGGGGGTGGATTATGAATTGAATAATACCAACTATCGCCTCAATCCCCGGAAAGGAAATGATTTCAGGATCATTACTATGATCGGGAAAAAGAAATTGAAAAAGAACAATCAAATCCTTGATTTAAAAGATCCCGGCGATCCGAATTTTGATTTTGAAAAATTATATGATACGGTAAAATTGAATACCTACCAGTTGCGGGTAAGGATGATGGCGGCAAAATATTTTCCATTGGATGCAAGAAGACATACGATCAAAACGGCTGTCAATGCCGGGCTTTTAAAAAGCGGTAATATCTTCCGGAATGAATTGTTTCAAATAGGAGGGTTTAAACTGCTGAGAGGTTTCGATGAGGAAAGCCAGTACCTCTCGGAATTTGCTATTGCCACAGTAGAATATCATTACATCTTCGATCAGAATGCTTATTTCTATGTTCTCATCGATGGTGGCTGGGGAAGGAACAGCAGCCGCGATACAAAGATCAACCATACCTATTTTGGTACCGGCCTGGGTATTGCTTTTGAAACCAAAGCGGGTATTTTCAACCTTGCCTGGGCGGTAGGAAAAAGGGATGATACGCAATTCAATCTTCGCCAGTCCAAGCTGCATATTGGGTTTGTCAACTACTTCTAATTTACGATGTACGAATTACGATTTATGAATAATAAGAAACTCCGTTTGTCAAAAGAATTGTTACAGAGGAACAAATCGTAATTCGTAATTCATAATTGTCTCAATACTTTTGCAGCATAATCATTTTCGTTGAGCCGGTTTATTCTCTTTTTTATTATCCAGTTTTTCTTCCTTCATTCCGTATCTGCCCAGGTTACCGGCGATACTACGGGCATTCCTGTTGCCAATTCATTGTTTCAAAAAGATTCAGTCATAGCGGTCGATACTTTACCGATACAAACAATGAATGATTCGGTTTCTGTAATGCCCCCCAGGGATACCGTGTGGAAATGGGACGCCGGTATTCCAATGTCATTGCAAAATCTCCAATGGCAACAGATGAAACGCAATCCTTATTTTGGATTTGCCAATACACCTCTTAGCTTTCATTCAGATATACGGCGGACCGCCGGTAAAGAGATCGTCTTTTATCTTCTTATTGTAATACTGCTGGGCTATGCTTTTTTGAAAAATGCTTTTCCAAAATATTTCAATGATCTGTTCCGGCTTTTTTTCCGTACCACATTAAAGCAACGGCAAATAAAAGAGCAACTGATGGAAACACCATTGCCATCTATGTTGCTGAACCTGTTCTTTGTTATCTGCGGCGGATTGTATGCAAGTTTTCTTTTACAACATTTCGGCCTGGCCATCGAAGGAGGTTTCTGGTTGCAATTCCTTTATTGTTGTTTGGGACTTTCAGCTATTTACCTTGTCAAGTTTGTCGGGTTGAAAATATCCGGCTGGCTTTTTAATATGAATGATGCAGCCAACAATTATATTTTCATTGTTTTTGTTGTCAATAAAATGATAGCGATCCTGGTACTTCCTTTTCTCATCTTACTGGCATTTACTACCCGCCCGCTTTATGATGCGGCATTAACAGGATCCTTTTGCCTGGTAGGCGGATTATTCTGTTACAGAGTTATATTAACCTTTGCCGCTATTCGTAATCAGGTCAAAGTCAACCCTTTTCATTTCTTTTTGTATCTCTGCGCCTTCGAAATAGCGCCTCTTTTACTGATATACAAAGCCTTATTGCTGTTTTTCGGTATTACTACCTAACTTTGCCGCCAACTTTAGCCAAACAGAACATGACTAAATCCGGGGTTACCAAGGCCGATGTGCAGGCCAAAGCCATACAGAAAATCCTGATCACCCAGCCTAAACCTGAAAGCGATAAGTCTCCGTATTTTGAGCTTTCAAGAAAGTACAACGTAGACCTAGACTTCTATCCTTTCATTCGACTGGAGGGCATACCTGCCCGGGATTTCCGCAAACAGAAAATAGAGATACAACAATATACAGGTGTCATCTTCACCAGCCGTAATGCCATCGATCATTTCTTCCGCATTTGCGAAGAAATGAAAGTGAGCGTTTCGCAGGATACCAAGTATTTCTGTATCACTGAGGCTGTCGCACTTTATTTACAGAAATTCATTCTTTACCGTAAGCGCAAGGTCTTTTATGGTGCCGATGGAACCAATAAAAGTATGTTCGATGCTATCAACAAACATAAAGGGAATGAAAAATTCCTGTATGTATGTTCGGAGAATCAGCAGGACAATGAGATCGTAAGCTGGCTCAAAGCCAATAGCTGCGAATTCACACTGGCCTTCATGTACCGCAGCGTAAGCAGCGATGTAAAAGAAGTATTGACAAATACAGAATATGATGTTATCTGTTTCTTCACCCCCAGTGGCGTAAGAAGTTTGTTCGATAATGCTCCCAAGTTCAAACAAAACGGAACGGTGATCGGCACATTTGGAAATAATACTTCCAAAGCTGCAGAAGATGCAGGGCTGACGCTGGAGATCAAAGCGCCGCAGCCGCAAGCGCCGAGCATGGTAGCTGCGCTGGAACAATTTTTAGCTGCGAATAAGAAGAAGAAATAATTCCCATTAACGATTAATGAACTCAGGACTAATCGCCCGTCCTGTTTAGCAAGCTGGTTATCACTTCATTCAAAAGGGTCTGTATCCTTATCAATGACCAGTTGCTCTGCCTCAATGTCAAAAGAAGCTGCCTCAATGACAATCGGCGGCTTATCAATGAATGCTGATGGTCTATCAATGAATACTGTCTTCTTATCAGCGAACACTTGCTCTGCCTCAATGTCAAAAAGAGCTGCCTCAATGACAATTAGCGGCGCATCAATCACTATCTCCGCTTCATCAAAGAGCAACTGCAGCCGGTAAATTGTTGCCGTCACCTCAACAAAATACATCTATCGCCTGTCAATAAAATAGCTTTGTATTTACTTCGTACCTTATCGGCTCTATGTTTCAAAACTCAAACCCTGGTAAGATATTTTTTTATGGAGAAACACAGTAATCATCTTATTCATGAAACAAGTCCCTATCTCTTGCAGCATGCTCATAATCCGGTCAACTGGTATCCTTGGGGCGATGAAGCATTGAACAGGGCAAAAGAAGAGAACAAACCTATACTGGTAAGTATTGGTTATGCAGCCTGTCATTGGTGTCATGTAATGGAAAGAGAGAGTTTCGAAGATGAGGCTACCGCAGCAATGATGAATGAGCATTTCGTCAACATTAAAATTGACAGGGAAGAACGGCCCGACCTGGATCATATTTATATGGATGCGGTACAGGCAATGACCGGCAGCGGCGGCTGGCCCCTGAATGTTTTCCTGACGCCGGCTGCAAAACCATTTTATGGCGGAACCTATTTCCCTCCGCGAAAAGCCTTCAATCGTCCATCCTGGCAGGAAACCTTATTGGGAGTAGTGCAGGCTTTTAAAGAAAGACGGCATGAAATAGATGCGCAGGCCGAGAACCTGGTCGATCATATTCTTCGTTCCAATTCTTTCGGCCTTCAACGAACAAAAGAAGAGGAGATCATATCCACGGAAAAAATTGATGAGATATTTACTAACCTAATGAAGACTGCAGATAAAGAATTTGGAGGATTTGGGAAGGCGCCTAAGTTCCCGCAAACTTTTTCAATTCAGTTCCTGTTAAGATACTCATACACAAAAAAAAAATCAGATTTATCAGGGTCATCGAAAGCCCCTTCTTCGGAGGTTCCCGGGCGAAGCGAAGGGAAGGAACGCAGTTCGGGGGAGGCCGCCTTATCGCAGGCTTTGCTGAGTCTTGATAAAATGATCGAAGGCGGTATCTATGACCAGGCCGGCGGCGGCTTTGCCCGATATTCTACGGACACAGAATGGCTGGCTCCCCATTTTGAAAAAATGCTGTATGATAATGCATTGCTGGTTTCTGTTTTGTGTGAAGCCTACCAGCTTACAAAAAAAGAGAGATACAGGGAAGTGATAGAAGAAACAATGGCATTTGTGCAGCGGGAATTACTTCACCCGGAGGGTGGATTTTATTCGGCGCTCGATGCAGACAGCGAAGGAGTGGAAGGAAAATTTTATGTATGGAGTTTAGAGGAAGTAAAAGAATTGCTGGGAAAAGATGCTGATCTTTTTTGCGAATATTTTGACGTAACAGAAAAAGGCAACTGGTCACATGGAACTCCTTCGGAGAAAGGAACAAATATTTTACGGGTAAAAAAACCGCTTCACTTATTCGCCAATGAAAAAAATATCCCTGTTGATCAATTAAAACAACTGATCGATAGGGGCAGGAAGATATTATTGGAACAACGTAGACAAAGAATTCGTCCGTTATTGGATGATAAGATCATTCTCGGCTGGAATGCGTTGATGAATACAGCCTGCAGTAAAGCTTTTGCAGCTACCGGTAAAGAAGAGTACCGGCAACTGGCCATTGACAATATGCAATTCCTGGAAACAAGATTCAAAAGAGAATCCTTTCCGCTCTTCTTTCATACATGGAAAGATGATAAAGCAAAATTCCCCGCCTTTCTTGACGATTATGCATTTCTTATTGAAGCCTGTCGTCATTTACTGGAAATAACCGGCGATATCGGCTGGCTGCAAAAAGCAAATGCATTGACAGATCTTGTCTCGGCCCGATTTAATGAAGAGTCAATGGCTGTTATCAATAATGAGAACGAATCATCGGTCGAACGTCCCGATTTTTTTTATTACACCGAAAAAGATCAAAAAGATGTTATCATACGGAAAAAAGAAATGTATGATGGGGCGGTTCCTTCCGGTAATTCTGTAATGGCTAACAATCTTTATCATTTATGCATCCTGGCTCAAACAGACGGGTGGAAGGGAAGGGCTTATGGAATGATCGGCGCACTCGGCAATGCGATCGTCAAATACCCGGGTTCATTTGGCAACTGGGCCTGCCTGGTATTGGAAATGGTTGCCGGTACAAATGAGATCGTTCTTACAGGCGCCGGGTACGAGCAATTGTTGCCGGAATTGCTTAAAGAGTATATCCCTCATAAAGTTATAGTCGGCTCGGCCGATACGGAAAGGGACGGTTTTATTCCCCTTTTAAAGCAAAAACCATCGCTGGATACCCCTTCGCTATGGCTTTGCCGCAATTATACCTGCCATCCATCAGTATTTTCGGTAAAAGAGCTTATTTCCCTGATAAACAGTGCCCCTGAGGGTAATTAATTTTAAGTTAATACAATAAACCCAACATAGTCACCGTTAGAACTTTTACCCCGTAAAATGTGCTTTTATTGCTAAAAAATAAATAGTAACGTTGTGCTAAGGAATAGTTCAAAATATTATATTTGCCCAATACCCTTTAAGTGTATGAGAATGAAAAACCTTTACTACTCTCTTCTCGCAACCACCTGCATAGTGATGCTGGCTAGTTGCGGCATCCTTGGAAAAAAGGATGGCAAAGGCAAAGGTGGAAGCTTGCCGAATGATGGTCAGGTGCATGGGATATCGCCCGGCAGTAAGTATACTCTTCCCAGGCCTCCTGGTATGGTATATGTTCCGCAGGGTACATTCCATATGGGTCCCAGTGATGAGGATCCTGCATTTGCATTCAGTGCCCGTAACCGTTCTGTATCTATCAGCGGTTTCTGGATGGATGCCACCGAACTTACCAACAATGAATATCGCCAGTTCGTATATTGGGTTCGTGACTCAGTAGCTGCCCGCAAAGCTGGTTTTGTAAAAACCGGTGCTGATGGTGAAGAGCATATCGACTGGGCGAAGATGAAGACCTTCAAATGGAATGATCCAAAAAGTATAGAACAAGTAGCGGAACTATTTGTAGCTCCTGAAGAAAGGCTGAATGGCAGGAAAGAAATAGATGCCACCAAGCTTATCTATGATGGAGATGTGTTCGACCTGAAAGAAGCTGCGAAAAGAGAGAATATAGGACAACCCCGTTCAAACTTTATTACAAAACATGCTTTCAGCAGTTTCTCTATCGCTCCCGATACATTATGCTGGATCCGTGATTTTGCTTACTCGTACAACGAGCCGATGACAAAAAGATATTTTTCACACCCTGCATTTGGCAACTATCCTGTAGTAGGAGTTAGCTGGAAACAGGCGAATGCTTTTTGCCATTGGAGAACACATTACCTGAATGCTTATTTAGAAAGTAAAAAAAGAGCACAGGAATCTGACTTTAGACTACCAACAGAAGCTCAGTGGGAATATGCAGCCCGTGGCGGCCGTGCACAATCAATGTTCCCATGGGGTAACTATTATCTCCGTAATAAGAAAGGATGTTTGATGGCCAACTTCAAACCTGGTCGTGGTAACTATCCGGAAGACGGCGGTTTCTATACCGTTCGTGCCGATGGATACTGGCCTAATGACTATGGTCTTTATTGCATGAGCGGTAATGTAGCCGAATGGACATCTTCTATCTATTATGAAGGTCGCAATAACTTCCAGCATGATATGAACCCCGATGTTCGCTGGAATGCTAAAGATGACGATCCCCCCCTGATGAAGCGCAAAATTATCCGTGGCGGTAGCTGGAAAGATGTAGGTTACTACCTCCAGACAGGAACCAGCGCTTACGAATACCAGGACTCTGCTAAATCTTACATCGGTTTCCGTTGCGTAATTGACTTACCCGCAGCGCCAACAAAAGGAAAAGGCAGCAAAGGCAAAAAATAATTTGAAAGAATCTTTTAAAAAATAAAGAGAGGGCAATTAATAAAATTTGTCCTCTCATTTTTTCCACCGTCTTAATTATTAATTCATCACTTTCTAATTCAAAACAATCTAAAAATCCAATTTTATGGCAGCAGCAATTCCATCAAAAGTTAGTAAATGGGTAGATGTAGGAGTATCATTTGGTGCAGCATTAGTAATCTGGGGAGCTCTCAGGAAGATCACACACGCAGCAGATGCCGATACATGGCTCTGGATAGGTTTGACAACCGAGGCGATCATCTTTGCCATGTACGGGGTACTCTATACAATTTACCCTGCGATCAAAGACGATCATGGTCATGATGAAGAGCAATTTGTAATTGCCGGTGAAAAAGCAAGGAAAGGTTTTGCTGCCATGGATAAAATGATGCTTGATGCCGACATTACTCCCGATACGATGAAAAAACTGGGTGATGGTTTCAAAACACTGAATACAACAGTGGGAGGTATGAATAATATCAATGATACAATTGCTGCTACCGGTGATTTTGCTAAAAAGACAAGAGAAGTAACAGGAACCCTCGATAAAGTAAAGGATGCTTATGTAAATGCTGCTAACTCTGTTGGTGCATTCAATACTGCAACCGATGGGGCAAAAGCATTCCACGAACAGATACAGGTGCTGACCAAAAATCTTTCTTCGCTCAATACTATTTATGAACTGGAATTACAGGAAAGCAATAACCACCTGAAAGCACTGAATGCTTTCTATGGTAAATTGTCTGAAACATCTGCAGCTATGCTTAACAGCGCTGAAGATGCTAAGAAAGTGCAGGCTCAGATCGGTGACCTGGCTGGTAACCTGGGTCGCCTGAATAACATTTATGGAAATATGCTGACAGCAATGCAGGGTCGCAACTAAAACTAACAACAACGATCCTATCCTACTTTGATAAGACAAGTCATTATTCAAAACAAAAACCATAAATAGTTATGGCCTTACCTAAAGAGCCCCGGCAGAAGATGATCAACATTATGTACCTGGTGTTAACAGCACTACTGGCACTAAATGTATCATCTGAGATCCTCAATGCCTTTAAGACAGTAAATAATAGTTTGGTAACTTCTAACGAACAAACAAAAACTTCGACAAGCCAGATAATGGAGTCGCTGAGCAGGAAATTAGCAGACCAGACAACACACGATAAAGCCGCAATATGGCATCCTATAGCAACTGACATCGTGGGCTATGCTGACAAAGCAAACGCCATGATTGAAAATTACAAGAAAGAACTGATGCTGGCTGCGGGTGGAGATAAAAGCGATCCTTCTAAAGGATATAAAATTGATAACCTCGATGCTGCTACCAGGCTTTTTGTTAAGAACGGTAAGGGCAAAGAATTGCTTAAAGGATTAACAGAATTCAGGGACAATGTGCTGAAGAGAGATTCAGCTATTGCAGGCCAGTTTACAAATTCTTTACCTATAAATTTAGAAACACCTGTGTCAACAACAGGTGCCAAGAAGAAATCATGGGAAGAAACATATTTTCACATGGTACCCACGATTGCTGCATTAACTATTCTTTCCAAGTTTCAAAATGACGTTAAAGTAACAGAGAATAAAATTGTTGCTTTTTGCCATGCAAAGGTTGGAGAGGTTGTATTGGTGCAGGATGCTTTTGCTGCTATTGCAGTAGCTGATGCAAACTACGTTTTACCCGGCCAGGATATTAATGTAACCGCGGGAGTTGGTGGATTCAGTACTAAGGTTCAACCCCAGATAACGATCAACGGAACGGGCGTTGCAATTGATGCAACAGATGGTGCCGCACATTACAAGATGACTTCCGGCGCAGTTGGTGCACATTCTATTCCTGTGAACATTACCTATACCGATCAGAATGGTGAAAGAAAAAATATTCAAAAAACGATCGAGTACACAGTAGGAAGTTCAAACGCAGCGGTAGCATTGGATAAAATGAATGTACTGTTCATTGGTGTTGATAATCCTGTTACCGTATCAGGTAGTGGCAGTGCCAGCCAGTTGAAAGTTTCTGCGAGTGGCGGTGGTATCCAGCTTAGCCCCGCGGGGGCTGGAAAATATACTGCCAAAGTGAATAGTGAAACTAATGATTGTATCATTACAGTCGTTACACCTGACGGGAAATCAACTCCCTTCGCATTCAGGGTTCGCTCTATTCCTGATCCTACTCCTTTAGTAGGACAGACCAAAAGTGGTGATATGCAGGCAGGTGCCTTCAAAAGCCAGGCAGGTGTAAGGGCGATCGTTGAGAATTTCTTTTATGAAACACAATTTAATGTAACGAGTTTCCGTATTACAGGTGATGGCGATGGTTTTGATCAGGGAGTAGAAGAAGCCATTAACTCAGGTGCTGCGTGGAATGAAGCAAGAAAGATCATAAATAAGTGTACGTCAGGTTCATTTATTACAATCGAAGATATCCGCGCCGTAGGTCCTGATGGAAGAACAAGGAAACTGACGCCGATGATCTTTAACCTGAAATAAATCTTTAATATGAAAACAAGGAATCTGAAGGTTTTGATGTTGTTGTTTGTTTTGGGTACTGCTATCATAGCAGATGCTCAGAACCCGAGAGGAGGCCGAAGGAGAAATCCAAGTACTACCACACCCGCTAATACGCAGCCTGGTGATACAACCAAACCTCAGCCACAGCAGCAGGTAAACAACAATACCCAGCCTAATAATTTTAATGCCTATGGCAATGTGCCCATTGAAGTGGCACCTTCAAGCGGCGGATTTAATGATACTATCAAAGTCTCATTAAGAAGAGATGGCCCGTTCGATAAGCAGGTTGCTATTCGCCAGCCGCTTCCTTACGAAGATCTCAGGGCTGATGATGCCTTATTCAGTGAAAGAGTATGGAGAGAAATAGATGTAAGAGAAAAAATAAACCAGGTATTTCGGTATAAATCGGAAGATAATAACGGAGATCAGCGTTTTGTCAATATGCTGGTAAAAACCATCAGGGATTCATTGGCAAAAGGAAAAGCACTTGCTTTCAGCGGTGATGATGACAGGTTTACAACTCTCCTGGATTCTGCAGCATTTGAAAGAGTATTAAGCGGCGGTAATCAATGCGATACTCAGGCCGTATATAATCTTACCGACCCGACGAAGATTGACAAATTTGTAGTTGTTTGTAATTCCCTCAATCCTGATGAAATAGTTAAGTTCAGGATCAAGGAAGACTGGGTTTTCGACAGGGAAAGCAGCCGCATGTTTGTACGCATAGTCGGTATCGCACCTTTAAAAACGATCCTTGGAATTGATAAGAAGACCGAAAGAGGAGCTACTCCTTTATTCTGGGTATATTATCCCGAAATAAGACCTATGCTGGCCAAATATGAAGTGTATAATCCAAAGAATATGGGTCAAAGCCGTATGACATGGGAAGAGCTTTTCGAAAGCCGCATGTTTGGTAGCTATATCATTAAATCAACGCTGGATAACCCGCAGAATAAATTTATCAGGAACTATATCAAAGACCCGATACTTGCTTTGCTTGAAGGCGATAATATTAAAGAGAAGATCTTTAATTATGAGCAGGATCTTTGGTCGTATTAATACCGGTATAATTACTGTTTGAACATCTTTTTAACCCCGTACATACGGGGTTTTTTAATGGTTAAATCTTTAAGTCTTAGGGGATAAAAAAAATTAGCAAAATAGTAGATTTCCTATAGGAGAGTTGAATAAATGTTGTATTTTCGTTTCGGTTTTTCATAGGATATTGGATTTTAAAAACGGGGCTGGATTTCTATCCGGGCCCCATTTTTTTTAGTACCAGCCCTATAAAAATTGATCAGTATCATTAATGTTAAGATCAACCCTGCTTTTCATTAAAGTACTTAGTAATTAGTCTCGCTTTTGTTATCCCAATTACCTTCCCGATCTCTATTTCAGCTTTTCCCTGGCGTATAATTTCACGTATATGTTTTACCGATTTGAATTCTTTGAGTAATTGATCAGCCGTTGTTGGCCCAATACCCGGTATCTCTTCCAATTCATTTTTAAAAGTCCCTTTGCTTCTCTTTTTTCGGTGAAAAGTGATACCAAAGCGATGCACTTCGTTTCTTATGAGCCGGATGAATTTCAAACTGGCACTGTTATAAGGCAATTTCAGGGATTCAGAATCACCGGAAAAGAAAAGCTCTTCTTCATTTTTCGCAAGACCAACAAAGGTCATCTGACCACTAAGATCCAATTCCGTTATAGCTTCCTGTGCAGCGCTTAACTGGCCCTTTCCCCCGTCAATGATCACCAGTTGCGGGAATAGTTCCCCTTCTTCTTTCAACCTCTTGTAGCGGCGGAAAACAGCTTCTTTCATCGTGGCAAAATCATTGATGCCTTCCACCGTTTTTACATTGAAATGCCGGTAATCCTTTTTACTGGGCTCTGCATTCTTAAAACATACCATCGCAGAAACAGGATAACTTCCCTGGAAATTAGAGTTGTCAAAACATTCAATATGCACAGGCAGTGATGGCAAACTCAGGTCTTCCTGCAGTTGTTCGAGCAATTTTAATTTCTCCGGTTTTTTTGTATTTAACTGGAGCCGGTCTTTGTTTTTTAATTCATCAATAAAATGCTGTGTATTCTTTTCAGAAAGTTCCAGCAGTTTTTTCCTGTCACCGCCTTTTGGTACAGTGACCGTTATGCCTGTTTCGGGATAATTGATGATGAACGGAACAACTATTTCTGACGCCTCGCTGTTGAACGTGGCCCTCAATTGTGCTACAGAAAAGGAGAGTACTTCTTCCATTGATTCCCCGAGTTGTGTTTCCGCTCTTGTTGTTTGGGTTTGAATGATCGATCCGTTACGTACCATCAGGTAATTGATATAAGCCGTTTCTTTTTCTTTTAAAATGGAGAACACATCAAGGTCACTTGTCTTTGTATTTACAACAACCGATCTGGATTGATAATTCTCCAGGAAACCGATCTTCTTTTTTAGCAACTCTGCTTTTTCATACGCAAGATCAGCGGCATGTTTTTTCATCTCTTCTTTAAAATGACGGATAACAGGAGAAAGATTTCCCCTGAGCAGGTTCTTTAACTGCGAAAGGTTTTCTTTATAATCCGCCAGGCTTTGCAATCCTTCGCAGGGACCTTTGCAATTACCAAGATGGTATTCGAGACATACTTTGAATTTGCCTTTTTTAATATTCGATTCTGACAGGTTCAATGTACAGTTACGAAGGGGAATGGTTTGCCGGGTAAACTCAATCAGCTCCCTTACTTTTTTTACCGATGTATAAGGCCCGAGATATTCAGAACCGTCATCTATCTTTTTCCTTGTCAGGAAAACTCTTGGAAAAGGTTCATTCTTGATAACAATAAAGGGATAGCTTTTATCATCTTTCAGGTTGATATTGAAACGGGGCTGAAATTGTTTGATCAGTGAATTCTCCAGTAAAAAAGCATCCTGTTCCGAATTAACGATGGTGAATTCGATCCGGACAATGCGTTGTACCAGTTCATGTGTTTTATAGCTTGTAAATGTTTTAATGAAATAGGAGCTAACCCTTTTGCGGAGATGTTTGGCTTTACCTACATATAATAATTCATTGCCGGCATCAAAATATTTATAAATGCCCGGCTGTGCAGGTATGGTAGAAGCGATCAACTGAAATTCTTGCTGCGTCATCGGTAAAGTTCTTCAACTTCATTCCAGGATATTTTTATAGTAGTGCTGCTTTCGGGTTTGCCCGGCAAACGGCGAATAGTAGTTACCTGGAAACTTCTATCCATTTGCCAAAGCATTTTTTTCTCTACAAGGCTATCCCTGTTGCTGATGATCGTGTTAATGATGATACTGCTCACTTTGGCATTTCCTGTCTCATCGGGTGTTGCCACCAATTCTTCTTTTTGTATCTGTTCGGCAGAAGGATCGACCGGTGTATAGGTGATCATTATGCTGTTGATAGTTTTATCAAAAAGGTTTTCTTCTTTGAACCGGCTGGCTATTGTCTTCTCAGCAATATCGGGCAGGTCCAGGAAATCTTTGGCAGCAGCCCTGAATTCATCTCTCGGTATAAAAACAGTATCGCTGGGTGTGCTGTCTTTATATTCTATACGCATGATAGGATATAAAGAAGTATCTACATGAGCTACCTGTGACTTTATCAGCGACAGAGCCGATAAAAATGTTTTCCCGGGTTCTTTCTTCTTCTTTTTCTTACAGGCGGATATCACAACAATAGAAAAAACGAAAAGCAATGAATATTTAAACATTCCCAAAATTACTTGAAAACAGGCTTTAAATAAATATCCCGCTACGGATAACGTAACGGGATATTTAAAAATAGGTTATGATTCCGGCTTAGTATTTCTTAAGCATAAGACCTACTTTCAAACCAAAATCAAATAAATGTTCTTTAACCGGGTATGTTGCATCAAAGCTGGAAAGCATCTGGTAACGAACATGCGGGCCAACTCTCCACTGCACTTTGCCGGTATTGATGCCTGCATACACTTCGAGTCCGCCACTGAAGTTCCACTTGCGGGTAAGTGATGGCACTTCCGCATAATTTTTATAATCTGTAGAAAGAAGGTAAACCCTGTCACCCAGCATATAAGTTGGCTGTAAGGTTGCAGCTACACCAAATTCCTTTTTACCTGTTCTGTTTAATTTTAATTCGAGGCCAACCGGTAAGGAAGCAGATATATAAAGATTCCTGAGCCAGCTTGCATTATCGCCGCTAAAGTTGCGGTAATTGGTGATAGTAGAAACTGAATTTGCGCCTGCAGCTCCTGTATTCAATGCAATAGTGGCTACTTCGCTGTTGTAGGTATAAGCCCTGATATCATATTTACTTACATTGAACTGCATACCTGCTTTGATCCTCAAATTCTTTGTAAGGGGGTAGCCGGCCGCAAAGCCCATCTGTAAGCCAATATCCGGTTTGTGAGTAACGAGGCTGTTGATATCAGAGATCGCCGTGTAATAATTCAAAGAATTAGTGTTGGCCAGTGTTGAATTGATAAATGCTTTATTCTCTTTCAGGCTGCGATAACTGATAGTAGGCGAAAAATAAACTTCCCATGCTATCTTCTTCTTTGATTTAGCATGTTTATAATCATTGACAACGCTTTCGATCGTCATCGGGTAAATATCTTTCTTGTCTTCTTTTATAATATTATTCTCTGCAGGCGTAGAAGTAGCAGCTACTTTAGTTTCACTGATGCCGAAGCTATTTGTATTTTTTTCAGCCGGTTTGGAAGCGATCGCTAATCTCCCGGGAGAATTTCTTTTTATCGCTACAACAGGTGCTTTTGTAGTCAGGTCAGGCGCCTGGAAGGAAGAAGTAATCTGGGGCTGTTCAGCAGGAGGAGTAATGGAAGCCACTAAATACTCATTGCTATTTTCCTCTTCATTGATAACCTCGGTAACAAATATTTTATCGTTCAGATTTTGCGCATTGGATAAAAGCGCAACAGTATTTCTTTCATTTGAATTGGGGCGTGCAACAAATATTTTAGGGGCTGGTTTTTCGGGGGCATTTGCAGTAGCTTTTTCTAAAATAGCAGCAGGTTTATAAGCAATAGTTTGTTCTTTCTTTCCTGTGCCTAACATTAACCAGGTTACAGCGCCGGTAGTAAGTAATAATAAGGCGAGTCCAAAGCCATACCATTTTCTGCGGGTGTGAAGAGAGTAATGAATGTTCTTCCATACCTTTTCAGACGGGTACATCCTGTACTGGTCAGCGTTTTGTTTTACAAACTGCTCAAAATCTCTGTTACTAAACCTGTTTTCCATAACCAGTTGCCAATTTGGGTACGTTTAAATGTTGCGGCCTGCGACAGCCAGCCAATCTGTTTGCTGTTTTGGTTTCTGTATGATGCGTTTACGGATCAAAATATCTTCTAACATTGCTTTTGCTCTTGTGTATTGACTCCTGCTGGTACTTTCTTCAATGTCCAGCATGTTCGATATCTCTCTATGACTATATCCTTCCACTGCATATAAATTCAATACTGTTCGATACCCGATCGGTAAGAGCCTTATACATTCTACTACCTGTTTGGCCTGGATAATGGCCGGCACACTGTCTTCTCTTACCTGCACCCCGGTAGCGTGAATGATATCTACACTTTCATTGAACTTCTTATTCTTCTTAAGAATGTTGATACAAGTATGAACCACTATCCTTCGTATCCATCCTTCAAAAGCGCCACGGTTCTCAAAAGTGTGGATCTGTAAAAAGACCTTTATAAAACCCTCCTGCAACATATCCTCGGCATCTTCGCGGTTGTGAGCAAAACGATAACATACAGCCAGCATCTTCGGACTGTACCGGTTGTACAGTTCCCGTTGGGCGGTGGCATCATTATTCAAACAACCTTTTATTATGGCTTCCTCAGTCATATTTACCTCTGGTTGCCTGTAAATTAGACAATTTTCCTCTACCGATGCTGCACATCTTTGTAAAATTTAAGCTAAACGGAAAAAATAAAAGGGTGAAAGCCCGTGGCCTTCACCCTTTCAATAGAAAAAAATACGATTTATTACCAGTTGGCCCTTAAGGCTACGATGAAATTCCGGCCCGGCGCTGAAAATCCGGAGGCGAAATAGCGGTAATTACGGTCAGTTATATTCTCAATTCCCAACTGGAGCTGAACGCTTTTGCAAAGATTGACATTACCTCTCCAGTTCACTGTAAACCATGAAGGCATACCATCAGGCGTGGCATATTGCTGGTTATCCTCGCCATCGGGATTGTAATCGGCGATCTTTTTCCAGCCATTATACATGGCATAAAGTTCTAATCCAAACTTTGCCTGGCGATACTCTACACTTGTTTTTCCAAAGAATGGGGGAATATGATCCTGCGGTAATTCGCCGGTGCCAAACTTTTCCAATGTTCCTTTTGTATAGGTTGCCGTGCTGGATAAAGACAAATGGTTGGTAAAATCGAACCTTACGTTCGCATTGAAACCATAGGTCCTTCCTTTATTCAGGTTTTGATTAGCATATACCGCACTTGTTACACCACCATATACAATTGAGTCTTTGCCATTCAATTTGAACGGAGCGCCTACAATTGCATTCCTGAAAAAAGTATAGAACCCTGTTACTTCCACACGGGCTATTTTACCTATTTGCCGGCGAACACCAAGGTCGATGTTATAAGTGTATTCAGGATCTACATCTGCATTTGGCACATACACTCTTTTGGCGATAGAGAAATCAAACACTTTTACAAGATCATCAATATTCGGTGCCCTGAAACCCGAAGAAACTCCCAATGATATGCGGGTTGAACTTTGCGGATTGTAAATGACACCGATGTTACCCGTGACTGCGAAATTATCCTGTTCGAATTGTGTAACAGGCAAATTGAAAAATGAATTATCGATCACATTGGAACTAAGGCTTACCGATTGTAAACGGATACCATCATTCAATATCCATTTACCATTTTTCATTTTTAAAATATGCTGTGCATATAAACCTAAATAATTCATCTTGTTCTTTCCGTCAGGATAACGTGAATCCAGTTTCGTAACAGCACCGGTGCTAAGATTGGTCCTGTCGGCCACCGATTTCACATCGTTGAATTGTCCGTCGATACCAACGGTCAGTTCATTGTTGCCGAATATTTTTCTTCCGTCGATAACAACGCCCCAAACTTTTATTCTTTCCCTGCGGCTGTCAAAACGATCGTAACGGCGATATTCTCTTTGCTGGCGGCTTTCCGCGAGGTCCTGGTAATTGATATTGGTCCTGAATTCATTGAGGAATCCAAGATTCTTCACATTCAATTCATAAGCGCCTAATATTCTTTTTTGCGGGCCATAGAACCATTCAGCATAGCGAAGTGTGTTGCCGATCGATCCGCCAAAATTCCTTTTGTCCTGCAGCCTGTCATACCTCGGCACATCAGTTGTATTTGAATACTGGAAATTCAGCAGGTGAGAAACCTTGTCACTTTGTGCAAATAAAACTTTCTGTGCAACATCCCATTGTTTGTAGCCGGAAAATTTCTGTTTGCTTTTATCATCATTCGCTATTACAGAATCTTTAAATCCGAAAAAAGCGATCAATGAATCACGGCGGCCGAAACCGGGATATTTGTCAGGATAGTTCTCGCCCATTTTCATATCACCGATATCACTGTAAGTAAAGGAAGAAAGCCATGCCCATTTTTTGTTTCCCAAACTAAGATCAACATGGATGGTCTTTTCATCATTAGCCGAACTTAGCCGGGTAAAAGCCGAACCGGTAGCCAGCATTTTATTGGTCAATGAAAGTTTGGGCGATTTGGTACGAAGGTGAACGATACCACCAAGACCATCACTACCATAAAGTGTAGATGACGGGCCATACATTACTTCTACCTGTTCCAGCATATTTTGATCGATAGTGATAATATTCTGCAAGTGACCAGCACGGAAAACCGCCGTATTATGGCGGATACCATCCACCACGATCAATACCCTGCTTGCTTCAAAACCACGTATCACCGGACTGCTGCCGCCTTGCTGACTTTTTTGTACAAATACATTACCGGTATTGATCAGCAGGTCGCCGGTATTCTGGCTATTGTATTTTGCAATAGTGCCGGCTGTTATAACATCTATCTTCTGAACGATATTCTTTTTCTTTTCGGGAAACTTACCCGAATAAACAGTTGCTTCTTCTAATGTCTTTTCAGTAGTACTGTCCTGCTGCGCATAAAGGGTCGCAGACAAGAACAGCACTGCTGAAAGCAATGCGATCTTTCTCATAATAATTTTTTTGGATTACGAATTGATTGATGTGAAATACAAACAAAGATTCAGCATCGGGGCGGGGGCGTAATGATTGCAATATGTTTATGAGAAATGGCTGTTGCATACCAGGCATACTGCCGGTCTATTGTAACGAAGGATAAAACTCCTTCCGAATGATGATCATTGGTGCCTTCAAACTGGAAGAAATCGGCCAGTATTGTATTGCCATTGGCGTTCTCATCTTCCCGGGTTTTCTCCATCTGTCGGAATAAGGCGGTTTCTTCATCGTCAAATAAACCTGTAACGATATAAGCCCCGTTTTCAAAGTGCCAGGATTCTACATCAAACATCCGTCCATCTATCCGGATCTCTTTTTCTTCTTCCACCCAATGGAAATCTTTTTTCTCAACCCGCATCTTTACCAGCGATTTCCTTTCCAATTCTTTTCTCATGCGGTGTTGTATGGCCTTCTCCCTTGCATGAAATACCAAAATGGTAAGAGAAGGAAGCAATGCCAGCAGCAATAAAAAAAATTTCGCAGTATGTAAAAGGCCTGTTTTCAAAACGCAGAATTGCGCAAATGTATCTATTTTTTGTCCGCTGCCGGATTCTTAGTTATATACAACGAGTGGAGAACCCGATAGTGGGTTACTGATGATAGTAACTTTGACCCGGAAGATGTCTTCGATCAGTTTTTCACTTAAAATGGAGGAAGGTTTACCGAGCGCAGCTAATTCGCCTTCTTTGAAGAAAAATAATTTGTCGGCATACTGTATCGCCAGATTGATATCGTGAATAACAGCAGTGATGATCGTATCGGGCCCTAAAAAACTGCGGGCTATTTGTAAAAATTCCTGTTGATAGTTTATATCAAGACTTGCCAATGGCTCGTCGAGAAAAAGATGCCGGGTAACGGAGCCTGGTTTTTCCCATACCTGTGCCAGCACTCTTGCAAATTGTACCCGCTGTTTTTCTCCGCCGCTAAGCGTCAGGTAATTTCTTTCTTTGAATGATCGCAGGTTCATCCGGTTCATTACTTCATTACAAATATCCTCATCTTTTTTTCCGGGGTTAAATGCAAAATGAGGATAGCGTCCCATCATGATCACTTCTTCCACCGATAAAGGAAAATTCAATTCCGGTTGCTGGCTCATCACTGCTCTTTTTCTTGCCAGCTCTTCTTTTTTTATCGACCCGATCTTTTTATCGCCGTAAAAAACATTTCCATCGTAGTCGTTTATTTCACCGCTGAAGATTTTCAGGAAAGTTGATTTACCCGAACCATTCGGGCCAAGTATCATATTGAATTCCCCGGGAATAAATTCAAGACTGATATTCTTTAAAATTTGTTTTTTACCGATGCTGTATGATATGTTCTCCGTTCTAAGCATTGTAACCTCCTTTTTGCTGCAGCACATTGAATTTTTTCAGCAAAATGATAAATACAGGGGCGCCAACCAAAGAAGTAATGATGCCGATCGGCATTTCTGCCGGCGCTACGATCAGTCTTGCACCCATATCGGCCCATGTCATTAAAATAGCTCCTGCTATCATCGAAGCCGGTAATAATCTTTTGTTATCGCTGCCGATCAGTAAACGCAATACATGCGGAACGATCAATCCCATAAAACTGATCACACCAACAAAGGCGGTGGCAACAGAAACCATTGCGGTATTTAAAATAAGTATCCTTGTTTTTAATTTATTTATATCTACACCGAGGTACCCGGCTTCTTCTTCTCCCAATAATAATGCGTTCAGTTGTTTTGAAAGCCGGAAGGAAAAAATGAAAACGAATGCCGCTATTATACCCACAATAAAAACCTGTAACCATGATGCGCCGGCAAATGTTCCGAGGTTCCAGAAAGTAATACTTCTTGCCTGCGGATCTCTTGCGATATAACTCATGAATCCTGTTCCGCTTAATCCAACTGCATTGATGGCGATACCGATCAGCAGTAAAGACATGATGGAAACACGTTTTGCATTTTTAGCCAATGAATAAACAGCGAAGGTTGCTAACAATGCGCCGGCGAATGCAAATAAGGGAACGAGAAAAGGACCGGTGATACTTTTTAATGCAGGACTTAGTTTTGGCGCTACTACAAAAATGAAAGCGGCACCAAATGCAGCGCCGGCGCTTGTTCCCGTTAAACCCGGTTCAACGATCGGGTTGCGAAAAAGTCCCTGCATCAATACACCTGATACGGCAAGGATAGCACCGGTGATCGAACATAATAATACTCTTGGCAAACGTAGTTGAAGGAAAACTCCTTCATGAATATTGGCGGGTTCGTTCCCTGAAAAGAAATTTTTAATGGCGCCGGCCATATCGTTCAAAGAAATGGACACAGCGCCAAAAAAAATTGCACAGAGTAAAGTAACAATGAGCAATACAACCAATGCGGGAAAGAAATATTTATTTTTTTGCAGCATCGGCCGGATGAATAAGGTTCATCAGATTAATGATATTGTCTCCTGTTCTTGGCCCGAAATAGATCAGGTCATGTTCTTCAAAACGATAGATGCGGCCGTTCTTTGCTGCATTTGTCAATGAAACGCCCGGCACACCGGAAGCAAATTTTTCCATGCTGCCCATTTGGTCAAAACCAAAATCAGTTGCAATGATGATATCGGGATTGGCTGTTGCTACTGCTTCGGCGCTTATTTGTCTTGCACCTTTTGCATCGTAGACGGTTACTTTACCACCGGCCAATTTTATCATTTGATCAGCGGGACCATTTCCACCCCTGCGGCCGCTCATTACGAAGTAAACATTATTGGCCCTGCCAAAATGTATGATCATTACATTGGGCGTGTCTTTGATATTCCTTGATCTTAATTCTTCAACAGCTTTAGCAAGATCAGCATCCATTTTACCAGTGATGGAGTCGGCTTTTTTTTCTTCACCGAAAAATTTTCCAAGATCATGCAGCAATAATTTGGCGCTGTCAAATGTATTGGCGCCGCCGAATACTTTTACTTTCAATCCTGCTTTTATCAGTTGCGGTTCCACATTTTCCGGCCCGATGTCTTTACTATGAATAACAAGATCCGGTTCCATCGAAATAATTCCTTCGGCGCTTAATGCCCGGTGATAACCGACGGTCTTCAGCAATTTGGCGCTGTCGGGATAGGTGCTGCTCAGGTCGCAGGCAACGATATTATGCCCTTTGCCCAATGCAAAAACCATTTCTGTCAAATGTTTTGAGAGGCAAACGATGCGCAGGTCTTTTGTGCCATCGGCTTCCTTGTTTTTAAAACGGCCGCAGCATACAAGCAACAATGATAAAACGCGGTAAAAGAAATATTTTTTTCATGTTATCAATAATTAAAAAAAACATGGCCGCAATCACTGCAGCCATGTTTTATGAAAGATCATTTACGCAAATTATATTTAAGATTCAGCCCGCCAAATACTACTGCTTTTGGAGGAGCAGGAATGTAAGCATCGGCTAGTTGATTAACAAAGATCATGAGCGGATATCGTGTCGCTCCTATGTTATTTACACCCAAAAATATATCCATTGAAAAATGACCGGATAAATTCTTTTTGAAACCAATTTTTCCATTCAGTAAATTATAGCTGGAAGCATAATAGGTAGTAAATACCTTGGGATTCACTGCCGCTGCACTGGTTTTGGTTGTACCAATTGTAACACCGTCTTTATAGATATGCACAAGGTTTGCATAAAGGCCAAACCTGGTTGCTATATCCACCCCTAAAGCGTTCATGATTTTTGGCACTCCATATACACTTTTACCACTGTAGTCAATGGTATCACGTCCTGCAACAGTAGTACCGGTTACGATCTTAAAATCATTTCCATATTTGAAATCCGAATAGGTGAAATTAATAAACGGGGTGACATTCGTAATTACGTTATTCGCATTGTTCACTATCGCATATTTCAATGTTGCCTCAACCCCTTTATGTTTTTGCGTACTACCGTTTACCATATAACTATAGGCCGTGGTGGTAGCGTTCAACGGTACGGCTACCGCTGTCATTTTATTGTGAATATTAAAGGAGAATAAAGCCAACTGGTAGGTCAACTTGTCCTTTAATAACGATCCTTTTGAACCGATTTCAAATTGATCACCGAATTCGGGTTTTAAGGTGCTATTGATAAAACCGGCTGCAGGTGTAGCGCCAACGACCGGTGTAACAATAAAGAAATAAGAACTAACCGGCGCTTTATATCCCTTGCTATAGGAAGCATACACCGAAACTTTTTTGCTGAAAACTTTATTAATAGCAAGATGTGGCGACCACATACCCTTGTAGCTTGTATCAAAATGGCCCGGATAGGTGGTGGTGATCGCCCTGAAACGATCGTCCAGGGAAATTTTTTGAGAACTATAACCTATACCTGCTGATACAGACAGATCATCGGGCAATGCTAAAGTCCATTCTGTAAAAAATGAGGTCGGCTGCGTAACATAAGCTACGTTGGATGTAATTGCATTTATCACATAATAAGGACTAATGCCATATGTATAAGTAGCAGGATTCGGGTCATTAGGATTAACTTTCATACTGTATCCAACCGTTTGCGCATTCTGGCGCTGAATTTCCATTCCGGTGATTCCATTCAATGCGATCTTTTCACCTACCGGGATCTTTGTATCAAATGACGTACGGAAGCCATAATTGACAGTATTCTTATCCGTCCATCCCCCGGCACTGCTTGCATCACTTCTGAAACCGGTTCCAAATACAGAAGAAGTATTGGAAAATCCTTTGGTAAAATGGTAAGTATGTGTTACTCCTGCCCTGTAAGTAACTACATGGCTGTGGGCATTGTTTCTAATGTAATTAGGATTGCCTGAATAATCCTTGTTTGCCCATTGTGCAATAGTCAGTTCGCCTAATCTTTCATCATAACTGTCAGTAAAACCAACATAGGCTGAAAAATTTTGCTTTTCATTTGGTTGACTCATCAGTAACAGATTAGCAAAATCCTTATGCGAAGCATTATGAATGGAGAAGCCATCTGATTTTTGCTTGCCATAATTCAATAAAATGCCGCTGCGTTCATTTCCGGTTGCAAAGCGGGTGGTATATCGCTGCAAACCATAATTGCCAAGCATGATTTCCTGTGTAATAGAAGTTCTTCCATTTTCAGGTTTAAGGGTCCTGAAGCTGACCACCCCGGAAATAGCTTGTCCGTATAATGTTCCTGCAGGGCCCTTCAATACTTCGACATTTCCCAGCGAAGCGAAATCGATATCGTCCAGTGTTGTTATTCCTTCTGCATCCGTAAGCGGGATATCATTGATATAGACCTTATATCCCTGCCCGTCAAAATTGCTGTTAATTCCATTTGTACCTCTTGATCCGTTACCATACCCACGGATATTAAATTGCTGACCCCCTGAAACACTTCTCCTGTTCATGATCACACCCGGCACACTTGTTTCAATAACATCTTGTAGAAAAATGCCTTGCCCTCTTTTTAATTCTACCGGGGTAAGTTTGGTAATAGATACAGGTTGATATAGCAATGATTTGTTTTGCCCTGATGTGGCTGTAAGTTCCACATTATCCAGTGTATTGTCACCTGTCTTTAATTGAATGTTCAGATCGTTACCGCAACTGGCTTTTATTTTTTGGGTCTCATAACCAATATAAGTAACAGTGATAGTAACCTGTTCTTTACAGGCAAATGTGAAAGCACCGGTTTTGTCGGTTGTTGCTAAATTTTTTCCGGCTACTGAAATAGTGGCTCCATAAAGTGGCGAACCTGTTGTGATATCAGTAATTTTTCCTTTGATATTATTTTGTGCAGATGCCGTATATACGCATAACAGCAGTGCACAGAAAAGTGCAATTTTTCTCATAAAAATTTTTTTAAGATTACAGAAGTGAATGATCCATTTGTGAAAATGTGATCAGGCTTGCGGCGGAGGTGTCAGGATCGGCCGGACCCAGACGGGCAATGAAGGAGTGAAATAGGAAAAAGTATAGGTTGATTTGTTCAGAACACTATTAAAACTTGGCAGGCAGTTACAGTAGAAGCCACTGAGGCATTGAAAGATCTTTGCAAGCAGGCGATGCTGGCTGGTTAAATTTTTCTTCCAGGCATTGTTGAACATTTTTTCTAATTCAGTCTCTTCCTCATCATACAAACCATGAAAGACCGTCATGCCATCTTTTTGTTCCATTGATTCCACATCGAATAACCTTCCTTCGACCCATATTTCTTTTCCTTCTTCTGCCCAGCGCACAGAACTGTCAGGCAATACAAGAGTATGCAGCTGTTGTTCTTCCAGCCGCCTGTGCATGCGATGACGAATGAGTTGTTGTTTGAAGGAAAAAAATAAAACGAACAGCAGGGGAGCAAATCCTGCCAGCATGAAAAATAATCCACTTAGTCTTTTGGTTGCAGTTTTCAAGGCTAATTTAAAGATGGCAAAGATAGGCCTATTTTTTCCTTATGAAGCTATCGGCAGGAAAACGGGCTCTCAGTGTATCCATAACTGATCTTGCCCAGCCAGTCAATTTACTTTTTTCATCCTGTGAAAGACGGGCATCTTTATGTGTCCAGGTATAAGAGTTCAACGGCATTTTGCCATCCTTTACCATATCGATCGTCTCTTCCATTTTATGGTTTTGATACCATACGGTGCGATTGGTAAACTCGTCATAATTGATATGTTTCTTCCCGTTTACAATATGTTTATTCAGCCACCAATGCACAGGCTGGATCTTCGAATACCAGGGATATCTTGTGTTGTTACTATGGCAATCATTACAGGCAACGGTCAATATTTTTTTTACATCGGCCGGTATTGAAAAATTATTACCGATATAATTTGGCTGCGGACCTTCCGACCTGTTTTTCTTTGGATGAAAGAACTGGAGAATTATCAGTGCGATCAGCAATACCAGCATGATTCGTTTAAAGATGCGCATAGAATTAATTTTTTTTGTTTCAGGTTTAAAGTTTCTGGTTTCAGGTTATCGTGTTAATGCAGAGACGTCTTACAATATGAACGACCCACTTGAAACCAGAAACTTGAAACCAGAAACTAATTTACCAATATCTCTCCCGTCATTTCTGCAGGAAGAGGAATTCCCATGATAGTTAAAATTGTTGGAGCAATATCGCCGAGTTTACCGGGTTTGATGGTTCCTTTCCACCCGGTAGCTATCGGGTCTTTATCAATAATAAAAAGAGGAACGGGATTCAATGTATGCGCTGTATTTGGCGAGCCATCCGCATTGATCATATAATCTGAATTACCATGATCGGCTGTAAGAAAGATCGTATAGCCGTTCTCAAGCCCGGCCGTAACAACCTTCTCAACGCATTTATCAACTGTTTCTGCCGCTTTGATTGCGGCTGGCCATACACCGGTATGACCGACCATATCTGTATTGGCATAATTGAGACAAATGAAATCAGCCGTTTTATTATTGATCTCCGGTAATAAAGCATCGGTTAATTCATATGCACTCATTTCAGGTTGCAGATCATACGTGGCAATTTTGGGTGACTGTACCATAATTCTTTTTTCACCTGCAAAAGGAACTTCACGGCCACCGCTGAAAAAGAAAGTGACATGCGGATATTTTTCTGTTTCGGCAATACGGATCTGCTTTAACCCGTTTTTCGCTATTATTTCCCCCAATGTATTATTGAGATTATCATTATCAAAAACAACATGAACATTCTTATAGGTCTGGTCGTAATCCGTCATGGTAGTATAATGCAGCGAAAGTGCATGCATATTAAGATCGGGCAAATTCATTTGCGTAAGCACCTGTGTTATTTCCCTGCAACGATCGGTGCGGAAATTAAAACAGATCGCCACATCGCCGTCGTGGATGGTAGCTAAGGGTTGTTGTCCTTCATCGATGATCACCGTTGGTTTGATGAATTCATCGGTAATAGTTTTTGCGTAAGAATTTTCTACCGCAGCCAATGCGTCCGTTGCTTTTTCGCCGACCCCATTAACAAGTGCATCATAAGCCAGTTTCACTCTTTCCCATCTTTTATCCCTGTCCATAGCGAAGTAGCGGCCGCTTACAGTAGCGATCTTTCCAACGGTTTTATTTAAATGATCCTGCAGGGAGGTAATAAAACCAAGCCCGCTTTTAGGATCGCAATCACGGCCATCGGTGAAGGCGTGAATAAAAACATCTTTCAATCCATTTGCCTGGCAGATATCAATGATCGCTTTTAAATGATTGATATGGGAGTGAACACCGCCATCGCTTACCAGACCCAAAAGATGAAGTGGTTTGTTATTCTCTTTTGCAAACTGTATCGATCGCAGCAAAACGGGATTAACAGCAAAACTGCCATCTTTTACTGCCACATTTATCCGTTGTAATTCCTGGTAAACTATCCGCCCGGCACCCAAATTCAGGTGGCCCACTTCAGAATTTCCCATTTGACCCTCCGGAAGGCCTACTGCTTCCCCGCAAGTGATCAAAGTAGTGTTCGGAAACCTCGCATAAAGCGACTTTGTAAAGGGCGTATTGGCGTTCTGAATTGCATCGGCAGATGCAACTTGTCCTAACCCCCAACCGTCCATAATGACCAGTATTACCCGTTTACCCTCCATTTGTTAATAAGAATTTATAGTAGTACAAATACACTCATTTTCAGGGAACAATGCTGTGTAAATCTACATTCAATTCATCTATTCATAGTCAAAATTGAATTAAAGAGGCCGATTTTTATTATTTTGTAGGGTAATTTCAGCCTTTATCAGAATGGCATGTTTTTCGATTATTAAGCCTGTGAAAACACTTTGTTTATGAAAAAGATTTTTACATTTTTTCTTGTCAGTTCAGCTTTACTGTTTTCCTCATTTATGGGGCAGCAAGGCGGTATTGATGAAGTAATTGGTGCCCTGCGTTCAGGGAACTCCTCGGAATTATCCAAACACTTTGCCGAGAGCATTGAATTGACGCTGCCCGACAAAAGCGACAGCTACAGCCGTGCGCAGGCCCAGTTGATCGTAAAAGATTTCTTTAAGAATAATGGCGTAAAGGGCTTCGAGTTAAAGCACAAAGGCGATGCTCCCGACGGTCATTATTGTATTGGTACATTACAAACCAATGCCGGTAGTTTCCGTACACATGTGCTAATGAAATCAACAAGCGGAAAAGAATTGGTAAAAGAGATCCGCTTCCAGGCGATAGAATAAAACATTTAAAATATTTTCAAAGCCCCGGCATTGTTAGTGCCCGGGCTTTTTTATTGATTGCACGCAGAAAAAAATTTTACATAAACTCTGCGAGCTCTGCGCCTTCTGCGTGGAGATATATCAAATAAGGATATTTTTGCATCATGAATTTTGAAAGTCAATTACACCATCTTATTGAAGAAGCATTAAAAGAAGATATTGGCGACGGCGATCATTCTACTTTATCATCTATCGATGCCGGTAAAAAAGGCAAAGCAGTATTAAAGATCAAACAGGATGGCATACTGGCAGGCATGCAGGTTGCGGAAAAAATTTTTACTTACAAAGAAGCAGCTTCGGTCTTTACCCCTTTTAAAAAAGACGGCGATGAAATGAAGTATGGGGAAAAAGCTTTTGAAGTGGAGGCAAGCGTTCATACGATCCTGCAATGTGAAAGACTGGTGTTGAATTGTATGCAACGCATGAGTGGCATTGCAACGCTGACAAAACAATACACCGATAAATTAAAAGGTTATAAAACAAAATTGCTGGATACCCGCAAGACAACACCCAATTTTCGGTTGCTTGAAAAAGAAGCGGTGCGGATCGGCGGTGGCGTTAATCATCGGTTTGGATTGTATGATATGATCATGCTGAAGGATAATCATATCGATTATTGCGGGGGCATCGAGAAAGCAATTGAAAAGACTGCTGAATATGTAAGGACCGTAAAGCCGGGATTGAAAATAGAAATAGAGACACGCAGTATCGATGATGTAAAAAAAGTAATGGCAACCGGCAAAGGAAAAGTATTCCGTATCATGCTGGATAATTTTCAGCCCGGCCAGATTGAAGAAGCACTAAAGTTGATCAAAAACGATTTTGAAACGGAAGCCAGTGGCGGTATCAATCTCGATAATATTGAAGAATACGCAAAGACCGGTGTTGATTATGTAAGTGTGGGCGCATTGATACACCAGGCAAAGAGTTTGGATCTGAGTTTAAAAGCCGTGATCAGCAGATGATAGTTGGTGTGTTGATCGTACAAAAGCATTACTACTATCGGGCTAGCCTGCGATAAATGTATAATGGACATGAGCAAGAAAAGTAAACCAGACACACGGGGATTCGTTTATAGCACAGATCCGGATTTTTCTTTTGAAGAAGAACAAAACAATGCGCAAACCTTACCGCCGGCGCAACAAAAACTAAAAGTGAGATTGGATACAAAGCACCGGGCCGGTAAAGCGGTTACGCTTATCGAAGGGTTTATTGGTAAAGAAGAAGATCTTGAAGACCTTGGAAAAAAATTAAAATCATTTTGCGGTACCGGTGGTTCTGCAAAAGACCGGGAGATCATCGTACAGGGCGATCAGCGGGAGAAAGTGATGCAATGGCTGCTGAAGAATGGATTTACCCACGTAAGAAAGCAGTAACACTCAGCCGAAATTCGATATAAAGTCTTTATGGACATTTTGTTTTTTGCTCTCACGGTGCATTCTTCTTTGTGAAAATTTTAAAACTATGAAAAGCATTATCGTGCTTTTTTTTGTAGCGTTGTCATTTATCGAATGCAAGAGCCCTGCATGTAATTGTTATGCACAAAAGAGTGATAAAGAGTTTATAAATGAAGGGGATAGCATTTTTCATATTCATGAAATAAGCAGGCAAAAGCTTGCAATTCCGGTAAAATCCTCTGTCTTTTTTGGCGCACAACTGGCTTTTTTAGATGACCAATACTATGTAGTTATCCTTACAGAGACCAAAGATCTGAAATTCATCGGGCTTGGAAATAATGATACAGTTAAAACTATTTCAGTAAAAGGAAAATGGCCGGTGCATTACAACCGCAGGTTCAGCGCTTTTTTTCTGAAAGATACTTTACATGTTGTCGATATTAGCCGTGCAATGTATTATCAGTGTAAACTTTCCTTTACGGAAGGGCTTACTATTTCTGACTCTATAAACATTCGTCCGTTGTTAAAAAATAAAAACCGGTTTATTGCTGTAAAAGCTATGGGAAAAGGAATCAATTATAATTTCCCATATTTATACTTGCCTTATATCCGGCTTGGGAAGAAAAATTCTATTGAAAAAAATGCAATTTTGAGAGTTGATTGCATAAATAAAACAGCTGAGACGATAGTGTCTTATCCTGATTGTTATCATTGTTCTGGTATTTATGAAAGAAATTTGTCTCTTGTAACTACTTATGATGCTTCGACAGTTGTAGTATTTGATAAAGATGATGAATTGCGTAAAAATAATAAGGAAGGTGAATTAATACAAAAGGCCGAACTGGTCCATTCATGCAAAATGATTCCGTTTGATATGAAAAAAGTAAAAAACCTTGCATATGTTAATAGGGAACTTGTTTTGGGAGAAAAGAATATTGCACTCTTAAACATACAGGATAAATTCTTCGCTGTAGTAAAAAGATATTTAAAGAAATCTTATGATGAAAAAGATAAGTTCGGGCTATATATTTTCGATAATGATCTCCGGCAAGTATATGCAGGCGAAATAAATCACTCTTTGTCTGCATCAGCTATTTGGGAATACAAGAACGGATTTTTACTTTTCAGCAGTAATCTATCCGCCGTTTATTATTATGAGTTCAATAACTTAAACAATAGTGATTCGCAATAGGAGTAAAGACATTTTTAAAAATATTATTCTATTACTGTGCGGTTATTTAAATTAATTTCTTTCCTTGTTTTGTTCATTGCTGGCCTGGCTTGCCATAACAAAAAACTAAGTACGGCTAACCTGTCCCCGGATGAAAACCTTATTGATTCCGTAATGAAGATCTATGGGAACAATATTGCCATTATCCCCTGCATCCGATGCGGGTGTTTTATAGATTCTTATAATAGCGCATTCCTGGCGAAAGGAACAGTTCCGTCGGGGTATACATTATTTACCGATACAACGTGTAATCGTCTGCGGTGAAGAACCATAGAGAAAATGAGTGAAGATTTTTACAATGTTGTCTTTATAAAAAAAAGAGAAAATAAGTTTACTGTTTACATACTGGAAATAAAAGACAGTAAAAAACTCCCCCAAATAGCCAGTCGTTTTTTTGATTAAAATTGTTATTCCCCAGGATCATTAATGTAATAACTCAAAGCCCCGCTCGGGCATTTTTTTATCTGCTCAACAATCCTTTCAGTAGAAGCGCCATCCATTTTTATCCAGGGTCTTTCTTTGGGATTAAAAACCCCGATCAATCCTTTCCAGCAAAGCGTGGAGTGAGTACAAACATTGGGTTTCCAAACTATGGTTACTTCACCATTTGTATATTTTTTCGACTCAAGCGGCATGGATAGTTCCAGGTTTTAAGTTTCTGGTTTCAGGTTATCGTGCTGATGTAAGGATCTATTGTCATTCACTGACCCTGCTACACAATAGTAAATATTTTAATTGAGGAAACCCAGCGTGAAACCAGAAACCAGAAACCAGAAACTTTACTGTCCCTGCGCTAATGAATACGCCTTCTTATTTCCCCATTTATTCAGCAATTCAAAAGAACAGATCTTAAAGTTGCCGCTCATGCTGACATATAAACCGATCACATCCTGCTGGTTCAATGCTTCATCGTCGATACTTTCAAAACGGACATTGTATTGGTTGACGAGATTCGTATAAACAGAACCTGTCGGCCATACCTGTGTACCACGATTACTGATATTGATCAAATTGAATTTTACGCCTCCATGCCGTTTGCATTTATCCGCAATAGCCGTCGGCTGCTGATCGCTTTCAATAAAAAGATCCACACCAACGATCATTTCATCTTCTGTTTCTTTGGAAACCATCATCGAATTCATTTCCAGTTTTAATGGAGCAGGGGTGCCCGGCCTGTTTGCGATCATTTCCTTGGCGCCTATTTCCGGTTTCTTACCAAAATTACCAATGATAGTATCAGCAAACTGAGTTGTATCGACAGATGGTTTTGTTTTATCGCCAAAATCACCGGTATGTACACCGCTTTCCAATGTAAACAGCAATGCATTCTCGATGACCGCGGCATTTTCCATTAACCCAACATGGCGAAGCATGGCCAAACCACTTAATAAAAGCGCTGTTGGGTTTGCAATATTTTTTCCTGCAATATCGGGTGCTGTTCCATGCACCGCTTCAAAAATGGAAATATGATCGCCGATATTGGCAGAAGGCGCAAAACCTAATCCGCCAACAAGCCCGGCACAAAGATCACTGACGATATCGCCCTGCAAATTGGTAAGCACTACTACATCAAAAGTATCGGGTCTTGTTACGAGTTTCATACAAAGATCATCAACGATCACATCATCGGCTTTCAGTTCGGGATATTCTTTGGCCACTTCATAAAAACATTCGAGGAATAATCCATCGGTCAGTTTCATGATGTTGGCCTTATGACCACAAGTGATACGTCTTGCTTTTTTCTGGCGGGCCATTTCGAATGCATAACGAATGACCTGCATACTTCCCGGACGTGTAATGAAACGGCGGCTCAGCGCCACATCATGCGTAAGCATATGTTCGATGCCGCCATACGTGTCTTCGATATTTTCCCTGACAACAGTAATATCGATCATGATACCGGCTTTGGAAAAAACAGTATCAACACCATGCAATGTTTGAAAAACTCTTTTGTTGGCGTAAGTGTTCCATGTTTTTCTGGCAGTAACATTCACACTTTTTACTCCTTTACCTTTTGGCGTTTCCATCGGCCCTTTGAAAAGTAAACCCAATTCTTCGATGGTTTGCTGGGCCTGCGGCGTCATTCCATTATTAAAACCTTTATCGAATACCCATTTGCCCATTTCAACAAAATCATATTCCAGCGGGACATTATTGGCCGTAAAAATTTTCAATACTGCTTCCATTATTTCAGGGCCTATTCCATCACCTTTTGCAACAGCGATCTTCATACTATTGTTATTTTTATTTGAGCCGCAAATTTACTGGAATTCGGGTTCACGTTTGAAGTTTATGGTTTAACGCTATCGTACTATGCAGAAAGCACTTAAATAAGCAGAAACCCAACTTTAAACGATAAACGTAAACCTTAAACTATTTTCATATTTTTACTCTATGACAAGCATGATCTCTGAGGGAGTTAAGGTTATCGTAGAGACCTTTTATCAGCCCGATTACAGCAACCCGCTGCAATCCGAGTTCACTTTTGCATACCGTATAACGCTTGAGAACCACAATTCCTTCCCCGTAAAATTGCATCGCCGTCACTGGTTTATTTTTGACAGCAATGGCACGCACCGTGAAGTAGAAGGCGAAGGAGTGGTTGGTATACAGCCTACGTTACAACCCGGCGAACATTACTCATATGTCAGCAGTTGCAATCTTCGTTCAGAAATAGGAAGAATGCACGGCACTTACCAGATGGAAAATTTGCACAGCAAAAAAATGTTTGATGTAGGCATCCCATCTTTTGAAATGGTTGTTCCCTTCAAAGGGAATTGAGTAATGATCTTTTTGTTCATTATCTTATTACAAGTATTACTTTCTTTTCATGTTCAAGGCCTGCAGGAAACTATCAATTGTTTCGTGTAATTTGATTAACAGCATGGAAAATTATGGCTAAAGGAATATTCATCAGTTACCGGCGTAGTGATAGCCAGGGAATGGCCGGCCGGATATATGACAGGTTAACGGGGCAATTTAATAAAAGAGAATTTTTCTTTGATGTTGATGATATACCGGCTGGCGATGATTTTGTACGGGTTGTTGAAGCAGCTATTGACAGGAGTGATGTGATGCTGGTAATTATCGGGAAAGACTGGAGCAGTAAACTTCACAAACAAGAAGGAGGTGAAGATTTTGTCTTGCTGGAAGTAAAACTGGCATTGGAAAAAAATATCAGGATCATACCGGTCCTGATCAATGATTCTCAAATGCCGGAAGCAGGATCATTACCGGAAGAAATTAAAGCACTGTCAAAAAAGAATGCTGTTCAAATAAGGCATTCTAGATTTGAAAAAGATATACAGGGCCTTGTCGCGGAGCTTAAGAATTTTGTCACACCAAAACAAACCTCCATAGATTCCGGGTATATGGGAATTTTAATATTTATTGCCATTGGTGTTTTAGTCATTTGGGCTGCTATTGCTGCAGAGAACAGGCGCATATCAAACGAAAGAAAAAAAGAAGCGATAGCAGCAATGATCGATGAAGATCGATTTTGTATAGTTCCTTCCATCCTGGCCTTTTCTGATACCTTCTCTCTACAAAGGAAAAATATTGCGGGTGTAACATACCAGGGTAAATTCAATGATTTTTGGGAACGATTCAAAGATGATATCCTGATTGTATTTGGTAATTATGAGCCCGAACTGAGCATTGATCAGTATAAAAATTATCTCATGCTTAGCTATGATTCTAAACTGCGGTTTTCAACAGTAGAACCTTTTTTTATTTCCGTTGTGAGTGTTACAAATGATGAATGGAAGGCCGTTATGGGTGAGAGTCTGCCTAAATTGCGTCGTAAGTGTAATGGATGTCCGCCCGACACGGTAGCCTGGGATAAAATTGAAATATTCCTGGAAAAACTTAATGAATCGACCGGGAAGAACTTCCGGGTTCCTGCAAAAATTGAAGATGAATATGCGGATTCTTTAGGATTTAATAAGTCCGGGTTTGTGCAAAATATTTTTCTTAAAAAATATCATCCGGAGTATGAAAAGGACTCTTTAAAATTTCAAAATCTCCGGTTCAGGATATGTTCTGATAACTCAATAATTAATTATGCTTATTCAACGAAGGATGATAACGATTGGAGGCCGGATTTTCTTCATGTGCCTTTGGATAGTAGCAAACTCAGGACAGATACATTTCATTTTCGGCGGGGGCGGTTAAATTAACGGTTATCGAATCCTTTGCAATGGCTAAGCAAGATCAAAAAAAACTTACCTCGGTTTATATTTCGCTTCTTCCAAAATTTTCCTCGCATCCGTTTTCATTACATCTTCCGGGTTCATAGTTGGATTTTTTGAAACAAATTTTTTTACAATTTGCCAGCCGATCCATTGTCCCAGGTTACCCGGAGAATTTTCAGGAGAAAAACCTTGCGTGAATGGCGCTTCACCGATATATGTTTGAATGTCGATCGGGTTGATCGAGTTCAGGTCTACACTTCTTACTATTTCGCTCCAGATCACGCCTTCATTTCTTTTGCACCATTCCAACTGGTATTTTGTATAACCGGTTTTAAGAGAATCCTGCGTTGTTGGCAAAAATTTATCCAGCAAATACCATTGCTTTCCTTTTTCGATCATTTGTTCCACCAATGGCTTACCGCCACTTTGATCGGGAAATAATTCCAGCACCACGGCTTTCATACAATTAGCCGTAATATATTCCTGGGAGAATCGACGGGAGATATACAGAGGGAATAACTCCAGCATTTCGGTGACCTGGTAAACAGAAAAATCTTTTCCCGCAAATTGCTGAAGCCCGATCGCTACGCCGCCCGCAGTTGTGGCTACGCCGGGCGCATCAAATGGCCCGACAAATAAAATAGCTTTACCGGTCTTATAATTCGGAAAATAATATTTGACGAACTGAAATGCTTTTTGCAGATCTTTTTTCAGCCAGTCTGTCTTTTTATATTTTAATTGAAGGGAATCGAAAATGGATGTATAACCTTTCAGGAATTGTTTTGTCACCAATATCGTATTCGGATCGTTGTTGGCCCCACTTACTCCAAGTATCTGTTGCATGAAATCACTGTAAAATCCCGGATGTTCCTGCGAAAGTTTGGAAAGACCGGCCGGCATATTATTCGTATCCATGCTGAAAAAACTTTGGTCGAAACGTTCAACAGGTATATCGGCCTTTATATCGGAAACATCGGGAATGCCTTTCTTTTTATTACAGGCAAATAAAGAAAGAGAAATTAGTAAAAGGGCGGTAATTTTTTTCATGATATTGTAAACGAAACGGTTTTCAATTTGTTGCGAAAGCAAATTTACCAGAATAAAATTTAGCGTTAATTCGCTATGCTTTGGTGTAAATTTGCAGTATGAAGATCGCTTTAGCGCAGCAGAATTATCATATCGGCAATTTTGAACAAAATACCCGGAAGATCATTGATGGTATCAGGTGGGCAAAGGCACAGGGTGCTGACCTGGTGCTGTTCTCCGAACTCTGCGTTTGCGGGTACCCGCCAAGAGATTTTTTAGAGTTTGATGATTTTCTCAAAAAGAATTACGAGGCGATCGATGAAATAAAACAGTATGCCGATACGATCGCGGTATTGGTTGGTGCACCTGAAAAAAACCTGGTGCGGGAAGGCAAAGACCTTTTTAACGCCGCTTATTTTTTATACAATAAAGAAATAAAAGCAACGGTTCACAAAACATGTTTGCCGAATTATGATGTGTTTGATGAATACCGTTATTTCGAACCGGCTTACGACTGGAACATCATTGAATTCAAAGGGAAAAAATTAGCAGTAACAATTTGTGAAGACATCTGGAATCTCGGTGATAATCCTTTGTACAGGAATTGCCCGATGGATGAATTGATGAAAGTAAAGCCGGATATCATGCTCAATCTTTCCGCTTCACCTTTTGATTATACACATGTAGAAGATCGTAAAGCAGTTGTTAAACTGAATGTACAGAAATACAAATTACCAATGCTCTATTGCAATGGAGTTGGCAGTCAAACCGAAATTGTTTTCGACGGCGGTTCTTTGGTATTTGATAAAAATGCGGATCTTATCAGTCAATTGCCATTGTTCGAAGAAGCAATGGCAATATTTGAATTAAAGGATGACGGCACATTCGGGATTCCTGTAAAAACAGTAGCAAAAGATCTGCCCGATGCAGAATTAGTTCCGTTGGAATTAGAACACAATTTATGTACTGCAGAAATACATGACGCTATTATACTCGGTATCCGGGATTATTTTTCCAAAATGGGTTTTACAAAAGCTATCATTGGAAGCAGCGGCGGTATCGACAGCGCAGTAACCATTGCTTTGGCTTGTACAGCATTGGGAAAAGAAAATGTAAGAGCTATATTGATGCCTTCTCAATATTCGACGGATCATTCGGTGAGCGATGCAGAACAATTGAGTAAGAACCTTGACAATCCTTATGATATCGTTCCGATAAAAAATATCTATGAAAGTTTTTTGACCGAACTAAAACCTATTTATAAAGATTCGCCATTTGGTTTGGCCGAAGAAAATATACAGGCACGAACAAGAGGCAACCTGCTGATGGCGATCGCTAATAAGTTTGGATATATATTATTGAATACTTCCAATAAAAGCGAACTGGCAACTGGTTATGGAACATTATATGGCGATATGGCCGGCGGTTTGGGAGTATTGGGCGATTGTTACAAAATGCAGATCTACGCATTGGCTGAATATATCAACCGGGAAAAAGAGGTCATTCCTCAAAATATCATTACAAAACCTCCTTCGGCAGAATTAAGGCCGGGACAAAAAGATACAGATTCATTGCCCGAATATGCTGTGCTCGATAAATTGTTATATCAATATATCGAAAGAAGACAGGGCCCTAATGAAATTAAAGCCATGGGTTTCGATGCAGCATTGGTTGACCGTGTATTGAAGCTTGTAAATGTGAATGAATATAAACGAAATCAATTCTGCCCCATCATACGCATTTCACCCAAAGCATTTGGTGTTGGAAGACGAGTGCCGATCGTTGGAAAATATCTGAGCTGATGAAAAGAATATTCTTTTTTTTGACTAGTAGGTGTAATTTTTTCATCCTGTTTCAAAATACATGAAGCAGTAAGCAATGTATTGGTCGTTGAAAGGGATTGCTGGATCAATACCCGGACCTTAACATTCAATTACCGGGGACCTGAAGACCTGGCAGAGGTGACGATTTATCTTTATGAGGATAAAAAAGATATTTATTTCAGGAATAATAACTGGCGCCAGCTAAACACGGTAAAAATAGAATTGGATTCTTTACGTTCGGTACTTACACGGCAAAGGGTTTCGATCAATTTACATTGGGAAGATATGCGGGCCCGGGAAGACCAGTCGATCTTTATTCACAAAGACGATTGGGTAAAAAAGAAAAGGGTCAACTCAAGACATACCCACCATTAATGTTTGTAATAGAACGTCACACTTGTTGGAGCGCCGAAGTTCACGGTTTGCTCAACAACCAGCGCTGTTTCTGTCAATGAAATAAGATTGAAATCACCTGTACCGCCGGGAAACAATGGCGCAGAAAGTCTTAACACCGTTTCACCACTTTGCCAGCTCCATGTAAATGTCGCCGGCGTAGTATCTGTTGGCGTACATACAACGGTATTGGCTACAGTACCATTTGTAGCCGAAGTAAAGGTTACTACATTGTCTTTATAACATGCATTTACAGACCCTGAAATATCAATAGCTCCGGACATGGCTTTATCAAAACTCCAGGATCCCTGGGTGGCCAATTGGGTCTTGGTTTTAGTTGCAGGAGCAGGATCATCATCTTTGCCGCAGGCCGAAAGAACGATGATAGCTGAATAAGCTATAACAAGAAAAAAATAGAATTGCTTTTTCATACTAAAAAGGGTTATCACACAAAATAGACAATCTTTTCATACAATTAAAAGCAAAACCCCGCAAAAAAGACAGGTATTTTCCGCCGCTCGTAATAACGGCAAACGATTTGCTTTATTCAAGTTCGTATTTTTAAACTTCATCCCGATCCTTCTCTTTCAAAGAGGAAGGCCGGGCGATAAAACATATTTCAGCTGATCGGTAAAACATCATCTTTTATATGTTTACTATCTTCAGAATAAATTTTGATAGCTATGTTAAAAACTGCCGAAGACATCAGGCTGCTTAATGAACGGATCAGCCATGCAGGTCAATTCACCGACAAACTGAAACAAGAGATCAATCATGTGATCGTTGGACAAGATCATATGCTTGACCGGTTGCTGATCGGGTTGCTAAGTAATGGGCATGTCCTATTGGAAGGTGTGCCGGGTTTGGCCAAAACGCTAACTATTAAATCGCTGGCACAATCCATTCATGCAAAGTTCAGCCGCATTCAATTTACACCAGACCTGCTGCCTGCCGATGTGATCGGTACGATGATCTATAACCAGCAGCGAAATGAATTCATCGTTCGTAAAGGACCCATCTTTGCCAATTTTATTTTGGCAGATGAAATTAACAGGGCGCCGGCAAAAGTGCAAAGCGCATTGCTCGAAGCTATGCAGGAAAGACAAGTTACAATTGGTGATTCAACGTATCCCCTCGATGAACCATTCCTGGTATTGGCTACTCAAAATCCATTGGAGCAGGAAGGAACTTATCCGTTACCGGAAGCGCAGGTGGATCGATTTATCATGAAAGTGATCGTTAATTATCCGACTATAAAAGAAGAACAACTGATCATCCGGCAAAACGTACAGGGAATAAAACCGGTTCCGATAAAACAAGTTGTTTCCGTACAGGAAGTGATGAATGCAAAAGATCTTGTCAGGGAAATATACATGGATGAAAAGATCGAGCAATATATTCTGGATATTGTCTTTGCTACAAGAACGCCGGAAAAATATCAACTGGAAAAATTAAAACCATTGATATCTTATGGCGCATCACCGAGAGGAAGTATCAATTTAGGACTGGCGGCAAAATCGCAGGCATTCCTGAATAAAAGAGGCTTTGTCATCCCGGAAGATGTAAGAAGTATTTGTAAAGATGTATTGCGCCATCGCATCGGCCTCACGTATGAAGCGGAAGCAGAAAGTATTAATGTGGAGGATGTGATCGAAGATGTTTTGAAAAAGATCAATGTACCATGATAATGTTAAATGCTGAATGTTGAGTTTTAAAAAATGGGATTCTTATTTAGCATCTAAAACGTAAAATTTAAAATTTGCTTACAACCGCCGAAATATTAAAGAAAGTTCGTCAACTCGAGATCAAGAGTAAAAAATTGACCAGCGATCTTTTTACCGGCGAATACCACAGCGCCTTTAAAGGAAAGGGAATGCTCTTCAAAGAAGTAAGGGAATATGCCGCCGGTGATGATATCCGTTTTATCGACTGGAATGTATCGGCAAGATTTGGTCATCCTTACAGTAAATTATTCGAAGAAGAAAGGGAATTGACAGTAATGATGCTGGTAGATATCAGCAACAGTTCTTTATTCGGTACCGTGCATGCAAGAAAAAAAGATATTATAACGGAAATAGCAGCAGTGCTTGGTTTTTCTGCAGTCAACAATGCCGATAAAGTGGGAGTGATCTTTTACAGCGATGTAGTGGAAGCTTATATACCGCCTAAAAAAGGAAGACAACATGCATTATACATTGTAAGAGAATTGCTGAGTAAAGAACCAAAAGGGAAAGGAACTGCCGTTAGTAAAGCGCTGCGGTTCTTTAATAATTCTACCAAACAAAAAAGTATTGCTTTTATACTGAGCGATTTTCTCGATGCCAATTACGAAGATGCTTTGCGTATCGCCGCCAAGAAACATGATGTGACTGGCATCAAACTATATGACAGAATGGATATGCAATTACCCAATGCGGGACTGTTACAGGTTGTGGATGCTGAGAACAATAAAACAAAATGGGTTGACAGCAGTGATAGTTTTGTCAGGTACAGTTATGAGCAGGAATTTTTCCGTGTGACGGATTATTGTACCCAAACATTTAAAAAAGCGGGAAGCGAATTATTACACATACGTACTGACGAGGATTATGTGAAAGTGCTTAAGAAATTTTTTATCAGCAGGAACCGGTAATCACTGATTTAATGATTCAATGAATTAAATGATTTTCCCCAGGCTAATAGTTTTGTTCTTTTTCTTTATTACTGCCGGTAAACTGGTTGCGCAGGGCGATGTTTCTATTAAAGCTTATGTTGACAAGAATAAGATTTTTATCGGCGAACCGATGCGGTTAACGATCGAAGTAGATTTTCTTCCTACGGCTCTCGACCTTTCATTTGTTGAGGTTGATTCTATAGAACATTTTGAGTTCCTGGAAAAAACGGTGATCGATACATTAGGTAATAATGAGGTGGTAACCGTCAGGGCTATTTATAAGATCACAAGTTTTGATTCCGGTCAGTGGGTGATCCCTTCATTTGTGCTTTCCGGGGATGTACAAACAGATCCCATTACTATTGATGTTGTATTTTCTGAGTTCGATCCCAGCCAGGACTATCATGATATAAAAGATATCATCCTGGTAGATCCAAAAAAGAAAACACCCTGGTGGTGGTATGCAGCAGGCGGAGGACTTTTAGTATTGATCGCCGTTATTATTTATTTATTGCAAAAGAAAAAACCGGTTCCTGTTGTTAAAGCGGCAACACCTTCCATTTCTTTAAATGCCTATGAAGAAGCTATGAAAGAATTAGATGAACTGCAGCGATCAAAACCGGACCCAAAAACTTTTTATTCAAAACTCACCGGCATCTTCAGGTTATATGTGTACAGGAAGAAAGGGATATTATCGTTGCAAAAAACAACCGACGATCTTGTACTGCAGTTAAAGAGTTTGAATATAGAAAAAGATCATTTTGATAAGCTTGCACAATCATTACGACTCGGCGATTTTGTAAAATTCGCCAAATACATTCCAACAAAGGATGATGATGCCGATGCATTTGATACAATAAAGAATTCAATTACTCATATCGAAAAATCGGAGGCTCAAGTCCTCCCTACAGGGAGGATTTAGGAAGGCATGTTATACAACTGGCTTAAAAATACAAGTTTTGCTTACCCGCTGGCGCTGGCCTTATTTGCTTTGCTGCCGGTATTGATATTCTGGTATGCAAAAAAATATAATAAAGGCCAGGCTTCGATAAAAGTTTCATCGTCGCATGCTTTTACTGTTTCTTCCTGGAAGAATAAGTTCAGGCATGTTCCATTTGTTTTGCGACTGCTTGCATTGAGTTGTTTGATATTAACGATAGCAAGACCACAAAAAAGAAATGATGAACAACGTACAGAAGGAGAAGGGATCGATATTGTATTGTGTATCGATGTAAGCGGCAGTATGGGCACAAGAGATATTTTGCCTTCGAGAATGGATGTAGCAAAAGAAGTAGCGGTAGAGTTTGTTCGCAGCCGGCCGGTTGATCGCATGGGCCTTGTGATCTTTTCGGGAGAAGCTTTTACGCAATGTCCTATTACAACCGACCGGAATACATTGATCGCACAAATAGAATCACTCGAAAGCAGGAAATACCTGGATGATGGAACAGTGATCGGTGAAGGATTGGCAACAGCGGCCGATCGTTTATCAAAGAGCCCGTCGAAAAGCAAGGTCATTATATTACTGACCGATGGTAAGGAAGATCCGCCCGAAACAAGACTCATCGATCCGTTGACAGCATTGGAAATTGCAAAAGCAAAAGGAGTAAAAGTGTATTCGATCGGGATGGGTGCTATGCCTTCTACTATTATTGAAAGAGCAGGAACCAATCCCGGGCAAAAAAATCCAGCTATCGATTTCATCGATGTTGAGTTATTACAAAAAATTGCCAATGAGACCGGCGGCAAATATTTCCGGGCAACGGATAAGGAAGGATTGAAAAATATTTATAACCAGATAGACCAATTGGAAAAATCAAAGGTTGAGGTCATTACTACTATACGATTTGAAGAACGGTATTTACCTTTTGTTTTAGCTGCCCTGGCTTTTCTTTTTTTGGAAGTATTGCTTCGCTTCACTGTGTTCAGAAAGTTCCCGTGATGCGAAAAAATTCACTACATAGGATCATAGGAACATAGTTACACATAGGAATTATTCTATCTTTCCTGTTAATTATATTAATCTGTTAATCGTAGTTAATGAAAGCTATCGTTTATAAATCGACCGGAAGCTGGTATATCGTAAAAGATGAAGCGGGCAAATTTCATAATGCACGGATGAAAGGTGTGATGAAGATCGATGATATCACCTCCACCAATCCCGTTGCCGTAGGCGATATTGTAGAAATGGAACTGGAAGATAATTCAGAAGCTTCGGCGGTGATCAATGAAATAAAGGACCGCAACAACTATATCAACCGGCAATCGCCGCGGCATAAACACCAGCATCATATTGTTGCCGCCAATCTTGACCAGGCGATGATGGTGGCAACGATCAAAGAACCCCGCACTTCGCAGGGATTTATTGACCGCTTCCTCGTGGCGTCTGAAATGTACCATGTAAAGCCTTTTATTGTTTTTAATAAATCTGACCTGTATAAAAAGAAGGAGCTCGAAAAATATGAACAATGGAAACAGATATATGAAGCTGTTGGTTATACTGTGTTACTGGTAAGCGCTGAAAAAAAAGAAGGAATGGAGGATGTAATGGAATTACTGAAAGATAAAACCACTTTAATAAGCGGCCATAGCGGAGTAGGAAAATCATCTTTGCTGAATGTGATCTTCCCGGAAATGAATTTAAAGACAGGCGAGATCAGCGGCTGGAGCGGCAAAGGACAACATACCACCACATTTGCAGAAATGTTCGACCTGCCATTCGGCGGGCGGATCATCGATACTCCCGGCATGCGGGAATTTGGATTGGTAGATATAGACAAGCAGGAGCTTTCTCATTATTTTCCTGAAATGAGGGACAGGCTGAACGATTGCCAGTTCAATAATTGTTTACATTATAATGAACCGGGTTGTGCTATTAAAGAAGCAGTTGTAAACGAAGAGATACACGAGGACCGGTATATTAGTTACCTGGGAATTTTGGATTCGATAGAGCAGAAAAGCTATTAGCAGATAATAACGAAAAATGAATAGATAATAATTTGTCCCACCCCGTTAAAGATCTTTTCACACACAACACTTTGCCCCTCCCGGGAGGGGATCTATAACTCTGCTATTCGGCGGCAGAAAAGAAAAACTATTTTAATTGAGGACGCTTCCCCTCCCTGGAGGGGCGAATTGAGTTAGCGTATTGCTGTGAGAAGTTGGGGTGGGTTGCTGAGTAATGAACAGGAAGTACAAGAGTGCGACGCAACGAAGCTGATAGTAGCACTAGAGCTGGATTCAAAATACAATAATTGAAAGGAGAGGAAGTGTGTTGCGTACGAAAACACAGGTAGCACGATAACTATTATCTTTTAGTTATCATCTATTATCTGCTTATGCAATATTTCTTTGATCGCTGCTAAAAAGTTTTCCTTCCAGTACATTCGCCAGTTCCACCACTGCCTTGTTGTCCTTGCTCAGGGCATCACGGGTCTTGGTTGGGAATAGCGATATACCATTGTAGATACTGTAGTGCAGGGTCAGGTTATGACCTTTGAACCGGAATTCCCAGTCAATGGTATCAAAATCGTCTTCTTTGTTGGAAAATTTGATGTCAAAATCCTGGCTCAGGATATTGGCAACACGGTAGAATTGTTTCAATCCACCGTCATCGGCGATCACGGCTTCGGTACAGCCAAGGTTGGTTCGTAGGGTGAGACTCATGGTAAAGGGTATTTTGTTTTTTCATAAGACCGGGAGGTAGAATTTATAGCTGCATGAACAGCACGTTAACTTTTGAACTTTTTTGCTTTTTTGGCGGCCTTGCTTGCTTTGGGATCGCCGCTTAGTATTTTTTCGGCACCTACATTTTTGCCATTGGTCGGGCAACCGGTCTTTTCTTTTTTGCCAAAAAGATTGCCAAATACTTTACAGGAAGAAAATAGGAGCATAGCGCTCAGGGCGATGGTAAGTAGTCGGAGGCTTTTCATAGCAATGTGGTTATTTACGTAACGAAGTTAAATTAAATAAATTGCTGATACTATAGTAAAGCTACGAGTTTTCAGTCGTTAGTCATTAGTCGTTAGTCTTGAGTCAAGAGTTTTACGTTCAATCATTTCCTTCGGAAATCCGGCTATCGACTAATGACTTCCGACTCACGGCTTCTCCCTGAACCAATCTGCATACCGCACATAATTATCAGCGATCCGGTTGATCTCGCCATGTATCAGTTCTTCAGAAATATCCTTTACTTTTTTGGCAGGCACACCCGCATATATGCTCCCGGCTTCGCAGATCGTATTCTCCAATACAACAGCCCCGGCAGCAATGATCGTATTGCTGTGCACTACCGAATTATCCATCACAATGGCTCCCATCCCGATCAGGACATTATCATGCAAAGTGCATCCGTGTACGATGGCATGATGCCCGATCGAAACATTATTCCCAATTGTTGTGCCATATCGCTGAAAAGTGCAATGGATACAGGCGCCATCCTGCACATTTACTTTATTGCCGATCCTGATAAAGTTCACATCGCCACGTACGACTGTATTGAACCAAAAACTGCAATCATTACCGGCGATCACATCGCCAACGATCGTTGCATTGGGGGCAATAAAAGTATTGTTACCAAATTGCGGGTGTTTATTTTCTACGGGAAGTATAATGGGCATTGAAATTATTTTTATGTTACCAGCGACATTAACACGGATGATCTTCGTTGCGTCGCACTCTTCATCGTCCGGTTCGTTATTGAGCAATTTCACGCAAAGCCCCAAAGAATGCGAACCAAAACGTTGCGTCGCTGCACCTTTGCGTTCGCTGCGAGAAATGGCTACTGCAAATTAGAGAATTTCCTTGCCTCTTTGCGCACCCTTTGCGTTCTTTGCGGTTAAATGAACCAGCGGGAACTTTTTTTACGTCATGTTGCTCAAACATCGCCTTCACCAATGGCTTTTGAAATAGCAAAAGCAGAAGGTTGCTTGCTCTATGATGTAAATGGAAATGAATATATCGATCTTATCGGCGGCATCAGCGTGGCCAACATCGGGCATCGTCATCCCAAGGTTATCGAAGCGATACAAAAACAACTCGATGCTTACCTGCATGTAATGGTCTATGGAGAATTTGTCGAATCACCACAGGTACAATATGCAAAACTGCTGACGGATCATTTACCGGCTTCACTCAATTCAGTTTATTTTACCAATTCCGGCGCCGAAGCAGTGGAAGGAGCAATGAAGTTGGCGAAGAGAGTAACTAACAGAACACAGATCATTGCTTTTAATAATTCCTATCATGGGTCTACACAAGGCGCATTGAGTGTGATAGGGGATGAATATTGGAGAAATGCATTTCGTCCCTTATTGCCGGATGTATCACATCTGGGATACAATTCTTTTGATTCATTGCGATCGATAACAGAACAAACAGCCTGCGTAATTGCCGAACCTGTACAAGCCGAAGCGGGCATCATCGTTCCTTCAAAAGAATGGATGCAGGCATTAAGAAAAAAATGTACGGAGACCGGTACGCTTTTAATACTTGACGAGATACAAACCGGTTTTGGAAGAACGGGCAAATTCTGGGGCTTTGAGCATTTTGATATTTTTCCGGATATCTTATTATTGGGAAAAGCATTGGGAGGCGGCATGCCGCTTGGCGCCTTCATTGCTGATAAAGAATTGATGGATGCATTGACAGCAAACCCTGTGCTCGGGCATATTACCACCTTTGGCGGTCACCCGGTTTGTTGCGCAGCCGGTATAGCGGCAATGAATGTATTGACCGGAAGCCGGAACTCCGTTCCGTTGTCCATTATTGATACAATTGCTGAAAAAGAAAAATTATTTCGTTCATTATTGAATCATCCAAAAATAAAAACGATCCGCTCTTTTGGTTTATGGATTGCGATGGAGTTTGATTCGTTTGTGACGAATAAAAAAATAATTGACGCTTGTTTGTCCAACCGGTTAATGACCGACTGGTTCTTATTTGCCCCGCAATGTTTACGGATATCGCCACCGCTGGTCATTTCCGAAACACAAATAAAAAAAGCCTGCGGGATAATTCTGGAAGCTTTGAATTAGGAATTCTTATTTAAAGAAATAACCCAGTGTAAAATGCACCGTACTCCATTTGGCTTTGGCATTCATATCGATCTTTACCAAACCGATATCATACACAATACTCAAACCAATTCTCTTCCATTGTGACCTTGCGCCTGCGGTCAGCCCTGCATCCCATTTTGAAAGATCACCGTTTTTATTAAAGTCCAGGTCTCTTGAACCTTCAATGGGCCCGGCAATGGTGGTATTCTGGTAATTCAACTCACCGCCTGTATGAAGTGTAGTATATACGCCGGCAAAAGGAATGAAATGCAATTTCTTTTTTGGGGAAAGATCTTTTTCTACCAGCAAATGATATTGCAGGCCCGACAAATGGTAATTGTTCCGGAATAATCGGGGCCGACAAAAAACGATTCATGAAAATTCTTTGTAATAATGCTTAACCGGTTATTCAATTGAAAATTATTTCCCAGTTTATTGATGATACCGGCAGAAGCAGTAAAGCCGGCCCTGCCTTCTTTTGCAGAACCGCCTTTCGTCCGGCCTTCAAAAGCGGGAACTGAACTATTGACACCTGTTTCCAGGAAAATTTTTACTTGGGAAAAAACTGTGCCTGTTGAAAAGCTAAGAATGAATAGGGCTATTATTTTCTTCATATCTATCTGACAACTGGTTTTTAGAGAACGTTGCGTAAAACGATGATCAAATTTTATTTATAACTATTCTACTTCCACCACCAACTCAATCTCCACCGCCATATTCATCGGCAACGAACACATGCCAACAGCAGAACGGGCATGCTTTCCTTTTTCACCAAATATTTCAACCATCAGGTCGGAAAAACCATTGATCACTTTGGGATGATCTTTGAAATCCGATTCGCAATTCACCATGCCCAATACTTTTACAATGCGTTTTACTTTATTCAGATCGCCTAACTCTGTTTTTAATACTGCCAGTTGATTGATGGCGGTTAATCTTGCTGCTTCCTGTCCTTGTTCAAGCGTAAGATCTTTTCCAACTTTACCGGTAATATAAACTCCCTGTGCATTGGAAGTCCCTTTACCGGAAAGGAATAATAAATTACCGCTGCGCACAACATTTACATAATTGGCAATAGGTTTACTAAGAGTTGGTAATTCTATTTTTAATTCTTTCAGTTTGGCTTCGGCATCCTGTGCTTTTGAAACAATTGGCAACAGGCAATATGCAATAAGCAACAGGAAAATGCTTTTCATTTTAAAATTGTTTAAAAATAAATACTGCCAATAATCCCCCGATGATCGGTCCCACAACCGGTATCCAGCTATAACTCCAGTCGCTGTCTCTTTTATTTTTTATAGGTAAAATAAAATGCGCAATGCGTGGACCAAGATCTCTTGCAGGGTTGATCGCATATCCTGTTGGGCCGCCTAAGGATAATCCAATGGCCAAAACCAATAATCCAACCGGCAATGCTCCCAATTGCGACGTTGCATTGCTTTCTGGTGTAGAAAGAAGAGAAGCGCCGAATACCAATATAAATGTGGCGATGATCTCGGTGAAAAGATTCCATGTCGGGTTCCTGATAGCAGGAGCTGTAGCAAACACGGCCAGTTTTAAATTCTTATCCTCTGTTTCATCAAAATGTTGTTTGTATGCAACGTAAACAATGATCGATGCGACAATAGCTCCTGCAAATTGCCCGGCGATCATTTTAAGTACGATACTCATATCCGCATTTGTTGACAGCAGGGCAGAAGCAAGCGTAACTGCGGGATTTATATGCCCGACACCACCCAGCGCCATCGAGGCAGATACACCCATGTACACGGCCATGCCCCAGCCAAATGTGATCACTATCCAGCCGCTGTTATTTCCTTTTGTTTTGTTCAAAACAACATTGGCTACAACACCGGAGCCAAAAATGATGAGGATAGCCGTTCCGATGAATTCGGTAAAAAAAGGAGAGTGCATAAATTGTCAGTTTGGTTTTGGTATATAATTCTTTGCAATTGCATTAAAGTTATTGATTTGTTGATTGATCCAGTTGTCATCTTTATTCATTTCTTTCGCCATCATTGCAGCAACAACAGGAGCTTTATTCACCGCAACTTTTGCATCCAGCAATAATTGTCTTGTTCTTCTTGATAAAAGATCTTCTACGGTCATACACATTTCTTGCCGTACCGATTTTTTTATTATGGCTGCCAATTCTTCATCATTCAATAAATTTATTTCAG